>NZ_VTTO01000010.1 GCF_008364825.1 Azospirillum sp. B21
CTTCCCCGTCGCGTGTCGGTCGCTGCCGTGTCGGCGGCGCCGGCGTCGTTCGCGTCGGGAGGCGTCTTATATGCGGGCCACCCAGGACCGCGCAAGCACTTTTTTCAGCCCCATGACGATTTTCTGACCAGGAGCTCTGACCTGAGGGGCGCCAGCGGTCGGCCGACGCCCCTCGCTCTTGGTCAGGCAGCGTGGTCCCAGAACTGGGTCATGCTGCTGTCGGCCTGATAGCCATCCACACCCATCTTGGACCAGCTGAGATCGTGGATGCCATGGGATAGCGCCGCCGCATCCTCCTTCAGGGAGTAATCGCTGCGGGCGCTGTCGGTGAAGCCGGGGTTGAACACCGCATCGTTCGGCCCGTAAGCCCGCCCGTTGGCGGCAAGGTTGCCGTCCATGGTCAGCCTGCCGGGGCTGAGGAGCTTCCAATACTGCTCAATCGGCATGTCGCCGGCAGCCAGATTGTTGATCACCGTGTTGTCATGAGGACGGGCCTCGTCGCCCGCCTTCGGAACCCACTCCAGGCGGATGAAGGCATCCTGCGGACGGCTGGCGACGCCGAAATTGTTCTCCAACAGATTGTTGTCGCCACCGTGGACGTAAATCCCCGCCCAGGCGAAGCCCTTCACGAAATTGTCGCGCACGTTCACGCCGCTGGTCAGGTCGTCGAGCGAGATGCCCCAGCCCTTGTGATCGGTCAGCCAGTTTCCCTTCCCGTCGGTGGCGAGCCCGCCGGTGTCGATGATTTCGTTCCCGCGGATGACGGAGCCCATGTCGACCGCGGAGCGGCCGAGCATTTCGATGCCGCCGCCATCGGCAGTCTCCTGCCCGACATGATGGATCTTGTTGAACTCGACGGTGTTCTTGCGGTTCAGCTGCCCGTCGTCCCATTCCTTGAACGAGACGCCGTAGCGCGGGGCATCGGTGATGTCGTTGTGGCTGACCACCGTGTTGCTGCTGCCGACGGCACCGATGCCGGCCCCGCCCTTGGTGATCTGGCCGATATGCTCGATGGTGTTGGCATAGATGCGGTTGCCGTTGGCGGCGTGGATCATCGACACGCCATTCCCGCCAAGCTGTTCCATATGGTTGCCGGCGATGCGGCTGTTGTCGGTCCCGTCGAGCGACACCGCTGTGCCGACATTGACGAAGTGGTTGCCACCCACCGAATTGCCCTGTCCGCCCTGCATCGAGATCGCCGCCCCGTCATAACGGGCGTCGGAGAAGGTCAGCCCTTCGATGCTGAGGTTGCTGGCATTACTGGTCTTGATCAGCGAACCGAGCCGGGCGACCACGACGCCGTCCGACTGGAAGCTGCCGGGGTCCTCGGGCTTCACCACCAGCTTGCCGTCGCCGGCGCGCCAACCGAATTCTCCGGCGTCGCGGATCAGCGAGGCGTCATTCATCACCCGGTAGGTGCCACCGGTGCGCAGTCCATAGGAGGCCGCGTCGTCGAGCGTAACCGTATGATGATACTGGTCGATCGACTTCACATGCGAGATATCGTCCTTCAGCCGTTCCGTGTCGAAGGTCTGGACGACCAGACCCGCATGGGGCTTCAGGCCCGACGGGATGTCCCCGGCGGAGAAATTGAAGCTGGTCTTGCTGGCGCCCGTGGAGTTGGCCTTCAGCACGTGCCAGCCGCTGGTCGCCGGGTCGGCCGGGTCGAAGTTGCCGGTCTGGGCCGCATGCTGACGGACGCCGCCGATGCTGACGTCCAGGCCGTTGGCCGAGGAGAGCTTGGCCGAATAGAGCCCTTTGCCCTCGCTGGTGAAACCGGTCACCCGTTCGCCGCCGCTCAGCACCGGCGTCTCGCTTTTGTAGGCGACGAAGCTGTGGCCGCTGTCGCGGGCGTCGAGGAAGAGCGTCTTGTCCAGGCGATAGGTGCCGCCGCGGACGTAGGCGGTGTCGATATCGCTGGACCGCATGGCGTCGCGTGCCTTTTCGAGGCTGGCGAAGGGGCCGTCGGTGCGGTCGGCGTTGGGAGCGGCGAGCCGCCCGGACCAGCTGTCATTGCCCTTGGTGGACACGAAGAAAGCGGTCTGGTCGGTGGTCGGCATCAGTTGATCCTCCGTTCTGATGGAGGCATAAGTCGATTTTTTAGTTAAAATTTTATTTACGAGCTTAGTACCTCTGATGGACAGGTGGACTCTGCAAGATCGGTTTCTTGCAACCCAATACCCTATTCAGATTTGGAGGGAATCATGTTCCGTTTTGTTTGCGATGATCAACCATGGTGATCACACAAACATCCTGATCAGAGATTCCCGTTGTACGTGTGTATCTGGGCAGCCAGCCTCCGGTATCCATCGTGGAGGCATTACAGGGCATCACCGCGCTGGTCATTTTCTGGAATTTTATGATAAGCTTGTGCCCGCCGGGGTCTTGTTCTTGGTCATTCAGCGGAGCCGCGCCCAGTTCAGCGTCAGAACCGCCCACCCCGGCCTACAGGACGTGAAAGGGACCTGTCTTGAGCGAAGAGTTGAAGAACGTCACCGCGACGAACGTCACCGCGACGGTAAAGTGGTTCAAGCCGGAAAAGGGTTTTGGGTTCGTCCGCCTTGCCGATGGGTCCGGCGAGGCCTTCTTGCACGCTTCGGTCCTGGCTGCCGCCTCCCTGCCCAACCCGGTGGAGGGCACGACGGTCGTCTGCGATCTCGCCCAGGGTGCCAAGGGGCCCCAGGTCGTCGCGATCCACTCCGCGACGCCGCCGGAAACCCCGCCGGCCCCGCGGGCTCGCAACCAGCGACCGCCGCGCCCCACCGCCTCGGCGCTCCAGCCGTCGGCCCAGCCCGAAGATGGTGGCGAGGCCTTCGCCCGTGCGTCCAAGCCGCCGCGTGAACGGCGTGAGCGTCAAGCCGAGCCCGCCGGGCCCGCCACCATGGCCTACGGCACCGTGCGCTGGTACAACCTGGACAGCCAGTCCGGCCTGATCGAACCGTGGGAAGATGGGGCGACCGTCTATTTCGACCGCGCCACCCTGCGTCAGTCGGGCCTGGACATCGTCGCAGACGGCGAAGACGTGCGGTATCTGGCGGTCGGGTCGGAAGATGCACCGGTTGCGCAGCGCGTCGAACTGATCTGACGGTAAGCCGCTGCCGGAAAAGCAATGCCGTGCGGAGAGCCTGACAGGTCCTCCGCACGGTTATTTGCGTTTGTTTCGATCAGAACCGGGTCGACAGGGTGAAGAAAACGCGTGGGGCACGGTCCTGCGTGCTGAGGGGCGTGGTGATGAAGGGCTTCGCCACCTCCACGCTGCCGTCGATCCGCCGGAACACGCCGAAACGCAGGCCGACACCGGCCGACGCGAGGGAGCGGCGGCCATGGCGCGTGCCGCCTTCATAGTTGTAGACCGCGCCATAGTCGCCGAAACCATAGGCGACGGCGTAATCCAGCCCCTCCTCCTGCACCGGCAGCATATATTGCAGCTCCGCCCGGCCGGCGAAGCCGCTGTCTCCGGTGAGTTCCGACGGGTCGAAGGCTCGGCCGTACTGCTTGCCGCCCACGCCGTATTCCTCCGACGACAGCAGCTGATCGGGGCTGTATTGCGCTTCGCCGGACAGCGCCAGGATCAGCGAGTCGGTCAGCGGCTGATTGCGCTGGGCCGAGACCAGCAGCTTGCGGAAATCGCTGCGCCCGCCGCTGCGCGTCAGGTTGGCACTGCCGGAGGAGGTGGAGTTCAGGATGTCCAGGCCCTTTGACAACTCCGCAGTCAGCAGGTTCGTGCCGCCCCACTCGTCGGCGAAGTCGTAGGACACGTTGGCGGCAACGATGCGCAGACGGTCCTGCGAAAGCTTGTCGCCGAGCACATCGGTGCGGCTGTCGCGGATGGTGAAGCTGACGCCGGCCCGCAGGGTCTGTGCCCGGCTGCGGATGAAGGGATGGGCAACCGCGATGCGGGCGGAACTCGTCAGGCTGTAAAGTTCCAGCGGACGCACGCTGTCGCCCGGCTCCGACCAGGATCGGCGGGCGCCATATTCGATGGTCGTGCCCTCGGCATCCACCGGCACCAGTTGGCTGACGTCGAAGAAGCGCAATTCGCGGATCTGCGGGGTGACGATGCCCTGGGCGGTGGTGCGCTCGAACAGGCCGAGCTGGTCCTCGACACTGGCGACGCCGGTCAGCTGCATCGGCCCGATCGAGCGGGTGCCACGGTTGTCGAGCGACAGGAAACCATTGAAGGGCGTGCGCTCCAGGGCCAGCGTCAGGCGCGAGGCGCCGGGAGTGTCTGGAGAAGCCTCCAGCACCGTCTTCACCGCCACGCCGGGGAGATCATCGGCCAACAGGACGTAACGTTCCATGTCCGCCATGCGCAGCGGGCGGGACGCCTTGATCTTCTCCCCCATCCGCCGCAGAAGATCCAGCCGGTCGGCCGCCTCGCCCTGGACCACCACGTCGCTGACATAGCCCTCCACCACCTGCAGGCGGACGATGCCGTCGCGGATGCGCTGGGCCGGGACCACCGCCTGCGACAGCACATAGCCGTCGTTGCGATAGCGCGCGGTGATCGCGTCGCGGATGGCGTAGAGGTCGGCAAGCGTCACCGGCTTGCCCAATTTGTCGCGCCACAGGGCAGACAGGCTGTCAGCGTCATAGACGCTGTTGCCGTCGATGCGAATCTCGCTGAGCGTCAGCGTGATGCGTTCGGCGTCGCGGGGCGGCGGAGCCTTCTCCGGCTCCGGCATCTCGATTTCCGGGACGGACTGCGGCACTGACGGACGCTCGAAGCGCTGCTCCAGCCGGTTGGGGTCGAGCGAGGGCGGCAGAACCGGCGGAACCGACTGCGCCAGCACCGGCAGCGAAACGGGAGCGCCGGCCAGAAGCAGGGCGGACAGGCGGGCAAGGCGCAGAGCGGAACAGGGAACGGAACGGGGCATGGCGGAAATCGCGGTCCTGGGAAGGGCTGCTTCAGGGCTGATTGAAAGCTATTTGTCGGTGAGTGCGGTCACGCCTGCCCAGCCCGGTTCGGCGGGATGGCCGACGCGCTTTTCCGCCTTGTGCAGCATCGCCAGCGCGGCGCCGTCGCCGGCTACCAAGGCGCGGAAGCCGGACGCCGCCTCCTCGAAACGGCCGGCGCGCCAATGGTCGAGAGCCGCGGCGTAGGCGGCGCGCTGGGCGCGGTCCTCCGGATCGGCGCGGCGGGCATCGGACAGCGGCTCGAACACCTCGACCGGTTCGCTGCGGCCGACCACCTGAACGATGTCGAGGGCCCGGAAGGCCTCCGGATCGCCGTGGTGGCGCACGGTCTCGCCGCTGACCATCAGAGCGGTGTTGTAGTATTTGTTGGCCCCTTCCAGGCGGGAGGCCAGGTTCACCGTGTCGCCCATCACCGTGTAGTTGAAGCGGCGGGGCGAGCCGATGTTGCCGATCAGTGCCGGACCGGTGGCGATGCCGATGCGGTTGGAGCCGCGCCCGCTGGAGGTCGCCAGCAAGGTCGGGTCGTCCACCATCGCCTGACGCATCGCCACCGCCGCCGCCACCGCGGCGCGGGCATGGTTGTCGATGGCATAGGGGGCGCCGAACACCGCCAGCACCGCATCGCCGATGTATTTGTCGACGAAGCCGCCATGCGCCTCGATGATGTCGGTCATCACCGTGAAATAGCGGTTCAGCACGGTGACCAACGCTTCCGGCTCCATCCCCTCCGACATCTTGGTGAAGCCGGCGATGTCGCAGAACAGGATCGACAGGTCGCGCTCCTCGCCGCCCAGGCTGGGCGACTGGCCCGATGCGATCATGTCGTCGATCAGGGAGCCCGGCAGATAGAGCTTGAAGGCGTTGCGGATGCGCCGCTGGTCGCGGTCCAGCACGGCGAAGCGGAAACCGAGCGCCAGCGGGAAGACCAGCACCGCCGCCAGCGCCGCCTGCAGATAGGGCAGGACCAGACCGGCCTGGAAGGCCTCCACGGCCACGCCGCTCCAGACGGCCAGAAGCAGGATCAGGCCCGCTGCGGCCACCGGCGGGCGGGCGGCCAGCGTCACCAGGGCGGCGATCCCGGCCAACAGCAGGACCAGCGCCGCGGCGGCCGGCTTTTCCACCTCCGACAGCGCATCTCCGGTCATCAGGTTGGAAATGGCGGCGGCGTGGATGTAGACGCCGGGGATGCTGTCGCGGGTGCGGCCGGCGACATACAGGTCGCTCATCACCGGCAGGGCGCAACGTTCGGGCAGGTTCAGCCCTTCCGGCTTCGTCACCCAGCGGTTGGAGGAGAGCTTGCGGTCCTCCACGTCCAGCACCGTGCCGACCATCACCGCCTTGCCTTTGAAATGCTCGGCGAAATAGTTGGATTTGCCGGCCTCGGCGCAGGCGAACAGGTCGGCCAGCGAATAGGTCGGGATGGCGCCGGCCGACGTGGCGTGGTTGACCAGCAACCGGTTGCCCTCCCCTCCCGGCAGCCGGTAGCCGCCCAGCGAGACGGAGCCGTCGGCCGCCCGCTCCAGCGGCGCCTTAAGCGCGCGGGACGCGACCTCCACCGCCATGCCCGGTTCGGCCTTCGGTTGCCCATCCGGCCCGGTCACGCCCAGCGTCAACGGCACGCGGCGAAGAACGCCGTCCGGATCCTCGACCAGATTGACCGAACGGACATTGTTGACCCCGGCGGCGATCATGTAGCCGCGGTAGGGCATCAGCGGGTCGCTCTGGTGCTGCACCTTGGCCAGCACCAGCCGGCCGTCCTTGCCGCCGCGGCGCAGGGTCAGCAGATAGTCGCGCTCGAAACCGGGGATCAGCGTCTCGACCGAGGTCGGGTGGACGAGGTCGAGGCCGATGGCCGCCGCCCCGCCGTCCAGCATCGCCCCCAGCACGGTGCCCAGCCGCGGCCCCCACAGCGCCTGCGGCGTACCGGCGAAGGGCGGGCGGCGGTAGGTCTCCTCGTCGATGCCGACCACGACAACCGGCGACGGATCGGGCGCCGGGCGCGGGCCGTGCAGATGCTCGTGCAGCCAATAGAGGCTGTCGATCGACGGTCCCTGCAGGGACGGTGAGGCCGCCAGCGCCAGAAGCCCGGCGAGGACCGGTGCGACGGCGCCGAGCAGGACCAGCCTCACGCGCCGGGGCAGCTTCATCGTCGGCAGCCTCACGCCCGGCCGGTCAGAAACGGATCAGGCGGCCGAGAGCCGGGCCGCCTCCGGCGACCGCCTTGTCGTCGATCTTGACGACGAAGGACTTCTGCCCGGCAGAGACCTTGTAGAGGCCGCCGGGTTCCAGCCCGGTGCCCTGCTTGGCGGTGTCCAGCGTCGTGCCGGGAACATTGACCGTGGTCAGCGCGATGCCCTGCACGTCCAGCCGGTCGATGGTGACCGGGCCAGGGGCCGACAGGATCAGAACCGGATGGGTCTTGAACAGCGTGAAGTCCGGCTTGGGCGGCGGCGCCTTCATACCGGGCAGGGCGATGGGCGCGCTGCGGAAGACGGTCACCCCCGCCTTGCCTGCTTCGTTCGACGCCAGCAGAAGCTTGCCGCCGTCACAGGGCAGCGTGTGGCGGTCGATGGTTCCGCCCTGCACCGCCGACTCACGGGCGCCGACCGTCACCGAACCGCCGGTGATCGTCTCGTTCACGCAGGATTCCAGATAGCTCAGCGTCAGCGTCTGGCCGGACTTCAGCGCCAATGTGCGGCCGGCCGTCAGGTAGTCCATCGGCTGCACGCCGTCGACGCCGTCCGACACATCCTCGACCAGCGCGGTGGGGGCAGCGCCGGCAGCAGCAGGCGCCGGATCGGCGGCAAGCGCCGCCGGAGATGCTGTCAGCAGAAGCAGGGCACCGGCGACGAGCGCGCGGGCGGGCATCTGGAACGCGACGGACATGGAAACGGCCTCCCGGTCAATGCAACGGGGCATACCTGTTGCGGACGGATTCAATATGGCTGTGTACCCTTTAGCGAAGTTACCGAGTTACTTCAAATCCAATACGTCGGCCCGACATGCCGGTGCCAGTAACGCCGGCCCTGCAACCGCCGCGAGATTGTCATAAATCCGCAATGAACCCGCCATTCCGGAGTCATCGGCCGACGTTATTGTACGCGTCCCGCGCTTAGGCGGCCGTCATGGCCGCGGCGGTCGGGACGGGCATCAATGGGGCGTCGCGACCGATCATGGGCACCGAACACATCGTCCGCTCCTTCGCGCAGGAACTCCAGCGCCTGTCGAACCTCGTGACCCAGATGGGCGGCGTGGCGGAGGCGCAGGTGGAGGCCGCGGTGAAGGCGGTATCGCGCCGCGACGTCGGGCTGGCCTCCCAGGTGATGCAGGCCGACGCCAGGCTCGACGCCTATGAACGCGACATCGACGCGGAAGCGGTGCGGCTGCTGGCCCTGCGACAGCCTATGGCCCAGGACTTGCGCGAAATCGTGTCGGCCCTGAAGGTCTCCGCCGACCTGGAGCGCATCGGCGACTATGCCGCCAACGTCGCCAAGCGGTCGCTCGCGCTGGCGCAGGTGCCGGTGGTGCGACCGGCGGCCGGTATTCCGCGCATGGGCCGGCTGGTCGAAGCCATCCTGAAGGACGTGCTGGACGCCTATATCGAGCGCGACGTGGACAAGGCCATCGCCGCCTGGGAGCGCGACGAGGAACTGGACGACCTCTACACCAGCCTGTTCCGCGAGGTCCTGACCTATATGATGGAGGACCCGCGCAACATCACGCCCTGCACGCATCTGCTGTTCATGGCGAAGAATCTGGAGCGCATCGGCGACCACGCCACCAACATCGCCGAGATCATCCATTTCCTGGTGGTCGGCACGCCGCTGACCGTCGTGCGGCGGAAGAACGACGGCAGCAGCTTCGCCGTGGTTTCGCCGGCCACCCCGTCCGCCGACCTGCCGGAAACCCACCTGCCGGGCGTGCTGGATGACGAGGGCGGACCGGCGGACGCCGGCTGACCGCAACATCCCCCACGACATCCGCAGCGACACTTTGTCCGGTGAAAGCCGGCAAATTCCCGCGGTTTTCTTCATCCGCACCGCCTGCGCAGGGGAGATACCGCCGAAGCGCGGGGCTTTTCCGTTTGCATGCGGCGCGGGTGTCGGGTATTAGCCCGCCCCGTGTGTCCGACATTCGCCGCGGCACCCTGTTCCCTGCCTGAAACGAGACGACGCTGGTCATGCCCGCCGACGCATTGAGTTCCGCCCTGCTCCCCGCCGGACTGCACGACGTGCTGCCGTCCGAAGCGGCGCACGAGGCGGCCGCCGTCGAACGCCTGCTGGCGGAATTCGCCGCGCAGGGCTATCGCCGCGTCGATCCCCCGCTGGTGGAGTTCGAGGAGAACCTGCTCTCCGGCCCGGGTGCGGCGATGTCCAAGCAGACCTTCCGGCTGATGGACCCTCATTCGCAACGGATGATGGCGGTGCGTGCCGACATCACCCCGCAGATCGCCCGCATCGCCACCACCCGCCTGAAGAACGAGGCACGGCCGCTACGCCTGTGCTACGCCGGGCAGGTACTGCGGGTGAAGGGGTCGCAGCTGCGTCCCGAACGCCAGTTCACCCAGGTCGGCGTCGAGCTGATCGGCGCGCTGGAGGCGGAGGCGGATGCCGAGGTTGTCCTGCTCGCCGTCCAGGCGCTGACCGCCATCGGCGTGCCGCACCTGTCTGTCGACCTCTGCGTGCCCACCATGGTGTCGCGCATCTGCGCCGGCCTCGGCCTTGGTGAGGACGAGATCCGGCAGCTGCGCTCCGCGCTCGACCGCAAGGACGCCGCCGCGGTGGCCGCGGTCGGCGGACCGGCGGGGGAGCTGCTGGAGTCGCTGATGAGCGCGTCGGGCCCTGCCGACCGCGCCATGCAGGCGCTGGCCGCCCTGCCGCTGCCGGAGGGGGCCGAGAAGGATCGCCGCCGGCTGACCGATACGCTGGCCCTGCTGCGCACGGCGATGCCCGATCTGACGGTGACCGTTGATCTGGTGGAGCATCGCGGCTTCGAATACCAGACCGGCCTCAGCTTCACCCTGTTCTCCCGCGCGGCGGGGGAACTGGGCCAGGGCGGACGCTACCGCGCCGGTGCCCAGGGTGATGACCGCGGAGAGCCGGCGACCGGCTTCACGCTGTACATGGATACGCTGCTGCGCGCGGTTCCGGCGGCCAAGGCCCCGGGCCGGGTCTATGTGCCGCATGGCAGCGGCTGGGAGACGGCACGCAGGCTGCGGGCCGATGGATGGGTGACGGTCGCCGGGCTCGCCCCGGTGGCCGATGCGGCCGCCGAAGCCAAACGGCTCCAGTGCGGCCATTGGCTGGACGGCGGCGACGTCAAGCCGGCCGGATAAGCTTGGGTTTCATAAGCTTGGGTTTCGGGTGAACGGATCCCCACGCCGCGCGGATGGTGCCCTGCGGTGGATCGGGTGGTCGAGCGGTTCCTTTTGAAGTTTTGCGGAGACGAGAGATGGCCAACGTTGCGGTGGTCGGCGCCCAGTGGGGCGACGAGGGCAAGGGCAAGATCGTCGACTGGCTGTCCAGCCGGGCCGATGTGGTGGTGCGCTTCCAGGGCGGTCACAACGCCGGCCACACGCTGGTGATCAACGGCGTCGAATACAAGCTGAGCCTGTTGCCGTCCGGCGTGGTGCGCCAGAGCAAGCTGTCGGTCATCGGCAACGGCGTCGTCTTCGACCCGTGGGCCTTCATCCGCGAAGTGAACGCGATCAAGGACAAGGGCGTCTCCGTCACGCCGGAAAACCTGATCGTCGCCGAGAACGTGCCCCTGATCCTGCCGGTGCACAGCGCGCTGGACAAGGCGCGCGAAGAGGCCAAGGGCGCCGGCAAGATCGGCACCACCGGCCGCGGCATCGGCCCGGCCTATGAGGACAAGGTTGCCCGCCGCGCCATCCGCCTGTGCGACCTGACCGACGAGGCCGTGCTGGTGGAGAAGGTCGACGCCCTGCTGGCCCACCACAACGCGCTGTTCCGCGCGCTGGGTGCGCCGGAGATGACCCCGGCCGACATCCTGGATCCCCTGCGCGAGATCGCGCCGCAGGTGCTGCCCTACGCCGCCGTCGTCTGGAAGCAGCTGGACGAACTGCGCCGCGCCGGCAAGCGCATCCTGTTCGAAGGCGCCCAGGGCACGATGCTGGACATCGACCACGGCACCTATCCGTACGTCACCTCCTCCAACACGGTGGCCGGCAACGCCGCCGCCGGCAGCGGCATGGGTCCGCGCGCCGTCGGCTATGTGCTGGGCATCTGCAAGGCCTACACCACCCGCGTCGGCTCCGGCCCCTTCCCGACCGAGCTGAAGGACGAGATCGGCGAGCTGATCGGCCAGAAGGGCAAGGAGTTCGGCGTCGTCACCGGGCGGAAGCGCCGCTGCGGCTGGTTCGACGCCGTCATGGTACGCCAAGCCGTCAAGACCGGCGGCATCGACGGCATCGCCCTGACCAAGCTGGACGTGCTGGACGGCTTCGACGAAATCAAGGTCTGCGTCGGCTACCGCCTGGACGGCAAGGAACTGGACTACTACCCGTCCAACGCCGGTGCCCAGGCCCGCGTCGAGCCGATCTACGAGACCTTCGAAGGCTGGAAGGACACCACCCGCGGCGCCCGCTCCTGGGCGGAGCTGCCGGCCCAGGCGGTCAAGTATGTCCGCCACATCGAGGAGCTGATCCAGGCCCCGGTCGCTCTGCTGTCGACCAGCCCGGAACGCGACGACACCATCCTGATGACGGACCCGTTCGCCGACTGAGGCGGCGGGTAATTCCAAAGAAAGAAGGGCCGGCGCTTCGCCGGCCCTTTTTCGTCTCTGCAGAGGCCTGGACCGCTCAGACCGACCGCGTCAACCCACCGTCGACCCGGATGTTCTGTCCGGTGATGTAGCCGGCCCCAGGCGAGGCCAGGAAGGCCACCGTCGCCGCGATCTCATCGCTGCTGCCGTAGCGCTGCATGGGGACGCTCTCGCGGCGTTCCTCGGTCGCCGGCAGGCTGTCGATCCAGCCGGGCAGGACGTTGTTCATCCGCACATTGTCCGCCGCATACTGGTCGGCGAAGATCTTGGTGTAGGCGGCCAGACCCGCCCGCGCGACGGCCGAGGTCGGGAACATCGCGCTCGGCTCGAACGCCCAGGCGGTGGAGATGTTGACGATGGAGCCGGACTTCTGCGCGACCATGACCGGTGCCACCAGCCGAACCGCCCGCACGACGTTAAGGAAATAGACGTCGAGCCCGCGGTGCCAGTCCTCGTCGCTGATCTCCAGCAGCGGTCCCCGCGGACCATGCCCGGCGCTGTTGACCAGCACGTCGATGCGGCCCCAGCGCTCCATCGTGGCGTCGACCAGCCGCTTCAGGTCGTCGTTGGACTGGTTCGACCCGGTTACCCCGATGCCGCCCAACTCGTCGGCCAACGCCTCGCCCTTGCCGGAGGAGGACAGGATCGCGACCTTGAACCCATCGGCGGCCAGACGGCGTGCGGAGGCCGCCCCCATGCCGCTGCCCCCGGCCGTGACGACGGCCACCTTCTCTCCAGACATACGGAATCCTCCTGAAGCCATGTTGGTCCCGCCAACCATAGGGGCGCGGGAACATCGCCTCAAACGCGAATTCAGGATGGGAGGGCGGAGGTCCGCAGCGTCAGATGTCGAAGTTGGCGGCGATGTTGCCGGTGGACTGGCGATGGCGCAGCGCGTCGGCCAGCGTCTGGTTGTCGAGCACGGCGGCGGTGGCGTCGCGGACCTGGACCATCAGCCAGCGGACCGAGCAGGTCGCCGTGTCGATGCAGTCCTCGCATGGCCGGAAGGAGGCCTTGCTGGCGCAGGGGATCGGGGCCAGATGGCCGTCGATCAGGCGAATCACCTCACCGAAGGTGATCTGCGCCGCCGGCCGGGCCAGCCGGTATCCGCCGCTCTTGCCGCGCTTGGCGAACAGCAGCCCTTCCTTGCGCAACTCCACCAGGATCGCTTCCAGGAATTTGCGCGGGATGTTCTCCCGCTCGGCGATGTCGGCGATCAGGATCAGATCGCCATTGTCCTTCTCCGCCAGCATGATCAGGGCACGCAACGCGTATTTGGCTTTCTGCGACAGCATTCCGGCGGAATCCGTATTATTTGCGGCGGCGGTTGGTGGGACCGCCCCGATCTAAAGCTTCGGTGGTTAACATTTGGTGCCGGCCCGGTATTCCACCCAAAGGCGTGACACCCGGCCGGACTTGCGGACCTTAGCCAGAATCGCCGCCCAATGCGACCGGCTTTGCGCGAATGGTTTGCGACGGCCGCCGCGGGCGCGTTAAGGTCGCGCGGCCTCCGTCGAACCGTTACCCAAGAAGCGCAGAAGGACAGGACATGCAGTACGCCATCGTTCCGGTCACCCCGTTCCAGCAGAACTGCACGGTGCTCTGGTGCCCCGAGACGATGAGGGGGGCTGCCATCGATCCCGGCGGCGACCTGGACCGCATTCTGGCCGCCGCGAAGGCCAAGGGCGTGACGCTGGAGAAGATCCTGGTCACCCATGGGCACATCGACCATGCCGGCGCCGTCGCCGATCTGGCCGACAAGCTGTCCCTGCCGATCGAGGGACCGCACCGCGATGATCAGTTCTGGATCGACGGCATGCCGATGCAGAGCCAGATGTTCGGTTTTCCGCCTGTCCGCTCCTTCACGCCCGACCGCTGGCTGGCGGAGGGCGACACGGTGACCGTCGGCAACCAGACGCTGGAGGTCCGCCACTGCCCCGGCCACACCCCCGGCCATGTGGTGTTCGTCCATCGGCCGTCGAAGCTCGCCATCGTCGGCGACGTGCTGTTCCAGGGCTCGATCGGCCGCACCGATTTCCCGAAGGGCAACTACGCCGACCTGATCGCCTCAATCCGCGACAAGCTGTTCCCCTACGGCGACGACATCGCCTTCATCCCCGGCCACGGCCCGATGTCGACCTTCGGGGACGAGCGGCTGTACAATCCGTTTTTGAATGACTGAGGCCTGGAGCTAACGCGGGGTTAGACCCCCACCTAACCTCCCCCTCAATCCACCATCGGCTCATCGCCCAGCAGCAAATCGATCCGCCGGCGCAGGCTGATCAGTTCGCGGCGCTGCATATCGTCGACATAGGCGCGGTGCTCGCGCGGATCGCCCAGCCTGGCGGTGGCGCGGCGCAGCGCGTCGAGGAAACGGCCGACCGCCGACATGGTGCGCAGCGACGGCTCCTTGGCGGCATCCTTGCGGCTGCGGGCGGCCTGGACAGTGCCGTCACCGGCCTTCACCTGCTCCCACAGCGCCATCTGTTCTTCCAGATCCTTGATCCAGGCGATCTCGATCAGGGTGGAGCGGGAAACGTCGTGGTGAGCGGCGGCATATTCCTGCTTGATCGTCTCCGGCAGGCTGTTCAGCCGCAGGGTGTGGCTGATGTTGCTCTGGCTCTTGCCGATGATGCGGCCCAGCTGCTCCTGCGTGTAGCCGAAGCGCTCGATCAGCCGGGCCAGCGCCTCCGCCAGTTCCAGCGCATCGAGGTCGACGCGCTGCACATTCTCCACCAGCGACAGTTCGTCCGGATTGCCGGAGGTGACCAGCGCATAGATGGTCGCCAGCCCCAGCATCTCATGCGCACGCAGCCGACGTTCGCCGGCGACCAGCCGGTGGCCACCCACCACCTCCTGCACCAGGATCGGCTGCTTCAGCCCGTAATGCGCGATCGAGTCGGCCAGTCCCTGCATCTCTTCCGGATCGAAATGGCGGCGCGGAAGATGCGGGTTGCGAAGGATCCGTGAAACGTCGAGTTCCAGCAGCCGGGGCGGTTTGCCCGCATCGTCGAACAGGTCCGAATGATCGGGCGCGAGCGTCGGCATGTCGTGTTCTGGTCCCCTGGTTCCCAGTCCTTCCGGTTCCGCAACGGTGCCCCGGCGATACCGGCCATGTCAACGGTGGAGTGGAAGAAAAGGAGAACATTGCAGCGGCGATTCGCGAATGGAACGGCTGTCGCCCGGTCTGCCGAGGCGTGGAGTACTCCCACTGGCTAGGCTCGCTGAAATACTCGACGTCCACAAAGCTTCATCGCGTCGTCACCGTTTTGTTAAACGATCGTTCAAAATCCATTCGGCTAGCGCAATGAAACGTAACTCAGTAGAAAGGGTTGAAGCAGAGCCGAGGAATTGATCCGGCGTCTGTTGGGAGGTCGGTCGATGTCACTTGCTGAACGCAAGCTTTTTGTCGAGCGCTGGATTCGCTCACCCCTTAAGGTCGCATCGGTAACTCCAAGCGGCCCCGAACTGTGCCGCGCCATGGCGAAGGCCGCCCAATGCGGTGCCGACCGCCGCGTGGTTGAACTGGGCCCCGGAACCGGTCCGGTCACCTCCGCCCTGCTCGGCCATGGCGTCACTCCCGACAATCTGCTGATGGTCGAATTGGACCCTGCCTTTGCCGACCACCTGTCGGTGCTGCATCCTGATGCGACGGTGGTCCGCGGCGACGCGACGCGGGTGCATCGGATCGTCCAGGCCCATGGTTGGGAAACCTGCGACGCGGTGGTGTCGGGGCTGCCGCTGATCGCCATGCCGCTGTCGGTCCAGGCGCGGATCGTGCGCGGCGCCTTTTCCGTGCTGGCGCCCGACGGGGTTTTCGTGCAATTCACCTACGGCCCCTTCGCCCCGGTGAATCCGGAATTGATCCGGCGGCTGCGGCTGAAGCCGCGGCGCCACGCTTGGATCGCCCGGAACCTGCCGCCGGCGTCGGTGTGGACCTTCCGCCGGCTGCCCTGACGAGTCATTTTGACTGCTGAAACTGCATTGGACGAGGCGCGCGCCCTGATCGACGCGCGCCGTTACCGCCCCGCCCTGCGCCTGCTGCGCAGCGACGCCATTCCCAATGGTCTGGAGCGGCTGCATCTGCTGGGGCTGGCCCATCTCGGCCACCGCGACGCTCCTGCGGCCATCGCCTGCCTGCGTCGGGTGCTGGCGGACCGCCCGGACGACGCCGGTCGCCTCGCCGCCTTGGCGCGAGCACATCAGGCGGACAACGCCCCCTTCCCCGCCGTCCGCTGGCTCGAGCGCGCGGACCGGGCCTCCCCCGGCTGCGCGTCCCTGACGGCGGCGCTGGCCGGCGCGCTGCGCCGCGACGCCCGTTACGACGACGCGCTGACCCTCGCGCGCAAGGCGCTGGCAGACGGCGACACCTCCCCCGACATCCGTTATGAAGCGGCGATGGCCGCCGCGTATCTGGGCCGCGACGCCGAATCGCTGGCCCATTTCGATGCACTGCTGGCCGACGACCCCGAACATGCCGCGGCATGGTTCGGCAGCCATGCCCAATCCCTGCATGATCACGGCTCCGACGAGGCGCTGCGCCGCCTGCGGCGCGCCACCCGCTGCGGCGGGGCCAACGGGAAGTACTGGGGCTATCTCGCCGCCATGCTGCGGCTGCTCGGCCGCACTGCCGAGGCGGATGCGGTCGAGGCGGCCGAGATCGGCGACAACCCGAAGCGCCGGCCGCTGCCGGACGGTGCCAAGGCGCTGCTGCCGAAGCTCTCCTCCGACTTCCGCCTGTTCGGCAACAGCGGCCGGCTGCTGCGCCATGCGCTGGCCTGCGCCACCACGCCCGGTCTGGTGCTGGAGTTCGGCGTGCGGCGCGGGACTTCGCTCGACCACATCGCCGACGCTGCCGGCCAGGAGGTCCACGGCTTCGATTCGTTCGAGGGGCTGCCGGAGGGTTGGGTCAACTCCCCCCGCGGCGTGCTGACCACCGGCAGCCAGTTGCCCCCGGTGCGCGACAACGCCCGCCTGCATGTGGGGTGGTTCGAAGACAGCCTGCCGCCGTTTCTGACGGCTCATCCGGGACCGGTGCGCTTCGTCAATGTCGACAGCGACATCTACGCCTCGGCCCGCACGGTGCTGACCGCGCTGGCCGACCGGGTGCGGCCGGGGACCGTCATCGTGTTCGACGAGTATATCGGCAACCGCAGCTGGCGCGACGACGAGTACCGCGCGTTCCAGGAATTCGCCACGGAGAATGCCGTGCGCTACGAGTATTTCGCGGCAAGTCCCTACACCAAGCAGGTGGCGGTGCGGGTGTTGGGGGTTGGTGGGGAGCGAAGCTAGACCCCCACCCTAACCCTCCCCCGCTGGGCGGGGGAGGGGACAAGTACTTACTCGGAAAGGCCGCGGCAGTCCCTCCCCCGCCCAGCGGGGGAGGATAGGTGGGGGTCTAACTCCGCATCAAGTCAGCACCCTCACCCCGCCGCCTTCACCTGACGGCGGCGCGCATGCAGGACCGGCTCGGTGTAGCCGTTCGGCTGGATGCGGCCCTTGAACACCAGATCGCACGCCGCCTGGAAGGCGATGCTGCCGTCGAAGTTGCCGGCCATCGGCTTGTACAGCGGGTCGCCGGCATTCTGCTTGTCGACGACGGCGGCCATGCGCTTCATGACCTCCATCACCTGGGCCTCGGTGCATATGCCGTGATGCAGCCAGTTGGCGATGTGCTGGCTGGAAATGCGCAGAGTGGCGCGGTCTTCCATCAGCCCGACATCGTGGATGTCCGGCACCTTGGAACAGCCGACACCCTGGTCGATCCAGCGCACCACATAGCCGAGGATGCCCTGGGCATTGTTCTCCAGCTCCTGCCGGATCTCGTCCTCCGACCAGTTGGGGCGGTCGGCGAGCGGGATGGTCAGGATATCGGACAGGGAGGCGGCCTGACGCTTGGCCAGCTGGTCCTGCACCTCGGCCACGTTCACGGCGTGATAGTGGGTGGCGTGCAGGGTGGCGGCTGTCGGCGACGGGACCCAGGCGGTGTTGGCGCCGGCCTTCGGATGGCCGATCTTGGCAACCAGCATGTCGGCCATCAGGTCCGGCATCGCCCACATGCCCTTGCCGATCTGGGCGCGGCCCTTCAGCCCCGCCTTCAGGCCGACATCGACGTTGTTGTCCTCATAGGCCGAGATCCACTTGGTGGCCTTCATCGCCGCCTTGCGGACGACCGGACCGGCCTCCATCGAGGTGTGGATCTCGTCGCCGGTGCGGTCCAGGAAGCCGGTGTTGATGAACACCACGCGGTCCTTGGCGGCGCGGATGCACTCCTTGAGGTTGACGGTCGTGCGCCGCTCCTCGTCCATGATGCCGACCTTGAGGGTGTTGCGGGCCATGCCCAGCAGATCCTCGACGCGGCCGAACAGCTCGTCGGTGAAGGCGACCTCTTCCGGCCCGTGCATCTTCGGCTTCACGATGTAGACCGAGCCGGCGCGGCTGTTGCGCAACCCACCCTCGGCCTTCAGGTCATGCAGCGCGATCAGCGAGGTGAAGACGCCGTCCAGGATGCCTTCCGGCGCCTCGCTGCCGTCGGACAGCTTGACCATGTCGATGGTCATCAGGTGGCCGACGTTGCGGACCAGCAGCAGGCTGCGGCCATGCAGGGTGACGCTGCCGGTCGGCGTGGTGTAGGTGCGATCCGGGTTCAGCTTGCGGACGACGGTCTTGTCGCCCTTGGGGAAGCTCGCCTCCAGCGTGCCCTTCATCAGGCCCAGCCAGTTGCGGTAGGCGACGACCTTGTCCTCCGCATCCACGGCGGCGACGGAATCCTCGCAGTCCTGGATGGTCGACAGCGCGGCTTCCAGAACCACGTCGGCGACGCCGGCCGGATCGTCCTTGCCGATCACGCTGTTGCGGTCGATGCGGATTTCGATGTGGGTGCCGTTCTGGACCAGCAGCACGGCCGACGGCGCCGAAGCCTCGCCCTGCCAGCCGACGAAGGCGGCCTTGTCCTTCAGCCCGGTCTTGCCGCCGCTCTTCAGCGTGACCGCCAGCGCGCCGTTCTCGACCGCGTAGGCCGTCGCGTCGGCATGGCTGCCTTCGGCCAGCGGAACGCTGTCGTCCAGGAACTTGCGCGCCCAGGCGATCACCTGCGTGCCGCGGGCGGCGTCATAGCCGCCGGCCGCCGGGGTGCCGGGGATGGCGTCGGTGCCGTACAGCGCATCGTACAGGCTGCCCCAGCGCGCGTTGGCGGCGTTCAGGGCGTAGCGGGCGTTGGTGATCGGCACCACCAGCTGAGGGCCGGCGAGATAGGCGATCTCCGGATCGACGTTGCCGGTGCCGACGGCGAAGTCGCCGCCCTCCGGCACCAGATAGCCGATCTCGCGCAGGAAGGACTCGTACTCGGCCTGATCGAAGACCTTGCCGCGGCGGGCGACATGCCACGCGTCGATCTGCGCCTGCAGGCTGTCGCGCTTATCCAGCAGGGCCTTGTTGCGCGGCGCCAGCTCGTGCAGCAGCTGGTCGAGGCCGGTCCAGAGACGGTCGGCGTCGACACCGGTCCCCGGCAGCGCCTCGTCATTGATGAAGTCGTACAGCGGGCGGGCGATTTCGAGGCCGCCGCGGCGGATCCAGTTGCTCATCTCGTTGCGTGTCCCATTCTCTTGCGCTCGGTTCGCAGACTCCTCTCCGGGAGTCTTGGTTCATCGGTTATCGCGTCTTCCGCGCGAGCCGGTCAACACAATGTCGCACCGCAGCGTATGGAGAAATGGTAGCAGGCGGCTGGTGTCCGCCGGGCTCGGTCAGGCCAGCATATCGACTGCCGCAGCCGGCTGCACAGCGGAGGCGACCGCCGATGACATGCCTGGGATCTCCGCCGCGTCGGCATCGCCGCCGCCCAGCAGCCCGGCCACGCCAAGGGACTCGCCTAACCCGAATGCGGCGGCACGCAGGGCATTGACCTCCTTCTGGGCGGCTTCGACCATCTTGTCGTCGGCCTTGAAGCCTTCCCGCCGCTCGCGCCTCCGCTTTTCCGACTCGTCCAGCATGTTGGCGGCCTTGGCTTCGCCGATGATGCGCTTGGAGGTGGCGAGCACCCCCTCCACCCGCTGGCCGAAAGCATCGGCCTCGCGGTAGCGTGACATCTTCATGGTATTGTCGGCCATCATTTGCTGGATCATCGGGCCGCGGGCGCCGGATGCTCCGCCGGCCCCTCCACCGGTTCCGGTCAGCCCGCCGGCACCCAGCCCGGACAGAACATCCTCGACCAGCCGGGCAATGTCGTCGGGCAGCGCGCCGTCCTGCGGAATCGCAAGCCCGGACTCGGCGTCGTCCGCGGCACCGGCTGCCATCAGGTCGGCAGCTGTCTCGGCAGCGCTTTGGCCAACGCCTTGGGCCGGAACTCCCTCCCCCGTGGAAATTCCGATGGTCAGCGTCAGCTCGGTCTGCTGCAGGGTCAGGCTGGTGGTGCTGCGCGTGATGGTGGTCTCGCTGGATAGCATCGTTCCGCCGGCCGCGGCGGCGCTGTCGCCGGGCAGACCCAGTTCCGCCGCCGCCTTGATGCCGGCGCCGTACTCCTTGGCAGCGCGTCCGGCCTCGCGTGCAAGCAATGCGGCTTCGCGCGCCAAGGCCGCCAGCTTCTGCGCATCGCCCTGGGCGATGCGCATCGCCAGCTTCAATTGCTCGATTTTGCGTTCGACCTGCTCCAGCCGGGCAGCTGCGGCCTCTTTGGGCCCGCCGACCCGACGCGCCTCCTCCAAGGCGGCCCTGGCGGCGGAGTTGTCGCTCTGCCATTTGGCCGATGGCTGGGTCAGTGCCTGCGCGCGCTCCGCCTTCTGGGCGAGCTGGCCCTGGGCGTCCTTCGCCTCCAGCTCCTTCTCCCAGGGCTTCTTCGCCTGCTGCAGCCGGAAAAGGCCGGACTGGCCGTCCGCCACCACGCTGAAGACGCTCATGCCGCCACCCTCCGGCCCGGCCGAACCGAGTTGTTCGCGGCAAAGTTTAGCACAATCGCGGCAACTGTCCATTTCGCGCAGGCCTCGCGTGGAACCCCAAGGCTTGGCTGGTGTTTCACTTCCCGACACCCGATTCCGCAACGGGCGGTGCGAAACCGCAGGCGCGGAGCCGCGGAATACCGGAATCCCGAGGAGGAAAGACACGATGCCGAACCGCGACATGACCGGCACCGGCGGAACGACCCCGACCGGCTCCACCACTGGACATTCGACCGCCGGCAGCAGCTCCACCACCGCCAACACCCTGTCGGGCGGGCGCGGCAGCGTCGATGACATCAAGAAGACCGTCAACCGCGCCGCCGACGATGCCATGGAGACCGGTCGCGAAACGCTGGGCCAGGCCCAGGGCCGCATCCGTTCGCTGCTGGAACAGCAGACCGGCCGCGCCGCCGACCAGCTGGGCGGCGTCGCCAACGCCCTGCACAAGGCCGCCGAGCAGCTGCATCAGGAGAATGGCGGCGTGGTCGCCGATTACGCCGTGCAGGCGGCCGACCGTGTGGAGCGCGTCGCCGACATGCTGCGCGACGCCACGGTCGACGACATCGTCGGTGAGGTGGAAGGCTTCGCCCGCCGCCAGCCGGAGGTGTTCATCGGCGCCGCCTTCGCCGTCGGTTTCCTGGCTGCGCGCTTCATCAAGAGCTCTGGCGAGCGCCGGATGCACCGCGCCTCCACCTCGCTGCGCGGCAACGCCCACCCGTCGCAGTCCGTGCGGAGCACCCGAAGCCCCGCGTATGACGTGAGCCGCGACCGCGGCCGCGACATGAACCGCGACTCCGACCGCAATCCCAGCCGCGGCATGGCCGGCGGCATCGCCGAATCCGTCAGTCGCGGCACCCCGTCCCACAGCGCGGACACCCCCACCACCGGGTCCTCCAGCGTCAACACCGGCAGCCTCGCCGGCCGCATGGAGTCAGAGCGCGGAGCGGAGCGCCTGGGTGAGCCGAAGCCGGCTGCCGCCGGCCGCATCGGCATGCCGCTGTCGACCGCTCCGGCCTCCGTCACCGGCCGCGCCGCGTCGCCGTCGGCCGATACGGCGCTCGGCACCAGCACGGTCAGCACGCCGGCCGGCGTGACGGGGACGACCGGCAGCGCCGGCAGCTCCGTGAATGCCGGCACCACCGGCGTCAGCGGCACCGGCAACACCGCCGGCACCGCCTCCTCCACCTCCAAGCCGCAGGGACAGCGTCCATGAGCGCCGCCGAGAACCGCTATGACGAGCCGCGGGATCCGCGGCAGGACCGGCCGCTCGCCGGCCTGTTCGCCGATCTCGCCCGCGAATCCGCCAACCTCGCCCGATCCGAGATCGCGTTGGCGAAGGCCGAGCTGACCGACAAGGCCACCGAGGCCGCCGGCGGCGTGGCCTTCATCGCCGTCGGCGGACTGGTCGCCTTCGCCGGCGTTCTGGTCCTGCTTGCCGCTGCGGTTCTCGGCCTGTCCAACGTCCTGGCCCCGTGGCTGTCCGCGCTGATCGTCGGCGTGGTGGTTCTGGCGGTGGGCGGCATCCTGGCCTACGTCGGCAAGAACCGGCTGAGCCCCGCCAACCTCCGCCCCCGCCGCACCATGAACACGCTGGACGAGGACAAGCGTTGGGCCAAGTCCCAGCTTGCCCGCTAGGGGCCGGCCGATGACGGACGACAAACGCAATCCCGAAGCCGGGCAACAGGACCTCGACGCCCTGGAGGGCGACATCCGCGCCAGCCGCGCGCGCATCGGCGGCACCGTCGATGCGCTGCGCGACCGCACCTCACGTCTGCGCGACAGTCTGGCGCGGTGGTCGCCCCAATCCCTGATGGAGAACACCATGAAGCACACCTACACGCCGGCGACGCCGGAAACCCCGTCCCAGCGTTCCCACCAGCACCAGTCCGACCGCTACGAGAGCGGCCAGACCGTCCATTACAAGGGGTCGCGTTCGCGCTCCGCTTCGGACGGCTCGATGCTGAGCAGCGTCACCAGCAACCCGATCCCTCTCGCCCTGGTCGGCATCGGGCTGGGCTGGCTCGCCCTGTCCAGCACCGGCTACGACCGCCGCATCGCCCGGTCCAGCACGGTCCGCTCCGCCCGCCATCGCATGGGCGACGCCGTCGACTATGCCCGCGAGTCGCTGAGCAGCGCCACCGACAGCGTGCGCAGCGCCGCCAGTTCCGCCTATGACAGCGCGTCGGGCGCGGTCGGGTCGGCCTACGACAGCGCTTCGGGCACCGTCAGCGGGATGATGGGCGGTTCGGACGACGATCATGTGTCGGGCCGGGGCGACATCCATGGCCAGCGGCAATCGCAGGGCTACGCCAGCCGCGGCATGTCACGCCTGTCTTCCATGGCGCCGTCGACCGATCATCTGCGCCACCGTGCCCACGACATGACGACCGGCTTCTGGGATCTGGTGGAGGACCACCCGATCGTCGCCGGTGTCATGGGTGTCGCACTGGGCGCGGCCATCGGCGCCGCCCTGCCGGGCACCCGCTATGAAAAGCAGTGGGTCGGCGAGTATGCCGACGAAGCGACCGAGCGCGCCAGGGCGATCGCAAAGGACGCGCTCGACCGCGGCACCCGCGCCGCCCAGGCCGCGGCCCAGACCGTCGTCGAGTCGGCCAAGGAGGATGTCCGCGAGGTCGTTTCGGAAGCCACCAACGCCGCCCGCGAGGAAGTCAAGAAGCCGGGCTGATCCCGCTTCCCGGCTGGATCGGACCGACCCCGCGCCCTTTCGGCGCGGGGTTTTCCGTTTTTGCCTCCAGGCGCGGCAAACGGCCGCACCATCTCCATTTTGCGCCGCCTTGGTTGTAGCGTGATGTATGGAGCGGCGTTATAACCAAGCAGGCTTGATGGGTATTCCCGGCGCGTCAGCCATGCGCACGCGCCAAAGCCGCGGAAACCCTGCACTTTAATCGACAAACGCCCCTTGCCCCCCGGTTCAATCAGGACTAAATTGGTCCTGTATTCGAAACCGGGGTGAAACGGGGTGCGGTCATGATCCGGCTGAGCAAGCTGACCGACTATGCCATCGTCGTGTTGAGCGAGATGGCGCGGCAGGTGGGTGCGGTCCATACCGTCGCCCATCTGGCCGACCGCACCGGCGTGCCCGCCCCGACCGTCGCCAAGCTGATGAAGGCGATGACCCCGGCGGGGCTCACCACCTCGCAACGCGGCGCCGCCGGCGGTTATGCGCTGAGCCGCCCGGCCGATGCAATCTCCATTGCGGAAATCATCACGGCGCTCGACGGTCCCATCGCGCTGACCGCCTGCGTCGACGGCGCCGACAGCCAATGCGGCGTGGAGCAACTTTGCCCCATGCGCGGCGGTTGGGAAAAGGTGAACCGCGCCATCCGCAACGCGCTGGAGGAGGTGACGCTGGCCGACATGATGGCCCCCATCACCTTCCCGGCCCCGGCAGCCGCAACGACTTCCACTGCCGCCCAGCCGGCCCGCCCTGCGCACTGAACGGCGCGCACCGAACAGCATTCTTGAGAAGGACGAGGCAAAGCCATGGCCGCCCAACCGGAAACCGTCGAGCAGGTCCGCGCCGTCACGGAGCAGAAGTACAAGTACGGCTTCACGACCGACATCGAGGCCGACGTCGCGCCGAAGGGCCTGAACGAGGACATCGTCCGCTTCATCTCCGCCAAGAAGGAGGAGCCGGAGTGGCTGCTGGAATGGCGCCTGAAGGCCTTCCGCGTCTGGCAGACGATGGAGGAGCCGCAATGGGCCGCCGTCAGCTTCCCGCCGATCGACTATCAGGACGCGCATTACTATGCCGCGCCGAAGAAGAAGGCCGGTCCGAAGTCGCTGGACGAGGTCGATCCGGAACTGCTGAAGACCTACGAGAAGCTGGGCATCCCGCTGCGTGAGCAGGAGATCCTGGCCGGCGTCGAGGGGTCGGAGGGCAAGAGCCCGGCCATCGCCGTGGATGCCGTGTTCGACAGCGTGTCGGTCGCCACCACCTTCAAGGCGAAGCTGGAGGAGATGGGCATCATCTTCTGCGCAATCTCCGAGGCGGTGCAGAAGCACCCGGAACTCGTGAAGAAGTATCTCGGCTCGGTCGTGCCCTATACCGACAACTATTATGCGACGCTGAACTGCGCGGTCTTCACCGATGGCAGCTTCGTCTACATCCCCAAGGGCGTGCGCTGCCCGATGGAACTGTCGACCTATTTCCGCATCAACCAGGCCAACACCGGCCAGTTCGAGCGCACGCTGATCATCGCCGACGAGGGGGCCTACGTCAGCTATCTGGAAGGCTGCACGGCGCCCCAGCGCGACGAGAACCAGCTGCATGCCGCGGTGGTGGAACTGGTGGCGATGGACGACGCGACCATCAAGTATTCCACCGTCCAGAACTGGTATCCCGGCAACGCCGAGGGCGTCGGCGGCATCTACAATTTCGTGACGAAGCGCGGCGCCTGCCGCGGCAGGAACTCCAAGATCTCCTGGACGCAGGTGGAAACCGGCTCCGCGATCACCTGGAAGTATCCCAGCTGCATCCTGCAGGGCGACAATTCGGTGGGCGAGTTCTATTCGGTCGCCATCACCAACAACTTCCAGCAGGCCGACACCGGCACCAAGATGATCCACATCGGCAAGAACACCCGCTCGACGATCGTGTCGAAGGGCATCTCGGCCGGCAAGGCGCAGCAGACCTATCGCGGGCTGGTGAAGATCCTGCCCAAGGCGGAGGGCGCGCGCAACCACACCCAGTGCGACAGCCTGCTGATCGGCGACAAGTGCGGCGCCCACACGGTCCCCTACATCGAGAGCCGCAACCGCTCCGCCCGCATCGAGCATGAGGCGACGACGGCCAAGATCAGCGAGGACCAGCTGTTCTACTGCCGTCAGCGCGGCATCTCGGAAGAGGACGCGGTGTCCCTGATCGTCAACGGCTTCTGCAAGGAGGTCCTGAAGGAACTCCCCATGGAGTTCGCCGTGGAAGCGCAGAAGCTGGTGGGCATCAGCCTGGAAGGCAGCGTGGGGTAAGAGCGTGCCCTCCTCTCTCCCTCGTGGAGAGGCGGCGGACAGAGTGAAGCCACCGGACGGCGTGCCGGAAGCCTGAAGAAGACAACGAGGCGAAGACGATGATCGAAATCAAGAACCTGCACGCCACCGTGGACGGCAAGGAAATCCTCAAGGGCGTCGACCTGACCATCCGCCCGGGCGAGGTCCATGCCATCATGGGGCCGAACGGCGCCGGCAAGAGCACCATGTCCTACGTGCTGGCCGGCCGTGACGGCTATGAGGTCACGGAGGGTTCGGTCACATATTACGGCAAGGACCTGCTGGCGATGGAGCCGGAAGAGCGGGCGGCCGAGGGCGTCTTCCTGGCCTTCCAGTATCCGGTCGAAATTCCCGGCGTCGGCAACACCACCTTCCTCAAGACCGCGATCAACGCCATCCGCAAGCATCGCGGCGAGAAGGAACTGGACGCCATGCAGTTCCTGAAGCTGATCCGCGCCAAGACCAAGGCGCTGGGCATGTCGGACGAGATGCTGAAGCGCGCGGTCAATGTCGGCTTCTCCGGCGGCGAGAAGAAGCGCAACGAGACGCTGCAGATGGCGGTGCTGGAGCCGAAATTCGCCATCCTCGACGAGACCGACAGCGGCCTCGACATCGACGCGCTGAAGATTGTGGCCGAGGGCGTCAACGCCTTGCGCTCGCCGGAGCGTTCGATGCTGGTCATCACCCACTATCAGCGCCTGCTCGACTACATCGTTCCCGATTATGTCCATGTGCTGGCAGCCGGCCGCATCGTGAAGTCGGGCGGCAAGGAACTGGCGCTGGAGCTGGAAAAGAACGGCTACCGCGACTTCGGCGCGAGCGAGGCGGCGTGATGACGGCCCCCAACACCCAAGCCAACTCCCGCTTGCATTCCATGACCTACTCGACGCGGGGCGCCGACCCGGCGACGGCGCCGGCCTTCCTGGCACCGCTCGACGAGATGGGCGCCGGCCTGCCCGGCAGCGGCCTGTCCTGGCTGACCGAGCTGCGCGCCGCCGGCCGTGAGCGCTTCGCCGCCGTCGGCCTGCCGACGATCAAGAACGAGAGCTGGCGCTACACCAACCTGCGCGACCTCGCCAAGGTCAGCTTCCAGCCGGCCGCCCCGGCGGCTGCCACCATCGACCTGCTGCCGACCGTCCGGGCCGAGGGGCAGGACGGTCCGCGTCTGGTCTTCGTCGACGGCCGCTTCCGTGCCGACCTGTCGTCGGTCGAGGGACTGCCGCCGGGCGTGGAGCTGCTGAGCCTCGCCGCCGCGCTGTCCACCCATGGCGAGCTGCTGGCCGACCATATCGGCCGCCTCGCCGCGGCGGACGACCGCCCGCTGGTGGCGCTGAACAGCGCCTACCTCGCCGACGGCCCGGTGCTGCATGTGCCGGCCGGCGTCCAGGTCGAGCGTCCCATCGAGCTGGTCTTCGTCTCCGTCGGGACCGAAGCGCAGGCGACCTCCTGCCATCCGCGCAGCCTACTGATCGCGAAGGCCGGATCGAAGGCGGTGGTGGTCGAACACCATGTCGGCCGCGGCGACGGCACCACGCTGTCGAACCACGTCACCGAGGTGTTCGTCGGCGAAGGCGCCACGCTGCACCATTACAAGTCGCAGCGCGAAGGCGGCGGTGCCATCCACCTGTCGCACATCGCGGCGACTGTGGCGACCGGCGGCTGCTACGACAACTTCATTCTGACGACCGGCGCCAAGCTGTCGCGCAATGAGGTGGTCAGCCGCCTGGACGGCACCGAGGCGCGGACCCATGTCAGCGGCGGCTATCTGGTCCGCGGCACCCAGCATGCCGACACCACCACGGTGATCGTTCACGCCAAGCCCAACGGCACCAGCCGCGAGGTCTACAAGGGCGTCATCGACGACACGGCGCGCGCGGTGTTCCAGGGCAAGATCACCGTCTGCCCGGATGCGCAGAAGACCGACGGCTACCAGCTGAACCGGGCGCTTCTGCTGTCCGACGGCGCCGAGATCGACAGCAAGCCGGAACTGGAAATCCACGCCGACGACGTGAAGTGCAGCCACGGCTGCACCGCGGGCGAGCTGGACGACGACGCGCTGTTCTACCTGCGCGCCCGCGGCATCGACCGCGACACCGCCCAGGGCCTGCTGATCGGCGCATTCCTGTCGGAATCGCTGGAGGAAATCGCCGAGGAGTCGATCCGCGACGCCTTCCAGGGGATCATCGCCGGCTGGCTGGAGGAGCAGAAGTAACCATGTCCGATGCCATCCTGAACCAAGCCTACGACGTGCAGCGGGTGCGGGAGGATTTTCCCATCCTCGCCCGCAGCGTCCACGCCAGGAAGGGCAAGCCCGGCAAGCCGCTGGTCTATCTGGACAGCGGGGCGTCCGCCCAGAAGCCGCGTCAGGTCATCCAGGCCATGACCCGCTTCCTGGAGGAGGATTACTCCAACATCCATCGCGGCGTCCATTTCCTGTCGCAGACCGCGACCGACCAGTTCGAGGCGGTGCGGGCCAAGGTCGCGCGCTTCCTGAACGCGCCGAACGACCGCTGCATCGTCTTCACCCGCAGCTCGACCGAGGCGATCAACCTCGTCGCCAGCAGCTATGGCCGGACCTTCCTCAACGAAGGCGACGAGGTCATCCTGTCGATCATGGAGCATCACGCGAACATCGTTCCGTGGCAGCTGCTCCAGGCCGAGAAGAAGATCGTCATCAAGGTCGTGCCCTGCGACGAGGACGGCGTCCTCGACATGGATGCCTACCGCAACCTGCTGTCCGACCGCACGAAGCTGGTGGCGATCACCCACTGCTCCAACGTGCTGGGCACCGTCACCCCGGCCAAGACCATCGCCAAGCTGGCGCATGAGCGCGGCGTACCCGTCCTGTTCGACGGCAGCCAGGCGGTGGTGCATGGCACGGTGGACGTGCAGGACATCGACGCCGACTTCTACGTCTTCACCGCGCACAAGCTTTACGGCCCGACCGGCCTCGGCGTGCTGTACGGCAAGTACGACCTCCTGAAGAAGATGCCCCCCTACCAGGGTGGCGGCGACATGATCGAGAGCGTCAGCTTCGAAGGCACCACTTTCAAGGCGCCGCCGTCGCGCTTCGAGGCCGGCACCCCGCCGATCACAGAGGTGATCGGGCTGGGCGCCGCCATCGACTATGTCGAGGCTCTCGGCCGCGACGCCATCGCCGCGCATGAGCACGACCTGCTGCAATACGCGACGCAGCAGCTGTCGCAGATCGACGGCCTGCGCATCGTCGGCACCGCGCCCGGCAAGGGGCCGATCATCTCCTTCGCGCTGGAGGGCGTGCACCCGCACGACGTCGGCACCATCGTCGACCAGTATGGCGTCGCCGTGCGCGTCGGCCGCCATTGCGCCGAGCCGCTGGCCGAGCGCTTTGACGTCGGACCGACCGTCCGTGCCTCTTTCGGCCTGTACAACACCCGGGAGGAGGCCGACGCCCTCGTCCAGTCCCTCCAGGCGGTCAAGGAGTTCTTCGGAGCATGATGGACGATCTGCGCGAGCTGTATCAGGAAGTGATCCTGGATCACGGCAAGAATCCCCGCAACTTCCGCCATCCCGACGACGCCAATCGCGAGGCGAAGGGCGAGAACCCGATGTGCGGCGACCGCTTCATGGTCTATCTGACCCTGAAGGACGGGGTGGTGGACGACGTGGCCTTCCAGGGCCGCGGCTGCGCCATCTCCACCGCCAGCGCCTCGATGATGACGGAGCTGGTGCGCGGCAAGACGGCGGCGGAGGCGGAGAAACTGTTCCACGCCTTCCACGAGCTGTGCACCCAGGACGAGCCCGACATCCCCGAGGGTGTCGATGACGAGACCATGGAAAAGCTGATGGTGATGTCCGGCGTGCGCCAGTTCCCGGTGCGGGTGAAGTGCGCGACGCTGGCCTGGCACGCGATGAACGCAGCTCTCCACGGCGAGGCTGCGGCCTCCAGCGACCAGTTTTGACGGAGGGGGATCGAAATGCCCGATGAAGCCCTGACGCAGCGCCCGATGGCCCCCAATCCGGCGGAAGCCGAGGCGCAGTTGAAGGCGCAGGCCGCCGCGGAGGCTGACGCCGACTCCAAGGAGTTCGCCCCGATGCCCAAGCCGCCCGAGGGCTACGACCCGCGGGAGGAGATCATGGATCGCGTCGTGGCGGCCATCAAGACCTGCTATGACCCGGAGATCCCGGTCGATATCTGGGAACTCGGCCTGATCTACCGTGTGGACATGGATGGCCAGCGCAATGTCGAGATTGATATGACGCTGACCAGCCCCATGTGTCCGGTGGCCGGCGAACTGCCCGAGCAGGTCCGTCAGGCCGTGCTGGGCGTCGAGGACGTCAACGAGGTCAAGATCGAGCTGGTGTGGGAGCCCCCCTGGCACCAGGGCATGATGTCCGAGGAAGCCCGCCTGCAACTGGATATGTTCTGAGCAGTATTAGGAGACCGTCACCATGGCCCGTTCCCTGCCCAAGGCGCTCACGATCACCGACGCCGCCGCGGAGCGCGTCAAGGCGCTGATGTCCAAGGCCACCGACGACATGGTCGGCCTGCGCATCGGCGTAAAGGCGCGCGGCTGCTCCGGCCTCAGCTACGACGTTCAGTATGCCAAGGAGAAGATGAAGTTCGACGAGGTGGTGGAGGACAAGGGGGTCACCATCCTGATCGACCCGGCCGCCGTCATGTTCCTGATCGGCAGCGAGATGGACTATGTCGACGACAAGTTCCAGACCGGCTTCGTCTTCAAGAACCCCAACGAGAAGGGCCGTTGCGGCTGCGGCGAGAGCTTTCACGTTTGATGTCGGCTGACGCCTCCACCGCTGCTCGCGGCGGTGGAGGAAATATCGTTATAAATCCCGCGTAATTTTGACTCATACCCTCACTTGCGCTATGGTGATCGCATCGCCACGCAAAGTCGGGGGTGCGAGATGGTGCAGAGCGTTTACAGCAACGCCTGGGCGGCGCTGACCGGCAAGACCGGTACAACCAATGCGTCTCAACTGTTTTCCAACAAGGCAGCGCCCTCCCCTTCGTCGGCCGCACCGGCAACTTCGGCCGGCGATACGGTTTCGGTGAGCAAGCTTGGCAAGGCGCTGACCGGCATGGCGGCGAAAGCCTTCGAGCATCTCGACGCAGACAGCAAGAAGCAGTTGGAAAGCCTCGTCGAATCCGGCCGCGTGTCGGCGGATGACGCAGTGAAGGGACTGCGATCCCTGGCGAAGAATGCGCTGTTCAATCGCTTTACAACCGAGAGCGGCCATAGTGCTGAAGAGCAGCAGATGGCTGAACGCATGAAGGTACTGCGCGAACAGAACGCCGCAGCGGCGAAAGCCGCCGAGAATCCAGACCATCAGGCGGCGCTCGAGGATCTCGACCGATTGGGTGAAGCCCGGAAAAGCGGATCGGTCAGCCAGGAAGAAGTCAGCGCCATGCACCGCTCGATCTCCGAGCGCCTCAAGGGATTTGGAAAATCGGATAAGCTGCGGTTCTCCGAAGAAGAGGGCTCTTTGATGGGGGCGGTCTTCACAAGCAAAGCGAATCGCTTCGCCGATCTTGATTTCGGCGAGGACGATCACGAGAACAGCGCAACGACCAACAAGATCCAGAGCGACGATGAGATGGCGGCCGCCGAACGGCTCTTCTCCGCCGGCTTCAAACTCGAAAACAACGCGATGGCGCGCTTCGCCGCCGATTACGACATTCCAGGACTGGGCAAGGGCACCATGCCGGCTTGGTTCAGCTTTAAACCGATCAGCCGATAGGACCCGATGCCGTAATGCCTTGCCACTGCCCGCTTCCCCCTCACGACATCGGGTTGGGCGGCGGCTTCGGCATTTCCGGCAGCGGGATGAACTCGCCGTCGTCGAGGTCCGGCAGCTTCATCCGTCCGGCCCGCCAGTCGGCCTTGGCCTGCTCGATCCGCTCCTTCGACGAGGACACGAAGTTCCAGTCGATGAAGCGCCGCCCCAGCGGTTCGCCGCCGATGGCCATGACGATGGAGTGGGTGGACGCGGTCAGCACAGCCGGATGGCCGGAGCCGAATACGGCCATCCGGCCCGCCTCGAACACCTGCCCCTCGACCTCCACCGTTCCCTCCACCACATAGGCTGCCCGTTCCCATCCATTCGCCGGCAGTTCCACCCGCGCGCCGGGGGCGAGATCCCAGTGGATGTAGAACAGCGGTGAATGGGTCTTCACCCCCGCCCTGGCCCCGAACGCCTCGCCCGCCACCAGCCGGCCGCGCACGCCGCCCTGCTCGAAGACCGGCAGGTCGCCGGTGCCGTAATGGCAGAAGGCGGGGTCGGTCTCCTCATCCGCTTCGGGCAGGGCGACCCAGGCCTGGATGCCGTGCATCCGTCCACCCTCCATCCGGGCGCGCTCGAAACGTTCGGAATGGGTGATGCCGCGGCCGGCTGTCATCCAGTTCACCTCGCCCGGCCGGATCGCCTGTTCGGAGCCCACGCTGTCGCGGTGCATGATCTCGCCCTCGAACAGGTAGGTGACGGTGGACAGCCCGATGTGCGGATGGGGACGGACGTCGACGTCGCGCGGCAGGCCCGGCTGGAAATCGACCGGCCCCATATGATCGAAGAAGACGAAGGGGCCGACCATCCGCCGCTGAACGAAGGGCAGCACCCGCCCCACCTCGAATCCGCCCAGGCTCTTTCGGCGTTGATCGATGACCAGTTCCAGCATCGGATTCCCTCCCGGCGAATGGTGTGGCGGACCGATATGCGTTCAGGCGTCCGGATTGCGCGGCACGGTCTGGATGACTTCGAACCCTTCGAACTCCGGCGGCCCGACATACAGGGGTTTGCTGGTGCCGGCTTTGCCGTGGGCGGCGCGGAAGGCCTCCGACCGCGTCCAATCCTGGAACGCGGCTTCCGAGTCCCAGACGGTGTGGGAGGAGTAAAGCCTGTATTCGTCCCGGTCGGGTCCGCGCAGCATGTGGAATTCCACGAATCCCGGAACCTTGTGCAGATGGACCTCACGGTTCAGCCAGACCTCTTCGAAATCCTGTTCCGCCCCGTGGCGGACCTTGAAGCGGTTCATCGCGATGAACATGCGGTTTCCCTTCCCGGCATTGTCGATAAGCACGGCCTTGGCCTCGACCTTGACCAGGATAGAGGTTGGGGCCGCCGCCCGGCAATCAACCCGGCCTGAGGCCGACAGTCTTCCCGAATGCTTACGATCCGTTAATGCAAAGAAGCTCTAATATGAGAAAAGAAGTATGATGGCTGCCGGCCGGATCGACCGAGCACGCAGCCCCCGGGGGAACGGCATGACCGGAACAAGCGTAGCGCAGACGGAGGCGGATAGGGTCCGCTGCAAGCCGCCCGGCACCATTGCGACCATTCTCACCCTGGCCGTTCCCTTCCTGCTGGTCCTCGAAGCGACGTGGCTGACCGGCCCGGTCGATCTTGCCCATTACCTGCCTCTTCACACCTTCTTCGAGATCTTCGCCATCGCCGTGGCTGCCCTGGTCTTTGCGATCGGCTGGCATTCCCACACGGACGAAACGCCGCCGGCCCTGCTGGCCCTGTCCACCGGCTTTCTCGGGGTGGCGCTGCTCGATTTCGGGCATTTGATGTCCTATGCGGGCATGCCCGATTTCCTCACCCCGTCGGGGCCGGAGAAGGCCATCGCCTTCTGGCTCGCCGCCCGTGGGATGGCGGCGGCTGCACTCCTGCTCGCTGCCGTCCTGCCCTGGCGTCCCGGATCGGCGGCTCTGCGCTATCCGCTGATCGGTGCGGTGCTTGCGATCACCGCTGCCGTCTTCTGGGTCGTGCTGTGGCATCCCGCTCTGCTGCCGCGCACCTTCATTGCCGGCGAAGGGTTGACGCCGTTCAAGATCGGGTTTGAATACGGGCTGGTCCTGCTCTACGCCGGCGCCGCCCTGATCTTCCACAGGCGCCGGCGGGAGGCCCGCACGCTGGACGTCCACCGCATGGTGATCGCCGCCATCGCCATCGCGATGAGCGAACTCTGCTTCACGCTCTACTTCAGCGTCTACGACCTCGCCAACGTGGCCGGTCACATCTACAAGGTCATCGGTTATTGGTGCCTGTACCGGGCCGTGTTCGTCACCGCGGTCCATCACCCCTACGAGGCACTGCACCGGTCTGAGCGCGACTTGTGGCGGGAGAAGGAGCGGGCGCGCGTCACCCTGCTGTCGATCGGCGACGGGCTGATCGCGACGGACACCGCCGGTCGCGTGACCCTGATGAACCCGGTGGCCGAGCGGCTGACCGGTTGGAGCGGCGGCGAGGCGGTCGGCCGTCCGGTGACCGACGTCTTCGACATCGAGAATGCCGAAACCGGAGAGCGGGTTCCGGTGCCGGTCCAGCAGGTGTTGGAGAATGGCCAGCTGGTCGGGCTCGCCAACCATACGGTGCTGGTGGCGCGCGGCGGAGGCCGCAGCCACATCGCCGACATGGCCTCGCCGATCCGCGACCGCGACGGGACGCTGCACGGCGTGGTCATGGTCTTCCAGGACGTGACCGAAACCTATGCCAGCCGGGAGGCGCTGAAAGACAGCCTGTCGCTCAACACCGGCATTCTGGAAAGCGCGGCCTGCGGCATCATTGCCACCACGCTGGACGGCATCATCCGCGTCTTCAACCGCGAAGCGGAGCGGATCTTCGGCTATCCGGCCGACGAGATGGTCGGCACGGCGTCCCTGCCGCGTCTTTACGATGGGGAGGAGCTTCGCGCCCATGCCGACCGGATTGCCGCGGAGCTAGGGCGCGCGGCACCTGCGGGCTTCGAAGTGCTGGTCGCCCGCACCCGCGACGGCGGCCTGCCCGATTCCGGCGAATGGACCGGACTGCGGAAGGACGGCGACCGCGTCGCCCTTTCCGCCGCCACCAGCGTTCTGCGCGACAGCGGTGGGGCGGTGCGGGGCTATCTGACCGTGGTGATGGACGTCACCGAGAGGAAGCGGGCGGAACGGCAGATCGAAAGCCTCGCCTACTACGACCCGCTGACCAACCTGCCAAATCGCCGCCTGCTCCTGGAACAGCTGGACAGCCAGCTGCGCACGGCACGGCAGAACGGACGGTGCGGCGCCTTGATGTTCCTCGACCTCGACGACTTCAAGGGGCTGAACGACGCCCGCGGCCATGTCGCCGGCGATACGCTGCTGCGCGAACTGGCGGCCCGGCTGAACGCCACCCTGCGCCGGGACGATCTGGTCAGCCGCCTGAGCGGAGACGAGTTCGTCATCCTGCTGCCCGACCTGGGCGAGAGGCCGGAGGAAGCCTCAGAGGTTGCGTGGCGTGTGGCGGAGAAGCTACGGCTGGCCGTTGCCCAGCCCTTCCGCCTGGACCGTTATGAACACAGCATCTTCGCCAGTATCGGCCTGACCGTCTTCCCCAAGACGGCGGAGGAAACGGTGGAGGACCTGCTGAAACAGGCCGACACCGCCATGTATGCCGCCAAGGACGGCGGACGGAACACCATTCGCGATTATGACCCGGCGATGCTGGTGGACGCCCAGGCTCGCCTGGCGCTGCAGCAGGATCTGCGCAAGGCGGTGGATGCCGGAGAGTTCACGCTGTTCCTGCAGCCGCAGACCAGCGCCGACGGCACCCTGGTCGCGGCCGAGGCGCTGATCCGCTGGCAGCATCCGCAGCGCGGCTTCGTGGCGCCCGGTGCCTTCATCGCGGTGGCCGAGGAATCGGGCCTGATCCTGCCGCTGGGCGACTGGATCCTGATGGAAGCCTGTCATGTCCTGCGCCGTCTGGCCGATGCCGGCAGCGACTGCCACCTGTCCGTCAACATCAGCCCGCGCCAGTTCCGCCAGAAGAATTTCTGTGCCGGCGTGATCGCCGCGGTCCGCGCCAGCCGCATCGACCCGCGCCTGCTGACGCTGGAGATCACCGAAGGAATCGCCATCGGCGACTGCGCCGACACGGTCGCCAAGATGTCGGAACTGGCGGCGGTCGGGATATCCTTCTCGCTGGACGATTTCGGCACCGGCTTCTCGTCGCTGTCCTACCTGAAACAGCTGCCGGTGGGAGAGCTGAAGATCGACCGTTCCTTCGTCCAGGATGTGGACCGCAACAGCCACAACGCCGTGCTGGTGGAAACCATGCTGTCGATCGCCAGCCGGCTTGGATTGAAGGCGGTGGCGGAGGGGGTGGAAACCGCGGCGGAGCGGGATTTCCTGCGCGACCACGGCTGCGCGATCTTCCAGGGCTACTATTTCGACCGGCCGATGCCCGTCGACGACTTCATGCGCAAATACGTGGTCCCGGCAGAGCGGACAATCATCGAGGAGCCGGCGCTCGCCTGAATCCATGACGCGTGAACCGGCGGGGGGAAGCCACTTCAGCCTCCCCCCGAACCGGCATCCCGGTTACTTCTGGGCGATCATCTTGGGCTGGCCGTTGCTCCACTCATACATCACGTAGTTCGGCTTGGTGATGTCGCCCTTCTTGTCGAACTCGACCGGGCCGACGACGGTGTCGTAGCTGCCGGAATGCAGCGCGGTCGACAGCTTCTTCCCGTCGGGGCTGCCGGCCTTCTGCAGGCCCTGCGCGATCACCTGCACCGCGGCGTAGCTGTAGAAGGCGAAGTTGCCCGGTTCCGGCAGGCCGGCCGCCTTGAAGGAGGCGATCAGTTCCTGCGCCTTGGGATCGCTGGCGGCCGACGGGCTGTCGGTGTACAGCGTGCCCTCGCCCGCCTGACCGGTGATCGACCAGTATTCCTGGTTGTTCAGGCCGTCGCCGGCGATGAACTGCGGCTTCAGCCCCTGCTCCTGCGCCTGACGAACGATCAGCCCCAGTTCCGGGTGGTAGCCGCCGTAATAGACGGCGTCGATCTTCTTGTCCTTCAGGCTGGTGATCAGCGCCGAGAAGTCGCGCTCGCCGGCCGTGACGGAACCGCGGTAGGCGACCTTGCCGCCGGACTTCTCCAGCGTCTCGACCACGACGTCGGCCAGCCCCTTGCCGTAGGCCTGCTTGTCGTCGAGCACCGCGACGTTCTTGCCCTTGAAGGTCTCGGCCAGATACTTGCCGGCGACCACGCCCTGCTGGTCGTCGCGACCGCAGACGCGGAAGATGTTCGGGTGGCCCTTGGAGGTCAGCAGCGGGTTGGTGGCGGTCGGGGTGACCATCACCACGCCTTCCTCCTGGTAGACGTCGGCCGCCGGGATGCTGGCACCGGAGCACAGATGGCCGACCACCGCCGCGACCTGATCGCGGACGAACTGGTTGGCGACCGCCACCGCCTGGCGCGGGTCGCAGGCATCGTCACCCACCTTCAGCACCAGCTTCTGGCCCAGCACGCCGCCCTTGGCGTTGATGTCCGCGACCGCCTGCTTGGCGCCGTACACCGACTGCTCGCCCAGCGCCGCCACCGGACCGGTGGTCGCCGTGCCGAGTCCGATGACGATGTCCGCCTGCGCCGTGCCGAAGCCGGCCAGCAGTGCCGTCGCGCTGACGAAGGAAAGGACGGTGAGACGCATTTTATTTCTCCTGGGATGACCATTTTGCGCCGGTCCACAACCGACGGCCCCGGCACATTCCCATTTCTGACCCATGCGACAGGATTTTGAAAGCGCGATCATGGGTGTCGCAGCGCTTCGATCGCCCCCGCGACCGTTCGTCGCCCTCCGCAAAATGTCCCACTATTTGGAAACATACGAAACTATTTGACACACTTCGAGACATACGCGAGCATTCGAAAAACAACGGTAACAAACAAATCATGGGCGGAATCATCCAAGCGACCGAGCAGGAGGCGGAAACCGGCAAGCCGCAGGGCACCGGAACCCAAACCCTGCTGCGCGGACTGGCTTTGCTGGAATGCGTGGCCGCCGGCGTCGGCGACGTAAAGGGAATCGCGGCCCGGCTGGGCACCCCGCGCAGCACCACCCACCGCATGCTCGTCAGCCTCGTGGCGGAAGGGTATCTCCATCACATCCCCTACAAGGGCTATCTGCTGGGCCCGAAGCTGATCCAGCTGGGGATGAAGGCGCTCGAACAGCGCCCCCTGGTCGCCGTCGCCCGCCCGCATATCGAGGCGCTGGCACAGGCCACCGGCGACACCGTCCATCTCGGCGTCGAGGACAAGGGCGAGGTCTTCTATCTCGACAAGATTCCCGGCACCCGGGGGCTGGAGATGCGGTCCCGCACCGGACAGCGCATGCCCATCGCCTCCACCGGACTGGGCAAGGCGCTGATGCTGGGCATGGTGCCTGCGCGCTGGATGGCGCTGCACGCGCTGCTCAGTTCCCCCGACGCGCCGGCCGACCGGCCGCGTCCCGCAGATTGGCCGCAGTTCGAAAAGCAGATGAACGACTATGTCGCCCAGGGTTGGGCGAAGGATTTGGAAGAGAACGAACTCGGCATCCGTTGCGTCTCCGCACCGGTGCGCGACGGCCGGAATCTGGTGGTGGCGGCGATCAGCGTCGCCAGCGCCGTCCCCTACATGCCTGACGACCGCATGGCCACTCTGGGACCGCTGGTCCGTGCCACGGCGGACGCGATATCCAAGGATCTGGGATGGATCGCACCATGACCTCCTCCGCCGACTCCCCCACCGAACCGGCGCTGATCGCGCTGGATTGGGGAACGTCGAGCCTGCGCGGCTTCCTGATGGACGGCGGCGCGCGCGTGCTTGCCGAACGGGCGTCCGCCCACGGCATCCAGAACCTGCCGCAGCCCGGCCTCGCCGGATTCGACGCAGCGTTGGCCGCCCTCTGCGGGGACTGGCTGGACGCGCATCCCGGCTTGCCGGTCGTGGCCGGCGGCATGGTCGGCAGTGCCCAGGGCTGGGTCGAGGCGCCCTATGTCGCCACCCCGGCCGACGCGACGACCCTGGCCGACCGGGCGGCGCGGGTGGAGACGGCGGCCGGCCGCCGCATCCTGATCGCCCCCGGCGTCCTGCACGATCCGGCCGGCGCGCCCCCCGACGTGATGCGGGGGGAGGAAATCCAGATCGCCGGTGCGCTGGCCGAGAATGCCGACTGGGCGCGGAACGCCTGCATCGCCATGCCCGGCACCCATTCCAAGTGGGTCCGCGTCGCCGATGGGCGCATCACCGCCTTCTCCTCCTACATGACTGGCGAGCTGTTTGCGGTCCTGAAGACCCATTCGCTGCTCGGCCGCCTGATGCCCGCCGACCGCGAGGCATCGCCCGAGGATGAGGCGGCGGCCTTCGCCGTCGGCATCCGCGCCGCGCAGTCCGCCGGTCCCGGCGACCTGCCCCACCAGCTGTTCGCGACCCGCACGCTGGGCCTGACCCGGCGCATGCCGGCCGAGGCGCTGGCGCATTACCTGTCGGGCCTGCTGATCGGGCACGAGCTGCGCTCCGGCCTCGCTTTGCTGGCGGAGATGCCGGCGGGCACGCCGCTGCTGCTGATCGGCGCCCCGGCTCTCTGCAGCCGCTACGGCCGCGGGCTCGCGGCGTTCGGCGTCACACCGGCGGCACAGCTGGGCAATACCGCCCCGCGCGGTCTGTTCCAGTTCGCCGCCGCGGCCGGGCTGCTTGCCACCGGCACCACCCCCAGCACGATGAGCGCGCCATGACCGAGCTTTCGCTTTCCGCACGCTTCGATGCCGCTTTCTCCGCCCTGCCGCTGGTCGCGATCCTGCGCGGCCTGACCCCGGCGGAGGCGGTTCCGGTGGCGGCGGCACTCTACGAGGCGGGGTTCCGGCTGATCGAGGTGCCGCTGAACTCGCCCGATCCCTTCGACAGCATCGCCGCCATCCGCCGGGCCCTGCCCTCCGACGCTCTGGTCGGGGCCGGCACGGTGCTGACGCTGGACGCCGTGGACCGGCTGTCCGCCATCGGCGCCGATCTGGTGGTGATGCCGCATGCCGACACCGCGATCATCCGTGCCGCGAAATCGCGCTCGATGGTCTGCACTCCCGGCGTCGCCACCGCCACGGAGGCCTTCGCTGCGCTCGCCGCCGGGGCCGACGCACTGAAGCTGTTCCCGGCCGAGCAGATCGCCCCTCCCGTGGTGAAGGCCCTGCGCGCGGTGATCCCGCACAGCGTGCGGCTGCTGCCGGTCGGCGGCATCACGCCCGACACCATGCAGCCCTTCCGCACCGCCGGCGCCTCCGGTTTCGGCCTGGGTTCGGCGCTCTACAGCCCCGGCCTGCCGGTGACGGAAATCTCAATCCGCGCCAAGCGCTTCGCCCAGGCCTGGGCGGAGGGCACGTCCGGGCGCTGACCCCCTTTCCCATCGTCGCCTTTCAACGACCGGCGCACAAGCCGGCACACCCAGAGGGAATGCCATGAAGGTCTCTACCCGCCTGACCCGTACCGTTCTGACGGCCGGCCTGTCCGCCGGCATGCTGTTCGCCGGAGCCGCGACCATCACGGGCGGCGCCCTGGCCGCCGAGTATCCGGCGAAGCCAGTCGAGCTGATCGTCCCCTATGCCGCCGGCGGCGGCACCGACCTCGTCGCCCGCGCCTTCGCCGATGCGGCCAAGAAGCAGCTGCCGCAGTCGATGGGCGTGGTGAACAAGACCGGCGGCGGCGGCGCCGTCGGCCTGACCGAGATCATGGCCGCCCGTCCCGACGGCTACAAGATCGGCATGGGCACGGTGGAAATCACCCTGCTGCCGCATATGGGCGTCGCCCGTTTCACGGTGGACGACTTCACCCCGATCGCCCGCCTGAACGCGGAGCCTAGCGCCATCACCGTCAAGGCCGACGCGCCTTGGAAGACCGTGGAAGAGTTTCTGGAGCATGCCAAGGCCAACCCCGGCAAGGTGCGCATCGGCAACTCCGGCACCGGCGCCATCTGGCACCTCGCGGCCGAAGCGCTGGAGGAGAAGACCGGCACGACCTTCAACCATGTGCCCTTCGACGGCGCCAACCCGGCCGTGACCTCGCTGCTGGGCGGCCATATCGAAGCGGTGTCGGTCAGCCCCGCCGAGGTGTCGAGCCAGCTCGCCGCCGGCCAGCTGCGCATGCTCGCCGTCATGGCCGAGCAGCGCAGCAAGACCTTCCCCGACGTGCCGACGCTGAAAGAGAAGGGCGTCGACCTGTCCGTCGCCACCTGGCGCGGCATCGTGGTGCCGAAGAAGACGCCGGCCGCGGTGGTCGACACCCTGCGCACCGCCAGCAAGGCCGCGGCGGAAGACCAGGCCTTCCGTGACCAGCTGGCCAAGATGAACCTGACCTGGGCCTATGCCGACGGTCCGGAGTTCGGTCAGGTCATGCAGAAGGACAATGCCTTCTTCAAGGATCTGATGACCAAGCTGGGCATGGCGAAGTAACGCCGGACCGACGCCGTTCCCGGCGGTCCGCCGCCGGGAACGCCTTCATCGGTTGAGGAGACCGGACCATGAGCAACCCGCCCGCAGGGGGCGAAGGCCCCGGCTTTGGCAATGCCATGCCTATGACCACGAAGATCGCCAACCTCGTGATCGCCGTCGTGCTGATCGCCATCGCAGCCTCGGCCATCGCTGCGACCGGCGATTTCCCCAAGAGCATGCTGGCGGCCGACGTGGGCTCCGCCCGCTTCCCGATTATCCATGCCGGCGCGCTGATCGTGCTGTGCCTGATCCTGATCGCCAACACGCTGCGCGCGCCCACCGCCCCGGCGGCAACCGGAGAGGCGCCGGTCGGGATCGCCGGCTACGCGGGGGTCGCCTTGGGCATGCTGGCGACTGCAGCCTGCATCGCCGCCATGGAGTATGTCGGCTATGGCATCGCCACCGCCGTCTACATGGCCGTGATCATGGCGCTGATGGGGCAGCGCAACCCGCTTTGGAACCCGGTGCTGGCGGTCGGCGTGACGGCGCTGGTCTATGGCGTCTTCCACTATGCGCTGCAGGTGCCGTTGCCGGTGGGGAGCCTGTTTGAATGACCATCCCCGCCCTTTTCATGGCCGCACCATACGTCGTGGAGGACCGCCGCCATGCATGAACTCGATCTTCTGATGAACGGCTTCGTCACGCTGGCGTCGAACCCGCTGGCGCTGCTTCTGGCGCTGGTCGGCGTCGCGCTCGGCATCTTCATCGGCGCCTTGCCCGGTCTGACGGCGACCATGGGGGTCGCCATCCTGCTGCCCTTCACCTTCGGCATGGACCCGGTGTCCGGCCTGCTGATGATCTCCGGGGTCTTCTTCGGCGGCGTCTATGGCGGGTCGGTGACGGCGATCCTGCTGCGCATTCCCGGCACCCCGGCTGCCGCCGCCACGGCGATGGACGGATTCGAGCTGACCAGGAAGGGCATGGCCGGCGTGGCGCTGGGCACTGCGACCTTGTCCTCCTTCCTCGGCGGCACCGCCAGCATCATCGTCCTGATCTTCCTCGCCCCAATCCTGGCCGGCTTCGCGCTGAAGTTCAGCGCGTCGGAAAGCTTCGCGCTCGCCGTGTTCGGGTTGAGCATCATCGCGAGCATTTCCGGCCGTTCGGTCATCAAGGGGTTGATCGCCGGCTTCCTGGGACTGCTGATCGCCACGGTCGGCATGGACCCGATGGACGGGTTCCCCCGCTTCACCGGCGGCTACACCGAGCTGTTCAACGTCCCCTTCATTCCGGTGATGATCGGCCTGTTCGCCGCCGCCGAAGCCTTCAAGACGCTGGAGGACCCGAAGGTTCGCCTGGGCATGGCCGCGGCGCTGGGCCGCATCATTCCGGAATGGGCGACCTTCCGCCGCCTTCTGGGCACGGTGGCACGCTCCACCGGCCTTGGCGTGGCGATCGGCATCATCCCCGGTGCCGGCGCCGACATCGCCGCCTATGTCGCCTACAACGAGGCCAAGCGGTTCAGCAAGACGCCGGAGAATTACGGCAAGGGCGAACTGGCCGGCGTCGCCGCCTGCGAATCCGGCGCCAACGGCTGCACCGGTGGCGCGCTTCTGACCATGTTGACGCTGGGCATTCCCGGCGACGCCGTCACCGCGGTGATGCTGGGCGCACTGACGCTGCAGGGGCTGCAGCCCGGACCGCTGCTGTTCAAGGAACATGCGGAACTGGTGTTCACCCTGTTCGCGGGCATGCTGTTCTGCTACGTCGCCATGCTGGTGATCGGGCTGGGGTCGCTGCGTTTCATGGGTCGCGTCCTGCAGATGCCGAAATCGGTGCTGACGCCGGTTATTCTACTCCTGTGCATCGTCGGCACCTATGCCATCAACAACAGCCTGTTCGACATCGGCATCATGCTGGCAGCCGGTGTTGCCGGCTACTTCATGCAGAAGTGGGACTTCCCTGCCTCGCCGGTGGTGCTGGCGCTGATCATGGGCCCGATGGCGGAGGCCAACTTCCGCCGCGCCCTGTCGCTTTCGGGCGGAAGCTACGACTTCCTCTACACCCGGCCGATCACCGTCGTGCTGCTGACCATCGCCATCCTGACCCTGTTCCTGCCGCTGGTGAAGCGCTGGCGCAGCCATAGGGCGGAAACGCGGCAAACGGGCGCCGCCAGTTCCCTGAATCAAGCCTGATCATAAGGAAAGACAGTCATGTTCGACGATCTGAAGGGCCGCCGCGTCCTGATCACCGGTTCGACCCAGGGGATCGGTCTGGCCGCGGCGCAGGCCTTCGCCCGCCACGGCGCCAGGGTCGGCATCAACGGCCGCAAGGCGCCGGCCGATCTCGACGCGACCCTCAAGGCGATGGAATCCGCGGGTGGCGAGGCGTCCTTCTTCGCCGGGGATCTGTGCAGCAGCGCCGCCTGCAAGGCCGTGGTGGACGCCTTCGTCGAGCGGTTCGGCGGCATCGACGTGCTGATCAACAACGCCGGCGGTCTGGTCGCCCGCAAGCCGCTGGAGGAGATCGACGACGAGTTCTTCGACGCGGTGACCGACCTGAACGCCCGGTCCGCCCTGATGACCACCAAGCATGCCCTGCCCCATCTGCGCCAGTCGGCCAAGGACAGCGGGCAGACGGCATCGGTGATCCTGGTCGGGTCGGTTGCCGGCTACACTGGCGGCGGACCGGGCGCCGGTCTGTACGGCGCGGCCAAGGCGTGGCTGCACAACATCCAGAAGAACTGGGTCGCCTTCCACACCAAGGAGGGCATCCGCTTCAACACCGTGTCGCCGGGCACCTTCGACACCGCCTTCCATGCCGACAAGGACGAGGCCGCCAAGGCCCGCGTGTCGACCGGCATCCCGATGGGCCGCTTCGGCAAGCCGGAGGAATGCGCCCCGACCTTCCTGTTCTTCGCCTCCCATGGCTGCTCGGGCTACATCACCGGGCAGGTTCTGGACGTGAACGGCGGCCAGTTCATGCCGTAAAGCGGCTTAACGGCAGGGGGCTGCAGGACAAGCGCCGTTTCCCGCTGTTGTCGGAAGACACGGGCGGGAAAGGGACGACCATGGCCAGGCAGATTCCCCTGTCGGAGGACAGCAGCGCGATCGATCCGGCGCTCGACGCGCTCCGCAACGACCACACGCACGAAATCGCGCCAGACCTTGCCTATCGGCGGCTCGGCATCGTCAATGTGGTGTTCTGGGGTCCGCCGGGCGCCGGCGACCGCGAATGGGTGCTGATCGATGCCGGGCTGATGGGCACCAAGGGCTTCATCCGCGCCGCGGCGGCCGAACGGTTCGGCCGCGACTCCCGCCCCGCCGCCATCGTCATGACCCACGGCCATTTCGACCATGTCGGCGTGCTGGAGGATCTGGCGGAGGAGTGGGATGCCCCGGTCTACGCCCACCCGCTGGAACACCCCTATCTGAACGGTCAGGCCGCCTACCCGCCCGGCGATCCATCGGTTGGCGGTGGAGCGATGGCGGCGCTGGCGCGCTTCTACCCTCGCAAGCCGGTGGATGTCGGATCGCGCCTGCGGGCGTTGCCGGAAGACGGGTCGGTGCCGGTCATGCCGGGCTGGCGCTGGGTCCACACGCCGGGACACAGCGTCGGCCATGTCTCCTTCTGGCGGGAGAGCGACCGCTCGATGATCGTCGGCGACGCCTTCGTCACCACGGGGCAGGAATCGGCCTATGCCGTCGCCGTGCAGCGGGCGGAAATGCACGGCCCGCCGATGTATTTCACCGTCGAATGGGACAAGGCGCGCGAGTCCGTCGCCCGCCTTGCCGCACTGGAACCGGAACTGGTGATCACCGGCCACGGCGAACCGATGCGGGGGGCGGAAATGCGTGCCGCCCTGCACCGGTTGGCGGACGAGTTCGACCGCATCGCCATTCCGCGCCAGGGCATTTACCTGGAAAAGCCGGCCCGGGCGGAGGACGGGACCGCCTATTGCGGACCGGAGGGGTAAGTTTATGTGCTTGGAATGAATGCACCAGGGCACACTGCCCTGGCTTTCACGTGATCAGCCGCGGCAGGCGCCCAGATTGCCTGATCCAAGGCGCTGGTCCTCGCCTCAGGCGTACTGCGCAACGCCATTGCCGAGCGACCAGTTCTCCTTCGCCACTTCGACGATGTTGACGAAAACGTCCTGCGGCCGAATGCCGGGGTCTTCGCCGAGCAGTTCCACGATCCGCGCGAACAAAGCCTTTTTCTGTTCCACGGTGCGGGTGTTGTTCGCCGTGATCTGGATGTATACGAGGTCATCTCCTCGCGATACCTCAAGATAAGATGAACTGTAGCGGAAGTTCACTGCATCGTGTTCGGTGATGGTCATGAACTGATCATCTTCCGGCACATTGAAGGTTTCGTGCATCGCGCGGGAAAGGGCATCGAAGATTGCCTTCCGGTAGGCCTCAGACTTTCCAGCGCGCAGGGAGATGTGAAGGAGCGGCATCGTATTTCCTTTCCATGATGTCGTCGTTGACAATAGCCGTGGCGCAGTCATTTCCATATGATATGATTTACTATTTCTAACATAATGATTGGATATGATGGACCAACCTCTCGACCTCGATGCGGTTCGGGCCTTCGTGCGCATCGCCGAACTGGAGAGCTTTACCCGCGCGGCCGAAGCCATGCGGACGACGCAAGCCGCGGTCAGCCTGAAGCTGAAACGCCTAGAAGACAGACTGGGATGCCGCCTTTTCGAGCGGACGCCGCGGTATGTCCAGTTGTCACCACGCGGTGCAGCCTTTCTCGATCACGCTCGCGACCTGCTGGAGGCGCATGATCGCGCGCTCGCCTCGCTGAGTGAGGGGCGCCAGCGCATCGCCATCGGCATCAGCGATCATGTGGCGGGGCCGGAGCTTCCCGCCCTGATTGCCCGGATGAACGCGCAGGATCCGCAGTTGGTGATCGAAATCCGGATCGGATCGTCGGGGGACCTGCTGCAGAGCTTCGACCGACGGGAACTCGACACCGTGATCGTCCGCCTGCATGCGGGGCGCAACGACGGCCAACTCCTCACCGAAGAACAATTCGGCTGGTTCGCAGCGCCAAGCTGGCAGCATCGGGCGGACGAACCTCTGCCAATCGCCACAATGGCCGAGCCCTGTGGAGTGCGGGCGCTGGCAGGGCAGCTTCTTGACGCCGCAGGTGTGTCTTGGACGGAAATTTTCGTCGGCGGCGGCGTGACCGCGGTGGCGGCGGCCGTCACGGCCGGGCTCGGCGTCGCGGCGTTGTCCCCGCGCATGGTGCCATTCGGTGCCGTCGATGTCGGCCCTAGACTTGGTCTTCCGGCCTTGCCGCGCCTGCCCGTGATTTTGCACACGAGGGTGAAGGATGGACGACCGCGCGAGGCGCTCGCCGGACTGGCAGCCGCGTTCAGGAGTGCGGTGCGAGGCTGATGCTCCCACAAATGAAAAACCCCCGCCGGATCGCTCCGGCGGGGGTTTTCGTCACTGACCGCTGCGTCCGGCTATCAGGCCGGGACGGCAACCTTATCGGCGACTTCCTGGAAAGCCGGGATCTGGTCGAAGTTCATGTAGCGGTAGACGTCGGCGGCGGCCTTGTTCACCACGCCTACCTGGGCCAGATACTCCTCGTTGGTCGGGATCTTGCCCAGCAGCGCCGCGACGGCGGCCAGTTCGGCCGACGACAGATAGACGCGGGTGTCGATGCCCAGACGGTTCGGGAAGTTGCGGGTCGAGGTCGAGATGGCGGTCGAACCCTTGCGGACCTGAGCCTGGTTGCCCATGCACAGCGAGCAGCCCGGCATCTCCATGCGGGCGCCGGCCTTGCCGAGCGTGGCGTAATAGCCTTCCTCGGTCAGCATCATCGCGTCCATCTTCGTCGGCGGGGCGATCCACAGACGGGTCGGGATGTCCGACTTGCCGTTTAGGATCTTCCCCGCGGCGCGGAAGTGGCCGATGTTGGTCATGCAAGAGCCGATGAACACCTCGTCGATCTTGTCGCCGGCGACCTCGGACAGCGTCTTCACGTCGTCCGGATCGTTCGGGCAGGCCAGGATCGGCTCCTTGATGTCGGCCAGATCGATCTCGATGACCGCGGCATACTCGGCGTCGGCGTCCGGCTTCAACAGCTGCGGATCGGCGATCCACGCCTCCATCGCCTTGATGCGGCGCTCCAGGGTGCGCGCGTCGGCGTACCCGTTGGCGATCATCCACTTCATCAGCGTGATGTTGGAGGTCATGTACTCGATGATCGGCTCCTTGTTCAGGAGCACGGTGCAGCCCGCCGCCGAGCGCTCGGCCGAGGCGTCGGTCAGCTCGAACGCCTGCTCGACCTTCAGATCCGGCAGACCTTCGATCTCCAGCACGCGGCCGGAGAAGATGTTCTTCTTGCCCTTCTTCTCGACCGTCAGCAGGCCGGCCTTGATCGCGTAGAGCGGGATGGCGTTGACGAGGTCACGCAGGGTGACGCCCGGCTGCATTTCGCCCTTGAAGCGGACCAGAACCGATTCCGGCATGTCCAGCGGCATGACGCCGGTGGCGGCGGCGAAGGCGACCAGGCCGGAGCCGGCCGGGAAGCTGATGCCGATCGGGAAGCGGGTGTGGCTGTCGCCGCCGGTGCCGACGGTGTCCGGCAGCAGCAGGCGGTTCAGCCAGGAGTGGATGACGCCGTCGCCCGGACGCAGCGCGACGCCGCCGCGGGTGGAGATGAAGTCCGGCAGCTCGTGGTGCATCTTCACGTCCACCAGCTTCGGATAAGCGGCGGTGTGGCAGAAGGACTGCATCACGAGGTCGGCCGAGAAGCCCAGGCAGGCCAGGTCCTTCAGCTCGTCGCGGGTCATCGGGCCGGTGGTGTCCTGCGACCCCACCGTGGTCATCTTCGGCTCGCAATAGGTGCCGGGACGGACGCCCTTGCCTTCCGGCAGACCGCAGGCGCGGCCGACCATCTTCTGGGCCAGCGTGAAGCCCTTGCCGGTGTCGGCCGGGGATGCCGACTGGCGGAACAGGGTCGACGGGGCCAGCCCCAGAGCCTCGCGGGCACGGGCGGTCAGGCCGCGGCCGATGATCAGCGGGATGCGGCCGCCGGCACGCACCTCGTCGAAGATCACCTCGGACTTGACGGTGAACTCGGCGATGACCTCGCCGTTCTTCAGGGCCTTGCCCTCATAGGGGCGCAGCTCGATGACGTCGCCCATCTCCATCTTGTTGACGTCCAACTCGATGGGCAGGGCGCCGGCGTCTTCCATGGTGTTGTAGAAGATCGGGGCGATCTTGGTGCCGAGGCAGACGCCGCCGAAGCGCTTGTTCGGGACGAACGGGATGTCCTCGCCGGTGAACCACAGCACCGAGTTGGTGGCGGACTTGCGCGAGGAGCCGGTGCCGACCACGTCGCCGACATAGGCGATCAGGTTGCCCTTCTTCTTCAGTTCTTCCAGCTGCTTGGTCGGGCCGCGCTGGCCCGGCTCGTCCGCCTCGATGCCCGGACGCGGGTTCTTCAGCATGGCGAGCGCGTGCAGCGGGATGTCCGGGCGGCTCCAGGCGTCCGGGGCCGGCGACAGGTCGTCGGTGTTGGTCTCGCCCGACACCTTGAAGACCGTCAGCGTCATCGACGCCGGGACTTCCGGACGCGAGGTGAACCACTCCGCATCGGCCCAGGACTGCAGCACCGCCTTGGCGTTGGCGTTGCCCTTGTCGGCCAGTTCCTTGACGTCGTGGAAGAAGTCGAAGACCAGCAGGGTCTTCTTCAGGCCTTCCGCGGCGGCGGCGCCGCATTCGGCGTCCGACAGCAGGTCGATCAGCGGCTGGACGTTGAAGCCGCCGAGCATGGTGCCCAGCAGTTCGGTGGCCTTCACCTTGGAGATCAGCGGCGAGCTGTCGACGCCCTTGGCGACGGCGGCCAGGAAGCCGGCCTTGACGCGGGCGGCATCATCGACGCCGGCCGGAACGCGGTGGGTGATGAGGTCGAGGAGGAACGCCTCCTCGCCCGCCGGCGGCGCCTTCAGCAGGTCGATCAGTTCCGACGTCTGCTTCGCGGTGAGGGGCAGGGCCGGGATTCCGAGGGCGGCGCGTTCGGCCGCGTGCTGGCGGTAGGCTTCGAGCACGGCAGGGTTCCTCATAAATGAAAGGCCGGCCCGTGGATGGGAACCGTGAGACGGCCCGCTTGAACTCAGGTCGGGTTTATATGCCCGCTTAAGTGAAAGTGCAAGGGGGCGCCCCGCTTACGTGAAGCGGACAGGACGAAATGGCCTCTGCTTCTGCACTGGTATTACCGGTGCTTGGTATGACCACTTCTTTCCCCTGGCTTTATTTCAGCGCGGCGGCCTGCTCAGGCGTCAGGACGACGATGCCGTCCTCATCGGCGAACAGGATGTCGCCCGGCTGGATGACCGCGCCCGGCAACTCAACGGCCACATCGACCAGCCCCTGGTCGCGCCGGGTCGAGGCGCGCGGGATCGACGCCAGCGCCTTGATGCCCAGCGGCAGGGTCGCCAGTTCCGCCACGTCGCGGACGCAGCCCCAGATCACCACCCCGGCCCAGCCGTTCTTGACCGCGGAGGCGGCGATCATGTCGCCCATCAGGGCGCAGCGCAGGCTGCCGGCGCCGTCCACCACCAGGATGCAGCCGGCGCCGGGTGTCGCCAGCAGTTCCTTGACGCGGGAGTTGTCCTCCAGGCACTTGACGGTGACGACCTCGCCGCTGAAGCGGGTGACGGCGCCGAAGTCGCGGAAGCCCGGCAGGACATAACGGGCGGCGTCCTTGTAGCGGTCGAACAGGTCGCAGGTGGGGACGAAATTCTGGCCGGTGGACATGGCTTGCGGCTCCGCAGCGTCGACGTTGCAGGGATTTCTCCCCCACCTCTTGCGCCAAAGGCGAGCGGGAGGCAAGGCCCGCAATCGGCCGCTGCCGCCGGCCGGCGATCATGCCGCAGCAGGCTCGCCCAACGTGCAATCGTCCGGCCGGCGATGCGCACCCATATTCGAACGAGTGCAAAGAGAAAGAACGGTATCCCATTATGAAAGCGCTGAAGATCCCGGCCGCTGCGGCGGCCGGCGCGCTGACCCTTCTGCTCGCCGCCTGCGGGTCCATCGCTCCGCCACCGGTCGCCACCCCCGACCCCGCCGTGCTGGCCGCGCTGGACCGCAACGCCTCGAACAGCTGCAACCCGTCGGTGGCATCCGTCCTGACCGGGGCCCGCATCCCGGCCTCGGACATCCGCGGACTCAGCTATGGCATCTACCGCGACGAGTTCCGCGACATCATCGTCCGCTGGGATGCCTGGGTCTACCTGAACAGCCAGCCGGGGGCGGTGGTGGTTACGGTCGACGAGGACTGCCGGCCGATCCAGATCTATGCCCGTGACGGAGCGAAACTGCCGGGAGGACGCTGAATTCCCGTCCGATGGCCCCATTGCGTTGCCGCCTCGCCCACCGGCAGGTGGCTCTACGGGAATGACTTCGGTCTGCATGTCATCGCCGCCGAATCTCTGACCTGTCTTAACTTTGGCACGCCGAGAATTTGCGGCCCTGGATTTCATAACCCCTGCCTAATCGCTTCGCCTTCTAAGCTTTAACTGAGAAAGTTCTTCATACAATCATATGCTTTACTTCGGCTGTTCATATTTTACCTTGACGCATGAATTCGATGTGAGCTAACCACAATCCCATGATCTGTTTGTGGTCATGCTGATCATTCCAGCCTGCGCTCCGCATCGCCTCGATCCGTTCGTCAGCCGATTTTCGTGGATAGCCACCGGCCTTCCGTGATGACGGCTTGCGCCCCGGTGCCGCGATGCGGAGGGAGCAGGCCGCGGAACGGGAACGGCCACATCGGAAAATGGAGCCACGTCAGGGGGAAACATGACGGAGCAGGGGTCCATGCGCGCGGTCGGCATGGCCGCGATCTTCTTGGCTGCCATCCTGTTCGGTGCCGCAGGCGCGGCAGCGAAGGTGCTGTTCGTCTCCGACGTGTCGCCGCTGGACCTGACGGCGATCCGCAGTTTCGTGGCCTGCGCCGTCCTGGGGCCGATCATGGTCCTCCTGCCGGGCCGGCCGTTCCACGTTCCACCTGCCGCCCGACCGATGACGGTGGCCGCGGGCGTCATGTTCGTCGTCGTGAACGCCACCTTCTATTTGGCGATCGACATGATGAACGTCGCGGCGGCCATCACGCTGGAATACACATCGCCCTTCTTCGTGCTGGTGCTCGGCGCGCTTCTCGGCACCCGGCGCATCGGCGTGCGCGATTGCGCGATCGTCACGCTCAGCCTTGTCGGCTGCTTCCTCCTGACGGGCGGCGGCGGCGAATGGGTCAGGCTTTCCTCCGGTCTGGGCGTCGGGCTCGCCTGCGGGTTCGCCTTTGCCGTCTTCAACATGATCGGCAACGCCTGCAAATCGCGGGGCATCGGCGCCACGGCGCTGACCTTCTGGAATTTCGCAATTTCTTCGCTGATCTGGGTCGCCGCCCTGCCCTTCCTCGGGGTGCACAGGCTGGAACCGACGGCGGAGATGATGGCCTATATCGGATTCATCGCGGTGGTCGCCACCATCCTGCCCTATTGGCTGCTTCTGTTCGGCCTGCGCCATGTCGATGCGCTGCCGGCGACTGTGATCGGGTTGCTCGACCCGCTGGCGGCCGGTCTCATGGCTTATGTCCTGCTGGGAGAAACGCTGACCCCCGCCAACATGGCGGGCATCGCGCTCGTCTCCCTTTCCGTCATCCTCGTGACGCTTTCGGAACGGCAGACGAGCCGCGCGCCGGCCAAGCCGCCCCGCAGCCCCGCCGAAGGCGTCCCTCAGTTGGAGGCAAACAATGGTTGATACCCCGGCGCCCGCGGCCTCGCCGCTCGATCATCTCCGCATCGAACCGGATCTGGATCGGCGCAGCCTCCCCCATATCCGGGCGGCGGGAAAGCGGCTGGAGGATCTGTGGGCGAAAGGAACCGATCACTGCCCGAGCCTGATCGGCGCCGCGGCGGCCGGCGGGCGGATGATCCATCTGGACCTGGACCTGACCGGCGAATGCACCCTGAAGTGCTTCTACTGCGACCGCACACCCGACCGCTACAACGGCGTCCCCAACCGGCAGGAACTGACCACCGAGGAGCGCAAGGACATCATCCGGCAGGCACGGGCGCTCGGAGCCACGACGGTGGAATTCCCCGGTGCCGGCGAGCCGATGCTGGATCCTGGATTCTGGGAGATCGTCGAGTTCATCCATGACCTGGGCATGACCAGCGTGGTCTTCACCAGCGGCTATCATCTGGACGAGGCGGCGGCTGACCGGCTGTACGATCTGGATGCGACCATCTTCCTGAAATACAACAACATCGACACGATCGTGCAGGACCGCATGGTCGGTCTCCGCGGCTATGGCGAGAAGGCGCACGAGGCGATGCGCATCCTGCTTGCCCGCGGCTTCAACCGGACCATTCCCACCCGGCTGGCGATCGACGTCGTCGTCACGCCGAAATACCACGATCTGGATGGCGTCGCCGACCTGTTCCGCTGGTGCCGGGACAACAATGTCCACAGCTATATCGTCACCCTCATTCCTGAAGGCATGGCCGACCATAAGTCGATCCTGCTTGAACGCAACCGGGCCGACGAGCTGATCGAACTGATGCGGACCATCGACGAGAAGGAATATGGATTCATTTATGAACCCAGCCGGCCCATGGGCGGTGGATACCGCTGCCGGCAGGTGAATTGCGGGCTGTTCGTCAATCTTTTCGGCGAGGTCTACGACTGCAACGGGCTTTCCCGCCTGATCGGCCACGCACGCACGGATTCGCTCGAGGCGATCTGGAACTCCGCCTATGCGCGCCATGTGCGGCAACCGGACCAGGATGGCTTCTGTCTGGTGCGCGAACGGCAGTGGGAGGGGCGGGACCTATCGGCGATGGACCGCAAGCTGGAGGATTATCACCGTTGGCAGGCCGCCAATGCTCCGGACGACATCGTCGAACGTGCGAAGGAGATGGTAGGGGTCGGCCGCATCGAACTCGCCCGGACCGGTGCGGTTCCGGTCGGTGCGGACACCTGATCGATGGCGGCCGGCATGAACACGCGCGTCGTCGAGGATTCCACCGTCCGCTGGATCGGCGGAGCGTGGGAAAATCCGGAAAACAACCTGGATGGCAATCGGCCGGCGGCCGAACCCGGCACCGAACTCCTGTTCCTGGAGATCCCGTTCGACCATGCGGTCAGCCACCGGCCGGGCACGCGGTTCGGCCCGGCCGCGATCCTGCGGGCACTGGACGGCTTCAGCCTCTACTGCACGGACAAGCGGGTCGACCTGGCTCCTTTGCGGCTTCGCCGCTTCGGGGAGGTCGACGTCTCCAACGACATCCACGCGACCTACCGGCACATCACGGATACCGTGGCCGGCCTGCCTTCCGGCGACACCCCGGTCTTCCTGGGCGGCGACCATTCCATCACCGATCCGATCCTGCGTGGCCTGCTGCGACGCCATCCGGATCGCATGCTCGGGCTGATCGTCTTCGACGCCCATTTCGATTCGCGCGTTCCCGTGCCGGGGAAGGAGCATTCCGGACATTGGATGCATACGGTGGCCGAGGTGTTCGACCATCGCCATAGCGTCCAGCTTGGGATCGATGCGCCGATCTACTCCCGCGATTACATGGAGCAGGCGGAGGCGGCCGGGATCATGGTCCGCACCCCCTGGGACATCCGCCGTGCCGGGTTGGCCGGGACCATCGAGGAGGCGATCCGCCATGCGGTGGAACCGACCGGCGCGGTCCATATCTCCATCGACATCGACTGCCTGTCGGCGGGCTTCGCACCGGGAACCAGCGTTCCGAACGCTGCCGGGTTGATGCTGTGGGACGTCACAGATGCGGTGTTCGAGATTGCGCGCAGCGCCGACCATGCCAGCCTGGACATCGTCGAGGTCAGCCCTCCGCTGGACGCCGGGGGGATCACCGCCCAATCCGCGGCCCATCTCGTGATGAATTTCCTGGCCGGAAGGGCGGCCCGCCTGCGGCAAGTCTGATCCGGTCGCCTATCGCTCCGCCGCCTTTTCCGAAACATGGGCGTCGACGGCGCGGTCGTGGCGCTTCAGGCGCTCCTGCAGGGTGTCGCCCATGCGCAGGGCCACGGCGATGGACAGGATGTCGCCCAGCACCAGATGCGCGATGCGGACGGTCATGGGAGAGTGGATGTCGAAATCGTCGGCGATGTCGGCCACGAGACTGACCGTCGCCATCTCCGCCAGCGGCGTGCCGGAGCGGGTCAGGGCGATCACGTCGGCGCCGGCCTTGCGGGCGTTCTGGACGGCGTCCAGGATGTCGCGGGTCCGGCCGGTGCTGGACACAGCCACCACCGCATCGCCCTTCGTCAGCGTGAGGGCGGACGCGAAATAGATGTGGGAATCGGTGTAGGCGACGGTCGGAATGCCCAGCCGGAAGAACTTGCGCTGGATGTCCTCCGCCACCGTGCCCGAATTGCCCGAACCGTAGAACTCGATCCGACGCGAAGCCGCCAGCACGTCGGCGGCACGGTCCACCGCGTCGGCCGGCAGGTTGTTACGCACCTGCATCAGCGTGGCGATGGTTCGGTCGAACAGTTTGCCGGCCAGCACCGCCCCCGGCACTCCGCCATCCGCATTCAGTTCCCCGTCCACCGACAGGTCCTGATGCAGGAAGGGCATGCCGCCGGCGATGTCCTGCGCCAGCTTGATCTTGAACTCGCGGAAGCCGCGGCAACCGAGGGCCGAACAGAAGCGGGCCACCGTCGGCTCGCTCACCCCGACGCGGTCGGCCAATTCGGCCATGGACAGGTTGATGACATCGCCCGGATGGGCCATCGCATAGTCCGCCAGTTTGCGTTCCGAAGGCCGGATCTGGTCGCGGACGGCGGCGATTCTCGCCAGCATGTGGGGGTCGCTCCCTTCTGAATGTGGGTCAGCCTAGCACATGTAGCAAAGCTACATATACAGCGCTGCGAACGACCGATTCCGTCGCGGCGGGGATACGCGCTTTCCACGCGTTTCCAACTTGCTGCGCCTCACCCTGCGACAAAATGTCGAGCCTGTTCGCCTTGTTCGGAAGACCGTCCGGGAGTATGTAGTAAAACTACAGAGCGGGCGCAAACACGGCAATCGCCTAGCCCCGCCCGGTCTGAAAATATGACGTGTATCAACGAATTTGGCGCCGATCGCGCCTATGCTTCCAATCGTCCCGCGCGGTTCGCGGGCACCACGAGACCGCCGACACGGCATTCGACCCGCGCCGACGGCTAAATCTCTGAGGAGTCATCATGGACACCCTGCTGATGGACGGACTTGCCCAGGCCACGGAGCAGCAGTCCGCCGCCGACCCCTGGCGCGGCTTCGCCCCGGGCGTCTGGCGCCGCTCGGTCGACGTCCGCGATTTCATCCAGCGCAACCTGTGCCCCTATGAAGGCGATGCAGGCTTCGTCGCCGGCCCCACCGCCCGCACCACCGCGCTGTTCGCCAAGGTCACCGACCTGTTGAAGCAGGAACGCGCCGCCAAGGGCGGCGTGCTGGATGCCGACACCGAAATCTTCGCCTCCATCACCTCGCACGCCGCCGGCTATATCGACCGCGAACTGGAAGTGATCGTCGGCCTGCAGACCGACAAGCCGCTGAAGCGCGCCATCATGCCGTTCGGCGGCTGGCGCATGGTCAAGACCGGCCTGGAGGCTTACGGCTACACGCCGTCGCCGAAGCTGGAGGAGGTGTTCCCCAGCCTGCGCAAGACGCACAATGACGGCGTGTTCGACGTTTACACGCCCGAGATGCTGCGCTGCCGCAAGTCCGGCGTCATCACCGGCCTGCCTGATGCCTATGGCCGCGGCCGCATCATCGGCGACTATCGCCGGCTGGCGCTGTACGGCGCCGATTTCCTGATCAAGGACAAGAAGGCCCAACTGGCCTCGCTGGAAGTCAGCCGCATCGACGAGGACGTCCTGCGCCTGCGCGAGGAGATCTCCGAGCAGATCCGCGCGCTGAAGGAGCTGGTCCAGATGGCCGCCTCCTACGGCTTCGACGTCAAGCGTCCGGCCGCAACGGCGCGCGAGGCGGTGCAGTGGACCTATCTGGCCTATCTGGCGGCGGTCAAGGAAGCCAACGGCGCGGCCATGTCGCTGGGCCGCGTGTCCAGCTTCCTCGACATCTATATCGACCGCGACCTGCGCGACGGCGTCATCACCGAGGCCGAGGCCCAGGAGATGATCGACCATTTCGTCATGAAGCTGCGTCTGGTCCGCTTCCTGCGCACGCCGGAATACGACCAGCTGTTCTCGGGCGACCCGACCTGGGTCACGGAATGCCTCGGCGGCATGGGGCTGGACGGCCGGACGCTGGTCACCAAGACCAACTTCCGCATGCTGCAGACCCTGCACAACCTGGGCCCGGCGCCGGAACCGAACCTGACGGTTCTGTGGTCGGAGAAGCTGCCGGAAGGCTTCAAGCGCTTCTGCGCCGACACCTCGATCAAGACCTGCTCGGTCCAGTACGAGAACGACGACCTGATGCGCGGCTATTGGGGCGACGACTACGGCATCGCCTGCTGCGTGTCCGCGATGCGCATCGGCAAGCAGATGCAGTTCTTCGGCGCCCGCGCCAACTTGGCCAAGACGCTGATGTACGCCATCAACGGCGGCAAGGACGAGGTTTCGGGCGAGCAGATCGGCCCGGCCTTCGCCCCGATCACCGGCGACGTGCTGGACTATGACGAGGTCATGGCCCGCTTCGAGCCGATGATGGAGTGGCTGGCCAAGGTCTACATGAACGCGCTGAACGCCATCCACTACATGCACGACAAGTACATGTACGAGCGGATGGAGATGGCCCTGCACGACCGCGACATCCTGCGCACGATGGCCTGCGGCATCGCCGGCCTCAGCGTGGTGGCGGACAGCCTGTCGGCGATCAAGCATGCCAAGGTGAAGGTCATCCGCGACGAGAACGGTCTCGCCACCGATTTCGAGATCGAGGGCGACTATCCGGCCTTCGGCAACAATGACGCCCGGGTGGACGACATCGCGGTGTGGGCGGTCGAGCGCTTCATGACGGCCCTGCGCAAGCAGAAGCCCTACCGGAACGCGATGCCGACGCAGTCGGTGCTGACGATCACCTCCAACGTGGTCTACGGCAAGAAGACCGGCAACACGCCGGACGGCCGCAAGGCCGGCCAGCCCTTCGCGCCGGGTGCCAACCCGATGCACGGGCGGGACAAGAAGGGTGCCGTCGCGTCGATGGCCAGTGTCGCCAAGCTGCCCTACGCCCATGCGCAGGACGGCATCAGCTACACCTTCACCATCGTCCCCGGCGCTCTCGGCCGGACGGAAGACGAGCGCGTGGACAATCTGGTCGGCATGCTGGACGGCTATGCCGCCCAGGGCGGCCATCACATCAACGTCAACGTCTTCGACCGCGAGACGCTGCTGCACGCCATGGACCATCCGGAGCTGTATCCGCAGCTGACCATTCGGGTGTCCGGCTATGCGGTGAACTTCATCAAGCTGACGCGAGAGCAGCAGCTCGACGTCATCAGCCGCACGTTCCACGACAAGCACTGAGGGGCGTGAACGGCTTCCCTTCACTCCAAAATACAAGCCCCTCTCCCATCGAGGGAGAGGGGCTTTATTCGCATGTCCCGCGACTTACATGCCTGCAAACGCCCCGATGCACCTCCGAAGGGCGCAGAGTTTTCAAATTGGATCCCTGAAGCAATGACATCCCCCCTCACCCAAGCCCGCCCCGGCTCCGTCTCCGGATGGATCCATTCGGTCGAAACCGGCGGCACGGTGGACGGGCCGGGAATCCGCTATGTCCTGTTCATGTCGGGCTGCCCGCTGCGCTGCCTCTACTGCCACAATCCCGACACCCAGCACATGCATGACGGGACGCGGACCACATCCGCGGAAGTGCTGGACGACATCAAGCTCTATGCCGAATTCCTGAAGCGGGCCCATGGCGGGCTGACCTTGAGCGGCGGCGAGCCGCTGGTCCAGCCGGAATTCACCGCCGCCATCCTGCGCGGGGCGAAGGCGTTGGGCATGCACACCGCGCTCGACACCTCCGGCTTCCTCGGCAACCATGCCGACGACCATCTGCTGGAGGACGTCGACCTCGTCCTTCTCGACATCAAGGCCTTTTCGGAAAAGACCTACCGCCATCTGACCGGCGTTCCGCTGCGCCCGACGCTGGAATTCGCCGAACGGCTCGCCGGGCTGAACAAGCGCATCTGGCTGCGCTATGTGCTGGTCCCGAACCTGACCGACGACGCGACCGAGATCGACGGTCTGGCCGATTTCGTGGCCGGGCTCGGTGTCGTCGACCGGGTCGACGTTCTGCCCTTCCATAAGATGGGCGAGCACAAATGGAAAGCGCTGGGCCGCAAATACATGCTGGGCGATACCGAGCCGCCCTCGCGCGAACTGGTGGAGCGGGTGCGCGGGCAGTTCCAGGCGCGGGGGCTGCGGGCGGACTGACCTCCCGCAGCCCAGCCCGACATCACGCCGGGCGGATCGCCTGCGCGAAGGTGAAGAGCATGGTCGGATCGACCGCCTTCTTCACCTCGGCCAGCTTGGCAAGATTCTCGCCGTAATAGGCCCGCTGCCAATCGGCTAGCGACGGGTCGGGGAAGTTCTGGAAAGCCCCCTGCGCCCTGGTCCGGCGGTTCACATCGTCGTAGAAGCGCTGCTGCCACTCCAGCGCCTGTTCGATCAGCAGGGCGGAATCCGTCGGCCGCCACCAGTTGGCCTCGATCGAGAACAGCCAATCATAGCCGCGGTGGACATAGGCGGTCTCGGTCGGACCGACCCGGTTGATGGCGCCGCCGACCTGGAAGAACTTGAAGACCACCGGCATCGAGGTGGCGGGCATCTTCGCCGCCCAGTCGAACATCGCGGCGATGGCCTCGTCGCCGATGTCCGCCGCCTTCATGTAGCTGGACTTTTCCTGATAATAATAGGGGAATGTCGTCTCGACCAGAAAGTCCTGCGCCGCCCAATAGGGCACATCCTCCATCACCGTCGACTTGGACCAGTCGATCCACTCCCAGGTGGATTTGAAAATTTCCTTCAGCGTCATCTTCGACTTGTGAAGCTGGCCGAGGATGGAGACGCTGACCGGCACCTTGTCGCACTGTTCCTGCCGGCTGGGGATGGTGACGTTGATCTTGCTGCCGAAATCGTCGGGCGCGGTCGCCAGTTCGGTCAGCAGAAGCTTCAGCACCTTCGGCAGTTTGTCGGTCCAGGTCAGATTGAAGACCGTCACCGCCTCCGCCGGGCGGGTTTCCAGGGTGAAGGAGGTGTTGATGCCGAAATTGCCGCCGCCGCCGCCTCGGCAGGCCCAATAAATGGCAGAGTCGGTGTTTGCATCGGCCTTGACGTGGCTGCCGTCGGCGGTCACCAGTTCGGTCGCGCGCAGCAGGTCGGAGGCCATGCCGTACTTGCGCATGTTGAAGCCGATGCCGCCACCCAGCAGGAAGCCGGCGGCGCCGACGGAATCGCAGCGCCCATGGGTGATGGTGCGGCCCAGCCGTTCCATCTGCTTGTAGACGGCGGAGTTGAGCGTGCCGCCCAGGACCTTGACCAGCCCGTCCTTGCCCGGCAGCAGTTCCGCTCCCGCCATCTTGGTCATGTCGATCAGCAGGCCGGGCGTGGTGGAGAAGCCGGCGTAGCTGTGGCCGCCGGAGCGAACGGCGAAGGGCATGGCCTGCTGCTTCACCCACTGGATGCAGGCCTGGACATCCGCGGCGCTTGCGCAGCGGGCGATGCCTGCCGGCAGGGTGGCGCCATAGCGCAGGTTGTTGGGGCGGCAGACATCGGCGAAGAACGGATCCTCCGGCCGCAGCACCCCGCCCTTCATCGCCTTCGCCAGATCGGACCAGGCCGAGGGCGGCGGGCAGTACGCCCCACCCGCCTCCGCCGCAAAGGCGGATCCCGGCATCAGTTGCACCGCGGCCGCCGCCCCGGCAAACCGGCCGGCGCCGACAAGGAAATTACGGCGGGATGAGTGCAGTCCGAGCGCCATGAGCCTATCCACCCTGCGTTATGGGTTGTGCTTAATGTTGCTTATTATCCTAACGATAATAAACATCGTCAACCACACGCGTATAAAGGTATGGAAACGGCGCCTTAGTTCCTTAAAGGAGGGGGTGCCTCCAGCCTCCTAACCCCTCCCCACCGGCCGTGTGCTGCCGCGGATCACCAGCTCGCACTCCAAGTTGTGGTGCTGCGGCGTGGTACGGCCTCCATCCAGTGCCGCGAGAATCTGCGTCGCGCTGAGGCGGCCGATCTCGCGTTGGGGCGGGCGGACGGTCGTCAGCGGCGGCGGGCAGGAGTTGCTGAAGGGCAGATCGCCGAAGCCGACCACCGCCAGATCGTCCGGCACCCGCAGGTCGCGGCGGGTCACTTCGAACAGGACGCCCAGCGCCAGCGCGTCGTTGGAGCAGACCACGCCGTCGATGTCGGGGTGTCGCGTCAGGATCTCGTCGATCAGCCAGCGGCCGACCTCCGTCGTGGCGGCGTCGGGCACGGTGAAGTCGATGGGCTCGTGCAGGCCCCGCCGCAGAACCTCCGCCTCATAGCCGTCGGTGCGGCTGCGCACACGCAGGTCCTGATGGGCGGCGGCGCCGATATAGGCGACCTTGCGGCTGCCCTGGTCGTAGAGGTGGCTGGTCTGCATGCGGCCGACCTCGAAATGCGAGAAGCCGACGCTGATGCCGATGGCCTCGCCGGGATGGCTCGGCATGTCCCACATCTCCACCACCGGCACCCCGCAGGACGCCAGCATGGCGCGGGTCCGCTCGGTGTGGTGGAAGCCGGTCACAACCATCGCCGCCGGCGACCAGGCGAGAAAGGCGCGAATCAGGCTTTCCTCTTCCTCCGGGCTGAATTCGCTGACGCCCAGCAGGGTCTGGTAATGCGCCGCCTGGAACATCCCTTGCAGCGTGTTGTAGGTCTCGGCGAAGAAGGAGTTCAGGATGGAGGGCAGGATGACGCCGACGGTGCGGCTGCGCGCCGCGGCGAGGCTGCCGGCCACCAGATTGGGCACATAGCCCATCTCGTCGATGACGCGGGCGATCCGCTCGGCGAGATGGCGGGACACCGCCCCCGGACGACGGAGATAGAGCGACACGGTGCTGGGCGACACGTCGGCGGCGTTCGCCACGTCGGTCATGGTCACCCGTTGGGTGCCGCGGCGTGTCCGCTTCCTCGATTCGGTCGTCTGCATCGTCGGTCTTCCTCACGCATCGTAAATCGCCGCCCGTCAGTGGCGGGTCGGCAGGTCTGCGAGAGCCAGCACGGACAGGGATTGGATCGCGTCATGGACGAGCTGATAGGCCGCTTCGATCCGGCTGAGCGCCTGATCGCATTCGTCCTCGTCGCCGCTGTCGCGGGTTTCCTGCCGGACGGCACGGAACAGGGTCATCGCCTGCCGCCCGATCGTCCTGTGGCTCGCCCACAGGCCGCAATCTTCCTGCAGAGCCAGGGGGATATGCAACAGGCGATGGCGAAGCACCGCCGCGTCGAGTTCCAACTCGGCAATGCGAAGGGTCAGTGTCGGTGTCATCGAAGCCGTGCCTTGCGGGACGCGCCCATACGGACACGCCCCGCTCTGCGATCACGCGAGCCGGATCAGCCGGCAACCAGTTCCGCGCCAACCAGATCGGCCATGGCGGCCTTCATGCCCTTCGCCTCGATGGCGGCAAGGCTGTCGGCGACGCGGGCGGCCAGGCCGGGGATGGCGGTCAGGTCTTCCTTCCACAGCCGGACGTCCGACAGGATCGCGACCGCCAGCGCCCGCAGATCGCCGGCATTGGCGGCCCAGGCGGCGCCCATGGCGGCGATCACCTCGGCATTGTCGCTGATCGGGTAGGATCCCGCCTCTCGCTCGCCGGTGTAGGCGCCGTTGATGACGAAGCCGCGGTAGAAGCGCAGCAGCGCCGCAAGCGAGAAGGACAGGCCGGCCGGAGCCTGCCCGTTGCGGGCCACGGCGTCCTTAAGGCTGGGCAGCACGCGCACCTGCCATTTCGACACCGAGTTGAGCGTGATGGAGATCAACTCGTGCCGGATATAGGGGTTGCCGAAGCGCTCCATGATGGTGCGGGCATAGTCCTGCCGCTCCGCCTCGGGCAGCGGCACGTAGGGGACGATTTCCTCGAACATCACCGTGTTCAGATAGGCCGACACGGTCGGGTCGTCCATCATCGATTTGACAGTGTCGAGGCCGGCGCAGTAGGCGGCCAGCGCGCTGGCGGTGTGGGCGCCGTTGAGGATGCGGACCTTGCGGGTGCGGTAGGGCTGCAAATCGTCGGTCCAGACCACGTTCAGCCCGGCCTTGTGCAGCGGCAGTTCCTCGGCCAGATGGGCCGGCCCCTCGATCACCCAGACATGGAAGGGCTCGGCGGCGACGGCCAGCCGGTCCTCATAGCCCCACTTGGCGCTGAGCGCGGCGGCCTCGTCCTTCGGATAGCCGGGGACGATGCGGTCGACCAGCGTGTTCAGGAAATGGTTGTGCGTCTCCACCCAGTCGGCGAAGCCGGCCTCCAGGCCCCAGCGCTTGGCATGGGCCAGCACGATGCGCTTCAGGTTGGCACCGTTGGCCTCGATCAGCTCGCAGGGCAGGAAGACGAGGCCGCTGTCGGCGCTGCCGCCCAGCGCGGTGTAGCGGGCATGCAGCAGGGCCGCGACCTTCGCCGGGAAGCTGTCCTGGCAGGTGCCGGGGGTGTAGGGCTCCTCGCGGTCGGCGATGCCGGCCTCGGTCGTGTTGGAAACGAAGAAGCGCAGGGCCGGCGAGGAGGCCAGTTCCACCATCCGCGCCCAGTCGGCATAGGGGTTCAGCGCTTCCGACACGCAGGAGACGACGCGGCGGGATTCGACCTCGCGCCCGCCTTCGATGCCGCGCAGCAGCACCGTGTAGAGGTTGTCCTGCGCCTTCAGCAGGTTGGCGATGCCCTGGTCCAGCGGCTGGGCAATGGCGACACCGGCTTTGGTCAGCCCCTGGCCGTTGGCGACATCGACCATCCAATCGACGAAACCGCGCAGGAAATTGCCGTCGCCCACCTGAAGAATGGTCACGGGCAGGGTCGGCGCACCGCCGGTATGGGCGACGTCGAACGCGCCACCGGCAAGCTGGTCACGGGTCAGGGAACGCATGACAGGGCATCCTTACAGGAGCAAAAAGGCTGGGCCGGCGCCATCGGAACAGGCATGGGCGACAGGTTCAATATACTAATATATTAATCTTCGGCGCAAGGGAAAAGGGTGCGGCAATTGTGGTTCGGGGAGGGTTTATTACGGCGGATGCCCCCTCCCCATCCCTCCCCCTCTTCGCGGGAGAGGGGACAGGACATTTGTCGGCGTGACCTAAGTGCCAAAGCGATGGCAGTCCCCTCTCCCACCGTAGGTGGGGGAGGGTTAGGGAGGGGGCATCCGCCGCAACTACTCCTTGAACCCCGCCATATGCTCGAACAGGTGGCGCTTACGGCGGATTTCCGCCTCGGCCTCGTCCAGCAGGGCGTGGTAGCGCTCGGGGTTGCTGCGCTCCACCGCGCTGAAGCGCGACTCGCCGGCCATGAATGCCGCAAGACCGGCGGAGGGGGCGCCGCTGTCCAACTGCAGGGCGGTCTTGCCGTCAGCGAGCCGGCGCGGGTCGCGGCGGTAGAGCGACCAGTGGCCGCTGTCCACCGCCAGCTTCTGATGCTCCAGCCCGTGCGACAGTTCGAAGCCATGGGCGACGCAATGGCTGTAGGCCAGCACCAGCGATGGACCGCGATAGGCCTCCGCCTCCATCAGGGCGTTCAACGTGTGGCTGTCGCGGGCTCCGAAGGCGGTGCGGGCGACATAGACATGGTCGTAGGCCATCGCCATCAGTCCCAGATCCTTCTTGGCGGCCGACCGTCCGGCGGTCGCGAACTTGGCGGAGGCGCCGATCGGAGTCGCCTTGGACTGCTGGCCGCCGGTGTTGGAATAGACCTCCGTGTCCATCACCAGGATGTTGACGTCGCGCCCGGATGCCAGCGCATGGTCGAGCCCGCCATAGCCGATGTCGTAGGCCCAGCCGTCGCCACCGACGATCCACACGCATTTGCGGACCAGATAGTCCGCCAACTGCTCCAGCCGGCGGGCCAGCGGGTCCTTCACCGCGGCGAGCTGCCCCATCAGGGCGGCGACGCGGACGCGCTGGGCGGCGATGCCGGCCGAATCGGACTGGTCGGCCTGCAGCAGCTCCGTCACCAGACCGGGTTCCAGTCGGGCGGACAGAAACACCAGCGTGTCGCGCGCCTGTTCGGCCATCTGGTCGATGGCGACGCGCATGCCGAGCCCGAACTCCGCATTGTCCTCGAACAGCGAGTTGGCCCAGGCCGGGCCATGGCCGCTGGCGTCGGTGGTGTAGGGGGTGGTCGGCAGGTTGCCGCCATAGATCGACGAGCAGCCGGTGGCGTTCGCCATCACCATGCGGTCGCCGAACAGCTGGGTCAGCATCTTGATGTAGGGCGTCTCGCCGCAGCCGGCGCAGGCGCCGGAGAACTCGAACAGCGGTTCCAGCAGTTGGGAGTGCTTGACGGTCGCCGGGACCGACTCGCGCGGGATGGCCGGCAGGCTGCGGAAGAAATCGAAGGCCTCCTGTTCGCCGGCCAGTTCCCGGACCGGCCGCATCTCCAGCGCCTTGCGGCCGGAACCTCCCTTGTCCTGTGCGGGACAGGCGGCGACGCAGAGCGTGCAGCCGGTACAATCGGCCGGCGAGGCCTGCAGGCGATAGCGCCCACCGGGGAACTCGCGGCCCTTGTAGGGGATGGTCTCGAAGCCGGCCGGCGCATCCGCCAGCGCCGACTCAGGCACCACCGTGGCGCGGATCGCCGCGTGCGGGCAGACCAGCACGCATTTGTTGCACTCGATGCAGAGGTCGGCGTTCCAGCTGGGCGCCTCCGCCGCGATGCTGCGGCGTTCATATTTGGAGGTGCCGGTCGGCCAGGTGCCGTCCACCGGGAAGGCGGACACCGGCAGCCGGTCGCCATGGCCGGCGATCATCATGGCGGTGACGCGCTTCACGAAATCGGGCGCCGTCTCCGGCACCGGGGCCGGCCGCCAATGGTCGGCGGTGACGTGTTCCGGCACCGGCACGGCACGGAGATGGGCGAGCGCCTGATCGACGGCGGCGATGTTGCGCTTCACCACCTCCTCGCCGCGGCGGGAGTAGGTTTTGACGATGGCGGCCTTGATGTCGGCGATGGCATCCTCGACCGGCATCACGCCCGACAGGGCGAAGAAACAGGTTTGCATGATGGTGTTGACGCGGCGGCCGAGCCCGACCTCGCGCGCGACCGCGCCGGCATCGATGGCATGGAGCGACAGCTTGCGCTCGATGCAGATGTGCTGCACTTCCGCCGGCAGGGCGTCCCACACCTGTTGCGGCGTTCCGGGGGCGTTCAGCAGAACGGTGGCGCCAGGGGCGGCCATCTCCACCACCTCCACCCGCTCCATCAGCGGCAGATGATGACAGGCGACGAACTCGGCCTGACCGATCAGGTATGGCGCATGGATCGGCTCCCTCGCGAATCGCAGGTGCGACACGGTGGTGGAGCCGGACTTGCGGCTGTCATAGACGAAATAGGCCTGGGCATGGCCGCCGGTTTGCGATTTGGCGGTGCGCGCCTGGATGATCTTGATCGAATTCTTGTTGGCGCCCACCGTGCCGTCGGCACCGAGCCCGAAGAAGACCGCGCGGGAAACGCCCGGCTCTTCCATACCCCAGGCCGGATCCCAGGGAATCGACTGGTGGGTGACGTCGTCGGTGATGCCGACGGTGAAGCGGCGCTTCGGACGCTCCCGCTTCAACTCGTCGAACACGGCCTTCGCCATCGCCGGGGTGAATTCCTTGGACGACAGGCCATAGCGGCCGGCGATCACCATCGGCTCGGCAAGCGTCGGATCAGCGGCACGGGCTTCCGCCAGGGCCGCGACCACGTCGAGATAGAGCGGATCGGCAACGGCACCCGGCTCCTTGGTGCGGTCGAGCACGGCTATGCGCCGGACGGTGGGCGGCAGTGCCGAGATGAAATCAGCGATGGCGAAGGGGCGGAACAGGCGGACGGTCAGGCAGCCCACCCGCTCTCCCTCCTTCACCAGTCGCCGGACCGCCCCGGCGCAGGTCTCCGCACCGGAGCCCATGACGACGACCACCCGCTCCGCCTGCGGATGGCCGGCATAGTCGAACAGGCGATAGGCGCGGCCGGTGCGCACGGCCAGTTGGTCCATCATCTCCTGCACGATGGCCGGGCAGGCGTCATAATAGGGGTTGGCGGCCTCGCGGGCCTGGAAGAAGACGTCCGGATTCTGCGCGGTGCCGCGGACGACGGGATGGTCCGGCGTCAGGCCGCGGCGGCGGTGGGCGTCGACGCAGGCGTCGTCGATCAGCGCGCGGAGGTCATCGTCCGACAGGGTTTCGACGCAATTGAATTCGTGCGAGGTGCGGAACCCGTCGAAGAAATGCAGAAACGGCACCCGCGCCCGCAGGGTAGCGGCATGGGCGACAAGCGCCATGTCATGCGCTTCCTGCACATTGGCCGAGGCAAGCATGGCGAAGCCGGTCTGGCGGCAGGCCATCACGTCGGAATGGTCGCCGAAGATCGACAGCGCATGCGTCGCCAGCGTGCGGGCCGCCACATGCATACAGAAGGGCGTCAGTTCCCCGGCGATCTTGTACATATTGGGGATCATCAGCAGCAGGCCCTGCGACGCCGTGAAGGTCGTCGCCAGCGCGCCGGCCTGCAGAGCGCCATGGACGGCACCGGCCGCACCACCCTCCGACTGCATCTCCACCACGTCGGGGACGCTTCCCCACAGGTTGGGACGGCGCGCCGCCGACCATTCGTCGGCGAACTCCCCCATCGGCGAGGACGGCGTGATGGGATAGATCGCGATCACGTCGCTGGCACGGTAGGCTACCGAAGCCGCCGCCTCGTTGCCGTCCATGATGCGGGCGGAAGACGGGGCGGAGCGCGATGCGGCCTCTGTGGATGCTGTGGGCGTCGGGGTATTGGTCATGCGGGAAAAGTCCTCTTGCTTGGCGACGGTCGTCTCCGTGGGGCGTCTCTGACGGGCAGGGCCGGTAGCGATGGAAGCCGGCGGAAAACGCGGCAGGAAACGGCGGTCGACCAGGGAAAAGGGTCTGCTTCCCGATGGATCGACGCAATGACGCGTGTCAGTCCATCGCGGATTTTCCGCCCGCCGCCGCTCTGCGCTGCACAACGGTCTGATATATTACTTTTGCAAGGAAGGTTTCAATTTGTCGCACCGCAACATGCACCGTCGTCCAGGCGTGCCATGGGAAATCTCCGGTGCGGTCACGCAAGGCGGGCGGACCGCGCGGGCACCAAGCGCGCACAGCCCATTGATCCAGATCATTTATCGACGCTGGCTGCCATGGCCTCCTACATGCAGATGCGGAAGGTCGCCCGTTCTTTCGCAGAAATCCGAACTGAATGACCAGCCTTTCGCCTCCTGACAAAGTTGCATTGCAGCAAAGAAAGGGCTTCCGGCAACGGCCCTGAACATGCTGCGCCTGCGAAGACATCAGCGCACCGCAACATCGGACTGCGACATTTTCGCTGAAGCCGAAGGCGGTCACGAAAATCACTTGATGCCTTCACTGATATATTAATATAACGCCTTCAACGCTGCTCCCGCCCTCTCGAAATCAAGCGGAAGCGTACCCGTCGCCCGGCACCGAATACCCGCTGGCAAGGCGTCCCGGCCAAGGAAAGCCGCCCAGGGCCTGTACGTGCGCACCGGCGCCTGCCGAAGCAGGCTTGTGAGGAAAAAATGAAGAAGATCCGTGGTTTGCGGTGGCAAATCCTTGCCCTGATGATGCTCGGCACCGTGGTCAACTACATCGACCGCAACACGCTGGGCATCCTGGCGCCGACGCTCAAGGAACAGCTCCACTTCACGACCGAGCAGTATTCCTTCATCGTCAGCGCCTTTCAGCTCTGCTACAGCCTGATGCAGCCGATCGCCGGTTACATCACCGATCTGATCGGCCTGAAGCTCGGCTACGCCATGTTCGCCTTCGTCTGGGGCACCGCGGCCGCCATGCATGCGCTGGCCGGCGGCTGGCAGTCGATGGCCTTCTTCCGCGGCCTGCTGGGCATCAGCGAGGCGGCCGCCATGCCCTCGGGCGTGAAGACCTCCACCCTGTGGTTCCCGGCCAAGGAACGTTCGATCGCCACCGGCTGGTTCAACACCGGCAGCTCGATCGGCGCGATGGTCGCCCCGCCCTTCGTCATCTGGCTGTCGCTGACCTATGGCTGGCAGGAGGCCTTCCTCGTCACCGGTCTGCTGGGCATCGGCATGTCGGTCCTGTGGTACATGCTGTACCGCAACCCCGAGAATCATCCGCGCCTGACGAAGGAAGAGCACGCCTACATCCTGGAAGGCCAGGAGCATGTCGAGCTGCCGAAGCCGTCGGTAAAGCGCGTGCTGAGCAAGGGCAAGTTCTGGAGCATCGCCGCCGCCCGCTTCCTGACCGAGCCGGCGTGGCAGACCTTCAGCTTCTGGATCCCACTGTACATGGTCACCACGCGTGGCATGGACATCAAGCAGTTCGCCCTGTTCGCCTGGCTGCCCTTCCTGTTCGGTGACCTCGGCTGCATCCTCAGCGGCTACCTGTCGCCCTTCTTCGTGAAGCGCTTCAGGATGTCGCTGGTCAACTCCCGCATCGCCGGCGTCGGCATCGGTGCGGTGTGCATGGTCGGCCCGGCCCTGATCAGCTTCTCCGCCAGCCCGATCACCGCCATCTTCCTGTTCTCGCTGGGTGCCTTCGCCCACCAGATGCTGTCGAGCCTGCTCTACGCCCTGGTCACGGACACCTTCGAAAAGCAGGACGTCGCGACGGCGACCGGCTTCGGCGGCATGGCCGGCTACATGGGCGGCATGATCTTCTCGCTGATCATCGGCCAGCTCGCCACAACGATCGGCTACGAGCCGCTGTTCGCCTGCCTGACCGTGTTCGACCTGACCGCCTTCGTGATCATCGCCCTGGTCCTGGGCGAGCGCGGCAAGAAGGGCGCCCCGTCGGTCCCGAACGCCGTCACCGGCACCGCGGACTGAGCATCCGTCAGTCCCGCGATCCCGAACGCCCCCCGGCCTTTCCGCCGGGGGGCTTTTTTTCGCCTCGGTCGAGCGGCAGCTGGACAAAAAAGCTCACGGGCGGCCGAACATGCTTGCCAAGGGAATAGGATATTAGTATATTAGTCCTCGTACCGCTGGATGCGCCGTGGTCTGATCGCGGCACAACTTGTTGGACGTTCCTCTCGGACTTCAGAGCCGCCGGTTTTCCGACGGCTCTTTTTTTGTGCCTGCCCCGGGCAAGAGGACGGGCGGAAGGATCGGCCTTCGGACGGCGTCCGGTCAGCGGCGCCCGCCGACCTCGTCCAGATGCTTCAGCATGTCGGCGGGATCCTCGTAGACGCGCAGGGCACCGGAGCGCTCCAATTCCTCCCGACCATAGCCGCCGGACAGCAGGCCGATACCGAGTGCCCGCGCCCGCTGGGCCGCGATCATGTCCCAGATGCTGTCCCCGACCACGAAGGCGCTCGCGATGTCCACGCCGATGCGGGCGGCCGCGGCCAGGAACAGGTCGGGGTCCGGCTTGGCATATTGCACCTCGTCACGGGTCACCACCGCCGCCCGGCCGGGATCGACACCCAGCTTTTCCAGCGCGGGCCTCGCGGTTTCCATCCGTCCGCTGGTGGCGATCGCCCAAGGGATGCCCATCCCGGTCAGCGCCTCCAGCAGATCGCGCGCGCCGGGCAGCGGCACGACTCCGGCGGCCAGCCGCTTGTAAGCCTCCGCATGGCGGCGCCGCAGCCGGTCGAGAAGGTCCTGGTCGATGGCAAGCCCGGTTTCGCGCAGCAGCATGTTGGTGAACAGCCCGCCGCTCATGCCGATCTTGCGATGGATGCGCCACACCGACAGCGCGATCCCCTCCTCGTCGAGCGCCTCCTTCCAGGCCAGCACATGCTGATACACGGTGTCGGTCAGCGTCCCGTCCAGGTCGAACAGGAAGGCGTTGGTCGTGTGGGGAAAGCTGGTCATGTCCCTCTGGTCCATCGGTTGACGGGGCAAGATCGCCGATGCCGGCATGCCGGACAGGAACAGACGTGGGGGCGGCGGCCACGCTTCGCCAAACATTTGCAGAGGACCGCAATGGATTTTCTTCACCGATAATCCGCGCGAACTTCACCACCCCTTTCACCACGCTTGCGAGAACACCACCGCTTCCGCTGGCGTATTGACTCCGATACAGTCCCCGACAAAGCTTGCGGCCGGTCGGTTGGGTGTGGTGTCGGGAGTGGGAGACGCGCGTGTTGGAAACGCCGCAGGGCGACGGTTGGACTGCCGATGATGATCTGGTCACCCTGCTGGATCATGTCAGCAGGCTTGTCTATGGCATCGGCTTCGCCGACGGGCTTTTCCCGGCGCAGTGGGTGGCGCTGCGCTATTTCCACGACTCGCCGGAGCCGGCACGCACGCTGACGGCGCTGGCCCGGTTCCAGCGGATCCACCTCGCCCCGGTTTCGCGCACCGTTTCCACCCTGGTGGACAAGGGACTGCTTGTCCGCCGGCCGCATCCGGGATTCAAGCGAGGCTGGCTGTTCGACCTGACCGACGAAGGTCGGGCACTGCTCGATCGCGACCCCTTGCGCCAGTCGCTGGGTCCGCCCGTCGCCGGGCTGGCGGAGGACGAGCGGGCAATGCTGGGCCGCCTGATGAAGCGGATCATCGCCCACATGCAGGCCGGCCCTGTGACGGAGGATAAGGCGGAAGACCCGCCGGTCGCCTGAATCGGCGGACGCGCCAACCTTTCGCGCCCGCCGCACGCCCGCATCAGTAGGTCAGCCTTTCGATGTTCTGCAGAACCAGCTGGTGATGGTTCTGGTCCTCCAGCGTGACCGTGGTGTCGGTGTTGAAGGTCAGGCCATGGCCCGAAGGGTCTACGGTGTAGGCAACCCCCTGGGCGTCGAGCTGCTGCAGCCAGTTGCCGCCGACATTGGCGACGAAGGCCCCGACCTCGACCACATCGGTCCAGTTGCCCACGCCGCCGTTGATCGTCAGGTCGCCGTTGCGCGGCGCGAAGATGAACAGGTCGTCACCATCGCCGCCCGACATGCTGGTCGTGGCGCTGCCGGCATAGAGGATGTCGGCGCCCGCGCTTCCGGTCATCGTCGCATCGCCCGAAACCAACACCTCCAGCGCCATGGGGTCGCTGGACAGACCCTGGCCGTCGCTGACGGTCACCTCCAGCGTCCGGGCACCGGTTCCGCCGGGTGTCAGGGCCATGTGGCGGAGGATGTCGGTGTAGGTGGCGGTGGATGCGGTTCCGGTCAGCGAAAGCTGGTGGGTCGCGTCGTTCCAGCTGACCTCGATCCCCGTGCCGGACACGGTCTTGTGGCCGGTGACCGGATCGGTGTCGATGGGCAGGCCGGCCAGATTGAGCGTGTCGCCGGTCTGCGAGCCGGCCGCGATGCGGATCGACATGCCGGACATGACGCTGCTGTCCACGTCGGTGATCGTCGCATCGGCGGCCACCGCCGGATGGTCGGTGGCCCCGGCGGCGATGACGGCGGTTGCGTGGCCGGCGGCCAGGGTCGGCTTGTCGTTCACCGGGTCGACCGTCACCGTCACGGTCCGGGTCACCGCGGCGCTGTCGGCCCCGTCCTGGGCGGTCGCCGTGACCGACAGGGTGACCTGTCCGGTCGCATCGGCCGGCGGGGTGTAGGTCAGGCCCGCAAGCTGCGCGGTGGTGAGGGTCCAGCTGCCGTCGGCATTGTGGGTGCCGTGGTTGAGGCTGGCGCCATCGGGCACGCCGGTGATCCGCACCCCGACCGTTTCCGACCCGTCGATGTCGGTGGAGGCGGCGGTGATCGTCAGCGCGACCGCCGTGTCCTCACGCACGTCGACGGCAGGGACCACCACCAGTACGGGTGTGTTGGCCACAGGTGTCACCGTCACCGCCAGGGCACCGGAGGTGATGGCCGCCGCCGCAGTGCCGTCCTTCGAGGTTGCGGTGACGGACAGGACGAAGCTCTCGCCGCTGTATGGCGCCGGCTTGATCGCCAGCCCCGCCAGCTGGTCCGGCGTCAGCGTAATCGACCCGTTGGACGGGGTCAGCGTATCGCCGGCCATGTTGGACAGGGTGGCTCCCGTCGGGATGTCCTTGATGGTGACGGTGAGCGTCTCCGAGGGGTCGGTCAGCGCCGGAGTGATGGACAGCGGGATCGTCCCGTCCTCCGTCCCCGTGGCGGGCCGGAGGTCCAGGGTCGGCGCGTCGGAGACGGCCGTCACCGTGACCGGCAGCTGCGCCACGATGGAGGCCGGGGTGGCGCTGCCGTCGGTGGAGGTGGCGGTCACGGTCAGGGTGAAGTCGGTGTCGTCGTTCGACGGCGGCTTGATCGCCAGGCCGGAAAGCTGCGCCGCGGTCAGGGTGACGCTGCCGTTGACGACCGTCAGCGCGCCGTTGGCGGTGTTGGTCAGCTGCGCACCCACGGGGATGCCGCTGATGGTGATGCTCAGCGTCTCCGAACCGTCGGTCAGGGCGGAGTTGATGGTCAGCGGGATCACCGCGTCCTCATTGCCCGAGGCTGCGGCCACGGTCAGGGTCGGGGTATCCGACACCGGGTCGACCGTCACGGACAGCGTCTTGCTCACCTCGACCGCAGCGGCGACGCCGTCCTTGGCGGTGGCCTTGACGGTCAGGGTGAAGTCGCTGTCGTCGTTCGATGGCGGCTTGATCGCCAGACCGGCAAGCTGGCCCGGATTGAGCGTGATGCTTCCGCCGCTGATGGTCAGGGTGTCGCCGGCCGTGTTGGTAAGGCTCGCACCGCTCGGGATGCCGCTGATGACGATCGTCAGCGTTTCCGACCCGTCAGTGTCGCCCAGCAACGCGCTGATCGACAACGGGATGCGGGCATCCTCGTCCCCGGTCGCGGACAGGACATCCAGTGTCGGGGTGTCGGTCACCGGCGCGACGGTCACCGGCAGCTGCGCGCTGGTGCTGACCGGGTTGGCCGTTCCGTCGGTGGCGGTGGCCGTGATGGTCAGGGTGAAATCGTCGTCCTTGTTGGCCGGCGGCTTGATCGTCAGGCCGGCAAGCTGGCCCGGGTTCAGGGTCGCCGTGCCGTTCACCACCGTCAGCGTACCGCCGGCATTGCGCAGCACCGCCCCGTCCGGAATGCCGGACAGGGTGATGGTCAGCTGCTCCGACCCGTCGGTGTCAGCCAGCGCCGAGTTGATGGTCAGCCCGATCGCCGAGTCCTCGTTGCCGCTGGCCGCGGCGACCGTCAGGGTCGGGGTATCGGACACCGCGTTCATCGTGACCGGCACGGTCACCACCTTGGTCGCCGTGCTGCCGTTGGACTCGATGCTGACGGCGGTGACGGTCAGCGTAAAGTCCAAATCGCTGTTGGCCGGCGGGGTCAGCGACAGGCCGCTCAACTGGGCCGGCGTCAGGGTCCAACTGCCGTCGCCGTTGCGGGTGCCGGCCGACAGCTGCGCGCCGGAGGGCACGCCGGTGATGGTCACCAGCCCCAGACGCTCCGACCCGTCGGTATCGTAGAGCGCGACCGACAGGTTCAGCGGCAGGACGGTATCTTCCGTCCCGGTGAGCGGACCCGCCGTGATGACGGGCTGGTCTGCGACCGGATCGACGCTGACGCGGAACAGCTGGCTGGTGGTGGCGGTGCCGCCGCCATTCTCCTTCGTCGTCGCGGTCAGGGTCAGGTTGAAGTCGGTGCCGCTGTTGGCGGGCGGCAGCAGCTTCAGCCCGCTCAGCTGCGCCGCGGTCAGGTCGACCGCGCCGGCGACGGGCGTCAGCGTGTTGCCGTTCGCATCGATCAGCACCGCACCGGCGGGAAGGCCGGACAGCACGATGGTCATCGTCTCCGACCCGTCGGTATCGACCAGGGACGCCTTCAGGTTCAGCGCGATTTCCGTGTCCTCGCTGCCGGAGGCATTGGCGACGATGACGGTGGGTGCGTCGGTCACCGGCGTGACATCGACATGGATGTTGGCGGTGGCGGTGGCGGTACTCTTGTTGGAGCTTTCCAGGCTGGTGGCGGTCAGCGTCAGGTCCATGCCGCCGGAATAGTTGCGCGGCGGCGTGACCGTCAGCCCGGACAGTTCCGACGGCTTCAGCGTCCAGGACCCGTCGCCGTTGTTGGAGCCCTTGTTCAGCACCGCGCCGTCCGGCAGGCCGGACAGGATGACCGCCATCGTTTCCGACCCGTCGGTATCCATGAGGTTGGCCGACACGTTCAGGCCAATGGCCGTGTCCTCCGCCCCCGTGGTGTCGCGGACCGTAAGTTTCGGCGCGTCGGCAACGGCCTTGTAGGTGACGTCATGGCTGCTGGTCCACGAGACCGATTCCGCCGTGCCGTCCTGGGACGTGGCCTCGACCTTCACGGTCGCCGTGCCGGAGTAGTTGGCCGGCGGGACCAGTTTCAGATCGGCGCGCGCAGCGGCGGACAGGCCGGTGAGGTCGTAGACGCCATTGCCGTCGTCGGTAAGGCCCGACAGGGTAAAGCCGGCCGGCACCGTCACCTTCAGGGAGGTGATCCGTTCGCCCGCGCCGATCAGGTCGGTAACCACCGCATCGATGGAAAGTGTAGCCGCCTGATCCTCCACGCCTGCTTCGACGATCCTGAAGGAGATGTCGGGCTTGTCGCTGACCGGCGCCACGTTGACCGTCAGGGTTTCGGTCTTGGTCGCCCGGTCGGCGTTGCTGCTCTCGCGCGAGACCGCCGTCACCGTCAGCTGGAAGGTGCCGCTGGCGTCGTCCGGAGGGGTGAATTTCAACCCGTTCAGATCGTCGGGGGTCAGCACCCAGCGGTTGTTAGTGGAATCGTGGTAGCCGGCGGACAGCTTGGCGCCGGCCGGCATCCCGCTGATGACGATGCTGACGAGGGTTTCGGAAAGGTCGGTGTCCGCCAGCGCGGCGGAGATGTTCAGCGCAATGTCCGTGTCCTCATTGCCCGGGTCAGCCTGCACGGTCAGCAGCGGATCGTCGGCAACGGCGGTTACGGTCACTGCCTGGGTCAGGTTCGTCTCGGTGTGGGCGTCGCCGGTGACCACCTTGATATTCAGCGTGAAGTCGGCATCGCTGTTGGGCGGCGGCGTCAGCTTCAGGCCGGCGAGCTTCGCCGGGTCGAGCGAGATGGTGCCGCCGACAACCGCCAGCTCCCTGCCGTCGGCGTCTTTCAGAACGGCGCCGTCGGGGATGCCCGACAACGTCACCGCCCGCAGGTCGGTTTGGCTCTGCAGCCCGGAATCGAGGTTCAGTGAGACGGCGGTATCCTCGGCCGTCGTAAGGTTCGGCAGCCGATTGCCGCCGGGATCTCCGGTGCCGCCGGTCGGAACCGGCGTGGTCCATTTCACATCGAAGGTATCGGTCACGCCGACATAGCGGTCGCCTTCGCTTTCGATGCTGTAGGGCTTGACCGTCAGCGTCATTCTGGCCGTGTCGGTACCATCCGCCACGACATGGGTGATGCCGGTGGCGGTGGTGCTCTTGACGGTCAGCTTCAGCCCGCCGTGGGCCAGCGCGTCGGCATAGTCGTCGGGCGTCAGCGTCCAGGTGCCGTCGCCGTTGTCGCGGCCGTGGGACAGCACCGTGCCCTCCGGCACGCCGGAGATGGTGACCGCCAGCTTTTCCGAACCATCCGTGTCCCGAAGATAGGCGTTCAGGTTCAGCACCAGGTCGGTCGGCACGGCGCCCGTCACCGTGTGGTCGTCGACGTGGTAGGCCTCGACCGCGTTGTTCGTCCCATGCGACACCGGCGCGTCGGCCACCGCGGTGATGGTGACGGTCGGGGTGTAGGTCTTGGTCAGGGAGTCGGTGCCGTCGACCACGGTCACCTTGACGGTGATGGTGAAATCGTCGGCCCGGTGCTCCGGCACGATCAGCCGCAGGTTGCCGAGCTTGGTCGGATCGACGGTCCAACCGCCGCCGGGGTTGGCGGTCAGCGCACCCGCGTCCGTGCTGGTCAGCGTCACCCAGGACGGCAGGCCGGAGATGACGATCGCGGAGATCTGCTCCGAATGGTCAAGGTCGCTGGTGAGCGCCGAGATGCTCAGCGGGATGCCGCCGACCGCATCCTCCAGCGCCTTGGCCTCGATTGCGACCTTCGGCTCGTCCACCTTGGGGTCGACGGTGACGATCAGGTCGCGCGTCTCCTTCAGCGTTCCGCCGGAGGTCACGCCGTTGACTGTAATGATTGGCGCGCCGTTGCTGTCGGTGGTGATGACATCCACCTTCAACGAAACGGTGCCGGCGAAATCCTTCTTCGTGGTCAGGGTCAGCTCGTCGCAATAGGCGACATCCACCGACCAGCGGCCGTTGCCGAGATAGACCAGCCCGCTCTCGTGCCCCGTCGCCAGTGACAGCCAGGAGTCCGCCGGCAGGTTGCTGATGACCAGCGACAGGCGTTCCGACGTGTCGTTGTCGAGCATCACCAGATCGCCGAGACCCAGGTTGATCGCCGTGTCCTCGTTGCCCCGGGCGCTGAGCGCGCCGTTCGGTGTCACCGCATCGGCGACGCCCTGCACCTCGACATGGACGGTCACCGATGTCGCGTCCGCATGGGAACCGTTGGAGCGTTCCGTCGCCCGCGCGGTGAAGATCAGATCGAAGCCGGTGTTGGAATTCTCCGGCGGGGTGATGACCAAGCCGGTCAGCTGCTCCGGCCTGAGGGTTATCGACCCGTTGCTGATGACCAGCGTATCGCCAGCCGAGTTGCGGAGGCTGGCGCCGGCCGGGATGCCACTGATGTGTATGGTCAGCACCTCCGAACCGTCGCGGTCGGCCAGTGCGGCGACCACCGACAGCGGGATCTCCGTGTCCTCGCGCCCCACCGCGTCGGAGGCGGACAGCACGGGCTTATCGGCGACCGCGTTGACGGTCACCACAAGGGACACCGGCGCCGAGGTGGCGGTGGTGGTTCCCTCCACCGAGGTGGCGGTGATCTTCAGCGTCACCGCGCCGGAGTAGTTGGACGGCGGCGTGAAGGTCAGGTTGCTCAACTGGGCCGGCGTCAGCGTCCAGCTGCCGTCGGCGTTGTGGATGCCGGCGGACAGCTTCGCCCCTTCCGGAACGCCGGTGATGGTGATGTGGTCCAGCGTCTCCCCCGTCAGGTCGGACAGCCGGGCGTCGATGGACAGCGCGATGGCGCTGTCCTCGTTGCCGCTGGCCGGCTGGGGGGTGACGATGGGAGCGTCGGCCACGCCGGTGACGGTGATCGTCAGGTTGGCCTTGGCCGAGTTGGCGGTGGAACTGTTCTCCCTCTCGCTGGAGGTGGCGACGACGCCCAGCGTGATGGTGCCGGAAAAGTCCTCCGGCGGGATCAGCCGCAGGCCCGCCAGCTGCGCCTGGGTCAGCGTCCAGGTGCTGCTGCCGTCCGACTGGGTGCTCGCCACCGTGCCCGCGCTGAGGCGCGCGCCATCCGGCACGCCGCTGATCGTGATCAGGCTGATGGACTCCGACCCGTCGGCATCTTTCAGGGTCGGTTTGATGGTGAGAAGGACCGAGGTATCCTCAGCGGTCGAGGCCGGAGCGGCCGTGACTTTGGGAGCGTCGGCGACGGCATCCACGGTGATGGTGCCGGTCGCGGTCTGCACGCGGCTGCTCGCCGTGACGCCGCTGCCGTCGATCGTCCCGACCCTCAGCGTGTAGTTGAGGTCGGCATCGGAATCGGGATCGGTGACGATCTTCAATCCCTGGATCTTCCAGACCCCGGCGGCGGTGTCGTCGGCCTGCAATGCCGCGGTCGGGATCGTCCAGCTGTAATTGCCGCCGGTGGGGTCGTTGGGCGGCAGAAGCGCGCCGTTGAGGTAGAGCTTGGCGCCGCCGGCATCCAGTTGGTTCGACGGGATCAGCAGGGTGATGCTCTCCACCTTCTCCGGGCTGGCGGCATCGACGTCGCTCAGCGTGATGGTGGGGGCAAGGGCGATGCCGCCAGCCAAATCCTCGTTGCCGCGCGCGTCCAGCGTGGTGATCTGGAACGGGTCGGCGACCGGGGCGACCGTGATCGTCTGAACGGCGGTGGACGTGCCGCCGAAGGCGTCCGTTACCGTGAAGGTGAAGGTGTCCGTCCCGCTGAAATGGGCGTCGGGGGTGTAGGAGAAGCTGCCGTCGGCATTCACCACCAGCGTGCCGTGCGTCAGGCGCACCGGCTGGCCATTGTCGCCCGGTCCCTTGTAGGTCAGCGTATCGTCGGTGCGGCCGTTGGCCGTGTCCTGGTCGGTCGCCCCCAAGGTGCCGGTGACGGCGGTGTCCTCGTTCGTCGAGGTGGTGGCCGCCGTTGCGGCCGGAGCATAGTTCAGTGCGGTGCGGACGCTGACCGGCTGGCCGTCGACGTAGAGTTCCAGCTTTTCGAAATCCGCCACCTTGATGCCGAGCGCGGACAGGGTGGCGGCGTTGGCGACGTCGGTATCGGTCATCGCGGCGGTCGGACTGGCCGCCGTCTCGATCCGGTCGCGCAGTGTGCGCAGGTCGGCCAGGATCGCGGGATTCGACAGCTGAGCCGTGGTCAACATGACCCGGAAGGTGTCGATGCCGGTATCGCCGTCCTGAAGTTCGGGACTGGTCGAGGTGCCGCCGTCGGTGCCGACGGTGAAGACCGACAGGTCGTCACCCGCCCCGCCCCACACGCTGTCGACGCCGGCCCCGCCGGTGATGGTGTCGTTGCCGGCGCCGCCGATCAGGATGTTGGCGACGCTGCTTCCGGTGATCACGTCATCGAAGGCCGAGCCGGTGACGTTCTCCAGGTTGCGGAGAACGTCGGCGCCGTCGCCCGTGCCGACACCGGTCGTCAGATTGGCATTCACCGGACCCGCGGAGGAAGCGTAGGTCACCGTGTCGTTGCCCTCGCCGCCGTCGATGGTGTCGTTGCCGGGGCCGCCGGCCAGCAGGTCGTCTTCGGTACCGCCGTCCAGGCTGTCGTCGCCCAGACCACCGAGCAGGGTATCCTTGCCGGCACCGCCGAAGATGGTGTCGTTGCCGGCGCCGCCCTCCAGGCTGTCGTCGCCCTTCGGGGTATTGGTGAAGCTGATGGTCAGCGTCTTGGCCGTGCTGTCGGCGGTGCTGGTGTTTTCCTGCTCCTTCGACGTGGAGACGACGGTGAGGGTGATGGAGTTGTTGGCGTCACCTTCCGTGGCGGTCAGCGTCAGACCGGACAGCTGGGCCTCTGTCAGGGTCCAGGTACCGTCGGCATTCCGGGTGCCGGCGCTGAGCGTTGCGCCGGTCGGTACGCCGGAGATCGTCACCTTGGAGATGGATTCCGACCCGTCGGTGTCCTTCAAGGCAGCGGTGATGGACAGCCCCGTGGTGAAGGTTCCGGAACCGTCGCCATAGATGACGTCGTCGCCGCTGCCGCCCAGGATGGTGTCGTTGCCCGCACCGCCGGACAGCGTGTCGGCATTGTCGGTACCGGTCAGCATGCCGTTCTGGCCGACGGCCAGATCGTAGGTGACGGGCGTGACGGAGACCGTCGGCGTATCGGCAACCGCGACGACGGTGACGGCCAGCGTCTTCTGGACCGGAACAGGGGAAATCTCCCGGTCAAGGGCCGTTGCGGTGACGGTCAGGATGAAATCGTCGCCGCTGTCCAGCTTCGGCTTGATCTTCAGGCCGGCCAACTGCTCCGCCGTCAGGGTGATCGAACCGTTGGTGACGGTCAGCGTGCCGTTCAGCGTGTTGGACAGGGTGGCGCCGCTGGGAATGCCGCTGATGACGATGCTCAACGTTTCCGACCCATCCAGATCGGTCAGGGCGGAGGTGATGTCCAGCGCAATGGTCGTGTCTTCGTTGCCGCTCGCCGGGTTTACGTCCAGCGTCGGCGTATCGGTGACGGGATTGACCGTCACGACCAGGTTTTCGGTCTTGGTCGCTTCCTGCGCGCTGCCGTCCTTGGAGACCGCGGTCACGCTGAGCGTGAAGTCCACATCGCTGTTCGGCGGCGGCGTGACCGTCAGCCCGGCAAGCTGTTCCGGCGTCAGGGTGATCGAGCCGTTGGTGACCGTCAGCGTACCGTTCAGCGTGTTCGCGAGCGTGGCGTTGTTGGGGATACCGCTGATGCGGATGGTCAGCACCTCCGACCTGTCGGTGTCGGTCAGGGCCGGATTGATCGTCAGCGGGATGGCATTGTCTTCGTTGCCGGTCGCAGCGCTGACGGTCAGCGTCGGCGTGTCCGACACCGGGTTCACCGTCACCACAAGCGGCTCGCTCTTGGTCGCCTCGACGGCGCTGCCGTCCGTGGCAATGGCGGTGACGGTGAGCGTGAAGTCACGGTCGCTGTTCAGCGGCGGCGTGATGGTCAGACCGGTCAGCTGGTCCTTGGTCAGCGTCCAGGTGCTGGTGCCGTCCGTCTGCGTGCTCGTCCTGGTGCCGGCGCTGAGCGTCGCGCCCGAAGGCACCCCGGCGATGGTGATGCTCAGCGTCTCGGACCCATCGGTATCCGTCAGGGCCGGGTTGATCGTCAGCGGGATGGCATTGTCTTCGTTGCCGGTCGCAGCGGCGACGGTCAGCGTCGGGGTGTCCGACACCGGGTTCACCGTCACCACAAGCGGTTCGCTCTTGGTCGCCTCGACGGCACTGCCGTCCGTGGCAATGGCGGTGACGGTGAGCGTGAAGTCACGGTCGCTGTTCAGCGGCGGCGTGATGGTCAGACCGGTCAGCTGGTCCTTGGTCAGCGTCCAGGTGCTGGTGCCGTCCGTCTGCGTGCTCGTCCTGGTGCCGGCGCTGAGCGTCGCGCCCGAAGGCACCCCGGCGATGGTGATGCTCAGCGTCTCGGACCCATCGGTATCCGTCAGGGCCGGGTTGATCGTCAGCGGGATGGCATTGTCTTCGTTGCCGGTCGCAGCGGCGACGGTCAGCGTCGGGGTGTCCGACACCGGGTTCACCGTCACCACAAGCGGTTCGCTCTTGGTCGCCTCGACGGCACTGCCGTCCGTGGCAATGGCGGTGACGGTAAGCGTGAAGTCACGGTCGCTGTTCAGCGGCGGCGTGATGGTCAGGCCGGTCAGCTCGGCCGGAGTCAGAGTCCAGGTGCTGGTGCCGTCCGTCTGCGTGCTCGTCCTGGTGCCGGCGCTGAGCACTGCGCCCGAAGGCACCCCGGCGATGGTGATGCTCAGCGTCTCGGACCTGTCCGTATCCGTCAGGGCCGGGTTGATCGTCAGCGGAATGGCATTGTCTTCGTTGCCGGTCGCAGCGGCGACGGTCAGCGTCGGCGTGTCCGACACCGGGTTCACCGTCACCACAAGCGGTTCGCTCTTGGTCGCCTCGACGGCGCTGCCGTCCGTGGCAATGGCGGTGACGGTGAGCGTAAAGTCACGGTCGCTGTTCAGCGGCGGCGTGATGGTCAGACCGGTCAACTGGTCCTTGGTCAGCGTCCAGGTGCTGGTGCCGTCCGTCTGCGTGCTCGTCCTGGTGCCGGCGCTGAGGGTTGCGCCCGAAGGCACCCCGACGATGGTGATGCTCAGCGTCTCGGACCCGTCCGTATCCGTCAGGGCCGGGTTGATCGTCAGCGGGATGGCATTGTCTTCGTTGCCGGCCGCAGCGGCGACGGTCAGCGTCGGGGTGTCCGACACCGGGTTCACCGTCACCACAAGCGGTTCGCTCTTGGTCGCCTCGACGGCACTGCCGTCCGTGGCAATGGCGGTGACGGTGAGCGTGAAGTCACGGTCGCTGTTCAGCGGCGGCGTGATGGTCAGACCGGTCAGCTGGTCCTTGGTCAGCGTCCAGGTGCTGGTGCCGTCCGTCTGCGTGCTCGTCCTGGTGCCGGCGCTGAGCGTCGCGCCCGAAGGCACCCCGGCGATGGTGATGCTCAGCGTCTCGGACCCGTCCGTATCCGTCAGGGCCGGATTGATCGTCAGCGGAATGGCGCTGTCTTCATTGCCGGTGGCGGCCTGGACGGTCAGGGTCGGCGTATCGGTGACCGGATCGACGGTGACGCGCAGCGTCTCGCTCTTGGTCGCCTCTGTCGCCGAGCCGTCCTTGGCGATGGCGGTAACGGTCAAGGTGAAATCGACGTCGCTGTTCAGCGGCGGCGTGATGGTCAGGCCGGTCAGCTGAGCCGAAGTCAGAGTCCAGGTGGTGGTGCCGTCCGGCTGGATGACGGACGTTCCGGCACTGAGCGTTGCGCCAGCCGGAACACCCGCGATGGTGATGCTCAGCGTCTCGGACCCGTCGGTGTCGGTCAGGGCCGGGTTGATGACCAGCGGAATGGCGCTGTCTTCGTTGCCGGTGACGTCCTGGACCGTCAGCGTCGGTTTGTCGGTTACGGCGTCGACGGTGACCCGCAGGGTTTGGGCGACCGAAACCGGGGCCGCGACGCCGTCCTTGGCGGTGGCGGTCACTGTCAGGTCGAAATCGACGTCGCTGTTCAGCGGCGGCGTGATCTTCAGCCCGGCCAGCTGCGCCGGCGTCAGGGTGATCGACCCGTTGCCGATGACCAGTGCGTCGCCAGCCCTGTTGGACAGGCTGGCGCCCGCCGGAATGCCGCTGATGGTGATCGTCAGCGTTTCCGACCCGTCCGTGTCCGTCAGGGACGGATTGATCGAGAGCGGGATGGCACTGTCTTCATCGCCGGTCGCAGCGCTGACGCTGAGGGTCGGCGTATCGGTCACCGGATCGACGGTGACGCGCAGAGTCTCGCTCTTGGTCGCCTCAGTCGCCGAGCCGTCCTTGGCGATGGCGGTGACGGTGAGCGTGAAATCGACATCGCTGTTCAGCGGCGGGGTGATGGTCAGGCCGGCCAGCTGCGCCGGAGTCAGAGTCCAGGTGGTGGTGCCGTCCGGCTGGGTAACGGACGTTCCCGCGCTGAGCACTGCGCCCGAAGGAACACCGGCGATGGTGACGCTCAGCGTCTCCGACCCGTCGGTGTCCGTCAGGGCCGGGTTGATCGTCAGCGGAATGGCGCTGTCTTCATTGCCCGTGACGGCCTGAACGGTCAGTGTCGGAGTGTCGGATACGGGATCGACGGTGACGCGCAAGGTCCGGCTCACCGGCACGGCGGCGGCGACACCGTCCTTGGCAATGGCGGTGACGGTCAGGGTGAAGTCGACATCGCTGTTCGACGGCGGCGTGACGGTCAGGCCGGTCAACTGTGCCGGAGTCAGAGTCCAGGTGGTGGTGCCGTCCGGCTGGGTAACGGAAGTGCCGGCGTTGAGCGTTGCGCCAGCCGGAACGCCGGCGATGGTGATGCTCAGCGCCTCGGACCCGTCCGTATCCGTCAGGGCCGGATTGATCGTCAGCGGAATGGCGCTGTCTTCATTGCCGGTGGCGGCCTGAACGGTCAGGGTCGGCGTATCGGTGACCGGATCGACGGTGACGCGCAGAGTCTCGCTCTTGGTCGCCTCAGTCGCCGAGCCGTCCTTGGCGATGGCGGTGACGGTCAGGGTGAAGTCGACATCGCTGTTCGACGGCGGCGTGACGGTCAGGCCGGTCAGCTGGGCCGGAGTCAAAGTCCAGGTGGTGGTGCCGTCCGGCTGCGTGACGGAGATGCCGGCGCTGAGGGACGCCCCCGCCGGAACACCCGCAATGGTGATGCTCAGCGCCTCGGAGCCATCCAGATCCGTCAGAGCCGGATTGATCGTCAGCGGGATAGCAGTGTCTTCGTTTCCGGTGACGTCCTGAACCGTCAGCGTCGGAGTATCCGACACCGGGTTCACCGTCACCTGCAGCGCTTCGGTCCTGGTCGCCGCAACCGCCGCGCCGTCCTTTGCGGTGGCGGTCACCGTCAGGGTGAAATCGACATCGCTGTTCAGCGGCGGCGTGATCTTCAACCCGGCGAGCTGCTCCGGCGTCAGGGTGATGGAACCGCCGGTGACCGTCAGCACCCCGTTCAGATCATTGGCGAGGGTGGCGCCGGTCGGGATGCCGGCGATGGTGACGGTCAGCACCTCCGTGCCGTCGGTATCGGTCAGCGCCGGGCTGATCGACAGCGGGATCGCCGTGTCTTCATTGCCCGCCGCGGCCTGGACGGTCAGCGTCGGAGTGTCCGACACGGGGTTGACGGTCACCGACAGCGTCTCGCTGACCGAAACCGGGGTGGCGACGCCGTCCTTTGCGGTGGCGGTCACCGTCAGGTCGAAATCGACATCACTGTTCAGCGGCGGCGTGATCTTCAGCCCGGCCAGCTGCGCCGGCGTCAGGGTGATCGATCCGTTGCCGATGACCAGCGCGTCGCCGGCGGTGTTGGACAGGCTCGCTCCGGCCGGAATGCCGCTGATGGTGATCGTCAGCGTTTCCGACCCGTCCAAATCCGTCAGGGCGGGGTTGATGACCAGCGGAATGCCGGTGTCTTCGTTGCCGGTCGCCGCGGTGACGCTCAGCGTCGGCGTGTCGGTGACCGGATTGACCGTGACCAGCAGCGGCGCGCTGGTGCTGGCGGGATCGGCTCCGCCATCCCGCGCGGTGGCGGTAACGGTCAGGGTGAAGTCGACATCGCTGTTCAGCGGCGGCGTGATCTTCAGGCCGGCCAACTGGCCGGGCGCCAGCGTGATGGTGCCGTTGCTGATCGTCAGGGTATCGCCGGCCGTGTTGCGCAGGCTGGCGCCGACCGGGATGCCGCTGATGGTGATGCTCAGCGATTCCGAACCGTCCGTATCGGTCAGCGCCGGATCGATGACCAGCGGAATGCCGGTATCCTCGTTCCCGGTCGCGGCGGTGACGCTCAGCGTCGGCGTGTCGGACACCGGATTGACGGTGACGCGCAAGGGCGCGCTGGTGCTGACCGGCGTGGCGGATCCATCGGTGGCGGTGGCCGTGACGGTCAGGGTGAAGTCGGTATCGCTGTTGTTCGGCGGCGTGATCGACAGCCCGGCAAGTTGCGCCGGGGTCAGGGTCGCAGTGCCGTTCACCACCGCCAGCGCGCCGCCGGCATTGCGCAGCACCGCCCCGTCCGGAATGCCGGACAGGGTGATGGTCAGCGTCTCCGAACCGTCGGTGTCGGTCAGGGCCGGGCTGATCGTCAGCGGGATCGCCGTATCCTCGCTGCCGCTCGCCGTCTGGACGGCCAAGGTCGGCATGTCGGAGACCGGGTTGACCGTGACCAGCAGCGGAGCGCTGGTGCCGGCCGGAGCCGCGGAGCCGTCGGTGCTGGTCGCCGTCACCGTCAGGGTGAAGTCGGCGTCGCTGTTCAGCGGCGGGGTGATCGCCAATCCGACGAGCTGGCCTGGCGCCAGAGTGATGGAACCGTTGGCGATCGTCAGCGTCTCGCCGGCCGCGTTGGTCAGGATCGCGCCGGTCGGAATGCCGCTGATGGTGACGCTCAGCGTCTCCGACCCATCGGTGTCGGTCAGGGCCGGGCTGATCGTCAGCGGAATCGCCGTGTCTTCAGCCCCCGTGGTGGCGGCGACGCCCAGCGTCGGGGTGTCGGACACCGGATTGACGGTGACCGGCAGGGTGGCAGTGACGCTGGTCGGGGCCGCGGTGCCGTCGGTGCTGGTCGCCGTGACGGTCAGGGTGAAGCTGTCGCCGCTGTTCGGCGGTGGTGTCAGGGTCAGGCCTGGAACCTGCGAGGAGGTCAGCAGGATGGTGCCGTTCACCACCGTCAGGATGGTGCCGGAGGCGTCGCGCAGGACCGCTCCGTCCGGAATGCCGGACAGGGTGACGCTCAGCACCTCCGTCCCGCCGGTGTCGGTCAGGGCGGCATCGATGTTCAGGGCGATGGCCGTGTCTTCGTCGCCGGACACACCGTTCACCGTCAGGTTCGGCGTGTCGGACACCGGGGCCGGAGTCCCGGCGGCATCGTCGCCGGTGGTCTCCGCCGCATCCTGGACAACGGGCGCCGCAATGTCGGGGAGGACCCCGTCGTCGATCACCTGGTCGGGCGTCTCCGGCATCGGGATGTCGGACAGGGCGGCGGGCAGTTCGGTGAAGGCCGTGGTCGTGCGCACGTTGGACAGCAGGTCCACCCGCTCAACCGTCGTGGCGGCCGATTCGCGGCGCTCCTCCGTCGAGAGCCCCGACCCTTCCGGTCCGGAGGGGCCGGAGCCCAGCGTGCCTTCCGTGCGCAGCACGTCGCCCGCCAGCAGGGCAGCCACCGCCGCCTGATCGGTGGCCACCGCCACCGACTCGCCAACCACCTCGCCGGTCTGGACGACGCCGCCGATCATAAGCTCCTCGGCGCCGCGATAGTCGGTCTGGACATAGCCGAGCGTGTCGTCCGGCCGCTGGAGTTCCACGGAACTGGCCTCGTGGATCACGCCGCTCAATCGGGTCGCGTCGACCTGCTGCAGGAGGGTCAGATCGTCCAGGATCTGACGGTCGTCGACCGCCTGGGTGTTGCCCTGAACCGCTTCCTCAGCCATCGGACCGCTCCATAAGTCGGGTGCAAATTCGCGCCACGCTACTCGTCACGATCCTAGGTTCTAGTCCTCTTAGTTGCTTGTGATAAGAAACTTCCTGTGATGATTTTCAACAGCTTGGCTGACGTCACCGCAGCCACTGCCCCGGCATCCATAGGCATACAAACGACTGAAAAACGTTTTGAAATAACGGTTTAGTGCCTCTTTCGCGCAGTTTCGAAAGGGCTGCGCGCAGGATGCTTTGTCCCTCGGTTGCCTTTTGTTGCTATTCGTCGATTTACCTATCACTAGCAATTATGCTGTTGATTGTCTGCTCGGTTAACCCTGTGCCCAGGTTGGTCGTTTTGCAGTCCGCATCCCCGTCTGCCACCCGCATCGAACAGTCCGCCGCTTCCGCATCGGCGAAGATTGCATCGGCGAAGTCTACTGCCGCCCGCGACAGGGCGGCGGAGAAGGCCGCGCGCCGCCTGCTGTCCGGCATGCTGGGTCCGCGCCGGGACCGGGCGATGCTGGTGCTGGCCTCCTTCGCGCTGAACGTCTTCGGGCTGGCGCTGCCGGTGACGCTGCTGCATGTCTACGACCGCATCCTGCCCAACGAGTCCTACGGCACCATGCTGCTGCTCGGCCTCGGCTGCGGCGCTGCTGCGGTGATGGAGGCGATCCTGCGGGTGGCGCGCTCGGCGCTGACCACCTGGATGGGCGCGCGGATCGAACACCGGTCGAGCGCGTCGCTGATCGACCGGCTGATGCACATGCCGCTGAACGCCTTCTCCCAGCAGGGGATCGGCACCCATTTCGAGGTCTACCGCGCCATCAAGATGGTGCGCGAGTTCTACTCGGGCCAAGCGCTGCAATCGGCGATCGACATCCCTTTCGCCGCGCTCTACCTGGGCCTGATCGCATTGCTGGCCGGCTGGCTGGTTCTGATCCCGCTGGGCGTGCTGGCGCTGTTCCTGGTGGTCGGCGCCGTCCTGGGCCGGCGGATGCGCCGGGCGCTGGAGAACCGCCATGTGCTGGAGGAACGCCGCCTGAACTTCATCAGCGAGGTGCTGAGCGGCGTCCACACGGTCAAGGGGCTGGGGGCTGAAGCCGGCCTGCTGCGCCGCCACGAGCGCCTTCAGCAGGGCTGCAGCGAGGAGGACTTCAACGTCGCCCGGCTGAGCGGGTCCGCCTCCGTCGTCGCCACCACCCTGTCGCAGGCGACGATGATGCTGGTGGTCATCCTGGGCAGCGTTTCCGTGATCGACGGGATGATGACGACCGGCGTTCTCACCGCCTGCTCGATGCTGGCCGGCCGCTGCGTCCAGCCGGTCCAGTCCCTGTTCGACCGCTGGGTGCGCTATCAGTCGGTGTCGCTGTCGCTGCGCCGCATCGGCCATGTCCTGTTGGAGGTCGGGTCCGACGGCGGCACGCTGCGGGCCGGGACCGGGGCCGGGGCCGCCGCCGCGGTGGCGGAACCACTCGTCCCCGGCACGATCGAGATGGACAAGGTCCGTTTCGCCTACGACCGCGGGCCGGAGATCCTGACCGACCTGTCGCTGACCGTCGGACCGGGCGAGTTCCTGGGCGTCGTGGCGACCAATTCGACGGGCAAGACGACCCTGCTGCGCCTGATCCTGGGCGTGCTGCGGCCGAACTCCGGCGAGGTGCGGGTGGGTGTGCGCAGCACGACGGAAACCGACGCCATGATCGGCATCGGCGGCGTCGTCTATGTCGGCGAGCATCCGGAGCTTTTCAAAGGCACCATCCTGCAGAACCTGACGCTGTTCGACCCCGGCCGGGCCGATCTGGCGATGGAGGTCTGCCGGCGCCTCGGGCTCGACCGCCGCATCGCCAGCCTGCCGCAGGGCTACGAGACCATCGTCGGCGATGCCTCGCAGGAAGCGCTGCCGCGCGGTGCCCGCCAGATGATCTGCCTCGCCCGCGCCCTGGTCCGCGAGCCGGCGGTGCTGCTGCTGGACGAACCGAACTCCTCCCTCGACACCGAATCCGACAAGCTGTTCCGCCGTGCGCTGGAAGAACTGCGCGGCAGCGTCACCATCCTGCTGGTCACCAGCCGCCCGTCGCTGCTGACGCTGGCCGACCGGGTGGTGCAGATCGTCGACGGCCATGCGGTCAGCCGCGGCCCGTCCGGCAACGAGACCATGGGCAGCCCGCCCGCTCTGGTCGCCACCAACCCCGGCACGCCGCCGGCCGGCGGGTCCGGCGCACCGGATGCCGAGCCCATCCGCGCCGCCCATGACGACGGCGACATCCTGCGCCGCCGGCTGGCGGAAGCCTCGGCGGTGGGCGCCTGCATGGTGCCGCTGCTGGATGCGCTCGGCTGGCGCGGCGCCCCGCAAACCCTGGCGGAAGCACTGCCCCACTTCTCCGAGGTTCAGACGATCGAGGAGCTGTGCGACGTCCTCCAGCGCCTGCATTTCGAGGGGCGCAGCCTGCGCATCGACCTCGCGCGGCCGGACCCGTCGCTGATGCCCTGCCTGTTCCGCGCCCGCGACGGCGGCGTCTACACGCTGCTGTCCGCCGACGCCGACGGAGTCGTCGCCTTCAGCGGCCAGTTGCGCGAGAGGGTGACGCTGAATTACGGCAAGGGCACCGCCTATGCCTTCACCGCGCCGGAGACCACGGCCGGCGCCGGGACACAGAACTGGGTCGGCACGGTCATCCACGGCTATGTTCCGCTGCTGTGGGCGGTGCTCGGCTTGAGCGCCGTCATCAACCTGCTGTCGGTCGCCGCGCCGCTGTTCACCATGGCGATCTACGACAAGGTGATCGCCACCGGCTCCTTCGACACGCTCGCCACCATCGCCGTCGGCGCGGCGCTGGTGATCGGCGGCGATTTCGCCCTGCGCCAAATCCGCGGCCGGGCGCTGGCCCATGCCGGATCGCGCATCGCCCGGACCATCAGCAACGCCACCATCGACCGCATCCTGATGCTGCCGGTGGGCATGAGCGAGCGCGCCGCCATCGGCACGCAGATCGCCCGGGTGAAGGACCTTGAGTCGATCCGCGACTTCATCAGCCAAGGACAGGTCGCGGCGCTGTTCGACGTGCCCTTCGCCCTGTTCTACCTGGGCGTCATGGCCGTTCTGGGCGGGCCGCTGGCGTTGGTGCCGCTGGCCGCCGTGCTGATCACCGCCGCCATCGGCGCCGCCGTCCATCCGCTGGTGCGCGCCCGTACCGGAACCACCGCCCGTGCCGACACCGAACGGCAGGAATTCTTCGTGGAAATGGTCGCCAAGATGCCGGCGCTGCGCGCCATCGGCGGGCTGGCCCATTGGCGCGACCGCTACGACCGCCTGTCCGCCCGAACGGCGCGGTCGGGCCACACCGCCGCCAACCTGTCGGCCACCCATGCGGCGCTGGCCGGCCTCGTCGTGCCGGTCGCCGGTCTCGCCACCGTCGGCGTCGGCGCGCTTCAGGTCTTCACCGGTGCCATGACGCCGGGCGCGCTGATGGCGTCGATGATGCTGCTGTGGCGGGTGATGGTGCCGCTGCAGACCGCCGTCTCCATGCTGCCGCGCATCGAGCAGCTGCGTGCGAACGCCCGCCAGATCAACGGCCTGATGAGCATCCGGCCGGAGCGCGAGCCGCGCTGCGCCACCCTTCAGCCGCGCAAGCTGAAGGGTGAGGTGTCCTTCTCCCGCGTTTCGCTGCGCTACCGCAACGATGCCGATCCGGCATTGGTCGGCGTGTCCTTCTCCGTCAAGCCGGGGCAGATCGTCGCCATCGTCGGGTCGGACGGCGCCGGCAAATCGTCGCTGCTGAAGGTGATGCTGGGGCTCTACGCGCCGCAGGCCGGCAATGTGCGCATCGACGGCGTCGACATCCGCCAGATGGACCCGATCGACCTGCGCAAATCGGTCGGCTATGTCCCGCAGGCCAGCGCCCTGTTCTACGGCACCATCGCGCAGAACCTCCGCTTCGCCGACCAGACCGCGGACGACTCCGAACTGCGCTGGGCGCTGTCGCTGGCCGGTGCCCTGGACGAGGTGGAAGCGCTGCCGCGCGGTCTGGACACCCGCATCGGCGACAACCAGTCGCTCCGCCTGTCGCCCAGCCTGACGCAGAAGATCTGTCTCGCCCGCGCCTATATCCGCCGGCCGCGCATCCTGCTGCTCGACGAGCCGGCCAGCCGGCTGGACTTCGAGGGCGACAGGGCGCTGCATGCGGCGCTTTCGGCGCTGCGCGGGCACAGCACCATCTTCCTGGTCACCCACCGGCCGAGCCACCTGACGCTGGCCGACACGGTGCTGACCATGGATGCCGGCATGATCGCCCCCGCCAGCCCGGCCGGCGGCCTGCCCGGCCCCCGGCCCATCGGTCCGGGCACGGGTCCCGGCGCCGGCCCGGCCGGCGGCGGCGGCAGCGTCGCCAACACCATCGCCGGAGCGCTGCTGGGCGGGATCGGGCTGCAACGCCCGCCCGGCGGCGTCGCCACGCGCCAGCATTGATCCGCCTCCCCCACTCCTCTCCGATCCCGTGTGAACCGCAAGATGGCCGCTTCAGACCTCGCCCGCCCCACCGGCAAATCGCTCAGCGCCGACGATGCGACGCTGTCGCTGGTCCGCGCCACCATCGTCGTGCTGGTCCTGCTGATGGCGGCGCTGCTCGCCTGGGCCACGCTGATGCCGGTGAAGGAGGCCGTCGTCACCGCCGGACAGGTGGTGCCGTCCGGAAACGCCCAGGTGGTCCAGCATCTGGAAGGCGGCATCGTGTCCTCCATTCTGGTCAAGGAAACCGATCTGGTGGAGGCCGGCCAGCCCCTGATCGTCTTCGATCCCAAGCAGGTCCAGGCGGAGCGGGAGCAGATGAACGCCCGCCTGCTGACGCTGGAACTGCGGGCGGAGCGGCTGCGCGCCTTCGCCGCCGGGCGGGAGCCGGATTTCGTGCGCGTCGCCGGCACCGACACGCCGCAGACGGACGCACAGATCGGCGACCAGCGCCTGATCTACGACACGCAGCGTCAGGCCCGCGACACCGCCATCGCCGTGCTGCGCGCCCAGGTCTCCCAGCGCGAGGCGGAACTGGCGCTGTATGAAGGCCAGCTCGCCAGCATCAAGGATCAGATCACCTTCATCACCGGCTCGGTCGACATCCGCAACAAGCTGGAATCGATGGGCCTGTCGTCGAAGTTGCAATCGCTGGAGACCCAGCGCGAGCAGTCCCGCCTGATGGGCGAACAGCGGCGGATCGAGGGGCAGATCATCGCCACGCATCAGGCGATCACCGAGGCCGGCAACCGCATCCTCGACCAGACGGCCAAGCTGGCGCAGGACGCGGTGAACGAGATGGGCACCGTCACCGCCGAGATCGCCCAGCTGCGCGAGGCCCGCGCCAAGTTGGACGACCGTTCCCAACGGCTGACCGTGCTGTCGCCGGTGCGCGGGCTGGTGCAGGACCTGCGCGTCAACACCATCGGCGCCGTGGTGCCGGAGGGCGGCGTCCTGATGCAGATCGTCCCGGTCGACCATGAGATGACGGTGGAGGCCCATGTCACCCCGCGCGATGTCGGCCACCTTCATGTCGGGCAGGAGGCGACGGTCAAGGTGCTGACCTACGACTTCGCCCGCTATGGCGCCGTCACCGGCAAGCTGCTGCGCATCTCCGCCTCAACCTTCCTGGACGAACAGCACCGCCCCTACTACAAGGCGGTCATCGCGCTGAACCGCAACCATGTCGGCCGCGACGACGTCCAGCACCCGGTTCTGCCCGGCATGACCACCCAGGTGGAGATGACCACCGGCGAGCGGTCGCTGCTGGAATATCTGCTGAAGCCGATCTACTTCGCCCTGTCCGACAGCTTCAACGAGCGGTGAGGATCGCCCTGCGCCGGCCCCGCCCGACAATTGGCCGGCGATTGTTCGTCCCAGCCGAATTGTGTTGCCGCTGACCCGGTATTTATTAGTACGCCTACGGGAGCCACACTCCACCGCACTGCAATGCGGGAGGGGTGCCACGGCACCGGACGGCTATGGGACGGTCGACGAGGACACAAGCGACGGGTACGGAGCGCGGCGGGGCACAGGGCGTGGCGCCCTGCCCCTTCGCGGTCGATGACCGGACCATCGCCGGCCATGCCCAGGACATCCGGCTGCGGCTCTACCGGCCGCTGATCGGGCTGGCGGTTCCGGCGCTGCTCTATCTGCATGGCGGCGGCTTCACCTCCGGCTCGCTGGAGGAGGCGGATGAGACGGCGGCGGCCATCGCCGCCGGAACCCCGGCGCTGGTGGTGTCGGTCGGCTACTCCCTGGCCCCCGCCCACCCCTTCCCCACCGCCGCGCAGGATGCCTACCGCGCGGCGGTGTGGACTGCCGACGCGGCGCCGTCCCTGGGCGTCGCCCACGGCGGGCTTGGCGTCGTCGGCTATGATGCCGGCGGCCACGTCGCCGCCTCCCTGACCTTCCTCGCCCGCGACCTGGGCGGGGTGAGCCTTGCGGCGCAGGCGCTGCTCGGCCCGATGCTGGACCCCAGCCTGACGCGGGCCAGCCGCGGCGGCATCGGCGATGTCGACGGGAAGGCCGGCGCTACGGCCCGGCTGCTCGACAGCACCATCGCCGACTGCGCCCGCTGTTACCGCGCCTATCTGCCGGAGGCGGCGCAGCGGCTGCACCCCTATGCCGCGCCGCTGGAATCGCGCCGGCTGGGCGGGTTGCCGCCGGCTCTGATCGTCACCGCCCAGAACGACATGCTGCGCACCGAGGCCGAGCAGTATGCCGCCGGCCTGATCGCCGCCGGCGTGCCGACCGAGGTCACCCGCTTTCCCGCCATCTCCCACGACGCCCTGCCCGGCCATCGGCCGGCCCTGCAGGCCGTCACCGACTTCCTGCGCCGCCGGCTGCCCGCCGCGCGCGCCTGACATTTTCCTCCCGTTCCGGAGACAGATCTCATGACCAAGTCACGCTCCAAGCTCGCCCTTCTCCTGATTGCCGGGGTCGCCGCAGCGGGCGCCGCCGGCATCGTCGTCAGCCAGGGCCATGCCGACGCCCCGCAGACCGCGGCAGCCGCCCCGCCGCCCCCGGAGGTGGATGTCGCCCCCGTCGTGGTGCGCAAGATCACCGACTGGCAGTCCTATTCCGGCCGCCTGGAAGCGGTGGACCGGGTGGAGGTGCGGCCCCAGGTGGCCGGCGCCATCACCGCCGTGCATTTCCGCAACGGCGCGCTGGTCCGCCAAGGCGACGTGCTGTTCACCATCGATCCGCGCCCCTTCGCGGCGGAGGTCGCCCGTCAGGAGGCCCAGGTCGCCGCCGCACAGGCCCGCGTCCGCTTCACCGCGGCGGACCTGGAGCGCGCCCAGCGGCTGGTCCGCGACGACACCATTTCCCGCCAGTCGCTGGAGAGCAAGGAGAACGAGGCCCGGTCCGCCGCCGCCAACCTGAAGGCGGCCCAGGCGGCGCTGGAGATCGCCCGCATCGACCTGGAGCACAGCCAAGTCCGCGCCCCCGTCTCCGGCCGCGTGTCGCGCGCCGAGGTGACGGTGGGCAACGTGGTGGCGGCAGGGGCCGCGGCGGCGCCGCTGACCACGCTGGTCTCGGTCTCGCCGATCTACGCCTCCTTCGACGTGGATGAGCAGACCTACCTGACCCACATCGCCGGGGTGAAGGACGCATCCGGCGTGCCGGTGCAACTGGGTCTCGCCAACGAGGCCGGCTATTCCCGCGACGGCGCGGTGGAGCATGTCGACAACCGCATGGACGCCGCCTCCGGCACCATCCGCGTGCGCGCCCGCTTCGACAATGCCGACGGTCTTCTGGTCCCCGGCCTCTACGCCCGCATCAAGGTCGGCGGCAGCCAGCCGCATGACGCGCTGATGGTGGACGACCGCGCCATCGGCACCGACCAGGACAAGAAATTCGTCCTGGTGGTGGCGGAGGACGGCACCGTCAACTACCGCGCCATCGTCCCCGGCGCTTCTCAGGCCGGCCTGCGGGTGGTGAAGAGCGGGCTGGAGCCCGGCGAGCGCATCGTCGTTAACGGCCTGCAGCATGCCCGCCCCGGCAGCCGCGTCAGCCCGCGCACGGTCGCGATGAACGGCACGCCGGAGCCCATCCGCACCGCATCCACGGCGCAATGATCCACGCCCGCCGGGAGAGCCGTCATGAACATCTCGAAATTCTTCATCGACCGCCCGATCTTCGCGGGTGTCCTGTCCGTGGCGCTGTTCCTGGCGGGCGCGATCTCGCTGTTCCAGCTGCCGATCTCCGAATATCCGGAGGTGGTCCCGCCCTCCGTCGTCGTCCGGGCGCAGTATCCGGGCGCCAACCCCAAGGTGATCGCCGAGACCGTCGCCGCTCCGCTGGAGGAGCAGATCAACGGCGTCGAGAACATGCTGTACATGCAGTCGCAGGCCAACAGCGACGGCAACATGGCGCTGACCGTCACCTTCCGGCTCGGCACCGACCCGGACAAGGCGCAGCAGCTGGTGCAGAACCGCGTCTCCCAGGCCCTGCCCCGCCTGCCGGAGGATGTGCAGCGGCTTGGCGTGACGACGGTGAAGAGTTCGCCGACGCTGACCATGGTCGTGCATCTGCTGTCGCCCAACGACCGCTATGACATGACCTACCTGCGCAACTACGCCATCCTCAACGTCAAGGACCGGCTGAGCCGTATCCAGGGCGTCGGCGAGGTGCAGGTGTGGGGTGCCGGCGACTATTCCATGCGCGTCTGGCTCGACCCCAACAAGGTGGCCGAGCGCGGCCTGACCGCGTCCGACGTGGTGGCGGCGATCCGCGAGCAGAATGTGCAGGTCGCGGCCGGCGTCATCGGCGCCTCCCCCAGCCTGCCGACCACGCCGCTGCAGCTGTCGATCAATGCGCAGGGCCGCCTCAAGACTGTCGATGAATTCTCCAACATCGTCCTGAAGATTGGCAAGGACGGCGGCGTCACCTACCTGCGCGACGTGGCGCGGGTGGAGCTGGCGGCGGCGCAGTACGGCCTGCGCTCTCTGCTGGACAACAAGCCGGCGGTGGCGCTGGCGATCAATCAGGCGCCGGGCGCCAACGCGCTGAACATCGCCGACAATGTCCGGGCGACGATGGCGGAGCTGAAGGCCGACATGCCCGACGGCGTCGATTTCAGCATCGTCTACGACCCCACCCAGTTCGTGCGGTCGAGCATCGAGGCGGTGATCCACACCCTGCTGGAGGCGGTCGCCCTGGTGGTGCTGGTGGTGATCGTCTTCCTGCAGACCTGGCGGGCGTCGATCATCCCGCTGCTGGCCGTGCCGGTGTCGATCGTCGGCACCTTCTCCCTCATGCTTCTGCTGGGCTATTCGATCAACGCGCTGTCGCTGTTCGGCATGGTGCTGGCCATCGGCATCGTGGTGGACGACGCCATCGTCGTGGTCGAGAATGTCGAACGCAACATCGAGTCCGGCCTGTCGGCCAAGGAAGCCACCTACAAGGCGATGCAGGAGGTCAGCGGACCGATCATCGCCATCGCCCTGACCCTGGTCGCCGTCTTCGTGCCGCTGGCGGCCATGACCGGCCTGTCCGGCGAGTTCTACAAGCAGTTCGCGATGACCATCGCGATCTCCACCGTCATCTCCGCCTTCAACTCGCTGACCCTGTCGCCGGCCCTGTCGGCGGTGCTGCTGCGCGGCCATGACCAGCCGCAGGACTGGCTGACCCGCGCCATGAACCGGGTGTTCGGCGGCTTCTTCCGCCTGTTCAACCGGGTGTTCCACCGTGCCTCCACCGGCTATGGCCGCGGCGTCGGCGGGGTGGTGCGGCACAAGGGCATGATGATGCTGGTCTATGTGCTGCTGCTGGGCGCCACCGTCCTGCTCGGCCGTGCGGTGCCGATGGGCTTCGTCCCGGCCCAGGACAAGGAATACCTCATCAGCTTCGCCCAGCTTCCCAACGGCGCCTCGCTCGACCGCACCGAGGCGGTGATCCGCGAGATGACCGACATCGCCCTCAAGCAGCCGGGCGTGCAGAGCGCCGTCGCCTTCCCTGGCCTGTCGGTCAACGGCTTCACCAACAGCTCCAGCGCCGGCATCGTCTTCGTCACGCTGAAGCCCTTCGCCGAGCGCGGCGACTCCAGCCTGTCGGCCAACGCCATCGCCGGCGCCCTGCAGATGCGCTATGCCGGCCTGAAGGAGGCCTTCGTCGCCATCTTCCCGCCGCCGCCGGTGATGGGGCTCGGCACGCTGGGCGGCTTCAAGATGCAGCTGGAGGACCGTGGCGCGCTCGGCTACGAGGCGCTGAACGCGGCGGTCAACGCCTTCGTCACCAAGGCGATGCAGACGCCGGAGCTGGGGCCGACCTTCTCCAGCTACCAGATCAACGTGCCGCAGCTGGACGTCGACCTCGACCGGGTGAAGGCCAAGCAGCAGGGCGTATCGGTCGGCGAGGTGTTCGACACCATGCAGATCTATCTGGGCTCGCTCTACGTCAACGATTTCAATAGCTTCGGCCGCGTCTACCAGGTGCGGGTGCAGGCGGACGCCCCGTTCCGGGCGGAGTCCGGCGACATCGGCCTCTTGAAGACCCGCAACGACCGCGGCGACATGGTTCCGCTGTCCTCGCTGGTCCGGGTGGCGCCCAGCTACGGGCCGGAGATGGTGGTGCGCTACAACGGCTACACCGCCGCCGACATCAACGGCGGGCCGGCGCCGGGCTTCTCCTCCGGTCAGGCGCAGGCGGCGGCCGAGCGCATCGCGGCGGAGACCCTGCCCCGCGGCGTGCGGTTCGAGTGGACCGACCTGACCTATCAGCAGATCCTGGCCGGCAACTCCGCGCTGTGGGTGTTCCCGATCAGCATCCTCCTGGTCTTCCTGGTGCTGGCGGCGCAGTACGAGAGCCTGACCCTGCCGCTGGCGATCCTGATGATCGTGCCGATGAGCCTGATGTCGGCGCTGGCCGGCGTGTGGATCACCGGCGGCGACAACAACATCTTCACCCAGATCGGCTTCATGGTGCTGGTCGGCCTGTCCGCCAAGAACGCCATCCTGATCGTGGAGTTCGCCCGCGAACTGGAGGAGCAGGGCCGCAGCACCGTCCAGGCCGCCATCGAGGCCAGCCGCCTGCGCCTGCGCCCGATCCTGATGACCTCCATCGCCTTCATCATGGGCGTGGTGCCGCTGGTGACCTCAACCGGCGCCGGGTCGGAGATGCGGCACGCCATGGGTGTGGCGGTGTTCGCCGGCATGATCGGCGTCACCCTGTTCGGTCTGGTGCTGACCCCGGTCTTCTACGTCCTGCTGCGCCGGCTGGCCGGCGCGAAGGCGGAGCGGTCGGCGGACATCCCCGCCACCCCGGCGGGAGCGGTGACGCACCACTGACCGCTTATCGTCTGAACACCTCATCCGCCACGGCATCCAGCAGGGCCTCGTCGCTCTGCTGGTTTCCGTTCGTCAGGAAGATCAGCGCGGTGCGGCGGCCGGGGTAATAGCGGACATCGGCCTCGAACCCGTCATAGCGGCCGTCATGGCCGACGCCGCGCCCCCAGCGGTCCTTCCACAGCGCGACGCCCAGCCCCTGCCCCTCCTCGTTCTCCGACGGGGTCATCATCCGCCGGACCGTCTCGGGTTTCAGCAAGCGGTTGTCGCGGAACAGGGCGAAGACGAAGCGTTCCAGATCGCCGGCGGTGGTGACCAGCGGCCCGTCGCCGGTGGTCGCCGCCCAGGACCGGCGGCTGACGTCGCCATCCTCGGTATAACCATGGGCAAGGCTGCGGTCGCGCGGATCGGCGCCCACGGTGGTCGAGCCCATCCCGGCGCGCTCCAGCACCCGGCTCCGCAGCACCTGCGCGAAGGGAACGCCGTCGCGCAGCCCCGCGATGTGGCCGAGCAGGACATAGTTGCTGTTGGAATACTCGTAATGCCCGCCGACCGGCCCGGTCGCCTCCTCCCCCGCCGCATAGGCGAGCAGAGCGCCGCTGCGTGGCAGCCGTTCCGGCTTGGCCGCCTCGTCCTCTTCATAGGCATCGGTGATGTAATCGGGAATGCCCGAGCTATGGTCGAGCAGATGGACCAGCCGCGCCCGGTTGGCATTGGCGACCTTGCCCAACGGCAGGTCCGGCGCCAATTCCCGCACCGGCCGGTCGAGCGAGAGCAGCCCCTCCTCCACCTGCTGCATCACGGCGGCGGCGGTCGCCATCTTGCCGACGGAGGCGACATAGAAGCGCGTATCCTCCGTCACCGGCCGCTCCCCCCGCCGGTCGGCGATGCCGGAGACGACGACGCGCCGGAGGTCGGGGCCGGACACCAGCAGGACGCCGCCGTCGAGTTCCTCCTCGGCGATAAAGCGGTCGAGGAGGCGTTGGAGGCGGTCGGCCGCATGGGCGGACGGGACCGCGGAGCCCAGCAGGAGCACCGCGGCCAAGGTCAGCCGGAGCAAGCGACCATGCCGGGCGGAAGCCCTGTCCTTCCGGCCTTTTCCATCCCTTTGCATTGCCCTGCCCCCTCATAGGCCGACGGAGTTACGCCGAAAGCGGTGTCCGGTTTCGAGGCTGCGCAGGGCAATCGAGAACCGGCAAGGGGTGGGAGCCGCGGATCAGGTGAAGCTGTCGCCCAAACCGAGGTTCTTCAGAGTGAACCCGGCCTCCTTGCAGGTCTGGCGGATCTTGCGGACGGCGGCCAGCAGTTCTTTGCTGTGGCTGAGGGTCGGCGGCGTCCGGACAATCTGCGCGAACAGCTCCTGGTTCATCTGGTATCGCAGTATGTTCTTCGGATCGCTTTCCAGATGCAGCAGAAACATGTCGTCGAAGATGTTGCTGTCGACGGTGCGGGATTTCGACGTCTTCACCCGCTTGAACCAGCTCATGCTCTTTGCCAGCTCTGACTTCTGTTCCACCGTCTTCATTTCACTGGCGAGCTTGGCGTAGGCGGCGCTGTCGTCTTCCCTGTCGCCCAGAAACATCTTGAAGATGCAAAGCGCCTTGGTCTTGGTCGGTTCGGCGCGGAAATCCAGCACCATCCAGGGAAACAGCACCCGCTTGAGACGGTCTATCGAAGTTTCAACGGGATCCACTTCCATCTTCTTGGCGATCGCGCCCTGGCTTCGCGACAATGCGGCATGGACCAGGGCACGGCGGGTTTCAGCAGGCGCGAAGGCGACGGTCTGGGCAACGGACGGCACGCTAACCCCTCCTTATCAAAGGGATATTATCGATCCGTCCGGGCTAACACACATAACGATGCAGACTCAATATATTGCGCGCGCTTAAGAAGGCGCCGCGTCCGCCCCTCAATGCGCCTCCTCCCAATTGTCCCCGATCCCCGCTTCCGCCACCAGCGGCACGCCGAGATGCGCGGCGCCCTCCATCACCCCGCGCACGATACGCGCGGCATCCTCAGCCTCCGCTTCCGGCACCTCGAACAGCAGTTCGTCGTGCACCTGCAGCAGCATCCGCGCGCTGCTCCCCGCCGCGGCCAAGGCTGCGGGCATGCGGTTCATCGCGCGCTTCATGATGTCTGCCGCGGTGCCCTGGATGGGGGCGTTGATGGCCTGGCGCTCGGCGAAGGCGCGGCGGGCGGCGTTCTTGTCCTGGATGCCGGGCATGTAGCAGCGGCGGCCGAACAGCGTCACCACATAGCCGTGCTGGCGGGCGAAGCTCTTGATCGACTCCATCCAGACCTTCAGCTCGTGGAAGCGCTCCAGATAGGTCTTGATGAAGCTGTTGGCCTCACCGGGCGCGATGCCCAGCTGGCGGCCCAGGCCGAAGCCGGAGATGCCGTAGATGATGCCGAAGTTGATCGCCTTGGCCTTGCGGCGGATGTCCGGCGTCATCTGATCCAGCGGGATGCCGAACACCTGGGCGGCGGTGGCTGCGTGAATGTCCAGGCCGTCGCGGAAGGCGTCCTTCAGCGCCTGGATGTTCGCCATCTCCGCCACCAGACGCAGCTCGATCTGCGAATAGTCGACGCTCAGCAGCTTGTGGCCGGGTGACGCCACGAAGGCGCGGCGGATCTTCTTGCCCTCCTCCGTCCGCACCGGGATGTTCTGCAGGTTGGGGTCGGTGGAGGACAGGCGGCCGGTGTTGGTCGCCGCCAGCGCGAAGGCGGTGTGGACCCGGCCGGTGACGGGGGAGATCTTCTCCTGCAGCGCGTCGGTGTAGGTGCTCTTCAGCTTGGCGAGCTGGCGCCAGTCCAGGACGCGCTGGGCGATGGTGTGGCCCTGCTCCGACAACTCCTCCAGCACGCTGCTATCGGTGGAATAGGCGCCGGTTTTGCCCTTCTTGCCGGTGCCGAGCTTCAGCGTGTCGAACAGGATTTCGCCCAGCTGCTTGGGCGAGCCGATGTTGAAGCTCTGGCCGGCCAGGGCGTGGACGTCCTTCTCGATCTCGGCGAGGCGGACGGACAGGCTCTGCGACAGGTCGGACAGCGCCTTCTTGTCGATGCGCACGCCGGCCCGCTCCATATCCGCCACCACCGGGACCAGCGGGCGGTCCAGCGTCTCGTAGACGGTGACCATGCGGTCGTCGACCAGCCGCGGCTTCAGCAGCGTCCACAGGCGCAGCGTGATGTCGGCGTCCTCGGCGGCATAGGCCAGCGCCTTGTCCAGCGGCACGCGGTCGAAGGTGATCTGGTTCTTGCCGGTGCCGCAGACCTCCTTGAAGGGGATCGGCGTGTAGGCGAGGTGCATCTCCGCCAACTCGTCCATGCCGTGGCCGTGGGCGCCGCCGTCCAGCACGTAGGAGATCAGCATGCTGTCGTCCACCGGCGACACCGCGATGCCGTTGCGGGCGAACAGCTGGTGGTCGAACTTGAAGTTGTGGCCGATCTTCAGGACAGACGGGTCCTCCAGCACGTCCTTCAGGATCGCCATCGCCTCAGCCGTCGGGATCTGCACCGGGGGCGGCGGGGCGTCGAAGTCCAGCTGGCCGGCGGCGGCGGCGGACGCGCCATGGGCCAGCGGGATGTAACAGGCGATGCCGGGCTCGGTCGACAGCGACACGCCGACCAGCGTGGCGGTGGCCGGGGTCAGGCTGTCGGTCTCGGTATCCACCGCCAGCACGCCGGTCTCCCGCGCGCGCTCGACCCAGCGGCGCAGCGTGTCGGCATCCTGAACCAGTTCGTAGCGCACCTCCGGCACATGCAGCACCGTCTTGCGGGCCGGTCGGCCTTCTTCTGCCGGGCTTTCGGTGGGCGCGGGGGACCTCGCGGCGGGCGTGGCTACGGAACCGGGGGACGGGAGCCCACCGCCGGCGCCATCGGCGATGCGGCCGTCCTTCTGCATCTCCATCTCGACGCGCGAGACGATCGTGCGGAAGCCCTGGGCTTTCAGGAAGTCGATCAGGCGCTGGTGATCGGGCTCGCGCACGCGCAGCTCGTCGAGCGGCTTGGGCGGCGGCACGTTCTCGTCCAGCAGGACCAGACGGCGGGAGATGCGGGCCTGATCGGCGAACTCGATCAGCTTCTGGCGGCGGGCCGGCTGCTTGATCTTCTCCGCATTGGCCAGCAGGGCTTCCAAGTCGCCATATTCGGTGATCAGCTGGGCGGCGGTCTTGACGCCGATGCCCGGCACGCCGGGGACATTGTCGACGCTGTCGCCGGCCAGCGCCTGGACGTCCACCACCTTTTCCGGCGGGACGCCGAACTTCTCGAACACCTCGTCGGGGCCGATGGTCTTGTTCTTCATCGGGTCGAACATGCCGACACCGGGGCGGACCAACTGCATCAGATCCTTGTCGGACGACACGATGGTCACCTTACGCCCGGCCTCCTGCGCCAGACGGGCATAGGTGGCGATCAGGTCGTCGGCCTCATAGCCCTCCAGCTCCAGGCAGGGCAGGCAGAAGGCCTCCGTCGCCTCGCGGATCAGGGCGAACTGGGGCTTCAGCTCCTCCGGCGGTTCCGGGCGGTGGGCCTTGTAGTCGGGATAGAACTCGTTGCGGAAATTCAGGCGCTTGCTGTCGAAGACGACCGCCACCGCTTCCGCCCTGGCGTCGGCCAGCAGCTTCAGCAGCATGTTGGAGAAGCCGAGCACCGCGTTGACGGGCGTGCCGTCCGGCCGCGTCAGCATCGGCAGCGCATGGAAGGCACGGAAGATGAAGCCGGAGCCGTCGACCAGATACAGGCCGCTGCCGTCGCCGTTGGAGGCGGTGCCGGAGGCGTCGTTCTGGGAGGCAGCGGTGGCGTCGGTCATGATGGTCTCTCGTCCCTTCCTTGCGGGCGCTACCATCGCCGAAGGAGGCCTGGGAGTCGAGTGCCGAGACCGGGTATCAGTGGCTGCGCGTCAGGGCGTGCTGTCCTCGACCACGCTGCTGACGACCGGGCCGACGAAGGCATAGCCGACGCCGTGCACCGCCTGAACCGGCAGGGCGCAGCCGCTGCGCTCCTCCACCTTGATGCGCAGGCGGCGGACCAGCGAATCGATGGAGCGGCTGTAGGGGTCCCAGTCGCGCCCCGTGAGCGCCACGGAGATGTCCTGCCGGGTCACCGGCTCGCCGGGGGCGGTGACCAGCAGGGAGAGGAACTTGTACTCGGTCGCGGTCAGCGGCACGGCGGCACCGGTCGGCGGCTGGATGCGCCATTCGATGTCGTCGAACACCCAGGCCCTGCGCGCGTCGGCCGCGGCCGCCGGTGCGGCGGACGGCGGCTCCGGTGCTGGCAGCGGGGCGGCTCCCTTCTGCATCCGGCGCATCAGCGCCTTGACCTGCGCCTCGACCTCGCGGAAGTCGACCGGCTTGACCAGATAGACGTCGGCGCCCAGTTCCAGCCCGATGACCCGGTCGATCAGGCTGGACCGCGCCGTCAGCATGATGATGGCGGCATGGGACGAGGTGCGGATGCGCCGCGCGACCGAGAATCCATCCTCATCGGGCAGGTTGACGTCGAGTACGATGACATCGGCCGGACCGCTTTCCAGCAGCCGGTCCAGCTCCGCACCACGCGACGCCCCCCGCACCTCGAACCCGCAGCGGTCGAGATATTCGACGAGATCGTCACGAAGGTCGGCTTCGTCTTCGACCACAATGATCCGGGCCACGACGCCTATGCCCCCATTCACATTCGTATGAGGTTATATTAAACACCCAATCGGGTTACGCAAACCCAATCAGTTCGACCGGACCAAACCGGCATCGCGCAAGATCGGTTCCACAGCCTTACCTAAGGGATAGGTATTGGTCGCCCACGGTAGCGGAGTAGCGCGCGACCGCGGCCTTGTCGATGGCGTCGATCCGGCCCCTCCCCTTCAGCTCCGCAAGGCAGCGGTCGAAGTCGCCGCGCAGCGACTCGTCGCGGAATACCATGCTGTAGGGTGTCGGCGGAAAGATGGCGGTGAACTGCACCGGCTGGGCCGGGTCGAAGGGCAGACCGCCGCCGGCCTTCGCCTTGTCCTGAAGCTGGCGGTTGTATTCGGCGAAGATCAGCCCGTCGGCAAGAACCGCGTCGACCCGGCCGGCGAACAGCAGGTTGGAATGCACCATCTGGTCGGCGCGCTCGCGGAAATCACCGAAGCTCGGGATCGCATCCCGCAGTCCGGGCAGGACATCGGGCGCGCCGGAAAAGGTGATCACCCGCTTGCCCGCCAGATCGGCCAGCGACTTCACGGTCAGGCCGCTGCTCTTCAGAACCGACGCGCCGTTCTGGTACAGGATGTAGGGGGCGGAGCGCGCGCCCGGCATCTCCATGCCGGCCGGCACGGTGGTGACGGCGTCGACCTGGGCGCCGTCGCGGAAGTCGTTCCAATGGCGGCCGAAGGGCACAACCTTGAACCGCGCCTCATGCCCGCAGGCCGCCAGCGTCTCGGTGATGATGGAGGCCTCCCGCCCGGTGCCGTCGGCGGTCATCATCGGCGGCAGTTCCGGCGTCAGCACCGTCACCGGACGGGCCGTGGCGGGTGACGCCGCCATATGAAGGGCTGCGGCGAGCGTGGCGGAAAAGACCCCTGCGGCACCGAATGCACGAACACCGAACGCCATCCTTCGCCCTCCACCATTGCGGTACAGGCCGCGACCGTCCTACCGGGAAGCGGCGGGCGGGAAGGTAGCATGGGCAACTGTGCGGCCGTCCACCGAAAATCCCATTCCCGGCAACGGCTTCGCCCCGCCCAAGCCACTATTCGGCCGGCGTCCGTTACAGTTCGTTGCAATTGGACGACATTGGTCGCCCCTGGTCGCCGGTTGTTCCCATTCTCCTGGGCTTTCTGACAGTGAAGAAAGCCATTGCCGAATGTTATTTCACGACTGGTTAAAACGATCGTGCTATGGATAGGCTCATCCGCCACACGCATCATGCCCGCCGGCCCTTTCGATGACTGTCGGCGCATCGCACGCAGGGGTGGATTTACTGATGGGCGTTGGATTACCGCACTCCCGGTCGAACGGACCGGGGCTGCCATGAAGACCGTCATGAACGAACGCGCCCCGGTCGGCCGGGTCAGGAGGATGTGGATGAGCGTCACGGGATGGGACGACACCGAATCCTATACGCTTCGCGGCTCCGGCCCGCGCGGCACGGATGAGGACGCCGTCCGCGCCGGCGGATCGTCGCTGCTGACCCGCGTCATCCTGATGATCGTCGGCTGCACCCTGCTGGTCGGAATGGTCGCGATGGGCGTTTCGTCCGTCCTGGTCGGCCGCCAGCAGCGCGAGGCGGTGACCCACCGCGCCATGCTGGTCGGCACGCTCCAGGCCTCGGCCATGGGCCAGGCGGTGTGGGAGTTCGACACCCGCGCGGTGGAAGGGATGATCCGCGGCCTGATGGCCGAGGATGCCGCGGTGCGCAGCGTCAAGGTGTGGGCGGCATCGGGCGGCCGCGGCGGCCATGGCGAGCCGCTGGTGGCGCTGGAACGTCCCGCCGGGCGGGCCGAGCTGACGACAGTCGAACGGCAGATCGCAATCTCCGGCAGCGGCGGCGAGCGCACCATGGTCGGCCTGCTGCGCCTGACCTATTCGCTGGAAGAGGCGGAAAGCGCCACCATGACCGCGCTGGCCCCGATGGCCGGGCTGGTCTTCTTCTCGCTGCTCGCCGTCATCGGCATGATCAGCATCCTGCTGAACCGGCTGGTCCTGGCGCCGCTCGCCCGGCTGACCCGTTCGGCCGGCGCCATCGCGGCCGGCGACTACCGGGTGCGGCTGCGCAACCGCCGCGCCGACGAGATCGGGCAGCTGACCGTCGCCTTCAACCACATGGCGGAAACCGTCCACGACTACACCGAACGGCTGGAGCATCGCGTCGCCGAACGGACGGAGGAGCTGCGGCAGTCCAACGAACAGCTGGCGGTGGTGAACCGTCAGGTCATGGACAGCATCCAGTATGCCAGCCTGCTGCAATCCGCCATCCTGCCGGACGAGCGCGAGATGGCAAAGCGGCTGGACGGTGTCTGCGTGCTGTGGCGCCCCCGCGACGTGGTGGGCGGCGATTTCCACATCTTCCGCGAACTGGAGGACGGCCGCTTCCTGATCGGTGTCGCCGACTGCTCCGGCCACGGCGTGCCGGGCGCCTTCATGACGATGACGGTGTCGGCCATCCTCGACCATGTGCTGTCCGACACGCCCGACAGCGATCCCGCGGCGATCCTGGGCCGGCTGAACCGCATGGTGCGCTCGGCGCTGGCCCGCGGGCGGGACAACCCGCGCTTCGACAACGGGCTGGACATCGGGCTTTGCCTGGTGCGGCCGGACCGCGGCGACCTGCTGTTCGCCGGCGGCCGGATCGGACTGCACATCGTCGATACCCAAGGGGTTGATGACCAGGGCCGCGGTACCGCATCGGTCAGCGAGGTGAAGGGCGACGCCCAAAGCCTGGGCTACCGCAGGTCGGACATCGGCCACCGCTTCACCACCCACCGGGTGGAACTGGTGCCGGGCCGCAGCTTCTACCTGACCACCGACGGTTTCCTCGACCAGGCCGGCGGCGCCCGCGGTTTCGGGTTCGGCAACCGGCGCTTCACCGCCATGCTGCTGGAACACGACGGCATTCCCATGGCCGACCGCAAGGCCGCCTTCGCGCAGGCTCTGGCCGACCACCAGGCCGACCGCGCCCAGCGCGACGACATCACACTGATCGGCTTCTCGCTGTCGCCGGCATCGGCCGCAGCGGTTTCCGGGGCCGCAGGCCCCTCCTCCCAGTTCATCCACCCGTAAGGCAGGTCGTCAAGGTACGATGAAAGGCAACGAACTCTTCAACCTGCAGGAGCTGCTGTCGCGGCAGAAGCTGCTGATCTGCTTCAGCGGCCCCTTCAGCCACAGCGTCATCGAAGAGCTGGGCAAGGCGGTCCGCAATCACCTGGAAAATGAGCAGATCGAGAAGTCGGCGATCATGGACGTCTTCTCCGTCTATGTGGAGCAGGCGCAGAACGTCCGCAACTACACCGCATCCCGCGAAGCGCTGGGCCGACCGATCCCCGCCAACAGCGGTATTGTCGTGATCGGCAAGGAGGACGAACATTACGTCGTCAGCTCCGGCAATCTGGTCGAGGCGGACGACGTTCCCGGCCTGTCGGCGATGCTGGAGAAGCTGCGCGGCCTGGACAAGGCGGGGCTGAAGGCCGCCTACAAGGAACAGTCGCGCAAACCGCGCGAAGCGGGCGCCAGCGGCGCCGGCCTGGGCCTGATCGACATGGCGCGCAAGGCCACCCGGCCGCTGGAGTATTCGCTGCGCGCGGTCGACGAGCGCTATTTCTTCTTCAGCCTTGAAGTCCAGCTATAAGAAATCACGGAACACGCATAATGGACAGTTTGCGGATCGAGGCAACCTCCTGCTCGCCCCTGATCGATTTCGATCCGGCGGCCGGCCTGCTACGCATCGAGGGGGAGTCCTACCCGGAGAACTCCTTCGATTTCTATGCGCCGGTGTTCAGCTGGCTGGAGGAGTATTTGAAGGAACCGGCGCCGGCGGTGGTGCTGGACATCGGACTGAGCTATCTGAACACCAGCAGCATCAAATGCATGATCGACGTGCTGGAGATGCTGGACCTTGCCCATCAGAAGGGCCAGACCGTATCGGTGCGCTGGCATTACGACAGCGACAACGACCGCGCTCTCGACATGGCGGAGGAGTTCGCGGAAGACGTCTCCCTGCCCTTCGAGATCCTCGCCCAATGATGACGCGTCCAGCAGCCGAAATGAACTGAGCACCCGAGATGACGATGCGGTCGCAGGAACAGGAGCTTCGTCAATGGATCGAGCGGCTGGCCGAGGATCCGGCCAATGCCGGCAATCCTCTGCTGGCGGAATTCCAGAAGCTGGCGGAACGGCATGGCAAGCTGTTGCACCAGTTCCGCAAGATCGCCAAGATCAGCGACCGGCTGCAGACCGAGACCAAGGACATGGCGCGCCAGCAGCGCCAGTTCGTGCTGATGGTCAGCCATGAGTTCCGCACGCCGCTGGCGATCATCGACAGCGCCTCGCAATTGCTGGAACTGGAGCCGAAGCTGCCGGTCTCGGCCATGCCGCGGGTGGGAAAGATCCGCAACGCGGTACAGCGGATGCTTCACCTGATCGAGCGTTGCCTGACCGATGAACGGCTGGGGACCGCCGCCGCACGGCCGATGGCCTTCGACCTCGCCGCCATGTTGACGGGGCTGGTCGCGGAAATGGGGGCGTCGGCGGCCGGCCACAGGTTCGAACTGCAGGGCGTCGGTCGCCCGGTGCCGATTCCCGGCGACCGCGACCTTTTGACCGTTGTGTTTTCCAACCTGCTGGAAAACGCTGTGAAGTACTCGCCGAACGGGGGGACGATCCGCCTCGACCTCTCCACCGGCGAGGGGCAGGTGACGGTGCGGGTGGCGGACGAGGGAATCGGCGTCAATGCGGCCGACGCGGCGCGGCTGTTCGACAAGTATTTCCGGGCGTCCAACGCCGCCGGCACCACCGGCGCCGGGCTGGGTCTCCATCTTGCCCGCTGCATCGTGGACACCCACGGCGGCGGGATCGCGGTGGCGAGCCAGCCGGGTCAAGGTGCCGCCTTCACCGTCCGCTTGCCGCTCGCCCGCACCGCTCCCGCTCAGCCGGCGTCGGCCGTGGTTGCGACGGAGCCGCCCGTTGCGGAGCCGGCGTCATGAGCGGCGGCGCGAAGTCCGGTGACGCGAAGGTAACGGGCCTGCCCAGGCGCTGGGCACTGCGGCGGGGAACGGTGGGGATGATGCTGCAGGAACAGAAACTCCAGGACTGGCTCGCCCGCCTCGCCGAAAACGAGCACTACGCTGCCCACCCGCTGATGACCGAATTCCGTGCCCTGGCGGACGAACACCTGAAGCTGATGCGGCAGCTGACGAAGATCGCCAAGATCAGCGACCGCATGCAGACCGACACACGGCAGATGGCCCAGGCGCTGCACGCGGCCTCGCAGACCGATCCGCTGACCGAACTGCCCAACCGCCGCCATATGGTCGACCGCCTGGAAGCCGAGTTGTGCCGCGTCGGCCGGAACGGCAGCGGTAGCGGCGGCTTCGCCCTGATCATGCTGGACATCGACCATTTCAAGGAGGTCAACGACGCCTTCGGCCATGCCGCGGGCGATCACGTGCTGGTGGAGGCCGCCGGTCTGTTGCGGCGGAACCTGCGCGGGCATGACCTGTGCGCCCGCTGGGGCGGCGAGGAATTCCTGATCCTTCTGCCGGACACCGATCAGGTGCAGGCGGAAGCAGTGGCGGAAAAGCTGCGCGGGCTGATCGCCCACCAACCCATCGCACATCAGGGGCACAGCATCGCCGTCACGCTCAGCCTGGGCGTGGCCGCCTATCGGCCGGGGCGGACCGCCGACGACTGCATCCAGGCCGCCGACGATGCGCTCTACATCGCCAAGCGCGCCGGACGAAACAGGTGGGCCACAGCGGCATAAGCCGCCGTGATGCCGGCCTTTCTCAATCCGCCCTTTCTCACTCCGCATCGACCTGCGGTTCGGCGGCTGCCGGCGCCGTAGCGCCGATCTGCAGTTCCTCCAGCTGCGCCAGGGCGCCGGCCATTCCGGTGGCGACCAGGTTGGCTTCGGTCTCGGCACTGGCGCGTTCAGGGACTTCGGCTTCGGGGTGAGCGCTCCACAGGCAGAGCAGGATCGGCACGCGGGGGCCGAAATGCAGGCGCAGCCGGCGCAGCAGCCGGCGTGAATGACCGAGCGACGAGGGGTTGAGGGAGGACAGGACCACCGCGTCGATCCCCGCGGTGCCGAGGCTGGCGATGGCGCGGGCGGATACCTTCTCGCACGGGATCACATCGGTGCGGATGCCGCGGCCGGTCAGCAGATAGGCGAGCAGCCCCGCCGCCGCCTCGTCCAGATTGTTGCGGGCGCCGATGCAGAGCACCCGTGGCGCATCCTCCGGCAAAGTGCCGGTTTCGGACAGTTCGTCCAGCAGGCTCGCCATCCCATCCGCCACCGCCTGACGGCCCTCAGGGTTCAGGGTCCCGCGCTGCCGGTCCTGCTCGGCCAGCGACAATGCGGGCAGCAGCAGGCCGTCCGCCATTTCGATTGGCGTGCCCTTGCCGAGCCGTTCCTCCGCGATCTCGGTCGCCTCGACGGGATCGCGGGCCAGCAGGCGCTGGTAAACTTTCGCCTCGTCGGGCAGGACGGGGCGGTCGCCCAGCATCACCTCCAGGAAATGCAACTGCGGCACGTGGCGGCCCAGCACCACGAGGCAGACGGTCAAGGGGGTGGCGAGTAGCAGGCCGACCGGCCCCCACAAGGTCGTCCACACCACCGCCGCGACGATGATGGCGAGGGAGGACAGGCCGGTCGCAGTCCCATAGAGCCAGGGCTCCACCACATTGTTGGAAAACAGCTCCACCGCCACGAACAGGGCGATGCACAGCAGCGGCAGGGTCCAGCCGGTGTCGACCGCGAAGGACAGAAGGATCGGAAAGGCCGAGGCGATCACCGGTCCCAGGAAGGGGATGAAGCGCAGCACCGTCGCCAGCAGCCCCCACAGCAGCGGATTCGGCACGCCCAGCAGCCACAGGCCGATGCCGATCGGAATGCCGTAGGTGACATTGACCACCACCTGCATCAGCAGGTAACGGCTGACCCGCTCGCCCGCATCGTTCATTGCCTCCGTGGTGCGGCTGAGGTCGCCGGACCCGACCAGCCGGATCAGGCGGTCGCGCAGATCCTCGCGCTGCAACAGCATGAAGATGGTGAAGACCAGCACCATGCCGGCGGTGGCGACCGGCGTCATCGCCGGGCCGAGGACCCGTTGGACGAGGTCGAAGACACCCGCGTCGGACTGATCGAGGCGGACCGGCACCGGCTCCCGGCGCGGCGGGCTGGTGGTCGTGCCGGATGGTGGCGCGGTCGGAGCAGCACCGGCCGCGGGTGGTGCCGGCTGCTCGCCGCCAGTCGCCTTTTCCAACTCCTGCTGCAGGTCGCGGAAGGCGTCGGTCGCCTGCTTCAGCGCGCCGCGGTCCCCGGCCGAGGAGGTGGCGGTGCGCAGGGTCTGGATCTTGGTGTGGATGTTGCGCTGATAAGTCGGCAGATTTTCCGCCAAATCGCCAAGCTGGCTGCCCACCACCGCACCGAAGCCGATGATCGCCATGAACAGCAGGACCACCACCGCCAGCACTGACGGCACCCGGCCCAGATGCCAGCGCTCCAGCCGGCTGACGATGGGCGTCAGCACGAAACCGAGCAGCACCGCCAGCGCGATCGGTATCAGGATGTCCGCCGCCAGATAGAGCGTTACCACGATCAGCGTGATGATCAGCAGGATCGTTTGGGTCGAGGCGGGCGGAGCGGCCTTGGTCACCGCGATGGGGCGTGCCTGCAGCCGGCGGGCGGTGTCCTCGGCCATGATCGTCGGGCTTTCCGGAAGGGAGAATGCCCGACAGGAACACCGGCCGCGCAGACCCGTTCCCTCACCCGCCGAACGCAGGTGACAGAGAGGGAGCCGCCGTCAGCAACTCGCCGTCAGGGATGCGGCTGCTGCTGGGTGATGCAGTGGATGCCGCCGCCGCCGCGCACGATGTCCATGGCGGCGATCTGCACCACCTCGCGGTCGGGGAAGGCCTTGCGGACAACGCGGTAGGCCTCGTCGTCGGCCGGATCCTCGAAGGCCGGCATGACGATGCCGCCGTTGGCGATGTAGAGGTTGGTGTAGGACAGCGTCAGGCGCACGCCGTTTTCGTCGCGGCGGGCGGGCTGCTGGATCGGGATGACCTCCAGCGCGCGGCCCTTGGCGTCGCGGGCGCGCTTCAGCCGGTCGAGATTGTCCTGGAAGGCCTTGAAATTGGCGTCGCGGGGATCGTCGGTGGTGATCGCCATCACCACGCCCGGGCGGACGAACAGCGCGATTTCGTCGATATGGCCGTCGGTCTCGTCGTCCTGATAGCCCTCGCCCAACCAGATGACCGTCTCGATGCCGAGATGGTCCTTCAGGTTCCGCTCGATCTCGTCCTTCGACAGGCCGGGATTGCGGTTGGGGTTCAGCAGGCATTGTTCGGTGGTGATCAGCGTCCCCTCCCCGTCCACATGGAACGAGCCGCCCTCCATCACCAGGGGCGCGGAAAAGCAGGGGAGCTTGAGGTGCTCGAGGATCAGGCGGCCGACCTGCTGGTCCTTGTCGCAGCCGTCGTAATTGCCGCCCCAGGCGTTGAAGCCCCAATGGACGCCGGCCAACCCGCCCTTGCCGTCGACGACGAAGCTGGGACCGGTATCGCGAATCCAGGAGTCGCTGATCGGCAGCGGCAGGATCTGAACGCCGGGACCGCAGGCGAGCGAGGCTTCGGCCACATCCGCCGGGTCGCACACCATCGTCACCGGCTCGAACCGGGAAATGGCCTGCGCGACCTCGGCGTAGGCGTCGCATGCGGCGTCGAAAGCGCCCTCCGGCCAGGTTTCCGGCCGGCACGGCCACGCCATCCAGCAACCGCTGTGGCGAGCCCATTCACCAGGCATGTGGAAGCCTTGACCCGTCGGCGTCGGGGCGTTCGGTGTCGTCATGCGTCGATCCCTCTACCCTTTTGTTCTCTGGCGCATCCCTTGGCCCATTACGGCGGCGGCACGGAACGCTGGCCGGCACACCGTATGGTCGGGACATTTTTCATCCCAACCCACCCTAACCACGGGAGCGCGCATTTGGCAATCGCGTCCGCGACAGCGGGCACTTGGCCTGATGGCAGAGGAACTTTTCAAAGGACGCGATCAAGGGGTCGCGTCGGCATGCCGGGAGAGGGAGCCGGCATGAGGTCCGGTCAGCAGCCGAACCGTGGCCGATCAGTGGCCGGACGGCGGGCGCAGGGCGCGGCGGGCGGTGACCGTACGGGTGGTCGAATAAGCAGTGGAAACGGGATTGAAGAATCCGAGCCTCAACAAGGGGAACCACAGGAGCGCGCGCATGGCACAGCCTCTTTCGCTGTTGACGATGGCTTCAACATAGCAAAAGAAACGGGCAATTGCCATCCGTAGCGGCACGGGTCTGCCGAGCGCGGATGGGTAGGCTGGCGAGAACGACTGCGGACCGGCCGGCATATGCTTCCGGCCGGCCCGCATCGATTCTCAAAACCGGGCTTTCAGCCGTTCTGAATAGCCATCTGCTCGTCGCGTTTGCGCTGACGCTCCTGGCGGGTCATGACGATGCTGGCGACGAAGATGCCGGTCGCCACCACCAGAACCATCAGGGTGGCCAGCGCGTTGATCTGCGGGCTGATGCCGAACTTCACGCTGGAGAAGATCACCATCGGCAGAGTCGTAGAACCGGGACCGGAAACGAAGCTCGCCACCACCACGTCGTCCAGCGACAGGGTGAAGGCCAACAGCCATCCGGCGACCAGCGCCGGGGCGATCAGCGGCAGGGTGATGACGAAGAACACCTTGGCCGGGCGGGCGCCCAGATCCATCGCCGCCTCCTCCAGGCTGCCGTCCATGCCGGCAAGCCGCGACTGGATGACCACCGCGACGTAGGACATGGTGAAGGTGGTGTGGGCGATGGTGATGGTGGTGATGCCGCGCCCGTCGGGCCAGCCCAGCCACTGCTCCATCGCCACGAACAGCAGCAGAAGCGACAGGCCGGTGATGACCTCCGGCATGACCAGCGGCGCCGTAATCATGCCGCCGAACAGCGTCCGGCCGCGGAACCGCCCGAACCGGACCAGCGCCAGCCCGGCGCAGGTGCCCAGCAGGACAGACAGTGTCGCCGACACCGCCGCCACCTGGAAGGACAGCAGGGCCGCGTCCAGCAGGGTGTCGTTGTGGATCAGCTCCCCGTACCATTTGGTCGAGAAGCCGCTCCACACCGTCACCAGCCGCGACTCGTTGAAGCTGTAGACGATCAACAGCGCGATGGGCACGTAGAGGAAGGCATAGCCGAACCACAGCGCCCAGGACAGGAACCCCATCCGTTTCATCGGCCGGCCTCCGCCTGTTTGCCCTGCACATGCTGGAAGATCATGATCGGCACCACCAGGACCAGCAGCAGCGCGATGGCGACGGCCGACGCGACCGGCCAGTCGCGGTTGGCGAAGAACTCGTTCCACAGCACGCGGCCGATCATCAGCGTGTCGGGACCGCCCAGAAGTTCCGGCGTCACGAACTCGCCCACCGCCGGGATGAAGACCAGCAGCGAACCGGCGACGATGCCCGGCAGCGACAGCGGCAGCGTGATCGACAGGAAGGACTTGAAGGGTCGCGAGCCGAGATCGGCCGCCGCCTCCAGCAGGCTGGGGTCCATCTTCTCCAGCGTCGAATAGAGCGGCAGCACCATAAAGGGCAGGTAGCAGTAGGTCATGCCGATATAGACCGCCCAGTCGGAATAGAGGATCTCCACCGGACCGCTGGTGATGCCCGTCCATTCCAACAGGTTGCTGATGACGCCGTTGCCCTTGAGGATGCCGATCCAGGCATAGATGCGGATCAGGAAGCTGGTCCAGAAGGGCAGGATCACCAGCATCATCAGCGGCCCGCGCCGCGACGGCTCGGACTTGGCGATGGCATAGGCCATGGGATAGCCAATCGCCAGGCACAGCAGCGTGGTGACCGCCGCGATCCTCAGCGAGTTCAGGTAGGCGAGGATGTAGAGATCGTCCCCGCCCAGCCGGAAGTAATTGCTGATGTTCAGCAGGACCTGCAGCTTCGAGGTGCCGGCATCCTCGTCGGTCAGCCATTCCACCAGCGACGAATAGGGCGGCTGGGCGATGATCGATTCGGAAAAGCTGATGCCGAAGACGATCAGGAAGGGCACCAGGAAGAACAGCATCAGCCACAGATAGGGGATGGCGACGACCACGCCGCGCCCCCACAGCCCGATCCGGCTGAGCCCGGAAACGAGGATGGAGACGACCGTCCTCATTGGGTCAGCACCACGCCGGCGAAGGGGCGCCAGGTCAGGGTCACCTCGTCCTCCCAGGTGATCGGCATTTCGGTGCGGCGGGTGACGTTGGGGGCGGTGACGCGCACCGTCTTGCCGGTCGGCAGCTGCACCAGATAGATCGACACGTCGCCGAGATAGGCGATTTCCCGGACGATGCCGGTGGTGCGGTTGCGGCCATCACCGCTGGGGGCACCCTCTGCGACCGGGTCCTTCGACAGGGCGATCTTCTCCGGGCGGATGGCGACGGAGACGGGCGAGCCGGCGGGGGCCGGGGTGGCATGGGCGATCAGCAGTTCGCAGCCAGCCTCTTCCGACGCGACGATCACCTGATCGCCGTCGGTCGAGACCACCCGGCCGTCGAACATGTTGATGGAGCCGATGAACTCCGCCACGAAGCGGTTGTGCGGATATTCGTAGATCTCGGTCGGCGTGCCCACCTGGGCGATGACGCCGTGGTTCATCACGGCAATGCGCGAAGACATGGTCATCGCCTCTTCCTGGTCGTGGGTCACGACGATGAAGGTGACGCCCAGCTTTTCCTGGATGTTGACCAGTTCGAACTGCGTGCGCTCGCGCAGCTTCTTGTCGAGCGCCCCCAGCGGTTCGTCCAGCAGCAGCAGCTTCGGCCGCTTGACCAGGGAGCGGGCGAGCGCCACGCGCTGGCGCTGGCCGCCGGACAGCTGGTGCGGGCGGCGCTTGCCGAAGGCCGACAGCTGGACCATCCCCAGCATCTCCGCCACCCGGTCGCGGATCTCCGCCTTCGCCACCCCGTCCTGTTTCAGGCCGAAGGCGACGTTCTGCTCCACCGTCATATGCGGGAACAGGGCATAGGACTGGAACATCATGTTGACCGGCCGCTCATAGGGCGGGATGCCGGCCATATCGACGCCGTCGATGAAGATCTTGCCCTCGGTCGGCTGTTCGAACCCCGCCAGCATGCGCAGCAGCGTCGTCTTGCCGGAGCCAGAGCCGCCGAGCAGGGCGAAGAACTCGTTTCGGTAGATCGACAGGCTGACCTCGTCCACCGCGACGAAGTCGCCGAACGTCTTCGTCACCTTTTCGATGCGGACATAAGGCGTCTGGCCCGCGTCCTGCCACGGTTCCAGGCGGGTGGGCTTGCGAATCGGCTGACCGGCCATCCGGTATCCTCTTTCATGACAACGCCCCGGCAGTTCCCCATCGCTGGGGATCGGCCGGGGCGGGCCGGCGCCACGGGTCGGCGCCTCAGGGGGTCCGGCTTACTTGCCGGTCTTGACCTTGGTCCACACGCGGGTGCGGGCGCGGTCGGTGGCCTGCTTGATCTGCTTCAGCGAGAACAGCTTCAGAGTGCTGTCGGCCGGCAGGAAGATGCCGGGGTTCGACTTGATGTCGTCGGCGACCGTCGCCAGCGACCCCGGCACCGCGTTGGCGTAGCTGACCTTGTTGGAGATGTTCGCCATGTTGGCCGGGTCGAGCACGAAGTTGATGAACTCGTGCGCGCCGTCCTTGTTCGGCGCATCGGCCGGAACCGCCAGCGTGTCCCACCAGACCTGCACGCCTTCCTTCGGCGTGATGTACTCCACCTTGGCGCTCTTGGCCTCGGCGGCGCGGGCGGCACCCTGGATGGCGTCGCCGTTGTAGGCCATCACGACGCAGGCATCGCCGCCGGCAAGAATGTTGATGTTCTCACCCGTGACGAAACGCTTGATGTAGGGGCGGACCGCCATCAGCGTCTTTTCGACCTTCTCCAGATCCTCCTTCTTCTCGGAGTTCGGGTCGAGGCCGAGATAGTTCAGCACCGACGGGATGACGTCGATGGCCGAATCCATCACGGTGATGCCGCAGGCCGAGACCTTCTTCGCCACTTCCGGCTTGAAGATCAGGTCCCAGCTGTCCAGCGCAACGTCGGGGGCGACGGCCTTGATCTTTTCCGGAATGATGGCGATGCCGACGGTCCCGCCGAGATAGGGCACGGCGAACTTGTTGCCGGGATCGGAATTCTCCAGCAGCTTCAGGACCTTCGGGTCGATGTTCTTGTAGTTGGGGATCTTCGACTTGTCGAGCGGCCCCACCACCTTCGCCTGGATCAGGCGCGACAGGGTCGGCTCTGCGGTCGGCACGATCACGTCGTAGCCGGACTTGCCGACCAGCACCTTCTGCTCCAGCAGTTCCAGGCTGTCGTACAGGTCGACCTTCGTCTCAGCGCCCGTGGCCTTGGTGAAGTCGGCGAGGGTCGTTTCACCCAGATAGTCGTTCCAGATGTAGATGTTGACCGGCTTCTTGGCCTGGGCCATCGCCGGGCCGGCGATGGCAATCGCCGCGACCGCGCCGATGAGGCTGAGAGCGAATTTTTTCATGGTTTGCCCCGACCTGTTCGTCTGTGTTGCGGGCGCCGCCACATCCCAACGGCACACCCGGCTCGCGGGCGCTATTGCACCCAGGCGTGGGTGTGTTGTCAACGGTTTGGGTCGAGTTTGCAGGTGCCCTGCGGAGCTGGGGCGTGCCGAAAAGAAGGTGGCGGCCGGCCGCGCTGCCCAAGGGCCGGAAAGCCCATGTTGCAGGTATCGCGGCCGGCAAGGCAAAGCCTCTCCCCGAACGACGGCCTGACGGCCGGCGACCGGGTCGCCCACGCTTAAATTGCATACGCCAGTATTTTCGCTCGCGAATATGCGGTCAGTTATATCCCCAGCAACTTTTGGGTCAATGCCACAATTGTCGCGTTTTGTTTCCGAACTGAAAGACGAGACGGCACAAGGTGTTTCCAGACGATCGCATGTATTTCGACGGGTGCGGATGGAACCGACAGCCTCCCTGCCACCTCCCTCAACTCTGCGCCGTCAGCACCACGCCAAGCACGACCAGCAGCGTGCCGATCAGGCGGGTCAGGCTCATGCTTTCGCCCAGCAGCAGGACTCCGAGCGCCAGCGTGACCAGGAAGCCCAGCCCGACGAACGGATAGGCCATTGTGACCTCGACCTTCGCCAGAACGGCCAGCCACACCACCATGCCCAGCCCATAGCAGGCGAGGCCGGTCAGGATATGCGGCGTGGCGACGACCGACAGGGCGATCCGCCCGGCCTCCCCCTGCGCCAGGGCGGTCGATACCGCCGGGCTGGACATGCCGATCTTCAGGGAAATCTGAGCGATGGCGGACAGCGTGACGCTCAGCAGGATCAATCCGACGACAGCGATAGGCATGGGAACTCCGGCAGGATGGCGGAAGACGGGGGAGCGGCTGTTCAGGTCCGGCCGAAGACGAGCACGACGGCGCAGACCAGACCTATGGCGAGGCTCCACTTGTCGCGGGCGGCGAACACCACCGGATCGTCGTGCATCAGCCCGCGGTGGGTCTGCAGCCACACCCGCCCGATCCAGAAGAGCAGAAGCGGGCAGATGATCCACAGCACCTGCGGCTGGTCGTAGACGCGCCCGACCTCCGGGCTGTTGATGTAGAGGGCCATCACCAGCACCGAGAGGAAGCCGGCGGAAACGCCGATGGATTGCAGGACCGGCATGTCGGCGGTCAGGTAGCCGCGCCCCTCCGCCTGCCCGAGCCCGAGTTTCACCATGCTGTCCATCTCCGAATAGCGCTTCACCATCGCGAGGCTGAGGAAGAGGAACATGGAAAAGGCCAGCAGCCAGAAGGACGGGACGATGGCCGTCGCCGTGGCGCCACCCAGCACACGCAGCGAATAGAGCCCGGCCAGCAGCATCACGTCCCAGATCACCCGGTTCTTGGCGAACAGGTTGTAGAACAGCGACGAGGCGGCATAGGTCGCCAGCGCGGCCAGGAACAGCGGCGGCAGGGTCAGCACCGACAGGACGAGGCTCGCCAGCAGCAGGCCGGGGATCAGCGACAGGCCGAGGTCGAGCGGCAGGTCACCCGCGGCGAAGGGCCTCCGGCACTTGCGCGGGTGGCGCCGGTCGGCGGGCAGGTCGAGCAGGTCGTTCAGCACATAGATGCTCGACGCGCACAGCCCGAAGGCGAGGAAGGCCGCCACCGCCTGCAGGGCCGGCCCGATCTCGCCCAGCTTCTGGCCAGCCAACAGGGGCACGAAGACCAGAAGGTTCTTCAGCCACTGGTGCAGGCGCAACGCCTTCAGGATCAGCAGCAGGCGCGGCCGGCGCGGGGTTGCGATGGTCTCGATCGGGCACAGGGTCGCGGCATGGCGCACCACCGCGGCGGACGCATCCACCGCGATGCCGCGGCGGGCGGCGCGCCAGACGGCATAGTCGGCCTCGTCATTGCCGATGTAGTCGAAGGCCCCGAACGGCACCTGCGCCCGGATTGCCTCCAGTTTGCGCTCGCTCTTCAGGTTGACGGTGTCGCTGCTGGCGAGGACCTGATCGAACAGGCCCAGATGGCGGGCGATGGCATCGGCGTAGCGGTGGTGTGCCGCGGTGGCCAGCACCAGCCGGCGGCCGCGTTCGCGCTCCGCCTGCAGCCGCTCCAGAACGGCTTGGTTGTAGACCAGACCGGCCGGATCGATGTCCACCCGCCGGGCCAATTCCGCCTTCAGCCGCGCTTTGCCCCCGGCCAGCCAGACCGGCACCAGCAGCGCGGTCCAGGGCCGCGCCTTAATCAACCCGAACAGCGATTCATAGAGCAGGTCGGTCCGCAGCAGCGTGCCGTCGAGGTCGACGAACAGCGGGGGCTCCGCCGCGACCGGTGATGCCGGCAGTTCGACCGCGGCAGCCGGAGCAAAGGCCGCGACGTCGGTAGCGGGAGCGGGAGCGGGAGCGACAGCACCGGCAACCGCGTCCACACCTCTTTCGGCAGTCCCTCCCCGGCCCGGTCCGGGCATTGCGGTGCGGTCATGCCGGCCGGTCAGCACGCACACCAGCCCCAGCAGCATCAGCGTGGCGAAGAACAGGTAGGACTGCAGGATGTTCAGCGGCGTCGCGGCCAGCGCATTGACCGGCCAGAACAGCAGATTGCCGGCCAGGAAATAGGCGGTCGCCAGCAACACGAAGGCTCCCGCAGGACGCCTCACGCCGGGCTCCAGCAGGATGAGAAAGGCCAGCGCGAAGGCCGGCAGCAGGATCCCGTAATGATGCACCCAGGCGACCGGAGACCCGGTGGTGAAGCAGACGCCGGCGACGGCGAAGGCGGCGATCCGGTCCGTGCCGCGGTCGCGGCGGCGCCACAGCAGGCCGAAGGCGAAGAAGGCGATGCCGGAAAGCTGCGTCGCGATATGCACCACGGGGTGGTAGGGGGCGAAGGCCTCCGCCGACCAGTCCAGATTGTTGCCGTTGTGCAGCAGGCGGTTGACCAGCCCGTTGACGGTTTGGTTGACGTGATAGCTCTCGCCGTGACGGCCGATGAACAGCAGCACGTCGAGGTAATCGATCATCGGCGCGAAGCCGTAGAGCAGGGTCGCCACCGCCACGCCGGGGACCACCACGGCCGCCCAGCCGGCCGCCATGCGCCAGTCCCCCCGCAGGACCGCCCAGGCCAGGAACAGCGACATCTGCGGCTTCATCAGCGTCGATGCGCCGAGCAGCGCGCCGCACAGCGCCCGGCGGTCGCGCAGCAGGGCGATGCAGGCGAAGACGAAGGCGGCATTCAGCCAGACCTGCACCTGCCCCAGCGAAAAGGCCTTCAGCACCGGATAGAAGCACAGGGTCGCGGCGAAGCCGAACCCACCCAGCAGCACCTGGGTCAGCCGGTCGTCCCGCACGCCAGGCAGCCGCAGCCATGCCGCCATCTCCAGCATCAGGATCGCCATGCCGGCCGCCGTCGCCAGCACGAACATCAGGTTGATGCGTGAGAACGCCGCGAGAGTCAGGATACCGGCCGCCTGCATCGCCTCCAGCGGCAGAAGCGAGGTCACGGGATACTGGAACTTGATGCGCTGCTGGAAGAACACGCCTTCATAGACATTTTCGCCGGGGCGGTCGTGCAGCCAGTTCAGCGCCGCGATCATCGGATCCCACGAATCGACCGGAACCAGATCCTGGTTTTCCAACACGAACAGATTCTGGATGTCGGTCAGGTTGCTGGCATGGCCGCCACGGTGAAGCGCCAGCCCGAGCAGGCCGGTGGTCAGCACGACGAACAGCAGCGCCAGGACGACGACGCGCTGGATCCGCCCGGCTCGATGGACACCTGTTGGAAGGGATGTGATCGCGGGCTGCATGCTCATACTTGGCCATCCATCGGTTGCGTCGAGACGATGCGTTTCCGCCGGTTCGACAAGCCGGCAGAGCAAAGAGGGCGCACACCACGGCGACGCGGCGCGCAATGCCCACGGCAAATGCGGTCGAAAGGCTTGACTGTTCTCAAGGTAGATAACAAATTGGCCACTGCGGCATCACCGGGTGGCGCTGGCGCTTCCTTTTTCAGACCAACTGTATGGCTGAAAAATACATCACTGTTTTATTTTGAAAGTCTTCGATTTCGTGTGCGGTCGCCCATAATCGAGATATCGGCAACCTCGCGTTTTTCTGCTTTCTGCCCACGACCGGGCAGCGCGGACGTGGAAAGCCGCGGCACCGGGCGCCTGGACGGGGTGGGAATGCCTCCCCACCGGGTTAAGACTTGGGCCGGGATGGGCCGGGATGCGCCCGCAGGGTGGAGCGTTCCGCCGGATGTCGGGAAAATCCGGGTGGATGGACTCACGGAAGGAGAATTGGCCGGCGCGAAGCGGCAGACGGCGGTCGCCCTCGGCCAACGCGGAGATGCGCAGGAAGCGGTTTTCGGATACGTAGAGGGGCGGTCTGCGGGAACCCCCGCCGGCCGCCCCTGTCGTCTACCGGGCCCCTGTTGTCTACCGATAGGTTCGGATCAGACGTTCAGCAGCAGGTTCTCGCGTTCCCACGAGCTGATGACGCGGTTGTAGGCCTCGTACTCCGCCTGCTTCACGCAGGTGACGGCATCGATGAAGCGTTCGCCGAGGATTTCCTTCAGCGGCTTGCAGGCGTTGAACTTGGTCAGCGCCTCCGACTGGTGGCGCGGCAGGGTGAAGGCGAGGCGATAGGCGGACCCCTTGATCGGGTCGTTCGGCTCCAGCCCCTGGGTCATGCCGATATAGCCGCAGGCAAGCGACGCGGCGATGGCGAGATAGGGGTTGGCGTCGGCGCCTGCCACCCGGTTCTCCACCCGGCGGGCGTCGGGCTGCGACACCGGCACGCGCAGGCCGGTGGTGCGGTTGTCGCGGCCCCAGTGCACGTTGATCGGCGCATCGGAGTTCGGAACCAGCCGCCGGTAGCTGTTGACGTTGGGCGCCAGCAGCGGCATCGCGTAGGGCAGGTATTTCTGCAGGCCGGCGACATGCGACATGAACAGGTCGCTGTCGGTACCGTCGGGGTTGGAGAACAGGTTGCGGCCGCTGTCGGTATCCACCACCGACTGGTGGATGTGCATGGCGCTGCCGGGTTCGCCCTGCATCGGCTTGGCCATGAAGGTGGCGTAGATCTGGTGGCGGATCGCCGCCTCGCGCGCCGTGCGCTTGAACAGGAAAGCCTGGTCGGCCAGTTCCAGCGCGTCGCCGTGGTTGAAGTTGATCTCGATCTGGGCGGCGCCGGCCTCGTGGGTCAGCGTGTCGATGTCGATGTCCTGCTTTTCGCAGAAATCATAGACCGCTTCGAAGATCGGGTCGAATTCGTTGACCGCGTCGATGCCGAAGGCCTGCCGACCGCTTTCCATCCGGCCGTTGCGACCCACCGGCGGCACCAGCGGGTAATCGGGGTCCTTGTTGACCTGGACTAGGAAGAATTCCAGTTCCGGCGCCACCATCGGCTTCCAGCCGCGCTCCTCGTACAGCGACAGGACGCGCTTCAGCACATGGCGGGGCGAGACGTCGACCGGGCGGCCGTCGGCATAGACGCAGTCGGTGATGACCTGCGCCGTCGGTTCGTTGTACCAGGGGACGAAGCGGATCGTGCGTTCGTCCGGGATCATGTAGATGTCGGAATTCTCGTCCGACGTGATGTCCTCGTCGTCGGGAAATTCACCGGTCACGGTCTGGACGAAGATCGCCTCTGGCAGGCGCAGGCCGCGGTCGCGCAGGATGCGGAGGAACTTCTCGGCGGGGACGATCTTTCCCCGCGCGATGCCCGACATGTCGGGCACCAGGCATTCGACTTCGGTAATGCGGTTCTTCTTGATGAAGTCTTCCATAAAACCCATGGGTATGGCGGACCGCTCCGGGCGATGGGCAGCCCCCTCCGTGCTGTGGACGACAGCGACACTATGACGCCGTTCCAGCGGGCCGCGCCAGAGGGTTCCGCATGACCGTTCGGTGAAACATCCGCCTTTCCGTTGACCTCCCCCATCGGCTGGGACTTAACTGCGGCCATGCCGAAAGCCTCATACCTGAACAGCTGGTACGCGGCCTCCGCCGCCCCCCGTGCCGACCGCCCGATCCTGGAGGGGGACGTCGCCTGCGACGTCTGCATCGTCGGCGGCGGCTATACCGGCCTGACCGCGGCGCTGGAACTGGCGGAGCGCGGCTTCGACGTCGTGCTGCTGGAGGCGGAGCGCTGCGGCTGGGGCGCTTCGGGCCGCAACGGCGGGCAGATCATCACCGGTTACAACAAGCCGATGGCAACCATCGAAAGCTGGGTCGGCCGGGAGGATGCGCGCCGCCTGTGGGAGTTCGGGGAGGAGGCGAAGACCCAGCTGGCCCAGCGGGTGGAGCGCCACGCCATCGCCTGCGACCTGACCTGGGGCTTCGCCTATGCCGCGCTGAAGCCCCGCCACATGCAGGACGTGGCCGCACTGGAGCGCGAGATGCGCGACGGCTATGGCTATGACCGGGTGCGGCGGCTGGACGGCGCCGGCATCCGCGAGCATGTCGGCAGCGAGGCCTATATCGGCGGCCTTCTGGACGAGGGCAGCGGCCATCTGCACCCACTGAACTACGCGCTCGGCCTCGCCCGCGCCGCCGATGCCGCCGGGGTGCGCATCTTCGAGCACAGCCGCGCCATTGCCATGGACAGCGGGGTGGCGCCCTGGATCCGCACCGGACGCGGGCGGGTGACGGCGAAGCACCTTATTCTGGCCGGCAACGCCTATCTCGGCGGGCTGGCCCCGGCGCTGGAGCGGACCATCATGCCGGTGGCGACCTACATGATCGCCACCGAACCGCTGGGCGAGGAGCGAGCGCTCGCTCTATTGCCGACCAACATCGCGGTTTCGGACATGAAGTTCTCGCTCGATTACTTCCGTCGTTCCGCCGACCACCGGCTGCTGTTCGGCGGCGGCGTCAGCTATTCCGGGGTGGACGCGCCGGGGCTGAAGCAGGCGATGCGGCTGAAGATGCTGGCGATCTATCCGGAGCTGAAGGACGCCCGCATCGATTACTTCTGGGGCGGGCGGGTCGCCATCACCATGAACCGCATGCCGCATCTGGGCCGGCTGTCGCCCACCACGCTGTACGCCCATGGTTATTCCGGCCATGGCGTGGCGCTGGCCGGCATGGCCGGCCGGGTGATGGCGGAGGCGGTCGGCGGCAGCGCCGCCCGATTCGACGTGTTCGCCCGCATTCCCCACACGCCCTTCCCCGGCGGACGGCGGTTCCGCACCCCGGCGCTGGTCCTCGCAATGATGTGGTTCCGCCTGCGCGATCTGCTGTAGTCTGCGGGGGCAATCCACATTTTCTCCCGCCCCGCCCTTCCCACGCCGAGTACCGCCCCCGCCCATGACCGACACCTCCAGCAGCGACGAGACCACCCCCTCTTCGGAGACCGCCCTGGCCGCGGATGCCGCCCCGGACGCTGCGGTCGCCGAAAAGGCCGCGCAGGAGAATGTGCTGGTCCAGCCGATGCGGGACACGCATTTCGACTTCCAGCACAAGGTGTTCAGCCTGCCCGGCGCCTTCTTCTGCCAGGAGCCGAACAGCAAGGAGCCGGTGCTGAACATCCTGCTGGGCGACCTGAAGGCGACGCTGGCTTTCCCCACCCTGATGGAATCCTTCCAGATCGAGGACGGCACCCACGACGCCCGGCTGCTGGAGGTCATCGAACAGGGGCTGGCCTTCGTGAAGCAGATCCGGCCGGGCGAGGAAATCCCGGGGGAACTGCTGGACGGCCGCGCCTCCTGGTCGGTGGAGGACAAGCACCGCATCATCGCCAAAGGGCGGCTGACCGTGCAGATCGTGTCGTCCTCCACCGGCAACGAAATGATCGTGTCGGACATCGACGAGCTGGAACAGCTGGTCGAGGATCCGCAGACGAAGGAGCGGATGAAGGCCGCCTTCGCCAAGATCGCGGAGCGGCTGAAGCTGACCAACAATGCCGAACAGTATCTGACCGACCGTGTCGACGATCTGGCGCAGGAGCTGTCCTACATCGAGGCGTTGCGCGATCGCTTCAAGCACATCCGCCGAATCGATCAGGCGATCGCGAAGCTCGCCACCATCTACCGCACCGACCGCACCTTCTGCAGCGAGTTGAACCGGATGCAGGGGCTGATCCGCAAGCCCTTGCGCGAGTACGACCTGATCTTCGATCAGGCCGACGCCCAGACCGGCGACATCGTCGGCGCGCTGCGCAACTTCCACCCCACCATCCAGTTCATCCGCAAGATCCGCGACGATCTGCGCGCCAAGCTGCTGGAATGGGAGGAACTGCTGCAGGGCTGGGACGAGGTCACGATGGAACGCTCGCCGAAGGTGGAGGCGTTGCAGAAGCAGACCTACCGGTTCCTGGCAAGCCGCTACATCGAGACGACGGTGTGGAAGCGGGGGGGATGAGGGTTGTGAGGTGTCGGGGGTGCGGAGTTAGACCCCCACCTTAATCCTCCCCCGCTGGGCGGGGGAGGAGACAAGTGCTTGTTCGGAAAGGCCGCGGCAGTCCCTCCCCCGCCCAGCGGGGGAGGATAGGTGGGGGTCTAACTCCGCACTCACCCCCTCAAGCCACCCCCCGCAATTCCTCCGCCCGGCTAAGATCCACGCTGACCAGTTGCGACACCCCTCGCTCCACCATGGTCACGCCGAACAGACGGTCGACGCGCGCCATGGTCAGGCGGTGGTGGGTGATGATGAGGAAGCGGGTGTCGCCTTCGCGCGCGATGTCCTCCACCAGATCGCAGAAGCGGCCGACATTCGCCTCGTCCAGCGGGGCGTCGACCTCGTCCAGAACGCAGATCGGCGCCGGGTTCGACCGGAAGACGGCGAACAGCAGGGACAGTGCGGTCAAGGCCTGCTCGCCGCCCGACAGCAATGAGAGCACCTGCAGCTTCTTGCCCGGCGGACTGGCGTAAATCTCAAGGCCGGCGTTCAGCGGGTCCTCGGCATTGACCAGCTCCAGATAGGCCTTGCCGCCGCCGAACAGACGGGTGAACAGCTCCTGGAAGTCGCGGTTGACCACGTCGAAGCTGGCGACCAGCCGTTCGCGCGCCTCGCGGTTCAGGCTGGCGATGCCCTGGCGCAGGCGGGCGATGGCGGCGGTCAGGTCCTCGCGTTCGCCATGCAGGCCGGTGATCTGGGTTTCCAACTCCTCCGCCTCGATCTCGGCGCGCAGGTTCACCGGCCCCATGTTCTCGCGTTCGCGCGTCAGCTTGTCGAGCCGGGCTTCCACCGCCGCCGCATCGGGCACCGGTTCGGCGGGGTCGAGGTCGGCGGCGGCGCGGGTGTCCTCCGGCCGGCAGTCCAGCCGTTCGGCGATGCGCTCCGTCAGGGTGCGTTCCTGCTGGAGGGCGGCGGACACCGCAGCCTCGGCACGGGCGCGGGCCTCGCGGCCGTCAGCCAGCGCCGCTTCCGCATCGTGTAGCGCCTGTTCGGTCTCCGCCAGCCGGGACTCGGCCTCGGCCAGCCCATCGGCGGCGCGCTTGCGGTCGCGCTCCGCTAGGGCGATCCGGTCGAGCAAATCCTGACGCTCCGCCGCGATCTCGGCCGGTCGTCCGGAAAGCTGGGCGAGTTCCCCTTCGGCCTCGTCTGCGCGTTGACGCAGCTCCGCCACCCGTCCCCCGGCCCCGGCGGAGCGGGTGTCCCACGACGTGGTTTCGGCCTGGATGGCGCCCAAGCGCTGGCGCCGGGCCTGTGCCTCGCGCGTCAGGCGGTCGACCGCATTCTGCCTCTCGGCCAGCACGGCGCGGCGTTCGGCCAGTGCGGCGCGCTGGTCGTTCACCCGCTCCCGCCCTTCGCGCGGGTCCGGCAGCGACTCCAGCAATTCCAGCGCTTCGTCACGGCGGGCGGCCGCATCGCGCTCATCGGCGGCGAGCCGTTCGACGGCCTCCGCCAACGCCGCAAGGCGCGAGGATGCGGCATCGGCCTCGCGCGCCAGCTTGGCGTGGCGGTCGCGGGCAGCGTTCAGCGTGACGAAGCCCTCGCGCACGGCATCGCGGGCACGGCGGTCGGCCTGAGCCGCCTCTTCGACCGCCAGTTTCGTGGCTTCCAGAGTCTCGCGCGCCAGATCGACCCGTTCCTCGGCAAGCTCCAGTTCGCCGCGCAGTTCGGCCAACCGGTTGCGCTGTTTCAGGCGAACGGCAGCGGCGGTGGGGGCACCGGCCTGAACGGTCAGCCCGTCCCAACGCCACGCGCCGCCGTCCCGGCTGACCAGCACCTGCCCCGGCGCCAGCGTCGCGGCCAATGCTCCGGCAGCGGCGGCATCGTCGACCACCCCGATATGGGCGAGCGCTCGGGCGGCAGCCCGCGGCCCCTCCACACGGCTCGACAACGGCTCCACCCCATCCGGCAGCGGCGCCACCGCGCGATAGGCCGGCAGCGTGCGCCAATGCACCGGCGCTTCCTCGTCCAGCGGAGCGGTCAGCGCATCGCCGAGCGCGGCGGCCAGTGCCCCCTCATAGCCGGGCGACACCGCCACCGCGTCGACCAGCGGCGGGAACGGCCCGCCGGCTCCGGCCTCCAGCAATTCCGCTAGCGCGCGCTCCTCGGCATGCAGCTTGGCACGGGCGGACTCGGCGGCGGACAGCGCCTCGCGGGCGCGGGATTGGGCCGGTTCGGCCTCCGCCTTCGCCTGTTCAGCGGCCTCGGCCGCCTCGCGCGCCTGCTCCAGCCGCTGTTCGGCGAGTTCCACCGCAAGTTCGGCGTCCGACAGGTCGGCGCGCGCGGCGATTTCCGCCTCCAGGGCAGCGCGCTGGGCCTGCTGCTCCGCCAGCCGCTTGGCGAGGCCGGCGGCGCGGGATTCCAGTTCGGCGGCCTGACGCTGGGTGGCGGCGCGGCGGGCCTCGTCGGTGGCAACCGCTTCGGTCAGGCGGGTCAGTTCGCGGTCAAGGGCATCGACCTGCTCGCGCGCCTCGGCCAGCGCCTCCGACGCGGCTTCCTCAAGCATCTCCTCGTCGGCCTGTGCGGCGATCAGGCGGTCGCGCTCGGCCATCAGCCGGGCCAGCGCCTCCCCGGCATCGGCGGCCAGCGCTTCCTCACGGCCGAGGTCGCCGGCGATCTGGCGCAGCCGGGCCTCCAAGGCGCGCTGCTGGTCGGCGACGCGCTTCTCCTCGGCGTCCAGCTGCTCGCGGGCGATCACCAGCCGTTGCAGGGCGGATGCCGCGCGCGCCTCGTCCTGGCGCTTCTCCGGCAGGCCGGCGGCGGCTTCCGTCCGGCGGGCGGTCAGCTGGTTGACGGAGAGCATCCGGTCGCGCACCGCGGCCTCGGCTGCTGCGAAGGCGGCATGGGCGCGGGCGCGCTCCTCCTGGGCGGCGATCCAGCGCAGGTGCCACAGCACGGCTTCCGCCTTGCGGATCTGGTCGGACAGGTTGCGGTAGCGGGATGCCTGCCGCGCCTGCTTCTTCAGGCTTTGCAGCTGGGTGTCCATCGCTCCGATGACATCGTCGAGGCGGGTCAGGTTGCCCTCCGCCGCCTTCAGCCGCAACTCTGCCTCGTGCCGGCGGGAATGCAGGCCGGTGATGCCGGCGGCCTCCTCCAGCAGGGCGCGGCGGTCCTGCGGCTTGGCGGAGATGATCTGCGCGACCTTGCCCTGGCTGACCAGGGCCGGCGAAGCGGCACCCGACGCGTTGTCGGCGAACAGCAGCTGGACATCGCGCGCCCGCACCAGCTTGCCGTTGATGCGGTAGTCGGAGCCGGAGCCGCGCTCGATCCGGCGGGTGATCTCCAGTTCGTCATGCTCGTTGAAGCCGGCGGGCGCGGTGCGCGACCGGTTGTCCACCGCCAGCGTGACCTCTCCGAGATTCCGCGCCGGACGGCTGGAGGTGCCGCCGAAGATGACGTCGTCCATGTCGCCGCCGCGCATGCGCTTGGCCGAGGTCTCGCCCATCACCCAGCGCAGCGCCTCCACCAGATTGGACTTGCCGCAGCCGTTGGGGCCGACGATCCCGGTCATGCCGGGTTCGATGACCAGTTCCGTGGCATCGACGAAAGACTTGAAACCTGACAGGCGGAGACGCGTGAACTGCACTGGGGACGAACCTTTGGTGTACCGGGCTTAAGACAGCATGGGCATTGGAAAACTGTTGCCCCCTCCCCGACCCTCCCCCGCTTCGCGGGAGAGGGAGTTGAGTGCTAGAGCGGCGGCAGTCCCCTCTCCCGCGAAAGCGGGGGAGGGTTAGGGAGGGGGCATCACCCCTCTTGCAACCGTTGGAGCTTCAATGAAGCGCTTACTTCAGCAGCTTGTCGATTTCCTTCGAGAACTCCTCGAACGACTGGGCGCCTTCGATGCGGGCCTTGCCGTCGTTGAGGATGAAGGTGGGGGTGGCTTCGATCTTATATTGGTTCTGGCCGGTCAGGCGGGTGTTCAGGATGGCGTCGGCCAGCTCCTTGTTGGCGAGGCAGGCGTCAATGGTCTCCTGGGTCATGCCGGCCAGCTTGCCGTACTGCGCCAGCGCCTTGGCCGGATCGGAGGAACGGCTCCAGTTCGGCTGGCTTTTGAACAGGACGTCGGTCAGCGGGAAATACCGCTCGGGCGGGGCGCAGTGGGCCAGCATGCTGGCGCTGAGCGCGGCCTGATCGAAGGGGAAGTCGCGGAAGACCAGCTTGGCCTTGCCGGTGTCGATGTAGGCTTCCTTGATCTTCGGCAGCACGTTGACGTGGAAATTGGCGCAGTGCGAGCAGGTCATCGACGAATAGTCGAGGATCGTCACCGGCGCCTTCGGGTCGCCCATCACGCGCTCGGCCATCATCTCCGAAACCGGCGGCAGGGTGGCCGCGGCCTGTGCGGCCGTGGACGCCGCGGTCATGGCGGTGCCGAACGCGGCGGTGAAGCCGATGGCCAGAAGACCGGCGATTCCCAAAATTTTGCGGTTCACTTTGCCCTCGTTCCTACCAGATGTTGACGTATAGACAATGACGCACCGTTGCGTCCAGCAAGCCGGCTATCGCGCGGCGCGTTTCGGCCGGGCCATCAGCGAGCGGCCGAAGCGTTCCAGCGTGGCGCGCAGTTCCTCGTCCTCGATCGCGGCGGTGGTGGTGGTGATGCCGATCTCCTCGTCCATGGTCAGGGCGCGGGGGCGCACCACCGGCGATGGCGTGGAGGGCAGCGCCGCATGGATCAGCTTGATCTTCGCCACGGCGCGATAGCCGAAGAAACTGTTGATGCGCTCGATGATCTGCGGTTCCAGATGCTGCAGTTCCAGCGCGATGGCGCCCATGGCGCGGATGTGCAGCGTCGCCTCCTCCCGCTTGCCGCGGGGAAAGCTGAGCTTGTCGGGTGCGGTGCGCAGCGAAAGCTGATGGCCGACGATGGACGGCCAGTCGGTGATCAGCGCGCCGAAGGCAAGTCCGCGCTTGCCCAGCACCTTGCCGGCGACCTCCGGAACGGATTGGCCGATGCGACGCGGTCCGCTCATGCTCTGCGATCACTCCTGTGCGGCTCCGGTCCGGGAACCGGTTCCGGGTCATGTGGGATGGCGGCACCCTAGCGCAAGCGTGGGCCGATGCCCAGCTTCCGGCCGGGGATATCGCCAGCTCCCTTCCCCAGACGCTCCCGGCCCTCTATTTCTTCCCATCATGATTTCAAATTCGATCGAGGCCGCCCGGCGGCTGTTGTCCTGGTACGACCGCCACCGCCGCGACCTGCCCTGGCGCGCCAAACCGGGGGAGACCGCCGATCCCTACCGGGTCTGGCTGTCCGAGATCATGCTGCAGCAGACCACCGTGCCCGCCGCCGCCCCTTATTTCCGCAGCTTCACCGAACGCTGGCCGACCGTGCGCGATCTGGCCGACGCGCCGCTGGACGACGTGCTGGTGGCCTGGGCCGGGCTCGGCTACTACGCGCGCGCCCGCAACCTGCACAAATGCGCCCGCGTGGTGGCGATTGAGCATGGCGGGCGGTTTCCGGGCGACGAGGCGGCATTGCTGGAATTGCCGGGCATCGGCGCCTACACGGCTGCCGCCATCACCTCCATTGCGTTCGACCGCAAGGCCACCGTGGTGGACGGCAATGTGGAGCGGGTGATCGCCCGCATCTTCGCGGTGGAGGACCCGCTGCCCAACGCCAAGCCGACTCTGCGGCGGCTGGCCGCCACGCTGACGCCGGATTTCCGCCCCGGCGACTATGCCCAGGCGATGATGGATCTGGGCGCCACCATCTGCACCCCGCGCAAGCCGAAATGCATGCTGTGCCCCTGGGCGGAGTATTGCGAGGCGCGCGCCTCCGGCATCGCCGAAAGCCTGCCGCGCAAGGCGGCCAAGGCCGAAAAGCCGACCCGGCGCGGCGTCGCCTATTGGCTGCTGAACCCGGAGGGCTCCGTCCTGCTGCGCCGCCGGGCGGAGGAAGGTCTGCTGGGCGGCATGGCGGAGGTGCCGTCGACCGCCTGGGGACCGGAACTGCCCGACGAGGCGGCGGTCGCGGCCCAACAACCCCTGCCCGCGCGCTGGCGCCGGCTGCCGGGACTGGTCCGCCATACATTCACCCATTTTCACCTTGAGCTTGAGGTGGTCGCCGCCCAGGCCGGTCCGGACTGGCAGCGGGCCGCTGGAAACTGGGTGCCGGTGGACCGACTGGGCGATCAGGCGTTGCCGTCGGTGATGGTGAAGGTGGTGCGCCACGCACTCGCCAATGCGTAACCGGCCGGATGAGTGATGGAGTGCCGATGGGAATGCCGCGTGCCGTGACGACCGTCCTGTTCGTCCTCCTGGCCTTGACCGGGTTTGCGCAGGCGGACCCGCCCGAGAAGGAGGGACAGGCGGGAGTGGCGCTGGTTCTGGCGCTCGACGGATCGGCCTCCATCACGACCGGTGATCTGGAATTTCAGCTGCAGGGACATGCCGCCGCCTTCCGCGATCCGGCGGTGGCCGAAGCGCTCGCTTCGGCACGGACGCGGGTGACGCTGGCCGCCTATTCGGGGCCGAACAGCCTGAAGGTTCTGATCCCCTGGACGGCTCTGGCCAAGCCGGAGGATGCCGGGCGCTTCGCCGACCGTATCGACGCCCTGCCCCGCGGCTTCCAGGGCGACTCGACGGCCATCGGCAGCGCCATTCTGGAGGCGGCGAAGCTGTTCGACCGCGGCGGCAAGGCGCCACGGCAGGTGATCGATCTGGTCTCCAACGGGTTTTCCAACGGCGGGATCGACCCGGCCGAGGCCCGCGACCGGGTGACGAAGCGCGGAATCATCGTCAACGGCCTCGCCATCCTCGACGAATTCTCCTGGCTGGAGGAGTATTTCGAGGAGAGCGTGATCGGCGGTCCGGGAAGCTTCGTGAAAAGCGCCATGGACAAGGACAGTTTCGTCGCAGCCCTGCGGCAGAAGCTGATCCTTGAAATGGTCGCCCTGCCCGATCACATGCCAAGCCAAAGCGCCGCCATCCCATAGGCGGCCGATAAGACTCTGAGGAGCGGGACAGTTGGAAAGCGTCGATTTCCTGGTGGTCGGGGCCGGCATCGCCGGCGCGTCGGCGGCCTATGAGCTGGCCGCGCAAGGCCGAGTGCTGGTGTTGGAGCGCGAATCGCAGCCGGGCTATCACTCCACCGGCCGGTCCGCGGCGCTCTACACCCAGACCTACGGCCCGGCGCCGATCCGCGCCCTGACTGTGGCGAGCTGGGATTTCTACACCAACCCGCCCGCCGGCTTCGCCGAACACGAACTGCTGACGCCCCGTGGCGTGCTGATCATCGGCCGCGACCACGAGATCGACCGGTTGGATGCAGAATATGAGCAGGGCCGCCGCCTGACGCCGTCGGTCGAGCGTTACGACCGCGAACAGGTCCTGGCCCGGGCACCCTTTCTGCGTCCGGATTATGTGGCCGGCGGCGTGTGGGAACCGGATGCCCGCGACATCGACGTCCATGCCCTGCATCAGGGTTATCTGCGCGGACTGAAGGCGCGCGGCGGCCGGGTGGTGACCGATGCCGAAGTGCGAGCGCTCGCTCGCCGAGACGGCCTTTGGGTGGTGGAGACCAGCGCCGGCAGCTTCGCGGCACCGGTGGTGGTGAACGCCGCCGGGGCCTGGGCCGACGAGTTGGCGAAGCTGGCCGGAGTCGCCACGGTCGGGCTGGTGCCGAAGCGGCGCACGGCCATCACCTTCGACCCCGTTTTCGAGCACCCGGCCGACAAGGCGGGGCTGGACGGCTGGCCGATGGTGTCAGACGTGGCTGAAACCTTCTACGTCAAGCCTGATGCCGGCCGCCTGCTGGCCTCCCCGGCCGACCAGACGCCGGTCGAGCCCTGCGACGTGCAGCCCGAGGACATGGACGTCGCCCTGACGGTGGACCGGCTGGAACAAGCGTCGCGATTCTCCGTTCGGAGATTGGCCCACCGCTGGGCCGGGCTGCGCAGCTTCGTGGCGGACAAGGTGCCGGTTGTGGGGTTCGCGTCCGATGCGGAAGGGTTCTTCTGGCTGGCCGGCCAGGGCGGCTACGGCATCCAGACCGCGCCGGCCATGGGACGGGTGGCGGCCGGGCTCGCCACCGGACGAGGCCTGCCGGAGGATGTCCGGGCGCTCGGTGTCGCCGAGTCCGACCTGTCGCCGGCCCGGCTGCGGTAAACGACTGCGGGATATGGGGAGGCGTGCGATGGCTGTGCGTCGGATGATGGGGCGTCGGATGGCGGAGAGCGGGCCGGCCCACCCGCTTCTGACGGTGGCGTCGCTCGCCGTCGCCGGGGCTTTGGCCGGCTGCGCCAACCCGGCAGCGGACGAGGCGCTGGTGGCGCAGACCGCGCTGATCGGCCTGCCGAAGGAAACCTTGCTGTCCTGCGCCGGCGTGCCGGAACGTCAAGCCACGGTCGACAATCGCGACTTCTTCACCTACCGCAGTTCCCGCCTGGTGTCCTACCCCAGCCCGCCGCCGCTGGGTTATTACGGCGGCTGGGGATGGCCCCATTACGGTTACGGCTATGGCTGGCCGGCATATGGTTATGAAGTCAACAGCTTCGACTGTGAAGCAACCTTCAGTTTGAGAAACGGTGTCGTCGAGCGCGTGGTGTATGGTGGCGCATCGGGCGGATCGGCACGACTTGGCCAATGCTATGCCATCGTCCAGAACTGCATGGCGCTGGTTCCGCAGCGAACGATCAAACCAAGCCCTTGATTTCCCTGTCCATGCGACAACTCGTCACTGTTGCATAGCTGCTGCACAAGGAGAGGAAGGGTTGTAGCCCCCTAGTACCCGTACACAGTGTCTGGTAATAGCTCCATCGGCTGATGCCACAGAACAGCAACAACGCATTGCCTGGAGCAGACCCCATGACCATCCTGTCGCGCGCCGCCGCCGCCCTGCTGGCGACCTCGGCCCTTGTCGCCATCGCTTCCCCGTCGCTCGCTCAGGACTTCAAGGGCAAGTCGGCCGGCGACATCGTCGTCCGTGCGCGCGGCCTGGCCGTGCTGCCGCAGGAAAAGGGCACGCTGAACAGCCCGCTGGGCGACATCGGGTCGGCCAAGGTCGGCAACGACTACATCCCCGAAGTCGACTTCTCCTACTTCTTCACCGACAACATCGCCGCCGAGCTGATCGCCGGCACCAGCCGCCACAAGGTCCGCGGCAACCTGCTGCCGGCGCTGGGCAACGGCATCGATGTCGGCAAGGTCTCCCTGCTGCCGCCGACCCTGACGGTGCAGTACCACTTCATGCCGAAGGAGCGCATCAGCCCCTACGTCGGCGCCGGCATCAACTACACCCTGTTCTACAACGAGGATGCGGCCAACAACCCGAATGCCGGCGGCCTGCGCGTCACCGACGTCGAGTACAAGAACCGCTTCGGCTGGGCCCTGCAGGCCGGTGTCGACGTCGCCCTGACCGGCAACTGGTCGCTGAACGTCGACGTCAAGAAGATCTTCCTGAAGACCGACGTCACCGCGACCGTTAACGGCGCGCTGCCGGTCACCTCGAAGGTCACGCTGGACCCGTGGCTGGTCGGCGTCGGCATCGGCTACCGCTTCTAAGAACGGGTTTCGGGACCAGTCCCGGACATCCGGAAGGCGGCCTCTCCCATCCGGAGAGGCCGCCTTTTTCTTTGAACAATCTGTCTTGCAGATTGTACGCGCATCCCCATGATTCCAGTATCAGGGTCATCGGAAGGGAGGCCGTACAGCCATGCATGTTGCAGCCGTCTTGAAGCGCAAGGGCAACCGGATCGTTTCCGCCGCACCGGACGATTCCGTGGCCGCCGTCACCCGCCTGCTGACCGAGCACCGGATCGGCGCCGTGCTGGTGATGGACGACGATGGCCAGCCGGTCGGCATCCTGTCGGAACGCGACATCGTGCGGGCCATCGCCCGCGACAGCGCCGCGGCACTCGACCGCCCGGCGGCGGACCTGATGACGCGTGACCTGATCACCGCCACCCCGACCGACACCGTCGCCGACATGATGGCGGTGATGACCGAACGGCGCATCCGCCATGTGCCGATCGTCGACGCCGGCCGCGTCGTCGGTGTCATCAGCATCGGCGACGTGGTGAAGGCCCGCATCGACGATGCCGAGTTGGAGGTCGAATCGCTGCGCGGCTATGTGGCCGGAATGGGCTGAGGCAAACAATCCATCCCAAATGCGAAAAGACCCGCCGGGGCAGCCCGGCGGGTCTTTTCGCATCGATGTCCGGAATGCGGCTTTACGCCGAATGCGACTGCGGGAAGGCCATGGCCGCCTGGGTACGGTTGCGCACTCCCAGAGACTTGAAGATCGCGGTCATGTGGATCTTCACCGTGCCTTCGGACAGGCCCAGCTCATGGGCGATCTGCTTGTTCGACTTGCCTTCGCGCAGGCGGTCGAGCACCTCGCGCTGACGTTGGGTCAGCAGCTGCTCCAGCTGCGGGTCGCTCGGCGGCATCACCGAACCGCCGCGCTGGTCGGGTTCGATCCCCTCGCGCAGAACCGTCGCCGGCACATAGACGCCGCCGGAGAAGATCAGATCGAGCGCGCTCAACATGATCTTCACGCTGGACGATTTCGGGATATAGCCGGCGGCGCCGTTCTCCAGCGCCTCCCGCACGTCGGAATGCGCCTCGGACGCGGACACGACAACGACCTTCGAATTCGGCTGCCGGTCGCGCAGCATGCCGATTCCGGAAAAGCCGGGCCAGCCCGGCATGCGCAGGTCGGTCAGGATCAGGTCATAAGCCTCATCCTTGACAGCCGCCATGTCCAGAAGCTCGTCGAAATTGCTGGCCTCCGCGAAGGTAGCATTTTCGCGCAGCTGCTCAAGCAGACGGCGAAGACCTTCCCGGAACAGGACGTGATCATCACCGATCAGGATCTTCATCGCTCAAACTCCCGAACCATGCCTGCCCCTCCGAAAGTCGCCCCAGAGGCTTGAGAAAAGGAGGGGGCTGTCGCCACCCGCATATTCCCTAAAATCCAAAGGATATAGCAGGCACCGGCCGAACGTAATCTCAATTGAGATGTAACACGCAGGGACGAGAGGGAACAACCTGAAATTAACTTTTGTCACGGCTGCGAATGCCGATCGTCTGAGGCAGATGCTCCCCAAGAGTGATATTGCCAAGGGTGTATGACAATTTTAGGTCATTACTCCGAAGCGCATTTCGCGGCCCTCCCGATGGGCGAAAGAAAAGGCCGGACCGGCGCCATGCGGGCGCCGATCCGGCCTGAAGTCGTGCGCCCTGTGGGCGGGCCGGCGCGTGTCAGAAAGCGGCCTCTTCCAGTTCCATCAGCGGCTTGGCGCCGGCGGCTATGGTGATGAACAGGCTGTTTGTCTGCGGCAGCAGTTTGGTCATGTAGAAGCGGGCGGTCTTGATCTTGGCTTCATAGAAGGCGGCATTGCCCTCCCCGGCTTCGAGCTTGGCCTGCGCCCTCTCCACCATCGTCAGCCAGCTCCAGCCCAGCGCCACCAGACCGAACAGGCGCAGATAGTCGCTGGCGGCGGCGCCGGCCTCCTCCGGATCCTTCAGGCCCTTCTGGGCGATCAGGGCGGTGGCCTGCTGCAGCTTGGCGAAGGCCTTGGCCAGCGGCATCACGAACTCACCCAGCTCGTCCTTCTCCATCGCCGCCTCGATGTCGCGGCCGACGGGGTGGAAGAAGTGACGGAGCAGGCGGCCGATGTCCTGCGGCAGCTTGCGGCCGACGAGGTCGAGCGCCTGGATGCCGTTGGTACCCTCATAGATCTGGCAGATGCGGGCGTCGCGGACATACTGCTCGACGCCGGTCTCCCAGATGAAGCCATGGCCGCCATGGACCTGCACGGCGATGTTCGCCGCGTCGAAGCCGATGTCGGTGAACAGCGCCTTGATGATCGGCGTCATCAGCTGGACGAACTCGTCGGCATCGCGGCGGGTGCGGGGGTCCGGGTGCTTTTCCGCCACGTCGAGCTTGTAGGCTGTCAGTGCGCCGAGCGCACGCGCCCCTTCGGCAAAGGCGCGGGCGGTCAGCAGGTTCCGGCGCACGTCCGGGTGGACGATGATCGGGTCGGCAGGCTTGTCCGGCGCCTTCACCCCCGACAGCGACCGGCCCTGGAGCCGTTCGCGGGCGTAATTGACGGCGTTCTGGTACGACACCTCGGCCAGCCCCAGCCCCTGGATGCCCACGGCCAGACGTGCCGCGTTCATCATCACGAACATGGCGCGCATGCCCTTGTGCGGCTCGCCCACCAGCCAGCCGGTGGCGTCCTCGAAGTTCATGACGCAGGTCGACGACGCCTTGATGCCCATCTTGTGCTCGATGGAGCCGCAGGCGACGCCGTTGCGCGCACCCGGCGTGCCGTCGGCGTTCGGCATGAACTTCGGCACCAGGAACAGGCTGATGCCGCGGGTCCCGGCCGGCGCGTCCGGCAGGCGGGCCAGCACCAGATGCAGGATGTTCTCGGTCAGGTCATGCTCGCCGGCCGAGATGAAGATCTTGGTGCCGGTGATCTTGTAGGCGCCCTGCTCGTCGGGAACCGCCTTGGTGCGGATGATGCCGAGGTCGGTGCCGCAATGCGGCTCGGTCAGGCACATGGTGCCGGACCAGGTGCCATCGACCAGCTTGGGCAGGAAGCGCTGCTTCAGCTCGTCCGAGCCGTACATCGCCAGCGCGTTGTAGGCGCCGAGCGACAAGCCGGGATACATGCCGAAGCTGAGGTTGGCGGAGCAGATGAACTCCTCCAGCATGATGTTGACCAGCTTCGGCAGCCCCTGCCCGCCATAGGCCGGGTCGCAGGCCAGCCCCTGCCAGCCGGCGGCGATGTAGGTGTCGTAAGCCTCCTTGAAGCCCTTCGGCGTGCGGACCTCGCCATTCTCGAAATGGCAGCCCTCGCCGTCGCCCGACTGGTTCAGCGGGAACAGCACCTCCTCGCACAGCTTGGCGCCTTCCTCCAGCACCTGGCCGACGAGTTCCGGCGTGGCGTCCTCGTAACCCGGCAGGGCCGACAGCTTGTCCAGACCGACGATCTCGTCCAGGACGAAGCGCACATCCTCAAGCGGAGCCTTGTAGATCGGCATCTCTCGTTCCTCCCCCTCAGTTCCGCAGCGGCTTGCCGGTGAGCAGCATGTGCTCGATCCGGTCGATGGTGCCGCCGGTGCGCACCAGATCCATGAACGCCTCGCGCTCCAGCCGCAGGACATGGTCCTCGCCGACCGGCTTGGAGACGTCGGCCTCCTCGCCGCCGCTCAGCACCTCGGCCAGCGCGGCGCAGACTACCTTGTCGTGCGGCGTGACCTTACCCTGCAGGGCGAAGCCTTCCACCGCGAGCTCCATCGCCGCCTTGGCGCTGGGGCCGGGCAGGATGTAGCTGGTGGTCTTCTCCGGCGGGGTGTAGTCCGCCGCCAGTTCCAGCGCCTTGGCCTTGGCGTCGGCCAGCAGGCGGTCGCGGTTCATGGTGATGCCGTCGGTGGCGCGGAGATACAGCAGCTCCTTGGCCTCGGCCGCCGACTTGGCGACGGTGGCGGTGCTGATGATCTCGAAGGCCTTGGCGATGCCGGGCATCGGACCGCGCGGCGCCTTCGGGTTGGCCTGATGGCGGGCCAGCATCTCGGTGCAGCCGCCCCAGGCCGGGATCAGCCCGACGCCGACCTCGACCAGACCGACATAGGTCTCGGCATGGGCCTGGACATGGTCGGAATGCAGCAGGATCTCGCAGCCGCCGCCGAGCGCCATGCCGCTGGGCGCCGCCACCACCGGAAAGGGCGCGTATTTCAGCGCGCGGTAGGTGCGCTGACCGCCCTCCACCATTTCCTCGATCTGCGGCCACAGGCCGATGTTCAGCGCGAACAGGGCGAGGCCCAGATTGGCGCCGACCGAGAAATTGTCGGCCTCGTTGTGGATGACCAGCGCCTTCCAGTCGCCTTTCCCATCGCCGATCAGGCGCATCGCCTTCTCGTAGGCGGCCATGAAATCGGCGTCGACGGCGTTCATCTTGCTGGTGAACTCGACGCACAGCACGCCGTCGCCGATGTCCCACAGGCTGGCGGAGGCGTTCTTCCACACCGGCTTGCCGGCGGCGCGCTTGATGTCCGACAGCAGCAGCACACCGTCCGGACGCACCACCGTGTCATAGACGCCGGCCGTGGTCAGGTGCTGGAGCTTGCCGCCCTCCACCCGGTAGAAGGGACGCCCGGCGGCGGTCTCAACCAGCGCCGGAACCGGGATGCCTTCGGAGCGGCACAGCTCGGCGAACCACTCGGTGCCCAGCCGGTCGATCAGCTCGAACGGCCCCTGCTTCCAGTTGTAGCCGAGGCGCATGCCCTCATCGACGGCGACGATGCTATCGGCGATCTCCGGCACCAGGCTTGCGGCGTAGGCGAGCGTCTGCGCCAGCACGCGGCGGGCGAAGCGGCCCCCCTTGTCCGGGTGCTCGCACAGCTTGCGCAGGTCGCGGCCGGCGGCGGAGACGCTGTCCAACCGGGCCTTTTCCGACGGGGCATACTCGCCGGTCTGGAGATCGACCGACTCCTTCACCTTGCCGCCGCCGGCCTTGTTGATGCGGTAGAAGCCGCCCTTGCCCTTGCGGCCGGTATAGCCCTCGGCAATCATCCGGGTGATGACCGGGTGGTCGCGCATCTGGCCGCGATAGGCGTCATTGGCCGGCAGGGTGGCCGACATGCTCTTGGCGATGTGCGGCATCAGGTCCAGCCCGACGAGGTCCATCAGGCCGAACACGCCGGTCTTGGGGATGCCCATCGGCCGGCCGCCGACGGCGTCCGCCTCCTCCACCGTCAGGCCCAGGTCCACTGCGGCGTTGACCGCCGCCTGGATCCAGAAGACGCCGATGCGGTTGGCGATGAAGCCCGGCGTGTCCTTGCAGTGGACGACGCCCTTGCCCAGGCGGCGGTCGCAGACGTCGGCGATGGCCGCCAGCGCATCGGCCCGCGTATCGGCGCCGCCGACGATCTCCAGCAGCCGCATGTAGCGCGGCGGGTTGAAGAAGTGGGTGATCAGGAAGTCCTTACGGAACTGTTCGCTCTGCCCCTCCGTCAACACCGCCAGCGGGATGGTGGAGGTGTTGGACGACACCACCGACCCCGCCTTGCGCACCGGGTCGATGCGCTTGTAGAGGTCGGCCTTGATCGCCGGGTTCTCGACGATGGCCTCGACGATCCAGTCGACGTCGGCCAGCAGGTTCAGGTCATCCTCAAAATTGCCGGGAGTGATCAGCTTGGCATTCTTGGAATGCATGAAGGGGGCCGGATCGGTCTTCAGCATCTTGGCCACGGCACCCTTGGCGATGGCGCTGCGGTCCGCACCTTCCTTCGCCGGGATGTCGAGCAGGACGCAGGGGATGCCGGCGTTGGCGAAATGGGCGGCGATGCCGGCGCCCATCACGCCCGCACCGATCACGGCGGCGCGTTCGATCTTCATGGTTTTTCCTCCCCGATCCCGTTCGTCAGACCGCTTCCAGGATGGTGGCGATGCCCTGGCCGCCGCCGATGCACTGGGTGGCCAGCGCGAACTGCTTGCCTTCGCGCTTCAGCAGGGCCGCGGCCTTGCCGGTGATGCGGGCGCCGGTGGCTCCCAGCGGATGGCCGAGCGCCAGCGCGCCGCCGTCCGGGTTGATGCGGGACGGGTCGATGTCGAGATCGCGCATGCAGGCGATGGCCTGGGACGAGAAAGCCTCGTTGATCTCGATGATGTCGATGTCGTTGATCGACAGGCCGGCGCGGGCCAGCGCCTTGCGGGTTGCCGGGACCGGACCCAGCCCCATCAGTTCCGGCGCGCAGCCGGCGACGGCGACCGAGCGGATCTTCGCCAGGATCGGCAGGCCGTTGGCCTTGGCATACTCCTCCGTCGTCACCAGCACGGCGGCGGCGCCGTCGGTCAGCGGCGAGGAGGTGCCGGCGGTCACGGTGCCGTCGGCGGTGAAGGCCGGCTTCAGGCCCGACAGGCTGTCGGCGTTGGTGCCGGGACGGATGCAGCCGTCCTTGTCGACCAGCCCACTTGGGGTCTGGATGCCGACGATCTCATCGGCCATGCGGCCGGAAGCCTGCGCCGCGGCGGCCTTGGCGTGGGAGGCGACGGCCAGCGCCTCCTGCTCGGCGCGGGAGATGGCGTATTGGCGGGCGACGTTCTCCGCGGTGATGCCCATCGAGCAGTAGGCTTCCGGATAGGAGGCCTTCAGCGCCGGGTTCGGCATCGGGTTGAAGCCCATGATCGGCACGCGGGTCATCGATTCGACGCCGCCGCAGACGAACACCTCGCCGGCACCCATCTGGATGGCGCCAGCCGCCTGATGGATCGACTGCATCGACGAGCCGCAATAGCGGTTCACCGTGGTGGCCGCCGCCGTCTGCGGCAGCTTGGCCAGGAAGGAGATGGTGCGGGCGACGTTCAGCCCCTGCTCGCCCTCGGGGAAGGAGCAGCCGACGATGACGTCCTCGACATCCTCGGTCTTCAGGCCGGTGCGCTCCACCAGCGCCGCGATGACGCGGGCCAGCAGTTCGTCGGGGCGGACCTTGGTCAACTCGCCCTTGTGGGCGAAGGCGAAGGGCGAACGGGCATAACCGGCGATGACGACCGACTTCATGAGTGCTTCTCCTCCATGTCCTGCGTCTCCGTGATGCCGTTGCGGCGAAGATGCTCGGAGATCTGGGTGTCGATGGTGCAAAGCTCCGCCAGCGTCTGCTGGACGTCGGCGAGCTGCTGTTCAAGCGCGGAAATCCGGCGGCGCGCGATGTTGCGCATGTAGCGCATCTGTTCGATCTGAGCGTCGTCGGTGTCGTAGAGGTTCAGGAAATCCTTGATTTCGGCCAGGCTGAAGCCCAGCCGCTTGCCCCGGCAGATCAGCGCCAGCCGGGCGCGGTCGCGGTGGCCGTAGACACGGGCGCCTCCGGGGGCGCTGCCGACCCGCTCCGGCGTCAGCAGCCCTTCGTCCTCGTAATGGCGGATGGTGCGGTGGGTCAGACCGAACTCCCCGGCCAATTCGCCGATGGCAAGCCGAGGGCTGGACATGCGGCTGTTCTCCGCGCCCTCCCCGGTCTCCGCCATACCGTAGCCGACCGAAAGCCGATCCACTCCGTTCGCTCCCTTCCTTGACGTTTACGTAAAGGTAAGGTCGATGCCGCATGCTGTCAACAGACTTGTTGACCAAGCCAACCAGTTTGGCGAGCCACCCTTCCATACCCTTGGGCAGGCAACTGTTCAGCCACTGACGGGTGCGGCGCCCCCGCGCAGTGACAGGATGCCACGCCCCGTTCAGCATTGCGGCTGTGGCAGGCTTTGCCCAGGACACGACGAGCCCCGCCGGTTCCCCGATTTCATATGGGAAGCGGATACGGCGCCGGACAGACGGTCAGAAGGCCGCGGCGGGTTCAGGGTGGGTCGACGGTTTTCGGCGGATCAGGACAGGGGATAGGAGACAACCCATGTCGGCGCGCGCCATCGTATCGCTAGGCGTCTGGATATTGGCCATGGTGCTGCTCGGCACCATGACGGTCGGCCTTGCGCTGGCCTTCTACGTGCTGCTGACCCTGTGCTTCGCAGTGGTGGTCGCAGGCCTGACCCTGCTCGTCCGGCGGCGGGAAAGCCATCGGGGCGAGCAGAGCTATCTTTAGGCACGGTATTGCAATCAAGGGGCGCCGGTCGGCGCCCCTTGAGCTTTGTTCACTTCACTCCGGCAGCACGCGCAGGCGGGACACCGCGGTGCGGGCGGACAGGTGGGGCCGCTGCAGGTCCTGAACCTGCGCGCCAGGGACCGCGAAGTCGCCAGGGGTGACGGCGCGGACCAGATAGACCAGCCGGAAGCGGGGGGCCGCCTTCGGCAAATCGACGGCGGCCAGGAAACGGTCGTCGCGGAACTCCACATTGCGGACCGACGACAACTCGCCGAGCCAGGACAGCTTGCCGAGCTGGCCGCTGTTGGCGAGCCGGACATTCTCGATCTCGAAGCCGGCAGGCAGCGGGTCGCTGACCAGCACCGAATGATCGAGCGGGTCACCGACCTCACCCTCCAGGATCACCACCAGCAGGTCGTTGTGGCGGACGCCGGCCGGGTCGACCGGACGGCCTGCCATGTCGAACAGGCGGCGGCGGATGGTCATCCCCTGTTCTTCCGCTCCGGCCGGCTGGTCGGGTACGCCGGCCACCGAGACGGTCTGCCGGACTTCGCCGCCCAGGTTGCGGATCGCCGGCGGTGCGGCCGGGTCGATCCGCAGGATCTGGGGCTTGGCGTTCTCCACCGTCTGGTCGCCGATGGCGAGCTTCATCGGGGCGGCACGGTCGATCAGAGCCTTGGACGCCAGCAGCAGCCAAGCCTGTTCCTGCGGGTTGGTGGTGCGGACCGCGGCAAAAGTCTTCGCCACGCGCTCGGCCGCCTGGAAGATGCGGTCGCGGTCGACCGCCCCGCTTTCCGCCAGCAGCGCGACCACGCCGGCCTCGTCCCGCAGGGAGGAACCATGGTCGCGCAGGCTGGCCGACACCATCCGGGCACCGGTCAGCTTGGCGAAGGCGTCGGCGGCAGCCGGCTGATCGCCCAGCACGGCGGCGGCGGCGGCGATCTGCGCCCGGCCGAAGTCGGTCGGCAGCCGGTCCCAGTAGTTCTCACGGAAATAACGTAGCGCGCCGGCATCGATCAGCTTCGCCCGCGCCAGCACATACAGGGCATAGGCGCGGCCCGGCAGGTCGGCGGTCTCGACCCAGGCGTTGTCGACCGCCTGCTTCATCCAGTCCAGCCCCTTGCGGTAGGGCTGGTCGGGGATGCGATAGCCCGCAGCCTTGGCGCGGCCCAGCACGTCGACCGCGTAGGCGGTCAGCCACGGGTCGAGATCGCCCTTCGGCGACCATGCTGCGAAGGCGCCGTCCGCACGCTGGAAGGTCAGCAGACGGTCGATACCGCGCTGGACACGTGCCTTGATCCGGTCCTCCGGCGCGATGCCCAGGCCGGCGGCGACATCGGGCATCGACAGCAGCGGCAGGATGCGGCTGGCGGTCTGCTCCGCCCCGCCCGGTGCCGCCCGGTCGAGCGCGAAGAGCAGGCCCGGCACGTCGAGATCCGGCAGCGGAGCCACCACGGCACCGACGGACAGGGTTTCCGGCCGCAATCCGGCGGTGAAATCGGGCGGGAGGGTCAGGCTCTTGTCGGTGGGCAGGGCGGCGACGGTGCGGCGCGACACCAGCGGCGAGGCCGGGCGCACGGTGACGTCCCAGCGCCGGGTGACGCGGACGCCGTCCGGACCGGTGACGTCCAGGGTGACATGGCCGGCGCCCACGGCGGTGGCGGTCAGCACCCGGCCAGCGGTCGCCCGCTTGCCGCGCGCCAGCTTCGGAACCTCCAGCTCGGTGCCGCCCTCACCCTGGAGGATGGAGACGGCACCCTCGGCGGTCAGGGTCATGCGGTAATCGCCGGACGGGCCGTTCAGGTTGTCGAGCGACAGCATCACCTGCGCCGTGTCGCCCGGGGCGAGGAAGCGCGGCAGCACTGCGTCGGCGACGACCGGATCGCGGACCAGCATCTGGCTTTCGGCATGGCCGATCCGGCCCTCGCTCCAGGCGACGGCCATCAGGCGCAGGCGGCCCTGGAAATCGGGCAGATCGAAGGGAACCGAGACCTTGCCGTCGGCTCCCACGGTCAGGATGCCGGAATAGAGCGAGACCACCCGTTCCGACTTGGGCGGCACCAGCCCGGCGACCTGACGCAGGCGCGGAGCCGGCGCGGCCGGCGGCCGGGTGGCATCCAGGCTGGCCGGATCGATCAGGCGGCCATAGGAATCGCGCATCTCCACGGTCAGCGGCCGCTTGCCCAGATAGTGGCGGGCCGGATCGGGAGACGGCTGGTCGGTCAGCTGCATCACCGATTCGTCGACGGCGGCCAGCGTCACGAAGGCCTGCTTGCCCTCGGCGATGCCGTCCACCGTGATGTCGGCAGTCAGGGCGCGGCGCGGCTCCATCTCCGCCGGGGCGGACAGGCGGATGTCCAGCGTGCGCGGCGCCTTGTCCATCGCCAGCCAGGCGAGGCCGACCGCGCGGCGCGGCGGCTTCTTCGATTGGGGATCGGAGGTGGCGAAGGCGGTCGCCAGCACATGGGCGCCGCTGGTCCAGCCCTGCCCGACCGGGATTTCCAGGAAGGCGCCCTGCGTGCCGATGGCGCGGGTGACGGCATAGGTCACGCCGCGGTCGGCCACCGCCACCAGGACTTGGCTGTCATAGGGCGGCTTGACGAAGACCCAGGCGCTTTCCCCGGCGCGGTAGCCCGGCATCATCACCGAGACGTCGACGGCGTCCGGCCGCTCCCCGGCTGTCGGGGTCATCCACCAGCCGGCGGCAAAGCGCACGCTGGTGGCGACGCCGGTCTTGGGATCGAACACCTCCAACCGGTAGCGTCCGGCGGCGACCGGAGCCTCCACCGCGGTCGGGCTGCCGGTCTGGGCCGACAGGGTGCCGCCGGTCACGCGCTGGTCCTTCACCGTGACCTTGTAGTCCCAGCGGCCGTTGGCCTCGTACCAGGCGTAGTCGTACTCCTCCTCGAAGAGCTCGTAGGAGAGGTCGGCATGGTCGGTCGGCTTGCCGTCCGGGCCGACGGCGATCACCTCGAACCCGGCGGTGGCGCCTTCCGGCACGCCGTCGCCCTCGAAGCGCGGCTTGATGCCGATGGCGAAGGGCTGATGGCGCACCGGCAGGACGAAGTCGCGTCCGACCGGACGGCCGCCGATGTCGAACAGGGTGGCGCGCACCACCGCTTCCAGCGGGCGGGTGCTTTCGGGCGGACGCGGCAGCTTGACCTTCAGGCGGGCCGAGCCGTTGGAGTCGGTGATGAAGCCCGGCAGATCGGCGCGGGCCGGCTTCACGTCCTCCTGCGCCAGACCGAAATGGTAGCCCGGCAGGTTGGGATAGGGGTTGACCGCGGCGCGCAGGGCGACCGTCAGCTCTCCCGGCAGGCCCGAGGCCGGCGCGCCGTACAGATAGTGGCTGTCGAGAGCGACATCGGCCTCGCCATCGGCCGCCAGTTCCGTCGTCCGGGAGGACAGCGACAGGTCCAGCCGCGGGGGCACGAAATCCTCCAGCAGGAACTCGGCCCTGCCGATGGCCGGACCGTCGGGCTCGGCATGGGCGGTGACCATCCAGCTGCCGGGGAAGGCGTTCATCGGCAGGTCGATGCGGGTGGCGTAGCCGCCGGCTCCGCTGTCGGTCAGGGTGCGCCGTTCAACCTCGAACCCGTCGGGGCGCAGGACCCGGATGGTCAACGCCTTGCCGGCGGGCGGATTCAGGTCGGTGTCGCGCAGCAGGGCGGTCAATTGCACCGTCTCGCCCGGCCGGTAGATTCCGCGCTCGGTATAGAGATAGGCGTCGAACCCGCCGGTCATCGGACGGGCGATTGGGGCCGGCTTGTCCGGCGTCTCGGCCGAAGGAGCGCCGCCGGCGGTCAGGTCCAGAACGGCGAAGTCGCCGTCGCCGCGCGCTGCGAACAGGGCCTGCACCGGCTCTGTCCCGGCGGCGCGCAAGGCGGCGAGGTCGAAGCGGCCGAGCCCGTCCTCCCCGGTCTGGACGCGGCCCAGTTCGGACCCATTGCGGGCGACCAGACGCAGCTCCACACCCGCGGCGGGGCTGGCGCTCTGGACGGAGCGGGCGAAGACCACCAGCGAATCGTCGCCGAGGATGGTATTGAGGCCGAGGTCGGACACCACGAACCACTGGGTCGCCTTGCGGTCCCAGCCGCCCGGCTTGATCTCGTCGGCGCCGGCGACGGCGACATAGACGCCGGGCTCCAGCTTGCCCAGCACGGCGTCGATCGGGAAGGCGGTGGTGACGCTGCGGTTCGGCTGGTTGCCGATGCCCATCTCGCCGCGCCAGACCTCCTGCCCCGACTTGTCGAGAATCTCGCCGATGTCGTAGTCGGTCATCTGCTGGGTGATGCGGCCGAAATAGATCTTCTCGACCAGCGCCCGGTCGGCGATGCGCAGCACCTGCAGCTTCGCCCGGTCCAGGTTGATCGAGCGCAGCGGCAGCCCGTCCGACCCGACGCGCGGCAGGATGTAGCCGGCTCCGCGGAAAGCCAGCGAGGGCTTGCGGTTGGGCACCTGCACCTCGCGGGTGTCGGCGGCCGGCAGCCGCTTGCCGTCGATGCCCGGCAGCCCGTCCTTCAGCGTGACGCGGTAGGCCTCGCCATGGCGCAACCCCTCCACGCACAGGGTGCGGTCGCGGGCGATGGCGGCACCGTCGACCGCCGGCTCCACCGCCACATAGTCGCGGTAGTTGACGGCGCGCGAGCGCTCCAGCCGGTCGGTGAAGGTGAAGCAGGCCTGGGGCGTATCACGCTCCGCCACCACCTCCACGCCCGACACGCCGAAGGGCACCGGCTCGGCCGGAGGATCGGCGGCGAAGGTCCGGGAAACGGTGTACGTGCCGGAGCACGCGACGAGGACGGCACAGACACGCGCCAGCGCACGCAACATTCGAGACAGGCCCCAATTCCGCGGGTGGGTCCGAAACCGCAAGACCGGGGACAGCCCTGGCGTCGGCTCGGACCTGGACAAAACCGGCGGGAGTATGCCCAAGCGGCTGGGGTTTCGCCATGGCTTTGCGGCAGGGGCGTGCAGATCGCTCCCGCCGCGGCAACGCCTAGCTGCCCGCGAAGCGGTTCCGCAGGCGGGCGATGGCCTCGTCCAGCACCTCGTCCCGCTTGGAGAAGCAGAAGCGCACGACGCTGGTCGGCGCATTCTCCACGAAGAAGGCGCTGACCGGGATGGCGGCGACCTTCGCCTCCGCCACCAGCCAGCGGCAGAAGGCCTGATCGTCGCCGTCGAAGCCGAAGCGGCCGATGTCGGCGGCGACGAAATAGGTGCCGGCGCTGGGCAGCACCTCGAATCCGACGGAGGCGAGCCCGGCGGCCAGCCGGTCGCGCTTGGCCTGCAGCCCGGCGGCCAGCCCGGTGAAATAGCCCTCCTCCTTGCCCAGCCCATAGGCGACGGCGGCCTGGAGGTTCGGCGGGGTGGTGAAGGTCAGGAACTGGTGGGCCTTCGCCACCGGCTGCAGCAGATGCGGGGCGGCGGTGACGTAGCCGACCTTCCATCCGGTCAGCGAGAAGGTCTTGCCGGCCGAGCCGATCTTCAGGCAGCGGTCGCGCATGCCCGGCAGGGTCATCAGCGGGATATGGCGGCGTCCGTCGAAGACGATGTGCTCGTACACCTCGTCGCAGACGGCGAAGGCGTCATGGCGCTGGACGAACTCGGCGATCAGCTCCAGCTCCGCCCGGTCGAAGACCTTGGCCGCCGGGTTCAGCGGGTCGTTGATCAGCACCAGCTTGGTCCGCGGCGAGAAGGCGGCCTCCAGGTCGGCGCGGCTGAAGCTCCAGTCCGGCGCCTTCAGCGAGACGAAGCGCGGCACGCCGCCGGCCAGCCGGACAATGGGCAGATAGCTGTCGTACATCGGCTGGAACAGCACCACCTCATCGCCCGGATTGATCAGGCCGAGCAGGCAGGCGGTCAGCGCCTCGGTGGCGCCGGAGGTGACCATCGTCTCGGTCTTCCAATCGACGTCCAGGCCGTAGAAGCGCTGGGCATGGGCGGCAAGCGCCTGCCGCAGGTCGGGCGTGCCCATCATCGACGGATATTGGTTCCAGCCCTGGAGCAGCGCGTCGGCCGCGGTCTGCAGCACGTCGGCCGGCCCACGGTCGTCGGGGAATCCCTGGCCCAGGTTCATCGCGCCATGCTCTTCCGACAGGCGGGACATGACCTCGAAAATGGTGGTGCCATAGCTGGACAGCAGCGCGTTGCCCGACTTCACCGCAAACCCTCCTGATGCGAACGGACGCACAAGATGGAGGCTGCGGGGCGCGGCTGTCCAGTGCCCGCTTCCGCAGGGCAGACCGCGGGCGGCCAATGGGGCGAATGGAACGTTTGAAACGGTGTGGAACGGTTTTCCGCCGGTGTTCCACTGTTCAACCGGCCGTTCAGCCGCGGGCCATCTTGCGCAGGCGGCGCTCGCGAAGCTTCACACGGATGCGTTCCACTGGGCTGAACACGCGGGGATAGCGGCGCTTGCTGCGCACGAAAAGGCGGCGGGCGTCGGCGGAGTTGCGCAGCACGAGAATGCCGCCGAGCAGCATCACCGGCAGCCCGCCGGGACCGGGCAGAGGCGCCAGCAGCAGGCCGAACAGGATGATGGTGCATCCGGCGCCGATCAGTGCCAGCTGGCGCACACGCGCGAAAGACAGCGTCTGGGCGGTATCGGGAGGACTCATCTGTGGTTCGCTAGGCTCCATGCTTCCGTTGCCCTGCATATGGGCCGGACGGTGGCAGGCGAAAAGCCCCCCTCCCCTTGCGGGCTACGGGATGCAAAGGTCCTCGACCTCGAAAGGATCCCCTCTCCCCCCCGGGGAGAGGGTTAGGGTGAGGGGGACGCGAGGCGAGGATGTTCAAGAAACGTGACGTACCGGCACTTCAATTTGCGTCACGCTGTGCATCCCCCTCACCCCGACCCTCTCCCCGGGGGGGAGAGGGGGATTTTGCGGCTCACCCCCTCAATGCAGCGTCCGTGCCGGCTCCGGACGGGCGCCGCGCAGGCGGGCGGGGTCGAGGCGGCTGAGGGCGGCGTCGCGCTCGGCGGGCTTGGGTTCCCAGCCGAATTCGCGGATCAGCTGGTCGCGGGCGGCATCCGCGCGGCGGGACAGGCGGACGGACTCCTCGTGACGGGCGTCCCGCCGGGGCAACGCGACGCGGCGGTCGGCGCAGCTTTCCAGCATCAGGCGGATCATCCGCTCACGCTTGGCGGCGTCGACATAGCCCATCTGGTCGAAATACAGCTTGGTGAAGGCCAGTTCGGTGACGCGGGCGTGGGTCTTGCGGTCGCCGACGATCACCGCGGCCACGAGTTCCACGCAGCGCCCGGCGAAATGCGGCAGCGGGGCCGTGCCGTCGTCGGCCCGGTCGAGCAGGCTGCTCGGCAGGTCGACCAGCCGGCCGGTCACGTCCTTCACCAGATAGCGGCGCCACACCGACATATCGGCCTCCCGTCAGGCTTCAGCCCCAGGGAGAAGCCTACACCAGACGGAAGGAGAACGGAACCGGTCCGCGAGACACGAATCCGTGAACGGACGCGTTTCTCAGCGCGGTGCCAGCGGCCAGAACACCGCGATGGCCGTCGTGCCCAGGATCACGACCATGATCGACAGCGGCAGCCCCAGCCGCCAGTAGTCGCCGAAGCGGTAGCCGCCCGGCCCCATCACCAGCGTGTTGCACTGGTGGCCGATGGGGGTGAGGAAGTCGCAGCCCGCCCCAATCGCCACCGCCATCAGGAAAGCGTCCGGCCGCAGCCCGAGATGGGTGGCGAGGCTGGCGCCGATCGGCGCCATCACCAGCACGGTGGCGGCATTGTTCAGGAAGGGCGTCACCGCCATCGCCGCCACCATGATCATGGCGAGCGCACCGACGGGCGGCAGTCCCTGAGAAATGTCCGACAGGAAACTGGCGATCAGCTCGCTGCCGCCGGTGGTGCGCAGGGTCTCGCTGACCGGGATCAGGGAGCCGAGCAGGACCAGGATCGGCCATTCCACCGACTCGTAGGCCTCGCGCAGGCTGACCACCTTCAGCGCCATCATCGCCACCGCCGCCCCGAAGAAGGCGATGGCGACCGGAACCAGCCCGGTGGCGACCAGCACCACGGTCAGCCCCAGTACCGCGACCGCTGCTGCGCGCTTGGGCGTGCGGCCGATGGCGAGATCGCGCTCGGCCAGCGGCAGGCAGCCCAGTTCGGCCAACGTGTCCGCCATGGCCGCCTCCCGCCCCTGCAGGACCACCAGATCGCCCGATTGCAGGCGGACGCGGCGCAGCCGCTGGCGAATCGGCCGCCCGCGCCGGCTGATCGCCAGCAGGTTGGCGCCGAAGCGCTCGCGCAGGTTCACCTCCTCGATGCTGTGGCCGATCATGGTGGAGCGCTGCTCGACCACCGCCTCGACCAGGACGATGTCGTCCTCCTTCTCGACCCCCTCCAGATCCTTGTCGTGCACCATCTTCAATCCGGCGCGCTTGACCAGATCCGCCAGCGCCGTGGTGTCGCCCTCCAGCACCAGGATGTCGTCGGCGAACAGCACCCAATGGCCCGATGGCACATAGCGGCGGTAATTCTCGCGCACGATGGCGGCGAGCGTCACCTCTCCCTCGCTGACGGCCTCCAACTCCGCGACCGTGCGGCCGACGAACTGGGAACCGGCGGGCAGCCGCGCCTCCGCCGTGTAATCGTCGATGTTGAAGGCCGGACCCGCCGACGCCGTCCGCCCCTTGGGCAGCAACCGGTAGCCGACCGTCAGGAAGGCGACGCCGAACACCGCGATCACCAGCCCGACCGGCGTGAAATCGAACATATGGAAGGGCTCGCCCGTCATCTCGGCGCGCAGGCGCGACACGATGACGTTCGGAGAGGTGCCGACCAGGGTCATCAGCCCGCCCATCAGCGAGCCGAAGGCCATCGGCATCAGCAGCATCGACACCGGCGTGCCGGTCCGCCGCGCAACCTGCAGGGCGATGGGCATGAAGATGGCGAGCGCGCCGATGTTCTTGACGATGGCCGACAGCAATGTGACCGCCCCGGCCAGGACGGCGACCTGCATCCACACCGTCGTCATGCGGGCGGCCAGCGGCCGCATCGCCGCCTCGACCACGCCGGACCGGCCGATGGCGGCACTGATCACCAGGGCGGAGCCGACGATGATCACGATGTCGTCGGAGAAGCCCTGGAAGGCCTCCTTCGTCGGGACGATCCCGACCGCCACCGAGGCGAGCAGGGCAATCATGCCGACGAGGTCGTAGCGCAGCCGGTCCCAGATCAGCAGCGCGATCACCGCGCCGATGATGCCGAACGATAACATCTGGTCGAAGGTCATTGGGAAAGGCGGCGTCCTTCCTGTCCGGTTTCCAAGGCTGCCCCGTGGAAAGGGGGCCGGACAGGAAGATCGCGGAACAGTCGGTCAGCGCGCCGAACCCGACGCCTTCCCCTCCCCGCGGCCGTTGCCCGACTTGCCGGACGCCGGCGCTCCCTTGTTGGGGGAACGGGCGTCCTGCACCAGCCGGCCACACTGTGGCTGCTCATCACTGCCTGGGTCAAGGAAGGGCAGCACGCCGGCCAGCGGGGTCAGCAGCACGCCCAGCGCCACCGCCGCGGCGCCGCGCGCGGCCGACTCGGTGGGATCCACGCCGATGTCGGGGTTGCCCAGCGTGCCGCCGACCAGCACCGGCACATGGGTGGCGAACACCTGCGGCGACTTGGAATCGCCGACGATCCGCAGGTCGAGCGCCTCGTTGCGCAGGCTGATCGTCCCCTTGCCGGTGACCAGCGTTTCGGGCGTGTCCAGCACCAGCGCCTCGGCGCGGGCGATGCCGTTCTCCACCGACAGGTTGCCGACCAGACAGTTGAAGGGCAGCGGCTCCGACCCGGAGAGCACGACGCCCAGCGTCTCCAGGATGTTGGTCTTCAGCCCCTTGACCGCGAGGCTGGTGATTCGCCCGCCATCGACCGAAACGCCGACCTTGCCGTCGGAGGTCGCCAGCAGGTCGGCCACCGTCTTCCCTGTCCCTGCCAGCTGGATGCGGCCGGCCACCGTGCCGCCGACCTGGCCGGCGAAGGAGGTCTCGCTGAAGAAGGACGACAGCTTCATGGAGCGGATGTCCAGGTTGGTGCGCAGGGCCGGAACCTTGCGGCTGCCGTCCACCTGCACCGTGCCGGCAATCCGCCCGCCGCCGATGCCCAGCGACAGCGGGTCGAAATGAAGGTCGCCGTTGGTCAGCTTGACGCGCATGTCCAGGTCCTGGAGCGGCGCGAAGGGCGCCTCCACCCTCTTGCCGCGCAGGCGGACGTCCATGTCGGTGTTGCGCAGCTTCTCCACGTTGATCGGGGTGGCGGGGATGACCCGGTTGTTGCCGCGAGTCGGGTAATCGTCGCTGCCGCGCGGCGAGGCGCCGACGAGGCCGGCCAGATCCTGCGCCGCCAGCCGGTTGGAGATCAGGTCGGCCTTCACCATCGGCCTCTCGCCGTTGGTGTCGACCGACAGGTCGCCCGACAGGTCGCTCTCGCCGACCTTGCCGTTCATGCCGTGGAAGGCCCATAGCCCCCCTTCGCGAGACAGGTGGCCGGAAATGGAATAGGGGCGCGTCTTCGGCGTCGGGATGCCGAGGATCGGGAAGATCTCCGCCAGATCGTTGCCGCTGAGCGCCACCGACAGGTCGATGCCTTCCATCTTCACCGGCTCCGCCATCGAGCCCTCGATGCGGCCCTTGGTCTTGCCGACGGCGGCCTCGATCTTCATCGGATAGGGCTTGGGGTCGTCGCGCAGGTAGAGCAGTGATCCGCCTTCCGCCGCCAGGGTGAAGGGCTTTCCGGCGAAGTTGCCCTTGCCGTTCAGCTGCACCGTGTCGTCGTCGTTGCCGCCGGTGGCGGTGTTGATGGTGTTGTCGATGTCGATGTCGCTGGTGGGATCGCGGTAGCGAATCCGGCCGTCGGCGATCACCAGCCGTTCGATCACCGGGATGTCGCCGCGGTCGTCGGGGGTCGCGGCCTCCTTCGCCACCGCCTTCTCCGCGTTGGGCGGGCCGAAATTCCAGTTGGCCTCGCCCTTGTCGTTCTTCTCCAGGATCAGCTTGGGGCCCTGGAACTTCAGCTCCGGCAATTCCCAGTCGCCGCGCAGCAGGGGCCAGAGCCGCAGCGTGGCGTCCAGCGCCTGGATCGCCACCATGTCCTTGTCCCCACCCTGCTCCTGCGCCCATTGGGCGTTGGCGACGCGGAGGCCTTCGACATGGATGCGGATCGGGTTGCCGAGATGGACGCGCAGGTCGCCGTCGATCGCGACTTCGCGGTTCAGCGCGGCCGAGGCGCGGCGGGCGACGAAGCCGCGGGCGTCGTTCCAGTCGAACAGCAGCAGCACCGCGCCGACGCCGACCACGGCTAGGCCGACCAGCCCCAGCAGGCCGTAGCCGATCCACTTGAACACCGATCCCGCTCCCGCTGCCATTACTCCGCCCCTCCCCTCCGCAAACGGTCCTTTCCTTTCAACGGCCGGCGGGGCGGAACGGCGAAGGTCCGGGGACGGGAGTACCGCAAGAGATCCCAGGCTCTAGCTCGAAGGTGATATATTTCCGTTGTCGCTTATATTGGATTTAACGCAAAATTCAGCTTCCCCGGTCCGTAATCCAATGATCCGGTTCGACACTCCCTGACAGCCACGGCCGCAGACACGATGCGCTCCCTTACCAACTTCGCCCCGTCCACTTTCGAGGAACGCGGTGCCGCGGTGGCCTTCACCACGCCGGTCCTGGCGCAGACGCGGGTGCGCAAGGACAGCCGCGACCAGCTGGAGGTTCTGGTGCCCAACCTGTCGGAAGGGCGCGGCGTCTATGTGGTGCCGTGGAAGTCGCTGCCGCTGGCCTTCCCGATGACCGTGCACGACCGCATGCTGCACGACCTGATCGCCAAGGCGGACGGCTGCTCTCCCGACGACATCCGCAAGGCGGTGCTGGAGGCGGCGCGCTGCGGCCTTGCCGGCGGCGGCGCCGTGGCGGCGGCGGAAGCGGCGCTGAACGACGACGACGAACAGCGGCTTCTGATCAACTACCAGCTGATCGTGGAGGCGCTGAAGGCGGTCGGCCTGGAATCGACCGAGATCCTGCGGGTCGGCCTGACCTCCGCCGAGGGGCAGAAGCTGACCCGCGACCTGATGATGAAGGCGGCGCAGCGCCTGGCCCTGGAGCCGACCGAACTCTATGGCCGCATCGCCGAACTGGCTGTGATGATGGAGTCGATCGGGATCGCCACCTCGCCCAAGCCGGCGCGGCTGCGGCGGCTGATGCGCGACCTGCAGGGCTTCCGCGACAGCATGACCGACTGGGCGACCGACAACGTGTCGGAAGCCGCCCCCATCGGCGGATTCTGCGCCGAGGTGGCGGAGCACACGGTGAACCACGCCCGCAACGTCATCGGCCAGCTGGATCAGGCGATGGCCTCCTTCGAGACGCTGCTGCGCCAGTGGGAGACCAAGCGGCCGCAGATCCGCAAGGCGTGCAGCCGGCTGTCCTGGCTGCTGGACGGCTGGGAATACCTGATCCTGCTGTGGAGCGACGCGCTGACCCAGGACCGGTACTCCCAGGACATGGCCGTCCACGACATCTTCCGTGTCATTCCGCTGCTGCCCCGGGACGAGGGGCGGATCGACCAGTCGCTGATGGCCGACAAGCTGATCACCAGCCAGAAGCGGTCGGTGCGCGCCTATGTCGACTGGCGCAGCGGACAGCTGGACGTCGATCTCGTCATGCGGATCGAGACGCTCAAAGGGAAGGCGGCCTGACCATGGAGATGAGGGATCTGGTCGCGCTGGGCGACAAGCTTCTGGACATCGACGAGGCCAAGTTCCGTCAGGTGGTCGAGCTGCTGGAGCAGATGAACGAGCATCCCGACATCCAGCGCACCATCGCCGTCATCCGTCCCCGGCTGGTCGAGTTGCGGCTGCACCGCCGGCCGACGCTGAAGCGCCTGTTCTGCGACCCGTTCGAGGACCTGTTCGAAGCCCTGGGCAAGGCCGACCCGGTGCCGCTGAGCGTGATCGAGCGGTCGCTGATGAACAGCCTGTGGCCGCTGGTGGAGGCCGAGATCGGCAAGGACCGGCTGCGCAGCTTCCGCCCCGCCCTGCAGGACGGGCCGCAGCGCAAGGCGCTGACCGAAGCCTTCTGGGCGGAGTGCGGGTCCGCGGTGGCGCGAATCGCCGAGGGTGCGACGGCTGGCCATTACAGCGACGCGCTGGAGCTGCGGATGAATCCGGCGCGGATGCGGGCGCTGACCGACATCGCCACCATCCTGTCCATCGCGCCCGAGGTGGCGGAGATGAAGGCGGCGCTATCGCCCAAGCCGGTGCCGAAGCTGCACGCCGACCATGTCGAGGCGATCCAGGCGGTCGGCCGCCGCGTCACCCGCGCCCGTCCGGAGGCGCTGAAGATCTTCGTCCTCATCGCCACCTCGCGCCTCAGCGACCCGACGGTCCTGCTGAGCGGATTGTGGGACATGGATCTGGGGCAAAAGCCGGCCGACCGCGCCGCCCTGTTCATGGCGCTGAGCGGAACGGTCGTCGCCCAGATGGAGGACCGCTCCCGCGCCTTCCGGAGCGCGCCCGGCACCGACCGCATGGCGGTGGCCGACCTGGCGCTCGACCTCGTTGCCAGCCTGGATGCCACCCGCGCGGCGATGGAGCACAGCCGCAACAAGGACTTCGACCAGCGGCTGAAGGAGGTCCGCAACTCCGTCCACGCCATGGTGAAGACCCAGGTCCTGCAGGACGCCGACGCCGGCATCGTCGCCGCCATCGGCGCGCTGGACGGCGGCAGCGAGGGACGGGCCCAGCTGGCCCAGGCGGAGAACCAGGCGCGGGCCTTGCGCAAATGCGCGACCATCGCCGATACGCTTGGCCTGCGCGGCGAGCTGCGGGAGATGACGCAGAAGACCACCGCCTCGCTGACGGAAAAGGCGCAGCAGGCACTGGGCGGCCCCGCCGGCAATGCGCGCACCGGCTATACCGCCATCCGCATGATCGAGCTGATTGCCGGCCCCGCCGAAGCGAATAAGATCATGGACGGGATCATGAACGGCGGCCGGCGTTGAGTGTACGGGCGTCTGGCGGTTTGGAGGATCGGGCGATGGGAGCGGGATACACCGGCTGGGAACTGCCTGCGGAGGAGCGCGGCCGGCTGCTGGCCCTGATCCCGCAGCGTTACGAGCGGCTCGTCGCCGACCATGTGACGCAGAAGTTCGGCGCCGGCCGGAATGAGCCGCTGCCGACCGCCACCGAAGCGGAGGTGATCGGCTGCGCCGACGACGGCGAGGGGGTGCAGGCGCTCATCGTCGCCATCGACGGCACCAGCGACCGGCCCGACGGATCGACCTACCACATCACATGGTCGCTGGAGCGCAACCGCCGCGCGGTGGAATCCAACGACGTCATCCGCGACTATGGCTGGCGCCCGCTGGAGCCGGTGACGATCAGGCTGGTGCCGCGGTTTTTTGGGGGGTAAGGGGGGCAGTGATTTTCAGGCGGAGAGGCGCCCCTCACGGCACCTCCGCCACGCCTTCCGCCGCGACGCCGCGCTTGAGGCGTTGTTCGCGGTAGACGATGAACAGGCCGCTGCCGATGATCAGCGCGGCGCCCACCCCCATGCGGGCGGTCGGCGCGGTGCCCCATACGGCGAGGTCGAGGATCACCGCCCACAGGATCGACACATACTGGAACGGCACCACCACCGCGGCCGGGCTGAGCTGCAGGGAGCGGTTCATCATGGCGTGGCCGGCCAGCGCGGTGATGCCCAGCAGCCCCAGCAGGAAGAAGCCGAGCCAGCCCGGCGCCGACCAGGACCAGGGCAGAGCCGCACCGCCGATCAGGATGCCGCCGACCATCTGGTTGCCGACCAGCGTCAGGCTGGACGCCGAGCGCAGGACGCGGGTGGAGATCACGCCACCGGAGAAGATGACGGCGCCCAGCAGCGCCACCAGCGACGGCCACAGATCGAAGCGGCCGGTCGGATTCAGCACGATGACGACGCCGACGAAGCCCACCAGCACCGCCGCCCAGCGGCGCCAGCCCACGCTTTCCCGCAGGATCACCACCGACAGCGCGGTGACGATCAGCGGCGCCGACATGTAGATCGTCATCACGTCGGCGAGCGGCAGATAGCCCACCGCCCAGTAGAAGCAGGCGACGTCCACCGTCATCAGGAAGACGCGCAGGATATGCAGCGGCAGCCGGTCGACGGCGAAGACCCGGGCCACACCCTCGCGCCGGATCATCGGCGCCAGCACCGCCAGCCCGAACAGGCTGCGCACGGCGATCAGCATGGCGACGGAATGGTCGGCCACCAGCCATTTGCCGAGCGCGTCGTTCAGCGTGAAAAGCGTCATCCCGCCCAGCATCATCAGGATGCCGAGGCGGGTGTCGGTCGCGGGGGCCGCGGTCATGGAAAGGTCCGGAGATGATTGAGAGTGTAAATGATGGGACGGCACCATAGCCGAAGCGCCGCCCCGCTTTCACACCCTCAGATCACACCCCTGTCCCGCAAGGACGCGATATCGGCCTCGCTCAAGCCCAGCTGATCCGCCAGCACCGCATCGGTGTGCTGGCCCAGCGTCGGCGGCGCGGTGTCGTGGACCAACGGGGTGCCGCTGTAGCGGATCGGGCTCGCCACCGTCGGCACGCTGCCCTGGGTCGGGTGCGGCAGATCCTGATGGATGTTGCGGGCCTTCACTTGCGGATCCTCGAAGACCGCGGTCAGGTCGTTGATCGGGCCGCAGGGGACGCCGACCTGCTCCAGCGCGTCCAGCCAGTCGTGACTGTCGCGGGTGCGGATCAGCTCCTCCAGCAGGGCCACCAGCTCCTTGCGGTTAGCGACGCGGGCCGGATTGGTGGCGTAGCGCTCGTCCTTCGCCAGTTCGGGACGGCCGGCGACCGTGCAGAACTTGGCGAACTGGCCGTCGTTGCCGACCGCCAGGATGATGTAGCCGTCGCGGGTGGCGAAGGCCTGATAGGGCACGATGTTCGGGTGGGCGTTGCCGAGCCGCTGCGGCGCCTTGCCGCCGACCAGACAGTTCATCGCCTGATTCGCCAGCACCGCCACCTGCACGTCGAGCAGCGCGAGGTCCACCTGCTGCCCCTCGCCGGTGCGGTCGCGGTGGGCCAGCGCGCCCATGATGCCGATGGTGGCGTAGAGACCGGTGAAGATGTCGGTCACGGCGACGCCGACCTTGACCGGACCGCCACCCGGCTCTCCGTCGGGTTGGCCGGTGATGCTCATCAGCCCGCCCATGCCCTGGATCATGAAATCGTAGCCGGCACGGTTGCGGTACGGCCCGGTCTGGCCGAAGCCGGTGATCGAGCAATAGACCAGCCGCGGGTTGACCGCCTTCAGGCTGTCATAGTCGAGGCCGTATTTGACCAGCCCGCCGACTTTGAAATTCTCGATGACGACATCGGCCTGGGCGGCGAGCTTGCGGACAAGCTCCTGGCCTTCCGGCCGCTCGAAGTCGATGGTGATGGACCGCTTGCCCCGGTTGGTCGACAGGAAATAGGCCGACTGGTCGCCGGCCCAGGGCGGACCCCAGGCGCGGGTGTCGTCGCCGGCGCCCGGCCGTTCCACCTTGATCACGTCGGCGCCGAGATCGGCCAGCGTCTGCGCCGACCACGGCCCGGCGAGAACGCGCGACAGTTCCAGCACCCGGATGTGCGACAAGGGTCCGGCCAAGGTTACTTCCTCCTATCTTATTGCCCTCTCCCGCAGTGCCCCCTCTCCCCCTGGGGAGAGGGTCGGGGTGAGGGGGATGCGTTACGTGACGCCGATTGAAGAGCCGGAACGTCACGCTTCTTGATGATCCTCGCCATGCGTCCCCCTCACCCTAACCCTCTCCCCGGGGGGGAGAGGGGATCCAGGCGGGAGAGGGAAAGTCTTACGCCGACACCAGTTCTTCCAGGGAACGCTCGATGATGTCCAGGCCTTCGTCGACCAGGGCATCCGACGCGGTCAACGGGACCAGGATGCGGACGACGTTGGCGTAGGTCCCGCAGGACAGCAGGATCAGGCCCTTCTCGGCAGCCTTGGCGACCAGCGCCTTGGTCAGGTCGGCGGCCGGCTCCTTGGTCTCGCGGTCGGTCACCAGCTCCATGGCGACCATGGCGCCCAGGTTGCGCACGTCGCCGATCACCGACAGGCTGTTGCGCTGGGCCATGGTGCGGAAGCGGCCGGCGATGCGCTCACCGAGCTTCTCGGCGCGCTCGATCAGCTTCTCCTCCTCGATGACGTTGATGACGGCGAGCGCGGCGGTGGTCGCCAGCGGGCTGCCGGCATAGGTGCCGCCGAGGCCGCCGGGGATCGGGGCGTCCATCAGGGCGGCCTTGCCAGTCACCGCCGACAGCGGGAAACCGCCGGCCAAGCTCTTCGCCATGGTGACGAGGTCCGGCTCGATCCCGGCATGCTCGACGGCGAACATCTTGCCGGTGCGGGCGAAGCCGGTCTGGATCTCGTCGACGATCATGACGATGCCGTGCTTGTCGCAGACGGCGCGGATCGCCTGCAGGAAGGACGGAGAAGCGATGTTGAAGCCGCCCTCGCCCTGCACCGGTTCGATGATGATGGCGGCGACGCGGCTGGCGTCGACGTCGGACTTGAACAGATTGTCCAGCGCCTTCAGGCTCTCCGCCTCGCTGATGCCGCGATAGGCGTTGGGGAAGGGCACATGGAAGATTTCCGCCGGGAAGGGACCGAAGCCGACCTTGTAGGGCACGACCTTGCCGGTCAGGCCCATGGTCAGCAGCGTGCGGCCGTGGAAGCCGCCGGAGAAGGCGACGACGCCGGGACGGCCGGTGGAGGCGCGGGCGATCTTGACGGCGTTCTCGACAGCCTCGGCACCGGTGGTGAAGAAGGCGGTCTTCTTCGGGGTCGGGCCGGGGACCAGCGCGTTCAGCTTCTCCGCCAGCTCGACGAAGCTGTCGTACGGCGTGACCATCGCGCAGGTGTGGGTGAAGCGGTCGAGCTGGCCCTTCACCGCCTCCATCACCTTCGGGTGGCGGTGGCCGGTGTTCAGCACGGCGATGCCGCCGGCGAAGTCGATGAAGCGCTTGCCTTCGATGTCCCACATCTCGGCGTTTTCAGCGCGGTCGATGTAGAAGGGCATGCCGGCGGAAATGCCACGGGAGACGGCGGCCTCGCGACGGGCGACGAAGGACTGGTTGGTGGTCATGGTCTTCTTTCCTTTGACTTTTCCCGTGGGAAGGGTCAGGCGCCGAGGCCGACGCAGAGATATTTGACTTCCATGAAATCATCGAGGCCGTACTTGGAGCCTTCGCGGCCGATGCCGGACTCCTTGACGCCGCCGAAGGGAGCCACCTCGGTCGAGATGATGCCTTCGTTGATGCCGACGATGCCGTATTCCAGCTTTTCCGCCACGCGCCAGACGCGGCCGATGTCGCGGCTGTAGAAATAGGCGGCAAGCCCGAATTCGGTGTCGTTCGCCATGCGGATGGCGTCCTCTTCCGTCTCGAACTTGAAGAGCGGGGCGACCGGGCCGAAGATCTCCTCGCGGGCGACGCGCATCTCGGTGGTGATGCCGGTCAGGATCGTCGGCTCGAAGAAGGTGCCGCCCAGCGCGTGGCGCTTGCCGCCGAGTGCCACCTTGGCGCCCTTCTCCAGCGCGTCGCCCATCAGCTCTTCCACCTTGGCGACGGCGTCGGCGTTGATCAGCGGGCCCTGGGTGACGCCGGCCTCCGCACCGTTGCCGACCTTCAGCGCCTTGACGGACTCGGCCAGCTTGGCGGCGAAGGCGTCATAGACGCCGGCCTGGACCAGCAGGCGGTTGGCGCAGACGCAGGTCTGGCCGGCATTGCGGTACTTCGACGCCATGGCGCCCTTGACCGCCTCGTCCAGATCGGCGTCGTCGAAGACGATGAAGGGGGCGTTGCCGCCCAGTTCCAGCGACACCTTCTTGACCGTGCTGGCGGCCTGCCGCATCAGCAGCTTGCCGACCTCGGTCGAGCCGGTGAAGCTGACCTTGCGGACGATCGGGCTGTGGGTCAGCTCATGACCGATGGCGACCGGATCGCGGCCCATCACGATGTTGAAGACACCGGCGGGGAAACCGGCACGCTCCGCCAGCTCGGCCAGCGCCAGGGCGGACAGCGGGGTGTCCTCGGCCGGCTTGACCACCACGGTGCAGCCGGCGGCCAGCGCCGGGGCGACCTTGCGGGTGATCATGGCGTTCGGGAAGTTCCACGGCGTGATCGCCGCGACGACGCCGATGGCCTCCTTCAGGACGACGATGCGCTTGTTGGCGGCGAAGCTGGGGATGACGTCGCCATAGGCGCGCTTGCCCTCCTCCGCGAACCACTCGATGAAGGAGGCGCCGTAGACGACCTCGCCGCGCGATTCGGTCAGGGGCTTGCCCTGCTCGGCGGTCATCAGCTGGGCCAGATCCTCCTGCGCCGCCAGGATCAGGTCATACCAGCGGCGCAGGATGGCCGCGCGCTCCTTGGCGGTCTTGGCCTTCCAACCCGGCAGGGCGGCGTTGGCGGCGTCGATCGCCTCCCGCGTCTCGGCGGCACCCATGTCGGACACTTCGGCGATGACGGCGCCGGTGGCGGGGTTGGTGACCGGGAAGCTCTTCCCGGAATCGGCCGCACGCCACGCACCATTCACGTAGCCCTTGGTTCGGAGAAGGCCCTGGTCGTTCAACGACAGCATGTTCGATCCGCCCTGGATGAAGGATTGTGGAACCGTCCGGCCGCGCCCGGCGGAATTCCCCTTGTTTATCAAGGGCTTCCTGCCGGGGGCCTGGACCATGGAAAGAAGCGTACCATGTTTAATAAATTAAACAACCCCTGTTTAACTGTTCATATTCTGATGACGGGGTTGCGCGGATGAGCTATTGCCTAGACGGGTGTGGAGCAGGAGTCCGGTGATGGAATTCGACGTCGGCGCAAGGTTGAAGCAGATCCGCGAACAGCATGGGCTGTCCCAGCGGGCGCTCGCCCAGCGAGCCGGAGTGACAAACGGTACAATTTCCCTGATCGAGCAGAACCGCAGCAGCCCGTCCGTTTCGTCGCTGCGCAAGGTGCTTCAGGGCATCCCGATGACGTTGGCCGAATTCTTCTCCTCCGACGATTTGCCGCCACCCGAGCAGATCTTCTTCAAGGGCGACGAATTGATCGAACTGGCCGGCGAGCTGAAGGGCACCGTCGGCCAGGTCTCCTTCCGGCAGGTGGGCGACCTGCGCAGCCGCAACCTGCAAATCCTCCACGAACGTTACGCCCCCGGTGCCGACACCGGCCGCACCATGTTGCAGCATGAATCCGAAGAGGGCGGCATCGTCATCAAGGGCCAGATCGAGCTGACGGTGGGTGACCGCAAACAGCTGCTCGGCCCCGGCGACGCCTATTTCTTCGACAGCCGCGTACCGCACCGGTTCCGCAACATCGGCGAGGTGGAGTGCGAGCTGATCAGCGCCTGCACGCCGCCGTATTTGTGAGTGGGGTGAGTTAGACTGCAAAGCTAGACCCTCACCCCAACCCTCCCCCGCTGGGCGGGGGAGGGGGCAAGTGCTTGTTCGGGAGAGTGGCGGTAGTCCCTCCCCCGCCCAGCGGGGGAGGTTAGGTGGGGGTCTAACTCTCCTACCCCGCATTCCCCTTCAGCCGCTCGTTGCGCCGGCGCAGGTATTCCAGCGTCGACAGCATGCAGACCGAGATCACCGTCAGCACCACCGCCACCGCGGTGATGGTGGGGCTGATGTTCTCGCGAATGCCGCTGAACATCTCACGCGGCAGGGTGCGCTGCTCCGGTCCGGCGAGGAACAGGACCGTCACCACCTCGTCGAAACTGGTGGCGAAGGCGAAGAGCGCGCCCGACGCCAGACCCGGCAGGATCAGCGGCAGGATCACCTTGCGGAAGGTCAGCAGCGGCGGCGCCCCGAGCGAGGCGGCGGCGCGGGCCAGCGTCATGTCGAAGCTCTGCAGCGTCGCCGACACGGTGATGACGACGAAGGGGGTCGCCAGCGCGGTGTGGACCAGAATCAGGCCCAGATAGTTGCCGGTCAGGCCGAGCGGCGCGAAGAAGAAATAGACGCCGACCGCGGTGATGACGACCGGGACCACCATCGGCGACAGCACGAGGGCCAGAACCAGCGGCTTCCACTTGCTCTTCCACTGGGCCAACCCCAGCGAGGCCAGCGTGCCCAGCACCATCGACAGGACGGCCGAGGCAACGCCGATGATGACGCTGTTCTTCAGCGCGTTCATCCAGCGCGCGGATCCGAGGAAATCCTCGTACCAGCGCAACGAGAAGCCCGGCAGCGGATAGGTCAGGTAGGTGCTGGAGCTGAAGGACAAGGGCACGATCGCCAGGATCGGCGCCATCAGGAAGAACAGCACCAGCGTGCCGACGACGACCGTCGTGATCCAGGCGATGCGCTGGCTGGCGGTCTGGGGAGAGTGGTTGGCGCTCAATTCTTCAGACCTCCCGTCGTCTGGCGGCCGAGCGCCAGCTTGCCGTAGAGCAGCGCCAGCACCAGCGTGGACAGCAGCAGCACCGCGCCCAGCGCCGAGGCTAGGCCCCAGTTGACCGTTTCCGTGGTGTAGAAGGCGATGAAGGACGAAATCATCTGGTCGGCCGCCCCACCGACGAGCGCCGGCGTGATGTAGTAGCCGATGGCCAGGATGAAGACGAGAAGGCAGCCGGCGCCGATGCCCGGAATGGTCTGCGGCAGGTAGATGCGCAGGAAGGCGGTGACCGGCGGCGCGCCCAGCGACGCGGCGGCCCGCATGTAGGCCGGCGAGATGCCGCGCATCACGCTGTAGAGCGGCAGGATCATGAAGGGCAGCAGCACATGGGTCATCGCCATGTAGACGCCGAAGCGGTTGTAGATCAGCCGCAGCGGCTCCTCGATGATACCGAGCCATTGCAGGGAGCCATTGACGATGCCCTCGCTCTGCAGGATCACGATCCAGGCGCAGGTGCGCACCAGAAGCGAGGTCCAGAAGGGCAGAAGCACGAAGATCATCAGCAGGTTCGACCGGCCGGTCGGCAGGTTCGCCAGCATGAAGGCGACCGGGAAGCCCAGGATCAGGCAGAGCGCGGTGACGCCGAAGCCGATCTCGAAGGTGCGCAGGAAGACGTCGCGATAGATCGACTGGTCCGCCGGGGCATGGACGATATCGCCGTCCGGGTTGCGCGTCAGGTCGACCGCGGCCAGCAGGTAGTAGCTGGTAACCGGGCCGCTGGCGCTCTTGATCGCCGCCCAGCTCTCGCGCTCGCCCCAGGCCGGGGCGATCTCGATCATCGTCGCCTTCGCCGTGCCGGGAGCGGGCTGCTCCTTCAGCTTGCGGCCGGTCGACAGCAGCGTCGTGCGGAAGCCGTTGACGACATAGTTCAGCCGCTTGGCGGCGACGGCCAGCGTTCCGGCCTCTCGCGCTGTGCGGATGTCGGCGGCGAGCGCGGCATAGGCGGCCTCGTCGGGCAGGCCCTGGCCGTTCCACTGCTCCAGCGCGGCCACGGTCTGCGGCATCACCTGCGGCACTTCCCAGTCGTCCACCGACTTCCAGATCATGCCGGCGAGCGGCACGACGAAGGTGAACAGCAGGAAGGCCAGCAGCGGCAGCACCAGACCCAGCGCACGGAACTGCCGGGCCCGCTCGGCCCGTTTCAATCGACGCTTCAACGGCACGTCGGCGCCGGCAACGAAGGCGGCTGTCATCGGCATTGTCCTGTAGAGAAGACGCAGAAGGCGCTTGCGGACTTGCGCACCATCCCCTCTCCCCCCTGGGGAGAGGGTTGGGGTTAGGGTGAGGGGGACGCACGGCGTCCAGTCACCGAAGGGCGGGAAGTGATCCGCCAAAAACTGAAGTGGGAAGCACTGTTCGGCCCGATGCGTGCCGCTGCGCATCCCCCTCACCCCGACCCTCTCCCCAGGAGGGGGAGAGGGGGAGGAGGTGCTGTTACGATAAGCTAACGCTTACTTCGCCGCCCACTTGTTGAAGCGTTCGGTCAGGCGGTCGATATTCTCCAGCCAGAAGTCGGTGTTGATCTCGATCGCGTTCTTCATGTTGTCGGGCGCGGTCGGCAGGTCGGTCAGGACCGCCTTCGACAGCAGCGACGGGGCCTTCTTGTTCGACGTGCCGTAGGCGATGCCTTCGGACAGCTTGGCCTGGTTCTCCGCCTTGCCGACGAAGCTCAGGAACTTGTAGGCGGCATCAACGTTGGGGCTGCCCTTCAGGATCACCCAGCTGTCGATGGTGTAGAGCGCGCCGTTCCACACCATGCCGAAGTTCTTCTTCTCGTTCTTGTTGGCGGCGTCGATTCGGCCGTTGTAGACCGAGGTCATCGCAACTTCGCCGGACGCCAGCAGCTGCGGCGGCTGGGCGCCGGCCTTCCACCAGACGATGTCGTTCTTGATGGTGTCGAGCTTCTTGAAGGCGCGCTCGATGCCGGCATCGGTGCCCAGCACCTTGTAGACGTCGGCCGGGGCCACGCCGTCGGCCATCAGCGCGATTTCCAGCGTGGTCTTGGCGCCCTGGCGCAGGCCGCGCTTGCCCGGGAACTTCTTGGTGTCGAAGAAGTCGGCCCAGCTCTTCGGAGCGTCCTTCAGCTTGTCCTTGTCGTAGCCCAGCACGAAGTCATAGACGATGGCGCCGACGCCGCAGGCGTTGACGGTGGACGGCAGGTAGGCGTCCTCGCCGCCGATCTTGGAATAGTTCAGCTTCTCGTACAGGCCTTCGTCGCAACCCAGAGCCAGCTCCTCGCTTTCGACCTGCACCACGTCCCAGGTGGAGGCGCCGCCCTGGACCTTCGCGCGCAGGACGCCGACGCCGCCGTCCCAGGATTCGTCGTTCATCGCCGTGCCGGTGGCCTTGAACGGCTCGAAATAGACCTTCTTCTGGACTTCCTGATAGGCGCCACCCCACGACACAACGGTCAGGTCGCGGGCGCTGGCGGCCGATGACAGGGCCGTGAGGGCGGTGAAGGTCGCAGCGAAACCGAGAGCCACCTTAATCTTCGACATGATCCCCGTCCTTATTCGTCGTGGTTGTTGTTGCTGGTAAGGCACCCTGGTGCTGAGGAACCACGTCCTCAGACCGGATCGAGCGCCCGGCAGTCCTCCGGGCGGAAAGCGATGTAGACATCCTGGCCCGGCGCCAGACCGGCATAGGAGCCGGCCGGCAGCTTGACCATGAATTCCGGGTTGGAAGGCGTGGACAGGATCGCCAGCGTGTGGTCGCCGACATAGATCAGGTCGGTCAGCGTGGCCGGCAGGCGGTTTGTGGTCGCATCGCCGCTGTCGCCGGTCTCGATCGCCACGCGCTCCGGACGGATGGACAGCGAGGTGCGGCTGCCGGCGCCGCCGACATTGACCGCCTGCGCCACCACCGAACCGCCGGCATCCAGCGCGACCCGCGCCCAGCCGTGTTCGATATTTTCAACAACCCCACTCAGAACATTGTTCTCGCCGATGAAGTTGGCGACGAAGCTGTTCACCGGCCGCTCGTACAGCGCATCCGGGCGGTCGATCTGCTGGACGATGCCGTCGTTGAACACCGCGATGCGGTCGGACATCGTCAGCGCCTCCCCCTGGTCGTGGGTGACGTAGACGACGGTCAGGCCCATCGTCTCGTGCAGGTGCTTGATCTCCAGCTGCATATGCTCGCGCAGGCGCTTGTCGAGTGCGCCCAGCGGCTCGTCCATCAGCACCAGGGCGGGGTTGAACACCAGGGCGCGGGCCAGCGCCACGCGCTGCTGCTGGCCGCCGGACAGCTGGCCGGGGCGGCGCGATGCCAGGTTGCCGAGCTTGATCATGTCGAGCGCGGCAGCCACGCGCTCCTTGGTTTCCGCCTTGGAAACGCCGCGGACCGACAGCGGGAAGGCGACGTTTTCCTCGATCGTCAGGTGAGGAAACAAGGCGTAGTTCTGGAAAACCATGCCGATGTCGCGCTTGTGCGGCGGCACGTTCTTGATCGGCCGGTCGCCGATGAAGATTTCGCCATGGGTCGGCACCTCGAACCCGGCCAGCATCATCAGCGTGGTGGTCTTGCCCGACCCCGAAGGCCCGAGAAGCGTCAGGAATTCGCCCTTGCGGATGTCGAGATCGAGGCTTTTCACCACCAGATGCTCGCCATCGTAGGTCTTCTGCACCCCGGTGAAGCGCACCAGGGTATCTGTCGTCGCGATCATCCCGCCGTCCATCCGTCCGCTCCCGTCACAGGCGACCTGGAACCGGGTACGCCACCCCGGCCCGGTCCGTCTTTCTGGCCCTGACGGTAACACGCGTTTAAGAAAATAGACAAGAGGAATGACTATGACTTGATCAATTCAACAGTCTGCCGATTTTTTGTGCAAATGCGAAGGCAATGCCCACGCTGCGACCGGCAGTGTGCTCCATCCGTATGCGATTGAGAAGACCAATGATCGATATCGCGGACAGACGGAAGCATGAAAATCAGCTGTGGCCGCGAAGAGAGGGGGCGAATCGCCGCAGGCGATCCGCCCCCCAGGTTCCACCCCCGGTGTCGGCTCAGCGCTGCTGGGCGGCCTGGCTGTAGACGAAGCTGTCGAAGCCGTTCTCGGCGACGCGGAACCACAGCCGCTCCTGCTCCAGGAAGGGCTTCCAGCCGTCATAGACCTTCTTGAAGCGCGGATTGCCGGCGGCGAGCTTGTCGTAAAACTCGAACGACGCCTTCTCGCAGGCCTGCATCATGTCGCGCGGGAAGGGCCGCAGGATCGCGCCGCCGGCGACCAGCCGTTTCAGCGCGGCGGCGTTCAGCGTGTCGTATTTGGCGATCATCCAGGTGTTGGCCTCCCAGCAGGCCTGTTCCAGGATGGTCTGATAGGATTTCGGCAGCGATTCCCAGGCCTGCATGTTGAACATCAGCGGGATTTGGGCCGAGCCCTCCCACCAGCCGGGGTAGTAGTAGTATTTGGCGACCTTGTGGAAGCCGAGCTTCTCGTCGTCGTAGGGACCGACGAACTCCGCCGCGTCGATGGTGCCGCGTTCCAGCGCCGGATAGATGTCGCCGCCGCCGAGCTGCTGCGGGACCAGACCGAAGGGCGTCAGGATCTGGCCGACCAGACCGCCAATGCGCATCTTCAGGCCCTTCAGATCCTCCAGGCTCTTGATCTCCTTGCGGAACCAGCCGCCCATCTGGGCACTGGTGTTGCCGGCGGGGATGTGGTGAATGTTGTAATCCTTGAACACCTCCCGCATCAGCTCCAGCCCGCCGCCATGCATCATCCAGGCGATGTGCTGGCGCGTGTTCAGGCCGAAGGGCATGGCGGTGTCGAAGCAGAAGGTCGGATCCTTGCCGACATAGAAATAGGCCGCCGACTGCCCGCACTCGACGGTGCCGTTCTGCACCGCGTCCAGCACCTGCAGCGCCGGAACGATCTCGCCGGCGGCGAAGGTGCGGATCTGGAACTTGCCGTCGGTGGCGTCGGACACGCGCCTGGCGATGAACTCCGCCGCGCCATAGATGGTGTCGAGGCTCTTGGGATAGCTCGACGCCATGCGCCACTTGATCTCGGGCTGGGAGCCCTGGGCGATGGCAGGGGCCGCAATGGTCCCGGCGGTTCCGGCGGCGGCAAGGCCGACACCGGCGCTGGAAAGGAACGCACGCCGTTTCATGATGACGAATCTTCCCGACTGTATGGTTCGTTGGGTCGACATGATAGCGTAACCAACCGTTCGGGGAATCCCCCTTCCACCGGGGCAACACGGAATTTGCGGAAGATCCTTGCGCCGGAAACGAAAAATCCAGCCGCATTGGGCTGGATTTTCGGCGACGCAGCATTATTTGTTGTTTCGATCGCCTTTCAGGCGTTTCCTCCCTAAACTCGGGCCGCGGCTCAATAGCTAGCGGCCTTTCTCTTTTTACGCAATATGCTGAAAGTCAGCTTTGCAAACTTTTTTGGCGGGTACACGACCGGTACGTGCCGAACTCAAAAATCTCTACTCCTTCACATTGCAGATTTCCACGACTGTTTTGGTTGACCCTTTATAAAGGGCTGGGATGATACAGTGTCTCCACTGGTCGATCTCTGCCCCACCCCTTGTGATTCCCGAGAGGACGATGCCGCGATGACGCCCCTTGGACAGCCAAGCGGCAAAACCGAACGCCGCAGCCGGGCGCTTGGTTTGCGTGCCACGGTCGCCGTAACCGTGGCGATTCTCGTGCTCGGGTCGACGGTGGTGACCGGCCTGGTCGTCGGCAGCGGCGCCGCCGGCGCCCTGAAGCACGAGATCGGCGATTCGATGACCGGTCTGGCGCAGTCGCTGGCGCGGCAGCTCGATTTGACCATGTGGGCGCGCGCCAACCAGATCGCCGCGCTGTCGCGAATCGAAGCGCTGAAGGACCCGGCCGTGGCGCAATCGACGATCGACGAGTTGAAGCGCCGCGACCCGACCCTCGCCTGGATCGGCATGACCAATGCCAACGGGCGGGTGATGGCGGCCTCCGGCGGGCTGCTTCTGGGGGCGGACATCTCCAGCCGGCCGGTTCATCAAGAAGGCATGAAGGGCCTGTTCGTCGGCGACGTGCACGATGCGGTGGCCCTGCGCGGCAAGGTGCCGTATCTGGAGGGCGAAACCCCGAAATTCGTCGATGTCTCCGCCCCGCTGCAGAAGGCCGACGGCACCCCGGTGGGCGTGCTGGCCGCCCATTACAGCTGGGAGTGGGCCTACGCCTCGATCCGCCAGTTGACGGAGCCGCTGTCCGACCGCCGGGGATTGACTCTCTATATCCTGTCGGCCGACGGCAGCGTCCTGATCGGTCCGGATCAGGCGGTGGGAAAACCTCTTCCGGTTCCGACGCTGACCGCGAAGCTGCGCGACGGCTGGAGCGCCGACCGCTGGCCGGACGGAATCACTTATGTGACCGGCGTGGCCTATGGCCGTGGGCTGCATGACTATGCCGGGCTCGGCTGGACCGTGATCGCCCGGCAGCCGGCCGATCTGGTGTTCGCCGAAACCAACCGGCTTCGGCTGTCCATCATCGGATCCGGCATTCTGCTGGCCCTGCTGTTCAGCGTGATCGGCTGGTTCGCCGCCGGGCGGATCGCCCGTCCGCTGGGCTCCATCGCCGGCGCCGCCGAACGGATCGGCGATGGCGAGCGCGGCGTCACCATTCCCGACGTCGGCGGTGCCGCGGAGATCCGCCGGCTGTCCGTTTCGCTGCGGGACATGGTGGATGGTCTGACCAACAAGGATGCCGCGCTGATGCGGCTGGAGGACATCGCCTACGAAGACCGGCTGACTGCACTGCCGAACCGCCGCTATTTCGAACAGTATGTCGAGGCGTCGACTGGCAGCGGCGGCGGATCTACGACGGTGATGTACATCGACCTGGACGGCTTCAAGCCGGTGAACGACCGGCTGGGCCACGATGCCGGCGACGCCGTGCTGCGGCAGGTCGGCGGCCGGCTCGCCAACATCTTCCGCGACGACGACGTGGTCGCCCGGCTGGGCGGCGACGAATTCGCCGCCGTTCTGCCGCGCCGCGCCGGCCGTTCCGCCCCCGATACCGAGGAACTGGCGTCCCGCATCATCGCCGCGGTGAACGAACCGGTTTCGATCGAGGGCGAAAAGGTGCGCGTCGGCTGCTCCATCGGAATCGCCTCCTGGCCGGAGGATGACGGCGACATGGCGACGGTGATGCGCCATGCCGACGCCGCGCTCTACAAGGCCAAGCGCGACGGGCGCAACCGCGCGGTGCGCTGGACGAGGGTCGAAGTGGGGGCGGAGGGGTAGAGTTGGGAGATTTCGGCTGACGATGCCCCCTCCCTAACCCTCCCCCGCTTTCGCGGGAGAGGGGACTGCCGCCGCCCTGCGCTTGCCCCCTCTCCCACCGAAGGTGGGGGAGGGTTGGGAAGGGGGCATCACGCTACAACCCCCGCACCATCCCGTTCATGAACCCCAGCTTCTCGATCACCGCGGCCGACAGGATGAAGGGGTAGAGGTCCGGCTGGCCCATGCTGCGGTTCAGGCTGTTCACCGCATAGGTCAGGGGCAGCCAGGGTTCGATCAGGTCCTCGATGTGCCGAGCCTTGTGCGGGTTGAAGTCAATCTCTGATTCCAGTTCCGCCCCTTCGCTGATGCGAGGGCGGATCCGCAGGCCGAAGGCACGGGCGGTCTCCAGCGTGTCGACGATGTGGAGATAATGCGCCCAGGTCTCGGCGAAATCCTCCCACGGATGGGCGGTGGCGTAGGAGCTGACGAAGTTCGCCTGCCAGTCGGCCGGCGCACCGTTGGCGTAGTGGCGTTTCAGCGCCTCGCCGTAATCCTCGCGCTCGTCGCCGAACAGGGCGCGGAAGCGCTCCAGCAAGGCCGGGTCGTCGCGCACCAGACGGTCCCAGACGTAATGGCCGATCTCGTGCCGGAAATGGCCGAGCAGCGTGCGGTAGGGCTCGCCCATGTCGGTGCGGCGCTTCTCGCGTTCGGCATCGTCGGCCTCGGCGACGTTGATGGTGATGAGGCCGTTGGCGTGGCCGGTCATCACCGGCGTCACCGTGCCGTCGGGGCCTACCGTGTCGGACAGGAAGTCGAAGGCCAGCCCTTCCTCCGGGTTCTCGATCCGGGTCTGCAGCGGCAGCTTCAGGTTGGTCAGGGTATAGAACAGGTGGTGCTTGGCCAGTTCCAGCTTGCGCCAGAGCGTCAGGTTGGCCGTGTCGGACAGGTCGGGGATGGTGCGGTTGTGCCGGCAGGCGGCGCAATGGGTGTCGGCGGAGTCGGCCGGCAGCATCCAGTTGCAGGCGTCCAGTTCGGCGTTCGCACAGAACTTGTAAAGCGGTTCGGTGGTGGCAAGCGCACTCCACACCCCGTCATGGTCGGTCGGGTCGATGGCCGACAGGGTTCCCACATCCGGCAGATAGCCCAGCCGGTAGCCGCAGCGCTCGCACAGCGTGTTCTCGAAGTAGAGCGGCTGGTGGCAGTTCTGGCATTCGAAGAGTTTCATGGCGGGGGATCCTGGGGCCGCGAGGGATCCCCTCTCCCCCCGGGGAGAGGGTTAGGGTGAGGGGGAAGTGCGGCGGGACCTTCGAAGAAATCCTGCGGTGCATCCCCCTCACCCCGGCCCTCTCCCCGGGGGGGAGAGGGGGAATGAGCGTCGGTTCAGGTGAGCTTCTTCGCTTCGGACTTGGCCTCGGCAGCCGCTTCCACCTTTTCGGGTTCCTTCGTCTCGGCCGGCTCCGCCGGCTTCTCCTCCTCCTCCACGCTTTCCTCGCCGAAGGACAGGGTCGGGCTTTCGGCGACGTTGCGCAAGGCGTGGGCGGCGCGGCGGAGCGCGAATGAGGTCTTGCCTTCCGGTTCCAGCGCCAGCAGCAGCAGCGAGCGCCCGGTCACCATATAGGTGTCGCCGGTGTCGACGCGCGGCGCCTCGTCGGGGTCCGGCAGGTTGGTGTCTACCAGACAGCGCCAGACGTTGCCGCCCGTCACCTCGGGCAGGGTAAACCCGACCACGTCGTGATGGGCGTTGATGACCAGAAGCAGCGTGGCGTCCATCGCCGGCCGCTTGATGCCCGTGGCCTGGGCGCGGCCGTCCAGCAGCATGCCCATGCAGCGGGCGTTCCCGTCATGCCAATGGCTCTCGTCCATCTCGTCAGCGGTGGGGGTCAGCCAAGTGACGTCCTTGATGTCGAACTCGGCATTGTACTCGCCCGACAGGAAGCGCCCGCGCCGCAGCATCGGGAAGGACTGGCGCACCGCGATGACCCGGCGGACGAACTCGATCAGCGCCTGCCCGTCCTCGTCGATGCCGTCCCAGTTCAGCCACGCCGTCTCGTTGTCCTGGCAATAGGCGTTGTTGTTGCCGTGCTGGGTGTTGCCGAACTCGTCACCAGCCAGCAGCATCGGCGAGCCCTGCGACAGCAGCAGCGTCGCCAGCAGGTTGCGCTTCTGCCGTTCGCGCAGAGCCTTGATCTCGGGATCGTCGGTCGGCCCCTCCACCCCATGGTTCCAGGACAGGTTGTGGGAGTGGCCGTCGTTGTTGTCCTCGCCATTCGCCTCGTTGTGCTTGTCGTTGTAGGAAACGAGGTCGTTCAGCGTGTAGCCGTCATGGGCGGTGATGAAGTTCACGCTGGCCCAGGGCTTGCGCCCGCGTTTGTTGAAAAGGTCGGCCGAGCCGCAGAGGCGCGGCGCCACCTCCGGCAGCTTGCCCTCGTCGCCCTTCCAGAAGGCGCGGACGGTGTCGCGGTAGCGGTCGTTCCATTCGGCCCAACCCGGCGGGAAGTTGCCGACCTGATAGCCGCCGGGGCCGCAGTCCCACGGCTCGGCGATCAGCTTGACGCTGTTGAGGATCGGGTCCTGCAGGCAGCTGTCGAGGAAGCCGCCGCCCTCGTCGAAGCCGTAGGGCTCGCGGCCGAGGATGGTGGCGAGGTCGAAGCGGAAGCCGTCGACATGCATCTCCGTCGCCCAGTAGCGGAGCGAATCGGTGACCATCTGCAGCACGCGCGGGTGGCTGAGGTTGACGGTGTTCCCGGTCCCGGTCTCGTTGATGTAGTAGCGCTTCTGGTCCGGGATCAGGCGGTAGTAGGAGGCGTTGTCGATGCCCTTGAAGGACAGGGTCGGCCCGCGCTCGTTGCCCTCGGCGGTGTGGTTGTAGACGACGTCGAGGATCACCTCCAGCCCGGCATTGTGGAGATGGGCGACCATCTCCTTGAATTCCTTGATGGCATTACCCGACGCGGCATAGCGCGGCTCCGGCGCGAAGAAGCCGATGGAGTTGTAGCCCCAGTAGTTGGCCAGCCCCTTGTCGACCAGATGCTGGTCCTGGACGAAGGCATGGACCGGCAGCAGCTCCACCGAGGTGACGCCGAGCGACTTGATGTAGTCGACCACCTCCTTCACCGCCATGCCGCCATAAGTGCCGCGCAGGCTGTCGGGTACCGCCGGGTGCAGCTTGGTGAAGCCCTTCACATGGGTTTCGTAGAAGATGGTGCGGTCCCAGGCGGTGCCGGGCTTGTGGTCGCGGCCCCAGGTGAAGGCGGGGTCGATCACCTTGCATTTCGGCATGAAGGGCGCGCTGTCGCGCTCGTCATAGGTCAGGTCGTCGCCCGATTCCATCACATAGCCGAAATGGGCCGGATTCCAGCGGATCTCGCCGACCAGTTCCTTGGCGTAGGGGTCGAGCAGAAGCTTGTTGGGGTTGAAGCGATGGCCGTTCTCCGGCTCGTACGGGCCGTACACGCGGTAGCCGTAGAGCAGGCCGGGACGGGCATCCGGCAGATAGCCGTGCCAGATCTCGTTGGTGAATTCGGGAAGCTCGATGCGTTCGAGCTCCTCCTCGCCGTTTTCATCGAACAGACACAGTTCGACCTTGGTGGCGTGGGCGGAAAACAAGGCGAAGTTGACGCCCAGGCCGTCCCACGTCGCGCCCAGTGGAAAGGGCAATCCTTCACCGAGCCGCGTTGCCTGTTTCAGGATGTTTGCCATGATCGCCCACTTCTCCGCCTGGATCGAAAGTCGTGCCCTCGCTCCTGGACAGTGAGAAGCGCGGGCCGAGCCTTCAACCCGGCCGATGGGCGCTTGTTCCTTCCCGAAATTCCTCAGCCCTTCAGGATAGGACCGGCCCGGTGCCCACCGGCATCCCGCGGCGCAGCAAGGCGGCCAGATCGCGCAGGCCGCGGTCGCGCGGGTCGCTGGCCCGCCAGACCAGACCGATGACGCGGCCGGGCGGGCGGCCGCTATCGGAGGACGCATCGAAGGGGCGGTACTCCACCAGCCCGCCAACGCTGGCGGTCCGTCCGGCGTCCGCTTGCGTCGCCAGCAGCGGCATCAGCGTGCAGCCTGCGCCGGCGGCCACCATGTGGCGCAGGGTCTCCAGCCCAGTTGCATGGACGCCGCCGCCGCGCGCGCTGAGGCCGCAGGCGGCCAGCGCCTGATCGCGCAGGCAGTGCCCCTCCTCCAGCAGCAGAAGCTCCGACGGGTCGAGGTCGTTCAGCGACAGGTTGGGCGCCGAACAGAGGCGATGACCGGCGGGATGGGCGAGCAGGAAGGGCTCGAAGAACAGCGGCTCCGCCACCAGCCCGTCGGGCTCCACCGGCAGGGCGAGCAGCACGGCGTCGAGCCGGCCGTCGCGCAATTCCTCCAGCAGGCTGTCGGTCCGCCCTTCCGACAGGATCAGCGTTAGGTCGGGCCAGGCATCGCGCAGCGGCGGCAGGATGTGCGGGAACAGGTAGGGGCCCAGCGTGTGGATCGCCGCCAGCCGCAGCCGCCCGGTCAGCGCACCGCCCGATCCGTCGGCCAGGGCCAGCAGCCGGCGCGCCTCCTCCAGCACCACGCGGGCCTGCGCCACGATGGCCTCGCCGCGCGGGGTCAACAGGACCTTGCGGCTGGTCCGCTCGAACAGCGACAGGCCGAGGGCATCCTCCAGCTTACGGATCTGGGCGCTCAGCGACGGCTGGCTGACGGCGCAGCGTTCGGCGGCCCGGCCGAAATGGCGCAGCTCGGCGACGGCGACGACATATTCGAGGTCACGCAGGGACAGGGCGGAGAGATTCATAGACGGTGCCTATGGGAGCATTTCCTTCAATGTCTTGGATATATCGTTCAAGACGCCGGATAACCAGGGGCGAGACAATGACGCCGCTTCAGGCGACACCGCCCCAACGAGGATGACCCGGATGAGCACCCTGACCACCAGCTTCGGCCAGCCCGTTCCCGACAACCAGAATTCGCTGAGCGCCGGGCCGCGCGGTCCGCTGCTGCTGCAGGACTTCCACCTGATCGAGAAGCTGGCCCATTTCAACCGCGAACGCATTCCGGAGCGGGTCGTCCACGCCAAGGGTGCCGGCGCCTATGGCAGCTTCCGCGTCACCCGCGACGTGACCGGCTGGACCAAGGCCGCCTTCCTGTCGTCGGTGGGCAAGGAGACGCCGGTCTTCCTGCGCTTCTCCACCGTCGGCGGCGAGAAGGGCTCCGCCGATGCCGAGCGCGACCCGCGCGGCTTCGCGGTGAAGTTCTATACGGAAGAGGGCAACTACGATCTGGTCGGCAACAACACGCCGGTCTTCTTCCTGCGCGACCCGCTGAAGTTCCCGGACTTCATCCACACCCAGAAGCGCAACCCGGCCACCAACCTGAAGGACCCCACCGCCATGTGGGACTTCTTCTCGCTGTCGCCGGAGACGATGCACCAGCTGACCATCCTGTTCAGCGACCGCGGCACCCCGCGCGGCTATCGCCACATGGACGGCTTCAGCAGCCACACCTTCTCGTGGATCAACGCGGCGAACGAGCGCTTCTGGGTCAAGTACCACTTCAAGACCCGCCAGGGCATCCAGAACTTCACTGCCGAGCAGGCGGTGACGATGGGCGGCATCGACCCCGACCACGCCACCCGCGACCTGTTCGCCTCGATCGAGGACGGCGACTTCCCGGCCTGGACCGTTTCGGTGCAGATCATGCCGGAGGCGGAGGCCGACGATTACCGCATCAACCCGTTCGACCTGACCAAGGTCTGGCCGCATGCCGATTACCCGCTGATCGAGATCGGCGAGCTGGTGCTGAACCGCAACCCGGAGAACTTCTTCGCGGAGACCGAACAGGCCGCCTTCAGCCCGGCCAGCGTGGTGCCCGGCATCTCCTTCAGCCCGGACAAGATGCTGCAGGGCCGGCTGTTCGCCTATGCCGACGCCCACCGCTACCGGTTGGGCGGCAACTACGCCCAGATCCCCGTGAACAAGCCGCAGGGCTGCCCGGTCCACAATTATCAGCGCGACGGCGCCATGCGCACCGACGGCAACGGCGGCGGCCGGCCGAACTACGAGCCGAACAGCTTCGGCGGCCCGGCCCAGACCGGCGTGGCGAGCGAGCCGCCGCTGCGCATCCGCGGCGACGCCGCCCACTACGACCACCGCGAGGGCAACGACGACTACGCACAGGCCGGCGCGCTGTTCCGCCTGATCGGCGGGGAGGCTCAGGACCGCCTGATGGACAACATCGCCGGCAGCCTGGGCAAGGCCCCGCTGTTCATCCAGCAGCGCCAGCTGAAGCACTTCCTGGCCGCCGACCCGGCCTATGGCGAGGGCGTGGCCAAGCGCCTGGGCCTGACCGTGGCGCAGGCCGCGGAGTGACGTGAGATTTCCGGCCCTTCCACGCGATGCGGAGGGGCCGGCTTCGAGATGCCGCGCCCGCCCCCGTGGGCGGCGGCATGATTGCCGGCATCCAGCCGCGCATTTCCCCAATTGACTTGGCAGCCCTCTTCCCCGTCTCGGGAAGGGGGCTTTTTTTGGTCGCGGTCTCTCCCCGCCCCCACCCAAATGGTGTGGTCCCCGCTTGGGGGCAGACAAAGCGGCGGCCGGCGTCCTAAAGTCCGCCTTCAGCGCGACAGCTTCGATGACGGAATGGGACGGGACCACGACACCGAACGACCGACCGGCGGGCAATCCACCAGCGGACTGACCGGGAAGGGGCTGGACACCCTGCTTGCGGCGGCGGAGACGCTGCCGCATGCGCCGGAGGATGCGTGGCGGCTCGACCTGTTCCGGGTGGCGCTGCGCATCGCGCGGTCCACCGAGTCGGTGGCCGACCTGGAACGGGCCAACCTCGCCTTCAAGGCGCTGCCGCACCGGCTGCGCAACCCGCTGGTCGACCGCGCCGCCATGCTGGCCCGGCGCGAGGCGGAGCGCGCGCAGGTGACCGCGGAGCCGGAGGACGAGCCGAAAACCGGTGGGCTGCTGGGTGGGCTGTTCGGACGGGCGGGAGGGCGGCCAAGCCGGAAAACCGCCAAGGAACGGCTGATGCGCGAACTGACGACCCGCCGCGACCCGGACGATGACCGGGAGATTTGAAGATCCGATCGCCGAAAGACCCGGGCAATGGAAATCCCGGCAGAGGGCCATCCGGACGGCAGATGCCCGTCCGGCCGCTTGTCCGTCCGAAGGACTCCGGTGCCCTCCCCCCTCCGCGTTCTCCGGCCGCGTCGAAGGTCACAGCCGGGACGGTTTACGGCGGGGCGGGAATGTGCAAAGGTCGCTACCTCCAAATCGGGCTTATCCTAACGTTGTAACTGAACGATGACCGGGGGTTCCGTGCGTCGCCTGAAGCCATTGCTGACCTGCGCCGCCCTGACCGCCCTGCTGAGCGCCTGCGCCAGCGGGAGCGGATCGCACCGCACCGCCACCCCGGCGGAGATCGATGCCCACGTCGCCGAGGCATCCAAGCGGTTCGACATGCCGGAGCTGTGGATCCGCGAGGTGATCCGCCAGGAAAGCGGCGGGCGCACCACCGTCAACGGCAAGCCGATCGTCAGCAAGGCCGGCGCCATGGGCCTGATGCAGGTGATGCCCGGTACCTATGAGGAGATGCGGCGCAAGCACGATCTGGGCTCCGACCCGTTCGATCCGCATGACAACATCATCGCCGGCACCGCGTATCTGCGCGAGATGTACAACCTGTTCGGCGCGCCGGGCTTCCTCGGCGCCTACAACTGCGGTCCGGGCTGTTACGGTGACTATCTGGCCGGCAAGCGCAGCCTGCCGGGCGAGACGCGGCGCTACATCGCGTCCGTCGGCCCGCGGCTGAACCGCACCCCGGCCCCCAACGGCGCCGACATCGTGCTGGTCAGCGCGCCGTCCTCCGATTCGCCGCCGGACTTCGGGTCGTCCTACTCGTCGTCTCGGCCTGCACCCTCCTATCAGGCGCCCACCTACGCGCCGCCCGCGAACAGCCGCCCGGCGGCAAGCCGTCCGCCGATCGCCGTGGCGGCGCTGCCTTCGCCTGCCCCAACCGCGGCTCCGGCGCCCACGGTGCGGGTGGTGGCGCCCGACACCTCGACCCCCGACGCTCCGGCGCCGCGTCCGGTGGCCACGATGGCCGGACCGGCGACCGCCGGCGGCGGGGTGTGGACGGTGCAGCTCGGCGCCTTCCGCTCGCCGGACGACAGCCAGCGCGTGATCGATCGCGCCCGCAATTCCATGCCGGTGCTGTCGCGCTCGCAGCGGGTCGTGCAGGCGGTGGATACCCAGACCGGGCCGCTCTACCGCGCCCGCCTGTCCGGCCTGTCGCAACAGGATGCGGCCAGCGCCTGCAACGGACTGGTCACCATCGGCATGGCCTGCTTCGTGGTTGCGCCGGGGGCGTGAGCGGGATGGCCGGGCAGGTCCCTGCCGCATGGATGACGTCCATCGGTTGGTTTGCCGCCCGGCCCGAACCGTTGCTATCCTGATCGCCGAACAACAGCGCTGAGGGGCGCTGAGGAGGCAGGCGTGACGGAGCCGGACGGTCTGCAGCTTGGAACAGGTGTGGGCGCTGCGGTCCTGCGCTTCCCGGACCGCAGCCTCAGCGTCAATGTCGCCGGCAGCGACCGTGCGAACCGGCCCCTGGTCGCGCGGGCGGTGGCGGCGCGGGCGAGTTGCGGGGGTGATCGGCTGACTGTTCTGCTCGACGGGCGGGCCAACGCCGAACTGGTGGCCGCCGTCGCCGACACCGGCCGGCTGGCCGTGGTCTTTTCCGAACCCAGCACCCACCGCTCCCTGCAGGTCAAGGGCGACGGCGCCGTCGTGGCCGCCCCGACGGTGGAGGAGGTGGCGCTCATCGGCCCCTACCTGGACGGCTTCATCGCCGAGCTGACCGGCATCGGCTTCACCGAGCCCTTCATCCGGGCGGTGATGACCTGCGATCCGGCCGATCTGGTGGCGCTGCACGTCCGCCCGGCCGCGGTGTTCGACCAGACGCCGGGCCCGAAGGCCGGGGAGGCGGTGCAGGCATGAGCGACCCGCAGGCCCGGAACATGCTGACGCTGGATGCCATCCGGACCTGCCTGGAGGGGGTGATCCCCGCCACCATCGCCACGGTGGCGCCGGACGGCACGCCCAACGTCTCGCAGCTGTCGCAGGTCCATTACGTCGACCCCGGCCACATCGCCCTATCCTATCAGTTCTTCAACAAGACGCGGTCCAACATCCTGGACTGCCGGGACGCCCTTCTGGAAGTCATCGACCCGTCGACGGGGGCGCAGTACCGGCTGCGGCTGGACTATCTGCGGACCGAGACCGACGGGCCGCTGTTCGAGAGCATGAAGGCCAAGCTGTCGGGCATCGCCTCGCATGTCGGGATGGCGGAAGTGTTCCGGCTGCGCGGCGCCGACCTGTTTCGGGTGACCGAGATCGAGGCGGTTCCCGGCGGCCGTCCCCTGCCCGCACGCATGCGCCCGCGCAGCCTGCTGTCGGCCGTCCGGCGCGCCTGCGAAGGCTTGCGCGGCTGCGCCGACCTGTCCGACCTGCTCGACCGCGCCATCGTGGCCCTGCGCGACCTGTTCGGGGTGGAGCATGCGCTGATCCTGCTGCCGGATGCCGCCAGCGGGCGGCTGTTCACCGTCGCGGCGCTGGGTTACGAGGCGAGCGGGGAGGCGGGCGGCCGGGGCAGCGGCATCGGCTGGGAGGTGGCGCCCGGCGACGGGGTAATCGGCGTGGCGGCGCGCGAACGGGTGCCGATCCGCATCACCCACATGACCACCGACGTCGCCTACAGCATGGCGATGCGGCAGGGTACGACGGCGGGGCCGTTGCGCGAAATCCCCTTCCCCGGCCTGGAGCGGCCGCACAGCCAGTTGGCGGTGCCGATCCTGGCGCATGAGGCCGGGGACGGCTGCGGCAAGCTGGCCGGGGTGCTGGCCGGGGTGCTGTTCGTGGAGAGCGCACAGGAGATGCGCTTCACCTACGACGACGAGGATGCGCTGGCGACTCTTGCCGCACAGTTGGGCGCGCTGATGCGCAGCCTGCCGATGGTTCCGGTCCCCACGACGGAAGCGGAGGCGGAGGATACGCCGGCCGAAACCACGGCGCCGCCGGCCGGCGGACAACCGATCACCGTGCGCCATTACGCCACCGACGACAGCGTCTTCCTCGACCACGATTATCTGATCAAGGGCGTGGCCGGGGCGATCCTGTGGAAGCTGGTGCGCGACCACACAACGCTGGGGCGCACCGATTTCACCAACCGCGAACTGCGGCTGGCGCCGGACATCCCGCTGCCGGATTTCGCCGAGAATCTGGAAGCGCGGCTGATACTTCTGCAGCGCCGGCTGGACGACCGGCGCGGGCCATTGCGGATCGAGAAGACCGGGCGCGGGCGGTTCCGGCTTCTGGTGCAGACCCCGCTGCGGCTGGAGGAGATGCAGTGAGGAGGCGTGGGATGGCAGCGGTTACGGGACAGGTGACACGCCCGCCAATTCCCGCGCCGGGGCGGTGGCGAGCGCCGTTTGCAGATACTCTAGGAAAGCACGTTCGGCGCGGTTCAGCTTGGCCTGTTCGTTCCAGATCAGGTGGACGTTGACCGGCGCAATCCCCTCATAGGGCGGCAGTTCCCACAGCATGCCGTCGTCCACGTCGCGGGCGGCGATGTGTTCCGGCAGGGGGCCGATACCGAGGCCGCAGAGGATCATGCGGCGCACCTCCTCCAGATTGGCGGAGGACGCGACGACGCGGCCGGCGAAGCCTTCCCGCGCGCGGAACAGCGTCAGCGGCGACAGGGCGCCGTCGATCTGGTCGGAGGTGAAGGAGACGAAATTCTCGTGACGCAACTCGGCGATGTCGATGTCGCGCTGCCCGAACAGGCGGCACTCGGAGCCGCAATAGAGGCGGTAGGTCTGGCGCAGGAACACTTGGGCGGACAATCCGGGAATCGGTTCGCGCAACAGGCAGATCGCCATCGCGCCGACCCGCTGCTGCAAGGCGATGTGGGCGTCGGCCGAGGCCATCACGTCGATGCGGAAGGTCACCTGCGGATACATCCGGTGGAATTCCCGCAGCGAGCGGTCGAGCAGCGGCGTCTGGATGCGGCTGGTCATCAGGATGTGGACATGGCCGCTGATCTCGTCCTTGGCGTCGCGCACCAGGGCTCCCAGGCGGGACACGGTGGCGTGGATCGCCACCGCCTCGTCATAGACCTGCTCGCCGGCGGCGGTGACGGCGAAGCGGCCGGGACTGCGGTCGATCAGGGTGCGGCCGAGCTGCTCCTCCAGCCGCTTCAGCGCGAGGCTGACCGCGGGCTGCGTCAAAAACAGGCGGACGGAAGCCTTGGTGATGCTCCCCTCCTGCACGATCACCATGAAGGTGCGCAGCAGATTCCAGTCCATCTGCTGCCCAAGACGGGCCAAAGCCTGCCGTTCCGCCTCGTTTTCGTTCGCCACTCGCCCCTCGTCTTTTCTGCCCGAATTCCGGTGCTTGTGTTCGATCGCCCAAATTCTACGCATATGATTGCCCGCTGAGCAACTGCAGCATAAATCAAACTCATGGTCGAAATGAAAAATGCTTATTTGCCACGTCGCATTCGTCATCGCCTAATCGACACATGGCGGTCTTCAAACATCGCCAAGCCGGACAAGCATAGCGTCGCATTATAGCGGCCATATCCATTTGGGATAGGTCGCGCCGCAGCCGCTTTGTCTTTTTTCAACCGACCGCGCAATCCTGCCGCAGCGGCGAAGAGGATTCGGAATGACACGAGAAACGGCAGACCGTCTCGACCATGCGTTGCCGGACCCCAGCCTGCGCGCCGCCATCCTGGACGCTGCCGATGCGGCCCAGGACGAGTGCGTGGCCCTGCTGTCGGACCTCGTGCGCCAACCGTCGCTGCTGGGCGACGAATCCTCAGCGCAGGCGCTGATGGCCGACCGGTTCGCCGCGCTGGGGCTGGAGGTCGACCGCTTCGACGTGGACGAGGAGGCGATCTCCCGCATGCCGGGCTTTTCGCCGCCGGTTCGTCCCGGCGCCTATGCCGGGCGCGAGAATATCGTCGGCGTCCATCGACCGCGCGAGGCGAAAGGCCGCTCGCTGATCCTGAACGGCCACATCGACGTGGTGCCCGCCGGCCCGGCGGAGCTGTGGACCACGCCGCCCTTCGAGCCTCGCATCGCCGACGGGCGGCTCTACGGCCGCGGCGCCGGCGACATGAAGGCTGGCATCGCCGCCTACACCGCTGCCTTCGACGCTTTGCGCAAGCTGGGTTACCGGCCGGCCGCCCCCGTCTATCTGCAGTCGGTGATCGAGGAGGAATGCACCGGCAACGGCGCGCTCGCCTGCCTGCACCGCGGCTACCGCGCCGACGCCGCGGTGATTCCGGAGCCGTTCAACCACTCCATCTCCGTCGCCCAGGTCGGCGTGATGTGGCTGCGGCTGGTGCTGACCGGCACGCCGGCCCATGTGCTCGACACCTCGGCGGGCGTGAACGCCATCGAGGCGGCCTATGCGCTGGCGGCGCATCTGAAGGCGCTGGAAGTGCGCTGGAACGAGCCCGCCTGCCGCCATCCGGCCTTCTGCGGCCATGCCCATCCCGTCAACATCAATCTCGGCCGGATCGAGGGCGGCGAGTGGCCGTCGTCAGTCCCGACGCGCTGCGCGCTCGACCTCCGGCTCGGCTTCTTCCCCGGGCAGGAGCCGGAGGCGGTCCGCGCCGAGGTGACCCGGGCGGTGGAGCAGGCGCGCTCCGCCGACCCGGCTCTTTCCAACGTGGGGATCGAGCTGCAGTGGAACGGCTTCCAGGCCGCCGGCTGCGAGATCGACCCGGCCCACCCGCTGGTGACCATGCTGGCCGACAGCCATCGCGCCGTGCGCGGCGGCGACCCGGAGCTGGTGGCGCTGACCTGCACCACCGACGCCCGCTTCTTCCAGCTCTACGGCGACACGCCCGCCACCTGCTACGGCCCCGAGGCGACGCGCATCCACGGCATCGACGAATCGGTGTCGCTGGACAGCCTGCGCGACGTGACCCGCGTGCTGGCGCTGTTCATCGCCGGCTGGTGCGGCCTGGAACCCCTCTGACCCCTTCCTTCCCGACGAGACCCGCCCGATGATCGCCGAGACGCTGACCGCCAACGCCGCACACGCCCCGCGCGCCACCCGCGACTGCTCCGACGTGGAGTGGAAGGTGCGCACCGATCTGGCCGCCGCCTACAAGCTGTTCGACCGGCTGGGCATGACCGACCTGATCTACACCCATATGTCGGCGCGGATTCCCGACACGCCCGACCATTTCCTCATCAACCCCTACGGCCTGATGTTCCACGAGGTGACGCCCGACAATCTCGTGAAGGTCGACATCGACGGCAATCTGGTGGACGGGCGCGAGGGTGACGCCATCAACCCCGCCGGCTTCACCATCCACAGCGCCGTCCACCACGCCCGCCCCGACGTCGGCGCCGTCATCCACCTGCACACCGACGCCGGCATGGCGGTCAGCGCCCAGGCCGACGGGCTGCTGCCGATCACCCAGCATTCGCTGCGCTGGTACAACCGCATCGCCTACCACACCTACGAAGGCATCGCGCTCGATCTGGCGGAGCGGGAGCGGCTGGTCGCCGATCTCGGCACCCACCACAGCATGATCCTGCGCAACCACGGACTGCTGACCGCCGGCCAGGACGTCGCCGAGGCAGCGGTGCTGATGTACTACCTGGAGCAGGCCTGCAAGCAGCAGATCATGGCAATGTCCGGCGGCCGTCCACTGATCTACCCCTCGCCTGAGGTGTGCGAGCACACGGCGCAGCAGTATGAACGTGCCTATCCGAAGGCCGGCGTCCTGGAATGGGACGCGATGCTGCGCTGGCTGGACGGCACGTCCGGGCCGGTGGGGCCGCGGTGAGGATAGTCGTCATGCCCCCTCCCTAACCCTCCCCCGCTGGGCGGGGGAGGGGACAAGCGCTGGTCCGGGAGAGTGGCGGCAGTCCCTCCCCCGCCCAGCGGGGGAGGTTAGGTGGGGGCATTCGAAGCCCACGCCTTCCCAACAAAAAACCCCGACACGACAGGGTCGCTGACACCACCGACAACTTCTGGAGACGAGGACACCCGATGACCAGACGCCTTTCCGGTATCCCCGCCAGCTTCCGCCGCAGTTTTAACGGCGGTTTCACCCGCGGGTTCCACCGCGCCGCCGCCGCCGGTCTGCTGGCCGCCGTGCTCGCCGTTCCCGGCACCGCGGCGCTGGTCGCCGCCCCGGCCATGGCCCAGGAAACGCCGGTCCGCGGCGGTGTCCTCAACTCCATCGTGCAGCCGGAGCCGCCGACGCTGATGCTGGGCCTGAACCAGCAGGGGCCGACCCAGACGGTCGCCGGCAAGATCTACCAGGGCTTGCTGACCTACGATCAGAAGCTGAACCCGATGCCGTCGCTGGCCGAGAGCTGGACGGTGTCGCCGGACGGGCTGACCTACACCTTCAAGCTGTTCCAGAACGTCAAGTGGCATGACGGCAAGCCCTTCACCGCGAAGGATGTCGTCTTCTCCACCTCCAAGTTCCTGATGGAGGTCCACCCGCGCGCCCGCGCCGTCTTCAGCCGCTGCGAGTCGATCACCGCGGTGGACGATTACACCGTCGAGTTCAAGCTGAAGGAAGCCTTCCCGGCCTTCATCCAGGCGTTCGAGGTGTCCTCCGCCCCGATGGTGCCGGCCCATCTCTATGAGGGTACGGAGTTCCGCGCCAACCCGGCCAACGCCACGCCGATCGGCACCGGTCCCTTCAAGCTGAAGGAATGGGTCAAGGGCAGCTACATCCAGCTCGTCCGCAACGAAGACTATTACAAAAAGGACCTGCCCTACCTCGACGGCATCACCTTCCGCGTGATCCCGGACGCCGCCAGCCGCTCGCTGGCGCTGGAGAGCGGACAGGTGCAGCAGACCCAGTACAGCGATCTGGAGCCCTTCGAGGTTCCGCGCATGAAGGCGCTGCCCAACCTGACCATGACCACCGCCGGCTACGAATTCGTGGCTCCGCTGTCCTGGCTGGAGATCAACCACCGCGTCAAGCCGCTGGACGACAAGCGCTTCCGCAAGGCCATCGCCTACGCCATCGACCGCAAGTTCATCCGCGACAAGATCTGGTTCGGGCTGGGACGGGTGCCGACCGGTCCGGTCAACTCGGTGGTCAAGTTCTACGACCCGAAGGTCACCACCTACGAGCCCGATCTCGCCAAGGCCAAGGCCCTGCTGGACGAGATGGGTCTGAAGCCCGACGGCAAGGGCGTGCGCGCCACCGTCAAGATCATGCCGATGCCCTATGGCGAGACCTGGACCCGCCTGGGCGAGTACCTGAAACAGTCGCTGTCCAAGGTCGGCATCGCCGTCGTGCTGGAAAGCACCGACGCCGCCGGCTGGAACCAGCGCGTCGCCAACTGGGATTACGAGATCACCACGAATTTCGTCTACCAGTACGGCGACCCGGCGCTGGGCGTGGCCCGCACCTACATCTCGTCCAACATCCGCAAGGGCGTGATGTTCTCCAACACCATGGGCTATTCCAACCCGAAGGTGGACGAACTGTTCGCCAAGGCGTCGCAGGAGAACGACCCGGCCAAGCGCCAGGAGCAGTACAGCGAGGTGCAGCGCATCCTGGCCGACGAGCTGCCGGTCGTGTGGCTGCTGGAGATGGAGTTCCCGACCTTCCTCGACAAGCGGGTCAAGAACGCCAACAAGACCGCCATCGGCGTGAACGAGACGTACGAAGACGTCTGGCTGGCGAAGTGAGTTGACGACGCGGCCCCCTCCCTAACCCTCCCCCTCTTCGAGGGAGAGGGGACTGCCGCCGCTCCGCAAATCTCCCCTCTCTCACCGCAGGTGGGGGAGGGAGGGACCCGCTCGCAAGAGCGGGAGGGAGGGGGCACCCTCCGCAAGTAGGAACCTGCCCATGCTGGGATTCGCCCAAATCTTCGCGAGCCGCCTCGTCAAGGCCGCCGTGATCCTGATCGCCATCGTGGTGATGAACTTCTTCCTCGTCCATGCCGCCCCCGGCGACCCGGCCATGGTGATGGCGGGCGAGGCCGGGGCCGCCGACGAGAAGTTCGTCGCGCAGCTGCGCGAGCAGTTCGGGCTCGACCGCCCGATCCTCGAACAGCTCGGCACCTATGTCGGCAAGGTCGTGCAGGGCGATCTCGGCTTCTCATACCGGCAGCAGCGCCCCGTCTGGGACATCCTGGCGGAACGGCTGCCGGCCACCCTGGTGCTGACGCTGACCGCCTTCCTGCTGGCGCTGGCCCTGGGCGTTGCGCTGGGCACGCTGGCCGCCGTGACGGTCGGCACCTGGGCCGACAGCGCCATCACCGTCGTGGCCCTGCTGGCCTACGCCACGCCGATCTACTGGATCGGGCTGATGCTGAGCCTGCTGTTCTCGATCCAGCTGGGATGGCTGCCCGCCTTCGGTTACGAGACGGTCGGGGCCGGGTACACCGGGCTGGCCCATGTCGCCGACGTGGGCAAGCACCTGATCCTGCCGGTCATCACGCTGGCGCTGTTCTACATGGCGAGCTACGCGCGCCTCACCCGCGCCTCGATGCTGGAGGTGCGCGGCCTCGATTTCATCAAGACCGCCAAGGCCAAGGGGCTGTCGCAAGGGCGGATCGTCACCCGCCATGTGCTGCGCAACGCCATCCTGCCGGTCATCACGGTGGCGGGCATCCAGGCCGGGCAACTGGTCGGCGGCTCCATCCTGATCGAGACCGTGTTCGCCTGGCCCGGCATCGGCCGGCTGGCCTTCGAGGCGGTGCTGCAGCGCGACTATCAGGTGCTGCTGGGCATCTTCCTGGTCACGTCGATCATGGTGATCCTCTTCAACATCCTGACCGACATCCTCTACGGCCTCGTCGATCCGCGCATCCAGGTGTCCCAATGATGAAGTCCGAATTCTGGCGGGCCTTCGCCCGCAACAAGGGCGCGGTCCTGGGCCTCGTCATCCTGGCGGCAATCGTCTTCCTGGCGGCCTTCGCCTCCTTCCTGTTCCCCAACGACCCGTGGGACATGGCGACCGCCCCCTTCCAGCCGCCGCTGTCCGAGGACGCGCTGCTGGGCTCCGACATGCTGGGCCGCGACATCGCCGCCGGCATCGCCCATGGGGCGCGGGTGTCGCTACTGATCGGCCTGACCTCCACCGCCGCGGCGCTGGCCATCGGCGTCACGCTGGGGGCGCTGGCCGGCTTCCATGGCGGCCGGGTGGACGACGCCATCATGCGCTTCACCGAGCTGTTCCAGACCATCCCCAACTTCGTGCTGGCCGTGGTGCTGGTCGCCATCTTCACCCCCAGCCTGACCACCATCGTACTGGCGATCGCCATCGTCAGCTGGCCGCCGCTGGCGCGTCTCGCCCGCGCCGAGTTCCTCAGCCTGCGCACCCGCGAGTTCGTCCAGGCCGCCATCACCACCGGCCAGAGCAACACCACCATCATCCTGCGCCAGATCCTGCCTAACAGCCTGTCGCCGATCATCGTCTCCGCCTCTCTCATGGTGGCGACGGCGATCCTGCTGGAAAGCTCGCTGAGCTTCCTGGGGCTTGGCGATCCGAACGCCATGAGCTGGGGCTACATGATCGGGGCCGCCCGCACGGTGATCCGGCAGGCGTGGTGGATGAGCGTCTTCCCCGGCCTCGCCATCGTGCTGACCGTGCTGGCGCTGAACCTCGTCGGCGAGGGGCTGAACGACGCCCTGAACCCGAAGCTCGCCCGGTCGCGCGGGTGATCCGATGAGCCTGTCCGAACTGACCCGCATCCCGACGGAGACCGCCGCCATGACGACCACGCCTCTTCTCGATGTGCGCGGCCTCAGCATCGCTCTGCCGCCGGGCGCCGACCGCCCGCTGGCGGTGGACAATCTGACCTTCACCCTGAACCCCGACGAAATCCTCTGCGTGGTCGGCGAGTCCGGCTCCGGCAAGTCGATGACCGCGCATGCGATGATGGGCCTGCTGCCCGCCCCGCATGTGCGGGTCGCCGGTGGCAGCCTGCTGTTCAAGGGCAAGGACGTGCTGACCATGCCGGAGGCGGAGCAGCGGAGCTTGCGCGGCGGTCGCATCGCCATGGTGTTTCAGGAGCCGATGACGGCGCTGAACCCGCTGATGCGGGTCGGCCGCCAGATCGGCGAGAGCTTGCGCGAGCACACCGACCTGCCCGCCCCCGCCCGCCGCGCCCGCGTGGTGGAGCTGCTGGCCCAGGTCGGCCTGCCCAACCCCGCCGAACTGGCCGAGGCCTATCCCTTCCGCCTGTCGGGCGGCCAGCGCCAGCGCGTGATGATCGCCATGGCGCTCGCCTGCCAGCCCGACATCCTGATCGCCGACGAGCCGACCACGGCGCTGGACGTCACCACCCAGAAGCAGATCCTCGACCTGATCCGCTCGATCCAGGCCGAACGCCACATGGGCATGATGTTCATCACCCATGATTTCGGCGTGGTGGCGGAGATCGCCCATCGGGTCGCGGTGATGCGCCACGGCAAGCTGGTGGAATACGGCCCGGCGTCCGACGTGCTGAACCGGCCGCAGCATCCCTATACCCGCCAGCTGATCGCCTCCGTCCCGCACTACATTGAGCACCGCGACGACCACACCAAGGCGGGCGCCCCGCTGCTGGTCGCCGACAAGGTGCGCAAGGTGTTCCATGTCGGCGGCGGCCTGTTCAAGGCATCCAAGGAGGTGGTGGCCGGCGACGACCTGTCGCTGACCATCCATCCCGGCGAGACGGTGGGGCTGGTCGGTGAATCCGGGTCCGGCAAATCGACGCTCGGCCGCTCCATCGTCGGGCTGATCAAGCCGGATTCGGGCCGCATCCTGTTCCAGGGCACCGACCTGCTGGCGCTCGACCGCAAGGGCTTCCGGCCCTATCGCCGGGCGGTGCAGATGGTGTTCCAGGATCCCTACGCCTCGCTGAACCCGCGCCACCGCGTCGGCGACATCGTGGCCCAAGGGCCTGTCGCCTTCGGGGAGGACCGCGGCAAGGCGCTGGCCCGCGCGCGTGAACTGCTGGCGATGGTCGGCCTCGACGGCTCGGCCGCCGACCGCTACCCGCACGAGTTTTCCGGCGGCCAGCGCCAGCGCATCGGCATCGCCCGCGCGCTCGCCATGGAGCCGAAGCTGCTGGTCGCGGACGAACCGGTGTCGGCGCTCGACGTGTCGGTGCAGGGACAGGTGCTGGAACTGCTGGACGACATCCGCAAGCGCCTGAACCTCGCCATGCTGTTCATCACCCACGACCTGCGCGTGGCGGCCCAGGTCTGCGACACCATCGCGGTGATGCGCCGCGGCAGGATCGTGGAACTCGGCACGGCGCGGGAGGTGTTCACCAATCCCCGTGACGCCTACACCCGCAGCCTGTTGGACGCCATTCCCGGCAAGTCCTGGCACATCCCCGAGGATCTCCAAGCAAAGATGGGATCTGGCGTGGCGGGAGCGCACTGAATGAAGGTCGCCATCATCGGAGCCGGTGCGGTCGGCGGGCTGCTGGCCGCGCGGCTGGGCGCCACCGAGGCCGAGGTGACGCTGGTCGCCCGGCCGAACGCGGCAACCGCCATCCGCCGCAACGGCCTGACCATGGTGACGCCGCTGAACCGCGTCGCCCGGCTCACCCCCCGCGTCACCGACGACAGCCTGTCGCTGGGGCCACAGGACGTGGTGTTCCTCTGCGTCAAGGCCCATGCGCTGCGCGGGACCATCGACACGCTGACCCCGCTGCTGGGGCCGGAGACCGCCATCGTGCCGATGATCAACGGCATTCCCTGGTGGTATCCGCACCGCCAGCCGGCTCCCTTGGCCGACCGGCCGCTCGCCAGCGTCGATCCCGACGGGTTGTTGTGGCGCTCCATCGATCCCGACCGGGTGGTGGGGGCGACGACCTTCGTCGCGGTTGAGGGTGACGGCCCCTGCCGGCTGCGTCATGTCAGCGACCAGCGCTTCGTCTTCGGCGACGTTGCCGGCCGCGACAACCCGGCGGTGGACCGCATCGTCACCCTGTTCGGGCAGGCGGGCTTCCAGCCGGCGAAGACCACGGATATCCGGCAGGCGATCTGGGTGAAGCTGTGGGGCAACCTCGCCTTCAACCCGTTGAGCGTGCTGACCGGATCGACGCTGGGCCGGCTGTGCAACGATCCCGGCACGCGGGAGACCGGCCGCGCCATGATGCTGGAGGCCAAGGCGGTGGCGGAAAAGCTTGGCGTGGTTTTCACCACCAGCGTGGACGAGCGCATCGCCATGGCCGCCGGCGTCGGCGACTTCAAGACGTCGATGCTGCAGGACTATGAGGCCGGCCGCCGGCTGGAGTTGGAGGCGATCCTGGGATCGGTGATCGAACTGGCGGAGCGCGCCGGTGTCGAGGTGCCGATGCTGCGCGCGGTGTCGGCGATGGTCGACCTCAGGGCGCGGGAGCGGCGGGAGGTGGCGGCTTAAGCGGACTCTTGCCCCCACCCTAACCCTCCCCCGCTGGGCGGGGGAGGGGACCAAGCGCTTGTTCGGAAAAGCGGCGGCAGTCCCTCCCCCGCCCAGCGGGGGAGGTTAGGTGGGGGCATTCGAAGCCGACACCTCATCCAATCCAAACAACCAACAAACATTCCCGGAGCCACCATGCCCCTGCCCTCCAACCTGCCGATCAACGCCGACCGCTTGTGGGACAGCCTCGCCGAGATGGCGAAGATCGGCGCCACCGCGAAGGGCGGCAGCTGCCGCCTCGCCCTTTCGGACGAGGACAAGGCCGGCCGCGACCTGTTCGTCTCCTGGTGCGAGGCCGCCGGCTGCACCGTCAGCGTCGACCGCATCGGCAACATCTTCGCCCGCCGCAAGGGCCGCGACGCCGGCCTGCCCCCGGTGGTGATGGGCAGCCATCTCGACACCCAGCCGACCGGCGGCCGCTTCGACGGCGTGTTCGGCGTGCTAGCGGCGCTGGAGGTGGTGCGCTCGCTGAACGACCGCGGGGTGGAAACCCTGCACCCGGTCGAGGTCGCGGTGTGGACCAACGAGGAAGGCTCGCGCTTCTCGCCGCCGATGATGGGATCGGGCGTCGTCACCGGCGTCTTCACGCTTGAGGAGATCCTCGACAAGGTGGCGCAGGACGGCGCGCGGCTCGGCGACGAGTTGGTCCGCACCGGCTATGCCGGCGAGGCTTCTGTCGATCACCCGATGCATGCCTATCTGGAGGCCCACATCGAACAGGGTCCGGTGCTGGAGGTCGAGGGCAAGGAGATCGGCGTCGTCACCGGCGCCCAGGGCCAGCGCTGGTACGAGGTGACGGTGACGGGGGTGGAGGCGCATGCCGGCCCGACGCCGATGCGCCTGCGCCGCGACGCGCTGGTGGCCGCCTCGGCCATGGTGCAGGCGGTGCAGCGGGTCGGGCTGGAGACGGCGGGCGACCCGTGCGCCACCGTCGGCATCCTCGACGTCCACCCGCACTCGCGCAACGTCATCCCCGGCCGGGTCTTCTTCACCGTCGACCTGCGCCATCCGAACGCCGACACGCTGGCCGACATGGACAGGCGCTTCCGCGCCGCCGTCGCCGAGATCGCCGAGCAGCAGGGGGTGAGCGCGGAGATCGCCGATTTCTGGCACTTCCCGCCGACGCCCTTCGCCAAGCCGCTGGTCGATAGGGTGCGCGACGCCGCCGCCGGTTTCGGCTTCAGCCACCGCGACATCGTGTCGGGCGCCGGCCATGACGCGGTGTATGTGGCGGGCAAGGTGCCGACGGCGATGATCTTCATCCCCTGCGAGGACGGCATCAGCCACAACGAGGTCGAGAACATCTCCCCCGCCGACGGCGCCCGCGGTGCCGCCGTGCTGTTCGAAACGCTGGTCGCCACGGCTGGCAGGCCGTAACGGCGCAAGTTGCTATTGCCCCCTCCCTAACCCTCCCCCGCTTCGCGGGAGAGGGAACTGCCGCAGCCTTACCCTCCACCGCCAAAGGCGGGGGAGGGAGGGACCCGCGAAGCGGAAGGGAGGGGGCACCACCTCAGCACGTCCCGGAGTCCCCCCATGAAGTTCGTCCATCACCCCGACGCCGCCCTGCACCGCCCCGCCACCTACTTCAACAAGGGCCTGCTGCGCGCCCTGCCGGAGAAGCCGGAGCGGCTCGGCGCGCTGGCCTCGCTGGTCGAGAAGCGCGGGGAGCAGCTGATCCGCCCCGACGATTACGGCTCCGCCCCGCGCGCCGCGGTCCACACGCCGGCCTATCTCGCCTTCCTGGAGACCGCCCATGCCCGCTGGGTGGCGAAGGGCGACATGGGCGACGTGGTGCTGCCCAACGTGCACCGGATGCAGGCCGCCCCCAACTATCCCACCTGCATCGTCGGGCAGGCCGGCTGGCACATGTTCGACACCGCCTGCCCCATCGGCGAGGGCACCTGGGCCGCCACCTGCGCCGCGACCAACGCCGCCATCCATGCGGCCAAGCTGGTCGCCACCGGGGCGGACCGGTCGGCCTACGCGCTGTGCCGGCCACCGGGGCACCATGCCACCCGCGATATGGCCGGCGGCTTCTGCTACCTCAACCATGTCGCGGTCGCGGCGGAATCGGTGCTGCCGATCCTGCGCGCCCAGGGCCGGGCGGCGCGGGTGGCGATCATCGACGTGGACGTCCATCACGGCAACGGCACCCAGGACATCTTCTATGACCGCGACGACGTGTTCTTCGTCTCGGTCCATGCCGACCCGGCGGAGTTCTATCCGCACATGGCGGGCTTCGCGCAGGAGCGCGGAACCGGCCGCGGCGAGGGGTACAACCTGAACCTGCCGCTGCCCATCGGCAGCGACGAGGCGACGGTACTGGCGACCATCGGCAAGGGGCTGGAGGCGATCCGCCGCTTCGGGCCGGACATGCTGTTCGTCTCGCTGGGCTTCGACACCTTCATCGACGATCCGCTGGCCGCCTTCGGCGTCACCACGCCGGGCTTCGCCCGCATGGGCGCGCTGCTCGCCGCCGCGGACATGCCGACCGTGCTGGTGCAGGAGGGCGGATACGCCATCGACGCGCTGTCGGCCAACCTGTCCAGCTTCCTGGATGGGTTCGAAGGCAAGACAGCGGCATGACCGCCATCGCCGCCAGCGGGGCCGGCCGCGATCCGGTCAAGTATCTGCTGATCCTCACCATCAGCCTGTTCTGGGGCCTGAACTGGCCGGCGGTGAAGACGATCCTGACGCAGATGCCGATCTTCAGCCTGCGCGCCATCGGCTTCACCGCCGGGGCGGTGCTGCTGCTGGGGGCGGCGCGGCTGGCCGGGCACCGGCTGCGGGTGGAGCGGGCGGAATGGCCGGCGCTGGCGGCGGCGGGGCTGTGCAATGTGCTGGTCTTCAACCTGTGCACGGCGCTGGGCCAGAGCCTGATGGCGACCTCGCAGGCGGCGATCATCGCCTTCACCATGCCGGTGTGGGCGACGTTGCTGGCGATCCCGCTGCTGGGCGAGCGGCCGGGGGCGCGGCAGGTCGTCGGGCTGGCCTGCGGGCTGGCCGGGCTGATGGTCCTGCTGGGGCCGGAGGCGCTGACGGCGCCGCCGTCGCAGCTGACCGGCCCGGCTGTGATGCTGGTGTCGGCGCTGGCCTGGGCGCTGGGCACCATCGTGATGAAGCGGCGGGTCTGGCGCAGCAACCCGATGGTCATCACCGGCTGGCAGTATGTGCTGTGCGCCCCGCCGATGATCCTGCTGGCGGCGACGGAGACGAGGCCGGCCCTGGCCGACATCCACCCCGAGGTGTGGGCCGGCTTCGCCTGGCACATCGTCTGTTCGATCTGCGCGGCGCAGGCGCTGTGGTACGTCACCGTCCGCCGGCTGACGGTGGGAGAGGCGGCGGTCAGCACCCTGCTGATCCCGGTGGTCGGGGTCGGCGGGGCGGTGCTGCTGCTGGGCGAGCCGATGACGCTGCGGCTGGCGGCGGCGCTGGTGCTGATCCTCGCCGCCGTCGCCTGCGTGCTGGCGGTGAGGCCCGCCCGGCGCTGACTTCCCCTCCCCTGCCTTACTCCTCGGTGAGGCGGCGGCAGCGCCGCTTCATCATCGCCAGCGCCTCGTCGGCGCGGGCGCCGGAGAGGTCGAAGGTCCGTTCGTCCAGCAGCACGCCGTCGGAGTTGTAGGCGCGCACCTGCATCCCCTCCGGCGACTGGGCGACCGACAGGTCGAGGATGCCGTCACCGGTCTCGTTGCCGGCGATGTCGAGGAAGTCGTTGACCTCGTCGAAGTTGGCCTCGATGTCGTCCGGCCAGACGCCTTCGGCGGTGAAGTCCAGCAGGTCGTTCAGCCCGCCGACCGGCTCGCAGCGCTTCACCCGCGGGTCGGCGGCCCCGACCGCCTCGGCGAAGGCGGCCATCGACTGGCGGATGCGCTCCTGCTCGATCGGGTCGATCTCCAGCTCCTGCCCGTCATCGGCGAAGCCGAGATTCAGCGGATCGGGCATGCCCTCCCCTTCCGGCTCCGCGTCCTCCTCGATCACCAGACCGACGACGCCGACCAGCCGGGTGCCGGTGTCGTCGGCGGCGGCCAGCAGATCCTGTTCGCGGGCGAAGCTCTCCGCCTCCTCCGGCGAGGAGATCAGGCGGCGCAGAAGGGTGCGGCGGTCGGCGGCCTCCAGGTAGGACAGCGGCTCCGGATCCAGCCACAGCGGCAGAAGCCGCATGTCGGCGGCCTTTTCCAGCAGCCCGGCCGAATCGAGCGCCTCCTCGATCACGCCCACCGGCGGCGGCGCGTCCAGACGCCCGTCCACCTCCAGCACCAGCCAGAACAGGGTGGAGAGCGTCGGGTCGCCATGCTCGTCGGTGCCCTGCGCGGTCTCCGAGAAGGCTTCGACCTCGTCCATGAAGTCGTAGCCTTCCTCCTCGCGCAGCTTGCCCAGCGCCGCTTCGATCACACCCTGGCGGTTGGCGTCCAGCACCTCGTCCAGCAGGGCGCCGAAGCGCTCGTCGTTGTTGCGCCACAGCCGGACCAGCCGGTCGGCCGGCGTTCCGCTGAACTGGCCGCCCTTGCCGTTGACCCCGTCCTTTTTCGCCATGATGCGCCCGTTCCTTTCTGAATCGCTCGTCCGGTCGGCGAGACCATAGGAGCGGCGCGCCATCCTGTCGACCGCGATATGGTGACGGACCATCCGCCGGAAGGTGGTGCCGCCCGACGGCCGGTGCAGCGACGATTGGCCCCTTCCACCCGGACGGGAAAGGGGTAGGATCCGATCATCCATCTTTCGGGTGACCCGCCATGGCCGAACGTCCGGTTTTTCCCAAAGACTTCCTGTGGGGTGCCTCCACCTCCGCCTACCAGATCGAGGGCGGGGCCGAGGCCGACGGGCGGGCGCCCAGCATCTGGGACAGCTTCTGCAAGCTGAAGGGACGGGTGGACAACGGCGAGAGCGGCGACGTCGCCTGCGACCATTACCACCGGATGCCGGAGGATGTGGAGCTGATGGCGGCGCTGGGGCTGCAGGCCTACCGCTTCTCCGTCTCCTGGCCGCGGGTGCTGCCGCGCGGGCGCGGGGCGCCGAACGAGATGGGGCTGGATTTCTACGACCGGCTGATCGACCGGCTGCTGGAAAGGAACATCGAGCCCTGGCTGTGCCTGTATCACTGGGACCTGCCGCAGGCCTTGCAGGACATGGGCGGCTGGACCACCCGTGACAGTGCCGGCTGGTTCGCCGATTATGCGGCGCTCTGCGCCCGGCGCTATGGCGACCGGGTGAAGCGCTGGGCCACCTTCAACGAGTTCTCGGTCTTCACCCTGTTCGGCTGGGCCTTCGGCTGGGGGGCGCCGAGCATCGCCGACCGCGCCAGCCACCTGAAGACGATCCACCACGTCAACCTCGCCCATGGCGCCGGGGTGGAGGTGCTGCGCGCCCTGGTGCCGAATGCCTCCATCGGCGCGGTGCACAGCGTCCAGCCGATGCGGCCCGAAACCAGCCGGCCGGAGGATGTCGAGGCCGCCGCCCTGTTCGACGAGCATTGGAACCGCGCCTTCCCCGACGCCCAGCTGCGGGCCCACTATCCGCGCCGCATCGCCGAGGCCATCGAGCCCTATGTGCAGCCCGGCGACATGGCGCGCATCGCCCGGCCGCTGGACTGGTTCGGGCTGAACCACTACGCCCCGGTCTATGGCCGCAAGGACGACAGCCTGATCTGGGGCTTCGGATTCGGATCGCCGCCGGCGGGGATGAAGCGGACGGCCATCGACTGGCCCTATGACCCCGGCTGTTTCCGCGACACGCTGATCGACCTGACCCGCCGCTACCGCCTGCCGATCTATGTGACGGAGAACGGATACGGCACCAAGGCGGCGGAGGCACCCGACGCGGAGGGGCGTGTGGTGGATGCCGAGCGGCTGGCCTACCTCCAGGCCTACATCGCCGCGATGGCGGAGGCGAAGGCACGGGGGGCCGACGTGCGGGGATATTTCGTCTGGTCGCTGCTGGACAATTTCGAATGGGGCGGCGGGTACGGCACGCGGTTCGGCATCGTCCATGTCGATTTCACGACGCAAGCGCGGACCCCGAAGGAGTCGGCGCGCTGGTATTCGGAGCTGATCCGAGGCGGCTGACGCGGCGCCGCCCGCCCGTCTTGGCCGGCGGGGCGGCGGCGGATGGAACAGTGTGGAACGGATTTCGCGCGCTGTTCCATCCGTTCACCGGCGCCGGGGCGGGATCGGGGAGCGCAGCGGCGACCGGCTCCACGGGCCGCGGGCGGGGACGGTCGCCGCCGGGGCCCGCGGGCGTCGGGGGCGGAGCGGCCGGCTCGGGCTGCGGCGGCGATGAGGGCCGAGGGGGCGGCTGAGAGGGCGGCTGTGGCGGCGATTGCGGGGCCGGCGTTGCCGCCGGTTCCGGGGACGGGGCGGGCCGGTCGGGCTGGCGGGCGCGCGCCGCCGGTCTGGCCTGGGCGTCGAGCCCGGCGAACAGGCCAAGCCGTTCGGCCAGCCAGCGCACCGTCTTCGGATCGCCCATCGACACCAGCCGCTCGATCTGTTCCGCCACCAGGGTGCGGATCGAGGCAAGGCGCAGGTCCGCCTCCCGGTTCAACGCCTGCCGTTCCCACCAGACCCTGTGACGGAAATCATTGGATCCGTAATAGGCCCGCCACAGGGTGGTACGGCTGCATCCCATGGCGCGGGCGACGTAGAGGAAGGAACTGCCGCGCGCCAGCATGCCGGCGGCCATGATCCATTGTTCCTCGTGGAACTGCGATCCGGGAACCAGCGAGCCGTCGGCGGGGACCGGCGGCTCCTCCGCCCAGCAGGGGAAATGGTCGTCGGCGAGGGTGCGGCTGTCGAGCGGCATGGCGGGGCTCCGCGGGTGGATGGGACCAGCGGGGGAGGATATAGGAATTTTTTCTGGTTGAGAGGTTCTTTTGCGCAACGGGTCGTTTTTGACGCCACCTGAACGCAGGTAAGCCACGCCATGCATCGCTGTGGTTCACACCGTACCAAATGAAGTGATAAAATCGTTGTGCCATACAACCGTGCCGCTGATGGGTTTTGGCACTCTAAGGCACCCATGCTGCTCGATTATGCCCGCGTCTCCACCCAAGATCATCTCCTTGAACCCCAACTCGACGCCTTAAAGGCCTATGGAATTGATGTGGAAGGAATCTATACGGGCAAGGCAACGTTTGCATATTTCGCCGCGGCATCCACTGGTCATGCTGCCACTATGCCAGTTTAGGAAGGGCTCTGATCCGAGCGGTCGTAAAAAGGGGCGACCAGGGTCCAGAAAATATCCGTTGTATTGAAAGAGGAAAATTACAAACATGCCGAATTCTCGATCGGATTTTATCTATCGCGGCACCCGCATTATTGCGGCACCCCTTAAGGGAAAGCCGACGGCCCGAGCATTCCTTGGGAAAAAGTGCATCGCGGAAGCCGCCGCCGCGGACCTTTCATCTGCTATTGCCTCCGTTCAAGAATTGATTGATCAGAAAATCCGAAATCGGTTTGATGGTGTCCCAGCCGCAGAAGATTATGAGCACGCATTTTCAGCAATAAGCCAGGATATTGGAAAAGGGCAGTTGGCAATGCTTAAGGCACATTGTGCCGCGCGGGCAGGTGATACCTTGGACAACTTTCCAGATCGGACCGTGACAGCCGAGCAGTTAGCGGAGGCCGCCGGGTATTCTGGATATGAGGCCGCAAATCTCCAGTATGGTTTGCTCGGGCGCCGAGTCGCGGAATTGCTCGACTACCAACCGCCTTTTTCAGATGAACGAGGCGAGCCGGTGTGGACGATGGCTCTCGCGACAGGTGTACGATCAGCTGGCGGCCGTGGGCTTTGGATCTGGACGCTCCGGCCGGAAGTAGCTGTAGCAGTGCAGCGTCTTGGATGGGACGTATAATGAACGGCCGATGTTACTGGCAACCGTCACGGAAAGAAGTGGTTCGCCATTAGCGAATAGCAGCTTGACGGCTAATTCGCTATAAGCGATCATAACCGCATGAAGCTCGTGATCGAAGCCACTGCGCTGAAGGTTCTGCTCCGCATGCCAAAGGGCGATGCGGCCGGGCTGCGGGACAAGCTGAAGACCTTCGCCGCCGCCCCTTATGACCCGCATCCCTGGGCGAAGGCGTTTGGCGGCGGGCAAGGCCGCATTCGCCACGGCGACTGGCGGGCCGTCTACCAGATCGACGGCGATGCGCTGTTGGTCACGGTGCTGAAGGTAGGGAACCGCAAGGAGGTCTATCGATGAACGCTCTGCCCATCACGCCGATTGCCGAGACGGCCGACAGCGTCACCCTCAGCCGGGCCGACTTCGAGGCCCTGGCCGATCTGGTGACGGACGCCCAGGACTTGGCCGACGCCGAAACCGTAAAGGCGCGGCTCGCTGCGGGGGAGACGGAGGCGTTTCCGTTCGAGGTCGCGGAGCGCATCCTTGATGGGGAGCATCCTGTTGCGGTGCTCCGCGAGCATCGCGGCCTCACGGCCCGCGGACTGGCGGAAGCCGCCGGCGTGGCTCCGTCCTACCTGTCCGAGATTGAGAACGGGAAAAAGCCCGGCAGCTTCGACGCGATGGCCCGCATCGCCGGCGCGCTCCAGGTGCCGCTGGATCTGCTGGTCCGCCACTGAACGGCTGTCGCGAAGGGGAGCGCATTTGTCCATCTGACAAGTCTCACTCCCTCCCCCCCCTTCTTCGTCACTCCTCCGCTCACCCGACGCAAAAATTTCGCTCACCACCCTAACAATCCGCAACAGGATTTTCCGGACACCCCCGTTCCGCACCCAACCCGCAAAATCATTTGCCTGCAAAGGGCGCACACTCGTTCCAACGAAGGATAATCGAGGGAACGAGACATGGACGGCATGCCGACGGGCCTGCGGGCGGAGCGCGATCCCGGCCGGGCTCCTGACCGGATCGACCGCAGCTATCGCCTGGACGACCGCTACAGCCGCGCCGGGGGGCAGGTCCACCTGTCGGGGACGCAGGCGCTGGTCCGGCTGCTGCTGCTCCAGGCGGAGAGCGACCGGCGGGCCGGGCTGAACACGGCGGGATTCGTCAGCGGCTATCGCGGGTCGCCGCTGGGCGGGCTGGATCAGGCGCTGTGGCAGGCGCGCTCGCATCTGGACGCCCATGCCATCCGCTTCGTCCCCGGCGTGAACGAGGATCTGGGCGCCACCGCCGTCATGGGGACACAGCAGGTCGAATCCTCGGGCGAGGGCACCGTCGATGGCGTGTTCGGCATGTGGTACGGCAAGGGGCCGGGGGTGGACCGCTCCGGCGACGTGCTGAAACATGCCAACGCCTATGGCAGCTCGCCGCGCGGCGGGGTGCTGGCGGTGGCCGGCGACGACCATGGCTGCGTGTCGTCCAGCATGCCGCACCAGAGCGACCTCGCCATGATCGCATGGTCGATGCCGGTGCTGAACCCGGCGGGCATCCGCGACTATCTGGAGTTCGGGTTGTACGGCTATGCCCTGTCGCGCTTCTCCGGCGCCTGGGTCGGGTTCAAGGCGATCTCGGAATCGGTGGAAAGCTCGGGCACGGTGCGGATTCCGGCGCTGGAGGGCGGCTTCCTGCCGGTGGAGTTCGATCCGCCGCCGGGGGGGCTGCATTACCGCTGGCCCGACCTGCCCAGCCTCGCCATCGAGGAAAGGTTGGCCGCCAAGGTGGCGGCGGTGAAGGCCTTCGCCCGCGTCAACCGCATCGACCGGACGGTGCTGGGCGGCAACTCCGGCCGGGGCGGCTGGCTGCGCATCGTCACCACCGGCAAGGCGCATCTCGATCTGATGGAGGCGCTTCGGCTGCTCGGCATCGGGCCGGCGGAGGCGGAGCGGATCGGGCTGTCGGTCCACAAGATCGGACTGTCCTGGCCGCTGGAGCCGGACTTCGCGCTCGCCGCCGCCCGCGGCGCCGACGAGGTGCTGGTGGTGGAGGAGAAGGCGCCGGTCGTCGAGGGGCAGCTGAAGGACCTGCTGTTCCACCTGCCGGCCGGGGAGAGGCCGCGCGCCGTGGTCGGCAAGACCGACGAGTTCGGCGCGCCGCTGCTGCCCGCCACCGGGGAGCTGCGGCCCTGGATCGTCGCCAAGGCGCTGGTGGAGCGCATCCGCCACCGCTTTCCGGAGCGGGATTTTTCCGGGAGGCTGGCGGAGCTGCTGCCGGGGGAGGCTCCGGCCGCCCCTGCCCTGCCGCGCACGCCCTATTTCTGCTCCGGCTGTCCGCACAACAGCTCGACCAAGGTGCCCGACGGCAGCAAGGCGATGGCCGGCATCGGCTGCCACTTCATGGCGTCGTGGATGGACCGCGACACGGTGGGGCTGAGCCAGATGGGCGGCGAGGGCGTCAGCTGGATCGGGCAGGCGCCGTTCAGCAAGCGGCCGCACATCTTCCAGAATCTGGGCGAGGGCACCTATTTCCATTCCGGCCTGCTGGCGATCCGGCAGGCGGTGGCCGCCAAGATCAACATCACCTACAAGATCCTGTTCAACGATGCCGTCGCCATGACCGGCGGCCAGCCGGTGGACGGCCCGATCTCCGTCGATGCCATCACCCGCCAGCTGGCGGCGGAGGGCATCACCCGCATCGCCGTGGTCAGCGACGCGCCGGAGAAATACGACAGCCGGTCCGGGCTGGCCCCCTTCACGACGGTGCATCACCGCGAGGAACTCGACGCCGTGCAGCGCGAGATGCGCGAGATTCCCGGCGTCACGGCCATCGTCTATGAGCAGACCTGCGCGGCGGAGAAGCGGCGGCGGCGCAAGCGCGGCACCATGGCCGACCCGGCGCGGCGGATGGTCATCAACGATCTTGTCTGCGAAGGCTGCGGCGATTGCGGCAAGAAATCGAACTGCCTGTCGGTGCAGCCGAAACAGACCGAATTCGGGGTGAAGCGGCAGATCGACCAGTCCAGCTGCAACAAGGATTATTCCTGCGCCGACGGCTTCTGCCCCAGCTTCGTGTCGGTGGTGGGCGGAAGCCTGCGCAAGCCGGAGCCGGACAGGGTCGCCGCGCGCTTCGCCGACGATTTGGCGGCGCTGCCGCTGCCGCGCTATGGCGTTGATGAGGATCTGGCGGAGATCCTGATCGTCGGGGTCGGCGGGACCGGTGTCGTCACCATCGGCGCGGTGCTGGCGATGGCGGCGCATCTGGAGGGCAAGGCGTCCTCGGTGCTGGACTTCATGGGCTTCGCGCAGAAGGGCGGCGCGGTCTACAGCTATCTGCGGGTGGCGGGGGATGCGGCGCTGCTCCATCAGGCGCGGATCGACCCGAAGCGGGCGCAGCTGGTGCTGGCCTGCGACACGGTGGTCGCGGCCTCGCCCGACGCGCTGAAGACGGTGCGGCTGGGGCGGACGCGGGTGGTGGCCAACGCCCATGTGGCGCCGACCGGGGCCTTCACCCGCGACGGCGCCAAGCTGCCGGATGCGGGGGCGCTGCTGCGGAGCTTGCGCCGGGCGGCGGGGGCCGAGCAGGTCGAGGTGGTGGACGCCAACCGGGTGGTCACCGCGCTGTTCGGCGACAGCATCCTCGCCAACGTCTTCCTGATGGGCGTCGCCTTCCAGAAGGGGCTGCTGCCGGTCGGGCTGGAGGCGCTGACCCGCGCCATCGAGCTGAACGGCACCGGCGTCGCCGCCAACCTGCGCGCCTTCGCCTTCGGCCGCCTCGCCGCCCACCGGCCGGAGGTTCTGGCGGGTCTGGGGGCGGAGGAGGAGGCGCCGGCTACTGACCTTGCAGGCATCGTGGAGCGGCGGGCGGCCTTCCTGGCCGACTATCAGGACCGGGCCTATGCCGGGCGCTACCGCGCGCTGGTGGAGCGGGCTCGGCAGGCGGAGGACCGCGTGGCGCCGGGGTCGACCGCGCTGGCCGAGGCGGTGGCGCGCAGCGCCTTCAAGCTGATGGCCTACAAGGACGAGTATGAGGTCGCCCGGCTGCACAGCGATCCGGCTTTCCGCAAAAGCCTGACGGAGCGGTTCGAGGGGGATTGGAAGCCGGTCTTCCACCTCGCCCCTCCCCTGCTGTCGCGCGACACCAACGGCTATGGCGAGCCGCGCAAGATGGCGCTCGGCGCCTGGATCCTGCCGGTGTTCCGCGGGCTGGCGGCTTGCAAACGGCTGCGCGGCACGGCGCTCGACCCGTTCGGCTACACGGCGGAGCGGAAGATGGAACGCGCGCTGATCGCCCGCTATGAGGCGACGGTGGCGGAGATCGTGGAGCGGCTGTCGGCGGAGAGGCTCGCCACCGCGGTGGAACTGGCCGCCCTGCCGCAGGAGATCCGCGGCTTCGGGCCGGTGAAGCAACGGGCGTGGGAGGCGATTGAGCCTCGCTGGCGGGCGCTGGAGGAGCGGCTGCGGCAGGGCCACGCACGGGCGGCGTGAGCCTCTCCTACAGGCCGCCCAAATCCTGCACCTCGAGCACCGTTTCCGGCAGGGTCAGCGTCATCGCCTCGAACGGGGCCAGCAGGGCGCGGATGTTGGAGCCGACGCCGCAGACCCGGTAGTCCAGCCGGATCGCCTCGATCCGCTCCGGCAGCGTGCGCTTGTGGTCGGTGATCAGCTGCCACGCCAGCACGCAGCTGTTCTCCCCGTCCTGGGCGGTCACGTAGTCGTAGTCGCCGTAACGGTTGCGGCGGGCGCCGTCGGCGACCTTGATGCGCATGTCCGGGAACTCGCGCTTGGTCGTCTCGGTCAGCGTCTCCATGGTGTAGAGCGGGACCGGGAAGACGCGCGGCGGCTGGACCAGGGCGCCGAACAGGCTGTCGGGCAGGGTCTGCACGTCCACCGTCAGCCGGTTCTCGCCCGGCAGCACCGTGGGGTTGCCCAGCGCCACGACGTAGCTCTTGTAGACGGTGCCGGTGTCGCGCATGCGGGCGGCGACGATGGGGAAGTCGCGGCTGTCCGGCAGGGTCACCGGCAGCGCCGTGGGCTGGATGCGGCGCCAGGGGGTCGGAGCCTGGGTCAGGTTGTCGCGCACCCAGCCGGCGCAGCCCGAGGTCAGCAGGGTGACGGCGGCCAGCGCCGCCAGCAGGAGGGCGCGGACCTTCGCAGTCTTGGGCGGAGTCTCGGGCATCGGGGCTCCCTTACCAGTCATGGTAAATCGTCTTCCAGGTGATGGTGACGCCTTCGCGCGATTCCTCGGTGCTCAGCCGGTCGTCGATGGCCTTGAACTGATCATAGGCCTCGTCGTAGCGCATCAGGTTGTAGAGCGCCCAGCCGCGCAGGATGCCGAGATTGCGCGGTTCCGGCTCCAGCTGCTTGCGGGCGTCGAGCAGGCGCAGCACGTCGTTGTAGCGCTTGTCCTCCAGCGCCCGGTTCGCCTCCGTCGCCATCAGGGAGGCGCGGATTTCCGCCTTCTGCGCCGCCGTCATGTTCGCGCGCGGCAGGTCGCGGGTCAGGCCGGCCACGTCGCCGGTCGCCAGACGGGCGATGGCCTGCCCGTAGGCGTTCTCCTGCGCCAGTGTCGCCGACTGCGGCAGGCCGCCGGCCGACGGGGTGCGCGGCACCGCGGCGCCGGCCGATGCACCGCCGGCGGACGCGCCACCCTTGGCGGGCTCGCGCGCGGCCAGCACCTGCGCCTCGGCGAAGGCGGCCTCGGCTTCCGACGGGCGCTTCAGCTCCAGCAGGCACCAGCCCCGCTGCTGCAGCAGCGCGGCGGTCGGGCCGCTCTTGGCGATGGAGGCGCGGATGATGGCGATGCAGGCGGCATAATCCTGGCGGGCCAGCGCCCGGTCCAGCTCGCTCGGCCCCTGCGGACCGCCACGGCCGCCGCCGGCCGGCCCGCGTGGCGGATCCACCGCCTTCAGCGCCTGATCGACGCGGTTCGACTTGCCCTTCCACGGCGCGGCGGCGGCACGGGCCTGCGCCTTCTCGCCCAGCCCGTTGTAGGCCAGCACCAGACCTTCCGCCGCCCGGTCGGACGGCGCCCAGCCATTGGCCTGGGAGAACCAGCTCTGCGCCTCCGCGAAGTTCTTCTGCTTCTGGAAGTACCAGCCGAGCGCGATGGCACCGTCGGCATCCTGCTTGTCGCGGACGATGCCCTGGACGCGCGACAGGTCGGCGGCGGAGAGGGCGCCGGCCTTGGAATTGCCCAGGCGTTCCAGCAGGCGGCCAGTTTCGAGTTCGGCCTCAGCGGTGCGGACGGTGGAGTAATCCTCACCCGTCGCCGGGTTGGCGGTGGCGCCGAGCGCCGTCAGCTCGCGCAGCCGGTCGGGGCTGAGATGGCGCGACGCCTTGAAGATGGTGTCCCGCCGCTCCTTGGCCTTGGGGCAGCTGGTGACGATGGTCTTGTAGGTGTCGAAGGCGCGGTCGGTCTGCTTCAGCTCGGCATAGGCCTCGGCGAGGCGCCAGGCGTTGTCCAGCCGGTTGCAGGCCACCGCCTCCGGGTTGGCGGCGGCGGCATCGACCACCTCCTGCCAGCGCTTGGTATCGCTGGCCGAGCGGATACGCCCGGCGCTCTCGGCAAGGTCGAGTTCCTGCAGAAGCTTGTCCGATGGCTGCCAGGAGGGCGACTTGCGCCGTTGTTCGGCGATGGCGGCGCGCGCCTCCGCCACCTTGCCGGCCGAAACCAGGTTCCAGAACGGGGTCTCGTCAATGCCGGGCGTGGTCGGCTGCGGCGCGAACAGGTCCTTGGGCGGCTCCCAGGTCGGATCGAGGGCGCGCAGGCGGGCGATCTCCGCCTCCAGCCTTTCGCCGTCGCCGATGCGGGCGTAATAGCGCAGCGCCGTCTCATCCACCTTGCCGGCGGCGGGGGCGGAGCCGCTGCCGGGAGCCGGCGCCACCTCCACCTTCACGCCGGGGGCGAGCGCGCGGCCGCCGCCATGCGACTGCGCCCAGGCATCGCTCCCGCCGCCGAGCGCGGCGATGCCGGCAAGTAGAAGGGTCGAAAGAAGGACGGGACGGGTCACGGGTCGATCCCCAGGCTCTGGGCCGCCAGCGCGGAGAGGTGGAACAGGGTGGTGGAGTAGTAATCCTCGTCGGGCGCCAGCGGCGGCACGGTCACCATGTCGCCGCCGGCTCCGGCAAGGCGGCAGGCCAGCCGGTAGACCGCCAGCATGCCGACGGAGGCCGCCACCTGCGTGGTGGTGCCGCCGGGCAGCGAGACGGTGGCGGGGACCGTCGATCCGCCGAACTTCGCCACCAGATCGGCATAGGGGCGGAAATAATAGGGATCGCGATAGCCGTCCCAGGCCAGATAGAGCGGCACGCGCACGGCGTCGTAGCCATACTGCTTCTTGAATCCATCGGCGACGGTGACGGTGCCGGCGGTGTCCAGCGCCATCCAGTCCGGCGGCAGCTGGAACCCGCCGAAGCGCGCTTTCGACAGCAGGACCAGACCGGCGTCGGTCAGCCGGCCCCAGCGCTCCCCCCCGGGCAGGGCGGCGAAGGCGCGGATGGCCGGGAAGATCCAATAGCTGGGGTTGAGGACCAGCGTGTCGCCCTTGCGGAAGCCGTCGCGCCCCGGCAGCAGGACGGTCAGCCCGGCATGCTCCACCAGCAGCCCGGCTTCCAGCGCCTTGACGATGGCGACGGCGGCGGTGCGGTAGGCCTCGGTCTTCCAAAGCTCGGCGGCGCGCAGCAGGGCCCAGGCGATCAGCATGTCGCCGTCGGATGCGTTGTTGCGGTCGGTGACGCCGCCGTCGGGCGTCCAGCGCCACGCCACCAGCCCGTCGCCGCGCACCATCAGCGTGCGTTGGGTCCAGCCCCACATCCGGTCGAAGGCGGCACGGTCGCCCGCCGCCGCCGCCAGCAGCATGCCGTAGCCCTGCCCTTCGGAATGGCTGACGCCCTTGTTGCCGGTGTCGACGATCCGCCCGTCCGGCTGCAGGAAGCGGTCCGCATAGCGCCGCCACGCCGCCGCGTCGAACGGTGCGGCGAAGGCGCCGGCCGGCAGCGCCGCCAGACCTGCAGCCGCCAATCCCAGGGATGCCGTCCCGATCAGCACGTCACGCCGCGATGGGGTCATGGCCCACTCCGTTCCTGATGTCCATGCTTCAGCAGAAGACGCATGCTGACCGTCAGCACCACCGCCGTCCCCAGCAGCAGGGCGAACAGAAGCTCGATCCGCTGCGACAGGTTGCGCGCCAGGATCAGGATCAGGTTGCCGATGTCAAAGGGGTTGAGGATGATCTGGTAGGGGTGCGACGCCTCCAGCGTGGTGACGGCCGGCGCCGCACTGCTCCACAGCGCCCCGCCGCCGCGCAGCTTGTCCCACAGCCCGGCCTCCCCCAGGCTGCGCATGGCGCGGTCGATGGAGCGCGGATCCGATGCGGTCAGCAGGGTCCAGGTCAGCGGATCGGCACCGGGCGCCCGGTATTGCAGAAGCGCCGCCTCCGGCAACTGGTCGGCGTTCTCGGTCAGGGCGACGACGTCGACCGGCGCATCCTCCACCGTCCAATGGTTGACGTAGCGTGCCGCCGCGCCCATCACGCGCCGCGCCCAGTCGGGAACCCAGCCGCCACCGGCGGACGAGGCGTCCTTGGCCTCGCCGGCCATCCGCTGCCAGCGGTTCTGGGCGCCGCCGTCGGCCGCCTGCGCCGTCCCGGTGACGCCGAAGGACGAGGGCATGGCGCCGGGCCGGACCACGCCCGGACGGGGGGTGCCGGACCAGCCGAGCCGCAGCCGGTCGACCAAAGCGCGGCGGTCGGCCGCCGCCATCGGCTCGCCCCGCGCGCTGGCTTGGGCGATCAGGGCCCCGGCCTCCAGCAGGCCGGCCAGACGGTCGGCGGGAAGGGGAGAGGAGGCGAAGACGGCTTGCGGCAGGGCCGCGACCGGGCCGACGATCAGGGCATTGTCGTCCGGCGCGCCGTCCCAGCCGGTGTAAGGCACAACCGCCATCAGGTCGCCCGCCCGCTGCGCCAGCCGGGCCGTCAGGCTCCAGGCCGCGCCGAACCAGGCGGGTTCGCGCCCGACGACCACGAGGTCGAAGGGGGCCGCCGGCTCCCCGCCGGCAAGCCCGCCATAGGGATAGGCGGTGTTGGCGAAGCCGCCCAGGCTGGGCAGCGTGACGAGCCGGGCGAAGCCGGGGATTTCGATGCTGGAGCTGTCGAGCAGGGTGAAGGTCGGGCGCCGCACCGCGAAGACGCAGTCGGTGCCGCCGGCCGGCGGCAGTTCCGCCTCGACCTCGATCACGTTGGGTCCGGGGCGGAACATCGCCATCGGCAGCGGCATCTCGCCATTGTCGATCACGCCGCTGGACCGCTTGTCGACCTCGATGGCGCCCGCCGACTTGCCGTTCACCCGGACGTTCAGGATCGCACCGGGGCCGAGGTTGCCTTCGAACGCTGCATCGATATGGAACAGGATGGCGCGGTCGCCGACCGGGGCGAAGCCGGTGGGCAGCGTCAGGGTGAAGCGGCCGGCATAGCGGTAGCCGCTGTGCTGGACGGTCTGGAAACCCAGCTCCGACAGGCGGTAGCGCCCCTCCGCCTGCACCGGCGGGTGCGGCAGCGGAGCCGGCGGGGCCGCGTCGGTGACGATCATGGCGGTCTGGGTCGGCAGCGGCCGGGAGATGTCGGCCAGCCGCATCACCGCCTGATCGACCTCCTGCTGCGTGCGGCCGGAAGCGACGGCGACGAAGGCCCCGCCACCGGGAGCGGGGAGCGGATAGACCGCCAGGAACGGGCCGGTGATGGCTGCGGCCCGCGCCTCGCCCAGCAGCGGGGCGATGCGGTCGCGGGTGCCGATCAGCACGTTCTTGCCGCCCGGCAGAGGAAGACTTTCCAGCGGCGGCGAACCGGAGGCTCCGGGCTTGGCGGCGGGCTGGGCCGGCACCGCCGCCACGCGCGGAGTCTGGTCGCCCAGCAGCAGGCCGTAGGATTGCGCCACCATGGCGCCCCAGCCGAGATGGTCGGCGTCGATCTCGCTGCCGGGATGGAGGATGGCCAGCGGTTCGCGCGCCCGGTCGGCGGCGACCAGCAGTTGCCGCATCATGGCGAGGTCGGGTTGGGGAACGCCGCCGTCCGACACCAGCGTCAGCGACGAGGCGGCGAGGTTCACCCGCGCCCACAGGTCGTAGGTGCCGCGGACCGTGCAGATGGCGCGGTGCTGTGCGTTGGTCTGGAAGACGATCTGGTTCTCGCCCGGCCGCATCAGGCTGGCCGGCAGGGTGATCGAGGCGTTGACCGGCCCGCGGAAGGCCGACAGCGGCAGGTCGGCCACCGGGGACCCGTTGATGTAGACCGACATCGCTCCTTTTTCGGGCAGGATGTCGATGCCGTTCTCGTAGGTCAGCGCCAGTACGACGGAGGTCAGGCCCACGACCGGCGGCAGGACGGCGCGCAGGGCCACCGTCTCCGTCTCGCCATGCAGGGTGACTTCCGGCTGGCCGTCGCGCAGGTTCGACAGCGGGATCACCCGCCGGTCCGCGGCGTGGGCCGGTGCCGCCCAGCCGGTCCAGAGGGCGAGGCAGAGGGACAGCAGGGCCAGAAGGCCCCGGACGGTCCGGCCGCCGATATGAATGCGAGCCTGCGCCATGGCTTTACGGAGCCTGGAAGCTCAGGATGCGCCGCAAGGCGCGCGGCAATGCTAGCAGGACATGGCCCAGCCGCGGCACCACCCGCGTGGCGAAGAACAGCAGTCCGCCGAAGAAGGTCGGGGCGGCCACGCGCTTGCGGTCGAGGAAGACATCCCAACCCACGCTGTTGCCGAAGACGAAACGCGCCATCTCCACGATGTCCTGGCGGTCGCGCGGGGCGAAACCTGCGCCGACCGCCAGTTCGCCGTTGCGCATCTCGATGCGGTAGATGCGCACGCCGGTGGTGGTCGCCGCCTCCGTCTCCGTCGCGGTGATGGTGAGGACCGGCGTCTGGTCGGGCCGGGAAATCTCCTCCCGCCATTTCGGATCGACCAGCAGGCCGACGCCGCCCGCCGACACGTCGGCGACGGTCAGGTCGATGCCGGTTCCGTCCGCGAGAGTCAGCACGGCGGGACGGTCGACGGTGAAGCGTTCCTGGCGGCGGACGCGCTTACGCTCGTAGACGACGGCGAGACCGCCCAGCGCCAGCAGGAAGCTGAGCGAACACCAGACCGCCACCGGGACGATGGCGGCGCGGTGTTCCGGGAAGATGGAATAGCGCCACGCGCAGGCGGCCAGCCCGGCGGCCAGCAGCAGCGTGGTGACGATGAAGGGCGTGGCCAGCGGGGAGAAGCCGTCCTCGTCCACCGACTGGCCCTTGGCAGTCACCTTGAAAACCGGGTCGCGCGGCCGGATCAGGGTGGCGAGCGCGGCGCGGGAGACATGGAAGGACTGGAGGTACTCGTAGAGTTCCGAGAACAGCGGCCAGCGCATCCGCCCGTGCAGGAACTGCGACAGGAAGGCGGCGGCGAAGACGTGCGGGATGACGAAGCAGGCGAAGTCCGGCAGGTTGATGCGGTAGATCTCCAGCCCGAACAGGGCGTAGCACAGCGGCGACAGCAGGAAGATCGGCCGCCAGAACCAGAAGAACCAGTACAGCATGGTGCTGGTGTAGCAGAGCCGCTGCGCGATGGTCAGGCCGCGCTTGAACAGCGGGTTCTTCAGCAGGAACAGCTGGATCATGCCCTGGGTCCAGCGCGAGCGCTGGGCGATGAAGCTGTCAAAGGTTTCCGGCTGCAGCCCGGCGATCAGCGGGCGCGGCAGGTAGACGCTGCGCCAGCCGCGCGAATGCAGCTCCAGCGCGGTCTCGCAATCCTCCGTCACCGTGTCGCCGCTGAAGCCGCCGACCTCCTCCAGCGCCGCGCGGCGCAGGATGGCGGCGGACCCGCAGAAGAAGGAGCCGTTCCAGCGGTCCAGCCCGGGCTGGATCGAGTAGTAGAACATCTCGTTCTCGCTCGGCATCCGTTCGAAGGTGCCGAGGTTGTATTCGACCGGGTCGGGATTGACGAAGAAATGCGGCGTCTGGACCAGGAACAGGCCGCTGTCCTGCTGGAAGAAACCCACCGTCGCCTTGAGGATGCCCACCGTCGGCACATGGTCGGCGTCGAGGATCAGCACGAGGTCGCCCGATGTCCTCTGGAAGGCGTGGTTGATGTTGCCGGCCTTCGCATGCTCGTTGCGCGGCCGGGTCATATAGGTGACCTGCAGCCGTTCGCACAGCGCCGTCAGCGTCTCGCGGCGCTCCTTGGCGGCGGCGGCCAGTTCGGGGTTGGCATGGGCCAGCTTCTGGTCGGTGCCGCCGTCGTCCAGCAGATAGACGTGCAGCTTGTCGCGCGGGTAGTCGATGCAGACCGCGGCGGCCAGCGTCGTCTCCAGCAGCTCCGGCTCCTCGTTGTAGGAGGGGATGTAGACGTCGACGCTGGGCCAGAAGGCGGGATCGCCCGTCGGCTCCGACGGTTCGCGGGCGACGGGATCGATGATGACGAACAGCGAGGTCAGGAACAGCACGAAGGACAGCGCTTCGGCCGCGAACAGGGTGACGCCGGGAATGAAGTTCACCAGATCGTCCACCGGCGGCAGGGTGCCGGTCAGCCGCCAGAAGAAATAGCGGAAGGTGACGAAGGCCAGCAGCAGGACGGTCAGCGTGCGGGCATGCCAGAAGCGCCGCGCGAAGCGCCCCAGCACGAAAGCCGCCGCCACGACGCCGACCGAAATCGCGGCACTGGCAAATCTTCCGACGGGTAGAGCCGCGAGCGCAAGAAACAAACCTGCCGACAGCAACAAAAGAATCCAAAGCAGAACGGAACGCAGCGAAAACCGGCGGCTGTTCTGATTCGGATGTCTTTTGATTTGCTGCGCCTTATTGTTCAGGGGTCGAACAACGGTCTTGGCGCCCGGGGAAGGTGTCATGAAGATCCGCGGAATGAGGCCATCCCACCATAGTGGGTGCCCCCTTATGGCTCAAGCTTCGTTACAAATCGTTACTCCCTCTTGATAAACATTGCGAAAATGCGATCGATTCCATGGCGTTGCATTCGGGCTACAGGCGTATGGCGGTGGGGACACGCGTTGTGGTGTCGGGTGGGCAGGCGAATCGGGTGGGTTGCGGGCGGCAATCGGTTCGTTTGCGCGGCTGCCCTGCACTGGAGCTTGGGCTTGGTCGGGCTTGGGGGGATGACGCGGGAGGGGAATGCCGTCATCGTGGCGGACCATTCACCCAGCCAGCAGTTGCATGCCCACCCTCGTCCTTCTGTCCGACGCCTTCGCCGTGCTGGCCCCCGTGTTCGTGGTGGCGGCGCTGGGTTATGGCTGGACGCGCGCGCAGCTTCCCTACGACAGCGCCTTCATCACCACCTTCGCGATCAACGTGTCGTCGCCCTGCCTGGTCTTCTCGGCGCTGACCCGGCTGCACCTGTCGGCCGACGTGATGGCGGAGATGGCGGCGGCGGCGACCGCCTGCATGGTGCTGACCGCGCTGGCGGCGGTGCCGGTGCTGTTGGCGGCGCGGCTGCCGCTGCGGGTCTATGTGCCGGCGATGGCCTTTCCCAACGCGGGAAATCTCGGGCTGCCGCTCTGCCTCTTCGCCTTCGGGGAGGCCGGGCTCAGCCTTGCCGTGCTGTTCTATGCGGTGATGTCGGTGGGGCAGTTCACGCTGGGGCCGGCGCTGGCGGCGGGACGCTTCGACCTGTGGCAGATGGCGCGCACACCGACGATCTACGCGGTGGCGCTCGCCGTGGCGATCCAGCTGGCCGGGCTTCCCCTGCCCGCCTGGATCGGCAACACGACGACTCTGCTGGGCAACTGCGCGGTGCCGCTGATGCTGTTCTCGCTGGGGGTGGCGCTGTCGAAGCTGCGGCTGTCGGGAGCGGTGCGGGCGCTGTCGATGTCGGCCTTCCGGCTGGCGGCCGGTTTCGCCATGGGGCTGCTGGTGGTGTGGGCGATGGGGTTGACCGGGACCGCGCGCGGCGTGGTGCTGGTGCAGAGTTCCATGCCGGTGGCGGTCTTCAACTATCTTTGGGCCCTGCGCTACGGCAATTCGCCGGAGGATGTGGCGGGTATGGTGCTGGGCTCCACCGCCATGGCCTTCGTGGCGCTGCCGGCGCTTCTGATGGTGGTGATGCAATAGACAGCGAAGGAGTGGGAAGGATGGCGCACAGAGAACACCGCTATGCCGTGCGGGTCGAGTGGACCGGCAATCTCGGCACCGGCACGTCGGGCTACCGGGCCTACAGCCGCGACCACAGCATAGACGCCGGGACCAAGCCGGCGATCCCCGGCTCCTCCGACCCGGCCTTCCGCGGCGATCCGGCGCGCTGGAACCCGGAGGACATGCTGGTCGCCTCGCTGTCCGCCTGCCATCAGCTCTGGTACCTGCATCTCTGCGCGACGGCCGGGATCGCCGTCACCGCCTATGCCGACGAGGCCGAAGGGGTGATGGAGGAGGGGCCGGACGGCGGCGGGCAGTTCAGCAGCGTCGTGCTGCGGCCGCGGGTGACGCTGGCGCCGGGATCGGACGCCGCGAAGGCGCTGGCCCTGCATCACGAGGCGGCGGAGAAATGCTTCATCGCCCGTTCGGTCAACTTCCCGGTCCGCCACGAGCCGGCAGTGGACGTGGCGGCGGAGGTCGCGGGATGAGCGACGCCCCTGCCCTCTCCGTACTGGACGCCGTCGCCGGCCGGCGCAGCGTCCGTGCCTTCTTGGCCACGCCGGTGGAGCGGGAGACGGTGCTGCGCATCCTCGACCTCGCCGCGCGGGCGCCGAGCGGCTCCAACATCCAGCCCTGGAAGGTCCATGCCATCGCCGGGGAGGCGCGCGCCGCCCTGTCGGCAGAGCTGCTGGCCGCCCATGAGGCGGGCGAGCCGGAGGTGCCGGAATATCCCTATTACCCGGAAAACTGGCGGGAGCCCTATCTGGGCCGGCGGCGGGCGGTGGGCTGGGCGCTCTACGGCTCGATCGGCATCGGCAAGGGCGACCGCGAACGAATGGCGCGGCAGCATGGCCGCAACTGGCTGTTCTTCGGGGCGCCGGTCGGGCTGTTCTTCGCCATCGACCGCGACATGGGCAAGGGCGCCTGGCTCGACCTCGGCATGTTCATGCAGAACGTGATGATCGTCGCCCGCGGCTTCGGGCTGGAGACCTGCCCGCAGGCGGCCTTCTGCTACCGCCACGCCATCACCGCCCGCCATCTCGGCCTGCCGGACACCGAGATCATCGCCAGCGGCATGGCGCTGGGCCACGCCGACTGGTCGGCGCCGGAGAACAATTTCCCGACGGAGCGAGAACCGGCGGAAGCGTTCACACGCTTCACCGGATTCTAATTCACCGGCTTTCGGGCGCGTCTTACAGGGTGACGAAGCCGTGGGGAACGGCGGCCGCAGCGGCACCAGTGGCAAGCAGGCTGCCGACGAAGGCCGCGGTCTGGACCAGGACGCGGGGGGAGAAGGGCTTGGCGATGTAACCCAACCCGACCCCGCCCGCCTGCGCCTTGTTGGGCGGATTCCCGGTGGCGAAGACGCAGGCGATGCCCAGCGCCTTCAGTTCGCGGGCGACGTCGAGCCCGTTCGATCCGTTGGCGAGCTTGATGTCGACGAACGCCATGTCGGGCGGATGTTGCCGGGCCAGAGCAAGGGCAGAGGGCAGATCCTCGGCGACCCCCGTCACCTCGTGCCCGGCGGACTGGAGCGTCAGGGACACGCCCTCCGCGATCAGGTATTCATCTTCAATTATCAGGATCTTCATTGTTTTTCTTGTAAATGCTGCACGACGCCGGGAAGGATCACGCCTGGGTAGGAGAATGGGGTTTCATTGGGAAAGTTAAAAGGAACCGCGTCCCCGGAGTCAAACGTTCGATCTCCAGCCTGCCCCTTATTTGCCGCGTAAGATTGCGGACCGTGTTCAGTCCGAAGCCGCCGCCCCCGCTGCTTGCGACTTCATCGGGAAGCCCGACGCCGTCGTCGGTGACGTCGATGCGGACCTCGTTGCCCTCCACCCCCATGCCGAGCCTGATCGTGCCGGGCCGCCCATCGGGGAAGGCATGCTTGTAGGTGTTGGTCAGAAGCTCGTTCACGATCAGCGCCACCGGGACGGCGGTGTCGACCGGTGCCGGCAGCGGAGTGTCGACCGCCATGGTCATCGCCGGCTCGCTGGCGGAAGTCGCGGGAATGGCGTTCTCGGCGATGCTGCGGATCAGGTCCGACAGTTCGACGGTATCGTAGACCGCCCCTTCGCCATACAGGCGGCGGTGGACCTCGGCGATGGCGAGGACGCGGCTGCTGCTGTCCAGCAGTTCCTGGCGCACATCGGCGTTGTTGTGGCGCAGCGCCTGGGTCCGCAGAAGGTTGGCGACGATCTGCAGCGAGTTCTTCACCCGGTGGTTCACCTCGTCCAGCAGGATGCGGTTCTCGTCGAGGGCGGCGGCCAGCGCCTTCCCCTCCGCCCGCTCGGCCTGGTAATCGCGCTCAAGCCGCCGGACGGTGGTGGTGCCGAGCCAGCCCGTGACCGACACGAAGGTCAGCGCATAGGCGATCATCAGGATTTCGAGGAGGGTGGCGTGCCGGCTGCGCCGCGCGAGCAGCGAATCCTCTTCCGACCGCATGGTGGTGGTCAGTTGCCGGATGCCGGTCATCAGGCTGGCGCCCGTTCCCTCGCGGAAGGTCGCCAGCGCCCGGTCCGGCCCCAGTCCGTCGGCCTGCCGCAGCATCTCGGCCATGCGGTCCAGCTTGGCCTGGGTGAGCGTGCGCAGGGCCTTGACCTTGTCCTGCTGCGCCGGGTTGTCGGCGGTCAACAGATCCAGGCGGTCGAGCAGCCTGCGGCTGCGCTCCGTTCCCTCGGCATAAGGCACCAGATATTGGCGGTCCAGCGACAGAAGGTAGCCGCGCTGGCTGGACTCGGCGTCGGACAGGCTGGACTGCAGTTCCTGGACGGTGGAGATCACCTCGTGCGTGTGGTCCACCCAGTCGATGGCGCGGCGGTATTCCAGGAACACGACGATCAACAGCAGGAAGCCGACGAACAGACCGGCCGACAGCAACGCCGATACTCTGGCGGCGCGGGCGCGAACCTTCCGGCGTAAGAGGCTGGCATCGGTGTTGGTGGGCATGGACCGGTCTCGCTTGCCGCCGTCGACCACGTCGTGCGTAGTCCCTACAGTCTGATCTCTCCCGTATTGGTAACATTGACCTGAGTCAAAAGTGACGTGGGCGAAAAATTGCCCGAACGGCTACTCCGAAAAATGGCAGGGCATTTTCAGGCGCGGCCGTCCTTTTCAGCCGTTCAGTGCGGCACTCAAGGTATCGCGCAGACGGTTGGGCTGAATGGGCTTGTGCAGCAGGGCACATTGGGCGCCGGCCGCTTCCCGCAGGCGGTCGGCGGAGGTGTCGCCGGTCAGCAGCACGCCGGGCACGTCGCGCGACAGGCGGCGGCGGACCATGTCCATCACCATCAGTCCGGTGGTGCCCTCCGGCAGGCGGTAGTCGGCAAGGATGACGTCGGGGGTCTGCCCGGCCTCGATCAGCTCGTCCAGCAGGCCGTCCGCCTCGGTGCCGCTGCCGGCCTCCGCCACGCGGAACCCCCAATCCTCAAGCATCAGGGCCAACGCCATACGGATGACGGCGTCGTCCTCCACCAGCATGATCAGCCGGTCTTCGCTGCCGTCGCGGATCGCCGCGGCCGATTCGCCGCCGCCGGCCTGTGCTTGGCCTGCCTGGGTCGGCGCGCCGGTGCCGGACTCGGTCAGCGGCAGACTGACGGTGAAGCGGCTGCCGCGGCCGAGCGAGGAGGTCACGTCGATGCTGCCGCCCAGCATGGTGACCAGCCGCTTGGCGATGCTCAACCCCAGCCCCAGCCCTTCCCGGCGGTCGCGGGCGGCGTTGCCGACCTGATAGAAGTCCTGGAAGATGCGGTCGATGTGCTGGTCGGCGATGCCGATGCCGCTGTCCCACACCTCGATCTGCAGGCGGTCGCCGCGCCGCCGCGCGCCCAGCAGCACCCGTCCGCCAGGAGCATAGCGCAGCGCGTTGGCCAACAGATTGCGCAGGACCCGTTCCAGCAGGCCGGGGTCGGTCCGGGTCGCCAGCGGCGGCGCCACCAGACGCAATTCCTGCCCGCCCCTCTCCGCCAGCGGGGCGAAATCCCCATGCAGCCGGGCCAGCAGGGCGCCGATATCGACCGGCTCCGGATGCGGCGCGACCAGACCGGCCTCCAGCTTGGAGATATCCAGCATCCCGTCCAGCATGCCGCCCAACCCGCCCAGCGAGGACTGGATCTGCTCCGCCACCCGCCGCGCCTCGGCCGGAAGGCTTTCCTTCAGCAGCAGGTCCGACAGCAGCAGGAGCGCCTGGACCGGCTGGCGCAGATCGTGGCTGGCCGCGGCCAGGAAGCGTTCGCGGGCGTCCAGCGCGACGTTCAATTCGCGTTCCAGCGCCTTCACCGCGGTGATGTCGGCGACGCTGGACACCACGGCCTCCACTCGGCCGGCCGTGTCGGCGACGGGGTGGCTCGACACGCGCAGCCAGCGGGTCGGGGCGGTGGCCTCCTCCCCCTCGACCACGCCGACGATGCGCTCCACCACCGGCTTGCCGCTCCGCGCGGCCTCCGCCGCGGGGGGCAGCCCATGCAGGCGGTTGCCGTTGGCGTCGATGAAGCGGCGCCCGGCGGTGGTCGGCACCAACTGGGTCGGGGCGGTGGCCGGGACCAGATGCCCGTCCGTCCCGTCCCCGTCATAGCCGGCCGCGGTGGGATCGAGCAGCGGGCGGGCCGGGCCGCCCAGCAGCCGTTCGGCCATCGGGTTCGCCAGCAGGCAGCGGCCGTCGGCGGCGGTCATCGTCAGCGCGTCGTGCAGCGACTGCACCAGGACCCGGTGCCGCCGCTCGCTGAGGTTCAGCGCCGCTTCCGCCGCCCATCGCGCGGTAACGTCGCGGAAGGCGACGACGGCGCCCTGGATGCGCTCCTGCACCGGGGCGAGGCGCTTGCCGGGCATCAGCATGGGCGAGATGGAGACCTCGACCAGCACGATGCCGCCATCCTCCCGCCGCAGCCGTTCGCAGGCGACGCCGCGCGGCCGCCCGTCGGTCAGCGACAGGGCCAGCGCGCGGGCGGCACCGCCTTCTGCGGGTGTCCCGCTTTCATGATCGAGGGCCGGACCGGCCAGCAAATCCGACGGCGGGCGGCCGATCAGGTCGAGGTCGAGATGGCCGGTCAGTGTCGTGGCGGCGGCGTTGACGAAGCGGATGCGCCCGTCGGCGTCCACCCCCAGGATGCCGTCGCCCACCGATTGCAGGATGTGGTGGTAGTCGGCGCGCGCCCGTTCCGCGTCGTCGCGGGCCTGCTGCACCTCGCGCAGCCACGCGTTCCGTTCGGTCAGGTCGGTGATGGTCAGCAGCACGTCGCCGCGGTCGCCGTCATCCAACGTCACGGTGCGGGCGTCGGTCAGCCCGTCGATGACGGTTCCCTGCGGTCCGACATAGCGGAATTCCTGCCGGACCCACTCGCCGGTCTCGCGCAGCCGGCCGAGCGCGGTGAACAGGCGGCCATGGTCGAGACTGTCGACCAGCAGGGTCAGGGGACGGCCCTTCAGCCGCAGCATCGGCAGGCCGAACTGGCGCTCGGCCGCGGCGTTGGCCTCCCCCACGATGCCGGCGGCGTTCACCGCCAGACAAGCGAGCGGCACCGACTGGAACAGCTGGAGATATTGCAGGCGCGACGCCTCCAGCGCCTGCTGCGCGCCGCGCAGTTCCTCGTTCTGGATCTCGAGTTCGGCCTGATGGACGTACAGTTCGTGCAGCAGTTCCTTCATCGAGGTGACGGTGATGTCCGCCGCCTCGAAATGGCCGCCGCTGAGCACGCTTTCGGCGCGGCGCCGCAGGCCGCCGGGGCGATCCTCGGTCATGCCGCCCCTCCCCGGCCGTCCTCGTCGTCCAGCCTCAGTTCCATCAGTTTTCGATTGGTGATGTTGATGTGGCTGACGACGACACCGCCGTCAGGGTCGTTCAGGCGTGTGGCGTGCATCAGGAACCAACGCTGCTCGTCGGGCGAATGGCAGGGATATTCAATGGTGAAGTCGTCGGCCCTGCCGTCCAGGATGCGGTGCAGCCCGTCATGCACCGCGCGGGCGACGCCGTCCTGCCTGATCGCGTCCGGAGTCAGGCAGACTTCAAGATAATTGGTACCGATGCCGCAGCGGTTGGTGGCTCCGCCGCCGTTGCGGTCGGCGAAGCTGCGCCATGCGGCGTTGACCATGACGATGCGTCCATCGCGGTCGGTCACGGCGATGTGTTCCGGCAGGCTGTCCAGGACGTTCTGCAGCCGCTCCTGCGCCTGCTTGGTGTCGGTGACGTCGACGAAGGTCACCACCACGCCGGCCACCTGGTTCTTGTCGGTCAGATAGGGCAGGATCCGGGTCAGGACCCAGCGGCCGTCATTGACGCGGACATGGCGTTCCATGGGCTCGCGCCCGCCGAAAACCGCCCGGATGTCGGCCAGGAAATCGGGATAGTCGATGTTGGTCGACAGATGCGCGATGGAACGGCCGATGTCGCGCGGGATGATGTTGATGAAGCTGGCCGCCGCCGGGGTGAAGCGGCGGATGACGAAATCGTCGTCCAGGAACACCGTGCCGATCTCGGTGGAGCGCAGCAGGTTGTCCAGGTCATTGGTGATCTCCGTCAGCTCCTCCACCTTCGCCTGATACTCAGCGTTGACGGAGTAAAGCTCCTCGTTGACCGACTGCAGTTCCTCGTTGGTGCTCTGCAGCTCCTCGTTGGAGGCCAGCAGTTCCTCGTTGGTGGCCTGAAGCTCCTCGTTGGCGGTTTCCAATTCCTCGATGGTCGCCTGGAGATTCTCGCCGCGCGACAGCAGTTCCTGTTCCAGCCCGCGGATGCGCTCGGCGGCGTCGGCGTTCAGGTCGAAGTCGGAATCCGGCACCGACAGCGGCAGCATGTTGGCGCGGTCCAGCACCACCAGGGCGAAGCGCCGCCCGGTCTTGCGCGCCACATAGGGCTGGACCCGCAGGCTGAGCGCCACCACCCCCTCTCGGTCCTTCACCGGGATGTTGGACAGCGCGAATTCCTCGCCCGAGCGGAAGGCGCGGTTCAGCGCGGTGCCCGTCACCATGGCGACCGACGAGGGCAGCATCTTCAGCACGTTCAGCGTCGCCTCGCCCGGCGGCACCTTCAGCAGCGAGGAGGCGTCGCCGAACACATGCAGGATGTTCATCTGGTCGTTGACCAGCAGGCAGGGCGGCACATAGGCCTTCATCAGCGCGGCCATCGCCTCGTCGATCGCCGCCCCCTCCTCCATCCCCGGGGACGAGACGTCGTCGCCATGGCGGGCCAGCGGAGCCGCCACCGTCGGCACCAGCAGCCGCGACAGCCGGAAGGACCCGGCGCGCAGGCTCTGGAAGATCTTGTTGCGGCTGTCGACGGTGTGGAAGTCCGACTGGAGGTCGCCCAGCGTCTCGCTGGTGCCGAGGAACAGGAATCCGCTCTGCCGCAGGGCGTACTGGAACAGGCTGAGCACCTTGCGCTGCAAGGGCTGGTCCATGTAGATCAGCAGGTTGCGGCAGCTCAGCAGGTCGATCTTTGTGAAGGGCGGGTCGCGCATGATGTTGTGCGCGGCGAACACCACCATCCGGCGGAGATCGCGCGACACCACATAGCTGTCGCCCCGCGCGGTGAAGAAGCGGGCGAGCCGTTCCTGCGACACGTCCTCGGCGATGGCGCGCGGATATTCGCCGAGGCTCGCCACCTCTATACTGTCCTGGTCGATGTCGGTGGCGAAGATCTTGACGTCGACGCTGCGGCCCATCCGTTCCTGCGCCTCGGCGAACAGGATGGCGAGGGAATAGGCCTCCTCCCCGCTGGCGCAGCCGCAGACCCAGACGCGGATCATGTCGGACGGGCTGCGGTTGGCGAGCAGGCTGGGGATCACCCGGTCGGCCAGGATGCGGAAGGCCGCCTCGTCCCGGAAGAAGCGGGTGACGCCGATCAGCATCTCCTTGTAGAGGTTGACCGTCTCGGCGCTGTTCCGCCGCAGCAGGGCGGCATACTCATCCATCGATTCCAGCCCGGCGCCCTGCATCCGCCGTTCGATCCGCCGCAGCAGCGTCGCCAGCTTGTAGTGGGAGAAATCGACCCCGGTGACGGAACGGATGACCGCGATGATCTGGGCCAGCGGGTCGTCGCCGTCCTCCCGCCGCTGCCGGGCGGGCATCGGGCGGGCGCGGGCCAGCGCCTTGCGCGCATGGTCGATCAGGCGGGCCGGCAGCTCGTCGGGCGGCAGGGTTGCGTCGATCTGTCCGGTGGCGAGCGCGCTGCGCGGCATGCCGTCGAACTGCGCCGTTTCCGGCTGCTGCACGGCGGTGAAGCCGCCGGCGGACTTGATCGCCATCAGCCCGCGGGTGCCGTCGGACCCGGTGCCCGACAGGATCACGCCGATGGCGAGCGGCCCCTGGTCGCGGGCCAGAGCGGTCAGGAAGATGTCGATCGGCAGGCTCATGCCGCTGCCGGCGTCCTTGGCGGTCAGCCTCAGCCGGCAATCCTCGATGGTCAGGTGCTTGCCGGGGGGCAGCAGATAGACGGTGTTGCGCTGGACCGGAACGCCGTCTGTCGCCTGAACCACCTCCATCGCCGTGTGCTTGGCCAGCAGGTCGACCATCAGGCTCTTGTGCACCGGCGACAGGTGCTGGACCACGACATAGGCGAGGTCGCTGTCGCCCGGCACGGCGTCGAAGAAGCGCTGCAGCGCCTCCAGCCCGCCGGCCGAGGCGCCGAGGCCGACGATGCAGCAGGACTTCTCCGGCCGGTCCTCCGTGCCTGCCCCGGCATCGGCCGGGACGCTCTCCGGGGAGGCGGGCGGCAGAGTCACGGCATCCGTCTGCCGCTGTGCGGCGTCGGGCTGGTCCGGCTGCGTGACCGGCGTATCCGATGGCACGATGATGAACGAGTCCTTCTGGCGTCGGTCTGCCGACTCTCGGTGCAAACGAGTTCCGGCTATATCCAATGCACTTGCATTGGTCAACTTGGCTGTCGGAGGGCATGATCCTCCACCCCCATCATTTTAACTGGAGGCGTCTGATCGAACTATCGATTTGACCTTGGTTTTATAACGAATGTATCGTGTCTAACACATCCCTGGGCCATCACGCCGGAAAGCCTGCTGCGGGGACCTGACGCCGAGGAAATTCCTGCTATCTTTCATGCCCCGGCGCCATATCGTGGTGCGTCAGGGACAGACATGGCAGCAGGGACGGGTCATGAGCTTCACCTCGATCTATCGGCACGGCTTCGCGCGGGTGGCCGCCTGCACGACGCGCTGCACCCCGGCGGACCCCGCGGCCAATGCCGCGGCCATCCTGGAGGCGGCACGCGCCTGCCACGACAAGTCGGTGGCGGTCGCGCTGTTCCCGGAGCTGGCGCTGTCCGGCTATGCCATCGACGATCTGCTGATGCAGGATCCGCTGATCGACGCGGTGGAACAGGCGATCCTCGATCTGGTGCAGGCCTCGGCCGGACTGATGCCGCTGCTGCTGGTCGGCGCGCCGCTGCTGTATGACGGGCGGCTCTACAACACGGCGGTGGCCATCCACCGCGGCGAGCTGCTGGGCGTGGTGCCGAAGCAGCATCTGCCGAACTACCGGGAATTCTACGAGCGGCGGCAGTTCGCCTCGGGCACCGGCACGGATGGCGGGACGATCCGCATCGGCGACCTGACCGCCCCCTTCGGCCCCGACCTGCTGTTCTCGGCGGAGGATCAGCCGGGGCTGGTCGTGCATGCCGAGATTTGCGAGGATCTGTGGGTTCCGGCGCCGCCCAGCACCATGGCGTCGCTGGCGGGCGCCACCATCCTGGCCAACCTGTCGGCCAGCAACATCACCATCGGCAAGTCCGACACCCGCCGGCTGCTGGCGAAATCGCAGTCGGCGCGCTGCCTCGCCGCCTATCTCTATTCCTCGGCCGGGACGGGGGAATCGACCACGGATCTCGCCTGGGACGGCCAGACCTCGATCTTCGAGAACGGCGAGAAGCTGGCGGAGACCGACCGCTTCCCTGACGGCGCCCAGATGGCGGTGGCCGACGTCGATCTGGACCTGCTGCGGCAGGAACGGCTGCGCCAGGGTACCTTCGACGACAACCGGCGCCTGCACGGGTCCGCCAGCGGCGGATTCCGCACCGTCGCCTTCCGGCTGGACGCGCCGGAGGAGGATGTCGGGCTCTTGCGCGTGGTGCCGCGTCTGCCCTTCGTTCCGGCCAGCGCCGAACGGCTGGAGCAGGACTGCTACGAGGCCTACAACATCCAGGTCGCCGGGCTGGTGCAGCGGCTGCGCGCCACGGGCATCGGGAAACTGGTGATCGGCGTGTCGGGCGGGCTGGACAGCACCCATGCGCTGATTGTCGCCGCCCGCGCCATGGACCGGCTGGAGCTGCCCCGCAGCGGCATCCTCGCCTACACCATGCCCGGCTTCGGCACCAGCGAGGGCACCAAGTCCAACGCCTGGCGGCTGATGACGGCGCTGGGGGTGACGGCACAGGAGCTGGACATCCGGCCGGCCGCCAACCAGATGCTCAAGGACATGGACCACCCCTTCGCCCGTGGCGAGGCGGTGTATGACGTGACCTTCGAGAATGTGCAGGCGGGCCTGCGCACCGATTACCTGTTCCGCCTCGCCAACCACCACAACGGCATCGTTCTGGGCACCGGCGATCTGTCGGAACTGGCTCTGGGCTGGTGCACCTACGGCGTCGGCGACCAGATGTCCCACTACAACGTCAATGCCGGCGTGCCGAAGACGCTGATCCAGCACCTGATCCGCTGGGTCAGCCGCACCGGCCAGTTCCAGCAGGAGGTGTCGGAGACGCTCGACGCCATCCTGAAGACGGAAATCTCGCCGGAACTGGTGCCGGCCGGATCGGACAAGGCGCTGCAAAGCTCCGAATCCGTGGTCGGGCCGTATGATTTGCAGGATTTCAACCTGTTCTACGTGCTGCGCTACGGCTTCCGTCCCTCGAAGATCGCCTTTCTGGCCCGCCATGCCTGGTCCGAGGCCGAGAAGGGCGACTGGCCGGAGGGCTATCCGCTGGAGAAGCGCCGCGCCTACAGCCCGGCCGAGATCCGCGACTGGCTGCGCGTGTTCCTGCGCCGCTTCTTCGGCTTCAGCCAGTTCAAGCGCTCGGCCATGCCGAACGGCCCGAAGGTGACAGCCGGCGGCTCCCTCTCGCCGCGCGGCGACTGGCGCGCGCCGTCCGACGGCAACGCCCGCATCTGGCTGGAGGAGCTGGAGCGCGAGGTTCCGGCGGAGTGAGGCCAATGAAAAAGGCCGGCGCCCCATCGGAGCGCCGGCCTTTTTCGTGTCGTTCGGATACCGATCAGATCGAGATGCGCAGGGACTCGCGGTTGACCGGAGCGGCGTCGGGGGTGGTCATCGGGCGCGGCGGCACGGCGGGGCGCATGCCGGCGGGCGGCTGGCCCGGGGCCGGGGCAGCCTGGGGAGCAGCCGGAGCCTGCGGGGCAGCGGCCTGAGGCGCGCCCGCATGCGGCTGGGTCGCCTGCTGGGCGGCGATGAACTGGCCCTGCGCGGTCAGTCCGCTGGCGACGTTGCGGTTGATGTTGACCAGCGTGTCGATCTTGCTGAAATCCAGGTCGATCAGACGGTTGGTGGTTTCGCGGTCGACCAGCAGCGACAAGGCCGCGATGTTCGTCCGGACCTCCGGCGGATGGCCGCAATCCTCTTCGGTGATCGCCGCCTGGAAGATGGTCCACAGGCGCTGGTTCAGCTGAAGAGCCTCGCGGTAGGCCTTTTCGTCCTTGGCATGGCTGGCGGCGATGATGCGGCGCGCCGCTTCCGCCAGGGCCCAAGCCTCGACGTCGCGCGGATTGTCCGAGGTCGGCTTGTTGGCGTAGGTAGGAGTCGGCTTCATTCCAAACCCTCGGGGGAAAACCCATCCGGTGGGGCGGAGCTGCCCCTTTGCATAGTCGTCGAAGTGTCGGTTATCCGGCCGGCTTTGTCAACGCAACGGGGGTACTTCCGCCGCTCCGGCGGGCGTTGCCGCAAACTGGTCACAAGTTCTATGCGTTTCAGCCAGGAGCTTGGCAGCGACCTTCGCCACCCGGTCCTCGGCGATGCCGTCCATCAGGCCGCGGGCATTGGGATCGGCGGCGACGCGGGCCAGCAGATCGGCCTGGGGAACCTCGCTGACCACCACCCGCCCGCGCGGCCCCCACGGGCCGTAGATGGCGGGATAACCGGGACCGAAGAGTCCCACCGTCGGCACGCCGGCCGCCGCCGCGATGTGCATCAGACCGCTGTCGTTGCCGACATAGAGCGCCGCCCGCTCCAGGCAGGCGGCCGCCGCCATCGGGTCGGTGCGGCCGGTCAGGTCGATGGCGCGATCGCCCAGCGCGTCGAGCACGGGCCGCGCCCGCTCGCGCTCCGGCCCGGCGGCCAGCACGGCCACGCGGGCGCCCGCCAGCGCGCCCCCCTGCCCCGTCAGCCGGAGCGCCAGACGGGCGAAGCGGTCGGCCGGCCATTCCTTGCCCAGCCAGTTGGCGGTCGGCCCGATCGCCAGGAACGGACCGGCTCCGGCGGGGATCAGGGCATCGGCCTGCCGCCGCGCCGCGTCGTCGATCCACAGCCGCGGGTCCGGCGGCGGCGACAGGCCGAGCAGGGCGGCGTTCTCCTCCACCTTGTGCATCGGGCGGGGCGGCTTGGCGTGGAAGACCCGCCGGCGGGCCGGCACCAGCCGCCCGACCGCCGAGTTGCGCAGATCCAGCACCAGATCCCAGCGCGTGCCGACACAGTCCAGCCACAGCCGCAGCCAATGCCGGGCGTAGGAGCGTTTCGCCAGCGGAATCAGCCGCTCCAGCCCCGGCACGGAGCGGAACAGCGGCGCCGGCAGCGGCCCGCAGGCGATGGTCAGCCGCGCGTCCGGATAGGCGTGCGTCAGGTGGTCGAGCAGCCCGGTGGACAGCACGGCGTCGCCCAGCCGGTTGGAGGTGATGAAGAGGATGCGGCTCATGATGCGCGCCCGGCAGCATCCCCGCCAGCATCCAAGGGAGCGTCCCCGGCGGAATGCCGGCGTCCCGGCCGCAGCGTCAGCCCACGCGACATCACCCACAGCGCCGGCAGCAGCATGGCCAGCGGCATGGCATACATCAGCGGCACGAAGACGGTCGCCTTGCCGGCGAGGCTGGTCAGGCCGAGTGCCGCCGCCTGCAATCCCATCACCAGCAGCACGGCGATGGTGACGCGGGAGGACTGGCCGCGGCGGTTGAACTCGCCCGACAGCAGCGCCGACAGCGCCACCAGGGCGTAGGTCAGGGCCAGCAGCGGCGAGGAGAAGCGGTGGTGCAGCTCCGCGATCAGGCCGCGGCGCATGCGGTCGTCCTGCGCCGGCACGTCGCCCGCCATCAGTTCCGCCGTGCTGCGTTCGCGGGCGTCGGGCCAGCGTTCCGCCGCCTGCGGCGCCACCGCCTTCAGGTCGACGGCGTAGCGGTCGAAGAACAGCTGCGACAGCCGGCTGGTCTTGCGGTCCAACTCCTGCCGGTTGCCGTCATAGACGACGAAGCGCGTGCCCTCCGGCCCGGTCTGCATCACCGCGCGGTCGCCCATGATCGTCACCGGCTTGTCCGGCTGGCGCCCGTCATGGATCAGCACCTTGTGCAGGTTGCCGTCGGCGTCGCGGTCGCGCAGGAAGACGCTGAAATGGTCGCCGACTTCGTTGAAAACGCCTTCGCGCAGGAACAGCTGCGAATAGTCGCTGCGCACCGTGTACTCCATCCGCACCAGCTCGCGGTGGGCGGCGGGGGTGATCCAGACGTTCAGGGTGAGGACGACGGCCGTCACCCCGACCGCCAGCACGAGCGCCGGCTGCGACAGCGACAGCGGGCCGACGCCGGCCGCGCGCATCACCACCAGCTCGCTGTCGGTCGCCATCTTGTTGTAGGTGAACAGGATGGCGCCGACCAGCGCCAGCGGCAGGACGATGCCGAGGAAGGTCGGCACCGTCAGCAGCAGCAGCCACAGGAACATGCCCATCGGCGCGCCGGCGCTGACCACGATCTCGATCAGGCGCAGCGACTGGCTGAGCCAGATGGTCAGCGTCAGGCCCGCCGTGGAGTAGAGCGTGGCGATCAGCAGGTTGCGGAACAGGTACCGTTGCAGTCGGTTCATGGGCGTCGATTCACGGGCAGCGGCCGGGGCTGTATACGGCCGGCAAGCTGACCGCCCCAGCCCGCCGGGTCAAGTGTTGAAAACCTGGGGCTCGATCAGCGGACGCCGGAAGAATCCCCTCTCCCCCCGGGGAGAGGGAGGAGGAGCCGGGTTGGAATGCCGTCTGTCTCACCCGCAGGACAGGGAAACCGCTGGCGCGGGTTACCGGCAACCGGTATGACGGTCGGCATGGCGACGATCCAGGAAGCGATGGCTGCCGCGGTGGCGCATCATCAGGCCGGCCGGCTGGCAGAGGCGGCGGCGATGTACCATGCCGTGCTGGACGCCATGCCCGGCCATGCCGACGCCGCCCATCTGCTGGGCGTGGTCCATCTGCAGTCGGGCCAGCCGGATCGGGCGGTGACGCTGATCCGCGGCGCCATCCAGCACAGCCACCGGGTCGCCGATTATCACGACAATCTCGGCAGCGCGCTGAAGGCGCTCGGCCGGTTGGAGGAGGCGGTTACCGCCCACCGGCAGGCGATCCGGCTGCGGCCGGACTTTGCCCAGGCGCTCTACAACATGGGCAACGCGTTGGAGGCTCTGGGACGGCTGGAGGAGGCGGCGACCGCATTCCGGCAAGCCGCGGTGCGGCGCCCCGGCTATGCTCGCGCCCGTTTCAACCTGGGCAACGTGCTGGCGGCGCTGGGCCGCCGGACGGATGCCGACGCCGCCTACCGCGCCGCGATCGCCGACGATTCCGGCTTCGTCGAGGCGCATGCCAACCGCGGCGGGCTGCTGCTGTCGCTGGGCCGGCCGCAGGAGGCCGCGGCGGCGCTGGCCCGCGCGCTGGCGCTGCGCCCCGATCACGCGGCGGCACTCGCCAATCTCGCGGCGGCACGGCTGGCGCTGGGCGACCGCGACGGGGCAGACCGGGCGGCCCGCCATGCCGTGGCCGCCCGGCCGGATTTGCCGGCCACCCTGCTGCGGCTGGGGGAGGTGCGCCAGCATGCCGACCGGCTGGGCGCGGCGGCCGACGCCTATGCGGCGGCGCTGGCCTGGGACCCGGCGCTGGCGGAGGCGCACGCCAATCTGGCGCTGGTGCGGCAGAGCCAGGGGCTGCTCGACGCGGCGGAGGCCGGGAACCGGCGGGCGCTGGCGCTCGACCACGGTCTGGCCGACGTGCGCTCCAACCTCGCCTATCTCCAGCTGTTCCGGCCGGGAGTGACGGCGGCGGCGGTGCTGGAGGCGCACCGGGCCTGGGATGCGGTCCATGGCGCGCCGCACCGCGGGCGCTGGGTCAAGCCCGGCCGCGGGTCCTCTGGGGCTGCGGCGGGAAAGGGACCGCTGACCGTCGCCATCCTGTCCGGCGATTTCCGCCGCCACCCCGCCGGCCTGTTCGCCCTGCGCACGGTGGAGGCGCTGCCGGAGCACGATGTCCGCCTGCTGCTCTACGCCAACCAGACGGAAGCCGACGATGTGACGGACCGCTTCCGCAAGGCGGCGGCGCGCTGGACGCCGGTGGCCGGCTTGACCGATGCCGAGATCGCGACCCAGATCCGCCATGACCGGCCCGACGTGCTGATCGACCTTGCCGGGCACAATGCCCGCGGCCGGCCCGGCGTCTTCGCGCGCAAGCCGGCGGCGGTGCAGGTCGCGTGGTCCGGCTATATGGCGACGACCGGGCTGGCGGCGATGGATGCGCTGGTCGCCGACCGTCACCATGTGCCCGACGGCATGGAGAGCTTCTATGCGGAGCGGGTGCTGCGCATGCCAGACGCCTTCATCGCCTACGACCCGCCGGGCGGCGAGGAAATCCTGCCGCTGACGCCGCCGCCCAGCCTGTCCGGCGGGCCGGTCACCTTCGGCAGCTTCAACATCCTGACCAAGCTGAACGACGGGGTGCTGGCCGCCTGGGCGGCGATCCTGGAGCGGATGCCGGACGCCCGCCTGCTGATGAAGACCAAGGCGCTGTCATGCCCAGCCACCGCGGCACTGTGGCGCGACCGGCTGGCCGCTGCCGGCATCGACCCGGACCGGGTGACGATGGTCGGCGCCAGCAGCAGCCTGGACCACATGCGCTGGTGCGCCTCGGTCGACGTGGCGCTCGACCCCTTCCCCTTCGCCGGCAGCACCACGACGCTGGAGACGCTGTGGATGGGCGTGCCGGTCGTCACCCTGCCGGGGGAGACCTTCTCCAGCCGCCATTCGCTGGCCTTCCTGACCGTGGCGGGGGTGGAGGGCTGCATCGCCGCCGACCCGGCCGATTACGTGGAGCGCGCCGTCGCCCTGGCCGCCGACCCGCAGCGGCTGGCGGAGATGCGCCGCAGCCTGCGCCCCCGCATGGCCGGCGGACCGCTGTGCGACGGCGGAAAGCTGGCCGCCGCCCTGGCCGCGGAGCTGCGGGGGCTGACGGCGCCGCGCTGACGGCCGACCGCTGGGAGCGGAACCATCCCGTCCGCCCGGACGTTGAGCGTGGGTACCCCCTCCACGCCCACAGATGCGGGAATCCGGCGCATGCGTAGCTCCTCTCGGCTTGCCCTCATGCTTTCCGCGACGGTCGCGGTCCTGTCGCTTGCCGGCTGCGGCGAACAGGCGAGCCTGCCGGTATCGGCCGGCACCGGCCCCAACCCGACCTTGCCGGAACCGAAATCCACGCTGATCCCGACGGTGAACATCGCCGACGCCATCGGCTGGCCGCAGGGGGCGCAGCCGACGCCGGCGCAGGGGTTGAGCCTCACCGCCTTCGCCACCGGGCTGGACCATCCGCGCTGGATGCTGGCGCTGCCCAACGGCGACGTGCTGGTGGCGGAGACCAACGCGCCGCCCAAGCCGGAGGACGGCAAGGGCATCAAGGGCTGGGTCATGGGGCTGGTGATGGACAAGGCCGGCGCCAAGACGCCCAGCGCCAACCGCATCACCCTGCTGCGCGACAGCGACGGCGACGGCAAGGCCGATGTCCGCGAACCCTTCCTGGAAGGGCTGAACTCCCCCTTCGGCATGACATTGGTCGGCGGCGACCTCTACATCGCCAACACCGACGCCGTGGTGAAGGTGCCCTATAAGGAGGGCGACACCCGGATTACGGCCCAGCCGGAGAAGATCGTCGATCTGCCGGGCGGGCCGATCAACCACCATTGGACCAAGAACATCATCGCCAGCCGCGACGGTACCAAGCTATATGCAACCACAGGTTCAAACAGCAATGTGGCCGAGAATGGAATGCAGGCGGAGGAAGGCCGCGCCGCCATCTGGGAAATCGACCTGAAGACGCGGTCGCACCGCATCTTCGCCTCCGGCCTGCGCAACCCCAACGGGCTGGATTGGGAGCCGACCGGCGGCGCCCTGTGGACCGCCGTCAACGAGCGCGACGAGATCGGCAGCGACCTTGTCCCCGATTACATGACCTCGGTGAAGGACGGCGGCTTCTACGGCTGGCCCTACAGCTATTACGGCCAGCATGTCGACCAGCGGGTGGAGCCGCAGCGCCCGGATCTGGTCGCCAAGGCGATCCCGCCGGACTATGCGCTGGGTCCGCACACCGCGTCGCTGGGGCTGGCGTTCTCGCGGGCCGGCGAGTTGCCGCAATCGCTGCAGCAGGGTGTCTTCATCGGCCAGCACGGTTCGTGGAACCGCGAGCCGCCCAGCGGCTACAAGGTGATCTTCGTGCCTTTCCGCGACGGCAAGCCGGCCGGCGAGCCGGTGGACGTGCTGACCGGCTTCCTCGACAAGGACGGCAAGGCCCAGGGCCGCCCCGTCGGCGTCATTCTGGACAACAAGGGCGCGCTGCTGGTCGCCGACGATGTCGGCAACGCCATCTGGCGCGTCAGCGACAGCGGAACGGCCCAGTCGGCGGAGAGGCCGGACCAGCCGACACAGTAGCACCCCCTCCCCTTCTGCTGCGGATGGCGCGATACTGCGCCATGATCTATCTCGACCATCTGGCCTCGACGCCGCTCGACCCGCTGGTGCTGGAGGCGATGCTGCCCTGGATGCGGCCGGAGGCCGCCGGCAACCCGCACGCCGCCCATGCCGCCGGCTGGCGGGCCGCCGACGCCATCGAGCAGGCGCGGGCAGAGGTCGCCGCCCTGGTCGGCGCGCAGCCGGGCGAGGTGGTCTTCACCTCCGGCGCCACCGAGGCGAATGCGTTGGCCCTGCTGGGCGGAGTGCCGCCGGGAGGAGGCTGCGTCGTCTCGGCGGTGGAGCATGCCAGCGTGCTCGGCTGCCTGCCGGAGCTGCGGCGGCGCGGCCACCCGGTCGTCGTGCTGCCGGTGGACGGGATCGGGCGGGTCGATCCGGCCGGGCTTGAGCAGGCCTTGGCGGACCTGCCCGGACCGGTGCTGGTGTCGGTGATGGCCGCGAACAACGAGGTGGGGACGGTCCAACCGCTGGCGGAGCTGTCGGCGGTCGCCGCCCGCCATGGCGCACTGATGCACAGCGACGCGGTACAGGCGCTGAGTACGCGCATGCTCGACATGGCGGCGCTGGGGCTGCACGGGCTGAGCCTGTCGGGACACAAGCTCTATGGGCCTATGGGGATCGGGGCGCTGGTCGTCCGCCAACCTTTCCGGCCGGCACCTCCGTCCGCCGGCGGCGGGCAACAGCGCGGCCTGCGGGCGGGAACCCTGCCGACGCCGCTCTGCGTCGGGCTGGGTGTCGCCTGCCGGCTGGCGCGGGAACGGCGAGAAGAGGACGCCCGCCGGATCGCGGAGTTGCGCGACCGGCTGTGGCGGCAGCTGCGCGAGCACGTGCCGGGCATCCGCCGGAACGGGGCCGCAAAGGGCGGAGAGGGGCTGGCCGGCTGCCTGAACGTGACCGTTCCCGGCACCGATGCCGCCGACCTGTTGCTGGATCTGCCGGATCTGGCGGTCGCCACCGGCTCCGCCTGCCACAGTGGGGCGGGGGAGCCTTCACATGTTCTGCTTGCGCTGGGCCTGTCCCCCGCCGATGCCCATGCCAGCCTACGCTTTGGCCTGGGCCGCGGAACGACGGCAGCGGAGGTGGACGCGGCGGCCGAGCGGCTGGTGGGCCGGCTGGCAACCTGAACGGTTCAGAACTGCAGCCGGGCGCCCAGCCTGACCACCGCACCCATCGTTTCCGGACCGGTATCGAAGTTGGTGTCGGCCATCACCTGCCAGCGCGGCGTGATGCGATAGGTCAAGTCGGCGAGATACTGCTCGTTGGCTGCCGCGCCGTCAGGTGCCGACCGGCGCACCCGGAAGGACAACGTCATGTCGCCCCGGCCATAGGCCAGCCCGGCATTCAGGCTGCGGAAGGACGCGCCGTCCGCCTCCTCCTGCTGGCGCAGGTCGCCGTCCAGGGTGACGCTCTGCCAAGTGAACTGGCTGCCGACGATCCAGGACTGGCGCGGCAGGCGGCGGCTGTCTCTGCGCACCCGCGCCCGGCTGGTGCCGGCGGTCAGCCGGGCGTTGATCCCACCGATTTGCAGGGTCTTGCGCACCGCCGCCTCCACCAGATGCAGCGCCTCGCGCGGGTCGGGCATGTCGGCGTTGCCCCGCGGCAGCGGGGTGTAGCTGGCGCCAAGCTCTAACCCGCGCAGCGGTGGGGTGTAGTAGGTCAGCTTCGCCGTGCGGCTTCCGGCACCCGCAGTGGCCGGCATCGCCGTGGTTCCCACCAGGCGGTTGCGGGCGCCATCGGCCTGCCCGATCTCCAACTCGCCCCAGGAAACATCGACCTGCAAGAAATGACGCCGATCTGCAACACTACCCTTTCGATAGAGAATCTCAGCAGATGCCTCGCCGGCCGATAAAATCGCCATTGCCGCCAGAATTGGCATGGAAATTCGTCGTTGCATGGGCAAGACCTGTGCTGATTGGCCGGGGCTCGACTGTCCATTACGTCGATGCCGCTCTGTGTATCCTTTCGCGTTTGAGAGATGTTCGTCTAAAATTCTGACAAAACTGTGACCTGGACTTTGCGTGCTGCGGCGCAAAAATGCGCACGGGTTCGCGGAATGCGCGAGGTGCTCGAATCCGGGATGGAGTTTTTCAAAGACGTGGCGGGACGGGGCTGATCCTTGACCGGTCAGCCACGCTCCAGCTTCAGACCAGGGCCTTGACCACCACGCCGGCCTGTTCCAACGCCCGGCGGACTGCGGCAGCCATGGCGACGGCAGTGGGAGTGTCGCCATGGACGCAGATGGTATCCGCGACGATGGGCAGGCGCGTGCCGTGGCGGCTTTCCACAGCGCCATCCAGCACCATCCGAACCACACGCGCTGCGGCCAGATCCGGGTCGTGGATCACAGATCCCGCAACGGTGCGTGGGGTGAGCGTGCCGTCATCCTCATAGGTGCGGTCGGCAAAGGCCTCGCGGGCGACACGCAGGCCCATGTCCTGACCGACGCGATCCATGGCGCTCAATGGCGGAACGACGAACAGCAGGGTGGGGTCCACCGCCTTGACGGCGCGGGCGATGGCGCCGGCCAGATCCGGCTCCACCGCCGCCATGTTGTAAAGGGCGCCGTGCGGCTTCACATGGGTCACACGCTGGCCCGACAGGGCGGCGCAAGCCTGGAGCGCACCGACCTGATAAGCGACCAATCGCTCCACCTCGGTGGCGGTAATGCCGCGAATGACGCGGCGGCCAAAACCGGAGCGGTCCTCGAAGCCGGGATGGGCGCCGATGCGCACGCCCTTCTCACCGGCCAGTTGGGCAGTGTCGGCCATGATGATGGGGTCGCCGGCATGGAAGCCGCAGGCGATGTTGGCCGACGTCACGATGTCGAGCATCGTGCGGTCGTCACCCATGGACCAGGCGCCATAGCCCTCGCCCATGTCGCAGTTCAGATCGATGTTCGGCATGCCGTCTCCCGCAAGTCGGTCGTCCAGGACTGAAGATGCGGGGAGGATACAGCGTTCCGGCCTGGCGGGGCAGAGGAAGCAGCCGGCCGGAACGACGTTGCGTCAGTCCTCCTGGTCGTCCAGTGACGCCAATTCCGCCTCCACGGCGATCAGCCGTTCGCGGAGCCGCTGGCGTTCGGCCTCCAGCGCCTCCCGCCGGCTGACGTGATCGATGGTTTTGCTCCGCAGGTCGCGCTTGAAGCGGACGATCTCCGGCCGGGTGACATCGGGACGGATCAGGTTGCGCTGGTCCGCCAGCTGGAGCTGTTCGCTGGTCAGGGTGGCGAGCTGGTAGACGGTCGCATAGCTGGGCGGCAGCTTCGAGCCGGGAAGGCGTCCGCTGTCCACCGCCTCCGCCACCATGCGCAGCTGGTAGGCGACCTGATAGCCGAAAGGCAGCTCGTTCTCGACCATCGCCTGGAACTCACCATGGGGCAGGCGCATGCGGGCCTGGACGAGATAGCGGCCGATCAGCAGGAACTTCTCCTGGGCGCTGCGCCACAGGGTCGAGATCTCCTGCACGAACTCCTCGCGGCGGACGAGGTCGACGGTCGCCTCCGCCATGCGCTCGATCCGCTCGTCCACCGCGATGTGACGCCGGGCCTGTGCTTTGGAAACCTGCTTGAACCCGCTCATTGCGCCAGCTCCAGTTCATGACGGACGAAGGCCCAAACGCCGGCAACATGCTCGGCCCCCTTGCCGCCCTTCAGCTCCAAAAGTCCGATCCCGCGGCTTGCGGTGAACTGGATGTCCTCGTAATCCGGCACCTCGACCGGACAGATCCGGCCGTCGCCCAGCAGCTTGCGCTGTGCCTCGGTGAAGCCGCGGGTGCGCGGCTTGACACGGTTCATCACGAAGGCCGCGTTCTTGCCATAGCGCCGGACGAAGCGCATCCAGGGCCGGACGGAGTCGAGATCGTCGTCGCTCTGTCCGGTCGGCACCACGATCAGGTCGGAGGACAGGGCCAGCAGCTTGAACTCCTCCGGATGGTCCTCGATCGACGGCGGGGTGTCGATCACCAGCAGGTCGTAGCCGTCGATGCCGTCCAGGGCGGCTCGGATGTCGCCGGGCGTCATGCCCGCTTCGAAATGGGTGATGGACGCCATGCCGTCCGGACGCTTGGCGAACCATTTGGTCAGGCTGCGCTGAGGATCGAGATCGAGCGTTGCGACCGTGCAGCCGTCGAGCGCCGCCGCCACCGCGATGTTGCGGCTGAGCGTCGTCTTGCCGATCCCGCCCTTCGGGCCATTGACCAGCAAGCGCTTCACCGGTCCGTGCCCCGTGTCGTTGGTCATCTCATGTCCCTTTTCGCCATCGGCTGAGAACCCCTTTTAGCAAAGCGAGGACGTGGCGCAAATCTAAGACATGTCTTAGGTCCGAACCGCCGGTGCAGGGTGTCACAACTGCCACAGACGGGCAGGATATAAGACTGAATGCCGGTTATCATCGCATGCGGCGGATGGCCGAGGTCAGAACCGGACGCACCGCTGCACCGCCACCGGTTTCGGCGGTTCGCTCGCCCGCGATGGCGATGGCCCGCAGACGCTCGGCCAAGGCACGTTCGGCGGCACAGGCTTCCTCGCACAGGGCACGGATTTCGGCAATGCTGGGCCGCCATTTGCGGGTGCGGCGCCAGACCTTGGCCGCCTGATCGATCGCCCAGGCCGGGAACTCTCCCAAATCGTCCGCCCAGTCCATCGCGAGCAATTGCTCCACCTCCGGCGTTGTGGCCTTGGACGGGAAATGGCTCAGCAGTGCCAGCACCCTGCCCAGCAGATGGTTGGCCGACGCAGGTGCGAGAATGCCGTCGTCAATCTCCGCAAGAGCCCGCCGGGCAAGAGCGGCGTGACGTGGCGTCACTCCGGCCGGTGGCGTCCAATCCTCCACCACATCGGCGAAGCCGTCTTCGGTGAAACGGCTGTGGCGGCCGATCTGCCCGCGGTCGAGCAGTTGCCGCAAGGGGTCGGGCAGAGCCTCGCGCAGCATCCGGCTGCGCAGGGCCGGCGCCATGGCCGGGTCGAAGGGCAGCGGCAGGCCGGGTGACGGTGCCGGCGAGGCCGGGAACGGGTGAAGGTTGCTCATGCGCCCACTCCCCAGGGGTTGGCAGCGGCGGCGGTGGGGGTGCCGGGCTGGCCGTTCAGCCGGGCGGCGACGCTGGCCCAGGCCGACAGGCGCTTTTCGGCATCCGCGGCAGGACGTGTGGCAGGACGGTTGGCTTTGGATTGGCCTGTCGGAGTGCGGGAGGGTTCCGCGGGCTGTTGCGCCATACGCGCCATGTCCTGCAGCAACCAGGAACGCCACGCGGCGGCCACGTCGCGGTAGCGGTAGCCATGGGCACGGCACTGCTGGACGAAGCGTTCGGCATGGCGGTCGAGATCGACAACGGGAAAGCGCGTCGCCGCCCATTGGCGATCGGCTGCGGATGGGGTCCAGTCTTCGCTGACCTGTCCGGCAACAGGTTGCGCAGCGGCCGGTTCCCCACCGATTGCCTGCCGTTCGCCCGCCCGCCGGTGGAGCGTGTCCGGAATCTGTTCAGGTTCAGGCTGTTCGTGACTCGCTGCTGGACAGGGGGAGTCCGCCGACGAGTCAGCGGGGCTGTCCACCCTTGCACCCTCTCCGGCGCCGCCCGTAACGGTCAGCGCCAGACGGTAGCGGCAGCTGAGACGGCCGCCGCTGGCCGACCGCCGGTGTTCGATGGCCACAAGCCCGAGCGCTTCCAGGCGGCCCAGGATGCGGTTGACGGTCGGCCGGCTGCGTTTCAGCTTTCCCGCCAACGTCGCCTGCGAAGGCCAGCAGACGCCCATGTCGTCGGCATAGGTGCTGAGAGCGGCCAGCACGGCGAGGCCGTCGGCATCAAGATCGGGGTGATCCAGCCACCAGGCCGGAATCCGGCCCCAGCGGTTGGGGTTTGCGCTATGGTCGGTCATCTGTGGCGATACTCCTCCGTGCCGGCGGCCGGACAGGCTGCGGTGGCGGGTGGATGGCGTGATTGGCAGGGAGGATTCGAAGCGGTCCGCGGCAGAGTCGAATCGCGGGCTCGCACTCCATAGAGCAGCAGCCCGCGGATGGTCAGCGATAGCCCGCGACCTTGAAGCCCCTGCCCGCGACCATGGAGCCTTAGCCCGCGATGTCCCGCCGAATCGGAATCCTGGCGCTTCAGGCCGCGGATATGGAGCCCTTGCCCGCGATTGCCGCGCCGGATCCCGTCTGTCTTCGGGGCGATTTCCGGCTCCTCCCCGGCTGTACCTGGAGCCATAGCCCGCGTTTCCCCTCCGGCCGGGATGATCGGGAGCAATAGGGGCGGTTCGGAGACGGCACCGAGGGTGGTGTTCCGCGGCCATGGAGCGGTAGCTCGCGGTTCTCCCCTGCCGTGCCGCGGCCGATTCTCTCCGATTCTTCAGGGAGTCGTGGTTCCGCGACTTGGGAAGCCGGGACAAAGGCGGCAATCGCGGGCTATGGCTCCATGATCGCGGGCCGTTGCTCCATCACCGCGGGCTGTCGCGCCATGTGCGCGGGCTGTTGCTCCACCCCGGAGGCGGTAATTTCCTTCGGTTCTGTTGCGCCGGGGGGCTCCGCGCGCCATGGTTACTCCCGACCTTCGGAGACGTTCATGACCAAGATGGCCCCGACCAGCGCCGCGCAGCTCATCCTGTTCGAGCTGGAAGACCGTTCGCAATCGCACCTGATCGCGCTCTACGATCTGGCGCCGCGGTTCGTGTTCGTCTCCCGCGACAACGACAAGGAAAAGGTGGCGAAGGACAAGGGCGAGTTGGTCACCAAGGACAGTTTCATCAAGTCGGTACGGCGCGAGTTCGCGTTCCGCGGCCGCAACTATCGCCTGACCGTCCAACCCGCCCGTATCGACCGTCTGAGCACCGCGAAGAAGGAAGACCGCGCCCCCGGCAGCGGCCCGGATCTGGTGGAAGTCGAGATCTTCCCCTCGGAGCGCGAGCAGGTGGTGGAGCAGGTGGTGCGCCGCCTCGCCATGGACCGCTCGCGCCTGTCGTTGACCGGCGAGAACCGCGACAAGGTGCAGATGCGTTTCAGCCTGTACGAGATCCAGCGGGAACTGCGGGCGGTCAACCACACCCTGTCGATCCAGGACATCCGCGAATCCCTGACCATCCTGGCGCGGTCGCGCATCATCATCTCCACCGGCGGCAGTGCGGAGCCGGGGAAGAAGAGCCGCGGGCAGAATTTGCTGGAATCCACCGCCTTCCCGGTGCTGGCCATCCGCTCCCGTCCCGATCTGGTCGATGAGGATGGTGGGGTCGAGGAGACCTATCTGGAGTTCAACCCGCTGGTCTCCGCCGCCATCCGCGACTTGGAGTTCAAGCCGGTTTCCTACGCTTGGCTGATGAAGCTGAAATCGCCGGTGTCGCGCTGGCTCTACAATCGCCTGTCCATCGAATACGACACCGCCGACGACGATGCGAAACCGGTGTCGATCAGCGCCGACGAGATCATCAAGAACAGCGGCATGAACGAGTGGTCGCGCCGCCGTGACACGCTGCGCGTGGTGACGTCGGCCGTCGATGCGCTGGTGGACGAGGGGATTCTCGACGTCGCCGACAAGGAATACACCAAGGTCGGCAAGCGCATCGACGCCATCGACTATGTGCTGACGCCGTCGCAGAAGTTCCTGGATCAGGTCCGCCGCGGCCGCCGGGTGCAGACCACCAACATCGACCTGCTGAAGCAGATCGTCGGCAACGCCATGCGTCCGGATGGCTTCGTGCCGCTGAAGGCCGGCGAGGCGGCGGAGGTGCGCAACAAGCGCGCCAAGCGTCTGGCCGACCCGTCCAAGGCCGAACAGGCCACTCTGCCGCTGCCGAAGAAATAATGATCAGCGCGGCAGGATTCGCCGCGCCAGCAGCGTGATGGCGGTTCCCAGCAGGGCGCCGGCCAGCACGTCAGACGCCCAATGGCGGTGCCGGACCACCCGCCCGCCGGCAAGGGCCGCCGCGGTTCCGTAGATCACCAAACTTTGTGCCGGCGACCGGCTGACTGCGGCCAGGGCGGTCGCCGCGGCGAAGGCGCTCGCGGCATGGCCCGAGGGCAGCGAGCGAGCGCTGATCCGCCAGCCGGGCTTACGCCGCGGAGCGCATTCGTCGGGACGGCGGCGCTTGACGTAACGCTTGATCGAGCGGCTGGCGGTCGCGGTCGCCACAAGCCCGGCGACGCCGACGCTGCCGGCGCGGCGCAGATCCGCCTGTCCGGTCAGCAGGCCGACGATGCCGGCTATGGCGAAGCCGGGGATCAGCACATGGCGTTTTATGGCGTAATGGCCCGCGGTTGCCAGGGCTTGGCTGACCGGGCCGGGATCGCAGGTGACGATGTCGTGGACCTGCGCATCCAGCGTATCGACGGCCGTCAAGGTGGGCTGAAGGATGGCGGGGGCGGCGCGCCCGCCATAGCCGATGCCGCCACCCGGATTCTCGATGCCCCGCTGTTCGTCGTTCTGTTCGATGATGTCGCTCAACGCCGGTCCCCTGCCTCCTGCGCCTCTGCATGGGCGCCGCAGAGGAACGCGGAGCGTACGGGGGCGGTTCCGCGCCCCCGTTCAGCCCCTGTGGCGGGTCAGCCTTGCGCCGGTCGCCAGTTTGCGAAGGCGTCGAGCAGCGCTCTCAGCACCCGCTGGAGCTTTTCCGCCCGGTCGGGACGATAGGCGAAGGGCGGCGCCTCCTCGTCCATGTAGCGGTCCTGCGCCAGCTCCATCTGAATGGCGTGGACGTTTTCGGCCGGCTGCCCATAGGCGCGGGTGATGTGGCCGCCGACGAAGCGTCCGTTGGTGACGCAGGTCATCCCCTCCGCCGCCGCGGCGCTTTCCATCGCGGCGACGACGCGGGCGGCCAGCTGCGGATCGGCGCTGGTGCCGCGGGCCGTGCCCAGGTTCAGGTCGGGGAGGAGCCCGTCGAACAGGCGCGGCACATGGCTGCGGATCGAATGGGCGTCATAGAGCAGGGCGAAGCCGTGGCGGGCCTTCACCCGCGCCAGTTCCGCAGCAAGCGCATCGTGGTAGGGACGCCAGTAGGTCTCCACCCGCTGCGCCACCTCCGCCTCGTCGGGCGCCTGTCCGTCGCGGTAGAGCGGCGTGCCGTCGAACAGGGTTTCCGGGCACAGGCCGGTGGTCGCCTGTCCGGGATAGAGGCTCTCGCCGGTCGAAGACCGGTTGAGATCGACGACATAGCGGGAATAGCGGGCGCTGAGCAGCGTCGCGCCCAGGCCGGTCGCAAATCCGTACAGGCGCGGGATGTGCCAGTCGGTGTCGCGCAGGGTCAGCGCCTCGCCGGTCAGGCGGTCGGCCAGACCGGGGGAGAGGGCGGTGCCGCAATGGGGCATGCTGATGACCAGCGGCCCGTCGCCTTGAACCAGATCGAAGATGGTGTCGGTCATTGTGCGGTCTCCAGGGATACCGGCATCAGATGGTCGAGCGCACCGTTGCGCACCAGGGCGCCGATGGCGGCCAGATCCGGGGCGAAGTAGCGGTCAACCTCGTAACGCGGCACCTCGGCACGGATGGCGGCGATGGCCTGCTCCAGCCGCTCCGTGGTCTTCAGCGGTCGATGGAACTCCAGACCCTGAATCGCGGCCAAAAGCTCTATGCCGACGATGTCGGCGACATTGCCGGCGATGTCGCCCAGCCGCCGCGCCGCGAAGGTCGCCATGCTGACATGATCCTCCTGGTTGGCGGAGGTCGGCAGGCTGTCGACGCTGGCGGGGTGGGCGAGCGACTTGTTCTCCGACGCCAGCGCCGCGGCGGTGACATGGGCGATCATGAAGCCGGAGTTCAGGCCGGGCTCCGCCACCAGGAAGGGCGGCAGGCCGCTGATGGTGGTATCGATCAGCATGGCGATGCGGCGTTCGGCCAGTGCGCCGATCTCCGACGCCGCGATGGCAAGCTGGTCGGCGGCCATCGCCACCGGCTCCGCATGGAAATTGCCGCCGGATAGAACCTCGTCGGTGTCGACCAGGACCAGCGGATTGTCGGTGACGCCGTTCGCTTCGATCACCAGGGTGCGGGCCGCCTGCCGCATCTGGTCCAGAACGGCGCCCATCACCTGCGGCTGGCAGCGCAGGCTGTAGGGATCCTGCACCCGGTGGCAGTCGGGACCCTGGTGGCTGGCGTTCAGTTCGCTGCCGGTCAGCATCTCGCGGAAGGCGGCGGCGACGGCGATCTGGCCGGGCTGGCCGCGCAGCGCGCTGATGCGGGCGTCGAAGGGGCGGTGGCTGCCCATGACGGCCTCGACCGACAGCGAGCCGGCGACCAGCGCCGCCTTGAAGGTGCGCTCGATCTCGAACAGCCCGGCGAGTGCCAGACCGGTCGACACCTGGGTGCCGTTGATCAGCGCCAGACCTTCCTTGGCCTTCAGGTCGAAGACCGGCAGACCGGCGATGCGCAGCCCCTCTTCCGCCGGCAGGGTCTCTCCCTTCACCCGGACATGGCCGATGCCGAGCAGCACGCCGCACAGATGGGCCAGCGGCGCCAGATCGCCCGATGCGCCGACGGAGCCCTTGCCCGGCACCACCGGCAGCACGTCGGCCTCATAGAGCTTCAGCAGGGCATCGACCAGCGCAGGCCGGACGCCCGATGCGCCGACGGCGAGGCTGACCGCCTTGATGACCAGGATCAGCCGCACCACGCCATCGGCCAGCGGCGCGCCGACACCGGTGGCATGCGACAGGATCAGGTTGCGCTGGAGCGTTTCCAGATCGCTTGCGGCGATGTGGGTGTGGGCCAGCTTGCCGAAGCCGGTGTTGACGCCGTAGACAGCCTCGTCGCCACCGGCGATCCGGTCGATCAGGGCGCGCGAGCGCTCCATCCGCGGATAGGCCGCCGGGTCGAGCGTCAGGGCCGGACGGCCGCGGTAGATGCTGCGCAGCGTGTCGAGCGACAGCGCGCCCGGAACCAGAGTGATGGTCTCGCTCATCCCAGAAGTCTCCCAAGTGTCTTTTTGAAGCGGTCGGCGATCTCCTCCTCGCGCGGGTGGCGGCGGTCGCGGACGATTGCGTGTCCGGCGATCACCACATCGCGCACGAGGGGGGCGTTGCCGGCGAAGATCCAGCCGTCCAGCAGCGCATCGCCCTTTCGCGCGGCCAGCAGCGGGTGGTCGGTGTCGAGGACGATGAGATCGGCGCGGAGACCGGCGGCGATGCGCCCGGCCTCGAATCCTGTCGCCTGCGCGCCGCCGGCCTGTGCGTCCTCCACCAGCCGGCGGGCGGTGGAGCGGCGGGGGCCGCCGGCCAGCACGGTGCGCCGGCCGCTGGTCAGCCGCGCGCCATACTCCAGCCAGCGCAGATCCTCCACCGGGCTGACGGAGATGTGGCTGTCGGAGCCGATGCCCCAGCGCCCACCCTGGCCCATGAAGGATTCGGCAGCGAAGAAGCCGTCGCCGAGATTGGCTTCGGTGGTCGGGCAGAGGCCGGCGACGGCGCCGCTGGCGGCGACGCCCGTCACCTCGGCGTCCGTCATGTGGGTGGCGTGGATCAGGCACCAGCGGCCATCGACAGGCTGGGTCTCCAGCAGATGTTCCACCGGGCGGCGGCCATGGTGGGCGAGGCAGTCCTCCACCTCCCGGCGCTGCTCGGCGATGTGGATGTGGATCGGGCCTTGCGGGTGGGCGGCGACGGTTTCGCTGAGCAGACTGTCCGGGACGGCGCGCAGCGAATGCGGGGCGATGCCGAGGCGCACGTCGTCGTCCTCGCCATAGGCATCGCGCAGGGCCGCGGTCAGCCGGGCGAACCCTGCCCCGTCATGGATGAAGCGGCGCTGTCCGGCAGTCGGCGGCGTGCCGCCGAAGCCGGACGCGTTGTAGAGCACCGGCAGCAGCGTGATCGGCAGACCGGCGGTCCGCGCGGCGGCGACGGCGCGGTGGCTCATCTCCGCCGGGTCGGCGTAGGCGCTGCCGTCGCGGTCGCGGTGAAGGTAATGGAATTCGGCGACGGCGGTGAAGCCGGCCTTCAGCGTCTCCACATAAAGCTGGGCGGCGACCGCTTCGAAATCCTCAGGATCCATGCGGTCGAGCGCGCGGTACATCACCTCGCGCCAACTCCAGAAGCTGTCGGAGCCCTCGCCGGAGGACTCGCCCATGCCGGCGATGGCGCGCTGGTGGGCGTGGGAATGCAGGTTGGCAATGCCCGCGACGGCGGCCCCGGCAAAGCGCTCCGCCTCGGTCGGGCAGGCGGCATTGGGCGTCGCCGAGACGATCCGGCCGCGCTCGTCCGTCGTGACCAGCACATTCTCCGCCCAGCCATCCGGCAGCAGCGCTGAGGCAAAAAACAGGTTGCTCATGAGGGCGCCCTCGCTATTATAGACAACACTATACAAGTATAGGCAACCTGATGCCAAGAGGGTTGCTGCACGAACTTGTAGGAAGGAGCCGAACCGATGCCGACCAGCGCGCCGTGGGATTCCCTGTGGATCGACCTGTCCGTTGCGACGATGGGTGATGCCGACGGCTACGGCGTCATCGCCGACGCGGCGGTCGGCATCAAGGATGGCCGCATCGCCTTCGTTGGTCGGCGCGCCGACCTGACGGACGCGCCCGAGGCGTTGGCGACCCAGGTTCATTCGGGGCAGGGCGGATGGATGACCCCCGGCCTGATCGACTGTCACACCCATCTCGTCTATGGCGGTAATCGCGCCCGCGAGTTCGAGATGCGGCTGAACGGCGCGACCTATGAGGAGATCGCGCGGGCTGGCGGCGGCATCCTGTCCACCGTCACCGCCACCCGCGCCGCCAGCGAGGACCAGCTTCTGGCCGCCACCCTGCCGCGGCTGGACAGCCTGCTGGCTGAGGGCGTCACGACGGTGGAGGTCAAGTCCGGCTACGGCCTCGACACTGAAACCGAGACTCGGATGCTCTGCGTCGCCCGCCGGCTGGCCCAGGTCCGTCCGGTGGAGGTGCGCACCACTTATCTCGGCGCCCATGCCCTGCCGCCGGAATTCAAGACCGACCCGGACGGCTACATCGACCGCATCTGCGCCGAGACGCTGCCGGCCATCGCCGAAGCCGGGCTGGCCGATGCGGTGGACGCCTTTTGCGAGGGGATCGGCTTCTCCGTCGCCCAGACCCGCCGGGTGTTCGAGACGGCCAAGAGGCTCGGCCTGCCGGTGAAGCTGCATGCCGAACAGCTCAGCAACCTCGGCGGCGCCCGGCTGGTGGCGGAGTTCGGCGGCCTGTCCGCCGACCATATCGAGCATCTCGACGAGGAGGGCGTCGCGGCCATGGCGCAGGCCGGGACGGTGGCCGTGCTGCTGCCCGGCGCCTTTTATGCGTTGCGCGAGACCAGGCTGCCGCCCATCGACCTGCTGCGCCGCCATGGCGTGGCGATGGCGCTGTCCACCGACAACAACCCCGGCACTTCGCCGGTGACCTCGCTTCTGCTGATGTTGTCGATGGGCTGCACCTTCTTCCGCCTGACCCCGGCGGAGGCGCTGGCCGGCGTCACCCGCCATGCGGCGAAGGCGCTGGGGCTGACCGACCGTGGTGTGATCGCTCCGGCCAAGCGCGCCGATCTGGCGGTCTGGCGCATCGAGCATCCGGCGGAGCTGGCCTATGCCATCGGCCTGAACCCCTGCATGGCGGTGGTGAATGGCGGGATGGTGCGCAAGCCGTATGTGGGGGTCGCATGAGCGACGTCATCTCCACCGCCCAGCCGCGCTACGCCCAGATCAAGGAGGCCATCCGCCGCCGGATCAGCTCCGGCGACTGGCCGGAAGGCTTCCAGATCCCCTCGGAGCACAAGCTGCTGGAGGAATTCTCGGTCAGCCGCATGACGGTGCACCGCGCGCTGCGCGACCTGACCGACGAAGGGTTGCTGACCCGCGTGCAGGGGTTGGGCACCTTCGTCGCCGAACGGCCGCCCAGCACCGACGTGGTGGAACTGCGCAGCATCGCCGACGAGATCGCCGAACGCGGTAACACCCATTCCTGCCGGGTGGAGCAATTGCTCGCGGTTACAGCGGATGCCGGGCTGGCCCGCCGCTTCAACCTGCCGGTGGGGGCGAAGCTGTTCCATTCCGTCGTCGTCCACAGCGAAAGCGACGTGCCGGTCCAGCTGGAGGAACGCTGGGTCAACCCGGCGGTGGCGCCCGACTATCTGGAGCAGGACTTCACCCGCCAGACGCCGGGCGAGTACCTGATCCGGCTGGAATCCTCGCCGCAGGTCGAGCATGTCATCGAAGCTGTGTCGCCGACGGCGGAGATCGCCCGGCTGCTCGACATTCCCGTTACCGAGCCCTGTTTGCGCGTCACGCGCCGGACATGGGTCGGCGGGCGGGTGGTGACGGTGGCGATGCTGGTGCATCCCGGCAGCCGCTATCGGCTGGGCGCGCGGTTCCAGTTGCCGCCGCCTTAGCTATTGGTTCGCGGCCCCCTCCCTAACCCTCCCCCGCCTTTCGGCGGGAGAGGGAACTCCGCCGCTCCCGCGCTTAACCCCCTCTCCCGCGATCGGACCGGCCGTTGGCCGGCCGAGAGCGGGGGAGGGTAGGGGAGGGGGCAAAAGCACTCTTACGCACTTTCACCCTCCCACCAGGAGCCACCCACCCATGTCATCCCGCCTCGACAACCAGCGCGTCATCCGTGCCCCGCACGGCCCCGAATTGAGCTGCAAGAGCTGGCTCGCCGAGGCGCCGATGCGCATGCTGATGAACAACCTCGACCCCGACGTGGCGGAACGGCCGCAGGAGCTGGTCGTCTATGGCGGCATCGGCCGCGCCGCCCGTGACTGGGAGAGCTTCGACCGCATCGTCTCGGCGCTGAAGACGCTGAACGACGACGAGACCCTGCTGGTCCAGTCGGGCAAGCCGGTCGGCGTCTTCCGCACCCACGCCGACGCCCCGCGCGTGCTGATCGCCAACTCCAACCTCGTGCCGCGCTGGGCGACCTGGGAGCATTTCAACGAGCTGGACCGCAAGGGTCTGGCGATGTACGGCCAGATGACCGCCGGATCGTGGATTTACATCGGTAGCCAGGGCATCGTGCAGGGCACCTACGAGACCTTCGTCGAGGCCGGGCGCCAGCATTACAACGGCGACTTGAAGGGCAAGTGGATCCTCACCGGCGGGCTGGGCGGCATGGGCGGGGCGCAGCCGCTGGCCGCCACCATGGCCGGCGCCTGCATGCTGGCGGTCGAATGCCGTCCCAGCAGCATCGAGATGCGCATCCGCACCGGCTATCTCGACCGCCACACCGCCGATCTGGACGAAGCGCTGGCCTGGATCAACGAGGCCTGCGCCAAGGGCGAGGCGATCTCCGTCGGCTTGCTCGGCAACGCCGCCGATGTTTTCCCTGAGCTGGCGCGCCGTGCCGGCACCGACATCAAGGCCCGGCCGCACATCGTCACCGACCAGACCTCCGCCCATGACCCGGTGAACGGCTATCTGCCGCAAGGCTGGACACTGGAGGAATGGGAGACCGCCCGCGAAAGCCAGCCGGCCGCCGTCGCCACCGCCGCGCGCAAGTCGATGCGGGTGCAGGTGGAGGCGATGCTGGCCTTCCACGCCATGGGCATCCCGACCGTCGATTACGGCAACAACATCCGCCAGATGGCGAAGGAGGAGGGGTTGGAGAACGCCTTCGACTTCCCCGGCTTCGTCCCCGCCTATATCCGCCCGCTGTTCTGCCGCGGCGTCGGCCCGTTCCGCTGGGTGGCGCTGTCCGGCGATCCGGAGGACATCCGCAAGACCGACGCCAAGGTGAAGGAGCTGATCCCCGACGATCCGCACCTGCACAACTGGCTGGACATGGCCTCCAAGCGCATCCAGTTCCAGGGCCTGCCGGCGCGCATCTGCTGGGTGGGTCTGGGGCAGCGCCACCGCCTCGGCCTCGCCTTCAACGAGATGGTGAGGTCGGGCGAACTGAAGGCGCCGATCGTCATCGGCCGCGACCATCTCGACAGCGGTTCTGTCGCCAGCCCGAACCGCGAGACGGAGGCGATGAAGGACGGGTCCGATGCCGTGTCGGACTGGCCGCTGCTGAACGCGCTGCTGAACACCGCCAGCGGCGCGACCTGGGTCAGCCTGCACCATGGCGGCGGCGTCGGCATGGGCTTCTCCCAGCATTCGGGCATGGTCATCGTCTGCGACGGCAGCGACGCGGCGGCCAAGCGGCTGGAGCGCGTGCTGTGGAACGATCCGGCCACCGGCGTGATGCGCCATGCCGACGCCGGCTATGACATCGCCATCGACTGCGCCAAGGAGCAGGGGCTGAACCTGCCGTTTTTGAAGTAAGCGGGGAGGGTGAGGTGCATCCCCCTCTCCCCCCTGGGGAGAGGGGCGGGGTGAGGGGGATGCACATCAGGATTTTTGCGAAGGTCCCGCCGCGCGTCCCCCTCACCCTAACCCTCTCCCCGGGGGGGAGAGGGGATCCTACGTCATCCCAGCGCCGGCAGTTGCGGTGTCAGCGCCAGATGCAGTTCGTGGCGCCCGTCGGGCATGCCGGGGCGATGGCCGAAATCGAGCGCGATGCCGCTCAGTTTCATACCGTTCGCCGCGGCGTGGGCGTGCAGCCGGGCGAAGCCGTCCGGGATGGCGGAGACCGGGCCGTCATGGATGAGCCGCAGATAGCGGCCGGCATCGAGATCGACGCGGACCATGCCCGGCGGGATCTCCGTGGCCTTGGCGGCAAGGAATCCCACCAGTTCGCGCTGCATCCCGTTCTCCTCCGGCAGCGACACCGCCGCGAAGGAGGTCGCGCCGCTGTCGGCGGTGAACAGGCGCTCCCAAGCCGCCGATACTGCCGCCGGCAGATCCTCCCGGCTTGCCTCGACCATGAAGCCGATGGCGGTCAGTTCGGGATAGCTCACCGTTTCGATCATGACAGTCCCTTGCTTGCTTAGAGGTCCGGGTCGGCCAGCAGCCGGGCGAGGACTGGCCCGGCCGACCCGCTGCCGACCGGAGCGCCGTCCACCGACAGCAGCGGGCGCAGGCCCAGGCTGTTGGTCAGGATCGCCTCGTCGGCGCGGGCGAGGTCGTCGGGGGTGAGCGGCGCTTCCTCCGCGCCGTGGCGCTCCAGAACCAGGGCGCGGCGGATGCCGGGAAGGGCGCCATCGGCGACCGGCGGGGTCAGCAGCCGGCCGCCGAGCGACAGGAACAGGTTGGCGATGCTGGATTCGGCCAGCCGTCCGGCGCCGTTCAGCAACAGCGCCTCGTCGGCACCGCGCTCCGCCGCCTCCTGCCGCGCCAGGATGGAATCGAGATAGTTCAGCGACTTCAGCCGCGACAAGGGTGAATGCTCGTTGCGGCGGGTGCTGCGGGCGATCACGGCGGCGACCGGCGCCGTCATGTGGACGGCGGGAGCGACCGTCATCATCGCGGTCGGGCGGGCGTCGGGCGGCGGCAGAACCCCGCGGGCGCCGGTGCCGCGCGACAGGGTCAGGCGCAGCACGCCGTCGGCAATGCCGTCAGCCTCGATCAGCGCCGCCATCGCCTCCGACAGGGTTGCTGCGTCATAGGGCAGCGGCAGGCGCAGCAGGGCGGTTCCGGCGGACAGCCTGTCAAGATGGCGGGGCAGGTGGCGGGCTGCGCCGTCCTTGATGCGGATGGTCTCGAACAGCCCGTCGCCCAGGGTGAAGCCGCGGTCGGCCGGGTCGATCCGCGCCTCCGCAGCCGGCATCAGCCGCCCGTTCAACCAGATGGTCATTGCATCCCCTCCACCACTGGATCGCCAGCGGCGCGCAACTGGGCGCGGGCCTTGACCAGCATTTCCTCATGTTCCGCCGCCGGATCGGAATCGGCGACGATGCCGCCGCCGGCCTGGGCGATGACGTGGTCCTGCGTCACCGACAGGGTGCGGATGACGATGTTGCTGTCCATGGCGCCGTCGAAGCCGATCCAGGCCACCGAGCCGCAATAGGCGCCGCGGCGGGCGACCTCCAACTCGTCGATGATCTGCATGGCGCGGATCTTCGGCGCGCCGGTGATCGAGCCGCCGGGGCAGGCGGCGCGCAGCAGATCGATCGGCCCCAGCCCCGGCACCAGCCGGGAGGTGACGACCGACACCAGATGATGGACGCTGGCGAAGCTCTCCAGCCCGAACAGCACCGGCACCTTGACGCTTCCGACCTCCGACACGCGCGCCAGGTCGTTGCGCAGCAGGTCGGTGATCATCAGGTTTTCCGCCCGGTCCTTGATGCTGGCCGACAGTTCCGCCGCGGCGGCTGCATCGGCGGTAGGTTCGGCATGGCGCGGGCGGGTGCCCTTGATCGGCCGCGTCTCGATGGTCCGGTCGGCGCGCAGCCGGATGAAGCGCTCGGGCGAGGCACCCGCCAGCCGCAGCCGGGGGCCGCAGTTCAGGAAGGCGGCGAAGGGTGCCGGGCTGAGACGGCGCAGACGCTCGTACAGCGCATAGGCGTCGAGCGTCCCGTCCACGTCGGCCAGGAAACGCTGGGTGAAGTTCGCCTGATAGATGTCGCCGGCCCGGATGTACTCCAGCACCCGGCCGACCCGGTCGAGATAGTCGGGACGCGACAGCTCCGACCGCCAGCGCAGCGGGGCCGGCCCGGCCGATTGTTCCGGTGGCGGAACGGACAGCCGCGCGGCCATGCGGCGTGCGCGCTCCTCCGCCTCCGGCCGGGCGGCGATGACCCAGGCGCTCCGCGTCTCGCGGTCGAAGGCGGCGACCACATCGTAGAGGCCGAAGGCCATGTCCGGCTGTCCGCCCGGATTGCCATGGCAGGAGCGCAGCCCTTCCAAAGCCGTTCCGGCCTCGTAACCGACGAAGCCCACCGCCCCTCCGTTGAAGGGAACCGGGCCGGCGGCGGGCACGGGATATGCTGCCAGCGCCCGTTCCAGCGCGTCGAAGGGACTGCCGGGCACCGGCGCCCCATCGACCAGCGTCCGTCCGCCGATGGATTCAACCGTTTGAAACGGTTCGGCAACGATATAGGAAAAGCGCCCGTTCTGCGGATGGGGCGCCGCGCTGTCTAGCAGCATGGCCCAGGGCTGGGTGGCCCAGGGGCGGAACAGGGCGGCAGGGTCGCCGCAGGAGATCGGAATGGTCAGCATGGCGGGGGCAATCGGCCGGCGGCTCACATCAAGATGGTGGCGCCGCCGTCCACGACCAAGACATGGCCGTTGACATAGGACGCCGCGGCCGACGCCAGGAATACCGCCGCCCCGGCGATCTCCTCCGGCCGGCCCCAGCGGCACAACGGCGTGCGGTTGGCGAAATAGGCCCCGCGCTCGGGATCGGCGGCGATGGCCGCATTCGTTTCGGTTGCGAAAAAGCCCGGCGCAATGGCGTTGCTGGTCAGGCCAAGCGGACCGTATTCGGCGGCCAATGCCCGCACCATGCCGTTCAGCCCGGCTTTTGCCGAGGCATAGACGCTGTCGTTGGCCCGCGAGATCTGCCCGGCGACCGAGGTGATGGCGATCAGACGGCCCCGGCCCCGCGGCAGCATCAGGCGCGCCGCCTCCCGCGCCAGGATCAGGCTGGAGGCCAGATCGACGTCGAGAAGAGCCACGATCTCGTCATCGCTCAATTCGGCCAGCGGCTTGCGGTTGCGCTGGCCAACATTCTGGACCAGCACGTCGAGCCGTCCATGGTCGCGGTCGATCCGCGCGAAGGCATCGCGCACGGCCGCCCGGTTCGACACGTCGAAAGCCAGGGCCGAAGCGGTCCCGCCGGCAGTCCGTATCTCCTCGACACGCGCCTCCAGCGTCGCGGCGTCGCGGCCGTTCAGCAGCACATGCGCACCCGACCCGGCCAGCGCCCGCGCAATCTCCAGCCCCAGGCCGCGGCCCGAACCGGTGACCAGCGCCACCTGTCCGGCGAGCGAGAAAGTCGACAGATAGGGTGGGATCGTCGCGGCCATGTCTGCCCCCAGGCTGTTGCGGCGCCGCCCGTGCTGGGGGCGGCGGCGGAGATTTAGCAGACCCGCAGGCCCGATGGCACCCCGCATGCTGCCGGGGTGTCGAATCGGGGCGCATGGTCACGCCGGACGGTTGTCGTGCAGGAGCCATCAGGCTGCCCGGGCAGTGAGGAACCGCTCTGCCACGGTTGATCGTCTGGCTCAAATGCCATTAAAGGCTGAAGAAATTTCACGAAAATAGCGCCTTCAGGAGATCAGGTAATCAAGGTCGATAATAGTTCGGGCATCCATCTGCGCTGTTCGATGAAAAGCGGATTGTTCGGGTGGTGGTACTTCTTTCGCCGACCCCTCGTTATTTCGTATAGTGGGTTTGCGGAACAGGACCGCAAGCGACCGCGGATGTCGGCGCACGGTTCGTTACAGGGAGACAGGGCATGACGCGAGCGCGTTCCAACGCGGTGATCGGGGCCGTGAAGGCCGGCGACATCATGATCAAGCATCGGCACGGCCTGGGCGCCACCGGGATCGCCATCAAGATCGGCCAGCTGTTCAGCCGGGGAAAGTCGGACTTCATCCATGCCGGCATCGCGAGTTCCCCCACGACCATCATCGAGATGGATGGTGACGGGCTGCAGGAAAACAACCTGCTGACCAAGAACGCCAACTACAGCTATGACGTTTTCCGCTGCACCACCCCCGGCATCGGCGAAGGGGCGGCGCAGACCGCGATCATGATGCGGCAGGGCATCGTCGGCGGCGGCTTCGCCCAAGGGGGCACCACCCAGATGCCCTACACCATCGGCGGCGCCGTCAAGTCGCTCGGTCGCGGGGGTGGTGTGCAGTCCACCGACCGCATCAACACCCTGCTCGACCAGCTGATGGCCGGCGGGCGGGAGGCCTTCTTCTGCTCCGGCCATGTGGTTTATTGCTATCTGGTGGCGATGGAGCAGTCGAACATCGCGGTCCAGGGTAGCTTTCCGCTGCAGAACATGCAGGCGGTCTTCGGTATGGAGGCGCGTTACTACAACCCCTCCTTCCTCCACCATCATCTCAGCAACAATCAGCATTTCAGGCGGGTGGGCAAGGTGAAGGGCGCCGTGTTGGTCTGATCCGTCCGACCGTCACCCGGGCATGAAAAATGTCCGCTGTCAAGTCCTTCATTCAGACATGCAGTGGGGAAAAAGCTCTTACAGGGCAATAGG
>NZ_VTTO01000011.1:0-94094 GCF_008364825.1 Azospirillum sp. B21
CCTCGTCTTCGTCATCAGACACCTTCCCGCTCCACTCGGAGCTTAGCTGTGGTGTCCACCGAAGCAGGGCAAGATCAGACCACGATCACGTCGGATGTGTGGTCACGCAACGCTTACGCAAGAACTCGAACCGGGGCAAGATCAACGTCAACCGACAAGCTCCTCATGGGCTGTTTGGCTTCTGCGCGCCTCGTCCAGCCATACCTGTAGCATGAGCACATGCCACAACAGATGCTGCCAGTTGCGCTGACCGGAGCTGTGCTCATTCCACAGCCGACGGATCGCCGATACCTGGAAAATCCCATCTTGGTTAAGCCTGTCGGGGGCCAGCATTGCCTCCGCCCAATCGCGCAGAGGCCCGCGCAGCCATTGCCCCACCGGGACCGCAAACCCCTGCTTGGGCCGATCAATCAAGGAGGTTGGGACGAAGCGGCTTAACAGCTCCCTCATAATCCACTTCTCGCGTCCGGCGTGGATTTTGAGCGACAACGGCAAGCGCCAAGCGAACGCCACCACCGCGGGATCGAGCAGAGGAATGCGCCCTTCCAGACCAACGGACATGCTCGCACGGTCGACTTTGACCAGAATGTCTTCGGGCAGATAATTGGTGAGATCGGCAAACGCCATGTGGTGGTAAGGGTCGAGTCTAGGCGGGCGTCGCGAACGCTCGGCAATGCCTGCTCCGGCAGGCTCTTTAAGGAAATGCCACGGTTCAGGGCAATGCGACGCCAGGGCGGCGGTGATGTCGTCGAGCGTTCTATGCTTCAACAGGTCAGCGACCCGATGCAGCCGATGCCCTGACAGCTCCCGACGCGTTTTCGATGGGAGCAGGGATAGCACCCGGTCCCAGGCGGACGGTGGCAAAGTCCGGATTAGCGCGGACGCCGCGCGACGGGCTGGTGCCGGCAGTATGCCGAATTGTGACCAGATCCGAGCCCCCCAGCGGTAATTGTCATAGCCGAGGAACAACTCGTCCCCACCGTCGCCGGACAGCACCACGGTCACGGACTGGCGCGCAAAACGTGAGACCAGCAGTGTCGGAATCTGGGACGGATCGGCAAAAGGTTCGTCGTAAACCCTGGGCAGGTCCGGAACGACAGCCATCGCCTCCTGCGGCGACAGATACAGCTCGTGATGCTCCGTGCCCAGATGCTGGGCCACCGCGCGCGCGTGCGGCGCCTCGTTGTAGGCTGCTTCGGAGAAGCCAATCGAGAAAGTCTGCACGGTGCGGGCCGATTGCGCCTGCATGAGCGCGACCACCAGGCTCGAGTCGATGCCGCCGGAGAGCAGGGCGCCGACCGGAACATCCGCCTCCATGCGCAAGGCCACGGCTTGCCGCAGCAGGCGCTCGAGTTCGGAAATCGCGTCCTGGGGAGAGCCCGTGAAGGGAGAGGCCAATGCCCCTTCGACCATGGACCGTGCCGACCAGAGGACGGATTCCTCGATTTCCACCTCCCGCGGACCCAGAACGATCGTCAGACGCGTCCCGGCGGTGAGTTTGGAGATGCCGCGAAAGATCGTGGCTGGGGCGGAAATGAAGCCGTGGCTGACAAATTGGCTCACCGCCTCGGGATCGACATCGGGCAGCGTCGAAGCAACCGACATGATTGCCTTCAGTTCAGAGGCGAACACGAAGCGGCCTTCAATGGTCCCAAAATACAAGGGCTTCTCGCCGATGGGATCGCGCGCCAGGTGAAGCTGGCGCTTGGAACGGTCCCAGGCGGCGATGGCGAACATGCCGTTGCAGCGCTCGAGGGCCTTGCCGATACCCCAGCGGCTGATGGCCTCCACGAGGGTCTCAGTGTCGGAATGTCCGCGCCACGGTCCGTGCGCCGGCTCCCCCAAATCGGCTCTTAAAGTCCGGTGGTTGTAGATTTCACCGTTGAACGCTATCACCCAGCGGCCGCACGAGGACACCATGGGCTGGCGCCCGTGCGGCGAAAGATCGACAATCGCCAAGCGGCGGTGGCCCAGGAAGACGCCGGCCTTCCGGTCGATCCAGAAGCCTTCGTCATCCGGGCCGCGATGCCGAAGGCGGCCGCTCATGCGGCGCAACGCGTGTTCGGCTTCGATGGCTGAAGTGCCCTGGATGCTGCTCTCAATGAATCCCACAAGACCGCACATGAAATTCCCCTGTGGCTGCGTAGGGTTGACGCGGTCTCAAGCCACCTCCTGCTCGCAGGGAAGGCCCAAGACTTCCTCGTAGAGGCTCACGTACCGACGGGTGATGGCGTCCAGCGAGTAATGATCGACGACGCGCTTGCGCGCGAGCCGGGCGATGGAGGCGCGTTCGCCATGGGCGAGCGCCAGTATCCCGGTGATCGCATCGGCCAGCACTGCGTCGTTCTGCCGGGGCACGACACGACCGGCATCGCCGACAACGATCCGTGAATCCCCGACGTCGGTGACCACACAAGGCAGGCCGCACGCCATTGCCTCGCCCACGACGTTGGGGAAGGCCTCGCGGTGGGACGACGACAGCACGAAAACGTCCAGGGAATTGTACAGCCCAGGCATTTCGCGCCATTCACCAAGCACTGTGAACCGCTCCGCAAGGCCCGCCTCGGCGATGGCGCGGATCAGGTCCGGATCGCTGTCCATCCCGCGGCCGGCGATCACAAAGCGCGCGTCGCACCGTTGCGCCGCGACGCGGCGAGCGGCACGGATGAAGTTGTGGGGGTCCTTTTGCGGATTGTTCCGGCCGACGAGTCCGATCAGAGGCACCTCGTCGGGAATGCCGAGGCGCGCCCGCGTCGTGGCGCGGGCGTCGACCGATGGCGTGAACTCGTTGCAGTCGAACCCGTTGGGGATCACTTCCTCCCGATGCGGCTTGAAGCCGTAGCGCTGGTGCTGCCGGGCCGCCGTTTCGGAATTGTAGATGACGCAGGCTGGACCGCGTGACAGCGCGGCGTTGGCCAGGATGACGCCTCGGCTGGTCACATGTTCAGTGCTGAGCGATTCGAGGGATTGCCGGACGTTCCATAGCGCCCGAGCGTCCCTGCCAAGCACATTGCGCACCATCGTGGCCGCCAGATTGCTGTGGTACATCCAGCCTTGGATAACATCCGGCTGGAAGCGCCGAGCGATGCTTCGCAACTCAGCCAGAGCTTGCGGCGCCCGGATCGGTGACGATACTCCTAGCGTCAGCACCGGAACGCCGAGACCCTCGATCAGCCTTCCCACCGAACCGTTGTCGCGCAGTGAAACGACCGCCGTATCCAGCGGCGTGGCGCCGACCTGGCGAAGAAGCTTGTACAGCATCATCTCCGCGCCGCCCATGCCGAGATTGGTGATTATGTGAAGGATTTTCATCATGCACCAGCTAAAGATTGCAAGATTGATTAAAGAATCATCTCCGGCTTGCGTGAAATTGAAAACATCGTTGTTTATCAACAAAGATTAAAGGCTGCTTCCATTGTTCTGACGCTCCGCTTCGCACATTCCTTTTCGGCCTCAGGAGGAACCGGCATTTGCCGTCCTCATCAGCATTTTAACCAGCAGGCTCCGCAACCCAGCGAAATCGGCAATGATGAGCGCCGCCGCATAGACTGAGAGAACGGCGGTCGTCGCTATGGCAAAGGCAGTGATGCCCGTAGGCTGCGGCATGAAGAGCGCCAAGGTCTGTGCCAACGCGAAGGCCACCGCGATGGTCAGCAGCGGGCGTGGCGGAAACGGCAGTTTCAGCGCCCAGGCGCGGCCGAGCCCGATGCTGGCGCAGAGCGCCACGATCTGCGTCACGGCGGTCGCGACAGCCGCGCCCCAGGCACCGAATTTCGGCACCAGCAACAGGCCAAGCAGCAGGTTCAACACCACCGCACCCACGCTGATGAACAATTGCCCTTGCGTCTGGTGCCCCAACTGGAAGGCAAGGTCCGCGTAGAAGGCGCGGAACCCGGCCACCGCCGTGCTCACCGCAATCCATGGGATCACGCTCGGCGCCACCGTGGCGTATTCGTGGCCGAGCGCCACGCGCGCCACCTCGGGGGCGAACGACACAAACACCAGGACAAAGGGGCCAATCACCAGCAAGAGCACGGCCGCCTGAACCTCCATCGCCGGCTTGGCTGCGGCAAGCCCACCATTCTCGAACGCCTTGACGATGGCCGGGTAACCAGCGAGGTTCACCACGTTGAGCGTGAAGGCCACACTGAGGTTGGTGAGATCGCTGCTGGCGGCGTACAGCCCTACCTCCACCGGGCCGTTGAACCAGCCGAGCAGCAGCCGGTCGGTGGCCAGCATCAACATCATGCATAGAAAGGAACCAGCGAGCGGTACTCCGAAGCGGAACAACTTGCGAATCAAGCCGACTTCGACATGGAGCCACCGCAAGCCCGCCCAGCGGCGAAGTGCTGTTCGAGAGAGCGCAGGGACGCTGCAGCCGAGAATGGCCGCCGCTATAAGGCCGTATGAGCCGAGGGACAGATAAACGCTAGTAACGCCGGCACACAGCATCAGCGTCGCCCGCACCAGCGCCAGCACGCCGTAGCGCGTTTGCAGCATCTGCGTGGCGGCGATCTGAAGCTCAAGATCATACCAGGACTGCGCAATAAAAAGCGCGGTGCCAAGAAGCAGAAGCGCGCCGAGATGGCGGTCTTCGAGCAGGAAAAAGGCGGCAAACCCGCCGGCGATGGCCGCAATCGAAATGGCGGCCGTCAGCTGGAACACCGTTCGAAAGCACTCGTTGTTTGAGAAGCTGCTGTCATAGAAATATCGGCCAATGCTCACAAAAATCCAATTAACAAGCGCTGCCTCGGCTACCCCAACTATGCTGATTGCTAGCGCGTACTCGCCATATATCTTCGGTCCGACTGTGTTTATGTAGTATAGAGTGGTGAACAGTACCATCGCTCCCGGCCCAGCCTTGGCAAGGGAGTAAACGACGACGCGTTTCAGGAAGGTGTGGTCCATAGTGTCCTTCTTCCAGAAAGGCGGAACGCGTCACTCCATTGAGCGCGAGTGCGCTTTCGCCGCGGAAAGTTTAGCAGGTGCCGTGCTATGATCTCGGGAGACGGTTGAGTACCTCGTAGCGATGCCGTCCTAGCAATTGGGATAGCGCAACCCTTCACTCTGGCTCAGCCCGTAATCTGGTTGGAAGTGTTTCGGGGAGAGATTTGCCGGCACGATCACAATACTTTGGATAAAACAGTGGGATGATCGCAGTCGAGACAATCTGTATGCATTTTATCAGTCCTCCCCCAAACAGGCTCGGAAGCAACTGCACAAACTATGAGGCGCGTTGTGGAGTCAACATCAAACCTAGCCTGGCAAGCGCGGGCGGAACCTGCCGCCGGGACTATTACCCACAAGGAGGAAGATAAACTGTGGAATGCACGAAGCCCGTTATGCTGTCCTGAAAACCCGCTTCCTACAATACCAAATTAGTATGCTACCGGAAACAAGGTATGTATAGCATAGCCCTTTTCCGATTGGCACACAGCAACAACACAAAGCCTTTTTCCCGCAAACAGGCAGCCAACCGGCACTTCAAAGCTGATTCCAATTCGCGAAGGAACGAAGGAAATTTTGAGATATCCTACTGATAATCTACTGGATAGTATACTTCATTGAAAAATTGGTTTATTTGCTTCAGCAGTCGTGGACTGCCAATGCATCATGCTGGCATGATATGTCTACAGCCCAAGACAACGCTGCAATTTCAAGAAATATGAGCCTAATCGGGCCGCTCTCCGTCGTGTCGGAAGAAGTCGAGGGCAGCGCGATAGGTGTCAGCTAAACAACACCGCGATTATCAACCAAAGACAGCTACGGCCGAGCGGATGCTGATCCCGCCATCCTTGGTCCGCTGGAGTTGACGCCCGACAGCGTAACGAAAGACCGCCGGAAGCTGTAGAGCTAGAGGAACACGGGACCAGAGGGTTTGGATCACCGTCCGTTGCGGGTCCGGCGTTCGGCTTAACTTGCCTCCGTGTGCAGGGACCAGTGGAAGCCGATCTAGCCAAATTAAAGGTCGGCGTGGTCGGGGCTGATGTGATGGAAAACGCCGGCGACCGTGCGCCGGACACGATGGTGCTGAGGACGACCAAGTTCTTCAGCCCGAGGTCGATTCCAGCCTCCTCATCTCCCGTCAGCATCTCGGCGTAGGCCACAACCCGGCAAGACACGGACCAGCGGCCATCCGCTTCGCGCGTCACCGTGATCGTGGTGGGGGCGCTGGGCAGATCGCGCGACCACATTGCATTCAGCGGCTCCGCCATCTTCGCCAGCTTCAGTACGCTTTTCCGGTAGTTGAACGCCGACTTGTTGAACTCGGCGGACTGAAGTCCATCCTTGCGGCCGAACTGCGGGTAGCGGGCTCGCCGCTGAAAGAAGTTGCGGTAGGCCGTTTCGAGGTGGTGCATCGGCACGCTGGACACCGCATTCAGCCACCCGAACACCGGCTGTTTTTTCAGTACCGTCAGCATCGTGTTCGTCTGGGTGAAGCCGCACCGTTCCTTACGCTAAGCCCATGCCGTCTCCCGCGTCGCGCGGGCAGGGGTGTAGACCACGCGCACGTCCCCGAACGTCCGGGTCAGCAGATCAGCCTGCTCGGTGTCAGGCAGAAGCGGAAGCAGCAAGCGCATTCGACAAGTTTCAACATTCCTTTTCATGTCCGAGGACTTACAGCCATGTTCAAGTTGTGTTCCGCTGGTGCGGAGGGCCTGATGAAAACCGCACTCTCGTAAGAAGAGCAACAGCACGAGCAATCTGCCGGTGCACGGCTCTCTGCCTCATGCCTTGATCCCCTCACCTCGCATCGAGAGATCCCAACGATGGCGACCTATTACGTATCCCCTTCCGGTCGGGACAGTCAGGACGGAATCACCGATCAGTTCCAGGCCGGCACCATTGAGCAGCCCTTTGGCTCGCTTCAGCACGCCCACAATCTGGCGCAGCCGGGCGACACGATTTACTTGCGCGGCGGCACCTACAAGCTGACCCAGCAGATCCAGCTCACCCGCGACGGCACGAGCGGCAACCCGATCACGGTGACCAACTATCCCGGCGAGAAGCCGGTCCTCGACGGCTCGGGCATGTCGGGCAAGGGGTGGGCCGGCGCCGTGGTCGATCTGTCCAGCGTGTCGTGGAACCACATCAAGGGCCTGAGCATCGCCAACGGCCCCGAGTTCGGCCTGCTCGTCCGCGACGCCTCCCACAACAACGTCATCGAGCAGCTCGACGTCCATCACAACGGCCGCCTGTCGGAGTGGGAGGGCAAGGGCATCGTCCTGTACGGCTCCAGCGCCAACAACCTCTTCCTCAACAACGACTCCCACGACAACCGGGACCTGCCGGCCGACAACGCCGACGGCTTCCAGATCGCCACCACCGGCGCCGGCAACGTGTTCCGCGGCAACCGCGCCTGGAACAACTCGGACGACGGCTTCGACCTCTTCAACGTCCAGGACGGCACCCGCGCCGGGTCGGTCTTGCTCGACGGCAACTGGGCCTTCCACAACGGTTACAACGCCGCCGGCACCCAGATCGGCGACGGCAACGGTTTCAAGCTGGGCGGCACGCGCGCCGGCGCCGGCGGCACCTCCGGGGGCCACGTCGTCACCAACAACGCCGCCTGGGACAACCCGTTCAACGGCTTCGACCAGAACGGTGCCAACCAGCCGCTCACGCTGAACAACAACACCGCCTACAACAACGGCCAGTACAACTACCGCTTCTGGGACGGTGCCCACACCTTCCGCAACGACGTCTCGTTCGGCACCGGGAAGGTACAGACCTCGGGCACCAGCGATCACAACTCCTGGACCATGGCCACGGCGCCGAAGGCTTCCGACTTTCTGTCGCTCGACGGCAGCGGCGCGTCCGGCGCGCGCGGTGCCAACGGTGCGCTGCCCACGCTGGACTTCCTGCATCTGTCGTCGGGCAGCGGCCTGATCGACAAGGGCGTGAACGTCGGTCTCTCCTTCAACGGCTCCGCTCCGGACCTCGGCGCTTTCGAGGCGCCGGAGCGCGCCGCCGGTGGCGCGACGCGCGCCGACTTTGTCACTCTAATCTGGATTCTCCCGCTCATTTGGCTCATCGCCAAGGCAATGCAGAGGAGATGACAGAGTTCGCATCGACATTCGGCGCTCCAACCATCTTGATCGTAGGTTGAAGTCAGACTGAAGAGAATGCGCGAAACCCGAACTCCTCACACCGTCCTGTCCATCTTCTCATTTCGATCAAATTTTTTTAAAGTTATCACAAAATAGTACCTCGAATTGTGACACCCGCGGCCTTGGTCGGTTGGGGTAAGTCTTTCATCGGTTTCGATCTGCCCTGCCGGGTCGAGCCTTTGACAAATGAGTTAGAACCGGAAGGTTATGTGATGTCGACGTATTATGTGGCGGTGAATGGTCGCGATACTCAGGCCGGCACCATTGAGCAGCCCTTTGGCTCGCTTCAACACGCCCACAATCTGGCGCAGCCGGGCGACACGATTTACTTGCGCGGCGGCACCTACAAGCTGACCCAGCAGATCCAGCTCACCCGCGACGGCACGAGCGGCAACCCGATCACGGTGACCAACTATCCCGGCGAGAAGCCGGTCCTCGACGGCTCGGGCATGTCGGGCAAGGGGTGGGCCGGCGCCGTGGTCGATCTGTCCAGCGTGTCGTGGAACCACATCAAGGGCCTGAGCATCGCCAACGGCCCCGAGTTCGGCCTGCTCGTCCGCGACGCCTCCCACAACAACGTCATCGAGCAGCTCGACGTCCATCACAACGGCCGCCTGTCGGAGTGGGAGGGCAAGGGCATCGTCCTGTACGGCTCCAGCGCCAACAACCTCTTCCTCAACAACGACTCCCACGACAACCGGGACCTGCCGGCCGACAACGCCGACGGCTTCCAGATCGCCACCACCGGCGCCGGCAACGTGTTCCGCGGCAACCGCGCCTGGAACAACTCGGACGACGGCTTCGACCTCTTCAACGTCCAGGACGGCACCCGCGCCGGGTCGGTCTTGCTCGACGGCAACTGGGCCTTCCACAACGGTTACAACGCCGCCGGCACCCAGATCGGCGACGGCAACGGTTTCAAGCTGGGCGGCACGCGCGCCGGCGCCGGCGGCACCTCCGGGGGCCACGTCGTCACCAACAACGCCGCCTGGGACAACCCGTTCAACGGCTTCGACCAGAACGGTGCCAACCAGCCGCTCACGCTGAACAACAACACCGCCTACAACAACGGCCAGTACAACTACCGCTTCTGGGACGGTGCCCACACCTTCCGCAACGACGTCTCGTTCGGCACCGGGAAGGTACAGACCTCGGGCACCAGCGATCACAACTCCTGGACCATGGCCACGGCGCCGAAGGCTTCCGACTTTCTGTCGCTCGACGGCAGCGGCGCGTCCGGCGCGCGCGGTGCCAACGGTGCGCTGCCCACGCTGGACTTCCTGCATCTGTCGTCGGGCAGCGGCCTGATCGACAAGGGCGTGAACGTCGGTCTCTCCTTCAACGGCTCCGCTCCGGACCTCGGCACCTATGAGACCGGCGCCACCAACGTCCCCGCGCCGCCGGCCCCGACTCCGGCCCTGACGCCGACGCTCGGGACGTCCTCCATCACCGTCAACATCTCCGGCTCCCCGGCGGGTGGCACGAACGCCCACTTCAAGGTGCTGATGGACGGCAAGACGATCGGCCAAGCTTACAGCACGCAGACGGCCAAGGACTACACCTTTACCACCTCCGCGACTCTTGATGCGGCCCACAAGGTGCAGGTGCAGTACGACAACGACACTGTGATCAACGGCCAGGACCGCACCCTGTACGTCAACAAGATCACCATCAATGACAAGGCCGTGCTGCCGACCGACAGCACCGTCACCTACGACATTGGCGCGCTGGACGGCAAGAACGTGGTCCATGGTCAGACCGGCCTGTGGTGGAACGGCACGCTCGTCGTCAACGCCGACAAGTCGTTCTTCCCGGCCGCCAAGGTCGCCGCTTTGTCGGTCGAGACGGCCGATGCGCAGACGGACGTGTGGGCGCACGTGGCCTCCAGCCAGGACACGACCCCGGCGACCGATATCGCGGACCAGGTCGCGCACATGCCGGTGAGCAACGACCTGTCCGGCATGAACCTGGACGCCGTCCACACGCTGGCGGACCATGTCGATCCGCACCTCCTGGCGGCGTAACGCTGCACGGGCAGGCAGCCCGCTCCGTTGCCGTGGCACACACGGCAGCGGAGCGGGCTGTTCTTGTGCCAGTACGGGCGCCCCGGTGATCCAAGCCTACCCGAGGGTCCGGGGGACGGAGGCCGCCTTGATGTCGTCATCGAGCGCCTCTGCCCCACCCATCATGACCGTCCAGTAGCGGTCCAAGACGGCATCGGTGGTGAACCTTTGCACCGCGCCCTTCAGATAAGCCGACGGCAGTGGATCGCGGAGCACGGCCTCGATCGCTCCAGCAAGCGCCGCCACATCGGCGGTGGGAACCAAGTGGCCATAACGACCATCCATCAGAATCTCGCGTGGACCGCTCGGGCAATCGGTGGAGACCACCGGACAGCCAGCAGCCATGGCTTCGATAAGGACCGTTGGCAAACCCTCCCAGCGTGACGACAGCACCAAGGCGCCAGCACGCGCCATATAAGCTGCTGGATGCTGCACGTACCCCGGCATGTCGATGCTGTCAGCCAGGCCGAGTTGTCTTGTCAAAGCAAGGAGTGCCTCGCGTTCCGGACCTTGCCCCAGAATGATGAGCCGGACCGGGCAGCCGCGGTCGTGAAGCAAGGCGCAGGCCTTGATCAACGTGGAAAAATCCTTTTGCGGCACCATGCGTCCGACGCCCAAAAGGACCGGCGGCTCTCCATCCGAAAACCATCGATGCTGGACCGGCTCTCCGAACGAGGCCAGCAAATCCTGAGTGATCACTGGATTGGCGATGACGCCAATGCGATCCACCGGAATTTGCAGTTGAGTGGCAATGTCGTCCCGGACCCCGGCGGACACGCACAAAATCGCGTCGGCGCGGCGATAAAGTCGCTTCATCAGCCATGGCAGGGCATGGCGGTCGATCCATGAAATCGCGTTGTCCCTGTTGCTGGACAAATGGCAGTGTTCGGCAACGATTATACGGGTGCGGGTGCCGGCAAGGGCGGCGGCCATAAGGGCGGCAGCGTTGGCGTGTGACATCGCGGCTGTCACGGAGACCGGCCTTTCCCTGCGGAGATAGGCGGCAAGCCGTGGAACGGCCGACAGGGTACGCGTGCACCCAAGATCATGGAGGCGCACAGCAGCATCCAGCTTTGATCGGAACGGCCCCTGGACCTTGGCGACGACGAGGTCAACCGCAGCCCCACGACGAACGAAGCCATTCACCAGATTGACGACGACCCGCTGAGCACCGCCATCGTCTAAGTCTGGCAAAAAGAACGCATGACGCCCGGAATACATTGGATGGCTCTGCATGGTATCTCCAATCACATGCGCCTCTCATTCCTCGTGACGCCGGCGCCCGCCAGCCGGTCGTCGGCTGCCTGCAAGAAGCCGGGGCGGATTGCCGTGTCGATCGCTTACAGCGCCGCACACGGGGCGGCGTTGGGATAAAGCCGATGCTGGAAGCTCGATGTCAGGACCATGCGACGAATGTTCTTGTATTGTTCGGCGCGCATCGGCGCCTGTGCCGCCCCGGCTTTCTCCCGTCATCTTAAGACGGCGAGAGAAAGCCGGGGGACATGAAGGAGCCGCCGTTCCGGGGCGATGGTTGCGGTCATCAGGTTCTGTAATACCGGGTAAGAGAGCCAGTATAGAGGCCGGAGTCTTTGTATCCGTACCGCCGGTTCTTCTTTACGTTGACACGGGTCAGCACCACGCCGGCCAGAGGAGCCCCGCAGCGCTCCAATTCCTTGAGCGCAACATCGGCAAGCTTCCAATCCGTCGATCCCCACCGAACCGCAACTATCGTCCGGTCGACAAGTTTGGCCAGGATCGGCGTTCCGGTGACCGCGAGAACTGGCGCGGAGTCAAAAATCACAAGGTCGTAATGCTGGCGCAACTGATCGATGACATCCACCATCTGCACCGACGACATAAGGCTGAATTCATCATCTTCCGGCGTGCCGGCAGGCAGAACGTGGAGCCCAGACCGCTCATCAACCTGAATTGCTTCTGAGAGCGGGACTGCACCCGCCAGCACCTGCGCCAATCCAGGAGCGCTGGGCAAGTCTAAAACGTGATGCACCCGTGACCGATGCAGATCACCATCCACCAGCAACGTGCGGCGCCAGGTTGCCGCGGTCAGCGCCAGCGAAACGGCCAGCGTGGTCTTGCTCTCACCGGGAACCGCCGAGGAGATCAGGAGGCACTCACCGCGGCCTAGATTGAGGTGCATGTAGAGGCGGCGGACAGCCTCGGTGTATGCCGTCTTGCGCAGCCGCAAAGGAGAACGGAAAAGGCTGCGCTGTACGGCCGGATCCGCTGGCACGAGACCAAGAGCAGGGGCCCCAAGCCGCTCCTTGACCTGCTCCATGCTGCGCAACGATTGGTCTGAGTGCTCGATTGCCAATGCTGCTCCCGAGCCCAGAATAACCCCGATGACCCCACCCATGATCACCAAAATGTTGGTTCTGGGAAAAGACGGCGTTGCTGGCACACGAGCGCTCGACACCACTTGCGCTTCTGGCCTTTGGAAGCTGTCGATCTGCTGAACCTGTTTGGCTTGCGTCAAGTAGCGCTCCAAAATCCCCCGCGCCACCGTGGCCTTGAGCTCCAAACCACGCAGTTGGATTGAGGCCTGATCGTCTTTCATGAAGGCAGCCTTCGCGCCCTCCGTAGCTCCCACCAGCAACTGCTCTCTCTTGCGAGAGGCCTCCAGCTCCCCACGCAAGGAGGACAGCACCCGCGAGGTTTCCTCCTGGATCGATTGCTGCACGGAAGCGATTTCGGCGCCGAGCTGAACGCGTGTTGGATGGAGCGGCCCCATGGACTGATCCAGTTGCGCGCGCCGTGCCAACAATTGCGCATTGCGATCACGCAACTGCTGCAATCCCACCGACTGCCGCAAATCGGGCGAGCTGATCCCGTCGCGGAGTCCGGAAGCCAGATCAGCCTCGGCGGTGCGCAGGCGGCTTTCGGCCGACATGCGCAAAGCTTGAGCCTGAGCCTGCTCCTGGTTGAGGACAAGGAGCTTTTGCGACGATGAGACTTCCCGCTCGCCGACAAGCCCATTGCGTTCGCGGAACTCATGCACGGCGCTTTCCGCCGCTTTGACCTCATCTTCCAGTTCACGCAGCCGCTCGTTGAGCCAGCTGGTGGCGCTGTCTGCCATCTTCTGCTTTGTCGCTTCACGGTCGGCGATGTAGAGGTTGGCGATTGTGTTGGCCGCCTTCATCGCGGCCGAGGGGCTGTCAGAGGTGTAAGCGATCCGCACAACGCGCGAACGCCCTTCCTGATTGACCGTCAAACGGCTGGCGAACCGCCGGATTGCCAAGCCGCCCACATCCTCGGGTGCCGTGGCTGCTTCCGATGCGCTGAAGGGTTGCTGGCTCGATGGAGCGGGTTTCTCCTCGCCCATCAATGTCGAAAGCCAAGCCGGTCCCCAGGAGCGAAGGTTGGCCTCAAGCCATTTGATCGACGCCGTCCCCCAATCCTGAACGCGCTCGCTCCACCTGGCGAGGCGAAGCTCCCAAGGGCTGGGCTTGCGGCTCAGCTCTGGCAGTTCCTCGATGCCCAACTCATCCAAGGCCCTGGCGATGATATGGGTCGAGCGGATGATCTCGATTTGAGTTTGCACCACTTCCGCATCGGCCGGCGGAGCGGCGCTCCTGTCCTGGCTGACATCGGGCAACTGCATATAACCCGGCTCGATCATGACCAGGGCCTCTGCCGTATAGCGTGGCACCGCGTTCATAGCGAAGGCCCCGGCTGCACCGGCCGTCAGCAATGCGACGCTGACGATCAAGCCGCTGCGCCGGCCCAGCCGGCGCAGTATTTCAGGCAGATCGACCTCGGACGTCGGCGGCAGCCGCTTATGTGCATTGATGTGCATCTGAGGAACGTCGGTCATGCCTTATCCTCTTCCTCTTGAGCGCCTCGGGGAAGGAGCGGCAGAGGCAGCGTGGAAGCGCATGCCCTTTGCGTGCTGCTCTTAGGAGATCGCGGCGGGCCATCCGAATGCCTCGCCACCTCACTACGTATGCACATCACCATCACCCCCTAAACCGCAGCGCTGGATTGGATGTCCGGTATGGAGCGAGGCGTCGTCTTGTTTATCAAAGGAAGCGCTGCAACTGGATATGTACTTGTCTTCAGTCCCGCGTCATCAATCAGCATGTCGTAGAAGCCAACCACCCTTTCGATCATGCGCTCGACCTGGAAGATGCCGAAGACGCGGCGATACAGGTCGTCGCGCTGGAGCAGCAGCGGTTGCGGATCGTCGAGGAAAGCCGCCATGGCCGCACTCAATGCGTCGACGTCCCCCGGCGGCAGCAAGGCTTTGGCATGCGTCGGCCCGAAGATTTCCGGATTTCCGCCGACTTTCGTGGTTATGAGCGGCTGGCCCGCGGCGGCCGCTTCGAGCACGATGTAGGGAAGCCCCTCAGCGCGGGAGGGCACCACGAGGCAGCGGCCCAGGCGAAACGCACAAGACGCCGGACATACCGACCCCAGCCACGCCACACGCTCAGCAATGCCCAACTGCGCGGCCAATTCCCGAAAGTACTCGTCCTCGGGTCCGTCACCGGCGATGGCAAGGCGCAGAGTGGGCCGGTCATCGCAAAGGCGCGCGAACCCCCGCAGCAGGACATCCACCCCCTTAAGCCGCCTCAACTCGCCGACAAAGACGAAGTCGTAACGGCGTTCGACCATGGGTGGTCCGCCCCCGTCGAGGGCAAATTCCGAGGTATGCAGGCCGTTGTAAATGACCCGGAAATGCCCGCCGCTGAGGCCCACTTTCGAGGCATAGGCCGACATACTGGCCGTGCTTTCGAAAATGAGCCCGGCCGTCAGAGAGCGTAGTGCCCACTCGATGCTGAGGAAGGTGAAACCCGCCAGCGACGTCTTGGAATAGTGCAGCGAGCCACCATGCGGCGAGTACACCGCCAGCGGGCCGCCTGGACGCGCAAGACATCTGGCCAGAATGCCACCCTTGGCACCATGCCCGTGGATGATGTCCGGGCGAATGTCCTTGACGATCCGGTGCGCCGCCGGCAACGCGACACAGTCGTTCAGATCCGGCATGCGGGAGATCGGGACACGGTACACCGCGATGCCGGCGTGCTTCGTCAAATCGGCCAGCTGTCTTTCGACGCCTTCGCTGTACTGGCCGGCATCGCACAGAATGCCGACGTGCATCCCACGCGCCACTTGGCCGTGCGCCAGATCAAGAACATGCCGAAACAGGCCGCCCACAGGGCAGCGAAAGACATGAAGGACCGTGCACGGCTTACGCGTTTCTATCCTGTCCCTCCAGAGAGGCACAGCGTGGCGTGCTAGCTTGTGCATTCGTTTTCCTCCGACATGGGGCCTGCAGGAACAGATTCGCAGCCCGCAGCACGAGGAGTGCTGCCTTCCCACGCACTCGCTTCCCGTTCTGCCGCTTCCCATGCAGCGAGCGCGGCAAGAAGGCCGATAAACACGTTGACCGGCCGGTCATCGAACAGATTGTGGCTAAAGAACGCGTATATAAAGAACGCTATGGTGAACACCACGCCACGAGCGTCCCCGAGCCGAATGAAATGTGCGAATAAGGCGACGTACAGCACAACTGCCGAAAAGAGCCCGGCCAAGCCCGCGCTGAGCCACAGTTCCACGAACATGTTATGCGGACCGACTTCATAGTAAAAGTGATAATAAAGCCCCCGCCCAAGAAGCGGCGACTCCTCGATCTTCCCCAGGAAAAAGGCGAGTTTGCGCAGCCGCTCGTCATCCTGCACCGAGGCCACGTCGCCGCCCAATAGCTTCAGCAGCGAATCCATGCGATCCGACGTCGCATAATATGTTGAAAACATCTCTTGCCCATTGATGAAAGCAAGGACAGTTGGGCCAACGACGGCCCCTACAAGGGCCAAGCCAAAAGCCATTCCCAAGAATGTCTGGAGGCGGAGTGTGCCATTTTTCAGCATAATAATGATATACGCTGTCACGCAGACGAAATACACCAAAGCGCCGGAACGTGACAGGGTGCAGTACAAGGCGAAGCCGGCGATTCCCCACAGGACTGTATCTCGCCAGAGAAAGCGCCGCCAATTAACCGCAGCGATGAGCGACAGGTTGACGACTTCGGATGCGTAATTTGAGTTGAAAGCAAAGCCGGCGGCACGATCACTGAAGGCGGCAAACATCCCAGGGTTTGCGATATCCATCGCAATGGAGCCAGAAATAAGCAGCAGGCTGACGCCGGCGATTTTGCGATGATGTCGGCGGAAAGTCGGAATGGCGACCACTCCGGTCGCCAAGAAGAACAAAATGAAATTGTACAGTGGAGAATAGATGTATTCGCTCTTTATCCAATAATAATCGGGTAGCCAAGCGCCGCTGGTGCGAACGATGGCGACCATAGTGCTTGCAGCCAGAACGGGAATGATGCCGGAATAGGCGAAGACCAACGAGCGACCGTTGTCGGCGTGAACGCTGCGGACAAGGGCTATGGCGAACATGGCGCCAACAAGGAAGAGCCCCAGTTCCGTTGACCGGAGAGGCACCAAGCCTGCGGTTCCGGACCCCATGTAAGTGTCGGCCGAAGAGAGCACAACACTCAGGCTCATCAAAATGATGACCACAGGAGCATCGCCACCACGATTATGGGAATTGTCGTTTGTGTCTGTCATCAGCTGCTTAGTGGTGGTATTCCCCACTCCCCATTAACTTCCACAGCTTCACCACGATTTTGCAGAACGCCTGAAGCGAGGGCAAGTGGCGATGGGGTTTATTTGCCAGAGAATCAGTAGCATACGGCCAGCTGTTTTGGCGGCAGCTTATCTTCTGATAATATGCTAGCGCTCCAATATATATCCCTCTTTGGGCGATGTATTTTAAAAACAACGGCAGAATGCAGAAAATATGATTGTTTTTAAAGTTTCATAAAATCAATCCTTTGTGCAGCTTGAGACGAATGTTATTCGTTTGTATACGTATGCTTCAAACAGAGTGGATCAGCCCCTTCGAATCGTCATCGGTGTGCTTCGGCTTGCAACACTCGCTCTTCTTCAGATTTGATGAAGGTTTTCAGGCTGTCATGAGCCTGATGTGCAGAAGGTTGGGCTTTGCGTGGCCGTACATAGAGCTCTTGACGAGTTTGAGCCGTATGATCTGCCCATCCGTCTACCCATTGCTCCAAAGGGTGGTAAGCGCGGCATAGACCGCGGCGAAATCGGAACGTAGATTATCGGCAAAGGACCGTAGGTCACTGGTGGCTGCATCGTCCAGCCAAACGGACAGGGCGTGGCTTCGTTTTGGACGCGCTCGAACAGGCACTCCACCGCCGGCCCGTCATGGGCAGCGGCCTCATTCACCATTGCGACCGCGGATTCAAGTGGTCGTCGCAAACCGGCCAAGCCATTGCCCGGATCGCAGCTCATCGCTCGTCTTGCAAAGCCAGCCATATCCGCGCGAGCCGGAGAGATGAAAGCGAGAGTGTTGATGTTTCACATCGCGACGCGGCGCAATCCATGCGCCAGAGCCGTGGTGGCGCCGCTTAGGAAGACCTCAATCGTCTGGAGATTCTGGTGGAAGCCATTGATGCTGAGCCGCGGGAGCGCGTGCAATTGAGCTTTGTGCTCGGGCTGCAAGGTGCCGTGGCAAGTTGTCACCGCCGTGGAGAAACCGACCCGCTTTGCCAACGCGAACTCCCTTGCGCCGGCATCCGCAGAACTGCCGAAGGGATAGGCGAAATGCACGATCGGGAGCCCCAACCGCTTGGCAAGAACGGCACGGCTGGCTGCCATCTCATGCTCCGCATCCGCCTCAGAAAGAGTCCGGAGCACCGGGTGCGTTAGGGTATGGGCGCCGAACTCCACGAGACCGCTGTCGCGCATTTTATACACCATATCCCATGCCACTATGAGCCGCTGGCAGATCTCTTGGAAATCCGTGTTGTTCAGGCGCTCGAGTTTCCGCAGAAAATCAGCGGCTATGCCGCGATTGGCGGCGCGTAGCGATTTGTAGAGCTGACCATAAGCCGCTGTCTTGGCGCTCAGTGTGCTTAAGTCAAGCTCACGGTTTCCCGCCTTCGTCGGGATGATTATGCGCTCGCGTTGCCGGACGAATTCTTCGATTGCGTCCCACCACGGAAAACTCGTTCCATCGACAAAGCCGGTGGTTACGTTGATGACCATCGGAACTCGATGCTTTTGGCAGATCCTGAAAGCGTTGTCGTAGTTGTCGCGGTAACCATCATCAAACGATAGAACGATAAAGCGTTTGGGCCGGTCGCTCTTCACCAGCCGCTTGTGCGCTTCGGTCATGGATAGGATGTCAATGTTCCGCTTTTTGATGTGCTTAATAACTTCCTCAAAGAACTCAGGAGTAACTGATAGCCCTGCATTCGGAGAAAAGCCTCCCAATGTTGAGCGAACTCTGTGGAGGGAAAATATAGATCCAATTCCTGAATACCGATTATTGAACAAGAGATCCAGCCCCGTTGCATGGACGCCGCCAATTATGGCGCCAATCGCACGGTGTTGGAGCCTTGATGTCATTCGTCTCCCCTCAAGAACGTTTTGTCGCGCGGACGGGTGTCCGGTTTGTTTCTAGAAAATGCGGGCTTCCATAGCGCGTCGAGAGATTTCGCTCGCAATCTAACATTCAGAATGCCTCTTTCAGTAAAACACAAAACCCTGATCCAAGGTAAGCATCCACTGAGTGCCGCGTGACCCTCGGCCCGAATTTCCTCCAGGAAAATTCCGCACAGGCGAGAGTGGAACTATCACAGTAGTGTTAATAAGATAGTATTAGGGTGGGCTTGACTGGATAGGCAGCTTGCCATCAAGGTATGCTTTGAGACGCAGTTGGGAGCTAAAGATCGGAGCGGCGCCCCGTTGAAAGAAGAGTGCGGTCTAGCGCCTCCTTGCGGTCGGGTCACATCGGAATAAGCACGAGTTCCGTATAAAGGTTGTCGATGTTCTCCGGGGTGACCGATGCAGATCGAAACAAAACCGGCCTCCTCATTAGTATTCCACAAGGCCGGCTCTTTCCGAATAGGCGGCTATCCCCCATTACGGCAACCGTGTACTGCTTTGCCATGATATACCATTTGACGGCTTCCAAGTGTCTTGCGAAAAGTTCAGCCGAGCTGACAAACAAGATTTCGGAAAAAGGCACGCCGCGCTTGATGCGTTTCTTTGAAAGAATAAGGCACTGCTCACCTCTGGACCAGATCAATACGGCAAGGCAGCCGTAGGGGACGTGATCGTTGATGACCTGACGAAGGACCTGGCTGATGTGCGGCTTGATAAATTCTATTCGAGACTCGAAACGCGGAAGACCTCTCATAAGCCCGAACGCATTCATAACCGGAGGATAGATTATCCTGCCTATATCAAGGGACTTAAACCCCATCATCTTCATCAGTCGAGCCACAGTCGGGATCGGAGAAATGCTTGTAACGGTGCAATTTGCCGAACGAATCGCTGCGGTCAACAACGACAACGCCATTCCACGATATCCTTCATCCACACAGAGGGTTGTGAGATTGCAGAACCTCTCTCGGCGACCATTGATTTCACGCTCCGAGTACACTGTCCCGATGAATCCGACGACGCCCCCTTTGGCTTCCAGAACCCACCCGTACTCTCCCTCGTTGTTGCTCCAGTTGTTTTCAAGCAAATGTCGCCATGCGGCCCGGTCAATCCCATTGTTAAACTGCCTGAGAATCAGACCGCAGATTTCTTCCGCGTCATCCAGGTTGGCAGGGCGCACGGACGTTTTTTTCTTCATGGGATTTTCTTTCAGTGAAGCTGCGGGCTGATTAAGCACAAGTCGCCTCCTGATGGCGGTTCGTTGAATTCTCTCGAAGGCCTACCCGTACGGATGCTGCCACCGAGTGCTGCTGCCTGAACATCATTGCGCGTGGGATGAGCTTAGCATTTGCGGGCGATCAGGTGCTTGGCTGCAAGAAGTCTTATTCATCTGCAGGTTATTCATCAATAATACCCAACTTGATAACGTCTTATTGCAAGGGTGTCCGGAGAATTGCGACATTATTTCCTAGATGTACACTCTGAAAACTCAATAGAAAGATTTTTTATTAGTGAACAATGTGTTTTCGCTGGTTATTTTGTGCGCAAATGGCTAGGCCTCATGTCCCTGCCGAGCTGAGGGTGGCTCGTCTCACGTTCTGTCGCCAACGAGGGTTGCGCCGAGTAGGCCGGCGCCTTGCTTCTGACAGAAGGGACGAGCCGTGGAGCAGGATACAGCCGCGTTCGTTGCAATGGACACGCACAAAGAGATGATCGCCGTTGCGGTAGCCGAAGCTGCCCGTTCGGGCGAGGTTCGCTTCGTGGGCGAGATCCCCAACCGCGCCGACGCGGTGCGCCGGCTTCTGGACAAGCTGGCCAGCAAATACAACCTCTGTCATTCGCCGAATGGCGAAAAAAGACGCGTCCCCGCCCCCTGTACGGTTGCATGGATGCCTCGCTACGGCGGCGTGCATCCGGCCCTTCTCATTCAGGGTGCACATCCATGCTATCTCCAGATCGGACTATTGAGGATCGGGATGCCGAGGACTGGGACGCACCGCTCCGTGACCGGGTGCATCCGCCGGAACCGGTCGCTGGCACGCTGATTTCTGTTGCTGCCTCGGCAGCCGCGGCCGATACCCTGCGCCGGTTTTGTCTGTCGCAGGCGGATCTGATGCCGACGGTGCGGCGGCTCGAACTCGACTGGCCGTGCTGCGTCGCAATGATGCAGCGCTTCGCCAAGTATGTGACCAGCGTTCCGGTCTACCATCCACGCGATCCAAGATCGCGTTCTGATTCGCCCATGCCGGTGCTGTTCCTGTGCCTTCAGAAGGGGCTCAGCGCCTATGACGCTGCGGCCACCGAAAGCGACGACCGCCGTTTACTCGCCTTCATCGAGGGGCTTTGCCAGGAGGCGGCCCGCCTGCCTTCGGGCATTGCGCTGTTTACGCCCGACAACGACTGCTGGATGGCGGGCAATGGGGCGGCGCTGCACGGCTGGCTGGCGACATGCGATGTGCGTGGCGTGACCGTCCATCGTTCCCAGCGCCGCGGCGCCAGCTATCGGCGCGTTCTCTCCGCGATCGGCCGGTATGTCGTTCTGGGGCGTGAACGCGCGATCCTGGAGCGTGTCCGTCGGGCCGATGCGATGCCATAGGACGAGCCGGCGGCCCGCGCGGCCGGAAGCCAGACGACCGCATGTCGCCGCCAATCATTCCTGATCACGCGATGCAGGCCTTCGCACCAACCCGTGCGTCCGGATGACCCAAGGGTAGGAGAGATTGAGCACCTACGGGTCAAAGAGGAGCCGTCCCCTTGTTCGCACAAGGGCGATTTGATCAAGTCGATCATGCCCCTTCATCGTCGCAGCCAGGGCGTTCGGTAAAGGCCAAATCCCTCCCCCGCGACCACCGATGCTTGCGATCCTCGATCGCTCTAAAGCCCGGTCTCTCCACGGAGGCTGGGCTTCTTCATATTCGCGGCGAAGCTCAGCATCGCCGCACAGCACGATCGCCAGCCCGTTGCCGTCCGGCTGCAGCGTGATCTGGTTAACCGGACCACGGAGGATGATCTTGCTCCACCGAACCGGGGCAAGATCAGAACCAAGCTTAGCAAAGCGGCAAATCTGTCCGCGAAACGGGGACCATCTCAACCGCTGCCGTGAATACAAGCGGCTCAGGCAGCGGCTTGGATGAAAGAGTTGGCGAAGGCACGCCAACTCCGCTCCCCGCACATGAAAGCCCGCCCCTTCTCGGCGCAGGCACGCGCGGCCGCCCTATCGGCATGGACGCGTTCCAACTGTTCGATCACCTCCTCCACAGCGGATTCGCCCCAGCCCCGCCGCGCACCTGTGGGATCGACCACCGGTGTCTGGTCGCGGAGCGGCAGGCAATTGCCCTCACGGATCAGGTCGAGATGGCCGGTGTTGGCCGACAAAATCACCGGCACACCGCAGGCCATCGCCTCCATGGCAACGAGGTTGGTGGCGCCCTCGCAGCGGTTGGGGAAAACGGCTGCGTGACAATCGGCCATGATCGCCGCGATCCGATGCCTTGGGATGAAGCCCATGTCGACGAAGCCCTCCGGCGGCACGCCATGCGCCATCGCCCATTCCACGATCCGCAGCTTTCCGTTGTCGCCGATCATCGGGGGCATGGGTGTCAACGGGGATTCGGCAATCGTTCCGGAGGTGTGCGGCCAGTGATTGTGCCAAGCGGTGACCAGCAGCGCCTCGGGGTGGCGTTCGTGGAAACGCCGGAAGGCGGCCAGCACGATGTCCTGTCCCTTGCGGAACTCCAGCTTGCCCCCGGAGAAGATGACGAAGCGGTCGCCGAACCGGCCGGTGGGAGGCAGAGCGGGGAGTTCACCCGGATCTATGCCCTGGAAAGCGCAGCCGACCTCCGAGAGTCCTTGTTCCAGAAGCAAATCCCGGTTGTAGGTCGAATGCACCACGAGCTTGTCATAGCTGCGCGCGCGCTCCAGTGTTGCGGTGTCGAACCGGCTGTCCTCGAAGGCGATCACACCGACATTGCGGCTGCCGCGGAAGCGCGCGGATGTCGGCCCCTCGTTGAAGCCGTTGGCCAGCGCGTGCAGCAGCGTCCAGCCCTTGACGACCACCACAGAATCCCGGACCTGATCGGCGATGGCGCTGATGCGCTCATGCCCGGCAAGCAGCGGCGTCACTCTTTCCCGGTTCTCCGGCCGCAGCGTGGCCAGCAGCGGCCGTTCCAGCAAAAGCGGTGGGCGGCCGTGGTCCAGCAGGTAAAGCGCCGTATGCACCCCAACCAGACCCCAGCCATGGATTTCCGAAAGCTGCCAGGTCAAAGCAATGTTCTGTTCCACCCACAGCCTTTCGACGCGCAGCGCAAATGCCGGTTGACCTTCCCGCCGGGGACTGGTGCTATGCAGCAGGAAGTGCCGGCATCCGGCCGGCCCGTTATTTTGCGCCGGCCCACCTCGACCTTCAAGGCATGACCGTCAAGATCGCATTCATCGACCCGACGAAGGGCGATTACACCCCCGAGACGCCGCATCATCAGCCGCTTGGCGGATCTCAGTCGGCGCTCTGCTACCTTGCGGAAATGCTGGCCGCCGCCGGCCATTCGATCACGGTGGTCAATGGGGGACGCGCGGCCGTGACCGTGCGCGGCGTGCACTGCCTGCCGATCGCGTCGGTGACCCTTGAGGATTTGTGCGGATTTCACGTCGTGGTCGTCCTGAATGGCTGCGATCGGGAGTTTCTGCTGCCTCTGCGCGCCAGACTGAGCGGCGAGCGCAAACTGATCCTCTGGACACAGCACGCCGCCGACCAGCCGGCTGTGGCGACTCTGGCCGAAGCCGACCTGCGCGACTGCCTGGACGGCATCGCCTTCGTCAGCCGATGGCAGATGGATGGGTATCTGAAGGCCTTCCATCTCGATCCGGCGCGCTGCCGGGTGATGCGCAACGGGATCGCGCCGGCCTTTGCCGGCCTGTTCGGGCCGGACGAGGACATCCTGGCGGCGAAGCCCTGGCCGCCGGTGCTGGCCTACACCAGCACGCCCTTCCGCGGCCTCGACGTGCTGCTCGACAGCTTCCCGCTGATCCGGGCGGCGATTCCGGGAACCCGGCTGCGCGTGTGTTCGAGCCTTGAGACCTATCAGGTCCCCGCCGAGCGGGATCCCTTCACCGCCCTGTACCAGCGCTGTCGCGAGACCGAAGGAGTGGAGTATCTCGGCGGCATCGGCCAGGTGGCGTTGGCCGGGGTGATGCGGGAGGCGACCTGCCTTGCCTATCTCAACCGCTTCGCCGAGACCTCCTGCATCGCCGTGCTGGAGGCGCTGGCTGCCGGCTGCCTCGTGGTGTCGAGCCAACTGGGAGCCCTGCCGGAAAGCGGAGCCGGGTTCGCGCGTCTCATTCCCGTGCCGGAAGATCCGCAGGAGCATGCGCGGCACTATGCCGAGGCGGCGGTGGCTGCCCTGAGCGAGTTGCGGGACGATCGCGATGCCGGCCGCCGGCTCCGCGCCCAGGTCGACCATGCGAACTCCGGGACGACCTGGGGAGTGCGGGCGCAGGGCTGGATCGATTGGTTCAAGGAAATGCTGGCGCCGCCTTCCCTGCCGCCTGTTCCTCTGCCGCCGGTTTCAGGAGGGGCCGCCACGGCGATCACCGCCAAGATCGTCTCCGCTCAGCAGCAACTCATGGAGGCGTTGGGCATCCATCTGAATTCCGGAGGCGACCGCCGGCTGGCCGACCCGGCTTGGCGGGCCGAGGCGCGTGGGATGATCGAACTGGTGGAGCGTTCGCTCCACCTCGATCACAACGACGAGGAGGCGCGCACCGGCGTCTGGTCGGCTCTGCGGGGCTATGACGCCTGGCTGTCCTACCAGACCGCGCTGCCCGAACTGCCGCCGCCGTCTCCGCTGCCGCCCGGCGGGCGCCGCATCTTCGACTGCTTCCAGTTCTACAACGAACTGGATCTGCTGGAGGTCCGGTTGGCCGAACTCTACCCGGTGGTGGACCGCTTCGTCCTGGTCGAGGCGACCTACACCCATGCCGGCGCGGCCAAGCCGCTGCATTACGCCGACAACCGGGCGCGCTTCGCGGCCTATGCGGACAAGATCGTCCACATCGTGGTTGCCGAGGATCCCGGCGGCTTCGCCTGGAACCGCGAGGCTTACCAAAGGGACGCGATCCTGCGCGGGCTCGGAGACTGCCGGCCCAGCGACATGATCCTCATCTCTGACGCCGACGAAATCCTGCGTGCCCCGGTCGTCGAGCGGCTGCGTCGGGAGCCGGATGAAGGCTCAGGCGCGGGCGCAGGGATGGGCGCCACGCTCTTCGCTCCCCATCTGGACATCTTCCTCTATTTCCTGGACCTCAAGGCGCCCGATCCCTGGGTCTCGGTGGCGGCCGCCCAGTGGGAGCTGATCCGCCGCATCGGCGCCAACCGTGCCCGCTATCTGGCCAAGCAGGGGATCGGGCACGTCATACCGGATGCCGGCTGGCATTTCACCTGGATGGGGGGCGCCGACCGTTTCCGCGCAAAGCTGGAGGCTTTCGCCCACCGCGAGATGATGGCCGGTTTCGACCGCGATCCGCAGGTCAACCAAGCCCGGTTGGATCGCTTCTACGCCACCGGCCGTTTCGATGACGGCGCGTTGCCCGGCATGTGGACGGGCCTTCGCCGAGTGCCCATCGACGGGCGCTATCCGAGCCGCATCCGGGAAACGCTCGCCCGCTTCCGTCATCTCGGCTGGATCACCCCGCAGGCGGAACCCGCGCCGGAGTCCCTGACCGAGGAAGGCCGGGCGCGGGAGCGGCGCGGGGACGGAGCGGCGGCAGAGGCGATCTGGCGCTGCGCCGCCGCCCTTGACCCCACCCAGATCGAAGCCTTCCACGCGCTTTCCGAGCGGCTGCTGGCGCGGAACGCAACGGCCGAGGCGCTCCGGCCCCTGCGCTGCTGCACCCGGCTGGACCCCGAGGGTAGCTTCCACCTGTTCAAGCTCGCCCACAGCCTGCTTCTGCTCCGCCGGTACGGGGAGGGAGCAACGGTCCTGAGCGAACTGATCCGCCGCGAGCCGGAGGAGCATCGTGCCTACGGCAACCTCGCGGTCGCGCTGAAGAATCTCGGCCTCCACGAGCAGGCGGTGGCGGTCGGCCGCCGGGCGCTGGCGCTGATGCCGGCGGATGCGGGCCTGCTGAGCAATCTGGGCCTCGCTCTGTCGATGCGGATCGAAGGGGGCGAGGCGGCGGCCGACGCCCTGTCGCACGCCTTGGTCCTGGAGCCGAGCCATGCCGAGACGCGAATGAACCGCGCCCTGGTCCTGCGCAGCCTGCATCGGCTGGACGAAGCGGAGGACGCATGCCGCCGTCTGATCGCGGAACGCCCCGACGAGGCCGGAGCCCATACGCTCCTGGCAACCTGCCTGCTGATGCGGGGCGATCTCGCAGCGGGGTTCCGCGAGTATGAATGGCGCACCCGGCTGGTCGATGGGCAGGTGGAGGCGCGCGGCCTGCCGACGCCACCGTGGACGGGCGGCGCTCTCGACGGTCGACGCATCCTTTTGCACGACGAACAGGGGCTTGGCGACGGGATCCAGTTCGCACGCTACGCGCCGCTGCTTGCGCGGCGCGGCGCCCGCGTGATCCTGGAGTGCAACGACGCGCTGGTACGGCTCTTCGCCACGCTGCCGGGCGTGGAGGCGGTGGTCGGGCGCTCCGCTCCGACACCGGAGCATGATGGTCATGCGGCCCTGATGAGCCTGCCGCATCTTCTTGGCACGACCCTCGCCACGGTTCCGGCGGAGGTGCCTTACCTTGCGGCCGAACCCTCCCTCATCGCGATGTGGCGCGACCGACTGGAGCCGGCGCGGGTGGGGCTGCGCGTCGGGCTGGTCTGGGCAGGCAACGCAAGCCTTCCCGACGATCCGAAGCGCTCGCCGGGGCTGGAGCCCCTGCTGCCGCTTCTCGACCTTCCCGGCGTCGCCTTCGTCTCCCTTCAGAAGGGCGACGGCCGGGCGGATCTGGAACGGTTGGGCGGTCGGCTTCCCACTGGCTTTCATGACGTCGGCGACGCGCTGGACGACCTCGCCGATACCGCGGCCGTCGTGGCGCAGCTCGATCTGGTCATCTCCGTGGACAGCGCTGTCGCCCACCTCGCGGGCGCGCTGGGGCGGCCGGTCTGGACCATCCTGCGCGCGGAGTCCGAATGGCGATGGATGCTGGAGCGCACCGACATTCCCTGGTATCCGACCATGCGGCTGTTCCGGCAGGTGCGGGCGGGGGACTGGAGCGACGTCGTGGCGGCGCTGCGCACCGCGCTTCAGCGGGCGGTCAAAGAGGCGTCGCGGTGAGGGTGCCCTGCGCGGCGTGCCGCCGGACCTCGTCGCGAAGAGCTGCGCGGACGCTTGCGAAGACGGGCGCCCAGTCCAGTTCCGGCCCCTGGCGGAACAGGCGCATCGACGGGTACCAGGGCGTGCGCTCGCCGGTGAAGCCATAGACCCAATAGGGCACGTGCTGCACGAGGTTCCAGATGGGGGTGCCGAGCGAGCCGGCCAGATGCGCGACGGCGCTGTCGGTCATGATGACCAGATCCAGCCGCTCGATCATCGCCGCGGTGTCGGCGAAATCCTCCAGATGGGGGCCGAGCGGCACCACCAGCCGGCCCGCCGGGCCGAGCGCGTCCAGTTCGGTTTCCTGCGGTCCCTTCTGAAGGCTGTAGAGCCGCACACCCGGGATTTCGGCGAGGCGCAGGAACGGCGCGAGCTTCGTGGCGCGCCACGCGTTGTCGGCGAAGGTGGCCCGGCCGGCCCAGACGATGCCGACGCGCAGCGTTCCCGGTTCCCGTTCCCCCAGCAGCCGGGCCGCTTTCTCCCGAGCCTCCACCGGGATGGTGAGCGGCACCGGCGGAGGCACGGAGGCCAAGGTCGTGCCGAACAGCATCGGCAAGGTCATCTGCGACACCTCGACGTCGCAAGCCGGAGCCGGCGCGCCCCACGGCTTCCAGTCGTCGAGGTCGAGCCCGGACAACACCCGCCGCAACTCCGAATGGCATTCGTAGATCACCCGGCCGCCAGCCCTCTTGACCATCGGCAAATAGCGGGCCACCAGCAGGGCATCGCCGAAGCCCTGCTCGGCCGTCACGAAGATGCGGCGCCCGTCCAAGGCCGGCCCGTTCCATGGCGGCGCCGAGGGTGGTCGCGCGAGATATGAGGGAAGCTGCCGTCGCGCCTCGTAATCGTCGAAGCCGTGCACATAGTCGCCGATTTGGAGCCGCGTCAGCGCCCGTTCCCATCGCAGGAGCGCCGTCGGCCCGCCGTTTCCGGTGACGGCAAGCTCGATCGCCGCCAGGGCTTCCGCATACCGCCCCGCCTTGCGGAAGGCGACCGCGCGGTTGAACAGTACCGTCCGGTCGTTGGGCTCGCGCCGGAAGGCCTCCTCCTGCGCCGCGACCCCCTCGGCAAGGCGTCCGGCTTCGGTCAGCGCGTTGCCGAGATTGGTCCAGATGCCGGCCTGATCGGGCGCGTGTTCCAGCCCGCGACGGTGGCAGGCGATGGCCTCCTCCAGCTTCCCGGTTCGACGCAGCAACAGGCCCAGGATGCTCCACGCCTCCGCGTCGGACGGATCGGCGTCAAGCGCCGCCTCCGCGTCCTTGCGGAGTTGGTCGTCGTCATTGTGAGCGTTACCGGCGCCATCCGCTTCGATCCGCATGCTCAACCGTTCCGCAGGAGTATGGTGCCCGACACCCGCAGGAACTTCCGTGCCCGAAAATCGAGGACAGCGTTTGTGACGATCATGGCTTGAAGGCCGGGGGGAGCGGGCGCTAAATTCATGTGCGATGGAACCATTGGTGCAGCCAACCCTGCACCATAGCACCCGCCACCACCGGCATGAAGGTCGTAGGCTTTTGCGAAGTGCGACGCGGATGGGCGAGCGTGCGGTCGCCGTGCAGGCGGTGACCGGCTGATGACGGACGATCCGGGTTCGAGGAAAGCGCACCGGCGGACGCTGGCCGAAGATCCGGCGGAAGCAGTTTCCTGGCAGCACTTGGCGGTGGAGGCGTACCGGGCCGGCAAAAGGAGGCAGGCCCTGTCGCTTTTCGTTCGCGCCGCGCGGCTGCACGGCGACGGCGCCGTGCTGGAGCGGCAGATCGAGGGGGTGATCACACCCGCCCTCAACCAAGCCATAGCGCTGATGCAGAACGGGCTGGTCGACGAGGCGGCCGCGGTCATCGAACCGTTGGCCGAGGTCATCGCCCCGCGCGGCGATTTCGCGCATGTTCTCGGCGTTCTGCGCCTGGTTCAGGGGCGCGACGACGAGGCCGCCCGTTTCCACGCCGTGTCCCGGATGGAGGACAGCGGCCTCGGTGTTGCCCTGGCCGGGGTCGCCCGCCACCGTGCCGACTACGATTTCATCGGCACGGTCGTGATTCCCGTCTACCGGATGGAAGACACCATCGAGCGGGCGCTCGACAGTGTCCTGGCGGCGGTCCGCTATCACCGCGCGGCGACCGGCGACGCAGGAGCGAAGGTCCATATCTGCGTCGTCGACGACGCCTCTCCCGACGACACCGTGGCAAGGGCGCTGGGTTGGACGCGGGCGCATCCCGAACAGAGCGTCGCAATCATCGCCAACAACCAAAACCGGGGGGCGGGGCGGACACGCAACACGGGCGCCGCCGCAGCGCAGGGCCGCTATCTCTGGTTCCTCGATGCCGATGACTATTATCTGGAACGGCACCTGTTCCTGACGATCCAAGCCTTGGACGCGGCATCCGATGCCGGCTTCGTCCGCACCGGCATGGTCTTCGACGCCATCGATGCCGAGATCACCCAGGATTGGCGGCAGGCATCGGAAAACTGCTATCCCGGCAATCTCTGTGTCCGGCGCGACTGCCACGACCGGATCGGCGGCTTTCCGGAGGAAGCGCCGTTCCACCCGGCGGTCGCCGACGATGTGGCCTACAGCCGCGCCTTGCACAGCCGGTTCGGCGGCCTGAAGATCTCCGAGAAGACCGTCCACTACACGATGCGGCCCGGCAACGCGCTGGAGCGGCAACGGGCCGAGATGACCGGTGGCCCGCCCTCGGCGGAGCGCCAGCGGCCGGACAGCCGCTTCGTGGCCATCGAGCTGCTGACCCAGCGCCGCCTCTACGGCTTGGCGGCCAACGCGATCCCCAGCCCGCCAGCGCCACCGACGGACGCGACCGTCTGGCTGGAGAAGGCGAGGGACCTGATCCGCGGCCAACAGCCGGAGCCCGCCATCGCCGTGCTGGTCCGGGCGGCGGCGCTCGATCCCGCCAACGCGACGGTCTGGTTCGAGCTGGGGCTGGCGGCGAACGGGCTGAAACGCGATGACCTGGCCCTCCGCGGGTTCCAGGCGGTGGCGAGCCTGCACCCGGATGCGGGAGCGGCGCGCTTCAACCTTGCCTCCCTGCGGTTCGAGCAGGGCGCCCTCGATCCGGCCGCCCGCCATCTGCGCGACGCGCTGGCGCTCCGGCCCGAGCATGGCGGTTCCCTGTTCCTGTTGGGGCGCACCGAACGGCGGCGGGGACAGGCGGCTATCGCGCAGGGAATTCTCAGGCGGGCCGCGCGGGTCGAACCGGAGTTGGGAGAGATCCGCGCCGAGCGGGCCGAGGCGGCCCTTGCGCTCGGCCATGCGGTCGAGGCGATGGAGCATGCCCAACATGCGCTGGCGCTCGCACCTGCCCTGTTCGACGGCCACACCGCGCTTGCCGGTGCGCTGGAGGCGCTCGGCCGGCCGGATGCGGCGCTGCCGGGCTGGGAGCGGGCGATCCGCTGCAATCCGGGCCGGGGAGAGGCCTTTACCGGACGCGCCGTCAACCTGCTCATCCGGCGGTTCGGGCCGCCGCCCCTGCCGGCGCCGCAGGCGGAGACGGGGCGCCGGCTCGCCTCCACATCGCTCGGCTGGCATGGCCGGTTCGGCAATCAGCTTTTGCAGTACGGGGTCCTGCGTCTGTACGCTGCGCGGCATGGCCTTACCCTGGAAGTGCCGCCCTGGCCGGGGCGCCATCTCTATGGGCTGGACGATCCGCTGCCCGGCCCCGCCTTGCCCCGCCTGCCGGAGCGGGAGGTCGAGGCCAGCGTCATGGCCGCGCTCAGTGGCGTAAGGCGCGGCACGGAACGCGAGGTACTGGCCGACCACGACGTCACCGCATATTTCTGCGGCGACACCGGCTTCCTGGCATCGCATCGGGATGCCTTCCGCGGCTTCTTCACGCCGGGACCACACATCAGGCCCTGGACGGACGCGCTGACCGCCCGCCTGCGCGCAGCCGGCCGTACGGTGGTGGCCTTGCACATCCGGCGCGGCGACTTCGGCTGGGGTCCCTTCTGGGTGGCGCCGGAAAGCTGGTACCTGCGTTGGCTGGATGCGATCTGGCCCGGCCTGGACCAGCCGGTTCTCTACGTCGCGACGGACGACCCGCGCTGCCTCTCCGCCTTCGCCGCCTACCGGCCGCTCTCCGCCCGGGATCTGGCGGAGCCGGTCCCCGGGGCGGAGTTCCTCACCGATTTCCATGTCCTGTGCGAGGCCGATCTGGTGGCGGTGTCGAACAGCAGCTTCTCCTTCGTGGCGACCATGCTGAACCGGCGCGCCCGAAGCGTCGTCCGCCCCGACAAGGCCCGGCAGGCGCTTCTTCCCTATGACCCCTGGTCCAGCCCGGTCCTGCTGTGATGACGGACACCGGCAATCCCGACGCCTTGCTGCAAACCGGTATGGCCCACCATGCCGCCGGGCGTGCGGCGGAGGCGGAAAGCGCATACCGGGCGGTGCTGGCCGCCGATCCCGGCCATCCCGGCGCCCTGCATCTGCTGGGGGTGCTGGCGCTTCATCATGGACAGCCGGCGGTCGCGGCGCAGCTCATCGGGGACTCGATCCGGCAAAATCCCGGCAATCCCGCCAGCTATTCCAGCCTAGCCGGCGCCTTGCTTCAGCTTGGCCAACTCGGCAAGGCACGGGCGAGCGCACGGCTGGCGTTGGCACTGGACCCCGGATCCCTCGACGGCCTCGCCAACCTCGCCGACATCCTGTCCGAGCGGGGGGAGCATGGTGCCGCGGCGGACACGCTCGGCCGTCTGCTGGTGCTCAGCCCGTGGTCGACGGAACCGCGGCTGAAACGCGCCCACGCGCTCCTCCACGCCGGCCGGAACGAGGACGCGGTGGAGACGTTGCTGACCCTGCTCGGCATGACGCCCCTGTCGGTGGCGGGATACACCAATCTGGGCGTGGCTCTGCGCCGGCTCGGGCGGGTGGAGGAGGCGATGGCCGCCTACCGCAGCGCGCTGGGCTTCTCTTCCGGGGAGCCGGGAACCCTCAACAACCTCGGCATCACCTTTCAGGATCTGGGCCGCTACGAGGAGGCCGCCGCCTGCTTCCGCCTCTCCATCGCGATGCAGCCGGACGGCGCCCATGCCCATCTCAATCTCGGCCTCGTCGCACGCGACGAGATGCGGGTGGACGAGTCGATCACTTTGGCGCGCCGTGCCGCCACGCTGGAGCCGGCCCTGGCCGAGGCGCATACCGCCCTGGGCCACGGCCTTCTGATCAAGGGGGAGTTCCGCGAGGGGTTCGCGGAGTATGAATGGCGGACCCGCATGGCGGATTTCCCCTCGCCCCGTCGCGAATTCGCTTCGCCCGTCTGGGACGGTTCTGCTCTCGCGGGTCGCACCCTGCTGGTTCACGACGAGCAGGGGGTGGGGGACACGATCATGTTCGCGCGCTACGCCGCGCTGCTCCAGACGCATGGTGCGCGGGTGTTCCTGGACTGCAATGGACAACTCGTCCGGCTGCTCTCGTCGATGCCCGGAATTGCCGGCGTCGTTCCCCGCTACGATCCCGCACCGCCGCACGATTTCCATGTGGCGCTGGCGAGCCTGCCGTACCTGCTGCGCGCCACGCTCTACACCATCCCCGCGCCGCTCGCCTATCTGCGGGCGGAACCGGCCTTGGTGGAGAGCTGGCGCGCGCGGCTCGGTCCACGGCGGGGTCTTCGCATCGGGCTGGTCTGGGCCGGCAACCCGGAGTTCAAGGGCGACCGGCTGCGCTCCCCCGGTCTCGCAGCCTTTCGGCCCCTGCTCGATCTGCCGGGTGTTTCGGTATACGGCCTTCAGAAGGGGGCGGGGCGGCGCGATCTGGATCGGTGCGGGCCGCTGCCGGCCAGCTTCGTCGATCTGGGCGCGGACATCGCCGACTTCGCCGACACGGCGGCGATCATGGAGACCATGGATCTCGTCGTCAGTTCCTGCACCGGGCCAGCCCATCTCGCCGGGGCGCTCGGCCGGCCGGTCTGGACCGTGCTGCCCTTCGCGCCGGACTGGCGGTGGCTGGAGCACGGCGTCTGCACCCCCTGGTATCCGACCATGCGCCTGTTCCGGCAGGAGCGGCGCGGCGATTGGACCACGATCGTGGCGCGGCTGTGCAGGATGCTGGAAAGCACCGTCTGACCCACGCTTGTTTTACCGCCGAACCGAGCGGGCATCCGGCTCCACCGTGAAGGCCTCCGGCGGCAGCCCGGCCACGTGGCGGTCCCACATGATCCGGAAGGCGCGCTCCAGATGCCGCGTGAAGCGCGGGCTGTCGAACAGGGGTGCGGTGGCGCGCCCGGCCTCAAGCCGGCGGCGGTAGGCGGCGAGCGTCGCCGGCTCTCCAGCCAGCCGCACCGCGCGTTCCTCATACTCCGCGAAGGAGTGGGTGACCGTCTCCGGCAGGCCGGCCGCGTGCAGCAGACTGGCTGCGACGCTGGAGGCGAAGGTCTCGCCCCGCATGGTGAGGACGGGCAACCCCATCCAGAGGGCGTCGGAGGTGGTGGTGTGGCCGGTGTATGGGAAGCTGTCGAGCGCCAGATCGCCAAGCCGATAGCGGGCGAGATGCCCGGCCTGCGGGCAGGGAGCGGCGAAGACCAGCCGTGCCGGTTCGACGCCATGGCGCGCCGCCTCCATCCGCAGGTTGGCGGTGGCGTCGCTTCCCGCCTCCAGCAGCCAGAGCGTGCTGTCCGGCACGCGGCGCAGGATACGCATCCACAGGGCGAACAGGGCAGGGGTGATCTTGAAGGTGGCGTGGAAGGCGCAGAAGACCACACCTTCGGCGGGCAGGTCGCAGGCCGCGCGCGTCGGCACGGGGGCGTCGGACGGCCGGCGGCGGTCGTTGACCTGATAGCTGTCGGGCATCCGCACCAGCCGCTCGCGGTAGAAAGGCTGGTGCTCCGGCGGCGTGACGATGCGGTCGCCGATGGCATAGTCCAGCAAGTCCGCACCCAGGGTTCCCGGATAGCCGATATAGGCGACCTGGATGGGCGCTAGGCGCCGCGCCAGCAGCGTCAGACGGGCGTTCTGGGTATAGCCCTTCAGGTCCACCAGGATGTGGATGTTGTCCTCGGCGCACAGCGCCGCGACCGTGTCGGGATCGGCGCGCCGCAGGTCGCGGAAGCGGTCGAAACCGGCCTCCAGCCGCCGCCGCATCGGGCTTCCATCGTCTTCGCCGTAGGAATAGCCGAAAACGGTAAAGCGGCTCCGGTCGTGCAGTTCGAAGAGTTCCGCCGTCAGGTGGGCCGTGGCGTGCTCGTGGAAGTCGGCGGAGAGATAGGCGACGTTCAGCCGCCCTCCCGGCGGCACGGGACGCCGCATGGCCGGAGCCGGTGGGACCGGTCCGACGACTGACCGGTGGAAATGGCGGGCCGCGCGGTCCTGCTGCGCCGGGCTGGTCCCGATGAGCAGGCTCAGCAGCGGCAGCACGATTCCCTCGTCGCGGTCGATGACCTCCAGCAGCCGGCGGCAGGTCTCTCCGTGGACCCGCCAGTCGCAGATGGACAGGCTCGCGAACAGACGGTCGCAGAGGGATTCAGTCCGTTCCGGGGCAAGCCGATGGGCGTGGTCGTAGCCTTCGGCGGCCTTTGCCATCCGCTTCGCCGCGCGCAGGCTGTGCGCAGTCTCTCGCCAAGCCTCCACCGAGTCCGGCTGGAGCGCCAGCGCCCTCGTGTGGGCGTCCAGCGCCTCTTCGCCGCGGTGTCCGTCCCGGAGCAGGGTGCCGAGCCGGGTGAAGAGCAGGGCGTCCGGCTGAAGGCGGAGCGCGCGCCGGATCAGGACCGAGGCGGGGCCCGGGCGGGCGGCGCGTTCCAGCAGGGCGAGATTGCTGAAGGCATCCGCGAGGTCCGGCTGCAAGGCGATGGCGAGGGCGAAGTGCCGCCGCGATTGCTCCAGCCGCCCGAGCGAAAAATCCACCACTCCCAGCAGGAAGGCCGCCGCCGGCTGGTCGGCCGAAGTGGCGAGGATCGCGCGGCACAGCATGGCGCTCTCCTCCGGCTTTCCCTGCTGGTACAGGGCGAAAGCCCGGCCCAGCGTCTCTTCCGGGCTGGAGACCGCAGACCCATGGCTGAGCGGGCGCGTGACCGTGCCGCCGTCGGGTGTGGAGAGGGTGTGGGGGGCCTGCTTGCGGGGCAGGGGGTAGCCCGCCAGATGCAGGATGCCGAGCGGAGCGTGGGGAAGCTCCGGCTCCAGCAGCAGCCGTCCGTCCGCGGAACTGAAGGGTGTGGCCCGGAAGCAGATCCAGTTGCAGCGCGCCGGCAACTGGCTGAACGGCAGCCCGCCGGTGCGCAGGGCGAGGTTCAACGCGACTTGCTCGCTGACGAAGAGCACGGTCCGGCGAAGGGAGTCCGCCAGCAGGCGCGCCCAGAGCGCCCAGTGCGGCGCGTCGCGGCGCGCGGCGAAGACCCCGCAGTTCAGCAGCGGATAGGCGAAGAGCCGGCGCGCCGTGTCCTCGTCGAAGCAGGCCTTGTACCAGTCATGCAGGTGATTGGCGTAGGGCGCGCCGTCGTAGAAGGGCGTGTAGGCGCGGTCGAGTTCCGGCACGATGGCGAAGCCGGTCGCCGCCGCACCGGCCAGCAGCAGTTCGACGGCCGACCAATCCTGTACCCAGCAGTCGGCGTCCAGCCACAGGATGGTGGCGGCGTCGGGAACGTGGCGCGGGAGATGCGGGCGCGACATCATCGCCTTGAAATACTCCGGCATCGGCCGGTCGAAGGGATGGTCCCAGCCGGGAAGCACCAGCCGGGCGCCTTCGCCGGTCAGCCAGCGCCGTTGCTCCGTCCCAAGCCCGAGATCGAGCACGGTTATGGGAACCCCGGCCCCTTGTGGAAAGGCGCGGATCGAGCGGATGAGCCCCTGAAGCAGCGGGAAATAAGCGCCGTCGCCGGCCGTCGCAATCGCGAAGGGATGCACCGATCAACTCCCGGCCGGCGTTCCTCTCCCGCGGCGGGGGAGGGGCGGCAGAAGAGCGAAATGTCCGAAGCGGGAACCGGCGGTGCGTTCCATTCGTTCCCTCCTTTCATCGAACAGGGCATCGACCCTGCATCATCGACCGGGTCTTGGCAACTCCGCGGGCATCTTGCCACGCTGGTGTGTTCCACTCCATGCTTCCCCAATCCCCGGGTTCACGCCGCCTGGGTTCAAGCCTGTGTGTTCAAGCTCGTCCGAGGTCCCGGTATGTCCATTCGCCCGCGTAAGACTTGCCGGGTCTGCGGTTCTCCGATCCTGGTGCCGGTCATCGATCTCGGCCCGCAGGTCCTGCAGGGAGCCTTCGCCAAGCCGGGGCGGCCGGCACCGGCCGAGGTGACGCTTCCCATGCGGCTCGTTCGCTGCGGCGCCGACCGCGACCCGGCGGCCTGCGGGCTGCTGCAGACCGCCGCCAGCGTACCGCCCGAGCTGCTGTACCGGACCTATTGGTACCGGTCGGGCCTCAACGCGACGATGCGCGATCATCTGCGCGGCATCGCCGAGCAGGCCGGGGCGCTGGCGGGGCGGCCGGCGCCGGCGGTGCTCGACATCGGCTGCAACGACGGCACCCTGCTCCTCTCCTATCCCGCCGCGTCGCTGCGGGTCGGGGTCGATCCGTCCGACATCGCCGCCGGGCTTGACGGCGACATCACCGTCGTCAACACCTTCTTCCCCTCCGACGCCGCCCTGACGAAACTCGCCGGCGCCCGGTTCGACATCGTGACCTCCATCGCCATGTTCTACGACATCGAAGACCCTTGCGGGGCGGCGGCGGCGATCTCCCGGCTGCTCGCTCCGGACGGGGTGTGGGTGCTGGAGCTGTCTTATCTGCCGCTCATGCTGCTGCGGAACGCCTTCGACACGGTTTGCCACGAACATCTGGAATATTACAGCCTCGCCGTGCTGGAGACCGTCGCCCGGCGGGCCGGGCTGCGGATCTTCCGGGCGGAGGTCAACGGGATGAACGGCGGCAGCATCCGCTGCTTCGCCTGCCACGCCGCGAACGACCGGTTCGGCACGGCGGAGGACCGGGCTTTCCTGGAGGCGCTGCGGCGGCGGGAGGCGGCGATGGGGCTGGCGACGGACCGTCCCTACCGTGCCTTTCAGGCGCGGGCGGAGACCCTGCGGGACGAGGTGGTCGGCCATCTGCGCGCCGTCCGGGAAAGGGGAGGGCGCGTGCATGTCTATGGCGCCTCCACCAAGGGCAACGTGCTTCTGCAATGGTGCGGGATCGGCCGTGATCTCGTCGAGTGCGCCGCCGACCGCAATCCCGAAAAGGTCGGTGCCGTCACGCCCGGCACCGGCATCCCTATCGTCTCCGAAGCGGAATCCCGCGCGCTCAGGCCCGACCTCTACCTTGTCCTGCCCTGGCATTTCCGCCGCGAATTCCTGGAACGCGAACGCGCGATGGTGATGGGCGGCACCAAGCTGCTGTTTCCGCTGCCGGAAGTGGAGGTGGTGGCGGCGGGGAACTTCGAGCGGGCGCAGGCCCGGCTGGATTGCATGGAGGCGCTGCTGCTGGGAAATGACTGCGGCGGGGAGGTGGCTCACCGCGGCTCTGATCCCCAAGGCTTGGGGTGAGCCAGAACCTCATCCAGCAGTTTGCCGAGTGCGTCGGGGTCGATCCGCACGGGGATGTCCAGCCGGGCGAGCAGGTCGTCGGGCCGGCCGGCAGGATCGTCGGTGAACCGGCCGGCCAGATGGTGGAACCGGCCGAGCAGCGGGATCTGCACGCCCATCTGCGGGTTCCAGCGGGAGTCCGGATGGAAGAAGTCCGGGTTGCAGAGATGCACCCAGTGACCGCCCGGCGGCAGGAACACCTGATTGGCGGTGGCCGCCCCGACCGGGGCCACCACCACCTCCGCCTCCGCCATCAGTTCGATCGTTTCCAGCACGCCGAGCCGTTCCGGCTGCACCGTTTCGAAACCCCGGGCTTCAAGCAGGGCCGCGATCTCGGCGTCGTTGGCGATGCGGTGCTTGGGCGCCGAGCCGCGCCGCGACAGGTAGAGGCGCCTTGTCGGCGGCCCGTCGCTGCGCCGACAAGGCAGCAGCCGGTCCCGCAGCCAGCGATAGGCGACGGGATAGGGAACGGCCGATGGTACCGCCGCCCGGCTCAGACGGTAGTGAATCTGCGCGCTGTCCGGACCCACCAGATCCCGCGCCTCGATGACCTGTTCGGCGGGCAGGCCGGCGAGTTGCAGCATTTCCCGATGGTATGGACGCAGGTCGAAGAGAAGGACCGGCAGGGGGCGTGTCTCGGCCACGCGTTCCCGCACCATCAACCTCGGCAGCACCTCCACGAGGAAATGCCAGTAATTGGGGGTGGAGGGGAGGACGAGCACCGGCTGGTCGATCGCCACCGTCCGGTAGAGCGGGCGGGGCAGGCGGAAGGCGCCCGCCGTGGCGCCGGGCGTCACGCCGACCAGCGGCACCCGCGCCCCGTGCACGACCGTGTCGGCCACTTCCCGCAGAAGGAAACGCCGGCCAGCCAGCAAGTGGCTTTCGTAGTTGTCCTTGACGTAAAAGCCCTGAACGACCTCGATCTCCGCATCGAGCGCCACGCCCACCGCTTCCCGCGCGAGCGTCGACAGCCGGTCGATTTGCGGGCGCAGCCAGTCGGGGCTCGCCGATGTCAGCGTCTCGCTGGGCTCCTGGGCCGGGGCTCGCCAGGTCTCATAGCGGAAGTCGGCGGCGGCGCACCAGGCCGGGAAGGGCAGCAGGGCCAGAGGGAAGCGGTCTATGTCCGGGGGCGGGACCTCGGGGAAGTCGAGCGTGTCCTTGATCGCCAGCAGCTCCATGGCCAGGGCCGGGCGCTCGACGAGCAGCGCCACCCGCACCAGCCGTTCCAGCAGCTCGCGCAGGGCTTCGGTGAGAGCGGGCGCCCCCCGCACAAGGGAGAGCGCCTGTTCGCAGAACCTCGCGGCACCCTCCGGATCTCCGCCGCCGAATGCGCGAACGGCGGCGCGCTCGCAGAAGGCGGCATAGACCTCCCGCAGGGGAAGGAAACCGGGTGCCCGCGCCACGCCCCGCCGCAACCACGCGACCGCTTCCGGCTCGTCACCGCTCCGGCTGTAAAGCAGCGCCAGCGAGAGGTGGCTCGCTCCATCCTCCGGCCGCAGGGCCACGGCGCGCCGGTGGTGGCGGCAGGCCGCCGCCGGCCGGCCGGCGGACTGTTCCAGGATGGCGAGGTTGCGGTGAGCGTCGAAGAAGCCGGGTTCCAGCGCCGCCGTGACGGTGAAGTGCGCGCGTGCCGCGTCCAGGCGGCCCTGCCCGAAGGCAATGGTGCCCGACAGGCAGCGGGTCTCCGCCTGCTCCGGCCGGACGCGCAGGATCGAGCGGCAGAGATCGGCCGCCTCCTCGGCACGGCCGGCCTGAAGGAGCGCGAGCGCCCGGTCCAGGGATTCGGCCAGCGTGAAGGCGCCTTGCGGCGGAACGGCTTCCATCCGACAATGGTTAGCATTCGACGCCGGCCCGCCGACAGGGCTTTTCCGGATGGTGCTTTATTCGGTGACGTCCATGAGGGGGACAGTCGTGGACGACGATTTCTTTCTCCGAACATTCGATCGGGGGGTGTCAAGCGTCCAGGAATCCAAGCTGCCGGATGCGGTGGCGTGCTTCCGAACCGCCGCCGCCCTGCATCCCGCGCATCCGGTGGTCTGGTTTCTGCTGGGAGTGACCCTGCGCACGATGGGCCGCGCGGAAGAGGCCGCGGCGGCGCTGCACGCGGCGCTTCGCCTGCGGCCCGAGCATCCCGACGCGCTCTTCCATCTCGCTTCCGCCCAACTGGACCTGCTGCGGCCGGACTTGGCCTTGCCGGCCTTGCGGCGCCTGATCGACCTGCAGCCCGATCGGATGGGCGCGGCCTTCGCGCTGGGCGGCGCGCTGATGGCGCTCGATGCCCCCGAGGAGGCGGAGCGCGCCTTCCGGCTGGCGGCGCTGCTGCAGCCCGATGGCGCGGCCTTGAACAACAATCTCGGGGCGGCGATCATGGCGCAGCGGCGGCCGGGCGCCGCCCTTGGGCATTTCCGGCGGGCCATCCGGATCGACCCGTCCCGGCCGGAGCATCGCAAGAATCTCGGTATTGCCCAACTCATGCGCGGCGAGTTGGAAGAGGGCTTCCGCGAATACGAATGGCGCATGGGCCAAGCGGTCTGGCAATGGAACCGGCGTTTTCCGGGCAAGCCGGTCTGGGACGGCGGTCCGCTCGCCGGCCGAACCATCCTGGTCCATTACGAGCAGGGGCTGGGCGACAGCGTGCAATTCGTCCGCTATTTCCCGCTGCTCAAGACCATGGGTGCGCGAACCGTCTTCGAGTGCCAGCCGGTGCTGAAGCGGCTGCTCGCCACCGCCCCCGGCATCGACGCGCTGGTGGCGCGGGGGGAGCCCTTGCCGGATTTCGATTGCTGCCTGTCCCTGATGAGCTTCCCGTACCGTTGCCGCACCGGGGCGGGTACGATCCCCCGGGACATTCCCTATCTGCGGGCCGATCCGGAGCGGGCGGCCTTCTGGCGTGAGCGGGTCCTTGGGCAAGCACGGCCGGGCGACCTCCGCGTCGGCATCCAGTGGCGCGCCGACGGCGGCGACCGCTCCATCCCGCTGGAGTGTTTCGAGCCGCTGTCGCAGCTTCCGGGCGCGCGGCTGTTCAGTCTGCAGCAGGTCACCGGGCTGGACGAGCTGGAGCGGCTGGGCAAGCGGTTCGCAATCATCGACTTGCCGGGCCGGCAAGCCGGGGCGGAGGGGTTCCTCGACACCGCCGCGCTCGCGGAGTGCATGGATCTGGTGGTTGCCTGCGATTCCGTGGTCGGGCATGTTGCCGGGGCTCTGGGCAAGCCGGTCTTCCTGGCGCTGCCCTGGTTGGGCGACTGGCGCTGGATGAATCATCCCGACCGCACGCCCTGGTATCCGGCGCATCGTCTTTTCCGCATGGCGCGCCGCAACGACTGGCACGGGGTCATGGCGCGGGTGGCCGAAGCCGTTGCGGAAGAGGTGTTTCGTGCCCGATCTTGATCCCGCCATCGCGCTCTACGAAGCCGGCCGCCCGGCAGAGGCCGCCGTCGCGTGCCTTGCCCTTCTGGAGGCGGGATCGCGTGACGCCGACATCCTCAACCTGCTGGGAGCCGCGCTCATCTCCACCGGCAACGGCGATGCGGCGGTGGGACCGCTGGAGGAGGCGGTGCAGATCGCTCCCACCCACCTTGCGGCGCGGTGCAATCTGGCGCTCCTGCGGCAGGAGCGGCGCGAGTGGGCGGCGGCGGAAGCGCATTTCGCCGTGCTTGCCTTGCTGGACCCGGCCTTTCGGCTCGCCCAGGACCGGCTCGGCACCGTGCGGCAGGAACGTGGCGATCTGGATGGGACCGTGCGTGCCCTGACACGGGCGGTCCGTCTCGATCCCCGCTCCGGGCTGGCGTGGTTCAATCTCGCCTCGGTGCGCATGCTGGCCGGCCTGTTCGATGAGGCCATCGCCGCGTTCCGCCACGCCATCGCCGAGGATCCCGCCGGCGCCCTCTCCCATGTCCAGCTCGGCGAGATGCTGTTGCGGTTGGGGGAGGTCGAGGCGGCGGCGGAGGTCTTCCGGCGGGGGATGAGGCTCGATCCGTCCATTCCGAACGCGGAAAGCGGGCTGGCCCGTTGCGGGCGCTACCGCGTCATGACCGCCACCCCGGGCATTCCGGCCGGCGGGGTGGCGATCCGCGGGCCGTTCGAGAGCGCCACGGGGTACGGCTATTTCTGTCAGCGCCTCATCCAGGCGTTGCGGGCAAGGCAGGTGCCGCTGGAGGCTGTCGGGATCAAGGGACTGGAATCCTGGCCGGGCGGCCCGCTCGACCGGTCCGTTCCGGCCCGGGCGATGGTGAACTGCCTCATTCCGCTGGCGGTGGAGCGGGTGCCGGGCCGTGCCACCGTGACCTTTTCCATGTTCGAGGGGACGCGCATTCCGCCGGCCTGGCGCCGGATGAGCGAGTTCAGCGACCTGATCGTCGTGCCGACCGAATCCTCGCGCCTTGCCTGGGCGGAGCAGGGCTTCCCCGAGGACCGCCTGCGCGTCTGTCCGCTCGGCGTCGATCCGGTGGCGGCGGGGAACGTCCCGGTCCTGGTCGCTCCCGGCGGTCGGCTGGTGTCGAGCTACCGGCACCGCTTCCTCAACGTCTCGGACTTCAACCCGCGCAAGAACATCGACGGGCTGCTGCGGGTCTGGCTGCGTGCCACCGCGTCCACGGACGATGCCGTGCTGATCCTGAAGCTCGGCCGGAACCTGGGGCCGGCGGCGCGGGCGGAACTCGGCACGCTGGTGCGGGGGGCGGAGCAGGCCGTCGGCCGATGTTTGTCGGATGCCGCGCCGGTGGTGCTGATCGACCGGCTGCTCAACGACGAGGAGATGACGGGGCTCCACCGCGCCGCCACCCATTACTGGAGCCTGTCGCATGGGGAGGGCTGGGACCTGCCCATGGCCACGGCTGGGGCCATGGGGCTGGGGCTGATCGCGCCCGCCCACTCCGCCTATCTCGCCTATCTCGACGAGGAAAGCGCGCGGCTCATCCCCTCGTCCGTCACACCCGCCCGCGTGCCGGGGCAGGAGGGTTTCCACCCGCCCTTCCACGGGTTGGACTGGTGGGTGCCGGACGAGGTGGCCGCCGTCGCGATCCTGGCGGGCATCATCCGGGGCGGGGATCGCCTGCCGTCCGCCCGCGACCGTCTGGGCGAGCGCTTCACCTGGGAACGCTCGGCCGACCGGCTGCTGGCCATCCTCGACGAGGCGGGGCTGCGCTGATGGGAACGGAGGAGGCCTTCGCCGCCGCGCTGGCGGATCATGAGTGCGGCCGGTTCACGGCGGCGGAAGCCGGCTACCGCGCCGTGCTCGCGCAGGAGCGCGGCCATCCGCAGGCCAACAACAATCTGGCTGTCCTGCTGCGCCGGGTGCAGCGCTGGGAGGCCGCCGCCGCTTGCCTTCGTATGGCCGTGGCGGGCTGGCCGGAGGACGCGGGCGTGCGGAGCAATCTCGCCTGCACGCTCGGCGACCAGGGGCGCGTCGTCGAGGCGCTTGCCGCGATGCGGGTCGCGCTCGCGCTCAGCCCGGAGGCTCCCGGTTCCTGGTTCAACGCCGGAAACCTGCTCAAGTCGGCGCAAAACCCGGAGGGCGCCAAGGCGGCTTACCGGAGGGCGATCCGCCTCGATCCCGACATGGGCGAGGCGCTGAGCAATCTCGGCGACTGTCAGCGCGAAGACGGGGCGCTGGCGCAGGCGGTGGACAGTTATCTGGCGGCGATCCGGGCGCGGCCGGACCTGCCGCAGCCCTTCGTCAACCTGGGCGAGGCGCTGAAGGAGCAGGGGCGCATTTCGGAGGCGATCGGCATTCTTCAGAAGGGGCTGGAGCATCACCCGGATATGGCGCTGATGCGCTCCAACCTGCTGCTGACCCTCCATTACTCGCCGTGGATTCCGCCCGAGGTCATCGCCCGCGCGCACAGGCATTGGAGCGAGCGTCACGCGCGGCCGCTCTTCGATGGCATGAAGCGCTTCGCCAACGACCGCGATCCGGACCGGCGCCTGCGGGTCGGATACGTGTCTCCGGACTTCTGCCATCACGCCTGCGCCCAGTTCATCGAGCCGCTGCTGCGCGAGCATGATCGTGGCACCGTGGAGGTCCTCTGCTATGCCACCGCGCGGCGGCGCGACGACATGACCTTGCGGATGGAGGCCCTGGCCGCCGACTGGCGGTCGCTGGCCGATCTCGACGATGCATCCGCGGCGGCGCTGATCGAGCGGGACCGTGTCGACATCCTGGTCGATCTGGCCGGCCATACGGCGGGCGGGCGGCCCCTGCTGTTCGCGCGGCGGCCGGCGCCGGTGCAGGTCACGTGGCTCGGCTATCCCGACACGACCGGCATGCCGGTAGTGGACTGGCGGCTGACCGACGCCATCGCCGACCCGCCAGGCGGAACCGACGGTCGGCACGCCGAGCGGCTGGTCCGGCTGCCGCGCGGTTTCCTCGCCTTCCAGCCGCCCGCCGGCGCGGGACCGGTCGCGGACCCGCCGGCACTCGTGAACGGCTTCGTCACCTTCGGCTCCTTCAACAGCTTGGCCAAGGTGACGCCGGAGGTGGTGCGGGTATGGTCCGCCCTGCTGGCGCGGGTGCCGTCGGCCCGGTTGTTGTTGAAAAGCCGGGGTTTCGAGGAGGTCGCGGTGCGGAGTGCCGTCCTTCGCGACTTCGCCCGCCGGGGCGTGCGGCCCGAGCGGATCGAACTCCTGGCGCCGGTGGAGTCCGTCGCCGATCACCTGCGGACCTACGACCGGCTGGACGTGGCGCTCGACCCTTTTCCCTACAATGGCACGACCACGACGTGCGAGGCCCTGTGGATGGGCGTTCCGGTCGTCACACTCGCCGGCCGTCATCATGTGGCGCGGGTCGGCGCAAGTCTGCTGTCCCGGTGCGGGCTGGACGAATTGGTCCGTCAGGATGAGGCCGGCTATGTCGAGGCGGCGACGGCATTGGCTGGCGACCTCGCGCGGCTCCGCGGGCTGCGCCGGGGCATGCGGGCGCGGCTGGAGGGCTCGGCGCTTCTCGATCACCGCGGCTTCGCGCGGTCGGTGGAAGAGGCTTACCGCGCCATGTGGCGCGATTGGACGTCGGACGGTCGTCCTTAAGCGCGTCGTCATGCGCTGCCGTGCCGTCGTACAACCACGAATCGCCGATCGGACCGTGGCCCAACTAGGTCCGGAAGCTGCTGCTCTCTCGGCCAACCATACCCGCGCCGAGCGGGAGGGAGGCGAAAATTCCGCCAAACCTCCAATCAGAGGGGCGCAATTACACAAAAATTTTTGTTGGCACTCAATCTTGAAGTTCTATGGTTAATTAGTTGTTAACTAATGTTAACAACTTCTTGGTGGATGTTTTTGTCACAAATCGACCGATTTTCATCTTGGACTTCTTTGATCCTGTCCCCTTAAGTTGTTATTGCGCGCCTGTCCCCAAGTAGAAGTTATGCATCTTCAGGTTATGCCGATGGGCAGGGTTTCGGTGCGCGGCGCATGTTTTTGAGACTGTGATCGTCAAGCTTCCTCTCGGGAAGCGTGCAAATGGGGACTGTGATGGCTGCCGGTGGAACTCTGACCCTGAGCTCGGGTTCGGACTATCTTTTCTCCAAAACGGAGACCTGGTCCGGAATCAAGGGGTTCGGCACGCGTGGCGTGGTGTTGGATTCCCAGGGATACACCATTGCTGTCACCAACCTCGATCACATCACCGGTGGCAGAAATGCTCCGGGCAGCCTCAAGAAGGACGTCATCCTACTGGCGGGCGCGGGCGGCAACACGATCACCGTCTCGGGTCTGGAAACGCTGATCGGCAGCGGCGGCGCCGACCGGGTCGTCGGCACCTCGACCGGCACGACCATGGCGGTGGAGTCGATCGAGACTTTCATCGGCGCCAGCAGCGGCACCAACCTGATCGTCCTGACCAACGACGCCGGCAATACGATGTCGGTGGCCTATCTGAAATCCATCGTCGGCAGCGCCGGCAAGGACATCATCAACTTCGGCGCCGACGGCCAGGTGGGGACCACCACCGCCGTCACGGCGGTCGAGACGTTGATCGGCACCTCGGGCGACGATCTCATAGCGACCATCGCGGGCGGCAGCAACACCGTCCAGGTAAATAACATCGAGGTGTTTCTCGGCAACGGCTCCAAGGCCGGGGAAACCGTGTTGCTCGGCTCGGCGGGCGGCACCATCGGTGCAAGCTTCATCGAGACGCTGATCGGCAGCAACGCCCACGATGTGTTCACGATGGGCTACAAGATCGGCACGGCCAACATGGCGACGGGCGGTGGCACCACCGCCGTGTCGATGATCGACACCATCGTCGGTGGAACCAGCACCAAGAACACCGCCATCCTGCTGGACGTCGGCACCACCGTTACGGTCGCCAGCCTCAACACGCTGATCGGCGGCGCCGGCAACGACGTCGTCAACATGACGTTCCGGGATGGAACGCCGATCGTCGGCACGGGCCCCATCGCCTGGAACACCGTCGGCAACACCATGCAGGTGGAAGCGCTCGAGACGGTGATCGGCACCGCCGGCGAAGACGCGCTCATGGTGGTCGGGAACACCGGCATCACGATGAGCGTCACGGCGATCGAGACGATCATCGGTCGGGGAGGTGCTGAAACGGTGCTGCTGGGCGCCGGCGGCAACACGGTCAAGGTCGCCTCCCTGGAAACGCTGATCGGCGGCGCCGGCAATGACGTCGTGTCCGTAACCGGCATCAGCGCCAGCGCCTACAATGGCATGACCACGATGGTGTCGTCGGTCGAGACGCTGATCGGCGGCGCCGGCAATGACGTGGTGTGGCTCACGGAAGCCGCGGGTACCGTCTATGTGTCCGGGATCGACACCGTCTTCGTGGGCGGTCAGGCCATGGAGATCGGCAATACCGAGCGGGTGCTGGTTTTCCCGATGGCGGTGTCGGCGCCCTCGGCCCCCAGTCTAAGTTCCGGCTCGGACACCGGCACCCTGGGCGATTCCAAGACGAATGCGACCCTGCCGACCCTGACCGGCACGGCCGCGGCGGGCAGCGTCGTCAATCTCTATGGCAACGGCATCGCGCTGGGCAGCGGGACCGCCGACGGGGCCGGCCAGTGGGCGGTCACGGCGACCACGGCGCTCGCCGACGGCACCTGGACGATGACGGCGAAGGCCGTCTCCTCCGGCATGGAGAGCGCGGCGTCGGGCGAGTTTCTGCTGACCATCGATGCGACGGCGCCGACAGCGCCGACCCTGTCCTACACGCCGGGCTCCGATAGCGGCCGCTCGTCCTCGGACGGAATCACCAACGTCAATACACCGACCGTGACGGGCACGGCCGAGGCGGGAAGCACGGTCACCCTGTATCTCGACGGGGTCGGCGTCGGAACCACGACCGCCAGCGGCGTCGGTGCCTGGGCGATCACCACGCCGACGGTCTCCCAGGGCAGCCACACCCTGACGGCGCGCGCGGTGGACACCGCCGGCAACACGAGCAATGCCTCGGCCGCCCTCACGCTCACGGTGGACACGACGGTTGCGGCTCCCACCGGCATCGCGCTGGCGACGGGGAGCGATACCGGAATCTTCGGTGACAACCTCACCGCCGTCAACACCCCGGCCATCGGCGGCACGGCGGAGGCCAACGCCGTCGTCAGCCTGTACAAGGACTCCAGCACCCTTCTCGGCAGCGCGACCGCCGATGGAAGCGGCGTCTGGCGGATGACGCTGGGCGCGCTGGGCGAAGGCGCACACACCCTCACCGCGCGCGCGGTCGATCCGGCGGGCAACAGCAGCGCCGCCTCCAACCCGTTCACCATCACCATCGACACCACGCCGCCGACCGCTCCCTCCGCGCCGTCGCTGACGGCGGCATCGGACAGCGGAAGCTCCTCCTCCGACCGGCTGACGAACGTCAGGACGCCGACCTTCACCGGCACGGCCGAGGCGAACAGCGTCATCGACCTCCTGGTCTCCGGCAGCGTGGTGGGAACCGGCACCGCCGACGGCTCCGGCGCCTGGACCGTGACCGCCGGCAGCCCCCTTGCGGACGGAAGCTGGTCCTTCTCCACCCGCTCGCGCGATGCGGCCGGGAACACGCGCGACGGCGTGGGGAGCCTGAACGTCACCATCGACAGCACGGCGGACGCGCCCGGCGGCCTGAAGCTGACCGCCGCCACCGACACCGGCCGCAGCACGACCGACGGCCTCACCAACCTGACCGCGCCCACCGTCGCCGGCACCGCTGCGGCCGGCAGCAGCGTGACGCTCTACGACGGCGCCCTGGCGATCGGCACGGTGACGGCCAACGGCCAAGGCAATTGGGAAATCGCCACCAGCGGCCTTACCGTCGGCACCCACACGCTGACGGCCAAGGCCGTCGATGCCGCAGGCAACACCAGCCTCGCCTCCGCCGCCTTCACGGTAACGGTGGACACCAGCGCCTCCGCACCGACCGGTCTGGCTCTGGCGACCGCCTCGGACACCGGCGTCACGGGGGATTCGAGGACGAATCTCACGACCCCCTCGGTCACGGGTATGGCCGAGGCCTCCAGCATCGTCCTTCTGTACGAAGGCTCCACTCTGCTTGGCCAAGCCACGGCGGGGGCCGATGGCGGCTGGACGGTCGCCTCATCCGCGTTGACCGGCGACGTTCACACCCTGACTGCCCGCGCCGTCGATCAGGCCGGCAACACCTCCGTTGCGAGCGGCGGCCTCGTCGTCAACATCGACCTGACGGCGCCGAACGCGCCGGGCGCGCTGGTGCTGAATTCGGACAGCGGCACGCCGAACGACAACCGGACCCAGGTGACGGCCCCGGTGATCGCGGGCACGGCCGAGGCCGGCAGCACCGTGCGGCTGTATGAGGGCGGCACCCTGCTCGGCACGGGCACGGCGGACCTTTCCACGGGCGCCTGGACGATCGCCTCCTCCAGCTTGGGGGAGGGGGCTCACACGCTGACCGCGCGGGCGGTGGACACCGCCGGCAACACGGGCGCCGCCTCCGCAGCGCTCGCCATCACGATCGACCGGACCTCGGCCACGCCGGGCGGCTTGGCGCTGAGCAGTTCCACCAACAGCGGCAGCCTGGCCGATGCCCTGACCAACGCTCTCGCCCCGACGATCACCGGTACGGCCGAAGCCGGCGCCACGGTCACGCTGTATGGCGGCGGTACGACCGCCAGTGCGACGGCCGACGGGTCGGGCCGCTGGGCCGCCACGATCACCGGCCTGACCGAGGGCGCCCACACCCTGACCGCCAGCGCCGTGGACGTGGCCGGCAACACCAGCCAGCCGTCCGCCGGCCTTGTCGTCAGCATCGACAGGACCGGGCCGGGGCTGTCTGCGCCGACGGCCGACACGGCCGGGCCATCGGGCCAGTTCACACCGATCCTGTCGGGGACCGCCGAAGCCAACAGCATCGTGACCCTGTATGACGGCGCCGTCGGTGCGGCGGTGCTCGGGGTCGTGACCGTCGACAACACCGGCTTGTGGTCGATCACCACGCCGGAACTCGGCGGCGGCACCCATACGATGACTGCGCGCGCGCTGGACGCGGCCGGCAACGAAACCATCACGACCACGGCGCTTTCAGTGACCGGGCGTGTCGGCGTGCCCGGCGGCCTGCAACTCGTCTCCGATTCCGGCGTCGCCAACGACGGGATCACCAATGTTGTCTCGCCGATCCTGACGGGAACGGCGCTTGCGGGCTCGACGGTCTCCCTCTACAGCGGTCTGACGCTGATCGGGACCGGCACGGCCGACGCCGTCAGCGGCCTGTGGACCATCGCCTCGACCGGCACGCTGACGGCCGGCAGCGCCCACACCCTGTATGCCAGGATCGATGCCTATGGGACGGTCCTCACCTCCTCGGGCCTGACGGTCACCATCGACACCACGGCGCCCGATCAGCCGGGGGCGCTGGCGTTGCAAGCGGGTTCGGACAGCGGCTCGAACGGCAGCGACCGCGTCACCAACCTCGAGGCGGTCACCGTCACCGGCACCGCCGAGGCGCGCAGCGTCGTCACGCTGTATGGCAACGATGGGACCACGGCGCTCGGCACGGCCACCGTCTCCGACGGCGGGATATGGTCGCTCGGCACGGGCTCGCTGGCGGCCGGCGTCCACACGCTCACCGCCCGTGCGGTCGACATCGCCGGCAACACCGGCGCCGCGTCCAGCGGCCTTGTCGTCACCATCGACCGCACGGCCGCCGCTCCGACCGGCCTCGCCCTGGCGAGCGGATCCGACACGGGCTTGGCGGGCGATGCGATCACCAGGGTCCTGGCCCCGACCATCACCGGGACGGCGGAAGCCAACGGCACCGTCTCGCTGTACAACGGCTCCAATCTTGTCGGCACCGCCACCGTGGACGGCTCCGGCAACTGGTCGGTGACCGCCTCCGCGCTCGGCAACGGCACGCACAGCCTGACCGCGCGCGTCGTTGACGTCGTCGGCAACACCAGCGACGCCTCCTCGGCCTTCGTGGTCACCGTCGACACGACGGCGCCCGACGCGCCGGGCGGACTGTCGATCGACCCGGCCGACGACAGCGGCGTCCGCGACAACGTCACCAACATCCGTGCGCAGACCGTCACCGGAACGGCGGAAGCCGGCGCCACCGTCGTCCTGTACGACGGCGCCACCGCGCTCGGCACCCAGGTGGCGACGGGCGGGGCCTGGACGATCGGGACGGGCACGCTTGGCGCGGGCGGGCACACGCTGACGGCACGGGCCATCGACGCGGCCGGCAACACGGGAGCCGCCTCGGCGGCGCTGACCGTCACCATCGATCTGTCCACCCCGGCCCCGAGCGCCATGGCCCTGACGGCGGCGTCGGACACCGGCTACAGCGCCACGGACCGCATCACCAACGCCACGACTCTGTCGCTGACCGGCTCAGCCGAGGCGAACAGCTCCGTCACCCTCTATGACGGGATCGTCGGCAGCCTGACGCCGCTGGCGACCCTGGTCGCGGACGGCAACGGAGTCTGGTCCTACACCGGAACCGCGTTCGCCGAGGGCACGCACACCCTCACCGCCACGGCGGTGGACCCCAGCGGCAACACGTCGAGCGGCGCCGGCACGCTGGTGGTGACGGTCGACCTGACCGTCGATGCGCCCGGCACGCCGGCCCTGGCCCTTGCCTCGGACACCGGGGTGGCGGGCGACGGGAAGACCCGCCTGCTCGCGCCCACCTTCACCGGCACGGTGGAGAGCGGCGCCGTGGTGTCCCTGTACGACGGCGGCAATTTCGTCGGCATGGGCACGGCCAACGGCTCGGGCGTCTACACCATCGAGACGCCGCTGAGCAGCGGGGCGCACACGATCACGGCCCGCGTCGTCGACGCCGCCGGCAACGCCACGGCAGCCGCCTCGGCCCCGCTGGTCATCACCATCGACGCCATCGCACCCGACGCGCCCTCCGCGCCGTCGCTGGATTCAGCATCCGACAGCAGCACGCAGGGCGATTTCATCACGTCCGACGCCACCCCGACCGTGACCGGCACGGCGGAGGCACTCAGCACCGTCCACCTCTACAGCGGCGGTGTAAGCGTCGGAGCGGCGACCGCCGACGGGACGGGGGCCTGGACGATCACCGCCGGCAGCCTGTCCGATGGCGTCAACACGCTGACCGTCCGGTCCGTGGACGACGCGGGCAACACCAGCAGCGCCTCGGGCTCGCTTCTGCTGACCATCGACACCACGCCCCCGACCCCGGGTCGCCTGGCATTGACGGCGGCGACCGACAGCGGTCGCGTCGGCAACGACGCGGTCACGTCGGTGACGGCGCCGGTCATCACCGGCACTGCCCAGGCCGGCAGCATCGTCACTCTCTACTACCCGGACGGCGTCACCGTGCTGGGCAACGCGACGGTGGACAGCCTCGGCCAATGGTCGGTGGCCAGCCCGACACTGGGCGAGGGCCTGTATACGCTGTCGGCCCACGCCGTCGATCCGGCCGGCAACACGGCGCTCGTGGCGGCGGCGCTGATCATCAACGTCGACCTTACCGTGCTGCCGTCGTCGGCGCCCAGCCTGACCGCCGGCTCCGATACCGGTCTGCCGAACGATCTGCTCACCAACGACACCACCCCCACGGTGAGCGGAAGCGCCGAAGCGAACAGCGTCATCACCCTCTACGACGGTACCACGCTCGTCGGCACGGGTACCGCCGACGGTTCGGGGAACTGGTCGGTGACCACGGGGACGCTCATCAGCGGCAGCCACACGCTGGTTGCCCGCGTCACCGATCTGGCCGGCAACAACACAGCCGCGGCCTCCGCTCCGCTGATCGTCACCATCGATACCGAGAACCTCACGATGTCGAACCTGGCCTTTGCGGCCGGGGACGACACCGGGGCGTCGGCCAGCGACGGGCTGACCAAGCTCGCCACGCCGAGGATCGTCGGCACGGCGGAGAGCTTCAGCGTCGTCACCCTGTATGAAGGAAACACCAGCGTCGGCTCGGCAACGGCGGACGCAACCGGCGCCTTCTCCCTCACCACGAATGCCTTGTCGCAGGGCAACCACTCCCTGACCGCGCTCAGCGTCGACCGGGCGGGCAACACCTCCACGGTGTCGAGCAGCATCGTGCTGTCGGTCGACCTATCGACCCCGCAGCCCAGCCTGCTCATGGCCGTCTCGTCCGACAGCGGCATCTCGAACAGCGACCGCATCACCAACAACCAGATCCTGCCGCTGAGCGGCACGGCCGAGGCGGACAGCACCGTCGTCCTGTATGACGGCCTGACCGCATTCGGCACGGTCGTCGCCGACAGCCTGGGCGGCTGGTCGCTGCCGTCCCCCTCGCTGGCGGCGGGCAGCCACAGCCTGACCGCGGAGGCGACCGACCTCGCCGGAAACCGCTCGACCTCCGCGGTTCTCGTGGTCACCATCGACACCGTTGCGGCGGTGCCCTCGCTGGGCCTGTCGGCCGCGAGCGACACCGGAGTCACCGGCGACCGCATCACCAACGATGCCACGCCCGATTTCACGGGCACGACGGAGGCCGGCGGGTTCGTCTCGCTTTATGAAGGCACCACCCTGCGCGGGTCGACAACCGCAGATGGCGCAGGCCTGTGGACCATCACCAGCAGCCAGATGGGCAACGGCCCGCATACGCTGACCGCGCGCGGCATGGATGCGGCCGGCAACACCAGCGTTCTGTCCCCGGCGGTGGTGATCACCATCGATACGGTCGTGCCGAATGCGCCGACCGGTGTCACGCTTGCGACCGCTTCCGACAGCGGTGCATCGAACACCGACCGTCTCACCAACATCGCGACGCCCACCCTGTCCGGTTCGGCCGAGGCCAACAGCACGGTCACGCTCTACAGCGGTTCCACGGCCGTCGGCACGGCAACCGCTGGCGGCAGCGGGGGCTGGACCGTCACCGCCGCGTCGCTGGCCGATGGCGTGAACACACTCACGGTGAAGGCGACCGATGCAGCCGGCAACACCAGTGCCGCCAGTTCGCCGCTGACCGTCACCATCGACACCGTCCAGGCCGCGCCCGGCACCCCGGTCCTGGGCGCTGCCTACGACAGCGGAACCTCCAGCTCGGACGGCATCACCAGGATCGTCAACCCGACGATCACCGGCACGGGCGAGGCGGGCAGCGTCGTCACCCTTTACGACGGCGGCGTGAGCTACGGCTCCGCCACCGTGAACGGGCTGGGCGTCTGGTCGATCGCCACCGGCACACTGGTCCCGGGCACCCGGACCCTCACCGCCAGAGCGATCGACCGCGCCGGCAACAGTTCGGTCGCTTCCGCCGGGCTGGTCATCACGATCGACACCTCGGCGGCTGCGCCGGGGACGCCGTCGCTCGTCGTCGACAGCGGCGCCTCCAGCACCGACCGGCTGATCAACACCGGTTCGCCGACCCTCACCGGCACGGCCGAGGCGAACGGCCTCGTTCGGCTCTATGACGGAGCCAGCCTCATCGGATCCGGGACGGCGAACGGTTCGGGCATCTGGACGATCGCGGCCAGCGGGCTGGGCGCGGGTGCGCACACGCTTTCGGCCCGGATGGTCGATGCCGCCGGGAACACCAGCGATCCGTCCGCTACGTTGACCATCACCATCGACACCACGGCGCCAAGCGCGCCGGGGACCCCGTCGCTCAGCGCCGGTTCGAACAGCGGATCCACGTCCGACCGCATCACCTCGGTCTTCACGCCGACCATCACCGGTTCGGCCGAGGCGAACAGCATCATCACGCTGTACGACGGCACGACGGCGCTCGGCACAGTGACGGCCGACGGCAACGGTGCCTGGTCGACCACCACGCCGTCGCTGGCCGATGGCGCGCACACGCTGTCCGTGGTCGCGCTCGACCTGGCCGGCAACACCAGCGCCGCGTCCACGGCGCTGACGGTCACCATCGACACCACGGCGGCGGCTCCGACGGGGCTCGCCCTGGCCGCCGTCTCCGACACCGGCATCCGGGGCGACAACCTGACCTCCGCCACAACCCCGACCATCACCGGCCGGGCGGAAGCGGGGAGCGTCGTCACGCTGTCGAACGGCTCGGGGGCGCTCGGCACCGGCACCGCCGACAGCACGGGCGCCTGGTCGATCACCAGTTCCCTTCTGGAGGGCGGCACCGGAACGGCGCATTCGCTGTTCGCTACCATCGTCGACGTGGCGGGCAACACCAGCTCCGCGTCCGCGTCGCTGACCTTCACCATCGATACCGTGCCGGATGCGGTCTCGATCGAGCTTGCCCCGTCTTCGGACACCGGCTCCTCCAACAGCGACCGGATCACCTCCGACACCATGCCGGCGCTCACCGGCACGGCGGGCCCCGGCCGGCTTGTTACCATCTCGAGCGCGTTCAACGGAGGAACGGCCGCAGACATCGGAACGGTGACGGCGGACGCCATCACCGGCGCCTGGAGCTTCACGCCGTCGAGTTCTCTTGCCGCGGGTGTCTACAACTTCGGGATATCCTCCTTCGACAACGCGGGGAACTCCGGCGTCAACGGTGTCACCGTCACCATCGACCTCACCGCCGATAAACCCGGCGGGCTGGCTCTCGCCACCGGATCGGACAGCGGTCGGAGCACGACCGACAAGAAGACGAATGTTGCGACACCGACCATCACCGGCACCGCGGAAGCGGGCAGCACCGTCATGCTGTACGACAATGGCGGCTCCATCGGGACGGTCACGGCAAGCCAACTCGGCACCTGGTCCTTCACCACGCCGACGCGGGCCGACGGCACCCACACCTTCACGGCCAGGGCCGTCGACGTCACCAACAACACCAGCGAACTCTCCGACGAGTTGATCGTCACCATCAGCACGCAGGCGGCCGTGCCGAGCGGTCTTGTCCTGACGACCGACTCCGGCAGCAGCGCGACCGACAACAAGACCAACGTGGCGTCGCCGACGATCAGCGGCACGGCGGAAGCCTCCAACATCGTCATGCTGTATGACGGCGCGGCGCTGGTCGGCATGTCGACGGCGGGTGTCGACGGCAACTGGACGGTCCAGGCCATCGGACTGGCCGACGGCGAGCGCACCCTGACGGCGACGACCATCGACCAGTTCGGCAACACCAGTGCCGCCTCGGCCGCCCTGCTGGTCACCATCGACACCGCCGCACCCCAGCCTTCGTCGCTCGCCTTGACGGCGGGTTCCAACAGCGGCGCGACCACCGACCTCGTGACCAACAGCACGACGCCGGTCCTGACCGGGACGGCGGAGGCGGGCAGCGTGGTCATGCTGTATGACGGCGCCACCCTTCTGAACACGACGACGTCCGACGGCGCCGGCGCCTGGACGATGAGCTCGGCGTCGCTGAGCGCGGGCACGCACAGCCTGACCGTCATCTCCCGCGATGTGGCGGGCAACACCGGCGCGGCTTCGGCTGCGCTCGTCGTCACCATCGATCTCACCTCGACCACGCCGACGGGGCTGGGGCTGGGCACCGGCTCCGACAGCGGTGCGCTGACAACCGACCGTATCACCAACGTCGCCACGCCCACCGTCCTAGGTGCAGCGGAGGCGAACAGCGTCGTCACGCTGCACGACGACGTCAGCGGCCAGAACGTCGGCACGGCCACCGCCGACGGGTCCGGCGTCTGGTCCATCGACATTGCCTCGACGCTCTCCAGCGGTACGCATTCGCTGACCGCGACCGCCGTCGATGTCGCGGGCAACACCAGCGCCGCCGGGGTGCTCGTCGTCACGATCGACACGACTGCCGCCGTTCCGACCACGCCGGTGCTGACGGCGGGCTCCGACCTTGGACGTTCGAACAGCGACCGGCTGACATCCGACCGCACGCCCACGGTGAGCGGCAGTGCGGAGGCCAACAGCGTCATCACCCTGTACGACGGCAGCGTCTTCGTCGGGCTGGGGACCGCCGGCAGTGACGGCCTGTGGTCGGTGACGGCCGGCGCCCTGACCGAGGGCGCGCACACGCTCACCGTGCGGGCGACAGACGTGGCCGGAAACACCAGTGACGCCTCGGGCGAGCTGGTCGTGACCATCGACCTGACGACGGCCGTCCGTTCGATCATGCGGGCGAGCGGAAGCGCGGGCGCCAACAGCATCGTCACCCTCTACGAGGGCGTGAACCTCGCCGGGGAGGGCATCAACGTCTTCGGGTCGGCAACCGCTGACTCCAACGGTCTGTGGACCCTGCTGGCAAGCGACCTGGGCGTGGCCGACTACACCTTGACGGCGGTGGCGCCCGGCGCGAACAGCGGCACCGCAGGGGCGTCCGCTCCGCTCGTGACCATCGATGTCGTGACGCCGGTCCGCTCGATGCTGCTGGCCCAGGCGTCCGACACCGGCAGCGGGCGCGACGACCTGCTGACCAACGATACCACGCCGACGCTCATCGGAATGGTCGAGGCGGACAGCGTGGTCACGCTGTACGACGGCAACCTCGCGGTGGGAACCACGACAGCCGATGGCACCGGCGCCTGGACGATCACCTCGGCGACGCTGAACACTGGTCTGCGTCAGCTTTCGGTTACGACGGTCGACCGGGCCGGGAACACGGCCACCTCCGCGTCGGGGCTGGCGGTGACGATCGACACGACCGCACCGTCGGCGCCCGCGATCCCGGCGCTGAGTCCCGACAGCAACAGCGGCCGTCTCAACAACCTCGTGACCAACGTCCGGCAACCGGTGCTGACCGGCAACGCCGAGGCGAACGCGCACATCCTGCTGTATGCCAACGGCACGCTGGTGGGCGAGACCGATGCAGATGCGTCCGGGAACTGGTCGGGAAGCACCTCGACGCTGAGCCTCGGCGCCCAGACCATGACCGTCAGGGCCGTGGACGCGGCGGGCAACACCTCGTCGCCAAGCAGCGGCCTGACCCTGACCATCACGCCGGAAAGCGCCGCTCCGACCGGCATCGGGTTGGCGCCGGCGTCCGACAGCGGCGTCCAGGCCGACCGGCTGACCAACGACAGGACCCCGACCATCACCGGATCGGCGGTGGCGAACAGCGTCGTGACGCTGTACGACTACATCACGGTCGTCGGGACCGGGACGGCGGACGGCAACGGCCTCTGGTCGATCACCACCGGAAACCTGAGCGGGTCGAGCTACACCTTCACCGCCACGGCCATAGATCCCGACGGGGTCGAATCGCCGCTGTCGGCGCCCTTCTTCTTCAGCATCGACACCACGGCGCCCACGGCGCCGGGCAACCTCGACCTTGCCAACGACGACGACACCCTGACGAACAACGCCACGCCGCCGATCACCGGCACGGCGGAGGCGGGCAGCACGGTGCTGCTGTACGACGGCAACCTCCTCGTCGGCTCGGCCACGGCCGACAGCGGGGGCGTGTGGACGGTCAGCCCGTCCTCGGCGCTGTCCGACGCGGCGCACAGCCTCACCGTCCGTGCGGTCGATGCCGCCGGCAACACCTCGGCGGCGTCCAGTGCGCTGACCGTGACCGTCGACACCGTCGCGGCGCCCCCCGGCGCCCTCGATCTGACGACGGACAGCGGCGCCAGCAGCACCGACAACCTGACCAACATCGTCACGCCGACCATCGTCGGCACGGCGGAGGCCGGCAACAGGGTCGTTCTGTACGATGGCGGCACCGCAGTCGGGACGGCCACTGCTGGCGGCGGCGGGCTCTGGACGATCGCGGCCTCCTCCTTGTCCGACGCGGCGCACACGCTCACCGCCAAGGCCTTCGATGCGGCCGGCAACACCTCGGCGGCTTCCGGCGGGCTGATCGTCACCATCGACACCGCCGTGGCGGCGCCGACGGGCCTTGGCCTCGCCAACGATCTCGACGCGCTGACCAACACCACCACGCCGACGATCACCGGTACCGCCGAGGCGGGCAGCACCATCGTCCTGTACGAAGGGGCGCTCTCACTCGGTACGGTGACGGCGGATTCGACCACCGGCGCCTGGAGCCTCTCCCCGGCCTCGCTGAGCGAGGGGGCCCACACGCTGAGCGCGACTGCCGTCGACCGGGCGGGCAACAGTTCTTCCGCGTCCAGCGCGTTCATCGTGACCGTCGATACGGTGGCGCCGACCCTTCTGGCGGCGCTCTCCGTCAACGGAAGCGTGTTGACCCTGACCTTTGCCGAGACGGTGAGCCTCGCTGTGGCTCCCCATCAGACCACCGGCATGAGTGTCATGGTCGACGGCACGCCGCGCGCTATCACCGCCGCCACCGGTACGGGCAGCAACACCGTGACCCTGACGCTCGCGTCTGCCGTGTCTCACGGGCAGGCCGTGACCTTCAGCTACGATGCGACGCTGTCCGGCAGCGCCCTGTCCGACCAGGCGGGCAACGAGATGGCCAACCTTGTCGGGCAGGCGATCGCCAATGCCACTCCCTCGCCGCCTCTGCCACCTCCGCCGCCGCCGACGACGGTGGTGGACGGCGTGCCGCTGACGACGACGACCGGCACGGACAGCATCGGTCGCCCCACGGAGACCGTGGTGATCGCCCCGGTCACGGAGAACCGGACCGACACCGATGCCAAGACCGCCTTGGCGGACGTGCCGTTGGCCGGAACCGGTACCAACCCGGTGTTGGAGGCCAGCCTGCCGACGGGCGTGGGCATGACCGCCACCGGCACCACCTCCGGCCTGACGCTGGGCGAGTTGGCGACCGCCTTCTCCAGCCAGTTGGGCAGGCTGGGCACCGACGCGCCGACCAATTCGACCGTGCCCAACGCCGGCCTCACCCAGTTGCTGCCGTCCACCAGCACGGTGACGCTGCGGAGCGTTACGCCCACGGTCGCTTCGGGGCAGGCACCGACCACGCCGATCACCATCACCGGCTCGGCTCCGGCCGGTCAGGCCTCGGCCGTGCTGCTGGATGCGCGTCAGCTTCCGGCCGGGACGGTGGTGAACCTGCAGAACGTGGACTACGCCGTCATCACCGGCGCGGTCACGGTGGGTGGCGGTGCCGGTTCGAACGTGGCGATCGGCGACGGCGCCAACCAGACCATCATCCTGGGCGCCGATGACGACACGCTGCGTGGCGGCGGCGGCGACGACGTGGTCGGCAGCCGGGAGGGCCGGGACCTGCTCTATGGCGATGCCGGCAACGACACGGTGTTCGGCGGGCTCGGCTACGACCGCCTGTCGGGCGGCACCGGTGACGACCTGCTGCGCGGCGATGAAGGCGTCGATGCCGTACGGGTTGAGGCGAACTTCGCCGATGTGCTGATCGCCCACGGCGCATACGGCTCGCTGACGATGGCCCACGCCACACTGGGTATCGATCGGTTGGAAAGCGTCGAGATCCTGCGTTTCAACGACCGGGTGGTCCTTGTCAACGCGCCCACCGGCATCGTCGGCGACACCGGTGCCTCGCAGATCAGCGAGACGCTGTACCTCGCCCGCAATCCGGACGTGGCGCAGGCGGTGGCGCGCGGCGAGTTCGCCAGCGGCATGGACCATTACCAGCGCTTCGGCGCAGCGGAAGGCCGGCTGAAACCGGTGGCGCTCGACGAGGCCTTCTACCTGTCCCAGAACGCGGATGTCGCCAGGGCAGTCGCCGCCGGGCAGTTCACCAGCGGGCTGCAGCATTATCTGCTCCGTGGCGAAAAGGAAGGCCGCGATCCCAATGCGCTGTTCGATACGACATGGTATCTGGAGCACAACGCCGACGTCGTGGCAGCCCTTCAGGCGGGCACCATCGACAGCGCCTATGAGCATTACGAAAGGTTCGGCTGGAAGGAGGGCCGTACGCCGTCGGCGTGGATAGACACCAATGCCTATCTGGCAGCCAATCCGGACGTCGTTGCGGCCAAGGTTGACCCGATGACCCACTATCTGAACTTCGGCGCCCGCGAGGGACGGACGATCATCGCGGCGGACAGCGGCTTGTGGCTGAGCTGAGATGGATCGGGCAGGAAGAAGGAAGCGATCGCTCTCTGTTGAAAGCGGCCTTCCGGGCGGAGCGGGACGGTGTTCCGCCCCGCCGTCCGCGGGTGCGGCATCGCGGGGCATCACGCAGTCGAGGTGATCATGCGACCAGCTCATGCAGGGCGTTTGCGACGCGCCGTATGACGGCAGTCCAGTCGCCCGGGGCGGTCTGGCGGAAGAGCCGCATGGTCGGATACCAGGGCGTGTCGTCACGGTCCAGAAGCCAGCGCCAGCAGCCGTCGTAGCGCGACATGACCCAGACCGGCTTTCCCAGCGCTCCGACGAGATGGGCGACCGAGGTGTCGACCGTGATCACGAGATCAAGGCGCATCACCAGGGCCGCCGTGTCCGCGAAATCGGTGACTGCTCCCATCGGATCGTGGATGTCCATCCCCACCGGCGGATCGGCGAGCTGCGCCGCCGGCCCGCCCATCTGCAGGTTCACGAAGCGCAGGTTCGGCACCTCGGCCAGGGGCGCCAGGTCCCGCAGGGTCATGCTGCGCCGCCTGTCGGTCAGGTTCGCGCGCAGCAGGCTTGGGCGGGGGTCTCCCGACCACACCAACCCGACCCGCAGTCCAGTGCCCGGCAGGGGCTGGCCCAGCCATTTGCCGATCGCCTCGGCGGGCGGGTAGAGGTAGGGAATGCTGCCGGGAATCGTGTCCAGTTCGGTGCCGAGCAGCCGCGGCAGGCTCATCAGCGGGCAATGGAACTCCGGCTTCGGGAAGGGGTCGGTCAGCGCATGAACCGCATCCACGCCGGGCATGCCGGCGACCAGCCGCTTCAGTGCCGGCTGGACCGCCAACACCACGCGCCCGCCCAGCGCCGCGACCAACGGGGCGTAGCGGACGAAATGCAGGGTGTCGCCGTGCCCCTGTTCGGCGTGCAGCAGGATGGTGGCGCCATTCAGCGGTTCGCCCCGCCAAGCCCGCAACTGCCCATTCACCGTCGGCAGCTGGCCGGTTTCCCAGCGGGCCTCGTAATACTCCCAGCCTTCCTTGAGCCGGCCGGCCTTGAGCAGGGCCAGAGACAGGTTGAAGCGGGCGTCGGGATGCTTCGGTTCGGCGGCCAGGGTGCGGTGGAACAGGCGCTCGGCTTCATCCAACCGGCCGAGGTCTAGGTTGACGATGCCGAGATTGTTCAGCGCCGACACATGTGACGGGTTGATCTGCAGGGCTCGCCGGCACAGTATCGCCGCCTCGGCGAAGTCGTCGCCGTTCCGGGCCTGTGATCGCTGGACGTAACCGAGGTTGGCGTAGGGATCGGGATGGTCCGGCTTGAGCGCCACGGAGCGGCGGCAGAAGCCGATGGCGCCCGGGCCGTCGTTCAGCTCCCACACCGCGCTGGCCAGGTTGTTCCACGCCCCCGGGTGATCGGGGGACAGGCGCAGGGCCCGGCGGAAGGCTGTAGCGGCCTGAGCATGGTTCTTTTCCCGCGAGGCGGTCGCGCCGAGGTTGACGTAGGCCTGTACCGTTGCCGGTTCCAGCGCCACCGCCGCCCGATAAGCGACGCCGGCGTCGGCCAACCGTCCCGACAGCAGGCGGGAATCAGCAACGGCCAGGAGTTCGCTCGCCGTGGCCACGCGCAGGCGGCAGAAGCGCTCCAGCAGGGCCGACGCATTGTCGCCCGGTCGGGGTTGCCTGTGGAGGTTGGCAAGCGACTCCGGATAGGCCGGATTGAGCGTCAGCGCCAGACGGTACTGCTCTCGCGCCTCGTCCGCTCGGCCGAGCGCGCGGAACGCTTCACCAAGGCTGTTGCGGTAGTAGGCCTGTGCCCTGTCGACCACGAGTGCCCGCCGCACCCAGCGGCTGGCCGCCTCCGCCGCCCCAGCTTGCAGTGCTGTCACGCCAAGCAGGTGGAGGACGTCGCCATGCGACGGCTCGGCGGACAGAATAGCCCGGTACAGTCTGCCCGCTGCGGCATCCCCTGCCTTATGCCGAGCCACCGCGGAGGCGAGCATCGACCTTACGTCGGGCAGCGTGGCCTTTTGGCCTTCCCCGACCTCAGGTTTGCAGGCCAACTGGCCCATGTCCTCACCTCATCTCCGATGCGTCAGAAAGTCTGTTGAAATACATAACGCTTTCCGGCGCCAAAGCCAGCATCGCTCAGATGCTGGACCGGCCTGAGAGTAGCTGGACTGGGGCGCGGTACGGTTCGATGAGATGCCCGGCTGCGGTAGATTGAACCGCAACCGGAGCTCTTGGAGATGGACAAGGAACAGGAACGTAAGCCCGAGGGGGCGCCGGAGCGCGCCCGCAACGCTGGCGCAGGCGCCCCTCGGGCGTGGACGCCAGCACGCCCCAACGTGTTTCTCCGCGGCGCGCAAGAAGGTGGCGGCGGTGACGCGCCTGCTGCGCGCCGACCACCTGCGGACTTATCAGCCGCCGTGCGCCGAGCTACCCTTGGCCGCCTGAACAAGCTCAGCCAGGTGTCTCGTTTCCGGGCCGCGGTTCATCCCGACGGGCCAAGAAGCGGACACCGGGCTGGTTCGCCTGATCGCCCGGCACAGCGTCGGCAGTACTTCCCTACCGTCGCTTACGAGCAATCCTTCGCCAAAAGCCGAGGGTCGTGGACTTACCAGGAGGAGGAGGACGAGCCGGCGGTGTTGGGCAGCGAACGGCGGGTCATGCCCTCGCCCATACCGCGCTCGTTCGGCGAGATGGTCTCATTGTTTTCGTAGGCCGTGCCGCTGGAACCGGAGCCGGCCCGGCTGGGGTTGTTCAGCGACTCCTTCGACATGTCCTGTCCCATGCCGCGGGTGTCGGGCGATATGACCTGTTCGTTCACGCCCGAACTGCCGGAGGTGCCATAGCCGCTGTTGGAGTCGGACGCGCAGCCGGCGAGGATCATGGTCAAGGAAGCGGTCGCAATGATGAGGGCGTGTCGCATCAGTTCACTCCATCCGGTGATTTCCTGGATTTCACCCTCCCAGAAGGACCGGAACATCACGTCCGTTCCGGATTTTACTGCAGGGCCTGATCACGACAACCCGACGGCGCAGCTTCGGTTCCCACAGATGTTATGTGGAGACGGCGATCGGCTCCGAAAATTCCGTCGAAACCGACGTCACATGCCCAGTCTGAATCCCCGCTGAGCCGGGACCGCCGACCACGCTGCCGCATGAGGAGCCTGCTGCGTGAGGGCGAGCGGACCGGTCGACCCCAAGGCTCGAGCGGACCGGCTGATGCACCGACGGATCAAAGGCGGCCGACCGCTTCGAGCGTCGGCGGATCGGGATCGGTCCCGCCTTCCTCTCCCGGCACGACGCTGAAGGAGCCGTCGGTCTCCAGCACGACGGCCAGCACGCCGTCCAACTGCCTGCGTCCTTGGGCGCGCAGGACGGCCATCACCTCTTCCCGGGTGACGCGCTGCTGTTTCAGGGCACCCGGCAGAAACTCGCCCCGGTAGACGAGCAATGTCGGCTGCGCCTTGATGATCGCCTGGAAGCGTGGCGAGCGGACCGACGCCCAGGTGATCGCGTACTGCAGCAGGATCAGCAATGCCAGCGCCAGCACCCCTTCGGCCAGCGCCACCGATTTGCTGAGCAGCACGGTGGCGAGCGTCGAGCCGAGCGCCACCGTCACCACCAGATCGAAGGCGTTCATCTTGGTCAGGGTCCGCTTGCCGGACACCCGCAGCAGCAGCACCAGTGCGGCATAGGCGAGCACGCCGACCACCAGCACCCTGACCAGACCGGTCCAACTGTCGAAGAACATTCCGTTTCCTTTCATCCTTTGGCCGGCCAACCTCGCTTGCGGCCGGGAGTTCCGGATCACGGTGCCGCCGCGAAAGAGGCAGGCAAGCCCCCACCAATGCGCCGGTCGGCAGGCAATGGGCGTGGCAGATGCAGTCGAGCCTGCACGCAAGGCCGGAAAGGACCATGTTATCCCTCTGCGGCGGCGGGAAGGCCGCTCGCCGTCCGATCCGCTTCCGCTGGGGTGAATCGTTTGAAGGGGCGCCTGCTCTACTACTGGATGTTCCTGCGCGAAAGCCTGTGGTTCGTGCCGCTGCTGATGAGCATCGCGGCGACGGCGCTGGCCGTCCTTCTCGTCACCGAAGGCGAGGTGCTGCCCGACGGGGCGGCCGAGCTGTGGCTGATCTACAGCGGCGATCCCGAAAGCGCACGCCAGCTGCTGGGGGCGCTGCTGTCGGGCATCATCACCATGACGTCGCTGGTGGTCTCCATTACCGTCGTGGTGTTGACCCTGGCCGCCGGACAGCTGGGTCCACGTCTGGTGCGGAACTTCATCGGCGATCCCCAGACCCAGACGGTGCTTGGACTGTTCGTCGCGACGATCCTCTACCTCCTGGTGGTTTTCCGCAGCATCGGCGCCCCCTCCGACAATGCGATTCCCCATTTCGCGATCAGCGTCGGCACGGCCCTTTCGGCCCTGTGCCTGTTCGTCCTGCTGTTCTTCGTGCACAAGCTGGCGCGATCGATCATGTACGACAACGCCGTGCGCGACGTTTCCCACCAGCTGCGGGCATCCATCGATCTGCTGTTGCCGGAGGAGGGGACGCCCGAGATGCCGCCGCCGGTGCCGGCCGATGCGGCGCGCATCGGGTTCGGGCGCGACGGATACATACAGGCGGCCGACTTCGACATGCTGGTGCGCATCGCCTGCGACGCCGATGCGGTCATCTGGCTCGACGTGCGGCCCGGGCGTTTCGTGCTCGCGCGCGGATGCCATGTCGCTGTGCACCCGCCCGACGCCTGCAGCGATGCGCTGCGTGAGGCTTTGGAGAAAGCCTTCATCATCGGCACGGAACGGACACCGACCCAGGACCTGGAATATGGCATCCGCCAGCTGGTGGAGATGGCTCTGCGTGCCCTGTCGCCGGGCATCAACGACGTCTATACGGCCCTGACCGTGATCGACATGCTGTCCTCCGCCTTGTCGCGCATCTTCGACCGGCCGTTGGAGGCCGCGCTGCTCCGCGATGCCCGGCAGCGCGTGCGGGTGGTCCGCGACGTGACGAAGCATGATGGTCTGGTGCGCGCTGCCTTCGACCAGCTCCGTCAGGCGGGAGCCGGAATGCCGGCCGTGCTGATCCGGATGACGGAAGCCCTCGCAGCCCTTGCGCCCTACGCTTGCGATGAGGCGCGGAGGCGGCCTTTGCTGGATCAGATCACCCTGATCGAGATGGAAGGGAAGCGCGGCGACTTCCTCGACCGTGACCGCGAAGCGCTGTTCGCCCGCTGCCGCGACGCCCGGGAGAGTCTGACCGTACACCCCGGTCGTTGATCGGGGCGGGCCGCCCTGGATGGAGCAACTCATCATTCTTGAGAGGCGGCGGGTTTCATTGGCCTTGAACGACCCCATGTCTACGGCTCCCGGCTGGGGCTCCCGGCCTTGGTCGGGCTTGGTCTTTCCTGCGTCAGCCCTTGAACCCCAGCGAGGAAGGGAACGATGAGCAACCTGAGCAAAGTCCTCGGCGTCATCCTGGCCAGCGGGCTCGCCGGCCGTACGGGCCGGGGGCCGGCCTTTGCCGCTGCCATGCCTCTGCTCCTCGGCAAGAAGGGCAAGAAGAAAAAGAAACACTTCTACGGCCACGGCTATGGTGGTCCGCATGGGATTCCCCATGGACCGGCCGCAGGGTTGGGCGGGCTGGCGGGCGGATTGGCGGGCGGCCATGGTTCGGGGCTGCTGCAGAAGGCGGGGCTCGCCTCGCTGGCTTATCTTGCCTACCGCGCATATCAGGACAGCCAGAAGCCGGCGCCGACCGGATCGCAGCCTCCTCCTCCCGCTGCCGGTGGTCCGCTGGGCGGCATCCTCGACCGGTTGGGTCTCGGTGGCGTGTTTGGCGGCGCCTTGGGCGGTGGTGCGATGGGAGGCGGTTCCACGGGCGGCAGCGTCATGGGCGGTGGTGCGGCGGGTGGTCTCGGCGATCGTCTGGCCGGGGTGCTGCGCGGCGGGACGCCGGAACCCGATCTGGGCGATGCCAAGGCGCTTCTGCTGATCCGCGCCATGATCGCGGCGGCGAATGCGGATGGCCGGATATCGCCCGATGAACAGCGCCGCATCCTCGACAGCCTGGATGCCGCCCAGGCCGATCTGGAAGACCGGCGGATCGTCGAGGCGGAGTTGCGGTCGCCGCGCCCGATGGACGACATCGTCCGCGAGGTGCGCGATCCCGACACGGCGGAGCAGGTCTATCTCGCCTCAGAACTGGCGGTGCGCGGCGGCAGCGAGGTCGACCGCCAGTATCTGGCCTACCTCGCTGCCCGCCTCGGCCTGTCGGATTCCCGGCGGCGGGAGCTGGACTCGATGGTGTGACCCGCGCGCGGTCCGTCAAAGTGGACCGTCAGGGGCGTGCCCGCGGGTCCGTGACGATGCGCACCGGCACGCCCTTGGCGGCGGGGGTCTCCGAAGCCTCGTCATGGTACCAGAGCGGGATCAGCGGGTTCATTTCCGGATAGTAGGAGCCGACGCAGCCGCGCGGCAGCAGGAAGGGCGTGACCGTCAGCCCGTCGACCCGGCGGTCGACGCCGTCGCCGGCATCGCCGGCCAGCCCGACCACCTGCCCCTCCGACAGACCGGCCGCGGCGATGTCGGCCGGGTTCATCAGCAGCACGTCTCGCGTGCCCTCGATCCCGCGCAGCCGGTCGGAATAGCCGTAGATCGTGGTGTTGAACTGGTCGTTGGAGCGCATGGTGATCAGCCGGAAGCGGCCCGGCGCGTCTTCGAACCCGATGGCGCGCAGGTGCCCCGGCGGGGTGAAGTGGGCCTTGCCCGACGGGGTTTTCCAGATCCGTTCGCGCGCGGGATTGCCGCGGTAGAAGCCGCCCGGCGTGAAGACCCGTTCGTTGAAGCGGTGGAACTCCTGGGGATAGGTTTCTTCGATCAGGGCGCGGATGCGGCGATAGTCGGCCACCCATTCGTCCCATTTGACCTTCGGGTTCGGCGGCAGGGTCGCCTTGGCCATGCCGGCGACGATGGCGACCTCCGATTTCAGATCGGGGCTGGCCGGCGTGTTGTTGCCGAGCGAGCCGTGAATGCAGCTCAGGCTGTCCTCCATCGTCACCGCCTGTGCGCCGCTTTCCTGCAAATCCTCTTCCGAGCGGCCGAGGCAGGGCAGCAGGAAGGCGACCTCGCCGTTGATCAGGTGGCTGCGGTTCAGCTTGGTCGCGATCTGCACCGTCAGGCGCATGCGGGTCCATGCCGCCTCCATCCGGTCGCGCTCCGGGATGGCGCGGACGAAGTTGCCGCCCAGCCCGATGAAGGCCTTCACCTCGCCCGACAGGATCTTCTCGCAGGCCTTGACGGTGTTCAGCCCCTCCTTGCGCGGCGGCTCGAAGCCGAATTGTTCGGCCAACCGGTCGAGCGGCACCAGCTCCGGCTTTTCGGAGATGCCGACGGTGCGCTGGCCCTGGACGTTGGAATGGCCGCGGACCGGCGAGACGCCGGTGCCGTCGCGCCCGATGTTGCCCTTCAGCAGCCACAGGTTCACCAGGGCGGCCAACGTTTCAGAGCCGCGCACATGCTGGGTCAGGCCCATGCCGTACATGGCGATGGAGCGATCCGCCTCGATGTAGATGTCTGCGGCCTGTTTCAGGTCTTCGCGGGTCAGGCCGGATTCCCGTTCGATCTCGTCCCAGCCGACGGCCTCCACCCGCGCCTTCATCTCGTCGAAGCCGACGGTGTGCTGCGCGATGAAGTCGGGGTCGATGACATGCCGCTTCTGGCTGGACCAGCGCGCATCCTCGGCTGCCAGCACATGCTTGATCAGGCCTGTGATCGCGGCGATGTCGCCGCCGGCCTTGACCTGGAGATAGAGCGTCGAGATCCGCGTGTCCTTGCCGGTCAGCATCTCCAGCGGGCTCTGCGGGTTGCGGAAGCTCTCCAGGCCCTTCTCCCGCACGGGGTTGAAGGTGACGATCTTCGCGCCGCGCTTCACCGCCTGCTGCAGCGGGTGGAGAAGGCGGGGACTGTTGGAGCCGGTGTTCTGGCCGAAGAAGAAGATGGAGTCGCAGCTGTCGAAATCGTCCAGCACACAGGTGCCCACCGGCGATCCGATGACCTTCTTCAGGCCGACCGAGGTCGTCTCGTGGCACATGTTGGAGCTGTCGGGCAGGTTGTTGTGCCCGTACAGCCGCGCGAACAGCGCGTAGAGGTAGGAGGTCTCCAGGCTGGCGCGGCCGGAGGCGTAGAAGACCGCCTGCTCCGGATCGATGGCGCGCAATTCCGCACCGATGGCGGCGAAGGCTTCCTCCCAACTGCAGGGCACATAGCGGTCGGTGGCGAGGTCGTAGCGCATGGGGTGGGTGAGCCGCCCCTGCTGTTCCAGGTCGTGGTCCTTCCATCCCTTCAGTTCGCCGACGGTGTGTTGGGCGAAGAAGTCGGGCGTGCAGCGACGGCTGGTCAGCTCCCAGACCGTCGCCTTGGCACCATTCTCGCAGAATTCGAAGGTGTGCGGTTCGGCCGGCTTGCCCCAGGCGCAGGACACGCACATGAAGCCGCCGGGCTTGTTCTGACGGCGCAGCGTGTCGAGCACGGCGGGGGTCGGCCGCTCCTCCCCCATGATCCGGGCCATGGAGCCGACCGAACCCCAGCCGCCGGCGGGCTTGTCGTAATGCGGGGTGTTCTCGTCGTCCGACAGTCCGTCAATGCTCATGGCGCGGGTCTTTCAGCGGATTGGACTCAAGATCAGGCGGGGCATAATCTTTGGGAGCGGTATCGCCACCAGCCCCCCCGGCTACGTCCAACCGGCCGAATGGCGACAGGTTCCGCAGTGCCGCCGGGCTGATGGAGCCTCCGAACCACAGAATCCCACGCTACCCTGATGGCATATCCGCCCCGCTGAGCGGGGGACCGGCGCAATGGAGCCGGTCCGGTCCTGTTGGGAAAGGGGACAGGCCGCCGCAATGGTCGCGGTGGCCCCCGGGGAAGAGCCTCTGGGAAAAAATCACCAGGTCAGCGGAGAACCATTCATGCCCAGCGCCAAAGACAACCTGATCGCGTGGCTGCGCGATGCCCACGCCATGGAAAGCCAGGCGGTCGAGATGCTCGAGCGTCAGGTCGACCGCATCAAGAACTATCCGGAAATGTTGGCGAAGGCCCAGGAGCACATCGACGTTTCCAACCGTCAGGCGGAACGGCTGAGCCAGTGCCTGCAGTCGCTCGGCAGCAGCACCTCTTCGATCAAGACCGGGGTCGGCATGCTGATCGGCAATGCCCAGTCGCTGTCGGGCGTGTTCGCCGACGACGAGATCGTGAAGGCCGGAATCTTCAACTATGCCTTCGAGCATTTCGAGATCGCCAACTACCGCGCCCTGATCGCCGCCGCCAACCGGGCCGGCGAGCCGGAGATCGCCCGCACGCTTCAGCAGAGCCTGGACGAGGAGATGGAGATGGCCTCCTGGCTGGAGCAGCGGCTGCCGCAGGTCACCGAAACCTTCCTGACGCGCCAGGAAGCCGGGGCGCCCGCCGAAGCCAAGCGCTGACCGGCCGGGTGCCGGGAAGCGGGCCGTATGGCCCGCTTTCCGGCGTTCCTATTCCCGGATCAGCGCTTCTTGTGTTCGTTGGTCCACGACCAATGAGGAACTGCAGTCCACCAACGAAGAACTGGAGACGATAAACGAAGAACTACGCTCCACCAACGAGGTGTTGGAGGAGGTCGGCGTGGAAATGCGGCGCCAGAGCGAAGATGTCAGAGCATATCGACGGTGTTCGCAATGGATCCTCCGCAGCATTGATGTCGGGATCATCGTGCCGGACGACAACCTGATCGTCCAATCCTGGAATCGCTGGAGCGAGAACATTTGGGGGCTGAGGAACGAGGAGGTGACGGGCGAGCTGTTCCTGGACCTCGACATCGGCCTGCCGGTGCGATTGCTGCGCCGGCCACTCCAGGACATCCTGGAAACCCAGATGCCCGCCGAACCGGTGGAGATGCCGGAAATCGATGCGCTCGCCCTCACCGGGCTGTTGGCGTCACTGCTGTCCGGCGAGAAGGCGGAAATCGTCTTCGAAACGACGATCGAGAGCGCAGTGGCGGGTCGGCCCGCCCGGTCGCACGCTGCATGCGGCATTTCGGCGAGGAACAGCCGCCGATCCTGGCCGCCGATCCTGGTGGTTCTCGCACATGACGTGACGGAGCGGCAGCGCATCGGGGCGGACGACGGCAGGGCGGAGGCGATGCCGGGAGGATCGGGTCAGCCTGGGCTGCATGTCCAGGCAGTTCACGATTTCCCAAACAGCCATTCGGCCCTGACCATTGGTGCTACTACCGGAACTTTGGTAGGTGTGAATAGTTTAGACGTTTCAATATGTGTTGCCGGCAATTGGCCGCTTGATGCACCGTAAATCGCCCTTCAGTTGGAAGGAACATGGTGCAATGTCGGACATGCATGGACTGAAGGCCAGCCGTGCTGTGAAGGCGAAACCGTTGATCGTGCAGCCGATCTGGGATCGGTTGGACCATGCGGTTATCGTGACCGACTGCAACCTCGTGGCGCCCGGCCCTACCATTCGATATGTGAACCGGGCCTTCACCCGTCTTACAGGGTATCGCGCGGATGAGGTGATCGGTCGGTCGCCTCGCCTTTTGCAATGCCCCCGCACCGACCCGGTGGTGGTGGCGACGATCAGGCGCGACCTGCATGAAAGTGAAACCACCCGCGCCACGCTCGTCAACCGCCGCAAGGACGGCACGGAATATCTGTGCAGTCTGGTCATCACCCCGCTGGTCGGATCGACGGGCAATACCGAGCATTTTATCTGCGTCGCGGAAGACCTGAGGGAGGCTCACTCCAAATCCGTTCTCCAGCGCGTTTCGGGCGAATTGGAGCAGGCCCAGGCCCTGATCGAGGATCTCGAAAGGCGCCAGAGCGAGGCGGACGGCCTGATCGCGCGGCAGCAGAGCGAGTTGGCGGCACTGATCGAACAATACAGGGCGACGTGCGCCCAGTTGGAGGAGGTGCAGGAACGTCTCGCGCTGCGCGAAGGCGCGCTGGAGCGCTCCAGCCGGGAGTTCTACCGGTCCGATAGCGAACTGAATGCTTCCAAGGAAGAACTGAGGGTGATGGACGAGGAGTTGCGCGTCGCGCTGGAGCAGATGGAGGAGGCGAATGCGCAACTGGCCCAATCGAATGAACAACTGCGCCGTCTTCAAGCCGCCGACGCCGACAAGCTGCAACTGCTTGCCTCGGCCAGCCACGACCTGCGGCAGCCGGTGATGTCGATGGGGCTGTTCCTGGACGTGCTGCGCAACCGGCTGGGCGAGTCCGAACGTCCCATTCTCGGCGGACTTCTGGCTGCGCATGTCTCGATCCGCACCCTGCTGGACGGCATGCTGGACAGCGCAAGGCTGGAGGCCGGTGCGCTGAATCCGATGGTGGAGCCGGTGCCGATGGCGATCATGCTGGACGTCATCCATAACGAATTCATGCTTCAAGCCGAAATGCGCGGGCTGCGGTTCCGGGTGAAGCCCTGTACCGCCACGGTGTCCAGCGATGCCCAGCTTCTGGAACGCATTCTGCGGAACCTCGTCGCCAACGCGCTGAAATACACCGCCACCGGCGGTATCCTGCTGGGGTGTCGCCAGTGCTGCGATGCGGAAGGCGGCAGACACCTGCGCATCGAGGTGTGGGATACCGGTCCCGGCATCGCCGAAAACAACCTGCGGGCAATCTTTGAAGAGTTCCGGCAGCTCGACAACCGCGACCGGGACCAGACGCGCGGGGTCGGGCTTGGCCTTGCGATCGTGGCGCGGCTGGGGAAGCAGTTGAACCATCGGATTGGTGTGCGGTCCTGGCCCGGGCGGGGGTCCGTCTTTTCGGTGACCGTTCCACTTGTCCCGAAGCACAGCACCAGCCGTGGCCGGTCACACGCGGGAAGGGCCAGCTGAAGCGGGAGTGCCCGGACCCGGCACTGCCTCCTTCGGCTTGTCACCTTCGGTTTGAGTAGTTCCTATCCCCATGCACCGTTAGGTTCACGGAAGCGATGGTTCATCCTGTTCCGCTGTTGGCACTGAACTTGCTATGCGCCCCGGTTTTCCAACGGGTATCGGCCGGGTATCGGCACTTTGGATGAATGAAAGGGAACAAACGTGGATCATCATGCACAGCATGTCCATGGCTCCGCGGAGCAGGAACTGGCGTCCGACCGCCGGGTCCCGCCCGACGATCCCTTCAAGTTCCTGATCGTCGATGACCATGCCCTCGTCCGCTACGGATTGTCGCTGGCGCTGAAGCAGCGCTATGAAGGGGCCGTGATCGTGGAGGCGGGATCGCTGGCCGAGGCGATGCGCAAGGTCAAAGCCGAAAGGGACCTGACCGCCATTCTCTACGATCTGCAGATGGGCGACAGCGACGAGCACAGCGGATTGGCCGATATGCTGGAGGCGGCAGGCGACGTGCCGCTGATCGTGGTATCGGGGGCGACCGACGGCAACGTCATCGCGTCCTGCATCCGTGCTGGCGCCCGCGGCTTCGTCCACAAGGGCTGTGAAGGGGCGGCGCTCGACCAAGCGCTTCCCATCGTGCTGGACGGCGGCATCTTCGCCCCGGCGCCGCCCGCCACGCGCGACGGCCGACCGGTGCGCATCGCCATGGCCGCATCCGCGCCGGTGAGGACCGACAGCGACGCGGTCAACGGCCTGACCGACCGCCAGCGCGAGGTGCTGCGGCTGCTGCTGGAAGGCCAGTCGAATAAGGAGATCGCCCGCGCCCTGGGCGTGCTGGAGGGGACGATCAAGGTGCATTTGCGCACGGTGATGCAGCGGCTGGGCGTGCGCAACCGCACCCAACTGGCGCTTGCCACCGTTCGGGCGGGAATCAAGCTGCAGTCCTGATCCGCACCCTACCTGACGCCGCCGCCCTTAGGATGCGGCGGGACCGATCCCGCGCTGTTGGGCGGCGTCCAGCAGGCTGACCAGTTCGCCCGACACCCACCAGCGGCATTTGCGCCGCTCTTCCGTCGCGACCGTCACCACCCGCTCGATCAGCCGGCTTTCCCCGGCATTGAGTTCACGGCCGTCGCGCAGCGCCCGCTCGACGATGGCCAGCAGCGTCTTGTCGATGGCGGTGATCTCGATCGGATAGCCGGTCTCCTCCGCCAGTTCGCACAGCTCGGCCATGGTGGACAGCGCGTCGTCGCGCCCGTAGCTGCCGATCTGACGGAACAGGGCGGCCAGATGTTCGCCGATGGCGGTCAACCAGGGGTTGGTCGAGGCGGCGATGCCGCGGCGGCGCAGCCGGTGATTGAAGCCGTTGATGAAGCGCACCGGTTCTATCAGCGGTCGGGCCGACGCGCTGGCGTTGAGGGTCAGCAGGCGATGGCTCAGCACCGGCACCACCTCTCCCTCCACCAGCCCGGTGACGCGGCCGACGGCGGCGGACACCGCGGCCCAGTTCCGGCCGCCGCGCTCCACCCCGAAACTTTGCAGCGCGTCGTACCACCGGAAGGCGCGTTCCTGCAGGCGGTCCACCGTCTCGCCTGCGGTCAGCTGCGGCGGGGCAGGGCGGCCGAGATGGACATCTTCCAGCTTCTGGCGCAGGCATTGCCAGGCGAACTGGACATGGCCCACCGCCGCCTCTACCAGCGGCGAGTTCGGGAACAGGCCGTAGAGCGCCAGCGCCTGATCGGGATCGCGCGACCCGTTCACCAGGGACAGGGCGTAGAACAGGGCGCCATCCGGCGTTCCTTCCTGCTGCGCCATCTCCGACACGGTGTGAAGGATGCCGATGGTATCGCGCGGGCGCACGGCTCCGCGCCACGACGGCGCGTGCTCCAGCATCGCGTCCAGCATCGCCAGATCGCCCATCGACAGCGGCGCCACGCTGGTCAGGCCGCGCTTGCGCAGCAGGGTGATCCGCTCGGCGTTGGCGGTCGCCAGCAGCGTGCCGGCCCCGCCGCGCTGGCGCAGGATCGCAAGGGAGCGGACGCGGAGTTCCTCCGCCCAATCGGCCGCGGCGGGGGAGGCGAGGACGGCATCGAGCGGATGCTCGCTGGCCCGCGCGGCGATGTCGGTCTGCACCCGGCCGGCCAGTTCGCGCAGGTGCGGCAGCAGGGCGAACCACCAGGCGCTGGCATCGACCACATGCATGCAGCCGGGCGGCCGTGTTTCCGCCAGCATCAGCGCATCGGTGCGCAGCATCACCGGGTCGAACCAGCCGGTCCAGATGCGGCGGGCATGTTCGGTGCGCGGGCCGTTCAGCATGGCGACGATCAGCCGCCCGATCTCCACCGTCATCTGGTCGTCTTCCAGATGCCCGGCCTGCACCAGCTCGAACAGCTTGGACTTCTGTGCGCGGTCGAGCGGGGCCAGGATCGCCTTGACCTTGTCGAGGCTGACGGCCGCCGGATCGGGTTCGGCAGCGTGAAGCGGGACGGTCTGAAGGGAGGCGCTGCGGTTGGGGCGGCCGGCCATGGCGTTCACGGGCGCTGCTGAATTGGCGCAATTTTAGGTACAAGCAGTAATCATTGCTACTGATATGTGGTGACATATTCTGTCGAGCTGTGTCGGATCGCCGCCGCGCGGCGTATCTGGCGGCCGTTCGGCACCTGCGGATCGACATTGAAACGACTTGTATCAAATGTTGCCTAAATTTATTTCATTTAAGGGCTAAATCGCGCCTTCCCGCCCAGTGGTTGTAAGCCCATTATCCGGGCAGGCAACGCGTCCAGCATGAAGGCGGCCCCCATGGTCCCGCAGCAAATCGCCGACACCACCCTCAGGTTGTTTCCCGTCATGAGCCACGTCGACTCCAGCAAGGCCCAACAGGTCGTTGATGACGTCGTCGCCCGTCTTACCGGCACCGGTCTGTCCGACGCCGAGCGTGCGGAGGCTTGCGAAGCGGCGCTGAAGCAGCTGATGGGATACCTGATCGAGCGCGAAGGCTGGATGGCGGAGGAGTTCACCGCCATCGCCCGTTCGCTGGGCGCTTACTGAAGCTCGGCCGGCTGCGTACCGCAAGGCTGTCCTTCGGCCTGTTGCAAGTCCCCTTCGTCGCAGGCAAGGTCCGATGACGTCGTCGGTTGCGGAGCGGAACAGCGTGTCGCAGAAAGTCATCGGCCTCATCGGGGGCATGAGCTGGGAAAGCTCGGCCGAATATTACCGGATCATCAACGAGCGGGTGCGCGACCGGCTGGGTGGGCTGCACTCCGCTCGCTGCCTGATGTGGTCCTTCGACTTCGCCGAGGTCGAGGCGCTTCAGCATGCAGGCCGCTGGGAGGACGCGACGGCCCTGATGATCGATGCCGCCCGGCGCCTGGAGCGGGGAGGGGCCGACTTCGTCGTCATCTGCACCAACACCATGCACCGCATGGCCGATCAGGTGCAGGCGGCCATCGGCCTGCCGTTGCTGCACATCGCGGACCCCACCGCGGAGCGCATCCGCGCCGCCGGCCTGCGGCGCGTCGGGCTGCTGGGCACCGCCTTCACCATGGAACAGGACTTCTACAAGGGCCGCCTCGTGCAGAAGCATGGGCTGGAGGTTCTGGTTCCCGGCGATGCGGACCGCGCCACCGTGCACCGGGTGATCTACGACGAACTGGTCCAGGGCCGTATCGATGAGGCATCGCGGGAGGCTTACCGCGGCGTGATCGCACGGCTCGTCGAGCGGGGGGCGGAGGCGGTGATCCTCGGCTGCACGGAGATCATGCTGCTGGTCCGTTCGGAAGACAGCCCGGTGCCGCTCTACGACACCACGGCCATCCACGCTGAGGCCGCGGTGGAGCTGGCTCTTTCCAACATCTGAGGCCAGCGTCCTCCGCCGCCCGGACCGTTACCCGTTCTGTCCGCCCACGCCCGCAAGGTCGGGATGGATGCCCAGGATCTCCGCCGCCATCCTGGCGACATTGCCGTCGACGGGGGGCGGGGCGATGTTGACTCCCTCCCTCAGGGCGGCGGTGACCGTTTCGAGAACCTTGATGCGGGCGTACCATTTGGAGTTCGCCTCCACCGCATGCCAGGGCGCGTGGGGGGTGGAGGTTCGGTCGAACATCGCCTCCGTTGCCTTGACGTAGTCGTCCCATTTGGCGCGGTTGCGCAGGTCCTCCTCCGTCAGCTTCCAGCGCTTGTAGGGGTTCTTCATGCGCTCGCGGAAGCGCTCCAGCTGTTCTTCCGGGGTGATGTGCAGGAACAGCTTGACGATGCGCACGCCGTCGTCGGTCAGCAGCCGTTCGAACTCGTTGATCTCGTCATAGGCGCGCTTCCACTGGTCCTTGGTCGCGAATTTCTCCACCCGCTCCACCAGGACGCGGCCGTACCAGGAACGGTCGAAGATGGCGAAGGTGCCGGCACCCGGCAGCTTGGTCCAGAAGCGGTAGAGGTAATGCTTGCTCTGCTCCTCCGCCGTGGGGGCGGAGATCGGCCAGACATGGAAGCCGCGGGGGTCGAGCGGCTCGGTCATGCGGCGAATTGCCCCGCCCTTGCCGGCGGCATCCCAGCCTTCGAACACCACGATGGCCCGGCGCTTTTCATGCCAGTAGGTCTGCTGGATGCGCAGCAGCTCCTTCTGCAGCTTGCCGAGTCGGCGGTCGTATTCCTCCGCGCTGTCGTACCGCGTCGTGTTCTGGTCCAGTTTACCAAGGCGGATCTTCGCGACCTTGCCGGGCTTCTCGGCCATGCGGGGCATCCTGTTCTGGTAGGTTCGGTTGGAGTGTCGCGCGCGGCGGGCGGAACCTTCACCGCCCCGCCGGGTTGACCGGCGGGGGCAGGTGCCGGCCGTGGCGCCGGTCCGGGTGCCTCCGCTGGGGAGAGGAGTACAACCCGTACGGTTGATCCCACAACGGGACCGGCGGGCTGTCAACGGAGAAGCAGGCCAAGCAAGGGGGTTCCATGAGCATCGCCGGACCGCGCATCTACAACCTGTTTCCGACCCTGGCTGGTCCCGTGCGCGATTGGGCCGGGCACTTGCCGCGGATCCAGGGGATGGGATTCGACTGGATCTTCCTGAACCCGATCCACCAGCCGGGATTCTCCGGCAGCCTCTATGCCGTCAAGGACCCCTACCGGCTGCACGATGCGCTGCGCGGCGGATCGCATGAAAGCGACGACGAGCTGCTGCGCCGCTTCACGGCGGAGGCCGGGGCGCACGGCCAGTCGGTGATGATGGATTTCGTCATCAACCACACCTCGCGCGATGCGCTGCTGGTCGACCGCCATCCCGACTGGTACAAGCGCGACGCGGATGGCGACCTGCACCGTCCGGGCGCGGTCGATCCCAACAACACCGCCCATGTCACGGTCTGGGGCGACCTCGCCTCGCTGGACTACGACCGGGCGGAGTCCCGGGCTGGGCTGATCGGCTACTGGTCGGACTATCTGCGCCATTACATCGGGCTGGGCGTGAAGGGTTTCCGCTGCGACGCCGCCTATCAGGTCCCGGCCGAGGTGTGGAAGAGCCTGATCGACGCCGCCCACGCCGTGAACCCGGAGGTGAAGTTCTTCGCCGAAACGCTGGGCTGCACGGTGGAGCAGGTGCGCGAACTGTGCGGCGCCGGCTTCGACTTTCTGTTCAACAGCGCAAAATGGTGGGATTTCAAGGCCGATTGGCTACTGGACCAATATGAGGAGTTCCGCTGGATCGCGCCGTCCATCGCCTTTCCGGAAAGCCACGACACCGACCGTCTCGCGGCGGAGGTCGGCAGCCAGGACGCGGTAAGGCTCGCCGCGCAACTGAAGATGCATTACCTGTTCGCGGCTAGCTTCTCCACCGGCGTGTTGATGCCGGTCGGCTATGAATACGGCTTCACCCGCAAGCTGGACGTGGTGCGCAGCAGCCCCGCCGACTGGGAACAGCCGAAGCTGGACCTGACCGGTTTCATCGGCGCGGTCAACGCCATGAAGGCCGCCACCCCGGCCCTGAACGTCGAGGGACCGCAGCGTCGCGTGACCTCCCCCCATAGCCCGGTTCTGGGCCTGATCCGGCAGGTGGACGGCGCCGCCCTCGACCAGCCCGACGGCTGCGCCATCCTGGTGCTGAACCCGGACGAGAACCGGCCGCACACGCTGGACGTCGGCCCGATCCTGGCCGCCACCGGCGGCACCTACGAGGCGTTCGAGGATGTGACCCCGGAGGCCGATCCGCTGCCGATGGAACCCGGCGCGCCGATGATGCTGCGCCCGATGGAACTGCGCGTCTTCCGCGCCCGCGCCGCCCGAAGCCATCCGGTCGAACTCCACGACGTGGAAGAACGGGAGTGGATGGATTCCATCGCCGCCGGCCGCATGACCATCGAGAACGTCTATCCGGAACTCGACGGCGGCCGCTTCGCCATCAAGCGGGCGGTCGGCGACGTGATGGAGGTGTGGGCCGACATCTACACCGACGGCACCTTCGTGCTCGCCGCTTCCGTCATGTACAAGGCGGACGGCGACGACGAGTGGAGCGAGGCGCCGATGCGCTTCCACGAGAACGACCGCTGGGTCGGCCGCGTGCCGCTGACCCGCAACGCCCGCTACACCTACAGCATCGAGGCGTGGCGCGACGTCTGGGAAAGCTGGCGCGCCGACTTCAAGAAGAAGGTCGACGCCGGCATGGTCGTCGACCTGGAGCTGGTGGAGGGCCGCCGCTTCGTCGAGCAGGCGCTGGACCTGAACCATGGTGACGGCCGCGCCGCGCTGGAGGCGGTGATCGAGCGGATGCAGTCGCTCGCCGGCCGCGAGGCCATCGACTACGCCCTGTCGGACGAGCCGCGCCGTGTCATGGCCCTGTATGGCGAGCGGCAATACAAGTCGCGCTATGTCCGCGAACTGGAGGTCTATGTCGACCGCACCGCCGGCGCCTATTCGGCATGGTTCGAGATCTTCCCGCGTTCCGCCTCGCCGGATCCGTCGCGTCCCGGTACGTTCGACGACGTGGTGAACCTGCTGCCCATGGTGCGAGACATGGGCTTCGACGTGCTGTATTTCCCACCGATCCACCCCATCGGCCGCGCCTTCCGCAAGGGCAAGAACAACACGCTGAACCCCGGTCCGGACGATCCCGGCGTGCCCTATGCCATCGGCGCCGAGGAGGGCGGACACGACGCTATCGACCCGATGATCGGCGATTTCGACGGCTTCCGGCGGCTGGTGCGCGAAGCCAAGCGCCACGGCATCGAGATCGCGCTGGATTTCGCCGTCCAGTGCTCCCCCGACCATCCCTGGGTGAAGGAACATCCGCACTGGTTCTATTGGCGGCCCGACGGCACCATCCGCTACGCCGAGAATCCGCCGAAGAAGTACCAGGACATCGTCAACGTCAGCTTCTACCGCCAGTCCTACCCGGACCTGTGGTACGCGCTGCGTGACGTGGTGCTGATGTGGTGCAAGGAGGGCGTGCGCATCTTCCGCGTCGACAATCCGCACACCAAGCCCTTCCCCTTCTGGGAATGGATGATCCGCGAGGTGCAGGACCGCTACCCCGACGCCTTGTTCCTGGCCGAGGCCTTCACCCGTCCGAAGCTGATGAAGCGTCTGGCCAAGGTCGGCTTCACCCAGTCCTACAGCTACTTCACCTGGCGCAACACCAAGCCCGAGTTGACCGAGTATCTGACGGAGCTGACGCAGGGTGAATCCAGGGAGTACATGCGTCCCAACTTCTTCGCCAACACCCCCGACATCCTGCCCAAGATCCTGACCCAGGGCGGGAGGCCGGCGCACATGATGCGGGCGGTGCTGGCGGCGACGCTGGCCGGCGTCTACGGCCTGTACGGTCCCTACCTGCTGTGCGAGGCGGAAGCCTATCCCGGCAAGGAGGAGTACAATCATTCTGAGAAGTACGAGGTCCGGCACTGGGATTGGAACCAGCCCGGCAACATCCGCGACTACGTCACCGCCATCAACCGCATCCGCCGCGAGAACCCGGCGCTGCAGCAGTTCACCAACCTGCGCTTCTACAACGCCTTCGACGACAACATCCTGCTCTACGGCAAGATGACGGCGGCCAAGGACAATGTGATCCTGATCGCAGTGAACCTCGACCCTCACAACGGCCATGGCGGTACCATCGAAGTGCCGCTGTGGGAACTCGGCCTGCCCGACGGTGCCCATGTCCAGGTGGAGGATCTGTTCAGCGGCCACCGCTTCACCTGGATCGGCAAGTTCCAGCATGTGTGGCTCGATCCCCACCGCAACCCCGCGGCAATCTGGCGTATCGTGCCGCCGGGGGTGTGAAAGCTCTGGCGACGGAGGCCCCCTCCCCATCCCTCCCCGCTTTGCGGGAGAGGGGGTAGGACGCTTGCAGAAGTGATGTGGAAGACAACGGCAGTCCCCTCTCCCGCGTAAGCGGGGGAGGGTTAGGGAGGGGGCAACCGATCCCGCCACTTCACAACAAAAAAACGGCCCCGAAGGGCCGCTTTTCAATTCAGTCCACCCGCCGGTCAGCGGCGGCGGATCATCGTCACGCCGCCGACGGTTTTGTCGAGAAAGGCGATCATAGTGTCCGGCTTGTGGCCCACGGAAGAGGCGGCGAAGGCCATCCACCAGCGCGCCATCGGGGTTGTCCAACCATAACGGTCGGCGATGTCCTGAACATCCAGGGTAGAGGTCATGGTCGTCTGGGCAGTCGTCTTGGCGCCGGCCGCGCGGGCCGCACCGGACGGGGTAACCTGGGATTCGACGCTGTGCATGGTTCCTCCCAACGGGGACATTCGGTGTCCGCCTGCGCGGTACCTTATCCTTCAACCACCGGAAGGGGCAGAGAGGCTTTGGTGCTAACGGGTACTATACCTTTGGCTGCAAAGCCGGATGGCGCCGGGGCATCCTTGGGATAGGCGGATCAGATAATATTAGCGTTTCCAATGCGCTGAGCGGGGTACTCGGGCATGACGGCGGCAAATGATTGCCCGACCGTTCCATCCAAGCATGTCACCATGTCGCACTCTTGTCCCCGTCCCCTCACTTGGCGGCGAGCAGAGCCCGCGGGGCGCGGTCGGCGCCGCTCGCCAGCGGCATCTTCGGGTTCCCGATCCAGGCGACGATGTCGTTCACCACCAGCCCGCCCTTCAGGTCGCGCAGCAGCATATGATAGCCGTCGGGATACACCGCGACGACGTGCCGTCCGCCGGCCTCGAAGTCCTTCAGCGCACGCTCCACCGGCCGCGGCGGCAGCACCTCCTCATGCGCGCCGTAGAGCACCAGCGATGGTGTCTGCAACTGCTGGCAAGCGTCGAGCGCCGCACCCATCAGGTCGGTCAGCCCCTCCAGCGCATCGACACGCGAACCCTTGATGACCAGCGGATCGCGGCCCAGCGCCCGCAGCATCTCGATGTTGTCGGACGGCTTGATGTTCATGTCGCGCGGCGGGTGCACCACCATGCCGGGCACCAGATTGTAGGTGACCCACAGGGCGGCGCGCGGGAAGAAGCCCATCGCCTGCCGGCCCCAGACCGCGGGGGCTACAAGGATTGTGCCGTCGACCTTGGGCGGGTTGGGGCCGGTCATGGATGTGAGCACCACCGCACCGCCCATGCTTTCGCCCATCAGATAGACCGGCACGCCGGGATGACGCTTGCGCACCATCTCCACCGCGGTGGCGGCGTCACTGACCAGGGTCGGCGTGCCGGCCCAGACGCCGCGGTCGCGGGTGGCGCCGAAACCGCGCTGGTCGTAGGCGTAGGTGGCGATGCCGGCCGCGGCGAACTCGCGGCCGGCGCCGTCGAAGGCGTTGGAATAGTCGTTGTAGCCGTGCAGGGCCACCACGGCGGCTCGCACATGGCCGTGGGCCGGAAGCCAGGAGCGCATCGGCAGCTCGAAGCCGTCGGCGGCGATCAGAACCTTGTCGTTCAGCTGCGGCTGGACGACGGCCGTTCCCATCGGCTGGAAATTCGCGGCACAGCCGCCAAGCAGAAGTCCCAGCCCGAGAACAGCCGCCAATCCGCTACGCCGCATGGACTACCCCTGTGTTGCCGTGCGCACCACCCGTCAGTTGGAGGAATATATCCTCCAGATCCGATTCCTCGGTCGTGACATCGATGATCCCGATGCCCGATGCGGCAAGAGCCGACAGGATGGCGCCCGCGCGCTGCCGGCTGGGCTGGTAGCGGACAACCATGCGCCGCGGCTCCGGCAACTCCACCGTGTAGCCTTCCAGCGAAGGCGGCGCGGCCGACAGGTCACGGTCCAGCGTCAGGCACAGCGCCTTGTTGTCCACCCGGCGCAGCAGGGTCCGCGTCGGTTCGCAGGCCACCACCTGCCCATGGTTGATGATGGCGATGGTGTCGCACAGCTCCTCCGCCTCCTGAAGGTAGTGGGTGGTCAGCAGCACGGTGGTGCCGGACTTGTTGAGCGTGCGCACATAGTCCCAGAGTTGGCGGCGCAGCTCCACGTCGACGCCGGCGGTCGGCTCGTCCAGGATCAGCACCGGCGGGGTGTGCACCATCGCCTTCGCCACCATCAGCCGGCGCTTCATGCCGCCCGACAGCGAGCGGGCATGGGCGTCAGCCTTGTCGGCCAGCCCGACGGCGTCCAGCAACTCCTCCGTCCGGCGCTCTTTCTTCGGCACGCCGTAGAGGCCGGCCTGAAGCTCCAGCATCTCGCGCGGGGTGAAGAAGGGGTCCATGTTCAGTTCCTGCGGCACCACGCCGATGGAGGCGCGGGCGCGTCGCGGCTGCTCCGACACCTCGTGGCCCCAGATGCTGGCGGTGCCGCCGGTCTTGTTCACGAGCCCGGCAAGGATATTGATCATCGTCGACTTGCCGGCGCCGTTGGGGCCGAGAAGCCCGAACAGAGACCCGCGCGGAATGGCGAGGTCGATTCCCTTCAGCGCATGCTTCGGCCCGGCCTTGCCGGTCGGCTGGTAGATCTTGGTCAGGCCGCGCAGCTCCACCGCGTTGGCCGGGAGCGAGACGGGCGTGGGGGTATCGGTGGGCGCGGCCATTGATCCTGAACCATGATGTTTGCGGTTGGCGAAAAAGCCCGGCGATCCGGTGGTTTCCCCCGTTGATCCGCGGCGCGCGATGGGTATCATCCGGCCCGCGCGCGCGGAACCTCTCAACGGGGGCCCGGACAGCGGGCGCGTCCACGATGGCGTGAACCGGCGCGCCTGTCAAAACAGAGGATGACTGCCATGCAGCCGACCGAGACGATCCTTGTTGAAACCTCGACCGTCGGGTGCGACGGCGGCGGCGGCGCGCTGGGCCATCCGCTGGTCTATCTGACGCTGGATCGCGAAGGGCAGGTGGAATGCCCCTACTGCTCGCGCATCTACAAGCTGAAGGAAGGCGCCAAGGTCGCCCACGGTCATTGATCCAAGGGCACTGACTGACCTTCGGCCGGGCCGCCCCGCTTACGGGCGGCCGGCCAGCAGGACCAGCACCGCAAGCGCCAGTAGCGCCGACAGCCCCTGCCAGAAGGCCAGCGGGTTGCGGTCGATCAGCGGCCGGCGCCGCGCGCCCGGGCCATGCCTGCGCGGGTGGCGCAGGTCGTACAGGTACTCCGACAATTCCTGATAGCGCTTGGCCGGGTCCGGATGGACAGCCTTGCGCAGCACCCCGTCCAGCCAGACGGGAATGTCCCGCTCGTCGTGCAAGGCGGTGCGGTAGACAAGTTTGCGCTGGCGCACCCGCGTGGTGGCCGTCGCCGCATCGCCGCCATAGGGCAGCCGGCCGGTCAGCATCTGGTAGGCGATGACTCCCAGCGCATAGAGATCCGACGCCGGCGTTCCGCCTTCGCCCAGGAAATATTCCGGCGCCGTGTACTGCACGGTCCCCAGGATTTCGCTGCGGTCGGCGTCGGGCATCGTCTCCAGGATGCCGGGCACCAGAACCGAACCGAAATCGACGATCTTCACGGTGCCGGTGCGGTCGATCATCACGTTGTCGGGCCGCAGGTCCTGGTGCAGCATCTCCAGCCGATGGAAGGCCTGCAGCCCCTTGCCGATCTGCTCGACGATGGCGCGCACCGTGGGCAGGTCGGGGCTGGGGTGGTCGCGCATCCACTGGGTCAGCGTCTGCCCCTCGATGTACTCTGTGGCGACATAAAGGTGGCGGCGCGGACGGCTTTGCGGCGGCGGCTTCAACACATGGGGGCTGTTCACCCGCCGGGCGATCCATTCCTCCATCAGGAAGCGGCGCAGATGGGCGCGGTCGTCGCGCCGGTCGATGGCCGGAATCTTCAGCACCACCGCCGGTCCGCCATCGCCATCCTGGGCGAGATAGACGTGGCTGCGGCTGCTGGCGTGCAGTTCCCGCAGGATTCGGTACCCTTCGAACTCTGTCCGTGGTTCCAGCAGCGGCGGCAGGGGAAGGTCGGAGAGGCGGTGGAACAGGTCGCCGGCATCGGGAGCGGGTACGGCGTCGACGCGCAGGATCTGGATCGTCAGGTTGTCCGCGCTGCCGCGGCGAAGCGCCTCCTCGACCGCGAGTCGCGCCGCCTGGTCGAGATCCTCCGGGTGTTCGGAAATCGTGCTGACTAAAAAATCGGCATCGATATGCTCGTAGACGCCGTCGGTCGCCAGCAGGAAGACATCGCCCGGCTCCACCGCCACCTCGCGGTAGTCGATCTCCAGATGTGGCGCCACGCCCATCGCCCGGCCGAGATAGCTGACCTCCGACGAGACGACCACCCGGTGATCGGTGGTCAACTGTTCCAGCGACCGGCCGACGATGCGGTAGATGCGGGAATCGCCGACATGGAACAGGTGCGCCGTGGCCGATTTCAGCACGAGCGCGCTCAGCGTGCAGGCATAGCCGCGGTCCTGATCGTAGCGGTATTCGCTGCGCCGGTTCTGGGCGTGAAGCCAGGAGTTGGTCGCGGTCAGCACGCGCTGCCCCGCCGTCTTCACCGACCAGCTTTCCGGCGTGCAGTAATAGTCGGTCAGGAAACTCTTCACCGCGGATTCGCTGGCGATGTGGCTGACCGGGCTGCTGCTGATGCCGTCGGCCAGCGCCACGGCGATGCCCTTCATTCCCAACAGCGGCGCCACCGGGATCAGGGCGCCGTGAAAGTCCTGGTTGGCGTCCTTCCGCCCCTTGTCGGACCATTGGCCGATGGAGATTCGCAACTCTTTCACGATGCCGGTCCCGTCACGAAAAACCCCGGCCCGAACCGGACCGGGGTCGTTTCAAAAGCTGGAGGAGGGCGCGTCACTCGGCCGGCTGCAAACCGGTCTGCTGCAGGCGGCGCTTCGGCGCGGTGCGGACATGGGTGGCGTAGAGCGTCAGGCCGGTGAAGGCCAGCCCGCCGACCAGATTGCCGAGCACCGTCGGCAGTTCGTTCCAGATCATGTAGTCCATGACCGAGAAGTTGCCGCCCATCAGCATCGCCGACGGGAACAGGAACATGTTCACCACCGAATGCTCGAAGGTCATGCCGAAGAACAGCATGATCGGCATCCACATGGCGATCACCTTGCCGCTGACGGAGGTGGAGATCATCGCCCCCACCACGCCGGTGGAGACCATCCAGTTGCACAGCACGCCGCGCAGGAAGATGGTCAGCATGCCTGCGGCACCATACTGCGCGTAGCCCAGCGTCCGGTTCTCGCCGATATGCGAGATGACGGAGCCGACCTTGTCCGGCGGGGTGGAAAAGCCGTAGGTGAAGACGATCGACATCATCACGGCCACCGTCAGCGCGCCCAGGAAGTTGCCGAGGAAGACCAGCCCCCAGTTGCGCAGGATGCCGCCGACGGTCACGCCGGGCCGCTTGTCGATCAGCGCCAGCGGCGTCAGCACGAACACGCCCGTCAGCAGGTCGAAGCCCAGCAGATACAGCATGCAGAAGCCGACCGGGAACAGGATGGCGCCGATGATCGGGAACCCCGTCTGGACCGTGACCGTGACGGCGAAGACCGCTGCGAGCGCCAGGATCGCACCCGCCATGAATGCCCGGATGACGGTGTCGCGGGTGGACATGAAAATCTTGGATTCGCCGGCATCCACCATTTTGGTGACGAACTCGGAGGGCACCAAATACGACATGACAAGTCCCCTTGGAACATGTGCTGAAAGAACGGCAAGCAGCGTCGGGTCCGGCCCGCGCGGCACCGGTCCGGTGCGGGGGCAGGAAAAGAAGGACGCGTTGCATGTGATTTGGGTGCGGGCCGAGCCTTTGGCCTCGCGCTGGTCAAGCCGCCGTTGGCTTGCCGCCGACAACTTTGCACGGCGCGTGCCAGTCCGCCGGATGCGCGGAAACGGGCCGATTTCCTCAGCCGGGGGGCTTGTCGATGCCGACGCTCGCTTTTGCGATTGCTCACACATTGTGCGGTTGTGAGTAAAAATCAGCCATTCGCATAGGAATGACTGTGATCGTATGGCAGGGGGCGCCATCGCCTGCTCGGGGCGAAGTCTTTCAGACTTTCAATATAGTGCGCACAAATGAGCTTTTCCGATCAATGGCTTGCCTCACTGTACCGGCAAGACCCCTGCTCATTGGACAGGATGGGTTACCTTTTTGTTATATTTTCCCTTCGTACTATGCCACAGTATCACCGATGGCGCTTGACGGGCGTTGTCGGACCGACGTCTACTTTGCCGCATTGCGGAAAGGTGGAGATTCCACAATCGTTGTTTGAGTTGTACGCTTATGTTGTTTCCAGGCGGTTCGGGATTGGCGTCGGATGAGGCGCGGGCAATGAGTCACGAGACTGAAGAGCAGTACCGCAGCATCTTCGAAAATGCCGTCGAAGGCATTTATCAGACCACCGTCGACGGGCGGTACCTTCGGGTCAATCCGGCGCTTGCCGACATCTATGGGTATGCGTCGCCGGAAGACCTGATCGCCAACCTCACCGATATCGCCTGCCAGCTTTACGTCGATCCCGGCAAGCGCGAGGCCTTCGCCGACCTGATGGCCCGCCAGGACCGCGTCCACAGTTTCGAGGCGCGCGTCTTCCGCCGTGACGGCTCCATCATCTGGATTTCGGAGAGTGCGCGCTGCGTGCGCGATAACGACGGCCGCATCCGCTATTACGAAGGCACCGTTCAGGACATCACCGAACGCAAGCAGCACGAGGAGAAGATCCGGCTGCTCGCCACCGTGTTCGACAGCGTCGCCGACGGCATCCTGATCGTCGATCCGGAACTGACCGTCCAGGCGATCAACCCGGCCTACGAGATCATGACCGGCTTCCAGCGGGAAGAGCTGCTGCGCCGGCCACTGGTCCTCTTCGCCCCCGGCTCGCACGAGCGCGACTTCATCGACGCCATCTGGACCACCGCCCGCCAGTCCGGCCGCTGGCAGGGAGAGGTCACCAGCTTCCGCCATTCCGGGGATGCCTTTGCCGCCGCTTTGTCGGTGACGTCGGTGCGCGCGCCCAACGGCGTGCTGGAGCATTATGTCCTCACCATTGCCGACATCAGCCAACGCAAGTCACAGGAACACCAGATCCGCTATCAGGCCAGCTTCGACCGGCTGACCGACCTGCCAAACCGCTGGCTGGTCTGCGAAAGGCTGGAGGAGGCGATCGTCCGCGCCCAGCGCAGCAAGAGCAAGGTCGCCGTCGCCTTCCTCGACCTCAACCGTTTCAAGCAGGTCAACGACACGCTGGGCCACCATGCCGGCGACGAGTTGCTGAAGCTGGTGGCGCGGCGCCTGCGCAACTGCACCCGCATGACCGACACCGTCGGCCGGCTGGGCGGGGACGAGTTCCTGATCGTTGCACCCGACGCCGCCGACCGCTCCGCCGGCGCCCGGCTGGTGGAGAAGGTGCTCTATTCGATGGACGAGCCCTTCGCCGTCCATAATCAGGAGCTATTCTGCGGTGCGTCCATCGGCATCGCCTTCTATCCTGACGACGGCGAGACGGCGGACCAGCTTCTGCGCAACGCCGATCTCGCCATGTACCACGCCAAGCGCAACCCGGAGCACAAATACGTCTTCTACGACGGCGGGATGCGCGAGCGCTCGGGCTTCACGCTGGGGCTGGAAAGCGATCTGCGCCGCGCCAGCGGCGGTGGCGAATTCGAACTGCATTTCCAGCCGAAGATCGACCTTGCCGGCAACCGCACCATCGGGGCGGAGGCGCTGATCCGCTGGCGCCACCCGATCCGCGGCATGGTCAGCCCGGCGGAGTTCATCCCGCTGGCCGAGGAGACCGGCCTGATCTGGGAAATCGGCGCCTGGACGCTGATCGAATCCTGCCGCCGGCTGGCTGATTGGATAAGGCGCGACCTGCCGATCCCGTCCGTTTCGGTCAACCTGTCGCCGCGCCAGTTCCAGGACGCCCGCCTCGTCGGCTTCGTCCGCAGCGTGGTGGAGTCCGCCGGCATTCCTCCCGGCCGGCTGGAACTGGAGCTGACCGAGGGCGCCATGATCGGCGACATCGAAAAGGCGGTGACCATTCTGAACGGGCTGAAGGACATCGGCGTTCGCCTGTCCATCGACGATTTCGGCACCGGTTATTCCTCGCTGGCCTATCTGAAGCGCTTCCCCATCGACACGCTGAAGATCGACCGCAGCTTCGTCCGCGACATCGTCAAGTCCACCACCGATCCGGCCATCGTCGGCACCATCGTGAACCTCGCCGAAAGCCTGGGCTTCGACACCATCGCCGAGGGGGTGGAGACGCAGGAGCAGGCCGACATGCTGCGCCAGCAGCGCTGCACCCGCATCCAAGGCTTCCTGATCAGCCGGCCGCTGCCGGTGGACCAGTTCGAAGCGTTTCTCGGCAAGAGCGTGGTTCCGGCCTGAGACGCTGTTCGGTTTGCTCTGCCCCCCGGACTCCGTTCCTGTGCCCAATAGGTAGGTCGACGAAATTTCGATAGTGGTAGGGTTTCCTTTACGTTTAGGGTGCGAACCTTAAGTAGACATATTATTTCGCTCCTGGCGATATGATGCGTCGGAAACCGCCTGTCCCACAGCGATTCCTGTCGAGGCTACATGACATCGGACGTCGCACGCTTCCTCGGCTTCGCGTTCGCCAACGCGGATGTGCTGATCGAGGTGGATGCGCGCGGGACCATCGGATTTGCGGCCGGGGCCTTGCAGAATCTCCTGGGCATCACGGACAGCGACCTGATCGGCCAGCCCATCGACCGGGTGGTGGCTGCCGGCGACCGCGGGCTGGTGCGGCGCCTGCTGCGCACCGCCGGGTCCAATCACCGGCTGCAACCGCGTGCCGTCGAGCTTGCCGGCGGCGTGAAGGCCAACCTGTCCGGCTACCGGCTCGGCCGTTCTCCCAATGTGCAGCTCACGCTGACGCGGCTGGAGAGCGGCGCCGGCAGCACGGCGCAGCCGGCCCGCGATGCGGAGACCGGACTTCTCGACCCCGATGCCTTCCAGTCGCAATTGGGCGAGCGGTTCGGTGTCCATGTCGGCAACGCACCGCCCAAGCTGACGCTGATCAAGATCGCCGATTTCGGCGAGGTGAAGTCGCGGCTGGGTGCCGAATTGACCCTGCGCCTGCTGGGGGAGGTGGGGGCGCTGCTGCGCGTCCACGCTGCCGACGACACTCTGGCGACCCGGCTGGGGGAGGACCGCTTCGGCCTCGTCCATGGCAGCGACGTGTCGGCCGACGCGCTGGCCAGCGAGATCGCGGTCACCGGCGCCGGCCTGTCGCCCAACGGCCTGCCTCTGGCTTCGGAGAACCTGACGCTCGACATGGCGGCGCCCGGCCTCAGCCGGGAGGATGCCGGCCGCGTGCTGATGTTCACGGTAAAGAGCTTCGCCGAGGACGGCACCGGCTTCGACATCGCCACCATGCATGACGCGGTGAAGCTGCTGGTCGACCAGACGGTGACGCGGGTGACCAGCCTGCGCTCCACGCTGACCGACGACCGGCTGAAACTGCAGTTCCAGCCCATCGTCTCGCTCGCCACCCGCGGGCTGCACCATTACGAGGCACTGGCCCGCTTCCCCAACGGAGCCCCCGGCCCGACCATCGCCTTCGCCGAACAGGTGGGCATGGTCCATGACGTCGACCTGCTGGTCTGCGAGAAGGCGCTGGAGGTTCTGGCCGCCGATGCCGGTCTGCAGATCGCCGTCAACATGTCGGCGGCGTCACTGGGCAGCGACATCTTCGTCGTCGCCTTCCAGCAGCTGGTCGCCCGCAATCCGGCGCTGCGGTCCCGCCTGCTCGTGGAGGTGACCGAGTCGACCGGCCTCACCGACCTGCCGCGCGCCGCCCGCATCCTGGAGGATCTGCGCCGCGCCGGGCACCGCATCTGCCTGGACGATTTCGGCGCGGGGGCCGCCTCCTTCCCCTATATCCAGGCGCTGCCGGTCGATTTCGTGAAGATCGACGGCAGCTATGTGAAGCGGCTGGGCGGCAGCCCGCGCGACGACGCCATCCTGCGCGCCATGGTGGGGCTGTGCCGGGAGGTCCGCGTGCAGGTGATCGCCGAGATGGTGGAAACTCCCGATCAGGCGGCGCAGCTCAACGCCTGGGGCTTCGAACTGGCCCAGGGCTATCATTTCGGCAGGCCCGCCGACCAGCCCGTGTATCAGGCACCCGGCCTGTTCACTCCGCCGCGCCAGCGCCCTGGCTTCGCCGACGGCCAGGTCTGACCGCTTCGACCAAGGTCGTAGGACGAAATCTTTTACGAAGGAGTGGAATGAAAGCGGGGGCCTTCGCGTTCATCCGATCAAAGGGGAACAACCGCTTCCCGACACCAGGAGGACGCCGGAATGACTGGCCGTTTTGGGTTTGGATTGAAAGCCGTGGTTCTGGGCGCTCTGGTCGCCGGATCGATGCTGGGCGTGACCGTCAGCCAGGCGGAGGCGGGTGACGGCTGGCGCGGGCGCGGCGATCACGGCCGCGAATGGCATGGTCCCGGCCGCGGCGGCCACGATTGGCGCCGCTGGGATCGTCCGCGGCATCACCACAGACATTGGCGCGAGCGTGACGTCTATTACGCCCCGCCGCCGGTCATCTACGCCCCGCCCCCGCCGCCGCGGGTGATCTATGCGCCGCCGCCGCCGGTCATCTATGCGCCGGCCCCCGTCGCTCCCGGATTCGGTTTCAGCGTCAACATCCGCTGATCATGCTGCCGTACTCCACTGGCGAAAAAGGACGGCTTCCGGCCGGGCGCCTACCGCATTATGGTGCGCCCGGTTCGGACAGCCGCCCCGCCGGGGCGCAGCAGCCAGGGAGACGGCCTTTGCGGGTTCTTTGTGTGTGTGCCGCGGTGGCGGGCAGCCTTCTGATCCCCACCTCCGCCAGCGCGGCCGAGCCCCGCCTGATGGCGGCGCTCGGCAACACGATTCTGACGATGACCGACATCGGGCCGAAGCACACGCAGGTCTCGGTCAACGACAAGCCGGTCTTCGAGGACAAGGAGAGCGACATGCTGTCCTTCGTCGGCGCCTATTCCCTGAAAGACCGCTGGATCGCCCTGTTCCAGGCCGACACCGGCGCCAAGGATTGCCCGACCCGCTTCCGCATCCTCGAGGTCGGCGGGCCGCAGCCGGTGGTCTCCTATCCCTTCGGCTCGTGCAGCGATGCCGCTCAGGTCACGATCGACAACGACATGCTGACCGTTTCGATGCCGCAGCCGGCCGGCGGCGGCGAAGCCGCCTGGACCTACCGCAACGGCAAGATCGGCCGCACGAAGTAGTCGGCGGACAGGGGGGCTGGCAGAGGCGTTGGCAGGGCTGCGCATCCGGTGTGGCTGGGCGTCGCTGCCCGTCGATTGACGGGCGGGGGCGCAGCTTTTAAGGTCCGGACCTCCGCACATTCCCGTTCCGGGACAGGAAGTCCGCCATGACGATCAGCCGCCCAAGCCGCCGCCCCAACAATCCGCTCTTCTCCTCGGGTCCGTGCGCGAAGCGACCGGGCTGGTCGCTCGACGCGCTGGACGGCGCGCTGCTCGGCCGCTCGCACCGCTCCAAGCCGGGCAAGGCCAAGCTGAAGGAGGTCATCGACCTCACCCGCGCGGTTCTGGCCATCCCCGGTGATTACCGCATCGGCATCGTCCCGGCCTCCGACACCGGCGCGGTGGAGATGGCGCTGTGGTCGATGCTGGGCGCCCGCGGCGTCGACATGCTGGCTTGGGAGAGCTTCGGCAAGGAATGGGTGACGGACGTCGCCAAGCAGCTGAAGCTGCCGGACGTCCGTAACCTGATCGCCCCCTACGGCGAACTGCCGGACCTGTCGGCGGTCGATTTCAGCCGCGACGTGGTCTTCACTTGGAACGGCACCACCGCCGGCGTCCGCGTGCCCGACGGCGACTGGATCGCGGACGACCGCGAAGGGCTGACCATCTGCGACGCGACATCCTCGGCCTTCGCCATGGCGATGCCCTGGAGCAAGATCGACGTCGCCACCTGGTCCTGGCAGAAGGTTCTGGGCGGCGAGGCGGCGCACGGCATGCTGGTGCTGAGCCCGCGCGCGGTGGAGCGCCTGGAGAGCTTCCAGCCCGACCGGCCGCTGCCGAAGATCTTCCGCCTGACCAAGAACGGCAAGCTGATCGAAGGCATCTTCGAAGGCGACACCATCAACACCCCGTCTATGTTGTGCGTCGAGGACGCCATCGACAGCCTGCGCTGGGCCTTGTCGGTTGGCGGCCTGACCCAGTTGATCCGCCGGTCGGAGCAAAACCTGCGCATCGTCGCGGAGTGGGAGGAGGCCAGCAGTTGGGCCGGCTTCCTCGCCAAGGAGCCGGCGACCCGCTCCTGCACCTCCATCTGCCTGCGCTTCACCGATCCGGAGGTGACCGCTCTGCCGGAGGAAGCCCAGGCGACTTTCGCCAAGAAGCTGACTGCGCTTCTGGAGAAGGAGGAGGCCGCCTTCGACGCCGGTTCCTACCGCGACGCCCCTCCAGGCCTGCGTCTGTGGGGCGGGGCGACGGTGGAGAACGACGATATGGAGGCGGTGCTGCCCTGGCTAGACTGGGCCTTCGCCACGGTCAAGGCGGAGATGCTTGGCCCGAAGCAGGGCTGACGCCGGCAAAAGCGCAAGCCGGGCCATAGTCCACAGGCCCGTCCGATCCGATCGAAAGGCCCTGCCGTGGCGTGAATGCCACAGCGGGGCCTTTTGCGTTGATCGATTTTGTGCTGTGCAGCAAAGGATCCGGCCAAGGAACCATACGTACACAGCAGCATTTCTGCACCAGTGTGTCCGGTCCGACGCGGGATTCGGGCTGGCAAGCTTGACCATGGTTATCCACAGAACCGTGGACAAGGTGGTGGATAACCCTGTTGAACCATCGGTCGTGCCTATCCGGAAACCGCGGTGGCCGAAGTCGGGCCGATTCGCCCGCCGGGTCGCCGAACGGGCGGCGCGGCTCTCCGGTTGAGGCACCGGCCTATCCCGAAGATGGTCTGGCGATCCTGCGGTTGTGTCCCGACCCTTAGAGTGGGAATTCCGGCGGCTCTGCTGCGCTGCGGCGGGACCGGTCACAACGAAGGAAGGGCTTGGACGGACCATGGCGCACTACCTCATCACCGGCGGCTGCGGTTTCATCGGCTCGCATCTGGCCGACCGGCTGCTTGCCGACGGGCATCGGGTGACGATCCTCGACAACCTGTCGAGCGGTCGGCTGGACAAGAAGCCGGAGGCGGCGAAGCTGGTGGTGGGCGATGTGGCCGATCCCGATGCGGTGCGCGAGGCGATGGCCGGCGACGATGGCGAGGGGGTGGACGGCGTGTTCCACCTTGCCGCCGTCGCATCCGTGCAGAAATCGCGGGAGCTGTGGGCGGAGACCCACCGCACCAACCTGCTGGGCACCGTCACCGTTTTCGAGGCGGCACGCGACGCCAAGCGCGGCGGTCCGATTCCCGTCGTCTACGCCTCGTCCGCTGCCATCTATGGCGACAACACCAACACGCCGCTGAAGGAGGACGAGCTTCCGCGTCCGCTGTCCGCCTATGGGGTCGACAAGCTGGGCTGCGAGATGCATGCCCGCGTCGCGTGGTCGATCCAGGGGGTGCCGACGGTCGGCTTCCGCTTCTTCAACGTCTATGGGCCGCGGCAGGACCCGATGTCGCCCTACAGCGGCGTGATCTCCATCTTCGCCCGCCGGGTGGCGCGCGGCGAGGATGTGGAGATCCACGGTGACGGCCAGCAGGTCCGCGACTTCGTCTTCGTCGGTGACGTGGTGCGCATCCTGGCGCTGGCGATGGAGCGGCGCTTCGCCGGCGCGCAGGTGTTCAACCTCTGCACCGGCCGCGCGACCTCGCTGGTGATGCTGCTGGACGTCCTGCAGGAGCTGTGCGGCAGCCAGGTTCGCCGCCGCCACTCGGAACCGCGGGCGGGCGACATCCGCGTGTCGATCGGCGACCCGTCGCTGATGCGCTCCACCTTCGACACCGTCTGTCAGGTCGGCCTTCTCCAGGGGCTGAGCGCCACCCTGACCGGCCGCATGCCTTGAGGTCGGGGCCGCTACCGGAGTATGAGGGGGGCAGAAGAATCAGGTGAGCGGAGCATGACGAGGGCGGCGACGGAATCCCCCTCTCCCCCCCGGGGAGAGGGCCGGGGTGAGGGGGATGCGCCGCGACATGCGTTCG
>NZ_VTTO01000011.1:94104-237244 GCF_008364825.1 Azospirillum sp. B21
CCTCACCCTAACCCTCTCCCCGGGGGGGAGAGGGGATCGGTCCCGGGTGCGCTGACGTGGCCCGCCGCCGCTCCCTGACCCTGCGGGGTCTGTTCGTCGTCCTCGCCGTGCTTGCCGCCGTCGCACTGGCGGAGCGTCTGCATATCCTGCCGCCGGGCACGCTCGACGGTCTGCTTGGCCAGGAGACGCCGCGCCCCCGACAGCCGCGCAAGCAGGAAACCGCCGAACCGCTGCCGCCGATCATCGCCCGTGCATCCGACCGGATCGATTATGCCGAGGTCGCCCGCCAGCTCGACGCCATCCGGGTAGAGCCGGAACGGGGCCGCGGCTACCAGCGGGAGGAGTGGCCGCACTGGCTGGCGCTGGAGGGCGGTTGCCTGAACGCGCGCGAAAAGGTGCTGATCCGCGACTCGCGCCGCCCGGCGACGCTCGATGCCAAGGGGTGCAGTGTGAAGTCCGGCGACTGGCTCGACCCCTATACCGGGGAGCGCTTCACCGATCCGCAGATGGTCGACATCGACCACCGGGTGCCGCTGCAGGAGGCCTATGCCAGCGGCGGCTACGACTGGAGCCGGGAACGCCGCGCCGCCTACGCCAACGACACCAGCGATCCGCGGACCCTGCTGGTCTCCGGCCGGGAGGCTAACCGGGCCAAGGGCTCCAAGGGGCCGGAGGACTGGCTGCCGCCGAAGCGCGACGGCATCTGCCTCTATGTCGCCGACTGGATCCTGGTGAAGGCTCGCTGGGGACTGGCGATGGACGAGCGGGAGCGGGTGACCGTCGGCAACATCCTGACCGACTGCCGCGCATTGGTCGGCCGCCAGCGCTGACAGACTCTGCATTGTTTCGCATGCCACCGGTTTCGCGGTACGGTTCGGGCCTGAACCGGGAGGATGCAGTGAGCGAAGGACGAAACGCCTTGTGGCGGGAGAGCGCTGCCGGCTTGGCGGCAAGGCTGGCGCGGCGGGAACTGTCGGCGCGGGAGGCGGTGGAGGCGCATCTGGCGCGCATCGCGGCGAAAGAGCCGGCACTGTCCGCCTTCATCACCGTGGCCGCCGACGAAGCCCTGGCCCGTGCCGAGGTGCTGGACGCAGCCCCGGCACCGGTCGGGCCGCTGCATGGGCTGCCGGTGGCGGTGAAGGACCTGACCGACACCGCCGGCATCCGCACCACCTACGGCTCGGCGCTCTATGCCGATCATGTGCCGTCCACCAGCGACATTGCCGTCGCACGGATCGAGGCGGCGGGCGGTATCGTCATCGGCAAGACCAACACACCGGAATTCGGCTTCGGCGCCGTCTGCCGGAACCGCCTGTACGGGCCGACCTGCAACCCCGTCGATCCCGTCCTGACCTCCGGCGGGTCGAGTGGCGGATCGGCGGTGGCTGTGGCCGTCGGCATGGCGCCGCTGGCGCACGGCACCGATTTCGGCGGATCGGTGCGGGTGCCGGCGAGCTTCTGCGGCGTCGCCTCGATCCGGCCGACACCGGGGCTGATCCCGGCGCCGGGCCGCGCCCTGGGCTGGGACACGCTGGCGACCCACGGGGTGCTGGCGCGCGACACCGAAGACTGCGCGCTGCTGCTGTCGGCGATGGCCGGCAGCGACCTGCGCGACCCGACCTCCCTGTTCGGCGACCGCGACGACGGATCGAAGTCGCGGCTGGGCGCCACCACCGATTTCGGCACGGCCACGGTGTCTCAGGCGGTGCGGGAACGCTTCGCCGCGGCGGTGGACCGGTTGGAACGCGTCGTCGGGCCGGTGGCGCGCCGCCATCCCGACTGCGGCGACGCCATGGCCACCTTCCGCACGCTGCGCGCCGCGCAGACCCGACACACCTTCGGGCCGATGCTGGCGAAGCATGGCGACGATCTGACCGACACCATCCGCTGGAACATCGAGGCCGGCGCCGGTATCACCGCCGATGCCTATCTGGAGGCGCAGGCCGCCCGCACCGCTCTCTACCGCCGCTTCGTGGCGCTGTTCGAGGACATCGACGTGCTGGCCGCACCGGCCTGCGGCGTGCTGCCCTGGCCGAACGCGGAGGGCGAGGTGACGGAGATCGACGGCCGGCCGGTGGAGACCATCCTCGATTATCTCGGCGTCACCGCCATCATCACGCTGGTGGGCTTCCCTGTGCTGACCCTGCCTGTCGGCGGGGAAGGGCTGCCCTTCGGCATCCAGCTGATCGCCCGGCCGGGCGAGGAGCGGCGCCTGATCCGCCTGGGACGGCTGTTGGAGCGGGAGGCGGGCTTCGTCCACCATTGGCTTGAAAGCTGAGGAGATGACCGGCATGGCAGGAAGACTGCAGGGCAAGACCGCCATCGTCACCGCCGCCGCGCAGGGTATGGGGCGCGCCGCCGCCCTTGCCTTCGCGGAGGAGGGCGCCAGCGTCCTGGCGACCGACGTCAACGACGGGCTGCTGGAGGAGTTGGCCGGCACCCCCGGCATCGTCACCCGCCGCCTCGACGTCTGCGATCCTGCGGCGATCCAGGACTTCGCGGCGGAGGTGCCGGCGCCGTCGGTGCTGTTCAACTGCGCCGGCTATGTCCATGCCGGCAGCGTGCTGGACTGTGACGAGGACGCCTTCGACTTCTCCGTCACGCTGAACGTCCGCTCGATGTACCGGATGATCCGGGCCTTCCTTCCGGGAATGCTGGAGGCGGGCGGCGGATCCATCGTCAACATGTCGTCCGTCGCCTCCTCCATAATCGGAGCGCCGAACCGCTTTATCTACGGCACCACCAAGGCGGCGGTGATCGGCCTGACCAAGTCGGTCGCCGCCGATTACGTCACCCGCGGAGTCCGCGTGAACGCCATCTGCCCCGGCACGGTGGACAGCCCGTCGCTGCACGACCGCATGCGGGCGCTGGGCGATTACGACACCGCGCGTGCCGCCTTCGTCGCCCGGCAACCGATGGGCCGGCTCGGCACGGCGGAGGAAGTGGCGAAACTCGCCGTCTACCTTGCTTCTGACGAGTCCGCTTTCATGACCGGGCAGGCAATCGCCATCGACGGCGGCTGGTCCAACACCTGAGCGGCTGCGGGGCAGGGGGCTCTCGAACGTCACAGCCGCCCGCTATTCCCCTTCCGCCGCATTTATGGTAAATGAGCCGGCATGGTAGAGACCCGACGCACTGGTGACCGTTCGAACGAGCTGATCCGCCCCGATCCCGGCGGCGGGCGGGTTCCTGCGGCCGGTGCGCGTGCGCGGGCCGATGGGGTCGTCCCGCAGGGGCGGCAGCGCATCCCGAGCCTGCGCGAACTGGCCGCATTGGTGGTCAATGGGGTGCTGACCCTGCCGCGCAACTACCGCCGCGGCATGTTCCTCGACGTTCAGGTGTAGGCCGCCACATCCGGCCCGAAAAGGCGTTCCAACAGGACCGGCGGCAGTTCGTACTGGGGCAGGCACAGGCTGGTGCTGCGGGCGTGCAGCGTGTGCAGGCACAGTCCCTCCGCATCCGGGAATGTGCCGACGCGGAAGCGCTCGCGCGCGGCCTTCACGAATGGCGCATCCTCGCAGGCATTCACCGCAGGAAAGCGCTCCGCTTCCCAGACCGCACGGCGATAGGCGTAGGAGAAGCCGTAACCGTTCAGATTCTCAGGCGAGGGCAGTGCGTCCGGCGCCTCGATATAGCTGCAGCCCTGCCGTCCCCAGCGGTGGTGCGAGCCGCCTTGCGCGGTATCCCAATAGCCGAACCGACGATGCGGCGCGCTGTAGAGGAACCAGCCGGACAGCTTCACCAAGTCGTAGCCTTGCGCCAGCCGGTCCAGCATCCGCTCCACATAGGCGGGCGCGTAGAAATCATCGTCGTCCATGTGGACGATCACCGAGCCCTTGGCATGTTCGGCAAGGATGTTGCGCTTTTCACCGATCGCATAGCGGCTGGGCGAGTAGAAATACTTCAGCCGCGGGTTCGCCAGCGGCTTGAGATAGGCAGACGGGCGCGGGCTGTCGTCGAAGACGAGCCATTCGATCTCGGGATGGGTCTGCGCCTCGATGCAGGCATGCAGGCGGGGCAGGAAATCCTCCCGCTGCCAAGTTGGCGTGATGATGCTGACGAGCGGGGTAGCCGGGGAGGGGATTGTGGTCATGGTCGTTTCTTGCCCGTACGGGCGCCCTGCGTGTAGACAGGCGGCAGGATAGCACCGCCCGTGGGCCGGTGGTGATCGGAAGGAAGGGAAGAAAGCCCGTGGGAGTGATCGACCGCATCTGGATCGTCTTCGCCGCGCTGAACGGCGCCGTCGCGGTCGCCGCCGGGGCCTATGCCAGCCACGGACTTGCGGGCCAGCCGCAGGCGCAGGAGTGGTTCCGCACCGCCGGGATGTATCAGATGGCGCATGCGCTGGCGCTGGTGCTGCTGGTGGCGCTGGGGAGCCGGCTGAGCGCGCGGGCGGGTGGAAAGCTGGCTCTGCGGGTCGCGGGGTGGCTGTTCTGTGCCGGAATCCTGCTGTTCTGCGGCACGCTCTATGCGCTGGCCATGGTCGGACCGTTGCCGGTGCCGATGACGGCGCCCGCCGGTGGATGGAGCTTCATGCTGGGATGGGCGGCGCTGGCGGTCGCGGCGTTGCTGGCGCGCGACTGAGGCTTGCGCCCCTCATAGGGCTGGGTCGTCCGGCAATTCAGCCGGCGGCGGCCTGCAGGCCGGAACAGTCGTTGCCGGAATCGCTGGCGGAGGCGCCGTCGCGCCCGTCTTCCGCATCCTCCGCCGGGGTGCAGTAGAGGCCGTGCAGCGTCGTCATGATCGTCTGCGCCTCGTGCCCGTTCAGCGAGTAGTAGATGTTCTGGGCGCTGCGGCGCGTGCGGACCAGATTGTCGTTGCGCAGTCTGGCCAAGTGCTGCGACAGCGCCGACTGGCTGAGGCCGACCAGTTCCTCCAACTCGCCCACCGACCGTTCGCCCTGGCTCAGGTGGCACAGGATAAGAAGGCGCCGCTCATTGCACATCGCCTTCAGCAGAGCGCTCGCCCGGCGGGCGTTTGCCTGCAAATCCTCGATCTTCATTGCTTTCCCGTCGCCCTGTCCGTTCCGATTCGTTTTACAACCGGGCTGTCGTTGCGCAGCCCGGCAAAGAAAAATGCTCGTATCCTAGTATATTCGCACTGTGCGGGAATTGTCCACCTGTGGGATTCCGTCATCCGGACGCCGGCACCGATTGCCGCCGCACCGGCTTGGGCGTTGCCATTACCGCTGGACGCCGCTTTTTTCTCGCAAGACGGAACAATAGCCGGACGCATGGATCCCCCGGCGGTTGCAGTCGTCAAGTCCATCGCCTCCCATGGATCATCGGCCGATGACACCGGCCGGCAGGTGGGATAGCATTTCGGTCATGACCGATCATCCGTTGGATACCAAGGGCTTGCAGTGCCCGCTCCCCGTCCTGCGTGCCCGCAAGGCCATCAGGGCCATCGCCGTTGGCGACACCCTGACCGTGGAGGCGACCGATCCCGGCGCCCGCAAGGACTTCCCCGCCTTCTGCGAGGCGACCGGCAACCGCCTGCTGTCGGTCGGGGAGGAGGACGGCATTCTCCGCTTCGTCATCGAACGGACAGCGTGATCAACGGACGGCGCAGTCCCTGCCCACGTTCCCGTCACCCCATCGTTGCCGTTACCATCGTATCGTGTCACGGATTGCCCCGGCCCCCGAAAGTGGGCTGTGACGAATCGTCCTGGATTCAGCCTGTACTTTCATTAGCGATGCGGGAAGAATGGTTTTCGGAAACGCTGCGAACGCCGCCCGAAAACCAACGATAACGACCGAAAAATCGATGTTCACCACCCTGTTCACCCACCCGGCGTGCCTGGAGCACGACACGGGTCTCGGTCATCCCGAATGCTCCGACCGCCTGCGCGCCGTCCTCGCCGCGCTGGAGACGGAGGAGTTCCATATGCTGGAACGGCAGGAGGCGCCGTGCGCCACGGTGGAACAGCTCCTGCGCGCACATCCGCAGTCGCACATCGACCGCGTGCTGTCGCTGATCCCTGAGGTGGAGCACGCCGGCGTCGATGCCGACACGGTCGTCTCGCCTGGGTCGGGGGAGGCGGCCCTGCGTGCGGCCGGCGCGGTCTGTGCCGCGGTCGACGCGGTGGCGACCGGCCAGTCGCGCAACGCCTTCTGCGCCGTGCGCCCGCCCGGCCACCATGCGGAGCGGGACAAGGCGATGGGCTTCTGCCTGTTCAACAACGCCGCGGTCGGCGCCTATCACGCCCGCGCCGCGCATGGGCTGCAGCGCGTTGCGGTGATGGATTTCGACGTCCACCACGGCAACGGCACGCAGGACATCCTGCAGCACGACCCGGACATGCTCTATTGCTCGACCCACCAGTCGCCGCTCTACCCCGGCACGGGGGATGCGGGCGAAAAGGGCGAATACGGCAACTGCGTCAACGCGCCGCTGCCGGCCATGGCGGGATCGCCGGAGTTCCGGCACGCGATGACCCACGTCATCCTCCCGGCCATCGACCATTTCAAGCCGGACCTGCTGATCATCTCCGCCGGATTCGATGCCCATTCCCGCGACCCGCTGGCCGGCCTGCACCTGATCGATGACGATTTCGTCTGGGCCACCCGCAAGCTGGGCGAACTGGCCCGCACCCATTGCGGGGCGCGCATCGTCTCGGTGCTGGAAGGGGGCTACAACCTGCGCGCCCTTGCCTCCGCCAGTGCCGCCCATGTGCGCGAACTGATGTACTGCTGACCGGCGGCGTTTCTATTGGGCGGGCACCCCATTCTCCCGAAAGGGGGAGGGGCTGCCCGAACGCATAGGCCGCACATAGGCCGCAATGGCCGGGGTAGCGGAGTGCCTCGGGCCTTGCGCCGGACGTGGGCGGGGCATACCTTCGCGGGCTTGAGGTCCCATCGATGGTTCTGCCCCACATGCCCCCTTCCACGACGTCTTCGCCCCCTGTTTCCGGCGCCGCCATTCCGCCCGACATCGCCGCCCTCAGCTTCGAGGATGCGCTCGCCGAACTGGAGCGGATCGTCCGCCAGCTCGAGGAAGGGCGCGGCAAGCTCGACGACGCCATCTCCTCCTACGAGCGGGGCACTGCGCTGAAGCGCCATTGCGAGATGAAGCTGCGCGAGGCGCAGGCCAAGATCGACCGCATCACCGTGAGCGCCGACGGCTCCCTCGGCACCGAACCCGCCCGGATCGACTGACGTGCAGACCATTTCCCAGACCGAGTTCAAAGCTGCCCTGGCCGACATCGCCCAGGCGGTCGAGCTGAAGATCAACGCGCTGCTGCCGACCACCGACCTGCCCGAGGCGCGGGTGTTCGACGCCATGCGCTATGGCTGCCTGAACGGCGGCAAGCGGCTGCGCCCCTTCCTGGTGATGCAGTCCTCCGCCCTGTTCGGCGTCAACCCGGACTGCGCCATCCGTGCCGCGGCGGCCGTCGAGATGGTCCACAGCTATTCCCTGATCCACGACGACCTGCCGGCGATGGACGACGGCGAGCTGCGGCGCGGCCGTCCGACCTGCCATCGCCAGTTCGACGAAGCGACCGCCATATTGGCCGGCGACGGGCTGCTGACCTTCGCCTTCGAAGTGCTGGCGGATCCGGCGACGCACGAGGATCCCAACATCCGCTGCCAACTGGTGACGGCCCTGGCCAAGGCGTCCGGCGGTCACGGCATGGTCGGCGGCCAGATGCTGGACCTGATCGCCGAGCATGAGACCTTCGACCTCGGCACCACCACCCGGCTGCAGCGCATGAAGACCGGCGAGATGATCGCCTTTTCCTGCGAGGCCGGCGGCATCCTGGGCAAGGCCAATCCGCCGCAGCGCACCGCGCTCCGCGCCTACGCCCACGACCTCGGCCTCGCCTTCCAGATCGTCGACGACCTGCTGGACGTGGAGGGCACGGCGGAGGAGACCGGAAAGACGGTCGGCCGCGACGCCCAGGCCGGCAAGGCGACCTTCGTGTCGATCCTCGGCCGCGACCGTGCCCGTGCCCAGGCGGAAATGCTCGCCAATCAGGCATCGCAGCACTTGGACATTTTCGATGGGCGTGCCGATATGTTGAAGGCGGTCGCCGACTTCGTCGTCGCGCGCCGCGCCTGACCAGAGCTTGAGGACCATCACGACGTGACCTCCACCAAGACCCCGCTGCTCGACCTTTGTCCGACGCCAGCCAAGCTGCGGGCCCTGAAGCCCGAGCAGCTCCGCCAGTTCGCAGACGAGTTGCGCACCGAGACCGTGGACGCCGTATCGGTGACCGGCGGCCATCTCGGTGCCGGGCTTGGGGTGGTGGAGCTGACCGTGGCGCTCCATTACGTGTTCGACACGCCCTACGACCGGCTGATCTGGGACGTCGGGCATCAGTGCTATCCGCACAAGATCCTGACCGGGCGGCGCGACCGCATCCGGACGCTGCGCATGGGCGGGGGCTTGAGCGGCTTCACCAAGCGGTCGGAAAGCGAGTACGACCCGTTTGGCGCCGGCCACAGCTCCACCTCCATCTCCGCCGGTCTCGGCATGGCCGTCGCCAGCAAGATGAAGGGGGAGCGGCGCAATGTCATCGCCGTCATCGGCGACGGCTCGATGAGCGCCGGCATGGCCTATGAGGCGATGAACAACGCGGCGTCCACCAAGTCGCGGCTGATCGTCATCCTCAACGACAACGACATGTCCATCGCCCCGCCGGTGGGGGCGATGAGCGCCTATCTGTCGCGGCTGATCTCCTCCAAGCCGTATCTGTCCCTGCGCCATCTGGCGAAGGAGATCGCCGACCAGTTGCCGCGTCCGCTGCGCAATGCCGCCCGCCGGGCGGAGGAATACGCCCGCGGCATGGTCACCGGCGGGACCCTGTTCGAGGAGCTGGGCTTCTACTACATCGGCCCGATCGACGGCCATAACCTGGACCATCTGCTGCCCGTGCTGCAGAACGTCCGCGACGCCGACGACGACAAGCCGGTGCTGATCCATGTCGTCACCAAGAAGGGCAAGGGCTACGGCCCGGCGGAGGAATCGGCCGACAAGCTGCACGCCGTCGCCAAGTTCGACGTGGTGACCGGCACCCAGTCCAAGCCGAAGTCGAACGCCCCGACCTACACCCGCGTCTTCGCCCAGGGCCTGATCGCCGAGGCGGCGGCCGATCCGACCATCGTCGGCATCACCGCCGCCATGCCGTCGGGAACCGGTCTGGACCTGTTCGGGGAGCGCTTCCCCGACCGCTGCTTCGACGTCGGCATCGCCGAACAGCATGCGGTGACCTTCGCCGCCGGCATGGCGACGGAAGGGTTCAAGCCCTTCTGCGCCATCTATTCCACCTTCCTGCAGCGCGCCTACGATCAGGTCATCCATGACGTGGTGCTGCAGCATCTGCCCGTGCGTTTCGCGCTGGACCGCGCCGGTCTGGTGGGGGCGGACGGGGCGACCCATGCCGGGTCCTTCGACACCGCTTATCTCGGCTGCCTGCCCGACATCGTGCTGATGGCGGCAGCGGACGAGCTGGAGTTGATGCACATGGTGGCGACCCAGGCGGCCATCGACGACCGCGCCTCGGCGCTACGCTATCCGCGCGGCGAGGGTGTCGGCCTGGAACTGCCCGATCGCGGCAGCATCCTGCCGATCGGCAAGGGCCGCATCCTGCAGGAAGGCACCAAGATCGCCATCCTCAGCTATGGCACCCGCCTGGGCGAGGCCCGGCGCGCCGCGGCGGAACTGGCGGCGCGCGGCTTGTCGACCACGCTGGCCGACGCCCGTTTCGCCAAGCCGCTGGACGAGGATCTGGTCCGCCGCCTCGCGCTCGAGCACGAGGTGCTGATCACCATCGAGGAGGGATCGGTCGGCGGCTTCGGCAGCTTCGTGCTGCAGTTCCTGGCGACCGCCGGCCTGCTGGACGGTGGGCTGAAGATCCGACCGATGGTTCTGCCCGACCTCTATCTCGACCACGACTCGCCGGCCAAGCAGTATGAGACCGCTGGCCTGACCGCCCAGCACATCGTCCGCACGGCACTTCAGGCGCTGGGCATCGAGAGTGCCGCCGCAAGGGCCTGACCGCCGGTCCACACTGCCGGTCCACCCTGCCCGATCCACCTGAAACCATCCAAATGTCGTAATGCCATTTGTCTAGAGAAGTTTCGGGTTGTTGGACTGGTACCGAGCGCGAGCGACGCCTTACACTGCACAGGCTGGAATGGTAGCTCCTCTGTAACGGTGGAGGCGCCGGCATCATGCGGGACGGCTACGGGATCAGGAGCGATGGCGCACATCATGGCGGTCACGGCGTACCGGAACGCGGAGTTCGGGACGGATCCCGGCGCGGGGCGGGCGGCGGAAGCCAGCGGCTCCGGCATCGACGATCCGGCGCTGCTGCGTTGCCTCCTTGACCAGACGCCGACTCCGACCGCCCTGGTGGAGGGGGATGGCGACTGCTGCAGCTTCTCCAATGCCGCCTTCCGCGCACTGGGAGTGGTTGCGGGCGCCGGCATGACGGTGAGCTTTCCCGCCCTGTCCCCGGCACTGCTGACGGAAGCGCGCAACAGCGGCCGGCCGCAGCGCAGCCGGGCCGCGAGCGACCGCGCGCCGGACGGCGAACGGTTCTGGGATGTGCGCGTCACCCCGATGCTGGGCCTCAACGGTATCGTCCGCGCCCTGATCGTCACGGCGGACGAGACGCCGGAGTCGGTCGCCGAGCATGACCGGCGCCTTCGCGACGTCAGCCATCGGCTGAAGAACACGCTGCAGCTCGTCTCCAGCCTGCTGACCCTGCAGACGCTGTCCAGCAAGGATCCCGAGGTCCGCCGCGCCCTTCAGAGCGCCGGCGGTCGTGTCGGCATCGTCACCCAGGCCCACCAGCGCACCCACGGTGCCTTGCGCGCCGGCACCGTCGACATGGCGCCGCATCTGCGCGAACTCTGCCAGGAGTTGGAGGCGACGCTTCCCGGCGCCCACCGCATCCATGTCGCCGCGGAGGCTACGGAAATGCCGGTGGATTCCATCATCCCCTTCAGCCTGATCGTCAGCGAGTTGGTCGGCAACGCCGCCCGCCACGCCTTTCCGGCCGGGGCGCCCGGTACGATCGATGTGCGGCTCGGCCGAACCGGCGACGGCAACGTCCGTCTGGAGATCTCCGATCGCGGCACCGGCCTGCCGGCCGGTCTGGACATCACCCGTGCAGCCACGCTGGGGCTGAAGGTGGTGCGCGCCTTCGTCGGCCAGCTGCGCGGCAAGCTGACCGCGGACAGCAGCCCCTACGGCACCCGTGTGACCGTCGACTTCCCCGCCCCCTGACGATTCCGGTCCCCGGGGCTTGCCCTTCCGGCCGTTCCGCGTCAGGAATGCGCCGGCAAGGGCATGAGCGAGGGGCTGACGGCATGGCACGGATAAGGGTGGATGTGGCGCTGGTGGAGCGCGGGCTGGCGGAAAGCCGGGCCAAGGCGCAGGCGCTGATCCTGGCCGGGCTGGTCTATTCCGACACCAAGCGCATCGACAAGGCCGGCGACCTGATCGCGGCGGAAGCCCCTCTGGCGGTCAAGGGGCAGGATCATCCCTGGGTATCGCGGGGTGGGCTGAAGCTGGTGAAGGGGCTGGATGTCTTCGCCATCGATCCGGCCGGCCTGACCGCGGTCGATGTCGGCGCCTCCACCGGCGGCTTCACCGACGTGCTGCTGACCCGCGGCGCTGCCAAGGTCTATTCCGTCGATGTCGGCCACGGACAACTGGCCTGGAAGCTGCGCAACGATCCGCGCGTGGTGGTGCTGGAGAAGACCAATGCCCGTCATCTGACCACGGCCGAAATCCCCGACCCGATCGACCTCGTCGTGTGCGACGCCAGCTTCATCGGGCTGGAAATCGTCCTGCCGGCGGCGCTGGACCTGGTCGTGCCCGGTGGCCGGCTGGTCGCCTTGATCAAGCCGCAGTTCGAGGTCGGGAAGGGCCGCGTCGGCAAGGGCGGCGTGGTGCGCGAACCGGAATTGCATGGGGAAGTCTGCGATCGCATCCGCGCCTGGCTGGATGCAAGGCCGGGCTGGCGGGTTCTGGACATCACCGAAAGCCCGATCACTGGCCCGGAGGGCAACAAGGAGTTCCTGATCGGGGCGGTGAAGGACCGCGTCTGATCCGGACGGAACCGCAGTCCTGACGTGGGCACCCGTAAGCCGGCACGCGGCACGGCTCCGTTGCGACGGCCGGTCTCGGCTGCCGGCTTGTCCAGTCCCCGTTCAGTGGGCGCCAGTCGTCAGCAGTAAAGAATGTTTGCTAATCAAGCAATCAAGGCGCATTTCGTGTAGACATGTGTTTCAGCCACCCGTGGGTTGCGCGGTTTGCGCTTCTGGTATTTGGTATGCCAGACTATCTTGTTCTTCGTTAACCCATGGAGGCAATCATGACCTACGCGACCGCTTCGGACTTTCACTCGAAGAAGAGCTTTGCGTCCTTCGTTCAGGCCTTTAAGTCTTTCATGAATGCTTGGTGCGACAAGTCACGCCTGTACGGCCCCCTGTGAGGCCGCCAGCACGTGAGCGAGGCTCCAGGGCTGCGATGGCAGCCTCGCATCTCGGGCAACATGGCATGCTTGGCGAGGCAATTCCTTTAAGAGAGGCAAAGAATGGGTCGTGACCATGTCGCGGCCCATTCTCGATTCCGGGCACCCGTTTGCCTGAAGGCCCTCTCGCTCAGTCCTTCGTCTGGTAGACGGACATAAAATGGCGACCGACGCGCCTGGGCGGACGGTTCACGTTGGCCGGGCGGCTCAAGGTCTGCACCGATCCCGTGAAGGTGTCCGGCGCGCGGTAGCGTTGCCAAACCGATGTCAGGGCCGAGGCGGCGATGGTCGCGACGAAAGTGGCGACGCAAAGCGCAACCGCGAGTGAGATCGGATCCAGAAGCATGGCATCCCTTCTGCGTTCGGTTCGGGGGCACCGCGGACCTGATCCCGCTGCCCCGATTTTGGGACTGACTATGCCCGATCAACAGTTGACCGGGTATTTCGGTCCGAACTCTCGCATACCCGGATTGAAAGCATACGCAATTTAAATCCCGGACCGGCCGTATCTTTTCCCGAAGCGGAAAAGCGGGCCGGCAGGAGGGAAACGCCCGGCCGGGATGCCGACAGCCGCAATGCCGTGATCCAGATATGAAAATCCGATCGGTCCCGCCGCATGCGGCCGCTGTGGGCACGCAGCGCGAAAGCCGCCGGAGTTGCGACAGAATGCTTGCCTTGATCGACGGCACACGGCGTCCTAGCCGAAGGGCGAGCTGAGGATCGCTCCTGAACAAGTGCAGCATTCGCCTGCCATGCAACGGAAACTCGAAGAGGAAGCATCAACTTCCGCCGAGTTGCCGTTGGCGCTCCGTGCCGTTCTGCAAGCGAGCAGAGCACATGATCGAACAGAATAAAAAATGAGAAGTGAAGGCTGTCCCGCCCCCTGTCGGGACAGCCCTCTGGGAGAGACATTGGCGCGTGGCTCAAGCACACCAAGTTGAGAGTCATATAGAAGATATTGTTTGGTCTGGCAATACCCGAATCTTTGCTCGGAATCATCTTCAGAGTAGCTGCTGAGGTACTGCCATACGAACGAGTCTCGATTTTAATCCCTGCGCGATGAGTATTTTTTTGTTGGCGGAAAAGCCTGAATGTCGGCGGATATTTTTTCCTGCGTGTATCTGATATTTGGCATACCAAACATGTTCGCGGCGGAACGGTTGGCCGCTGCACCCGAACTCGGATCGGGAAGGATCCATGCGGAACCGAGCCAATGGGCCTCAACCGGTTCAACGCTCATTGCAGGGAGGGACAGGGAATGAGTATCAGCTCGACAAACAGCGCTGCGATCGCCGTCGACGGTGTGTATGACGGCACCGCCGCCGACAGCGGGGTTGTCAAAAAAGAGATCCGGCTGGAAGCGCCGGGCACCGGTTTCATGGATACCTGGAAGGCGATGGGGCCGGGCATCGCAGCGGCGATGACCGGCATCGGCGCCAGCCACATCATGCATGCGCCGACCGCCGGCGCCCGTTTCGGCTACGATCTTCTGTGGGTGATCCTGGCCGCCTACATCATCAAGTATTGCGCCTTCGAGTTCGCCCACCGCTACACGATGGTGAAGGGCGAGACCATCATCAACGCCTACCACCGCGTCGGCACATGGCCGCTCTGGTTCATGATCTTCCAGGGTCTCGCCAACACCGTCGGCATCGCCGGCCGCGCGCTGGGCTGCGCCGCCCTGATGTGGGCCGCCTTCCCCTTCATGCCTATGGAGGCATGGGCCGTCACCATTCTCGTCGGCACCGTCACTATCCTGTGGCTGGGCAGCTACAAGGCGGTCGAAGGCATCTGCAAGCTGCTGATCATCATCTTCGCCGTGTCCTGCTTCGTGGCGTTCGCGCTGCAGGCGCCGCCGCCGGGCGAATACCTGTCGCGCCTGCTGCCGACGCTGCCGCCTGTCGGTGCGATGCTGCTGTTCGGCGCCATGTTCGGCTACTTCCCGACCACGCTGGAAGTCGCGCCCATGCAGTCGAACTGGGCGGTGGACAAGAAGGCCGGCATGGTCAAGGTCAACGAGATGCGGGCCCAGGGGCACACCGTGCACATGGATCCCGACTACATGAAGAAGAGCCTGATCCTGTTCAAGCGCGACATGAACATCAGCTACATCATCTCGATGCTGTCGGGCATGGTGTTCCTGATCGTCGGCGCGGCGGTGCTGAACCCGATGGGGCTGGTGCCCAAGGGCAGCGAGATGGGCACGACGATCGCGCGCATCTACACCGACACCTTCGGCGCATGGATCTTCCCGGTGATCATCGCCGGCGGCGTGGCGGCGCTGTTCTCCACCGTCTTCACCTACTTCGACGGCCAGGCCCGCATCTTCGAGGAATGCGCCGTGCGGCTGAAGCGGGACTGGGACAACCCGCGCATGCGCAAGCTCCTGTACCGCGGCATGCAGGTGCTGTGGCTGGTGGCCGGCATCGCCGTGGTCTTCGGCCTGCCGGAGCCGATCTTCGTGGTCCAGGTCGCCTCTGTGATGGCGCTGGTCTTCTCGCCGGTGCTGTTCTGGCTGACCATCAAGGCGGTCAAGGACAACTTCACCTCCGACTTCGAACGTGAGCTTCTGCCGAGCAAGTTCCAGTTCGCCTGGGCGTGGGCCGGCACGGCCAGTCTGGTCCTGCTGACGCTCTACGTCCTCTACTACCAATTCCTGACCTGATCTCCGGCCCGTCCCGGAACCCGGCGTGTGACGCCCTGGAACCAGGCATTTCAGGGCGTCATACCCTGTTTTTCGTCATTGCAGGCCCATATAGTCCGAGAAACTTTGTCTGCGGTAAGATGGCAGGCATGGAGCAGCTCTGACAGAAATCGAATAAAGGACAGAATTCCATGGTGGAAAAGACGCAACCCTCTCGCCGGCGCCCGATTTCCATTTTCAGGGAATTCATGAACAGCGAAGCGTCGGGCGGCATTCTTCTGATGGTCGCCGCGGCGCTCGCCCTGATCGTTGCGAATTCTCCCCTGTCGAGAGTCTATTTCGACACGCTGCACAGCTATGTCTTGGGGTTGAGCATCGGGCATTGGGTCAATGACGGACTGATGGCGGTCTTCTTCCTGCTGGTCGGGCTGGAGATCAAACGAGAGATGCTGGACGGACAACTCTCCTCATGGTCGCGCCGGATTCTGCCGGGCGTGGCGGCGGCCGGCGGCATGCTGGTGCCAGCCCTCATCTATGTGGCCTTCAACAGCAGCGATCCGGAAACGATCCGCGGCTGGGCCATTCCGGCGGCGACGGACATCGCCTTTGCCCTGGGCGTCCTGTCGCTCCTTGGCCCCCGCGTGCCGACGTCCCTCAAGATCTTCCTGACGGCCCTGGCCATCATCGACGATCTGGGCGCCGTCATCATCATCGCCCTGTTCTATACCGCCGACCTGTCGATGCCGGCCCTGGGTGCGGCGGCGCTCATCCTGGCGGCGCTGATCGCCTTGAATCGCTTCGGCGTCCAGACGCTCTGGCCCTACCTCATTCTCGGCGCGGGCCTGTGGGGTGCGGTTCTCCTGTCGGGCGTCCATGCGACGCTGGCGGGCGTCACCCTTGCGCTGACCATTCCGCTTCGCCCCGCGCCGGGCAAGCCGGACGACATGCACTCCCCGCTGCACCGGCTGGAGCACGGCATCCACGGTTGGGTGGCCTACCTGATCGTCCCCGTCTTCGGCTTCGCCAATGCCGGCGTGTCCTTCGCCGGCATGGACGCGTCGATCCTGACGGGCTCTCTCCCGCTGGGGATCGCGCTCGGCCTGTTCCTGGGGAAAATGGTCGGCGTGTTCGGAACCGCCTGGCTCACCATCCGCCTGGGCTTCGCCGACATGCCGGCCGGTGCGAGCACGTCGCAGCTTTTCGGCGTCTCCCTGTTGTGTGGCATCGGCTTCACCATGAGCCTGTTCATCGGAGCCTTGGCCTTCCCCGCTTCGCCTGAACTGGGCGATGCGGTCAAGGTCGGTGTCTTCACGGGTTCGCTTGTGTCCGCGACCGCAGGCGCCCTGCTTCTGCGCCTTGTGCCCCGGAAGGCTGGGGTTCCGGCTCATGGGTATACGAAGGCCGATCGGAACGCGGCGTGATACCGTCAAGTTGACAAACGGCAAATGAACGGCGCCTCCGCTCTCGGGGGCGCCGGCCGGCGGGAGCGACGGGACAATGTTCAGGCGGTCGGGTCTAGGCGGTTGGGTTTCCTTCGAAGCGGTCGGCGTTCATGACCTTCGCCCAGGCGGCAACGAAGTCCTTCGCGAACTTCCCGTGGGAATCGCCGCACGCATATACCACTGCGAATGCGCGGAGCTGTGAATGCGAGCCGAAGATCAGGTCGACGCGGGTGGCCGTCCATCTGGTCTCCCCGGTAATGCAGTCACGTCCTTCATCGGAATAGCCCGGAAGCCGGAGGGGCGCCGCGGTCGGACACGGCGCCCGTCAACCGTCAGTCGAAGCTGAAGCCCTGATCCTTCATGTAGATGTTCTTCACCTTGCACCAGTCGACGCTGAACTTCTCCGATTCATAGCCGACCCAGTCCACCTTGAAGGGAACGACGCAATTTCCTTCGTCACTGCCCCAGTCCATTTCGGCGGATTCGCCGGGCTTCAGCTTGAAGTCAATCCAGTTCTTGCTCCACGCCCCACCTTCGAAGGTGCGGAATCCATTGATGACATAGTCCGACGACTTGTTGTGGAGATTGAACTTGTAGGTGTCCGCGGCCTGGGCGGAAACGGTTGCGCCGGCCAGCGCGGCGAAAACGGCGAGAAAAGCGAAGCTGCGCAAGGTCGACCTCGTCGTTGAGAGCCAGCCATCACTGGCGGTAACCTGTACGATGACGAGGCAATAATCCCTATGGAAGGGGATATATGACAGCCGAGCTTCAGCGCTGCCCTGTCGCCAGTTGCCCTCTGGACCGCTGCGCTTATGATTGGCGGCAATGACCGCATGGACGGTCTCGCAAGACGAAGGGTTCGGGACATGAATGACGCAACGGCGGGCTGGATCGAACTCCAGGCCGCGGACGGCCATCGGCTTCGCGCTTATCGGGCGCCGGCCAAGGGCGAGGAGATCGGGCGCCTGATCTTGGCGCCGGAGATCTTCGGCATCAACCACCATATCCGCAGCGTGTGCGACGGTTTCGCCCAGCAGGGCTTCACAACCGTGGCGCCGGATCTGTTCGACCGTGCCGAGCGCGGGGTGGAACTGGCCTATGACGATGCCGGCATCCAGCGGGGCATCGCGCTGAAGGGTGCGGTGCCGACGGCGGACGCGCTACAGGACGTGGCGGCTGCGCTGGCCCATCTGGGCGGCGACGGGGCTGCGGCCATCGTCGGCTATTGCTGGGGCGGCAGCATTGCCTGGGCGTCGGCGGCAGTCCTGCCGGTGCGTGCCGCCGTCGGCTATTACGGCGGAGAGATCGGCAAGACGCTGGACAGCGCCCCGCGGGTGCCGACCCTGCTGCATTTCGGCGAGCAGGACCATGCCATCCCGCTGTCGGTGGCGGAGGGGGTGAGGTCACGCTATCCGTGGCTGCCGGTGCATGTCTATCCGGCCGGCCATGGCTTCAACTGCGACGAGCGGGGGAGCTTCCATCCGGAAAGCGCGGTTCTGGCGCTTCGCCGGACCGTTGGGCTGCTGCGGGCCGTGTTCTGACGGACGCCCGTCCGGCCTGCGGATCCTTCCGCCGTCCCAGCCTGACAGGCCAACGGCGGAAGGCCAGCAACCCGATGCAGATCAGGCCATAGACCAGCGGCGCCGTCTGCCAGCCCTTCACCAGCATTATGAAGTGCAGGCAGGCGGCCAGCCCAGCGACGAACACGCCCCGGTGCAGGGCGCGCCAGCGCTTGCCGCCCAGCCGTTTCACCATGCCGTCGGTGGAGGTCGCGGCCAGCGCCGTCAGGATCAGGAAGGCGCCCATACCGACCGTGATGTAGGGCCGCTTGACGATGTCCTTCCAGATCGCCGCCCAGTCGAAGAACTGGTCCAGCCCGACATAGGTGGACAGGTGGACGGTGGCGTAGAAGAAGGCGAACAGCCCCAGCATCCGGCGGAAGCGCGCCAGGCCCGCCACGCCCGTCAGCATGCGCAGCGGCGTCAGCGCCAGCGCGATCAGCAGGAAGCGCAAGGCCCACAAGCCGCTGGCCTTGACGCTTTCCAGCACCGGCTCCGCCCCCAACTCGCCGGTGTAGGCAAGCCGCATGGTCCAGACCAGCGGAACGAGGCAGAGGATGAAGACGATTGGCTTGGCCCAACGCGATGCGAGCGCGGCATTGGCGGCGGCGCGCAGATCGACGCCGCCGACGGCGGATGCAGAATCGGCCATGGTCAGTAATTCGCCTTCAGGTCCATCCCGGCATAGAGCGACGCGACCTCCTCGCCATAGCCGTTGAAGGGGAGGGTCTTGCGGCGGGAGAATTCGCCGACGCGCCGCTCGGTCGCCTGACTCCAGCGGGGATGGTCGACCTCGGGGTTGACGTTGGAATAGAAACCGTATTCGCGCGGCTGCGACTTGTTCCAGGCGGTCGGCGGCTGGTCCTTCACCAGCGTGATCTTGACGATCGACTTGATCGACTTGAAGCCGTACTTCCACGGCACCACCAGCCGGATCGGCGCGCCGTTCTGGTTGGGCAGCACCTCGCCATACATGCCGACGGCGAGCAGGGTCAGCGGGTGCATCGCCTCGTCCAGCCGCAGCCCTTCGGTGTAGGGCCAGTCCAGCACCCAGGAGCGCAGGCCCGGCATCTGCTTGGGATCGTTCAGGGTCTGGAAGGCGACATACTTCGCGTTGCCGGTGGGTTCCACCCGCTTCAGCAGTTCGGCCAGGGAGAAGCCGACCCAGGGGATCACCATCGACCAGCCTTCGACGCAGCGCAGGCGGTAGATGCGCTCCTCCATCGGGAATTTCAGCAGGTCTTCGATGCCGATGGTCATCGGCTTGGCGACCTCACCGCCGATGGCAATCTCCCAGGGCCTTGTCTTCAGCGTGCCGGCATTGTCGGCGGGATCATCCTTGCCGGTGCCGAACTCGTAGAAGTTGTTGTAGGTGGTGGCCGACTTCATCGGCGTGGTGGGGTCGAACTTCGGATCGGCCGGCTTGATCGTGGTCGGCACCTGGAAGGATGCTGCCAAGGCGTTGCCGCTCCACACCGGCAGGCTGCCCAGCGCCATCGCGGCGGCACCGCCGGCCATCAGGCTGCGGCGGTTGATGAACAACTCCCGCGGCGTCACCTCGTCCTCGCGGGCCTGCGAGGGGGTGGGGAATTTGAACAGCATCGACCTCTCCCGAACGGACCATTCCTGCCAGTAACCATAGGTCTGCGGCAGGCCGCCGGCAAATCACGCTCTCTACACGATTGCGTGAGCGGTCGATGATGAAGCTTCAGCGCCGGCCGAGCGGGATCACGATGGCGGGACCGCCGAGGCCGCCGCTGCGCGCCACCCGCCGCACCGGGAAGGGCAGCACGTCCGCCGCCGGCCTGGGCGGGCCGAGCGCCGGCAGTCCGGCAAAGGAGTGGGCCAAGGCGGCGCCGCTGCTGCAGGCGCGCATCCAAGAGAGCATGCAGTACATCGATGCCTGCATGGGAATCGTCCAGAGAATCATGGTTAAGCCCCGGGCCGTGACGACGGTCGAATTGGTCTCGCCCTGCGGGAGACGGCTGCGTGCCGAATGATCCCGCTGTGGTTCGGATCCATAACGAGGTCGGCTGCTGAATCGTTCCGGCACCCATACGATGGTCGGGCAGGGCATTTGCGGACGGGCAAGTTTATGGCGCCGAGGGCGTGTGTCTGCGAATAAAGCGTCTTGATCTAAAACGAAGGTTGTTTTGCCCTGGGGTAAATCGCGTGACAAACGCCGCCAAGCTGAAGAATCTCCGCCCTCCACCCTAAGTCATAGGCATAGTCACTACGCCGGAGGTCGGATTTCCTACGAAAGGCTAAATTGACCGGAATCGCCTTTACTTCATCGTGCGGGGATGTAGGACTGCGCGGTCACTCGCCGGCTCAGGCTCGGGCGCGCGCAGGCTTGCTGCGGGTATTCGGTTTTCTGGCTGAGACGGGTTGCATTTACTGGATCGTACTCCGGGATGGTGCCGGGGCGGTCTATTGCTGTGGCGGAATGCGGCCCATGGTGGGCCGGCGCGCTAATGGGGAACGGCATGACGGCGATGGTGGAAACGGCGGACGCGTTGGATCCGAAGGTTCTGCTGATGGCCTTGCGGCAACTGCGCAAGGGCGATTTCTCCGTGCGGCTGCCGCTCGACCTGACCGGAATGGACGGCGAGATCGCCGCCGCCTTCAACGACGTGGTGGAGTTGAACCAGAACCTGACCACGGAGGTCAGCCGGCTCAGCGTCGCCATCGGCAAGGAAGGCCGCATCAGCCAGCGTGCCAAGCTGAACAACGCATCCGGCGGGTGGGAAACCTGCGTCGACAGCATCAACACGCTGGTCGGCGACATGATCCAGCCGACGACGGAAATCGCGCGCGTGATCGGCGCCGTCGCCAAGGGCGACCTGTCCAAGACCATGGCGCTGGAGATCGAAGGCCGCCCGCTGCAGGGCGAGTTCCTGCGCACCGCCCGCAACGTCAACACCATGGTGGACCAGCTCGTCACCGTCACCACGGAACTGACGCGCGTGGCGCGCGAGGTCGGCATCGAGGGCAAGCTGGGCGGTCAGGCCCAGGTCAAGGGCGTTGCCGGCAGTTGGAAGGATCTGACCGAGAACGTCAACGTGATGGCCGCCAACCTGACCGGTCAGGTGCGCAACATCGCGGAGGTGACGACGGCGGTCGCGAAGGGCGACCTGTCGAAGAAGATCACCGTCGACGTGAAGGGCGAGATTCTTGAGCTGAAATCCACCATCAACACCATGGTGGACCAGCTGAACAGCTTCGCCTCGGAAGTGACGCGCGTGGCGCGCGAGGTGGGCTCCGAAGGCAAGCTGGGCGGTCAGGCGAAGGTGGAGGGCGTTGGCGGCACCTGGAAGGACCTGACCGACAACGTGAACATGATGGCGGCCAACCTGACCGGTCAGGTGCGCAACATCGCGGAGGTGACGACGGCGGTCGCGAAGGGCGACCTGTCGAAGAAGATCACCGTCGACGTGAAGGGCGAGATTCTTGAGCTGAAATCCACCATCAACACCATGGTGGACCAGCTGAACAGCTTCGCCTCGGAAGTGACGCGCGTGGCGCGCGAGGTGGGCTCCGAAGGCAAGCTGGGCGGTCAGGCGAAGGTGGAGGGCGTTGGCGGCACCTGGAAGGACCTGACCGACAACGTGAACATGATGGCGGCCAACCTGACCGGTCAGGTGCGCAACATCGCGGAGGTGACGACGGCGGTCGCGAAGGGCGACCTGTCGAAGAAGATCACCGTCGACGTGAAGGGCGAGATTCTTGAGCTGAAATCCACCATCAACACCATGGTGGACCAGCTGAACAGCTTCGCCTCGGAAGTGACGCGCGTCGCAAGAGAAGTGGGCTCCGAGGGCAAGCTGGGCGGTCAGGCACGGGTGGAGGGCGTCGGCGGGACGTGGAAAGACCTCACCGACAGCGTGAACCTCATGGCGGCGAACCTGACCGGTCAGGTGCGCAACATCGCCGATGTGACCACCGCCGTCGCCAACGGCGACTTGTCGAAGAAGATCACCGTGCCGGTGAAGGGCGAAATCCTGGAGCTGAAGAACACCATCAACACCATGGTGGACCAGCTGAACAGCTTCGCTTCGGAAGTGACGCGCGTGGCGCGCGAGGTGGGCTCGGAAGGCAAGCTGGGCGGGCAGGCCCAGGTCAAGGGCGTCGGCGGCACCTGGAAGGACCTGACCGACAATGTGAACGCGATGGCGACCAACCTGACCGGTCAGGTGCGCAACATCGCGGAGGTGACGACGGCGGTCGCCAACGGCGATCTGTCAAAGAAGATCACCGTCGACGTGAAGGGCGAAATCCTTGAGCTGAAGTCCACCATCAACACCATGGTGGATCAGCTGAACAGCTTCGCCTCGGAAGTGACACGCGTGGCGCGCGAGGTGGGCTCGGAAGGCAAGCTGGGCGGGCAGGCCCAGGTCAAGGGCGTCGGCGGCACCTGGAAGGACCTGACCGACAATGTGAACGCGATGGCGACCAACCTGACCGGTCAGGTGCGCAACATCGCGGAGGTGACGACGGCGGTCGCCAACGGCGATCTGTCAAAGAAGATCACCGTCGACGTGAAGGGCGAAATCCTTGAGCTGAAGTCCACCATCAACACCATGGTGGATCAGCTGAACAGCTTCGCCTCCGAAGTCGCCCGTGTGGCGCGCGAGGTGGGTATCGAAGGCAAGCTCGGCGGTCAGGCCCAGGTGAAGGGGGTTGCCGGCACCTGGAAGGATTTGACCGACAACGTGAACATGATGGCGGCGAACCTGACCGGTCAGGTGCGCAACATCGCCGAAGTCACCACCGCCGTCGCCAAGGGCGATCTGTCGAAGAAGATCACCGTCGATGTGAAGGGCGAGATCTTCGAACTGAAATCCACCATCAACACCATGGTGGATCAGCTGAACAGCTTCGCTTCGGAAGTGACGCGTGTGGCGCGCGAGGTGGGTTCCGAAGGCAAGCTGGGCGGTCAGGCGAAGGTGGAAGGCGTTGGCGGCACCTGGAAGGACCTGACCGACAATGTGAACATGATGGCGGCCAACCTGACGGGGCAGGTGCGCGGCATCGCCAGCGTGGTCACCGCGGTCGCCGACGGCGACCTGAAGCGCAAGCTGGCGGTGGACGCCAAGGGCGAAATCGCGGCGCTGGCCAACACCATCAACGGCATGATCGACACGCTGGCGACCTTCGCCGATCAGGTTACCAACGTGGCGCGCGAGGTGGGCATCGAAGGCAAGCTGGGCGGTCAGGCCCGCGTGCCCGGCGCCGCCGGCCTGTGGAAGGACCTGACGGAGAACGTGAACCAGCTGGCCGCGAACCTGACCACCCAGGTGCGCGCCATCGCCGAGGTCGCCACCGCGGTGACCAAGGGCGACCTGACCCGCTCCATCACCGTGGAGGCGATGGGCGAGGTCGCGGCGCTGAAGGACAACATCAACGAGATGATCCGCAATCTTCGCGACACGACGCTGAAGAATGCGGAACAGGATTGGCTGAAGACCAACCTCGCCAAATTCACCCGTATGCTGCAGGGCGAACGCGATCTGGTCACCGTATCCAACATGATCCTGTCGGAGATCGCCCCGCTGGTGAACGCGCAGCATGGCGTCTTCTACGTCGCCACCCGCGACCGCGACGAGCCGCTGCTGGAACTGGTCGCCTCCTATGCGCTGAAGGAACGCAAGAATCTGTCCAACCGCTTCCACATGAAGGAAGGTTTGGTCGGGCAGTGCGCGTATGAGAAGAAGCGCATCCTGCTGACCAACGTGCCGCGGGATTACGTGTCCATCAGTTCCGGCCTGGGCGAGGCGCCGCCGCTGAACATCATCGTCCTGCCGGTGCTGTTCGAGGACGACGTGAAGGCGGTGATCGAGCTGGCGAGCTTCGGCCGCTTCAGCGAGACGCACCAGAGCTTCCTGGAGCAGCTGACCGAGAGCATCGGCATCGTGCTGAACACCATCGCCGCCAACATGCGCACCGAAGGCCTGCTGAAGCAGTCGCAGCGCCTGACCACCGAACTGCAGAGCCAGCAGGAGGAGCTGAAGACCACGAACGAACGGCTGGAACAGCAGGCCGCCTCGCTGCGCAAGTCGGAGGAGCTGCTGAAGGCTCAGCAGGAAAAGCTGACCACCACCAACGAGGCGCTGGAGGAGAAGGCCGAGCAGCTGGAGAAGCAGAACATCGAGGTCGAGCGCAAGAACCGCGAGGTCGTGCTCGCCAAGGCGGCGCTGGAGGAGAAGGCGGAACAGCTCGCCCTGACCTCCAAGTACAAGTCGCAGTTCCTGGCGAACATGAGCCACGAGCTGCGCACGCCGCTGAACAGCCTGCTGATCCTGTCCAAGCTGCTGGCCGACAACCCGGACACCAACCTGTCCGACCGTCAGGTGGAGTTCGCCCGCACCATCCATTCCGCCGGTTCCGACCTGCTGGGCCTGATCAACGACATCCTCGACCTGTCGAAGATCGAATCCGGCACCGTCACGCTGGAGATCGGCGAGGTCGTGCTGGGCGACCTGCGCAACCATGTGGAGCGCACCTTCTCGCAGGTGGCGCAGGAAAAGAAGCTGGCCTTCACCATCGAGATGGACGAAGCGCTGCCCGCCAGCATCCAGACCGACGAGAAGCGGCTGGCCCAGGTGCTGAACAACCTGCTGTCCAACGCCTTCAAGTTCACGGACGCCGGCGGCATCACCTTCCGCGTCGCCCCGGCGACGGAGGGCTGGAGCGTCGCGCACCCGACGCTGAACGCGGCGGCGTCGGTGCTGGCCTTCACCGTGATCGACACCGGCATCGGCATCCCCGAGGACAAGCAGCGCATCATCTTCGAGGCGTTCCAGCAGGCCGACGGCACCACCAGCCGCAAATACGGCGGCACCGGCCTCGGCCTGTCGATCAGCCGCGAGATCGCCCGCCTGCTGGGCGGCGAGATCCGGGTGACCAGCACGCCCGGCAAGGGCAGCGCCTTCACGCTCTATGTCCCGCGCAGCTACGACGTCGCGGAGGAGACCGCCACCCCGCTGGTCGCCGCCGCCAGCACCGCGCTGGCGCCCGCCGGTCTGCTGCCGAAGCGGACGGAGACGGCGACCCGCCCGGTGGTGGCGTCCGGCCCGCAGGACGGGATCGCCCTGCTCGACATGCCGGCCGGTGACGACCGCGACCGCCTGCGCCCAGGCGAGCCGGTGGTGCTGATCGTGGAGGACGACGCGACCTTCGCCTCCATCCTGCTCGATCTGGCTCGGGAGAAGGGTTTCCGCACGGTTCTGTCCAATGGCGGGGCGGCGGCGCTGCCGCTGGCGCGCAAATTCCGGCCGGATGCCATCCTGCTCGACATCGGGTTGCCGGACATGGACGGCTGGGCGCTGCTGGACCTGCTGAAACGCGACCCGCAGACCCGCCATATCCCGGTCCACGTCATCTCCGCCAAGGACGAACGGCGGCGCGGCCTGTCGATGGGCGCCTTCGATTATTCGGAGAAGCCGGTGGAGCGCGAGGCGATCTTCGACGCCCTGAACCGGGTGAAGAGCTTCAAGGAACGCGATCACCGCAAGCTGCTGGTGGTGGAGAAGGACAATCCGCAGCCGGGCGCCGTCGCCGCGCTGATCGGCAACGGCGACGTGGAGACCCACACCGTCACCTCCATCGAAGCGGCGATGGCGGCGCTGTCGGCCGACCGCTTCGACTGCATGGTGCTGGATCTGTCCAGCCCGGCGCTGCCCGGCCCCTCCGCCGCCGATTTCGAACTGGTTGAATGGCTGCGCACCCGCGACACGCTCGCCTGGATGCCGGTGGTGGTCTATGTCGCCGCCGACATCACGGCGGAGGACGAAGCGCGGCTGCGCCGGCTGGCCGAAACCGTGGTGCTGAAGAGCGCCCGGTCGCCCGCCGGCCTGCTCGACGAGACCGCGCTGTTCCTGCACCGTGCCGTGGACAAGCTGCCCGACGACAAGCGGCGCAGCATCCTGGACCTGCGCCAGCACGATCCCTCGCTGGCCGGGAAGCGGGTGCTGGTGATCGATGACGACATCCGCAACATCTTCTCGCTGGCCAGCGTGATGGAGGCCCACAGGATCGAGGTCCTGCATGCCGAAAGCGGTCGCGAGGGAATCGAGCGGCTGCGCGCCGACCCGGGCGTCGACGTGGTGCTGGTCGACATCATGATGCCGGAGATGGACGGCTACGAGACCATGCGCACGATCCGCAGCATCGACGAGTTCCGCGGCCTGCCGATGATCGCCGTCACCGCGAAGGCGATGAAGGGCGACCGCGACAAGTGCATCGAGGCAGGGGCGACCGACTACATCGCCAAGCCGGTGGACATCGACCACCTTCTGTCGCTGCTGCGGATCTGGACCGCCAAGGGCGGCAGGCCGCAGCCGCGCGGCGGAGTTCCGGCATGACCCGGCGCAAACTGCGCCCGGGGGCGGCGCGGCGCGGTCCGCTCGGGCCGCCAGCCTTCCCGGTGCCGGCGGTTCGCCGCTCGCGGCTGCTCGGCACCACCAGCGTCCAGCCGGCCGGCAAGGATGATGTGCGCCAGACGCTTCTGCCGCCGGATGTGGCGCCGCCCGCATCGGCCCCCGTTCCGGCCGTCACACCCGCACCGGCGGCCGGTGCCCCCGCGGGATGGGAAAGCATGACCATCGACGTTCCTCCGCAGCCCGACAAGGCCGACGTGGCGATCCTGATCGTCGATGACGACCCGCGGAATCTGTTCGCCGTGCGCGAGACGCTGGAGGACATGAACGCGCAGCTCGTCCTGGCGCGGTCGGGGGAGGAGGCGCTGAAGCACCTGCTGCGCCAGGACTTCGCGCTGATCCTGCTCGACGTCCACATGCCGGGGATGGACGGCTACGAGACGGCGGAGTTGATCCGCCTGCGCGAGAAGTCCCGCCACATCCCCATCATCTTCCTGACCGCCATCAACAAGGACGAGACGCACATCTTCCGCGGCTATGCCAGCGGCGCCGTGGACTACATGTTCAAGCCGGTCGATCCGCACATCCTGAAATGCAAGGTGGCGGTCTTCGTCGACCTCTACCGCAAGACGGAGGCGGTGAAGCGCGAGGTCGAGGCCAAGCAGCGCCTGCTGGACGAGAACGAGCGGGTGCGGCGCGAGATGCGGCAGGCCGAACAGGCGCTGCGCCGGTCGGAGGAGCGGCAGGCGCTGATCCTGGGGCAGCTGCCAATTGTGCTCTATACCGCGGATCTGACGCCGGGCATTCCCTTCCGCTATCTGTCGGACACGGCGCAGTCGGTGCTTGGCTGTCCGCCCACCCGCTTCATCGACGATCCGGGCTATTGGGAGGCGGGGCTTCACCCCGACGACCGCAGCCGCGTGCTGCGCCAGTTGGAGTCGATCCACGACACCGGGCTGACGACGGTCGAGTATCGCTGGCGCTGCCCGGACGGCAGCGAGCGCCATCTGCTGGACCAGGCGGTGGTGGTGCGCGACGAGGACGGCCGCCCCGCCGAGCTGTTCGGCACCATCCTGGACGTGACCGAGACACGCCAGGCCCAGCGCCAGCTCGCCCACGCCCAGAAAATGGAGATGGTCGGCCAGCTGACCGGCGGCATCGCCCACGACTTCAACAACATGCTGATGGTGGTGATCGGCAGCCTCGAACGGCTGGTCCCCAGCCTTGCCGGTGATCCGAAGGCGGCGAAGCGGGCGGAGATGGCGCTGCAGGCGGCGCTGCGCTGTTCCGACATGACGCGGCGCCTGCTGACCTTCGCGCGGCGCCAGCAGCTTCACCCGGAGCCGGTCGATCTCGGTGCGCTGGTCGCGGGCATGGGCGAGCTGATGGAGCGCACGCTGGGCGGCGGCGTCGCCATCGCCATCGAGGCGCCGGCCGTCGATGCGGAGCCGCTGTGGACCGCGTCGGTCGACCGGTCGCAGGCGGAATCGGCACTGCTGAACCTCGTCATCAACGCCCGCGACGCCATGCCCGGCGGCGGCACCCTGCGCATCCGCACGGAGAACGCCCGTTTCGAGGATACACAGTCCGGCCATGGCATGTCCGTCCCGGCCGGCGACTACATCCTGCTGTCGGTGTCCGACAGCGGATGTGGCATGCCGCCGGAGGTGCTGGAGCGCGCCTTCGAACCCTTCTTCACCACCAAGGAGGCGGGGAAGGGGACCGGCCTCGGCCTTGCCATGATCCATGGCTTCGTCAAGCAGTCGGGCGGGCTGATCGGCATCGACAGCAGTCCGGGCGTCGGCACCACCTTCCGCCTTTACCTGCCGAGGGCGACCGTCGATGCTGTCCATGGGGCGGCTTCCGACGACGACGGCGCCGACGAGGCGTTCGCCGGCCGCGGCGAGACCGTGCTGGTGGTGGATGACGACGCCGATGTGCGCGCCGTCGCCGTCCAGGCCGTGGGTGCGCTGGGCTACCGCGTGCTGGAAGCCGACGGGGCGGAGGCGGCGCTGACTCTGCTGGACCGCCAGCCGGTCGATCTCCTGTTCACCGATATCGTGATGCCGGGCGGCCTGAACGGGCGCGAACTGGCGCGCGAGGGGCTGCGCCGTCACCCCTCGCTGCGGGTGCTGTTCGCCTCGGGTTATGCCAACGGAACCAGTGCGCCGGAGCCGGAGGCCGGCGCCGCCATGCCAGCAGACGACGGCACCGATCCGGGTGCCGTTCTTGGGGCCGTGTTGAGCCGGGCGGAGACGCTGGCCAAGCCCTATCGCGACGGCGATCTTGCCCGCGCTCTGCGTCGCGCGCTGGATCTGCAGTCCCCCCTCGCGCCGGCGGAGGCCGTCCGGGGCTGACGAGGGGGATCGATGGCGGCGCCGTCCCACGCCGCCGGTTGTGCACATCAGGTCAGGTTTTGGTTCATGGTTTTGTCCGACGATGCGCTTGCCCTGCTTCGAAGCTCGATCCGTTCGGTCTGGGCGCTCGAACTTCTGCTTCTGCTGCGCCGGAACCCCGATCGCGACTGGTCGAACGCCGACCTCGTGCGGGAGTTGCGGGGCAGCGATGTGGTGGTGCAGGAGGCGCTTGGCGGTTTTCTGGGGGCCGGGCTGGTGGTGGCGCTGGCCGACGGCCGCCACCGCTACCATCCCGCGGCACCCGTCCTCGACCAATGGGTCGAGGAGATCGCGCAGGCCTATGCCACCCGTCCGTCCGCGGTCATCCGGGAGATCTTCGCGGCCCCCGGAAACAAGGTGCAGATTTTTGCCGATTCCTTCCGCTTCCGCCTCAACGACTGATGCCGGTGAATGACATGATCGCCGCTTTTCAATCCGACATCGTGGACCGATCCCCCTCTCCGCCCGGGAGAGCGGGGTGGGGGAGCTGACATGGACGTCGTGAAGTCGGCGGTCTATCTGCTGTGCTTTGCCGCCAGCCTGCTATGCATGGTCCTGCTGCTGCGCAGTTACCTGCGGTCGCGCAGCCGCCTTCTGCTGTGGAGCACGCTGTGCTTCGTCGGCCTGTCGATCAACAACCTCCTTCTGTTCATCGACGTCGTCGTCCTGCCGACCCAGGTCGACCTGCTGCCGCTTCGCCAGTTCTCCACCCTCGCCGGCCTGGGCGTCCTGCTCTATGGCTTCATCTGGGATACCGAGTGATGCTGCCGACGACATCCAGCTTCTTCACCGGGGCGATCGCAGCACTCTATGCGGTGGCCGGGCTGTTCTTCCTCAGCTTCTGGAAGCGGACACGCGACGCGCTGTTCGTCTCCTTCGCGCTGGCATTTACGCTGCTGGCGGTGAATCAGATCGTGCTGGCGCTCGGCGGGCTGGAGCGGGAAGAGCAGAGCTGGGTCTATCTGCTGCGGCTGCTGGCTTTCCTGCTGATCATCGCGGCCATCGTGCGGAAGAATCTGGAGGGGCGCCGCCGCAGCTGACGGCTCACTTCCGCCCGTCGCCGAAGCGGCGGCAGTCCCACTCGTCGGTGCCGGACTCCGCCCGGCCGCCGTTCGAGGTGCGGTAGCGCCCGTCGTCGCACTGGCCGTTGCCGGCATAGCGGCTGTAGCCGTCCCGGCCCCGTCCGCCGTAATGCCCGTTGCCGTAATGCCCGTTACTGTAATGATAGCCGTTGTCGGAGCCGCCGCGGCGGTGGTGGCGCCGGTCGCGCTCGTAATCCCGGTCGTCGTCATCGTCATCGCCGGCGGTCGCCGCCAGCACGCCCAGCCCGACCACCGCGGCGCCGAGCAGCAGGGCGCCCGTCATGTCGTCGTCGCCGTTTCCGGCGCAGCCCGGCAGGGCCAGCGACACCGCAAGGCAAGCGGCCAATACCGTCCTGCCGCCGAAGACTCCGCGCCGCACCGTCTCTTCCATCGCCGCCTCCCAGCATACGGGTACTTTCATGCATGAACACACAGGCGGAGTTTTTCATCCAGTACCATTATAATTTCATTTTAGAAATATTTGCCCTGCCTGGCTTTCGCTGTCCTGAACGCATGCCCGGGTGCTCACCACGGGGCTTGGCCCGGCCGGGATGAAGCCCTATGGTCGGCCTGCTGTCGCCGAAATGAGGCGCCAAAATGGGGAGTGCGTGGATGTTCACCGCCAGGATCCTGCTGCTCGGCTCCGGTGAGCTGGGCAAGGAATTCGTCATCGCCGCGAAGCGGCTGGGCTGCGAGGTCATCGCCTGCGACAGCTACGCCAACGCGCCTGCGATGCAGGTCGCCGACCGGGCGGAGGTGTTCTCCATGCTCGACGCCGACGCCCTGCGCGCCGCCATCGCGAAGCATCGCCCCGACTTCATCGTGCCGGAGGTGGAGGCGATCCGCACCGAGGTGCTGCACGAGTTCGAGGATGCCGGCACCACCGTCGTGCCCTCGGCCCGCGCCGCCACCATGACGATGAACCGTGATCGCATCCGCGAGGTCGCCGCAACGGAGCTCGGCCTGCGCACCTCGCGCTACCGCTATGCCGAAAGCCTGGACGAGGTCCGCGCCGGGGCGGAGCACACCGGCTTCCCCTGCGTCATCAAGCCGGTGATGTCGTCGTCGGGCAAGGGGCAGAGCACGGTTCAGGACTCCGCGGGCCTCGAAGCTGCCTGGGACTATGCAGTGGCCAACATGCGCGGCGACCGCCGCAAGGTGATCGTCGAGGAATTCGTACCCTTCGAATACGAGATCACGCTGCTGACCGTCCGCACCCGCGACGGCATCCTCTATTGCGAGCCGATCGGCCACCGGCAGGAACGCGGCGACTACCAGGAATCCTGGCAGCCGGTCGCCATGCCGCAGGCGATGCTGGACGACGCCAAGGCGATGGCGGCCCGCGTCGTCGACAATCTCGGCGGCTATGGCATCTTCGGCGTCGAGTTCTTCGTGACGGCCGACGAGGTCGTCTTCTCCGAGCTGTCGCCGCGCCCGCACGACACCGGCATGGTCACGCTGCTGTCGCAGAACCTGTCGGAATTCGAACTGCACGCCCGCGCCATCCTGGGCCTGCCGATCCCCAACATCGTCTGCCGTGCCCCCTCGGCCTCCGCCGTCATCCTGGCCGACCGCGAGGCGGAGAGCTTTCGCATCGAGGGGCTGGCCGATGCGCTGGGCCTGGGCAGTGCGGAGCAGGAGGTCGACGTCCGCCTGTTCGGCAAGCCGACCACCCGCAAGAACCGCCGCATGGGCGTGGCGCTGGCTAGCGGCACCGACACCGACGACGCGCGGGCGCGTGCCAAGCAGGCGGCGGACAAGGTGATGATCCGTTACCTGTAAAGGGAGCCGGGCGTGGGGCGGAGCGGCTTACCGCCCCAGCAGCCTGTCCACCCGCCGCAACGCTGGGAACATCGCCGCCCACAGCCCGGCCAGCCCGACCGCGCCGACGCCGCCAAGAACCACCGCCGGCACCGCCCCGACCATCGCGGCGACACTGCCGGATTCGAACTCGCCCAGTTGGTTGGACGCGCCGATGAACAGCGAGGTGACGGCACCGACACGGCCGCGCATCTCGTCGGGGGTGGACAGCTGGATCAGCGTCTGTCGGACGAACATGCTGACTTGGTCGGTGGCGCCGACCGCCAGCAAGGCGATAAAGGACAGCACGGGGTCGGCCGACAGACCGAAGGCGATGGTGGCGACGCCGAACCCCGCCACCGCGATCAGCATCCAGCGTCCGGCATGGCGCTTCACCCCCCACCGGGTGATGACCATCGCCATGGCGAGCGCTCCCAGCGCCGGGGCCGAGCGCAGCAGGCCGAGCCCCCATGGCCCGACGAACAGCACGTCGCGGGCATAGATCGGCAGCAGCGCCGTCGCACCGCCCAGCAGCACGGCGAACAGGTCGAGCGATATGGCACCCAGCATCTCCGGCCGGCTGCGGATGAAGGCGGCGCCGGCCAGCATGCTCGACAGGCTCATGGCGCGCTTGGTCATGGAGACCGGACGCGGACGGCAGGCGGCGATCAGCAGGACGGACAGCACCAGCATCGCCGTGCTGATGCCATAGACCGCCGCCGGGCCGGCGATGTAGAGCAGTCCGCCCAGCGCCGGGCCGGAGATCTGCGCCACCTGCACCCCTGACGATTGCCAAGCAACAGCGTTGGGCAGATCATCCAGCGGCACGGTAGCCGACAGGATCGCTTGGTTGGCGGGTCCCTCGAAGGACTTGGCGAGGCCGATCAGCGCCACCACGGCGAAGATCGCGTGCGGCGACAAGGCCCCCGCCATGGTCAGCAGGAACAGCGCGGCGACCGCCGTCATTTCGACGGACAGCGCGCCGAATAGCACCGTCTTGCGGTCGTTGTTGTCCACCACATGGCCGGCGACCAGCACCAGCGCCAGGGTGGGCAGGAACTGGAACAGCCCGACCAGCCCGAGGTCCAGCGGGTTGCCGGTCATGGCGTAGACCTGCCATCCGACCGCCACCACCTGCATCTGGATCGCCAGCATCGAACAGACCCGCGCGCACCAGAACAGGGCGAAGGCGCGGTGACGGAAGGCGGACCGGAAACTATCCCCGGCCGCGGGGGCACTGGTCATTCAAACTGGCTCCAGAAGTGTGGCGAGCCCCAGCCCGCCGCCGATGCCGAGCGTGGCGAGCCCCCGACGGGGCGATGTGCCCGCCAGTGGGAACAGCAACTCGGTGAAGAGGCGCGTCACCAGGATGGCGCCCGACGCGCCATAGGGATGACCAAGCGCCAGCGCGCCGCCGCCAACCGACACGCGCGATTGATCGATGCCCAGCGCGTCGAGGCTGGCCAGCACCTGGGCGGCGAAGGCCTCGTTGAACTCGATCAGGTCGATGTCGGCGACCGAAAGGCCGGGATTGCGGGTCAGCAGCTTGGCCACCGCCGGGATCGGGCCGGTGCCGAGCAGAGTCGGGTCCACCCCGGCCGCGGCGCTGTCCACCACCGCCAGCCCGTGGGTCAGGCCAAGCTCGCGGAACTTTCGCTCCGACACCACCGCCACAATGGCGGCACCGTCATTGACCGGGCAGGCGTTGCCGGCGGTCACGGTGCCGTCCGGTCGCAGGATGGGCCGCAGTGCCGCCAGTTTCTCGAGGCTTGTGTCGGCGCGCGGGCATTCATCGCGGTCGATGACGCGGCCATCGCGCAGGGTGAGCGGCACGATTTCCCGATCGAAGCGTCCGGCGGCTTGCGCGGTCACGGCCTTGCGGTGACTGTCCAGCGCGTAGCGGTCCTGGCGCGCGCGGTCGATGCCATAGACGGCTGCGACATTCTCCGCTGCCTCGATCATCGACGGGTCGCCGATCTCGTCGGGGGCGAAGCGGGCGCGGTCGTAGAAGGCCGGGCTGCGATAGAGGCTGGACGGCTTGGCGACGCGCCAGGGGGCGGTGCTGGTGCTCTCCACCCCGCCGGCCAGCACGACGTCGCAGGCGCCGGACTGCACCAGCCGGGCGGCGAGGTTGATCGCCTCCAGCCCGGACCCGCATTGCCGGTCCACCGTCACGCCCGGCACCGACACCGGCAAGCCCGCCGCCAGCGCCGACAGCCGCGCGACGTTGCCGCCGGGGCCAACGGCGTTGCCCAGCAGTACCTCGTCCACCTCCGCCAGCTCGATTCCGGCATCGGCAAGTACGGCGCGGATGACCGGCGCGGCGAGGCCCTCGACGGGCAGTTCGCGCAGGGCACCGCCGATGCGGCCGACGGGCGTGCGCCGGGCGGCGACGATGATTGGGCAAGTCATGCGCGGTTCCCTCCCGATTCCCCTCTCCCCCCCGGGGAGAGGGTTAAGGTGAGGGGGTTCCGCAGCTTGGATCTCTTCGGCTGATCCGGCGCTTCCCCCCACCCCGACCCTCCCCCGCTGGGCGGGGGAGGGGGATTGGCGTCGGGTCGGTTAAGTCGACGCACGACTGTCACTTCACCACCTCCAGCCCACCGGCCTTCGCCCGTTCGCGCACATCGCCGCGGGCGATCTTGCCGCTGCCGGTCAGGGGCATGTCGGCCGCCGCGAAGACGTGCCGCGGCGCCTTATAGGCCTCCAGCCGCTCCTGGCACCAGCCGCGCAGGTCGGCCAGCGACGCGCGCCCGGGTCCGCGCCACCACACCACGGCGGAAAGGGCGTCGCCCCAATAGAGATCGGGCAGGCCGAACACCACCGCCTCCGCAACCGCGGGATGGGCGCGCAAGGCCGCTTCGACCTCCGCCGGGTAGACGTTCAGGCCACCGGTGATGACCAAGTCGCCAGCCCGTCCGACCAGCCGCAGCCAGCCCTCGCCATCGATCCAGCCGTAATCGCCGACCGTGCCCCAGCCGTCCCGCTCGCGATAGCCGGCGCCATCGGCGGCGCCGAGATAGCCGTCGCTCAGCATGCCGCTCCGCACCCAGACGGTGCCGGGCCGGCCGCGCTCCACCGAGTTGCCGTCGTCATCACGCAGGCTCAGCTCCACCCCGTGGAAGGGCCGGCCGACGCTGTCCGCGGGAGCGCCCTCGCGGGACGAGCGCAGGCTGACGAAGCTCAGTTCCGATGCGCCGTAATATTCCAGCACCGCGGCATCCGGGCACAGCGCCGCCAGCCGGTCATGCACCGCCGGGGCAAGCTTGGCGCCGGAGCTGATCACCCGGCGCAGGGTTGGGAATTGCCGGCCATCACGTTCCGCCGCGTCGAGGATGCCGACCAGCATCGTCGGCACCAGCACCAGCGTGGTGACGCCGGATTCCGCCAGTTGCATGGCCGCGTCGGTGGCGTCGAATTTCGGCTGCACCCGGATCGTGGCGCCGGCCGACAGCCCTTCCACCGCGCCATAGAGGCCGAGGCCATGGACGAGCGGCCCCGGCACCAACACGACATCGTCGGGTCCGATCCCGAACTCCACCCGGCTCGCCTCCAGCGTCGCCAGCCAGGAGCCCTGGTTGCGGATGAAGGCCTTCGGCCGCCCGGTGGTGCCGGAGGTGAAGCCGACCAGGAAGGGAGTCTTCGGGTCGACCGCCGGAATGCTCCAGTCCGCCGGCTGTGCGGCAATCCAGGCGGCGGCGGTCTCCGTCGTCAGGTGCAGGTCGGGGCGGAAGGTTTCGAGCGCGGCGGCGGTCTGCGCCGCGCTCCATTTCGGGTCGAACAGCCCGACGGTCCCGCCGGCCGCGACGATGCCGAAGAACAGCGCCGGCAGCTCCGCCCGGTTGCCGAGGCCGAGCGCCACGCGCGGCGGCTCACCCCCGGTCCGCAAGGCTGCCACTCCGGCCCCGGTCCGCCGCACCCGATCCAACAGGGCGGCATAGGACACGGCGACGCCATCGAACATCAGGGCGGGATGGTCAGCGCTGCGCCCGGCGGCCAGCGCGAAGGGGCGGGCGAGGTTGTCCGCCCCAAGATAGCCGACGCTCAAGGACGGTCGATCAGTCGCCATTCTCTCAGGCATGGATCGGCAGGATGCCGGCGCGGCGGACGCCGGCCGCGGCGACGGCGGCGACGCCGGCCTTGATCAGGTCACCCGGCACGAAGGCCAGCGAGCCGAAGACCGCCTTGTCGATCGGCAGGCCGGCGACCAGCCAAAGCCAGGGAATTCCGCCGGCATAGACGACCAGAATCCCGCCGACGACGCTGACCGCGAACAGGCGGATGGGATTGGCGCCGGTCGCGAAACGCTCCGCCAGCCAGCCGGTGACGAAGGCGGCCAGCGGGAAGGCCAGTACGAAGCCACCGGTCGGCCCCATCAGCACGCCGATGCCGCCGCGCCCGCCGGCCAGCAGCGGCAGGCCTGCAGCGACCAGCAGCACGAACAGCAATGCTGCGATGCCGCCGCGCTTGGCGCCCAGGATGGTGCCGGCCAGCATGACGCCCAGCGTCTGCGCGGTGATCGGAACCGGCAGGAAACCAAGCGGGATCGGCGGCGCCATGCCAAGCCCGCCCAGCAGGGCGGCGAACAGGGCGCAGAGGACGAGGTCGCGGGTGGACAGCATTGCGGACGCTTCCTTCGGCTGGTGACGTTATCGTTGTGTAGCGTTTTTTGATGGGGCTTCTGATCCGGAGTCTGCCGGATCGTAACCGCGTGCTTCCAATGCGGCGGTCAGATCATCGGCCATGGTGAGGATCTTGACCAGCAGCGGAACGAACAGGGCGGCTATGTTGCGCTCGACTCCGCGGGCGCGCTGGGCCATCCGCACCTCGCGCACCTGCTCGCCCAGCAGCGGGATGAAGCGGATGGTCAGGGCCAGCATCAGCGCCATCTTGGCCGGGTTGAACCCGACAGGGCGCAGAAGGCCGAACAGCCGCTCGAACAGATCGACCATGTCCATCACGCGCGTGGTCAGCGTGACCAGGGTTGCAAGCAGGATCAGGGCGGCGAAACGGGCGACGGCGACCGCAGTTTCCTCCCACCCGCCGCCGGACAGCAGGGCCTGGAAGCCGAACAGCAGGGTCAGCATGACGACCGGCGCTCGCAGTTCCCTCAGCACCCGCCCGGCCGGCAGCCGTGCCGCCGCCAGCACCAGGGCGCCGATCAGCCCGGCGGCCGCTGCCCCCCATGCACCGGGCAGCGCCAGAACGATGATGGTCACCAGCAGCAGCCCACCCAGCTTCGCCCCCGCCGGCAGGCGGTGGATGACCGACTCCCGATGCAGGTAGAGCCCCAGCATCAGCCGAGCCGCTCGATGTAGGCCGGCACGGCGTCGGATGGCGGCCCATCCGCCACGACGCGGCCATCCTCCAGCACCAGCGCCCGGTCGAAGTCCTTCACCATGTCCAGGTCGTGGGTGACGACGATCACCGTCTGCGGCAGTCCGCGCAGCAGTTCGATCACCTTGCGGCGGTTGCGCAGGTCGAGCAGCGTCGTCGGCTCGTCGAAGATCACATAGGCCGGTTCCAGCACCAGCACCCCGGCGATGGCGAGCAGCTGCTTCTCGCCGCCGCTCATCTGGTGGGCAGGCTGGTGGCGGTAGCGGTCGAGGCCGTAGCGGTCCAGCGCCCCGGCGACGCGGCGGGCGATCTCGTCCTTCGGCAGCTTGCGCGCCTTCAGCCCGAAGGCGATGTCCTCCTCCACCGTTGGATAGACGATCTGGGTGTCGGGATTCTGGAAGACGAAGCCGACCCGCTGGCGCACCGCGCGCCCGTCGGTCCGCGTGTCGAGCCCGTCGACGGCGACGCTGCCGGCGGTCGGCACGATCAGCCCGTTCAGCAGCCGCGCCAGCGTGCTCTTGCCCGAGCCGTTGCCGCCGAGAATGGCGATGCGCCGCTCCGCCAGCCGCAGCGTCAGGTCATGCAGGACGGGACGGTCGCCATAGGCGTGGGTGACGGACCGGAGTTCGATCATCGACGGTAGCGGGGCTTTCGCATTGCAGTTCTGTTGCGCGTGCGAAAGGTTCTTAGCCGGTTTGCGGACGGGGTTCCAGGGGAGAGCGTGGCTATGATGGACTGCACTTGATTTCTGTCCATATTTCTGTACATTCAGTCAGCGACGTCGGGCTCCCGCGGTGTACCGGATCCTGCGCTGTCGCCCTCACTAAGTAGGCACCTAGCATGGGACACATCAGCTACACCGACCTCAGAAACAATCTTGCCAGCGTAATGGACGAGGTCTGTGACAGCCGCGCGCCGCTGACCGTCACCCGTCAGAAGGGACGGTCGGTGGTGATGATTTCCGAAGAAGAGTTCGAAGGTCTGATGGAGACGCTTCATCTCCTGAAAAGTCCGAAGAATGCGGAGCGGCTGCTCAAGGGCATCGCCCAACTTGATGCTGGCAAAGGCATCGAGCGGAACATTCTGAATGAAGAAGGTTTGGACTGACGGCGCTTGGGAGGATTATTTATACTGGCAGAAGAATGACCGGTCTGTGTTGAAGAAGGTCAACGACCTGATCCGAGACGCGGAACGGAATCCGTTTTCAGGGCTGGGCAAGCCTGAACCCCTGAAGGAGGGGCTTGCCGGCTGGTGGTCGCGCCGCATCACGGGCGAACATCGGCTGGTCTATCGGGTGACCGGGAGCGGTGCCTCCCAAGCACTCGAAATACTGGCCTGCCGGTATCACTACTGAGTCGCCATGAAGGCCGCCCCCGAAGGGCGGCCTTTTCTCTCCCAGGATCAGCCGTCAAAAACTGTTCCGCTCGTGATACGTCTGCAGGAACTGCTGCACCCGCGGTTCCGTGGATTCGTGGAAGACCTCGCGCGGGGTGCCGAAGGCAGCGATGCGGCCGTGGTCGAGGAAGGCCACCTTGTCGGCGACGTTGGCGGCGAAGCCCATCTCGTGGGTCACCACCACCATGGTCATGCCGTCGGCCGCCAGATCGCGCATGACCTGCAGCACCTCGCCCACCAGTTCGGGGTCGAGTGCCGAGGTCGGCTCGTCGAACAGCATCAGGTGGGGTTCCATCGCGATGACGCGGGCGATGGCGACGCGCTGCTGCTGGCCGCCGGACAGGCGGGCGGGATAGCTGTCGGCCTTGGCGGCCAGACCGACGCGGTCCAGCATACGGCGGGCATGGGCGCCCGCTGCGGCCTTGTCCATGCCGCGGACCTGCACCAGGGCCTCGGCCACATTCTCCAGCGCCGTCATGTGGGGCCACAGGTTGAACTGCTGGAACACCATGCCGACGTTGCGGCGCAAACTCCGCAGGTCGCGGTTCGACAGGCGGCGGCGCGGCGTCTCTTCGGTGTAGCCGACCAGCTTGCCCTCGATGCGGATCTCGCCGCGGTCGTAGACCTCCAGGAAGTTGACGCAGCGCAGCAGCGTGCTCTTCCCCGATCCGCTGGGGCCGATCAGGCAGACGACCTCCGACTTGTTTACGGTCAGGTCAATGTCGCGCAGCACCTCGTTGGTGCCGAAGCTCTTGCTGACGCCACGGATGGAGACCATCGGCGCGGCATCGCCGGCCATCGCGGAATGGGGCGAGGTGGCGGTTTCGGAAACGGTGGTCATCACGCCCTCGCGGTTGCGGTCTGGGTCGAGGATCCCTGCGGCGACGCATGGGTCAGGAAACGGGTGACGCGGGCCTCCAGCCGGCGGCCCAGGCGCGACACCACCTCCACCAGCAGCCAGTAGAACAGCGCCATGCCGACGATGGTCTCGAAGGTGGCGAAGGTCTCCGCCGCCATCGTCTGCATCTCGTACATCAATTCCGGCACGGTGATGATCGACAGCACCACCGTCTCCTTGGTCAGGATCGCCATCATGTTGACGATGGACGGGATGGTCGACACCAGCATGGCCGGCACGATCACCCGGCGCAGGATGGAACCGTAGGACATGCCGAGGCTGAGCGCCGCCTCCACCTGCCCCTTCGGCACCGCCTGATAGCCGGCGCGGAAGATCTCGGCGAAATAGGCGCTGCCATAGATGCCGAGGCCGAGGATGCCGGCCGCCGTCGCCTCCAGCCGCAGGCCGATGGACGGGCCGCCGCTGTAGAGCAGGAACAGTTGGATCAGGAAGGGCGTGCCGCGGATCACCTCGATATAGGCGCGGATGACCCACCGCAGCGGCTTCACCGGGATCTGGCGCAGCAGCATCAGGATGAAACCCAGCACCATGCCGATGAGGCAGCCGGCGCCCCAGCACAGGATGGTGACGCCGAAGCCGCGCAGCAGCGCCGGGCCGTACTGGACGAGAAGGGAAAGGTCCAACATCGCATCAGGCCTGTTGCAGGCGGCGTTCAACCAGCGTGCCGAACAGGGCCAGCGCGCCGTTGATCGCCAGATAGATGACGCCGGCCGCGAGATAAATCTCAAGCGGGCGGTAGTTGGCGGCCGAAATGGTCTGGCTGGTCCGCGTCAGCTCCGCCACCCCGACGACGGAGATCAGCGAGGACGCCTTCAGCAGCAGGATCAGTTCGTTGACCAGGGCCGGCACCGAGATGCGGAAGGCCTGCGGAAGCAGGATGCGCGTCCAGATCGACCGGTCGGGGAAGCCCAGCGCCAGCGCCGCCTCCGACTGGCCGTGCGGGACGGCGTTCAGCGCGCCGCGGTAGATCTCCGACACGTAGGCGCCCGATGCGAGGCCGAGGGCTGCGATGGAGGCGACCAGCGGAGGCACGTCGATGCCGATCAGCGGCAGCATGTAGTAGATCAGCAGAAGCTGGATCAGCAGCGGCACGCCGCGGAAGAAGCTGACATAGACGCCGCCGGCCATGTCCGCCGCCCGGCCGCCGGACTGCCGCGCCACGCAGACGGCAAGGCCGATCACCTGCCCCAGCAGCACGCCGAGCAGCGAGACCCAGACGGTCGTGACGGCCGCCCCCAGCAGATGGGGAAGGGCGTCGATGATGACGCTGAACTTCATGGATGGGCCTTCAATTCCGGCGAAGCCGCGATCCATCCCCCCTCCATGGGGAGAGGGGATGGTCCGCTCTACCTTACAGCTGCGGTTCCGGAACGGTGGTCGGCAGTTCCTGCGAAACGCCGAACCACTTCTTCTGGATGGTCGCCATGCGGCCGTCCTTCTGGATCTTCACGAGAGCGGCGTTCACCGCTTCGATCAGGCTCTTGTCGTCGTCGCTGAGGCGGCCGACCCACGAGAAGTAGGAGGGCTTGCCGAAGGGCGGCAGAACGACGGCGAAGGTCTCCTTGCGCTGGGCGGCGGCGAAGGCCAGGTTCGGCAGCGAATTGACCGAGGCGTCGATGCGGCCGGCGGCCAGATCGGCGTAGGACTGGTTGCTGTCGACATATTCGCGCACGTCCGGCGGGGTCGGCAGGGTCTGGCCGAACTCCTTGACCTGCGCCAGCTGCGAGGTGCCCTTGCCGCCGCCGACCTTCTTGCCGGCGATGTCTTCCGGCTTGTTGATGCTCTTGTCGTCGGCGCGCTTCATCATCGCGGCGGTCGCCTCGGAAATCGGAACGGTGAAGGCGTAGCGCTTCATGCGTTCCTTCGTGATCGTCACCGGGGCGATGACCAGATCGAACTTCTTGGCTTCAAGGCCGGGCAGGACGCTGGTCCAGGGCAGGTCGATGTGCTTGGCCTTGACGCCCAACTCCTTCGCCACCTCGTCGATCAGGTCGCGGTCGACGCCCTTGTATTCGTTGTTCTCGAGGAAGTCGAAGGGCGGGAACTGCATCTCGGTGGCGACGGTGAGCACACCGGCCTTCTTCACGTCGGCCAGCGTGTCGGCCATCGCCGTGCCGGCGGCGGCACCGGTCACCAGCAGCGTGGCGCCGAGCAGCGCCGCCTTGAACATCGTCCGAACCATACCCTTGCTCTCCATCGTGAGTGGTCCCCTGTCGTGGCCGGCCGACCGTGGCCGGTCCTTTTGTGTTTACAAATTCAACTCGGTCGCGCTGTCGGTGATCGACGAACCGCTGAGGCTGAACCGGTCGCCGACCGAGAGGAAATGAACCAGCGTCACCGGCCGGCTGAGATGCATGGTCTGCCTCCGGATCGACAGGCAGGCCGCCCCGGCCTCCACCCCCAGCAGCGCCGCCATCTCCGCCGTTGCGTTGACCGCGCGTACCGTGTGGTCGGCCGACGACCAGGGCACCCGGTCGACCAGCCAGCGGCTGGGCGCCACGCTGTCGAACGGCTCCTCCGCCACTTCCGGAACGGCGTCGAGGTTGACAAGGCGGCGTTCGTGCTGGATTGGCGTCCCGTCGCTGAAATGCAGGCATTCCAGCGCCAGGATCGGTGTGCCGTCCGGCAGATCCGGCCAGCGGATACCCTGTCCGTTGTTGAGGCTCTTGCGTTCGCGGATGCGGAACTCGTAAACATGGCCCTCCCGCGCGACGACGTCGCCGATGTCCTCGATTGGCAGGGCGAAGCGGTCGCGGCGGCCGGTGGCGACGAAGGTCCCGGCACGGCGGCGGCGGACGAGGAATCCCTCCCGCGCCAGCAATGCGATGGCCTTGTGCACGGTCTGGCGGGAGACGCCGTAGAGGCTCGACAACTCCGCCTCGTTGGGGAGGCGTTGGCCGGCCTGCCAGCGACCCCGCAGGATCTGCCCGGCGACGGCGCGCTTGATCTGGTCGAACAGCGCGCCGCGGCCGTCGAGGGTGAGGTCGTCCCGTGCCGGGCCCGCCGACGTCGAAGCCGGTCCGCCAACGCGGTCCTGTCCGGTCAGGCCTTGCCGTGCCACCCCCTGCACCCCGCTCTCCGCGCCGCGATGTGACGTTTCCGCGATAATGTATGTACATAATCTTACGGTCAATCGCCAATTCCCGGTCCGGCAGTCGGTATTGCTGCAATGCGGCGGAAAACCGCCTACTCCGTTCGCCGGGGCTTGCGCAACTGCCCGAAAAAGCCAATTGGAGTGTGGGATTTACGATAAAGTCGGTTCGGGCGCGTGCATGTCGATGTGGCAGGGCAAGGTCGGGTTGAAGGAGCATCGGGCGACGGTTCGGGACGATCTGGTTGGCTGTCCGGATTGCGGGCGGCTTCACCGGGTCCGTGAATTGCCCCGCGGCGGCCGGGCCGTCTGCACCCGGTGCGGCGCTCTGCTGTACCGGCATGTGGCGGGTGGGGTGCATCATGCCTTGCCGATGGCGCTGACCGCGCTGCTGCTGCTGGGATTGATCGCCGTCAATCCGCTGATGGCGGTTCATATCCAGGGCAACGACCGCGCCGGTCTGGTCACGACCGGGTTGGAGGCGCTGGCCGACCAGGGGATGTGGCCGCTGTCGCTGCTGGTCGGGGTGCTGGTGCTGGGCGCGCCGGTGGTCCGCGTGGTGGGGGTAATCGCCGTACTGCTTCGCCTGCACGGCGGTCGCCCGCCGGAATCGCCGCGTTCGACCGCGCGGCTGTTCGCCTTGACCGAGTCCCTGCGCCCCTGGGCGATGCTGGATGTCTTCCTGCTCGGCCTGCTGGTCGGCTATTCCAAGCTCTACGGCTTCGCCAATGCGGAACTGCTGACCGGCGGGCTGGCGCTCGGCGGCTATGTGTTGGCGATCACTGCGATGGACCAGGGGCTCGACCGCCGGGCGCTGTGGTCAGCTATCGACCATGTGCCTGCAGACCCTTCGCCGCCGCCGCAGCGCTGGGTCGCCTGCCCGGTCTGCCAGCGGGTCCACGGCCATGACCATGAGCCCCCGCCGCACCGCTGCACCCGCTGCGGCAGCCGCATGCATGCGCGGGAACCCGACAGCCTGGGGCGGACCGCGGCGCTGGTGGCGACCAGCGCCATCCTCTATGTGCCGGCCAACCTGCTGCCGGTGATGACCGTCGTCAATTTCGGCCAGGGCGACCCCAGCACGATCCTGGGCGGGGTGGGGGAACTGGCCGGGTCCGGCATGTGGCCGCTGGCCCTGCTGGTCTTCGTCGCCAGCATCGCGGTGCCGCTGCTAAAGCTTGGCGGGCTGGCGTGGTTCGTCGTTGCCGCTTGGCGCGGATCGGCCGCGCGGCTGCAGGGTCGGACCCGGCTCTATCGTTTCATCGACGCCATCGGGCGCTGGTCCAATGTGGACGTATTCATGATCGCCATCCTCACGGCACTGGTGCAGTTCGGCGCCGTCGCCTCCGTCCGCGCCGATTCCGGCGCGATCGCCTTCGCCGCCGTGGTCATCCTGACCATGCTGGCAAGCCACGTCTTCGACCCGCGCGTGATGTGGGACCGGGCGGACGGGGTGCGGCATGACTGACGCCGGCCAGCCGACACCTCAGCACCCGCCCGAGGTGGCTGTATCGACGCGCCGCAGGCTGTCCTTCCTGTGGCTGCTGCCGCTGGTGGCGGCGCTGATCGCCGGCTGGCTCGGGTGGCGCTGGCTGGAGGATCGCGGCCCGCAGATCGTCATCACCTTCCAGTCCGGCGACGGGCTGGAGGCCGGGCGGACCCGCATCAAGCACAAGAACGTCGATCTCGGCGTGATCGAGTCGGTCCGCCTGTCCGACGACCTGTCCCAAGTGATCGCCACCGCCCGCATGGACCGCACCGCCGGCCGCCATCTGAAGGAGGGAACCCGCTTCTGGGTGGTGGCACCGCGCCTCAGCCTGGGCGGGGTTTCCGGCCTGAGCACGGTGGTCTCCGGCACCTATGTGGAGATGGAGCCCGGCGGAGGCGAGGACCGGCGCGAGTTCGACGCGCTCGACGAGCCGCCGGTGATCCGCGCCGACGTGCCGGGCCGCAGCTTCTCCTTGAAAGCGGAACAGCTGGGATCGCTGGCGCAGGGGTCGCCCGTCTATTTCCGCGGCGTCCAGGTGGGCGAGGTGATGGGCTACAACCTGTCGCCGCAGGATCGAACGGTGTCGGTCTCCGTCTTCGTCCGCGCGCCCTATGAGGGGCTGGTGCGGGAGGGGAGCCGGTTCTGGCGGTCGTCGGGCATCCAGTTCACCGCCGGAGCGGAGGGGCTCAAGTTCCAGACGGAATCGCTGAAGACGTTGGCGCTGGGCGGCGTGGTGCTGGAAACCCCACCCGATCCGGAGGCGGGAGAGCAGGCGAAGGACTGGTCGACCTTCACCCTCTATGAGGATCAGGCGACGGCCGCCGCTGCGCGCGACCGGCTGCGCGTGCGCTATCGGCTGGAGTTCCCCGGCTCGGTCCAAGGCCTGCAGGCGGGGGCGCCGGTGCTGATGCGCGGACTGACGGTCGGGCATGTGGCCGCCGTCCGGCTGGAGTATGACGAGGCGACGCAGGAACTGCGCATTCCCGTCGACATCGATTTCGAGCCCGATCTCGTCGCCCGGACCTATTCCGTCGTCGACGGCAAGCCGATGGACGAGGCGACCGTCCGCAAGCTGATCGCCACCCAGGTGGACAAGGGACTGCGCGCCCGTCTGGCGTCCGGAAACCTGCTGACCGGGCAGAAGCTGGTGTCCTTCGACTATGCGCCGGGTGTGCCGCCTGCGCCGGGGTCGGAACGGTCGGAACTGCCGACCGTGGCATCCAGCGATCTCGATTCGATCATGGCGTCGGCGGGCGTGGTGATGGAGAAGGTCTCCGCCCTGCCGCTGGACGCGCTAATCGCCGATCTGCGCGGCACGCTGCAGTCGGTCGGCGGCCTCGCCGGATCGCCGGATCTCGCGCGCTCCCTTGCGGCGCTCGCAAAGGCGCTGGGCAGCGCCGACGCGCTGATGCGCGATGCCGACCGCCAGCTGCCGGATCTGGTGAAGAGCCTGCGCGGGGTGGCTACCGCTGCGCAGGGAACGCTGAACAGCGCCAACGGCTTGCTGGGCGGTGGCGGCGGGCAGGCCGATCTGGCGGGGGTAATGCGGCAATTGAACGACGCCGCGCGGTCCTTCCGCGTGCTGGCCGACTATCTGGAACGCCACCCGGAGGCATTGCTCCGGGGCAAGAGACCGTAAGGAATGGGGGAAGGGATGGCGATGGGACGGGTGCGCGGATGGCGGGCGGCGGCGATGGCGCTGCCTTTGCTGGTGCTGGCAGCCTGCCAGTCGACGCCGGACAGCCGGCTCTACACGCTGGCGGTGGTGCCGCCGGCCGCGGCGACGCAGCCGGTCCGCACTGCACCTCAAACCTTGGCGTTGGGATCGCTGGACCTGCCGATGCTGATCGACCGGCCGCAGATCGTCCGCCGCATCGACGGCAACCGGGTGGAGGCGCTGGAGTTCGACCGCTGGGCCGAACCGCTGGCCGACGGGCTGCGCTCCACCCTGGCCGGCGACCTCGCCGCGCGCCTGCCGGGCGTGACCGTCCTGCCGGTGGCCGGCAGCGCGGTGGGGGAGGGTACGGCGGTGCTGGCCGTCACCGTTCTGCGATTCGATGCCGATGTCGGCGGCCGGGTGGTGCTCGACGCGCAATGGAGCCTGTCGCAGGCCGGCGGCGCCCGGAAAAGCGGCCCGGCGCGCGAGACGGTGGAAATCCCCGCCGCCAGCGCCGAGCCGGAAGCCCTGGTGCGGGCGATGAGCCAAGCGGTGGCCACCTTCGCCGATCGCGTTGCTGCCGGGCTCCGCCGCTGAGGAAAAACCTTCATCAGTGAAGCAGGGTGGCGCCGCGGTCGACGGTCGGGCGGGGGCGGTCCATGCGATCGACCGCGGTCCGATGGGGCCGCAAGTCCTCCGCGTCCGGTTCGGGCATCAGCAATCCGGCGCGGGACAGCGCGGAAGCCAGGACGCAGAGCGGTGCCATCGCCATCCGAACACCCGGCAGCGGCAGCCAGTCGTTCATCAGCAGTCCGGCCTCGCCATGCTGCCCCTGCTGGGCAAGCCGCAGCATGTCGAGCAGCAGCGCCTCGTCCACACCAAGCGACGGGCAGGGCGGACGGTGCAGGTCGAGCGGCCGTGTGGTCGCCGCCAGTACGATGCGCATCAGCGTGTCGAACGCCACCGCGGCGTCGTTGGACAGGCCCGCCGCGGTCATTCCGTCCTGCCAGTGCGGATGCTGGCGCTCCGGCTCCCGCAGGGGTTCGGCCCACAGGCGCAGAACGGACACCACCAGGGCTTCCGCCGCGTGCAGATCCTGGAAACGCTCGCGGGCCGGCAGGGCGCGGCGATGGGACGACATGGTGGGCATGGCGAACTCCGCTCTGGGGAACGAGCGGAGGGTAGGGCGTTTCAAATGATAATGCAAGTCATTCGCATTTGCATTGAACGACACCGACCGTCAGCGATACTCCGCCCGCCGCGCCAGCCCTTCCTTCAGATGGCGGATCGCCGCATGGACCTTGGGCGGCACATGGCGCTTTTGCGGATAGACCGCCCAGACCGCGGTGTTGGGCGGCCGGTGGCGGTCCATCAGGGAGACCAGCCGCCCTTCTGCCACCAGACTGCGCACGTAATAGTCCGGCAGTTGGCACAGCCCGAACCCGCGCAGCGCGGCATCCAGAACGGAGAAGCCGCTGTTGCAGCGCCAGCGGCCCCGCGGACGGAACAGCCAATCCTGCCCATTGTCGTCGAACAGCCAGTGGTCGGAGGTGCCGATCAGGCATTGGTGGTTGCTGAGGCTCGCCAGACTGTCGGGAGCGCCGTGGCGGTCCAGATAGGCCGGCGCGGCGCACAGATGCATGACGCGCGGGGCGATGCGCGTCGCCACCATGCTCGATTCACTGAGGCGGCCGAGGCGGATCGCCAGATCATAGCCCTCCTGCACCAGATCGAGCTGCCGGTTGGTCAGCTCCACCTCGATGCTCAGCTGCGGGTGCCGCTCCATCAGGTCGTTGATGAGGGGCATGACGAACTGCTCGCCATAGGCGGTGGAACAGGTCATGCGCAGCATTCCCTTTACCTCGGCATCGCTGCCGCCCTGAAGCGCGCCCACCGCCAGGAAGGCGTCGTCGCGCTGTTCGGCCAGCCGCCGGCAGCGGGCAAGAAAGGCGTGGCCGCTCTCGGTCAGGCTGACCTTGCGGGTGGTGCGGTAGAACAGGCGGGCCTGCAACCGGTCCTCCAGCCGCGCCACGCTGCGGCTGACATGGGAGGAGGAAACGCGCAGCCGCTCCGCCGCGCGGGAAAAGCTGCCGGATTCCGCCACCGCCACGAATTCGTCGATGCCGTCCCAGCCGCTCATCAATCTTCTCCCAGGGCTTTCTTCCAGGGCCGCCCGGCCATTATCCCCGTATGGCAAAAATCTATTCCCGAAATCGCCGTTCTGGCAATGACCAGTCGCGGTCTACACTGCGGTAATCAAATGCCAATTCGCATTGGCCAAACCGTTTTCGGGAAGGAAAGCCACATGGTCCTGTCACGCGCCGCCGTCGCCTGGGAAGCCAACCGTCCGCTGGAGATCGAGGAGGTCGAGGTCGCGGCGCCCAAGGCCGGGGAGGTGATGGTCCGCATCGTCGCCACCGGCGTCTGCCACACCGACGCCTACACCCTGTCCGGCAAGGATTCGGAGGGTGTCTTCCCCTGCATTCTCGGCCATGAGGGCGGCGGCGTGGTGGTGGAGGTCGGCCCCGGCGTCACCTCCGTCGCGGTCGGCGACCACGTGATCCCGCTCTACACGCCGGAATGCGGCAAGTGCAAATTCTGCCTGTCCGGCAAGACCAACCTTTGCCAGGCGATCCGCGCCACCCAGGGCAAGGGCCTGATGCCGGACGGCACCAGCCGCTTCTCACTGAAGGGCAAGGAAATCGCCCACTACATGGGCACCTCGACCTTCTCCGAATACACGGTGCTGCCGGAGATCGCGCTGGCCAAGATCAACAAGGCCGCGCCGCTTGAGAAGGTCTGCCTGCTGGGCTGCGGCGTCACCACCGGCATGGGTGCGGTAATGAACACCGCGAAGGTGGAGCCGGGGTCGACCGTCGCCATCTTCGGCCTGGGCGGTATCGGCCTGTCGGCGATCATCGGCGCCACCATGGCGAAGGCCAGCCGCATCATCGGCATCGACATCAACCCGTCGAAGTTCGAGATCGCCAAGCAGCTGGGCGCCACCGAAGTCGTCAACCCGATGGACTACGACCGCCCGATCCAGGAAGTCCTGGTGGAGATGACCGATGGCGGCGTCGACTACAGCTTCGAATGCATCGGCAACGTGAAGATCATGCGCGCCGCCCTGGAATGCTGCCACAAGGGCTGGGGCGAGTCGGTGATCATCGGCGTCGCCGGCGCCGGCGAGGAGATCTCCACCCGTCCGTTCCAGCTGGTCACCGGCCGCGTCTGGCGCGGCTCCGCCTTCGGCGGCGTCAAGGGCCGGTCGGAGCTGCCGGAATATGTGGAGCGCTACCTGCGCGGCGAGTTCGAACTGGACACCTTCATCACCCACACCATGGGCCTGGAGGACATCAACCACGCCTTCGACCTGATGCATGAGGGCAAGAGCATCCGCTCGGTCATCCTCTACAACCAGTAAGGCGACGGCCGGCCGGGTAACGACGCTCCCCTTTCCCGAAGGAGGTCAGGGGAGCGATCAGGGCAGCGACTTACAAAAAAGGCAGTTCCATGACCGACCCCCTCACCACCCTGTCGGAAACCCGCGTCTTCGGCGGCCGGCTGAAGCGGGTGCGGCACCAGTCCGCGGCGGTGGATTGCGACATGACCTTCGCCATCTTCCTGCCGCCGCAGGTGGAGGACGGCGCCAAGGTGCCGGTCTTCTATTGGCTGTCGGGCCTGACCTGCACCGACGAGAACTTCACCCAGAAGGCCGGCGCCTTCCGCGTCGCGGCGGAACTCGGCCTTGCCATCGTCGCCCCGGACACGAGCCCGCGCGGCGAAGGGGTGCCGGGCGATCCCGAAGGCGCGTGGGATTTCGGGCAGGGTGCGGGCTTCTACGTCGATGCGACGGAGGAGCCGTGGGCGCGGCACTACCGCATGCACGACTATGTGACGCGGGAACTGCCGGCGCTGGTCGAGGCAAACTACCCGGTCAGCGACCGCCGCTCCATCGCCGGCCATTCGATGGGCGGGCACGGCGCGCTGGTCTGCGCCCTGAAGCATCCCGGCGTCTACAAGGCGGTGTCGGCCTTCGCCCCCATCGTCAACCCGGCGGCGGTGCCCTGGGGCGAGAAGGCGTTCGGCCGCTATCTGGGGCCGGACCGGGACCGCTGGCTGGAGTGGGACGCTTGCGCGCTGATCGCCAAGGCGACGGAACGGCTGCCGATCCTGATCGACCAGGGCGACCGCGACGGCTTCCTGGAGGCGCAGTTGAAGCCGCAGGCGCTGGTCGCCGCGGCGGACGCGGCGGGGCATCCCGTGACGTTGCGGATGCAGCCGGGCTACGACCACAGCTACTTCTTTATCAGCACCTTCATCGAGGACCATCTGCGCCACCACGCGGCGGCGCTGGTGGGGTGACATGCTGTTTGGAGAGATGGGGTTGCCCCCTCCCTAACCCTCCCCCGCCTTCGGCGGTGGAGGGAACTGCCGCAGATTCGCATAAGGCACCCTCTCCCGCTAAGCGGGGGAGGGTCGGGGAGGGGGCAAAACGCCTCCTCCTTTAACACCTCACCCCACCAGCCGCGTCAGGTGGTTGTCCCACCGGAACTCCGGTGCCCGGCGTTCCGGCCCTGCCTCGGCGGTGTTCGACACCGGCTCGATCACGCCCAGCCCGCTGGTCGCCAGATACCCCTCGCCGTTCGGCGCCAGCCCGCAGCCATCGGCCAGCGCGGTCGAGCCGAGCCAAGCGCCCGTCGCGGCATCCCATAGCCCGATGATCCCGCCCGGCGGCGAACTGGCGGCGACGGTCCTGCCGTCCGACGCGACGCTGCCGATATAGCCCTGCATGCGCGACAGCACGTCCTCCGGCGTGTCGAACAGGCGGACGGCCCCGCTGCCGGGGCGGTGGGCGCCGGTCAGGGGCTGCAGCATGCCGATGGGCCGCTCGTCCTGCGTGCCGAAGGCGATGCCGCCATCGTCCAGCAGGGCGATGTGGCGGATGCCGAGGTTGTTGTGCTCCTCCGGCAGGCGAACCTTGTCGAGCAGCTTGCCGGTCGCCGCCTCCACATAGGTCAGCGAGGCGTCCATGCTGTCGAGGTTCAGCTTGGCCCGCCCGGTGTCGGGATGGGTGATGACGCCGCCATTGGCGACCGCCAGCGTGGTGCCGTCCCGCATCAGGATCAGTTCATGCGGTCCCAGCCCGTGGGTCGGGATGGCGCCGATGCGGCGGTAATTGTCGGTGGCGTCGTAGATCCCGATCGCCCCTTCCTCGCGCGGGACGTCGTCCTCGGCGACGTAGAGGATGCGGCCATCGGCGGAATAGTCGCCGTGGCCGGTGAAGCGGCGGTCGTCCGGCGCCCGCACGACGGGACCGGCGGTGCCGTCAGCCAGCGACAGGGTCTGCAACCAGCGGCCGGGCCGGCGCGCGAACACCACCGCCTCGGCCATCCCCGGACGCGGCACGATGCCATGGGCGCGGCCGGGGGTGGGGGTGGTGAACAGCACCTTCCCGGCGGGATTCAGCGCCGCGACGCCGTAGCTCGGTTCCGCCCCGGTGGTGGCATAGGCGTTGAAGTAGATCGCGCCGTTGCCGGCGGCATGGGCCTTGCCGGTCAGCATGGCGAGCAGCCCGCCGCCCAGCAGGCGCCCGCCCGCGATCAGACGCCCGCCCAATGCCGGCCCGGCGAGCAGGCCGAGGATGTTCCGGCGATCCATCGCTCCCCTCCCGCTCATGGTTCAGTCCCCGTCCAGTTCGTTGAAGCCCAGCGTGATGTCCAGCTGCGGGGCGAGCGTGCCCAGCATCTCCACCCGTGCCGCCTTGATCAGGCGCAGCGCGCCGTCGGCCTTCTTGCGGGCGGCGGGGTCGGTCACCGCCTTGTTCAGCGGGCCGGGTACCGCCTCCACCGCGCCGATGGCTGCGGCGAAGCTCTCGTCGATCGCCTGTTTGGCGGTCGACCCGTCCTCGCCCGGCGGCAGCAGCGAAACGAAACCCGGCCCGCCATTCTCGCCCATCAGCAGGGCGCGCAGCCCTTCCAGGTTCAGCACGATGTTGCGCAACGCCCGGCCACTGCGCAGAGCCTCCACCACCGCGGGCTTGGCATCCTCGATGCCGGTGCCGAGCGGGGCCATCAGCTTCTGGTCGATGATCACCTGCATGGCGGTGATGGCGGACGCGTAGAGCGTGTTCACGGCTTCCGACGCGGTGGGGCCGAGAACGGTCGCCTGACCGGCGGCCAGCGGCGCCTCCAGCTCCTTCCAGCCGTCGCGCGTATCGGTCGCGATGGCGGCGACGTTGCGGGCGGCGGCGGCGGCGAGCAGCCCGCGGAAGCGCTTGGCGTCGCTGCCGGTGAAGCTTTCCACCGTGACGGTCTCGTCGAACAGCAGCCGTTCCAGCACGGTCAGGCCCTGCACGGCCGCGCTCTGGCGGGCAAGCGCCCCCGGCTGCAGCAGCTTCGGGTCCTGGTCGCGCAGGATCTGGCCGATCTGGCGCTGGACCACGCCCGCCCGTTCCGGCCAGAAGGACAGGCGGTCGGCGCGCAGGTTCACGGTCAACGGACCCGGCCGCAGATGCTGGACCGCAGCCCAGGCGTCGGTGACCCGGGTGTGGGCCGTCCGCGCCTCCTCCAGGCCGGCGGCGCTGGGGCCGGCGGCGAAGCGGTCGAGCGTGTCGGCATAGGCGGTGGCTGTCGTCACCAGCGCGTCGAAGCGGGGAAGGGCATGGGTGCGGACCATGCCGGCCAGGAAGGCGCTGTCCTTGTCCGACTGCCGGGCGGCGAAGGCCGGCGACCGGGGCAGCAGGGCTGCCACGGCGGCGGCGGCCGACAACAGTCCAAGCACTATGCGGCGTCGCATACGATCAAATCCCTTCTGCCGGTTACGCGGATCGAAACCCCGCCCATCCTTTACAAACCCAGCACGTAGCGCACCAGCCGTTTCCGCTTCGCCGCCGGCAGGGTCATGAAGCGGTCCTTCGCTTCCGCCGCTTCGCCGCCATGCCACAGGATGGCTTCGGTTACGCTGCGGGCCCGCCCGTCATGTAGCAGCGACAGCTGACCGTCCTTGGCCGCGAGCCGGTTCAGCCCCCACAGCGGCGTGGTGCGCCAGTCGCTCCCGCGCGCCTCGCCCATCGGCAACGCGTCGCCCAGAGCGGGGCCGAGGTCGTGCAGCAGCATGTCGCTGTGCGGGAAGATGTCGCGGTTGGACAGGGCCGGATGCGCCGGGTCCTCCCCCGTGCGCCAGGACGGGCGGTGGCAGGCGGCGCATCCGGTATCGGCGAACAGCTTGGTGCCGGCCTTGTCCTTCGGCGCTTCCAGGCTGCCGTCGGGCGGCAGGTCGCGCAGATAACCGTCAATCAGGCCGATCACCGTGCTGGGGATCTCCAGCCCCTCGAACTGCTTGGAGTCGCCGTGGGGGGCGCTGCGGCAGGCGGTCTGCGCCGGGGTGCAGTCGCCCCACGGTTCCGGATAGGCCGGAGTCGACATGCCGATGTCGAGGCTGAAGGCCTCCGCGTCCTGGTGGTCGAGCGTGGGGTGCATCGCCTTCCAGCCGAAGCGGCCGACCTGACGCTTGCCGTCCACCGTCACATGGTTGACCCGGCCGGCCACCGGTCCGCCGGACGCCGCCTGCCTTGCCGCCTCCGCCGCGATCGCCTCGGCCGGGATGCGGTCGAGCAGGCCCATGCCATGGACCCGCGGGGGCACGCGGGCGGACATCACCGTCGCCTCGGCCAGCGGGCCATAGCCCAGATCCTCGACGACCGGCGTGGGATGGCGCAGCCGGACGGTCTCGCCGTCGGGGAAGCGCACCACCTCCTCGCGGTAGGTGACGCGGGGGCGTCCTTCGATCACCTGTCCGAGGATGGCGTTGGCTTGGATCTGGCGGCCATAGACCGGGTCGTCGTTCAGCTTGATCGCATAGCCGACGCCCTGGTCTCCCTCCACCGCCGGGTCGGGCGGACGGCCGCCGCCGCCGCGCGGATGGCAGGTGGCGCAGGACCGTGCATTGTAGAGCGGGCCGAGGCCATCCGCCGCCTGGGTCGCGGTGGGCGCCGCCACCCACATGCGGCGGAACAGAGCCTCGCCGATGCGGTTGTCGAGGCTGTCGGCAGCCTGCGCGTGGGGGGCGAAGAGGACGCACAGGGCGGCCAATGTCAGGCGGAAAGGCATCTCAAGCAACGCGGATGTATCCCATCATGCCGGTGTCCTGGTGTTCGATGATGTGGCAGTGGAACATCCAGTCGCCGGGATTATCGGCCTTGATGGCGACGCGCAGGCGTTCCTTCGGCTCCAGCAGGACGGTGTCGGCATGGTGGGGCACCACCTCGCGGCCGTCCGACGACAGCACCTTAAAGGTGTAGCCGTGGATATGGATCGGGTGCAGGTGCGGCGTCAGGTTGGCCAGCTCGAAGATGTAGCTCCGGCCCTTTTCCAGCGTGACCAGCGGCGGCGGCAGATGCTCGTGCCCGCCCTCCGGCCAGCTCTGCTGGTTGATCGCCCAGAAGGTCTTCTCCGACAGGCAGAGCGAGTCGGCATAGGGCAGTCCGGCCAGGATCGCCGGGTCGAAGCTCTGCGCCACCGCGGTGGCGGAGAAGGCCATCGGGATGACGGGCGCGTCCTTCAGGTCCGGTTCGGGGAAGGCGGAGGCGGGCAGGGCGCGCGGCTTGAAACGCTTGTTGGGCAGCGCGGGACCGACGGCGCGGAAGGTGGCGAGCGGCCGGGGCTCGGCCGAATAGACGTTGGTCAGCCGCAGGGTCTGGCCGGCCTTTGCGGGAGCGCGGAACAGCACGTCGATGCGCATCGCCGGGCCCATGGGCCAGCCGTCCAGCGGGCGGGGCGGCAGCGGGTTGCCGTCCACCGCGACGATCCAGGCCTCCGCCCCCTCCACCCGCAGATCGACCACGCGGGTGCTGTCGATGTTGTAGAGGCGGGCACGGATGTCGCCGTTGGCGGGCACCTCGATCACCGGATCGATGGCGCCGTTGACGGTGGAGACGCTGCCGAAGGTGCCGGCGCGCGAGGCGCCCCGGTCGGTGATGAACGGGCCGAATTTGCCCGCCTTATCCAGCTGCCAGTCCTTGACCAGACAGACGATGTCGGCGTCGAATTTCGGCGCGTCCGGCTCCTCCACGATCAGCACGCCGGCAAGGCCGCGGCCGAGCAGTTCCACCGTGTTGCAGTGGGGATGGAAGAAGAAGGACCCGGCGTCGGGCGGGGTGAATTCATAGACATGGCGCTCGCCGGGCTTGGTCGGCGGCTGGGTCAGGTAGGGCACGCCGTCTTCCAGGTTCGGCAGGCGGATGCCATGCCAGTGGATCGAGGTGTGCTCGTCCAACCCGTTGACCAGCGTGGCGCGCAGCCGCTGGCCCTTGCGCATGCGGATGACCGGACCGGGGAAGCTGTCGGCGTAGGTGATCAGCGGCGATGGTTCGGCGGGTTCCGGCAGGATGCGCTGAAGGCGCTGCTTCGCGACAAGCTCCACCTCGACCAGATCGCCGGCGGAGGTGATCGGCGCCGGTCCGCCCAGGCCGGCCTTCAGGGCACCGGCAGCCGGTGCGGCGATCCCGGTGCCGCCCAGCGCCATCGCTGCCACGGCGGTGCCCCCGGCGCGCAAGAGGGCACGGCGGGACAGGGGGGTGGCGAGGCGGTGCGGCATGACGGCAGTCCGAATACGACAGGCAGAAAAAAAGCCGGCTCCGGCCCCGCCCCTTCCGCGCCGGATCGGCCCGGAAGGGAAGGTGGGGAAACGGTCATGCGCGGATGAGGCGCGGGACCGGAGCCGGATGCAGGCTTACTTGCCGACCTTCGACGGATCGTCGAGGCTGTCGGAACCCTGGACGCTGATGGAGACACCCAGGGTGTTGACGGCGCCTTCCAGCGCCTTCTTCTGGTCGACAAGACGGTCGACGGCAGCAGCCACCAGCTTGTTGCCGTCCTCGTTGTCGGCGGCGATCATCTGGTCGTAGGCCATCTTGCCGCTGTCGGCGGTGTCCTTGATCGCCTGCATCGCCTTCATGGTCTCGGCCATGGCGGTCTTCACCGCGGCGTCCGCGTCTGCGGACTTGGCGGCGACCAGCTGCGACAGCGAGGCGCCGGAGACGGTCTTGCCGTCGGTACGCTTGTAGCTGCCGTTGTAGACGTTCACCATGCCGACTTCGTCGTAATAGTGCGAGTTGTGGGTGTTGTCGGAGAAGCAGTCATGCTCCTCCTCCGGGTCGTGCAGCATCAGGCCGAGCTTCATGCGCTCGCCCGCCAGTTCGCCGTAGCTCAGCGAACCCAGGCCGGTCAGCATGCGGGCGATGCCCTCGCCTTCCGGGGCCTTGGCGATGGAGGCGCGGGCCTTGCCCTTCGGCGCCCACTCCGCGGTCATCTCGGCGAGGTCGTCGACCAGCATCTGGGTGGCGACGGTCAGATACTGGGCGCGGCGGTCGCAATGGCCGTTGGTGCAATCCTTGCCCTTGGCGTAGTCGGTCGCCTTGCGCGCGCCGGCACCGGGGCCGGTGCCGTTCAGATCCTGGCCCCACAGCAGGAATTCGACGGCATGATAGCCGGTGGCGACGTTCGCCTCGACCTTGCCGGCCTCGTGCAGTTTGTCGCTCAGCAGGCCCTTGTTGATCTTCGCCGCGTTGATCGTCTTGCCGCCGGCCGTGATCTTTGCGTTGGCGATGACGTTGGCCTTGGCGTAGGGGTTGCTCTCGCCGCCGGCATAGCCGTCGTCGACATAGTCGATCAGGCCCTCGTCCAGCGGCCAGGCATTCACCTTGCCTTCCCAGGCATCGACGATCGGGTTGCCGAAGCGGAAGGCTTCCGTCTGCATGTAGGGAACGCGGGCGGCCTTCCAGGCCTCGCGCGCCTTGGCCAGAGTCTCCTCCGTCGGATTGGCGACCAGGGCGTCCACCGCCTTCTTCAGCGCCTTGGCGCCGGTGGTGGCGTCCTCGTAGGCGGCATGGGCGATGTCGGCGTAGTTCTTCGCCACGTCCTTGTAGGCCGGCGCCGCCGCCTGGGCGGCGAACGGCATCAGGGCAACGACGGCTACGGCGGCAAGGCCGGCAGCGCGCTTCGACATGGAGGTCTCCTCGAACGTCGGTGGTCTGAAATGACAGCAAGTGCGACTGATTCTCAGCGAATAACGTCGCGAATCATTCTCACTGTCAAGCCCTATCCGCGTTGGGGGTACTCGGAAAAGCGGCTTCGGCCGGGTGCTGCGTCGATATTACCCGGTAGCAAGGGAACGGAGGCCGTTCCTCACCCCTGGCGGAGCGCCCGATTGAGCGCCTGCCCCAGATCTTCGAACAGGTCGTCGGGCGACTCAAGGCCGACCGACAGCCGCAGCAGATCGCCGGGAACCGGGGAGGTCGGGCCTTCGATGCTGGCGCGGTGTTCGATCAGGCTTTCCACCCCGCCCAGCGAGGTGGCGCGGCGCCAGACGCCGACATGGGCGGCGGTGTCGATGGCGGCCTGGGTGCCGCCCTTCACCCGGATCGAAAGCATGCCGCCAAAGCCGCCGGTCATCTGCCGCGAGGCGATGCCGTGGCCGCGGAAGCCGGGAAGGCCGGGATAGAGCACCTCCGCCACCTGCGGATGGGCGGACAGCCGCTCCGCCAGGGTCATGGCGGCGGCGCACTGCCAGCGGACGCGGGCGAACAGGGTGCGCAGTCCGCGCTGGAGAAGCCACGCCTCGAAGCTGCCGAGGATGCCGCCCTGCTGGGTCTGCACCGCCTTGATGCGGCTCCAGAACTCGTCCTTGCGGGCGGCGGTCAGGGTGCCGGCGACGACGTCCGAATGGCCGTTCAGGTATTTGGTCGCCGAATGCATGACGATGTCGGCGCCCAGTTCCAGCGGACGGGTCAGCACAGGGGTCGCCACCGTGCTGTCCACGGCGAGCCAGGCCCCGGCGTCATGCGCGAGTTCGGCCACCGCGGCGATGTCGGTGACGGTCCACAACGGGTTGGCCGGCGTCTCCAGCCAGACCAGTCGCGTCTGGCCGGGGCGGAGTGCGGCCCGGACCGCGTCGGTATTGCTGGTGTCCACCCCTTCCACCCGCAGGCCCCAGCGGGTGGCCGGGCCATGCACCCAGTTGCGGAAGGCCCAGTACATCACGTCGGGAACGATCACATGGTCGCCGGGATCGAGCGCCTGGAACACCGCCGTTGCCGCCGCCATGCCGGAGGCGAACAGCAGCGTGTCCGCGCCCTTTTCCAGTTCGGTGATGGTCCGCGCCGGAATGTCGAAGGTCGGGTTGTCGGCGCGGGCATAGACCCTGCCGCGGTCATAGCCGTTGTCGGGATCGCGGATGTAGGTGGTGGAGGGGTGGATCGGCGGAATGACCGCGCCGCTGGCAGCGTCCTCAAACCCCAGGGCGCCGGCGGCGATGGTTTCGGGACGGTGGGGACGGTCGGTCATTGCCGGGGCACTCCGGATCGGGGCGTAAGGGGGGTACGAAGGATACGCTTCGAACCAGCGTCGGCGCAACGTCCCGTCGGGCAGTGCGCCCTTCGCCGAAAGCTTAGGCGTAACGCGCGATCAGGCGGGCCAGAGGCGGTCCGGACAGCACCACCACGAACAGGCGCAAGGTCTGCAGCGCCAATACCAGCGGCAGGTCCACCCCGGTGCCGAGCGCGATCACCACAACGGAATCGAGCCCGCCCGGGCTGGTGGCGAGGAAGGCGGTCAGCGGGTCGGTCGGCAGCAGCGTCACCAGCATCCAAGCCGACAGGCTGCACAGCGCGATCATCAGCGCGGTCGACAGCAGCATCTGCGGCACCGCACGGAACGCGTGGCCCAGCACCTCGCGGGTGAAGCGCAGCCCGATGCTCCAGCCGATCACGGCATAGGTGACGGTCAGCAGCGTGTGCGGCAGCTGCAGCGATATCCCGGCACCGGTCTGGACCAGCGCCCCCAGCACCATCGGGACCAGCAGGGCGCCCGACGGGATGCGGAACCGGTGCCCGATCCAGCCGCCGACCAGGGCGACCAGCAGGGTCGCCGCCAGCCCCGCCGGGTCCAGCGCCTCGACAGGGGCGGCGGCCGGCGTCGCTCCCTGCGGGCCGGCGGTCAGCGCGTGGGTGACCAGGGAGGCGCTGAGCACCACCAGAACCACGCGCAGATACTGCATCACCGCGACCAGCCGGGCGTCCGCGCCATACTGGCCTGCCATCGCGACCATGGCCGCGGCGGCTCCCGGCGACACGCCCCAGGCGGCGGTGGTGCCGGGCAGGCTGCCATAGCGGACAAAGAGCCAGCCGACGATGCCGCTGACCATCACCGTCAGCCCGACGGTTCCCAGCATCAGCGGCCAGTTGCGGGCGATGGACAGCAGGATCGACGCGGTGACGGCATGGGCGACGAGGCAGCCGATGATCGCCTGGGCCATGGTGAAGCCGGATGGCGGCACCCGGATGGAGGCGCCGCCGACGCCGAACGCGATCCCTCCGACCATCGGCCCGATCAGCCAGGCGGCGGGAAGCCCGATCCCGTCCAGCCCCAGCGTAACCGCCCCCGACAGCGCGAGCAGGCCCGCCCATTGCGCCAGCTTGCTGGCCCAGCCATTCGGTCGGCCGGCTCCCGCCCGATCCTCCGTACCCGCCACGGACTCATACCTGTACGAATAATTTCCGACCGGAGCATGCTGCCTGCCGCAGGACCTTTCCGTCCAGCGGCAGGGCGGGCGCGGCAGCCATGCAGCCGGTGGCGGTGCGGCCCGGTTGAGGATCAGGCGGCGGAGCGGATGCGGCTGAGGAAATCGCCGACCCCCCGGTTCATCTCGTCCGCCTGACGGTGCAGCAGGCCGGCCGCCGACAGCACCTCCTGCGCGATGCCGCCGGTTTCGGCCGAGGATTGCGTCACCTGTCCAATGGACCCAGTGATCCGGCGGGCGCCAACGGCCACCTCCTGCACGTTGCGGGTGATCTCCTGGGTGGCAGCGGTCTGCTGCTCCACCGTCGCGGCGACGGTCGTGACGATCCTGTTGATCTGGGTGATGGTGCCGCCCACCGCGTGGATCGCCTCGGCGGCGTTGGCGGCGGCGGTCTGCATGCCGGCGATCTGGGTGGAGATGTCCTCCGTCGCCTTGGCGGTCTGGTTGGCCAGATGCTTCACCTCGTTGGCGACGACGGCGAAGCCCTTCCCGGCCTCACCGGCGCGCGCCGCCTCGATGGTGGCGTTGAGCGCCAGCAGATTGGTCTGGCTGGCGATGTTGTTGATCAGGTTCACGACCTCGCCGATGCGTTGCGCCGCTTCGACCAGACCGCTGACGGTACCCTTCGTGCGTTCCGCCTCGTCGACGGCGGAGGTCGAGATGCGGGAGGATTCGTTGACGTGGCGGCTGATGTCGGAGATGGAGGCGGAAAGCTGCTCGGTCGCAGATGCTACCGTCTGCATGCTGGAGGAGGTGATCTCCGTCTCCGATGCCACATCGGTGGAGCGGCGGTTGGTGGCGGTTGCGATCTCCGACATGCGCCGCGCATGAGCCTGCATCTGGTCGGACGCGGCGACCGTGCCTTCCACAATGCTCTTCACGCTGTCCTCGAAATCGCCGGCCAGCCGGTCGAGCGTGGCGCGCTTGCTGTCCTCTTCGGCGGCCTTGTAGGTCTCCAGCAGCAGCTCCAAGTCGAACCACGCGATCTTGGTCAGCGCCTCCAGCTGAGCGGCGCGGGTGCGGCGGGCACCGGCACCGAACAGTCCGGCCATCACGCCATCGTCGCCGCCACCGGTCAGGCCCAATTCGCGGGCGATGTTCGTGCTGACGATGTAATGGCAGATCGACACCGCATAGGCCGGAACGCCGTTGCCGTAGAACAGCGACGCCAGCCGCCGGGCGGACTCGCCGAAGTCCTCGTCGAGACGGCCGGAAGCGGCGCGGGACCAATGGTCGACCCGGGCGGCATGCACCTCCGGCAGCTTCAGCGCCGATTGGATTTCCGGCCACGCATCGAAGTGCCGATGCCACTGCTCAAGGAGGCTGGGAAGCCTGCGCTCGGCAAAATCCCGGTTCGACCGCAGAATGGCAAGATCGTCCTCGGTGATGGCGAAGGCGGCAAGACGCTTTGCATGCCCGTTGGACAGCGCAACACTCATGATCGGATAACCCTTTATTCCGAAGCCCTTGGTGCGGCTGCCGCTGCCGCCGGCCGTTGGCCCGCTGCCCGGATGGATTGTTGCGACCAACAATCTCTGCATACCGCAGTATAGCAGGTGGTGATTAAGCACCAACACGGCGCGTGATTGAAGTGTAATCTTTTAGATAAATATTTCGTTGGATAGAAATCGGAATTCTAAAACGTTTGACTCGCAATATTTTACTTGCTGCGCCAAACGGTCTGTCGGTCTTTTGTCGGAGTCATACTTAACAAAAGTGAAAGAATGCCTTTCAATGCCCCATACGAAAAAGGAAGCGGGATGGATCTGTTGTGTTCTCACAGGGCAGCCATGCCTTGGCCGCAAGCGCCTGACTGACCTCCAAGGAGGCTCGCCGTCCAGGAACGATCGACGCCAGGACCGGTTGAGCGGTCAGTCATCACCTGCAAGGAGGATGCAATGGCCGACGAGACCACCCGCCGCACCGGCGGTGACACCAGCCAGCCGCATGGCGAGCAGGGACCGCCCACCGACCGCAACAGCGACAAACCCAAAGGCGGCAGCCACAGCAAATACAACGTCCAACAGGATGCCGAAGGCGCCCACAACCCCACCAATCCGGTGAAGATGCGCCCTGAAACCAAGTCCGGCAAACCCGGCTGATCCGGGGGCAGCTTTCGTCCGGCCATGCCCTTTCCGGTTGAAAAGGAGAGGGCATGGTCCGCACTACAATAGCTGGGCCGCATTTTTCATTGAACGATCAATCAAAATAAAATGGGCCGTGATGTGCGGCGAAATGGGCAGCGGCTCGATCAAAATGCAGATTCCGTGAACGCGGCTATCGACCGCGCCCCTCGTCTCGGGGCAATCTACGGCCCGATTGCCATCATCCCGTTCTGTTGCGTTCCGGAAGTCTTGCCATGTCCATGAACCTGCCCACGCCCACCGGCTCGTCTTCGACGGGGACGGGAGAAGTGCGCCTGATGGTTCGCGGCCTGCGCAAGGTCTTCGCTGACGATCCGCGTCCGGCGTTGGAGATGCTGCGCCGCGGTGCGACGAAGGCGGAGGTGCTGAAAAAGCTGAACGTCAATGTCGGCGTGGCGGAGGCCAGCTTCGACATCCGCGCCAGCGAGATCTTCGTCATCATGGGCCTGTCCGGGTCGGGCAAATCGACGATCGTCCGCCTGCTGAACCGGCTGATCGAACCGTCGGAGGGGGAGATCCGGCTGGACGGCCGCGACCTGACCCGCCTGTCGCGCGGCGAACTGGTCGAGGTGCTGCGGCGGGACATGAGCATGGTCTTCCAGTCCTTCGCCCTGCTGCCCAACCGCACAGCCCTGGAGAATGCCGCCTTCGGGCTTGAGGTCGCCGGTGTCCCGCGCGGACAGCGGCGCAGCGCGGCCATGGCGGCGCTGGAACGGGTGGGGTTGGGCGCCTATGCCGACCGCTACCCGCAGGAGCTTTCGGGCGGCATGCAGCAGCGGGTCGGGCTTGCCCGCGCGCTTGCCAAGAATCCGACGATCATGCTGATGGACGAGGCGTTTTCGGCGCTCGACCCGCTGATCCGCACCGACATGCAGGACGAGCTTCTTCGCCTCCAGCGCGAGGATGCCCGCACCATTGTCTTCATCTCCCACGATGCGGAGGAGGCGATGCGGATCGCCGACCGCATCGCGGTGATGGAGGACGGGCGCATCGCCCAGATCGGCACGCCCGCCGAGATCCTGCGCGCGCCGGCCGACGACTATGTCCGTGCCTTCTTCCGCGGCGTCGATTCCTCCCGCCTTCTGCGCGCCCGCGACCTCGCCCGCCCACCGACGCCGGGAGACGCCGCGGGGGAGGGGGAGGGAACGCGTTTCCGCTACCGCACCGATGCCGCCGGCCATTTCCGCGGCGTGCTGGCCGGCGACGGCACATCGGCGCTGTTCGGGCTGGAGCCGGTGGCGGCGGACACGCCGCTGCATTCGCTGCTTGGCCGGGTGGCCGTGGCGCCCTGCCCGCTGCCGGTGGTGGAGGCGGATGGACGCTTCGTCGGCGTGATCTCCCGCGCGGCGCTGCTGGCTGCACTGGACCGGGGCGAGGGCGCCGGCCGCGAGGTGCGTCATGGCTGAGGCGGCGATCCTCGACGTGGAGTGGTTGAGCGAGACCATCGGCGGCGGCATCGCCCGCGGCTCCGAATGGCTGGTGGAGACGATCCTCGACCATGGCCAGCCGGCGCTGAACGCCATCGCCAGCGTGGTTGACGGGCTAGGCGGCGGGCTGGACGAACTGCTGCTTGGCGTGCCGCCCTGGCTGCTGGCGCTGGCGCTGGCCGCGATCGCCCTGTGGCGGGTGGGACGTGGCTTCGCCCTGTTCACGCTGCTGGCGTTCGGCGGCATCTTCGTGATGGGGTTGTGGGAGCCGACGGTCTCGACCCTCGGCCTCGTGCTCGCCTCCACCGCGCTCAGCCTGATCGGTGGCGTGCCGCTCGGCATCTGGATGGCGCGCAGCAAGATCGCCGACGGGCTGGGTAAGACCCTGCTCGACCTGATGCAGACGATGCCGGCCTTCGTCTATCTGATCCCGGCGGTGATGTTCTTCGGGCTGGGGCGAGTGCCGGGCATCATCGCGACGGTGGTGTTCGCCATGCCGCCGGCGGTGCGGCTGACCGCGCTCGGCATCCGGCAGGTGCCGGAGGAACTGGTGGAGGCCGGCCGCGCCTTCGGCTGCCGCGGCCACCAGCTGCTGTTCAAGGTGCAGTTGCCCAATGCCCTGCCGTCGATCATGGCCGGCGTCAACCAGACCATGATGATGGCGCTGTCGATGATCGTCGTCGCCTCGATGATCGGCGCCGGCGGTCTGGGCAACGTGGTGCTCCAGGGCATCCAGCGCCTCGACATCGGACTCGGCGTGCAGAGCGGGCTCAGCGTGGTGCTGCTCGCCGTCGTGCTCGACCGCATAACCCAGAGTTTCGGCCGCCCGGCAGCAGCCGGATCCCGCAAGCGGGGCTGGTGGCGGCGGTGAGGTCAGGCGTTCAGTTCGGAATCGAGGTAGCCCAGCGCCACCGCCCGCGCGGCGCTGCCGTCGATGGCGCCGGTCAGGGCGAAACGCAGCCACAGCCCGTCGATCATCGCCGCCAGCCCGACCGCCACCCGCTCCGCCCGTTCCGCCGGCAGCAGGGGACGCAGGGCGTGCAGCAGGTTGGAATGCAGGCGGCGGGCGTTGATCCGTTGCAGCCGCGACAGCGCCGGATTGTGCGGCGCCTGCGCCCAGAAGCCCAGCCAGGCGGCGACCACCCGCGGCTCGAACTGGCCGGGAGCAAAGTTGCAGTCGACGATCGCCTCCAGCCTTGCACGCGGAGAATCGGCGGCCGCCAGCCGCTGGGTCGCATCGTCGCGCAACTGTTGCAGCATGCTGCGCATGGTGGCGGCCAGCAGCTCGTCCTTGCCGCCGAAATAATGATGGATGATGCCGGGCGACACGCCGGCCCCACGGCTGATCGTCTGGACCGTGGTGTCGACCAGTCCATGCTCGCCCATCGAGGTGATGGTCGCGTCGATCAACTGACGGCGGCGGATCGGTTCCATTCCGACTTTGGGCATGGGGCGAGCGGTCTCCTGTCCATCTCCGCCACGGCCGGCCACAACCGGAACCTTGGCTTGCGTCGCAACAAATGCGCCATTTTCGCCGCTTCGTCGATGACGAAAACGGCAGATCAGAGCAATGGATTTGGCCGTCGGGCGAAGAATGAAAGCCCCTCTCCCCTTGCGGGAGAGGGGTTTGGGGTGAGGGGTGCGGTCCAGCTTGAAGAGCTGGGGAGCAAGTTTCCTGCCGGCCTTCGCCGGAGCCACCCTCACCCCAACCCCTCTCCCATCGAGGGAGAGGGGCTTTGATCCGCAGCCCGAAAAGCAGACCGGACGAACCGGAACCACAAGAAAGAGGAGTTGAGGACATGAGCGGATGGATGGCTGCGGCCAAGGGGATCGCGGGCGTCGGTGTCGCGGCGGTGGTGGCGCTGGGTGCCGGCGGGGCGCTGGCCGCCGACCCGGCATCCTGCAAGGCGGTCCGCTTCGGCGACGTGGGCTGGACCGACATCGCGGCGACGACCGCGCTCGCCTCCGTCACGCTGGACGCGCTGGGTTACAAGCCGACCACCACCATGTCGTCGGTGCCGCTGGTCTATACCGGGCTGAAGACCAAGTCGCTCGACGTCTTCCTCGGCAACTGGATGCCGACGATGGAGCCCTTCCTGAAGCCGGTGCTGGAAGACGGCTCCGTCGAGGTGACGCGCGTCAACCTGGAAGGCGCCAAATACACGCTGGCTGTCCCGAAATACGCCGCCGAGGCCGGGCTGAAGACCTTCGCCGACATCGCGAAGTTCAAGGACAAGCTGGGCGGCAAGATTTACGGCATCGAGGCCGGCAACGACGGCAACCTGATCATCGACAAGATGCTGAAGGCCGACGCCTTCGGCCTGAAGGACTTCAAACTGGTGGAATCCAGCGAGGCCGGCATGCTGGCCGAGGTGAAGCGGGCCGCCCGCAACAAGGGCTGGGTCGTGTTCCTGGGCTGGGAGCCGCATCCCATGAACAAGAGCTTCGAACTGGCCTATCTGGAGGGCGGTGACGACTGGTTCGGCCCCAACCTGGGCGGCGCCACCGTCGCCACCAATGTTCGCAAGGGCTACGCCGCCGAATGCCCGAATGTCGGCAAGCTGCTGTCCAACCTGTCCTTCACCCTGGACATGGAGAACGCGGTGATGGACGACATCATGAACGGCAACAAGAAGCCGGACGCCGCCGCCAAGGCCTGGCTGAAGAAGAACCCCGACGTGCTGAAGGGCTGGCTGGACGGCGTCACCACCATCGACGGCAAGGACGGTCTGGCGGCCGTGCAGGCCAAGTTGGGCGTGGCCGTGAAGTCGTGACCTGACGGGGGGCTCCGGACGGGAGTCGCGCCGGCCCCAGGCGGCAACCCGGCCATTGCCTGCTGATGGCCGGGTCGCCATATCGGATGGCGTTCCTTCGTGCCCGCCCCGGAGCCCCCATGTTTTTCGGCCCGCTTCCCCTGTCCGACGCAGAGGGCGCCATCCTCGCCCATTCGCTCCGCTTGGGGGCGCTGGTTTTCAAGAAGGGCCGGCGGCTCTCGGCCGGGGATGTGGCTGCCCTGCGCGACGCGGGCGTCGGTGAGGTGATCGCCGCCAAGCTGTCGGATGCTGACATCGGTGAGGACGCCGCCGCCACCCGCATCGCCGCCGCGGTGGCGGGCGGCGCCGTGCAGGTCGCCGCCGCCTTCACCGGCCGCGTCAACCTGTTCGCCGAGGCGCGCGGCCTGCTCCGCCTCGACCCGGCGTGCCTCGATGCGATCAATGCGATCAACGAGAGCGTCACCATCGCCACCCTGCCGGATTTCGCCCCGGTCGAACCAGGCCAGATGCTGGCGACCGTCAAGATCATCCCCTTCGCCGCCCCCGCCGCCGCGGTGGAACAGGCCGAGCGTCTGGCCGCCGCCGGAGCGCCGCCGCTGGCCGTTCTCCCCTATCGCCCGCTGTCGGTGGCGCTGATCCAAACCCGGCTGCCGGGGGTGAAGGACAGCGTCCTCGACAAGACGGTGGCGGTGACGCGGGAACGGGTGGAGGCTCTCGGCGGCACGCTGATCCATGAAGCGCGCTGCGCCCATGACGAGGGCGCGCTGGCCGACCTGATCGCCGCGATGCCGTCCGCTGACCTGTTGCTGATCGCCGGTGCCTCCGCCATCACCGACCGGCGCGACGTGCTGCCCGCGGCCATCGAGCGGGCGGGGGGCGTGGTGGAGCATTTCGGCATGCCGGTGGACCCCGGCAACCTGCTGCTGCTGGCCCGGCGCGGCGACAAGCCGGTGCTGGGCCTGCCGGGCTGCGCGCGCTCGCCCAAGCTGAACGGTTTCGATTGGGTGCTGCAGCGCATCGCTGCGGGCGTGCCGCCGGGCAGGGCGGAGGTGATGCGGATGGGTGTCGGCGGGCTGCTGGCGGAGATTCCGACGCGCCCTCTGCCGCGGGCCAGCGTGGCCACGGAGACGCCGCGGGCGCCGCGCGTCACCGCGCTTGTGCTGGCGGCCGGACGCTCCAGCCGGATGGGGCCGACCAACAAGCTGCTGGCGGAGGTGAACGGCGCGCCGCTGGTCGCCCGCGCGGTCGATGCGGCCCTGGCCTCCCAAGCCGCCAACGTCATCGTCGTCACCGGCCACCAGGGGGAAAGCGTGGCGCAGGCGCTGGCCGACCGTCCGGTGACCTTCGTCCACAACCCCGCCTTTGCCGAGGGGCTGAGCAGTTCGTTGCGCGCCGGGCTGGCGGCGGTTCCCAGCGAATCGGATGCGGTGGTGGTCTGCCTGGGCGACATGCCGCGGGTGGCGTCCGCCGTGATCGACCGGCTGATCGCTGCCTACAGTCCGTTGGAAGGCCGCGCCATCTGCGTGCCGACGACCCATGGCAAGCAGGGCAACCCCGTTCTGTGGGACCGCGCCTTCTTCACCGAAATGGCGGCGCTGACCGGCGATGCCGGGGCGAAGCGCCTGATCGGCCAGCATGCCGACCGGCTGTGCGAGGTGCCGGTGGAGGATGCCGGCATTCTCTACGACGTCGACACCCCCGACCTGCTGGCCCGCTTCACCGAGACTGCCGGCAGCGGTGTAATCAGCGCGCCAGATCCAGCCAACGCCGGGTCATCGCGCGGGTGAACTGCTCCGCCACCGGCAGGTGGGTGGCGATTGCGTCCTCCAACCCATGCAGCATTCCGGCATTGCTCTCCCGCGCCTCGTCCCGGATGCGGGAGGCCCAGCCGCGCAGAATCTCGGCGGTCGCTTCCGGATGGAACTGAAAGGCATAGGTGGCGCGACCGAGCCGGAAGGCTTGCCGGTCACAGGCCTCGCTGAAGGCCAGCGGCACAGCGCCCTCGGGAAACTCGAAGGTGTCGTAATGCCATTGGGCGAGGTTCAGCTCCGGACCGAAGCCGCTCAGCAGCGGATCGTCCTGCGCGCCGTCGGTCAAGCTGACGCGGTGGATGCCCAGTTCCGGCGTGGTATGGCGGTAGACCTTGGCGCCATAGGCGCGGGCGGCGAGCTGCGCGCCCAGGCAGATGCCCATCACCGGCCGGTCGGCGTCGGTGAACTCGCGGATCACGTCCATCACCCTGCCGAAATGCGGGCCCTTCTCGTCGTCCCAGGCGTCCTGCGGACCGCCCAGCACCACGAGGCCGGCATAGCCGTCCTTCTCGGGAATCGCCTCCCCCTCGTTGGCGGCGATGGTGTGGAGGGTGGCGCCGTTGTCGGTCAGCGCGTCGCCCACCAGACCGATGGGAGCGGTGCGGCTGTTCTGAACGACCAGGATGCGCATGGGTCTGCTCGGCTCGCGTCGTTGGCACGGGTGTCATCAAGTTGTGAGACCGTCGCGGGCGGAGTTCAAGCCGCAGGCGCTCCGGATCGCATGGCTTGGACCGCAAAGCCGCTATGCGCGGCGCCGGGCGGCTGGTCTAGAGTGCGCCGAGCAACGTCTTCTTGCCGGAGGTCTGCCCCATGCCATTCCGCCCCCGCATTCTCGCCGCTCCGCTGATCGCCGCCATCCTCGGCATGTCCATGCCGGCCTGGGCGCAGAACGGCTCGTTGACCTTCCTGCACATCAACGACGTGTACGAGATCGAACCGGTGAAGGGGCAGGGCGGGTTCGGGCCGCTGATGACCCTATTGAAGCGCGAACGCGCCTCGGCTCCCGATGCCTTCACCACCGTGGGCGGGGATTTCCTGTCGCCGTCGCTGCTGTCGGGGACGACGCAAGGCGAACAGATGATCACGCTGTTCAATGCCATCGGCGTCGATGCGGTGACCTTCGGAAACCATGAATTCGACTTCGGCGTCGACGCGCTGAAGCGGCGGATGGCCGAATCGAAGTTCCCTTGGATCGGCACCAATGTGCGTTCCACCGACGGCTCCGCCTTCGCGACCACGGTGCCGAGTTGGACCAGGACCGTCGACGGTATCACCGTCGGCTTCATCGGCCTGATCACCCCCGACACCGCCCGCCTGTCGAGCGCCGGCCCCGGCCTCAGCTTCCCGCCGGTTCTGGAGACCGCCGCGGCGGCAGTGACGGAGTTGCGCGCCAAGGGGGCGGCTGTCGTGGTCGCGCTGACCCACCTGACCATCGAGGAGGACCGGCAGCTGGCCGCCAAGGTCAAGGGCATCGACCTGATCCTGGGCGGCCATGACCATGACCCGATCAGCTTCTATGAGGGCTCCACCCTGATCCTGAAGGCCGGACAGGACGCCCGGTATCTCGGCGTCGTCAAGCTGGCGGTGGAAACCAAGGACGCCGGCAAGGGGCCGGCGACCACCACCCTGCCCACCGAATGGCGGTTCGTCACCACCGCCGGCGTCGCCCCGGACCCGGAGGTGGAGGCGGTGGTCGAGGGCTACACCAGGCGGCTGGACAGCGACCTTGCCGCAGTGATCGGCACCACCGCGACCGAGCTGGACAGCCGAAAGGACGTGGTGCGCAGCCGCGAGTCCAGCATGGGCAACCTGATCGCCGACGCCCTGCGCGAGACGTTGAAGGCCGATGTCGCGATCACCAACGGCGGCGGCATCCGCGCCGATGCGCTGCACCCCGCCGGTTATCGCCTGACCCGCCGCGACATCTTCGCCGAATTGCCATTCGGCAATGTCGGGGTGCTGGTCGAGATGTCCGGGCAGGACCTGATCTCCACCCTGGAGCACGGCGTCGGCAAGGTGGAGGAGAAGGCCGGCCGCTTCCCGCAGGTGTCGGGCCTTACCATGACCTATGACCCCAAGGCCCCGGCCGGCCGCCGGGTCACGTCCGTAACCGTGGGCGGCAAGCCGATCGACCCGCAGGCGACCTATCGCGTCGCGACCAACGATTACATGCTGAAGGGCGGTGACGGCTATGCCGCCTTTCCACGGTCCAAAGTGATCGTCGATGCATCGGGGGCGGTGTTGCTGGCGACCATCGTGATGAACCATGTGGAATCCAAGAAAACGGTCACGTCCGCGGTGGAAGGGCGGATCGTGGCAAAATAACGCAGCAGCCGGGACATTATCGGGCCGCGACACGACACTCCGTTGCGCGGGTGCGGCATTTCCCTTTAGGGTAGCCCGTCCGCCCTATTTCCGCGCCGGAAGCCGCCGCATGTCCGATACCCTGCCCAGCCGTTCCAACGATTTCGCCCAGACCTTCAACACCGCCCATGGCGAGGCCGGTTTGGGGCGGGTGTCGATCGCCCATATCCTGCAGCGCATCCAGGCGGACCCGAACTTCCTGTTCAGCGAGGAGTTCCGGCAGGGCGGCGGCCAGTGCCCGTTCCATGCCGGCAAGGCCGAGGGCGCGCCAAAGGACGTTGCAGAGGGCTCGGCGCCGATCCCGCAGGACGATGCCGACAAGGTGGCGGTCAACAGCCTGCTGGCCCTGCTGTTCAACCGGCTGCGCGACCACATCGCGGAAACGCTGCCCTTCGATGCGGAAGGGCGGCCGATGCTGCCGATTCCGCCGCGCTCGCCGCACGGGCTGGACCCGGCCGACCGCGCTGCCATGGCTGCGGCGGCGCCGGACGTCTTCTGCTCCGTCCTGCGTGACGCGACCTGCCACCTGCTGGACGGGCTGATCACCGGCTGGGCGGTCGGTCTGGTGCAGGAGGAGGAGTATTTCCGCTCCCAGGGGTCCGGTGCCATCTCGCTGGAGGCGGCGGCGACCTTCGTCCTGCGCAGCGTGCTGGAGCATTCGCCGCTCTACCAGCGCGCCGGCTACGACATGCTGTCGATCACCAAGACTGGAAGCCATACCGCCATCCACATCTGCTGGGCGCTGGTGGAGGCGGCTCCGCTGCTGGTGCCCGGCCGCGACGCCGCCTTCTACGACGACCTCGTCCGCCGCAGCCTGAAGCAGATCGTACCGCTGTCGATGGCCAGCCTCGGCATGCTGGTCCATTACATGGAGGAAAGCGGGATCGAGCCGGCCGACGGGCTGGCGGTGCACCGGCTGCCCAAGGACCAGACCGCCTTCGTGCTGGATGGCAACGGGCTGATCCGGCTGAACGCCGATCCCATCGTCACCTTCGCCAAGCCGGGCGAACGCTACTACACCGGCTGTCCGGCTTTCTACACCACGAACCTGATCAAGCTGTATCTGGACATCGTGGCCGGGCTGGCCCTGGAATATTCCGTCTACGACCGCCTGCAGGAGGGCTGAGCCCGATGGCCCGGACCAACGACTTCGCGCTCATCTACGCCTCCGCGCATGAGGAGGCCGGAATGACCCGGATCAATCTCGCGCCGATCCTGCACCGCATCGCCGAGGAGCCGAGCTATCTCCTGAGCGAGGAACTGCTGAATCTGGCCGGCCACTGCCCGGCTCATGCCGACACCCGCAAGGAGGATTTCGAGAAGGTCGCGATCAACACCCTGCTGGGCTTCCTATACGTCGATCTGCGGGAGCACATCATCGCCCGCATGCCGCTGGACGACGCCGGCCATCTGGTGCTGTCGACCCCGCCGGACTCGCCGCACGGTCTGGATTTCGCCGATCCCGCCGGCATCGACGCCGCCGATCCCGACCGCGTGGTCGGCTTCCTGCGCGATTCCGTCTGCCATCTGCTGGACGCCATCATCAAGGATTGGGCGATCAAGGTGATGGTGGAGGAGGACCGCTGCCGGACCGAGGGAACCATCACCGACATGGCCGCCGCCGGCTATGTGCTGGGGCGCGAATTGCAGAAGTCGGTCCTGCATGGGCCGTCGGGCTACGACATGCTGTCGATCACCAAGACCGGCAGCCACACCGCCCTGCATGTCTGCTGGAATCTGGTGGAAGCAGCCCCGCTGCTGCGTCCGGGGTTGGAAGCCGCCGCCTATGACGACATCGCCCGCCGCAGCCTGAAGCAGGTGCTGCCGCTCGCCATGGGCAGCCTGGGCATGCTGTGCCAGTTCATGGCGGCGGGAAAGATCGAGGCCGACGACCATCAGGCCATCCACCCGCTGCGCCCCGACCAATCGGCCTTCCTCTATGACCCGGACAAGGACCTGATCGTCCTGAACACCGACCTAATCGAGCCGACCGCAATGGCAGGGGAGCGCCATTACACCGGCTGCCCGGCCTTCTACGCCAACGGCCTGATCAACCTGTACATGGAAATCGTGCTGACGCTTGCGGCGCAATACGGCATGTATGTGCGGCTTCAGGGGAAGTCGGCGTGACACGGGTTCTTGACGGAACGGCGACCATGCCTATGTTGGCGTTCCGTCAGAGTCGAAAGGTCTAAGTTGGCGAAGAAAAGCTATCTGCGTGCGGTTACCACCACCGCGCTGGCCGACGCGATCAAGCGCAGCCGCAGCCGCATGGCGACGCCGTGGCAGCGTGCGCTCGGCCATCTGGAAAGCGTGTTCATCGACCACGCCTGCTTCCGGCTGATCTATTCGAACACCTACCGCATCTCGCCCAACATGTACCGGGCGAGCCAGCCTTCGCCCTCGCACATTGCCGCGGCGGCGCGCAACGGGATCAAATCGATCCTGAACCTGCGCGGCTCGCGCGACTGCGCCTCCTACATCCTGGAGGCGGAGGCCTGCCGCGCCCATGGTTTGGAACTGGTCGATTTCCCGGTGAACTCCCGCGACATGCCCAAGAAGGAAACCCTTCTGAAAGCGCGCGAGCTGTTCAAGACCATGACCTATCCGGCGCTGATGCACTGCAAGTCGGGAGCCGACCGCGCCGGCTTCATGGCGACGCTGTACCTGTTCGCCCATGAAGGCCAGCCGCTCGAACAGGCAATGAAGCAGTTGTCCTGGCGCTACGGCCACTTCAAGCAGGCGAAGACCGGCATCCTCGACTACTTCTTCGAACTGTACGCCGCCTACAATCAGAAGCGCCCGATCGAATTCTGGGATTGGGTCGAGCGCGTCTACGACCCGGTCGAAGCCAAGGCGAGCTTCCGCTCGCGCGAATGGGCCGATGCAGTGGTCGACCGGGTGCTGGGCCGCGAATAGTGCGGCCCGCTCCGTTCAGCGGGCGACATACCAGTCGGCGCGGTGGTTGAAGGCGACAAACGCGTTCAACACCGCCGCCCCCAGGATCGAGGCAAGCAGCGCCGGCCACTCCAGCACGAAGGCGGCGGCGGAGAAGACCGCCAGATCGAACAGCGACTGCAGCCAGCCGGCGCGGAAGCCGGTCTTCTCCTGCAGGTAGAAGGCGAGGATGCCGACCCCGCCGCCGCTGGCGCCATGGCGGAACAGCCCGATCACCCCGATCCCGACGCAGAATCCCGCAAGCACCGCGGCGACATAGGGGTTGATGGCGCTGAAGCTCATCATCGACGGCAGTAGGCTGGACAGCAGGGAAATGCCAGTCACGGCGACCAGCGACTTGACCGTGAAGCCGACGCCGATACGGGCCAGCGCAAGGAAGTAGAAGGGCAGGTTGACGAGGAAGAACAGAATTCCAAAGTCGATGCCCGTCGCATAGGAAATCACGAAGCTCAACCCTGCCGCTTGCCCGGTGACCAGCCCGGCGGCATGGAGAATGGCAATGCCGAACGACGTCATGACAACGCCGAACAGTTGTCCCTGCAAATTGTCAAAGACACTGTGCGCCGCCTTCGGCCGGTCGTAAATGACCGATGCAGGGGATGACGAAATAGTCGGGGCGGAATTGTTCGTCATGCCAATCACCCTTCGGCGTCGCCTGTGTGTTTACACGCGACAACCAATATAGGTCATTTCTACTGACCTATCCATACTTCCCTTCGGTGACGGGGGAGCTATGCGATTTGCGGGGGACGGGTGCGGAAGCGGTCCTTTGGTGCCGGCTTGTTTGCCTCCGCCCTAACCCTCCGCCGCTAACGCGGGAGAGGGATGGGAGTGGGTAACAGACGGTAGCGACTGGTGATGAACGCACGGAAATCACGCCGCCAATGTCCGGGCCAGCGTGTCGCCGTCCACGTTCCGGCCACTCAGCACCGCCACCGTCCGTCCGGTCCGTCCCAGCCGGCCGCCCAGCACCGCGGCGACGCCGGCGGCACCCGCCCCCTCGGCCACCACGCCGAAGGAGCCGTGCAGGGCGCGCATCGCGGCGGCGATCTCCGCCTCCTCCACCTCGACCACACGGTCGACCAGCGTGTCGACGATGGCCTGGGGCAGCTTGCCCAGCGCGTGGACGTTGATGCCGTCGGCCAGTGTCGGGCCGCCGCGCTGGGCCAGCCTCACGCCGATCACCCGCACGCGGGGGCGCTGCGCCTTCACAGCGGCGGCGACGCCGGCCAGCAGCCCGCCGCCGCCGACAGGAACCACCACAGTGTCGACATCCGGGCGGTCGGCGAGGATCTCCAGCCCGACGGTGCCCTGGCCGGCGATCACGTCGGGATCGTCATAGGGGTGGAGGAAGGTCAGCCGCCGGTCAGCCGCCAGTTCCAGCGCCTTGCCCTTGGCCTCGCCCACCGTGGCGCCGTGCAGCACCACCTCGGCCCCGAGGGCGGCGGTCCGCTCCACTTTGCAGCGGGGTGCCGTCTCCGGCATCACGATGGTGGCCTTCACCCCCAGCCGCGCCGCATGCAGAGCCACGCCCTGCGCGTGGTTGCCGGCCGACATCGCCACGACCCCGCGAGCCCGCTCCGGCGCCGTCAGCCGCAGCAGGCGGTTCAGCGCGCCGCGCTCCTTGAAGGCGCCGGTGGCCTGGAAGACCTCCGCCTTCAGCCAAAGGTCGCGACCCAGGGCCGACGCATGGAGCAGGGGCGTGCGGACGATCTGGCCGGACAGCCGCCGGGCAGCGTCGGTGATCGCCGAAAGCGGCAGCCAGGCCGGCAGACGCTCCTCATCGAACACGGGGGAATGGACAGGCGTGCAGACGGACAGAGTGCGCGCGGCATCGGCATGCGCGGTGAGCATCGCGAAATTCCTCGACGAACGAATTTTGGGTAGGACGGGCTTGACCCGGACCGCCTCAGCGGACCGGGTGAATAATTCGCGCCGAGCCACACATTCGCTCGCCGAGACGGACACCGGACTGCGGCGCCGCGACAGCGGTCAGACGGTTGGACTTGTCATGAACCGGATTGAGGGTTCCGGGAACCACAGGGTGCAGCGACACGCCACACTCTCCACACGACCAGTGAACACGAAGACGGCAACTCTCCGACGCTCTCAGAGCGCCGGGCCGGTAATTCGCATTCGCATGGTGGCGGTGGTGTTCATAGGATCTGAATACCCGCTGCCGCGGCATCGGTCAAGCCGTGATCGAGCAAAATGTCGCAGGCCGCTCACCTGTCGTCAGTTCACCTCGACCCGGTTCCGCCCGAGCGCCTTGGCACGGTACAGCGCCTGATCGGCGCGGCCCAGCACGCTTTCCACCGTATCGACGAGCGGACGGACTTCCGTCAGGCCGAAACTGCCGGTCAATTGGAACCCTCGGCCGTCCGGCAACGGGATCGCCAGCGCCGCCAGACCACTGCGCAGCCGTTCCGCGATTGCCGCACCATCGTTCCGACCGGTATCCGCCAGCAGGATCGCGAACTCCTCGCCGCCGATACGGCCGATCTGGTCGGTCGCGCGCAGATGGCGGCGAATCTCCTCCACCACGTTGCGGATGGCGGCATCGCCGGCAGCATGGCCCAACGCGTCGTTGATGCGCTTGAAATGGTCGATGTCGAGCATGGCGAGGCAGGCCGCCCCGGCTCCGGGCGTGGAGTCGGCACCACCTTGCCCAGCCAGCAGCCGGCCCAGCAGGTCCAGGATATGGCGCCGGTTGTGGGCGCCGGACAGCGGATCGGTGGTGGCCAGACGGTGCAGTTCATGCTCCATCCGCCGTCTTTCGGTGATGTCGGTGGCGATGCCGATCAAGCCGGCGGCCGTGCCGTCCGCCCCGGTCAGCGGACGCTTCACCACCAGCAATTCGCGCGGGGCTCCATCCGGCCCGACCACGCTGGTCTCGAAAGAATAAGGCTCCGTGCCGATGCCCGTCCGCCCCTGCCTGTCGATGGTCCCTTCGATGCCGTCGTCCGCATCCGGGAAAAGTTCGCGGAAGGCCCGGTTGCAAAGGGTGCTGCGGCCGGCGGCGTCCCGGTACCAAACCGGGCTCGGCATCATCTCCACCAGATTTTCGATGAAGCGGCGCTGCTCGTCGGCCAGCGCGGTCTGCCGTTCCAGTTCCGCCGTGCGCTCGGCAACCCGGCGTTCCAGGGAGTGGTTCAGGGTCTCGATGGTGACGAGGTCGCGCCAGCCGCGCACCGCGCCGATGAGGCTGGTGAACAGCTTCTGCGCGGTCAACTCGGCTTTGCTCTTGTAGTCGTTGATGTCGTAGGCGACGATCACCTCGCGCTCCGGCGCCTGACCGGGTTGGCCGGTGCGCAGGATGATGCGGATGTGGCGGTTGCCCAGGTCACGGCGGATGTGATGGACCAGCCGCAGCCCGGCGTCTGGGGTCTCCATCACCACGTCCAGCAGAACCACCGGCAAATCCGTCCGCTCGGCCAGGATCGCCCGTGCCTCCGCCGCGGAAAAGGCGCTGACGATGGCAAAGCGGCGGCCTTCGAACTCGAAGTCGTTCAGCAGGACGCGGGTCATCGCGTGCACCTGCTCGTCGTCGTCGACCACCAGGATAGGCCAGGGGGCCACGCCGACGGACGGCTGTGCCGACGACGTCTCCGCCTGTTCGTCGCCGAACAGCAGGTCGTCGGGAGACATGGCCTCGTGCGAGGCTTGTCCAGGAGAGGTTTGCATATCCCTGTCGCTCACTGGGCTTCTATATCGACGCCTGAGAAATCCTGTTTGAATAAGTTATTCGTGTAATTCTTCACCTCTTTGCGGTGAACCACCGCAATGAAAGTGTTGGCTATCGGGAACCACGGCATTTCATGATTGAATATCTGTTGCGCTTTACGATAATACACCGCGCGCTTCTCGATACTGTTATCGGATTTTGCTTTGGTGATCTGTTCTTCGAAATCCGGATTGCACCACCTTGCGACATTGGTGCCGCCCGGATGCGCGCCGGTGCAACTCAGCAGGAAATACAGGAAGTTGTCGGGATCGCCGTTGTCGCCGGTCCAGCCATAGATCACCATGTCCTGCTCGCCCTGCGTCACGCGGCTGCGATAGTTGCCCCAATTCTCCGTCTTCAGCGTGACTTTGATCCCAACACGCTCCAGGTTCTCGCGGATCATTTCGGCGGCGCGCTTGCCGTTGGGCATGTAGGGGCGCGTGACCGGCGGATACCAGAGATCGAGGGTGAAGCCTTCCGGATATCCTGCTTCGATCAACAGGTCCCGCGCCGTCATGGGATCGAACGGGTGCTCCTCGATGCTGTCGTCGTAAGACCACATGCTGGGTGGGATCGGGTTCTTCGCCGGCCGACCTCCATTCTGGTAGACGGCATCGACCAACGTGCGCTTGTCGATCGCCAGAGTGATGGCGCGCCGCACCCGCACATCGTCGAGCGGCGGCTTGCCTGTGTTGAACGCCATATAGGCGACGTTCTTCCCGTCCTGCTGCTCGATGACCAGATTGGGGTCCTTTTCGATCTTTCCCAACTCCGCCGGGTTGGGGAAGATCATCACGTGGCACTCGCCGGACCGCAGCTTGTTCAGGCGTACGGCGATGTTCGGGGTGATCGAGTAGATCAGGTTGTCCAGCGGCTGGCGTCCCTGCCAATAGGCGTCGAACGCCTTGTAGCGGATGGCGAGATCGGGCTGGTATGACACAAGACGGAACGGTCCCGTGCCGATGGGGTCCTCGTCGAACAGGTCCGGTCGCTTCGCCTTCATCAGGATGTCGGCATATTCCGCCGACTGGATCGACAGAAACGGCATGGCGAGATCGGCGAGGAACGGTGCTTCCGGCCGGTTCAGCGTGATGCGAACCGTGTGGTCGTCCAGCTTCTCCACCGATTTCAACAGGGTCGGCAGACCCATGCCCCGGAAGTAATCGTAAGTTGCTGGACCGACAACGTGATAGGGATGATCGCTCTTCCATTGACGTTCGAACGTAAACAGCACGTCATCGGCGTTTAACGCCCGGCTGGGCGTAAAATGCTCGTTCGAATGAAACTGGACGTTCCGGCGCAAACGGAAATCGTAAACCAGACCATCATCGGAAACCGAATAGGACTCGGCAAGAGCCGGCGTGATGATCTGCGTGCCGCGGCCGAACTCCACCAGATTGTTGAACAGGGGGCTGGCCGCATTCACACTGGTGCCGGAGGTGGACACCTGGGCATTGAAGCTCTGCGGATTTCCCTCCGTGCAGTAGACAAGTGACTTGTCGGCCTGCGCAGCGCCGGACGTTCCCGCAAGCAAGACGATAATAGATGTCCCTTGCACAATCCTTTTCACAAACGTCATCGGCGGCAAAGGCATTTACTGCTCCTGCACGGATTGTGCTTCGATCGCAAGGGCCACGTTATCAGTAGCAAGTCGTCGTGGAAAGCGAATGGTGAAGCGAACGCCCTGGCCGGCACGGCTCTCCACCGCAACCCTTCCGCCCAGAGTGTTCGCTACAAGATTGTAAACAATGTGCAGCCCAAGCCCGGTGCTGCCGGTTCCGCGGCGGGTGGTGAAGAAAGGATCGAACACCCGTCCCAAATCGGCCGCCGGAATACCCTTGCCGTCATCAGTATAGACCAGCTCCACCAGTTCCGGGCTTGGCGTGCTGGCCGCAATCAGAAGGTGACCCGGCTTGCCGTCCTGATAGCCATGGATGATGGAGTTCATCACGAGATTGGTCAGGACCTGAGCCAGCGCGCCGGGATATCCATTGATCTCGATGTCCTCGGGGCAGTTGACACGCAGGCTGTGGCCCGCGCGGCGCCAGGACGGGCTGAGGCTGGTCGCCAGATCCTCCAGATAGGGTTTCAATGCGAAGCGCCGCCATTCGTCGCTGGTCTGGTCGGCGGCGACCTGCTTGAAGCTCTGCACCAGTTCGCCAGCCTGACGCAGGTTCAGCACCATCAGCCGTGCCAATTCCTCCGCCGTCTCCTGGAAATCGGCGAAGTCGCTACGGCGCAGCTTTCCCTCCCGGGCCAAGCGCCCGATCGATTCCAACCGGTCCTGCAGATGGGTGGACCCCATCAGGGCATTGCCGAGCGGCGTGTTGATCTCGTGCGCCACGCCGGCGACCAGAGCGCCGAGAGAGGCCATTTTCTCCGCCTGGATCAGATCGGCCTGGGTGCGGCGCAGGTCCTCCAAGGCGCGGTCGGCACGCTCCTTCGCCTCGCGGGCCGCCAGTTCGCGCAGCCCGATTTCGCGGATGAAGAAGGCCGCGGCGCGCGCCATCGCGCCGAACTCGTCCTGACGACGCGTGCCGTCGATCGGGCCGGCCAGCGGATCCTCGGCCAGCCGGGTCATCTGCCGCTGCAGCCGCAAGACCGGCCTGCTGATGGAGCGCGCGACCACGACCGCCGCACCACCGCCCAGCAGCAGGCCGATGGTCGCCCCGATGATCAGGATACGGCTCAGCAGGTCGCCGATGCGGGCCGCCTCGTCGCGGAAGGTCTCGTCCAACTGGCGGGCGGTCTCCACCAGGGCACCCGCGTCGCGGTCCATGGTGATCAGCAGCTGGTTCAGCCGGCGCAGGCCCTCCGCGGTCCGTCTGAGGCTGTCGCGCCAGCTGCGGATTGCCGACAGCACCTCGTCCTGCAGCAGTGGCGACATCGGAAGTCCATGCACCGTCTCCAGAAGCTCGCCGGCATCGTCGACGATGCGGTCGGCTTCCTCCGCGTCGCGCACCGCCACGGCATCGGCCGCCCGCCGGCCCAGGCGCAGGGCGACGATGGCGATATTCTGGGTTTCCTGCTCCGTATCGTTGGCCTGGATGGCATAGGCGATCAGCTGCACCACCTCTTCCTGGAGCGCGGTGTATCCGGTCGCTTTCACCATCAGGATTCGTGCGGTCAGCGCCTCGATGGCGGATGCCGCTCCAGCGCTGGCATGCTGCGAATCGGCGAGCCTCCGCTGCGCGGCGGTGGAGCGCGCCTGCACCTCATGCAACCCGTCCAATGCCGGGCGGACCGATGGCAGGAGGGTGGAGAGGAAGGTCACGTCCGGCTGTTGGTTCAAGGTGCCGGTCAGGACCAGTGCCCGCACCACCGGCAGGGTCCGGATGACCTGCTCCGCCAGCATCCGTTCCCCAAGGCCGGCACCCGACCTGCCGTCTTCGCCGAAGCCGGCAGCCGCCTGGAGCGCCGATTCGAACCGGTTCAGTGCCGCGTCGCGCTCCGCCCGCGTCTCGTGCAGCGCCTGCACGGCGGATTGCAGGTCGGCGACCGCCGCGGCATAGCGGCCGGCGGTTTCCGTCGCCGGATAGCGGTCGGCCAACGGATCGGTGCGGCGCAATGCCGCCTGGAGCCGGTCGGCAGTGGCCGTCAGCTTGTCGGTGGCGATGCGGAAATCCGCGGCGGTCAGCGGTCGCCCGGTTCCGAAGACCCCGGTTCCGAAGGCCAGTGCCGCGACATGCTGCGCCTCCGCACGTTGCAGGGCCAGCATCGCCTCGCGCAGTTCATGGGCTCCGTCGACCACGTCGCGGCTGTCGCGCAGGCGCTGGTCCGCTTCCGTAAGCGAGCCGAGCGAATCCACATTGGCGGCGTGCTGGCGCTTCCGGGCACGATCGGTCAGCGTCATCAGGCTGGCGGAATGCCGGCCCATATCGGCGACGGCCGCATCATTGGCGCCCGTCACTTCGATGAAGGCGCGCATCTGGCCGACGTAGCGCTCCAGCACCGCGGTGGCGCGCTCCACCTCATGCCGGTGGTCGGCAGCCGATCCCGATGAATCCAGCTGCCGCAACTCGGCGCCCGCCGAGGCCGACAATGCCTCGAACCGGGCGACACGGCCGGCGCGATCGGTGGGAGCGACCTGGAGATAATCGATCCGTGCCGCCGTCGCCGCCAGCACGTCGCGATAGACGGAGCCGGCAAGTACCGCCGCCTCGTAAACCCGTTCGCTGCGGTCCAGCAGAAGACCGCCGGTGACGGCGATCACCGCGGCCACCGCCACCGGGACGCCCCCCACAATCGCGATGCGCGAGCGAATCCTCATGCGCGCCCCGCCGCAGTCATCGGCGCGCAGGCTGTCCCGGCGGGCAGCCGGGGTAACGAAGAGGATGACCGGCGGTCCGCCACGAACGCTCCGCACACAGGATCACTGGTGCCTTATCAGAGCAACAGGCGGGGGCAAAGAGCTAATGATGAACGGGCGGAAGCGGTAACACGGGCGGGTCGCCATCGCGCCCGCCCGTGGTCCCCGATCAGCAGGGGTGGTTCTCTCCGCGGCGCACGCAGGTGATCTGTCCCATGGTCGATATGGCGATCTCGGCCGGGGTGACGGCGCCGATGGACAGGCCGACCGGGCCACGGATCCGCTTGACTTCGGCCTCGCTCAGACCCTCGTCGCGCAGGCGGTCCAGACGCAGCGCGTGGGTGCGCTTGCTGCCCAGCGCGCCGACATAGAAGGCGGGGGAGCGCAGGGCGGCGATCAGCGCCGGATCGTCCAGCTTGGGGTCGTGGGTCAGGGTCACGACCGCAGTGCGGACATCGGGCTTCAGCTCCGCCAAGGCCTCGTCCGGCCACAGATGGTTCAGCTTGATGCCGGGGAAGCGCGCCTCGGTCGCGAAGGCTCCACGCGGATCGATCACCGTCACGTCGTAGCCGGTCAGCGCCGCCACCGGGGCCAGCGCCTGGGCGATGTGCACCGCGCCGACGATCAGCAGCCGCATGGCGGGATTGTGGACATGCACGAACAGACGGAAGCCGTCCTCGTCCTGCGGATCGACCAGCAGGCCGGAACGGTCCTGGCGGATGCGCCGCCGCACCTCGTCCAGCAGGTCGGGCTCCAGCCCGAAGCCGCCATGGATGGTATCTTCGAAGACAAGGGTTTGCAGACCGCTGTTGAGGTCGGTCACCAGGGCGGCCGGGATCGCGGCGGCCTTCGCCGCGAGCAGCCGGTCCAGAATTTCGCGTTTCATTCCACGGCCTCGATATAGACCTGTACCTGCCCGCCGCAGGCCAGCCCGACTTCCCAGGCCATTTCGTTGGTGATGCCGAAGGACAGCACGCGCGGTTCGCCGTCCTCCATGGTCTTGGCGGCCTCATGCGCCACGGCGCCTTCGATGCAGCCGCCGGACACGGAACCCGCCATCGACCCGCGGTCGTCGAACGCCATCTGGCTGCCGACCGGCCGCGGCGAGGAGCCCCAGGTCGACACGACGGTCGCCAGGGCCACCCTGCGGCCGGCGGCGCGCCATGCGGCTGCCTGCTCCACGATGTTGTCCGCCATCAGGGTGTCGTTCATCCCGCCGCCTCCTTCAACCAGCGGCGCAAGCCCGGGCTACGTCGCGGACCGTCGGCCGACAGGACACCGGCCAGATCCGCGAGGCTGTTCAGGCTGTGGGCCGCAAGAAAATCGTCCACATGCGGCAGCAGCGCCCGGATGCCCGAGGATTTCGGCGCGAAGCCTTCCCAGCGCAACAAAGGATTCAGCCAGACGAGCCGCCGACAGCTTTTGTGCAACCGTTCGGCCTCTGCCGCAAGCCCTTCCCCTGCATCCCTGTCCAGCCCGTCGGTAATGAGAAGCACCACGGCGCCCTGGCCCAGCACCCGCCGCGCCCAGGTCCGGTTGAAGGCGTGCAGCGCGGTGCCGATGCGCGTGCCGCCCGACCAGTCGGCGACCGCCCCCGACACGGCGTCGAGCGCCACGTCAACGTCCTTGTGCCGCAGATGGCGGGTGATGTTGGTCAGCCGGGTGCCGAAGACGAAGCTGTAGACCCGGTCGCGGTCGTTGGTGACCGCATGCATGAAATGCAGCAGCATGCGCGAATAGCGGGTCATGGAGCCGGAAATGTCGCACAGCACCACCAGCGGCGGCGGCCGCGTGCGGCGGCGCTTGCGGGTCAGGTCGGACAGGTCGCCGCCGGTGCGCAGCATCCGCCGCAGCGTGGCGCGCGGATCGACGCGCGGCCCCATCGGGTCGGGGCGATAGCGGCGGGTGGTGACCTCCGCCAGCGGCAGGGCGAGACGGGTCAGCAGGCGCTTGGCCTGTGCCATCTCCTCTCCCGTCATCTTCTCGAAATCCTTGTCCTGCAGGCGTTCGGCAGCCGATACGGTGAAGGAGGCGTCGATCTCGATCTCCGTCTTCTCCGGCTCCTCCTGCTCGGCGCCGCTGCCGTGCAGGGCCTCGGCAAGGCGCTGGGCCATCTCCGGCTGGTCGGGCGGCGCCTCGGTGCGCACCTTCGGCAGCATCAGCGACATCATCCGCTTCAGGATGTCCGGATTGCGCCAGAAGACGTGGAAGGCTTGGTCGAACAGCTCGCTCTGGTCATGGCGGTTCACGAAGACGGCATGAAGCGCCCAATAGAAATCGGTGCGGTTGGACAGGCCGACCGCCTCCACCGCCTCCACCGCCTGCAGAACCTTTCCCGGCCCGACCGGCAGGCCGGCGGCGCGCAGCGCGCGGGCGAAATGCATCAGGTTGAGGGTGAGGCGGCCGGCCGGCGCGTCGTCCGTCATGGCGGCCTCAGCGCGCGGTGGTGGCGGCCAGCTCGGTCTTGACCTGGGTCAGGATGCGCGCCGCCTCGCTGCCCTGGATGCGGGCGATGTCGTCCTGGTATTTCAGCAGCGTGCCCAGCGTGTCGTTGATGACGGAGGGTTCCAGCTCCAGCTGGTTCAGTTCGACCAGCGCCTGGGCCCAGTCCAGCGTCTCCGCCACGCCCGGCGCCTTGTAGAGGTCCATGCCGCGCAGGGTCTGGACGAAGCCCACCACCTGGGCGGCCAGCCGCGCGTCCGCCTGCGGCGCCTTGACCGCCAGGATCTCCCGTTCCCGCGCGGCCGAAGGATAATCGACCCAATGGTAGAAGCAGCGCCGTTTCAGCGCGTCGTGGATCTCGCGCGTGCGGTTGGAGGTGAGGATGACGATGGGCGGCTCCGGCGCATGGACGGTGCCGAATTCCGGGATCGAGATCTGATAGTCTGACAGGATCTCCAGCAGATAGGCCTCGAAAGGCTCGTCGGTGCGGTCGAGTTCATCGATCAGCAGAACCGGCGGCCCGGCAAGGTCGGGTTCCAGCGCCTGCAGCAGCGGGCGCTTGACCAGGAAGCGTTCGGAGAACAGGTCGGAGGCCAGCGATTCGCGGTCCTGCCCACCCGACGCCTCGGCCAGCCGGATCTCCATCATCTGGCGGGCATAGTTCCACTCATAGACGGCCGACGATGCGTCCAGCCCCTCATAGCATTGCAGCCGCAGCAGCTTGCGGCCGAGCGTCGCCGACAGGACCTTGGCGATCTCGGTCTTGCCGACGCCGGCCTCGCCCTCCAGGAACAGCGGACGCTTCAGCTTCAGCGCCAGGAACAGCGCAGTCGCCAGAGAACGGTCCGCGACGTAGGAGCCGCGGGTGAGAAGCGCCAGAGTGTCGTCGACGGATGCGGGGAGGGGGGTGGTCATGAAGGGCCCTGATGGATTGAATGAATGCAGGGCGTCAGGCGGCTGCTCGCCGCTGGTCCTGCGCCCGTTGCCACAGCCTGTCGGCAGGGTAGTCGATGTCCGGGTCCTCCGTGTCGCCCCAGCCGATGGCCCAACCCCAAGCCACCACCTTCACCTGGGCGAACAGGGTCGGATCGGCAAGCGGGCGCAACATGGTGAAGCGGCGGATCGGATCGGACAGATCGACGACGTCCCGGGTGCCATCGATCCAGGTCACAGCCACCGACAGCGTATTGGAAAGAGCTTCGACGGCGGCGACGCGGGGCTGGTCCATGGAATTACTCCTCGCCATTGATCTCAATCCAGCGCAATGCCAGCAATGGCCGGTTCTCCGACGCCCATTCCAGCACCTTACGCATGGTATCAGGCGGCGCGGTGCCTTTCAGCAGCGCCAAATCATTGATCCGGACCAGTGCATTGAAGTCCGGCCCGACAATGTGGAAGTGCGGTGGATTGTGGTCGTCGGCATAGATGTAAACGCGGGCGTTCCCTATTCGGACGATGATCGGCATGGAGAAAGTCTGACCGTTCTTTTCCCGCAGCGTCAAGCACCCTCGCCACCACACAGACAGTGGTGGCGAGGGCGTGTCGACCGTCTTAACCCGCCGCTTCGACCGCCCGCTTCGCCATCACGGTGACGAGGTGGGCGCGGTAGTCGGCGCTGGCATGGATGTCGGCGTTGAGACCGTCGGCCTCCACCGACAAGCCGTTCAACGCCTCCGCCCGGAAGTCGGCGGCAAGCGCCGTCTCGAACGCTTCAGCGCGAAAGACGGAGCCGGCCGCGCCGGTCACTGCCACCCGAACCTCGGCACCGAACCGGGCGACGAACACGCCGACGATGGCATAGCGGCTGGCCGGGTTGCGGAACTTGGCGTAGGCCGCCTTGTCGGGACGGGAGAAGCGCACCGACTTGACGATCTCGCCCGGCTCCAGCGCGGTTTCGAACATGCCGGTGAAGAAATCGTCGCCGGTAATGGTTCGGCGGTCGGTGGTCACCGTGGCCTTGAGCGCCACCACCGCCGACGGATAGTCGGCGGACGGGTCGGCGTTGGCGATGGAGCCGCCCATCGTGCCCATGTTGCGGACCTGCCGGTCGCCGATGCCCTCCGCGAGGCTCGCCAGCGACGGGATCACCCGCTTGACGAGGTCGGAGTGGGCAACCTCCGCATGGCGGGTGAAGGCGCCGATCTCCAGGCCGCCATCAGCCTCGCGGATGCCTTTCAGCTCGGGAATGGCGCCGAGGTCGATCAGGTCGGTCGGTCGGGCGAAGCGCTGTTTCAGCGTCGGCAGCAGGGTCTGGCCGCCGCCCAGCAGCTTGGCGTCTTCCGCCTGGATGGCGGCCGCCGCGTCGGCGAGCGTTGTCGGCCGTTGGTACGTGAACGCGTACATTCTCTAGCCTCCTTCTTCTTCGGCCGTCTTATTCCGCCGCCATGGCAGGGGCGGGGGCAGCGTCGCGGATCGTCCGCCAGACCTTCTCCGGCGTCGCCGGCATGTCCATGTGGGTGACGCCGTACTCCGACAGCGCGTCCACCACCGCGTTCATCACGGCGGCGGCGGCACCGATGGTCCCGGCCTCGCCGCAGCCCTTCACGCCCAGCGGGTTGTGGGTGCAGGGCTGGTCCTCGTGATAGCGCACGGTGAAGGATGGGACATCGTCGGCCCGCGGCATGCAATAGTCCATGTAGGAGCCGGTGACGAGCTGGCCCGATTCCTCGTCATAGACGCAGTTCTCGTACAGAGCCTGTCCGATGCCCTGGACGAGGCCGCCATGCACCTGCCCCTCGACGATCAGCGGGTTGATGACGTTGCCGAAATCGTCCACCGCGGCGAAGCTGACGATGGTGGTGACGCCGGTGTCGGGGTCGATCTCCACCTCGCAGACATGGCAGCCGTTGGGGTAGGTGAAGTTCTTCGGATCGTAGAAGGCCTGCTCGTCCAGCCCCGGCTCCAACTCGTCGAGCGGGAAGTTGTGCGGGACATAGGCCTGCAGGGCGATGTCGCCGATGCCCAGGCTCTTGTCGGTGCCGGCGACGGTGAAGCGGCCTTCCTTCACCTCAATGTCGGTCTCGGCAGCCTCCAGCATGTGGGCGGCGATCTTCTTCGCCTTGCGCTCCACCTTGTCCATCGCCTTCACCAGGGCCGAACCGCCGACCGCGAGGGACCGCGAACCGTAGGTGCCCATGCCGAAGGGGATCTTGTTGGTGTCGCCGTGGACGATCTCGACATTCTCGATCGGGATGCCGAAGCGGTCAGCCACGATCTGGGCGAAGGTGGTCTCATGGCCCTGGCCGTGGCTGTGAGAGCCGGTGAAGACCGTCACCGAACCCGTTGGATGGAAACGGACTTCTGCGCATTCATAAAGTCCTGCGCGAGCACCGAGCGCACCGGCGACATTGCTTGGCGCGATGCCGCAGGCTTCGATGTATGTCGCGAATCCGATGCCGCGCAGCTTGCCGCGTGCCTTCGATTCGGCGCGGCGCTGCTGGAAGCCGGGGTAGTCGACCAGCGGCAGCGCGATGTCCAGGTTCTTGGCGAAGTCGCCGGTGTCGTACTGCAATGCCACCGGTGTCTGGTAGGGCATCGCCTCCTTCGGCACGAAGTTGCGACGGCGGATCTCGGTCTTGTCCATGCCCATCACGCCGGCGGCGACATCGACCAGCCGTTCGATCAGATAGCAGGCCTCCGGCCGGCCGGCGCCGCGATAGGCGTCGACGGGTGACGTGTTGGTGAAGACCGCCTTCACCTCGGCATAGATCGCCGGGGTCTTGTACTGGCCGGCCAGCAGGGTGGCGTAGAGGTAGGTCGGGATCGACGGCGCGAAGGTCGACAGATAGGCGCCGAGATTGGCCAGCGTCGAGACGCGCAGCGCCAGGAAGTTGCCGTCGGCGTCCATCGCCAGCTCGGCATGGCTGACATGGTCGCGGCCATGGGCGTCGGTCAGGAAGCTTTCGGAGCGGTCGGCGGTCCATTTCACCGGCCGGCCGACCTTGCGTGCCGCCCAGGTGACGACGGCCTCTTCGCCGTAATGGAAGATCTTCGACCCGAAGCCGCCGCCGACGTCCGGCGCCACCACCCGCAGCTTGTGTTCGGGAATGCCCAGCACGAAGGCGCCCATCAGCAGGCGGGTGACGTGCGGGTTCTGGCTGGTGGTGGTCAGCGTGTATTCGCCGGTCGACTGGTCGTATTCGCCCATCGCCGCCCGCGGTTCCATCGCGTTCGGCACCAGACGCTGGTTGACCAGATCGATCTTGGCGACATGGGCGGCATTGGCGAAGGCGGCATCCACCGCCGCCTTGTCGCCCAGATGCCAGTCGTAGCAGACATTGTCCGGCGCATCGTCATGGACCAGCGGCGCGCCGCCCGCGATGGCGCGGGTGGAGGAGCCCACCGCCGGCATCTCCTCGTAATCGACCACCACCATCTCGGCGGCGTCGCGCGCCTGCTCGCGGGTCTCGGCGATCACCACCGCCACCGCGTCGCCGACATAGCGCACGCGGTCGCGCGCCAGCGGATAGTGCGGCGGCTCCTTCATCGGCGAGCCGTCCTTGGAATGGATCTGCCAGCCGCAGGGCAGGCTGCCGACCTTGTCGGCCTCCATATCGGCCCCGGTCAGCACGGCGACCACGCCCGGCATCGCCAGTGCGTCCGTGAAGTCGATGCCCATGATGCGGGCATGGGCGTAGGGGGAGCGCACATGAACCGCATGGGTCATGTTCAGGCGCTTGAAATCGTCGGTGTAGTTACCGCGGCCGGTCAGAAAGCGCTGGTCTTCGCGCCGGCGCACCGAGGCGCCGATGCCATTGGGGTTCGCCATCTCGTGTTTCCTCCCACAGGAACGCGTAAGATGCGGAAATGCCTGCTTCTTGCTGGACTTATCGCCCTTATTCGGCCGCAACCGGCGCCGGTTGCGCGCCCGACATCGCTTCCGCCCCCGCCTTCACCGCCTTGACGATGTTGTGGTAGCCGGTGCAGCGACAGATGTTGCCCTCCAGCCCTTCACGAATCTCGGCCTCGGTCGGGTTCGGGTTGTCGCGGACCAGATCGACGGCGCTCATCACCATGCCCGGCGTGCAAAAGCCGCACTGCAGCCCGTGATGCTCGCGGAAGGCGGCCTGCATCGGGTGCAGCGTGCCGTCGGCCGCCGCCAGCCCCTCGATCGTCGTGACCTCCGTTCCGTTGGCCTGGACGGCCAGCGTGGTGCAGGACTTCACCGACCGTCCGTCCACATGGACGACGCAGGCGCCGCACTGGCTGGTGTCGCAGCCGACATGGGTGCCCGTCAGGCCCAGATGTTCGCGCAGGAAGGCGACGAGCAGGGTACGCTCCTCCACCTCGCGCGAGACCGTCTTGCCATTGACGGTCATCGAAACGGTACAGGACATCGGTTTTCCTCCCGCTGGCTGAAGTCTGGCTTGCAGTCGTTTGGCGTGCAGTTGGGACTTGTTGCTGTCGTGTGACGCGCCTTGAGCCGGAGCCGTGGTGGTGTCCGCTTCGGCCGGCGTCTTCCGCCACAAGGATAGGGGGTGACTGGCCGTCGAGGTCAAGAAGCCTCTGCATTCCTTGGCCGAAAGAATGGTGCGCTGACCGTCACACTATCGGATTGTACGTACTGGCGCGCAATTTTATGACGCGTTACAGTGGGTTGGGGCTGCCCGCACACGCGCGGGCACACGAACAAATCAGCCCGGCACCGATCCGGGCGCAGCAACGATAATGGGGAGAGCCGCTATGAATCGCCCGTCCGTGAAACGTCATGTCCTGGCCCTGTGCACCGCTGCCGGTCTCGGAATCGGCCTCGGTCTCGCCGCCCTGCCGGCCAAGGCGGAGACCTTCATCACCGTGCTGACCGGCGGCACCAGCGGCGTCTATTACCCGCTGGGCGTCGCCCTGTCGAACGTGTACGGCAAGGCGCTGCCGGGGGCCAAGGTGACGGCGCAGGCGACCAAAGCATCCGTCGAGAACCTGAACCTGCTGCAGGCCGGACGCGGTGAGATCGGCTTCACCCTGGGCGATTCGCTGAGCGACGCCTGGAAGGGCAACGAGGAAGTCGGCTTCAAGCAGAAGCTGGAGAAGCTGCGCACCATCGCCGCGATCTATCCCAACTACATCCAGGTGGTCGCTGCCAAGGAGTCCGGCATCAAGACGCTGGCCGACCTGAAGGGCAAGCGCGTGTCGGTCGGCGCACCGAAGTCGGGGACGGAGCTGAATGCGCGCGCCATCTTCGGCGCCGCCGGACTCGCCTATAAGGACTTCGCCAAGACCGAGTATCTGCCCTTCGGCGAATCGGTCGACCTGATCAAGAACCGGCAGCTGGACGCGACGCTGATCTCCGCCGGCCTCGGCGTGGCGGCGATCAAGGACCTGTCGGCTTCGCAGGAGATCACCATCGTCAGCATTCCGGCCGATCTGGTGCAGAAGGTCGGCGACGCCGCCTATATCACCGAGACGATCCCGGCCGGCACCTATCCGGGCCAGACCGAAGCGGTGCCGACCGCCGCGGTCCGCAACCTGCTGGTCAGCCATGCCGGCGTGTCGGACGACGCCGCCTATGCGATGACCAAGACCCTGTTCGAGAATCTCGACGCGCTGGCCGCCGCCCATGTGGCCGCCAAGCAGATCAAGCTCGATAAGACCGCCACCCAGTCGCCGGTGCCGCTGCATCCTGGCGCCATCAAGTACTTCAAGGAAAAGGGGCTGATGTAACGGAGGGGCGAAGGCCGCGGGGAACGCAGACTGATGACTCATGACAACGAGGCGGATGCCCAAACCCGCCAAGCGATAGACCGGGAGAATCCCGCCCATGTCGCCGCCTTCGAGGGCTTCGACGGGCGGGCGGTGTTTGCCATCGCCGTGGCCTTTTCCGTGTTCCAGATCTGGACCGCCGCTTTCAATCCGCTGTCAACCGTGGTGGTGCGGTCGGTCCATGTCGGATTTCTGGTCCTGATGACCTTCACCCTGTTCGGCGCGCGCAGGGTCGGCACGCGCCGGCGGGTGCCCTGGTACGACTGGCTGCTGGGCCTCACCGGGTTCGCCATCGGCCTGTACCATTACGTCTTCGAGGTCGAACTGATCCAGCGGTCCGGCGACCCGAACGCGATCGACATCGCCGTCGGCGCCGTCGCGGTCGCCCTGGTTTTCGAGGCGGCGCGGCGCATCATGGGGCTGGCGCTGCCGATCCTGTGCGGCGTGTTCATCCCCTACGCCCTGTTCGGACGGGAACTGCCCTTCGGGATGGCCCATCGCGGCTACGACTTCGATCAGGTGATCGACACGCTGTTCCTGTCGACGGAGGGCATCTACGGCACGCCGACCTTCGTGTCCGCCACCTACATCTTCCTGTTCATCCTGTTCGGCGCCTTCCTGGAGCGGGCCGGGATGATCAAGCTGTTCAACGATGTCTCACTCGGCCTCGTCGGCCATTCGAAGGGTGGTCCGGCCAAGGTGGCGGTCTTCTCGTCAGGCTTCATGGGGACGATCAACGGGTCGGGCGTCGCCAACGTATTGACCACCGGGCAGTTCACCATCCCACTGATGACCCGCTTCGGCTATCGCCCCGCCTTCGCCGGCGCGGTGGAGGCAACGGCCAGCATGGGCGGCCAGCTGATGCCGCCGGTGATGGGCGCCGCCGCCTTCATCATGGCGGAAACCATCGGCGTGCCGTACAGCGACGTCGCCATCGCCGCCGCCATTCCGGCCATCCTCTATTTCGGCAGCGCCTTCTGGATGGTCCATCTGGAGGCGGGCAAGCGCAATCTGGTCGGTCTGCCGAAGGAGGAGTGCCCCAGCGCGCTGCTCGCCCTGCGGGACGGCTGGTACCTGATCCTGCCGCTGGTTGCCTTGGTCTATCTGCTGTTCTCCGGCTTCACGCCGCTCTTCGCCGGCGTGATCGGCATCGCCGCCACCATTGCCCTGATCCTGGGCATGAGCCTGGTCACCTCCATCGGCCCGACCGTGCTGCGCGCCGGATTCTGGGTGCTGCTGGGTCTGGTCGCCGCCGGTCTGTGGCGGACGGGACTGCGGACGGAACATCTGGCCTTCGCCATGGTCGGCTTGCTGGTCGTCCCCTGCCTGATGCTCAGGGGCGGGCGCGAGACGCTGCGACTGGTGGTGAATGCCACCGCCGACGGTGCGAAGAACGCCATCGGCGTCGGCATTGCCTGTGCGCTGGTCGGGGTTCTGATCGGCATGATGACGTTGACCGGCCTTGCCTCCAGCTTCGCCACCACCATCGTCAACCTGTCGGGCGGCAGCCTGCTGGCGGCGCTGGTGCTGACGATGGTGACCTGCATCGTGCTGGGGACGGGGCTTCCGACCACGGCCAACTACATCATCACCGCATCGATCGCGGCCCCTGCGCTGCTGACCATGGGCGTGCCGCTGATCGTCAGCCACATGTTCGTCTTCTATTTCGGCATCATGGCCGACCTGACCCCGCCGGTCGCGCTGGCGGCGCTCGCCGCCTCCTCGATCGCGCGGGTCGGGCACATGAAGATCGGCTTCATCGCCACGCGCATCGCGATGGCCGGCTATGTCGTTCCCTTCATGGCGGTGTATGATCCGGCGCTGCTCCTGCAGAGCGAGAACTGGATCGCCGTGGCCTACATCGTCTTCAAGGCCTGCGTCGCCATCGCATTGTGGGGAGCCGCCACCATCGGTTTCTTCTGGACCACCCTGCCGATCGCGGCCCGCATCTTTGCCGCGGCAACCGCCTTCCTGTTCGTCGTGGCATTGCCGATCACCGATGAGATCGCCTTTGTGCTGGCCGGTCTGTTCCTGCTGTGGCAGTACCGCCGCCGGCGCAGTGTCCCGGCGGCTGCTCCCGCCTTGTGAGGTGGCCGGTCTCTGCCTGTTCGCCCTCGGCGGCGCGCTCCTCGCGTCGCTGCCGGGGACGGATTTCACCCTGTCCTGGACCCATTCCGTCGAGAAGACCGAATGGCGCGAACGCTGGTCGGTGGACTCCGGCCGCCTGCGCCCGGTGGAGGCCCGCATCCGAGGGACCGGCGCCGGAATGGAACCGGGACCGGACGCTCGGCTGACCGGCGACGGCTGGCTGGCGTGGGTGCCCGGCCTGCCGCCGCAGGAGAGCGTCGCGCTGGCGGCCTCCGGCTTCACCGGCGAGCACCGGCTGTGCGCGGGTGCCGATTGCCGGTCGCTGTCGGGCTGGACCGGGGTTGCGGATCAAGCGGTGGTGATGCGGGCCTGCCGGTGATGCGTTCCTGCGTCAGTCCGCGAAAGTTGGTATGGTAGTGTCCCTTCCGGCTTGGCTTACGTTCCGTCAGTCCTCATACTCCCGGTCCTTTCGTCAGCCTACCGTTCGGACCGATGACCGACTCCTCCCCCTCCCGCCGCCCATCACTTTTTCCAGCCATCTTCGCCGTGGCGCTGGCCGCCGGCGGCCTGTTGCTGGGCACGCATGGTGCCCTGGCGGCGGAGGTTGCCCATGGCGGAGCACCTCATCTGGACGGTCGGATGCTGAGTGCCGTGTGGGTGGTGCCGTTCGCCGGCATCCTGCTGTCGATCGCGCTGTTTCCGCTGCTGGCGCCGGTGATGTGGCACCATCATTTCGGCAAGATTTCGGCCATATGGGCTCTCGCCTTCCTGCTGCCCTTCGCCGCGACCTTTGGGCCGGAACTGGCGACCTACGAACTGCTGCATACGGTCCTGCTCGAATATATCCCGTTCATCGTTCTCCTGACCGCGCTGTTCACGGTGGCGGGCGGCGTGCGGGTGACCGGATCGCTGGTCGGGACACCGCTGGCCAACACGGTCGGGCTGGCGCTCGGCACCGTTCTGGCGAGCCTGATGGGTACGACCGGCGCCTCGATGCTGCTGATCCGCCCGATGCTGCGTGCGAACGAACACCGGCGCGATAAGGTTCACACGATGGTGTTCTTCATCTTCCTGGTGTCGAATGTCGGTGGATCGCTGACCCCGCTGGGCGACCCGCCGCTGTTCCTGAGCTTCCTGAAGGGCGTCGATTTCTTCTGGCCGACGGTGCACCTGTTTGCGCCGATGGCCTTCCTGTCGGTCCTGCTGCTGCTGATCTATTTCGTTCTCGACGTCTTTCTGCACACCCGCGATCCCGGCAAGCACCCGCTGATCGAAGGCGTGCACGAGCGGGAACCTATCCGCATCGAAGGATCGGTCAACCTGCTGCTGCTGGTGGCGATCGTCGGCGCGGTGCTGCTCAGCGGCGTCTGGCATCCGGGGACCGGCGTCACGCTGTACCATGTGACGGTGCCGCTGGAGAGCATCGTGTCGAATCTGCTGCTGCTGGGCATCACCGGCCTGTCGCTGGCCCTGACCAGTAAGCAGAGCCGCCGCATGAACGGCTTCACCTGGGGACCGATCCTGGAGGTGGCGAAGCTGTTCGCCGCGATCTTCCTCACCATCATCCCGGCCATCGCCATCCTGAAGGCCGGTACCGACGGCGCGCTGGGCGCCATCATCTCCGCGGTGAACGAGGGTGGGAAGCCGAACCCGGCCGCCTATTTCTGGGCCACCGGCATTCTGTCCAGCTTCCTCGACAACGCGCCGACCTACCTGATTTTCTTCAACACGGCCGGGGGCGATGCGAAGGTTCTGATGACGGACCTTTCGTTGACGCTGACAGCGATTTCCGCCGGCGCGGTGTTCATGGGCGCCAACAGCTACATCGGCAACGCCCCCAACTTCATGGTCAAGGCCATCGCGGAGGAGCGCGGCGTCGCCATGCCCAGCTTCTTCGGCTATATGGCCTGGTCCTTCGGCATCCTGGTGCCGCTGCTGGGCCTGACCACGCTGGTGTTCTTCGTCTGACGCCGGTGTCTTTCACAAGCCGAAAGGATAGGTGTCGGGCACGTCCGGACGGGCGTGCTCCGGCCCCAGCGGGGTGACGGCGCTCGTCTCATCGAACCAGACCCAGGCGTCGAACTGGCCGGGCAGGGTGGCTTCCGAATAGTGGCTCCACAGTTCCGTCTCGGGCCGGTAGATGACGCCGATGAAGCGTTCCAGCCGTGGTGTCAGCAGGGCACGCCGCACCGCACCATTCCGTTCCGCCTGAAGGTCGAGCAGGAATCGCGGCACTCCCGCGTCGTGGCAAAGCCGTTCATAGCTGTCGCTGCGCGACGGACGCACCCGCTTCACCTCCATGGCGCCGTTCCAGTCGGTGGCCGCGGCCACAGTTCCGCTATGGGTGCCGAAGCCGATCAGCGCAGCCTCCGCGCCAAAGCGTTCGCGGCAAAGCTGGCCGATGTTCAGTTCGTCGCGGGTGATGCCCATGTCGGTCTGGCGGGCATCGCCGATGTGGGAATTGTGGGCCCAGACCACCGCCTTCGCGTCCGGCCCCTTGGCCTCCAGCAGGTTGGCGAGCGTTTCGAACATATGGGTGTCGCGCAGGTTCCAGCTGTCCGCCCCGCCGTAATACATGATGCGGTAATAGCGCTCGGCCGAAGCGATCAGGCGGGCGTTCTGGGCGGCGTCGAGGAAGCGGTCGCCGTCCTCCCCCGCATACTCCAGCCGCTTTTCCAGCAAGGCTCGGCACTGCTCGATCACCGCCGCCTCGCATTTGCGGAAGCCGCCGGAGAGCGCCGCGCGGCCATAGGTGGCGGGATCGCGCTGCCAGGGCGTCAGGCAGCCGTAGCGCTCGCGCGCCGCCGACGCCGCCTCCGGATCGACGCGGTCGAGATAGTCCAGCACCGCGGCGATCGAACCGCCCATGTTGTACATGTCCAGCCCATAGAATCCGGTGCGATGCTCCGGCGGCTGGCTTCGGTTGTGGTCGTGCAGCCAATCGAGGAAGGCGGCAACATCGGTGTTCCGCCACATCCAACTGGGAAAGCGCTGGAAGGGCGCCTCCTCCGCCCGGCCGCCGGGGCGGTGGCGGACATAGCGGTCGATCACGGCGGCGTCCGGCCAGTCGGCCTCCACCGCGACGATGGTGAAGCCGTGTCGCTCGATCAGTCTCTTCGTGATGGCGGCGCGGGCGCGGTAGAACTCCGAGGTTCCGTGGCTCGCCTCGCCTAACAGCACGACGCGGCGGTCGCCCCAACGGTCGAACAACCGGCCGAAATCGAGGCTGTCGAGATCCGGCAGGGGTTCGGCGGCATCGGCAATCATCTCCGGCAGGGTGGCGGGCGGCTCTCCCGGCTGTCGTCCCGGACTATGGTTGCTGGCCGACCGCGTGCCGTCCTCCGCCCAGCCCTGGGCGCCGATCAGCGGAACGAAGGACACGCGGTCCCGCTCCTCCCGCTCGAACTCGGTCTCACCGTGGCGGACGACCTTCACCAACGTCTGGTCACGGCGGGCGCCGACCGGGATCACCATCCGCCCGCCGATGGCGAGCTGGTCCATCAGCGCCTTCGGCACCTCCGGCCCGCCGGCCGACACCAGGATGACGTCGAAGGGCGCTTCCTCCGGCCAGCCTTCCGTCCCGTCGCCGGTGCGCACCGTCACGTCGCCGAACCCCAGATCCTGCAGCCGGCGCCGTGCCGACTGGGCCAGGCTGGGATGCCGTTCCACCGCGAAGACGCGGCCCCGGCCCTGGCGGGCGATGTGGCCCAGCAGCGCCGCGACATAGCCGGAGCCGGCCCCGACCTCCAGCACCCTGTCGTCTGCGCCGACCTCCGCCGCCTCGATCATCGCGGCGACGACGCTGGGCTGCGAGATCGTCTGCTCCTCCCCGATGGGCAGGGGCGAATCCTCATAGGCGAACTCGACCATCTCGGGCGCGACGAAATGCTCACGCGGGACGGCGCGCATGGCGTTGAGGACGGGTTCGGCGCGGATGCCGCGGCGGGCGATCTGGGTGTCGACCATCCGCTGGCGCTGGCGATTGACATTGGCCACGGTCTTCTCCCCGGGGCAGGAATAAGGCGATCAGTTGTCGGCGATCGGCTGCTTGATGGCCCAACAGGTTGCGGGCGGCGGCGTTCCATCTCCGCACCGGCCCGAACCGGAGAAGGTGCAACAAAAAATGCACCCGGTGGCCGATGCCGCCGGGCGCGAAGTCACAGTACGAAAGAGGATCATCAGCAGTGATGATGCAATCGGGAGATCGATTGTGCCGGCACCCTCGCATGGGATACGGGGGTGTCCCTTGACCACGGTCAAGCTTGAGCGAGAGAGTTGGTTATCAATCCCCCAGCGCCGGATTCGGCAGCGCGCCGTTCACCCCGTTGTCCTCCACCTCTTCCACCTCCGGCCGAGGCACGCGGAACCAGGCGGCGTAGAGCGCCGGCAGGAAGAAGATCGTCAGCACGGTGGCGCCCGCCAGACCACCCATGATGGCGACCGCCATCGGACCCCAGAAGACGCTGTGCGTCAGCGGGATCATGGCGAGGATCGCGGCGGCGGCGGTGAGCGCAATGGGGCGGGCGCGGCGCACCGTCGCCTCCACGATGCTGTCCCAGCGCGACCGGCCGCCGCGGATGTCCTGCTCGATCTGGTCGACCAGGATGACCGAGTTGCGCATGATGATCCCGGCCAGCGCGATGACGCCCAGCATGGCGACGAAGCCGAAGGGCAGGTTGAACAGCAGAAGCGAGGCGGTGACGCCGATCAGCCCCAGCGGTGCCGTCAGCAGGACCATGAACACGCGCGAGAAGCTCTGCAGCTGCAGCATCAGCGTGGTCACCATGATCAGCAGCATCAGCGGCATCATGGCGTTGATCGAGTCCTGGCCCTTGGCGCTTTCCTCGATGGCGCCGCCCATGGTGATGGCGTAGCCGTCGGGCAGGGTGGCGCGGAGCGCGTTCAGCTGACCGTTCAACTGGGTGCTGACCACCGGGGCCTGCAGGCCGCCGGTCACGTCGCCCTTGATCGTCATCGTCGTCTCGCGGCCCCGGCGCCACAGGACCGGTTCCTCCAGTTCGTAGCGGACGGCGGCGACTTGGCTCAAGGGCACGGTGGTGCCGCGGCTGGTGCGGATGTTCAACTCGCCAAGGCGCGACAGATCCGCCCGTTCCTCCGGCGTGGTGCGCAGCAGGACGCCGATCAGCTCCGTCCCCTCGCGGTACTGCGTGACCGACATGCCGTTCAGCAGCAGTTGCAGGGCATTGGACAGGTCCTGCTTCGACACGCCCAGCGCGCGGGCCTTGGCGGTGTCCACCTCCAGCCGGACGCGCTTGGACAGCTCGTCCCAGTCCAGATGGACGTTCGCGGTGTTGGGGTGGGCGCGCATGGTGTCGCGCACCTGATAGGCGATCTTGCGGATGGTTGCCGGGTCGTCGCCGGTGACGCGGAACTGCACCGGATAGCCGACCGGCGGGCCGTTCTCCAGCCGGCTGATGCGGACGCGGGCGGCGGGAAAGTCGGATTCCAGCGTCGGCTCCAGCCGCTGCATGAAATGCTCGCGCTCCTCCAGCCCCTTGGTCATGACCATGAATTGGGCGAAGTTGGCGGTCTCCAGCTGCTGGTCGAGCGGCAGGTAGAAGCGCGGGGAGCCGCCGCCGGTGTAGGCGACCCAGTAATCGACGTCCGGATCCTTGGCCAGCACCGCTTCCATCCGCTTCACCTCGGCGGCGGTCGCCTCGAACGACGAGCCTTCGGCAAGGCGGATGTCGATCAGCAGTTCCGGCCGGCTGGCGGACGGGAAGAACTGCTGCTGCACATGGCCGAAGCCGACCAGCGCGGTGACGAAGGCCGCCACCGTCACGCCGATGGTGAGCCAGCGCGCGCGGACGCAGGCCTCGATCATCCGGCGCAGGATGCGGTAGGTCCGCGTGTCGTAGATGTCCAGCTCGTGCCCGTCCGGCACCACATGCTTGGGCTTGGGCAGCAGGAGCCAGCCGAGATAGGGGGTGAAGATCACCGCCACCACCCAGGACAGCATCAGCGACAGCGCCACCACCCAGAAGATGGAGTTGGTGTATTCGCCGGCCGCCGACGCCGCGAATCCGACCGGGACGAAGCCCGCCGCCGTGACGACGGTGCCGCTCAGCATCGGGAAGGCGGTTGAGGTGTAGGCGAAGGCCCCGGCCTTCAGCCGGTCCCATCCCTGTTCCATCTTCACCACCATCATCTCAACCGCGATGATGGCGTCGTCCACCAGCAGGCCGAGCGCGATGATGAGGGCGCCCAGCGAGATCCGCTGCAAATCGATGTGCAGGATCTGCATCGCCACCAGCGTCATCGCCAGCACCAGCGGCACGGCCAGCGCCACGACGATGCCGGTGCGCCAGCCCAGGCTGACGAGGCTGACCAGGATGACGATGCCCAGCGCCTCCGCCAGCGACTTCATGAACTCGCCGACCGAGTTTTCGACCACCGTCGGCTGGTCGGCGATCTGCGCCACCTCCAGCCCGACCGGAAGCTCCGCCTTGATCTTCTCCATCGCGGCGTCGAGCTTCTCGCCCAGCTTCAGCACGTTGCCGCCCTTCGCCATGACGACGCCGAGCCCGATGGCGTCGCGCCCTTTGTAGCGCAGGGTGTAGCGCCGCGGCTCGACATAGCCGCGCTTGACCTCCGCCACGTCGCCGATGGTCAGCAGCCGGCCGCCGCTCTCCACCGGGATCGCGCGCACCGCAGCGGCGGTGTCGAGCCCGAGATCGAGGCGGACATAGACCCGCTGCGATCCGGTATCGACATCCCCCGAGGCCACGATGGCGTTCTCGCGCTGGAGCGCCTGGATCACCGATTCCACCGGCAGGCCGAAGCTGGCGAGCCGCTGGCTGGAGATCTCGACATAGACGCGCTCCTCCTGCGGGGCGATCAGATCGATCTTCTCGACGCCCGGCAGCTTCAGCAGGCGGGCACGCGCCTGCTCCGCCACCTTCTTCAGCTGGGCCGGCGTGAAATCCTCGCCCATGAAGCCATAGATGGCGGAATAGACGTCGCCGAACTCGTCGTTGAAGAAGGGACCGACCACGCCGTCGGGCAGCGTATAGGTGATGTCACCGATCTTCTTGCGGACCTGATACCACAGGTCGGACACCATCTTCGGCGGGGTGTAGTCCTTCAGCTGGACGAAGACCACCGATTCGCCGGGCTTGGAGTAGCTGCGGGAGACGTCGTAATAAGGCACCTCCTCCAGCTTCTTCTCGATGCGGTCGGTGACGAACTGCTCCACCTCGCGCGCGGTGGCGCCGGGCCATTGGGTGCGGACCACCATCACCTTGAAGGTGAAGGACGGATCCTCCGCCCGGCCCAAATTCATGTAGGCGAGCGCGCCGGCCAGCACGCTGGCGAGCATCATGAACAGCACGAGCGTGCGGTGCGCCAGCGCCCAGGCCGACAGGTTCATGCGGGAGTGATTCATCGTGCCGGCTCCGTCCAGACGCGGACCTTCTGCCCGGAATCGAGCTTGTGCACGCCGGCGGTGACGACGCGCTCGCCGTCTTTCAGCCCGCCGCCGATCAGCGCGAGGTCGCCGGCATAGGCGGCGATGGTGACCGGGCGCAGTTCCAGCCGGTCGTCGGGGGCGGCCAGCACCCAGACCGCCGGCTTCTGCTCGCGCTGGGTCAGCGCGCTGAGCGGCAGGCGGGCGACGGGCGCCCCGTGATCGGCGGCGGCGGTGACGGTCGCGGTCATGCCGAGCTGGACCGTCGGCGGCGGATCGGCCAGCGCGATCTTCGCCTGGAAGGTGCGGGTGCTGGCGTCGGCGCTGGGCGAGACTTCGCGCAAGCTGCCGGCAATGCTCTGGCCGGGGTGGGACCACAGTTCCACCGACAGCTTCTGGCGGGGCAGGGCGCCCACCTGCTGTTCGGGGATGTTGGCGACGGCCTCCAGAGCCCCCAACCGTGCGACGCGCAGGGCGGTCTGGCCGGATGCCACCACCTGTCCCGGCTCGATCAGCGTCGCGGTGACGATGCCGGCCTCGTCCGCCAGCAGGGTCGCATATTGGGCGGAGTTGCTCAGGACGCGCAGCTGCGCCTCCACCTCCCGCACCTTGGACTCGGCCTTGTCGAGGGTCGCTTTGCGGCGGTCGTATTCCTGCCGCGTCGTCCATTCGCCGTTGCGCAGGCTGGCATAGCGCTGGAAGTCGCTGCGCGCGTTGGCCGCGTCGGCCTCAGCCGAGGCGAGCTGCGCCTGCGAGGCGCGGATCTGCAACTGAAGGTCGGTGGGGTCGAGGCGGGCGAGCGGCATGCCGGGTTCGACGCGGGTGCCGACCTCCACCAGCCGGGCGGTGACCTTGCCGCCAACGCGGAAGCCGACATCGGCCTCCACCCGCGGACGGATCACCGCCGGATAACGAACGCTGTCGACCAGCGGTTCCAGGGCGACCGTGGCGACTCGCACCGGCCTGACTTCCGCCTCCGCAGGGGTGGAGGCGGAATGCGTTTCGTTGCAGCCGGTCAGCAGCCCCGCCACCGTCAACATGGCGGCGGTCGCCATGAAGGCGGACGCAAACCGTGTTTCGCGGAATCGCGCCATACCACGTCTCCCCACTGGACTGGACTGTATCGTACTGCTACCGTCCTACTCCGGCATCCGAGCAACGTCAAGAGTGAACGGTACAGTTCAGTGCAGTCATTGGAGCAAAAAGCGTCTCAGCCGTCCGCCTCCCATGATGCGAAGGCGGAACAGATCCTTGCCGCCGCGCGGGAGGTGTTTCTGGAGCTTGGCTACGCCGCGACCTCGATGGATCAGGTGGCCCAGCAGGCGCGCGTATCGAAGACCACCCTCTACACCCGCTTCCCATCCAAGGAAGAGCTGTACACGGCGGTGATCTCCGCCGAGTGCGAACGGCGTGGTCTGCGCTTCGCACCGGAGATGTTCGACGGCCTACCGCTGCGCGAAATCCTGGTCCAGGTCGGCCGGCGCTTCGTCGATCTGATCTGGTCGGAAGCGGCGATCCGCGTCCACCAGTCGGTGGCGGGGGAGGCGACACGGATGCCGCTGGCGGCACAGCTTTATTTCCGGGCGGGACCGGAGCAGGGCATCGCCAATTTCGTCGCACTGTTCACCCGGCTGGCCGAACGCGGTGTGATCGCGACCGACGATCCGGAGTTCGTGGCCCGGCAGTTCCTGACCGCATTGCAGGGAGGCTCATACTGCCAGCTGGTGCTGGGCCTCTGCCCGCAGCCGACGGAGGAGGAGCGCCACGCCTTCGTCGACAAGGCGACCGACCTGTTCCTGCACGGCGTGGCACCTGCTACACGATAGCCGGTTCCGATTTCTCGCAATGGAATGCCTGTCCATGTCCGCCTGCCCCTGCGGTTCCGGCCGCGACTTCGACCTTTGCTGCGGCCCGATCCTGGCGGGGGAGCCCGCCCCCAGTGCCGAGGCACTGATGCGGTCGCGCTACACCGCTTTTGTCCGCCACGACATCGACCATATCGAGCGCAGCTGCGCCCCGGAAATCCGCGCCGCCTTCAGCCGTGACGATGCCGTCCGCGTGGCAGAGGAGTGCGAGTGGGGACCGCTGACGGTGATGAAGTCGGAGGAGAACGGCGACGACGGCATGGTCGAGTTCTTCCTGACCTTCCGCCGCGACGGCGAGGAATGGCCGGTGCATGAACGGTCGCGCTTCCGCCGGGTCGATGGGCGCTGGCTCTATGTCGACAGCGTGCTGAACCCCAAGGATCCGCCGCGCCGGGTGGTGAAGGTCGGCCGCAACGATCCGTGCCCCTGCGGTTCGGGGCGCAAGCACAAGGCCTGCTGCGGGCGGTGAGAGATGTGACGCAGGAGAGAATCCCCTCTCCCCCCCGGGGAGAGGGTTAGGGTGAGGGGGAAGCGCGGCGAGGATTCTCGGGAAGGCACGCGGTGCATCTCCCTCACCCCGACCCTCTCCCCGCTTTCAGCGGACCTGTGGTCCGCCTGCCGCGTCAGCGCAAACTTCGTTTGCGCGAGAGCGGGGGAGAGGGAGATCTTTGCAGCCGACGCCTCAGCTCATCCCCAGATAGCGCCCCGGCTTGTGGTTGATCGCCAGTGTCAGGTTGACGATGGCCGCCCCCACCACCGACAGCAGCAGCCGGTCCGGCGCCAGCACGAAGAAGGCGCCGGCCAGGATCGCCAGATCGACGCCCAGCTGGAAATAGCCGGCACGGATGCCGTGCTTCTCCTGCAGGTAGATCGCCAGGATGTTGACGCCGCCCAGCCCAGTGCGGTGGCGGAACAGCATCAGCAGGCCGGTGCCGCACAGGCCGCTGCCGACCACCGTCGCATAGACCGGATCGAGATGGGCGAACCCCACCCACTGCTCGGTTAGGCGCGAGAAGATCGTGACCAGCCCCACCGCGATGAAGGTGCGCGCGGTGAATTTCCAGCCCAGCCGCTTCCACGCCAGCCAGTAGAAGGGCAGGTTGATGACGAAGAAGATGATGCCGAACTGAACCTTGGTGATGTAGCTCAGCAGCAGGGACAGTCCGGCGGTGCTGCCGGTCAGCAGCATCGTCTTGGAATAGATCAGCATGCCCAGCGCGATGAACAGCGTGCCCATCAGCATGGCGAGCGCGTCTTCATACAGCTGGTGGCGCTCCACCGACGCGGGCGGGGCCTGAAGGGTCGCGGCCATCCTCGTCGTCTCCCGGCTCAGCGAAGGGCGGCGAACTTCGCGACCACATCGTCCACCTCGGCCGTCTTCAGGCCGGCGATGTTGATGCGGCCGGAGGTCGGCATGTAGATGGCATGGTCGGCGCGCAGGCGCAGCACCTCCGCCTCTGTCAGAGGCAGAAGGGAGAACATGCCCTCCTGCTCCGCCACCGCGGTCAGGGCGGGGAAGGCGTTGGCTAGCCCGGCCGCCAGCTTGCGGCGGATGCCGGTGATGCGGGCGCGCATGCCGTCCAGTTCGGCCGTCCAGTCGGCGGTGAGCGCGGCGTCGCTCAGGATGGTGCGGACCACCGCGGCGCCATGGTCGGGCGGCATGGAATAGCTGGTGCGGGCCAGCGCCATCAGGTTCGACTTGGCGAGATCGGCCGGCGCCTGGGTCGCCGACACGGCGAAGATGGCGCCGGTGCGCTCGCGGTAGAGGCCGAAGGACTTGGAGGACGACACGGCGACCAGCGCCTCCGGAACCGCGCCGATCAGGTGGCGCAGCCCCTCGGCATCCTCGTCCAGCCCGCGGCCGAAGCCCTGGTAGGCAAGGTCGACCAGCGGCAGCACGCCGCGCTTCTCCAGCACCGCCGCCAGGGTCTTCCACTGGTCGAGCGACAGTGGCGCGCCGGTCGGGTTGTGGCAGCTGCCGTGCAGCAGGGCGACGTCGCCGGGCTGCGCCGCCTCGAACGCCGCGACCATGCGGTCGAACAGAACGGTCTGGCTGGCGGTATCGAAGAAGGGATGGCTGACCACCTCCAGCCCGGCGGCGGCGAAGATGCCGACATGGTTCGGCCAGGTCGGCTGGCCGACCAGCACGCGCTTCGATCCGCCGCGCAGGACGAGGTCGGCGGCCAGACGCAGCGCGCCCGACCCGCCGGGAGTCTGCACGCCGGCGGCCACAACCTTGGTGCCGGCATCGCCGCCCACCAGCGACCACAGACGCTCCAGATACAGCGCGTCGCCTTCCAGCCCCAGATAGGACTTGCTGTCCTGCCCGTCGAGCAGCAGGCGCTCGGCCGCCTTGACCGCGCGGAAGACCGGGGTGCGCCCCTCCTCGTCACGGTAGACCCCGACGCCGAGATCGACCTTGCCCGGCCGCGGATCCTGCTTGTACAGGCCAATCAAGGCGAGCAGGGCGTCGTCGGGCTGGCGGGAAAGCGCGTTGAACATGGCGGTTCGTCCGGTCCTTGCAGAGGGAAGAGGCGATGACGGCGGGCAGGCACCGATAACGGGAAGCCGGCCCGGCCGCGGCGATCCTCCACTTTTGCGGCCCCGCCGACAATGTCGAAGATGTCGCCGGCGCATCCTCGCGGCGCATTGCCGCCGTGCGACACCTCCATGCATGGCGAGCCGGTGCGGCGGTCACTGCGTGAAGAACATCGCCGCAAACACGGCGGCAGTGGCGGCGATGGCGGTGACCAGCCCGTTGCGCCCCAGCGCCCGCTGGCGGTAGAGCGCCACCGCGAACACGATCACGGCAAGGCTGGCGATAAGCAGGCCCAGCTTGAACTCGGTCATCGGCTATCGTCCTTGAAGTTCGTCAATGCGGGCCGATCCATCCCAACGCCCCGGCGGCGGTGACCAGCAGGATGGCGCCGCACAGCAGCACCAGCCACGCGGTCATCAACAGGCGCCATCCCGGCCCGGCATGGTCCAGTTCCAGGTAATGCAGAAGGATTTCCCTTCCCTTGGCCACCGCAAGCGCCAGCAGCAGGGCCGCCCCGGCGATGCCGACCCCGCCGCCCGCATCGCCATGGCGGGCGAACAGCAGGGTCACGGCCGTCAGCCCCATCAGGACCAGCCAGGACAGCGTCAGCCGATCGATTTTCTTGAGCAATTCCATGGTCGGTCTCCTCAGCGGATCAGGTAGACGAGCGGGTAGAGGATCACCCAGACCAGATCCACCATGTGCCAGAAGGCTGCCCCGGTCTCCATATTCTCCACCAGCGTTTCCGGCCCGGATCGCGATACCAGCATAAGGATGACGATGCCCAGCACGACATGCAGGGCGTGGAAGCCGGTCAGCAGGAAATAGAGGGTGAAGAAGGTGTCGCTGTCGATGGTCAGCCCGGCACCGAGCGTCGCGGAATACTCCACCGCCTTCACCGCCAGGAAGACCGATCCCACCGCTGCGGCAGCCAGCATCGCCCGGCGCGCCTGCTTCGCGTTGCCGCGCCGTCCAGCGGCGACGGCACGGGCCGCGAGATATCCGCTGGTGACCAGCACCATGGTGTTCAGCGCTCCCAGCGTGCCGTTCAGGTGAGCTTGCCCGGCGGCGAAGGTGGCGGGATCCAGCACGCGGGCGATCGCAAAGCCCAGGAAGGCCACGCCGAACACCGCCAGCTCGCTGAAGATCAGAATCCACATCATCAGGTTGCCGGGCAGGGCATCCAGTCCGCCCGGCCTGTCCTGCGGGGCCGTCATGTCAACGTCGGCCATGTCCGATCCTTCTCATCATGTATGCGAACGATAGTCCGGCCCTGCTCCGGCCGGCTTGACCGCGGTCAAGGAATGCCCTCCTTCCACGGTCAATTATTCGCCCGACCCGTGGCGGTAAGACGCTGCGACGCCCGGCTTCCGGCCCCCGGCTTCGCGCACCCAACGCCTTCCGAACCGACCCCACTCGACGAAAAATCGAGATTGCCAGGGATCCCGAGCGATGACCGAACGCTTTACCAAGGCGGCCGCGCGAAACATCTTTTACGGCGGATCGCTGTTCTTCTTCGCGACCTTCATCGCGTTGACCGCGCTCAGCCACAATTACATCGTCAACACGAGTACGGACAAGAAGACGCTGTCCGATGCCGTCACGCGCGGCAAGCATGTGTGGGAAAAGAACTCCTGCATCAACTGCCACACGCTGCTGGGTGAAGGCGCCTATTTCGCCCCCGAGCTGGGCAATGTCTGGCTGCGCTACGGCGGCGACAAGGACCACGACGGGGCTGTCATGGCCCTGAAGGGCTGGATGGCCGCACAGCCGTCCGGGATCGAGGGGCGGCGCCAGATGCCGCAATTCAACCTGACCGACGCCGAGGTCGAGGATCTGGCCGCCTTCCTGGAATGGACCAGCCGGATCAACACCCAGAACTGGCCGCCCAAGCTGTCCGGCTGAGGAGAATTCCGTCATGAAGTACGAATCGCAAAAAGTCGCCCTCTATTACTTCGCGGCGGCCATGGGACTGTTCGGCGTGCAGATCCTGGTGGGTCTCCTGGCCGGTGTCGTCTATGTCCTGCCCAACACGCTTTCGGAGCTGTTGCCCTTCAACGTTCTCCGGATGATCCACACCAACGCGTTGATCGTCTGGCTGCTGATCGGCTTCTTCGGCGCCGCCTACTACCTGATCCCGGAAGAATCGGAGACCGAGCTGCACAGTCCGAAACTGGCGCTGATCCAGCTCGGCCTGTTCGTCTTCGGCGCGCTGGCGGCCGTGGTCGGCTACGTCTTCCGCATCCATGAGGGGCGGGAGTTCCTGGAACAGCCGACCTGGATCAAGGGGGCCATCGTCGTCGTCGCGCTGATGTTCCTCTACAACATGACGATGACGGTCATCAAAGGCCGCCGCACGGTCATCACCAACATCCTGCTGGTGGGCATGTGGGGCATCGCCATCTTCTTCCTGTTCTCCTTCTACAACCCGTCGAACCTGTCGCTGGACAAGATGTACTGGTGGTACGTCGTCCATCTGTGGGTCGAAGGCGTGTGGGAACTGGTGCTGGCCTCCATCCTCGCCTTCCTGATGATCAAGATGACCGGCGTCGACCGCGAAGTGGTCGAGAAGTGGCTGTACGCCATCGTCGGTCTGGCCCTGTTCAGCGGCATCCTCGGTACCGGCCACCATTACTACTGGATCGGCACGCCCGGCTACTGGCAGTGGATCGGCTCGCTGTTCTCGACGCTGGAAGTCGCCCCCTTCTTCACCATGGTCGTCTTCGCCTTCATGATGGTGTGGAAGAGTGGCCGGCGTCACCCGAACAAGGCGGCGATGCTGTGGTCGCTGGGCTGCGCGGTCTTCGCCTTCTTCGGCGCCGGGCTGTGGGGCTTCCTGCACACGCTGGCCCCGATCAACTACTACACCCACGGCACCCAGGTGACGGCGGCGCACGGGCACCTCGCCTTCTACGGCGCCTATGCGATGATCAACCTCGCCATCATCACCTACGCCATGCCCTACCTGCGCGGCCTGCAGCCCTACAATCAGGTCCTGAACATGTGGAGCTTCTGGCTGATGAGCGGCGGCATGGCCTTCATGACCTTCGCCCTGACCGTGGCCGGCGTGGTGCAGACCCATCTGCAGCGCGTCCTGGGCATGGACTACATGGAGGTGCAGGCACAGATCGCGCTGTTCTACTGGATGCGCCTCGGCGCCGGCGTCGCCGTGGCGGCGGGCGTGCTGGTCTACCTCTACGCCATCTTCGGTCCGGCCCGCGAGGAGCGGCCCGCCTCGATCCCGGCCAGCTACCAGCCGGCCGAGTGACGTCCCCTCCGGCCCCTGCGCTCCGTCGGTCATCCGGCACGCGCAGGGGCCGTCTTTTTTCTGGAGTTCCGCTGCGATGCCCGACGCCGCCGTCCCGATCCGCCCCTCCCTGTCCTTGCCCTTCTATCAGCCGACCGGCGACGAGTGCGCGCTGTTCGAGCATGCCTACCAACACCGGCTGCCGCTTCTGCTGAAGGGACCGACCGGCTGCGGCAAGACCCGCTTCGTCGCCCATATGGCGGCCAAGCTCGGCCGGCCGCTCTACACCGTGTCGTGCCATGACGATCTGACCGCCGCCGACCTGACCGGGCGTTACCTGCTGAAGGGCGGCGACACCGTATGGGCGGACGGTCCGCTGACCCGCGCCGTGCGCGAAGGCGCCATCTGTTATCTCGACGAGGTGGTGGAGGCGCGCAAGGACGTCACCGTCGTTCTGCACCCGCTGACCGACGATCGCCGCATCCTGCCGCTGGACCGCACCGGCGAAACGCTGGAAGCGCCGCCGGGCTTCATGCTGGTGGTGTCCTACAACCCCGGCTACCAGAATGTCCTGAAGGCGCTGAAGCCCAGCACCCGCCAGCGCTTCCTTGCCGTCGAGTTCGACTTTCCGGCGCCTGAGCGGGAAATCCCCATCGTGGCGACCGAAAGCGGTCTGACCGAGAACCGCGTCGTCCCGCTGGTCCGCCTCGCCAACGCATTGCGCGCGCTGAAGGGCCAGGATTTGGAAGAGGGGGTGTCGACCCGCCTGCTGATCTACTGCGCCACGCTGATCCGCTCCGGCATGAAGCCCGAACGCGCCATCCGCGCCGCCCTGATCGAGCCGCTGACCGACGACCCGGACATCCGCGCCGGCCTGCTCCGCGTGGCCGAGGTCACGCTGGGGTAGAAGCGGTTGGGGAAAGCGAGATCCCCTCTCCCCCCGGGGAGAGGGGGTTTTCTTCGGTTCGAAGATGTGAGGGACGGCTGCTGCAAGCCGACAGGTTGGGAGTGTGCGCATCATGCTGGAAATCTTCGAGCCGGAAGAGACCGTCGGCCGATTGTGGCACCGCCTGATCGGCGGGCGGTCGAGCTATCCGCACCATCCCGATGCCGCGGTGACGCTGGAAACGATGCGACCGCGGCTTGCGGTGTTCTTCCGCGCTCTCGGTGGTGACCGCGGGGTGCGGCTGGCCGCGGGGACAGCGACGGCCTCTGGACACCGGCTTCCCCTGCTCGACCGCATCGGGCTGGGGGCGGAACGAGTGGAACGGGCGGCGCTGGACGGCGATGTCCTTCAACTGCCGGCCGCCATCGACCAGTTCCCCGACGCGGCGCTGAACGAGCGGCTGTATGAATGGCTGGCCGCCTTCTTCGCCCATGCCGAAGCGGTGCCGCTGCCCGCCGACCCGCTGCAAGCCGACCTGCAGCTTCTGCGCAGCGCCGCGGCGACCACGGCGGCGGTGCTGACGCGCTGGCCGGGCCTGCGCCGCCTCCATGAAGAACTTGCCCGCGCCGTCGCCGGAATCCGCCCGATCCGACGCCTGCCGCCGGTGGAAACCGATGTGGAGTGCGCCGTCCTGGCGCTGCTGGGCACCGGAGCCGCGACGCCGGTCGCGGCGCGGATGCTCGACCCGGCGATCCCGCTGTCGGACTTTACCGCCCCCTACGGCTATGCCCGCCTGCTGCCGGTTCCGCTGTGGGGCCTTGTGGCGCCACCGACCGAGCGCTCGCTCGCCGCTGCCGCTGAAAGTCCGGGCGAGGGGGGACAGGCGGCAGACGGCGACCAGCGCCGCCGTGCCGCAACCCGGCGGCAGACCGACCAGATCCAGCGCAACGACCCGCTGATCCTGAACCGCTTCGAGAAGATGCTGAGCCTCGCCGAGGCGCTGAACATCCCGCGCGCGGTCGACGACGACGATGCGGAGAACGCCCGCAAGGCCGCCGACGACCTGGACGAGATCGCCGTCGGCACCCACCAGCGCAAGGCTTCGACCACGCTGAAGCTCGACCTCGACCTCGGTGCGCAGGCCGTCGACGACACGCCTTTGACGGCGACCCTGACCTATCCCGAATGGGACCACCGCCGCCGCGCCCATCTGCCCAACCATTGCCGGGTGGTCGCGGAGACCGCGCCTGCCGACGGCGAGTCCTGGCAGCCCGACGCCGCCGCGCTCCGCCGCATCCGGCAGGTCCGCCGCCAGTTCGAAGCGTTGCGCCCGAAGCGCATGCTGTTCACCGGACAGGCTGACGGCGACGAATTGGATCTGACCGCCCTGGTGCGCAGCCGGGCCGATTTCCGGGCCGGGGGATGCGGCAGCGACCGTGTGCATCAGCAGGCGCGCAACGCCGCCCGCGACCTCGCCGTCGCCGTGCTGGTCGACGGTTCGCTGTCGACCGACGGCTGGATCGATGGCCGCCGGGTGCTGGACGTGGAGAAGGAGGCGCTGCTGGCCCTGAGCCATGGCCTCACCGCCTGCGGCGACGACCATGCGCTCTACGCCTTCACCTCGCGCCGGCGCGACTGGGTGCGGGTGCAGACGCTGAAGGGCTTCGACGAACCACTGGGGGCCATCGTGACCCGCCGGATCGGCGCGCTGAAGCCCGGCTACTACACCCGCATGGGCGCGGCGATCCGTCACGCCTCCGCCCAACTGGCCGAGCGTCCGAACCGTCACCGGCTGCTGGTCCTGCTGACCGACGGCAAGCCGAACGACGTGGACCATTACGAGGGCCGTTACGGCATCGAGGACACCCGAGAGGCGATCCGCGAGGCGAGGCGCGATGGGTTGGCCGTTTTCGCCATCACCGTCGATGCGATGGCCCGCGATTACGTGCCCTATCTGTTCGGACGCGGCGCCTATGCCATATTCCCGCAGGTTTCCCACCTGACCAAGGCGCTGCCGGCACTGTACCGGCAGGTCGCCTGCGCCGCCTGACTCCATAAGGACCCAGAACAATGACCGACGCGAATGCCGCGACGCCCGCACCGGTGAAGATCGGAATCGTCACCATCTCCGACCGTGCCAGCCGCGGCGTCTACGAGGACAAGGGCGGCCCGGCGATCCGGGAGGAGTTGACGCGCATCGTCGCCTCGCCCTGGATCGCCGAGCCTCGGGTCATCCCGGACGAGTTGGACCTGATCGCCGCCACCCTGGTTGAGCTGTGCGACGTCGCCGGTTGCGATCTGGTGGTCACCACCGGCGGCACCGGCCCCGCCCCGCGCGACGTGACGCCCGAAGCGACGGAGCGGGTATGCGACAAGATGATGCCGGGATTCGGCGAACTGATGCGATCGGTCAGCCTGCGGGTGGTGCCGACCGCCATCCTGTCGCGCCAGACCGCCGGCATCCGCGGCCGCAGCCTGATCGTCAATCTGCCGGGCAAGCCGTCCGCCATCCATGACTGCCTGGAGGCGGTGTTTCCCGCGATCCCCTATTGCCTGGACCTGATCGGCGCCGGCCGCATCGAAACGGACCCGGCCATTTGCGTCGCTTTCCGTCCAAAATCGTAGTAGGAAAATCCTTATTGGTTGTATGGAAATAAAAAAGGCCTGCGACAAAGTTGCGCCCAGGCCTTCCACTTGACGGCGGTCAAGAAGAGAGGGGGAGAACGGGAGGAATATTACCTCACAAGAAACAAACCCCGAGACGACGCCATGAAGACCTCGCGCTCCCTCGTCACCGTCAGCGCCGCCGCCCTGATGATCCTCTCCGGTATCGGTGCCGCTTCGGCGGCGGACACCCTCTACGCCGACCCGAAGGTCAAGCAACCCACCCACAGCGTCGTCATGGACCCGGCGGCGGTTCCCGCCCCGGAAAAGGCCGGCAAGCGTGCGCCGAAGACCCACAAGGTCTCGCTGGTCACGACGGAAGTCGAGTCCAAGCTGGATGACGGCACCACCTACACCTACTGGACCTTCAACAACACGGTGCCCGGCCCGATGGTGCGGGTGCGGGTCGGCGACACGGTGGACGTCTCCATCGCCAACGCGCCGGAATCGACGATGAACCACTCCGTCGACTTCCATGCCGCGACCGGTTTCCTCGGCGGCGGCCAGATCACCCAGGTGGAGCCGGGCCAGACCAAGGCCTTCACCTTCAAGGCACTGACCCCCGGCGTCTATGTCTATCACTGCGCCACGCCGATGGTCGCCCACCACATCTCCAAGGGCATGTACGGCCTGATCGTGGTGGAACCGGAAGCCGGCCTGCCGCCGGTGGATCACGAATTCTACGTGATGCAACAGGAAATCTACGCCACCAAGGCGAAGAACATGACGAATGCCGAGGACGACTATGACGGTCTCGTCAACGAGCGTCCGAGCTATCTGGTGTTCAACGGCACGGTCGGCGCGCTGACCAAGGACAAGCCGCTGAAGGCCAAGGTCGGCGAGACGGTCCGCCTGTATTTCGGCGTCGGCGGCCCGAACCTGACCTCATCCTTCCACGTCATCGGCGAGATCTTCGACCGCGTCTACAACATGGGCGGATTGGAGACCGAACCGGCCAAGGGCATCCAGACCGTGACCGTCGCCCCCGGCGGCGCCACGATGGTGGAGTTCAAGGTCGACTATCCCGGCAAATACGCCCTGGTCGACCATGCGCTGAGCCGCGCCACCAAGGGCCTGATCGGCATCCTGGAAGTCGAAGGCAAGGCCGACGACAGCATCATCCTCGACAAGACCGGCGACTCCCGTAAGCAGATGGGCGAGATGCAACACTGAGAGCGGATTTGGATCAATGGAAAAGCCCCTCTCCCCTTGCGGGAGAGGGGCTTTTCGTACATCTATGCGGACAAAAGCAAAGAAGGGCTGCCGTTGCCGGCAGCCCTTCCATTGTCTATCCGTGTGTCGTCGACACCACGGCGCAGTCCTTAGCGGACCGAAATCTCCTTCGCGAAGAAAGAGACCTCGGCCTTGGCGCTCGACGACGAGTGAGACGGACAATGAGACACGAGATCACCTCCTTTCTGTTGTTGGCGTACGACACCCTATATAGGCCAAGCCGCGCAGACTGCAAGGCGATTTGTTGACCGCCCCGCTGTGACATTTGCCGGCCTGTTCACATCAGTGCGTTGGGCATGAACAGCACCAGTCCCGGCCACAGCAGCAACACCACGATCAGTCCCAGAACCGCCAGGACGAAGGGGATGGATTCGACGATGTATTCCTCGATGGGGCAGTCCAGCAGGCTGCACACCGTGTACATCGCCACCCCCACCGGCGGGGTCATCGAACCCAGCGTGACGATGGTCATCATCAGGATGCCGAAATGCACGGGATCGACGCCCAGCGGCTGGACGATCGGCAGGAAGATCGGCGTCAACAGAAGCACCAGCACCGTGCTTTCGATGAACAGACCGGCGATGAACAGGAAGATCAGGATCAGGGTCACCACCAGCACCGGCTCCCGCGTCAGGTCGGTCATGGCGGCTGCGATGCTCTGCGGGGCCTGTTCGAAGACGATGGCGTAGCCGACCATGCCGGAGAACAGGATGATCAGCATGATCAGACCGGTATCCGTCACCGCCTCCACCAGCGCGTCGATCAGCCCCTGCATGGTCAGTTCGCGGTGGGCGAAGAAACCGACCAGGACCGCATAGACGACGGCGAAGGCGCCGACCTCCGACGGGGTGAACAGACCGCCGCGGATGGCGACAAGCAGAGCCACCGGGAACAGCAGGGCCCATTTCGCGTCAACCACCGCCGCCCAGATCGCCTTGGCGGTCGGCCGCTGGGTTGTGGCGGCGCGATAGCCGCGGCGCCGGGCGATCCACCAGACGGTGACCATCAGAACGGCCATCATCAGGAAGCCGGGAACGATGCCGGCCAGGAAAAGTCGGCCGATCGACACGTTGCCGACGAAGCCGTACAGGATCAGGCCCAGGCTGGGCGGAATGGTCGCGGTGATCAGCGAACCAACCGCGATGACGGCAGAGGTGAAGCCCTTGGAATAGCCGCTGCGGATCAGGTCGGGACCCAGGATGCGCGCTTCCATCGCCGCGTCGGCGACGGCGGAGCCCGACACGCCGCCCATCAGCGTGGACAGCACGATGCAGACCTGCGCCAAACCGCCCGACATCCAGGACACCAGCACGTTCGAGCAGGCGATCAGCCGGTGGGTGATCCCGGTCCGGTTCATCATGTGGCCGGCCAGCACGAAGAAGGGGACCGCCAGCAGCGGGAAGCTCTGCGACGCGGTGGCGACCTGCTGCACCCCGATCGACATCGGGATGATGCCGTTGGTCAGGAAGAAGGTGAAGCCGGCGATGCCGATGGCGAAGGCGATGGGAACGCCCAGCCCCATCAGGACGAAAAAGGAAACGGCGAGCAGGATCACGGCATCACCTCCTCGGCGAGCGGAACTTCCGACGGCGTGTTGAAGATCGGGCGCGGGGTCCGGCGCAGCCGGCCGATGGCGGCCACCGTCTGGCCCAGCAGGGTGAAGGACAGCAGCAGGCAGCCGACCGGCACGGCCGCCGTGACGAAGGCATAGCTGATGCCGCTGTCCCCGAACTGCCGCTCCAGGTTCAGCATGGTCAACTGATAGCCCTTGACCGCCATGGTCAGCAGGAAGGCCAGCACGACCAGTGCCAGCAGGATGTCCAGCACCGCGCGCGGCCGTGCCGGCAGGCGCTTGACCAGATAGTCGATGCCGATATGGGCATGCTTGCGCAACGCGAGGTCGGCGCCGAGGAAGCTGGCCCAGGCGAACAGCAGCTGGGCGACGTCCACCGACCAGACCAGGGGATAGCCGAACCAGCGGCTGACGCCGGCCAGGAAGACCAGCAGGACGATGACGGCGAGCAGCGTCGTCGCCAACACCGCCTCCGCCTTGACGTACAGGGATTTCATCGCAAGGGGGTGCTCCGGTCCGGCCCGCCGGGATCGTCACCGCGGACGAAGGCTGCGAGCATCGGTTGCAGGAATGGGGAGCGGGAGGGAAGGGGGTGAACCGGGCAGGACACCCCCACTCCCTTTACTGCTTCACAAGCGCTTCGACCTGCTTCTGCAGGTCGCCATAGCCGAGCTTCTCGTAAACCGGGGCCGTGGCGGTGCGGAAGGGCGTCACGTCGATCTCGACGACCTGCATGCCCTTGTCCTTCATCTGCTTCTCGAAGTCCGCGAGGGAATCCTCGGTCCCCTTCGATGCGCTGTCGCCGGCCTTCAGCGATTCCTCGCGCAGCAGCGTCTGCATGTCCTTCGGCAGGCCGTCGAACCATGCGGCGCTGGTGACGATGCCGGTGATCAGGTTGATGTGGCCGGTCTTGGTCAGGTACTTCGCCACTTCGTACAGGCGGGAGCCGTAGATGGCCGGGTCCTGCGCCTCCGCCCCGTCGATCACCTGCTGCTGCATGGCGGTGTAGACTTCCGACCAGGGCAGCGGCGTCGGCGTGGCGCCCATGGCGCGGATCGTCTCCATCCACACCGGCGCACCGGGGGTGCGGACGCGCACGCCGCTGAGGTCGGCCGGCACCTTCACCGGCTTGTTGGTCAGCATGTGGCGCTCACCCTGCCACCAGTTGAAGGACAGCACCTGATGGCCCGACGCCTTGCGCAGCTTCTGCACCCACTCCTCGAACATCGGGGAGGTCACGACCTTGCGGATGCCGCCATAGCCCTGGGCGACGTAGGGCGCGCCGAGAACGCCGAACTCCTTCACGAAGACGGCCAGCCGGCCGCCGTCCACCACCACCGCGACGGGGGCGCCGGCCCGCGCCTGTTCCAGCAGATCCTCGTCCTTGCCCAGCTGCGAGGCGGGGAACAGGCGGACGCTCATCTTGCCGGCAGACCGCTTTTCCACATTGGCCTTGAACTCCTCCAGGCCCTTGTAGAGCGGATCCTGCGGCGACAGCGCCGTGTTGACGCTGAGCGTGTAGTCGGCGGCAGATGCGCCGAACGAAGCCAGGGACATCACCGAACCGAACAGCGCCGCGCGCACGGCCTTCGCCATGACAGACATCTCGTTTCCTCCCAGCAAATTGGACTGTCGGCGGCATGGAGACCGCCGTTCGACTGGTGCGTGTTCGGCCCGACACCGGGGTGCCGGCAGTGCCCGTGATCAAGGGGGCTCCGGCAGGGAAGGGAATGGCCGATGACCAGATTGTTGAACCACTGGTATGGTAGTATGTATGAATTGTCTTGGCAATAGCGTTTCCGGCGGACTGTACGTTTTGCCCGCAGGCCAGCCCCCGAATTGGTTTGCCCATAGGAAAAGGGCCGGCACCCGAGAAGGATGCCGGCCCCGTTTCTCTCCGCCTTCAGCCCGCCTAACGCAGCCGCGGCGTCATCCGGCTCATGGCGAAGCCCAGCCCGCCCGCCAGGATCAGCCCGGCGGCGACCGCCAGACCGCGGGCGGTGCCGCTGGGAGCGGCAAGCCGCAGGCTGTTGCGGGGCAGACCGAAGCGTCCGCGGGTCCGGTGCAGCCCGTCGACGGGGTGATAGAGGTTGTCCGGCCGGCCGGGGATCTCGGTCTCCTCCGTCAACTGGCCGTCCACCGCATTGTTGGCGAGGTAACGGTCGGCGAAGCCGGGAGCGAGGAAATTGCCGAGGATGGCCTGCATGGCCGATCCGCCCAGCCAATATTCGCGGCGGGGGTTCTCGGCTGCATGCAGGATGGCGCGGGCGATGTCCTCCGGCTGGAAGATCGTCCCCATCGGCCGGGCACGGCGCGGCATGTGGCTGCGCGCCCAATCGAACTGGGGCGTGTTGACCGCCGGCAGATGCACCGCCGTCAGGGTAATCCGGCTGTCCTCGTGGATCAGTTCCGAACGCAGGCTATCTACGAAGCCCTGCACCGCATGCTTGGCGGCGCAATAGGCCGACTGCAGCGGGATCGAGCGGTAGGCCAGCGCCGATCCGACCTGCAGGATCGTGCCTTGTCCCCTCACCCGCATCCGCCGCAGCGCCGTCTGGATGCCGTAGGCGGAGCCGAGATAGGTCACCTCGGTCACCCGCCTCAACTCCTCCGCCGTCACCGCATGGACCGGGCCGAAGACGGTGACCATCGCCGCGTTGATCCAGACGTCGATCGGACCGAAGGCCTCCTCAACCTTGTCGGCGGCGCTGTCCAGCGCATCGGCGTCGGCGACGTCCAGCGGCAGCACCAGCGCCCGGCCGCCCAGCCGCTCCACCTCCGCCTTCACCTCCTCCAAAGCTTCTTCGGAGCGGGCGATCAGGCCGATGGAGGCTTGCCGGTAGGCGGCGAAGGCCAGCGCCGTGGCACGGCCGACCCCGGCCGACGCGCCGGTGATGCAGACGACGGGAGCTGACGGAAGGGGCATGGGCGTTGTCCTGATCATGGTGCCATCAGGCGGCCGGCGGGACGTGGCGGCCGCTCCACCCGGTCCAACGGCCTGCACCGCCCGCAGTTCCCTGCCGGTCGCTCAGCGCCTCCTCCTCCACCTGGATGCGGCGGCGGGTGAGGGGAATGTTCAGCAGCGTGGCGGCAACGGCGATCCAGACATTGCCGAACACCAGCGGCAGCACGACCAGTTCTCCCGCCACCACGAGATAGTTGGGATGCCGGACCCAGCGGAACGGGCCGCGGCGGACCAGCGGAGCCCCGTCCAGCGTGATGATCCGCGTCGTCCAGAAGCGGCCGAGCGTCGCGATCACCCACACCCGCCCGGCCTGCAGCAGCAGGAACAGCGCCAGAAGCCAACCATTGATCGGGGCGTCCGCCGGCACCGCCAGGAACAGCGCCAGCAGCCAGCCGGCATGCAGCACGACGAACAGCGGGTAATGGGCGGCCCCGACCTCCCGCGCTCCTTCGGCCAGCAGCCGCGCTGTGTTGCGGCGGGCGACCACCAACTCAAGCAGCCGCTGCGCCGCGACCGCCAGCAGGATGACCTGCGGCCAACCGATTGCATCCATGGTCACAGATCCAGCAGGGTAAGGCCGGCGGTGAAGCCGGGGCCGAGGGCCAGCATCAGATGCGCCCCGGTGGCGCCGCTGCGCATCCGGCGGTCGAGCACGAACATCACGCTGGCCGCCGACATGTTGCCGCAGTCGCCCAGCACAGCCCAGGAGTCATCCATTCCCGCGGTGGCAGGCGCCAGCACCTCGGTCAGCGCCTGCAGGACCTTGGCGCCGCCGGTGTGGCAGATCACTCCGGACAGGTCCGCGCGGGTCATGCCGCGGCCGGTCAGGAAGCCATCGACCACCGGGGCCAGCCGCTCGCGGATCAGGCGAGGGATGTCCTGGCTGAAGACGACGCCGAAGCCCTCGTCCTCGATCCGCCAGCCCATGATCCGCCGGGTGCCCGGCCAGGTGTGTTCGGCACTGTCGATGAAGCGCGGGCCGGGGGCATCGCCGCCGTCGGTCGGCGCGCGCAGCAGGGCGGCGGCGGCACCGTCGGCGAACAAGGCGCTCGCCACCACATTGGTGGGCGAGGCCTCTTCCGGCCGGTGCGACAGGGTGCAAAGCTCGACCACCAGGAACAGCACGGTCCGCCCCGGGCTGGCGCGCGCCATCATGCCCGCGCGCGCCAGCCCCAGCGCCCCGCCGGCACAGCCCAGTCCGAAGACCGGCAGCCGCACCGTGTCGGGCCGGAAGCCCATGCGTTCGAGCAGAAGCGCCTCCAGGCTCGGCGTGGCGATGCCGGTGGTGGTGGCGCAGACGATGGCGTCGACGTCAGTCGGGCGCAGGCCGGCCGCGTCCAGCGCCTTGCCTGCCGCCTCTTCCAGCAGGTCCAGCGCGACGCGCTCGAACACGGCGGCACGCTCACCCCAGCCGTGGGGCTCCAGATACCAGGACAGCGGGCAGGCGGCATAGCGGCTGCGGATGCCGGTGTTGGCGAAGACGGGGGCCAGCCGGTCGAAGTCGCGCAGGCGATGGGCGAACACCGTCCGGGCGACGGCCAGCGTCTCCTCCTGCTCGAAGCGGTGGGGCGGCAACGCCGTGGCGACCGCCAACAGCCGCGGATCGAGTGACATCCTGCCTCCTGCATGCAGCGGAAGGCCGGCATGCGCATCCGGTCGATGCGCAGTCCAACCTTTCCAGCCAACAGGAAGCTGCCCCTGCCGTTGCGCCCGCCCACCCTCCTCAAAAGGCGATAGCCTTCCGAGGAGGGGAGGCCGTTCAGTGCGCCAGCGCGCGCTCCTCGGCGCCCGGCTTGTCGTGGGTCGCCAGCCGGTCGACGATGGTCTCGCTGGCGGCATTGAGGCCGATCAGCCGCACCTCGGTCCCGGCACGGCGGAACTTCAGCACGACACTGTCCAGCGCCGCGACACTGGAGATGTCCCAGATATGGGCGCTGGAAACATCGATGACCGCCACGTCCAGTTCCTCGCGCACATCGAAGGCGGCGGAGAAATCGTCGGCCGAGGCGAAGAACAGCTGCCCTTCGACCCGATAGGTGCGGGTGCGGCCATCCTCCGACAGGGTGGAGGTGACGCGGACCATCCGGGCGACCTTTCCGGCAAAGAAGATGCCGGACAGCAGAACGCCGATCAGCACGCCGATGGCGAGATTGTGGGTGAAGACCACCCCGGCCACCGTCGCCAGCATGACGGCGCTGGAACTGCGCGGGTGCGTCACCAGGGTCGTCAGGGACTGCCAGCTGAAGGTGCCGACCGACACCATGATCATCACCGCCACCAGGGCGGCCATCGGGATGCGCTGCACCCAGTCGCCCAGCACGACGATCAGGAACAGCAGGAACAGGCCGGCGCAGAAGGTCGACAGCCGGCCCCGGCCGCCCGACTTCACGTTGATCACCGATTGCCCGATCATCGCGCAGCCGGCCATGCCGCCGAGGAAGCCGGACACCATGTTGGCGACGCCCTGACCGACGCATTCGCGGTTCTTGTCGCTGCCGGTCTCCGTCATGTCGTCGACGATGGCCGCGGTCATCAGCGATTCCAGAAGCCCGACCACGGCGATGCCGGCGGAATAGGGCAGGATGATGCGCAGCGTCTCCAGCGTCAACGGAATGTCGGGCAGCAGGAAGACGGGCAGGGTGCTGGGCAGCTCCCCCATGTCGCCGACGGTGCGAACGTCGATGCCGAAGCCGATGGTGACCGCGGTCAGCACCAGGATGCTGACCAGCGCCGACGGCACCGCCCTGGTCAGGCGCGGCAGCAGGTAGATGATCGCCAGCCCGGCAGCGACCAGCGCATAGGTGACGGTGGGGACCCCCACCAGCTCCGGCAACTGGGCCAGGAAGATCAGAATGGCGAGCGCGTTGACGAAGCCGGTCATCACCGATTTCGACACGAAGCGCATCAGGGCCCCCAGCCGCAGGAGCCCGGCGCCGATCTGCAGCAGTCCGGCCAGCACGGTGGCGGCCAGCAGATATTGCAGGCCATGTTCCTTGACCAGCGTGACCATCAGCACCGCGGTGGCGGCTGTGGCGGCGGAGATCATGCCGGGCCGGCCGCCGACGATGGCAATGGTCATGGCGATGGCGAAGGAGGCGTAGAGGCCGATCTTGGGGTCGACCCCGGCGATGATGGAGAAGGCGATGGCCTCCGGAATCAGGGCAAGGGCGACAACGAGCCCGGACAGCAAGTCGCCGCGCATGTTGCCGAACCACTCCTGGCGAAGCCGTTGCAAATCGATGGTCATGGGTCTCGCAAGCTCAGGACGGGACGGCGGCAGCGCCCGCGTTCCGGCGGAAGCCGGGCGGTTTGTCGCCATCGACGATGATCGGGAATGAAAGGAATCGCTGCGAAGCGGCGGCCGGCCGGGGAGTTGCGCGGTCGGGCTTCAGGTCAATGCAGGGAGCAGGCCGTCAAGGCGGCGTGACGCGGTGCAGCATGAAGGCAGACGTAACAGAATGTCGCAGGCCCGGCAACCCCGTGCATGGTTGCCCGGCGTGGACGCAAAAAGGCGGCGCCCCGCAGAGCGCCGCCTTCCTGGTGGACCGATCCGTTCCGTCAGGCCTGACGCGGCTTCAGCGGCGCGGTGTCGCGGAAGGGCTTGTCCACACCACCCTTGTCGTTGGTCTGGTTCTCGATATCGCCCTCGAAGGTGCTTTCGCCCTGGGCCAGATCCATGTCGTCCGCCGACATTCCGGCGGCGCGGGCGCCCTTGGTCCCACCGATCTGCGGGTTGTTCTTCAGGTCGGCATCGGTCGGCTTGTCGGTCTTCTCGTGCTTGCTTGCGCTCATGACGGCGTCTCCGTTCCGGTTCCGCGAATGTCCTCCTCTCAACCGACGACGCCGCCGGTTGTTGCGGCCCTGACCCTCCGTACAGACCATCCGCCGCAGCGATTGTCCCTTCTCCCCCCCGGGGAGAAGGTTAGGATGAGGGGGTTCGGCACAGCCGAAGATCACCCAGAAGGCTTCCATGTCCCCTGACGACGAACGGCTGAGGATCCGCGTGCGCGGACGGGTGCAGGGAGTGGGATTCCGCCCGCATGTCCATGCGCTCGCCCGGCGCTTCGGCCTGACCGGCTGGGTGCTGAACGACCCCCGGGGCGTGCTGATCGAAGTGCAGGGCGCCGAAACCTCCGCGTTCCGCGCCGCAATCACCGAAGAGGCTCCGCCGCTTGCCCGCATCGATGCGGTGGACTGCGAAACCGTCGCCCCGCTCCCCGGTGAGGACGCCTTCACCATCCGCCACAGCGAGTCCGCGGGCGCCATCGCCACCGGCATCGGTCCCGACGCCACGGTATGCCCGGCCTGCCTTGCCGAGTTGTTCGACCCGGCGGACCGCCGCTACCGCTATGCCTTCCTGAACTGCACCCATTGCGGCCCGCGCTACACCATCACGCGGCGGCTGCCCTATGACCGGCCGCAGACGGCGATGGCCGCCTTTGCGCTCTGCCCAGACTGCAGGGCGGAGTACGAGGACCCGGCCGACCGCCGCTTCCATGCCCAGCCGACCGCCTGCCCGGCCTGCGGTCCCCGCCTGTCGCATTCGCCGGAAGATATTCTGGCCGCCCTGCGGGCCGGCAGGATCGTTGCCATCAAGGGGCTGGGTGGTTTCCACCTCGCCTGCGACGCCACGCGCGCCGACGCGGTGGAGCGGCTGCGCCGGGTCAAGCAGCGCAACGGCAAGCCCTTCGCCCTGATGGTCGCCAATGCTGAGTCAGCCGTCCGCCATGTCCGGGTGGACAGCGACGAGCGCCGATTGCTGGAGGGGGTGGCGCGCCCCATCGTCCTGCTGCGGCGGCAGGAGGATGCGCCGGAACTGGCGCCCGACATCGCCCCCGGATTGGCATGGCTGGGCGTCATGCTGCCCTACACGCCGCTGCATTACCTGCTGTTCCACGAGGCGGCGGGGCGGCCGGACGGCACCGGCTGGCTGCGAGAACCGCAGGGCCTGACCCTCGTCATGACCTCCGCCAATCCCGGCGGGGAGCCGCTCGCCATCGGGAACTGGGAGGCACGGGAAAGGCTGGCCGGCATCGCCGACCTGATCGTCGACCACGACCGCGACATCGTGATCCGCGCCGACGACAGCGTGGTGCGCAAGCTGGCCGGCGCGCCCGCCTTCCTGCGCCGTGGCCGCGGCCATGTCCCGGAGCCGATCCGGTTGGCCCGCCCCGTGCCGCCGATCCTGGCGGTCGGCGGCCACCTCAAGGCGACAATCTGCGTCACCCGCGGCGACGAGGCCTTCTTGTCCCAGCACATCGGCGACCTCGACAATGCCGCCACACTGGGTTTCCTGGAGGAGACGGTCGCCCATCTGCTGCACATCCTGGGCGTGGAACCGGTGGCGGTCGCCCATGACAAGCACCCCGATTTCCAGTCCACTCGCTTCGCCGAGCGGAGCGGCCTGCCCGCCATCGCGGTCCAGCACCACCACGCCCATGTCGCCGCGGTGATGGCCGAGCACCGGATCGACGGTCCGGCGCTGGGCCTTGCCCTCGATGGCTTCGGGTTGGGGGAGGGGGGAGGGTCCTGGGGTGGGGAGATGCTGCTGGTCGACGGCTTGCAGTCGGAGCGGTTGGGAAGTCTCGCCCCGCTCGCCCAGCCCGGCGGCGATGTCGCCGCCCGCCAGCCCTGGCGGATGGCAGCCGCTGCCCTGGTGCGCATGGGCCGGGCCGACGAGATCGGTCCGCGCTTTGCCGGTCACGGACCGGCCGAGGGCGTGCGCCGGATGATCGAGCGCGGGATCAACGCCCCGCTCACCAGTTCCTGCGGACGCTGGTTCGATGCCGCCTGCGGGCTGTTGGGAGTCCGTGCGGTCGCGGGTTTCGAGGGCGAGGCGCCGATGGCGCTGGAATCGCTGGTGCATCAGCCGCGGGTGGCGGAGGGGGCGTGGCGGATCGAGGGCGGCGAGCTGGACCTGACGCCGCTGTTGGAACGCCTGCTGTCGGTTCCCGACGTGGTCGAGGGGGCGGAGCTGTTCCACGGCACGCTGGCCGCGGCTCTGGTGGATTGGACGCTGCCGGTGCTGCGCGCACGTGGCCTGGAGCGGGTGGTGCTGTCCGGCGGTTGCCTGATGAACGCGGTGCTGGCGGAGGAACTGGTCGCCGGCTTCCGCGCCGCTCGCGTGGAGCCGCTGCTGCCGCGGCTGGCCCCTGCCAACGACGGCGGGCTCAGCCTCGGTCAGGCGTGGGCTGCGTCCTTCGCCCTGTAGGTGAAGAGCGGCATCTGGACCGGCGCCCGCACACTGGTCTTGGGCGCCGGGGCATCGGCGGTGCGGTTGGCCTTGTCGAACTCATACAGGCCGCGATACTTGCCGATGTAGCCCTTGCGGCAGGCACGATGGAACCGCTGCGACGCCGTTTCCCAATCGTCGCCCGGCCGCAGCCAGCTGACATAGGTGGTGCCGCTGCGCAGATCGGTGCGCAGGAACCGCCCGCGCCCCTTCTCGCCCCGCACCCACTGGCCGGGATTCAGCGTCAGCGCCCCGCGCGCCAGAAGCATTTTCACCTGCGGGGTCAATTCGATGGTCGGAAAATAAGGCATGACGTCCTCCGGCCGCACCCGGAGGGGGCGGCGCTGATCTGGGATTCCCGGCTGTTTCGGAACCTCCCTGATATGGGAACGTATGCGGAACAAATCAAGGTTTTCCAAGGGTGTGGGGATGATTGCGTAGGCAGAGTATTGCCCCCACCCCGACCCTCCCCCGCTTCACGGGAGAGGGTGCCTTCTGCGAGGCGGCGGCAGTCCCCTCCACCGCCAAAGGCGGGGGAGGGTGAGGGAGGGAGCAGAGAACCTCACCCCACCCGCGCCGCCTTCTTCACCGGGCGCTCATGCTCCTCGTCGGCCGGAGCCTCGGCGTCCTTGAAAGTGCGGACGCCGCTGATCATGGTGGAGATGATCGACTGGCGGGACATGATGTCCTCGCGCACCGCGGCATAGACATGGACGATCACGAACAGCAGGATCGCCCACATGCCCAGATGGTGCCAGGTGTGGACGTCCATGCTCTGGCCGAACAGCGGGATCACCCAGCCGAACAGCTTGTCCTGCCAGCTGCCCAGCCCGGCGCCTTCGCTGTAGAGCGCGAAGCCGGTGACGATCATGAAGACGCTGCCGACCGCGATGGCCCAGAACATGGCGAACTGCGCCAGCGGGTTGTGCCCGACATACAGCTTCGGCTTGCGCTCCAGGAACAGGTACCAGCGCGCCTCCAGGAACAGTTCGCCCCACCAATGGCGGTCCCAGAAGGGGAAGCGGAACAGCTGGCGGGCATGGTGGTTGCCGGCGAAGGCCCAATAGAGCCGGCCGATGAAGCCGATGGTGAAGATGTAGGCCGCCGCGAAATGAACGAAGCGGATGTAGCCCATCAGGAAATTGGCGCTCGCCTCGCCCGGCATGCTCGGCAGCGGGTTGGCGATCAGATAGCCGGTGACCGACAGCACCGTGATCGCCAGCGCGTTGACCCAGTGCCAGATCCGCACCGGCACCTCATACACATAGATCGCCTTCAGGAAGCGGCCGCCACCCGAAGCGGCCGTTCCCTCCTCGTCCGGTGTCGCGACCGGCTTCGCATCGTCGAGAGGAGCCATGACGTAATCCTCCTCGGTTGCCGGTCAGCGCACGGTGACGCGGGCCAGTTCGGCGCCGTCGGGCGCCATGACGTGGGTGGAGCAGGCAAGGCACGGGTCGAAGCTGTGCAGGGTGCGCAGGATCTCCACCGGCTCGTCCGGGCGGGCCATCGGCGTGTTCAGCAGCGACGCCTCGAACGCCCCGATGTTGCCCTTGGGATCGCGCGGGCTGCCGTTCCAGGTCGTCGGCACGACGCACTGGTAGTTGTCGATCTTGCCTTCCTTGATCTTGATCCAGTGGCCCAGGCCGCCGCGCGGGGCGGCGACGGTGCCGACGCCCTTGGCCTCCTTCGGCCAGGTCTTCGGGTCCCACTTCTCGACATTTGCGGTGGCGGTGTCGCCGGCCTTGATGTTGGCGATCAGGGCATTCCAGTCGTCCATCATCATGGTGCAGCAGTACTGGCATTCCAGCGCGCGGGCCAGGGTGCGGCCGATGGTGGTCGGCAGCGCCTGCTGCGGCGTGAAGTTCGTGCCGGCCAGTTTGTTGAAGGCGCCGAGAGATTCGGTGATCTGGTCCTTCACGTAACCGACGCCCTGGGCATAGGCCAGGATGTAGCGGGGCAGGGGGCCGACCTCCACCGCATGGCCGCGCCAGCGCGGAGCCTTGATCCAGGAATACTTGGCGGCCTCGTCAAGCTCCTTGATGTCGGTGCGGGTGCCCTTGGTGTTGGCGCCCAGTTCGAACTTGGCCTGGGTCACGCCGTCCCACGGGTGCAGGCCCTTGCTCTCGTCCTCGTAGTGATACCAGCTGTGGGCGACGAACTCCTGCACCTGGGCCGGGTCGCGCGGGTCGATGGGATGGACCTCGTTCCAGTTGCCGTTCAGGATGACGCCGCCCGGCAGCTGGCAGGTGGAATGGTCGTACGGCACCTTCTCGTAATCGCCATAGTCCATGACGTTGGTCGCCGCCAGCCCGCCGCCATAGAGCCAGTCCTTGTAGAAGCTGGCGATGGCGAGCACGTCCGGCAGATAGACGTTCTCGACGAAGGCCGTGGCCTCTTGGATGCGGGCGCGGATGAAGTTCAGCCGCTCCATGTTCAGCGGCGCGCCCGACGACCCGTTGCCGTCCATGTTGATGGCGCAGGGAACGCCGCCGACCATGTAGTTCGGGTGCGGGTTCTTGCCGCCGAGGATGGTGTGGATCTTGACGATGTCCTTCTGGAGATCGAGCGCCTCCAGGTAATGGGTCACCGCCATCAGGTCGGCTTCCGGCGACAGCTTGTAGGCCGGGTTGTCCCAATAGCCGTTCTTGAAGATGCCGAGCTGGCCGCTCTCCACGAACTTCTTCAGGCGGGTCTGGACGTCGCGGAAATAGCCGGGGCTGGACTTGGCATGGCGCGGCGACACCGCCTGCTGCAGCGCCGAGGTCGCCTGCGGATCGGCCTTCAGCGCGTTGACCGGGTTGACCCAGTCCAGCGCATGCAGGTGGTAGAAATGGACGATGTGGTCATGGACCTGCAGCGTCTTCGCCATGATCTCGCGGATCAGATGGGCGTTCTTCGGGATGCGGATCTGCAGCGCATCCTCCACCGCGCGGACCGAGGTCAACGCGTGGCAGCCGGTGCAGACGCCGCAGATGCGCTCGACGAAGGCCCAGGCGTCGCGCGGATCGCGACCCTTCAGGATGACTTCGAGGCCGCGCCACATGGTGCCGGTCGACACCGCGTTGCGGATGACGTTGTCGCTGTCGACGTTCACCTCGCAGCGCATGTGGCCTTCGATGCGGGTAACCGGATCGACGACGATGCGCTTGCCGCCGTTGTCGAGCGAGAAGCCGTTCGGGGTCTGGACGATGCCCATGGTCAGACGTCTCCCTTGTGCTGCGCGCGCTTCAGGGCGCTGACCGCCGCGTGGGCGGCGATGATGCTGCCGACGCCGATGGCGGCGGTGGTGCCGATCTCGTCGGCGTTGGCTTCGATCCCGAACTGGAGGATGTCGGACTGGCGGGCATACCAGGAGCCCTTGTCCCAGAATCCGTCCTCCGAACAGCCGATGCAGCCGTGGCCGGACTGGATGGGGAAGCTGGTGCCCTCGTTCCAGCGAACGGTGGAGCAGGCGTTGTAGGTGGTCGGACCCTTGCAGCCGACCTTGTAGAGGCAATAGCCCTTGCGCGCGCCCTCGTCGTCGAAGGACTCCACGAACTGGCCGGCGTCGAAATGCGGCCGGCGATAGCATTTGTCATGGATGCGCTGGCTGTAGAACATCTTCGGCCGGCCCTGGCGGTCCAGCTCCGGGATGCGGTCGAAGGTCAGCATGTAGGTGATGACGCCGGTCATCACCTCGGCGATCGGCGGGCAGCCGGGAACCTTGATGATCGGCTTGTCGGTGATGACCTCATGCACCGGGGTGGCGCGGGTCGGGTTCGGACGCGCCGCCTGGACGCAGCCGAAGGAGGCGCAGGAGCCCCAGGAGATGATCGCCTTGGCGTCCTTGGCGACCTTGCGCAGCTGGTCGGTGAAGGGCTTGCCGCCGACGATGCAGGACATGCCGTCCTGGTTCAGCGGCGGATTGCCTTCCACCGCGAGGATGTAGTTGCCCTTGTACTTCTCCATCACCTCGTCGAGGATCGCCTCGGCCTGATGGCCGGCCGACGCCATCAGCGTGTCGTCGTAATCCAGCGAGATCATCGACAGCACCACGTCCTTGACCAGCGGGTGCGCGGAGCGGATGAAGGATTCCGAACAGCAGGTGCATTCCAGGCCATGCAGCCACAGCACGGGCGTGCGCGGCTTGGTTTCCATGGCATGGACGATCTGCGGCACCAGTTCCGGCCCCAGCCCGAGGGCCGCGGCGGTGAGCGAGCAGTATTTCAGGAACGAACGGCGTGTGATCCCCTGCCGCCGCATCACCTCGTAGAAGGTTTCCAGCGTTGCCATCGGTTTGTTTTCTCCCCTGGGGCGGCACCGGCGTGCGAGGGGCCGGTGCGCTTCTCCGTCGGGCATAGGCAACAACCGTGCCGTAATACGAACATTTGGCAAAGCAACGGTTTCATGCCCGGACTGCCCCCTGCCTCTGGCAAGCTCCCGGCCAAAACGACGGCCGGGGTGGCAGGGGAGTTGCCGGTGGTTGTCAGGCGGACTGGCTGTCCTCAACCGGCCGGCCGACCAGCCGGTGGAGCGCCAGACCCAATGCGATGCCGGCCGCATGCAGCCCGGCGGTGCTGGTCAGGAAGCCGGCGGCATAGCCCAGCGCCGCGGCGTCGGCCGGCATCTCCGCCCCATGGGCGAAGCCGTGGAACAGGCCGAAGGCGGCGGCGAACAGGGCGCCCACCACGCCGTTGCGCGACATCGGCATGACGCACAGCAGGGCCAGCACGACGGTGGAGGCGTATATCGTCGGCTCGACCAGCGGCAGCTCGCCGCCGATCAGCGCGAACAGCCCGCCGGCCAGCATGGCGGCCAGGAAGGCCCCCGGCACCGCCAGCACGGCGCGCCCGCCGATGGTGGCGCCATAGACGCCGACCGTGACCATGGCGATCAGGTGGTCGAGCCCGCCCAGCGGATGCGCCACTCCGTCGAGGAATCCGGCGCCGGCGAGATGGCCGGGATGGGCCAGCGCCGGGGTGGCGGCGAGCGCAACGGCAGCCGCGATGACGGTAAGGCGAGTGGTTTTCGACATATCGAACGGCTCCTCGGGGTTCTTGTGGTTTGGTGATCGGAACATGCCCTCTCCCGCCCCGGGAGAGGGAGGGGCCCCACGGAGTGGCGAGGGTGAGGGGCATTCCGGACATGGATCTCCGATCCTTGTCGTACCCCTCACCCTTCCCACCGCTTCGCGGCGGGCCCCTTCCCTCTCCCGGGGCGGGAGAGGGGGGATACTAATGCCTCTGCGCCGGCCCGCGCTCGATGCCGTAGCGCTCCAGCTTGGCGCGCAGGCCCATGCGGGACAGGCCCAGCTCGTCGGCGGCCTTGCTCTTGTTCCAGCGGCAGCGCACCAGCGTTTCCATCAGGATGCCGGCCTCCAGCCGCTCGATCCGCGACTTCAGCGGCCCGCCCTGGCCGATCAGGTCGAGCGGCGGCAGCGGACCGTCCTCTGGCGAAGCCGGGCGGGCGTTCAGCGCGGCACCGCGCAGGACCTGGTCGGACAGCAGGTCGGCGCCCAGCAGGTCGCCCTCGCACAGCACCAGCATGCGCATGATCTCGTTCTGCAGTTCGCGCACGTTGCCGGGCCAGCCGTAGGATTCCAGGCAGGCCAGCGTGTCGGGGGCGAAGCCGGCAACGGGCTTGCCATGGGCGGCCGACAGCCGGTCGAGGATGTGGCGGGCCAGAACCGGGATGTCGTCGGGCCGGTCGCGCAGGGGCGGCATGGTCAGCGTCATGGTGCTGAGCCGGTAATACAGATCCTCGCGGAAGCGGCCGGCCTTCACCTCCGCGGTCAGGTCGCGGTGGGTGGCGGCGACGACGCGGACATCGACCCGCCGCGTCTCGTTGGAGCCGACGGGCCGGATCTCACCCTCCTGCAGGAAGCGCAGAAGCCGGACCTGGAAGGCCGGGCTGATGTCGCCGATCTCGTCCAGGAAGATGGTGCCGCCATCCGCCTGTTCCAGCAGGCCGAGGCGGTTGCTGTGCGCGCCGGTGAAGGCCCCCTTCTTGTGGCCGAACAGCTCGCTTTCCAGCAGCTCGTCCGGGATGGCGCCGCAATTCTCGCAGTAGAAGGGCTGGTCGGACCGCGGGCTGCCGTAATGGATGGCGCGCGCCAGCAACTCCTTGCCGGTGCCGGTCTCGCCCAGCACCAGCACCGGCACGTTGAAGCCGGCCACCCGCTCCGCCTGCCGGCAGACCTCCTCCACCGGGCTGCCCTCGGCCCGGACCAGCCCGTCGAAGCGGTAGGACTGCCGCACCCGCTCGCGCCTTGAGGCCACGCGGGTCTCGGCCACGGGGGGCAGCAGCTTCAGCTCATTGGTCAGCCGGTCATGCTCGCGCTGAAGCTGGTACATCTTCGCCGCGTTGCGGGCGGTCAGCAGCAGATGGTCGGGATGCCAGGGCTTGGTGATGAACTGGTGGATGCCGGCGGTGTTGATGGCGCCGATGATGTCCTCGGGGTCGATGTAGCCGGTGATGACGATGCGCACCACCTCCGGCCAGCGTTCGCGCACCTGGGTCAGGAACTCGACGCCGCTGACCTCCGGCATCCGCTGGTCGGAGAAGATCACCTGGATCCATTCGGTTTCCAGCAGGCGCAGGCCCTCCTCCGCCGAAAGGGCGGTGAAGACCTCGAACTCCTCGTCCAGCAGGCGGGCGATGACCTCGACGGAGCGCGGCTCGTCATCCACCACCAGGATGCCGGGGCGGGCGGGGTCGGTCATCGCGCGGGGTCCTTCTTCATCTGGGCGACCTCATTCGACCTCGAGATCCTTGATCGTCATTTCGGTGCCGCCGTTGGGATGCAGCCGGCTGCCGCCGCAGTGTGGGCAGGGCGACAGCCGGTCGTCCAGATCCACCGTGTCGTTGCAGTCGAAGCACCAGCCGCGGCCCGGCACATCCAGCACCACCAGTTCCGCCCCGTCGGCCAGCGAGCCGCGCGTCACCACATCAAAGCCGAAGCGCAGCGCCTCCACCTCCACCCCGGCAAAGCGGCCGATCTCCAGCCGGATTTTGGTCACGCGGCTGAAGCCGTTCGCCCGCCCGGCCTCCTCCATCGCCTGGAGCAGGCTTTCGCAGAGCGCCATCTCATGCATCGGCGGCCTCTCCCGAACCCATGCCGAGCAGCGCCCGGCGGGACGGGCGAACCGGCTGCGCTGGTTCCGAAACCGCGTCCGCAGAAACCGCTTCCGGCGGCGCCAGTTCCTCCTCGCGCCGGCGCCGGATCTCGGCGGTCTGGGCGCCATCTTCGCGGATGGAGGGATCGAAGAGGGAGACCAGAGCCGCCGAGGCCGTTTCCGTCGCCTGGAGCATGGAGGCGAACTCGAACATCGGCGAGAACAGCGAGCATGCCTTGTAGGCCCCCACGCCCTTGCGGTTGGCGTGGACGAACTCGTACCGGCCGGACGGGAACTCGATCAATTCCTTGGCGCCGGGGATCAGTGTCGACCAGTCGTCTCCCTCGCCCGGCAGCAGGACGAGGTTCAGGAACCAGGGCGTCACCAGCGCGCCCAACCAGCGCTCGTCATGCCGGCGGAAGCCGACCGCTTTCACCGCCAGCGCGTCGTTGACGATGGGCAGGCCACGCATCTGCGCGGTGTGAATCTCGCGGAAGGCCGCTTCCAGCCGCGCGATGGTCTCGACCGGCTGGGCGGGCGGGACAGGGACGGACGGCGGCGACACGGCGACCGTCTCCGCCACGGCGGCTTCGCCGTCCAGCGCCATGAACTGGTCGCGTGCGCCGTCGCAGACCGGGCAGCGCCAATGACCGGGCAGGGCGGCGAAGGCCGTACCGGGCGGCACCTGCCAATGCTCGCAGCCCTCCGCCGGATCGTAGACATGCCAGCAGATCTTGCATTCCATCCGCGTCGCCGCCCCGATCCGCGTGGCGTCGCCGAGGTAGGAACCTTCGAAGCGGGAGGTGGCGGCGCTCATCGCACCCGCTCCAGATCGGTCGCTAGCGCGTCGAGGATCTCGGCCAGCCGTTCGGCGCTGTCGGCGATGTCCTCCGCCGCGGCGCAAACCACCGCCGGCACGTCGACGATCTCCACCGTGTCGAGGATCAGCGTGTCGACCGAGTTGTAGTAGCGCACCCACCAGATGTTCGGCGTCGCGGTGGCGGTGACGCGGCAATTGCCGTAGCCGCGCGACAGGATGGTGGTCGCGCCGACGCCCAGACGCTGCTCGATGAAGGCCAGGTCCTCGGGCGTGTGGGGAAGCAGGCTGAAATTCACCGCGTGGGGGCCGTCGCCGCGGCGCCATGCGGCGCTGCGGTCCAGCAGTTCGGTCAGGATCGGCTGGCCGTTCATCAGCCCGGCCGGCGCCGGCCCGGTCACAACCGGTGCAACGGCGGTAAAGGCGCGGTTCAGCGCCACCCTCGGAAAGGCGCTGATCAGCAGGCTTTCGCGCACGGCCCCGTCCCCAAAGCCACGCACGCGCCAGACGCCGGCCAGCGACGCCTCCTGAATCTCCAGCCGGTCGCCGGCGCGGTCGACCTTCACCGCCACCTCGCCTTCGCCCAGCGCCTCGTCCACCAGGGCCAGAACCGGGGCGTCGAGATCGTCGACCGGAATGCGGATTTCCTCGCCCGCCGACCAGCCGGCCAGCGCCTGATGAATGCGGACCAGCACCGCGCGTGCCGCCGCGGCGCGAGCAGGGTCGGCGACCTCCGGCACATGCGGTTCGTAGACGCGCATGCCCGACGGCATCGGCAGATATTCCAGTCCTTCCTCGGTCGCGTCGGGCTGGCTGCCGGGGCCGAAGCCGACCGGCGGGTGGGTCATGCCGAACAGGGAGGTCATGCCGCACCGCCTTCCGAAGCGCCTTCCAGAATCTCGCCGATCCGCCGCAGGTAGTCGTCCCAGTCGCGCACGCGCGGAATGCTGCCCAGCAGCCGGTCGCCGCGCAGGAAGACCAGGGCCGGCAGGCTCATCATACCGGTCAGCGCCAGGATCGCGCGCTCCGCCGCCTCGCCCGCCACCGCCGGGGTCAGGCGCGGGTGCAGTGCGCGGACCAGTTCCGGCAGGATGACGGCAACGTCGGCGGTCTCCGCATTGCCCTTGCCATGGCCGGGCAGGAAGACCACCCAATCCTTGGCCGGCTCTTTCAGCCAGGGGCGGTCGTCGGCATGGTCGAGCCGCGGATAACCATGGACGTCGGTCAGCAGATCGACCAGCGGCGGCAAGGGCAGGCGCGGTTTGACGAGCGCGGGTGCAAGGTCGGTCATGGCGTCAGGCCTCCGTCAGGCCAGCCGCACGGGCCGCCTCCAGGTGGGGGGGAAGGGTCGGTTCGCGGCTGGTCAGGTCGGCGAAGGCACTGTCCAGTGCTTCCCCGTCCAGCGCCGCGGCCATCGCCGCCAGCGCATCGAGGATCTGCGCCGCCTCCTCGGGCGCCAGCAGCCGGCGGGCGGCGCCCAGGAAGCCGAGCACCCAGTCGCCGGAACAGGCCTCCGGGACCAGCGACAGGTCGATGGCGGATCCGTCCTCCGCCCGGCCTACGATCCCGTCGACGGCGGTCAAGCGCAGGGGAATGCCGATGCACATGCTGGCCGCGCTCCCGTCAGGATGCCGTGGCGGACAGCGCCGCCAGAATGCGGGGATCGCCGATGCGGCAGGCATCCTCGGCGCTGGGCCGGCCGCCCTCATAGGCGTCGCGGGCGATGGCCGGGGCGGCAATGTCGGCAGCGGCGTCCCGGTGTACGCCCTCCACGCCGAATTCGCCGCGCAACAGTTGCAGAATGACGTCGATGGTGGGGGCGACCTGGGCGGCGACGGTATCGGTCAGGCCGCCGCCGTAATCCTCCAGGCATTCCGGCTGGACCCCGACGAGGATCAGCTTTTCCGGGCAGCGGCCAAGGAACATGGCGCTGGCCAGCACCTCCTGAAACCCGGTCTGGTGCAGGCTCATCTTCTTGGCGCCCAGGAAGGCCGGCACGTCGTCACCATGGAAGACCCGGCGGGTGCCCGGCGGCAGGCCGTAGTCGATGGCGTCGACCACGATCAGCGCGTCGGCATTCTCCAGATGCGGCAGCAGATACAGCCCCTGGGTTCCGCCATCCATCAGCGTGACGGTGTCGGGAAACCGCCAATCGGCGGCGAGACGTTCCACGGTGCGGACACCGAAGCCCTCGTCGGCCCACAGGATGTTGCCGATGCCCAACACCAGGATTCGCGCTGCTTCGCGACCGCCGCCGCACCCCGTTCCGTCCATTCCCTTGCCCCGGCATAGCCACATACAGCGGCACCCTGCCGCCGCGGCTTGTTCGTACAAGTTCCATGCCAGGATCGGCCACACGGCCAGCCCGTTGATCAGCCTACATATTTCCCCACGCATCGCTCGGCAGGTCAGCGATTGTGGACATCAACATTACAGCATGCCTGGAAAGTGGCAACTGACTTGCCAGTCTGGCTGGATGGTTGCCGATCAGCGCCGACGCGTCAGTTTTGCCGATCGCTGTATCAACTCGCGCTCGGTCACATGCTTCATATGCTCAGGAACGTCGATTTCCCCACCGATCAGCGGACCGGCGACGTATGAAGCGCCTGCATCCCCGGCCACCCGCAGCATCGCTGCCGTTCGGATGCCGTCGACGAAGAACAGCATGCCATGTCGGCGCACATGGGCCCCGAGACTGTTGATGCGGTTGGCCGCCCGCGTCTCCGGTTCACCGGGCTGGATGGTCACCCCCAGACCACGGACGCCCGCCTGCGCGAAGGCTGCGAGGTTCGGTGTGCCATCGTCGATCAGCACGAGGATCGCGCGGCAATAAGACTTCAGGACGGTCGTGATCTCGGCCACGCGACCGTATGGCACCCCAGGCGGGACCCCGTGCAAGACGAAAACCATGAAAGGTCGGAGGTGAACAGGAATTTCATGACAAACGGAAATATATTCCCGCCGGTAGCGACCGACCGAAAGCGTTGAAAAGCCAACGGTCACATTCTGCATATAGCGGAAGCTGTTCTGATATAGCTCCCCATATATCTCGACAGACCGGCGCAGAACCTCGACATCCGCTTCGAACATGTGCTCTTCATAACGCATCTCGTCGGTGGACAATGCGCCGAGGAGTCTCTTCGTCGCGCCATCGGGGTGACAGACATAGGTGGACAGAACCTTGTGCGATACGTCGAAGACCGGACGGAAACAGATGTCGGGCCGGAAAGCCTCCAACTCGGAAGCCACCGTTGCGCCAACCGGACGACCCTCCCCCACCTCCGTGATGGATGGTGGCGAGGCGGCGCTCTGCTGCAACAGGCTCGCCATCAGCTGATCGAGCGACTTCTCTTCGACGACCAGATGTCCATCGATCTCGGTCACGATGCTGCGTACGGCTATCCGGCTGGTATCCGCGCTTCCCAACATGAGCCGATGGAGTTCGGCAACGATCCGGCCGGAGACGAGTTCACCGGCCTGCCGGTCCAATGTGGCGAAAACAACCAGATAGTTCGCTTCATCGGCACGCAGCCAGACATCGGATGGCCCCATATGCCGGACAAGCAACCGTTCGGTCTGGTCATGAACACGCGCTTTGACACTGCCCCAGCGGTCACCGAGCTCTGTCCGCAGCGCACTCAGGCCGATCAATTGGATGGAGCCGGCGGCATGACGATCTCCGCCGGCCAGCAGGTGCCGCAGCCGCACTATCGTCTGCGAAGGGATCGCAACGGACTCTTCAGCGCAGCTTTCCGGTTTGACGGGTGTCTGTTCTGTCATGGCAGCAACCTCCTCTTCCGGAGCCGAAGACTTCGGTCATCGGCTTGGCTCTCTGAATGAATCCGGATGCGTGTTGTCCTGGATAGGGTGCTTCGAGATCAAAAATTCCACGGATCAGGAAGGCATTTTTCAAGACATATCGAAGAACAGCTGATTGTGAATAGGTTCGAGGATGTGGGTTCATTCTCTGGCTTCGGCGGTCATGGATATTCTCGCAGACACTCCCTAAAGAATCCCAGAGGGATGGCATAAGTGAAAACCTGTATCGCGCCGCATCAATTATTGGAGCACATTGCTTCTGCAGAGGGTCACGAGCAGGCTCAGACACTCCCCGGATACCGGCGCATTCCGATGCCATGCCCTGTTGGCGGGTGGCAGCCATTGTTCGCAGGATCGGAACGGTGAAACCGGAAACCCGGCATTTTTCCCGGACCGGCAACGGCTTAAAACCTCTCCCATCAGAACGCATCTTCCAATCCGATGGAGGTCGGCATGGCCCGGCTGGTTTCACTCCTAATGTTTGTCGGCATCATGTCCTATGCGACATTCATCATCTCCTAACCGCCATCTCCCAGGACAGAGTCCAGCCCCCAACAAAGCGAAGGCCGCTCCACCGAGCGGCCTTCTCCTTTCATTCCTATGCCTCGTCGTACCCGGCTTCCCGAGTTTGCCCCTCGCGGTCGCTCGCCTTTTCTGAGCCGGTCCGCTTTCCATCGTTCGCAGTCGATGGCGTCTCCGGCACCTGCTTGTTGGCCTCACCCTGGACGGGCTGGTCTTCGGTTGGCTTGTCGCTCATGACGCTCTCCAAGATCGGTTGTCCGACTCCAACAGGCCCTACCCAAGTTCATCCCCAACTTGTTCGTATCCGGCTGGCGGCACGCGATTGGCCATGGTCCGCCGAGCGCTGTTGCATGAATTTTGACAATTTTTGAGAGTCGCGCAGTAAACCTTTGATTTTCCTACTAATTTTTCAATGCACCGTGCAGACCATGCATGGATCGAAGGATCGCACGATGTGCTGCACCGACAGCGGCGTGCGCTCTCCCTCCTGCACCGGTGCGCCGACGAGAGCCTGTTCCAGCGGGCCGGGAACACCGTCGAGGTCGCGGGGGGAAAAGTTCCAGGTCGTGGGGGCGATGATCTGGTAACCGGCGATGCGCCCGCGCTCCACCCGCAGCCAGTGGCCGAGCGCACCGCGCGCCGCCTCGGTCAGACCCACCGCCTGGGCGCTGTCCGGCATCTCCGCCGTCGCGCACCAGGGGCCGTTGAGCTCGATGGCGCGCAGCCAGCCTTCCATGGCGCGAGTCGTCCGGGCCAGTTCCAGCAGGCGGGCGACCACCCGGCTGCGCACCGATCCGCCATCCTGCGCCACCAACGCCCGGATCAGCGGATGGCCGTCCACCAGTTGCCGCGCAATGGCTCCGGTCTCATAAGGAAGGCCGGCCAGCCGCGGCGCCTTGCACCAGCTGTATCCCTCCTGGTCCTCGCCGTCCGGCACGGTCGATCCGGCAAAGGGTGGGTGGGGGCGGTCCTGCCCCCCCATGCGGCTGAAGCGGTGATGCTCGGCCACCTGATCGGGGTCGAAGGCGGCGTCCCGGCCGTCTGCAAAGGTGCCGCGGCGGTAGAGATGCCCACCGTCGGCCTCCGGATAGGCGCCGTGGCTGAGAAACCGGCCATAGGCGCGACCGAGATGAGCGAGGTCGAGATCCTCTGCGATCTCCAGGAACAGGCGGAAGTCGCCGGCCGGGCCGGAAAGACGCCAGCGTTCCAGATCCTCCGGCGCCGCAAGCTCCAGAACGCGGTCCAGCGGGGCGCCGAACAGGCTATCCTCAAGAAAGCGGCGGAAGGCGCCGACGGTGGCGAGCAGCCGCACCCGGTCGCGGGCATCCGCCGCGCGGGTCACGCCGCCGGGCTGGAGCGTCAGCGTGTGCGGCCACTTGCCGCCCAGGATGCCCAGCACATGGAACAGGTCCGCCCGCGCCGCGGTGGCACCGCGCACGGCACTGCCCTGCGCCGCCTTGAAGCGCGCCTCCGCCCGCTCGAACCATGGGCGGCCTTCATAGGCGGGCCGGGCGAAGTCGGGCATGAAGAACAGGTGGAAATGGGTCAGGTGATCGGCGGCATTCTCCGTCGCCGTCATCAGGTTGGTCGCCAGCACGCCGTTGCGCGGCACCTCCACCCCGATGGCGGCGGCAAGCGCAAGCGCCGCCGCATGGCTTTGCGAGACGGAGCAGATGCCGCAGATGCGCGGCGCCACCACCAGCGCGTCCATCGGGTCGCGCCCCTCCAGAATGCGCTCGAACCCGCGGAACAGGGGGGAGTTCACAAAGGCGGCGGAAACACGTCCGCCGTCGATCTCAAGCTTTACCTCAAGATCGCCCTCTACCCGATTGAAAGGACCCACGATCAGGCGTCGTTTCGGCTCTTCGCTCACCGGCTCAGCCTTTCCGGGTGGGGCGGACGGTGGGCGGCACGACGATGCGGTCGGCGGCGGCATTGCGGCGCACCCGTTCCGGCGTCGCCGCCTTGGCGAGGGAGGCCAGCGCCACGAACCACGCCTTCGGCATGTCGGTCGGCAGGCCGATGGGGATGCCGGCGAATTTCGGGGTCTGCTGGAACGGATGCCCCGGCTCCTCGAAGCCCGGTGCGGTGCAGTTGATGCAGGCGGAGCCGCCGCGGGTGCAGGATCCCTCGCCGTTCCACAGGCGGGTGTTGCAGTCGGCATGCGCCTGGGTGCCCAGGCAACCGAGATGCTCCATCAGGCAGCCGAGGTCCGACGGCTTCTCCGCGCTCGCCTTGTATTCGTAATACTCGTTGCGCGGGCAGCCATGGTGAACCAGATGGTCGGCGTAGAAACGAGGGCGCTGGTAGACGTCCAGATCCTCAGGCCGCAAGGCATCCTCGGCCAGCAGCATCAGCGTTTCCGTCACCCAGTTGGGATGGGTCGGGCAACCGGCGACATTCACCACCGGCAGGCCACCCCGCGCGCGGAACTCTCCGCCCAGCGCCCCGCCACGTTGCGTCCCCTCATATTGCAGGCCGCAGGCATCGGCGATGTTCTCGCCGCCCGCGGTGATGCCGCCATAGGCCGCACAGGTGCCGACGGCCAGCACGGTGCCGGCGACGGCGGCCAGTTTGCGCGCCCAGTCGATGGTCGGCCGGCCGGTCCCCGCCAGCACATGGAATCGTCCGGTGCCGTTGGGCCCGCGCAGCAACGATCCCTCCACGCACAGCACGTCCAGCGGCTCCGCCCCGGACAGGATGCGCTCGAACAGATCCAGCGCCTCCGCCCCGGTTTCCTCGGACAGGCTGGGGTGCCAGAGCAGGCGGATGCCGGCCGTCTCGAACAGCGCCATCAGATCCGGGGATTCGGCGCAGAGCAGCGACATTGTGCAGCCGCCGCAGCCGCCCGATTGCAGCCACAGCACCGACAGCGGACGCTCTCTTCGCACCTGATCGGTCATCGCGCGGCTCCTTCCTTGCGCCCGGCCGCCGGCAGGGTCAGGGTGAACAGCGCCCCGCCATCCGGATGGTTGGCGGCGGCCAGCGCGCCGCCATGGTCGCGCACCAGCTGGTAGCTGATCGACAGGCCGAGCCCGGTGCCCTTGCCGACCGGCTTGGTGGTGAAGAAGGGGTCGAAGACCCGGCCCAGGATCGCATCTGGAATGCCGTGGCCGGTGTCGCGGATGGTGACGACGACCTCCCCGGCCTCCTCCCTGCCATGCAGTTCCAGCCGTTTGAGCGTAGAACCGGCCATGGCGTCGATGGCGTTCTGGACGAGGTTCATGGCGACCTGATGCAGGTGGCCGGGATGACCGGCGATCTCCAGCGTCTCCGGCAGGTCGAAGACGACAGTCAGATCCGGCATCTGCGCCTTCGCCACCCAGGTCACGGCGGACCGAAGAAGTGCCGTTAGATCAAAGCGTTCCGAGGCGTGCTTCTGTTCCGACGAGAAGCGGCGCAGCTCCGCCACGATGTCGCGCACCCGCTCCGTCCCCTCCAGCATGCCGTCCAGCGTCGCCGCCGCGTCGGCGCGGGCGCGGTCGATGCGCAGCTCCTTGCGCAGGGCCGCCAGTTCGGTAGCGCCGGCGCCCTCATGCACGCGGTCGAGATAGGCGGTCAGCCGGTCGACATAACGGCGCATGGCATGGGCGTTGCCGTAGACGAAGGAGATCGGGTTGTTCAACTCATGCGCCACGCCGGCGACCAGCCGGCCGAGCGAGGCCATCTTTTCCGAATGGACCAGCTGCTGCTGGGTCTGCTTCAGCCCCTCATGGGCGGAGGCGAGGTCGCGGTAGGCGCGGCGCAGTTCCCCGATCGGCCGGCCGACCAGCACCAGCCCAATGGCGTGACCGCGCTGGTCGTAGCGCACCGTGCTGTTGACCGCGACGGGGAAAGGGCCGGTCTGCCCCCGCAGAGACAGCTCCACGTCGCTGCCACCTTCGCGCTGGAGGGCGGCGCTGCACAGCCGGGCGAAGGCGGGGTGGGAGGCGGGGTCGAGGAAGTCGCGCAACAGGCGGCCGGTCAGTTCCCGCCCGGTGCAACCGAGCGCCCGCTCGGCCGCCGGGTTGGTCTGCTCGATCCGGCCGTCGCGGTCGCAGGCGATCAGCACGTCCGTCATCGAGCCGAGGACGCTGGCGATGAAGGCCTGCGCCTCCTCCAGCTCGGCATTCTTGCGCTCCAGTTCCACCTGCTGCGACACCAGATTGGCGTAAGTCTCGTCCATCTTCCGGATCACTTCGATCCAGGCGCTCTCGGCGTCCGCATCGGGCAGCATGCCGGGAATGGAAAAGGGCTGCGACAGGGGGGCGGTCATGGGGCGCAGCCTAGCATGCTCCGCCCGCTTTGGGTGTGGTGGATTTCGTCAGGAGGTCCAGACCGACCACAGCCCGGCAAGGCCGCTCAGCACCAGCACATAAAGCGCGAAGTCGAACAGCGGCGGGTGCCAGACCCAGCCATAGGCGCCGACCGCGCGCAACCCCCGGCGCAGCAGCGCCGACACCGCCCAGGCCACGACGGCCAGCACCAGAAGCGGGGGAAGGAACAGGCCGTAGACGTCGATCTCGCCGATCATGCGCGTGCCCTTTCAGGAAAATGCGTTTCGTCCGTCGGCCGTGGGTCACCGACTGCGGCATCGGGAAACAGGCTGCGCCGCAAGGACGCCAGCGCCACCACCGCCCGGTCGCGTTCGGGGCAGTGCGGCGCGGTGCCGACCGCCGACAGCAGTTCGTCCATGCTGCCCAGCAGTTCGGCCGGGGCCGGATCGGGACGCTTGGCCGACAGCGCGCGGAAATGGGCGGCGACGCCGCGCAGAAGCCGGTCCAGCACCGGCCCGGCCGCGACACCCAGCACCGGCCGGACCCGCTGAAGCTCCACCACGTTCAGCCCGACCCGCAGGTCGCGCACCGCGTCGATGGCGTCCACATCCACCGATCCGCCGGCCTGCGCCAGCCGGGCGGACAGCAGCCCGACGCGGTCCAGCATGCGGCTTTCGAAGCCATCGGCTGCCGGCACCGTCCTGCGTCCGGCCAGATCGGCGATCTCGCGCCAGCCGACATGCAGAAGGCGCCGGGCGCTCCAGGCGGCGCCGACTGACCGGCACAAACGGGTGACCAGCATTGCGGTGACGATGCCGACGATCTGCCCGGCGCTGCTGTTCAGGAAGGAGGCGAAATCGCCGGTCCCGGTGTCGAGCAGGCTGAGCGAACCGCCGACGCCGAAGATCAGCGCCATCGCCTTGCCCATCGCCGCCGGCCGGGCGACGAACACGCCCAACGTCACCAACGTCGGCGCTAGGCAGAGGGCCAGGATCGGAAAGCTGTCGAAGGACGGCAGCACCACCAGCAGATAGAAGGCCGACAGCGGCATGGAGGCCAGCGTATAGACCAGGAACAGGCGGATGCCCGGCACCGGATCGTCGAAGGACGCGAAGAAGCAGGTGAAGACCGCCACCATCATCGCCGCCACCGAGCCGGACGACCAGCCTGTCAGGATCCAGAAGGCGCAGATGACGGTGATCCCCAGCAGCGCCGCCGCTGCCGACCACAGGGCCATGCCATGGTCGAGGTGGAAGACGCCGCGCGACCGCTTGCGCGCCAACGGATCCAGATGGTCGGGCAGGGCGTGGTCGCCGGATGCGATGTGCGCCCGGAGATCCCGACAATCGCGGTGGATTTCCACCAGCGACCGCAGGCGCCGGATCAAGCTGAAGCGGGTGGCGGCCTCCCAATCACCGGCCGAGTCCGCGGCTTCCTCCGCCGCGAGCCTGTCGAGCCAGCCGGTCAGCCGCTCGGCCTCCGCCGGATCGGCACCGGCCCCGGCGGCGATCCAGTCGCGCACCGCGGTCAACACGGGGGCCACATCCGGCGGCAGCGTACCGTCCGCCCGGCGCAGTGCGATCAGCCGGTCCTGAACCGCGGTCAGCACCGGCAGCAGATACACCATCCGGTCCTGCAAGGCCCGCATCGGCCGGGTCATCCAGCGCAGGTCGGAGGTGTCGTAAGGCAGGTGGGTGGTCATCACCCGCAACTCGGTCAGGTCGCTCGCCATCTTGTGACGGTCGCGCAGGCGGGCGTCGATCTCCGCCCCGTCCAATGCGTCGAGCGTCCAGCGCTCCGCATCGCGCAGCGCCGCGTCGAGCTTGCCGAGCAGCACCGGACCCAAGCCCCGCGGCAGCACCACGCTGTGGATGACGGTGGCGCAGACGATGCCCAGGATGATCTCCTCCACCCGGGCGAGGCCGGTGTCGAAGATCGCCTCTGGATTGGCGACGCCGGGGAAGACGATCAGCCCGGCGGTGTAACCGGCCAGCATGAAGACGTAGCTGCGCGGCGTACGGTCCAACAGCGAGACGAACAGGCAACCGCCGACCCACAGCCCGACCGCCAGCGACAGCAGTTCCGGCGCGTTGATCAGTTCCACCGTCAGGATGATGGAGGCGATGCTGCCGATCACCGTGCCGACGACGCGGTACACAGCCTTGGACCGAACCGTTCCCGACAGCGGGCTCGACACCACATAGGCGGTCAGCATCGCCCAGAAGGGGCGCGGCAACCCCATGCCGAAGGCGATGTAGAGCGCCAGCATCGAGGCCGCGAAGGACTTCAGGGAGAAGACCAGCTCGTTGAAGGTCGGCGCCGGGGGCAGGGAGAGGGCAGGGGGCTTTTGCATCGTAATGCGCTCACCGCTCCGCCGGCAGCCCGGCGACCTTCGGCGCAGGGGCGGGAGTGCCATCCGGAGCGCTGACGACCGACACCGTCGCGGTGCGTCCGGCCACCAGTTGAACCGACTCCGGAACCTCCTCCAGCACGATGCGCACGGGAATCCGCTGGGCCAGCCGCACCCAGTTGAAGGTCGGGTTGACGTTGGCGACCAGCCCGGTGCCTTCCGCCCGGTCGCGGTCGACGATGGCGCGGGTGATGCTGTCGATCCGCCCGCGCAGTTCGGCATCCGTCCCCATGATCCGCACGGAAACCGGCGCCCCGGCATGGATGCGCTGCAGCTTCGTCTCCTCGAAATAACCCATGACGTAGAAGGAATGCCGGTCGATCAGTGCAACCACCGCCTGCCCGGCAGCAACGTAATTGCCGGTCTTCAGCTGAAGGTTGGTCACATAGCCGTCGACCGTCGCCTTCACCTCCGTCCGCTCCAGGTTGAAGCGGGCGAGATCGAGCGCGGCTTCGGCCTGTTTGGTGGCTGCGGCGGCCTTGGCCATCGCCGCCATCACCTCCTGCCGCTGGGCGGTGGAGACGACGTTGTTGCCCAGCTGCTCGTAACGATGGGCCTCGGCACCGCGGTAGGACTGCTCCGCCCTCGCGCTGTCGAGATTGGCCTGGGCCTGCTCCACCGCCAGCCGGTAGCGGCCGGGGTCGACGACGAACAGCACGTCGCCCTTATGGACCGGCTGGTTGTCGGACACCCGGACGTCGGTGACCAGCCCGGCGACGTCGGGCGACACCTGCACGATGTCGGCACGGACGCGGCCGTCGCGGGTCCAGGGCTCGTTCATGTAATAGTCCCACAGCCACAGGCCGCCGCCGACCGCCGCCACGGTGATCAGCAGGGTCACGGCGATCCGGGCCACGGCCCGCAAGGAAGGCAGGAAAGTCACAGTCTTGGTTCCTCAATCACCGCACCGATCGGACCGGAGGCACAGCGCGAGCAAGAGCGCCGCCGCACCACCGGGATCGCGCCGCGGTCAGGTCTGTTCGCGCTTGGCGTTGGTTTCGATGGTGGCGAGCACGCGGTAGCAGGCCTCCACGTCGGCGTCCGTCACGTTCGCCATCAGGCGCTGGCGGACGTCGTTCAACGCTTCGTTCACCTGCGCCAACAGCTGACGGCCGGCGTCGGTCATGTGCAGGGTTTTCGCCCGCCGATCGCAGGCATCCTCCCGCCGTTCGACCAGCCCCGCGGCCTCCAGCCCGTCGAGCAGCCGGACGAGCGACGGTCCTTCGACCGCCATCTCCTCCGCCAGTTCCCGCTGGCGCAACCCGTCGCCGAGTTCGGCCAGCAGCATCAGCGGCGTAATCGCCGAGCTGGAGAATCCGCTGTCCGCCAACACCCTGTTCGCCGCCCGCCGCCACAGATGGGAGGCGCGGAACAGGTGCAGGCCGAAATTGGGAGGAAGGCGCAGAGGCTTATCTTGTAGCATGGCTATTTAATAGGTTTGCTATCTATTTTCGACAAGTGGCCACGGTGCTGCGATGTCCCGATCTGGCGCATGGCTGGTTTGAGGAAGCGCATAGAATTTTCCATAACTGATTTTATGTGCCTGCCCCGTGTAGGCGCAAAGCTAAAATGTCAGTCCAGCGCAACATAGAAGCGTCAGT
>NZ_VTTO01000012.1 GCF_008364825.1 Azospirillum sp. B21
CAGGAACGCTGCACGGCTCATGTTCTCAAGGCGTTCTTACATCCCGGACAATCTGATCACTTTCGTGTAGTGACCCCAAGGACGGCGGGATCAGCATCCGCTCAACCGTAGCTGTCTTTGGTTGATAATGGCGGCGTTGTTTAGCTGACACCTATCGCGCTGCCCTCCACCTCGCTCTGCTGGGGCATGTCCGCTCATTGCCGGAATTCGAGCCCGGTCTGACCGTAGCCGAACTCATGCGATGCCTCAGGCCTTGGGCTGAGGTGCTGTCGCGCATGGGCTGGTGCGACTTCGACGCCTGGGACCGCGCGTTGGCCCCGCCCCACCTCAGACTGGTTGGCGACACCGATGGCAAACCTACGGCTCAAGACGAGCCACCGGTTGCGGAGATGGTCATCACTCCAACCATCACGGCCACTGCAGAGCGCACCGGACAATGGGCACTCGACATCGCCTGGGAAACTCTGGGAGTTTTCGCCTGGCCCAGAGTGGATGATCACACTGGTCATCAGGACCTCTACTGCTCGCTGTCGTTCTCCCCACCGGCTGAATGGGCGCACCTGCCGATCCGCATCGAACACCACGCCAAAATCAGCAACATGGATTTCGCCGGCACAGGTCGACGGCTCTTCACCGACGCCGTCGCATCGACCAAGCACGCGCCTTCGACGATCGAGGTCTTTCCTTCTTTCCTGGATGCCATCGTCCTCGGTTTTCTCGACGACATCAGCTTCCATGGCAGTCCGGAAGAGACATTGGAAGTGCGGGAAGAGGTCTTCGAATTGGCTGAAGGTGTTCGGAACGAGCTGGGGGTCGAGCCTAACCGCGATCCGGAGCAGCACGTTGACTGATACCGACATCGGTGCCGACACTCATTGAAGCTATCTTATAAGGAGATTCGCAGAAATAACTGCGTCAAGTGTCCTCCCCATTCTGCGAGAAACCCGATGCCTCCGACCGACGCAGTTGGAGCATCTATTTCTGCATCTGTCCTATGCGGAGTTCCTCGACCAGGAAAAGTCATTCCTGGTCTATTCCGGGTTGTATAAAATGACGGGATGGCTGAGGCATGGACAGGCAACAGGCATGATGCACGACAATTCTCCCGATGAAGCCCCTCACGATGAGGCCGATGCTAAACGGCTCTCAGTGTCCTTCAATTGCGACCCAAACATTCCGGCGGGTGTATATGGCGAGAAACGGAAAAAGTGGCAGGATTCAATCGAGTCGCGGCGCCGAAAAGACATCGACCTCCGGGCCGCTTTTCTGTTCGACCCGGCGGTATCCGTCGATACTAAACACCACGATCGCCTGTTTCCTGCGGTACGTGCCAAGCGCTTCGTGTTTCCTACGGTACGTGCCACGACTGGTAGCTTCGATCTGCCGCCAACCGAGGCTTTCGCGATCGTGCCGTCGGAGTTTCTGCGGAAAGCAGGACACCATCCTCCGCGCAACGCGCAAGCGACGGCGTCGGCCTTTTCGCAGTGGATCTACTCGCTTTATGCAAAGGCATACGGAGACGACGAGGACCGCGAAAGCGGCAAGGAGATGGAAAAGCACATCCTTGAGGAAAGGCTGCGGGCGATCTCCTGTATCGACAATGCCTATCTCAAGCGCTCAGGGTCGGACTGGCGGCTCGTACACAATGGGCTGCACATGGATGACGAACAGAGAGGGGGGTACTTCAGTATTGGGGCGCTGTCGGTTCGTGGCGAACCGTTGCGGGCGTCCCCTGATCTGGTCTACCAGAACCAGAAGACGTCAGAGGTGCTCATCGTCGAGATCAAGTATTCCAGGCTTCGCCTCCCCACCAACCTCTGGCCAAACATCTGGGGTCAGCTCTGGTGCTATTCACAATTTGACATGGCGGTGGATGCGCCAAGGGTGACGGTGATCGGGGAGGTCTGGGGAGGGTGGTGGCTCAGGGGGTGTCGCGGTAAGGGAAGGTTCAGAGAAACATATCAGGAGCCAATCCTCACGCTGCGCGCTTCCGTGCGCCGCGACCCGCGTGCACCCGCGTATGACCGCTTTTTTCGCAGACTTTTCGACATTTACCGAAGCGCCTGAAGCCTTCTCCGGGGCATGCCCCTCACCATCTATCAGTTTAGGAGGGCCGTCCACAGAGGCGGGAGCGGCAGGCAGGCTTGGACGATCTTGACGATGCGGCGGATGCCGCGGGTGAACCAGGATGTGCGGCTTCGGGCGACTTTCCTGGGTAAGGAGATTCGCAGAAATAGCTGCGTCAAGAGCCCTCCCCATCCTGCGAGTATCCCGATGCCTCCGACCGAGGCAGTTGGAGCATCTATTTCTGCATCTGTCCTAAGTCATCTTCGTCACCTCCGACACCACCCCGCCCCTGCTTCTCCGCCAGCTGCGCCATCGCGCCGGCGCCGGCGGCGATGCGCTCACCGTAGCGGGCGGGCATGGTGGGAGAGGTCCAGTCTCCGGCCTGTTGGATAGCGGGCAGGCCGAATCCGGCGGCCACCAGGTCCTGGGCAGCGCCAACCCGCAGGCTATGGCCCGACACCGCGCCCTCTCCCGGCACGCCGGTGCCCTCCAGCCCCACAGCTTTGGCTCGCGCTTTGAAGATCTCGCCCACCCGCTTGCCAGGGTCTGGCCCCGACACGCCCAACGGCCCCAACACAGCGTCCGTCCCGCGGGTTAGCCGGTCGGCGCCGATCTGCAGCCATAGTACCGCGCGACAACATTCCAAACGGGTCTGCCTGCGCTCCAGCTTCTCGCGCCGGGCGGCATCCCCGCGGCTGCAGCGCCGCATCAATTGCTCTCCCTCCGCCAGGGCCTCGTCGAGCAGGAGGGCGCGCAGACGAAGCCACCGCTGCAGCAGGGTCATGGTGTCAGGCCCCAACCAGCACCAGCGGCCCTGCCCACCCTGGTCAGTCTTCGACCGGGACACGAACAGCCGGCCGCTGCCGTCACGTTCAGCCTGGACATCGGCGACCGTCAGCCGCACCAGCTCGGCCCGGCGGCGCAGCGTGTCGTAGCCGACGGCGATCAGCGCCGCATCACGCACCGCCTGTGGCCCCTCTTCACGATTGAGAGCCGCGAGAATCTCCTGCACGTCCTCGCGGCGCAGCCCGACCGCCTGGGCAGGGCGCCGACCAAGGCGGCCAGCGAACCCCTTCATCTCCAGCCGAACCAGCCGGTCCTTGCAAGGATCCGGCAGGCCGGCCGCCTCATGCAGAGTTGCGATGGTGGACTTCCGCCTTGCCACCGTTCCATAGGCGGCCGGCTGCCCGTCGCGGCCGCCGTTCTTGGAGAGTGCCGTCAGGTAGGTGATTACCGTCTCCGGCACCGCAGGGACCGCAACGCGGCCGTTGAACCCACACCAGCGGATGTAATGGCGGGCATCGGCCCACAGCGCGCGAACGGTGTTGGCCGGCGCGTTGCGCTGAAGCGCCCGCCACCAGGGCACCAAGCGCCGTGCGATTGCGAGAGCGATCGGCGCGTGCGGCAGGATCACGCCGTCAAGGGCGAGAGCGCGATCGAGAGGATTGTCGTCTCTGGACCCGGTTACGACCGGGAGGAGCGGCTGGGAGGTCATGGATCACGCGGTCAGAGGGTTAGGGACGGTTGCCGACAGGTCCGGACTTTTCGCATGAACTGCCAGCATTTTGCATGAACCGGCTTACGGAACGGTGGACGCGGGAGGCTGTTGAGATGCGATCAGGATTTCCGCTGGTCCTCCGTCAGTAAAGGCTATTTCGTCCACCAACACCGGCTTTTCGCATCAACTGTCTGTCACCGACGACGATAGCCGCCCTCCCCTGCTGGCGATAGCGCAAATTATCACCAAAACGGGCTTTCAACCTTTCACAAAAGTGGACTTGTTGCCGATTTCTCGGTATCAAGAATGCGTAACCAATTGATAAAGCATGATAGATGCGTTTTCGTTCTTTGGACCCGCAGCCCCTCATCGGCCCTCTGGAGCGCGCCGCCGCGGCCGTAGGCCGGCTGGCCCAGGCAACTGCCGGCACCCCGGTGCTGGCCGCGTGGCTGCACCGGTCGCGTGTCGAGGCGGTAGCCGAGATTTCAGAGACCCAGGGTCGCCGGGTCGATCCCAACCGCCTGCGTACCTTGCTGGCGCAGGTGCCGACTCGGGCCCAGCGCGACTGGGGCGCCACCATGCTTGCCCTCGATATGATGCGGCAGATGCTCGCCGGACCTGGCACGGCCGCTCTCGCCCCGACCGGTACGGATGACGCGCTTGCGCAGATGGAAGAGGCCCACGCCGCCGTAGGGTCGGCAGCGCTGATCGCTTGCGGCATTGGCTTCCTTGCCCACCTGGAAGCTGGCGGCGACCGCAGCGGCGCTTGCCTCGCGGTTTCGCGCTTCCTCGCCGCTCAGGGAATGACGCCGCTGCCGCTACCCTGCTTGAATGGGGTGGAAGCAATTCGCCGCGCAGAGCCCCGCGGTGTCTGGCTAGTTGCCTTTCTCGACGGCATGGCTCTGCAGGCGAAGGAGGGCGAGGACCGGCTCATCGCCCTGCTCCACCGCTGGCGCAGCTGGCGCCGGCGTGTGGGCGACCGGCGCAGCGACGCCCGCATCCGCCGCGCTATCGACGCAATGGCCGCTGAAGGCGTGATAAGTCCGGCGCGTCTGGCGTCGCGGCTGCGCTGCGCCACAAGTGTCGCCACCGACCTGCTGGAGGAGTTGCAGCGGTTGGAGATCGCCGTGGAGATCACGCGCCGCCGCACCTACCGTGTCTTCGTGGCAGAAGACCTTGCGCCGATGCTGGGAGAGGTGGCACCGCGATCAGAGGCAGCGGTCAGAACTGTTGCCGCGCCACCACTTCTGCCCCCGCCCGCAGTGGTCACCGAACCTGACCGCTGGGTGGAGCCGGCCGAAGGTGTGGACGACGCACTCGCTCAGCTGGAGAAGGTCATGAGGCGCCTGGACCCGCTGCTGGCCGATTATGGCAGTGCCAACGCCCGGCTTCTATCGTACGGCAAGATCTGATCCGGCTGCGGCTCGCATCACCGGGATCATTCAACCATGCCGCGCTAATTCGACTACATGTATAGACGAAACCTAAACAGAAGCTGCGCCCCGACAATTCACAACCGACACTTGTTACAGCAAGCCCCACATTGATCAACATTCTGCTGCCACCTAGAAGTCACGTCGCAAATTGGCTCCGGAAGGATAATGCTTTTTACTAAAATTCTTTCTAAATTACCGGTAAACTTCTTATTAAGTTCTTCGCTATTATATCACCATGATCATTGTGGTTGTCGCTACTCGCTTCAAGCCGCCCGAGAACGGGCTTTTTGAAGGGTTACGATCGCCTTGGGAATGAGCAGAGCCTTTGGATTCACCCAACTCTATCAGTTGATGAATTTTCGAGCTGTACGACCTAGATGAAAACCGTAGCTGACATTGAGTTTATTGCCAGAGCGATCGACCCTGACGCTTGGCAGAACTATGACGAGAGCAACGGCAACACAGCCGCTGTAAGCCGCCCACTCTCATCGTTGGCCGCAGCCCAGCGCGTTCTGAATGCTGTGCACGAAGCAGGTGGGCGGGTTGCCGGAGCGTCGCAGCTCTCATCCGGTAACGCTACCTGTTCAGTGTCCACACCCGACGAGAAAGAGGCTGACCCCGTGCGGGAGATCGTTCGCAACCACCCCCCCGAGCGGAGAGTGCTCCTAGTCGAAGATCGCCCGGCTGTATCCGATCTGATCAGAGCTTTTCTTCAGTCTCTGCCCAATGTCGCGCTCGAAGTCGAAATCAAGGGCGGCGACGCAATCGATGCCGCTGGTCGGCACCGCTACGATGCTGTGCTTATAAGCACGCAACTTCAGGACATGGAGGGCCCCGACGTGATTGCGTCACTGCGGCGCCTCCCCGTTCCGTTCTGCAGCACACCGGTAGTGGCGCTGATCGGAGACGCGAACCCCGCGTTCCGGCTCGCAGTTCTGGCGCATGGAGCTCAGGAGGTTCTTACCAACCCCGTGCGCCTGGACGAACTTGTCAGGGTTCTGAACCGGACTTTTCCATCGCTCCCGGTCAACGACGACCGGATCGACGGGCACACGCTATCCGCAATGCTACGGGACCTGGGCCAAGAGCATGTGCCCTTGTTCATAGCCAGGTTCGTTTCTGAGACACGAGGCAAGCTCGCCACGATGCGCTCGATCCGCGACCACGACACGATGCAAGCCGAAGCACACACGCTCAAAGGTACATCACGATCTTTCGGAGCATTTCAGGTCTCGCTGCAAGTCAGCCAGCTTGAGCAAGCAAGCCGTACCAGAGCGTCGTGGACGACGATCAATGCTCTGATCGATGCTGCTGAACAGTCGCTCACAGATGCTGAGGCGGCTTACGCCAGCTACTGTCTTCTCTGAGTTCGCTTCCCGAATTTGATCTCCGCCTCAGACCGCGTGTATTGCAGGCCTATGCGGCGCTCAATAGCGCCTGCGTCAGCCCCCGACGACGGGAGCAACAATGGGAATGGCCGTACGAAGTCGGCCGCAGCGGTCACACGCGATCAAGGGCCTAATGAATGCGGCACACATCCGGGCGGTACGGCGGTGCGGCAAGCACTCCGCCGTAGGCTCCCACAGCTCACCTGGCAACCCCTGGCCATTCTTCCGAAAAGCCAATCTCGTGAGCTGGACATCTCGCCACACACCCCAGCTGCTCGAGATGTCAAAGCTCAAGTATCTCGGCCAGCATGGCTGAAAGCGCCGGGTCACACCACCGTGAACCAGGCGGAGGTGACGTCGTCAGGTGCGATGCCGGCCGGCGTCAGGCTGCCAAAGCCCCTGACATCGACCACGGCATCGCCCGACGCGTTGGAGCGATCCCGCCAATGGGGAATGCTGGCATGCCCGATGCATTCGCCCTGCGCAAAGTCGAAATCGGTGACCAGGTCTCGGCCGCCGTCCCAGCCGATCACGAACAGATCCTCCCCGTCGCCGCTAGTCAGCGTGTCCTTCCCGCGCCCCCCGAACAGCAACGGAAAAGGCTCTCAGGAGAGCAACCCTGCGCCTTCTGATTTCGCTGCTTCGTCCACGGCTTGCGCCTCCCTCCAACCATTCCAGAGCTCCTCGTACTGCATTCCGGCGAGCTGCCGGTGCACAGGGTCGTCTATTCTAGCCACCACCGGCCATGGCTCCATGTTCTGCTGCCACTTGGCACCGAACTGAAAGAAGCCGAATCCATAGCGCCTGAACCGTCGGCGGAAATCCTGCTCGTCTTCGCGAAACCGGTGCCGCACCAACAGGTCAGCTGCGTACCTGATCTTACCGTGCGGGCGAAGACGTAGACCCAGGTCGAGGTCCTCGCAAGCTGCCCGCCGGAAGCGCTCATCGAACCCACCAACCGCTTCAAATGCTGCGCGATTAATGACAACGGACGCGGTCACAAAGCCATCCAGTTGTCCGTCCGGCTGAGCGGGTGGGCTCAGAGTGGATTGGGCGGTGTAGTAGGAGGCGAACAGCCCAGTCGGATCCGAGGTGATCGGGCCGGTCCACGCCACCGCCGGGCAGACGTGGCCATGGTCCGTGATAGCCTCAAGGTAGTCTGTATCCGGCCGCACGCCAGCATCAAGGAACCAGAGCCACTGCGTAGATGCCAATTCGGCCCCACGGTTACGTGCTGCGGCTGGTCCGCGGTTTACACCCTGGACGCACGCTTCAACCACGAGACCAGCCTCGGATGCTTTGCGGACTTCAGCACTCGCACCCAGCCCAGCGTCGCTCGATCCATCATCGACCACGATCACCCTGGCCGGACGCACCCCAGCGTGAAGTTCATTCAACGCATACAGGGTCTCGCTCAGACCGGCCGGATCGTCCTTCACCGGAATGATGACGGTGAGGTCGGCAGCAGAGTAGAGATGCTGCTCAATCGAATAGCTGGGAGGCAACGTCAGTGGAAGCTGCCAACGTGGGACTCCCGCAGGCAATTTATAGTTCATTTCTTGGGCGATCCGCATAGGGTTTTATAGCACCAGCAACCAGTCTTCGGCCTACACAGCTGATGATCCGGCCAACACGGACGCTATGACGTGACCGACTGTTCTTTTATCAACTGGCTTGGTTATAAATCCGTTAAACCCTGAATTCTTGCACAGCTCAGCCGCGTCGTCGTGAGCGTTCGCTGTAACCGCGATGATTGGGATCCGCCCTCGTTCATCTTTCCGTGAACGTATGGCCTGAGCAGCAGTAATACCGTCCATGATAGGCATCTGAACGTCCATCAGCACCACATCAAAGTGTTGTTGATCTAGCTGCGTAACTGCCTCAGCACCATTTCCGACGACGACTACCTCGTGACCTTCCTTACGGAGATAGAACGAAATGATGTCGGCCATCAGTCCATTATCTTCGGCGACCATGATGGACAAAGTGGTCGGGTTTCCATCCGAAGCAGTCGCGCCAGTTCCCTGCCCGGCCGCCTCCGCAAGCGCCGCAGCCAAAGCAGTTCGCCGTATAGGCTTCAGGAGCACAGTGCCGGTTTCGCCGATCAAACCATGGCTGCTGGTGGAAACCACCCGCACCACCGGCCAGTCAGGCGGTATGCTGCTTTCGATCTGGGCCGCGGCAGGGTGCTCCATATCCAGGACCACCAATGCTCGGGTTGGATTTTGGCCTGCAGCGAGTTGTTCGTTCGCGTTGAACACTTCGCATCCAATCATGCGCAGTTTATTCAGCATCGCGTTATGTTCTTCTGACGAACGCATGAAAGCCAGAACCGGAGGAAGGCCGTCGAGACGTGCAGTCACCTCCTGTTTGTCTGTTGCACACAACGGCAGGGAAAGCCTGAACGTCGTCCCGCTGCCGGCGGTGCTTTCGACAGTGACCCTCCCTCCCATCTGGTCCGCCAATCCATGGCAGATTGCGAGTCCGAGACCGGTCCCACCGAACCGCCTTGATGCCCCTGCATCAAGTTGACTAAACGGCTGAAATAGGCGGGGAATATCCTCGTCGCGGATCCCTGGACCGGTATCCTCTACGGAAACCCGCAAGTCCCTCCCACCACCGCTGTTCTCAGGTGCGGAGACCGACACCTTCACGCCCCCGGTCTGGGTAAATTTCACCGCATTGTTGACGAGATTGACAACGATCTGCCGAATACGGCCTGGGTCGCCCAGCAGTTCGCGGGGAACATCAGGCTCGACGATTGACTCGAGCCACAGCCCCTTCTCAGCGGCCGGCAGCGCGTGCAACTCAAGAGCCCCGTCCACTAGCTCCTCGATGTCGTATCCCTCATGGACCAAGTGAACGATTGATCCCTCAATTCGGGAGAATTCGAGGACGTCGCTGACCACGGTGAGAAGTGCTGTCGCGGAGCTTTTGACCGCCATCGCCCAGCGGCGCTGCTCGAAACCGGTAGCGCTTCTGTGCAGCAGATCGGCCATACCGATTATCCCGCTCATCGGTGTCCGGATCTCGTGGCTCATGGCACCGAGAAAGGCAGATTTCGCTCTGCCAGCTGCTACAGCCTGATTTCGGGCATCCTCAAGCTCACGCACAAGAGCCGACTTCTCGTCGGCGAGCGTTTCCGCTGCTAAGCGAGCCCTCTCCTCGCGCTTGAGCTGGACATAGAGTGAGGTGACCAGCCCGAACGCGGTGAGCGCCAACGCAGCAATTGCCCAGTTGACGTGTGTCAGCTTGTCGACGAGCAGGCTTCTCGCTTCGGCTCTCGACGCACTGGCCGTTCCATGAATCTCCGAAACCAGCGGCTTGAGCTGGGCCTCAGCGTTCTGCACCGACGCGGATAGCGCAACTCGGTTTTCGCTGCTGAATGGTGCCTCTAGGAGCGACTCCCAGGTCATCACCATCCGCTCAAGCAGAGCAATCCTCTCGCTCAACGCCGTGTTCGCTTCTAAGATGAACCAATGGTCATTCTTCAGAACATCGAAGCGGCTCAGAAGAATGTCATACCGAACTTCCAAGTCTCTCCGCTCGTTGTTGCCTTGGACCGGTGTCCGAACCAGCGCGGAGAAGCGATTGAATTCGACCTCAAACTGATGAAGGGACCACTGTGAGGCCTCGATACGCTGGGTTCTCTGTGAATCCAATTCCTTCGATATTTCATTGTCGAGGTAGGACCATAGGAGCACCATTAGCGCACCTGTCGCCGCGAGTGCCTGGAAAGCAATTCTGTTCGTGCGACGCCGTGGCTTGCGACGAAGCGTGATAGTGCTCAAGAATGCCCAGGACCGCCGCATCTATGTATTCACTCGATCTGGATGGCCTTTACCTGCCATGCACAACGCGAAAAGTATAGTTCGCTATTGAGTGACTTGTCTTCGTCAAATGGATATATAATGAAAATCGGCCCTTTATCACGCACGGACATTTGCTTCCCGCCACGACGCGTTGCGAGAATTGGGTCATATTTTACATCATCAACAGGGATATTTGTAACATAGTCATTCAACGCAGTTACGCGCAGCACTCGACCAGTCGCGCCGACCTGTTTCAGGAAGGTCGACAGTTTGACGCCGGAGAACTCGACCGGGTCTTGGTTCCAGGGCGTCCGCGTCGTCAGACTGGACAATCCCATACCCTCGAACTCATCCCTCGTGAAGCTGCGCTCCTGACCGGCCGCGACCAAGCCACTAACGACCAGGATCGGTTCGCTGGCGACCTGAACGGAACTCTCAGTTGCGTGAGCCGAGGGAGCGAGACGCCCGCCGTCAAAAGCGATAACGGCGCAACCAACCGAAAGCGAAACGAAAAATGAGCAGTACACAGCCCTTACCATGATGCTCTATATCCCCTGAGTTATCGACGATGAAGACACCGCCCAATTCCCACGATTAACTGCCCTTTAAGAAAACGATTCGACCATCGATCAAATCATCCGTTCAAAGCGGCAGCATCGGTGCATCGCTGCACCTACGGTTCCTTACCTGACAGCCGCAGCTATGATCTCTGAGCGCCGCTTCGCCCCAAACTTTTTTAGTATCGCACTAACATGTTCTTTAACCGTTACTTCTTTGACTGCCAGTCGCTCTGCTATCGCCTTATTGCTGAGACCCTGAATAATTAATGAATGAACTTCCTTCTCGCGGGCACTAAGGTTCGGGCCCTTATTGCTATCTCGCAGCCCCAACACTCCTAGGTGGCTAGCAGGAGTCTTCTGTACTCTGCGAGTCACGGGACGTGGATAGGAAGCCATCCCGGACACCAGCAACTGCATCGCAGCAACGAGGGAATTCCTTGTCAGAGACTTTGGAATGTAACCAGCGGCACCTTTTGATAGCGCTGTCTGAACAATAACTTCATCCTCCTCAGCCGAAATAATGGCTACGGGGGTATCGGGAATTATTCTCTTTATCTTATCAATACACGAGAACCTGTCCTGCCCTCCCCCACCCATGCCCGGCATGTTCAGGTCCAACAATATCAAGTCAAAGGACTTATCAGTATCAACGACCTTCATCGCCTCGTCGAGATTTGCCGCCCCGACAACTTCGCTTCCGGGAATTTCTTCGTTGAGCAAACGGACCATAGACTCAAACATGAACCAGTGATCATCTGCCAGCAGTATCCTCATTATTTTATTCCACCGTTGATATGCGACGCCCCTAAAAGCGCGGGCACTATATACAGCCTCCCCGTATGGCACAACGCTCTACTCCCTCTGGTGGGGTAGCGCCATCGCCTAAAGGCTGCTTGCGTGCGGTAGCCGCCGAGGTAGCCCCGCCCCCATATTTTGCAGAAATGACACCCCTCCGCGAATCAGCGCATCTGATAATCCGGTCTTTTCAAGCACTTATCGGAGTTATACGCGAACTGTGACAAAGTTGCGCATTTTTCTATTGCAGCCTCGGCTACCTCAAAGGTAGGGTCGCCCCCACCCCCTCTTAAGTAGGGATGTAACCCATTTGGTCGGGGTGTGGTGGACGCTCTCCACCGGCGCCTCGCGAACAACTTAACCGGTGCACCACAGGAGCGTCTCTGAATGTCGGCCGCCTCACTGCCACGCCCTGCCGCCGGGCACTCGGATTCCGATCTGGCTGCGCGCATGATCCTGCGGTGGTTTCCCGTTCCCGTCATTCGCCTCCACACCGGCCTCCCCAGTGACGCGGTCCGGGAACTTTACCGGCAGCTTCACGACTCAGCGCCCCCGCCATCCACTCTCCCCCAGATTGCTGACCTCCTAGGAACGACAGGCTCCACTCGTCAGGCTTCAACCTTCCTGAGCCACTATGCCGGCTTGGCGGGGAGCAACGCCTACCGCCGGGTCGACGTGAATGCGCTCATCGTTTCCCACGATCTGCACCTCGCATCACGAGACCTGAACACAGCTGAGGCGACCACTATCGCTGCAGCTTGGGTCCTTGCTCGGGAGCTACGCTCCCGGACCATTTCGTTCGAGGCGTGCGAATGCGGGCGTGACCACGTTGTCCACGACGAAGTGGCACCTCCATCCTCGTGCCCTCACTGCGGCGCATCCCTGGCAAAGGACCGCTCCTCCGTTCATGACCATCCCTGGCGTGATAGCACCGGCGTGGATCGCGCAGTCCGGATCAGCTAGTCTGCGGCGCCCACCAGCGCCACTACGTTCCACAAAGGATGGCCGCAGGCCGTTATGAAAACAAATAAGATCGCCATCGTGTTCACCCTGTGCGAGACGCCGATGACCGTCGAGCTTGAGGAAGAGTTCTGGGACGGGCTTCAGGACGTCGCAGCCTGCCAGAACACCGACTTGGCCACTCTTGTCGAGCGGCTCAACTGCCGCCGTGGGGCTGAAAGCCTGACTTCGGCGCTGCGCATGTTCGCGATCTCCTATTACCGGTCGGCCGCCAAAGCTCAAGAGTCCGGTGCGGTTCTGCTGCGAGCAAATTGAACCCTTGCGCCAGAACCTGATGCGGTTTGCGCGCCAGCATGAAGGTGCACTACCAATGCAGCTTAAGGCCGTGAACGTGCCGGATACGGAGCACGATGTTGCTGCTCACCCCTCCGGCCGGCGCCATCGTGCGGCTGCTCCAGTGCTTTGCCTTGCCGGGCCGTTCCTAACCCAGATAATTCACCACAGCTGAAGCTCGTGCCGGGGGCCGGAGGTTAGGCCACTGAATTCGCGTTTAACTCTGGTGTTGAAGCAGTCTCGGCACGGCTCAACGGAAGTCACGCCCGCCGCGGCCGATAGTACGGGGTTATCGCCCGACTTGTCACCGGCTGCCCGCAATCCAGCGATTACCGCCCTTGTTAGTGGCCGAATCACCTCCGACGCGGGAGTTATCATGCCTGAAAGGCGTCGAAAGACGTCGTCTTTCTCCGGCGCGGTGACCAAACGTGGCTGCTAGGATGCTGCGCCGAAACTGGAGGACGCAAGATGATCTCTTGGGCGCTACGGAATAAAGGTACACTGGTCGCGGCTCTGATAGTTATCTACCACCCAGTCAGCGCAATCTATTACCATATGAATCGTGACAGCTATCACGAATTTCTAAAGGCCAACCTTGGCGAATTTGCATTTTTTGCCGGTTACATTGACACGCCTCTGTTCCGCGTTCTTGAGGTGGCCTTTATGTGGTCCCCGACCGTTATAATAGCTTGGGTGGCGCTCGTCATGGGCACCTATTGGTACTTGTTCGAGCGCAACGCGGCTGGCGAGTGAGGCATCATGCAGACTATTTCCGATCACGATTTCCGCCCGCCCCGCCTGACCATCCGATATGCCTTAACGGCCCTGCACCTGTGGTTCACCGACCGAATTAGCCTCGCCACCCTCCTCCTTGCCTTTCGCCATCACCCGGCAGCTGTCGCCGGCAAGAGCGGCACCCACATCATCGATCAGCACGCCGCTGAAGCTTTCTTTGGGTCTGGACCGGGCCGGAGCAGCGAGTAACCGCCATGAAAATCCGCCTTCGCCGCGTCCTTTGCATCGCCGGCGCCGTTATCCTCGCGGTGCCGGTTGCAGTTGCTGGTGTGGGCGTCGCCACTTTTGCCGCCCTCCCCCTCATTGCCTCCGTGCTGCCGCTGGAACTGTCTCGAACAACGTTGAGCGACGGCGCTCGCAAAGTCGAGATGCAGGGCATGATTCACATCGCCTCGCCGGAGTTCTACCGCGACGTGGGGGAATTGGTCGCTCGCCGCCGGGCCGAAGGGTGGCTCGTGTTCTACGAAGGGGTCCGCGACGACCTCGGCCGCGGCAACGATGCCTTCTCCGATGTCCTGAACAGCTTGGGAGGTGCGCCAAACCTCCTCGCGGACAGTGAGGCGCATCCCTATGAGATGCTTGCGCCGGCGCTTGCCGAAGGCTTGGTGCTCCAGGACAACGAGGCCATCATCGGCCGGCCTGGCCCCGATGCGCGCAACGTGGATGTGACGCTATCGGAGCTGCTCGCGGAACTCCCCCCTACCCCACCGTCCGCCCACGACCGCCAGCCTGACGCGCCATTCACCTTGACGGAAGTGCGGGAAACGTTTGACGGTCTGCCTGGGTGGGTTCAGGACCGCGTGCGCGCCGCCTTCCAGATCCTGCTCGCCACCACGACATCAGGTCGATATGCACACGCGGTGCTCCCACCGGCAATCACGACCCTGCGTGAACAGCGCGTCGCTCGCGCGATCGAGGACGCACGCGACCGCAGCATCCTGGTGCTCTATGGGCAACTCCATATCAGTGCGATCTCATCTCATCTGATAGCCGCTGATCCGGCATGGCGGATCGTATCGAATGCTCCAGTAAAGCCGTTCTGATCGTCTAGTCTCACGGAGTGCGGCTAAAGCTGACAACTACCTCACTCGCTGGGGGCGTGATCAAGAGCAGGTGCGCTGCGGGCTCTCTCCTGGCCTTCAAAAAATAGGCTCCACGTGAGGTCGCAGCGGCGCGGCTTAGCGAATGTGCGACTGGGATCGGTAAACGTCGTGGTTTCCACCTGACGGTGGATGCGGTGGCAGGAAGTCTGCACGTTCTTGTCCTATGGCGCTGATCGGGCGCGCCGCGCCGGGCAGGAGGCAACACCAGCTTGTTCGCGAGGACCACAAGCACCCCACCAACGCCGTGCGTCGACCGTGTCACGCCCTGCCCTTCCCCTTCTTCCTTAGCCCCTAAGGTAGGCTCCGGTTTCGCACTGTGCCTCCCCCCACCCACACTGATCTGCATTCCTGTGAACCACCAGAGCACTTTTGCAGAACGCGAACGCGCAGCGCAAACCTACCAACGCTTCGAGTGACCCGCCAGAGCACCTGTAGTTGCATCGCTCAGTGCTCCATGCGTGTTGTAGCTCCCGTGGAAGCGCCTGGGCGCTGCCCCCCCTGCCCTTTCTGTTTACCCGACGTCGGGTAAAACTAAGGGGCGGTTTTCAGAATGGACTGATGCGGTTAGCGATGATGAAGATGGCGGCGGCAGTGAGCAAGGAGAGGACGATCCGTCCGAGCCTATCCTGCCGTCGATCCAGGCGTTTGATCGCGAGCAGCCAAGCGCAGCCGTGCTCGACAACGCATCGAACCTTGCCGAGCCCCGAGCCGTGTGGCTCGCCGATCTTGCGGATGTGCGGTTGAACCCCGTCACGTAAGCAGATCCAACGGTTATCGGCACTATCGTAGCCTGCGTCGGCGTAGAGCTTGGCAATGGCGGCGCAGACCACCTGGGCCAGGCGCAGCAAGTCGGGGAAGAGCATGGTGTCATGCACATTGGCGGCTGACGGCATGACCGCCAGTGGCAGGCCGTCAGTCGAGACGACCACGTGATACTTGGTGCCGGGTTTGCCGCGGTCGGTCGGGTTTGGTCCGGTCAACTCACCACCGTGCTTTGCCCGTACCGAACAACTGTCGACCACAACGTCCCATGCGGCGTCGTCGGGGCCGGAGCGCACCATGCGGACAAGGACGGCGTGAACCCGCCGAAGCAACGCGGTCCTGTGCCACTCCTCCAGACGGCGGCGCAGGGTCGAGCCCGAGGCACGCCCGTCCGCCGCCCGCAGCTCGCGCCATTGGACGCCCTCGCGCAGGAAGAAGCGGAGTGTTTCGATGACCTCCACGGTGGACATCGGCGGACGCCCGGGGCCGACAGGCCGATCCTCGATCCGGTCGATGATCCCCGCCACCAAGTCCGCGACTGTCGGTCCCATGCCTGCCTCTCTGTGCCAAAGGCACAGGAAACCGACAGCAGATCAGCGGGTTTCCGGAGGAGTGATCATCGGATGAGGGTTCTGGAAACCGCCTCTAATCCTCCAGGGGTAAACGTGATCGTGACCGTTTTGTCGCACTCCGCCTTCACGCGTGACACACAGACGGCACGATGTTGACGCACATACCGCGAACTGCGATGCTCCAACCAAACCACCACCCCATGAGAAGAGTGAGGCCGCGTGATGGAAGGATTGACGCTGAAGGCGGTACGCGAGCAACGCGGTGCATCTCAAGCCGAATTTGCGGATTGGCTGAACGCCGGTATCGGGCGAAGCTATGACCGCGCCCGCATCAGCCGTTGGGAGTCAGGGGGCGAGAAGATCCCGGCCGCCGTCGCCAAGTTTGTCGAGGCGAACTCGGATGTGGCTGAAGGTAAGCTCGTGCCCGGTTTGCGCGAAGCCCTCCTGGCCAGCACTGACAAGCTTTTTGGCGTGCCGTCCAGTCCGCCGGCTCACCACAACGCTTGCGTGGTTCTAGCACTCGCGAACCAGAAGGGCGGCGTAACCAAATCGACCAGCTCCTGCAACCTCGCCTTCCTGTTGGCTGAAATGGGAAAGCGCGTTCTGCTGATTGACGCCGATCCTCAAGCGAGCTCGACCCAAAGCCTCGCGGTGAATCCGATGCAGTTGGAAGCCGAACAGCGCTCCCTCACCCACTTCTTGCTCAACGAGGGCGCTGATCCGGCGCACTTCCCGGTGAAGGTTTGCGATGGCGCCTTCAACCTTATCGGCTGCTCGATCACCTTGGCACAGGCCGAGGGCCAGCTGAAGTTCGGCCAGACGCAGGGCGATAAGGTACTCGGCGAACGCCTTTCCCCGTTGAAGCCGTCCTACGACGTGATCATCATCGACTGCCCACCGCATCTGGGCGGACTCACAGAAAGCGCTCTAATTGCCGCCGATCAGGTCCTGATCCCGACTATTTGCGAACCAATGGCAGTGCTAGGCGTCCCTCACCTCATCAAGACCATCCAAGACGTGAAACGGCGCGGCAATCCGAAAGTTGAAATTCTCGGGATCCTGCCGGCTATTTTCGAGCGCCGCTCGACCATCGACGTGCAGACCCTGGGCGATCTGCAGGCTGCGTTCGGTGCGCACATCAAAGTGTGGGACCCGATCCCGAAGCGCAAAGACTTCGCCAAGGCGGTTCAGACCGGTAAGCCCCTGTTCGCCATTGTGCCGAAAGCCGATGGTATCGAGACTTACCGCTCCATTGCACAAGCCCTGCTCGCTAAGGCCCCTGCCCTGGAGACGACGAATGGCTAAGAAGTTCGCTAACACTAACCCGGCATTCGGTCTCGCAGCGGCATCAATCGACCTTGACCGCGTTACCAATCCGGATTTTCCGGAAATCAACAAGGTCCCGCTGCCGGACATACACCCAAATCCGAACCAGCCGCGGAAGACCTTCGATGAAGCCGAGCTCGCTGGCCTAGCAGCCAGCATCGACGCGCATGGTCTGAAGCAGCCAATTTTGATCCGCCGTCGTGCTGAAGGCGGCTACATGCTGGTGGCCGGCGAACGCCGGTTCCGAGCTCACCAACTGCTCAGGCGAGATAACATCCTCGCGATCATCGTGTCGGACCGGGAGGATGTGGAGGTTACCGCGCTTGTCGAGAACCTTCAACGTGTCGACCTCACGCCCGTCGAGAGCGGTCGCGGTCTCGTGCGACTGCAAGAGCGCGCATTGGCAAAGGGAGAGAAGCTGACCCAGGAGGACCTCGCGCGCTTCATCGGTAAAAGCCAGTCTGAGGTTACCCGCCTGCTGAACATCGTGAAGCTCCCCGAGACCGTCCTGGTCGAGTACGAGGCCATTCAAAAGGAGGTTTCGAAGTCGGCCTTGTCGGAGCTTCTGGGCATCGACGACGAGGCCGTGACGATGCGCCTTTGGGACATGATCAAGAACGGCGCGAGCGTTGCGGAGCTTCGCAAAGCAAAGGCTGCTTTCCAGGACGACGACAACCCTGCTCCAGAAGCCGCGGTAGCGCCGAGGGCTGCGCCGATTGAGAGAGCCCGAAAGCAGTGGCGCACCATGGCGACCAGCCTGTCCAAGCACGAAATTCGACCCGAGGATCTCTCTTCCGATGACATGGACGATCTTCGGCGCTTGCGAGACGTGATCACCCGGATCATCGGGGATTGAAAGCATAAGTTAGAGGAGCGAGAGTTCTCCATAGCTCGTAGAGTCGACCCTTTACCCGACGTCGGGTAAAAAGCTGGTGGACAGGGGCCGTGCATCCGCCCCTCTGTCTTTTACCCGACGTCGGGTAAAAAGCTGGTGGGCAGGGGCGGTGCATCCGCCCCTCTATCTTTTACCCGACGTCGGGTAGGGTCTGAGGTACGGGGCGCACAGCTCACCCCCAGCCCCCCCTGCCCCAAGCCACGCACAATCATAGGCGAACAGTTTACGCCGGGCCGTCCTTAGAAAGACGTAGGATTTCAGCGTCTTTTGGAGCCGCGCGACGCTACACGATGCCTCTATTATCCGCCCCGTACAGCGAACGGACGAAGCGGGAGAGGGCGTAGTGCGGATCAAATTCGGCACCTATAAGCCGGTTGAAGGCCCGGAAGAGGTTCCAGTGTTCTGGGACTCCGAGAAGGTCATGAACTCCCATTTTACGGTGATTGGCCCGTCAGGATCGGGAAAAACCACCCGCCTCCGCCGGCTGATGGCCGGCATGTCCCTCGTCAATCCCCGGATCAGGTTCGTGGTCCTCGATCCCCATGGGGACATGGGTGTGTCGGGTGAAGACTCATTCCGGTTCAGCTCGACGTCCGATCTAGGACTTAACCCACTAACCGTCCGTGAGGACCCGGACTACGGCGGGGTTACCAGAGCCATCGAGACCTTCCTCAAGACGATCAGCCGGACAAGCCGGCCGCTCGGCTCCAAGCAGGAGCACACCCTCCACAACGTTCTGCTCGACCTCTATGGCTACCTTGGGTTCCACGCTGACCGGCCCGAAACGTGGAACCTTCGATATGACGACCGGCGCAATCCCGAGATGCCCAAGCGGCACCCCACCGTGAAAACCCTCAAGTGGTTCATGGAACGCAAGATGACCCAGGTCTTTCTGGGCACCAGTTCAGAAACCGTTGCCGCGCTCGACGATCTGAGCCGAAAGCTGCGCTCCATGGATCGTGCAATCAAGAAGGAGATCCGTGGCGAGGAAACCAGCGTGGACGTCGACAAGCTCAAAGACAAATGCCGTGAGCTGTTCGAGCGCTTCTTAGAAGGCATGTACGATGGCCAGGAGGTCAGCGCGCTGTTCCGCTACGGGAACAAGGAGGTGCTCCAAAGCTGTTACGAGCGGATTTGCAATCTTGAACGCTCCGGGCTGTTCCGAGCCGACACCTACATGTTCGATCCAGCCGCGGCGATCTGGCGCTACGATCTGTCAGCGCTGTCCTCGGACGGCCAGCGGATGGCCGTCGACTTCATCCTGGACGACATCTTTGCTGCGGCCCGTGGCGACGGTCAGAAGCCAGAAACCGTCATGTTCGTTTTACTCGACGAAAGTCACAAATTTGTGTCCCCTGAGGCTGATCATATCATCAGCGTCTGGGCTCGCGAGGCACGCAAGTTCGGACTCGGTCTGATCCTCTCATCGCAGAACCTGACAGATTTTCCCGACGAGATCCTCGCGCAGATGGGTACGAAGTTCGTCCTCGGTGTCGACCCAATCTTCCTGGATCGCGCCGCCAAGAAGCTCAAGGTCGAACCCCGACGCTTAGAGGGCATTCAGACACACAAAAGCTCCATCATCGCTATCAAGAACAAGGGAGATAGTGGCACCCTATGGCTGGACATGACGCTGGTCTAAAATTGGCGACCCTTGCGGGCGCGAGCGTGGCGAGCCTAAAATGCCGGCACGCCTTTGCGCCACCGACCATGCTGCAGGTGATCGAATGACTTCGTTGTTCGACTTTGCCATGGCGGACACGTCCCGGTATCCAGGCTGGGCCTCCGCATGGTCGGGGACTAACCGGTACGACAGCAGCCACCGCTACACGCTCCGGCGCGTCCGGGACAGCTCCAAGCCGTTCATGCAGGTGATCGGTCTTAATCCGTCCACCGCGAATGAAGATGTGCTCGATCCGACGGTGACGCGGGTCCAGAAGTGGGGCAGGGCATGGAGCTTTGGTGCAAAGGGGCTTCCGCCGCTTCACTCTCTTGGTACGACCATGAACGGAACGCCGATCCACCCGCTTGCCCGTGGAAAACACCGCGTGCCAGACGATGTTCAGCCGCGCCCGTGGATGAGCCTGGGTCGAGTCGGCGCGATAGCCGCCGCTAGGTGACCAACGCCCCGGCGCTTCCCCGCGGTGCCGAGGCGTTGGCAATATCGCTGACAGCCTTCTCCTAGTCCTTCTTCGGTCGTAATCGTCGCTGCCCGATAGAAACACGCTTGAGATTTGAGGCCTCTCATGCCTGCTAAGAACCGGACACAACGTCCTCGATGACTAATGCACAGCTTGCCGCTTTCCGCGAGCGCCACAGCCTTACACAGCGCGAGCTGGCACAACGCATCGGCCTTGGTGTCAGCACGCTGAAGGACCTGGAGCGCGGCTATCGGCAGGATGGTAACGGCTTCCGGCGCCCGGCACCATTTTCCAAGACCCTCGAGCTTGCCCTGATCGCCGTCGAACTCGGCTTTTCCAGCTACGATGGTCGTCCACTCGCAACGCTAGCACTTAGCAATGCCGCCGAGAGCTGCGGCGGCACTATAGGGCCGGGCAGGCGGAAGCGGGTGGGCCGCCCAGTAGGGTCGAAGTACGCCGGTGAAGCTTCTTAAAGTACCTTGCTTGATCGACATCGTCGCGATTGGACGGTGTGATGCCCCCACTTGGTGGCTGCCATCTGCTAGGCTGTGCGCCGCACGCCAATGCTGTAGGACGCCGCGCTATACCCCTTCATTCTGCCGGCAGACGCACTTAATCCTGTCCTCGTGATACCCGAAAGAAGTGCTCGGCGTATTGACGACACAGCTCTGCTTCGACCGCATCGCCACTGCGCTCCGCGTCAGCTGCACGGGCTAGCCATTGAGCTTGCTTCTGCTGCGCAGTTCCATTCACGCGGGTCGCCGGCCGCGCGCTGCCCTGAGAGGGACTGATCTGTGAGCGTGTCTTGCCGAACGCCGGCCTCGAAAAGTGCTTTCCAGTGGGGTTTGAGGTGGACATTCCGTTTGCGTCTTCCTGGTCAGGTGCACTTGAGCGCTTTCAAGATGCCCCTAGCATACTACCGCTTCTGCTGACCGAGACAATGAACTGCCGAAGGAGTCATCCGCAAGGTATTTGACGGCCTTCCTCGCCTCACCCGCTATGAACTCGCGGTTCACCAACTTCTTCTCTACTGCATCCCGGACAAAGCCTGCCTGATCATCTTCGGAGGTGAGTACCGGGGCGATGCGGCAAAAAGTGCCTTCGGCGAACCCGGGATACATATCCCCGACATACTTTTTCGGGTGTGCTTCGGGCCACTTCTAAAGCGATCTCTCTCAGTGCGCTTAAGAGATATCTCTTATTGACCCGTTAGCAGATATCTCTTAATTTGACTTGGAAGACCAGTGGAGTGACGCCATTGGCGCCCTCACTCCGCCCGAAGCAATGACCATGCACTGCACCGTGAAGCTAAGCCCCGCTGGTCACCTCCGTGGGTTCGGCAGGATCGTCGGGCCTGGTCTCCAGGCAGCTTCGAGGGCGCAGAAACGACTAGCTTACTCCGGCCAATAAGTAGCGCTTCCGGTCGAGTGGGGGATCATTTCAGGCGATGCACCGTCCGGCGCCGATCCGCTGATCTCGGCCTGCCTTCAATGGCCCACTGTCACTAATCCAAACGTCCACCGCAGCCGCTGCACAAGGAGCTCACTTACGATGACCAATGCCACCAAGCCGAAACTGACTCGCGGCCGCAAGAAGCAGGGCCCCAACCCGATCGACGTGCATGTTGGGTCTCGCATCCGGTTACGTCGGACTCTTCTTGGCATGAGCCAGCAAAAGTTGGGGGAGGCTATCGGCCTTACCTTTCAGCAGGTGCAAAAATACGAGCGCGGCGCCAACCGCATCAGCGCGTCCCGCCTGTTCCACCTCACGCGTGTGCTTGATGTGCCCCTGTCCTTCTTTTTCGACGACATGCCGCCTCATGTTGCGGCAACAACGGTCGATGAAGATGGCGATGTAGTGATCGGCGACCACTCCGGCAGCGGCTACGAGCCGGACCCGATGGTCAAGCGGGAGACTCTGGAGCTGGTGCGCGCCTACTACACCATCAGTGACCCGTCCGTCCGCAGGAGCCTGATCGATCTCGCCAAGGTTCTAACGAAGTTGAGCTCAACCGAACCAACTTGATCTCACTGCCGCAACCACGCAGCGACAATTAGATGTCCACTGCGGCAAAGTTCTAGGCGGTCACCACCGGTCTCGCACGATTATCAGCATGTTGCAAAATCCGACCAGCGCCAGGGATCGGGCAGCATCCCGGTGCTGGTCGTCGAGCCAGAGCACCTCTGGGCGAGCCGGTGCGGCATCAAGGCACTGTTCCTAGGCTCAACGCTCCGCAGTCCAGGGCATGAGGCCATGCAGCAGCGCATTAAGGGCCAGTGCGCGGTCACGGTAGATGGGCGCAGGCTTCCCGTCCCTGCGCACCCCACGCGCCCAATAAGCCGGCGTTTCGACGCTGCTCAGGCGGAGCATACCTGCGATCTGCCGGAAGGGAACTGGCTTGCCCAGGTCCAACTCTCTGCCCATTTCAGCGCGCCACCGCTCGAAATCCTCCGGCGGCATCACGCCTTTCTCCTCGTCCCACGCGAACGGCGGCAGTCCCTCCGCAAGCGCTGCGCAAGCCAAAGACATATAGGCGGGGATGGTCGTGGGCGTGTTCGTGCCTCGCTTCGCGCCGCGTAGCATCTCGTCGATGCGGCTCATGCTGAGACCCAGCTCTTGAGCGGCCTTCGCGTGGGTCCACTGCATCGTGTGCAGCCAACAGACGAAGGCGTCGCTGGTCATGATTGCCGCATTAACTGCTCTGGGCATCGTCGCGTCCGAAGTCGAGGTCATTTTTCCGATCGTTACCACGGACAAGCGTTGAGTCCCAGCACGGGTGCGGGCGGGAGGCGTTAGGTTGGTCATTTCAAGTCCTTTCCCGACGCCCACCAATCAGGCGGTGTGGACGTCTGTAGCCATTCGGAGCCATCTGGGCGGCTGATTTAAACCGCTGGCTCGGGCCGGATGTCCTGGAGTCAGCGATAGAGTTCTGATCCTGTGATAGGAGCGGTCGGGTTTACGCTCCCCCCTCGGGTGACCGGCTGTTCGACCGGGCACGTATGGAGCACGGTCTGCAGGACCCGGAGTTCCCGCTCATCGGCGCTGAGCTGCCACTTGTGCTTGATGTAGATCCAGCGCCGAACGAAGAAGCAGCGTTCGGTTTCACCATCAGGGAGCCATGCCTCGGGGCCATAGGCACCCTTTCGCTGGTTTACATCGCGGCCGGTGACCACCAGGTTCTCCATGTCGTTGAAGAACCGGTGTCGGACCGCGGTCTCCCACTGATACCCCCCGGAGTCGTGCGCTTCCTGAACAGGGACGACGTGATCGATGTCCGTGTTCTTGGGATCGGTAATTTCCACACCAGTCCAGGCATCGCGCCAGAGCCCGGCAACCACCTTACAGTTTCGGAGCCGCGGCCGAACCAGCGACGTGGCAGCCAGCACTGCGTGCCGCGTCGTCAGGCACCCTTCCACAGGCTCCCAATCGCCCCAAGCCTTGCGGTCATAGCCCTTGCGCATTTCGGCGGCCGCCGGCGGCAGTTGCTGGGCCGCTACCGGTTGGGCAGCGGCGGCCACCATTGCGGCGGCGATGAGGATAGCGAAGCGGGGCATCGTGCGTGTCCGTGTCGACGGGACAAAAGGCGGGGCGGTAATCACGCGGAGAGGATTTGGAAAAGCTCGGCTTCGGTAGGCTCCGGGATTTCGCTCCACGGCCGCCCGATCCGGGGTGTCGCCTGCCAACCTTTGCTGCCCTCCGGCAGCTTCTTAGGGTCGAACGGCTGTATCATCCCGGCTCTGGCCAGCTCATCGAAAGCCGCTAGGGCACGTGAGCTGATAAAGTGCGGGGGCTCGAAGGTTACGGTCGTCACGGCGCCCATTCCAAACAGGCGGTAAGCGACGACTTGGGCGTCTCTGGACAGCGTGCACATGGTGTGATGGCTTCCTTCATCGGGGCGGTCAAACGAGGCGTGGAACGTACGAGACGATAACCCCCAGCCAGAACCCGAGCAGAACGCCGAAGAGCATCTTGGTCCGGGTGTTCGGCTTGTTGTCGTTGGCGGGTGGCATGAGGTGTCTCCAGAGGCCGTTACGTGCAGTGACGGTTCTCGAAGTGCTGCGCCGGCCGATTGGTGGTTGGATCGAGAACGGACGCGCCGTTGAGCGACAACCGGATCACCGCATCCTTCAGGGAGATTAGCCAGCGGTGCAGATCGCCAGACGGGCTGTCGATGCCGGCCAGCATCTCGTCGATGTAGGGAACCCGCATCAGCGTGTCGGCAAAGGTCTGCGCCTGGTGGATATCCTCCCAGCAGGACAGCAGGCGTCCGCTGTCGCGCCAGAACACCAGCCACCACACCTCACCGGCGATCTCATGCAGGCACACACCCATGGGCCCGTGTCCAAACACGACACGCGGATGAACGGGACCGTCGATGGCGGCGACGGTCATCCGGGTATAATCGCGAACCCACTCGGCGGGGCTATGAATAACATTGTGTTCAATCTCGGCGAGGGTGGGGAAGGGCACTGTCGAATTTCTCATGGTCATGACATCCATTATGACGGACCAGGCGCCAGCAGCGCGTCGGCGAAAAACAACGGTTTTGACCGTCTTTCCCGAGGGCTCTAGGCCGCGAGTCCCTTCTCCTTCGCTTTGTGGTGCACCCAGCCGCGGTGGTAGTTCTTGGCTCGAGCGATCCGTTCGAGGTCTTCCACGGATCTGGCGAGCCGCATCAACGTGCCATACCCTCCGGTCTTGAGCTGGTCGTCCGACATCGACGCGATCACCTTGCGCCGATTCACCTCCCCATCCTCAGGCGCAGGGAGGGCCGCCAGCTTGCGCGCCGTGAAGGCTTCACCGCACTCCTGGCAGTGCTGTCGGCTATCGTCGATACGCGTGACCCGGAAGCATCTCCGGCAGCGCTGAACCGGTGCCACCTCACGGTGCTCGTGGTCGCCATCGAGAGACCATTCCAGCTCCTCGTCGAGCATTCCGTGCTCCAGGGTGTTCCCCACCATGTCGATCAGAATGCCCCTTCGCTTTCCGGTAGACGGCCGCGTGAACCGGCCGCCCTGCTGCTGGAAGAGCCCCGTGCTCTTGGTCGGGCGGAGCAGGACCCCGACCTCGACATTCGGTACATCGGTGCCCTCAGAAACGAGCTCGCAGCTGGTCAGCGCCTGCAACGATCCGTCGGCAAGTCCCTTCAGCCGGGCGTTTCGCACCTCATCCGGCATCTTCCCGTCCACCGGCACCGCCGCGTACCCGGCCTTCGTGAGTTGCTCCGCAACATGGGCGCAGTGGGCGCGGCTGACGCAGAAGAAGATCGCCGGGCGACCGGAGGCGAGGCGAGCGTACTGTTGCACGGCAGGCTCGGTGACCTCCGGGTTGTTCAGAATGCGTTCCAACTCCGACGTCGAATAGTCGCCACAGCTGATCCGGACGCTGCGAAGATCCAGATGCAGGGGAGGGGCATTGATGTCGACGGGGACGAGGTACCCTTGCTCCGTGAGCCAGGACATGCTCGGCCCCACGATCGCGGTATCGAACACGAGGCTGAGCCCGGTGCCGTCTGCCCGAAACGGCGTCGCTGTCACACCGAGACGCAGGGCTCGATCCAAGGCCTCGAAGACCCGCATGTACTTGCTGCAGACGGCGTGATGCGCTTCATCGACGATAACGAGCCTAATCTTCGTCAGGAACGGCGCATAATTGTCGAGGCGGGACGCCAGCGTGTCGATGGAAGCGACATAGACATCTTCCTGCGCCAGCATGCGGCCGGGATAGATCAACCCGTGCGGCAGCCGCAGGCGATGCAGCGTCTGGGACGCTTGGCTCAGCAATTCCCACCGGTGGGTCAGAATCAAGGTCGGCCAGCCAGCCCCCGATACGATTTCCGCCACCTCCACAAATGTGGTGGTCTTGCCACCGCCCGTCGGCAAGACGTAAAGGGGGTGGCGGCGCTGCCTGAGGGCACGCAGGATCTTCTCGCGGTCCTCGACCTGGTAGGGACGAAGTTGACGACGGCTCATGTCAGCCTCAGACGCGGAACGCGGCGATCAGGCGGTAGCAAGGTGGCGGCCGCGCCTACCGGCTGCGTCCGCCAGGGTGATGCAGTTGATCGTGGTCACAGGTGCATCACCGTCGACCACGCGGATCAGATTGGCGCTGCTCTTGCGCCCATAGACCTCGATGTACCCCACCGGGATGCAGTCGGTTTGAATGGCGTTAGGGATCATGGTCCACCCTGTACGATTTTGGCTCTTGATGGCCACATTAATCGTACAGAGCGCATCATACAAGTGGCGAAGACACCGCTGTCGTAAGTATTCTTCGGCACTCATCGTTGAACTAATACATTCTTGCCCAGGGTCTTACTCAGACATTTGCCATGCACCCTAGATAACCTCTAACACTCCCGCATCTTCACACGTCGTAACTTCTAAGCGCTGTCAGCATCTGGCATTACATCGGTCACTGCCCCGCGCCCCAGCGACCGCGCTAGGTCGCCCAGGACACGGCGGTCCTCGGGCCGGAGCTGGCGCGCGAGAAGCAGAAGCTCACGCTCATCGTCTTCCAACCATGGAAGAAAAAGCGCCAATGGAGCGACAGGACCAATCTGCGTATCCGGAGCCGCATGAGCGCCATGGCTGGTGACGGTACGCAGCCCGATCTGAGCGCGTTCGCCCCCCGGACCGGTGCTCAGCGCACGCTCGACCGTCATCCAGGTCCCTTGGCACCCGGCACAGGCACGCTTGCGGCGGATGCTGTTATCGGCCTGCGTACGGGTCTCAGTGACACCGTTGAGGGTGCTGCCGCAGCGTGGGCACGCCATCGCGCTGGGTTTTGCTCGCCCGCTTATCTTGGCGATGGTCGTGTTGCTGCCAGCGGCCATGTTCAGCTCCCGTGTGTAGTCACGGGCTAGAAGAGTAGCGTCTCATCCGCTGACTCGTCCCACTCGAAAGACGTCAGTTTCCGTCGCCTTTCGCGGGCATATCATCAAGTCAGCTCTCATCTTCGCGATGACAGTCGATCACGACGAAGCTGTCCATGCTGCTGTCGTTGTCGGAGAGGCGAGTTGACCAATCGTCCCGGCGGGCGATCCGGTGGGCCTTCCTCTCAGCCTGTCCAGGACTGCGGGCGAGAACGCGATAGTCCGCCCCAATGCTGGCTCGAACGCGGACGATGTAAGGCACCGGGGCACCGCCTCCCTCGGCATCTTCCGGGCCGGCGTCGGTGTCCGACGACAGAGCACCGACGCGCTGGATATCGGCGACGATGGCTTGCCGGTGCGCTTCCAGGCGATGGCAAAGACATTCGATCTCCGCATCGTCGAGGGAGCCTTCCGGATGGGCGAACTCGGCGTCTTCCGGTGCCGCCGAGCTGGTTTTAAGGAACTGCAGCAGGACCAGGAGGCTGGCTGCTTCCTTGTCGGAGATCGTGATCTGGGGGTCCATGTCGATCTTCTCGCTCTTGAGCTGGTGGGGGAGGGCGCGTAACCAGAGGACACGCGCCCTAGTCACAAATCAGGCGGCTTCCTCGTCCACGCCGGTCGCCGAGCTGCTTGCCACGTCCTCGGCCTCGGCAGCGAACGCCATGCCCGGCGGCAGCCACTGCTGGATGCCCGTTACCATGTCCTGCGGGATCGGGCCATCGGCGTCCGCGGCAACGGGGCCAAGCTCAGAGAGCAAGATGGCGTCGGGCGATCCGAACCACCGGTCGAGCGTGCTGACCATCTGGGCCTTCTTGGCTGGGGCGAGAGTCTGCACCCCCTTGCCGACCACGGCCACTTCGTCCAGCACGAACCCCTTCGACACGCGCGACCAGAACTCCGTCGCGGTTGGCCTCCATGTGCGAGCCGGATCGCATCCGATCTCGGTGCCGATATGTTCAACCACGTCATCCCGCTTGCCGCCATATTCGGACAAGCTGACGCTGATTGTTTGGGCGAACAGCACGGCCAAGACGGCGTCCTTGTCGGCGTCGGACAGGCTGTGGATGGTCTGGAACAGCAACACTTCACGCCCGCTGTAGCTCTTTTCCGGTTCGATCCTGCTCTTGAAGGCGTCGAGCAATTTGGCGAGGGCGGCACCAGCGGGCGTCTCGCCCATCTTCACCACGCTCCCCGAGAGCCGCTCAAAATGCCCCGACAGATTCGACGCCGCCGCCATGTTGCAGCGTATGGAGAGCTTCACCCATAGCGTATAGATCAGATAGCTCTTCGCGTACTGCGGTTCCTGCGCAAGAGCCAGCTGGAAGGCTTGGGTCCGGTGAGCCTCCAGGTCTGTGACCAGAGCCGCCGTATACGGCCCTCGCGCAGGCTTGCTGGTGCTTCTATCGAAACCGGTCTGCGTGAGCGTACCAGCGGGCGGCGCGTTCGCGGCCTCGCCTTCACCAGTCGCGTCCGGAGCGATGTAGCCCTCGCGCAGATCGAAGTCGCCGTCGCTGCCGATCAGCACGAACACCCCAGCCTTGGCTTTCAGTTCGGCGCTGTAGAACCGCCCCTTCGACGCATCGATCCTGGCAATCAGGCGCTTGAGTTCGGCCATGCGGTCGAGGTCTTCCTGCGGAATCTCGGGAGCGTCCTCGTCGCCCTCATCGAAACCGTCCTCGTAGTCTCCGTCATCTTCGTCGTCCTCCAACTTTGCATCATCCTCCACAGATGCAGCGCCGCCGGGCCTGCCGACTGTGAGTTCCGCGTGATAGCGGGAGAGGATCTCGTTGTGCGCAACGACCAGAGCCAAGCGCTCGTCTTCCTGATCGGCCGTGAGTTGACGTTCCTGATCCGGTCGAGTGCTCCGCATCGACGCGAGCACCGCGTGATCGTATTCCAGCATCGGCTTTGCCCATGCCCAGCCTTCGGCAACCAGCCGGTCGCACTCGCGCCGCAGCTTTGCGGTGGCAATCTCCAGGGCGGCGGTGCGGTCGTCCAGGTAAGTCCCATCCTCCTTGAACAGATCCTCGGTGACGGGCAGGCCCTTCGCCACGTAGTCCGCACGAACAAAGGTCCCGAGCTTGGAGGTCACCGGCACCCGCTCTTGCGCCAATTCTTTCCGGATATGGTAGGGGTGAAGCGAATGAGACTGCTTGAGCGCGTCGTAGACACGCTCCTGGATGGCGTGATCGTCGCTCAGGGTGAACGCCTCGCACACTTCCTTGTCAATCTTCCCGTCACGGAACAGGTCCAGCAGACGTGGGCTAAGCCGCCCCAGTTTCAGACGCTGTTGAACCGCACGCACCGGGAGTCCGAAGCGGATGGCAATGTTCTCAGCTGTCTTGCCCTGCTCCAAAAGCGCGGCAAACGCCCGGTACTCGTCCACAGGCGTCATATTCACTCGCTGGACGTTCTCCGCAAGCGACACCTCTTCGGCCTCGTCAGCATCCCGGACCGCGCAATCGACGGCGTAAGTCCCGTCGATCTCCCCTTTTGTCCGCAGGAGTTCCAAAGCGGCCAGACGCCGCCCGCCGCCAACGACTTCAAAGGTGTCGTCGTTTGCCTCGGTTGGAATGACGATCAGGTTTTGGAGCACACCTCGCGCCTTGATATCAGCCGCCATAGACTCGATATCAGCAAACGGATAGGTCTTCCGAACGTTACGGTCCGACCGGCGGAGATTTGAAAGGGCAATAGACTTTATCATGGTATGTGTCCCTGCTGTAGTGCGTTGGGGAAACGCGATGCACAGGGACAAATACATCGTACAGAGCGCATAAGCGCAAGCACAAAAATGCGTTGCTCCAATCTTTTTTCTACCGTCTAGGTCGAATATTTGTCAACGCCCCGGCGTCAGAAGCAGACGACAGAGATCCTCATCGTCTCTTTTAGAAAATGGCGTTCCCTAAAAAAATATTCAGTGAGTGTCGGCTCATGCGGTTCCGGGTCTTGAAAATAAATACCGCTCCTGGCGGCCAGCACGCAGCCAGAACAATGGGCAATGAACGCTCTCGTCTGCTCCGGGTAAGCGCGCCGCAAAAGGAGTGAGGACGGCGAAGCCTCCCGCGCCGTCCTCTTCCCGTTTTGCGACTTCAACACTGCGCCCCCCTGGATGGGATCACCCCGGTGCAATTGAGATCACCGCACCGCGGATCACTCCGCTAATTTCGAGCGGATAGGTTCCGGCCAGAGGATAGATCTCCTGATCGTATCCGACGATGATTGTCCCGCTCAGACGCGCGACGCGCAGCGTGTTCGAACCGGGTTTCCCGTCGGCGCGCTCGATCTCAATGAGTGCGGTTTCACCCTCAGCCAGAACGATGGGTACTGGGAGCGCCGGTCGCCAGTCGCGCCTCGTCCTGACAAAACCGTCCCCGACCGGCACGTTCACCACGCCGCCCACGATTAGGATGCGCGAGTAGGCGCTTGCGATCGGGTTGCTGGGAACCGGCACCGGAACCGGGTAGGGGACCGCACCACCCCAAGACCCCAGCATCGGCCCCGCGAACACCCCGCCAGCATTGAGCCGCGCCATGTAAGCCGCCCGCTCCTGGCGCCGGGCGGCCAGCTCCTCTGCACGGCGGCGTTCCTCGGCCGTGTCCAGTTCCGCCTGTTTGCTGCGAGCCTCAAGCTGCTGTTCGGCCGACAGCGCCTTGAACTCGGACTCCGACATGCCCAACGGAAACCGGGCGCACGCCGCCACCCCCAGGAGGGCGAAGGTAACGGCAACGAAATGGAGCAGCCTCATGAGATCCGGGCCTCCCGTTAGGGATCAATGCCATTCCCACACGGCTGGATCGGCGCCTTCGGCGAAGATCATAACCGCATAGGTCTCCTTCCGCCCATCCAGTTCCATACCCGGCGCACCCATTGGCATATTGGGTACGGCAATTCCTCGGGCGCTGGGTCGCTCCGTGAGCAAGCGTTTCACGGAACTGGGCGGAACGTGCCCCTCAATCACATAACCGTCAATCGTCGCCGAATGGCACGACCAGAGGGAATCAGGCAGACTAAGTTCAGCCTTCTTGCGCGCGAGATCGTCGACCATGATGACGCTCGGGTGGAACCCCTCGGCCTCCATCCGCTTCACCCAGGCGCCGCAGCATCCACAGGAGGCATCCCGATATACCCGCAGCTCAGGAACGCCGGCGGCGGCGAGCGGCTGTATGGCGGCCGGAACGACGATGCTGGCGGCGGCGAGGGCGAGGGCTCCACGAAGGAAGCTGCGGCGTTCGACATGGATCATGGTGCACCTGTTGAATGGCTCGTTTCCGTTGCGGGAAGATTAGACCGGTGAAGGTGTCTCCCTCGCCTTCCATAGATGTAGCGGCCCGAGATCATCGGCGGCCGGACCCGAGATTTTGACGGACTCCAGGACCGGATTGGCTGAGACGCAAAGCAGGCTCTGGCTCACATTCGGTGAGACGGGAACTACAATGTTTGAGACGGACCCGAGATTACCGAAATTGGATCGCAGTGCATGAGACATTGCCGGCAGGCGGGTTCGACCACCTCTAGTGGCCTCACACGGCAGCCCTCGACCGGCAAGGCATATGTGAATAGTCGGGGGAATTTATAGGTAAGTTACCCAAATTGCCTAATGGAGGGCGTGAGGTTGGCATTTAGCATGCTGCAAATGTTCTCAGCATCCTCTGGCAAAAGCCCCATCAGCGGACGCGCGTTGTACTCCGCGATCTGGTCGGACGTCATGTCGATCACCACCCAACCGGTAACGTCCCATGCGATTCGGTATCGTGCCTGCATACCTGATTGTTGCACAGCAGCAAAATCTTTGACAATCGGGATCTTTCCTATACGCGAGTGTCGGCGATCACTGGTTTGCCGATGCTCCAGACAAACAGATCTTCAGCCAACTTGGCATTCCGGCGGCGCCTGCCGGGACGATGGCGTTGTATTACATCCTCTACCGACTGCTGGCTTCTCACGGCCGATTGGGCTTTGGTCGCGATAGACGTTCCCATTGCGGACGGCACTGGTATGCTCAGTCCTACACTACCTCGAACCGCGGGATACTGAACTGGTAATGCCGCCTGCGGCCATGTCCTTCAGTCCGTTTGCCGCCTCCAGCGCCGCCTTTTTCCGGCATGTTCGCCCTCCGGAGGAGGCCGGTCCGCCATCCTGGGCAAGGAGGCGGATACCGGCGACCAGACGGGTGCGCAAAGCAGATGCGAAACCGGCCGGAGCAGCCCGCCCGCCAGTGGTCTCAACGATACAGCCCAGGCGTCTCCACCGCCTCGCCACCCAAGCCAAGCTTGAACTCGGTGACGCCGGGGGCATCGTCCGGGTTGATTCCGCCGAGATCGAGCGCGGTGACACCGCGCTTCTTCAGCTCTTCGATCGCCCGCCACAGCACCAGCCGCATGGCGTTGCTCTTCCGCCCCGCCGCGTTGGACCAGCCGATCTGGTAGGTCGCCGCCTGCCCATGGATGAACAACAGTCCGGCGGCCACCGGTTCCTTTCCAGCAAGCGCCGTGATCATCAGCACCCCGCCGGCCTTATGCAGCGCGTTGCGCAACCGGACGATGAGCGTCCCCGAGGCACTGCGGTATCCCTTGGTTTGCGCCTGTTTCTGGTCCTGCCGCACCAGCCACGGCAGGTTCTGCGCTGCCGGGTCGACATCGAGGACCAAGCCGGCCGCCTCCGCGGCCCGCAACCCCTTGCGCCACGGGCCGGCAAAGCGGGTGCGGATCGCCTCCAGCTTCGGCGACAGGTCGAGCCAGACCGTCTGGTAGCCGGGCGCGATGCGACGGAAGCCGCAGCGCTCCAGCACAGCCGCCATCTCCGGCGAGGCCGGCAATTCGGGCAGGACGCTGACGCGGCTGAACAGGTGGTTCGGGTACTCCCGACGCAGCAGACGGAACACCGCCTCGGCTGTCTCCGGCGTCGGCGTCCCGCCTAGCCACAGCGGCCCGCGGTGAATGTGGGTCTGACGGAACAGCTTCAGCGACCGGCGCTGCAGCACCTGCAACAGCCCGATCGGACGCTCCCCCTGCTGAATGAGGCCAAGGCGCGGGACGTAGCCGCGCGTCTTGGCCATCGCGCTTGCGTAGCCGAAGCTCTGCGGCAGTGTCGAGCGCGGGATCGCGGCGTAATGCCGTCCCCACTCGCCGACGGTGCCCTCGTTCCACAGGATAGTGACGGTCGGATCCGTGATCATGGCGTGCGGTCAGCGTTCGGGCCAAACCGGGTGCTCACCGTCGATCACCAGCGCATGGCTGTGACGGTGCCCGGTCCCGGTGTGCTCGGCTCCGGCCAGGTGCGGGTGGCCGGGTGGCAGGTTGTCATGGGTGTGCGGCAGTTCGGCCGGATCATCCACCGGCCACAGCAGGGCCGCCAGCCCGACCGCCGCCGCTGCGAGAGCGGCGAGGACGCCGAAGGCCGTGTCCAATCCGGCAGTTGCCCCCAGCCAGCCGGCCAGCGGATAGGTGAGCAGCCAACAGGCGTGCGACAGTGCGAACTGTGCCGCGAACAGCGCGGGCCGGTCGGCTGGATGCGCCGAACGTTTCAGCAGGCGGCCGGTCGGGGTTTGGGCCAGCGAATAGCCGAGCCCGAGTGCCAGCCACAGCGGCAGCAGCCAGCCGTAGCCCGGCAGCAGCGTGCCGGCGGCCAAGCCGATGACCAGGACCGTTGCTCCGCCGAGCATGGCCCGGCGGTCCGGCAGGGTGTCGAGCAGACGCGGCAGGGCCAGGGCGGCGATCATCGAGCCGCCACCGAAGGCGACGAGCGCCACCGCCGTCGCCGTCTGGTCGAGGCCGTAGCGCGCCTGGACCAGCACCACCGTGTTGACGATCACCATCGAACTGGCGGCGGCGATGGCAAGGTTCAGCGCCAGCAGCCCGCGCAGGCGCGGCGTGGCGAGGTAGAGACGGATGCCGCGCGTCATGCGGTCGTAGATGCCGCCCTGGGCCGCGGCGTCGGCCCGCGGGCTCGGCAGGATGACCGACACCACCAGGGCCACGGAGATCAGGAAGCCGACGACGGTGCCGGCGAACAGGGCGTGGAAGCTGACCACCGTCAGCAGGGCGGCCGCCAGCATCGGGCTGACGACACTCTCGAGGTCGTAGGCCAGCCGCGACAGCGAGAGCGCGCGGGTGTATTCGCCCTCGTCGGGCAGCACGTCCGGGATGGTGGCTTGGAAGGTCGGAGTGAAGGCGGCCGATGCCGCCTGCAGCACAAAGATGAGGCCGTAGACCTGCCAGACCTCGGTGACGAAGGGCAGCGCCACCGCCACACTCGCCCGGACGAGATCGAGGGCCACCAGCATTGTCCGCCGTGGCCAGAGGCTGGCGAAGGCGCCGGCGACTGGGGCGACACCGACATAGGCCACCATCTTGATGGCGAGTGCGGTGCCCAGCACCGCGCCGGCATCGGCGCCGGCGAGATCGTAGGCAAGCAGCCCGAGCGCCACGGTCGCCAGCCCGGTGCCGACCAGCGCGATCACCTGGGCCAGGAACAGATGGCGGTAGCTCCGGTTGGCCAGGATCGTCAGCATCGTTTCACCCTTGCGTTGGACAGGAGCCGGCGTCCTCCGGTCTTCTGAGGGTCAATGCAGCGTGGACGGCATGACCCAAGTCTCGACCACGTCCAGGCTCTCCTTGAGCGGGGTGCCGGGATGGTGCCAATGGTGGATGACGGCGGCGGCCTCCACGGCGTGGCGGTGGGGAACCCCATCCGCCACCAGGGCGCGGTAGGCGCGGGTCACGGCGTCACGACACATGGGTTCCTCCGATCCAGGCCAGCGTGTAACCCAGCCCCTGCAGAGCGTGGATGCCGACATAGAGTCCGACCAGGATGATAACGGCGCTCGACAGGTAGGGGGCGCGGCGGGCGAAGCTGCTGAAGGCACCCGACCAGCGGCGTTCGGTATGGCGCATGCCGAGCGCGGCGATCGCCCCCGCAGCCACCAGGGTCAGGGCCAGACCGATGCTGAAGCACACCACCAGCGCGGCGCCGAGGGTGACCTCCTTGAGTTGGAGGCACAGCAGCAGCACGGTGATCGCCGCCGGGCAGGGAATCAGCCCGCCTGTCAGGCCGAATACGATGATCTGCCCGGTGGTGATCTGCCGGCCGGCAAAGCGGCGCCGAATGTCGCGAGCATGCGCCCGCTCATGCGCGTCCTGATAGCCGACCTGCCCGAGATCCAGCGCGCCAGCCGGTGCGTGGTCTCGCTCGCCATGGCCGTGCTCATGTCCATGGCCGTGATGATGGTGGTGACCGCTGGCCGCCTCATGGCGATGGGCATGCTCGGTGAAGCGCACCGGGTACTCGTGCACATGGCCGGCATGGCCGACCCGGACGGTGGCGACGAACTCGTGCGGCTCAGGAATCTCTTCGACCGACTCGAGAAAGTCGCCCTCATCAAGGAACGAGAACTGCTGCAGCGTGCCGTCGGGCCGCAGCGTCTCCACCGTTACGGTGGCGGCGTTCGGCGCGGGGGCTTGTCGGCCCTGCCGCTCGGAGCGGATACGGAACCGGGGCGGGACGCCATCCTCGAAGACCTCCAGCACCAGCACGTCGCCGTGGCCGGTATCGATGCGGTGGGTCTCGTCGCCGTGGGAGTGGTCGTGCCCGTCGTGCCGCTGCTCCCGCCAGGTCCGCGCCGCCATCCACACCGCCACCGCGATGATCAGCACCGCCGAGGCGAGCTGGAAATAGGGCTCGGTCGTCTCGGCGCTCCAGCCCCGGCCGATCCACATCCCTCCGAGCGCCACGGCCCAGACCACCAGCGTATGGGACACGGTGGCGGCCAGACCGAGCAGAACCGCCCGGGTGACGGTGCCGCGGATGGCGACGATGAAGGCCGCCATCATCGTCTTGGAATGGCCCGGCTCCAGCCCGTGCAGGGCGCCGAGCAGGATGGCGCTCGGGATGAACAGCCAGGCGTTCGAGGCGCCTTGCTGCAGGAGGGCGGAGAACTCAGGCATGGCAAGTCCCTACAGGTATTTCGTGATCGCCTTGAACTCGGCGACCGATGCCCGCGTCTGGGCGGGGGTGGCATCGATTGCCGCATCCAGGCAGTGGTCCAGGTGATCGTGGATCAGCACCTTCTTGGCCTCGCGCACGGCGCTCTCCACCGCATGCAGCTGCTGGGCGATGTCCAGGCACGGCCGCCCGGCTTCGATCATCTCGATGATGCCGCGCAGATGGCCGTCGGCCCGCTTGAGACGCTTGATGATGTCGGGGTGGCTGTGGTGCGTGCTCATGGCTTGGTGGTATCCCCCTGGATAGGATAGAGTCAAGGCTGATGGTGGCAGCTGCCGATCTTCCCACTGTGCTTTGGTTGAGTGGCATGCCGAGCGGTGTTGACCGCGCCCCTGATCTTGCTCTATCCCCCTGGATAGGATCAATACCGGCATGGCCGGCACCCGTTCCGCCCCTCAGCCAAGGTCCCGATGTCGTCCGCGTTCCTGCCAACCCTGCTGCGCCTGCTCACCATCCTGGTGGTGGCCATCGGCATCGTGGCCTTCGCAAGCCATGCCGTGCCGGCCGGCGGGGTGTTGAACGACGCCTCGATCCTGGTGCAGGCGGACGGGGATGGCGGCCACAGCCATGACGATGATGGGAACAACCGGGACCGCGCCGCCGGGCACACGCACGGCCACAACCCGGCCGACCACTCCCACGACACCCTGATGTCCGGCACGTCCCTGCGGTCGGCGGTCGATGGGGATGCCGATGCATGGCGCCGGGTCGCCTCCGATCCGGATGCCGGCCATGCTCCCCAGCCTCGGGATCGCCCACCCCGGCCTGACGGTCACGCATGAGTTCCGCCCGCCGCCTTGCCGCGGTGGCCTTTCAGCGAACCGTCAGCGGATTTGAACCATGATCCCAGTTTTGCGAGGGGGCTCGCCGTGCCCCGGCGCGGCCCGTGCCGCCCTTCCCATGCTCGTCTTCGCGGCTCTGGCGCTCGCCGGTGCCGACGCCCTCGCCCATGGTGTCACCCAGGGCGACAAGGGGTACATCCAGGAGATCTCCGGGATGAACCTGCTGCCCTTCCTCTATCTCGGCGCCAAGCACATGGTGACCGGCTATGATCACCTGCTGTTCCTGTTCGGGGTGGTCTTCTTCCTCTACAAGCTCGAACATGTTGCCATCTATGTCAGCCTGTTCGCGCTCGGCCATTCGACCACGCTGCTGCTCGGCGTGCTGTGGGACACCAGCGCCAGCGCCTACCTGATCGACGCCATCATCGGGCTGTCGGTCGTCTACAAGGCGCTCGACAACCTCGGTGCCTACCGCCGCTGGTTCGGCGTGCAGCCGAACACCAAGGCGGCGACGCTGGTCTTCGGCCTGTTCCACGGCTTCGGCCTGGCCACCAAGATCCGTGAGTTCGAGATCGCCCCGGACGGGCTGATCCCGAATCTGCTGTCCTTCAACGTCGGCGTGGAGGTCGGCCAGATGCTGGCGCTCTCCGCCATCCTGATCGTCATGGGCTTCTGGCGCCGTACCGACGGCTTCCTGCGCCATGCCTACACCGCCAACGTCGCGATGATGACCGCCGGGTTCCTGCTGATCGGATATCAGCTGACCGGCTGGGCCGTCGCTGCCTGATCCAAGGATTTCGCCACCATGTTCAACGCCAACATTCCCCCTGTGTCCGAACTGCCGTCCTCGACCCAGCTGCTGCGCTCCACCGCGATCGCCGCGGCGATCGCCGCGGTCCTGCTGGTCACCGCCGTGCTGCCGGCCGAACACGGCATCGACCCCACCGGCCTCGGCCGGGTGCTCGGTCTGACCCAGATGGGTGAGATCAAGGTCCAGCTCCAGGAGGAAGCCGAGGCGGACCGCCCCGGCGCCCAAGGGGCGGCCCCGGACGGCAAGCAGAGCTTCGACCTGGAGGCGATCGGCAATCTCCTGGCCGGGCTGGTCGTCTCGCCGGCCGCCGCGCAGACGCTGCCGGTGCAAATCGCCCAGGCCGCCCAGTCCGACACGGTGAAGGTCACGCTGAAGCCCGGCGAAGGGGCCGAGGTCAAGGCGGTGATGACCAAGGATGCGAGACTGACCTACAGCTGGAAGTCCGAGGGTGGGACGGTCAACCATGACACCCACGGCGAGCCGACCGGCAATCCGAACGCGACGCACAGCTACAAGAAGGGCCGCGGCATCGCCGGCGACGACGGCGTGCTGACGGCCGCCTTCGATGGCCACCATGGCTGGTTCTGGCGCAACCGCGGTGATGTGCCCGTCACCGTCACCCTGACCGCCAGCGGCGCCTACAGCGACCTCAAGCGCGTGAAGTGAGCCCATGGGCGGGGCCTGTGCCGTCAGGCGCCGGCCCCGCCTTTTGCCGACATGCCCTCGGAGGCCACATGGACGATCTCGCCGGTTTGGCCGGCCTGTTCAGTGCCGCGCTGCTGGCCGCAACGATCCTGCCGGCCCAGTCGGAGGTGGTGCTGGCCGGCATGCACATGGCCGAGACCCATTCGACGCTGACGCTGGTGCTCGTCGCCACCGTCGGCAATGTGCTGGGATCGGTGGTGAACTGGCTGCTCGGCCGCTACCTGATCCACTTCAGCGGCCGGCGCTGGTTTCCGGTCAAGGCGTCGCTGATCGACCGCGCCACCGCCTGGTACCAGAAATGGGGGGTGTGGTCGCTGCTGCTGGCCTGGGCTCCCTTCATCGGTGATCCGCTGACCCTGGTCGCCGGCATCCTGCGGGAGAATTTCTGGATATTCCTGCTGTTGGTGACCATCGGCAAGGCTGCCCGTTACGTGGCGCTGGTGGTCGCTGTCTAAGTCCCTTATTGCGTGCAACCGAGGACCAATCATGTCGTCTTGTCCCTGCGGTTCCGGCCGCTCCTTCGAAGAGTGCTGTGGTCCCATCCTGGCCGGAGAGCCGGCGCCGACCGCTGAAGCCCTGATGCGGTCGCGCTACACCGCCTTCGTCCGCCACGAGCTGGACCATGTCGAGCGCACCCATGCGCCGGAAATCCGCGAGGACTTCAACCGTGGCGAAGCCGAACGGGTGGCGGACGAGTCGGAATGGCAGCGGCTCGACATCCTGCGCGCCAGCGAGGAGGGTGATGTCGGAACGGTCGAGTTCCTGATCCATTTCCGCCGGGACGGCAACGATATGCGCCACCACGAGCGGGCGAGCTTCCGCCGGGAGGATGGGCACTGGCTCTATGTCAGCGGCGAGGTGAACCCTAAGGGGGAGCCGCGCCGCGTGGTCAAGGTCGGACGCAACGAGCCCTGCCCCTGCGGGTCGGGCAAGAAATACAAAGCTTGCTGCGGCAAGTGAGCGGAGGGACGGCGCCATGGAACCGCGTTTCTCCTGCACCGCCTGCGGCAAGTGCTGTCATGGCTGGCTGCCGCTGACGCTGAAGGACGCCGTCGCCCATGCCGGCCGCTTTCCGCTGGCGATGGTGTGGACACCGGTGCGGGCGAACGCCCGCTCCTACGAGCTGGCGACCAGGCTGGGCGCGACGGTGCGTCTGCCCAACCGCAAGACGGTGGCGGTGCTGATCGTGCCGACCGCTTATCTGCCGACCTCCTACCCCTGTCCGGAACTGCGCGAGGACGGGCTGTGCGGCATCCATGACGACAAGCCGTCGCGCTGCCGCACCATGCCCTTCTACCCCTACCGCGAGGAGAAGGACCAAGCCGACCTGCTGATCCCGCGCAAGGGCTGGCAATGCGACATCTCTGCGGCGGCGCCGGTCGTCTACAGCAATCACGCGATCCTCGAACGTGCGGATTTCGACCGCGAGCGGGACGACCTGCTCGACCAGGCGCCGGTGATCCAGCGCTATGCCGACTATGTGCTGAAATACATGCCGTGGATCGTCGACGAGCTGGCGAAGCTGGCGGCCAAGCCGACCGGCGGCAATCTGGTCACCAGCCTGTCCTCCTTCCTCACCGCCACCCGCCGGCCGGATGCCGCGGAAATCGCCGCAGCCCAGGCCCCCTTGTTCCAGGCGATGGCGGAGCGGACGAAGGGCGATGCGGCCCTGCGCGACTACCACCGCAACTACAGTGGATGGGCCAAGGAGATGGAGAGCCTTGCCCGGCGCAGGCCCGCCTGAGATCGGCGGCCGCCATGTGAGTGCGGATCTGAACCGGTCCGCGGGTAAGGCCAATCATCGGTGGTAGACCCATACCTAAAGGCTCGTCATCCGCAAGCGCAACGCATTGCCGATGACCGACACTGAACTCAGCGCCATGGCGGCGGCCGCGATGATCGGACTCAGCGTCCAGCCGAACAAGGGATAGAAGACGCCGGCCGCCACCGGCACCCCGAGCGCATTGTAGACGAAGGCGAGGAACAGGTTCTGCCGGATGTTGCCCATGGTGGCGCGGCTCAGCACCCGGGCCCGGGCGATGCCGGCGAGGTCGCCCTTCACCAGCGTCACGCCGGCGCTCTGGATCGCCACCTCCGTTCCGGTGCCCATGGCGACCCCGACGTCCGCTTCGGCGAGTGCGGGAGCATCGTTGACGCCGTCGCCGGCCATGGCGACCACGCGGCCCTCCGCCTTCAGCTTCCGCACGACCTGATGCTTCTGGTCGGGCAGGACCTCGGCCTCGACCTCGTCGATGCCCAGACGGCGTGCCACCGCCTCCGCGGTGGTCCGGTTGTCGCCGGTCAGCATGACGATGCGCACCCCATCGGCGCGCAGCGTCTCCAGTGCATGCGGCGTGCTCGCCTTGATCGGATCGGCCACCGCGATCACGCCGCCGGGGCGGCCGTCCACCGCGGCGAACAGAGCCGTCGCCCCCTCCCGCCGCAGCTCGTCGGCGCGTGCATCCAGGTCGCGCAGGACCACGCCCCGGTCCCGCATCATCGCAGCATTGCCGAGCAGGACCTCCCGGCCGCCAACCCTTCCGACCACACCCTTGCCGGTCACCGAGCCGAAGTCGGTGACCTCCTGCAACGGCAACCCCCGCTCCCTGGCGGACGCGACGATGGCAGCCGCCAGGGGATGTTCACTTGACCGCTCCAGACTGGCTGCCAGGGAAAGAAGCTCCGCCTCGTCGATGCCAGCCGCCGGGACGACCGCGGTCACCCGCGGCTTTCCCTCGGTCAGCGTGCCGGTCTTGTCGACCACCAGCGTGTCGACCTTTTCGAACCGCTCCAGGCTTGCGGCGTCCTTGATCAGCACGCCGGCCGTCGCCCCCTTTCCCACCCCGACCATGATCGACATCGGCGTCGCCAGCCCCAGGGCACAGGGGCACGCGATGATGAGCACCGAGACCGCCGCGATCAGCGCGTAAGCGAAGGCGGGGTCCGGCCCCCAGACCATCCAGCCGCCGAAGGCGAGGAGCGCGACCAGGATGACCGCCGGGACGAAGTAGCCAGACACGACATCGGCCATCCGCTGGATGGGGGCGCGAGAGCGCTGGGCTTCGGCCACCATGGTCACGATGCGCGACAGCATGGTGTCGGAGCCGACCTTCTCGGCCCGCATCACCAGGGCGCCCGTCTGGTTCACGGTGCCGCCGATCACCTTGGCGCCGGGCTCCTTCTCCACTGGCATGCTCTCGCCGGTTACCATCGACTCGTCCACGGCGCTGCGCCCCTCGAGCACCTCGCCGTCGACCGGCACCCCGTCGCCGGGACGGACACGCAGCCGATCGCCGACCCGGACCTGGTCGAGGGAAACCTCATCATCCTCACCGCTCTCCTTGATGCGGCGGGCCGTCTTGGGCGTCAGGTTCAGCAGCGCCCGGATGGCGCCACCGGTCTGTTCACGGGCGCGCAGTTCCAGCACCTGGCCGAGCAGCACCAGCACGGTGATGACAGCGGCGGCCTCGTAGTAGACGGCCACCACCCCGTCCATGCTCCGGAAGCTACCCGGGAAGAGATCGGGCAGAAAGGTCGCGGCCAAGCTGAAGAGGTAGGCAACGCCGACCCCGAGCGCGATCAGGCTGAACATGTTCAGGCTGCGCCGCCGGAACGAGTGCCAGCCGCGCTCCAGCAGCGGCCAGCCGGCCCACAGCACGACCGGCGTCGCCAGGAGGAACTGAATCCAGATGGAGAGGCGCGGCGGCACCAGGTCATGAAGGCCAAGGGCCGGAATGTGGCTGCCCATCTCCAAGACCAGCAGCGGCACGCTGAGCACCAAGCCGATCCAGAAGCGCCGGGTCATGTCGACGAGTTCCGGGTTCGGCCCCTCTTCGAGGCTGGCACCCACCGGTTCCAGAGCCATGCCGCAGATCGGGCAGTTGCCCGGCCCCTCCTGGCGGATTTCCGGGTGCATCGGGCAGGTGTAGATGATCCCCTTCTGCGACGAGGCTTGCCCGGCCTGCTCCGGTGCCGCGGGCTTGGCTTCCGGCTTCAGGTATTGCTCCGGGGCGGCGACGAACTTGTCGTGGCAGCGCGCCGAGCAAAAGTGGAAGCTGTGCCCGTCATGCTCCGCGTGGTGCGCGGTCCTCTCCGGGTCGACCATCATGCCGCAGACAGGGTCTTTGACCGTCCCATGGTCGTCGGCTCCTGCGTGATGATGGTGACCAGAATGGTCATGTCCGGGCTGATGCCCATGGCCATGGTGCAGGTCGTTCATGTTCGCTTCTCCCTTCGCAGGCTCGGCGTCGGTAACGCGGTGTTGCGCGGCGGCGCCCCCGCTTCCTGGTGTGGCGGTGACTTCGAAACCCATGCTCCCCCTTCCAGCAACTGGAAGGTCAATGCCGATGTGCAGGCTGAGGTCTTTCTCTCCTCACTTCTTCGACCGCTCGCTCATGGCGGCATGGCGGCGACGGATCTCCTCCGTCCAGGAGCTTTTGATGAAGGCGAGAACTGCCCAGATGTCGGCATCGCTCAAGCTGCGGCCGAACGCAGGCATGTCGCTGCTGTAGTCAGGCGGGGCGAACGCCGTGATGCCCTGCTTGGTGATCTTGAAGAGATCCGCGTCCGGGTGGTGCCACGTATGGCCGGAAGCGTCATGAGGGGGCGCCGGTAGACGGCCGTCGGGCTTGCGGCTCTGCCAGTTCGGCTGGCCCTCGAGCCGAGCCCCATGGCACGACGCGCACTGTTCGGCGTACACCACCTTCCCGCGGGCGACTTGTGTGGGGTCGGTCGGATCGGCGCCCCCTTTCGGACCGGCGAACAGAACAACGCCAGCTGCCACAATGGCCGCGCCCAAGGCCAAGCCAATGCCAATTGCTGCCCTCTTAGGAAACCGCATGGTGAACCTCAATGCCAGAGACCGGACACGCGCCAACGAGGCCGATGGGTTGGCTGCGTCCAATGTGTAGGGACTCCGACCGTCCGAGCTTCAACGGTGGGATGCGCTGCATTAGCCTGTCGGAGCGAAAGCAGCCGCTCGATGCGCTCTTCGGGTTCCGGATGGGTGCGCAGCACGGATGGATGCGAATTTCGCCGTCCTGGCCAGAGGATACGTTCCCAGAAGCCGGAGCCGTATCGCTGGAGCTTCGCCAGGGCGGAGGCCAACCCCTCCGGATCGCCAGTCAGGGCGGCGGCATCAAGGTCGGCATCGAACTCCCGGGTGCGTGACAGCTGAAGCTGAATGAGCGTGTTGATGGTGGGCGCTCCCCAGAGAAGCGCAATCAGCGGCCAATGGACACTGCTGTGCTGCTCCGCCATCTGCAGCAGGCTCAGGAGCAACAGGACGACGCCGATGGTCGCCATAGCCCCAGTGACCCGGCTGATAATGTCGGCCAAACCCATGATCCAGAGGTCATGGTTGCGGACATGGCTGACCTCGTGGGCTAGAATCCCCGCCAGTTCGCGCAGGGTCATCGCACGCAGCAGCCCATCGGTCAGGATGATAGCGCTGCTGCGAGAGGAGCCGACCGTGAAAGCGTTCGGTACCGGAGTCGCGAAGTAGTGCAACTCAGGAACGCTTGGCAGCCCGGCGCGCTGGGCCAGTACCTGGATGACCTGGTGAATCTCCGGAAGGTCGTGAGGACTGAGCCGCCGAGTTCCGTAGAGACCCAGAACGGCGTGCGGTGAGACAGTCGGGCTGAACACTACCGTCGCACCGATGAGGATGGCTGCCCAGAGGACGCCGAACCATCCGCCGAGCAGCCAGCCGATCGCCACCGCGAGCAACGCCAAGCTCCCCACCAGCAAGATGGATTGCCCTGCGTTCCGAAGCTTATCGCGGCGGTGCTGCCGTTCATTGAAACGGACCATCGGCATGGTGCTCACCCCCTGCGTTGGCCATCAAAACCGGAACGGCTTCCAGGTCTTGCCGCCATCCTGGCTGGCCAGGATGGCCGACTTGTCGGTCACGGCGTAGAGCCGCTCAGGGTTGATCGGATCGACCGCGAGATGCAGCAGTATCGCATCCCCGAAGCCGTTGCTGACCGGCTGCCACGCCAAGCTTGGCTCGGTTGTCTTGAGCAGGCCGGTGCCAACCATGAAGGCGTAGGCGGTGCCGTCCTTGCTCGTTGTGACCATGGTCGCAGGGCGCGCCACCATATAGGCAGCCTGCCAAGTTTTTCCGGCGTCGCGGCTGACCGTCAAGCCGGTGCGCGTGGCAGCGTAGACGGTATTCGCGTCCTTGGCCGATGCTGCCAGGTCGAACATGTCGGCAGGCGGCTTGCCGGTGACCTCCCAGCTCTTCCCAGCATCCCGGCTGACCTGGACGCTGCCGTAGTGGCCGTAGAGCACGTTGGGATCGACCGGGCTGGCGTCCATCGAGTGGAAGTCCACCGGCCCGTTGACGCCCTTCGAGACCGCTTTCCAGGTCTTGGCGCCGTCCGTCGAAACGAGGACGCCGAGGTTCCCGCCAGTCTCGGGATGACCACTGGCGAAGAAGGCGCCGGACTGTGCCGGATTGGGCGTGAAGCCCATGTAGTCATGCGAATTGTCCGAGACCCGGGTCGCCGTGCCGTCGGAGTTGGTCAGCCACACGCCATGATGCGAGGCGAGATACAGGCGGGATGAATCCTCCCGGTCCACCGCAATGCCATGCAGGTGCGACACCTCGGACAGCTTTAGGGTTTCGGCAGCCTGAGTCGGTCCGACGAGCATCATACCAAGCATCAGCGCCGAGGTGATCACGGTGAGTTTCTTGTCGGCGCACATCGCGCATCTCCATGCTGAAAGAGTTGTGTAAAGAGGCGCCGGTTGCCGTAGCAGGATAATGCTCTGCCACAGGCGAACGTGCGGCTCATATCGCACATCCGCCGGCCAGCGGCGGCCGCGGGTCTCTGGCGCTTGGACCTGCAACTGCCCCGTGAGGCATCTCGGCTTTGTTCTGGTCACCTAGGAAGCGCCTGATATCCTCATAGCGCACGCGAACGTCGTCCATGGTTTGATAGTAGCCAAGGAGTTCGCGAAGTGGAGACGACATGTCCTTGTGGGCAGCGAGCGCTGCCACCAAGGCACCAAGGGACAGTCTACCTTCAATCACCAAATATCCCCCGATGGTATAAAAGAAGAATGGAGTGAGATGTGCGATGAAGTTGTTTAAACTCTTAATGAAAAACTTGCGCCGATAGATTTCGAGCCGGATCGCTTGGATGCGTTTTAGCGAGCGTGCAACCGTTAGCACAGGACGAGGGCGACTCTCCTGGTGATGAGGAGAGGCTTCGGCCACCGCGGCACCGAAAGAGCGTAGTTCCCGTGAGCGATCACGCGCCAAGGCGCTGACCCGGCGTTGCAGACGCGGAACCAGGGCGATCTGTAGCGGGACCAGCGTGAGCGCGGCGGCGCCCAACACCGGATCCTGAACAACCATGAAGATCAGGATGGTTGCGAAGGTGCCTCCCTCCAGAACAGGCGTCAGAAAGGTGTCGCCGGAGAACCCAGCGATCGGCTCGACCTCCTGTACCAACAACGGGATGATCTGGGCATGGTCACATGGCCTCCTGCCACGCGACCAACTGCGGAACACCGCGAAGCGCATGCGGCGCATCATTCCTTCGGCAAGCTGTCCTTTGAGAAGATTGATAACGTATTTCACCACACCGCTCGCCAGAACAGCAGCAAGGTAAACGGCACACAAGACGATAAGCAACTCATATTGATTCAGCGCGTATCCAGAAACCAGAACAGTTTCGGCCTCAGAACTGAGTGCTTTGTTGATGATTTGTTTGGGGAGGTCAAGCACCGCATAGAGAAGCGGTAATGACAGCAGGGCTGCCGCAAGAAGTACCACTTGCGTCCGACGTGTATACTTGAGGATGTACAGGAACATGTTGGGCGGAAAGGGCGAGGTCACGTCCAGCGGCATCTCCCGATGCCAGCCGGACAGCCGACGCCGGGCGATACCCACCACCCAGGTCAATAGCAGGCCAAGGAAAGCGAGTGGCGCTACTACGAGGATGACATGGATCAGAACGTGTATCCACCAATAGGGGCTGGGGAATACCGTGTGAAGAATCCAGTCGCTCAACTGGTGGACTTTATCCTGCATGAAGATGCTATTCATGTCATTCCCGGAGCTTTTCTGCTCCGCTTAGGGACGCCAGAGCCGATGAACGGTGCGTTCTTTCGCACTGGCATCCGTTGATCATCGTGGTGAGGTGAACGGAGGGCTGTGTCGTTCACCCCATCACTTTGTGGGGTATTCATCAGTCAGCCGGAGCACAAGCGCGGGTCAGTGCATGTTTGCGCCCATCACCGGCCTATCTGCGGGCTACACCACCCGATTTGGAACCGGCAGGTCTGTGCCCGATGAGAGAGGGCAGCCATGCCGGAGTGGCGGCAGCATAGGCTTCGTACCTGGCGCCGAAGGCATCTCGTGCCTCCCGTTCCTCAGCATGCGCCAGCCGCACATACATGAGGATGAGCAGCGGAAACATGGCTAGCGTCAGAATGGTCGGCCACTGCAGCAGAAAACCGAACAGGATCGCCATAAAGGCCACATATTGTGGGTGGCGGACGTAAGCATATGGGCCAGTGGATGCAAGACCGTGTTGCTGCTGAGCGGCGTGAAGTACCTTCCAGGCTGCCGAAAGCAGGATGAAACCCACCAGGATAAACAGATTGCTGAGGATATGCAGCACGTTAAAGTGCGGGTTGCCCTGGAATCCGAAGATGGTCGACCAAAGATGGCCGGCATCATGCGACATCAGATCCACTCCCGGATAGCGGGTCTGCAGCCATCCCGAAAGCAGGTAGATGGTCAACGGAATGCCGTACATCTCGGTGAACAGCGCCACGATGAAAGCACTGAATGCACCGAACGAGCGCCAGTCGCGGCGCGACTGAGGCTTTCCGAAGCTGAAGGCAAAGATGATGAAGATGGCCGAGTTGAGGATGACAAGCGGCCACAACCCGTAAGCCGAAGCATCATGTGTCATGGGGTGTCCCCCTTGTTCGGCGTGCCGGGCTCATCCGGCCCGCCACTGTGGCTGCTGCCGTGGCCGCCATGCATGAAAAGGTGCATCAGCGGGCAGAGGAGCAGTATCAGGAACGGAAGCACGTCAAGGACGTGGGTGACATGGTAGAGGGACAGGTACAAAGCTGCAGCTGCACCGGTTCCAAGACCAGCCAGACCGATCCAAGTCCTGTACCAGGGAAGACGCGCCTGGTGTTCAGAATCATGCTGGGAATGATCATGCATCATCGCCTCCTCGCTCAATAAGGGGCTGGCGAAAAGTTGGTTGGCCGTGGCCTTCCGCTCGTCAGAAACACGGTTAAAAATGGCCTGCCAACGGTCTCAAGGGATCGCAAGTCTTCGAGACGCGCCGTCAGTGTCTTCTGCTGGCTGCTTAGCAGGTCCGGCCACACTAACGAGAGGTCAGGCTGAGACGTCGGCATCCTCTGCCGAAGCGGGCCTTTGAGCGGATGCGGACGGACTCGTGATGTCGGAACTTCAGAGCGGAGGGCGAAGGGCGGGGTCGCTGCCGATCCCGTCAGGTGTCGCTAGGGAGGGTATGGGGCGCGAGACGACTAAGAGCGGAGCAAGTGGCTCGAAGGAAGCCGGGAGCAGACCACCATGCATCGTCACACATTGCACGGAGCTGCAGCAGGCGCCTCCGGTGAGGTCCATGTCACCACAAAGTGCGTGCCCGTCCTCCACGATCACAGAAATCAACGCAGCAGTTGTCTGTTCAGACGTTTGCGCTAGCGTGCCCATGGCCGGGGAGAACGATGGGGCGTTCGCCTGGATCGGAGCGGCATAGGCGAGCAGTGTGGCCAGCACCAGCAGGCTCACGACCACCCTCCCAATTGCTACCCTTGTCCGCTGCCACATGGCGGATCACCTCGTCGTTCCGGCTGCGCCGCCCAATGCTGAACCCACCGATCCAGCGGTTCCAGCCACTCTGCGAACCGCAGCCTGTCCGATGCTCAGCCAATACTAATGCATCCTGTACCAAGCGCATTGATCCCGGTCAATTGCCCGAGAGCCACAGGCCACCCATGTGCACTCCGACGGTTGCTGACCGGAGCCTTCGTGACGCGTGCGACACCTCCAGCATCGCCTCGGCTTTACTCCTTCCGAGGAGATGCGCGCCACACATAAGAGCGGAGATCCGCCGCGGAGAATGGAGTTCCACTCAGTTTGTGAACGCCGGCCCTGGCAAGTTCGACCGCGATCACTTGCCAGCGGATGCCGCATCGTCGTGCTTTGGTGACCTCGTCCAGCAAGGGCGCCAGCAGACGTACATTCGTTGCGCCGGCCGGACGGAGACCGCCGCGTGCATGTGGCAGTTGCGCCAATGCATAGCGGAAGTGCCGGGCAAGAGAAACAAGGTCCATTCCCGTTTCGGTTAGTGCTTGACCTGCGCTGCGTTCACGCAGGTCTGGAGCGGTGTCGAGGCCTATTCTGCCGGTCACAAGCACGTCCTCGCTGTGAGCCTCGCTGCTAATGGTTGGCATAGATGCCGCTCCCGTTCGGCCCAAAGGTCACGACCTGATAGGGTTGGCCGGGTTGGTCCATGCCTGGTGCGCTTGCGGGCATTCCTGGAACGGCCAGTCCTTTGTTCCCGGACGGTCCCGCCTGTAGCCGTCGGACGTCCTCGGCCGGGACGTGCCCTTCAATGACATAGCCATCGAGCACAGCGGTGTGGCAGGACCACAGCGATTCCGGAACCCCGTGGGCGATCTTGACCGATCGGACGTCCTCGGTGTCGTGGACGAGTACGGAAAAACCTGCTGCCCGCATGTGCTCGATCCATTTGCCACAGCAATCGCAACTGGATGACTTCCAGACTGTGAGTTCCGCGGCAGAGGCGTGATCGTCATCGAATAGCGGCAGGCCTGCCGTCAGATGGAAGCCCACCAGGGCGACGGCGAGCAGCCCGCCCCAGCGTGCGGCCTTCATCCGTTGCAACACCACTCCTCGGGCATAAGGTGACGCGGTCGTCGGCTTCCTCTTCCGCCGTCTCATTGTCATGACCGTCCTCATACATCATCGTGCCGTCCCGTCGGCACAGCATCGGACCGAAACCGTGTCGACGGGAGGGGGCTTGGGGATGAGCCTATTTCCTCGGGGTAAGTGTCTCGATCCGGTACATGCCGGCAGCATCCTTTCCGACGGTGAACGCGACCTCCGCGCCCGGCCTCAAGGCCTTGAGGTCAACGCTCGGCGCGACGGCAAAGTCCATGGTCATTGCCGGCCATCCCAGGGCCGCGATTGGGCCGTGCGAGAGATTCACCACACGCTTTGCCGGATCAACGGCGTTAACCTTGCCGGTCGTGCCAGCTGCTTGCGGCTGGGCAGTCTGGGTGGCGTGACCGCTATGATCCATTTGTGCCCAAGAGATTGCCGGAGAGACCGAGGCGGCCGCCACGAGCAAGGCAGTACGAGCAATCTTACGCGACATGGGCAAGCTCCTTTTTGGATTGGGGGTTGGGGACTTCTGCCGCTGGCAATGGCGTGCCGCCTGCGGGGCGCCCCACTTCGCGAGCCTTGACCAGAGCGTAGATGGCTGGGATCACAAGAAGCGTCAGCACCGTCGAGGAGATCATGCCGCCGATCATCGGCACGGCGATGCGCTGCATCACCTCCGACCCGGTGCCATGGCTCCACATGATCGGCAGCAGGCCTGCCATAATGGCGACGACCGTCATCATCTTCGGGCGCACGCGTTCGACCGCACCTTCCATGATGGCCTCGTAGAGATCAGCTTTGGTCATCGCCAGCCCCTCGGCTGCTCGACGGCGCTTCATATCCTGCAGCGCATGGTCGAGGTAGATGAGCATGATTACCCCGGTCTCGGCAGCCACACCGGCAAGCGCGATGAAGCCGACCGCCACCGCCACTGACAGGTTGAAGCCGAGCAGGGACATGTACCAGACGCCGCCGACCAGTGCGAAAGGCAGCGACAGCATGACGATGAGCGTCTCGGTGATGCGCCGGAAGTTCAGGTACATCAGTAGGAAGATGATGGCGATCGTCACCGGAATGACGATCTTCAGCTTCTCCACCGCCCGCTCCATGTACTCGAACTGGCCGCTCCAGGTGACGTAATAGCCGGCCGGCATCTGGACCTGCTCGGCCACCGCCTTGCGGGCGTCGGCGACGTAGCCGCCGATGTCGCGATCACGGATATCAACGTAGATGTAAGCGGACAGCAAGGCGTTCTCCGTGCGCACGGTGGCCGGCCCCTTGGTCAGCCGGACCGAGGCAAGCTGGCCCAGCGGAATTGCCCCACCGGCCTCCGGGTGCAGCAGAATGCGGCTGGCAATGGCGTCGGGGTTGCTGCGCAGCTCGCGCGGGTAGCGGACGTTCACGGAGAAACGCTCCCGGCCTTCGACGGTCGTCGTCACCATCTCGCCGCCGAGTGCCGTCAGGATGGTGTCCTGCAGGTCACCGACGGTCAGGCCGTAGCGGGCCAGTTGCTCGCGGTTCGGGTCGATCTCCAGGTAGAAGCCGCCGACGATGCGTTCGGCGTAGGCACTGGTGGTGCCGGGGACCTGCTTGACCACCGCCTCGATCTCGCGGGCCAGCCGCTCCATCTCCTCCAGATCCTTGCCGAACACCTTGATGCCGATCGGTGTGCGGATGCCGGTGGAGAGCATGTCGATGCGGGCGCGTAGCGGCATCGTCCAGGCGTTCGAGATGCCGGGCATCTGGACTGCCTTGTCCATTTCGGCCACAAGCTTGTCATAGGTCATCCCCTGTCGCCATTCGGCCTGTGGCTTCAGGTTGATGACCGTCTCGAACATCTCGGTGGGCGCCGGATCGGTGGCGGTGGCCGCACGGCCGGCCTTGCCGTAGACCGACTCCACCTCGGGGAAGCTCTTGAGGATGCGGTCCTGGGTCTGAAGCAGTTCGGCTGCCTTGGTGATCGAGAGGCCGGGCAGTGTGCTCGGCATGTAGAGGATCGTACCCTCGTTGATCGTCGGCATGAACTCGCTGCCGAGTTTGGAGGCCGGAACCACAGACCAACCCAACAGCCCCAGCGCGATCAGAATGGTTGGGATCTTGGCGTGCAGCACCAGCCGGATCATCGGCCGGTAAAGCCAAATGAGAGCGCGGTTCACCGGGTTCTTGCGCTCGGGAATGATGCGGCCGCGAACGAAGAGCATCATCAGCACCGGCACCAGCGTGATCGACAGGAACGCGGCACCCGCCATGGCGAAGGTCTTGGTGAAGGCCAACGGCTTGAACAGCCGCCCCTCCTGCGCCTCCAGCGTGAACACCGGCAGGAAGGAGACGGTGATCACCAGCAGGCTGAAGAACAGCGCCGGTCCGACCTCCACCGCCGCGTCGATCAGCACCTTGGCCCGGTTGGCGTCTGGCGGCGCATGCTCCAGCCGCTTGTGGGCGTTCTCGATCATCACGATGGAGGCATCGACCATGGCGCCGACGGCGATGGCGATGCCGCCCAGGCTCATGATGTTCGAGGTCATGCCCATGGCGTCCATCACCATGATGGCGATCAGCACGCCGACCGGCAGGGTGACGATAGCGACCAGCGCGCTGCGGACATGCAACAGGAAGACGATGCAGACGAGCGCGACGATGACGCTCTCCTCGATCAGCGTGCCCTTGAGGTTCTCCACCGCCCGCAGGATCAGCTCGGAGCGGTCATAGACGCTCTCGATGCTGACGCCTTCCGGAAGGCCGGCCTTCAGCTCGGCCAGCTTGTCCTTGACGCTCTGGATGACGCTCAGGGCGTTCTGGCCGTAGCGCTGGAGCGCGACGCCGCTGACCACCTCGCCTTCACCGTTCAGTTCGGTGAGGCCGCGACGCTCGTCCGGTCCAATCTCGACCCGTGCCACGTCGCGCAGCAGGATCGGCGTACCGCGGTCGACCTTGAGAACGATCTCCTCGATGTCCTTGATGCCGCGCAGGTAGCCCCGCCCGCGCACCACGTACTCGGTTTCCGCCATCTCGACGACGCGGCCGCCGACGTCTTGATTGGAAGTCCGGATGGCCTGGGCGATCTTGGCCAACGGCACGCCATAGGCTTGCAGCTTCTGGGGGTCGACGACCACTTGGTACTGCTGGACGAAGCCGCCGACGCTGGCGACCTCGGCCACGCCCTCGGCCTTGGTCAGCTGGTAGCGCAGGTACCAGTCCTGCAGCGTGCGCAGCTCGGCCAGCGTGCGGTCCTTGGCGAGCACAACGTACTGGTAGACCCAACCGACGCCGGTGGCGTCCGGCCCCAGCGTCGGGGTGACGCCGTTGGGCAGTCGCTTGGCGGCGAAGTTCAGATACTCCAGGACGCGCGAGCGCGCCCAGTAGATGTCTGTACCGTCCTCGAAGATGACGTAGACGAAGGAGGCGCCGAAGAACGAGAAGCCACGCACCACCTTCGACTTGGGCACGCTGAGCATGGCGGTGGTGAGCGGATAGGTGACCTGGTCCTCAACCACCTGCGGCGCTTGGCCGGGGTAATCGGTGTAGAGGATGACTTGAACGTCGGAGAGATCCGGCAGCGCATCCAAGGGAATGCGAGACACCGAATAGAGGCCGGCAGCGATCAGAAACAGTGTGCTGAGCAGGACCAGCGCGACGTTGCGCGCGGACCAATGGATGATAGCGGCGATCATGGGGGTACCCTCCGCCAGCCTAATGCTGCTGATGCTGGCCGCCGCTGCCGCCGAAGGCGCTCAGGGCCGCACGCAGGTTGCTCTCGGAGTCGATTAGGAAGTTGGCGCGCACCACCACGCGTTCACCCTCCTCCAGCCCGGCGAGGATCTGGACGTAACCGTCGGCACGGGCGCCGGCCTTGACGTCGCGCGGCTCGTAGCGGCCTTCGCCGATCTCGACCAGGACTGCTTGCCGTTTGCCGGTGTCGAGCAGTGCGGAGTCCGGTACGGCCAGCCCGGCCATGGCGCCGAGGTCGGCGTTCAAGTGCACGGTGGCGTAGAGGTTCGGCTTGAGCAGGCCGTCTGCGTTGGGCAGTTCGACACGCACCTTGCCGGTGCGGCTCTCCGCCGTCAGGGTCGGGTAGACGAAGCTGACCTTGCCAGTGAAGGTCTTGCCCGGCAGCGAGTTGACGGTGACGTCGACGTCCTGGCCCGGCTTGACGTAACCGAGGTCCTGCTCGAACACGTCGGCGACCAGCCAGACGTGCGTCAGGTCGGCGATACGGTAGAGCGCTTCGCCAGGCATGAAGCGCATGCCGCGCACGGCCGACTTCTCCAGCACCACGCCGCCAGCGGCCGCGCGGTAGGTCAGAGTCCGTGACGCCTTGCCGGTCTTGCGCAGCCGGTCGATCTCCTCCTCGGGGACATCAAGGTTGCGCAGGCGCTGGAGCGAAGCTTCGGCGAGCTGGGCACCGCCCTGCCGGGCGACGAGGTATTCCTGCTGGGCCAGGACCAGCTCGGGACTGTAGACCTCCATCAGCGGCTGGCCCTTGCGGACGGTGTCGCCGGTGGTATCGACCAGCAGTCTCTCGATCCAGGCCTCAAACTTCGGCGCGACGACGAAGAGGCGGCGTTCGTCAACCTGCACGGTGCCGACCGCCCGAACCTGGCGGGAGATCGCCCGCCGCATCGCGGCATCGGTGCGTACGCCAAGCTTCTGGACCTTGTCAGAGCTGATGGTAACAGTCCCCGAAGCGCTGTCCTCGCCCTCATAAACGGGCACGTAGTCCATGCCCATCGGGTCCTTCTTCGGAACCGCGGAGGTGTCCGGAAGGCCCATCGGGTTGCGGTAATACAGAATCTTGCGCGGACCGGCCGGGTTCTGCGCCGGCGCGGCTACCGATACCGGAGCAGCTTCCCCCTCGTAGACCGGCACATACTCCATCCCCATGCTGTCCCTCTTCGGCACTGGGGAGGTGTCGGGCAGGCCCATGGGGTTGCGGTAATACAGGACCTTGCCCGCTCCGGCGGGCTGTGCCGCGGCAGGAGCGCCGTGGCCGGCATGGCTGGCTCCAGCGGAGGACTGTGCGAAAGCTGGCATTCCGGCGACAATGGTGCCGGCCATCAGGACGGCGAGTAGGGCTGGGGAGCGGTTCACAATTCACCTCCGATCAGGCGCTCGATCTCGGCGAGCCGGACCTGCTCCTCGAATGTCACATTCACGAATTCGACCAGCGCGCGGCGCAGCGTCTGCTCGGCCTGCAGGAGGTTGGCGAACTCCTCGCGCGACAACTCGTAGCCGCGGGAGGCTGCCTCCAGCGCGATGCGCGCCTGCGGTAGCGTGATCTCCCGCACGATGCGCTTGCGTTCCCTGAGGGCTGCCAGCATGGCGTATGCCTCATGCACGTCGGTTGCGACATCGAGGCGGATTTGCTCCAGCTTCGCCCGCGCCGCGCCGGCCATTGACGCGGCCTCGCGCTGCTCGGCTTGCCGACGATCGCCATAGAGCGGAATATTGAACTCGACCATCGCCTGGTAGCCGTCGAAGCGGCCGTCGCGCCGCATCGCGCCAAGGCCCAGCTCGACGTCAGGATAGCCGTTCTTCTCAGCGAGGCGGCGGGTCCCTTCGGCCGAATCGATCTGGGCCAATTGGGCACGGACCGCCGGGAAGTCGGCGCGTGCGCGATCCACCAGCGCGTCGGCTGACAGGGTTTCCAGCGGCGGCACCAGCCGGGGCAGAGGCTTCGCCGGCAAGGGTGTTTCGGGCGAGCGGGCCAGCAGGCCGTTGATCCGCACCTGGGCGCGATGGCGGTCGGCATCCATGCGCGCGAGCTCGGCGGTCAGCGCGCCGGCTTCGGCGTTGGCGCCGGTGATGTCCTGCTGCTTGCCAGGGCCCTGAGCGTAGCGGGCGCGCGCCAGGTCGGACAAGCGCCGGACGGTTCCAAGCAGCTTGCGTGTCTCGTCGGCCGCCAGATGGGCCGCGTGGTACTCGGCGTAGGCAACCTTGACGCGGTAGGCGATCTGATTGGCGACCTCGGCCTGGGCGGCGGCTGCCTTGCGGCTGTCGGCGGATGCGATTTCGCGCTTCAGGTCGCGCTTGCCCCACAACGGGAACATCTGGCGGACCTGATACAGCTCCTGCCCGGCGCGGTAGCGCGGCAGGTAGCCGGACCCGCTGCGTGGCAGTTCAAGCTCGACCTTGAATTTGGGGTCATCCAGCGCCCCGGCCGATGTGATACGCGCTGTCGCGGCATCGGTCTCGAGGGCGGTCGCCGCCGCTTCTGGGTTCATGCGGCGAGCGGTTTCGATGAGCTGGGTGATTGTCCTGTCATGCTCGGCGGCCGAAGCCGCCGCGCCTGTCAGCAGCAGGACGAGCGCCGTGGCGGCCACGGTGAGCGGCCGCCCTGGATAACGTCGATTGATCATGGCTATGCCTTGCCCTTGCCCCTCTGCGCGTAGCGCTGGAGGCAGACGGGCTCCTTCAAATCACGTGAGGACGATAGCAGCTGCCGGCCGGCAAGCGGCGCCGCAGAGCGGATTGCAACCGTCAAACGGACTTGGGAGGGGGCGGCTCCGGTGCAATGAGACGAGCGGCGGGAGCGTGAGCCCGGCTCGGATGCCACACCACACAGTCGACGGATCTGGTGTGCAACACCTCGGAGCGCATCGGCAGTGCCAGCCCCGGGCAGCAGGGTGTCGCCATGGGCATGCCACGCGGCTCCGCTCTATCAGGGCAGTCGCCACAGGGGCGTTGGGATTCGTTGACTGCGGCCCCCTGGTCTGTGCTGACCGGAGTCGCGTCATGGTGGTCGGCCATGACGGCATGCGCCACCGCACCGCCCGCCACACCGATCAGCAGGGCGAGGGTCAGCGTCAATGCCGTCAACAAGTTGCGGACCACCCGCATCTGGATCTCCATGTTGCGCGGGGTAAAAGGAATTTACCCCATGAGCCTCACGCATTGCACCAGAGTTGGCCAGGGTCGGCGTTGATCTTGATCAACGTCCTCATCCGAATTCGCAAGGGGTTGGCGTTTTGCTTTCCGCACCGGGGAGGCGACACGGATGGGTCGCGTTGAGCAGGGGCTCCTCCGGACATTCCCCGCCTGTCCCGGTTAGATCACCCTGGGCAGCGAGACCTCTGCCCGTAAGCCTGAGTTTGGCAGGTTGATGAGAGTAATTTCACCGCCATGGGCTTTGATGACAGAACGAGCGACGGTCAATCCCAATCCAAAGCCTCCGGTCGCACGGTTGCGCGAGGCTTCGATTCGGTAGAACGGGCCAAAGACTCTCTCAAATTCACCTTCAGGGATGCCTGGTCCCTCGTCTTCTATCCAAATAACCACACGATCTTGGTGCGCCCTCAGCGATACCATGGCCTGACCACCATATTTTACCGCATTGTCGATCAGATTGATCAAAGCGCGCTTCAGCGCAACCGGCCGCCCCTGGAACGTCACATCGGCGGGGCCGTCGTAGCTTACTGGACGTCCGGTGTCCGACAGATCGTTGCAGATCGTTTCAAGCAACGCACCGATGTGCAACACCTTGGCCTCTTCACGCCCCCTGTCATCGCGGAGGAAAGAAAGGGTTGCCGATACCATCTCCTCCATCTCATCCAGCTGAGCCAAAATCCGATCACGTTCCTCTCCCTCCTCAAGGAATTCGGCGCGTAGGCGGATCGTCGTGATCGGCGTGCGCAGGTCGTGAGAAACAGCCGCCAGCATCTGCGTTCGGTCGGTCAGCAGGCTACGAATGCGCTCCTGCATTTCATTGAACGCTTGTGCGGCCTCCCGCACCTCCTCAGGGCCTCGAACCGGCAGCGGCGGTGCGCTGACGTCCACTCCGAGACGCCGGGCCGCCCTGGTCAGTGCCTTGAACTCGGCGGTGCAGACGCGCACCAGGAACACCGACACAGCAAAGATCGCCAGAGCCATGAGGGCGGTCGGCACCAGCAGATGGGAGTCGGCTATGGCTGCAGACCCGAGGGTCGTTACCCGTGCATTGATCCAACTTTCGTCGGGGAGCTGCACTGAGACCTGCATCACATGGTCTGCCCCGTCGTTCTTCGCGCCATAAGCTACGCGCAACCCCTCTTCGTCGAGGTCGGGAACCAACTGCTGCAGCCGGCGTGTCAGCAGGTCCAGCCTCTCATCAGGAGAGCGATCCTGCTGTACCAGTGGAATGGCGCTCCAATGAACGTCAAGGCCCCGCCCGGAGTGAAGATGGGCCGTCTTCTCCCGATCGTCCGGCGGAACCAGAATCACGGTTCGCTTAACCGCAGCGATGCGTTCGGCAGCGATCCGTTCGTCAGCCAAGTCGGCTTGGTCGGACAGCCGTGTCTGGTACCACCACATACTCACCAAGTGCGACAGCGTGAGTGCCACCAGAAGAATGGCGACAGCCCGGCCTGTGATGGTATCCGGCAACATCCGGCGGAATATCGGCCCAAGAGCGCTCATGATCGCTGAACCTCGACGGTGAGGACGTAGCCGGCTCCCCTGACGGTTTTAATCAGAGGATGGGCCGAGACGTCATCCCCCAGCTTGCGCCGCAGGCGACTTACTTGGACGTCGACGCTGCGGTCGTAGGCATGAAGCCGGTTTCGGGCAAGTTCGAGCAGCTTGTCACGGCCAAGAACCTGATTTGGGCGCTCTGCAAAGGTCAATAGCAGGTCATATTCGGCACCGGTGAGGGCGACGATGGCGCCCTCCGGGGACAGCAACTCGCGTCGCGTCAGGTTCAAGGTCCAACCAGCAAAATGTATGGCCTTCGGTGCGGAGACAACATCCACACCCGGTGAGGATGTCCGTCGAAGAACCGCCTTGATCCGCGCAAGCAGCTCGCGGGGATTGAATGGCTTGAGAACATAATCGTCGGCGCCGATTTCCAATCCGGAAATCCTATCGGCGTCATCACTCATGGCTGTGAGCATGATGATTGGCAGGTCACGGTGAACCGAGCCTGGGGCACGAAGCTCACGGCAGAGGGTAAGTCCGTCATCGCCAGGTAGCATCAGGTCGAGAATTATGAGGTCGACGCGGGTACAGCCGATCGTGCGCCGCATCTCCATACCGTCGGCGCACGCCGTCGCCTGGAGCCCGTGACGGAGGAAAAAGCGACTAAGGAGGTCACGGATTTCCTGGTGATCATCGACGATCAGGATATGAGGCGTGGAATTCATAGCAAATCGCGGTCCGGAAGCAGTGGCGGTACAATCTCCCTGGCGCTGACAGATGGCCGACCGGTACGCAGTCTGGCAATCCGGCTTTGCCCGAACCACGTGTGTTGTCCTTGTGTTCAGACAGGGCGACTGGTGGTGCTCGGCCATGGTAACAGATTGTTTTGAGCAATTTCACGTACGGATGACAAGATGCTGAAGCTGGCGCCAGCCCGAAGGAACCGCAGCGACGGCTTTCCGTCGCCGTTGAGAGCAACCACACGTCACTAGTCCAGGTATCGGCACAACCACCATCTCGGGCAGAGATCTTCCTGACGAACGACGATTTGCCGAGACGTCCGATAGTGCCGGTAGAATGGTGGTCCATCCCTGCATGTTTTACAACGGAAGCCCCGGCAGGGCTTGGCTGCCTGGACTTCCGCCGGAAACGGATGACAGCAACAACTTGGCATGCATAACGAGCCCCGGAAGGCAGCGCCGCGCAATGTGCACAGCGCCTGGATAAGCTTCAGGGCGTCTCAGGAGAAAATGTACCAGGATCCTGCATCGCTGACGCCATTTACGAACCCGGGTGCCTCACCAAACATGAAGTCGCTTTGCCGGAGGTCCCCTGCGGCCACCCCGAGGAGAAGGACCGAGCCGTCAGGCCCTGGAGAGTTGTCGACGCTCCAACTAACCAGAGTACCGTCCTCTCGTTCAGCCACGCTCACCTGGTTGGGCATGATGTCTTGGAATGCGATGTGATCGAAAGCCCCCTGCGCGGCGCCGCCAGCCTCAAAATCGGCCACGACATCATTGCCGCTGTCGGCCATCACCATGAACGCGTCAGCTCCGGGGCCACCTACCAGATAGTCGTCGCCCATGCCGCCGTTTAGCATACCGTGACCTGCCCCCTCATCCAGGTAGTCTTTGCCGCTCCCACCAATCAGCTCGTCCATTTCGTTGCCACCGAACAGCGTATCGTTCCCCACACCTCCGTCGAGGCGGTCCATGCCCGAACCACCATCCAGCCGGTCGTTTCCGGCATCTCCGTTCAGGTCGTCATCACCGCCATACCCGATGTACCGATCGTCGCCGTTCCGGCCAAAGATATGATCTGAGGTCTCGCCACCACCGCGATCATCGTCCGTCGGGCGCCCGGCGATCAGCCGGTACGTGGTATCGCCATGGAAATCAAAGGACACGCTGCCGTCCTTCAGAGCTTTATCCGCGGCTCGATCGAACTCACCACCGATCCACGCCCCCTTTCCAGCTTCAGGAAAGGCAGTTGTCACGATGCGCTCGTCGCCAGGGCCATCCGGCCTCCTGGCACCAGGTGGCAAGTCGGGCGCGTCAGCGAACATGAAGTCGTCCTGCGCCAGCTGAGAACGCTGAACGCCCTCCAGCAGAACAGAACCGCCTTCCCAGCGGACAAGGACGCCGCCATCGACGCCCTCGATGGTCAGATCGTCCCATCGCAGATCACGAAGAGCAAGATGATCGAACATTCCGGGGCCGGCGGTGAAATCGCGGATTACATCGTCACCGCTGGTTCGGTCCATGGTGAAAGCGTCGGGGCCGGCACCGCCAATAAGAGTGTCATTGCCCATCCCCCCTGTGACCATGCTGTGTCCTGGCCCTTCGTCAAGAAGGTCGTTTCCGTCTCCCCCGATCAGATTGTCGGCTCCAGCGCCGCCATACAAGCTATCGTCTCCGTGACCGCCGTCCAAGGCATCTGATCCCATACCGCCAAAGAGGACATCATCCCCACGGTCGGCATGCAGGACGTCGTCGCCGGCGCCACCAAGCAATCGGTCGGAGCCCGCCAAGCCCCACAAATAGTCACGATGCTCATCGCCTCTGATCGTGGTCGGTCCGTCCTCTCCGATTGCAATGCGGTACTCGACATCTTGGTCACCGGAAGCAAAGTCGAATGTCAAGCCGCCGCGTTGGAGGTATTTCGCGGCAAGCTCACTGTTTGCAGCAGCGCTGCCATGGCCTTTAGGCGTCCACTCGTCGGGCACGTCGACCTCCTGCGTCTGTGTGTGAACCTGCAAAACATGCGCAGTCTCACTTGATCCCGACGGCGGGAGGACTTGTTACTCTTTGTAACAAAGGAGATGCCCTGTTTCACAATCGGCTTCATGTCAAAAGGAAAATATCTTCTGCTATACAGATGAAGTGCATGCGGCTAACGATATAACAGAAAGGCGGGCTTCGCTTGCTTGAGGCACAAACATAACTGCAGGAGTCGGCAATGCTGCGCAAAAAACCTAATACGTTTGCACGAGTAATCGGCCATGCTTGCTGGCCGATTTGGCATTGCAGGACTTGGAACCTCCCTGACTGTTACAGCGGTAGCCAGGCAACAGCGTCATCCCCTGCTTCGGCAACACATCTGGACAGCTTTGCCGCCGATGTGCCTTTTTCACGCCAGATGGAGCTGCGCGGCGTGTCATTCGGTCGTGGTTCGCTGTAACACTTCGCAACGTGAGTCCGCTTGCTGCCCCCAATCCATGTGACATATGATCGCAGAAATCGGCCTTGGGCTCTACTGTTGGTGGAAGGGAAACGTGGACACCTGCCTCACACGCCTCATAGCGATTGTGCTGGCCAGTCTCCTCCTGATGTGGGGGGCTATCGCCACCCCAGCCGCCGCCAAACAGGCACTGCCCAAGGCTGAATGGACCAGTACCGCCGACGATTGGACGTCTGGTTGCGATGACGCAGCGCTCAACATGGCTCACGGCGACCATCACAACCAGTCCGGACAACCTGGCGGAGACGATGCCGATGATACGGCGCATTCTCAGCGAGGGTGCTGCCTGACGGCCTGCGGAGCCACGGCTATAGAGCCCGTGGCCCCGTTGATGGTCCCGATGGGAGTGACGTCCCTTCGCACATCGACTGTCCTGAACGACCTCCTCCGGGATCGTTCCGTATCTCCCCGGCTACGCCCTCCAAGGTGCCCGGTCTGACTGCGGACCAGCGTCGCTTGCGCGCAAGCGCTCCGGTATGGACCGCATCGCAGCCGGCGACCGAGCCCCGGGCTTGGAGTTGGCGACCACCTCTTCGTTGCTGTCGTCCGGCGCACGCCTAACCGATCGAGCGCTTGCTCCTTCGACATCCACACACTCTGACGCTCGCGCGTGAACTCGGGATTCCCCGAGCAGACCCGTTGTCTTCCCCCGTCTCACTTGTGTCCAGTTTGACCGGCCGCGGCCGCAACCTCGATCACAACTCTCTTCGCCGCTTTGCGAGCGAAAACATAAGGAACTTATAATGCGTCTGCACACCCGTACCCTGAACACCGCCGCCGCCCTGCTGACCGGCGCCACCTTCCTGTCGCTCATTGGCACGGCGTTCGCCGGGGCTGGTGAGCCGGGACATGGCCACACCACCGCGGCAATTGGCGAGCCCGCCAAAGCCTCGGCGGCCAAGCGTACCATTCAGGTCGAGTTGGGCGACAATTACTACAAGCCTGAATCGGTCCAGGTGAAGGCGGGAGAGACGGTCCGCTTTGTCCTCAAGAACAAAGGAGAGTTCTTGCACGAGTTCAACATCGGTACCGCCGACATGCACGCTGCCCATCAGAAGGAAATGGCCATGATGATGGAGCATGGGATGCTGACCGCGACGGGCATCAACAAGAACATGAGCGGCATGGACCACTCCAAGATGGGCATGGCCGAGATGAAGCACGACGATCCCAACAGCGCGCTGGTCGGCCCTGGAGAGACCAAGGAACTGACCTGGAAGTTCACCAAGGACACCGCACTGGAATTCGCCTGCAACATGCCGGGGCATTATGAGTCCGGTATGGTCGGCAAGATCGCTTTCACGCGCTGAGGACGGCCGCATGGACCGCACGTCGAACTTCCTCACACGCCGCGACGCGCTCAAGCTCGCCGCCATGGCCGGCATGGCCGGCGTCGTGACGGCGTATCCAGGTCGTCACTCCTTCGCAGCTGCGGACCAGACGCTCGACCTCGCGGTAGAGCGCACCCGTATCACTGTCGACGGCGTAACAAGCAATGCCATTGCTATCGGCGGCTCGATCCCGGCCCCCACCCTCCGGCTGCGCGAAGGCCAGGAGGTCGTGATCCGTGTGACCAACCGGCTGAATGAGCCGACCTCGATCCACTGGCATGGCCTGTTGCTGCAGGGTGTCATGGACGGCGCTCCCGGCTTCAACGGCTTCGTGCCGATCCGGCCGGGTGAGACCTACACCTACCATTTCAAACTTCGGCAGGCGGGAACTTACTGGTACCACAGCCATTCCGCTGGGCAGGAGCAGGAAGGGATGTACGGCGCCATCGTGATCGAACCGGCGGAACGTGATCCGGTTCGTGCTGATCGCGAATACGTCGTTCTGCTTTCCGATCACACGATCGAATCCCCCAACTCGGTTCTCCGAAATCTCAAGGTCAGCGAAGGATACTACAACAATAAGAAGCGGACACTGGTTGATTTCTTCCGGGATGCTCAGCGCGATGGCTGGAGCACCACGGTGCAGGACCGTCTGGATTGGGCCGAGATGCGGATGGACGCTACGGACCTTGCAGACGTTACCGGCTACCACTTCCTGGTCAATGGCAAAGGCGCCAAGGACAACTGGACTGCCATTTACAAGCCGGGCGAGCGAGTGCGGCTACGGATCATCAATGGTTCCGCCATGACGATCTTTGATGTCCGCATCCCTGGCCTTCCTATGACCGTGGTGGCCGCCGATGGACAGAACGTGGCACCGGTCAAGGTTGACGAATTCCGGTTCGGCGTCGGTGAAACCTACGACGTCATTGTGCTTCCTCAAGGCGACAAACCCTTCACCTTCTTTGCCGAGCCGATCGATCGCACCGGATATGCCCGAGCGACGCTGGCAGTCCGCGATGGGTTGGAGGGCGAGATCCCCGAACGCCGCCCACGTGCCATTCTCACGATGGCCGACATGGGCATGTCCCATGAAGGCATGGATCATGGGGCCATGGCGGGTATGGACCACAGCAAGATGGCCGGCATGGGAGCCGGCGCGATGCCTGGCATGGACCATAGCAACATGCCGGGTATGGATCACAGCAAGATGGCCGGCATGGGAGCCGGCGCGATGCCCGGCATGGATCACAGCAACATGCCGGGTATGGACCACAGCAAGATGGCTGGCATGGGAGCCGGCGCGATGCCCGGCATGGATCACAGCAACATGCCAGGCATGAACAACGGCTCTATGGAGGGCATGGCCAAGGCTGCTGCGTCAAGCAACGACCAGGCGATGGGGTGGGCCGACGCAGGCACTCCGCCGGGCGCAAAAGCCCTTTCCTATGCCGACCTGAAATCGCTGACAAAAGCGAAGGATGTCCGCGAGCCGACCCACGAGATCGAGGTTCGCCTCAGTGGGATGATGTCACGCTACATCTGGACCCTGAATGGAAACAAGTTCGACGAAGGAGAGCCGATCCGGGTCGCTTATGGGGACCGTGTGCGCATCCGCTTCGTGAACGAGACCATGATGGCGCACCCCATGCATTTGCACGGGATGTTCATGGAGCTCGAGAACGGACAGGCGGGCCGGCTGCCCAGAAAGCACGTCGTCCTGGTGCCGCCAGGCAAGACGGTCAGTGTCCAACTGACAGCTGACGAACCGGGTGAATGGCCCTTCCACTGCCACCTGCTCTACCACATGGCCTCCGGCATGATGACGCGGTTCATCGTCGAGCGCCGTTCAGCAAGCCTTTGATCCGGAGCACCAGATGCGACTGATAAAAGCTGGCCAGCATAAGGCCGTGCTCCTCGCCGGCATGCTCACATTGGCAAGCCTCTCCGGCCCTGCCCGCGCGGGTGAGGAGCATGAGGCTCAGCAGTTCCACGAGGAACCTCCTGTCCTGGCGACGCTGCTTGTCGACCAGCTCGAACATCGCTGGAGGGATGGTGAGAACTCTGTCGACTGGGAATTACGCGGCTGGATCGGCGGTGACACACATAAATTCTGGGTGAACGCCCGGGGAAGCAAGCCCGTCGAAGGCGGTGTCGAGAAGGCAGAGTTCCAGTTTCTCTATAGCCGTATGGTTTCCGAGTTCTGGGATGTTCAAGCCGGCATTCGCTATGACGTCCGCCCGCAACCACAGACCACCTATGCTGTGGCTGGCGTCAAGGGAATTGCACCTTACTACTTCGACGTGACTGCTCAGGCATTTCTTAGCGACGAGGGTAATCTGAGCGGCCGGATCGAGGCCGAGTACGATATCCTTATCACGCAAAAGCTGATCCTGCAGCCACTGGCCGAGATCAACCTCTCCGCACAACGCGTGCGCGAGTTGGACCTCGGCCGAGGCATCAGCAACATTGAGCTTGGCCTGCGGCTTCGCTATGAGGTCGTCAAGGAGTTCGCTCCATACGTGGGGGTCAGCTGGGAGCGCAAGCTCGGCGAAACTGCCAATATCGCTCGTCGACACGGGGAAGATCCAAGTGACTTGGCTTTGCTGGCTGGCGTCCGCTTTTGGTTCTAATCCGGAAGGGGTCGATCGCTGAGGTGATCGGCCCCCTCTTCACGGCGGCCTCAACATCGTCAGAATGAGGGTGATCAGGTGACGGCCCACCACCTCATGCCCTCAGCACACCCGATGTCTTGGTACAGAATGAAACATCGACCCACCGATTTCCGGCTCTCGGCCGGATGCGTCCTCCTCCTCGGGCATCAGGGTCAAGCCAGGTCTCACGAGCATGCAACATGTGTTGATTGTTGACGACAATCAGGAGATCCGCGACCTGCTGGGCCGCTTTCTTCGCAAGCAGGGGTACAAGGTCACCACCGCCCGCGATGGTTATGAGTTGCGCGAGTGTATCTGCGGCTCCTCAGTCGATTTGCTCGTGCTCGACCTGATGCTGCCAGGAGATGACGGACTGAAGCTGTGCCGTGAACTGCGTTCGACTTCGGCAATTCCGATCATCATGTTGACCGCAATGGCTGAAGAAACGGACCGGATCGTCGGGTTGGAAATTGGTGCGGACGACTATGTCACCAAGCCGTTCAATCCACGTGAACTGCTCGCTCGCATTCGGGCAGTCTTGCGTCGGACAAACGCTTCTGGGGAGACATTCGACGCCTCGCACAGCGGTGGCCGCATCTTGCGTTTCGCCGGTTGGACTATTGATCTCGTGCGCCGTGAATTGCATTCACCTGACGGGGCGCTGGTTGAACTGACCGGTGGCGAGTATGACTTGCTGGCGGCGTTTGTCGAAAGCCCCCAACGCGTTCTGAGCCGTGATCATCTCCTCGACATCACCCGCAACCGCACAGCATTGGCATTCGATCGCACAATCGACGTCCAGGTCAGCAGATTGCGGCGGAAAATCGATAATGACCCGGAACACAGCATGATCAAAACCGTGCGCGGTGCCGGCTATGTGTTTGTGATTCCGGTGGAACGCCATTGATGAACCTGCGCCTGCTTCCCGATAGCACCGCGGCACGAACCATAGCGGTCATGCTGGTTGGACTGATGCTCTCACACTTTGCCAGTCTGGGCGCCTACCGTATGGATCTCATCGATCAGTTCGACAGTTCCGTCGAACACGAAATGGTCGAGAGAATTGTCGCGGCACGTTCGGCAGTCCAGAAGGCAACCCCGGAGGAACGCGAGCGGGCGGCGCAACTCCTGTCCGGAGCTTGGCTCGACGTGCACTGGAGCAGGGTGCCTCTTGTTTCTGAGGAGAACCTCGTCGACGAGCACCTCGCGTCCTTACGCGACGCACTGCGCCGAGCGATCCCCGATCACCCCGAGCTGCCCTTGAGGCTGGTATCTGCCGAAGAGGCCGAAGGTGCCAAGCACGCAAACCAAGCCATTCATTTCGTGCTCGTTTCAGCTCAATTGCCTGACGGCGACTGGCTGAATCTGAAATGTGTGCTGGTTGAGCCGACGCCTGCCACACCGCACGGTCTGCTCCTCTCCACGGGCTTGATGGCCTTTGCCATTCTCATCCTATCAATCATTCTGATCCGGTATTCGACATCTCCGCTACAAACGATGGCCCGAGCGGCTGAGCGCCTTGGTGTCGATGTTGCTGCGCCACCTCTACCGGAAGTCGGACCAAGCGAGGTACGTCAGGCTGCACGCGCATTCAATGAAATGCAGCGACGTATCGAACGCCTGTTGTCTGATCGAACACAAATGTTCGTTGCTCTTTCCCACGATCTTCGTACTCCGTTGACGGTATTGCGCCTTCGAGCCGAATACATCGAAGACGATGATCAGCATGAAAAGATGCTATCAGACATCGCGGACATGGAAGAGATGATAAATGCGGTTTTGTCGTTCCTGCGTGACGATAACAAGCAGGAAGACACCGCGCTCGCTGACCTGGCAGTTACCCTAGCAACGATATGCGACGCCCTGAATGATGCAGGCGGTGATGCACACTATGTCGGCGTAAGTCATCTCACGGTGAATTGCAGACCGGTAACGCTCAGGCGTGCATTCATGAACCTTATCGACAATGCCATCAAGTACGGCAATGGAGCTCAGGTTTGCGCGAGCGTGACCGCCAGGAATGTCCTGGTGGAGATCATCGACCATGGCCCGGGCATCCCAGAAGCTGAGCTGGATAGAGTATTTCAGCCGTTCTATCGTGTTGAGCGTTCGCGCAGCCGTGAAACAGGAGGATATGGCCTGGGATTGACCATTGCGCGTTCAGCGATCCGTTCACATGGGGGAGATATTGTACTCAGCAATCGCGCAGAGGGTGGATTGCGCGTGACCGTGTTGTTGCCATGGATCGAGTGCTGACCTTGAGCAGTGCAGCGTCTAAAAGGCCAATCAATCCTTCAAAGTATTTTTTGTCTCTGTGCCCAAAACCTGAACAGAAGGCTTCACTGGGGCTTATCGGTAATCAAATGTTCAATTGCCGGTATCAGCGATCGATTGGCTTTAGATTGGAGTTTCGAGCGTTTAATCTGACGCATATCCTGCATGATTAAAGTTGTTCCAGAATTCCTCGGGTGTGTAGAGGTTGCAGATGGAGCCGACAGCCCTCCACAGCTCATCAATAGTGCGGGCGCCGATGCGGCGGAGATGAGCCTTGAGCTTGGCGAAAGCCATCTCGATGGGATTGAGATCGGGGCTGTAGCAACCGTCTTCTTTGACGGAGGCAATGAACCGTGTGTGCTCCCTGTCAAGGCGCGCGCCGAGGCGCGCCCGCCCTTTGGGCGGTTTCGGCCTTGACCGGTTCGCGCCCGCGGTTCGGTGTGCTTGGCATTCGGTCGGCGTCGTCAGGTGGGGTGGGCCTCCCAAGTCTGACCTTTGGCAAGCATGATGTTGAGGTGCACGATCAGTTTGCGCATGCAGGCAGTCAGCGCCTGCCCTCGACGGCTTGCCACGTCATTTCAACTGTAAGTGGGCGTAGACGATTACGCTCTTACTTTGGGTAGCGACGACTTCGGCCGCAATGTAGAGGGCGTGCCGAACGGCGGCACGTCCGCCGGCGATGTGACGCTGGCCGCGCGATTTGCCGCTGTCATAATCGAAGGGAGCAACACCGACCAAGGCGGACATGCGTTCTCCGGTTGTTTTTCCCAACTCCGGCAGCCGGATCGCGGGTGTGGTGGCCACGACCGGCGCGACGCCGGGCGCGGTCTGGAGCGCAGCCACTCGGTCAGCCAGTTCCGGCTGGGCCTCGACCCGGCTGTGGATCTCGGCTTCCAGCGTCGCAATCGCCGCCGTCAGCCCCTCGACGGCCTCTTCCAACACTGCCTGCGCGATCGCCGGCGCGCCGGCCGAAGCGTGACGCAGATCGACGCGCTTGTCGACCAACAGGCGTCGGGCCTTGACCAAGTCCGCCAGTTCCTCACGGGCCGGGTCGCGTGGCGTGGTGGCAGGAGCCACCTGGGAGGCGGTGAACTCAGCAATCAACGCGGCGTCGATCGTGTCGTTCTTGGCTCGCTGACCTTTGGCCCTGGCGAAATAGCGTACGCGAGCCGGATCGAACACGTGTACCGACAGGGCGACAGTCTGTTAGGCATCCCGAACCGGCCGCTCATATCCACCGCTGGCCTCGATTCCGATGCGCTACGACAACCGTCGTACGGTGCTGACGCTAGGCGGCTTAGTCCGGCTTCGGCTGAAGATCCAATGGTGCGAGAACCGGCAGGGCTTGTGTCATCATTGCCCCATCCGCCCCGAGGCGGAAGGGGCGATCGCGCTGCCTTTTCAGGATATTTAACTCCTTTGGCATGCTGAGAAAGGCCTGCATAAGTAATTTTTATTGATCGTTAAGAATCAAGACGAAGCCCAGATAAAAGCAGGGTGTGCCCAACTGTTTGTGTTATTACAGATTCGCGATCCTCTAATCGTAGTCTGTAACCGTAATAAATTGTTACATTTCCGTCCTACTGTAGAAATCAAAGCGTATTAAATATGAACGTAGTGCGCAGGACCAATAGCGGTTCTGCTGTGCCACAAACAAATGCAAGAACCAGACGCGAAGTGGAATCGACCATGATGTTCCGAAAGATGGCAGCGGCCACCATTCTTGCGACACTCGTTCTCGGAACGAATGTCGGCATCGCAGCATCGGTACAAAATACCGCCGATGACTCGTTTTCAACTCAACTTTCTGAGGCGAAGGCTGCATTGCGGGTTAATACTCCGGCTTGGATCGGCCGTAGCGAGCGAATTGTGGCGGAACAACATATTAGGGTTGCTGAATCGCTTTTCAGCCAGGGGCAATCTGCCAAAGCTCAACAGTACTTGAATTTCGCGCGTGGTAAACTTGGGCTCTCCGCAAATGCCCGATGATCAGATAACGTATGAAGAGAATAGCTTGTCTGTTTTCGGTATCGTGTTGATTGGCTCCTTTGAAGCCTGAAAGAAAGCGCCAGAGCTAGCCCGGCTCTGGCGCTTACCGCAATTCTGGCCCTTCCCTGTTTTAAATGGCAGGGGGACAATCGTGTTGCTCGTTAGGCCATCCGCTTAGCTGGATGTATTGTCATAGTTGCAGGACATCACCCTAACCACACTGGACCACGCGTTTCGAAACCCGGGTGAAGGCGGACGCCTCCAGCCGGGAAGTAGGTGGTGGAGACATGATTCGTTATCGTTTCTTCGGGGCAACCTCCCCAGCCGGTCCCGGACCGGCGGAGAGCGTCACCACCCCACTCTCCCGGACAAGCCGCCCCGTACGCTCCAAGACGGCCAAGGCCCGGTTGATGGCCTCGTGCGTCAGTCCGGTATCGGCGGCGATCTCCGTCCATGGCCGGTCGAGCCGCACCATGGGCCGAGCGCCCGACATTTGGAGCCGAAGCCACGCCATAACCCGCTCCGACGCCGACCGGATATTCCGCAATTCCAGCCGGCTGCGCAGGTCGCGGACCTGAGCAGCAAGCCCACGCGCCAGGGCAAGCGCGGCTTGGGGGTTGCCCTCCAGGGCGACGAGCAGGTCCGGCTTGGGGATCACCGTGACCTCGGATGGTACCTCGGTGACACAGTCACAGTGGTAGGCCTCCGCCCATAGGGTGGCCTCGGCAAAGGTCTCGTCGGCGCGGGCAACGTGCAGCGTCACCGATGAACCGCCCTCGAGATGCCGCACGAGGCGCACCCGGCCTCGGTCGACATGGAAGACCGCCACGGTCGCATCCCCTTGCCAGAATAACGCGTCGCCAAGCTTAAGGCGACGACGATGGAGCCGCTGTGGTTCGATGAGCCCGACCCATACGTTTGCTCCCTGCATTCTCAAAGCCGCCTTGCCGCGAAACCACCGCCATATGACTGCAATCATATCGGGGTGCTGGGTGCCCGGCTACCAACCAGGGAGTTCATCCACCAGGAGGATCCCATGCCGATCCGCACCGCAATGACCTTCGCCATCACCCTCGCCCTCGTCACCGCTGTCGGGCTTGGGAGCGCCGCGGCTCAGACCGCCATGCCGATGGACCATGCCGCCCGGCATGCTGACGCACCTGTGTCTCCACCCAGCGCAGTCCCGACTATGGGCGGACACGAAGCCTTCGGCACCATTCAGGAGATCGTCCGCTGGACTTGCCCGGAGAAAGTGGAGAGCCTCCATCTATGGTCTGAGGGACCAGGAGGTTTGGCATGGGTGACGGGCATCGGCGTAAGCTGACGGAAGACTTCAAGCGGGAAGCTGTTCGGCTTATCGCAACGAGCGGCCGGACGGTCGGGGAAGTGGCGGCTGATTTGGGGATCGGCAAATCGACACTGACGCGATGGAGATCGCGGTATCAGGAAGCGGAACTTCTGTCCGGTCCGCATGACGATGTGCAAAAGGAATTGGTCCGTCTGCGTCGTGAGAACGAGATTTTACGCCAGGAGCGTGACTTGTTAAAAAAGGCAGCCGCTTTCTTTGCGAAGGAGACAAGTCGATGAGATTTCAGCTCATCGATGCAGAGAAAGCGGGTGCTCCGGTCTCCCGGCTTTGCCAGCTCTTGGGTGTGAGCGTCAGCGGTTACTATGCGTGGAAGACGCGCAAGGCCAGTGTTCGGCAACGAACCGACCTGGTGCTGTTGGCCCATATCCGCAGCCGGTTCACAGCATCGCGCGAAACGTATGGCAGCCCACGGATGCATGCCGAGTTGAAGGCGGACGGCGTGACGGTCGGTCGCCATCGCGTCGCCCGCCTGATGCGTGACAACCACCTGAAGGCCTATCAAAAGCGCCGGTACAAGCGAACCACAGACAGCCAGCATGGCGGCTTGGTGGCGCCAAACCTGCTCGATCAGGACTTCTCCGCTCCGGCGCCGAACCGAAAATGGGGAACCGACATTTCCTACGTCTGGACCGCTGAAGGCTGGCTTTATCTGGCCATCGTACTGGATCTGCACTCCCGCCGGATCGTGGGATGGGCCACCAGTGACCGGATCACCAAGGAGTTGGCGATCACGGCGTTGAAGCGGGCTATCACCGTTCGGCAGCCACCTCCCGGTCTGATCCATCATTCAGATCGTGGAAGCCAATATTGTTCTGATGATTACCAGAAGGTGTTGCAGGAGAACGGAATGTTGGTTTCGATGAGCGGGCGCGGGAACTGCTACGATAACGCGATGGTGGAGACTGTCTTCAAAACCTTGAAGTCAGAACTGGTATGGCGCACGATCTTTACTTCGCGGCGGCAGGCTGAAATCGCCATTGGCCGCTACATCGACGGCTTCTATAATCCAATCCGGCGACACTCCTCACTCGGCTTCCAAAGCCCCTGTGTCTTTGAGATCGCTGCGTAGGATCAACACACTGGCTCTCCACTTTCTCCGGGCAAGTCCACGCATCCTTGAAGAGGACCCGGCCTCGGATTGGGCCCGGGTGGATATCGAGGCGCTACGCCATCACCTCGTCGACATGAATGAAGTCACGCTCAATGCGAAAGCTGTTGCGACGCTGGTGGACGGCGGAGCCAGCTATACCGTCACCGGTGACGGGCGGACCCTGGAGGCGATCCGCCGGATGGTACCGGCGCATGCTCACGAGATCGATGGTGTGAGCGGCTGGACAGTCAAGGCCGAGCCGGTGGCGACCGGCATCGCGCTGACCGTCACCGCCCTGGACCCCAAGCAGACGGCGCATATCCGGAGGCTTGGGTTCATCGGCATCATGGCCCAGGGCGGCCATCACCAGATGCACCACCTCGCCATGGCGAGGGGTGAGGTTCGCCACTGATGGCAGAACCGCAATCGGTTCAGACCAGAGTGCGGGCGATGGCGTTGATGGCCTTCATGCCGGAGCCGAAGCGGGCGATGGACTCCCGGTGGCTCTCGAGTTCGCCGTATGGCAGGTAGCGCACCTGGAGGTCGGCGACGCGGCTGAAGGCCGGTCGGGTCAATTGGGCACGGACCTCGTCCTCGCGGCCGTTCGGCGCCACCAGGAACATTCCTTCCAGTGCATGTGCCTCGGTGCCGAGTGCCAGATCGAGCATGCGGACGACGCCCGAGTAGATCGAGGTCGAGTGTTCGACTTCGAAGGCGGCGGCAACATGGGCCTTGCCCCGGTCGAGCCAAAGAACGTCGATGAGCCGGATGGCGTCGGCGCCAGGCGCTTTCTCGATCGCCTCCGGCAGCCGCTCAAGGCAGCCCTCACCGAGCTTGCCGCCGTCGTAGGCCCGGCTGCGGTCATTGGCGGCGATCCACACATCGTACCCCAGCGCCTTGCCCAGATCACGCAGCCAGCCCTGGATTTCGGTGTGCGTGCGGTCACCCTCGCGCTCGGCGGCCGCGGCCTTGGAAGCCTTGACGCTCTCCTCACGCAGCTTGGCGAGGTCGGCTTCCCACGCGGAGCGGGCGGCGGCATCGTTGGTGCGCGGCGGCGCTGCGTAGCGTCCGGAGCCGACGTCGAACAGCAGTCCGCCGATGGCCCCAAGATCGTTGGACAAAAGGTCGCGGTATTCGGCGTTCAGCGCCAGGATGCCCTGGCGCATCGCCAGGAACTCATCCCACCGGCCGAGCTTCACCTTTGCGCCGGTCAGAGCGTTGTAGCCGTTGACGATGGCCGTGTTGAACGGCGGCACCAGGGTCGGGTGCAGAAAGTACAGCAGGTTCGCCACCGCCGGCCCAAGTCCCTTGATCTGCCTGGCGTCGATCTGCCGGATGGCGGCGAGGATCTGCGGTTCGGCGTTGCAGCAGACGCAGGCGTCGAGCAGCCGCCCGAAGGCGCGCTGGTTGTCCGGGTTCTCATAGATGTCCGGGATGCGCAGCTTAGGCTTCCACAGGAAAGCGTGGTCGGCTCCCTTGAAGATCTGGCGCTGCTCGGCGATCGAGTGCACCACCGTCTCTAGCGACGAGCCGCGATAGGCGTTGCCGAAGGTGCTGGTCTCGATGTCGGTCACGACCTGTTGGATGCCGCGGCGGATCGACCGGAAGTTCTTCACCCGCTCGTCCCACAGGAACCAAGTCCGGTACGTCGCGCCGGCATCCTCACGCCAGCGTTGGATCAACGCGCGCATCGGGTCGGACAAGGAGGGCTCCTTCTCTCAAGGTGATTGAACCCAGAGTAAAGCAGCGCTCCCTCCATCGCAACTCGGGGGAGACCTCACGACGGGCTCCGAACCGATTGCCGTGCTGACCGCGGCCCTGACCTCCGCCTGCGCGCCGACACAGCAGACCACGGGTCAACCGACGACGACCGGCGTGGCCGCCCAGGAGGGCACGGCCATGCACCAGGGGACGCAGGTACATCAGTGAACCGCATCGGGTTTCCTGGAGGCCCCATCTTCTGAGAGAGTGGGGTCATCATGACGAAACCTGCATCACCCAAATACGCCCCTGAAGTGCGCGAGCGCGCGGTTCGGATGGTGTTCGAGCACGATGGCGAGCATGCCTCGCAGTGGGCGGCGATCAGCTCGATCGCGGCGAAGATCGGCTGCAATCCCGAGACACTGCGGAACTGGGTCCGGCAGGCCGAGCGTGACCAAGGCAAGCGGCCCGGGCCGACGACGGAGGAACAGGAGCGGATCAAGGCGCTGGAACGCGAGGTCCGAGAGTTGCGCCAAGCGAACGAGATCCTACGCAAGGCGTCGGCGTATTTCGCCCAGGCGGAGCTCGACCGCCCGTTCAAGAAATGATCGCCTTCATCGACGCGACGCGATCGACGCGATCGCGTCCCACTGCGTGGTGTCTGAGGCGTGAGGCTGGCCCGCCGGAGCGCTCCCCCATAGCTGGCGCAGGCGGGCCGGCCGTTCGGAAGCGGGCGGTCACCGTGTTCTTCGGCTAAGTTGAGGTTGCTTGACGACCATCAACTGTGACGGAGGCCACGATGACCGAGGATAGGATCGCTCTTCAGGAGCTGATTGGGAAGAGTGCCGATACGGACTTTCTGCGCGAGATGATCAGCATTGCCGCTCAGCGGCTGATGGAACTGGAGGTCGAGGCGTTGACCGGCGCCGGCTATGGCGAGCGCAGTGACGAACGGCAGACCAAACGCAACGGCTATCGGGAGCGAACCTGGGAGACGCGCGCCGGGGCCATCGACCTGCGCATCCCCAAGCTGCGGCGCGGTTCCTACTTTCCGGCCTTCCTGGAACCACGGCGCACAGCAGAGAAGGCGTTGATCGCGGTGATCCAGGAGGCTTATGTGCAGGGCATCTCGACGCGCAACGTCGATGACCTGGTCAAGGCGATGGGCATGACCGGCATCTCGAAAAGCCAGGTCAGCCGCCTGTGCCAGGACATCGACGAGCGCGTGCAGGCGTTCCTGAGCCGGCCGCTGGAGGGTGACTGGCCGTTCGTGTGGCTGGATGCCACTTACGTGAAGGTGCGCCAGGACGGCCGCATCGTGTCGCTGGCCGCCATACTGGCCATCGGCGTCAACAGCGATGGCCGGCGCGAGGTGCTGGGGCTGGGGCTCGGGCTGTCAGAAGCCGAGACCTTCTGGACCGAGTTCCTGCGCTCGCTCACCCGCCGGGGTCTGCGCGGGGTGAAACTGGTGATCGCCGACGCGCATCTCGGGCTGAAGGCCGCCGCTTCCAAGGTGCTGGGGGCGACACTCCAGCGGTGCCGCGTTCACACGATCCGAACACAATCGCCCATTCGGCCCGGCGGCGGGGATGGGTCCCCGTCCGGGTGGCGGGTTGTGTAGCGGAATGACATGGCGGATCTCCAAATGATCGTCGTGGACGATGATGCGCTCGATCACGAGCTGTACGATTGCCTGCTTGTCGGCGAAAGATGCGGTTTCCAAGCGCCCGTGGATGCGTTCGCAGAACGCCGTCAGGTCGGTGAAGATTTCCTGCGCCTTGGTGCGTTGGCGGCGTAGATCGCGCTGCTGCTCAAGTTGATGATCAAGGGCCCTGCGTTGATCGGCCAACTGCTGCCGACGCTCGGTGAGTTCCTCCAGACTGATCACTTCGGCTTGGTAGGCGTCGAGCAGGCGCCGATCGGCTTGGTTCAGCCCGTTCTGGCGCGTCAGGATACGGGCCTCGTCCTTGGCTTCCTGGGCGGCGCTCCGGTCGGCGTCGCCGACAAACTGCTGGAATTGGGCGGCAAGGCGTTCCGGGTTTCCCAGCAGCGTTCGCACGTGATCCCACACCGCTCCATCGAGATCGGCGCCTTTGACGCCAGCACGCGGGCAACGCTGAGCGCGGGCGGTCATCACGCAATCCTTTCCGGCGCAGTAGTAGTAATGACGCTCGATGTTTCCCGCCAAGTGCCGGGTGATGCCGTACATGGCTAAGCCGCAGGCGCTGCAGGTCAGCAGACAACGCAGAAGGTAGTCGTACTTCGTGTTGTTGCGAAACGACAGGGCCGCGTTCCGGGCAAGCTGGGCTTGAGCCCGCTCCCCGGTTTCCTGCTCGATGATGATCGGCACCGCAATTGCTATCCAATCTTCCTTGGGGCGCAAGCGCCGGCAACCCACGCCCCGGTAGCTGGGCTTGCGTGAGCGGGGCTTCTTGGCCGGAACGTATTCGTAGCGGTTCGAGTAGGCAGTGCCGATGTAAACAGGGTCCGACAAGATGTGATGGACGGTCGACGGCGACCATGGCCGCCGTCCGCATCGTGGGAACCACGGTCCGAAGTTTAGGCGCTTGAGGATTTGGCGCAGCGTCATGCGTTCCTCGGTCAACCAGGCGTAGAGCTGGCGAACCGTCTCAACTTCGGTTTCATCGACGATGAGCCGCCCCGCCGACTTCTCCTGCCGGGGCAGATAGCGGTAGCCATACGGCGCATGGACGCCGATGAACTGGCCGGCACGCGCCTTTTGGAGCTTGCCCCGCCGAAATCGCTCGCTCAGCAAGGCCCGCTCATACTCCGCAACCGCTCCTTGGATCTGCAAGAGGAGTTGGTCACCGGGGTCGTCTGAGATCGCATGGTTGAGGAAGGCGACAGCGCAGCCCGCCCGTCGGAATTCCTCCAAGACAAGCACTTGGTAGGCATAGCGCCGGGACAAGCGATCGGGAGCGAGGATGGCGACGACCTCCACCTCGCCATCGCGAACGGCGTCCCGCAAGCCATCCAGGCCCGGGCGGTCAAGCCGGGCGCCGCTGTAGCCTTCGTCACGGAATATGTGACAGTCCCTCAACTCGTGGGCACCGGCGTCCGCCCATGCCCGCAAAGCAGCGAGTTGGCTGTCGATGGTCTGTTGGCGCTCTTGGCGTTCGGTAGAGACGCGGGCGTAGATGGCGGCGCGCATGGTGGCTCTCCTTTGACAGCCGAGGCGGGTTCTGGGGCACCGGCCGGCTGCTCTTCAGGAAGGATACGGGGAGAAACAGCGAGGAGCCGGCGATAGGCATCAGCCAACCGGTCGGGTCCATCCCGAGGCTGGACAAAGACGGAGTGAATCGTCCAGACGGATGGGCCGGCAGACCGGCAGCGGCGCGGCATGGGACAGCACCTCGGTTGTGGTGTTCCTCCAACAGCCTTACCCATTGGTCAAGAGCGTGCACGCCGCGGCTTGGCGAGACTTGGCCAGGCAAACGCCACGGAGACGCTGAAGCGGATTTTGTCGATTGCGTTCGGATCGTGCATTGCATGCGGAACCTGTTGTCCTGCGTGGGCAAGGCGCACCAGACGATGGTCGCCGCCACCATCCGCACCGCATTTGCCCAGGAGACCGCCGAGGCGGCGCACGAGCAGTGGCGCCGGGTTGCCGACAGTCTGCGGCCGCGGTTCTCCAAGCTGGCGGCGCTGATGGACGAGGCGGAGTTCGACGTTCTGGCCTACATGGCCTTTCCCAAGGACCTGCGCACCAAGCTGCACAGCACGAACCCTCTGGAACGCCTGAACGGCGAGATCAAGCGGCGCACCAATGTCGTTGGCATCTTTCCAGGGGAAGGGGCGGTTCGAAGGCTGATCGGCGCTTTGCTGCTGGAGCAGCACGATGAGTGGGCGGTGTGCCGGCGCTACATGACCATGGAAAGCCTGAACGAGCTGTGCCACCCTTCAGCCACTGACCCGCTGTCGATCGCAGCGGAGTAGACCGGCGGCCTCGACCCGCCGAAGAGCACCTACACCCCCTCAGACACCACGCCCAGGGGCACGATCATGGCCGGGAATGGCTTGCCGAAGCTGCCCGGATCGTCCTGGCGTCGAGTGGCGCCAAGACACCGGGCATCGACGGAATGGACAAGCGGCGGATGCAGGCTGAGTTGGCGGAACATCTGGCCAGCCTGCGGACGGACTTGCTGACGGGGAACTACCGCCCGCAGCCGGTCAAGCGCATCTATATCCCCAAAGCCAACGGCAAGAAACGACCACTGGGTATCCCGACCCTGAGAGACCGCATCGTCCAGCGTGCGATGCTGATGGCCATGGAGCCGATTTGGGAAAGCGACTTCCATCGCCTCTCCTACGGCTTCAGACCCGAACGCAGCGTGCATCACGCTGTCCGGACCGTAAAGCTCCAGTTGCAGGATGGTGAGGCCGGAACAAGGGGCCGCTGGGTCGTCGAAGGCGATCTGGCGAGCTACTTCGACACGGTTCACCACCGGCTGCTGGTTCGGTGCGTCCGGCGGCGGATACGGGATGATCGGTTCATGGATCTGCTCTGGCGGCTCCTGAAAGCAGGTCACGTTGATCGTGGCCTGTTCGTGGCGTCGAGCGAAGGGGTTCCGCAAGGCGGCGTCCTGTCGCCGCCACCAGGATATTCACCGAGATCGCTCTGGATGGCATGAGAGGACGAGGCACTGGAAAGCCGGATGAGACCGAAAGACTCACGTCCGGTTTGGAGAGAGGGCGCCGGAAAAGTACCGGATGGCAACTCGCCGACGCCCTACTCTACTGCACGTACGGTTCGGGGAGGGGAAGCGCTTCAGCGCTTCCTACTCCACTATCGAAATGGCAGGGCTTCGTCTACGTGGCCTTCGTCATCGACGCCTTCGCGCGCCGGATCGTGGGCTGGCGGGTGTCCAGCACAGCCCATGCAGGCTTCGTTCTGGATGCGCTCGAACAGGCACTCCACGACCGCCGGCCCGCCAATGGCAGCGGCCTCATCCATCACTCCGACAGGGGATCGCAATACGTTGCGATTCGCTACACCGAGCGTCTCACCGAAGCTGGGGTCGAGCCTTCCGTGGGCAGCGTTGGCGATTCCTACGATAACGCGTTGGCCGAGACCATCAACGGTCTCTACAAGACCGAGGTGATCCGGCGCCGTGGGCCGTGGCGCTCTCTGGAGGCTGTCGAGTTCGCCACCCTGGAGTGGGTCGACTGGTTCAACAACCGACGCCTGCTCGAGCCCATCGGCAACATTCCTCCCGCAGAGGCCGAAGCGCGCTATTATGCCCAAACTGAGGACGTCGCCATGGCGGCGTGACTCAACGCAAATGGCCTCCGACAAACCCGGCGCGGTTCAAGGCGCAGTGACCGCAGGTCATTCCATCGACTTTGAACCTCAGCATGGTGTCCTCCTGGCTAGCGAATACCCCCAGTCTCCGGCTTCCTATCGCTGGAAGGTCAATATCCAACTCACGGCGCTTGAGGGCGACCGAGGGTAAAGGACTTGGAGGTTCAGAGTCTGACCTGGATCGGTACTGCTCGTAACCACCGGTGAGGCGAGCACCGACCCGGAATTGTCCGATCAGGGCTCGGCGGCCGTACCCAGTCAGGCCGCCATCTGGCGGCAGGACTCCGCGCACCTGCGACAGGCCTCGGCGCACCGCTTCATCTGGGCGTCGTCACCGTAACTACTCACGGGGCTGGCTGAGCCTGGGCTTTTGCCCGGGCGCTGCGCGCATTGGGGGTGGTTGGCGATCCGGTGTTGCGTTTGGTGGGCCGGACGTGAGTCAAAGGCGGGATGACGGTTCCGCCGCGCTATCGCCTGAGTGAGGCCGAGAAGGACGCCCTGCTGGCCGAGCAGGCGGCGCTGATCGAGCGCATGGCGGCGCGGATTGCCGAACTGGAAGCGTTGGTCGGCAAGCCGAAGAAGACCTCGGCGAATTCCCACATCCCGCCCTCGCAGGACGGCCCCGGGGGCAAGGCCCGCAAGACGAAGCGGCACCGCAAAGCGCGGCCGTCGCGTCCCGGTGTCGCCCGGCCGCTCGCGTCCGATCCCGATCGTACGGAGCGCTGCTTGGCCGAGAACTGCCCGCATTGCCAAACGGCGCTGTCACCGGCGGCGCAGCGGTGCCGGCACCGCTACGATCACATCGATCTGCCCGAGGTTCGTCCGGTGGTGACGCGGGTCGAGTTGTTCGGCGGCCGCTGTGGGCAGTGCGGGCGGCGCTACCGGGCCGAGCCGCCCGCCGCCATGCTGCCGGGCACGCCGTTCGGGCCCGGCATCCGCTCCCTGCTGGCCTATCTGCACCATAGCCATCATGTCGGCTTCGAGCGCTTAGCGCGGATGCTGAAGGAACTGTTCGGGTTGAGCATCTCCGAGGGTGCCATCGCCAACGCGTTCCACCGCATGGGCCCGGCGTTCGACACGGCCTGCGCGGCGATCAAGGCCAAGCTCCTGACGGCTTCCATCATCGCCTCGGACGAGACCACGACACGGGTGAACGGCGTGACGCAGTGGCAGTGGGTCTTCCATTCCGATGCGGCCGTGTTGCACACCATCGCCCCCAGCCGCGGCCGGGCGGTGGCCGCCGCGGTGCTGGGCGAGCATCGGCCTGAAGTGTGGATCTCGGACCGTTACGCCGGACAGCAGGAACTCGGGCGGGTCCATCAGGTCTGTCTGGCCCACGTGCTGCGCGACGTGCAGTACGCCATCGACTGCGGCGACAGCGTGGTGGCGCCGAAGATCCGCGATCACCTGCGCTGGGCCATTCGGGTTGGCAAACGAAGACCGGACCTGAAGGAGAGCACGCTGGCCGCCTACGCTGCCAAGGCCGAGCGCGGCCTCGACGTTCTGCTCGGTGTCCCCGCCGCCCATCCGGCCGGTCGCGAGCTACAGCGCCAGATCAAGGCGTGGCGTGGCAAGTTCTTCGCCTTCCTCGCCGACCGCCGCGTGCCGCCGACCACGGATGATGTTGAGAAGTGCGAATCGTCGTGCCGACCGATGCGGTCGGCGCATGGCGTCGACCGCATGCTGGCCAGACGCCGGATGACGAAACCGGGGTCAAGGCCGCAGCCGCGCGTCAGCGCGGGGCCGCGGAGCGGCCGCCTTGACGCCGGGGGCGTCATCCGGCACGCCCCGATGGTCGGTCCGTCCAGGCGTCCACCATCCGTTCATAGGCGCGTTCGGCACGCTCGACATACTCCGCCTCGCGCTGCCGGATTTCCTTGATCCAGTAGTCCCGGCTGGGCCCGGCTTTGCCGTATTCCCGCGGGGCGCCGGCCTTCAGGGCAGCCTTGCGCAGCTTCATGGCCGTGAACGCCGGGCGGGCGTAGGCGTAGTCCTTCTCCTCGGTCAGCACATGCCAGATGAGAAACGTCAGTTTGCGGGCGGTGGCCACTGCGGCCGCACCAGCTCCAGCCTTCTTCTGCACTCGGTTGAAGAAGGCCCGCAGCGGCCCCGGCGCCATCTTCGCCGACCACGCGGCCTCAACCAGCATCGCGCGGGCCGCGGCATTGCCCTGTCGCGAGATATGCCCGTGGCGGGCCGGATGGTCGCCGGACTGGTGGGTGGTTGGGGTCAGGCCGAAGTAGCTGCTAAGCTTCTCGGGGGTCGGAAAGCGAGCGATCGTCCCGATCGACGCCAGAACGGTCAGGGCCACCACGGTGCCCACCCCCGGGATGGTCATCAACCGGCGCGCCTGCGGATCGTCCAGCGCCTGCTGGGCGATCCCCTTGTCGAGTTCGGCCAGTTGCGCGCTCACCCGTTCCAGCTCCGCCACCAGCCGGGAGACCAGGGCCTGCTCCTCAGGCGACAGCGGCAGGCCGGCCAGCCAGGTCCGGCCCGCCTTGGTGAACAGGCGGCCTTCGTATTTCGGGATCAAGTTCCCGTGCAGGATGGCATGGATGCGGCTCTTCGTCCGCACCATGTGCTCGACAATTCCCATCCGCTCCGTGACCGTCCGCCGACGGCGGATCGTTTCATCGTCGGGAACCCAAACTTCCGGTAGGAAGCCCGCCGCATGAAGGCGCGCCAGGATCGCCGCGTCGATCTTATCAGTCTTCACGCGGGCAAAGGCGATGGCCCGCACGAGCCGGGGATTGGCCACCGCAACCCGCTTGACGAAGGGCCGCAGGACACGCTCCACGGCCATGCTGTTGCCGGTCGCCTCGATGACCACCTCGTCCGTCTTCTCAAGGGTCCTGGCAAATTTCAGAAAGCGGTCATGGGCGAGATCGACCCTGGTTTCCTTCGTCACTTGGCCGTCCACCAGGAAGGCGACCTGGGCGAAGGAGCGGTGAATATCCATTCCGATAATGCGCATGCTCCCTCCTTACGGTGCTGGTTCGGGAGCTGGCGGGCTTGCACGACATCTACGGATCCGCGCTCGCAGCGCAACCGGGCAAGTCGTAGGGGGCGGCCATGTAACAACGCGAGCTCACAGCTCATGGTCGGGACGGCCTGCCGCCGTTTCATGCTCCCGGCGCCCCTATCCCGGTGGACCATCGATACCGCGACCTCGGTCCGATTGCCAGAACCGGCTGGCGCCGGAAGCAGCATGCCGGTTAACAACGGCAGTGAGCAGGAAATCCGCCCGTCGGTGATCTTCCGCAAAGTCACCAACGGCTTCCGCTCCGACTGGGGGCCAGGCATCCACGCCGGCTATCGCTCCGTGACTGGAACCGCGCGCCGCCAAGGCCAGTCCGCCTGGACCGCCATCCGCGAACTCGTCGGAGGAACCTTCGTCGTCGCTTAACGGCTCAGCTGCTGCCAACCGGGTGAGCAGATACTCGTCACCCCTGTCTTTGCAATCTCGGGCGCAAACCTCGCATATGATCGCGCAGACCCCACAAGTCTTCGCGTGGAAGGACGAATCGCGGATCATGAAATCGGCACTCGTTTGGCAGACCTCGGTACAGTCCAGAAGCAATCTGATATGCGACGCATCGGCGTGGGTTCCGTTGCAAAGTTTGCCGGCGGGCGGAGATCGGGTAAAACCCAGCCCTTTCGACGTTGAGGCGAAACGGTGATGCGCAGCACGAAGAGCCCGTTCAAGGGGCGGCAGTTCACGGCAGCGGTGATCCTTTGGGCGGTGCGCTGGTATCTGCAGTTCCCGATCAGCTATCGCGATCTGGAGGGGATGCTTGCCGACCTGGGTGTACAGGTCGATCACACGACGCTCTATCGCTGGATCCAGGCCTACGCCCCGGAATTGGACAAGCGCAGGGCGCCGGAATGAAGCAGGCGTGCTTCGCCGCCTTCCACGACGGCATCCGGGACCGCTGGGTCGATGCCTTCTTCGTCGCCATCGCCAAGGAGCGGACGGTGGACGAGAAGGGCGCCGCCACGGCGGAGGCCAAGATGCGCTTGGACGAGGCGCTGACGGCAAGAGGGTTGGACCCAGCCTTGGCAACGCCCACCGAGGTGCGACACGTCAAGGTCGCGGTGATGCAAGAGCGCATCCAGGCGGTCGTTGACGCCAGCCCGGAGGAACATGGCAGGCTCGACGGCGTGTGGATCAAGCACCCGTTCCCGACGATGGCCGAGCCGGAGAAGAAGGTCGTGCTGCTCACCGACCTGAACGGCTACGGCGCCGACGCTCTGGACCGCCTGGCCCATCTGTTCAATCGGGCCTCGCTTCACGCCATCGACCGCTTCTTCATGCTGGTCCGGCGCCGCCTGCGGCTTCTGGAGCGCCCGATCTCGCCGACGCGCCGGGCGCGGCGCGTTTGGCACGGCTACGCGCCCTACGATCCGGCGATGGTCGGCAAGTACCTCGACATCTTCCGGGTCTGGTACAACTGGTGCTTCACGGGTGAAGACGGCCTGACCCCGGCGGAGCGCCTGGGCGTTGCCAAGGGCAAGGTCCGAATGGAAGACATCGTCTACTTCGATCCCTACGCCTGATCCGCAGCCCGTCTTACCCAGCCACTCTCATGCTCGCTCTGGCAGAGTTCGTGGAGCGGTGCGCCACGACAATGAAAAGCTGCGCGGGAACAAAAATGATTGGGGTTTTGTTCCCCCCTCATTGGGCAGAATGGGGTAGAGGAAACCGCAATGTCGCACGAGCAAAATCACCATAGGAACATGATGAAAATGGGTTGGGGTCGGTTTGTGGCAATGATCGCAACCTCAACGTTCATCATGTTCTTTTTGATGTACCAGCTTGTTTATTCGCTCGATCACGCGCTTTTCAGCGTAAACCGGCTGGTCTCCTCGCTAGTAATGGGGTGCGTCATGACTATCGTGATGCTGGGCTTCATGTGGTCAATGTACAGGGGGATGGCCATTAAGATCGCCGTACTGGTCGGAGCCGTGCTGGTCGGAGTTGTACTCCTCTACGTGAACCGCAGTCAGGGCCTGATCGGCGATGTCAGCTTCATGAAGTCGATGATCCCGCACCACTCAATCGCCATCAATAACGCAAGCAACGCCAGCATCAGTGACCCCCGCGTGCGCAAGCTCGCAGATAAAATCATCGAATCACAGGTTCGCGAGATCGCTGAGATGAAGCTGCTCATTGACGACATTGGGAACAATGGCAAGCGCGGGAGTCAGCCCCTTCCTGCGCGACCGGCTCAGGTCACGCCCGATATGGAGCAGCAGATACGAGAGGCGGTTCAGTAGCGCCGTCGAGCCCAGCGGACCGTGTCGGTTTCCGACGGAGCACGCCGCTCGTGTTCGGATTTTAAGTAGAAGAGATGATGCCCAGAGTAGTGTTGCAGGCCGCATGGCCTGCAACACCTTTGTGTGCAACGACAATTTCGATGTCCGGCGGACGTCAATTACCTTGTCCTGCTGCATGTGGCTCGGTCAGTCGTAGCGTAAGAGTGTCGCTCGACGTTTTGCGGCTCGAACGGCGGCTCGAACAGCCCGATCGGTTTTGATTAGAGCGGATTGCCGGGCATCTGAATCGGGGATTCCCATGGACGGGCAGTTGTGATTCAAGATTTGGACTGGTTGAAGGAGGGTAAGCGTCGTCTGGCGACTGCGGCGTGAATGGGTTGCCGGCGCCGCTCACCCCTGCTCTGGAATGGTGATGTTCCAAGGCAGGAGATCGGCGATGCGGTTGATCGGGTGATCCGCGATGCAGCCGAGCACATGGCGTAGGTAGGCCTGTGGATCGAGGCTGTTGAGCTTGGCAGATTCCACGATGGTGTAGATCGCCGCGGCGCGCTCCCCGCCAGCATCGGAACCGGCGAACATCCAGTTGCCCTCTGTGCCAACGTCGAGTGAGACAGCCGCCTGCTGAAATGATCGGTAGAGGGCGCTGTTGAGGACCTGATGAGCACACCGACACTCCCCCCCTGTTTCCACCCCTGTGTCCACTCCCGACCCGGAGGTGAGCGAGCGCCCGCAGCGCCGCACCTTCAGCGTCGCCGACAAGCTGCGCGTGCTGGAGGAAATCGACTGGGCCCGCCCGAAGGAGATTGGCGCCATCCTGCGCCGTGAGGGGCTGTATTCCTCGAATGTCACCCGTTGGCGCCGCCAACGCGATGCCGGACAGTTGCGCGGCCTCGCCCCGGCCAAGCCGGGGCCGAAGACCCCGGCAGCCAATCCGCTCAAGACCGATCTGGAGCGCCTGGAGCGGGACAACGCGCGTCTGCGTGATCAGCTCTCCCGCGCCGAGGCGGTCATTGAACTTCAAAAAAAAGTGGCGCAATTGCTGGAGACCTTGCCCGCCTCAGTGGACCGCGGCGAGCGCAAGTGATGTGCATATTTCGGCGGAAAGCACCCAGTAGGAACGGCGGAAAGCGCCCGGGCAGAACGGTGAAAGCGCCCAGCCGTTTCGGTGAATTCGCCCACCCGTAGGGGTGGTGGTGTCGGGGTCCGAACCAGCCTTTGGCATCCCTATGATTCTTCCACGGCACAGGCCAAGGAGGATCGGGATGCCCCGAACGAGGTCGGACATGCGGCGGATCAGAGAAGTCCTTCGTCTGCGGGATGAGTTTGGCGCCAGCCAACGGCAGATTGCCGATGCCTGCCGGCTGCCGCGCAGCACCGTGCGCGATTACCTGGAGCGGTTGCGGGCCTCCGGGCTGCGGTACGCGGATGTGCTGGGCTGGACGGACGTCGAGTTGGAGGAGCGGCTGTTCCCGCCTCCGGTCACGTCGGCGCGCCCGGTACCCGACTGGCGGCACATCAGCCGTGAACTCAGCCGCCGTGGCGTAACGCTGCGGCTGCTGTGGGAGGAATACCTGGAGGTCCATCCCGGCGGCTATCGCTACACCCAATTCGTCCAGCATTTCCGGGCATGGCAGGGTGCCCATGCCGAGCCGCGTCTGCGCCGGGAGCATCGGCCGGGGGCGGCGATCGAGGTCGATTACGCCGGGATGACGCTGAGCGTCGGGCTCGGCGCCGAGGCGCGGCAGGCCCAGGTGTTTGTCGCCTGTCTGCCGTATTCGGGCTACGTCTATGCCGAGGCGACCTGGACCCAGCAGGCGGAGGAGTGGCTGGCCTCCCACGTCCGGCTGTTCGAACATCTGGGCGGCGTGCCGGGCAAGCTGGTGCCGGATAATCTCAAGGTCGGCGTCAGCCACGCCTCCTTCTACGATCCGGCGATCAACCCGGCTTATCACGATCTCGCCCGGCACTACCGCACCGCCGTCCTGCCAGCACGGGTGAGGCGCCCACGCGATAAGCCCAGCGCCGAGAACGGTGTGCAGCAGGTCGAGCGGCGGGTGCTGGCTCCGTTGCGCGATACGCTCTTCGCCACGTTGGACGCCGCCAACGCAGCCTTGCGCGACAAGCTGGCCGCCCTCAACGCCGCTCCCTTGAGCCGCAGGCCACAGGACACGCGCGCCGGCCTGTTCGCCACCGAGGAGAAGCCGACCCTGCGCCCCTTGCCGCCGGAACGTTTTGTGCCCGGCACCTGGGCTCGCCACAAGGTGCCGCCCGACTATCATCTCGCCCTCGACGGCGGCGTCTACTCGGTGCCCCACACGCTGATCGGCAAGATGGTCGACGTGCACAGCACCGCCGGCGTCATCAGCGTCTTCCTGCGCGGCAAGCGGATGGCCTGCCATGTCCGGCGGCAGGATGGCGCCACCGTGACGCTGGACGCCCATCGCCCCGCCAACCACCGGGCCGTCGCCCGCTTCACCCCCGACGCCATCCAGGCCGACTTGGCCGCCATCGGCCCGGCCGCCGCGTTGCTGTTCGCGCGCATCCTGGCCGGCGCCGATCATCCCGAACAGGCGGTGCGGGCCGGGATCGGCCTGATCCGCCTGGCCGCCACCCATGGCACCGACCGGCTGGAGCAAGCCTGCCAGGCGGCCCTGGAGGCCAATGTCGGATCCTACCGCTACGTCCAGCGCTGGTTGGCGGCGCCCCCCGCCACGGCGGCGGACACGGCCGGTGCCGGCGAGCACGCCAATCTGCGCGGCCCTTCCTACTATCACTGATGGAGACACGATGATGAAGCACGTCAACCACGAGCGGTTGCGCCAGTTGCGTCTGTACGGCATGGCCAAGGGGCTGGAGGCGTTGGAGCGTCTGCCCGACCGCGGTCAACTGGCTTTCGACGAGCAGTTGGGCACCTTGATCGAACGCGAGGCGGCGGAGCGGGCCAACACCGCGCTCGCCAGCCGGCTGAAACGCGCCCGGCTGCGCCAGACTGCCTGCCTGGAGGACCTCGACCTGCGCACCCCGCGTGGGCTCGATCGCGGTGTTGTGCGCGAGCTGGCCACCGGGCGTTGGGTGAAGGAGAACCGGCCGGTTCTGATCACCGGCCCGACCGGGATCGGCAAGACCTGGCTGGCCTGTGCACTCGGCAACCAGGCGGCGCGGGAAGGCCACAGCGTACTCTACACCCGGCTGACCCGCCTGCTGGACGATCTGGCCACCGCCCGCCTGGACGGTTCGCTCGCCCGGCTGCTGCGACGGATCGCCCGGCTCGACCTGCTGATCCTGGATGACTGGGCGATGACCGAGCTGACCGCGGCTCAGCGTCTGGACCTGATGGAGGTGATCGACGACCGCCACGACCGGGCCGCAACCATGCTGGCCACCCAAGTTCCCGTGGCCAATTGGCATCGGCTCATCGGCGACCCAACTGTTTCATAATGCCTTCCTCCTGGACGGGGTGGTGCGTCGAACCAGAGTACGGAGTTCCGGAATGCGCTCCTCCTCGAGCATAATCTGCCAGGGCAGGCCCTTGGCGAGCTGATGCCCGGACAGACGGCCACACTTCAGCCACTTCAAGATCGTCTGGGCCGTTACTCCGAGCGCTTTGGCTGCGCCCTGGATTGAGTAGCTGCCATCCGGCCACCGGACCGGATTGGCCTCAGCTCCGTTGATCTTCACCGTCGCGATGCCCCACCGCTTGCGCAGCAGGAAAACGAGCCCATGGTCGAACGTCGTTCCACGGCTCGACAGGAACCCTTCTGCATTCAAGGTCTCGGCGATTTCTCCGTCCATCTTACCCGCGGCGTTCAAAGCGCGCACGCGGCCTTCCAACCCCTCGATCCCGGCATAGCAGTCGTAGGAGTGCACGGTCCGCCGCAGATCATGTTCGCTGACTGCCCCGGTTTGCCACACGAGGCGGATCAATACCCGGCCGGGAACCTGTTTCTGGTCGAGGATGGCTTCCTGGATGATCAAGCGCACGATGCGCTTGCGGTCCGCAGCCGTGGTCGTCTGCGCGTGCCATACGGCCGAGAGGTTCGCCCCGACCGCCAGGATCTCGGTGCGTTCGGCATCGCTCAGGGCCAAGGGTTGCTCCCGGCACCAGTGCTCGTACTCCGTCTCTACCTGCTCGATGGCGCGCAGCCGCTCCTCCCAGGCCCGTTCCAAGGACCGGGCGACCAGCCGGTTTTCCGGTTCGACTGCGTCGTACTGTCGACGAGCACGCTCCGCCTCGTACCGGGACCGTTCACGCCGGAGGGCCCATTGCCGCTCCAATAGACGGGCTTCCTCGTCAAGGGTGCTCAGCGCAGCGATGGCCAGGGCCACCCGGTCGGGCGTGAGCGCTTCCAACACAAGACGTTCGATTTCGGCATCGACCGCCAGGGCGCGGACTTCCTGACACATTGGAGCCCCACTCTGATGTTTGTCGGCGCCGCAGCGATACACCGGATACTCGCCGTGGGGGCCGGAGTATCCCAGACCCATCCGACGCCCACACCGTCCGCACACGGCGATCCCTTGCAGCAGAGCCATGCCCTTACGAGGCACGCCCCGGTGTCCAGCGCTGTAGCGGTTGATGTTGTCCGACAGCCGTTTCTGGTTGGCCATGAACTCCTCCCAACCGATGTAGCCGGGGTGAGCCTCCAACAGGCACACCGGCCATGCGTCCGGCGGCCGCGTCACCGTTCCACTGCGCGGCACTCCGGCCCGACGACGGCCCGGGTCCTGGAAGTGGCGGCCGTAAACGTAGGCGCCGGCGTAAGACGGGTTCTTCAGGATGTTGAGCACCCGGCTGCTGTCTGCTGGCTGCCACACCACCGCGTGCGGTGCGGGGCCCCGCAACGGGCGTACTGGCACCAACAATCCGGCGCGCTGCAGCGCCCGCATAACCGCATGGGCGCTTCCCAGATCACGGAAGAGATGAAACACCAGGTTCAGGCGCGCCTGAACCTCCTCGTCGGGATTGAGGACAATCATGCCGCCGCGGTCCTCGGCCAATCCGGCTGGCAGCGGCTGGCGCAACTCCCCACGTTCCGCCTTCTGGCGTTCACCCTGGTGGAGCCGGATTTTGATCTGGTGCAGTTCCGCCTCGCTCATGATGCCGGACAGGCCCAGCAGCAGCCGGTCGTGGTAGGCGGCCGGGTCGAACAGCCGTTCGCCATCGGCGATCAGCACGCCGAAGAGGCCGCACAGTTCGATGAGCTGGTACCAGTCACGGTTGTTGCGGGCCAAGCGAGAGGCGTCCAGGCTGAGCACGAGGCCGGCATGACCAAGGCCGATCTCGGCGATCAGCTTCTGAAAGCCTTGCCGACCGTCGCTGCTTGCGCCGGAACAGCCGAGATCCTCATCGATGACCTGGACCCGCTCCCGTGGCCAACCGAGATGAAGGGCACGGTCGACCAACCGGTACTGCAGCTCAGTGCTCTCTTGGTGCTGGCGGATCTGCCCGACTGACGACTGCCGCACATAAATGAAGGCCAGCTTGGCACGATGCGCCGTGGTGACCAGATCCTCATGGGGACGCGTCGCGGTCAGCATGATGCACCCTTGGAACGCTGGGAGTATCCGGCCTGTGCATCCGAGCCATCATGCTGGCGTACACCGCGGCGATTGTCCGGCGCGTGTCCGGTGGCAGTGCCGACCACAGCGTCGTGGGTGTCGCCGGTGGCTTCGGCGGCAGATGGGCTTGGGTCCGGGGCGCCGAAGCGATGTGACTCATCGGCGACCTCCTCTCTCGAAACCTTCAACAGCGCCCGCAGGCATTCGGCCAAGGGCAGCAGCGTCCGCACGGTGATGCGTGCATCAACCCGATCGGCCGGCATGCGCTCCACCGCTTCCAAGACCGAGACAAGATCGGTAGCCGCCCGGCGAACGTGTCGGTGTCGCCCGTCGGGGAGAACGACAGTTACCCAGTCCGGACCGCGGGGCGACGGTTCCGCTACGACTTCAAAGCGTTGGCCGTAAAGGGAATGTCGCCGATCCACGATCGTGACCTCAGTCACCAGCCGATCAACAACTGTGGCAACCTGCGATGATTGGGGATGCCACCTACGCCGACGCCATCCTCGACCGCCTCGTGCACCGGGCCTACCGCATCGACCTGCATGGCGACTCCATGCGCCGCACCAAGGCCGATGCCGCCAGCGAAACCCCTGACACCTAAGGCCGGTGCTTGGCAACCAAACCCACAACCTTCATAACGTAAATCCAGGCTTCGGCCCCGGCACCCACCAGCTTGCAATTCGGGTGGGCGGTTTCGCCGAAACGGTGGGCGCTTTCAACCGAAACGCCTGGGCGAATTCGCCGAAATACGCATGATGGATGCCATTGAACAGGCGGCTCCAGGGGTGGATGTTTCTACCGCCTGCCGGGCGCTTGGCGTGCCGCGCGCCAGCTTCTATCGTTATCGCGACCGGCAGCGCCGGGTCGGTCCACCACGCCCTCCCAGTCGTCGGCCCCCTCCACCACGCGCGCTGAGCGGCGGTGAGCGCGATCGCGTGCTTGATCTGCTGCATGGCGACCGCTTCGTCGATGCCGCCCCGGCCCAGGTCTACGCCACCCTGCTCGATGAAGGGCAGTACCTGTGCTCGGTGCGCACCATGTACCGCCTGCTCGCCGCCAACGATGAAGTGCGTGAGCGCCGCCAACAATGCCGGCACCCGACCTACAGCAAGCCCGAACTGCTCGCCACCGGCCCCAACCAGGTGTGGAGCTGGGACATCACCAAGCTGAAGGGCCCGGTCAAGGGCACCTGGTTGTGCCTCTACGTCATCCTCGACATCTACAGCCGCGCCGTGGTGGGCTGGACGGTGGGCTACCGGGAAAGCGCGGCACTGGCCGAGCGGCTGATCCGACAGACGGTGCGCAAGCAGGGCATCCCCCGTGACCGGCTGACGCTGCACGCCGACCGCGGGGCGGCAATGAAGGCCAAGGCTGTGATCGAGCTGCTGGCTGATCTCGGCGTGACACGCAGCCACAGCCGGCCACAGCAATCCAACGACAACCCGTTCTCCGAGGCGCAGTTCAAGACGCTCAAGTACCATCACACCTTCCCGGACCGCTTCGGCTCGATCCAGGATGCCCGGGCGTTCTGCCGCGCCTTCTTCGGCTGGTACAACACCGAACATCGACATTCCGGGCTGGCGCTGATGACCCCGCACCAGGTGCACTATGGCGACACCGCTGCGATCTGCGCCGCGCGTCAGGCGGTGCTCGATGAGGGGCATCGCCGCCATCCCGAGCGTTTCGTCCGCAAGCCGCCTGAAGCGCCGGCACCGCCAGCCGCCGTGTGGATCAACCCGCCGGCCGAGCCAAAGGCGAGCTGATGCTCAGTCCTGTCATCCCGGTGTTCGGCTGGAGATCGGCCATCCCGCCGTCCCGGCCTGCCATCCATCACGCCGGCGTGCGAGGGGGCGGGCAAGGCCCTTCTCGAGGGACCCGCCCTGAGGGGCGGGACGGAAGGGCCTTGCGCGACCTGAGCCCGCCGGCATCCTGCAAGCAGACGGACGCGGCGACCAGCTTGCTGGTGCAGTCAATCACACAAGTGTCCCGAGCTTGAACTCAAATCCCAGCTGTCTCATTCGCGTTGACATGTACCGAGTCGCGCAGTCCGATAGACATGATGGTCCAAGGCTGCTCGACGAGGGCATTCCAGGCAAAGCAGCAGTGGTCGAGAATGTCCTGGTAGGACGCGAAGACGTGGTTGGAGAGCCAGTTGTCGCGCATGAACTGCCAGATGTTCTCCACAGGGTTCAACTCGGGGGACTTCGGTGGCAACGGCAGCAGGGTGATGTTGTTGGGGATCGGCAGCTTGGCCGAAGTGTGCCAACCTGCCTGGTCGAGCAGCACAACGGCATGCGCGCCGGGCGCCACAGCGCGGGCGATCTCCTTCAGATGCAGCGCCATCGCCTCGCTCGTGCAGCGGGGCAGCACCAGAGCCGCCCCCTTGCCCTGGGCCGGGCAGATCGCGCCGAACAGATAGGCCGAGCGCGTGCGTTGATCGTGCGGCGCTGCCGGCCGGGTGCCACGGCGCGCCCAGCGGCGGGTGATCTTGTTCTTTTGACCGATGCGGGCCTCGTCCTGCCACCAGATCTCTATGGGCTTGCCGGCAGCCTCCTGCGCTGCGACCTGCGCCAGCAGGGTGGGGAAGTTTTTTTGAACGCCTCGGCGGCGTCGGGATCCTTGGCATGATGGCGGGGACGGGCCGACAGCTTGCGAAAACCCAGGGCGCGCAGCTCTCGGCTCAGCGTCTGCTTCGAAACCGAGACGCGAAACTCGTCCCAGAGCCACTGCAACAGGTCGATGATCCGCCAGCGCACCACCCCATGCACCGCCGGGATCGGCCCCTCCTCGACGATCTGGCGCAGCGCCACCCGATGATGCTCCGCCAGACGTGGCTGCGGGCCCGGTGCCTTGCCGGTCAACAGGCCCGCCGCTCCCGCGTCGTTGAAGCGCAGCACCCAGTGGCGCACCGTCTGCAAGCTGACCCCACCGATTTCCGCCGCGGTCGATCACGGTTCTCCGTCATAGATCGCTGCCAGGGCGAGGAGCCGGCGGACTTGGCCGGGATCGTGAGAAGAACGAGCAAGCCGCCGCAGGACGGCGGCATCGTAATCGCTGCGCAGCGGGACCGGAGCGGCCATGGCGAACCTCGTCGCTGTGGTCCCTCCGGTGAATCATACCGGTGAGCGGAGCCGCTGACTCACTGAGAGGGATTCCCAAGGCCGGCAATCCGTGATTCGATACCCCATCGCGATGGGGAGGAGCGAATGCCAGCGGCGTTGCCGATCCGGGAAGACCTGAGCGCGAGCGAATTGCGTGCCTTGGCGCGGCGGGAGAACAAAGGGCGGGTGGCGGCCCGGATGTTCGCCATCGCCCATGCGCTCGACGGGGTGAGCCGGGCGGAAGCGGCGCGGTTGGTCGGCATGGACCGCCAAGCCCTGCGCGATGCGGTGGTGCGTTACAACGCCGAAGGCGTCGCCGGGCTCTATGATCGTCCACTGCCCGGCCGGCCGGAATGGCTGAGCGAGGGCGAACAGGCGACGCTCAAGGCCATCATCCTGGCCGGCCCCGATCCGAGACGGCACGGCTGCGTGGAATGGACCCTGCCGATCCTGTGCGAGGTGATCGCCGAACGCTTCGCCAAGACGCTGCATCCGGCCAGTCTGTCGCGCATCGTGCGTCGGCTGAACCTGTCGAAGCAGAAGACGCGGCCCCGCCATCCGCAGTCCAACGCCAAGGCCCAGGCCGCCTTCCAAAAAAGGGGCTGCGCGAAGCGCTGAAGGCCGCGGCCGCTGCGCATCCGGAGCGTCGCCTCCAACTCTGGTTCCAGATGCTATGAGGCGGGGCTCCGTGGATGATGGATCATAGGAGTGTCCCTCATGTGCAAGGAGCCAGCGATGCCGCTTACCAGCCCCGTTGTCGACAGCACGATCTACCTGGCGCTCGAACTCAGCCGCTCCACTTGGCTCGCCGCCATGCGCTTGCCGGGGGCCACCAAGAGTGTTCTGCATCGCATAGCGGCCGGCGACACGGCGGCGCTGCTCGCGTTCATCACGACCCAGCGCGCACGTGTGGAAGCGCGCCTGGGCGCCTCGGTCGCCGTCGTCTCCTGCTTCGAGGCGGGGCGTGACGGCTTCTGGCTGCACCGACTTCTGCTCGACAATGATGTGAACAACCATGTCGTTGAGCCGACTAGCATTTTGGTCAATCGCCGTGCTCGGCGGGCCAAGACGGATCGGCTCGACGCGGAGGGGCTGCTGCGGGTGCTGGCGGCTTATCACCGAGGCGATCATCAGGTGTGCAGTGTGCTCCACGTTCCAAGCCCGGCGGAGGAGGATGCCAAGCGCCCGCACCGAGAGCGCGAACACCTGGTCCAGGAACGGGTCCGGATCGAGAACCGCATCGCGGCGCTTCTGGCCACCCAAGGCATTCAGAAGCGGCCATCGTTGCGCTCCTGGACGGACGATCTCGCCGCCTTACGGACGGGGGACGGGCGGGAACTGCCGCCGCATCTGCGCGCGGAACTCGATCGTCTGCGACGGCGGCTCATCCTCACCATGGAGTTGATCCGGGAGATCGAAGCCGAACGGACAACGGCCCTTGCGGCCTCGCCATCCGACCCGATCCAGCGGAAGATGGCGGCCCTCGCCCGCATCCGCGGGATCGGTGACAACTTCGCCACGGTGCTTACGCGTGAGGTCTTCTACCGCGGCTTCGGCAACCGCCGCCAACTCGCCAGCTACGTCGGCATCGCCCCGATGCCGCACCAAAGTGGAGCCATGGACCGGGATCGGCGGATCGGGCGAGCCGGAAACCCTCGAGCCCGGACAACCCTCATCCAGCTAGCGTGGTTGTGGCTCCGCTACCAGCCGGGGAGCAGGCTGGCGGAATGGTTCCGCAACCGTGTTGGCGATCTCGCCGGACGGACACGGCGGATCGCCATCGTCGCTATGGCGCGCAAGCTTCTGGTCGCGCTCTGGCGCTACGTCGAGACCGGAGTGGTGCCGGAGGGCGTCGAACTCAGGGGATAGCACATTGCCACCGGGCGACATCGACCGGCGGCGATAAGGGAGCGCGACCGTCTTCGTCATTGGCGACCGAGAGTTGCCGCGTTTCAGGTGGGTCGCGTCTCACCGGGGCCACGCCTCGTGCATGAGGCATTCTGGTGCGGGACCGCGGCGCGGGCCCGACCGCATGTAAGGTGATGCAGCCGCGGCTGCGTGATTGATCCGCCCCGGACTTTTGCCATAGCACGACCAGGCCAGTTCATTGGCCAGCGACAGGGAGGAAGGGAATGCGCAAGCCCCGTTGACAGCCGAACCCTCATGTAAGGACGAAGCGCGCATCGGCCAGAAGGGCCGCACCGCGCACCGCTGGTGGGAGCGCGGGCAGCGTCCGGCCGGGCTGTGCGACAAGCGCTTCACCTCGGCCTATCTCTACGCCGCTGTCTGCCCGGCCAGCGGCGCCGACTTCACGCTGGTCATGCCGACCGTCTCCACCACCGCCATGAGCCTGTTCCTGGATGGCTTCTCCCGCAGCCTGGAACCGGACGTCCAGGCGGTGCTCGTGCTCGACCAGGCCGGCTGGCATGGAGCGCGGGCGCTCGTCGTGCCGGGCAACATCACGCTTGTACCGCTGCCGCCCTATAGCCCCGAACTGAACCCGGTCGAGCGCGTCTGGCTGTACCTGCGCGAGCGCTTTCTGTCCCACCGGCTCCTGGACGACTACGGCGCCGTCGTCCAGGCCTGCTGTGATGCCTGGAACGCCCTCACCGCCACACCGGAGCGACTGCGCTCCCTCACAAGTTACCCGTGGCTCCCATGTGTCAATGCTTAGGCGCGGCGGTATAAGTCGGACTTCGACGGCAGGGATGGGGGGAGATTGGCGCTCACAGTATCCTCGTTGGGGGCCGCTCCTTGGCGCCCCGTTGGGGGATGGAAAGGGTGTCGCGTAAAGCCCGATGTCGGCCCCGTGCGGATACCGATTTATCCGGCCAGGGATTCCGATTTGGATCCGGTCACCTGTTCCGATTTGATCCCGGCCACCTGTACCGATCGGAAGTCGGCCAGGTGGGTGACGTCGCTTCAACAGGTCACGTGCTTCATCCCATGACGGGACATTTCTGGTCAAGGTTGTGCCGTTCGCAGCGGTCGTCCCCACTTTCCACGGGAGGGGCCCAGGGGCGCCGCGGAGTGCCCTCCTCAGCTAACGCAGCGGCGCCCCTGGGAGGGGCCTGTGGGAAGTGGGGGCGAGCGCCGGGCGCCTGCGGGATCAGTCGAAGTCCTTCGGCTGCTGGGTTTTCCTCATCGACTCGCCCGTGAGGTCGATGCGATACGCCGCGTGAACGATGCGATCCAATATGGCGTCGCCCAAGGTGGGGCACCCGATGACCTGATGCCAGCGGTCCGTGGGGATTTGGCTGGTGATCAGAAGCGAGCCGCGCCCATGGCGGTCCTCCACGATCTCCAGCAAGTCACGCCGGTGATCCGCCGTCAGGGTCTCCGGCCCCCAGTCGTCGAGGATCAGCAGGTCGGCGCGTGCCAAGCTGGCCAGCAGCTTGGCGTAGCGCCCATCGCCCCGAGCCAGATCGAGGGCGGCGAAGAGCCGGGGAACGCGGTGGTAGAGAACCGAGAAGTCCTCCCGGCAGGCTTTGTGCCCAAGCGCGCAGGCCAGCCAGCTTTTGCCGATGCCCGTCGGCCCACACAGGATCAGATGGCGGTGGTCGCGGATCCACTGGCAGGAGGTCAGCTTCAGGAACAGCGCCCGATCGAGGCCGCGTCCGGCCCGGTACGACGTCCTCCACGGCCGCCTCCTGGCGCAGCTTGGCGCGCTTGGCCCGCGCCTCGAAGCGCTTCTGACGCCGCTGGGTGAGTTCGTGATCGAGCAGCAAACCCAGCCACTCCGCATGTGACAGGGCCGTGGCGGCCGGGTCGGCCTCCAGCGCCTTGAAGCCCTTGACGCAGCCGTGCAGGCCAAGGGCATGGAGGGTGTCCAGGGTGGGATGGTTCAGCATGCCTGATGTCCTCAATGGAAGTAGCCGCCGCCGCGGATGTTGGCGTGCAGCAGGGGCGGAGCATCGGCGGCTTGGCGCCGAGGCTTGCGGTCGAGGTTGTTGTCCAGGATCGAGCCAAGGCTCGTGGCGGACAGCGCGCCGATCTCGACGGCCCGAGCACAGGCCGCCTCGGCGCGGACGGGATCGACACCGCGCAGGCGCTTGAGGATGCCCAGGCAGGAGCGGAAGCCCTGTTCGGGGTGGCGGCGGCTGGCCAGCACAGCCAGGATCAGCGCCTCGGTGTTGGGGCCGATGGCGGCGGCATCCCGCCGGAACCGCGCCTCGCTCCACCCGGCGTAGAACCGGTGGTTGCTCGGCATGTGATCGGGGTGGGTGGCGTGGCGGGCGCCGCCAAAACGCCGGACGTGGACGGCTACCCGCTGGCCAGCATGGAACACCTCCACCGTGTTGGCGGTGACGCGGGCTTCGATCTCCTGGCGGATCAGGGCGTGAGGCACCGAGTAGAGAAAGCCGCAGACCTCGACATGGTAGTCGAGATTGACGCGCGCCCGCTTCCACTCGGCATATTCGTACGGCGTCTCGGGCAGCGCCGTCATCGCCGGAAGCTCGATTTGAAGGAAGAGGTCACGCCGGGTGACGCCGAGCTTGCGCATGACGCGGGTGTTGATCTGCTCCACGGCCTCGGTGACGGCCTTCTGACACTCCGCCAACGAGAAGAAGGGGACGTTACGCAGGCGCCCGAGGATGTAGGACTGGGCCAGGCGAACGCCGCCCTCGACCTTGGCCTTGTCGCGCGGCTTGCGCGGGCGTGCCGGGAGAATGCCGACACGATAATGCTCGGCCATCCGGGCGTAGGTCGGGTTCGCCTCGGGATCGTAGAAGGAGGCGCGCTGGATCCCGGCCTTCAGGTTATCGGGCACCACGAGCCGGGGCACCTTGCCGAAGAAGGTGAACATGCGGACATGCGCGCCGATCCAGTCCGGCAGGCTCTGGCTCCAGGTCGGCTCGGCGTAGGTGTAGTTGGAGGCGCCCAGCACCGCGACGAACAACTCCGCCGTCCGCACCTCGCCCGAGATCGGGTCGATGATGGGAATGGTCTTGCCAGAGTAATCCACGAAGACCCGGTCGCCCGCGACATGATGCTGGCGCATGGTCGGCGCCAGTTTGCGTTCGAACTCGCGGTACAGGTCACAGAACCGGCTGTAGCCGTAGCCGTCGGGGTGGGCTTGGCGATACTCCTCCCAGAGCATGAGGAGATGGCCCCCCGGCCGCTTGAGTTCGCGGGCGACACTCGGCCAATCGGGTTCAACGCGCCGCCGGATCCCGGTCTGGGTGTCGGGGCGCCCGAACAGACGCTCCTCCAGCACGGCGTCGGTGAGATCCTCAGGCAAGGGCCAGTCCAGTCCGGCGCCGGTGATCCGGGCCATGTAGTCCTGGATGGTGCTGCGCGCGACACCGAGTTGAAGGGCGATCGCCCGGTCGCTCAGCTTCCTGGAGTCGTGCTTGAGCCTCAGCAGTTCTCGGATTTGCCTCATCGTCAGCCTCTTCTTTCGCATCGTGCCTTCGTTCCTGCTTGGGACGGAAAGAGCGATGCATCGGTTGATGCTGACCTGTTGGGCAAGCTGTCATCCCAGCCCCTACCCCTCCACAACCAGAGGAGTGGCCGGATCCCAATTGGAACCGGTGGCCGGAAGCCGATCGGAACGGGTGGCCGACTTGATGTCGGAATCAGTGGCCGGGATCAAATCGGAATGGATGGCCGGATGATGTCGGAATTCGCAGCCCCGTGAGACGTCACCGTCCGGGCTTTCCGCCGTCGTCCTGAATGGCGTTCGGATCAATACGCAGGACCCGGCAGGCCAATCGGCGTAGAGCGCTCTTCGGCGACCGATGCGCAGGCTCGTTGAACATCCCGCAGGAGTAGGACCCGTTCGCGTTCTCGCGAATCACGCCAACGCACGCGCGGCCATAGATGATGTGCCAGGAGCGATCTTCCTCTTCGACCATGCGGAAGGCCTGCGCACGCATGATCTGTTGGGACAGTTCGTGCCCTCGCGGCATCCGGCTCCGACGCGTGTGGTTGGCCTGGATCTCGATGTCCTTGTCGGCCGCCCGAAAGCGATCCCGATAGGACGGGTGGTGATGCTCGCCACGCATGGCGTCGTCCTTCTGGCGCAGGGGAGGGGAGGGGAGGGGAGGGGAAGGGACGGCAAGACATGCTCACCGTCCAGACTGCCCAACCGGGAAAAGCTACTCGATGGCCCGCACGCAGGTGTCCACGCACGGCAGATCATGTTCACGCGCGGCGTTGATGAGGCAGCCGAGATCAATGATCTCGGCCATTATGCTGCCTCCCGCTCGAAGCCATCCGTTGCATCGGAGAACAGTGCCCAGGTGGATGTGATGTCGCCACCATCGGGTCCGGTCACGTAGACCGAAACCCCATCATCGGCACGCTTAACGGTCACGGTCAGACGGTCAGCCTGAACTTGGACAGCAGCATCGGGCTCGTTCAGCACGCAATGCCGCCGGGCTTCGTCGTCCACCGGCCCGCGCTTGCCCAGCGTGGCACCGATCATGTCGCGAAATCCGTCCAATAGCTCCCACACCGCCGCAGTGTCCGTGTACTGGACCGCACCGCAGAGATCCGAAAAGGCAGCGATTCGGCCTTCCATTAACAACAGCAGATCCCGCATAGCCGGTGCTTGGGCGAACGTCGTAGCCAAAGCTCTGGGGGACAGGCCGAGGGCCTTCATCACGGTGGCATGGCCGCCCTGCGGCACATAGGCGAAGAGGTTGCCGGGATGGCCTCCCTCCTTGAACATGGCCTCCGACACGTCGCCGACGGCAAGACATGTGGCTTCCGAAGTCGGGTCACCCGCGATAAGGCCGATCGTGGTCATGTGATGAGCGTGCAGCGTCTTCATCGTTCTCTCCCGCTCAAGCAGCCAGCAAGATCGCCTGGGCGCCGACATCGGACGCGGCGGGCGACGGGGCATCGGTAAGCGGCGGCAGACCTTCCTCGACCAACCGAAGTTCCGCCAGCAGCGCCTCGAAGCGCCCTTCGGCAATTGCCTGCTCAATGTCCCGGTAGGCGGCGGTCACCTTGCCGCGCTGGTTCGCCTTGTGGGCGATGATCTTGGCCCCGTCGAATAGGATCGCTTGCCCATCCGCCTCATACTTGGCGTCGGACGTGCGCTTGTAGGCAACGCCGTGCGAGCGCAGGAACGCCTCCAGCGTTTGGAACTCGCCGTTCGCCGCTTCATCGTCACAAAGGCGGAGCGTCTCGCCCAAACGGATCGCCTCGTCAATCAGAGTGAGGACTTCCTCCTGCAGAAGCGGTCCCTCTCCATATTCGAGCCCGACACCCTGCTCGGCGATAATACCAGCAAGAGACGCGCGAAGAGAAAGAGGGAGCGGGCCACCGATCGTAATGGCCGCTGGCATGTAATCAGACATGATGCACCTCTTGAGTGAACCCACCGGGTGGGGAGGCCGATGGGACAGCGCTGCAATCAGCGCCGAACGAGGCAACAATATATGCGCTCTGTACGAGTTTCAAGAATATTTGAACGAGTGGAAGCGGAATTTCCCGTGAGTTCCATGAAGGATGCTATGATGATTTTGTGCGCACATAAATTTTACTTGGCGTCTCAGTGAGACAATGGAGATGGTTCTGTCTTGATGCACGGTCTGCGCGCGGTCACGAAACAAGCCTCCTGCAATGATCAAGACCAAGCTCTTGAACATTGTCGTTCCAGGCTCGCACGCGAAAGACGACCGAAAGCGTTGTCTTTCGCAAGCGCGCGTTACCAACGCCTCTTGGTACGTTGAACAATTCGCTCTGATCGCGTCCGCTGGCGTCGGGAATCGACACCGGTTGGCAAGAGCGTGTTCCAGCCGAGGCGATCGTGATCCCTGCCGACATCCAGACCATGAAGACGAACACAAGCGACGGCCGTGGCTGCTCCCCGTATCGCACGCATCGGGGGCCCTCTCGACTGGAAGGAACGGCAGACCGATGAGGCGCACCCTTCTAAGCCCCAGCGAGCGCTTGGCCCTCACCCACCTGCGGATCGGCCACCGGGTGGAGGTGGCGTGCGCCCGCATCGCCGGTTTCGTTGGCCGCCGGCACGAAGGCGCTGCGCCGACGCACGTCGTCGCTAGGATAAGCGAGATAATCGGCGGGGACATCGCCACGTCGCGGATCCCGGAGAGCCATCCGGGAACCTGTGCGATGTTCTACAGCCGCCAACCTGAAGCCCTTTGCGCCGTGTTCCCGACCTATAGCGAAGCGCTAGTTGCTGCTCGGATGGCGATTGACCCAGCGATCGGTGGCTATGGCGATGTGGTCCTAGACGCGGGGATCACAGCGACGGCGAACGCCACATTCTTCGTATCAGCCGCGCACTGGCTGGACTGACATACTGAGGAGGATATGACGTGACCAATCCCATCCTGCCGCCCCCCTTTCACATCAAGGCACCCGTTGTTCGGATCAAGAGCGGTCCCGATTGGGTCGATGTACGCCTTGACGATGATGGTCGCCTCTTTCTGGTTGCATACAACCTTGGTCCGGACGCCGCCCCCGACGAGGCCCGGATGTTCGCGGATGAAATGCGTCACGGACCCAAGGGAATAATGGCCGGGCTGGACGACGCCGGACCATGGGTGGATGAGCACGGCCACCCTATTCCTGGACAAGCCTGCGATTAGGCTGAAGCAACGAAGCATCGGCGGGCGTGGCTCGTCGACTTCCGCCAGTGGCAGAACGCCGGCACCGGAGTCTTCCCTTTGCCCCGCCCCTGCTTCCGGCATAGACTCCCTAGCTATGCCCCTCCTGGCCTTCTCCACCGACGGCGCTCGCTTCCCTGCCTGGTCCATGACCGAGGCGGAGTGGGATGCGCTGAAAGTCACGTATCGGGACCTGGGCCTGACGGCGAGCTGCTGCTCCACCCCTGTCGTACCAGTGGTCAGCTCGCGCGGCTGGAGGTTTTTTCGTCACGCTCCCGGTACCAACTGCGAACACCGAGAGTCACCTGAGCATATAGTCGCGAAGACGCTGGCCGCACGCGCAGCTGAAGGGCTCGGCTTGACCGTGACGACGGAAGCACGCGGACCTGATGGCCGCTGGCGGGCTGATGTCCTGGTACGACACCCGACACGAGGGTGGGGGGGCGCTATCGAGATCCAGATGTCTCGCTGTGCCTTGGACGAGATCCAGCGCCGGCAAGCAGCCTACGCGGCCGACGGCGTGCGTGGCGCGTGGTTGATCGGCTTCAGCCTGCCCGACTACGAGCCCCATCGTGATCTGCCGCTATTCCAACTGGTTCCGCTGCGCGACGGCGTCCTGGCGCCATGGATTGATCCGGGCGATGGCCGGCAGACCCCCATCAGCGACTTCGTGACGTTGTTGCTGAGCCGTCGGGTGCATCTGCACGAGCCCGCCGCGCACACCCTATCGCTGTCAGCGGTTGCCTCCCCATCAAACTGCTGGAAGTGCTTTCAGAACCAGATGCTGCTGGTGAGCTTTGTGAACGCGCCATTTGGTATGTTTGCCCCCAAGGGATGGCTCCTGGCAAAGGACTTGGCAAAGGTGCCGGAAATCTATGCTGCCTATCGGCGGGCCGTGCCGATGCTGCTGCGGACCGTTCCAGACCTGTCAGTGCTACGGCCGCCAAGGCACGCGGAGGCAAAGCCCGAGCTCCAGGGCTACTGTCCGGCGTGCGACGCGCCGCAATCCCTCCACCGATTGAGCCAGGCTCTGCTGGACCCCGCGCGTCAGCGTTGCTGGTCGTTGTCGGACGGCCGGGAATGGTCCCTGCAGGAGCGGGTTCGGCCGCGGTGGGAATGGCAGAGCGAACCGGAGCCGAAATAGCTGCGGACAGACGCTGGAAGCTGCCCGTGGTGTCCGGCTGCGTACTACCAGCCTCTGTTTCCGTGTCGCAGTCGGACGATGGGGCTGGTGTCGAAGCTGGGGTCGCGACACTGCCCGGCCACTTGCCTTCGGCCACCAGCCGGGCCTTCATCTCGTCAAATCGAGCGATCTCTGCGGCGCGCTCGGCCCGCCGGCGCTCATCCAGAGCGGCGCGCTCTGCAGTCGTCAAACGCCTTGGTGCGGCAATCAGCGACGGCATCTCCAGACAGCGACGCAGCCGGTCGCGCTGCTGACGGGCCTGTACGACCAGCCGTTCGCACATCGCACGGATCTCGCCAGGGTAGGGCGCGCGTCGATTATCAGGGGTGCGACGCCATATGCGGCACGCTTCCTCCACGGCCCACAGGGGATACTCCTCAATGTCCTCGCCCCACTGCCCGGCGATATCTTCCTCCATCTCCAGAGCCCGGTCAGGCTGCCGATAGTAGGAAAGCAGCACGGCAACGGCGCGCATGGCGCGGGCATTGGTCTCCCAATCCTGAGGACGCAGGTATTCGTCGAACGCCGCCATAGCTTCTTCAGCGGCTGCGCGCTCGGCCGCCGGAACCGGGCTGGCTCGCCAAGCCTTCTCAGCGGTCCCGAGAAATTCGATCCGGTGCTGGGCTGCGTCCTTCGGATTTGCCGGTTCAGCTGACGTGAGTGAAACCTGCTCGGCGCGCAAGAGCCGCTCTAGCCCAGGCGTCAAAGCGGGCTTGGCCGGCAGCCGCTGGAATGGCACCACCTCGCCTCGCCGCTGGCCGGCCGGTGTCGTGGACGGACGCGGGGCGGAAGGGAGCTTGATTGGCGGAACGGTCATGGCGCTTGATTTCCTTCCTGATCCAGCAGCGGAAGATGGACGAGGGGTCGGGCAGGGGCTGGCCACGGTAGTGGCCGACGAACTTCCGGGCGACGATTGCCACGTCGTCCGAGGTCAGATCGGGACGGGTTGTGGAGGCAAACGACAGGTCGTCTTGCGATGGCGCCCAGCCGTCGTCGATTGGAGACGGAGGCGTTGCACCGGCCGGGTTCCCAGTGCCGTCGCGGTCAACCCCGGTACCTCCCTCCGGCGCGCTCGCGCGCCCAAGAGAGAGAGATTCTTGATGGAGATGTTCGGGGTGTTCTGTGTCGCCGTCGGCAACAGTGGTTGGCACCTCGTCGACAGCATGGTGCAGGCTGCCCAAAAAGCCGTTCAGCAGGACCTCGTGCCCCGCGAGCTGGTAGGTGCAGACCCGGACCTTCGGATTGGGATGCTGGCCCTTTGCAACCAACCCCAAGCTAACGAGTTTCGCCAGCACGCTGTTCGCCGTCGATCGGTTGATCTTGAGCTTGGTTGCGATCGTCGTCTGCGACGGCCAGGACAGTCCGGTGCGGTCCGCATGGATGGACAGGACCGTCAGGACACCAAGCTCAAGAACCCCAACATCAGGATGGTCGAGGTAACGTGCGGGCACAAGCCCCACCCTCTGCTTGGAAGCGTGTTCCATGCAGTTGCTCCAATTTTATAAAAGTGCGGCAATAGACCATCGTTCCCAAAGTCTCTAAACTTGGGTGGATGGCATCGCCGAGCTTCGAGTTCTGTCTGATACGAAAGGCCCCGCATGGGAGCCCGGCATTACACTGTGACGTTCATGGCGACTTCTTCCTTTCGGACTAAACGGCAATGCTACGATTCACACAGATCGACGTGAGACGGATCCGCCATTATGGCCTCCAATCCGTCACCGTGACGTTGAAGGGGGCATAACGGCTGAGTGCGGCTCGCCATGATGCTCCACGGTCCGTCACCGTGACGCCGCGTGGAGCGTGATGGCGGGAATCTGGCCCCACCAGTATGCTCCACACCGCGTCACCCCCAGCGACTCACACGGAATCGCGGCTGCTGTCCGAGTGGGAGCGAGTAATCCCGCCATTATACCCCATGCTACGTCACCCAGGGCCAGGAGCCACCCGCTCGCTTCCGGAGCCCCGATTGTGGGCGGGGAGCGGGCGCTAGCCTCAGATCCGCATCGTGGTGACGCATAAGAGGCTATGATGGCGGCGCGCCGGACAATCCTGCCTCACGCGACGCCGGGGTGACGAAGTGGGGGCCATAATGGCGGCACGTTCGGCCGCCGTGCGGCAGATCGCGATGTGAATGACTGATTGGAGGCCATAGCGGCGCAGCGGACCAATCCTGGACTTCTCGGCTCCTTCTGGGGCCGTTGCCGCCTTCGGGCGGAGCAGTAGCCAGACACTGCGCGCCGGTTCGGCAAGCCCAACTCTTCCTAAAACCTCCATCACGGTGGCTGGAGAACCCAGCCCGCAACATATTAGGCACCGTTTTGCAAGCGCCGCGACACCCGAGAAAGACGTCGATTTTCGGTGTTTTTACCCCGTATCGCTTAGCGTGTGTCGTGTGTATCGTCTCGGCCACGAAATTCAGCTTTAGAAAGCCGAGCGACGTTCCAATGGAACGTGGTCTACACTGAGGAGGTTTGCTGGGGTCAGGCAGATCGAAGCGCCAACCTGAGGGATGGCAGTAAGGACCGGTGATCAGTCACTAAGCCATCATGGCCTCCAACACGTCACCATGACGTCGTCGGGTCTATAATGGCGTGGCGCCATTGCTGGATATACCTTCATAGCCTTCAACACGTCACTGTGACAAAGCGGAGGCTATGTTGGCGCGACTCACGTCCGCCATCATGACCCCCATTACGTCACTGTGACGTGCTGGGGGCTATCGTGGCGCGTCTGTCTGCGTTCAGCATGGCCAGCATAGCCTCTATCTCGTCACCGCTGGACTGGTGATCGTGGCTGCGCGCCATTATGGCCTCCATTGCGTCACCGTGACATGCTTGGGGCTGTGTTGGCGTCGGCCATTCCACCGGGAAAGCCTCCAACGCGTCACCGTGACGCAACGGAGGCCATGATGGCGTTCCGGAGCATGTTTCACTGGAGCCGCAAGGCCCTTGCCGCCCTCGCACCGTGTGGGCGGCCATTATAGCATCCGCTGTGTCACGGTGACGTGTTGGAGGCTATGAAGGCAGCGCTTGTGCCGCCATTATGCCCCCCGCTGCGTCACCTCGACTTTGTTAGCCCCTGTAAGCCCGTTGCCATCATAGCCTCCGTCGCGTCACTATGGTCCAACCGGCACAATCGAGACATGAAGGCCTATGGAGAGGGGAACCAAGCGTGTGACGCCGGCCGCGGATGCCGAGGACACTTCGGCTGAGCTACGCGTCCAGCAGGCGGCACCAGCGGTCAACGGCCCGAGGCGGAGTCCTCTCGCTGTGTCCAACTGGATGCACGGCGATCCCAGCTTCCTGAAGGTCCGCGAGCTGATCGAGGTCCTGGACCCGGATTTGTCGGTTGTGGATCGAAAGCTCCTCGATGCCATGTTGGCCCACGCTTCCGATACGGTGTTGAGCGACGCTGCGACGGGAGAAGCGGCTCCTGGTACCCGCGTCTATTCGGCGTTGGCTACCGACGTTAAGCGGGCGATGGGATGGGAAAGCCACAAGAGCAACAGCCGAATTCTGGCCGCAGCGAAGAACTTGCAAAGCTCGGTCATCACCATCGGGTATTTCGCTCCGGGAGATAACACCCTTCGGCACAGGAACATCAGCTTGATCACGCTCTCGGAGGTTCCGGAGAGCCATGGTGTCATCTACTGGCGCTTCAGCCCTGAGGTCGAAAAGCTCCTGTCGATGAAGGGGGAGCGGTTCCTTGTTCAGCTCAAGGTGCTTGCGAAACTGACGTCGGGTTACAGCCACCGTCTCTATCAGCTTCTGTGCGCCAACACTGACCGCGAGACCCTGTCTTGGACCGTTCCTGCTGGAGATCTAAGGCAGGTATTGAATGCTGCCGCCGAGAGCTACGACAAATGGGCCGCCTTCGAACGTCGGGTGTTGAAGGTTGCCGTGGATGAAATCAACCAACACGCTGCGTTCAACATCCGGTACGAGTTGGTTTTGCAGGAGCGAACCAAGAAGCGCACGCACATCCGCTTCATTTTCGAAGGCCCGGCTTCCGCATTGCCGCCAGCTGAAACCGGTCCGCTCTTGGAGGAGCCTACAGGCCAGCTTGTGTTTGATCTGCCAGGGGCCACTGAAACGAGCATGCCTCCCCCTTCGGCATTTGCTGGGAAGCTAGGGATTCGGGTGCGGAGCCGATATCGGGAGGAGTTCCCTGGAGCACCGATTGATGACCTGATCGACCTGTGGGCCACCTGGTGCGTCAGGCATCGAATAAAGGCGGAACGACCGCCAAGGGTGTTCGAACGATGGCTGAACAGCCTGTTCGGAGATCTCGTATTGGAGGCCCGGGAGGGCGACGCCTCTGTGTGGTCAACAGCGTTCAGTCGGGACCTGGACCAACCGGTGTATCGTGTCATGTTCGCGCTGGGCGGGATGGTTGCTAGGCAACGCCAGCTTTGGCTGGCCCTTGCCAGAAGCAAGTATGCGGACAAGTACCCACGCACGGCGATGCCGGCGGTGTCGCTGGACTGTGTGGACTTCCACCTCTGGGTTCCACTCATCAAGAACGAGTTTATGAAAGCGAATCCGGTTTGAGCTGACACCGTTTCGCAGGCTGAACTCCCCTAACCTGATCGGGCACCAGGGAGGCCGGCCAGCTGGCTCTCCCCAGTAGGCGGCGCGCCTATTTAGCCTTTGCCCTTCGTCGAGGCCGAACGCTCCGCCGCCGGCAGGAAGTCGTTGCGCAGCGCCGCGCATCCATTGTGGCGCTTCTCTTCCAGAGTGTTCATGGGCGGCCCGGCTGTGTTGTGGATCACGGTCCACTCATCCGCGGTCAGGCGTTGACCGGAGCAGAACTTCGCCCATGCGGAGCGATGCGTGTCGATCGACCGGCTGGCCGGCGGCACCATGCCTGAGCGGCCCGCTGAGAGCTTAATCGGCTTGGACGAAGGCGCCGGCAGTTGTTCACGCTGGATTGCGGTCTTGGCGCCACTCGCCTCGGTGTTGACCGCGTTCAACCGAGCCAGGACACTCTTGATGTCCAGGTCGGACCCAGCGGCGCCTGTGCCACTGCTCAAGTTGGCCCCGAGCGGAGCCACCGTGTAGGCCGCGTCCATCGCAATGACGTGCTCGTAACCCTCACCCCTGACCGCCGCGCCCCCCCGGCGTGCGCCGACCCATCCGACGCGAGCCTCGTAACGGGGGGGCGTGGTTTCGGCCACCTGATGCGCGGTCGCCATCACCAACGGGGCCTGGGCGGTCGTTTCCGCACAACCTGCGAGCACAGTTCCTGCAAGCAGGACGGATGCGTAGATGGTTAGGCGCAAAGGAACCTCTCAGTATTGAATCGCCTTGGGAGCGCCCCGGAGAGTAGCGGGGATCGGCATCTGCGCGCGCCGCCGAAAGGCGACGATTTTCAGCGTCTTTCGGTGGCGAGAAACCAAGATCGACTTTGGTACAGAGATCCCCATGAAGAAGTTAATTTCAGACCTCTCTGACAAAGCGCGTCGCTGGGCCTTCCCCGGCTACTACGCCAATGCGCCGCTCGCGTCGAAGCCGGAAATTGACGTCGACGAGGAAGTGCCGCGCTATCCTCCCTACGAGAAGGGGCTCCCAGTCTACAGCACCGAGCGCCTCATGCGCCGGCAGCCGGAAATGCTCATCAAGATCCGGCAGACGTTTTCATTTCCGGATGAGGACTACAACCGGATCATCCTGCCGGTAATCGAGCGCTTCGCCTCGTATATTCACCTTCTGCCATCCTCGGAGCACCATCATCACAAAGGGGCTGGTGGTGCGTTCCGGCATGGGCTTGAGGTGGCGTTCTCCGCAGGCCGCTCCAGCGGCGCACACATTTTCATGCCGGAGGGCACCCCCCTCGAACGCAAGCGCGTAGAAATCCGCTGGCAGGCTGCGATCTTCTTTGCCGGCCTCCTCCATGACGTCGGCAAGCCGGTCACGGATGTCGAGGTGGTCAATGCCGATGGCTCGCTCATGTGGAGCCCTTACTCGGAGACGATCAGCGAGTGGGCCAATAAGCATGGCGTTGAACGCTACTTCCTGCGTTGGAAGCGCAACCGGGGTAATGAACACCGCATCCTGGGGGGCTCCATTGCCCAAAGTCTGATTCCCAAGCATGTGGTTCACTGGCTTAACGAAGGGGGCTCTGACATAAACCAGACTCTGAACCTTTATCTATCGGGGTCGGAAAAGCTCAAGCACCTCCTCGTCGATCTTGTCACCAAGGCGGACTCCGCCAGTGTTGAGCGCGACCTCGTCGCCACCGGCCATGGGAAGATCCGCGATCCGGGGTTCGGCGTTCCCGTCGAGCAATTTGTGCTCGATGCCATGCGGCGCCTTCTAGCCGACGGCACATGGAAGATCAACGAACCGGGGGCGCGGGTCTGGGTGGTTTCCGATGGCGTGACGGACGGCGTGTTCGTGGTCTGGAAGAAGGCGGTCGAAGACATCATCGAGCTGCTGCAAACCGACCGCATCCAGGGAATTCCGAGAAATCCTGATACGCTTGCAGACGTAATGGTCGAGCGTGATCTGGCGGTGTCCAAGAAGCTTGGAAACCAGGTGTACCGGTACTGGCCGGTTTGTCCGGACGCGCTGACCAACAACGGCAACCCGGTGAGGCTGCTGATGCTGCGCCTCCAAGCGCCCTCGCTGCTATTCTCCGAGCCTCCACCCTACGTTGGCGCGCAGATTGACCCGGCGCCAGCACCTCCGCAACCGTCGGGTTCGACAGGATCGTCCACGAGCTCGCCTGCGGCGGCGTTGCCAGCCGCGGCCGTGCAGACGCAAGGTCAGGTTTCGCCGGCTGCACCCAAGGCCCCGCCGGCTGCTGGCGTCCACTGCGGCTCATGCGGTGTTGTGCACCCTAACCCCGTTTCAGCCGGCGCGGCATGGACCTGTGCCGACTGTGGGGCCGTCCACAACGCGCTGGCCGCGCCAGCCGCTTCAGCCGCCCAGGCAGCGGTGCCCGCGGCTTCCGTGATCCAACCGGTCCAAGGACCTGTGGCGTCGAACAGCACGGTGAGCAAACCCATTGTGCAGGCACCAGGCGGGAAGGCTAACGTCCCTGGCGTGACGGTCAGCAAGCCAGTGGTAGGTGCGCCCCCCAAAAGCACGCCCAAAGTGACAACCGGCAAGGCACCACTCCAGCCCGGTACTCGCAGGTCACCTCAGGACGATGGTTTCTGGCACACGACCGGGGATGAAGAAGCCTCACTTAAACCGAGATCCGGTGCAGCGGATGCCGTGAGCAATGCCGAGCCTCCTCCACCTGCTAAGCCCCCCGCGACGAGTTCCAAAACCGCGGCCGTCGCGCCCACAGCGCGAAGCGAACTGTTCGGCAAGGGCAAAGCTGGTCGGCTCCTGGTCGCGATGGCCGAGGATATCGCCGGCGGACGCGCGAATTGGGGCGAAAGCCTCGCGCAGGTCGACGAGCACCTTATGGCGAAGATGCCGGAGGGGTTTGTCCCTTACCTGCGATTTGAGCTAACGGATGGCGAGCCTGATGCCCAACCTGTCGAACTGGCGAGCCTGCTCAGGGACGCGGGATGGATCGTCAAAGACCATCCGGACGCCGTGACATCGATCAGAGTGATCGCCGGCATCAAAGGCGTCGTGATCCGGAAGGACATTGCTGCACTGGTGGAAGCGGTCGCCGGCGATGGGAGCCGTCCTGAGATTGAGCAACAGCCTGCACCGGCGACTCAACCCTCACAGCAAGGCAGCAGCGTGGATAAGAGCGCTCTGCGTCCGATGCAGACGACGGGGGGACCGGCAAACAACAATCGCGGCGGTTTCGTAGGCGCGGGAACCCGAAAAGACACTACTACACTGGTGGAGGCCATTGCCGGCGATGGAAGCCGTTCTGTGATTGAGCCACAGCCTGAATCGGCGGCTCTATCGTCGCTGCACGGCAGCAAGGACGAACAGAACGCTCCGCGTCCAATGCAGACGACGCGCGGATCGCCGGACATAGAAGCCGGCAGCAAACCCGGCGTCGAGCGAAGCCAAGATAAGCCGCCGCTCTTTCACAAGGCAGAACAAAAAAAAGGGTACACGCAGAGTATCGAAGACAAGCGCACGCTAATAGCAAAGGAGTTCCTCGCGTGGTGCCGGTCAAGCCCGTGCCCTGATTTGGTAACAGATCACGGTGATTGGCGAATAGTGCCGGCGCATGTGCTTGAGGCCGCTGCTAAAAAGCGGCAGATCGGAGTTGGCAATTTCCGACCCGCTTTCGAAAGCCTCGCGGGAGTGCAGCGCACCGACAATGACTACATGATTACAACTCAGGAGCCGAGGGGTGGTTGAGACCTATGAAATGCCGTGGCGCCCAAACTTCGAATTGGCCGCAGCTGCGGGATGGGGTGCGAGTGCATCCCTGTGCCTGACCATTGGCGCTGCTTCTGGTCTTCCACTCTCGCCCTTTGCCTGGATGGCGGCACTCGGCGGGGGCATGGGCGTGCACCGTGCTTACCAGGCGTGGCGCCATCACCAAAGGAAGGCCCGTCTTGCTGGAAAGCGTCTCAAGTTCGCGTCGATCAAGGAACTGCAGGCGCACATGAAACCCGGAGCCATCTGGCTGGGAAACGGTTTCGAATGGGATCAGCCGCACACGCAGTTGTGCTACGAGATCCTGAAGCGCGACAAATCGAAGATCTTGCCGAAGGTCGAGCAGATGGGGGCCCCGTGGATCCACGGCGTCTCCATGTCCGAGGAAGACCTGCAGCTTCCGATCAACGATACGAAGGGACACCTGCTGGTCGTTGGAACGACAGGCTCGGGCAAGACCCGGCTGTTCGACTTGCTCGTCACACAAGCCATTTTGCGCGGTGAATCGGTCATCATCATCGACCCAAAGGGCGATCGGGAACTGCGCGAGAACGCGCAGCGGGCCTGCGCGGCGTTGGGAAAGCCGGAGAAATTCGTCTGGTTCCATCCGGGCTTTCCAGAAAAGAGCGCCCGCATCGACCCGATGAAGAACTTCTCGCGCGCTACAGAACTGGCGAGCCGCATCGCCAACCTGCTGCCCGGCGAGGGGCCGGCGGACCCCTTCAAGTCCTACGCTCAAATGGCGCTCAACAATGTCGTCCAGGGGTTGGTGCTTACCGGGCGCCAGCCGAACCTGGTCAATATACGGTCCCATCTGGAAGGTGGGCTGGACGATCTGGTCATCAGATCTGTTTCGATCTGGTGCGAGAAGCAGATCGAGATGTGGGAAGATGAGGCAAAGCCATTTCTGAGCAACGCAAAGGGAAAGGACGGCAAAGCGCTGGCGTTGATCCGGTATTATCGCGAGAAGGTACACCACCGAGCGCCGAATACAGACCTAGAAGGTCTGCTCAGTATGTTCGAACACGACAGGACCCATTTCGGGAAAATGATTGCCTCTCTTTTGCCTCTTCTTGGGCAGCTTACATCCGGGCACATGGGCGGTTTGCTTTCGCCAAACCGCAACAATGACTTTGATGAGCGACCGATTGTGGATATGGCGAGCGTCATCAATCTGGGACAAGTCTGCTACATCGGCTTGGACAGCTTGACCGACGCGATGGTGGGCTCGGCAATCGGGTCGATCTTGCTCGCCGACCTCGCTAGTGTCGCCGGCGACCGCTACAACTATGGTGTCAACAACACGCCGGTGAACATCTTCGTCGATGAAGCGGCCGAGGTGGTCAACGACCCGCTCATCCAGATCTTGAACAAAGGCCGCGGCGCCGAACTCCGGCTGCTTATCGCCACGCAGACCTTCGCTGATTTCGTGACACGGCTGGGCTCCGAACCCAAGGCCCGCCAGGTGCTCGGCAATGTCAACAACTTGATCTCCCTGCGCGTGACCGACAACGAAACGCAGACCTACATCACCGACGGTCTGCCAACCGTCCGGGTGAAATACGTCATGACCACGCAAGGGTCCTCGATCGGCACCGGCGGTCACGAGACCATGCAGTTTGGCGGCAACGCCGGCGAACGCCTTATGGAGGAGGAAGCGGAGTTGTTCACCCCGGCCCTGCTGGGTCAGCTCCCGAACTTGGAGTTCGTCGCCAAAGTCTCAGGCGGACGCCTGCTCAAGGGCCGCCTGCCGATTCTCAAGGAGTAGCTGGCGCGATGATTGCCATGGAAAGCGCCATGACGATCGGGCTGACATGCCCGTCATCCGATGATCCATGCGAGATGCTTCGGACCTTCCGCGCTGACCGCAAGCGCATCATGGCCGTCATTCGGCGGCTCGAGATGGATTGGCCTTGCAGCGCGGAGATACAGCGGCGGATGGCCGAGTACATCACGGACGCCTTTACGGCGCCCCCGCTCAAGCGGGGCGGCGCGCCACTTCCGTTGCTGCACCGTGCTCTGGACAGGGCCTATGATGCCTACGACGCGGCCATGCTTCAGCGCGATGACCTGCGCCTTCTCGCCTTCACCGACGCCGCATTTTCAGAAGTTGGGCGGGTGCTCGCCGGGATTACTGTGACGGACAGCGGCGACCGGACGTGGGCTCCTGGTCGGGGGGCTCCGATGCTGCTCTGGCTAGGCGCAGCCCACCGGGACGTGGCGCGCTACACCCTACGCTCCGGCGACCGCACCCAAACGGCGGCACAGATCACCGCGGCCGTTGCTGACTTCGCCCTGACGGCGACGCACCGCGACATCCTCAAGGAGGCCAGCCATGGCGGCTGAATCACAGAACACCACCTGGGCACGCTGGCTGCTCTGGCTTATCCTGGGCGAGTTCGTGATGATCGCCGTGCTGACACCGATGCTGGGACGGGACGCCCTGGACTGGCTAACGCGTGTGGAGCGTCAGTGGTCCCTCGCCGAACTCGGCCTCAACGCGACGCTGTGGATCGAGAAGAGCGGCTTCGGTGCCTATGCGACTATCTTCCGTGACACCGGGGTCGAGCGAAATGTCTACGAGTTCTTCCTGCCGACGCAGGACAAGATCGTGGAGAGCCGCGGCCTGGAAGCGCTTGGGGCGAACCTCTACTTTCCGATGATCAAGGCCGGGTTGGATGCTGTGTTCGGATCGCTGCAGCGGCTGTTCGTCCGGCTTGCGGCCGTGGTGCTATGGCTCCCCGTGGTGCCGCTGTTCCTAGTTCCGGCGGTCCTAGACGGCATGATGAGCTGGCGGCGCAAACAGTACACGTTCGATTACCCCTCGCCGCTGGTGCACGGCTATGCGGCGGCGACCGCAAAGTGGCTGCTGGTCGGCTTGCCCATGGCGCTCCTCCTACCGGTGCCGATCCCGCCCCTGCTGGCGCCGTTCTTCTTCATCGCCGTAAGTCTATTGCTGATGTTGGTGGCGTCCCACACGATGAAGCGCATCTGACCGCCCCCGACCTTTGCATCTGGCGCGATGGGTTGAGCGGCTGGGCCGGAGCTTGTCTCCGGCCCTTTGTCATTGGCGGAGCCGCCGGTCCTCGTCGGAGATGGACGAGGTAAGAACGCGCCCTTGCGGAGCACGTCCGATTGGTCCGCGCAACCGAGAAAGGCAGCGTTTTCCAGCGTCTTTCAACGGCGCGAAGCCGCGCCGAAAACGGGCATAAATGCGCCAGACGTGCAAGGGGATTGGCACATGGGTCCGGTACAGCTTCCGAGACAAATCGACGAACCACCAACGGTTCTCCTGTGGAACACCGATGAGCTTGCGCCCATCGTGCTCCTCCACGTCATCGGTATTTTCACTGGAAACGTGCTGATCATGACGGCGCTCGGCTTTGCCGCCTCGTCTCTCTACAAGAGATTTCGCGACGGGCACCCGGACGGTTACTTGCAGCACCTGCTCTATTGGATCGGGTTGATGCCCACGAGCGCGCGCACTATCCGCAATCCGTTCGCCGATCACTACAAGCCTTGAGCCGGGACACGCACAGATGCATTTGAAGGATTTTCTGGCGTCCTGGCAGGGGGCCAGAGCTGAGAACAGGTTCCAGAGGGCAGCTAACCTCGGCCTTCTCGGCGTCGCCCTCCTGCTGGCCATCAACGCCATCGCCAAAGACAAGACGGTGGTGATCGCCCCGCCGGAACTGACCAAGGCCGTCGAGGTTTCGCGATCGTCCGCCAATCAGGACTATCTGGAGGCTTGGTCGTGGTCGACGTCCATGCTGCTCGGCAACATCACGCCAGCGAATGCGGATTTCGTGCGCAAGGGTCTGGAGCCCCTACTGGCTCCGGACATCTTCCACGGAGTTATGAAGTCTGTGGAAAGCACCATCGACGAAATCAAACACAACCGGATCACCGCACGCTTCGATCCGCGCAAAATCATCTATGAGCGGGAGACGAGCAAGTATTTCGTCACCGGATATCGCGTCGTAACGGGGCCTTCTGCCGATGAGAAGCGTGAGGAGGCAACCTACGAGTACACGTGGACCGTACGGAACTTCCGGCCACAGATCACCTCGGTTACGAACTACGCGGGAGCCGCGCAGACCTCCGCAGAGAGGGAGCGCCGGCAGCAAATTCAGGAGCGTGCCCAGCGGATCGAAGATCTGAAGGCTCGCAAGAACCAGGAGAACAAGCCGTGAAGCGGGTCCAGCCCATTATCCTGGCCAGCGTGAGCGCCTTCGCCGTTCTCGTCGGACACCAGATCGCACAGGCGCAAACTCCGGAGCTTCCGGTGGCGCCGTTGAGTGAGATTGAGGCCGCCTACGATAGTTCCAAGGCCGCCGCTCCGGCCTCCGAGTTGGACACCCTGCAGAAGGCTATCCAGGAGGAGATTGACGCGCGCGGTGGGAAGCCCAACGTAACGCTGCCTTCTCAAGCTTCCAAGGGTGCTGCACCGGCAACGCCGGTCGCCACGACCCCGCCGCGCTCGGCATCTCCGACCACTCCCGCCACGACGCAGGCAGTGGTTCGGTCCGGCACCGCGGCGGCTCCGAAGGTTGAAAGCGCAGTGGAGCTTCCGGCCGTGCCTTCCAGTGTCGTTGCTCCAAGCGCGGCTCCACCGCCCGAGGATCTGGCTGCGATGACCCAGCCGGCCGTTATCACCATCCGCCCTGGCACCACGGAGCTGTTGGCAGTGGCGGAGGGGCACGCGAACCGCATCGTAACGCCGTTTGCCGAACCGGCGGTCATGACGACAAGCGATGCCAAGTTCAAGGTTTCCGGAAACGTCGTCTACGTGTCCACCACTTCGCCTGCGACGATCTTCATCACGCCGAAGGGAGATGAGTCCGTGGCGATTCCGCTCGCCCTCGTGCCCCGGCGCGTTCCCCCGCGCGAAATCCAGCTGCAGCTGCCTCGCGGTGGTGTCTGGAATGCCTCGTTTGCCGCCGGCGGGGTTGGCGCGGCCGGCGCAGCCGTGGCTGGCAACAAGAAGGCGCAGCATTGGGAGGAGAGTCAGCCGTACGTCGAAACGATCCGGTCGATCATGCGTGAGATTGCACTCGGCACCGTGCCCAGCGGCTATCAAATGCGCGACATGGAGCGTGGCGAACAGACCGTCGGGTGTACCGGGCCGGCCGGTGTCACGTTCCAGTTTGGTGGCGGTCAGGTGATGGAAGGGTCACACCTGCAGGTCGTCATCGGCGTTGTCTCCAACCAGTCAGGATCGTCCGTCGAACTGGCCGAGCCCTGGTGTGCCGGACCGAACGTCGCAGCGGTCGCATATTGGCCGAACAACGTTCTCGCCGCCGGTCAGTCCACTGAGGTTTTCGTGATCCGTCGCCCAGCACTGCCGTCGGACACCGACGCGCGTCGGCCGTCGCTGCTGACACGAGCGGGAGCGGTCCGGTGAGCGTACTGAATATCACTGAGCACTGGCGGAACGCGAATCCGACGCTCCGTCGGGTGGTAACCGTCGGTGCGATCGCGACGTGCTTGATCACGCTTGTCGCGATTTTCCAGCCGGGCGATCGAGTCCGCGCGTCGCGCAAGGACCCGAACGCGATCCAGGAAAATGTGCTGCTCGATAAGAACACGCGGCAGGTGTCTCTCGACAGCATGGCCGCGCGGATCGAGAACCTCGAAACCAACTTGGCGAAGAAGGAACAGAAGATCGAGCGCCTGGAGGAGGACCTGAAACGCAAGCAGCGCGAACCGGCGCAGTCCAGCGATCCGGATCGGTCTGCGTCGGATATGCAGCTTCAGGAATTGCAGAAGCGTGTCGGCGACCTTCAGCAAAAGCTCGCGGATCAGGAGAAAGGCGCGGTGCCGGCGCAGGGCGGCCGCTCGCCTATCGGCCGTGCGCCTACCGAGATGGCGCAGCGTCCGGGGCCGACGCCCGCAGCTCTTCGCCCGCCTACCGCACCGCCGAGCTCGGCAGAGATGTACGAAAAGAGCGGCCAGCCTTCAGGGCAGGGGCAAGCTGACGGTGCCAAGGTCGAGCGTACCAACGCCGCCGCATCCGGGTCACAGGCTGCCGGCGACATCCGGGTGGTGGTTGAGGAGGTGCCAGAGACCCCGGTGGACGAGATCCAGGAGGAAACTGCGCAGAACTATCTCCCGTCCGGCTCCATTTTCTCCGGCACCCTCATCACCGGCATGGATGCCCCCACGGGAAACAGTGCCCGGAAGGAGCCGTTTCCCGCCCTCCTGCGCATTAAGCATGACGCCATCCTGCCGAACCGCTGGAAGGCGGACGTGAAGGAGTGCTTCCTGCTCGCTGCGGGCTTCGGTGATCTGTCCTCTGAGCGCGCGTATTTGCGCGGAGAGACGATCAGCTGCGTCACTAAGCAAGGGAAGGTGCTCGAAGCAAATTTCCCGGCCTATGCCGTTGGCGAAGACGGTAAGGCAGGCATCCGCGGGCGCTTGGTGAGCAAGCAGGGACAGGTGATCGGCCGCGCGCTGATGGCTGGCTTTCTTGATGGTGTGAGCAAAGCGTTCGATGTGAAGCCGGTCCCGGTCCTGGCAACCAGCAACACGGGCAAGTCGCAGTATGCTGACGTGTTTGCGGGTGAGCAATCGCTGCGGTCCGCTGCTTTCGGCGGCGCATCGTCCGCGCTCGACAAGATCGCTCAGTTCTATCTCGACATGGCGTCCAACATCTTTCCCATCATCGAGGTGGATGCAGGCCGCAAGATCGACCTCATCGCAACTCGTGGCATCAGCTTGACCTTCAAGAAGAAGGGGAAGGAGCAGGCGCTCCAGGACATGCGGTTGCCGGGCCAAGGGCAACAAGGCTCCGGCGCCGCGGGAGGAACTTCCGGGCTCCTGGGGTCGATGTTCGGGTTTGGTGGCAACGGTGCCGGCGGTATGGCCGGTAATGGGCCACGTTGATGTTTGAGAAAGACGTTGAAAGTCGTTGTCTTTCGGCGGCGCGAGAAAAATCAGAACGCGGCAAACTGCCCCCGAAACAAGGTTGCGAGAAATGAGCCTAAATTCCTCGAAGGTTATCGCCTGCCTGGCGCCGCTCCTCCTTGGCGCGTGCTCCAACCTCGGGATCGGGGCTGGCGATTACAGCTGCTCGGGAATGCCGCAAGGTGTCTCCTGCAAGAGCGCCCGGGAGGTCTATGAGCTGACAAATACCCGCGATGCGGTGAACGGCTTGACGTTAAGCCAGGAGGCCCAGCGCAACACGGAAAGCGCGGCGGAGACCGGGTTGGTCCAAACCATGCGGAAAGCGGCAGCGTCCGACCCGTCGGCACTCGGCGGCTCTCCGGTTGGCTACGGCGCGACGCCCGTGGCTTACACCGACGATGGCCGTGTGCCGATCCGCACACCCGCTGTCGTCATGCGTGTTTGGATTGCCCCGTATCAGGACAACAAGGGTGATCTGCATATGCCGGGCCTCGTCTTTAGCGAGGTCGAGCCGCGCAAGTGGCAGGTCGGTCTGCCCGACGCGGCGTCCGGTTCCCCGTCGGCCTTCCGGCCCCTTGAAGCGACTGCTCCCAAGGCGAAGCCGCCGGCCCACGATAGCGCCCCGGTCCGGCCGGCAAAAGCTGCGGACAAGTCGGAGCACGTTTCCTCAATCCCCGTAAAGCAAGGGAAGTAGCAAGACCATGAAGCACCGCATTCACCCCAACACGCAGGTCGCGCTGGCGCTCGCGCTGATCGTCGCCTTTACCGCGGGCGATGTGTTCGCTGGCACAGGCGGCACGGCGTTCGACGACATCTGGCTGACGCTGACCGATTGGACCCAAGGAACGCTCGGCCGCATCATCGCCGGCTCCATGGTCGTCGTCGGCTTGGTCGGCGGCGTCGCTCGCCAGAGCCTGATGCCGCTGGGCCTCGGAGTTGGCTCGGGCATGGGTCTTTACAACACCCCCACCGTGATCGATTCGATCATGACCGGTACTTTGCCCGTGCAAGTCTCGGAAGTGGTCGCGACCACTCCGGTGCTGCCCATCTAGGACATCTGCACGGACGGGTGGACAGGCAACAAGGGCGCTTCCACACCGGAGGCGCCCTTTTACTATGTCCGCTCGGAGCCCCACAGTAGCAGGCGGACACTCACGCGACGCGCGGAGGCACCGCCAATAGACGATGGTTTTGAGTGCCTTTCAGCGGCGCGAAGAAAGGCTGCGTTGTGGAACTCTCCAGGCTGCGCGTAACCGCCCTCGGATGGCGGCCTCGCGCCGTGCTGGAGGGGGTTATGAGAAAAGTCACCGCGGCGCTGCTGCTCTCGATCATCGCCATGCCGCTCGCCGCGTGGGCGCAGAGTGGCCCATTGCTCGAGCTGCGGGTGAAGAATGCCGGGGAGGCCACGGGGCTGGAAGGAGCAACGTATCCAAGCGTTGTCAGCCCCGCCGCGCCGCGGCCGGACGCGGTGGTGAGCGGCGCCGCCGTCACCATCACGGACTTTCGTGATTTGGTGCTCTCGGTCAATGGTGCGCCGGCGGCGGTGACCAGTGTCACCCTGCAGAATGGTGGGGGCAGCGCCGGACGGGCCGAGGCGCTCGGTCTCTACATGGACAAGCCGCTCGCCGCCACGATCAGCGCCGGGGCGGAACACTTCACGATCACGGGCGACAATTGCTCCGCCGCCCTGCTGGGGCCACCGGGTGACGCGGGAAGCACCTGCCAGGTGACCGTGCAGCCGCGCGCCAGCTGGTTCGGCCCATTGTCCGGGACACTGCGCCTGAGCACCGGCGGCTACACGATGGACGTGCCGCTGTCGGGCACGGCGCGGCATTTCGATCTGCCCAACCTGACGATCACGTCCATCGCGGGCGCACCCACATCGTTGAACGTCGCCGGGCAGACCGAAGGGGAATGGCGCGTGTCCGCCTCAGCCACCTTTCGGGTCACCAACACGTCGACCGAGGAGGCCACGGACATGCTCGTGGCTTTGTTCGGTGGAGACAATCCAGGCAGCTTCGAGTTCGTCAGCAACGCGTGCTCGGGGCAATCCCTGGGGATAGGCGCGTCCTGCGATATCACGGTCCGAGCACGCGCCGATCGCAATGGCAGCTACGCCGGCATGCTCCTGCTCGCGAACCACAACCAGCCCAGTGTTGCGCTCGCAGGGACAGCTACGGGCTTCTTGCCGGTGGCGTGGAAGACCGCCGTATGGGGGGCGTGTGACAACGCCTGCGGCACATCCAGCCGGTCACGGTCGGTATGGTGTGAGCGCTCTGATGGCGTGACCGTTGCCGACAGCTTCTGCGGGGCCGGGAAGCCGCAAACGGTGGAAGCATGCGCCAGCTACGCCACCTGCACCTACGCTTGGCAGGTGGGCGATTGGGGAGGTTGCTCCGCGTCGTGCGGTGGCGGATGGCGCAGCCGGTCGGTCTGGTGTCGCCGATCAAATGGCGAGCAAGTGGATGGGAGCTATTGTGGGTCTGCACCGGCGTCGAGCGAGCAGTGTAATACGCATGCCTGCCCAAGGATCGCGATGCAATTCCCCTCCTCCGTTCCGGCGCCCGAAGGATGTGGCCAGTTCCGCATCGAGTTTATCAACGTCACTCCATACGCTGGCCGGCAGACGTTTGAGGGGAACTGTGCCATTGCCGGCGATCACGACTGGCCCGGCGGCTACGCATTTGGAAACTATGACCGCTGGGTCTGCGATGATGGCAACAACATGCGCCGTGGTTGTGTCGGTCGCTATTGCTCGTGGGCTCGTGGGCCGAATGGTGAGGACATTCAATCCTGTGCGACCGTTGACTTCCGCTACTAAGGCGAGTTGTGCCCGGCCGTGGCGGCATTGCCTATCGCAAGGCCTGTCTTCCGGGGTTCGTAACCTCCGCTTACGCTAAGAGCGGCGACACCGCCGAAAGACGATGGTTTTAGGTGCCTTTCAGCGGCGCGAAAAATGGCTGCGTTGTGGAACTCTCCAGGCTGCGCGTAGCCGCCGTCGGCAGGCAGGTTCGGGCTGTGCTGGAGAGGGTCTATGAGAAAAGTCACCGCGGCCCTGCTGCTCTCGATCATCGCCATGCCGCTCGCTTCCTGGGCGCAGAGTGGCCCATCGCTTGAGCTGCGGGTGAAGAATGCAGGGGAGGCCACGGGGCCGGAGGGCGCGACGTATCCGAGCGTTGTCAGCCCCGCCGCGCCGCGGCCGGACGCGGTGGTAAGCGGCGGCGCTGTCACCATCACGGACTTTCGTGATCTGGTGCTCTCGGTCGATGGTGCGCCGGCGGCGGCGACAGGCGTGATGCTGCAGAATGGCGGGCGCAGCGCCGGGCGGGCCGAGGCGTTGGGTCTCTACATGGACAAGCCGCTCGCCGCCACGATCAGCGCCGGGGCGGAACACTTCACGATCACAGGCGACAACTGCTCCGGCGCCCTGCTCGGGCCGCCGGGCGATGCGGGAAGCACCTGCCAGGTGACAGTGCAGCCGCGCGCCAGCTGGTTCGGCCCATTGTCCGGGACACTGCGCCTGAGCACCGGCGGCTACACGATGGACGTGCCGCTGTCGGGCACGGCGCGGCATTTCGATCTGCCCAACCTGACGATCACGTCCATCGCGGGCGCACCCACATCGTTGAACGTCGCCGGGCAGACCCAAGGGGAATGGCGCGTGTCGACCCCGGCCACGTTCCGGATCACCAACACGTCCACCGAAGAGTCCACGGACATGCTCGTGGCTTTGTTCGGTGGAGACAATCCAGGCAGCTTCGAGTTCGTCAGCAACGCGTGCTCGGGACAGTCTCTTGGGGCAGGCGCGTCCTGCGATGTCACGGTCCGAGCACGCGCCGATCGCAATGGCAGCTATGCCGGCACGCTCCTGCTCGCGAACCACAACCAGCCCAGTGTTGCGCTCGCAGGGACAGCTACGGGCTTTCTGCCCGTTGCCTGGAAGACCGCTGCATGGGGAGCCTGTGAAAACGCCTGCGGCACGTCCAGCCGCTCACGGTCGGTATGGTGTGAGCGCTCTGATGGCGTAGCCGTTGCCGACAGCTTCTGCGGCTCCGGGAAACCGCAAACGGTGGAAGCATGCACCAGCTACGCCACCTGCACCTACGCTTGGCGGAGCGGCAACTGGGGAGCCTGTGCCAATGCCTGCGGAGGCTCCAGCCAGAGCCGCTCGGTCTGGTGTGAGCGCTCAGACGGAACCTCGGTCGATGGCAGCAACTGCGGCTCGGCCAGCCGGCCAAACGACTCTCAGAGCTGCACCAACTATTCAGGCTGCTCGTACTCCTGGGTGGCGGACGGCTGGGGCGGTTGCTCTGCCTCGTGCGGCGGCGGCAGCCAGTCGCGCTCGGTTTGGTGCCGACGCTCCGACGGTGCGTCGGTCGATGGCGGCAACTGCGGCTGGGGCAGCCGGCCAAACGACTCTCAGAGCTGCAACACGCATGGGTGTTGTGTTGGAAATATGGGCCAGGCCTGCGCCCGGTATTGGTGCCAGTCCACCTATGGAGACTCCTGCGGTAATTGGATCGCCACGCCGTCTACGTGCGAGCAGTACCGCGGCGGATGGATAACGTCCTGCTCTGAAGGGAACAGCATCTGCTGTGGCGTTAATGATGGTCGGATCCAGTGCAATGGCAGCTGCCAATAAGCGCTGCCTAGCGGTGAACTCGCACACCGTCTACTGGGGGGACTGCGCCAACACCTGCGGCGCCCTCGACAGGCTGGCATCAACAACCTGCGCCGCGGCTGTGTCGGCTGCAACTGCTCTTGGGGTCGTGGGCCGAATGGCAAGGAGATTCGAAGCTGTGCAATCGTTGACTTCCGCGAACAGGGGGAACTGGCCTCAGTCCTGGCGACGGTGCATATCGCGGGCACGGTCTTGCGGCGCTCCTCTCCATGAACACGCCAACCGGCTGAGGTCCACAGCCCTCGCCGTTGTGACGACTATCGGCGCTGTTCTGCTGATCACCAGCGGCGTTGCAATGGCTGAGAGTTATGGCGGCACAGCGCCTCACATCGAGCATCGTGCGGGCGATGCCGCGTCGTTCAAAGTAATCGGACCGGGAACCAATGTAACTGGTGATCCTGTGATCTTGACCCTCGCCAACCGCGCCGAGGGCTACAAGATCATCACCGATAATCCTCTCCCGTCTTCCTGGGTGGGTGATTACAAGCTTTCTGCGACGACGAGAGATGGGAATGGGGCGTCGGCCACCCGGGAGTGGACGATCACATACGCGCCAGCCACCGTTCCCGTCGTGACAGCGGCCGCCAACGAAATCTGGATCCCAGGGGTTCAACACAGCTTCCGTAACGGCGCTCGTCTAAATCCGCTGACCACAGACGCCTGGAAACTCCCAAATGGGGTCACGCTTGGCGGCACGCACGAGATGCGCGTTTCAATGCACAAGGACTCAAATGTCTCGCTGGTGATTGCCGGCGTGAGGATAAATCCCGGCGATGTGGGTGTGCCGATCGGCTCCTATGATTTTTCCACCGCGTCGGGAAAGCTCTCGTTGCCTATGATGGCGGCGGACGACGGGCGGGAAGGGCAGGCTCGGCTCTGGATCACCACTGTCGCTCCGAACAGCCCTGGCGTTGATCTCCGGGTGAACACCTGGGTGCCGCATGTTGCCATGAAGGCTGAGTCCTGGTCCGTGCGTCAGGCATTTGACATGGCGAAGCTCAAGGTCGAGCCGGTCGCTGGAAACCGATGCGAACTGACGTCCAGCCGTTCGACCGCGCGATCCAGTGACGCACTGGCCGCGCCGAAGTGTCTCGTTGAGTGGGAACCACTGCCGACGGACCTCAAGCCCGTAACCGCGCTGACGCCCATGGCAGAGGGACGCATGTGGGTCCACGGAGCGTACGACGTCGGCTACAAGATCAGCTTGGTCGATCCCAACGATGTGCAGGTGCGCGTAGCGTCGGGTACGGCGACGCTCACTGTTACGCCCATCGGCAATCTTCTCGCCTACCAGCCGCAGCGTTCGTCAGATCGCGCCTACCGGCTGGTCCAGCCCTTGGACGTGATGTTGAAGCAGTCAGCGGGACCGGCCTGCGACACGTATTGGAGTTATGAGGGGGCAGAGTATCGGTCCTCCGATGCGGTGGTGCGCTGTGCACTGACATGGACGGCGTTGCCCAACACGCTGTCCCAGGATCAGTATTGGGTGCGCCCCTACTTGAAGGGGGCACTGGAGCAGGCCGGCACTCAGGAGGTGCGGTGGAAGGTCGATGTCATCACCCCGCTGGGCTCCAAGATCCCGGCTGGAGAAGGATCGTTTGCGTATAACGTGATTGAGCCCCCGGTGCCGGCAATCACGGAGGACATGCTGACCGTTCTAAAAGACGGTCTCTACGCGGTCTCGCGTGACGGCGGCTACGCCGGCAACTCCGTGATCAAAGGAGCTAACGCAGTCTACCGTGTCTCGGTCGTGCGCGGAGGCGAGGTGATCGAGGATGGTGAGTTCGATGCCTCCCCCTGGGGAGAGACGAGGGAGATACAGCGGCGCCTGAACGCGGTAGAGGCGGAGCTGTGGAGCCGCACACCCTGGACCGTGAAGGCCCGCTACTCCCAGATGCCCGATAACAAGTCCGAGCGTACGTTCGAACTGCTCGCTGTTCCTAATGCCAACATCAAGCCCGTCGTTACGGTGCCGACAACGTTCATGTTGGACACCCAGGACCTGCCGGTCGCGGTGGGCATTCGGGACGTCTACAAACAGGAGGCGGGCTACAATGCCGAGACGATGGGCGTGTGGGAGGTCCGCCTCGTCAAGTACATCGATTATCAGACGACCGAGCCGCTGACCGAATTCGTCTCGGCGGACAACGGCGACGTTTCGTTCACGCTGCCGGAGGGCACCTTCGACACCGGCTACGTCCGCCTCACGGCTGAGGCGCGCGTCAAGTCGCCGGTTCCGGAATACTCGCGCACCGAATTTGCGATCCGGCCGCTGAACCTCACCGTCGTCAAGGGCGGTGCGATCGGCGCCGGCCTGACGGCACGCCGGATCACCGGTGAAGCACCGCTCACTTCCATCTTTAGTCTTGCCCTCGATCACCGCCTGGATGCTACTGCCCTGGGCACCGTGACCTGGCAGGTGAGCGCTGATGGTGGATCGACGTGGAGCGTTGTTCCCCCAATGCGGAACAACAAAATGCGCCTGTCGTACACGTTCCCGAAAGGTGAGTACGATGTGCGTGCGGTCCTCCAGAACAAGTTCTCCGGTGCGGAACACACGACAGACCCGATCCATGTCATCGCTTACGACGTGCCGCAGGGCAAGTTGGACGGCCCCGAGCACGTTTTCCTCGGCGGCAATGGTCATTACAAGCTGCTGCTCACGCACAAGGGCGAGCCGGTAACCGACGAGCAAGTCTCGGTCGAGTGGTCGCTGGATGCCGGGAAATCCTTCACCCCCGGCAAGCTGGAATTCAACGTCACCCGCAACGAGCCGGAGCGCATGGTTCTGGTCGCCCGCGCCCGTATGCTGGACGCGCCTGCCGACGACCCGTTTGCGTGGCGTGAACTGCGGCGGCGCGTCAACTTCGTGCCGGTTCGTCCGCCGATGATCCGCATCGTTGGCCCGGCGCGTGTCGAGTACCCGCAGACCGGCACGTTCCGCGGCGTGATGGGCCTGCCCTACCGGAACATGGATGTGGAACTGCGTGGGTGGTGGACACTTCCCGACGGGACTCGTGTCGATGGGCCGCTGCTGACCTGGGGGCCTACGTCGGAGAACCTGGCAGCTGACACGGTGACGCTCACCTACCACGCTGAGATTGTCGGATTCGACGGTACCTTGGGCAGCGAAGACAAGCGCGTGCGTGTCTGGGAGTACGTCTGGCCGGAGTTCAGCCTGGAGCCGACCAGAAGCTCACAGTATGCGCCGGCGGATGTGACGGTGCGCCTGCGCCAGATCGGACGGCCGATGCAGCTGGACAACCCGACTTACAGCTGGACGCTACCGCCGGCCGCCACATTGCTCGAAGACGCCAACCAGACGATGCGAGTTGTCCGAACCGAGACGCCGGGGGCCTATCCGTTCTCTGCGTCCGTTTCCGACGCTCGCGGCAATTCGTCGACGGTGACCACGACGGTGAACATGCTTGCCGCTCCGAACTACAACATGACGCTCGCAGTGTCTCCGTCCAACCCATACTACAGAGCCCCTCTGGACCTAACGTTGAAGCCATCGATTACGGGGGGCCATCCAAGTGACCGGATCACATCGCTCGCCTACTATCTGAACGGCGCGCCGACCGGGCCTGCCGGGTCCTATTCGAAGATGAGCCTGGGCGAGGGTACGCACACGGTGGAGGCGCGAGCGAAGACGCTGATGGGATGGAGCTTTGGGGCCACGCAGACCGTCACCGTAGTGGCCAACACACCGCCTCGCTGCACCGCCACCATGCGGGAGTGGACGAGTGGCTGGATTTACTATGCCGATTGCCGCGACGACGACGGACGCATCGTAGGGTACCGCTGGACGCTCGATGGCGAGCCGGTTTCCTTCAACTCCAACCGGATCTCGGTATCAAAGCTGTCTCGCAGCGATACCCCGCTTGTGACGCTGAGGGGGGTTGATGACTCCGGAGCGGAATCACCGGAGGTGACTGCTGGGGCCGAGGTCGAACCGCCGGAAGTCCCGCCGACAACTCCTTAGCTCCCCCCAAGCGGTAAGGATGCGAGGCAAAGCTCCGGCTTAGGACGCCAGGCTTTTCCGCCTCTCGCGCAATCATCTGCGCATGTTGTCAAGGATGGTCACGCCGTCGAAAGACGCTGGTTTTAGACGTCTTTCGACGGCGCGAAGAAACAGCCGAAATGAGTAGCCTCCAAGCCAGAAGTTTCCTGCACTTGGAGGACTACCGTGCGCTTCGCACTCGGACTTTCGGTCGCATTTCTGGCCCTGTCCTGCAGCTTGGGACCGGCCTCGGCCGAGACCGAGGCCCAGCTCAATCGCAACGCCCTGACGGCCGGAATCACGGCAATGGAAAAGCTCCCCTCCGGCGGCTTTACCGCCGTTGAGGGCGAGGGCTTTCCTGGGATGGCGTTCATCTCCGACAATGGCCGCTATGTGGTGCGCGGAGAGCTTTACGACACTTGGACTGGAAAGCGGGTGAGCAGCCTGGCCGACCTCCGCGACAACGCGAGCCGCGTCCAGCTCTCCAAGCTGGGTGTGACGCCGGCTGAGTTGGGCGCATTCCGCTACGGCTCCGGTGCGAAGGAAGTGACGATCTTCGTCGACCCCAAGTGCCCCTACTGCCACGGCGTTTTGCAGCAAATGCCCGCGCTGGCAGGCAAGTACACGTTCCAGGTCATCGTCGTCCCCGTTCTCGGCCAGGAAAGCGAGCGGCTGACGCGCATGGTGTCCTGCGCGACCGACCCTGCTGCGGCGCTTGCGGCGCTGATGGCCGGTCCGATACGCGACAGCCTGCCGCAGAACGAAAACTGCAACCTGCTGCCCATCCAGAAGCGACTGGTGACGGCGCAGCTTGTCGGTGTGAAGGGTGTTCCCTTCATGATCGCGCCGGACGGCCGCACCAAGGGTGGGCTTCCCCAGGACCTCGACAGCTGGCTGGAGGGCCGCATCTAATGCCCCTGAACCAACGCTACAAGGCCGATCGGTGCGGCGAGCTGCTGATGCCGCTCGCCTACGAGCCTGATAGCGAGATCTTCTACTGCGCAGACCAGACCATCGGCTTTGGGTTCATGTGCCGACCGCTCACCTCTGGTGATCCTAAGGCGGCCGAACGCCTCAACGTGATGCTAAAGGATGCGTGGCCGACGGACACCATCCTCCAGTTCATTCTGCTCGGTTCGCAGAACATTCAACCGCCCCTGTTCCACATGCGCCAACTCCGGGCCGGGCAGGAAGACCCGCTGCTGCTGGAGACGGTCGAGCAACGCGCGAAGTTCCTGACGGCCGGCGTCAATGACCCTGTGGAGAAGCGCAGCGGGCTGCGTGTTCGTGACATCCAGCTTCTCGTCACGGTCAAACTCCCGCTGTCCGGCCATGAACCCACCCAGGCCGAGCTGGACCGGGCCAGCGAGCAGAAGGTGACGGTGCAGAAGAGCCTTGAGTCGGTGGGCCTCTCGCCGATCCCCCTTACGTCGCAAGCATGGCTGGACGTGATGGTGCCGCTCATCAACCAGGGCAAGGATGCCTCCTGGCGCCTGGATGGGACGAGCGAAATCGAAACCGACAAGCTGCTGCGGGATCAGGTGTTCGACTATCAGACCGACCTGAAGGTGAGCGCGAAAGGGCTGTCGCTGGGCGAAACCCGCGTCCGCACGCTGTCGATCAAGCGCTTTCCGCAGCGCATCTATTTCGGGCAGGCAGCCAACTTCATCGGTGACATGTGGGAGGGGATTCGTGGCATTCGCGTTCCCTTCATGATCAGCGCCAGCCTTCATTATCCGGACCCGCAGAAAGCCAAGGCGGGCCTTTCAACGAAGCGTCAATGGGCGACCAATCAAGCCATTGGCCGCATGCGCATCTTCGTGCCGAAGCTGGCGCACAGGAAGGACGATTTTGACGTCCTGTTCGAGGCGCTGGACGACGGTGACCGGACCTGCCGCCTCAGCCTGTCCATGACCCTGTTTGCTGACGATGACGATGCCGCCACAGGCGCTGTGTCGAGCGCTCAGGCCTATTGGGGCGAGATGGGCTACAACCTGCTGCCCGACAAGTTCTTCTGCCTCCCGATCTTTCTGAACGCTCTGCCGTTCGGTGCGGAGAAGAAGGCAATCAAAGAGCTGTTCCGCTACAAAACCATGGCCACGCGTCAGGCCGTTCCGCTTTTGCCGGTGTTCGGTGATTGGCGAGGCACGGGCACGCCGGTTCTCAATCTCATCAGCCGCAACGGCCAGCTGATGTCACTGTCCTTGTACGACAGCACATCGAACTACAACACGACCATTGCGGCGCAGAGTGGCTCCGGTAAGTCGTTTCTGACTAACGAGCTAATCTCGTCAACGCTATCGATGGGCGGGCGCGTATGGGTGATTGACGTTGGCCGATCCTATGAGAAATTGTGCGAACTGCTTGATGGTGACTTCATACACTTCGGCAAAGGCACCTCAATCTGCTTGAATCCTTTCGAGCTGATTCAAGCGATCGAAGATGGCGAGGACTTCGAGGATCAGGAGGATGTTCTCGTTGGTCTTCTCGCCGCAATGGCTGCTCCGACCGAAGGCCTCAGTGATCTGCAGACCCAGGAAATGAAACGGGCGCTGCACGAAACATGGGAGGCTAAAGGGAACCAGATGGTCGTGGATGACATGATCGAGTGGTTCCTGCGAGAAGGAGAGGCACGCGAAGACAATCGCATCAGCGATCTCGGGCATCAGCTTTACAGCTTCTCCAGAAGCGGACAGTACGGAAAATACTTCAACGGTAAGAACAACGTCGCGTTCAACAACCGGTTTACCGTGCTGGAACTCGAAGAGTTGAAGGGGCGCAAGCACCTCCAGCAGGTCGTCCTTCTGCAGCTGATTTACCAGATCCAGCAGGAAATGTACCTCGGCGAACGCGACCGTCCGAAGCTCGTGATTATCGACGAGGCATGGGACCTGCTTATGCAGGGTGACGTTGCCAAGTTCATTGAGCATGGCTACCGGCGTTTCCGGAAATACGGCGGCGCGGCCGTGACCATCACGCAAGGTGTCGGCGACCTCTACGCAGCGCCGACCGGTCGGGCAATCGTCGAGAACAGCGCGAACATGTACCTGCTGGGTCAGAAGCCCGAAGCGATCGACGCGCTGAAGAAGGAGAGCCGGTTGCCGCTCACCGAGGGCGGTTATGAGCTGCTGAAAACCGTCCACACAGTCCCGGGCGAGTACTCGGAGATCTTTGCCATCACGTCGTACGGCTGCGGCATTGGGCGGCTCATCGTCGATCCGTTCCGCCAGCTGATCTACTCGACAAAGGCCGAGGAGGTGAACGCCATTAAGCGCCTGAGCGCGCAGGGTGTTTCGGTTCGGGATGCAGTTTACATGCTCATCGAGGAGAGAAATGGTGCAAACCGCCGTTCCGCCGCCTGACGCACAGGCTGCCTCCAGCACCGGACCTGACGGTGTGCCCTCTCCGGCTCCAGCGGCGCGCCAGAATGCGGGCCGCAAGCCGGACATTCTCGACGGCATGCTCCGCTTCGTGCTCACCGTGGTGGTGAGTGTCGGTGTCGCCTACCTCGGGATGGGGCATCGGGTGGCACTGCTGGAAGCGGAGATCGCAGCCCGTCCTCCCGTCATCGTCGTCGACTTCACGAAAATGGCAGCGGCGCTGCAGGGGCAACCGAACGACGTCATCGAGACAGCGATGGGTCGCGTCCGCGGTGATATTCGCCGGCTTCAGGAGGGTGGTTACATCGTTCTGGATGGCCAGTCGGTGCTTGCCGCCCCGGACGAGGCCATGATGATGCCAGCCGGCGCCAAGCCGGTGTCGCAGCCGGCACTGCAGCCCGGCAGCCAGGAGAAGAGGGAGTGACAGGCGCCGCCGCACGCCAGCGGGAGCCGTGGGGGCGCTTCGCCCTGAAAGCAGGAGCGCTGCTGGCGGCGCTCTACGCCGCCGGCGCCTATGTTACTGACCGCTATCGCATCGGGATCGACCCGCAAATCTCCCGGTGCCTGCCGGATACGCGGGTGGTGCTCATCGATCGCTGGGATCGGAGTGTGGAGCGTGGGCAGCTCGTCGCTTTCGCGGCGAGTGGGCTCGCGCCCTACTTCAAGAACGGCACCACGATGGTGAAGGTGATCGACGGTGTGTCCGGTGATCGCATCGCCGTCAATGAGGCTGCGGTAACTGTCAACGGAGCCAGGGTGGGCGAGGGGCTGGCCCTTGCCCGCACGCTCGGCCGGCCCGCAGGCGACTTCGTGCGCGACCTGGTGGTGTCGCCTGGATCGATTTGGGTGATGGGGCGGACCATCGACTCCTACGACAGCCGGTACTGGGGTGAATTACCAGCCGCTCAGATCATTGGACGAGCGTACCGCCTCTTCTGACTCGCTGCACAAACAGGTCCCTTATGCTCGCGTTTCTTCGGCGTCTTACCACAACGGCGGAGCCAGTGTTCGAAGGGCCTCTCGCCAGCGCTCCAAACCGGCCAAACACTGCTCTCCCCGCCGATCCGCCGGCGGACGCGCAGTATCGACCACACGGCTGTTCGGTGACGGTGTGTGTCCGTCCGATGACCAGCGCTGCCGTCGCTGACGACATCGCCGCCTGCTTGCCGGCGCCAGATGGCCTTCTGCTGCTCTTGGCCGATGGCGCTGGGCCTCGTGGGTGCCGCGCTCCCCGCGTCCTGTTTAGGGCGGTCCAAAGGGCGCTGGAAGCCATGGAGAGACCTCCGTCCGGAAATGATCTTGCTGCAATCCTTGTTGACGCTGACGCGGCCCTGCGCGGGTCGGATGCTGGCACCACGACAGCCATTCTCGGGTACTTGGGCGGCGGGCGGCTGACCTTTGTGAGGGTAGGGGACTCGGAAACGTGGTCGAGAGATGAGTACGGCCCGGTTGAGATTTCAGGGGGCGAGCGGAACCAGAGGGTAGGCGCCGGGATCACCGTTCCCGCTCCCACCGTGATTGGTGCGATCACCAATCCTATTGTGATCGGCTCGGATGGGCTCTGGCGCTACCTGTGGCCGGAGAACGCTTTGGCGCTCCTGAAGCTGTCACAGGGCCGGAGCCCTGCAGCTGCGCTCGCATCTGCGGTTCAGAGCCGATGGGGCCAGTTTACCGACGATCTGTCGGTGATCGTCATCCTGCCAACATCATGGCGGGAACCTCCGAAAGGCGACGATTTCCAGCGTCTTTCAGCGGCGCGGATAGATCGCGGATAGCGGTAGTCTTGAGGGCCTTGGACGGGAACCCTTTCCCGATGCTCTCGAGAATCCGATGCTCGCAAAAACCATGACCTTGCTTGGCTTTGCCTTCACACTGGTCGGCTCCTTTGTCGTTGCCGCCATGGTCGTGGCTGGCCTGTTTTTTTGGGCCGACCTGATCTGGACGGGAACAGAGAGCACCGAATTTCCAATCGCCTTTGGGGCTGCGGCGCCGCCCGCCATCGTCGCCGTGATCGCCGCGGTTGGAGTTCTGGTTTATCTGGGACTGAGCGGCAGCACGCCTGCCAGCTTGCGCAAGTAGTGACCTGCTGGTGCCGCCGCCCCGCCTGACCGCGGCGGCCGTTTCAACATCCCCTCACATTTAGGACCGTCCATGCGCAGTTTCGCCCTGTTGCTCCTCGGCGCGACCATCCTGGCCACGCCAGCAGTCGCGAGCGACGATGAGATCCGAGCTATTGTGGAGCGGGCGCAGCGTATCAAGCAGCAGGCAGTCACCCAGCCACCACCGGCGTGGCTCTATGGCAAGGAAGCCGCCGAGCGACAGATGTCCATGCCTGACACTGGGCCTGTCGCGGGCCAACCTCCGCGTGACGAGGGGGTGCGGGTGAAAATCCTGGCATCCTGGGCGCTGGGAGACGCAGCGCTCAAGGAACTTTTCCAAAGCGTCGCCGGCCGCGACGACGTGCAGGTGGTCTTCAGGGGCGTTCTGCCAGGTGAGACATTTGGCCAGGGCGTCCGCCGGCTTCACGCAATGCTGCGGGACATGGACCCGCTGCCGAACGTGATCATCGATCCAACGGTCTTTCGTGAACTGTCCGTTACGGCGGCACCGGTGGTCGCGTACACGGAGGGTGCGAATGTGCTCGCCCATGCCACCGGCCTTAGCTCTCCGGAGTTCATCGTCGACAAGGTGAGGGCGGGCGCGACTGGTGATCTTGGCGTTCTCGGCCCCACAGTTGAGGTCGTAGAGCCCGATCTGATCGAGGTGTTGCAGGTGAAAGCCAAGGACTTCGATCTTGAGGGCTACAAGCGCCGAGCCCGAGATGAGTTCTGGAGCAAGGCCCGGTTCGACGAGCTGCCGGAGGCAACGGAACGGCGGGTGCGCTCTATAGATCCGACCGTCGTGGTCACCAAGCCAATCACCGATGCTCAGGGGCGCGTCCTCGTCGAAGCGGGACGCCGGATCAACCCGCTCGATAAGCTGCCCTTCACACAGCGGCTGGTCGTCTTCGACGCCCGCTCTCCTGGCCAAGTGGCAATAGCTGCCAAGCTCGCTGCCGAGGTGCAGGGCAGGCGGCGCGTCACGTTGGTCATGACGGCCATGGACCGGGAAGGTAGCTGGGAGGGCCTCGACAAGCTGGAGCAGCGTGTTGATAGCCCAGTCTATCTGCTGACCCCCGACATCAAATCCCGCTTCAGGTTAGAGCGCGTGCCGGCGCTGATCGAGTCCGATGGGCGCGCCTTCGTCGTCACCGAAATTCCTCCAGAGAAGGACAAGCCCTGATGCGCCGCCTTTTCGCCGCCGCCGCTCTGGCCCTTGGCCTCGTCGCAAGCCCCATGTCGTCTGCTTTAGCTGACCCGGCCTGCCAAAACTCTGAACTGTTCTCGGGAAAGCTCCTCACCGACATTTGCTGGAGCTGCATTTTCCCCATCAAGGTCTCAGGCATCCCCCTGGGCGGGGGAAACAGCCGAGTGCCGGAAGGGGCCACCAAAAAGGCGCTGTGCCTGTGCAACGACCGCGCGGGGCTGCCGAAGCCGGGCATGACCATTTCCATGTGGCAGCCGGCGCGAATTGTGGAGCTGGTGCGCAAGCCTGGATGCTCAATGGCGCTCGGGGGAATTACGCTGCCGATCTCCCGGCGCATGCAGGGCACAAAGGGCAACTCGGAACTCGACTATGGAGACAGTGCCTTCTATCACTATCACACATACGCGTTTCCGTTGCTCATCATGCTCGACCTGTTCGTCGACAACAATTGCGTCAGCGACGGTTTCTTCGACTTTGACCTCATGATGATTTCCGAGCTGGACCCGACCTGGAATAACTCGGAGTTGGCATTCTTCACGCAGCCCGAGGCCGCAGCCGTCGCCGATCCCATCACGCAGTCTGCGTGTGTGGCGGACGCTGCCGCCGCAACGGCTGGGCGGCCGATTACGAAGATGTTCTGGTGCGCTGGCGCCTGGAGCACATCAATCTATCCCTTCTCGGGATGGGACGAGGCACTGGGCTCCTTGGCGGAAAACACCAACCTCTTGGCCGCGCGGTCCATTGCGGCGGCTCATCGCCGCGGGCTCTCCTGGCGGACCATGGGGGATGACGCGCTGTGCGCCGGCCGTATCGATCCTATGTTCCCCAAGTCGCAGTATAGGTGGAGTATGTTCTTCCCGCTGCCAGAAGCAAGAAGTGATCATGTCACTGGGGAGTCCGATTGGCGTTGGGGGATGGGAAAACAGATCCCCGCCGTCGGTGAAGATACTATGTTTATTCTGTGGCGTTGGGTCGATTGTTGCTCATCGTTCATGTAAACTGCTGTTGAATTGCAGAACGGCGCGACACCGCTTTGTTACATGAAACGCGTTAGTTGCGACGCTCTTGCGTCCGCCGGGTGGGTGCAAAGCACCGCTGAGGTGACGCCCTCTAGCAGAATGCCATGAGGGGTTCCTGGACCCGAGAGAATGGCTTGACAGCGAGGGGGCGAAAGACGCGGAAAACACGCGTCTTTCAGCGGCGCGCAGGACGTTTGCGATAGGCGATAACTGGAGGCGGAAAACTCTGTGGCGTTTCGCCGCGTCCGCCTCGTTCTTCGTCCGCGTGAGACCCCCATGAAACTGCTACGCACGTCTTGGCTCGCCCAGCCGATCGCGGCCATTGTCGTCTCGGCGCTGGTGACAGTGCAGACTGGCGCGATCGCCCTGGCCGCAGATCCCATCGCCACCGGCGCCGCCGCCGGCCGGGCAGTAGGTGGTTCCATCCCGAACGTGAATGACCTCTTCTCGGCTCAACAGGATGGTCAGGTCACTCTGTGGCCGAACTCGTCGAAGCCGCTCTCGCTCTCCTCTGGCGATATGTTCCCTGGTTCGAACGGCCAGAACGCCGACACCACCCAGGCGCTCTACGGCAACGACAGCGCCATGATCAACGCTGGCACGGATGCTCACAAGCGCCTGAAGACCGAGGGCAGCCGCACTGGCGACGCGTATCGAACCTTGGTGGGATCGTCCAACGTGACGAGGCCGAACCTCGACAACGATCCGCTCTGGGCTAAGTCCGATTTCACCTGGAACAACCTACCTGCTGATTTCGCCGACTGCTCGACAGATACAACCTTTAGCAAAGGGTCTTATTCAGTCCATGTGCCGGCGTACAAGACCTGCGAGAGGATTCAAGACACAACCAAGAAGTGCTCCATTATCCATGATTACCGTGTAGGTGTCCTTGAGCACACCGGTGGACCGGCCAATTTAGCTAGTTGCGGTCCCGGGTGTGTAGATATGTGGATTGGCACAGTCGGGGATAATTACTTATCCGGCAACTGTACAATCTTCGAAGAGTTTATTGAGGTGGATGTATTCAACCCTGATGCGGTGATTAGCGCTACGCTTGAGCACGCTAAGTGGGATGACTACATGCAAGTTTATCTTAGAAATACTAAGGTATGGCAAGGTCCAGACTGGCGCTTCGCTCCAGAGACGGAAGGGCCGTGTGAACTGCGTACAGAGTGGCAGGCTACGCCAAATCTCGATGTTACCTCGTTCTTCAAAGTGAGCGGGAAGCTAGAGATGCGCACGCGCGTGTCTGTAGGCGTCAAGGGAGAAGGTTACGCTAGAATTCGCATTGTCTATGACCCTGCAAAGATCCTTGCGAAGAGCGAGTATTATCCACCTGAATGCAAGACGGCGCTTCAAGGGGTGTCCGATGGCTTCTGTTCCGGGACTGTGACATGCACTGACATGCCCGTGACTGACGCTTCAGGGTGCGCAACTATAAACGGCATTCGCCTGTGCCCGACCGATTTCGCGAACTCGCCGATGCCTGCCGGAACGTCTCCGCTGTGCCGCCGCGCCTCAGTAGATGCCCAATGCAACTTTTACAAAGGACAGATGGATTGCTGGACCGACGCACAGGGGCAGCAGCAATGCCCGAAGACCAACGGGGAGAACCTCGAATCTTGTGCAGCGTTCGAGTCAAATCCGTCATGCGGTTTCATTAAGTCGAGCTGCCTTGAAGGGGCTTTGGGCGCCTCTGGGGTCTGCTATGTGCGTGAGGAGCAATGGGACTGCGGAAGCTCGGCGACAGTGCCGACCGTTACCCGCAACACGACGACGAGCTGCCCTGGACCTATCCGGTGCATGGGCACAGAGTGCGTGAACCCCCAGGCGGAACTGAGCAACGACTTTGCCCGTGCGGCAGCCACCTTGTCGGCTGCCCGCTTCATGGCAATGGATGCCGAATGCAAAGAAGACTCTAATGAGGAAAACAGAAGCTGCACGATATTTAAAGGAAAGGCCCAGACATGTAAGAAGGCGGTAGGCGGCATTGTCGATTGCTGCAAGGAAACCTCTACAGTATCTCTAGGCGATTATATCTCGTTGATTCTGGCGGTCGGCAAGCTAGACAGTGCTGTGTCCGCTTTGGACAAAAGCAATGCGCTGCGCGGTGCCTACGAGACGCTCACCGGGCCGATTGATAGCGCCTGGACTGAGATCAACAAGCCATTCGTTCAGGGCTGGGAGAACATATGGGGCGGAACGGAGAGCGTCGCATCGGACGCTGCGTCGAAGACGCTCATCGGTTCCATCCAACAGACCCTGTTGAACAAGGTGGGCGACTGGACTGCTCAGGTGTTCGGTGACGCGGCAGCCAACAGCCTCTTTTCGGTCGCAGAAACCGGAGGGTCAGCGTTCATTGGTGGGACTGCGCAGGGTCCTCTGCAGTTGGGCGGCGGCCAAGCGATTATCGGGTCGGTGCTCGGCTGGATCATGATTGCCTATACCGTCTACCAGATCGTGATGATCCTGATTCAGATTATCTGGGCATGCGAGAAGGAAGAGTTCGAGCTTAACGCGCAGAAGCAACTTAAGAACTGCCACCAAGTTGGCAGCTACTGCAACAGCAAGGTGCTGGGCGTCTGTATCGAGAAGAGGGAATCCTACTGCTGCTTCAACTCGCCGCTATCCCGGATCATCCAGGAACAGGCACGACCGCAGCTCGGCCTGTCCTGGGGCACTCCCAAGGAGCCAGACTGCCGCGGGATCACGACCGACGAAATCCAGCGGATCGACTGGTCGCAGATCAATCTTGACGAGTGGCTGGGGCTGCTGGCTCAAACTGGACACCTGCCCTCGGAATCGAGTGTGAACATTGACAACCTCACTGGTGCCGGGAGCAACTTCAATGTCGGAACTCGGGTGAACACCACCCAGCGCGCAACGGAACGAGTCGGTGGCATCGACGTCGACAAGGCACGCAAAGACGCAACAACCGAACTGAAAGCCAAGCCCTTGCCTGGAAACTAACCAGCTAGCGAGACCGCACAAACGTGTGGTCCGCCACACTGTGGGGCGCCGGCTTAGCGACCCCGCCCGAAGGGGGCAGCCAAAGCTAAGGAGCGGTAACGCTGCGCCTTGGTGACGTTGCCTCGGCACAACGCGTAACCATGGTTGCTAAAGATGATAGTGGCCGCTGGGCATGGTGAGCATGTGCCGACTGCGCGGCGGCTGAAGGAGGAGGGCCGGAGGGCCGGCAGGCAAGGGCGCAAGCCTGCGTGCTTTCCTGCGTGGAAAGGCGTCGGCCGGTCCCTCCGCCTGTTCACGGCCGTAGGTGCTGGCCGAGCCAGCCGGCACCGCCTAATGCTGCCTCAATGTGCCTTGTGGTGAACCGCGTCGTCTGAGCAACTACATGGCTCCCTCAACCGTCCAGACAACTAGCCGCCATACCGCAACGGCATTGTCCATGGCCGCACGTCCGAGCGGCCCGCGGTCCCATCAGAGAATTTAGCAACAACCTCGGATCTTCGGTCCCGCTCGTTCGTAACTGCCGAATGCGGGTCGGCAGACCAACATTCTTGCTAAAATAACAGATATCTGTTATCGGTCGTTAAGAGATATCTATTAATGCCTTTTAAGATATCTCATCAACTGGATGAAAGAGATATCGCCTTGACGAAATCAGACATATCCCCGAAAAGGCGGGGCATGGCCCGCCCCAAGAAGTACGTCGAGGACATGGTTGCCCGTTTCGCCGAAGGGACCTTCGAGCGGATCAAAAGCGTCCTCACAACTGGTGAGGATCGCGCTGACTTTGTGCGGGATGCTGTCGAAAAAGAACTGCGGCGCCGAGAGCGAAAGGGCCCCGCGCGAACTCCCGGCGCGGCCGACGCTTAGCCACCCACTGCCGCTTATCCTGCTGGCGGGGTGGACATCAGCTAGTGACTGAGACTGTGCGAGCGGCGGCCGTCCTTGCTCTTTAGAAGACGCCGCTCATCCCGATTTATCAGCCTGTCCGCAGGATGTCGTGCCCAGAAACCAGAAAGGCGTGGCCCGAAGACCACGCCTTCCCAAGGTGCATCATAAGAAGTGTGTTCCCCAACACACTGCCCTGCGAGAGGGCACCGGAACCTTATTGTGGCCCGGCCGTACGCGCAAGATCCAACTGTCTCAGAAGCCACGCCGCTTGGGTTTTGCCTTTCGCCGTCCACGCCGAACGGTGGGCCTGAGCATGAGCTAACGCCATGTCGCCGTAGCGCCATGAAAAGAGGGAGCCAACTGATCGGCTCCCTCTTCTCCGGTCGTCAGGTGGTAAGGGGGCAATCACTCGGCCGGCGCTGCCGCGATCTTCGCGGCAGAGACCACACCGGCGCCGGTCGGTTCTGTCGCCGCCACCGCTGCCATGGCGACGGCCACCGGAGCGGGACCCGATGCCACATCATCTTCGGATTGAGGGGCAGGTGCTTGGCCCTTGGAGGCGCGCTTTGTCTTGTTGCCACCTGCGTCGGTGTCCGACACCGTGGCCGTCTCCGTGTCGCCGACGACCTTGCTGACCTCCTCGCCCTTGTTCTTGCGAACGGCCGCGGCGCGAGCGCGACGCTCCAGAGCGATGACGTTGTTGCCGAGCCTCACCAGGCGACGCTGCCATTCCCACGTTGCCGTTGCTTTTTGCTTGCCATCCATGAGGCCGGCGAACCACAGGCCGTCGACCACCCGGATGAGCTTATCGTAGCCTTCCAGCAGGAGCACGAAGCGCATTGCTTGGGGCGAGCTGACCTCAAGGGGCTTGGAGATCGGCTTCGAGTACTCGGGCTCGAAATCGACCATATTCGACGACCGGACCTGTTCAAGCTGAGCGAGGGTAGCCCGGAGCGCTTCCTCCTCGACCTTCAGATGGTTGTTGATGATCTCGGAAACCGCTTCGGCTTCCTTGGAATCGCCGATGATGCGCAGCACGACCTCGGTGATGTACATCGAGGACATGGTGGTCGCGAGGATCCGGGATTCCACCTGCTGCGCCTGATGGGTCTTCAGCGCGAGTGTCTTGTGCAGGACCGGCGTGGAGTAATCGGCGTGGGTCCGCGGCGCGCGGGTGGACAAGCGGCCCTTCCCTGGCTGCCGGCGGGTACCGGCGGAACGCTGTGAAGCCTTTTCGTTCTGCGCGTCCTTCGAATTCCGGGCCGGACGGGACTGGGGCGACGCAACCGACTGTGCCGGCTGCTGGTCGGCGTTTTCCATGGTGATGAATACTCCGGGGAGTGGTGGACCTGTGCTCCACAGCCTAATCAACCAGAGGGCTATTCCGCGCCTTTGAAAGACGCGCAAAATCGGCGTCTTTCTGGCCTATCGCCGCCAGTGTCGGCACGGTACATTGGCTCCACTTAGCGCCGCTTGCTTGATGCAGCGATGCCAAAGTGCCCGGCTTCAGCTGGGGACCTAGTTGGGGTCCTAAAACAACCAGCATGTAGCTCGCCGGTTTGCCGCCGAGCGTGTTCCCACCAAGAGGGAGGCTTCTCCCTCCCCGCGTGGGGTCGGGACGCGCCTCCTTCATCCTCATGGAATGAGGGCGCATCATGTCCCTAAACCTCTGTGCTTTTGAGGGCGTCCAGTCCTCCGAGCTCAAACTTAGCCTGGCAGCCGACGTTTACGCCGGCTACCGAGCGGGTCGCTATCCATGGCGCACTGCCCACTCCGCTCTTCGGCGGCTGGCCGTGCCTTCGGATGCGATCAACACGGGGCTGCACACCGAAACCGTTCATGCGGTACCGGCGGTGATCCGCCCTTATCTCGAAGCCTGACCTTCCCCAACCAGCACGGACAAGTCTCCACCCTGGGCAAGGGAGGAGTTCCGTGCATCGCAACCTAAATAGGATGAGGTGCATCATGAACATCTGGCATTTCAATGGTCGTTTGGGCCGCGACGCCGAACTGCGCACTACGCAGGGCGGCGAAAAAGTCCTCAGCTTTGCCGTCGCCAATGATATTGGCTACGGAGAGAACAAGACGACACAGTGGGTCGACTGCTCGATCTGGGGGACCCGAGCTGAAAAACTCGCCACCCTCCTCAAGAAGGGCAGGGAAGTGTCCATTGCCGGCGAAGTCACGCTTCGTGAATTCGAGCGTCGCGACGGCAGCAAGGACAAGGCCCTCACAGTTCGCGTGAGCGAACTCGATCTGCACGGCGGTCAGAGTCAGGGTCGGGAATCCGACAACGGCGCTGGCAACGGTCGTAGCAACGGCTCAACCAATGGCGGGCGTCCCGCCGGCGAGCCCGGTCACCAGGGTGGTTCCGATCGCCAGGGTGCCGCCGGTCGTCCAGGTGGATCCGACCGCAAGAGCAGCCAGGATCGTTCTCGATCCCAAAGCTCGGCAAACCGCAGCCAAGGCAGTGCCGCTGGTGATGATGGATGGGATCAAATCCCGTTCTAATTTCGCTCGCGGTTTCAAGTTAAGGGGCGCGGCTTAGCGTCCCCAAGGGGAATGCCGTGTCCTCCGATTTGGAGGTCGTTATGCGGGTTCTCCCGAACATCGTCTTCGGCATCATCGTGGCCGCTATGGCTGGGGTGACTGTCCACCAAAGCCTGTATGCGATCGTCAAGACCGTCGAACAGGCAGAGATGACGATGACCGTGCGGCTCAGCGACAACCGCTGATCTGCTTTACTCCTTCCCACTGGGGCGCACTTTCTCGTCCCAACGTGGGGCGTGGAGTGTGCCTCTGCAGCATTGCGCTAGGAGGCGCAAAACCATGACCGAGATCATCAAACCCGTCCTGAAGGCTTTCGTGCTCGCCATGATCGCGCTCTACGCGATCTACCTTGTCGCAGGCTTCCTGTTTGCGCTGGGGGAGGCGGACACACTCCGGAAGGCACAGGAAAACCTGCTGCTCAGGACCAAATGCGATGCCGAAGCGATGGGCGTCGGCTACGTGGCTCGCAAGCCGGGGGAACCCGATCCGTGCGAGCCGTTCCGGCCAAAGCCGGCCGCCGAGGCTCCGTCTTCGTCCAACTAGGACAACGACGTCTCGCGCTGACCTGAACTGACCGTCACAACCCATAGGGGGCGCCGCTCGCCCTCAGGGGGAAGTGGCGCCTTCTCATTTAATTGAGAGGGACAGAAAGATGGGCGAAGTCATTTCGCTGCAACCGCGGATCGCGTATCCGGTGGAAGCAAAGAGCTACGGGGTCAATGAGCAGACTTGGCGGGTACTGGTGGAATCCACCTTCCCGTCCGCCAAGAGCGCTGAGGGCATCTTGCTCGCGGTGGCCTACTGCCAAGCCCGCAAGCTCGACATCATGAAGCGCCCCGTGTCAATCGTGCCCATGTGGAGCTCCGCACTGGGGAAGTCCGTGGAGACGGTTTGGCCGGGCATCAACGAGGTGCAGACCACGGCCGCCCGAACGGGCGAGTTCGCCGGTGTCGACGCCCCGATCTATGGGCCGGAGATCACGGAGACGTTCACCGGCCAGGTGAACGATGAAGACGGTCCACGTGGCTCGAAGAAGACCGAGACGGTCACCCTCAAGTTCCCCGAATGGTGCCAGGTCACCGTGTACCGCCTCGTCAGCGGTGTCCGGTGCCCGTTCACCGCGAAGATCTTCTGGTTGGAGACCTACTCTCGGAAACGCTCTCGAAGCGCTCTCCCCACAGATATGTGGGTGAAGCGGCCAAAGGGCCAACTCGCCAAATGCGCCAAAGCCGATGCGCTGCGCGCCGCCTTCCCTGAGGAATGCGGCGGCTACAGTGCGGAGGAGATGGATGGCAAGGTGATCGAGGCCGACGAGGCTGACATCCCACGCCGCTCCAAGCGTGGCGTGCCGCAGTCCGCGACCGTCATGGACATCGACCCGAAAACGGGGGAGGTCCTTGGCGGTCAGCCGGTTCCGGAACTGAAGCCCGATCTGTTTCAGGTCGGCGCCGAGGTGAAGGAGCTGATCGGAAAGCTGGTGCGCCGTGCGCTTCCCAATGGTGCCTGGGAAACGGCCGTCGGGTATGCCGCAGAGCGGCTGCAGGACAACGACTTGGCTTACGCCAAATATGTCCTGCGGCATGCCGAGCGCTCCCAGTCCGTGTCAGACAAGGTGCGAGCTTCCACGATGGAGCTGATCCAGCGTGCCGGTGCCGCCGGCGCCTGGACGGGAGCGAAGGACTACCTGTCCAAGCTCCGCAACGACGGAAAGCTGAGCGACCTCGACTTCGAGTACGCTCAGACCGAAGTCGAGCTGGCCCAGGCGGAAGCGGCCGCTACTGCCGCCGCCATGAAGCAGGCCGGGTAGGCCCTGTCCACATCCATTCCTGTTCCGGGGCGCGCGAGCCCCCAGCGCGGGAAGCATGACACCCTGACCGGGGCCTACCCCGGAGGAGAGCAGCATGCTCAGCAACATCAGAAAGTCCGAGGCTATGAAGGACCGGGCGTTGGGGCATAAAGCCACGACGCAAGTCTTCACCTTCGAGGACATCACCGCGATTGCCACCACGGCGTTGCGATCGGCCGGCGTGACCGCGATCCGTTCGCTGCCGGACGAGCATTTCGCTCGCTACTCGCCCATGTCCCGAAACCGGGGCATGGGGACAGACTGGCAAGCGTAATTCACGACGAAAACCCCGCTGGGGCGCACGACGCCCCGACCGGGGAGACGTGCGCCTCCGCCCTTGCAGAGGTGCATCATGAAGATCGTCAACCTTCGCCAGGGCTCGGCCGAATGGCTGGCATGGCGCGATCAAGGCGTGTCGGCTTCCGACATCGCCGTGGTCCTCGGCATTAGCCCCTACAAGACGCCTTGGCGCCTGTGGGCGGAGAAGGCAGGCAAGATTCCTCCGGAGGATTTGAGCGGCAACATGTTCGTCGCTCATGGCAAGCGGTGCGAGCCCGCTGTTCGCGCGTGGTTCGAGGCGAAGCATGACACCATGCTTTTTCCCGCCTGCGCCGAAGCGGACCATCCCTTCATCCGCGCCAGCTTCGACGGCCTGAGCGATGACGGAATCCCCGTCGAACTCAAGGCACCGTCGGACTCGGTGTTCGATGAGGTGGTGGCGCTCCGCGAGGACGCGACTGCGTTTCGCCTCTATTCCTGCCAGGTGCAGGCTCAGATCTTCGTGGCCGGCACGGACCACGGCTATCTGGTGTTTGGTCGCGTGATCGAGAAGGAAAATGGCAGCCTCGTCGTTGACGAAGCTGTCGAATTCCGTGTCGACCGGGACGAGGCATTTATCGCCGACATGCTCCAGAAGGCCGAAACCTTCATGGAAGCGGTGAAAAGCCGCAAGGAGCCGAAGAAGGATCCAGCCCGCGACAGCTACTCTCCAGCGTCCGACGAGGAAAGGCAGGAGTGGGAAGTTGCTGCGACGGAGTACCGCGATGCTAGTGCGAAGATCGATGCCCTCAAGGCCGAGATCGCGGCGCTGACCCTGAAGCAGGACACCGCTAAGGAGCGGCTGATCAAGCAGATGGGGCAGTTCGCCCAAGCTGAAGCATCGGGCATCCTCATCACCCGCTACATCTCCAAGGGACGGGTCGATTACACGGCCCTCCTGGAGCATCACAAGGTTGCCGTCAGCGACGCTGATCTGGACAAGTTCCGTGGCGCCTCCTCGGAGAGCGTCAAGGTAAGTGTCAAGAAGGTGAAGCCGGCGGACACCCAAAGCGTGAGTCCGGTTGTAGCCGTGGCCGCGTAATTCGCAACTCAAGTTCATCCCCACCTGGGGCGCAGACATGCTCCCCTCCGGGGCATGGTGCGCCCCGACTTCCTCAAGATAGGGTGCATCATGTTTAAGAACTTCAGCGTTCGCGACACGTTCGATCAGCCGAAGGCTCCGCCGCAGTTTACGGTCGAGGGCTTCGCCGACGATTCGAACCCTCTCATCCCAAAGCGGGACGATCTCTATGTGTTCGATCGCATCAAGCTGCGGGACATTCTTGCCTTTGCTGCGGATCCGATGGGAGACGCAATGTGGATCGGTGGCCCCTACGGAGCCGGCAAGACGTCCATCGTTACCCAGACGCTCTCGCGTCTGAATTGGCCGACCATGTGCTTTTCCTGGCACAAGCGTCGTGAATTCGCCGATCTCGTTGGCCATCAGGCCATCGTCGGCGGGCAGACGAAATTTGTTCACGGGCCGCTGCCTGTCTGCATGACCCACGGCTACGCTCTCGTCATCAACGAGGCGGACCGTGGCGATGCCGGCGAGTTGGTCGGTCTCAACGACATCTTGGAAGGATCGCCACTGGTGATCCCCGAGACCAACGAGGTGATCCATGCCCACCCGAAGTTCCGGCTGTTCGTCACGGCGAACAGCATGGGGTCGGGTGATGCCTCGGGCCTTTACGCCACCAGCATCCAGGTTCTCGATCCCGCCTTTCTGGATCGCTTCCGCTTCATCAGCGTGGGCTATCTGGAGCCGGACATCGAGGAATCGATCTTGGAGCGCGTGGCGCCGAAGGTGCCGCAGGCTATCCGGGAAAACATGATCAAGGTCGCCAACGAGATCCGTCGCCTGTTCCTGGGCGGCGAGGACGGTGGCTCCGAGCTTTCCCTCACCATGTCCACCCGCTCTCTCGTGCGGTGGGCACGGCTGACGGTCGCCTTCAAGGGGGCTCCCAACGCGGTCGGCTTTGCTCTCGAGCGAGCCTTCAGCAACCGGGCGGAACCTGAGCAGCGGCAGGCGATCCACCAGATCGCAGCCGATGTCTTTGGCGATCTCTGGGAGGCTAATTGATGGCGGGCGAGCGCTGGCTGTTGGCGCGGTTCAACCGCTCCGACGGCACCTCCAAAGACTGGGCTGTAGCCGTGATCGGCGGAGACTTGTTCGTGCGCTTCGGCAAGACCGGACAGGCCATGCAGAAAAAGCCCATCGCCAAGTCGTCCTGGAAATCCAGCGGCGCGGCGGCGGAGGGGCGTCGGCGACTGTGGGAGCAGACTGAACAGGGTTATGAGATCCTGGGCACTTGCACCTTCGGCGCCGACGGTAAGCCCACCGACCTGCAAAGCAACCCGGCTGCGGAAATCCCCGCGGCCGAGGAGGTTACGTCGAGACCGGCAACCATGAAGGACGCCGACATCTTCTTCGAAATCACCGCTGCCTCCTGGCAGCGGCTTTTTGAGGTGATGGAGGTGGCCGTGGGTAGGCTCTCCGATCACTATGAATGCCGGTGGAGCACCCGTGAGGGTATCCCGACCGGGGTTCCGGTGATTGAGGGCTGGACGCCGGCATTCGACGGCCACACCGGCATCGGGAGGGTGCGGCACGCGGGCTCGCTGCGGCGGGCCAACGGCGTCGGCGCCCTCCTGTTTCTCCTGACCATGCGGTTGGTCGCGTCTGCGGACGTGACGGTCAACGTGGTCAAGGCGGACGGTGGCACCATCGACAAGGACCTGCGCAAGGAGACGGCTCTGCTCGCCACCTTCGAATCCTCGGTCGATCTCATCACGCCGGCTGCCGAAGATGCCGGGCTGATCCCGAAACGGATCAAGCTCTCACAAATCGACACCGGCCAAGCCGACTATTGGTTCTGAGCGGGCTTACAGCCCGCTCTGCCACCCAGAACATCCTTCCCCAATGGGGCGCGGTTCACTTCGCCCCCAGGGGAGGAGTGGGTCCGCGCCTCGTTTCACAACGAGGCTGCATCATGAAGACCCTTGATAAAGTTGACATCCTCTCGCTGGGTGTGACGATCTGGACCGGACGCAAGAAGCTCCGGGCCGAAGATTTGAACCTCGGCGTGGGTGGTGAACTGCCTTCTGAAGACGTTGCCAGTCTGGGCTCCAAGAAAGTCATGGACCCTGATCGGCTCAACGTCTTCCACAAGCTGAAGAAGCAGATGGAACGCCTCTTGGAGAGCGTTGGCATCCGCTTCCTAAGCGGCTACGCGATCCCACGCGAGAAGACCGAAGCGGTCACCGAAGCTCTGGACAAGATCGTTCGGGAGTTTCTCGGCGAGAAGAGCACCTTCCTGGCCGAATACGACAAGGAGGTGGAAGAGTGGATCGCCAAGCATCCCAACTTCGAGGACGCGCTGCGCCGGGCCATTGAGCCCGCCTCGGCGGTCAGTCATCGACTTTGGGCCGATTACAGCACCTTCCGGATCTCGCCGGCCGACAAGAGCGGCTCGCTGGACCGCGAGGTTGCGCGCATGGGCAATCAGCTTCTGGCTGAGGTCGCACAGGAGGCCAACGAACTCTATGAGAAGTCGGTGGCTTCCCGGACGGAGAAGAGCCTGTCACGGCGTATCGCAGGGCCGCTCAAGCGGATGCGCGATAAGCTCGACGGACTTTCATTCTTGGATGGCGCTGTGGCTCCAATGGTGGCTGGCATTGACGAGCTGATCGCCAGCTTTCCGGAGAAAGGCAACATCGAGAACGGTGTCTACCACGAGGTCGTCGCGAAGATTCTGATCCTGTCGGACCCCGACAAGATCCGGTCCTATGCGGCGAGCCGCCCGGCGACGGGCGGCATCGGAGACCTCTTTGCATCTGTCGAGGATGGGGACATCGTCGATCCTGATGCTGACTTCCCGGAAGAGGAAGATGTGGACGAGCCAGAGGCTGTCGTCCACGCCACGCCCGTGCGGGTGGAGGCAACGGTGGCTGAAGGGCTGTCAGACCTCTCCATCTTCGATGGCTTGTTCGGGGATGGTGATGACGGCGCCTCTCCTGCCACGGATGGCGTGGTGGTCGAGGAGTCCAACTCCGACACCGCGGCGCCAGCACAGGCAGAGCAGGCGGTTCAGGTTACACCCGCCGCCGCTGAGGCTGTCCCGACCGCACCGGTTGAGGCAGTCACGGCGACGGTTGAACTCGCGCAGGAAGCCGACCAGAAGCCGGTAGAGCAGGATGCCCACCTGGGCGCCGAGCCGGTACCCCTGGGGGCGGAAGCTGCGCCAGCGGCTAGTGAAACTCCGGAGGAACCGGAGACCGAGCCCAAGGCCGCGCCGGCTGCTGTTGAGGCGGCGGTCGAAACCGAGGTGGACGAAACCGACGACCTGGACGAGGCGGAAGATGACGGGAAGCTCCCCGACATGATCCCGCCGACGGCCGCACCGGTCGAGGTTGTCGAATCCTTCTTCTTCTAAGCAACCCAAGGCGGGGGAGTACTTCTCCCCCGCCAAGGGGGGCTCCTTCGCCCCCCAGGCGAAAGGCACGAGAATGACGGTCAATCAGACCACGCAAGGGACAGGCCTGGCTGCCAAGCCGGCCAAGACGTCCCGCAAGGCTCGCACGCTCTATGACTCGCTGCCCATTGTGGCAGCGGCGCTGGGCAAGAAATTCGGGGTACAGGTCATTGTCTCTGGCAACGAGATGATGACCGACGGAAACCGCGTCTACGTGCCGGCGTTCGACCCCGACGAGCCGGACCTGTGCGATCTCGCGTACGGCGTCATCGCGCATGAGGCCGGTGGGCACATCCAATTCACGGATTGGATTGTCGTTCATCGCGCATACTACCAGCCGCTCCGTCGGGAGCTGTTGAACATCATTGAGGATGTCCGGATCGAAGCGGCGCTCGCCGTTGATTATCCGGGAACTCGCAGAACCATTGCCAAGGTGATCGACTATCTGATCCGCCGCGGCGAAATGAGGGCCGTCAACGAGAAGGAGCACCCGGCTGATATCCTGTCCGGCTACTGCCTGCTACGACTGCGAAGCGATATGCTTGGCCAGAAGGCCTTGGAATCGCTCGCGGACGAAAGCGAGGCCGTAGCGGGACAGACCTTCCCGGCCGGTGCCATGGTCAGGCTTCACGCTTTGCTTTCTGAGGTGAAAAACCTGGAGAGCACTGCGGATGCCCTCGATCTCGTAGACCTCATCCTCACCATGCTCAAGCAAGAGGAGGATAAGGCTCGCCAGCCCCCTCCGCAGCCGCCGCAACACCAGCAGCAGGACCAGCAGAACCAGAGCGCTCCGCAACAGCAGGGCGGGTCCGGGTCTGACAACGAGCAGGACGCCCAAGGCGATGACGACGGTAGCGATGCCGACGATGCCACGGACGGTTCCGGCAAGTCCAAGGGCGGCACGTCCGAGGATGGTGGCGCAACTGACGACGCCGGCAGCGATGCCGACGGCGACGGTGGCGGCGATGATGAAGGGCAAGGCGACAGTGCGACGCCTGGAGCCGCTTCTGACAGCGCCGACGACGACCAATCCGGTGACGGGGAGGGTGACGACGGTGACGATAGCACGGGGTCCGGCTCGGACACCGATGACGAAGCCGACGACGGTCGATCCGGTGACGGAGAGGGCGACGATGGTGACGATAGCACGGGGTCCGGCTCGGACACCGACGACGAAACCGACGACGACCAATCCGGTGACGGAGAAGGCGACGATGGCGACGATAGCTCAGGACCCAATTCGGCCGGCAGTGATGCCGGCGATGCGGGCGGCTCTGGCTCAGACCAGGGTGGAGATTACGATCCCAACGGAGCCGACGCGATTGCGAAGGCTCTGTCGGCCTCGGCCGACGACGTGGGGTCGAAAGACCTCTTCCAAAAGGCGGCTAAGGACCTGTCCAACAGCGCTGCCAAGGCACCTGTGCAGAGCCGGGTTCCGGCCATGGCTCAGCCGCAGGAGGTGCAGGCCAACCCGCTCGTCGGACAGGGGATCGTCTCCCGCGTCCGTGGCACGAGCGGTCGGGTACGCGCCCAGCTGTTGGGTCTGGTGCAAGCCAGCCAACGGGAGGACGAAATCACCCGCCGGCGTGGCCGTGCGGTGAACGGCCGAAAGATCACCCGGATCTTGACGGGTGACACGCGGGTCTTCACGCAGCGCACGGACACCCGTGCCCCCAACGCCGCGATCCACATCCTCGTGGACCGCTCCGGTTCCATGGCGACGCAAGCCGCCCATGTCAACGGAGGGGCCAGTCGGAACCGGCTGGACGTGGCGATCGACAGCGCGGTTGCCCTCGCGACGGCTCTCGAAGCCATCCCGGGCGTCAACTCCGCGATCACAGCCTTTCCGGCAAGCCGGAGCGACTACGATCAAGATCACCAGCGCGCCATTGGCGTTCTGCCTCTTCTGAAGCATGGACAGAAGGTGCGTCAGGTGGTCGGCAACTTCGCGGTGGCCCCGGCCGGCGGAACCCCTCTGGGGGAAGCCATGTGGTATGCCGCCGCGCAGCTGGTCAACACGACCAAGGAGGAGCGTAAGTTGCTCCTGATCGTGACCGACGGCGAGCCCAACAACTCAGACCAAGTCATCGACATGGTTAGGCGTTGTCAGGCCTCGGGCATAGAGGTGATCGGCATCGGCATCCAGATCGACCGCGTTCGGCAACTATTCCCGACCGCGGTCGTCATCCAGGACCTTACCGAGTTGAGAAGTGCGCTGTTCGAGATCACGCGCAAGGCTCTCACGGCGGCGGCTGCATAGCAGTCTCGCCCTTGGTCCAGCAACCCCGAGGGGGAGCAACGCTCCCCACCGGGGGCGATCTCCCCCTCTCTTTCCCCAAAGAACGAGAGGTGCAGCATGGAGCTCATCGAGAAGATGTTGATCTCCGCTGTGGCCTTCGTCTGCGTCACGGTTTTGCGGCTCTTCTTCAAGGAGTTTCGCGACCATAAGGACCCGACGAAGGCCCTGGAGGAGGTCTTCCGCCGGCTGTTTCAGCGGCGGAACAAGGATGTGATCCCGCAGCCGCCGACCGAACCCCATTTGGATCGGCGTGCGAAACGGGGCCGACTGGTTACGGTGTTTGGAGAGGCGGCGTTCGACGCCACCCACCAACTCGGTGCCTGGTCGGTCTACGCGCGGGACAATACCAAGACGCTCCAGAAGCGGGGCGTCTGGGACAAGCACATCCACACGCGTGACCACGCTTCGGTCGAGGCCCTGGCCCTGGGCATCCATCTGACGGTGGATGAGTTCGACCTGAAGCGCGGTGACATGATTGTGGCGCAGTCCGCAAGCGAGCACGCGGTCGATGTCCTGTCTGGACACAAGACCCTGCGCGAGAACCGCATAGATGAAGCCGCCACGCTGGCGGGCGTGAAGGCGATGCTGATCGGAAAGGGTGTTTCCCTGACCGCCAAGCATGTCCACGACCCCGGAGGCGACATCACCAAGCGGTTCCGCGCCAGCACGCTGGCAGAGCACCACGCGCAGCGCGCCCTCACCGCCCACCTCGCCGAACGCGAGCGCGGTGAGAGCAACGCCAAGCGGGCCTAAGCACGGGACATACCCGAGCCGCAGCCTGACGACCTGACCCCGAGGGGAGCCGATCCCCTCAGGGGCGGCCTCCCTCTTCGATCCCAGGAGGATGGAAGCCATGAAGATATCGACCCAGGCCGTAGTTCCGGCCGAGCAACTTGCGACGCCCGCCTATGGCCATCTGGCCCCGGTGGACCTGACCGGTCCGGTGGACGAGGTGTGGACACAGCGCGAGACCGACGTTTCGAAGATGGGCTTCCAGGAGTACGTGGAAGCCGTGGATGGGGCGATGCTCAGGCACTGGCGGGTCGACACGTTCGATGCCCAGGTGGACCCGGACGCCTTGTCCGACGCGCTTGACCAAGGAGTATCCCCGACGGAGTTCGCGCTTCGTTGGGGCTCTGCAAACGCGGTCAGCGGCCACTGACCATAGACCGGCGCTTCGGCGCTGGCCTTCAATCAACCCGAACCCCGGCGGGGAGCCCTCTCCCCGCCAGGGGAAGGGCGTCTCCCTGCGCCAACAGGTGCATTATGGAGAGGCGAGCAACACGAGTAACCGTCTTTGCCGACGCCAGTTTCTGTGGGAAGCGGCTGCGGGCAGGCTGGGCGGTGTGGGTACGATCGGGACGGAGGGTCTTCCGCTACAGCGGTCACGGACCCGCCGGCGATTCCTGCGAGGCTGAGCTGACAGCTCTGGGCAATGGCGTCATCGCCGCCGTCCATGACTTGAGGCTCTGTCGCGGCGACATCGTAACGGTGCAGTCGGACAACCAACACGCTCTCGGCGTGCTTGGCGGTTCGCAACGGGTTCGCGAGGACCGCACCGCCGATCAGGAAATTCACGGCGAGGTCATGGAGGTGGTCCGCAACCGCGGCATCACGCTCCGAGCCGAGTTCGTGAAGGGCCACCGAGGGGACGTTGACGTTCGGGCAGCGATCCAGGGGTGGTGCGACGCGACCGCCCGTGCCGCATTATCGGCGGCGGTGGTCGAGGAACTGCTTGTCCAGCAGGGGCAGCCCTGCTTGGCCAAGCCCGTGATTGGTTAAACGGGAAGGGGGGATGCTCTACGGCATCCCCCCTTTTTTGTTTCCACGCCGGGTGATGTCTCGGGGGCACGTGCGGGAGCGTTGAACGATGAATGAGAAGATCGTCTTTTGCCTCTATCGCTCGGCCTTGACCCTGGCTATTATGGGTTCACTTGTTGCTTCCTGCTTGATGCGGTTGCGTGAGTTCCAGCGCCGCTGGCGAGCTAGTTGGGCTCGATAAATAAGCAGCACTCAAGCCGCCCCTTGCTGGGCGGCACTCGCGCCGGGCCTGATGGCCTCGGCAGATTCCCCGCAGGGAGCACAGCCTCCCACCGGGGGACGTCTGCTTCCTCCGCCTTCGGCAGAGAGGTTCTCATGCGCAATTTGATCCTACTGGTCGCCGCCGCGGCGACGCTTGCGGGCTGCACTCCGGCCATCGTCCTCATGACGCCAGCCGTGCCGCCCTCTGTCAAAGGCATGTTCAACGTGCCTTCCAAGCTGTAAGCCGCCAGGGGCCAGTAGTCGCCACGACCACCCTCCCGGGGAACGATCCCCGGACACGGGATTTCTCCCCCTGGCTTTCCTACCGAAACCAGTTTTGGAGACTCCCATGAGCAAGTGGTTCTATGAGATCCTGGATGACCAGGAGAATCGTCTGTCCCTGAGCGAAGTGCTGAGCAGCGATGCTCCGCGCATTTCGTTGATCCGTCGCTTCGATAAGGGAAGCGTCGTCTCCAGCCGGGTTGTCACATGCTTTGACGTGGACGACTACCCGGAAGCTGCACTGCGCAACATAGAGTGCTTCCATCTGTGTGTCCGCGTCATGGGCCACGATGGTGCGATCCAGACGGCCCAGAGCCTGCTGACCATTCTTACAACACTCCGTGAAACGTCCGTGAGGGATCCGGCGAGTGCGCTCGCCACCCTCCGCGAAGGGGACGTCAACACGATCCTGTCAGCGTCGGAAACCCGGCTTCGGTCTTCCCGGATTGCCGTTGCCGCCTGACAGCCATACACCGGTCCCATGGGGAGTACGTCTCCCCGCCGGGAGACGCCTCCCTTTCAACGCGAGGAGGACATACGTGGAACCTGTCACGACGCAAGTCCGCTGGCTGGCGAGCGGAACGCTCGCCCATCTTACCAGCCAAATGCAGTACGAACAGATCGACACGATCCGCTGCGCTTTCATTCGCTTTGTCGATGAGGCCGAACAGCGGGCACCCGGAACCTTCGAAAGGTGGCCGGATGCCTGGGCAGCTTTCCTGAACAGCACGTCCTACCCGCGTCTGCAGTAGGCGTGCCTGACAAGATCCAACCCACCCGGGGAGACTGACCCCGGAGGGGAACAGGTCTCTCCCGATCACAGCAAGGAGAGACCTCATGCTGACCAACGAACGTGCGCCACCTGTGGCGCCGGCCGACTGGCTGCTAGACATCGCCTGGACCGATCAGGACCTCGTCGCGCTTTGCGAGACGATCCTGCTCGAAACGATGGCGGCGGCAGTCGATGGTCGTAGTTGTCAACGCACTCGGGCCGAAGCCTGGGAGTGGATCGACAGCGACGGCGAGAAGCCCTTTGGCTTTCGCATTTGCGCGAAGGCGCTGGGAGCTGACCCGGATGAACTCCGGGCGATGTTCCGTGATCAGGCGACCAAGCTCGGCCTGATCGCTTCCCACAACTGAAAGAAACCCCGGCGGGGACGCTCTGCTCCCCGCCAGGGGGAAGGTGCGTCTTTGCCGAGTGTCGTAGGAGAACAATCGTGAGCACGCTGAAAGCTGATGACGTCCGGAACGCTGCGCAAAAGCACGGTTGGATGGACATTCACGAGCGACTGATCGGCAACAGGCTGGACGGCCGGATCTTTCAGAAGGCGCCGGGAAGAGGGCGGTCCGTCTGCCCGATCCACGGCACGAGCAAGAGCAACGGCAGGGGTGACGGTTTCCGGTTCTTCAAGGACGCCGAAACCTCGGGCGGTGGCGTATGCAATACCTGCGGCAAATTTGCGGACGGTTTCCGGTTGCTGATGGCGATCGAAGGCTGGACATTTCCGCAGACGCTGGAGGAGGTCGCGAAAGTCGTCGGTTTTGATGTGGGCAGCGGTCGTGTCCGCAAGGACGCTCCGCCGCCTCGTGCCCGGCCGAAGGTCGAGGCCAAGCCCCCGAACGACACCTTCATCCGCAACCTGTTGCGGCGGGCGTGGGGGGAGGCTGTTCCGGTGACCGATCCATTGGCGGCGCCATTGATGCGTTACCTAATGCGGCGCAAGCTCTCCATCGAACCCATCGCAGGTCTGAAGAACTTCCGCTTCCATCCGTCGCTCGATTACGTCGACGATGACGGCGTGGTGGTCGGTCAGTTCCCAGCTCTGCTGATGGGCGTGTCGGACGCCCTTGGGCGGCCCGCCACCATCCACCGGACCTATCTCACCGAGAACGGCGAGAAGGCTCCGGTGGAGGAACCGAAGAAGGTCTTTCCGCTGCCGAACGACCGCTCTCTGGTCATGCCCGTCGAGCATCCGCGCTTTGACGGCATGATGGTGGACGGTGGTGGCTTCATCCGCATGGGTGAACCGCAAGCCGGCGTGCTCGGTGTTGCCGAGGGCTTTGAAACGGCCCTTGCAGTGCATCTGGCGACCGGCATGACGGTGTGGCCGTGCGTCTGTGCCGACCTTATGGAGCGGTTCATTCCGCCTGAAGGTGTGGAGCAGATCGTGGTCTGGGGCGACCTGGATCGCAGCGGCCGTGGCCGTGAGGCCGCACAACGGCTCAAGGCGAGCGCATGGGACATGGGCCGGAAGGCCCTGGTTTTCATGCCGTCGTTGTCGATCCCTGACGATGCGAAGGGGGTGGACTGGCACGATGTCTGGGTCATGCACGGTCAGGCTGGCTTCCCTCGGTTCCGCACGGAACAGCGGGCGGTCATGCCGATGGCTGTCGGGGACGCGGGTCCGCGGTACGTGGATCGGGATGAGGGAAACCTCGAACCGACCTACGTCCAGGGTCCATGTCCGACACCGCAGAGCGATGGCGTTCGCGGCCTCGTCGCGGAACCGTCGATGCGATCGGCGGCACCATGGACCGGTCTCCTGGGGCGGCTGCGCAGCTTCGTCAAGTTTTGACGAAGCTGCAGCATGATCCTTGACGTTAGTCTGGTCCGCATCAGGCCGGCGGCGGGGGGATGCAGATCCCTTCACCCAGCTGGCCGGCTTCGAAGGCTCATCGGAGGATCACCTGGCGCTGGTGCGCCAGTGGTTCAAAGGTGCGTCTTCCCTGCACTGGTAGCGCATGGTGTTGGTGGCGCGGTTTGCCGTGTCCCCAACACCGGCGTTCTCCGGCTTACTCTTCAGCCGTGATGCCAAAACCCGAGAGCCCGTCAGTCGTCCGGTCCGGACGTCGGACGGGCTTTTTTCGTTTTCGCCTTATGACCTCGCACCTAACTCCCGCCGTTAGCGAAACCGCCCGCTGATGAGAGCGTCCACGCGATCTTGGATGGGGGGATGGGTGGCGAACAACCTCCCGGCCAGACCCGCGAACAAGATCGTGTCCTTGATCCCGAACCCAGCCAAGGCGGGGGAGTGTAGAGGGTTGGTCACGACGCGCTTGCCCGACCCGTCTTCGGCTATCTTTGCGAGGGCCGCCGCCATACTGTGCGGTGATGTGAGGGCCGCGCCAGCAGCGTCCGCGTGGAACTCGCGCCAGCGGTCGAGATGGGCAATCAGCGCGCGGCACGCAAGCAGGACGATCCACGCCAACTGCGGAAGGAAGAGGGCGGCCGCGCACGCCATGGCAAGATCTCGTTGTCCATGCCAGATGCCGTACAGCAACCCGGCGCTCAACAGCAGCAGCAGGGCAGGCGAGGCGCGGAGCAGGCTGTGGGCGAAGGCCAAAGGCGAAATCAGGAACGTCGCGATGCTGTCCTGGACCGCCAGGGCGAGCGTCTTCACAAACGAGTCTCCGTGGGCGACGTGCCCGACCTCATGCCCCAGGACTGCCGCCAGCTCGTCAACTGATAGCCGGTTAACCGTGCCGACGTTAACGGCAATGAGATAGCTGCCGCGCCGGCCGATAGCAAACGCGTTAATGTCGTCGCTGGGCACGACCCCTACCATGGGCGCGGCCCGGAGGCCCGCTCGTTCGGCCATGCTCCTGACCAGTTGGTAAAGCGCCACTTCGGCCGGAGAAACGTTCTTGTTCCGCTCGACCATACGCAAGGTGATGACCTTGGCTCGCAGCGTTTTCGCGGCGCGCTGGCGCGCGAAGAGGAGGCAGCGCAGAAAGCGCTGGCACCAGCCAGCGAAGGGCAGGCCAATGAGCACCAACGCGATCCATGCAAAGGGTGTAGCGGCGCCCTCTTCCACGATGATGCAGGCGCTGTTGACCGTCACCCAGCCGAAGGGAGCCGCGGCGACGGTTGTGAGCGCAAGCAGGGCCAGAGCTGTTGTGGTCGATCGGGTCCGACCAGGGATCCGGGGGGGCATGATTACTCCGTGGGAAGGGTCGCAGAGCTGCGGCAACTGCGCCGATCCTAGAGCGTCGGCTGGTTCTATCGCGCCGCTGAAAGACGTGGAAATCCGTCGCCTTTCCCCGGCGCGAAGCGGCTGCGCGTCCCGGTAGGATGCCGGCAACAAGCACTGGAGTTTACCCCGATGGTCAACATGATCCTGCGAACCTTCTTGTTCGCCTTCTTCCTGCAGGTCGTGCGTTCACCGTTGGTTATGATGGTGATCGGTGTCGGTGTCGGCATGTACTTCGAACACACGCGGCCGGGCACGACTGCCGTTGCAGTTCACTGGGCCACCGGCGAGTTGGGCGGGGCTCTTGATGCCGTGAACCCGTTGGCCGGGTGGCTGGGCACCGATCCTCGGCCCGTGCAAGCGTCGGGATGGGACACCGGAGCTTACAAGCTGCGCTGAAATGCGAACGGCCGGGGATGTGCCCCCCGGCCGTTCGTCATGTCTCAGCTCTGCCCGCGTCACGGGGGCAGCATCGCCTTGTCGTAGCGGGCTTGGTCCCGTTGGGACGCCGGATAGAACCGCTTGCGGCAGAGGTCGATCACTTCTTTAACCGGCATCGGCTCGCAGACACAGGCAGGCGGGTCGTTGGTGGCCGCCATGTACGCTAGATATGACGCGAGTTTGCCCACGACCTTGTTGTTGAGGTACTTGGCCGGCAAGGCATCTTGAACGATCTGACCGGCGATAGGCGCGAAGTAGGGATTATCGGCAAATGGCGAGTTGGTCACCTCTTCGTAGAAGAGGCACTCTTGGCCGCTGTAGCGAGACCGCACCTCCGCTGTCAGCGGCGACATCGCGACAGAAAACTCGGCGGTGCTGACGCTACTGGCAAGCACCCGGAGGATGATGGTTAGGTCGCCCTTTTCAACGGCCACCGCCTGCGTCGCCGCCTCCGTGCTCTTCCATGGGTTCTGCTGGGGCGCCGCGCTGGCGGAGCCCGCAGCCGCCATCAGCAACAAGCCGATGGCGAGCGTGCGGAGGTGAGGCATTTGGCTCAGCTCTTCTTGCGGGCCTGATCGATCATTGCCTGCATCTGGGATGTCGGAGCGTACCCCGGCATGGTCGCGCCGCCGTCCAGATAGAAGAACGGAGTGCCCTGGATCCCCAGGCTCTGGCCGAGATTGAAGTCGTTGGTGACCAGTGAGGCCACCTTCTCCGACGTCATGTCCTTCCGCAGCTGTTCGACGTCCAATCCGATGTCCGAGCGGGCGGCCAGTTGCAGGATGCTCGCTTCGCTGATCTCCGTCAGCTTGTACAGTTCGCGATGAAAGTCATTGTGCTTGCCCTGCAGCGCGGCTGCACGTGCCGCCTGGGCGGCGAGCCGGGAGGTCGGAGACAGGATGGGCAGTTCGCGATAGACCACCTGAAGGTCCGGGTTGTTGGCAAGAAGCTCGTCGATGACCGGCTGGGCCTTCTTGCAGTAGGTGCAGTTGTAGTCTGCGAACATCACCAGCCGCACCTTGGCGCCGGTCACAGCACCGGCCTTGATTGCGTCCTTTTCGAATAGCTCGGACGCACGGGCCGCGAAGTTCTCCGACTTCGGAGCACGCGCCTGCTGCTGCTCAGCCAAGTGCTTGTTGACGCTCTCGAACACATAGCCCGCATTGTCTTTCACCCACTGGCGCAGCACCTCGTCGAGCTGCTTCGCGTCGAGGGCTGTGTTCGTTGAGACCGCTGCCGACGGGGTGACCGCGGCAGCTTCTGCGGCTTTACGAAGGACCTGCCCCGTATTCGCGGGCATGGCGTCGCTGCGGTCTCGGATCTGAGTGGTTTGCCGCAGCTGCTCATTCTCAATGGTGAGCTTCGCATTCTGCTGGGTAAGCCGCTCGACGCGATTCATCAGAGCGTCGACGATGCCGTCGACGTCCGCTGCAGACGCAGGAGCGGCGACGGAGAGTGCGAGAAGGACGGGCAGGGTCAGTAGGGGGCGCTTCACTCTTCATCTCCGGGTAGTCACGTTGCCGGAAGACTAGCGCCATTGACCAATTTGGCGCGCCGCCGAAAGACACCGAAAACCGTTGCCTTTCTCTGTAGAGAAACGGCGTTTGAAGCTGCTAGGCGGTTCAATTGGAATTGCCTCGGGAGCTTACGAGATGACACGCGCGCTTGCGGTCGCGGCCATCGCCCTTCTCGCCACCCTTCATGTCGCGGAGGCGGCAGGCACTGCTCCTCTGGATGGTTCTCTGGCAAGCCGATGCGGCCAAGAGAGCGGAGCGGGCATTCAGGACTATGCGTCCAATCCGGCAGCCTCACTTGTCGTCGAGGTGACGCTGTTTGACAGCGCGAACCGCGTCATCGAACAGGTGCCATTCATCACACAGCCGAACGCGGAGGTGTCTGCGCACTCCATCGAGAAGCGGACCTTTGCGCTGGCCGGGAAGGATGGCGCACCGCCGGCGATCGTCTGTACCGGCCATATCACTGCGGTGCGAGTGACGCCGCATACTTCCCGCGACGCCTCTGTCGAGTTGGTGGTAGAAGCGGCGGCGCTCCGCCGACCGGACGTGATGGTAGAACAGCGAAAGCTGAGCAAGGCGCCGGAGCCGGATCAGGTCCGGGTCGAAGAAACGGTGCGCATGCAAGAGGGGCAGCGTGTGGTGCTGAAGGTCGGCGGCAACGGGCCGGTGCGACGGATTGCCGTTGCTTTCGGCCGCACGCGTTGATGCCGCCGGACAGTCCAGCGCACGGTCGGGCACGACATTAGATCGTCTGATTTCCCGCTATACCAACTGGGCCGGTCCCCACTAGCTCCGACCGTACGTGGGGCCTTAGGCCTGTCACGTTGTGGAACTGTGGGCGAGAAAGAACGTCCGACGGTAGGTCGGACCCGGTGCCCTTCGCTCGGAGGTGCGCTCACTCGGCCGCAAAGGCCACATTGGCAAATGGTGGGGTGGCATCTTGGGGGCGTCCCCGTCGAAGCAGCTTCCGCGCACGGTTCGCGATTGCCCCTTCCGTCCGGTGCGGCAGCAAGCGCCTGATCTCTTTGAGCGTGGCGCTCTTCCACATCCGGAGCACGAGTGCGTCCTCGTCGCCCTTCCAGACGTTTTTGGCATGGCGACCTGATACCGCCGTGGCCTGGGCACTCCTGGGTCGGCGAAGATGGGCCTCGCGGGCGGCTCGACGAATTCGGGACAGCGACTTTTCTGGCAGCCGGCGCACGATGTCATCCATCATCACGTCCGGCGACGGATAGCTGTCCAGCAACACCAGAAACTCGCCGGTGGTCCACCCGGTAGGCGGGGCGGGCGAGTTGATCCTAACGTCGGACTCTCCTGTCTCCGTTGCAGTCAAACCGAGTTCCAGTGAGCGATCGATGTTGCCAATGCGGTGGGGCCCAGGCAGTGCGGCGACGATCTCAATCAGGCAAGCATCGGCGGGTTCCATCTCCTGCAGTACGCGGTCCTCGTCCGGTTTCCACTTGCGATCCGGATTGGTCTTGCGCCGAAGCTTCATGCGTCGCGCCTCGGATCGAATGCCATTCCAACTCCGCTTAGGCAGCAGGACCTGAAGCTGGGATCGCTCCATGGTCGGGTAGTGCTTGCGGATGATCTCTCGTTCTTCGTCAGTTATGTGGCCCATAGCATGCAAGCGCGTGGTTCGTCGTCCAGCGTCACTATAGCGGCAATGGATTGCCCTTGCGCCGGAGAAAGGCATTGGAAACAACCACATTTTGGGCTTTCAGCAGCGAGCCGAGAAGCGATGAAAATCATCGTCATTTGGTACTAGCGGAACGAAACTCGTTACCGTAAAATCAAGCCACTTTGATTCGTATGCTTGTCGCGACGAATCTAGTCGGTTTCCATGCATGTTGCTGGAAGCTAGTTGATCTAAAAAGTGCTAGTTGGGCACTATAAATAACCAGCATCTATGTTCTGGTACTCGCCAGAACACATGCATGAAGCGCTCCGCCTTAGGGCGTCGCTTCAGCAGATGTCGAGGCGCTCTTCTTGTGCGCTTGTCGATGAACATCCCCATCCGGGACCACGCTTCCCGGAAGGGGCGTGGTTTATCTTCCATCATCGTAGTGGAGAAAACCATGACTGTTCTTTTGTCCAACGTCACCAGCAACCTTGAGAACGCTGAGCTGAACGCCCGGTTTGCGGCGGACTGGCAGCGTTACAAGTCTGGCGATGCGAATGTCTGCTTCGTCACCACGAGCGACGAGGACGGCGACATCGCCTACTGGCTGGTGCTGCGAGAAGCCTCCGAGATCCTCGTCTACTCGATGGATCTGGACGAGACGATCGAAGCGATTGCCTGGTCGCTCAGCTGCTTCGGCAGCGAGGCGGCAATGCTTGAGCAGTATCCGATGCTCAAGCGGTAAGGACCATCTGCGCGCCCCTGAACCCGGCGCAGTTGGTTGAGCGGCGTAGCCGCTCAACGCCAAAAATGGTGCTGCCTAGCGCGTCGTTTCCGCACGACCGCTCGGCCGGCGCTTGTTCGCCGAAGCCTCAGCTTCGGTCCTCTTGGGGGCGCATCGTCCCCGTCGGGAACCGAGCGTCCTCTCCCACCACCGTCGGAGAGAGACGATGAGCATCTTCCATTGGATCATGAACGAGCTCCGTGCTTGGGAAATGTTGGGCCGCGTCTACTTTCATGCCCAACGTGACTTCGAGAAGCTGCTCGACATAATCGGTGATCTGCGCGACCCGACTCTCCACCTCTGCCCCTTTGATGAGGAGGACCTGGTCCGCAAGTTCCGCTCCGGCGCGAACTTTATGATCGCCAGCTACGAGTGGATGCTGCAAGGGTACCTTGGACAGAAGCCGCGCATTGCCGCGGATATGACCAATCGTCGCAACATCCTTCTCTCGTTTATGGCGATTGAGCCGGAGGAGTTCCGAGAGGTTCGCGGCCAATCGCAGCAACTTGAATCCGCAGCAGAGAATTCAATGCTGTGATGATTCAGCAAAGTTGACTTGGCCTACTGTCTCATTTGAGCGGTTTCGATGGTCGACACCTTCTTCACCTACGGTGACGCGCATCGCGATTTAGCGGGCGCGTAGCAACGAAAGACCCAACCCCAACCGGGGGCGCGCCTGTGCCCCGTGTTGGGCCGTGGCGCGCCTCACTTCTGAAAAGGTGCATCATGGACAATCAAATCACCCTTTCCCCGATTCCCGGCACGCCGGAGTATTTCGCGGCTCGCAAGGTGGCCTTCGCCCTCATTCGTGAGGTCGAGATCGCCAAGCAATCCGCCGACAGAGCTCCGACCTACATCGCTGGGCGCTGGGACGAGGATAACGAGGACTATGAACCGGTTGAGAACACCAAGCCTTGGGATCACCTGGACAAGGTGCAGACGATGGCCAAGGCAGACCGGCTTGTGGTCGAGACCCTCAAGGCACAGAACCGCCTTGATCTCCTGAGCATGTCCCGTTGGGAAGCCGAGGCGATCATTCACGGCGCGCCCGCTGATATCCTGGCCGAGACAACGGTGCTCGTTGCTTGGCAGGGGCTTACCTACCATCAGCCCTGCGCATACGCTCAGCGGTTCGATATCGAACTCGCCCGGCCGCCGCGCAGCGACTGCTATGTCCTGACGAAGACGATCCACTATTCGGGGGTCCGTCCCGGTTTGCTGGGACGCTGGAGGGAAACCACTAGCAGCGCTTTCACCGACCGAAATGAGGCTGACAGCGGCTACTGCCATGCCGTCTCGGAAGCTCAATCCTTCGCTCAACAGGTTCGCGGTCGCTACAACCGCGCCGCCTGACGACGCCGGCGTCTCCCGCCGCCATTCATCAGCTCTCCCCCTGGGGCACACGTTGCCCCTCGGGCATGGTGTGCCTCGTCGTCTAACCTAGACGCCAATAGGTGCATCATGACTGGCCACCTGCTGAAATCCGTTCCAGCAGATATCCTACAACGCGTGACCGCGGCCCTGCGGGAGCACGCAGACCGTCCAAGCGCGGGCTTCACCTACAGTGGACCCGGCGCCATACAGGCCGACTTGGAGACGTTGGAAGCGATCCTCGCCAACAACACTCCCCGCCGGCTGGCCATCGTGCTTGACGGCGGCCTTGTCCAGGCCGTCGTCGGTGAGAACATCCCAGGCAATCTCGGGGTCGCGATCATCGACTACGACACCGAGGGCGCAGACGAGGTCGATCTGGCGCGCATCCGCCAATCCGACGGGTCCGATGCCGAGGCAATCGTGACGCTTTCGGCCATCGATCCCCCTGGCATCGACCTCAATAGCGTGTTCAGCAGCGTGACCTGATCGTCACGCTCTCCTGAGCTCGCAACCACAGCCGGCTCCGGCCGGCCGCCACAGCTACATTCCCCAATCGGGGCGCGCTTCGCCCCAACAAGGGGAGTGGTGCGCCTCACCCACAGACAAGGTGCATCATGAAGAAGCTGACCAAGTTCATCGGGCTGACCGCACAGTTCCTCTACGAAGTGTCGGATGGCGAGCTCTTCAGCAAGCCGCCGGCGCCTGTCGTTGTGACGGAGCGCACGGTCTACACGGGTGAGACCCTCCAACTCAAACGGCAAGCTTCGCTCGCCGGCGGGTACTACCGGGTCTTTCTCAAGCCGAGCACCGAAGGCGTCCGCCAGTGGTTCAGTCCTCGTCTGAACCGTGAGGAAGCCGTTGCGACTTTCTCGCGCATGGCGCGGCGGCTCGCCTGAACGTCAATCCGCGCCGTCCGGCTCCCCCTGGGGGTCGGGCGGCGCCATCCCCAAGCGGGCACATGATGCCCCATACGGGGAGCGTGTGCCCCAACCACGAGATCGCACATGCAACAGCAGTCCATCACACTGCATAAGATCATCGGGCCGTTCTTCGACATCTTCAACTGCCCGCTGCCAGTGTGGCACGTCGTCATCGAGGTTCTCTCAACGGGCGAAGTGTTCCACTTCGTGGTCTATGGGGAATCCCGAGACGACGCATGGGACGCAATAGACGGTGCCCTCGGCGCCGGGAAGGCGTTGAACGATGGCCGGAAGATATCAACGGCCGACCGGGCCATTTGGATCAACGCACTCCCACCGGGGCAGACCCGTCCGCAAGGCACCGAGCGTGTCGTCATCGCGTACGGCGTCACGCCCTACGATGGGGAGTTTCGTTGGTTCGTGACCGTCACCGCTGAGGGGTGCAAACCTCGCTCCATTAAGGAACGGTGGCCGCGGTCATACTTAACTGCGGCGACGGCGCTCCGGGAAGCCAAACAGAAGGCGGAAGAGCAAGCGGCGCTGTATGGAGCCAGCTGGCAGGTGACCGTCACAGGCCCGAGCGTACTCGCGCCGGCTGCTACGTGAAAGGGGGAAGGATGATGCAGAGTGTCACCATTCAGACCCTCGACGACGACGGCAACATTATCAGCGAGGAGACGTCGGGTGTGGTTCGGATAACCGACACCAGCCAATTCCAGGAGATGCTCAACCTCATGCAGACGGGGTTGAGTTTTGAGGAGGCCGCGGCGCGGATCGAGGCCGCCTGAGGTCGCCCATATCATCGCACCGGATCGCGAGGCACTGCCTTCAAATCCGGGGGGGTTAACCCGCTGTGGTCTCGGTGTTCTGCATGAACTCCGAGACCGCAGCACTCTTTCGTTTGTTCATTCCAGCCGGTCGATAGGAAGTGCGGGGCATGCCTATCCAGGCAAAGACGACGCACAGTCGCTGCTGCGCCCCATGCATGTCCAGCTTTATCGGACTGCGCACGCCCGAGAAAGACATCGATTTCCCGCGCCTTTCGGCGGCGCGAAAGAGGGGTCTGGAAAGGTAGCTTTGCGGACATGACGATACGCTCCGCCCTCATCAGCACCACTGCCGCCTTGCTCGCTGGCTCGATGGCTTTTTCTGCGTCGGCCCAGCAGCAGGCACAGTCCGCGGGCTTCTTCGGCGATCGGGAGCGCGGCTGGTTCTGGTATGAGGTCCAGCCGGAGCCCGACGAGGAACCGCCGCCCCCAAAAAAGGAAGAGCCCGCACTGCCGCCAGCGGCGGCGACCCCACCACCTCCTCCTCCGCCTCCGCAGCCCCTAGAACAGCCAAAGGTCCCGGAACCGCCCGCCTTCGGCTCGGCCGCTTGGCTACGGGAGAACCTGCCCAAGTACCGGGACCGTGCGCTGGATGAACCCAGCGCCGAGAACGTGCGCGCCTACTACGTCATTCAGCGGCTCGCCATGGACAAGGCTTCGGCTTTCACGGATATGGCTCAGCGCGTTGTCGTGGGCGATCCGCTATTGGATGAGACAGGCCGTCGTCCGACCGCGACCTTCGCCGCGAACGAGATGAACGCCGTGGCTGGGGAGGCCACCGACGCGGAGCTGAAGGAGATCGCGCAGCAGGCCGGCATTTGGTTCTTCTACCGAAGCGATTGCGTCTACTGCGACAAGCAGGCGCCGGTCCTCGAGATGCTGGAACGCGCCTATGGCTTCCACATCACGCCGATCAGCCTTGATGGAAAACCCCTGCCTGGTGGGCAGTTTCCGAACTTCCGGGCGGACACAGTGTCAATCGGCTTCCAATTTCCAGCCGGCATCGGCTTGCAATTTCCAGCCACGCTTGCGGTTGCAGAACCTGTTGTCCAGGGAGTCCACGGGAGGGTCCCGCGCGCGCCGCGGAGTGCCCTCATGGCTGACGCAGCGGCGCGCGTGGGAGGGGCCTGTGGGCCCCCCTGGGCAACGGACGGGAAGGCTTTGGATCAGGAGCGGTTCTTGAACCGCCAGCTCTCGTTGCCGGTTTCCAGGATGTCGCAGTGATGCGTCAGCCGGTCGAGCAAAGCGGTGGTCATCTTGGCGTCGCCAGCGAACACCGTCGGCCATTCAGCGAAGCTCAAGTTGGTGGTGATCAACACCGAGGTCCGCGAGTACAACTGGCTGAGCGCGTGGAACAGCAGTTGGCCGCCACTCTGTGAGAACGGCAGGTAGCCGAGTTCGTCCAGCACCACGAGATCAACGCGGGTCAACTGGTCAGCGAGCTTGCCCGCCTGCCCGATCCGGGCTTCGGCCTCCAACCGGTTCACCAGGTCGATGACGTTGAAGAACCGGGCACGGGCGCCGCGGCGCACGCAGTTGGCCGTGATGGCGATGCACATGTGCGTCTTGCCGGTCCCGGTTCCCCCGATGAACACGGCGTTGCGCTGGGTTTCCAGAAAGCCGCCATCGTGCAGGTCGCGCACCAGCCCCTCGTTGAGGGGACTGGCGGTGAAGTCGAACTCGGCCAGCGTCTTGGCCAGGGGCAGCTTGGCGGCGCCGAGCTGGTAACGGATCGAGCGCGCCTGCTTCTCCGCCCGCTCCGCCGCCAGCAGATCGCCCAGGATCTGCTGGACGGTGCGCTGCCGCTTCAGCCCGTCGCTCATCACCTCGTCGTAGGCGGCACGCATGCCGGCCAAGCTGAGCTCGGCCATCAGCGCCATCAGCTCATGCCGTTCCATGGCAGCCCTCCCGCACCGCGCGCAGGCGGTCGTAGCGCCCGCAGTCGGCGGCCGGCTCGATGGACAGCGTCAACGCCGTCGGCACCGCCATGGCCGGTGCCGGTGTGACGTCGTGGCGCCGGGCGAGGATGTTCAGGATCACGTCCCGGCTGTGCGTACCGCTCGCCAGTGCCTCGCGGCAGGCGACCTCCACCGCCTCCAGGCCATCGGTGAGGATGGCGGCGAGCACGCCAACGAACTGCCGGTCAGCGTCGTCGCCGCGGCCCAGGCGGGTCCGCACCGTCGCCAGGGCTGGCGGCAAATCCCAGTCCCGGAACGGCGCCCCGTTGCGCAGCGCCCCCGGCTTGCGGACGAGAACCGGCAGGTAGTGCAGCGGATTGTACCGCGTGTGGCCGTGCCCGAAAGCCCGTGGGTGCTCGGCGACGATCGCGCCGTTGAACCACACCACGATCCGTGTCGCGTAGGCGCGGACCTGCACCGGCTTGCCGGCGGCGATCGCGGCCACGCTGTAGCGGTTGCGGTCAAAGTGGATCAGGCAGGTTTTCGAGACGCTGAGCGTGGCCTCGTGGAAGCCGTCGAAAGGATCGCTCACGGTGATCAGCGCCGGCCGCTCCGCCTGGAACACCTCCCACACCGTCCGGCTCCTATCCTCTGGATGCGACGTCTGTTGGGCCCAGACGATCACCTCGTCGTGCAGGCGTTCGTTCACCTCTTCCAGCGTCTTGGCCCGCAGCCGCGGCGTGAACAGCCGCTGGCGCAAGGTGCCGACCTGGTTCTCGACCTGGCCCTTTTCCCAGCCTGAAGCCGGGGTGCAGGCCACCGGCTCGACCAGGTAATGCGAGCACATCTGGGCGAAGCGGCGGTTGAAGCGGCGCTCTTTGCCGACAAATACGGCGTCCACCGCCGTCTTCATGTTGTCGTAAATGCCGCGCTCGCACAGGCCGCCGTAGAAGGCCGCGGCACGGGCGTGGGCGTCGAACACCATCTCCTGGGTCTGGCGCGGGTAGACCGCCACGAACGGCATGCGGCTGTGGCACAGGCGGGCATGGGCCACCTGCACCTTGGTCGTCACGCCGTCCAGGATGATCCACTCTTCCGCCCAGTCGAACTGGTACGCCTCGGCCGGGGCAAAGGTGAGCGGAACATAGGCGTTCACCGGCCCACTCGGCGGCTGGCGCTGCTTGAAGCGCTTGATGTAGCGCCGCACCGTGTCGTAGCCGCCCTGGAACCCGGCATCCTTCAGCCGTCCGAAGAGCCCCAGGTAGTCGAGCCGGTCGCGGGCTGGCCGCCGCTCGTTCTCCGTGATCAGCCGTTCCAGCTCCTCCTGGAACCCGGCCAACTTCGGAAGCGGCTGGTGCTGGCGCTCGTAGCGCGGCGCCGTCTCGCCCGAGCGCAGGTATTTCGTCACCGTCTCCCGCGACACCTTCAGCGACCGGGCAATGGCCCGGATGCTTTTCCCCTTCGCGTGCTCGCGTCGTATCCGTGCGATCGTCTCCACCGTCAACATCCCTGTCCGCCACCCCGTCGTCCAAACCCAGGGTGGTAGTCTGCCAGATCAGGGGTGGCTGGTTATTGGACGCCGATCACCCCTGAAACTGGCCCAGTGTTGCAGGCCGATGCACAGTTCACGGACACGTCCGTCAAGGCGGTGGAAGGATGTGCCCGCTCTGCCTGTCCGGAACCGGGCGCCCGGTGCGCCACCGCGCGTTCCGATCGGTCACCGCCTGGCGCTCCCCATCTGTCATCCGCTGCTCGAGCGTGGCCAGGATGTCGAAGATCCTGGCCTTGAGCGCCTTGTCGCCTTTGGCTGCGGCGCGGGTGATCCAGAGATGCGCCTCGAGGGCGTCCCGCGGTACGCCATCGCCGTCCAGATACAGTTCGCCCAGGTTGAAGGCGGCCGCCGGAACGCCGCGCTCGCCCGCCTGCCGGTACAGCCGGGCTGCCTCCGCAACGTCCCGCCCGCCGCCCACGCCCCACCGCAACAGGTTTGCCAAGTCGTTCTGGGCGAACGGATGGCCCTGCTCCGCGGCCTTCCGGTACCAGGAGCGCGCCTGAGCGAGGTCCTGGCGCGCCACGTGCCCTTCCTCGAGCAGCAGCGCCACGCTGTACTGAGCCTTCGCGTACCCCTTCTCGGCCGCCTGAAGGAGAAGGGCGAAGCCCTTCCGCCCGTCGTGGAATCGGCTCGCGCGGTCGAGGTGCATCTGGGCAAGGTTGTTCAGCGCCTCGGTATGGCCGCCCTCGGCGGCTCGCGCGAAGCGGCGGAACGCCTCGGTCTCGTCCGGCCGGGCGCCCTTGCCGACATAGTGGGCCAGCCCGCAACGGAAGTCGTCTTCCGCGGTCGGGGCGAGGCTGGCACAGGCCGCCGCGAGCGTGCCGGGGTCCAGACCCTGGGCAAGCGATACCGTCGTCATGAGCACAGGACCGCCCGCTGCTACGAGCGCCCCCCGCCGATGTCCTCTCCTCACCATGCCGCCTCCCTGTGCCAGCGCCTTGACGCTACCCTTCACGGTCCATTGGTTTTTGCCCGCGCGCCCTACGATCCATGATCGCACGCCAGATCCTGCGGATGGCCACAGCGGCAGCGATGGCTATGGCGACGACCAGGAGCACGTCCATCAAGCCGTTCAGCAGAAGCCACCAGATCCAGCCCTCGTACTCGGCGCCGTGCAGGATGGGGCGCTCCCTGGCCACCGCCTGGCGGCTCGCAAGCACCCCGATCCCCGCTGCGGCGACCGGCGCCAAGAACGCCCGCTTTCGCACGCCACGTGTCCTCCCTGGTCCCTCGCCGGGGGAACCAGTGTAGTTGACAGTCGTCGATAAACCAAATACACAAATGAACGTTGGAGCGTTTGATAGTGGCCATGCGGGACCTGAGACTGGATGAGGAGCGGGCCATCGAGCTCGCCGAGATCTTTCGCATGCTGGGCGACCCGAACCGCCTGCGCATCGCGGTTGCTTGCCTGGGCGAGCCGCTGTGCGTCGGCGACGTCGCTGAGCGCGTGGGCCTGTCCGCCGCGCTGGTCAGCCACCACCTGCGCGTGCTGCGCGCCGCCCGCTTCCTGACCGCCCGCAAGCGCGGCAAGCAGGTCTTCTACGTGGCCACCGACGACCGGGTGCGCTGCATCATCACCGACATGGTCGAGCACGTCGTCGAACCCGCCGCGGATCCAGAGGACGAGTGCAATGGATGAGCCCACGAAGGCGGCCGACATCGACGACGATGACGACCGGGTCCAGGACTACGGAAACGTCACCACCGGTTATCGCCGGGCGCTGTGGACCGTGGTGCTGCTCAACGTGACCTACGGCCTGGTGGAGATCGTCGCCGGTTTCCTGTCCGACTCCCAGGCCCTCCAGGCGGACGCGCTCGACTTCCTCGGTGACGGCACGATCACGCTGCTCGGCCTGCTGGCCATCGGCTGGAGCTTGGCTTGGCGCGCGCGGGCGGCGCTCCTCCAGGGCTGCTTCCTCGGCGGCCTCGGCACGGCCGTGCTGGCCTCCTCCGCCTACCGCGTGTTCGTGCTCTACGAACCCGAGGCTGGGGCGATGGGGCTGTTCGGCGCGGTCGCGCTCGTCATCAACGTCATCTCGGCGGTCGTCCTGCTGCCCCACCGCACCGGCGACGCCAACGTCCGCGCGGTCTGGTTGTTCTCGCGCAACGATGCGATCGGCAACGTTGCGGTCATCATCGCGGCGGGGCTCGTGGTGTGGACCGGCACGCCCTGGCCGGACCTCGCCGTCGCGGTCGTCGTCGCGGGCCTGTTCCTGCAATCGGCGATCTCGATCATCCGGCACGCGCGCTCGGACCTCCGGCAGGCCAAGGCCGCCGCGTCCACCTGACCCACGCCCCCACAGCACACGTCCGGCGGCACCGCCGGATCCCGCATGAACACGGCGGAGACGAGAATGGACAAGCACCAAGAGACGACCACCCGCCTGCCCGGGCCCGAGCCCCTGCGCTTCCAGGTCGAGGGGCTGGACTGCCAAAACGAGGTCCGCGCGCTCAAGGCGGCCGTCGGCCCTCTGGTTGGTGGCGAGGACAAGCTCGCCTTCGACACCAAGGCCGGAACCATGGACGTCGCGCCGCAGGACCGTGCCGCGCCCGCGGACATCGAGCGGGCGGTCGCCGCCACCGGGATGCGCGCCAGCCTATGGCGCGGCGAGACGGTCGAGCTCCGCTTCAAGGTCCGTGGGCTCGACTGCCAGAACGAGGTGCGCGCGCTCAAGGCGGCCGTCGGGCCCGTTGTGGGCGGCGAGGAGCGGCTCGCCTTCGACACGAAGGCCGGGACGATGACCGTGTCCTCCGCAGCCCCGGCCTCCATCGACGACATCCGCCGCGCCGTTGCGACCACGGGCATGCAGGCCGAACTCTGGCCCGACGGCGCTGTTCCGCCACCGGCACCAACCGGTGGCTCCTGCGGCATGTCCTGCGGGGCATCCGCCCTGACCACGCCCGTCCCGGTCCAACTGCCGGGCCAGACGGTGCTGCGCATCCACGGCATGGACTGCGGCGAGGAGGTGGCCGCGCTGAAGCGCGAGGTCGGCCCGGTGGTCGGCGGCGAGGACAAGCTCGCCTTCGACCTCATCAACGGCCGCATGTCGATCTCCGGCGACCCGGATGCCGCGACCCTGGAGCGGGTCAGCACGGCCGTGGCCCGGACCGGCATGCAGGCGGAGCTCTGGCAGGAGGGAGCCAGCACGGAGGCGACCGAGGCGGAGGAGCGCCGACGGCGCCTCCAGACCACGCTCACGACGGCCAGCGGTGTCCTCGCGGCCGTCGGCTTCGGGCTGCACGCCTGGCTTGGCGGCGGCGCCGCGGTCGCCTTCATGGGCGAGGCCGAGGCGCCGTGGGTTGCCATCCTCACCTACGCCGTCTCGATCCTCTGCGCGGTGCGCTACGTCGCTCCGAAGGCGTGGTTGGCGGCACGGCGGCTGCGGCCGGACATGAACCTGCTGATGGTCGTCGCCGTCATCGGCGCCGTCCTGATCGGCGAGTGGTTCGAGGCGGCCACCGTGTCCTTCTTCTTCGCCCTCGCCCTCGCCCTTGAGGCGTGGAGCCTGGGACGGGCGCGCCGCGCCGTCGCCGCGCTGATGGAGCTTGCCCCGCCGACGGCGCGGGTGCGCTTCCCGGACGGCACCGAGCGCGAGGTGCCCGCGGGCGAGGTCGCCGTCGGGGCGCACATCGTCGTCCGCCCCGGCGACAAGCTGCCGCTCGACGGCCGGGTCGCCGCCGGAACGAGCGACGTCAACCAAGCCCCCATCACCGGCGAGAGCGCGCCGGTGGCGGTGGCGCCAGGCTCCGAGGTCTTCGCCGGGACCATCAACGGCGCGGGCGCGCTCGAGATCGAGACCACCAAGGCCGCCCAGGACACCACGCTCGCCCAGATCATCCGCATGGTCGGCTCGGCGCAGAGCCGCCGCGCGCCGACCGAGGCGTGGGTCGAGCGGTTCGCCCGCATCTACACACCCGTGGTCATGGCGTTGGCGATCGCCGTCTTCCTGCTGCCGCCGCTGCTGTTCGGCGGCGAGTGGCAGGCGTGGTTCTACCGCGCCCTGGTGCTGCTGGTGATCGCCTGCCCGTGCGCCCTGGTCATCTCGACGCCGGTCAGCATCGTCGCCGCGCTCACCGGCGCGGCCCGCAACGGTGTGCTGGTCAAGGGCGGCGTTTACCTCGAGGCGCCCGCCCATCTCAAGGCGGTCGCCATGGACAAGACCGGCACGCTGACCGAGGGGCGCCCGCGGGTCGCCGACCTGGTCCCGCTCGGCGGCCGCGGCGAAGCGGACCTCCTGGCGCTCGCGGCGGCGCTGGAGGCGCGCAGCGAGCACCCGCTCGCCCACGCTATCCTGGAGAACGCCAAGGAACGGGGCGTGTCGCCGGTCCCCGCGGAGGATGTCCAGGCGGTGCCCGGCCGGGGCGTCACCGGCCGGGTGGACGGGCGCGCGGTGTGGCTGGGCTCGCGCCGCTACCTGGAGGAGCGCGGCTTCGCCACCCCCGAGGCGCTGCGGCGCGCCGACGAGTTGGCGGCGGCCGGGCGCACCCTGGTCGCCGTCGGCGACGAGGGCGGCGTGTGGGGGCTGGTCGCGGTCGCCGACACCGTCCGGCCCGCCGCCCGCGCCGTGGTCGCGGCGCTGCACGCGGCGGGCATCCAGCGCGTGGTCATGCTGACCGGCGACAACCGGGCCACCGCCGAGGCGATCGCCCGCGAGACGGGTGTGGATGAGGTGCGGGCCGAGCTCCTTCCGGCCGACAAGGTGGCCGCGGTCGAGGATCTCGTCGCGCAGCACGGGGCGGTCGCCATGGTCGGCGACGGCGTCAACGACGCCCCGGCCATGGCCCGGGCCAACCTGGGCATCGCCATGGGCGCGGTCGGCACGGACGCCGCCATCGAGACCGCCGACATTGCCCTGATGTCGGACGACCTCTCGAAGCTGCCGTGGCTGGTCCGGCACTCGCGAGAAACGCTGGGCATCATTCGGCAGAACATCGGCTTCTCGCTCGCCGTGAAGCTGGTGTTCGTCGTCCTGACCTTCGTCGGGATGGCCTCGCTGTGGGGCGCCATCGCCGCCGACGTCGGGGCTTCGTTGCTCGTCGTCCTGAACGGGTTGCGCCTGCTGAAGGCTCAATCCGCGACCGCGTAGCGCGTGCCTCTCGCACGCACCGCCGCGCCCGCTACGTGCAGCGGCGGGGGCGGCGGGCGCGGCAGCGCCATGATGCCGGAGCAATGCCTCCTCTACCGGTGCCCTATAGGCACCCCGTCTGCCACCGGTTTCAAGGAGCCCCCTCATGAGTGACACCTACATGCTGGCGGCGCTGCTGGGCATCGTCGAAGGCTTGACCGAGTTCATCCCTGTCTCCTCCACGGGGCACCTCATCCTGCTTGTCGATCTCCTCGGCTTTCAGGGGCCGCCTGGCAAAGTGTTCGAGATCGTCGTTCAACTCGGAGCGATCCTCGCCGTGTGCTGGGTGTATCGCGCCAAGCTCCTTGGAGTCGCCACCGGGCTGCCGCACGACCCCGCCGCTCGTCACTTTGCCGTCGTCGTCCTTCTGGCGTTCCTTCCGGCGGCGTTGGTCGGCGCCCTGGCGCATGGATTCATCAAGAGCGTGCTGTTTTCCCCCTATGTGGTTTCGGTGAGCCTCATCCTGGGCGGCTTGGCCATCCTTGTGATCGAGCGCGCCATCCCAGTGTCGCGGGTGCACGAGATCGAAGGGCTCCGTCCCAGGACGGCGCTTCTGATCGGTGCCTTCCAGACCCTGGCGATGATCCCGGGTGTCTCCCGCTCAGGGGCGACCATCATGGGGTCGCTGCTGCTGCGCGTCGATCGCAGGACGGCAGCCGAGTTCTCCTTTTTCTTGGCCATCCCGACCATGCTCGGCGCAACCACCCTCGACATCTACAAGAACCCGGGCGTTCTCAACCCGGACGACGCGCTCGTGGTTGTCGTCGGCTTCGCCGCGGCATTTCTCGCAGCGCTTGCCGTCGTGCGCGTGGTCGTGGCGTTCGTCGGCCGTCACGGCTTCACACCGTTCGCTTGGTATCGCATCGCCGCCGGGGCGACCATGCTCGCCATCCTTGCGGCTCGTTGATCGCCTCCCAACGGCCCGTGGGATCGAACCTCCGGCATGCCGTCTCCACGCCCACAGAGGACACCGCATGACATTGCAAAGTGCCGCCCCAAACAACACGCTCACTGGGCGCCGGAGGAGGCTCGGGGCTGCACTCCTCGCCGCCACCTTTGCCGTCGCGCTCGACCAAGGCTCGAAGTGGGCGATCATCGAGCACGTCATGAATCCCCCGCGCCTGATCGAAGTAACGCCGTTCTTCAATCTCACGCTTGGCTTCAACCGGGGTGTCAGCTTCGGGCTGTTCGGCGATGGGGCCGTGGGACCTTGGCTGCTCTCCGGCCTCGCGCTGACCATCGTCGCCCTTCTCCTCGCCTGGGCAATGCGCTCTATAAGCCAGAGCGAGGCGGCCGCCCTGGGCGCCATCATCGGCGGCGCCCTGGGCAACGTCATCGACCGGGTCCGCCAGGGCGCAGTCACGGACTTCCTCGACCTGCACGCCTTTGGTTGGCACTGGCCTGCCTTCAACTTGGCGGACGCGGCCATCTTCTGTGGCGTGGCGATGCTGCTGCTGCTCTCCTGGCTGGGCAAGTCGGTCGAGCCGTTTCAATCCCGGCCCTGAGCGGCCAGGACATCATGGGCATTTCGTAGGACTACGGGTATGAACGGCATCGTTTGCAGGTTCCTGGCTTCGGGCATGCGCACTCCAGGGTTCGGCCCTCTTGCGATGGTCGCGGGCCTGATGGTCTCGGCCGCTACTCCCGCCGGGGCCGCGGAGGGGCCATGGGCATCCCACGATACGGCCAAGGCTCGGCTGGTCGCCGCGATCGAGGCGACGGGGACGCTCGAGACCGTGCCCGCCGGTCTGCATGTCGTGCTTGCTGACGGGTGGAAGACGTACTGGCGCTCGCCCGGCGACGCCGGGGCGCCGCCCAGCGTTGACTGGTCGGCCTCGGAGAACGTCAAGAAGGTCGAGTTCCGCTGGCCCGCGCCTCACCGGTTCACGCTCTTCGGCCTGGAAACCTTTGGCTACGCCGAGGAGGTGGTGTTCCCGCTCGACGTGGCCTTGGAACGGCCCGGCGAGCCGACCGCGCTGCGCGGCAAGGCCGACATCCTGGTGTGCAGCAACATTTGCGTGCCGGTCGTCCTCGACCTCGCCCTCGACCTGCCCGCCGGTGGTGCGGCCGCCGATCCGGAGGCGGGCAACCTGATCGCGCGCTTCCAGGCGGCCATACCCGACGACGGCACCCACTCCGGCCTGCGGGTCGAGGGCGCGATCCTCGAACCGGGTCGGCCGGGAACGCTCGCCGTGAGCATCGTCTCGGACCGCCCGCTTCAAGAGCCGGACGTCCTGCTCGAGAGCCGCGACTGGACCTTCGGCAGGCCGGAACTCTCCTTTGCGCCGGACGGCCGGAGGGTCACCGCCAGGCTGCCCATCGGTGCCGGTCCAGACGCCGTGAGCATGCCCGGCAGCAGCATCACCGCAACCGTGACGGACGGCCCGCGTGCCGCGGAGTTCCGGCTAACGGTCGCCGCCGCCCCGGCGGGAGCGCTGCCGCGGATCGGGCCGCTCGTCACGACCCTCGGAATCGCCCTGCTCGGCGGCCTGGTGCTGAACCTGATGCCCTGCGTCCTGCCGGTGCTGAGCCTGAAACTGATGTCGGTGATCGGACACCGTGATCGGGAGCGGCGCCGCATCCGCCTCGGCTTCCTCGCGACCGCTGCGGGGATTGTGGCCTCCATGCTCGTGATGGCAGGCGCCCTGGTGGGGCTGAAGGCGGCCGGGATGGCCGTGGGCTGGGGCGTGCAGTTCCAGCAGCCCGTATTCCTGGTGCTCATGGCGGCCGTCCTCGTCGTGTTCGCGCTGGGTCTCGCGGGTGGGCCCGAGATCCCGCTACCGTCCCGAGTGGCGTCTGTCCTCGGCCACGCGGGCGGCGACGGCTTGGGCGGCAACGTCGCGGCGGGGGCGTTCGCGACGCTGCTGGCGACACCGTGCTCCGCGCCGTTCGTCGGCACGGCCGTGGCGTTCGCACTGGCCCGGGGCCCGGCCGAGATCCTGGCGATCTTCACCGCGCTCGGCCTGGGGCTCGCCGCGCCGTATCTCCTGGTATCGGCGTTCCCCCGGCTCACGGGCCTCCTGCCGCGCCCGGGACGTTGGATGATGATGTTGCGGCGCCTGCTTGCGCTGGCGCTGCTCGGGACCGCGGCGTGGCTCCTGAGCGTGCTGGCGGCCCAGACCTCCTGGCCGTCCTCCGCTGCGGTCGCCGCCGCGCTGTTCGTTCTCGCCGCCGCGCTTCTGTTCCGCTCCCGCCTCGGACGAGCCGCGGCCGTGTTGACCGCGGTCACCGCTCTCTCCGGCGCGCTCGCCGCCCCGGTGGTGCTCGATGCCGCGACGCGGACCCTTTCGCCGCCTGCGGCATCCTCGGCGGCCAAGTGGACCCGGTTCGACCAAGCCGAGATCGGACGCTTGGTCGCCCAAGGACGGACGGTGTTCGTCGATGTCACCGCGGACTGGTGCATCACCTGCAAGGCCAACAAATCCCTGGTCCTGGATCGGCCAGAAGTCGCGGCCGCCCTCACCGCCGATGGTGTCGTGCCCATGCGGGCCGACTGGACCCGGCCCGACGCGCGGATCTCCGACTACCTCGCCCGGCACGACCGGTACGGCATCCCGTTCAACGCCGTCTACGGGCCAGGCGCGCCGCGTGGTATCGTGCTGCCTGAGATCCTCTCGAACGGGGCCGTCCTCGATGCGCTCGCCCAGGCCAGGGGCGGCGGCTCATGACAGAGCCTGCGGACACCAAACGGACGGTGTTGCGCCCCGAGGCCGCCCAGCATGGGTGCGCCGATACAGATGCCAACGACGCTGCCGGAGCGCCTGCGCTGGAGTTGCTGTGGCGGACGACACTCGCCCTGCCTCTGGGCGGTCTGGCTGTCCTCGCGCTGCCGCCGTTTTCGTTCTTCCCGGTGCTGGTCCTCGCGTTCGGCGGCTTCTTCCTGCTGCTTGAGGGCGTGGCGCCCGCAGCCGCCGCGATCCTGGGATGGGGCTTCGGTTTCGGGTTCTTCGTCACCGGCGCGCAATGGATCGCCGAGAGCCTCTATGTCGATGGTGGACGGTTGGGGTGGTTGGCCGTTCCAGCGGTCGCCGGGCTTAGTGGTTTCCTGGCCCTCTTCATCGCCGCGGCCGCATGGGCCTTCGCCCGCCTCAGGGGCCGCGGGACGTCAGGGGCTCTGCTGTTCGCGTCTCTTTGGACCGCGGCCGAATGGCTGCGAGGCCATCTGCTGACCGGCTTCCCCTGGAACCTGGCCGCCTATGCCTGGACGGACTACGCGGCGCCCCGGCAGGCCGCCGCGGTGGTGGGCAGCTACGGCCTGAGCCTGCTGACGGTCCTCGCCGCCACGCTCCCGGCGGTCGCGATCCTCAACACCTCCGGCCGGGACCGCCGCTGGGCGATCCTGATTGCGGGGATTGTCGTCGCCATGCTCTTGAGCGGCAGCCTCCGGCTGTCTTCCGACGACTCGGGGAAAGCCACCGGACCGATCGTGCGCGTTGTTCAAGGCAACATCGCGCAAGCACTGAAATGGCTCCCCGAGCGGCGGGCGGCGACCGTCGAGCGATACCTGGATCTCTCGTCCAGGCCCGGCCGCTACGATGTCCTTCTGTGGCCCGAGACCGCCTTTCCAGGCTTTCTCGAGGAGAACGGGGCCGTGCTGGACCGGATCGGCACGCTGCTGCCGCGGGGCGCCCATCTTCTGGCCGGAACGCCTCGGCGCACCGCGGAGCCCGAAGGCCCCGCATACTGGAACAGCATCGCCGCCGTGGACGACCACGGCCGGATAACGGCCACCTACGCCAAGCATCACCTCGTGCCCTTCGGCGAGTACGTGCCCTGGCGGGGCGTGTTGCCGATCGAACGGCTGGTGGCCGGGCTTGGGGACTTCTCCGCCGGGCCGGGGCCACGTACGATCCCGCTTGGCGGTAGGGCGGTGGGGCTGTCGATCTGCTACGAGGCGATCTTCCCCGGCGCGGTGGTCGATCGGGAGGAGCGCCCGACCTGGATCTTCAATGCCACCAACGACGCCTGGTTCGGGACCTCGATCGGGCCATACCAGCACCTCGCCTCGGCCCGCATGCGGGCATTGTCACATAAACCGCGGGGCTGGCGAGCTCCTGTTGCACTGGGCATAGTGGCGGGATGAGACGTGAGCCCGA
>NZ_VTTO01000013.1 GCF_008364825.1 Azospirillum sp. B21
CCAGGTCACTCAGGCTCAAGAGACACTCAATCCAAAGCTCAAATCGCCGGCATCGTCACGACATCCATCATCCCATACTGAGACATCCGCGGGGTGGAGCAGCCCGGTAGCTCGTCAGGCTCATAACCTGAAGGCCGCAGGTTCAAATCCTGCCCCCGCAACCACCATTACCGAACGCACCTGTTCGCAAAGGCCGGACGCTCCCGCAGCGCCGGCCTTTCGTGCGTTTGCGCCCAGCCCAAGGCTGAGCAGCGCCACCAGGTCGCCCTCCAGCTCGATCTCGACACCCCGGGCATCGGCAGTGCCGAAGCGTACCGCAACACGCTCGATCAGCGGGCGCAGCCGGTCGCGCGCTTCGATCCGGTGGTCCGGGTCCTCCAGCGTTGCCGCCAGATCGGCGATCCGCTCCCGGTAGAGGGACGCCAGATCGTCGGGCAGGACCACCGGCGGTGAGGGAGGGGAGGCCAGCGCCGCTTCCAGCGATTCGACCTTCGCCTCCAACTCGACCATCACCCGGTGCAGGTGATCGGTCAGCCGGCCCTGCCGTGCGGTGGCGTCGAGTCCATCGAGATCCTGACGCACCTTCCTCAATTCGGCTTCCATCCGCCGCTGTTCAGCAGTCTGTTCCTGCCCATCCGTCCGAACCGCCTCTCGGAAGGCAGCGATGAAGGCCGCCACCATGTCGTCCTGCATCAGCCGGTCGCGCAGGGTGTCCAGGACCACCTCCTCCAACACAATCCGCCGGACACTGCCCTGATTGGCGCAGACGACAAGGCCGGTGAGCTGATGCTGGCGGCGGTGCTCCCAGGGGCGCAAGTCGCTGATGGCAGTAGATGCTGCGCCGTTTCGGATCGCCTGCAGCCGCTGTTGCACCCGGTCCCACAGCGGCTGAGGTACACGCTCGTCCGCTGGTGATGGCCGCGGATGGTGGTGTCGCGCCAGATGCCGCCGCGGGGGCCGGGAACGCCGCGTTCGTTAAGGTCGCGGGCGATCCGCTTGGGGCTGTGGCCGCCGGCGAAGGCGGTGAAGATGTCCCGAACGACCGCCGCCTGCTCCTCGACGATCTCCCACTGCCGGTCGACCAGCGTGCCGTCCTCGGCATGGACCTTGACCACCCGGTAGCCATAAGAAAGGCCGACGATGATCTCGCCCTTGCGGACCTTGTCGAGGATCGAGCGCCGCGTCTTGAAGGCGACGGCCTCGAGGTAGAGGGCGTTGGAGATGCCGCTGACGGCGACGTGGATGTTGCTGACCTCGCCCTCCGCCAGCGTCACCAGACGGACCCTCCGGTGCTTGAGCCGCTTGAACAGCGCGTGGCTCTCTTCCGGATCGCGGGTCAGGCGGTCGAGCGCCTCGGCAAAGACGATGTCCGCGCCGCCGGCGTCGACGGCGCGTAGCATGGCCTGATAGCCATCCCGCGCCTTGGTGGCGCCGCTGATCATTGCGTCGGTGAATTCACCTCCCACCCCTTGGAAGCGGCGAAATCCCGGCAGAGTGCCAGTTGGGCCAGGAGGGAGGAGGGGTCCTGCTTTTGATCGGAGTAGCGGGCGTAGATGCCCACCCGCTCACCGATGGTGCCGTTGGACTGGCCGGAGTTCGGCTTGCGGATCATGAGGGGGTGTCCTTTCCAGCGAAGGAGATCAGGGGACGATGACGCCGATCATGATGGTCAGACTGATCAGGGCGATCAGCACCAACATGCGAAGGTCGGTGACGCCGCGGGAGGAGCGCAGGATGCGGCGGGCTTCGGTTCGGGCAATCAGGCGCACCAGGTCCAGCAGGGGTTGCTCTGCACGCTGGAGGCGGTGGTCCGCTTCCGACGGTTCTGAGGGGGGCGGGAGCGGCGAGATCGGTCTTGCGGCGGGACACGGGCATGGTAGCGCTCCTGCGATTGCGGATCGGAAACCAATCCGATCCGGCTGCAGGACAGCGTGCCGCACTCGTGTTCCTCATGGCTTCCGCGTTTGCCTCGGAGGACGGCTCGAAGGAAACAAAGATGTTGATAGCGTTGAAAAGGCCGGTGGTGAGCGTATTTCCTCCCTTCACCATCCGTGATAGTGCGGCAACAGCGTCAAGGTGCCGGCCCAGCAGGACTGCCCCTGCGCCCGCAGAGACACCAATGCCTCCACCGCTTCGAAGCGCAGTCGCTGTTTGGCGATCGCGCGCATCATGGTGACGTTGTACAGGCCAGGCAGCGTCAGGCCGCTGTTTCGTCCGACCGTGTCCAGCTTGAGCAAATCGCGTGCATAGCGCTCCGGATTGATTGGGCGCAAGTCGAAATGGGAGCCGGTCAGTACGGTGCGGCGCCACAGAACATCGAGGAGAAGTGCCTCGATGACTGAGCGCACCCGGGCGCTGAGATCGGTCGCATGGGGGGCTTGCCGGAGGGCGAAGGCCTCCGCCCGGTAGACCCAACATTCTGCAGCCGGCATGAGGTGTCGGCGCGGGCGGCAATGCTCGTGAATAGGGCCATATACCGAAAGGAACTGCCGCGCCAGGCACGGTGATTTGAAGAGACTCATCCGTCGCTCCCGTGGGCGGGTCGGATGGTGTGAGCTCCCGGCACGGTCGGCACTGGAACAGTCATGTCCGGGCGGATGCGGAGTTGTCGAAATTGATCCGATCCGGGATCCGCCGCAGCGATCCATCCTTCCGGCGGACCCAGACATCGACGTCATATCCCAGTTCCCGAACCCGCACCGCATCATGCAGCGCGGACTGCAGGGCCGCCCGTCGCGACGGGTATTTTCCGCAATCGTCGCCCGGTGCGAAGCCGACGGTCCAATGATTTTCGTTCTGGCAAACGACGTAGCTGAGGTGCGGTATCGGTGCCATGGCCGACCTCCCAAGGCTCGGGGCTCATCCGTCCGGAGAGTATCCCAAAGGAATCTGGCCACCGCCTTTATCGAGGTTAAGAGCAATGCACATCCGGGGCGGATATTGGGGGTAGGGTCCCCGGATTTCAGCGCGGCGCGTCAGCGCCGGACGAGCACGGCGATCGACCGCGCCTCCACCCTGAGGTGCGGTCCGGTGACCGGTGGCGCATCGTCTTGGGACACGATGTCGCCGGGGCTTTCGAGCGCGGTGTCGATCACCCGGCGCCAGCCCTGTGGCGCGGTATCCTGAATCAGGAACTCCTGCTCCGCCGCCGAGGCATTGATCATGACATAGAGGTCGACATCGGCCTGCGTGCCGCCGCGCAGGAGGAAGGCAAGCGTGCCGCTGTCGGCCGAAGGGTCGAAGCTGCCGGTTGTTCCGAACCACGTCACATCCTCGCGCCAGCTGCGGCTGCGGCATAGCGTGGGATGGGCCTTGCGGAAGGCGATCATCGCTTGGCAGAAGCGGTGAAAGTCGGCGTTGGTCCGCAGCAGATCCCAGTCGAGCCACGTCGTCTCATTGTCCTGGTTGTAGGGGTTGTTGTTGCCGCGCTGCGTATTCAGAAACTCGTCGCCCGCCACGACCATCGGCGTGCCGTTCGCCAGCATCAGCAGACAGAACAGGTTCTTCGCCTGCCGGCGCCGAAGCCTGGCCACGGCCTCTGGCAGATTCACGTCGCCTTCCCAGCCGCAATTCCAGGATCGGTTATCGTCACGGCCGTCCCGGTTTCCTTCGCCGTTCGCCTCGTTGTGCTTCCGGTCGTAGCTGACCAGATCGTACAGGCAGAAGCCGTCGTGGCAGGTCACGAAATTGATGCTCTGATAGGCGTGATAGGCGTCCTCGGGCGTGTCGGGGAAGATGTCGTCGCTGCCGCCGAGCCGGCGGATCAGGCCGCCGGTGACCCCTCGATCCCCACGAATGAAGGATCGGACCTCGTTGCGGAACGTATCGTTCCACTGCAGCCATGTGGTTCCGGGGAAGGAGCGGCCGAGCTGGTAGCTGACCACGTCCCAGGCTTCGGCGATCATCCGCAGGCGCGCCAGATCGGGATGCGTCTGGATCGCGCTGATCACCGGCGGCTCGTTGAGATCGATGGAGCCGTCATCCCGGCGCGTGAACAGCGAGGCGAGATCGAAGCGGAAGCCGTCGATGCGGAACTGCCGCGCCCAATGGTGCAGGCTGTCCATGACCATGCCGGAGACATAGCGGTTGGCCGTATGCAGCACGTTCCCGGTGCCACTGTCGTTGCGATAGCGGCGGCGGTCTTCGGCCAGAAGGTAGTAGGTGGTGTTGTCGACGCCGCGAAAGCTGTAGGTGGGGCCGTTCTCGTCGCCCTCGGCCGTATGGTTGTAAACCACGTCGAGGATGACTTCGATGTCGGCGGCGTGCAGCGCCTTGACCAGCGTCCGGAATTCGTCGAGCTGGCCGGCCGGCTCGGGGTGGGCCGCGTAGGTGTGATGCAGGGCGAAGAAGTTGAGCGGCATGTACCCCCAGTAATTTCCCTCCTGGGGATCGAACTGGAACACGGGCATCAGTTCGACCGCCGTGACGCCGAGGTCCCGCAGGTATGGAATCTTGTCGATCAGGCCCGCGAAGGTGCCCCGCCGGTCGGCCGGAACGCCGGAGTTTGCCCGTTGGGTGAACCCGCGGACATGCAGTTCATAGATGATGGTGTCATGGGTATGGCGCGGGGCATGGTCGCCGGCCCAGTCGAAGCCGGACGCCTCAGCATGCAGGACGCCGAGGGGAGCACGGCCGGGATTGGGTCCCGGATGCCGGGCGGCCTCACGGCTGAAGCCGGGCGGAAAGAAGACCGCCGTCGCATAAGGGTCGAGCAGGGTCTTCTCGGGATCGAACCGCTGCCCCTCGGCCGGCGCGCGCGGTCCGTCGACTCGATACGCATAGTAGGTCGCGCGGTCGACCGTGGTCACGGGCAACCGGCAGTGCCAGATACGGCCACTCTTGTTGCGGCGGGGATCGAAGGGCTGGATCGCAATGGGGTCAATCGGATTCTGTGCGGAGAAAAGCAACAGAGTGACGGATGTCGCGTGCTTGGAATAAAGAGCGAAGTTGTAGGCGTCTTCGTCGGGGATGAAGGAAACTCCCAGCGGCGAGGGTGAGCCTTCGTGTCTTGTCCAATCGTCCATCGGAACATCGCCCTCCGCGTCATGCGATCCCGGCTTTTGCCGCGATCGCCGGATCGGCCATGAGGTAGGCGATCGCTCCATCGAGGGTGATCAGGCGCGGGTAATCGACCTCGGGGATCGCGACGCCCAGCCGGTTGTGCAGCGCCGTCACGAAGTTCAGGTGATCCATGGAGTCGATGTCCAGGGCCTCCCGGAGGTCGGCCGCAGGATCGAGGAGGGCAAGGTCGGCTTCGGGAGCGATGTTGCTCAGCTCCTCCAGCACCACACGTCTTACATCGTCGGGCGTCATAGCGATCCGGGCTCCTGCAGCAGACGATCGATTTCGGCAAGGAGAAGGGCGCCACGGTGGCCGTCGCTGACCCGGTGGTCGGCCGCGAGGGTCGCCGTCATCACGGGGCATGGAACGACCTGCCCATCCACCACCCAAGGCCGCTCGACCGGCTTGCCGAAGCCGACGATGGCGACCTGCGGCGGGTAGATGACACCGAACACCCCCTCTACCCCGCGATCGCCGAGACTGGTGACGGTGATGGTGGGATCCGCCAGTTCCGAGCTGCGCAGCCGTCCGGAGCGTGCCCGGGCGACCAAGTCACGCAGGCGGGCCATCACCTCGTCCACCGTCAGCCGGTCGGCGTGGTGGATCGCGGGGGCGACGAGGCCGCCGCCGCGGATCGCCACCGCGGTGCCGATATGAATGCCCTCGGCCGGTCGAAACATCCCGTCGATACAGGATCCGTTGAACTCGGGCAGGCGGCGCAAGGCCAGTGCGACGGCCTTCAATTGCAGTGCCGCCAGGAGCAGCCGCTGTTCGGGCGGGCGCCCGGTGTTCCGTTCCGTGAGCCAGGCGTTCGCCTTGGCCAGGGCCACCGTGGTGCTCAGGTAGTAGTGAGGGATTTCCTGATTGGAGCGCGCCATGGCCGCAGCGATCGCCCGCCGCATCTGCGCCAGATCCAGTCCGCGCGCCGGCGAGGCGGCGGACGGTGTAGCGGCAGCCCGCTCGACGTCGGCCAGAAGCACGGCGCCTCCTGGCCCGCTGCCGGCAATGGCGGTCAGGGCGATGCCGCGCTCGGCCGCCAGCCGCCGTGCCGCCGGCGACGCCGGCGGATGGGCGGTCGCCATCGTGACTGGAGGGGACGTGACCGGAGGGGACGGGAGCGGCACCGGCGCCCGCATCGGCGGGGGAGGGGACACCGATGGCTGCGGCTCGGGGATGGGCAGCACGACGGTCTCGCCGGCTCCGGCGAGCAGGGCGAGCGGTGTGCCGACCGGAACCGTGGTTCCGGGAGTGACGAGCAGCCGTTCGATCACGCCGGCCTCGAAAGTCTCGACCTCGATGGCGCCCTTCTGCGTTTCCACCACGGCGACGATGTCGCCGCGGGCGACGGTATCGCCCGGCTGTTTGAGCCACTCGACCAGGACGCCCGCCTCCATGTCGGCACCCAGAGACGGCATGCGGAAAATGCCCATCACGCCCCCATCAGCGCCTTGACCGCCGCCACGATGGCGGCCGGTTGCGGAAGCGCCGCCTGCTCCAGATGCCGGGGGTAGGGGATCGGTACCTCGGCCGTGCAGACCCGCGCCACCGGGGCGTCGAGCGACCAGAACGCCCCCTCCATGATGCGGGCGCTGACCTCCGCGGCGAAGCTGCCGGTCCGCCAGCCTTCGTCGACGATCACCGCCCGGCGGGTGCGGGCGACCGAGGCCAGCACGGTTTCGCCATCGAGCGGCCGCAGGCTGCGCAGGTCCACGACCTCCGCCGATATAGTGTCCGCCGCCAGGGCTTCCGCTGCGGCGAGCGTCTTGGACAGGCTGCCGCCGTAGGTGATCAGCGTCACGTCCGTGCCGGGGCGGCGGATCGCCGCGCGGTCGATGTCGACCGGACCGGTCGTGGCAGCCAGTGTGCCTTCCATATTGTAGAGCATCACATGCTCGAACATCACCACCGGGTCGGGGTCTTGCAGTGCGGTCCACAGCATGCCGCGCGCGTCCTCCAGGGTGGCCGGCGCCACCACCCGCAGGCCCGGCACATGGGCATACCAGCCCTCCAGACTGTGCGAGTGCTGGGCGGCGAACTGGCGCCCCGCCCCGGTCGGAATGCGGAAGACCACCGGCACGCTCACCTGTCCGCCGGACATGTGGCGGAGCGTCGCTGCGTTGTTGACGATCTGGTCGAGCGCCAGCAGGCTGAAGTTGACGGTCATGATCTCGACGATCGGACGCATGCCGTTCAGCGCGGCGCCGATGCCGGCGCCGACGAAGGTGGATTCCGACAGCGGCGTGTCGCGGATGCGGTCCGGCCCGAACTCGTCGTACAGGCCTTTGCTCACGGCGTAGCAACCGCCGTAGCACCCGACATCCTCGCCCATCAGAAAGACCCGCTCGTCGCGCAGCAGCGCATCACGAAGCGCCTCGCGCATGGCATCGCGGTAAGTGATCGTACGGCTGCTCGCCGCCACGGTGATGTCCGCATCGGTCATGGATGCACCTCGCGGGTATAGACGTCCTTCGCCAGATCCTCGACCGGCTCCCATTGCCCGGCCTCGGCGAATGCGACCGCCGCCTCGATCTCCGCCTCGGTTTCCCGTTCGATGGCGGGGAGATCGGCGTCGTGCAGCATGCCGGTTTCCCGCATCCAGGCGGACAGCCGGGCGACGGGGTCATGGCGCTTCCAATCCTCGATCTCCGCCTTGTCGCGGTAGAGCTGGGGGTCGAACATGGAATGGGCGCGGAAGCGATAGGTCCGGCATTCGAGGAATTGCGGCCCGGCGCCATCGCGTATCGCATCGGTCATGCGCCGTGCCGCGGCTTCGACGGCGACGACGTCCATGCCGTCCACCGCCTCCGACGCGACCTGATAGACGGCGGCCTTGAGGTGCAGGTCGGTCTGCGACTGTGCCCGGTCGAGCCGCGTGCCCATGGCGTAGAGGTTGTTTTCGCAGACGAACAGGACCGGCAGTTTCCACAGCGCGGCGAGGTTCAGGCTCTCATGGAACTCGCCCTCGGCAACGGCGCCGTCGCCGAAGAAGCATGCGGTCACCCGCGGCCGGCCACGCATGCGGTCGGCCAGCGCCATGCCCACCGCCAGGGGCAGCCCACCGGCGACGATGGCATTGCCGCCGAAAAAGCGGGTGCCGACATTGAACAGGTGCATCGATCCGCCGCGCCCGCGGCTGCAGCCTTCGGCCTTCCCGTACATCTCGGCCATGACTGCGGTCATCGGGACGCCGCGCAGGATGGCGTGTCCATGCTCGCGGTAGGTGGCGACGACGGCGTCTTCGGGATGCAGGCACCCCATCACCCCGGCGGCGACCGCCTCCTCGCCGATATAGAGGTGAAGAAAGCCGCGGATCTTTTCCTGCTGGTACAGTTCGCCGCACCGCTCCTCGAATCGGCGAATGCGCACCATCTGCCGCAGCAGGTCGAGCAGATGGTCGCGGGTCAGGTGGGGCTTCGCATGCGGGGCCGGAGACTGGTCGCTCATCGCTCGTCCCTTTCCAGCGTCGACAGATCGCCTTCGGGCAGGCCCAACTCGCGCGCCTTCAAAAGACGGCGCATGATCTTGCCGCTGCGCGTGCGCGGCAGGGAGGCCCGGAAATCGATGGACTTCGGGGCGACCGCCGGACCCAGCCGGGTGCGGCCATGCCCGAGCAACTCCTTGCGCAGCGCATCCGACGGTGTCCAGCCCGGCTTCAGCGCAACGAAGGCCTTCACCGCCTCGCCGGCGATGGGATCGGGAACCCCGATCACCCCGGCTTCGGCCACGGCGGGATGCTCCATGAGCGCGCTCTCGACCTCGAAGGGGCCGATCAGGTGGCCGGCGGACTTGATCACATCGTCCGCGCGGCCGACGAACCAGAAATAGCCGTCGGCATCGCGCATGGCGAGGTCGCCGCTCAGGTACCAGCCGTCGACGAAGCAGCGCCGATAGCGTTCCTCCTCGCCCAGATAACCGCGGAACATGGAGGGCCAGCCGGGCCGCAGGGCCAATTCACCGACGGTCATCGGTTCTTCCACCGGATGGATGCGGCCGTCGAATGTTCGTTCGACGATTGCCGCCTCCACACCGGGGATCGGGCGGCCCATGGACCCCGGCTTCACGTCGGCGGAGGCGTAGTTGGCGATCATGATGCCGCCGGTTTCGGTCTGCCACCAGTTGTCGTGGAAGGGGCGGCAGAACGTCTCCTGTGCCCATACCACGGCCTCGGGGTTGAGCGGTTCCCCCACGCTCGCCATGAAGCGCACCGACGACAGGTCGTAGCGCCGCGCCACCTCCGCGCCCACCTTCAGCAGCATGCGGATGGCGGTGGGGGCGGTGTACCAGACGGTGACGCGCTCCCGCTGGAGGATGCCGTACCACCGCTCCGCATCGAACTCCGCCTCATCCACCAGCAGCGTGGCGCCGATGGTCAGCGGAGCGATGATGCCGTAGGAGGTGCCGGTCACCCAACCGGGATCGGCGGTGCACCAGAAGACGTCCCCGGGCCGCAGGTCGAGGGCGCAGCGGGCCGTGACATGGTGGGCGACCACGGCTTCGTGCACATGCACGGCTCCCTTCGGACGGCCGGTAGTGCCGCTGGTGAAGTGGAGAAGAGCCATGTCGTCCGGTGCCGTTTGCGCACAGGCGAAGTCCGGCGACGCCGTCGCCAGCGCGCGCCGCAAATCCAGGACACCGTCGCCCGGCCCGGCTCCGCCGTCGACGAGCAGCACATGCTTCAATCCGGGAAGCTCGTTGCGCCAGGGTTCGATCTTGCGACGGTAGAGCGCTTCGCTGGTCACCAGCACCCGGCCGTCGCCGAGCGACAGGCGCGTTCTTATGGGCTCCGGGCCAAAGGCGGAGAACAGGGGCGAGAAGACGCAGCCACTCTTCAGCGTGCCGAGGGCGGCGACATACAGGTCGGGCTGACGACCAAGCAGGCTGAAGACGCGCTCGCCCTTGCCGACGCCCAGTGAGCGCAGGAGACCTGCAAACCGGCTGGAGTGCTCAGCCAGATCGCAGTACCGGAACTCACGGGACGTTCCATCCTTGGCCAGCCAGCGCAGGGCGATCCGGTCGCCCCGGCCATGCGCGACATGCCGGTCGATGGCCTCGTATGCGATGTTGAGCCCCCCGTCCGGCAGGCCGTCCAGATCGGCGCGTGCCCCCGACCAGGTGAAGGCGGCGCGGGCCTGATCGTAATCCGTCAGGACGGCGGTGGCCTTGTCGTCAGGTCGCTTGCAAATGGTCTCCCAGGGCATGGGTGCACCTCATCCTGAACGTACCGCCCGGCGAGCAGGCGCTGATGATGGCGGTATCGCGCAGCAGGTTACGCCCGCGTCCCATGGCTGGGTTTAACCTAGGTTAGAAGCCGCCCGGAAATTCGAATTCCTGCCGTTATGGATGGTCCGGTCGGACCTGACCGATGCTGTCGGCCTGTTCGGCGAGCGCCTCGAGTTCGGGCGAAATGACGGTTTCAATGGTCGCATGATGCGTCAGGTCTCGCACCGGCTCCGGCAGGCTCGCCAATTCAGCCGCAGTGCGGGAGCGGATCGCGGTCAGGTCCGGCAGGGTCCCGACGCGGCGCCCGTTTCGCATAACCGGGATCAGCAACGGACGCCCCGGCTCCTGCGCTTCGGCGACGGACAGCAGGTCCGTCCGGATCCGGCCGCCGGCATCGTAGCTGCGGAACACCTGTTTACGCACCGGCCAAGTCGCTTTGCCGGGCGAGCGCTTGCGGCGAGGCAACCCGGCATACTCGACCAGCTTGTAGGCGCAATCGAGCGCGGGCACGTCGCTGGAGGTGGTCAGGCTGGTGCCGATACCGAAACTGTCCTTGCACGAAGGAATGCGCCATCGTCCCGACGATCGGAATGCCGAAACGCCGGCCTGCCGAAGCGGTTGCCGTTCCGGCGAAGCCTGCGATGTATGCTGCTCGTGCAGCCAGGAGCCCGGCTTCAGCGCCGTGTGCCCGGCGCAGACCGAAGTTGAACAGCGGGCGGCCGTCCGCCGCCAACACCAGCCTTGCGGCCTTTGAGGCGATGACGGTCTGAAGGTGAATCAGGTTGATCAGGCGCGTTTCCATCATCTGCGCTTCCGGCAGGCTCGCCGTCACGCGCAGGATCGGTTCATGGGCGAAAAAGGCCGTCCCTTCGGGGAGCGCGTCCACATCCCCGGAGAAGCGGAAGTCTCCAAGATACTCCACGGTCCGGTTCGACAACTGGGCATGGTCGCGCAGCCATGCCAGATCGTCCGGAGCAAATCTGGCCGTCTCCAGGAAGGCAACCGCCCGTTCGAGACCGGCTGCAATCAGAAAATTCCTTTGGTTCGGCAGGGTGCGGACGAACAACTCGAATGATGCAGTGCCGTTCATTCCGTGGTCGAGGTAAGCGTCGACCATGGCGACCTCGTAGAGGTCCGTAAGCAGAAGATTGTCGCCATCGCACAGTGGACCGGGATGGATGTTCATGGCCGTCTCCCGCCCGAATGCGTTGCGCCGGCTGCCATGTCGCGGCCCGACACAGCAGCCGGCGGCGCCGGGAAGTCAGACCTTGGCGATTTCGATGGTGCGCCTGGTCGGCTTGCTCGGCTCACTCTTCGGCAGCACGATGGTGAGGACGCCGTTCTTCATGCTGGCCGTGATCGCGTCCGCCTTCACGTTGGTTGGCAGCCGGAAGGTGCGGGCGCACAGTCCATAGCGGCGCTCAGAGAAATAGCGGTTCTTGTCCTTTTCTTCCGTCTCCTCCTTCTTCTCGGCTTTGACGGTCAGGATGTCGTCCTGGATGGAAACCTCGGCGTCCTTCTCGTCCATGCCGGGGATTTCCAAGGTGACGCGGTATTCGGTCTCCCGTTCATCCACTTCCGCCGGGGGCACGATCGCTTCCAGATCGGCGTCGCTGCGCAACAGCGGCTCCAGGCCGAATACCGGGCGGCGGCTCCACGGGAAGCGCAGCATGGACGACGCCTCGTCGAACAGGCGGTCGAACTCCTCGCGCAGGGCGAAAAGCGGATGACGATTGCGCTCCGCCACTTCCTTGGCCGCCATGCCGGTGGTCTTGAGCTCCTTCGGCTTTTCGCCGGCGCTCGTTTCAGTCATGCTCATGGCATCCTCCTGGTTTACCCTCGGGATTACCCTTGTGACGCGATGGTCTTTAGCACCCGACGGGGTCGGCCGCCTTTATCTGGATTAAGGCCGCGCGACGTTTTGCCGGAGAAGGTGGTCGATGCCGTGCTTCGGCGGCCCCGAACAACGGTCGTGTTGCAGGCCGGTGGCGGCGCGACAGCGAGAATCAGCTTCGCCAGGATGGTCTGGAGCGCGGGCGGCGTGCCTTCCAATGCAAAGCGGTGTGGCGAAAGAACTGCCGCTTGATCGCTTCGACCAGGGCCAGATAGGTGACGACCGCCGCCGCTCGAAGTCGAACGGCACCTCGTCGATCTTCTCCCAGCCCGTCACGTCCATCTTGCGGAAGGCGATGACGGCCTCATCCAGGGGGCTCTTGATGCCGCTCTCGAAATGACTGTTCAGGTAGGCCAGCCGGAAGACGCGCTCGCTCTCCGCGCCAAGGCAATCCAGATGACGGACCATGCGGATCGTGGCCTCGGTCAGCGTTCCGGTCTTGTCGGTGCACAGCACGTCCATGACGCCGATGTTGTGCATGGCGGCCAGCCGCTTAACGATCACCCGGCGCTTGGCAAGGCGCAGCGCACCGCGCGCCAGCGTGACGGTGACGATCATCGGCAGAAGTTCCGGCGTCAGCCCGACCGCCAGGGCGAGGGCGAACATCAGCGAGTCGAGCCAGGGGCGGTGAAACAGGATATTCACCGCCAGAACGAACAGAACCAGGAAGATGGTCAGCCGCAGGATCAGAAACCCGAATTGTCGGATGCCCAGTTCGAAGGCGGTGGGCGGCGGCGATGCCGTCAGGCTACCGCTCAGCCGGCCGAAGACGGTGGCGTCGCCGATTCGGCAAATCACGGCGGTGGCGCTGCCGCTGATGACGGAGGAGCCCATGAAGACGGTGTTGATCGCCTCGGCTGGTCCGCCGGCCGATGGGCAGAGTGCATCGGCGCGCTTCTCGACCGGATAGGGATCTCCGGTCAGCGTCGCCTGGTTGACGAACAGGTCGCGTGCCTCGATGAGACGGCAATCGGCCGGCACGAGATCCCCGGCAGCCAGACGGACGATGTCGCCGGGAACCAGCAGATCCGCCGCTTCCGAGATCTCGACACCATCGCGTCGGACCTGGACACGGATGTCGACGGACCGGCGCAAAGCATCGATCGCGCTTTCCGCCCGCATTTCCTGGATGAAGTCGAGGGTGACGCTGAGTATGACCAGGATGAAGACGATGACGAAGCTGGTGAGATTGCCGGTGGCCGCCGACAAGGCGCTGGCAAACAGCAGGATGAGAACGAGCGGATTGAGGAAACGCGACAGGAATTCCAGCCACAGCGGCCGGCGGTGATGCGTCGTGGGGCGGTTGAACCCGTATCGTCTGCGGCGGCTAGCCACCTCGGTCCGAGCCAACCCGATGCTCGTGGTCCCCAGCTCCGTCAGGACGGCGGAGATTGGCTTCGTCCAGATATCGTCCGTGATCCTGTCCTCCTGAACTCCCATCCGCCGAAGGCCGAACCGATCAGCCAATTTCGGCCTCGGAATCTCCAAAGAAGTATTCCCGTCCGGATGTGCCATGTTGTTCTTAACGTGGATTAATGGCCGGGAAAAAGATTCTCTTCTAAATCCCGCGATGCCCAGCCTGGGCTGGCCGGCGGCAAATGCCGGGCAGAAGAGGAGGAGTATCGATGAGGAGCCACGCGATCAACACACCGGCTTCCCCCCAAATGGAAGGCGCGTTTCCAATATGGACCGCCAACACACTGCTGCAAACCAACTTTCTGCAGCGGGCCGAGGCAATCTTGCGCATGCAGTCGAACCTGTTCGGCGGCTTCGAGACCATGAGCCGCAACTGGCTGGAACATCGCCAGGACGATCTCCAATCGGCATTGTCCACCGTGGAGCGGATGGGAACGGTGGAGGATGCGGCGGAACGATCCTCTCTCTGGAACGACTGGATGGCCGACCGTCTGAAGCGCTGGTCGGAAGAGGCGACCGCGGCGATCGAGCAGGCGCAGGGCATGTCCCGTGCCATGGCCGAACAGGCATCCGCCAGCGCATCGGTCGACCGGCCCTTCCATCCGAGGGAACGGCGCTTTCGGAACGCCGAGGGTCGGCGCGACGGCAAGCCCGAGGAAGCGCGCGGCTGAAGCCGCTGTCCTGAAGAAGCACCGGGAGGGGACATGGGTCACTGGCCGGCGATGGAAGGGGGAAACGGAATCACGGCCCTTTTCAGGAACCGGACCGATGCCGGCAGGCGGCTGGCCGACACGCTGGCGCCCTTGCGGGATCAGGCGCCCGTTGTCCTGGCCCTTCCGCGCGGTGGTGTTGCGGTGGCGGTGGAGATCGCAAGGAGGCTTCACGCCCCGCTCGGGCTCGTTCTGGTCCGCAAACTCGGTGCTCCGTACCAGCCGGAACTGGCGATCGGTGCGATTGCCAGTTGTGGGGCAGGAGGGAACGCGGCGATCGAGACGGTGATCAATTCCAACGTCGGCCTTCTTTTGCCCGATTCATGGCTCGAAGAGGAGACAGGTCGTCAACTCAAGGAACTGGAGCGACGCCGCACCACTTACCTCGCAGGTCGGCGTCAGCCTGCCATAGCCGGCCGTACCGCCATCCTGGTCGATGACGGCATTGCCACAGGTGCCACCATGCTCGCCGCTCTTCAGGCGGTGCGCAAGGAGGGGCCGAAGGCGCTCGTGTTGGCCGTTCCGGTGGCACCGGCTGACAGTCTGGCTGCATTCACCGAAACAGCCGACACGGTCATCTGTCTGGAAACTCCTGCCTCTTTCATGTCCATCGGAGCGTTCTACCGCGACTTCCGCCAACTGGATGACTCCGACGTGATCAATCTCCTCGACGCTGCCGGACAATTTTGAGCGATCTCTTGATCTCGGTTAACGAGGATCGCTCCCCTGGCGTCCATTGTGAAAGCCGAAGAAACGTCATGAACGCAGCTCGGCTGCCCGGCTGACCTCCCAGCCTGCGGCCACGGGAATGGAGAGGCACGCCATGGCCACATTCATCATGCTGACACGGCTTATCCAGGGGACGAAAGCTCCACCGAAATCCACCGACAAGGTCCGGCAGCACCTCGCCGAACAGATCGGCCAGAACTGCCCGGATGTCCAATGGCGAAGCAGCTTTGCCGTTCTCGGTCCCTACGACTTCCTCGACATCTTCACCGCTCCAGGGATTGACGCGGCAATGAGGGTAGCGACCACCGTCCGTGCGTCCGGTTACGCCCACACCGAAATCTGGGGGGCAAGCGAGTTGCATCCCATCGATGCCGCTGTTCGGACCTCCGATCCTCTGGCCGAATAGGGTCAAAGTTTCTCGATGCATGTGAGATATTGATCGATGCGTTCCAACCGCCGTCTCCACTGGGCGGCAGTGGCATCGGCCAGCCGGTGTGCGGCCAGCCGGATGCGGATACAGGCGCGGACACTGCGATAGAAGGCGACCAGATGAGGATCGGCCCTGTCCCCGCTCCGCGTCTCGTAAATCTTCAGAAGATGGGTGGCGATCCGGCGGCCATGCCGCCAATGCGGGTCCAGATCGAACAGCAGCATTCCGTCGTGCGTCATCGATGCCTCCCATGCCGGACTATCAGTGGCTGGCCGCCTCAGTGTGCGATCAGGACCGAACATCCGAGAGCGGTCCCCAGCACATGACGGGTTACGCCGCCCAGGACCATTTCCCGGAACCGGCTGTGTCCGTAGCCGCCCATGACCAGAAGTCCCGCACCGATCTCCTTCGCCCTTCCGGTCAGCAACTTGCCGGTCGGGCGGCCATCCCTGTGCAGGACGTCGACCGCCACGGAGATGCCGTGCCAGGCCAGATGGTCGGAAAGGCATGTGATCATCGGCGCCGTCGGACCATTGCCGTCATCGCCTCCGTCCACAGTCAGTATGGTGGCATTCCGCGCCCGCCGCAGGAGCGGCATGGCCCCGGCGATCGCCCTTGCCGCTTGCCGGCTGCCGTCCCAGGCGATTGCGATCGATGAAAGCGCCTCTTGATCCAAGCCTGGTGCCGCCAGCAGGATCGGCTGACCGGTTTCGAACAATGCCGTCTCCAGCCGCAGGACATTGGCCGGAGCATCGAATGGCTGCGCGAACAGGAGGAGGTCGGCACAGCGCCCGCGCTGAGTGAGAATGTCCTCCGGCTGGCCAACCATTTCGCGCCAAGTCGCCGTGATGGAACCGGACGCGATGGCGGTAACGGCGTCAGGATAGCCGACACAGTGAATGCCGGCGGCCGCAACTGCGATGTCGAAGCTGTGCCTTGCGTGCGATGTCCGTTCCTGGTCCGCCTGCTCCGCCTCCCGGATCAGGCGATCCAGCATGTCGGATGAGAAGCCCTCGGTAACCAGTGGAATGGCTACCCGCGGGTCGGGCCGGGCGTGGACGGCATCAACATGCCCATTGAACAGCTTGGCGAGGGTGAAGGCGGCGTTCAGCGCCCGTTCGTCGGCGGCGTCGCCGTCGAGAAGGACAAGAATATGCTTGATCATGAACCGTCTCCTGCAGCGGAGGATAGGTTCCGTACCGTCGCGCCAAAAATCGCGGCCCACCTTGATCCAGGTTAACCTGATCGACCCCGACGGTGAATCTTCAGTCAATCGTAAACAGGTTTATCCAGGTTAAGGCGGCGTTTTGCCTGGGCGCGAGTATACCGCTTTCCGCTCACCGGGGAGGACGTGGCCATGGGACAAAAACCTCAGAACAGCCGCTCGGCCATCGATGACCGCCTGCAACCGGAACGGCGAGACCGGCTGATCCAGGAGAAGGAGCACGACCCCTACAAATCGGAACTCAAACCCGCAGATCCCAGCGTCTGTTCACGCTGCCACGCGGTCTACGAGGATGGTCGCTGGCGGTGGGGGGCGAGTTCCGCCAATGCGACGGAGACCGTCTGCCAGGCCTGCCAGCGCATCGAGGAGCGGATCCCGGCCGGCATCCTGACGATGAGTGGCGCCTTCGTCCAAGCCCATCGTGCCGAGATCATGGCGCAGGTCCGTCATCAGGAGAAACTGGAGACCGCCGAGCATCCGCTCAACAGGATCATGGACATCCACGACACCGCCGACGGGATCAACGTGACGACCACGGATCTTCACCTGCCCCGGCGAATCGCCGAAGCGCTCGAGCGCCATCACCAGGGTGAAGTGACGTGGAAGTACGCTGAGGGCGAGTGCTCCCTCAGGGTGAATTGGCACGCAGATTGAGAAGCGGACCGGCTGGGAGCGAAGTTTCACAGGCGATGCGGACCAGGTGGCGTGGGCCGGTCTTGCCTGCGCCGCTTGGTCACGATGGGCCGATGGGCGATGATCCATGGCATCGGCTGGATGGACTGCGCCAGGTACCCCCGTACCATGTGCCCGGCTCCAACCCCGGAGGCGGCGGCAGGAATGCGGAGCAGGGCGCCGGCGCTGCGGTCATCTCCGCCAGACCGGCCAGCCGCTGCCAGTCCATCACGCGCAGGCGCCCCTTGGTGAAGGACAGCAGCCCGGCGGCCCGCATCTCCTTCAAGGTCCGGCAGACATGAACCGAGGTCAGGCCGGTCGCGTCGGCGATCACCGTCTGGCTGATCGGAAGCGCGAACTCGTCCACGCCGCCGCCGGCTTCCCGGAGCTGGCGTTGGCACAGCGCGAACAGGAGGCGGGCGATCCGCTCGGCCGCGGTGCAGGTGCCGAGGCCGCCCAGCAGACGCCAGTCCGAAATCGTCTCCGCCGCCAGAAGCGACCACATCCGCAACGTCAGTTCCGGTGCGGTCTGGCAGAACCGCATCAGCGACTGGCGCGGGATCGGACAGGCGGTGAGATCGGTCAGCGCCTCCACCGTGCAGGGCATGCAGCCGTCGGCGGTCGTCTCGAACCCGACCATGCTTCCGGGCATGGCGAAGCGAAGCACTTGGCGACGCCCGTTCTCGTGGAAGACGGACGCCGCTGCCCAGCCGCGGCGAATGATGAACACCATCTCGCTGCCGTCCCCTTCGGCGAAGACGCAGCCGCCCGCAGGCACATGCCAGAGCGGGTGCTTGATGGTGCCGAGCGCCTGGAGTTGCGCGTCGGAGGCGCTTGCGCATAGCCCGTCGCGTCGAACCGGGCAGGATTGGCATTCGGGCCGCATGGGACGCCTTTCTCGCATTTGCCTAATGTCTCGGCTCGCTCGGATTTGCCGGGCGCAGCTGGGGGAGCATTTGCGCCTGCGCCAGCGAGTCGATCAGGGCTGAAACGATGATGTGGCTGCCGATGGGGCCTTCCGCCGCCTCCTGTGCCGCATCCAGGTGTCCATCGAGACGACAGGCCACAGTCAGCTTGACGGCGACGCCGAGTGGCGTTTGGGCGGGGGTGCTGATCAGCGAGCGCAGCAGCCACTTCCGCCGGGCTGTTTCTCCGTCTTCGGATTCCCGGTAGCGTTTGTGCAGCAGCAGGAGAGCGTGGTCGCTGTGCGAACCGGTTGCGAGTGCCGCAACAGAAAAACTCAAGAGCTCCGCGTAGAGCGCTTCGCTTTTCGAAAAGCCATGCGATGACGACATGGTTCGTCCCCACAGAACTGTCATAGAACGACGTCGAGAATTGGGAAATTCACCGAGTATACGGAACTTGCGCCCTAGGAGCGATAGATGATTTGATCTGAGTCAAAAATGCGATGAACTATACAGAATGGATTGTGACCTACTCAAAATGATAGACACCTACAAAGTAGGTATAGAAATTTCCGGCTGGTGGCGGTCAGGAGGGTGAGTGGGTATAGAAGCCACCTGCCGAAGCCGAGCCCCAGATGCCGTACATGGGAACTCCCCGCACCTTGGACATAGCCGTCGAGGCCGGGCTGATGCAGCGCCTCGCCTTTGGCTGTCCACGGCGTCAGACTGAGGGTTTTCCGGGCTCACTCATGCACTTGCTCGGCCCGGATCCTCCGGTTCCCGATCCACCCCCGACGCCGATCGCGAGCGCTTCTGCCTGACCGACGGGGAGGTGCTGCGGCTTGCCGGATACGCCATCCGGATCGAGGACCATTACGGCCAGCCCATGGACATCGAATGGGCCAAGGACGGACTGGACAGCGGCCTCTACATCGTCCAGGCCCGGCCGGAGACCGTTGCCTCCCAGCGGACGGCGCTGGAACTGGAGAGCTTCGTTCCGGAGGCGAAGGGGACCGTGCTCGCGTCGGGACGCGCAGTCGACGGACGCATGGCCACCGGGACGGTGCGCGTCGTGACCGATGCCCACCATCTGTCGGCCTTCCGTCCGGGCGATGTTCTGGTGGCCGACACCAAGACGCCGGATTGGGAGCCTGTGATGAAGACAGCCGCCGCCATCGTCACCAACCGGGGTGGCCGGACCTGCCATGCCGCCATCGTCGCCCGCGAACTGGGCATTCCAGCCGTGGCCGGAGCCGAACGCGCGACGGAGGCCCTGCGCGATGGGCAGACGGTGACCGTCTCCTGCGCGGAGGATGAAACCGGCAAGGTTTATGACGGCGCCGTGCCGTTCCGGGTGGAGCGCCTGGATCTGTTCCTGGTGCGCCTGGGCATCGACTCCATCAGCCTGACGCCGGACAGCGTGCTCAAGACGCTGCGCGCGGTCGTGGAACTGGAACGGAAACTCGGCCGCGCGCCGCGCGAGCCCGGAACGGGAGGAGTGTCATGAAGCACGTCGTCGTTTTCGCGCATCCGCGCTCCGGCAGCTTCATCCGGCAGGCGGTGGGCGCCTATGTGGACGAGTTGGATCAATGCGGGCACGCGGTCACCGTCCGCGACCTCTACGTCATGGGCTTCAACCCGGTCCTTTCGGAGGAGGAACTGGCCGGCACGGGTCCGGTACCCGAAGACATCCAGCGCGAGCAGGACCTCATCACGGCGTCCCAGGCTGTTTCTTTCGTGTTTCCGATCTGATGGGCCGGCATGCCGGCGATGCTGAAAGGCTATGTGGACCGTGTCTTCAGTTACGGATTTGCCTGGGAAATGCGGGGCGAGGAGGTCGACGGCAAACTGCATGGGCGCAAGGGGCTGATCGTCACGAGTTCCGGCGCCCCGATGGCCTTTCTGGAGGCGACCGGGGAGAGGCAGGCCTTCACGGTGACACAGGACGTTGCGATCATGGGTCTATGCGGCATCAGGGTGGTCGAGCATCTGCATTTAGACGATCTGGGGCCGCACACCACGCCCGCGCAGGTCGACGACATCCGCCGCATCCGCGCGGCCGTGCGCGACCATTTCTGAATGGGGCTTGCGGCTTGGCCCCGCCGCTTGGCCCCGTCGGACCGGAATGGATGCCGAAGCCGCGCCTCGACCATTCCGCCGCCGATCCGTCCTAAAGCCGGTTGATTTCGAATTCCTCGCAGGAAAAACCGAGCTGGGCGGCACCCTCCTCCAGGCAGTCTCCCAGGTTGGGGATGCCGATCAGATAATCGGCGGACCGGTCCGTATGGCGTTCCCGGGCCAGCGCCTGCGCCTCGGTCCATTCGTCCGCCGAGAAATCGCCGCGCCCCAGCCAGACCATCGCGATCACATCGACCACTTCGTCGTCGTCGAGGCCGTCGATGGCGTCCTTCAGTTCCGCCAGGGTCGGATCGGGCTGGTGCCAGCCGGCGCCGTCGAGGATGAGCACCGCTTGATGGCCCTTGCTCACTTGGCCGCTGATCTCAGCCAAGTGCAGGGTCATGGCCGCGGCGGCGCCACGGCGGCGCCACGGCGGCATTGTCACATAAACTGCGGGGTTGGCGAGCCCAAGCGGCACTGGGCATGGTAGCGTGATGAGACGTGATCCTGATCCGCAGTTCCGCCATCGTTTTCCGGCCGAGCTGATCGCCCATGCGGTTTGCCTCTACCACGCCTTTCCGCTCAGCTTCCGCGACGTTGAGCTGCTCTAGGCTGAGCGCGGCGTCGAGGTTTCCTACGAAACAGTCCGGCGCTGGTGCCGCAAGTTCGCCCAGACCTTCGCCAACCGGCTCCGCCGCCGGCGTCCGCGACCCGGTGATCGCTGACACTTGGACGAGGTGTTCCTCAAGTTCAATGGCGTCCAACATTACCTCTGGCACGCCGTCGACCAGGAGGGGGCGGTGCTCGATATCCTGGTGCAGAGCCGGCGCGACAGCAAGGCGGCCAAGCGCTTCTTTACGAAGCTGCTGAAGGGCTTGCGGTATGTGCTGCGGGTCGTGGTGACCGACAAACACGGGAGTTATGGCGCCGCCAAGCGGACGATCATCCCGCAGGCCGAACTTCGCTAAAGTCGCCACTTGAACAGCTGGGCCGAGAACTCGCATCGGCCGACCCGCCAGCGGGAGCGGCGGACGAAGCGGTTCACGTCACCCCGGCACGTACAGCAACTCCTGTCTGCCCATGGCCCCATTCACCAGCACAGCCATCCCCGCCGCCGTCGGAGTCACCGCCTGGGTGGCGATGATCGCCGTCGGGGCCGGGCTGTTCGTGCTGATGGAGCTGGAGAAACGGCTGCCAGCGGGGTGGGCCCGCCTCACCGTTCAAGGACATACTGTCCCGGCGCCGGGCAGAGCGGGCCGAGGTCGTGCTTCACAGACCCGACAGGCCGCGCCGCCACCGGCTCCGCGTCCGATTGCCGGTCCAGCCAGTCCGCCCAGGGACGCCACCACGACCCGGTGGCGGCAGGCGTCGAGTCCAGCCACAGGTCGGGGTCGACATAGCGGTCGTTCGGTCCCCGCTCGCTCATGCGGTACTGGCGGTCGGGACGGTCGGGGCCGGCGACGATGCCGGCATTGTGGCCGCCGTCGGTCAGCAGGAAGGTGATGGCCGTGTCGCTCTGCAGGTTGATCTTGTAGACCGACCGCCAGGGCGCCACATGGTCGCGCCGCGTCCCGACGGCGAAGATCGGCGCCCGGATGTCGGACAGGGCGACCGGGCGGCCCTCCACCTTGTAGCGTCCTTCCGACAGGTCGTTGCCCAGCAGCAGCCGGTGCATGTATTCCGAATGCATCCGGTAGGGCAGCCGCGTTCCATCGGCATTCCAGGCCATCAGGTCGGTCACCTCGGGCCGCCGGCCGCGCAGATATTGCTGGACCATCTGCGACCAGATCAGATCGTTCGAGCGCAGCATCTGGAAGGCGCCGGCCATCTGCGTGGTGTCGAGGTATCCCGCCTCCCACATGATGTCCTCCAGATAGGCGACCTGGCTTTCATTGATGAACAGCATCAGTTCGCCGGCCTCGGTGAAGTCGGTCTGGGCGGCGAGCAGGGTCATCGTCTTCAGCCGCCGGTCCCCGTCGCGGGCCATCGCGGCGGCGGCAATCGTCAGCAGCGTGCCGCCCAGGCAATAGCCGCAGGCGTGCACCGGCGGCGGTCCCTCTTCCGTGCCGCAGATCGCGCCGATGGCGTCGAGCGCCGCCATCACCCCCAGCCGCCGGTATTCGTCGAGACCGTAATCGCGCATCTCCGGCCCCGGATTGCGCCAGGAGATGGCGAACACCGTGAATCCGCGGCCGACCAGATAGCGGATCAGGGAGTTTTCAGGCGACAGGTCGAGGATATAGTATTTCATGATCCAGGCCGGCACGATGAGCACCGGTTCGGCATGGACCGAGCCGGCCGATCGTGCGGTGGATGGCGCGTACTGGATCAGTTCGATCAGCTCATTGCGGAAGACGACGCTTCCCGGCGTCACCGCCACGTCCCGGCCGACCTGGAAGGCATCGAAGCCCTTCGCCCGCTGTCCGGTCATCAGGCGCAGGGCGTCTTCCGCCCAGTTCGCCATGCCGAAGGCGAAGTTCATTCCGCCGGTGGCGATGACCGTGCGCAGGGTTTCGGGATTGGTGAAAGGATTGTTGGTCGGCGCCGCCACGTCGAGAAGCTGACGGGCGACGAATGGCACGATGCGGGCGTTGGCCTGCGACAGGCCGGGAACGCCGGTGGTCGCGTTGTGCAGCCACTGCTGTGCCAGCAGGAAGGACTGGGCATAGAGCGAATAGGGAAACTGCCGCCAGTCGGGATGGGAGAAGCGGCGGTCGCCCGGCAGCGGTTCGATGCAGGGCGGGGTATCGCGATCGACGGCCGCGGCGCCGGCATAGACCATGAGCCGCACCAGCTTGCGCATGGCCTTGTCGGCCAGGACGGCCTGCTTGCCCGGCGCATTGCCCAGATGCATCGCCCAGTCGGCAAAGGCCAGCGTTACCGCTGCCGGCGAGATCGACAGGGTGAAACGCCCCTGCCACGCATGCACCAGCCGGTCGATGATCTCGCCGCTGAAGGGCAGATAGGGGAATCCATAGGCCGGGCTGCGCATCGCCGCTCCGGGTGGAGGTGCCGGAATAGCCACCGGAACCACCGTTGCCGGCGCGGCGTCGGACCGGTTGGAGGCGACACGTCCTTCGGCTTTCAGTTGGGCCATCGGCATGGCTCTTCTCCTTGGCTTTGCGACCGTCTTTGCAACGGTTCACCTATCCCAGCAGCATAGGAAGGGTCCGGCCTTAACGCCGGTTAAGGCCGGCATCGGAAAGTCATGGCTGAATGGCGTCATTCTCCCGACACGGCTGCACGGATGCCGTTCAGGGAGGCCGGCAATGGACTGCGAACCGCCATTGTCGAACTTCAAAACCGCCAGATGGGGAGACGGGCCATGGTCATCACCTTCGAAGATTGCGTCGGCATGAGCGGACTGACCAAGGAGGAGATCGACGCGATCGCCACGCACGAGCATCTGCCGGAGATCGTCGCCTCCGAACTGGGCAGCTATCTGGTCGCGACTGAAGCGGGGCAGGGCGAAATCCGCCGTATGATCGAGGACGACATCGCCGACGCGAAGGCGCATGGCCAGCATGAACGGACTGCGCTGCTGAAACTCGTCCTGTGTCATTTCCTGCAGGACCATGTGGCGGCCCGCACCGTCAATTCCTGACGGACCAAGCCGGCAGGACAGCGGTTGGGGGACGGCCGACTTCATCCGGATCAGGGCCGGGTGACGTTTCGTCGGAGAAGACGGTCGATGCTGCGGTTCGCCCGGGCGATCGGAATGGCGAAGCCGATGCCGCTGTTGCTGACCGATGACCCGATCAGACTGTCGTTGACCCCGACCAGTTCGCCCCGGAGAGTCACCAGGGCTCCGCCCGAATTGCCCGGATTGATCGAGGCGTCGGTCTGGATGAAGGAACCGTCGGGCTCGGTCGGATTGCGCGCGCCCAGCCCGCTGACGATCCCCAGCGTCGCGGTTTGGGCGAGACCGAACGGATTCCCGATCGCCACCACGAAATCGCCCACGCGCAGATCGTCGGAATTCCCCAAAGGCACTGCCGCTAGGTCGCGCGCCTCGACCTGGATCACCGCGATATCGCCGGCCGCGTCGGTGCCGACGATGCGGCCGGGGAGGCTCCGCGCGTCCTTCAGCGTGACGGTGATCTCGTCCGCGCCGTCGACGAGGTGGCGGGTGGTGAGGATGGAGCCCGAGAGCGCGTCGATGACGATTCCGGATCCTTGGACGAGGAACCGGCCCTCCTCCGGCCCCATGCGCTTCGGCAGGCCGAGCATGGCGCGGAATTCCGGGTCGCGGATCAGGGCCATCTCCTCGGCGGAGAACTGGCCGCTTGCCGCGATGCTGACCACCCCCGGGAGCACCCGCTCCAGCATGGGGGCGAGGGTGGGCATGGCGCTCGGCGCTTCGAATGTGCCGTTCAGGGCGCAGGCGCCGACTCCCGCCAGCACCGCCGATCCGATCGCCGTGCGTCGCACCAGATCGACGATCCGCTTTCCGGTCTGTCGAGACATGCGCTGCGCCCCTGCCTGAAATCGCCGCACCTCCTGGCCGGCGCGCGACTCGCACCGGCAGGCCGAACCGGTCATTTGCCCTGGATTGTCTGGATGTAATAGACCAGCTCAAGGATCTTTCCGCGGACGACCTGCTCCGACCCCCAGGGCCAGAAGTCCTGTACCGATTCGGCCCGGAACGCCGATCCCCAGACCGGCATCTCCCGCGGGCCATGCGCCCCGATCGCCTCGCGCCCGTCGATCATGCCGTAGAGATAGTCGAGCGGGAAGACGCCCTTGTTGCGCTCGCGGATGGTGGTCAGATCCGCCGGCTTCCTTGTGAGGTAATCGGTATAGGGACCGTCGCCATGACCGGTGCGGCCATGGCACACCGCACAGTTGGCGAAGTAGGAGGATTGGCCGATCGGGTCGTCGGCTTTCCCGGTGGTCTTTTCGGAGCGCGATTGCGCAAAGGCCGGCGAGCACAGCGCAGCAATGCCCGCAACCGCGACGATCCGGGCGAGGAACCGCCCGCCGGACAGGGTGGGGTGCATGGTGCCCTCCATCATTGGTGTCGGGACACAATGACGGAAGGCGGAGCGTGGGGCCTTAACCGGGATTAATGCCGGGCCGACTTGAAAGTCCGATCCTGTCCTTGGAGCCGCCAAGCTCCCGTCAGCCGGAGGGATGGACCATGTACCGCAAGATCCTTGTTCCGCTATCCAACGCGGCCGGCAGCATGGATGCCGCGCTCGACGCCGCACTCTTCATTGGCCGCATCTTCGGCTCGCGCGTCGAGGTGTTGTATGCGCGCCCCAGCCCGGAACACCTGATCCTGGTGCTTGGAAGGGGTTTTGCCGGCACGATGCTGGAAAATGCGCTACGGGAGGTCCAGGCGAAGATCGCGCGGGATTGCCAAACCGCACATGAGCGGATGCAAGGGCATCTCCGCCAAGCCGGGGCGGTCGGCCGGGATCCCGAGATGGTCTGGCGGGAGGTCGAAGGGCCGGCCGACAAGACGGTCGCGATGGAAGGCCGCTTCGCGGATCTCATCCTGTTCGCCAAGCCCAGGCATGACGGCGTGACCGACAGCGTGTGGCGGTCGATGTTCGACGCCGCCCTGTTCGGAACGGCGCGTCCGGTGATCCTGACTCCCTTCTCGGCCGTGCGGCCCATCGGGTCGAGGATCATGATCGCGTGGAACGGGAGCCCTCAGGCGACCAGGGCCATGGTGGCGGCGCTGCCCCTGCTGCGCCATGCGCAGGAGGTTCTGATCGGAACCTTCGGATTGGGGGACGACATTCACGCCGATACGGAGCGGCTGCAGGACTATCTGCTGATGCAGGGGGTTGAGGCCAAGGCTGAACATCTGCCGGCAAGCCTGCGGGAGACCGGCAGCGTCCTGCTCGCCATGGCGGCCCAATTCGGCGCCGACCTGCTCGTCATGGGCGGGCACGGCCGCAACCGCTTGCGGCAGTGGACGTTGGGGAGCACCACATCCCATGTGGTCGGTCTTGCGACCATTCCGGTGCTGATGGTGCATTGAGGCAAGGTTGCGCCCGCCCAATGGATGGTCATTGGATGTGGGTGGAGGCATTGCGCCAGACGCTCTCGCGCCAGAGGTCCGGGTCCCGCGTCGGAGACGGGAGGACCGAGGAGGAGGGCGCCGGCGTTATGCCCATCTCCGCCAGACCGGCCAGTTGCTTCAGGCGCTCGAGGCGGGCGGGCACCGCTGGTGCGGGCAGCAGTTGTTCCACCAATGCCCGCGGCTCCGGCACCACGATCTTTCGCGGCCGTCCCGGCCGGCGCCCGGGCCGGCCCGGCGGTCTCACCGCGGATGCTCGTCCTCGGCGTCTTCCTCGGCGCGGGCGAGAAGCCGCACGACGGTCCGGCCGCGAGCCTAGATCGCCGCGGCGAACTTGAACATGTCCACGAGCCTCGGCCCTGTCATGCCCGAGCGGTTGCGCTCGTACTTCGCCCCAGGCGGCTTGCCGAGCGCCTGGCAGAAGTCCTCCTGGTGGACGCGCAGCCAGCGTCCGTCCCGCTGCACCCGGTCGTAGCGGGTCACCAGAAGGTAGCTCCGTTCTCCCGCCTTGCCCGTCGTCACCGCCACCGTCTTCAGGTCGCAATCGGGAGGCATATTTTTTATTCGAAGGCCTGTGACATCGTCGCTCGTAGACGCTCACATCTTTCAGAGTTATTTTAATTATTGCTGATGCAGTCCGAATGCTTGGAGGCTGCAATGATCACGAAGAACCAGCCAATAGCTGTTTGCCTTGCGTGTGGAAAACACTACTACGCGCTGGCCCCCGTCTTCGATGGATGCATAACCCAAACCGCGTCCGGCCGATGCGACGGAGAAGTCGTCATCCGATGGAGCATTGACGACTGGGTTATCTGCCCAACCTGCGACGGGAGCGGTTGTCCTCACTGCAACGACGTTGGCTGGCTGTCTGCACGTCCATAGACCACGGGCATGTACTGAGATTCCGTCGCTGTTTTCGACTTGGCCAATTCCAGCCGGCTGATTATGCGCGCCAAGCACGACAGGGTGGTGTGGCGATCGAACTGAAGGTTCACCCCTCGCTCAGGCAGGCGGTACGCCTGCTGTGGTAACCCGATGCAGCTTCGTCGATCTTGATGCACGTCAATGCCGCGAGTCGCCTGAGGGATAGCCTGCGGCAATGGCATGGACCGTGGGCCCGGTCCTTCCGGAGATGGCCGCGGAGATGGCCGATGACTCTGCCGCTGACCGATCACGGATCGAGCCACGAACGCTCGACCATTCCGGCCCCACCCGGCCGAAGCGCCTTCAGGCACGCCGGCTGGCTGCTGGGGATCCTGCTCGCGCTGCTGGGCACGGCGGGGCTGCTCTATTACGCCATGGGCACCCACACCCCCGCTCCCGCCTATCGGACCGGATCGGTGACGCGCAGCGCGGTCGCCGCATCGATCACCGCATCCGGTACCGTCAATCCGGTCGTCACCGTGCAGGTCGGATCGCAGGTGTCGGGGCAGATCAGCGAGTTGCTCGCCGATTTCAACACGGAGGTGAAGACCGGACAGCTCATCGCCCGCATCGATCCCGCGCTGTTCGAAACACAGGTAGCACAGGCGGTCGGCGACCTCGCCGTCGCCCGGGCCGGCATCGAAACCCAGCAGGCCACCGTCGCCCGCGCAGCCGCCGACCTGGAGGCCGCGCGCGCGACCCTGACCAATGTCCAGGCCCAGTTGCGCAAATCGCAGGCGCTCCTGTTCAACGCCAGGACCGGCTTCGACCGCACTCAGCGGCTTTTCGAGCGGGGGAATGCGTCCGCCTCGGATCGTGATAGCGCGCAGTCCACCAGCTCGAAATCCAGCGGCGCATCGTCAATGATGCCATCTCGTCGAGATCACTGTCTGCGATCGTTTGGCTGTCGGTCGCCTATTTCGGCATCGCGCTCTTCGAAGGTGTGCTCAAGTTCATCCTGAACCTCTACCGTGGCTGGGTCAGCGAAAGGGCGGTGCGGCATCTGCGCATGACCATCCTCGGTTTGGCCCGTTGCGTTCCGCCGCCGCGGAGATCGGAGCCGATCTGATCGTCCTCCGGTGCGCATCGCGTCGCACCGGAGGACGACACCTTCCGGGACTCGACGGCGTGGAATGTGCTGCGGCAATCCGACCCGTCCGTTCTTCTGGTGAGGGACGCCGCGCTGAAGCCATACCGGCGAGCGACGGTCGGGTTCGACTTCTCGCCCCATGCGGAGGCGGCGCTGCGCCTCGCCTTCCGCTTCCGGCCGGAGGAGGTCGCGGTGGTTCACGCCTATCATGTTCCGTACGAGGGATTCCTGTACGGCTCCGACAGCCACAGCGATTACCGCGAGCAGTGCCAACAGAATTTGAGCGCCGCCGTCCAGGCGGTGATGCCCTCCGTCCGCGGTCAGTTCCCGATAGCGGTGGAACCGCAATGCCTGCTGTCGCATGGCGAAACCCTGGGGTCGCTTTGGCAGGAATGCCAGCAGATGCGCACCGATCTGCTGGTGATCGGCACGCATGGCCGCACGGGGCTGGCCCATGTCAGGGGTCGGCACACCTTCCTATCCCCGATGGGCAGTTGTTCAGCAAAGACGGATGGTCCACCTCGTGCCTATGAACGCTGGTCCTGGGTCGCGACGTAGCCCGAACTGAGCACCGCTCCGGCCTACGGCATGGGGCTGGTCCCGCCGACACCTCCACCGGTCAGCGACACCGAGGATCCTCCGACACTGCGGATCCAAAGGGAGGCGGCATGAAAAAACTCCTGATTGCGCTGATCGTGATTGTCGGCATCGTTGCCGTCGCCGTGGCCGCTCTGCCCTTCATCCTGACCGGGAACTTCGTGGCCGAGAAGGTGGCTGCTGCGGTGAAGGAGCGCACCGGGCGGGATCTCACGCTTCGGATCAACTCCCTGTCCCTGTTCCCTGACCTCAAGGCCAGGGTGGAGTCGGCGACGCTCTCAGATGTGCCGGACAGCGGACGTCCGCCAATGCTCGAACTCGGGCCGACCGAGTTCGAGGTGGCCTTGTGGCCGCTGCTGCGCGGCATTGTGCAGGTTGATCGTCTGACGGTCGATGGCTTGCGGGCCAATCTGCTGGTCGATGCCGCCGGGCGTCCCAACTGGGAGTTCGGCCGCGAGGGTGGCCAAGTGGCGAATGACGCGCCGCAGCCGGCATCGCAGGAGCCGCTCGACCTTCCCGACATCCAACTCGGCGATGTCCGCCTCGGCGGCGTGGAGGCCACCTACAAGGATGAAGGTACCGGCCAAACCTTGCAGGTCGCCGATGGGGCGCTTGCGGTGACTATGCCCAACCTGGATATGCCCGCCGAACTCGATGGAAATGCAAAGGTCAACAACCGGGCACTTGTGCTGAACGCCAGGGTGGAATCGCCACGCGCGCTGGCCGAACAGCGGCCGACGACCGTACAGGGGCAGATCTCGTCCGACCTCTTCAATGCCAGGCTGGAGGCCCGGCCGGAAGCGGATGGACGTACCGGCGGGCCACTGTCTGTGTCGGTCCCGGATCTGCGCGCCATGACGGCTTGGCTGGGCATGCCGAATGCCGAGAGCCTGTCCCTGCGCAGCGTAAATCTCACCGGCAAGGCCACTATCGGGAGCAGGAACGCCCAGCTTGATGAGTTCCAACTGGCGCTTGACGACATTAAGGCGAACGGCAGCGCGGCGGCCGACTGGTCCGGCCAGATACCGGCCGCAACCGTGCGCGCCTCCGTCGCTCCTGTCGACCTCAATCGCTTCATCCCGCCGGCGGCCTCGCAGTCCGCTTCACCGTCTGCTTCGTCATCCGCCGGGTGGAGCGACGAGCCGATCGATGTCTCCGCATTGCGGCGCATGAACCTGGACGCGGTGATCGAGAGCCAGGGACTCCTGGTCCGGAACATAAAGCTCGGTCCGAACCGGACGACGCTCCGCCTGCAGGACGGCATCCTGACCGCGGATGCGTCGGAGGTCCCCGTCCTGGGCGGACGAACCAGCACAGCGCTACGGATCGATGCCTCGCGGCAACCGGCCGGCTATGCCCTGAAGGCGTCCTCCGAGGGCATCCAGGCGGAGTTGGTGCTGGCCGCTCTCGCCGGCACAGACCGTCTTCGCGGCACTGTGTCGCTCAACGCCGACCTTGCCGCCGCCGGGACCAGCCAGAAGGCTGTCGTCTCCGGCCTGAACGGAACGACCCGCATCGTATTTCGGAATGGCGCGCTGCGGGGCATCAACATTGCCGCGATTCTGCGGGATCCGGTAGCGGCCGCCACCGCACGGCAGCAGGGCGTCACCCAGGAAACCGACTTCGCCGAGTTTGGCGGAACCTTCCGCCTCGACGGCGGTGTCGCCCGCACGGGAGATCTGCACATGCTGGCGCCACTCTTCCGAATGGACGGCGAAGGGACTGTGTCGTTGCGAGACCGGCGGCTCGACCTTCGTCTCAATCCGAAGGCCACGGCCACTCTGCAGGGCCAAGGCGGGCAGTTCGATCGCAGCGGCCTGACGATTCCGATCCTCGTCACGGGAACCTTCGACGCCCCTTCCATTCAGCCGGATTTCAGCGGAGTCGTGCTCTCCGCCATCAAGGATCCGGCAAAAGCGGCCGAAGCCTTGCGGCGCCTGCAGGAGGGCGGATCTCCGGCGGATATCCTCGGCGGCCTGACGGGGGCGGGCGGCAAGGACGGCGGGTCTTCCGGCGCACGGCCGGCCGCTCCCGAAGCTGGTCCTTTGGGCAATGTTCTGAAGGGACCACTGGAGCAAGGCGTGAAGGGATTGTTCGGCCGGTGAAAGCCGGTGCAGGACCGGATGGATGGGATCGGGAGAGGTGGAGTGTGTCGGTGCCGCCGCGCCAGTCGGCGCGGATACCGGCGGTCATCATCGATAACCGCCGGTATTACAGCACCAGGGCGGTGGCGGCCCAGACGGCAAGGGCGCCGACCGTCCCCTGGATCAGGGTTCCCAGGGTCTGCAGCCGATAGCCGTCGCGCGTGGTCATGTTCGAGAATTGCGTGACCACCCAGAAGAAGCTGTCGTTGGCGTGGGAAACCACCATCGCCCCGGCGCCGATGGCCACGGTCACCAGCGCCTTGGCGGTGTCGCTGTCGAGCCCCAGTGCCGGCAGCAGCGGAGCCATGAGGCCGGCGGTGGTGATGATCGCGACCGTGCTGCTGCCCTGCGCCGTCTTGATGCCGGCCGCAACCAGGAACGGCAGCCAGATCCCGAGGTTGGCGCTCGCCAAGCTCTCGCCGATGACCTTGGCGATGCCGGAGTTCTGCAGCACCTTGCCGAACGCGCCGCCGGCCCCGGTGATCGTGATGATGATCGCCGCATCGATCACGGCCTGTCCCACCCAGCCGGAAGTGGACAGCATCTCCCGCGTCAGCCGCTTCGGCAGCATCAGCGCCAGCCCCACGCCGATCAGAAGCGCCACGACGGGCTGGCCCAGGAAGGACAGGACCGGCACGAGGCCGCCCGTGCCGAACGGCTTGGCCGGCAGCTCGGCGATGGAGCGGAGCACGATCAGCAGGATGGGAACCGCGATCGGGACCAGCGCCTTGCCGGCCGACGGCGCATCGGCATCGGCCTGCGGCGCGTCGCGGGCGGGCTCTTCTTCGGGACGGTAGGGCTCGATCGGCACGCGTGCGGCGAACAGGATGGCGAACAGCCAGCCGGCGGCGGTGGCGACGGCGCCGATCGCCATGCCCCACAGAATGACGAGCCCCAGGTCGGCGCCGAGGATGCCGGCCGCGGCGACCGGCCCCGGGGTCGGCGGCACCATGGTGTGGGTGGCGTACAGCCCGAGAGAAAGCGCGATTGCGGTGGCGGCGAGACTGATCCCGGCCTTGCGCGCCACAGCCTTGTTCAGCGACGACAGGATGACGAAGCCGGAATCGCAGAACACCGGGATGGAAACCAGATAGCCCATGACGGACATGGCCAGCGGCGCGTTCCGCTCTCCGGTGATGCGCAGGATGCTGGAGGCGAGCCGGAAGGCACCCCCGGATTTTTCCAGGAAAACGCCGATGATGGTTCCGGCGATGATGACGATGCCGATCGAACCGATGGTGCCGCCGAACCCCTCGTTCACTGATTTCACCACGTCGGCCAGCGGCATGCCGGACAGGATGCCGAAGCCGAACGCAGTGATGAGGAGCGCCAGGAAGGGGTGCAGGTTCAGCCGCGCGGTGGCGAGCACGATGAAGGCGATGGACAGCAACAGCAGCAGGACCAGCAGCATGGCGCGCCTCCCAAGGAGCGAAGTTAACCAGGCGTAACACGCCCGTCGGTGACGTGTTCCCGCTCCGGTGGAGTGGCCGCGGCCTCATGGGGCTTGCCGCGCTCGGAGATCCCACGGCGGAGAACCCCGTCGTCATCGCCTCGCGGGGGATATGTGCCCGCCTTTCGTGGCGGCCGGCGGCTCCTGCTCGATGATCCAGGCCGCGCGGTCGAGATCCAGATCGGCAAACTGCGCGGCGTCGAAGACGGGTGACCTGACACCGGCGGCGATTTGCCGATCGTAGTCCCGCAGGATGCGCATGCCGACCCGGAACAGCATCACCAGCGCGGCGAGGTTGACCAGCGCCAGCAGACCCATGGTGAGGTCGGCAAAGGCGAAGACGGTGCTGAGATCCTGCTGCGATCCCCACATGACCAGGACCAGCGTCAGCACACGGTAAATGGTGAACAGGGTCCGGTTCTCGTTACTGAAGAAATTCAGGCTGTTCTCGCCCAGATAGTAGTTGTAGATGATCGACGTGAAGGCGAAGAGCATCAATGCGACGCTGACGAAGGACCGTCCCCACTCGCCCACCACGCCGGCCAGTGCGGCCTGGGTCAGCTCGATGCCCTTCAGCTCCGATCCCGGCTGGTAGACGCCCGACAGCAGGATGATGCAGGCCGTGCAGGAGCAGATGATGAGGGTGTCGATGAAGACGCTGAACGCCTGCACCACGCCTTGCGCGCCGGGATGCCTCACGTAGGCGATGGCGGCGACGTTGGGCGCGCTGCCCAGCCCCGCCTCGTTGGAGAACAGGCCCCGCCGTACCCCCAGCGTGATGGCGGCCCCCATGGTGCCGCCGACCGCCGGCTCCAGCCCGAAGGCGCTCTTGACGATGAGCGCCAGCACGCCGGGCACCGCGCCGGCGTTCATGACGATCACCACCAGCGTCACCACGACATATCCCACCGCCATGACGGGCACCACGATGTCTGCGACCTCGGCGATGCGCCTGACGCCGCCGAAGACGATCAGACCGACGACGGCGACCAGGACGATGCCGGTGACGAGCGGCGGCACGCCGAAGGCGTCTTCGACGGACGTCGCAGTGGTGTAGGACTGCAGTGCGGTGAAGCTGAAGCCGAACGTGACCAGTAGCAGCGCCGAGAACAGCACGGCCAGCCAGCGCTTCCTCAGCCCGCGCTCGATGTAATAGGCCGGTCCGCCCCGGTAGGTGCCGTCGGGTTCGGCGATCTTGAAAAGCTGCGCCAGGGCGCATTCGAAGAAGCTGGTCGCCATGCCGATCAGCCCGATGATCCACATCCAGAAGACCGCCCCCGGCCCGCCCAATCCGATCGCCACCGCGACGCCCGCGATGTTGCCGGCGCCCACCCGTCCGGCGACGCTGAGCATCAGTGCCTGGAAGGAGCTGAGGTGCCCCGGCTGGCGCCGGAACGCCTCGACCAGCGTGCCGAACATCCGCCCGAAGTAACGGAACTGCACGAATCGCGACGCCACCGTGAAGGCCAGGCCGATCGCAACCAGCACGATGGTCAGGACATAGTTCCACAGCAGGTCGTTCAGGAAACCAAGCATGACGACTGCCCCCCGACTTATGGCCGCGAGCGGCCGGATGTGCTCGTTAACGCGCCAGGGTAGCCGATGTGCCGGCAGCCTGCCGGCACGGGCTCATGCATTTCCTTTGCCTTTCCAGGCCATCGGCGATGCCGCGCAAGGCGGCGCTCGGCACCACGAATGTCCTGCTGAACGGTCCGAGCGGCACCGGCAAGGAGGTCTTCGCCCAAACCATCCACTCCGAAGCCATCCACTCCGAAGCCATCCACGCCCATGGCGACCGCCGCGACGCTCCCTTCATCGCCGTCAATTGCGCAGCCCTGCCGCGCGAACTGATCGAAAGCGAGTTGTTCGGCTACGTCGCCGGCAGCTTCACCGGGGCGCAGAAGGGCGGGCGGCCCGGCAAGTTCGAAATGGCGTCCGGCGGGACCATTTTCCTCGACGAGATCACCGAGATGCCGCTCGACCTCCAGGCCAAGCTCCTGCGGGTTCTTCAGGAGCGCGAGGTCACCCGGGTCGGCGCCACCCGGCCCATCCCGATCGATGTCCGGGTCATCGCCGCGTCCAATCGGAACCTGAAGGATGCATCCCACCGTTCGTTCCGGCGTGAGCCGTCGAAGGAGGGCGGCGCCGCGGACCATGCCGGCCGCGATCGCCTCCGCTCCTTGGAATCCGCGTCCTGCGGGTCGGCTCGGCATGGGCGTGAAAATCGGAATGATACGGGTCGATGTTTGTTAGGATGGCGCCGGGATTATCAGGAGCCGTTTCCTTGAGCACAGGACTGATCGCACTGCTTGACGACGTGGTCGGCTTGACGAAGATCGCCGCCGCTTCGCTGGACGATGCCGCCGGGCAGGCTGCGAAGGCAGGGGCCAAGGCCGCCGGCGTGGTGGTCGACGACGCTGCCGTTACGCCACGCTACGTCGTTGGGTTCACTGCGGATCGTGAACTGCCGATCATCGGCAAGATCGCTGTCGGTTCCTTGAAGAACAAGCTGATCCTGCTGTTGCCGGCCGCACTGGTGTTGAGCCTGGTGGCGCCCTGGGCCATCACGCCGCTGCTCATGCTGGGCGGTGCCTTCCTTTGCTATGAAGGGGCGGAGAAGGTCTTCGAAGCCATCTGGCCGCACGAGGCTCATGACGGCCATGGTGCGGCGGGCACGACCGGCGGGCAGTCGGCCCGGCAATTCGAAGATTCCAAGGTGAACGGCGCGATCAAGACCGACCTGATCCTGTCCGCCGAGATCATGGCGATCACGCTGTCCGCCGTCGCTGCGGAGGTATCCTCCTTCTGGATGCAGGCACTGATCCTGGCCATCGTCGGAACCGGCATCACCATCGCTGTGTACGGTGCGGTGGCCCTGATCGTGAAAGCCGACGACGCCGGCCTTTCCCTGGCGCAGAACGACCGGCCGATTTCCAGCATCTTCGGGCTGCGGCGGCTGGCCGCCGGCGCACCGGGCGGGGCGGACCGGCTGCTGCGCCCGCTGACGCAGGGGCTGGGTCGCGGTCTCGTCTTTGGAATGCCGCTGTTTCTCAAGCTGCTCAGCCTCGTCGGCACCGCAGCGATGCTCTGGGTCGGCGGCGGCATCATCATCCATGGGCTGGAAGGCTATGGCTTGGAGGAACTCGGGCACGCGATCCATGATGCCGCCGCGGCGGTCGGCCATGCGCTTCCGGCGGGGGCGGCGGTGATGGAATGGCTGGTGGCCGCCGGGATCGCAGGCATTGTCGGGCTTCTTCTCGGCGCGCTGCTGATCCCGCTGGTCCACCGCGTCGCCATGCCGGCCTTTGCGATGCTGAAGCGCTGACGCGGCTCCGTGACGGGAACCGCGTCGCCCGACCGTCCTCAGCGTGCCGACTGACGGTCCCAGCTGTCATGCACCGCCGCCGGCAGGCGGTGCTTCATGATGCGCTGGCTCGGAGTGCGCTCGAACTCCTCCACCACCGCGATGTAGCGGGGGTTCTGATAGGGAGCCAACTGCCGGCCGAGCCAGTCGGACAGCGACGGGATGTCCAGCGCGGCGCCGGCCTTGGGCTTCACGAACAGCTTGATGTCCTGTTCGCCGATCTCCGCCGTCACGCCGATGACGGCGCAGTCCTCGACGGCGGGGTGGGTGGCGACGATATGCTCGATCTCCCAGGCGGAGACGTTCTCCCCCTTACAGCGCATGCTGTCGGTCATCCGTCCGTGGAACAGCAAGGTGCCGTCGGGCAGCAGGGAGCCGAGATCGCCGGTGTGCAGCGCACCCCCCCGCAAGGCCCGCGCCGTCGCCTCCGGGTTGCGGAAATAGCCGGTGAACAGGGCGCCGGGCACGCTGGTGCGGACCACGATCTCGCCGCGCTCGCCCTGGGGAACCGGGCTGCCGGTCTCGTCCAGCAGCTGGACGGTGAACCAGGGCATCGGCCGCCCGACCGCGCCGACAATGCCCTCGTCGTTGCAGGTGGTGATGCTCGACGCCTCGGTCATGCCGTAGCATTCGCGGATCTGGACGCCGAACCTCTCTTCGAACGGCGTCCAGGTCTCCTTGGGGCAGCCGCCGCCCCAGGCGATGCGCACGGGGTGATCGCGGTCCCGCGGGCTCGGCGGCTGCTTCAGCAGGATTTGCAGGATGCCGCCCAGGTGGTGGATGTGGGTGGCGCCATAGTCGCGGACCTGATCCCAGAAGCGGCTGGCGCTGAAGCGGTCGACCATCGCCAGCGACACCTTGCGGATCAGCGGCAGTACGATCATCTGGGCGCCGCCGATGTGATAGAGCGGTTCCCAGACGAACAGGATGTCGCCGTCGCGGGCGGCGGACACGCGGGCCACCGCCTCGCCCGCCAGCCGCATCATGCGGTGGGTGACCAGCGCCCCCTTCGGCCGCCCGGTGGTGCCGGAGGTATACATGATGGCGAAGGGCTCGTCGGGGCCGGGAAGCGCTCCCTCGAACCGGGCGCCGCTGTCCAGCATCGGCTCCAGCCGCAGGGCGCCGTCGGGGGCATCGGCTCCAGCCCCGCTACCAGCCACGATCAGCGGCTTGCCGGACAGGTCGGCGCCGCACTCCGCGATCACCGGGACGAGGTCGGCGTCGGCCAACACGGCGGCGGGGTCCGAATGGTCCAGGATGTAACGCAGCCCGTCGCCGCGCTGCTGGGCGTTGATCGGGACCCAGACCAGCCCGGCCTTGGCGAGGCCGAACAGCGTGGACAGCACCGCCGGGCTGTTGCGCTGCATCAGCGCCACCCGGTCGCCGGGAACCAGCCCGATCCGCCGAAGCTCCGCCGCGACGCTGTCCGACTGGCGGTCGAGCGCATGGACGGTCAGCGGATTGCCATTGTAGCGGGCGAACAGGCGCTCGCCGTCGGTCCGCGCGGCCTGGGTCAGCAGGCCGGCGAACCCGGTGTCGAAATCGGACATGATCGATGGATCTCTGAAAGGATGGCAGGGGTGGCGTCTTGATGGCGGCGTCTTGGGGGTGGCGACTCAGCGGCCGGAGCGGCGCAGCCGCTCGGCGATCAGCAGGAGCGCCATGACGATGACGAAGACGACGACCGACACCGAGGCCAGCGTCGGGTTCAGCTGCAGGATCATGTCGTCCCACATCTGCTTGGGCAGGGTGGTCTTGACCCCGCCGCTGACGAAGATCGCCACGGTCAGCTCGTCGAAGGAGGTGATGAAGGCGAACAGGAAGGCCGCCACCAGACCGCCGCGGATCAGCGGAACCGTGACCCGCATCAGCGTCTGCACCCGGTTGGCGCCGAGCGTCGCCGCCGCCTGGTCCAGGCGCCAATCGTGGCCCTTCACCACGGCGGCGATGGCGACGAAGGCGAAGGGCAGGGCCAGCACCGTGTGGCCGATGATCAGGCCGAGGTCGGTGGCGACCAGCCCGATCTGGGCGAACAGGTAGAACAGCCCGACGGCGATGACGATGCGCGGAACGATCATCGGTGCCAGGAACAGGGCGAAGATGGCCCCGCGCCAGCGCGAGGTGGAGCGGGCGAGCGCCAGGGCGGCCAGTCCCGCCACCAGGGTCGCCAATATGGCGGTGGCGAAGGCGACGCCGAAGGAGCGCAGGGTGGCGCCCAGCCACAGGTCCGATCCGAAATAGACCTCAAACCATTTCAGGCTGTAGCCCGGCGGCGGGAAGTCGAGGAAGGGCGAGCTGGTGAAGGCGATCGGCACCACCACGACGGCCGGCGCCACCAGGAAGACCAGCACCAGCGTCGAATAGATCGCCGGCAGCCGGTCGCGGCCCCGCTCGCCCAGCACCGGCGCCGTCACCCGCGCCGCCGCCGCGGTGAGCGCCGCCAGGGCCGACAGGATGCGCTGGCCGGCCTTGCGCATGCCGCCGCCGCCCGTCTTGCGCCGGGCTCCCTCGCCCGACAGGGTGGACAGGCCGAAGACGCGGTCGTAGACCCAGCAGGTGACCAGTGCGGACACCAGCATGAAGGTCGCCAGCGCACCGGCGAAGGCCCAGTTCAGCATCTCCTGGATCTGGGTGATGATCAGCTGCGCCAGCATGGTCTGCTGGGGTCCGCCCAACAGGGCCGGGACGATGAAGAAGCCCAGCGACGAGATGAAGGTCAGCAGCCCCGCCGCCGCGACACCCGGCAGCGACAGTTGGAAATAGACCAGCCAGAAGGCATGGCCCGGCGCCGCCCCCAGCGTTTCGGCCGCCTGTACCAGCCTGCGGTCGATCCCGGTCATCACCGGCAGCATGGTCAGCACCGCCAGCGGCAGCATCGCGTGCACCATGCCGACCATCACGCCGAATTCGTTGTGCAGCATCTCCGGCGCCGGCAGGCCGCCGGCCGACAGGATGCCGTTGATGACGCCGTTCCGTCCCAGGATCACCATCCAGGCGAAGGTCTTCACCAGATAGCTGGTCCAGAACGGGATCATCACCGCCAGCACCATCGCGCCGCGCCTGCGTTCCGGCAATTGCGCCAGCCAGTAGGCCAGCGGATAGCCCAGCAGAAGCGAGAACAGCGCCGTCAGCCCGGCGATGCGGAAGGTGCCCATCAGGACGCGGAAATAGACGCCGGTATCGACGATGCGGGCGTAATGGTCCCCCGTCCAGGCGCCGGTTTCGGCATCCTGGACGCTGAGCCCGAGCAGCCGCAGGACCGGATAGATGAAGAAGACCGCCAGGAAGGCGATGCCGGGCGCCGCCAGCCAGAGCGGACCGAAGCGCAGCCGCTGCCTCAGGCCGCCCTCGGCGGAGCCGTGGAGGATGGCGGCGCTCATGACACCAGCACCCCGGCGTCGCTGCGCCAGCGCACGGCGACCCGGTCGCCCAGCGGCGGCGGGGACATGCCGCGCCGCAGCCGCACGGTGATGGTGGACTGGTCGCCCAGCGCCACCAGGACGCGGGTTTCCGACCCGGCATAGACGGTGTCGACCACCTGGCCCGACACCTCGTTGTCGCCCTCGCCGTCGAGGTCGAGCTGTTCGGGGCGGACGATCAGCGACGCCTCGCCCCGGCCCGAGGCGGCGGTGGCGGCCGACAGGCGGAAGCGCCCTCCGCCGGTCACAAGGATGGGCGCGCCGCCGTCGTCCTGCTGGATGCGTCCGCGGAAGATGTTCGACACGCCGATGAAATCGGCGGCGAAGGCGGTCTTCGGGCGGGCGTAGATGTCGTGGGGGGTGCCGATCTGCTCGATGCGCGCATGGTTCATCAGGCAGATGCGGTCCGACATGGCCAGCGCCTCCTCCTGGTCATGGGTGACGTAGATGATGGTGGCGCCGGTCTCGCGGTGCAGCCGCTTGATCTCGTACTGCATCTGCTCGCGCAGTTTCTTGTCCAGCGCCCCCAGCGGTTCGTCCATCAGGATGACGGAGGGCTGGTAGACGAAGCAGCGCGCCAGCGCGACGCGCTGCTGCTGCCCGCCCGACAGTTCCTTGGGGAAGCGGTCGCCGAGATGGCCGAGATGGACCATGTCGAGCGCTTCGCGTACCCGGCGGTCGAGGTCGGATGCCGCGACCCCCCGCATGCGCAGCGGGAAGCCGATGTTCTCCGCCACCGTCAGATGCGGGAACAGGGCGTAATGCTGGAACACCAGCCCGATGTCGCGCTTGTGGACGGGGGTGCGGGTTTCGTCGCGGCCGTCGATCAGGATGCGCCCGCCGTTCGGCTCCACCAGCCCGCAGATCATCTGCAGAAGCGTGGTCTTGCCGGAGCCGGAGGGGCCCAGCAGCGTCAGGAACTCGCCCGCCGGAACCTCCAGGCGGGTGGGTTGCAGGGCGACGACGGAGCCGTAGCTCTTGGTGAGGCCATCGACCAGCAGTTTGCAGGCGGGAGGGGCCGTTCCGTGGGAGGGGGACATTGCGGCGGGTCTCCTGTGATGGTCGTCAGCCGAGGATCCAGGCGTTGAAGCGCTCGCTCATCTTGGACCGGTTGGCACCCCACCAATCCTCGCGGGCGATGGTCATCCGCTTCAGATTCTCGGGGAAGGTGGGCAGCGCCTGTGCGCGCTCCTTCGGGATGGTGTCGTAGGCCTTCAGGTTGGTCGGGCCGTAGGACAGCGCTTCGGTGAAGATCGCCTGGCGCTGGGGATCGGCGCAGAACTTGATGAATTTGCGGGCGGCGTCCGCGCGCGGGTTGCCGCGCGGGATACCCCAGCCCTCAATCGAATAGAAGCCCTGGTTCCACGAGATTTTCACCGGTGCGCCGCCGTCGATGGCGGCCTGGGCGCGGGCATTCCACAGGGCGATCATGTCCACCTCGCCGCTCTGGATCAGCTGGGTGGACTGGGCGCCGCCGGTCCACCATGCGGCGATGTGCGGGCGGATGCGCTCCAGGCTCTTGTAGGCGCGCTCGACATCCAGCGGGTAAAGCTGGTCCAGCGGCACGCCGTCCGCCAGCAGGGCCTGCTCCAGCGTGTCGATGGGGTTCTTGCGCAGCGAACGGCGGCCGGGGAACTTCTCGACATTCCAGAAATCCGCCCAGCTCTGCGGCGGGTTGGATGGGAACCTGTCGGTGCGGTAGGCGAGGATCGTCGAATAGACGTCCGTTCCCATCCACTGGCCGGTCAGCGCCTCCGGCATCAGCCCCGGAGCGTCGGAGGCCGGGAAATCCAGGGGTTCCAACAGGTTCTGGCGGGCCAGGATGTCGCGGGCCGACAGGGTCAGGGTACAGACGTCCCAGCTGTAGGACTTCGTCTCGACGATCGCCTTGAACTGGGCGGTCGGTTCAGCCTCGCGGGCGACATTGACGACCTTGATGCCGGTCGCCTTTTCGAACGGATCGTAGAACGCCTTGCGGAAAGCCGGGCTGTAGGGGCCGCCCGGATCGGCCACGGTGATCTGGGTGGTCTGTGCCGCCGCCGGACGGCTCATGCCGACCGAAATGGCGACCGGCAGGGCGGCGCCCAGCGCGGTGCCCGCCGCCCCCGTCACTGCGGTGGCAAGCAGGCTGCGGCGGTTGATGGTGAAGTCGTCGGTCTTGCCCATGCTTTGAATCCCTGTTCGCTGGCCGGGTCTTGGGGTCGCCCGGTTGATGGATGAGTTTTCAAGGGAAGGGCGGGACGGCTGCGGGCCGCCCCGGTCCGGTTTCGGGCGGATGTCCGGTCAGGCCGCCGTCTTGCGCGCGGCGCGCTTTGCCAGGAACTCCTCCATCATCCGCGCCGGTTCGCCGGAGGCGTAGGCTTCGCGCTGGATGCGCACGCCGGCGGCCAGGCAGTCGCGGAAACCGGCTTCGGTCATCTCGCGGAAGCGCTGCTTGTCGAGGCGCATGGCGACCGGGGGCTTCGCGGCCAATTCGCCGGCCAGTTCCAGCGCTTCGGCCATCACGCGCTCCTGCGGGACGAGGCGGTTGATCAGGCCGATGGCATGGCATTCCTGCGCATCCATCAGCCGGCCGGTCAGGGTCAGGTCGATGGTGCGGGCCAGCCCGATCATCTCCTTCATGATCCAGGGGCCGGTGGTGCTGGCGATGCCGGAATTGATCTCCGGCTGGCCCATGCGGACGCCGGGATGACCGACGCGCAGGTCGCCCAGAAGCGCGACCTGGAAGGCGGAACCGGCCGCCACGCCGTTCAACGCCACCACCAGCGGCTTCGACAGGGTGCGCATGCGGTGATAGAGCCGCTCCCACTCCGCCACCCATTCCTCGGCGCGCTCGGCATCGAAGCTCTTGGTTTCGTTCAGATCCTGCCCCGCCCCAAAGGCGCGGTCGCCGGCCCCGGTCAGGATGATGGCGCGGACGGCGCCGTCGGCCTCCAGCCGGTCGAAGGCGACGACCAGCGCGTCGCGCATCGCCTTGTTCCAGGCATTCAGCACCTCGGGACGGTTCAGCGTGATGACGCCGACCGGGCCGCGGGTCTCGGTGAGGATGAAGTCGGTCACGGATGCGCTCCTGTCGAACGGCAGGGCAGTCCGGGGCCGGCGCAACTCTGCGCCCATGGCCGGAATGCCCCGTTGGAGAGGGTGTCGACGGCGGGATCGCCGCGCGTCGTATTGAATAGCAATACTTTGTATTGATTAGCTTGGCTTGCTTTCGGTACGCTGTCAACGGTATCTCTCACCGCGCACTTTCAGGACCGACCGACATGGCACCGCGCCGATCCACAACCTCTTCATCCAAGGCCGCCGGCAAGGCGAATGGCGGGACTGCCGGGAGCGAGCCCGCAACCGGTTCCCCGGCCGGGAATGCGCCGCTCGACGGCGACGGGCAGGAGGGCAGGGCCGCCGATCCCTTGATGGTGATGTCGGTGGACAAGGCGTTCCGCGTGCTGCACGCCTTCGATTACAGCCGTCCATCCATGAGCCTGACCCAGGTCGCCGCCACCGTCGGCATGGACAAGAGCGCCGCGCAGCGCTTCACCTACACGCTGGAGAAGTTGGGCTATCTGCGGAAGGATCCGGTCACCAAGCGGTTCGAACTGACCGTCCGCACGCTGGACCTCGCGCATCACTATCTTCGCAGCAATGCGATGCTGGAACGCGCGATGCCGTACCTGATGCATCTCAGCAAGACGACCGAGGAGACGATCAACTTGACCGTCATGGACGGGCCGGAGATCGTCTTCGTGTCGCGCTTCATGAGCCGGCACGTCCTGAACACCGACGTCATCGTCGGCACGCGAATGCCGGCCTATTGCACTGCCCCGGGCATCGCCATCCTGTCGCGCCTTGCGACGGCGGATGCGGCTGCCCTGATCGACCGGATGGATCTGAAGCCCTACACCCCGCACACCACCTGGCAGAGGGAGGATCTGCTCGCGAAGATCGCGAAATCGTCGGTCCGCGGCTATGCCACCGCGTTCGAGGAATTCTATCACGGCGACCTGTCGGTCGCGGCGGCCATCACCGGGCCGGGGGGAGTGCCGGTGGGGGCGCTGAACATCGCCGTCTCCCGCGCACGCTTCACGCCGGAGGAGATGGAGGAGCGGTTCGCTCCGCTGGTGGTGGCGGCGGCGGGGTCGGTCTCGCAACGCTGACGGACCGCCCGACGGTCCAGCCATCGGGGCAATCCTGCTGCAAACGAGTTCCGGAATTCAGCGCGCTAATCGGGGTGGAGGCCGTCACTCCGCTCGGCATGTGCCGAAGTCCTCGCCATCTCGGCCAACAGCTTGGCCGTCGCAACGGCGAGTTGGTTTTGCGTGTATGGCTTGGCGAGCCGCGGCAGGTCGGCGACGACGCCCTCCGGCAGATCGGCGTATCCCGTCGCCAGCAGAACCGGCAGGTCCGGGGCCATGGCGCGGGCCGCCCGGGCAAGCTCGACGCCGGTCATGCCCGGCATCGCATAGTCCGTCAGCATCAGGTCGACGGCCTGGCCGCTGCGCAGAAGCTCCAGCGCCTCGGTGCCCGAACTCGCTTCGAGGACCGTGTGCCCGAGGTCGGCCAGCATATCGACGGTGCTCATGGCGATCAGCGCGTCATCGTCGACCACGAGGACCACGGCGGGAGACACGTCGACCACCGGGGCCGGCGGCGACTCGGCCGCCTGGGCCGGTGTGGTGGCCTTCGGCAACCACAGATCCACGACCGTCCCCTGGCCCGGAACGCTCGACAACCGGAACGCGCCGCCGGACTGCACCGCCAGGCCGTGGACCATCGACAGCCCCAGCCCGGTGCCCTTGCCGATCCCCTTGGTCGAGAAGAAGGGCTCGACCGCTCGCGCGAGCGTTTCCCCATCCATCCCCGTGCCGGTGTCCCGCACGCTGATGTGCGGGTAGGAACCGGGCGGCAGTGCCGAAGCCACGGAAACCGGCGCCTCGTCCACGGTCACCGTGAGCGTGCCGCCGTTGGGCATGGCATCGCGGGCATTGACGGCGAGATTCAGGATCGCGAGTTCGAGCTGGTTGGGATCGATCAGGGCCGGCGTCGTCGCAGAGGGCGCGTCGATGCGGATGACGATGCGCGGGCCGACAGACCGTTCCAGCAGCGTTTTCATGCCGTCCAGCAGCCCGGCAAGGTCCACCGCCTGCGGCTGCAGATCCTGGCGACGGGCGAAAGCCAGAAGCCTTTGGGTCAGCGTTGCTCCGCGTTGGGCACCCTGCATGGCGCCGTCGAAAAGGCGCTCCGTCGTCGGATCGGCGGGAAGGCGTTTGCGCAGCAATTCCAGATTGCCTAGCACCGCCATCAGCAGGTTGTTGAAGTCGTGCGCGACGCCGCCGGTAAGCTGGCCGAGGGTCTCCAGCTTCTGCGTCTGGCGCAGTTGCTCTTCGGCGCGTTCGCGGTCGCGGATCTCGTCGCGCAGTTGGTCGAGCGTCGCCGCCAATTCCCTGGTGCGTTCCTGGACCTTGGATTCCAGCGTCGCGGTAAGGCGCTGCAGCGCCTCCTGCGCCGCCTTCTGGTCGCTGATGTCGACGATGACGGCGAGCGCACCGGTTGTCTTGCCGGTGGAGTCCTGCACGGGCACACCGCTGACACGGGTCCAGACCGGCTGGCCGCCGGCAGGATGATAGATGAACTCGATGCCGCTGACGGTCTCGCCGTGCAGGGCCCGCACCGCGACATACTGATCCCGGCCCAGGCGGCGGCCCTGCTCATCGTAGCCGATCCAACTCTCCTCGCCGTCCGGCCGCTGGGAAGGGATGACGGAATCCGGGAAGAAGCGCCGGAATGCCGGATTGGACAAAATGGTCCGGCCGTTCAGGTCCATCAGGTTCACCGCGACCGGCAGGTGTTCCACCAGCGTTTCGAAGCGTGCCCGTTCGTCGGCGAGGTCCGCCAGCAAACGCTCGCGCTCTACCAGCCTCGCCCTCGCCTCGTACTGCCGTCGCCTGCCGCGCAGGCAGGTCCGCACGACACTGACCAGGGTGGTCGGGTGGAAGGGGCGCTCCACGAAGGTGACGTTGCCGAGCAGTTCGGTCAGGCGTGCGGCCTCGGGCGTACGTTCGGCACCGTCGCCTCGAAAGGTCAGCAGGATGACGGGAAGGTCCGACCAGGGAGGCTGCGCGCCGATCCAGGCGACGAGACACTGGAGGTCGGCGGTGCGCACCGCCTCCTCCACAAGGATGAGCAGTCCGGCTCCGTCCTCCAGCGCGGCACAGAGTGCAGGCAGGTCGGGACAGGCGTGCGCCGCGATCCCGGCCTCGTCCAGCAAGGCCGTAGCGACGGCGGCATCCCGTCCATGCGGCGCCAGGATCAGCGCACGCTCCATGGCCACGGCCTCGCTCAAGCCGGATCTTCCTGCAACAGAGGTCCGCCTTGGCCGATATATACCGGCACGCCGCGCAGCACCCCCTGGAACTCGGCGAGCGGCGGCCCGAGGCTGATGCCCCTGTCGTTGACCCGGTATTCGCGGATCGTGTCCTCGTGCGGACCGGCGCGCTTCTTGATCACCGAAATCGCCCGCCGGACCCGGCCCAACGCCTCGAAATAGCGCAGCAACACGACGGTATCGGCCAGATAGGTGACGTCGACCGGAGACTGCATGTCGCTGATCAGGCCATGCTGCGCGATGGTGAGGAAGGTCGTCACCCCCTGGCGGTTCAGGTACAGGAGCAATTCGTGAAGATGCAGCACCAGAAGCTGTTCTTCCGGCATCGCCGCTTGATAGCCGTTGAGGCTGTCGATCACGACGGTGCGGATCTGGTGGTCGTCGACGCAGGCGCGGACCCGGTTGGTGAACTCGCCGGGCGCCAGTTCCGCAGCATCCACCTGCTCGATGATCAGGCTGCCGCAATCCCGCATGGCTTCGAGGTCGAAGCCCATCGCCTTGGTGCGGCCGAACAGCAGACCAAGCTCTTCGTCGAAGACGAACAGCGCCGCCCGCTCTCCCCGTGCGATGGCGGCCACCGTGAACTGAAGCGCCAGCAGCGACTTTCCGGTCCCCGCCGGGCCGATGATCAGGGTGCTCGACCCACGTTCCATGCCGCCGCCCAGCAGCGTGTCGAGTTCGGCGATGCCGCTGGCCAGCCGTTCTCCGGTGAAGCCGGTTCGATGCTCGGCGGCGATCAGCCGGGGGAACACCTTCAAGCCACCGGTGGTGATGGTGCAATCGTGGTAGCCGCCGCGATAGGCCTGCCCACGGTATTTCAGTACCCGCAGGCGCCGCCGCTCCGCGCCGTAGGCCGGCGTCAGCATCTCCAGACGGATCACGCCGTGGGCGATGCTGTGGACCGTCTTGTCCATGGTGTCGGTGGTCAGGTCGTCGAGCAGCAGCACGGTGGCGCCGTGCCGGGCGAAATAATGCTTGAGGGCGAGGATCTGACGCCGGTACCGCAGCGAGCTTTGGGCCAGCAGCCGGATCTCCGACAGGCTGTCGAGGACGATCCGCATCGGCTTGCTCCGCTCGATCGCGTCGAACATCAGCTTGGTCGTCTCGCCGAGTTCGAGGTCGGAGGAGTAGAGCAGACTCTGCTGATGCGCCTCGTCGAGCAAGCTCTCCGGCGGGACCAGCTCGAACACCGTGATCTTCTCGCCGAGCGTCCAGCCATGCGTGGCCGCGGCGTCGCGAAGTTCGCCCTCCGTTTCCGACAGGGTGATGTAGAAGCCGGTTTCGCCGGCCGCCGCGCCGTCCAGCAGGAACTGCAGGGCAATGGTGGTCTTGCCGGTACCCGGGCTGCCCTCGAGCAGGAAGACACGGTCGCGGGTGAGGCCGCCGGCGAGAATGTCGTCGAGGCCGGCAACGCCGGTTCGCGCCTTGCGCGGCAGTTCAGTGGGGGCGGACATGGCGGGCCAGGATATCCGTCTTGAGGGTGTCGGGCAGCGCATGCGCCGGAATGCGGTCCAAGGTATCTGCAAGAGTACGTTGCGCATGCCAAAGGTCATGCGCCAGTTGAAGGTCGAGCCAGAAATGGGCCGATATGCCGCAGAGCCGGGCCAACCGGGCAGCCATCTCGGGCGTGACGGCGGCGGTGCCTGCAAGCACGCGGTGGAGCGTCTGGCGCGCAATCGCCAGTTCCCGGGCGGCCTGAGTCACCGTCAGCCCAAGCTCGGGCAACACGCGGTTGCGCAGAATGGCACCGGGATGAGGTGGAGGATCAGTGGAGGGAGGTAGTTCTGCAGACATCGATCCTGACCGGAACACACGGTCGCCCAAATGTAACGCATCGCGCGACAGAGTGCAGCCTGCGCTATCCTCATCGACCCTTTGGCATAGAGGTGGCGAAAACACGGTGCAAACCTGTGTACACGATGTTTTTTTCCGGTCTCTGAAATTTGTTTGCAGCATGGGCGTGGCGGCTGGACGGTCTTTCCGCTCGTTGGCTTGGCCGCCTTGCTGTTGCTTCTCGACCCTCGGGCTCGCCGGTCGCTATAGTCGTGGCCCGGCCGTACCGGGTCCGCCTCCTCTCCGCCAGCGCCTGGAATCGTGAATGCAAGCCCGCCAATTGGAAGTCTTCTGCATGCTGATGCGCTGTGGAACGGTGACCGGGGCGGCGGCGATGTTGAACATCTCGCAGCCGGCCCTCAGCCAGATTCTGCTGCATGCCGAAGACCAACTGGGGTTCAAGCTGTTCGATCGGGTGCGCGGGCGTCTGGTGCCGACGCAGGAGGCCAACGAGCTGTATCCGGAGGCCGAGCGCATCTTCTCCGAACTCGGCGCGTTGCGCCGGCGCACGGTCGACATGCGCCATGGCCGCACCGGCCTTGTCCGTCTCGCCGCCTCGGCCCCGCCATCCATGTCCATCGTTCCCAAGGCGCTGAGCGCCTTCCGCGCGGCGCATCCGGACATCGTCGTGCGCTCGCTGGTCGCCCCGATCGCCAATATCCGGGACATGCTGCGCAGTGGCGACGTTCTGCTGGGGGTGGCGATGAACGACATGCCCCATCCCGATCTTGATGTCGAAACCGTCGGGCATGCCGAACTGGTTTGCCTGATGCCGGAGGGGCATCGGTTGGCCGGACACGCCCAGATCGGTTTTGCCGATCTGGCGGAGGAGACGCTGATCTCCTACCGCGTTGACACGCTGCCCGGCCGGCTCCTGGCCGGGGCGCTGGAGGCCGAAGGCGGCGTCTACGCCCCGGCGGTGGAGATCGACCTGTCGATTACCGCACTGCCATTCGTGCGGGAGGGGATCGGCGTGGCGGTCGTCGATGGGCTTTTGCCGTGGAACCAGTTTTCCGGCATCGTCCAGCGGCCTTTCCGCCCCGGCATCCGCGTGCCCATCGCCATCCTGACCAGCAAGGAGCGCCCGCTGTCCGGCAGCCACGACCTGATGCGCGAATGCCTGCGCCGGGCCGCCCGCGCCCTTGAGCCGGCCGGCTTATGAAGGTTCTGCTTTTTGGTCAGAAATCGGCGACCTTCCCGGCGGAAAAACCGGCGAAGCGGTCGGGACGGTAGGGCTTTGGATCGACGATCGGCGCTTGGTCGGTGACGAGGTCGGCGATCAGATGCCCGGCGCCGGGGCCGATGCCGAAGCCGTGGCCGCTGAATCCGGCGGCCAGGATCAGGCCGGGCAGGCTTCCCACCTCGCCGATGGCGGGAACGCCGTCGGGCGTGCTGTCGATGTAACCGCCCCAGGCGGCGGTGATCGGGGCCCCCTTCAGGCCGGGCAGCAGCGCCATCGCCCGCTCGTGGGTAAGGCGGATGGTGCTGCGGTCGGGGGTGGGGTCGAGAACCCGCACCCGCTCCATCGGGGTCGGGCGGTCGAGCCGCCAGCGCCGCAGCGTCTCGTGGCCGGAGCGCATCCCTTCCAGCCCGCCGGGCATCAGGCTGCGCCAGCGCCGGGTGAACATCGGCATGAATTGCGGGGCGAAGCGGGCCTGCTGAAGGGTCGGATCGACGCGCCCGCGCCCGCTGATCGCCAGCGTGTGGCCGCCGTCGCCGCGCCGGGTGATCGACACCGCGGCGGTGTGCAGGGCGTCGGGCAGACCGGCTGGGCTGGGGCCGACCGACAGGATCGACGAGCGGATGGAGGCGAGCGGGAAACGCACGCCGATCTGATGGCAGAAGGAGGAGGCCCAGGCTCCGCCCGCCAGGACCACCATTTTCGCCCGGATCGTGCCCTTCTCGGTGACGACGCCGCTGACCCGCCCGCCGCTGGTCTCCAGCCCACGCGCGGCGCAGCCCTGATGCACGGTGCCGCCCAGCTTCATGATCGCCCGCGCCACGGCGGGTGCGGCGCGGGCCGGATCGGCGATTCCGTCGGACGGCGAGAAGACGCCGCCCTTCCAGGGCCGTCCGGTGGCCTGCCCACGCTCGGCGGCTTCGGCGCCGGACAGCATGTGGGTGGTGACGCCGACCGTGCGGGCGAAATCGCGCCAGCGTGCCCAGCCCGCCAATTCCCCGTCGTCGTTGCTGAGATAGAGCAGGCCGCAGCGTGTGAAGCCGGTGTCCTCGCCGGCTTCGGCGGCGAAGCGCTCCCACAGATCCAGGCTCTTGGTCGCCATCGGCAACTCGCGCGCATCGCGGTTCTGCTGACGGCACCAGCCCCAGTTGCGGCTGGACTGTTCCGCCCCGACCTGTCCCTTTTCCACCAGGGCCACCACCAGTCCGCGCCGGGCCAGGTGGTAGGCCGCCCAGACGCCGACGATGCCGCCGCCGATCACGACGACGTCGGCCTGCTCGGGCAGGCGCGGGGAAGACGCGATGGTTTGCAAAGGCGCGGGCATGGGGTGGGTCTCCGGTTTCGGCGTTGCATCATCTAGCCATGGCACGCGGGTCAGCGGGCGCTGCTTTGTCCGTTTCGACGGCATTTTCTTCTGTCGATGCCCGCACGACCGATGCTTTGTTCTGCCGAAAGAAAGCCACTCGATCATCGACAGGCGGGCAGCGCGTGTTAAGCTGATATGGTCCGATCGACAGAATTTTCTGCTGTCGTCTTCCGTTCCCCCGCCCTCGAACCGGATGGGTTCCCCATGAAGCTGGACCGCATCGACATCAAGATTCTGCATCAGCTCCAGAAGAACGGCCGGATCACCAACGTGGAGTTGGCCGAGCTGGTCAATCTGTCGCCCAGCCCCTGCCTGATGCGGGTCAAGAAGCTGCAGGCGGAAGGCTACATCGAAGGCTACACGGCCCAGATCAACGTCAGCAAACTCGGCCAGACACTGACCGTCTTCACCGAGGTGACGCTGAAGAACCACCGGCAGGTCGATTTCGCCCGCTTCCTGGCCGCCGTCAAGAAGATCGAACAGCTTCTGGAATGCCATCTGGTGTCCGGCGGCTACGACTACATGCTGAAGTTTGTCACGTCCGGCATCGGCGAGTATCAGGAGATCATGGAGAAGCTGACCGACATGGACATCGGCATCGACAAGTATTTCAGCTACGTCGTGCTGAAATCGCCGATCGTCCGTTCCCACATGCCGCTGACCACGCTGTTCCAGATGTGAGGGGTCTCGCAGGGGAATCGGGCCGCCCGCGCGGCGGTTGGCCGCGCAGGGTGTGGCCGTTTACGCCACCCGCATCCGGTCGGCGTCGAGGTTCAGCGTGTCGAGCCAGGTCGGGTCCAGCTTCGGCACCGACGAGAAGAGCAGCTTCGAATAGGGGTGCTGCGGCTGCTGCCGGGCGGAGGGGATGATGGTCTCCACCGTCTGTCCGCGATACATCACGATGATCTCGTCGCAGATCGCCTCGATCACCGACAGGTCATGGCTGATGAAGATGTAGGAGAGCCCGAGTTCGCGCTGCAGTTCCTTCAGCAGGTCGATGATCGCCGCCGCGACGACGGTGTCGAGGGCAGAGGTGATCTCGTCGCACAGGATCAGCTTCGGTTCGGCGGCGAGCGCGCGTGCGAAATTGACCCGCTGCTTCTGGCCGCCCGACAGCTCGGCAGGCCGGCGATGGCGCAGGGCGCGCGGCAGGCGGACCATGTCCAGCAAAGCGTCGACCCGTGCATCGCGGGCCTTGCCGCGCAGCCCGTGATAGAAGGTCAGGGGGCGGCCGAGGATGTCCTCGATCGACTTGGCCGGATTGAGCGCGGTGTCGGCATGCTGGAAGACGATCTGCAGGTCGCGCAGCTGTTCGCGGCTGCGCTGTCGGGCGCTGTGCCACAACTCCCGTCCGTCGAATTGGATGTCGCCCTTGCTGGCCGGCAGGATGCCCGCGATGGCGCGAGCCAGTGTGGATTTCCCGCAGCCGGACTCGCCGATGATGCCGAGGTTGGTGCCGCGCTTCACCTGCAGGCTCACCCCCTTGACCGCCAGGACCAGCGGCTGCCCGTTCGATTGCGGCGGGCCGTAGCCGGCGCTCAGCGTGTTGATTTCCAGCAGCGGCACGGAATTGGTGGCGAACGCCTCCGCCGCCGCAATCCGGCCGCCGGTGTCGGGGTGAAAGGCGTGCAGCAACTCTTTCGTGTAGGGGTGGGTCGGGCGCGTCAGGATGTCGTCGACGCTTCCGATTTCCTGCACCGCCCCGTTCCGCAGCACCATGATGCGGTCGGCGATCTGGGCGACCACGGCCAGATCGTGGGACACATAGACACAGGCGATCCGGCGCTTGGCGGTCACCGCCTTGAAGGCGCGCAGAACCTCCACCTGGGTGGTGACGTCCAGCGCGGTGGTCGGCTCGTCGAAGATCACCACCTTGGGATCGCCGATCAGGGCCATCGCCGCCGCCAGCCGCTGAAGCTGGCCGCCCGACACCTGGTGCGGATAGCGGTCGCCGATACCGTCCGGATCGGGCAGCGACAGGGCGCGGAACAGGTCGACCGCCCGGCGGCGCGCCTCGTCCGGCGGCATCAGGCGGTGGATCCGCGTCACCTCGATGACCTGATCCATGATCGTCGCCGCCGGGTTGAAGGCCGCGGCGGCACTCTGCGGCACATAGGCCACGACCGTGCCGCGCAGGGCCGCCCGTTCCTTTTCCGACAGGGTCACCATGTCATGGCCGTCGACCCGCACCGTACCGCCGGAAATCCGGCAGCCGGGACGGGCGTAGCCCAGCAGCGTCATGGCGGCGGTGGTCTTGCCCGACCCGCTTTCACCGATGAAGGCGACGGTTTCCCCGGCGGCGATGTCCAGGTCGATGCCCTTCAGGATCTGGAACCAGCGCCCGGAATCGGTGGTGGCCTCGACCGTCAGACCGCGGATTTCGACGAGGTTCGTCATCAGGAGGCACTCCGATCCCGGATCTTCTGCGGAAGATTGTCGATCAGCAGATTGACGCTGATGGTCAGGGTGGCGATGGCCAGCGACGGCACGATCACGGCCGGTGCGGCGAAGGGCAGGCCGCCGATGTTCTCGCGCACCAGCGCGCCCCAGTCGGCAAAGGGCGGCTGAACGCCCAGCCCCAGGAAGGACAGGCCCGACAGCAGCAGGACGATGAAGACGAAACGCAGGCCCAGGTCGGCCAGCACCGGGCCGATGATGTTGGGCAGGATTTCCGACCAGATCAGATAAGGCAGCTTTTCCCCGCGGATGCGGGCGACCATGATGAAATCCATCGTGTCGATGTTGACCGCCAGCGCCCGGCTGAAGCGGTAGGCGCCGGGGATGTAGATGACCGACAGGGTCAGGATCAGCACGGGGATGGACGACCCGACCGCCGCCACCACCATCAGGCCGAACAGCTTGCTGGGAATGGAGTTGAGCGCGTCCAGCAGGCGGCTGACCACCATGTCCACCGGACCGCGCAGCACGGCCGAGGTCATGCCCAGCACGACGCCGGTGAAGCAGGCGATGGTGACTGCCGCCAGCGAGATGCCGACGGTGTAGCGGGCGCCGAAGATGAGGCGGGACAGCATATCGCGGCCGAGATAATCCGACCCCAGCCACAGGCCGGGCCGCATCGGGCCGAAATAATCCAGGTCGATCATTTCCCCCGCCGAATGGGGGGCGATGTAGGGGGCGAAAAGGGCGACCAGCGCCCAGAAAATGACGACGGAGGCGCTGACCAGCCCTACCGTATTGACCCGGTAGCCGGACCGGGCCGCGATGAAACCGGTGGAGGCCCTCGAGCCGGTGGAGGAATGTGTCTTCATCGGAGCCTCGGGTTCGACAGGATGGCGACGATGTCGGCGGTGGTGATCAAAAGCAGATACCCGAAGCAGAAGATCATCGCGCAGGACTGGATCAGCGGCAGGTCGCGGGTGGACACCGCATCCACCATCAGCTTGGCGATTCCCGGATAGTTGAAGATCGTCTCGACGATGATGACGCCGCCCAGCAGGTAGGACAGCGACAGTGCCACCGCGTTGGCGATCGGGGCCAGCGCGTTGGGCAGGGCGTGGCGCAGGACCAGCCGGGGGCGCGATGCCCCTTTCAGCAGCGCCATTTCGACATAGGGCGTGTTGAGTGTCTCGATCACGGCGGCCCGGCTCATGCGGATCATCTGCGCCGACACCACGAAGGTCAGGGTGACGACCGGCATGGCGTAGGCCCGGAGCAGGCCGGCGAAGCTGTCGACCTGATAGGTGAAGGACAGGGCGGGAAGCCATTTCAGATAGACGGCGAACACCAGCACGGCCAGCGTCGCCACCACGAATTCGGGGACGGAGATGATGCCGATGGTGGCGACGGTGACGATGCGGTCGTACAGCGTGCGCCGCCACATGGCGGCGGTGATGCCCAGCGTCAGCGCCAGGGGGACCGACACCAGGGTGGTCAGCCCTGCCAGCTTCAGCGTGTTGGCCAGCCGGCCGGAGATCAGCGTGGCCACCGGCACATTGTTGGCGTAGGAGGTGCCGAAATCGCCATGGAACAGCCCGGCGATCCAGTAGAGGAAGCGCAGCAGGGCCGGTTGGTCGAGATGCATGGCCGTGCGCAGCCCGGCGATCGCTTCCGGCGTCGCCGCCTGCCCCAGCAGGATGGTCGCCGTGTCGCCGGGCAGCAGCGTGGTGGCGAAGAACACGGCGAAGGACACGATCGTCAGCGTGACAAGCGCGATGAGCAGTCGACCGAAGATGAGGGACGGAACGCGTGATTTCATGCCTGTCCTCCGCGTGGTGAGGCGCCCCCGGAGGGGGAAACCGGGACGGGCGACAATGAGCCGGGCGCTGATAGGACGGGCGAGGTGGCCGGGACGGTCGGCCTTTTGGCCGAACCGCCCCGACGCTCCACCGCATCAGGCCGCCAGCCAGACATATTCGGCAAACGCGTAGCCCATCATGCCGCCCAGCGGGCTCGGGGCGAGGCCCTTCAGTTTGTCGCTGATGGCGTCCACGTTGGAGATGTAGGCGGGGATGATTGTGCCCGCCTCTTCGGCGATCATCACCTGCATCTCGTTGTACATCTCCTTGCGCTTGGCCTGGTCGAGCATGCCGCGCGCTTCGAGCATCATCCGGTCGAACTTTTCGGACTTGTACTTGCTCTCGTTCCACGGCGCTTCGGAGGCGTAGAGCAGGGAGAACAGGATGTCCGGCGTCGGCCGCGGGTTGATGTTGCCGAAATGGACCGGAGCCTTCAGCCAGTAGTTGCTCCAGTAGCCATCGGACGGCACCCTCTGGACGTCGAGCTTCATGCCGATCTCGGCGGCGGAAGCCTGGACCACCATCGCCATGTCGATGGCCGACGACGCAGCGTCCGATGTGATCACCGGGATGGATTGTCCCAGCAGGCCAGCCTTCTTGAACAGGGCCTTCGCCTTTTCCGGGTCGTGCGCCTTCGGTTTCAGCGCCGTGTTGTGGTACGGGTTGACCGGGGAAACCGGCTGGTCGTTGCCCACCTCGCCGAAGCCGCGCAGGGCGGATTTGACGATCTGCTCGCGGTTGACGAGATATTTCATCCCGTCGACGAAATCTTTGCGGCTGCCCGGTTCCATGTCCAGGCGGATGTTGAGGTTGGTGTAGTTGCCCGAGGTGGTCTTCGACAAAACGAAGCCCTTCTGACCGTCGACCAGCCGCGTGGAACGCGGGTTGATCGAGGCGGCCAGGTGGATGTCGCCGGACAGCAGCGCATTGACGCGGGCATTGTCGTCGCTGATCGCGAAGAACTCGAAGGAGTCGACGTTCGGCCCACCCTTCCAGTAATTGGCGTTGCGCAGGCCGATGGAGCGCACGCCCGGCTCGAAGCTCTTGCAGGTGAAGGCGCCGGTGCCGTTGCCCTTGGAGAAGTCGGTGGTGCCGTCGGCCACGATCATGAAGTGATGCATGGACAGGATGGTCGGCAGGTCGGCGTTGGGGCTGGCCAGCGTGATCTCGACGGTGGTCTTGTCCACCGCCTTGATCTCCGCCATCTGCGCGGCGATCTTCGCGACCTTGGAGCCGACGGCCGGATCGAGGTGGCGCTTCAGCGAGAAGACCACGTCCTCGGCCGTCAGCGACTTGCCGTCGTGGAAGGTGACACCCTTGCGGAGCTTGACCGTCCAGGTCTTGGCGTCGCCCGACTCCACGCTCTCGGCCAGTTCCATCTGCGGGATGCCGGCTTGGTCGAGGAAGGTCAGGCGGTTGTAGAAGGCACAGCACCGGACATAGTCGGTGGACAGCGACGCCTTGGCGGGATCAAGCGTGTCGGCGGTCGAGGCCGACCAGCCGGCGGCCTTCAGCGCGCCGCCCTTCACCGGCGTGGCGGCCAACGCCATGGAGGCGCGGCCCAGAACGAGGTCGGCGGCGGCAAGGGACACCCCGCCCGCCAGCAGCATCTTCAGCAGGTCGCGGCGGTTGGCCCCGCGCCGGATGGCGCTTTCGACCATGCTGTCGTCGGTTCTGGTCCAGGTTTCAGGCGTCTTGGTCATGTCTGCCTCACTCTGTTCGGGATTGTTTGTTCGTTTCTTTTTCAGCGCGCTCCGGTTTGGTCCGGTTACGCGGAGGCCGTCTTTGGTGCATCGGCAGCGTCGACGGCATCGGCCAGTTCCGCCATCGAGCGGAAGTGGAAATCAGGTTCGGTGAACTCGGCGGGCTCGATGGTGCCGCCATAGCCCTTCTGGGCATGCCGCCGCTGGATCCAGCAATTGGTCATGCCGAGGCGCCGGGAAACCCCGATGTCATGATACTGGCTCTGGGCGACGTGCAGGATGTCGTCCTTGCTGCCGCCGTCGCGCTCGACGAAGTCGAACACCTGATGGAAAAAGGCGGGGTCGGGCTTCTCGACGCCGGTATCGTCGGCGGTGAAGCCGGCAAAGAAGGGATCGCCCAGTTCGCGGGAGAAATGGGTGAAGGCCCAGCGCCGCGCATTGGTCATCGCGATCAGCTTGTACCGCTTGGCCAGACGCGCCATGGCGTCCCTGCTGTCGGGGAAGCCGGCCCAGGACGCCGCGGAATCGCGCAGGCGTTCGCCGTACTGAGTGCCGGCGGGCAGGCCCAGCTTCGGCGCGATGACCGAATAGACGCGCGCCAGATCATCGGGGAACAGGTCGGTGGCGTCGGTATACCGCGCCTCCCGGTAGAGGGTCAGCGCCGCCTCGCCGTCGACCGTGGTTCCGGCCTCCGCCGCGATCTTGGACAGGCAGTCCTTGATGCCGGATTCGAAGTCGATCAGGGTACCGACGACATCGAAGGTCAGATATTTGAAGCTCTGCAGACTCTTGGGCAACGCACCAACTCCTCATCAAGGACCGCGGGGAACCGTTTCGGTTCGGCGGGGCGTTTCAGGTTCGGCAGCATCGTCCGCCGTGGTTCTTCTGGAGGTGACCCCTCCGGAGATGGCCCAGAAGCCCGGTCTTCTTCCCATCCAGTGTGGTCCATGGGTTTGACGCGGGTCTCTGAATTTGGTTGCCGGACAGCAGAAAATGCTGGATACGCGGGTATTCGCAGATTCTTCCGCGGCCTTCCCTTTTTGGGTCTATCGCATGGCCCGGCGGACGTCGGGATCCTCCAGCGTCTGGTCGAGCGTGCGGGCCGTACGCTCGATGATCGCGTCGATGTCGTCGTCGGTGCAGCAGAGCGGCGGGGCATAGCCCAGGACGCCGTTTCCGAAGGCACGGATCACCAGACCGTTGGTCCAGGCCCGGTCGAAAATCCGGCGGGACGGTTCGGCGGCGGCGGGCAGGGGGGTCTTGCGGTCCTTGTCCACCACCAGCTCGATGGCGGCCAGCATGCCGCGCCCGCGCACGTCGCCGACCAGCGGATGATCGCGTAGCGCGTGGAGCCCGGACATCAGCCGCGCGCCGGCCTTCACGCCGTTGGCGAGCAATCCGTTCTCGTACAGCCGCAGAGCCTCCAACCCGACCGCGGCACTTACGGGGTGGGCGGAATAGGTGTAGCCATGGCCGACCGCGGCGTTGCCGGCGGCATCCGCGATGGTGGCATAAACCCCGTCGGACAGGAAGACCGCACCCATCGGTACGTAACCGGAGGTCAGGCCCTTGGCCGTGGTCATCAGGTCGGGGACCACGCCGTCGTCGGTGCAGGCGAACAGCGGGCCGGTGCGGCCGAAGCCGGTGATGACCTCGTCGGCGACGAACAGGATGCCGAGGCTGCGGCAGCGGTCGCACATCGCCTTCATCCAGCCATCGGGGGGCACCAGTACGCCGCCGGACCCCTGGATCGGTTCGGCATAGAAGGCGGCGACCCGCTCCGGTCCGCCGATCTCGGCGATCTTGGCGTCGAGTGCGGCGAGCGAAGCGGCGATGATCGCATCCGCATCGTCGCCCACCGGGTTGCGGTAGGCGTAGTGCGACGGAGTCTTGTGCTGCCAGTCGAAGGGAACGCCGAAGCCGGCATGGAAGGCGGGCAGGGCGGTCAGCCCGGCGCCGACGGTGGAGGAGCCGTGATAGCCCTGTTCGATCGAAATGAACTGGTCGCGCTGCGGCTCGCCCTTGGCCTGCCAGTAATAGCGGATGAAGCGGATGGTGCTGTCCACCGCGTCCGACCCGCCGAGCGTGAAGAAGACGTGGTTCAGGTCGCCGGGCGCGCGTTCGGCGAGCGCCGCCGCCAGCCGGATCGCCGGTTCGCTGCCAAGCCCGAAATAGCCGGTGGCATAGGGCAGTTCTTGCATCTGGCGGGTGGCGGCATCGACGAGGCTCTGCTGGCCGTAGCCGGCATTGACGCACCACAGGCCGGCGAAGCCATCCACCAGCCGGTGGCCGGACGTGTCGGTGATCGTCGCCCCCGAGCCGGAGGCGATCACCCGAACGCCGGCCTTCTCATGGCCGCGGTAGGAGGCGACGGGATGCACCAGATGGGCACGGTCGAGTTCGATCAGGGAATTGCTGAGCATGGTCCTCTCCGGATCAGCCGAGTGCCTGGCTGGCGAGCGCAAAAGTCGAAACGGGGGCTGCCGATGGGGGCGCAGCCGTCGAAGCGGGGCGGCGCATGGCGATGCCGCCGCCGACGTGGCGCAGACCGACATCGGCCAGCCATGGCCCCAGGCCGGTGTCGGCGGTGGTGTCCACCCGCAGGAATTTCCCCGGATTTGCGGCGATGATCGGGCCGATCAGAGCCTTGGCGCCGTCCGCATCGGGGGCGACCACCGGGCCGATGACCTGTCCGCGGCCGAAGTCGCGCAACGCCGCGAATCCGACGGGAGTGCCGTTCCGTCGCAGCAGCGTGAAGGACCCGACCTCGGCGAAACGCTCCAGCAGCAGGCCGCGGTCGGCGCCGAAGGCCTGCCGGTCCAGGGCGGCGATGGCGGCGGCGCTGTCGGTGCCGGCGGAGACGACGTCTTCCGCCGCGACCAACAACATCGGACCGGCCTCCCCCTGGTGCTGAAGGACGGTGCCGACCTCGCGGAAGCCCAGCTTTTCGTAGAGCGGCAGCCCGTCGGTCGTGGCGACGAGGCGCAGGGGGCGGTTTCCGGCCAGCGCCATGGCCTCGTCCATCAGGCGGCGGCCAAGGCCCTGCCCGCGCCAGCCTTCATCGACGATGACCATGTTGATGGTGGCCGCATCCTCGCCATAGGGCGTCATCAGCACCGTGCCGACAACTTTCGCCGACTCTGCGTCCACGGCGACCAGCCCCTGGCTGAGCGCAAGGTTCAGGGACCAGTCTTCCAGACGGTGCGGCCATTGCGCCTGCCGCGACAGGGCGAGCGCGTCCTTGAGAAATTTGCTCTCGAAAGCCAGACAGTTAGCCGTTCTCTTGGGAACTGTATTCTTGCTCATGGGCAGTCCTTTCACCCTCTGACCCAAGAGTGGGCGCACTGCTCCCGGACGTTTGTCCGAAGGCGGCGCCTGCAGCGATATCTTTCACCTTTGCTTCGGTGGCTGGCCGCATCTTATGCCGTGGCAGGGGCCGCCGGTCCCGCGGATGGGGCGCTCGTCCCCCCTTAAGGCCCCGTTCGGCGAGCGCCGGCGCCATTCCCCTCCCAACCAAATGCTGAGCGTCGAGACAGAAACGGAACTTTGTGCTTTCGCGCCGGGCAATTCGGTCAGGCCCGGTATCACGGCAGGGCTAGGATCATGGGGCAGGGTCGATCGCGCCCTCTCCCATCGCGCTCCAAATCAAGGAAGCAGCCATGAGCCAGTTTCGGCCGAAATACGTCACCTTCGATTGCCACGGCACGCTGATCAACTTTCAGATGGCCGAAGCCGCACGCGATCTGTACGGATCGATCCTCGACGAGGCGCGGATGACGGAGTTCATCAAGAATTTCGCCGCCTACCGTCTCGACGAGATCATGGGTGACTGGAAGCCCTACGCCGAGGTCGTGCACAATTCGCTGGAGCGCACCTGCAAGCGCAACAACGTCGTCTTCCGCGACGAGGACGCGCGCATGGTCTATGAGCGGGTTCCCACCTGGGGTCCGCACGCCGATGTGCCGGCCGGGCTTGCCAAGGTCGCCAAGGAAATCCCGCTGGTCATCCTGTCCAACGCCATGAACGACCAGATCCCGTCGAACGTGGCGAAGCTGGGCGCGCCCTTCCACGCCGTCTACACCGCCGAGCAGGCGCAGGCCTACAAGCCGCGCTTCCAGGCCTTTGAATACATGTTCGACATGCTCGGCTGCGGGCCGGAGGACATCCTGCACTGCTCCTCCTCCTTCCGGTACGACCTGATGTCGGCGCATGATCTGGGGATCCGCAACAAGGTGTGGGTCAACCGCGGCCACGAACCGGCCAACCCCTATTACGGCTATGTCGAGATCCGCGACATCTCCGGCCTGCCCGGCGTGGTCGGGCTGTAAGGGACGGATTTTTCGGTTCAGGCTGTAATGGGAAGGACCCGGGTCATGAAATTCGTCTCCTACTGGCACGACACCGCTCCCGCCTTCTCGGGCGGAGCCGAGGGCGCTGCAGAGGGTCAGTATGACGTCGCCATCGTCGGAGGGGGCTTCACCGGCCTGGGTGCCGCCCGCCAACTGGCCAAGGCCGGCGCGCGGGTGATCGTGCTGGAGGGCGGCCGCATCGGCGGCGGGGCGTCGGGGCGCAACGGCGGGCACCTCAACAACGGTTTGGCGCACAGCTTCATCGCCGCCAAGACCGCCCTGGGGACGGAGCGCGCCATCGCCCTCTACCGCGCCTTCGACCAGTCCATCGACACGCTGGAGGCGGTGATCGCCGAAGAGGGGATCGACTGCGATTTCCGCCGCGCCGGCAAGCTGAAGCTGGCCTCCAAGCCCGCCCATTTCGACGCCATCGCCCGCAACTTCGAGGTGGTGCACCGCGAGGTCGATCCCGACACCGCGCTGCTGACCGCCGAAGACCTGAAGGGGGAGGTCGGCTCGCCGTTCCACGGCGCGATGCTGTCGCGCAAGAGCGCGATGATGCATATGGGCCGCTTCGTCATCGGGCTGGCGGATGCGGCCAAGCGGCACGGCGCGGTGCTGGTCGAAAACGCCCCGGTCGGCGCCATCACCCGCTCGGGCGACCGCCACACGCTGTCCACCCCGCGCGGCACGGTCAGCGCCAAGGAGGTGCTGGTCGCCACCGGCGCCTACACCACGCCGAATTTCAGCCATTTCCGCCGCCGCATCATCTCCGTCGGCAGCTTCATCATCGCCACCCGGCCGCTGAGCGACGATGAGATCGCGTCGGTGGTGCCGGGCAACCGCACCTACGTTACGTCGATGAACATCGGCAACTACTTCCGCCTGTCGCCGGACCGGCGGCTGATCTTCGGCGGCCGGGCGCGCTTCTCGGCCACTTCCGACCAGCAATCCGATGCCAAGAGCGGGGAAATCCTGCGGGCAAGCCTCGCACGGGTCTTCCCGCAGATCGCCGGCATCGACATCGATTACTGCTGGGGTGGGCTGGTGGACATGACCAGCGACCGCTACCCGCGCGCCGGCTACCTGGACGGCCTGTGGTACGCCATGGGCTATTCCGGCCACGGGGCGCAGCTGTCCACCCATCTCGGCATGACCATGGCCGACGCGATCCTGGGGCGGGAGGACAAGAACCCGCTGAAGGGGCTGTCCTGGCCCGCCGTCCCCGGCCATTTCGGCAAGCCCTGGTTCCTGCCGCTGGTCGGGCTGTACTACAAGGCGCTTGACCGGATTCAGTGACGGTCGGAAAACAAAAAGCCCGGCGGGAGCGCATCGCTCCCGCCGGGCTTTTCGCTGCCCTTTGGCGTCACCCCAACCCGCCGATGTGGAAGGTCTTCAGCTCCAGATACTCCTCGATCCCCACCTGCGCCCCTTCGCGGCCCAGGCCGGACTGCTTGACGCCGCCGAAGGGGGCGACCTCGGTGGAAATCATGCCGGTGTTGAGCCCGACCATGCCGGCCTCCAGCGCTTCCCCCACACGCCAGGACCGCGCAAGGTTCTGCGTGTAGAAATAGGCGGCCAGCCCGAAGGGCGTGGCGTTGGCGAGCGCGATGGCCTCCTCCTCCGTCTCGAAGCGGAACAGCGGCGCCACCGGGCCGAAGGTCTCCTCATGGGCGAGCAGCATGTCGGTGGTGGCATCGGTCAACACCACCGGGGCGACGAACTGCGGACCCGCCACCGTCACGGTGGCGGCAGACGCGATGCTCGCTCCCTTGGACACCGCGTCGGCGACATGGCGCTCTATCTTGTCGACGGCGGCGGCGTTGATCATCGGGCCGATGGCGACCCCCGGTTCCAGCCCCGATCCCACCCGCATGGCGTTGACGCGGGCGACCAGCCGGTCGCGGAAGGCCTCATAGACGTTCGCCTGCACCAAAATGCGGTTGGCGCAGACGCAGGTCTGCCCGCCGTTGCGGAATTTGGAGAGGATGACACCCTCCACCGCCTGATCGAGATCGGCGTCGTCGAACACGATGAAGGGCGCGTTGCCGCCCAGCTCCAGGCTGAGCCGCTTGATGCCGTCGGCGGCCCCGCGCATCAGCAGCGATCCCACACGGGTGGAGCCGGTGAAGGAGATCTTGCGGACGGTCTCGTTCGCCAGAAGCTCCTCGCCGATGGCCTCCGGCCGGCCGGTCAGGATGTTGATCACGCCGGCCGGGATGCCGGCCCGTTCGGCCAGCACGCCCAGCGCCAGCGCCGAATATGGAGTGAAGTCCGATGGCTTGATGACCACGGTGCAGCCGGCGGCCAGCGCCGGGGCCACCTTGCGGGTGATCATGGCGTTGGGGAAGTTCCACGGCGTGATGATGCCGCAGACGCCGATCGGCTCCTTCAGAACGACGATGCGGCGGTCGGGGGTGGGGGAGGGGATGGTGGTGCCGCCGATCCGCCGCGCCTCCTCGGCGAACCATTTGACGAAGGAGGCGCCATAGCGGATCTCGCCGCGCGCCTCGTCCAGAGGCTTGCCCTGCTCCAGCGTCAGGATGCGGGCCAGATCCTCCAAATTTTCGATCATCAGCGCATGCCAGCGCTCCAGCAGGGCGGCGCGGTCGGCGTGGGTGCGCCGCTTCCAGGCGGGGTAGGCCTCGGCCGCGGCGGCGATGGCGTCGCGGGCGTCGGTGCCGTCCATGTCGGGAACGCTGCCGAGGGCGTGGCCGGTCGCCGGATTCCGGACGTCGATGGTCCGGCCGGCCGACCCGTCGCACCAGCGCCCGCCGATCAGCCCCCGTTCGCGGAACAGGGAGGAATCCGTCAGGTGATGGGTCATGGTTGTGTGTTTTCCGCTTCGGGTGAATTCAAGGCGACAGGCATCACGACAGCGCCGACAGCACGGCGGCGGTGATCGCATCCGTCCTGTCCTTGCCGGGAACCGTGCCGATGCCGCGGCCGGTGGCGTCGCCCAGCGCCGCCATCACACGGTCGGCGGCGGCCTTCTCCCCCAGATGCTCCAGCATCATCGCACCGGACCAGATGGCGGCGATGGGATTGGCGATGCCGAGATGGGCGATGTCGGGGGCCGAGCCATGGACCGGCTCGAACATCGACGGCGCCTTGCGGTCGGGATTGAGGTTGGCCGATGCGGCGAAGCCCAGCCCGCCCTGGATCGCGGCGCCCAGGTCGGTCAGGATGTCGCCGAACAGGTTGGAGGCGACGACGACGTCCAGGCTTTCCGGCGCCGTCACCATGCGCGCCGCCATGGCGTCGACGTGATAGCTCGTTACCTCGACATCCGGGTGTTCGGCGGCGAGCTGTCGGGTGATCTCGTCCCAGAACACCATCGAATATTTCTGCGCGTTCGACTTGGTGACGGAGGCAAGCTTGCCGCGCCGGGCGCGGGCCTGGGCGAAGGCGAAGCGCAGGATGCGCTCCACCCCCATGCGGGTGAAGATGCCGGTCTCCACCGCCACCTCCTGCGCCGTTCCCTGATGGATGCGCCCGCCGGCGCCGGCATATTCGCCCTCGGTGTTCTCGCGGATGCACAGGATGTCGAAGCCGCCGCGCCGCAGCGGTCCTTCCACCCCTGGCAGCAGCCGGTGCGGGCGGACGTTGGCATACTGGTCGAACGCCTTGCGGATGGGCAGCAGAAGACCGTGCAGCGACACCGCGTCCGGCACCTCCGCCGGCCAGCCGACGGCACCCAGCAGGATGGCGTCGTACTTGCGCAGCGTGTCGATGCCGTCGGCGGGCATCATGACGCCGGTTTCCTTGTAGTGCGCGCAGGACCAGGGCATTTCGGTGCCCCTCAGCGCGAAACCGGACTGCTTCGCCGCGGCCTGCAGGACCTCCCAGGCGGCGTCGATCACGGGATGCCCGATGCCGTCGCCCTTGATGATCGCAATGTTGTGGGTTTTCATCGAACGTCCCCTATCGGTTCGTACCGGCTTTCATCGGGTTACAGCCCGATCAGCACGCTTTTGCTGCGGCGGTTGGCGAGATAGGCCTCGCGCCCCAGATCCTTGCCGATGCCGGAGCGCTTGTAGCCGCCGGTCGGCAGGATGTGATCGCGCGAGCGGCCATAGCGGTTGACCCACACCGTCCCGGCTTGCAGCCGCCGGGTCAGGCGGATTGCGCGCGACAGGTCGCGGGTGTAGAGGCCGGCGGCAAGCCCGTAGGTCGGATGGTCGGCCAGTGCCATCGCCTCCTCCTCGCCGTCGAAGCTCTGCACGGTCAGGACCGGGCCGAAGATCTCCTCCGCCACGGCGGGGGAGCGTTGATCGACCCCGGCAATCAGTGTCGGCGCGTAGAAATACCCCTCGCCCTCCATCGGCCCCCCGCCGGTCAGGCACTCCGCCGGCCCGGTCAGCGATGCCGAGACGATGGAATGGATGCGGGCGCGCTGCCGTTCGGAGATGATGGGGGAATAGCGCGTCTTCTCGTCCCAGGTCGGGCCGGGGCGAACGGCGCGCATGTGGCTCAGGATCATCTCGATCAAGGGTTCGGCCACCGATCTTTCAACCAACAGGCGCGAGCCGGCGACGCAGGCCTGTCCGGCGTTGGACAGCACGCTGGTGGCGATGGCGGCGGCGGCCTTCTCCAGGTCGGCGTCGGCGAAGACGATTTGCGGGCTCTTGCCGCCCAGCTCCAGCGTCATCGGCTTTACGCCGCTGCGGGCGATGTCGGCCATGATCGCCGATCCGGCCGCCGTCGAACCGGTGAAGCTGACCTTGGCGATGCCGGGATGGCGGGTGATGGCGGCGCCGGTGGTCGGGCCGTCGCCCTGGACGATGTTGATGAGACCGGCGGGCAGCCCCGCCTTCACCGCCAGCTGCGCCAGCAGGACAGTGGAAAAGGGCGTCATCTCCGACGGCTTCAGCACCACCGCGTTGCCGGCGGCCAGCGCCGGGCCGAGCTTCCAGCCCGCCATCGACAGCGGGAAGTTCCACGGCGTGATGGCGCCGACGACGCCGTAGGGCTCCGTCATCACCATGCCGAGGCTGCCGTCGTCGGTGGGGGCGAGGTCGCCGCCCTCCTTGTCGGCGAACTCTGCGAAGAAGCGGATCTGCTCGGCGGTCACCGCGACATCGCCGGCGACCAGCTGGCCGACCGGGCGGGTGGAGGACAGCGCCTCCACCTTCGCCAGGGTTTCCGCCTCCTCCTCGATCAGCGCGGCCCAGCGCTGCAGCACGGCGGTGCGCTCCCGCGGGCGCACGCCGCCCCAGTTGCTGGATTTCAGAGCGGCGTGGGCGGTGGCGACCGCCTCGTCGACGAGGTCTGACGAGGCCACCGGGCAGTCGGCATAGGCCCGGCCGTCCGACGGGCGATGCATGGGCAGTCCTTCGCCCATCTCACCCCTCGCTGTGATCAGGCGGTCGCCGATGAAGTGGCCGATGGGCAGCGGCAGGCGGTCCGGATCGAAGGACAGGCTCATGACGCACCCTCAGCTGACGGTGAGGTAGATCTTGCGGGCCGTCTCGATGGTCTTCCACACGCCGGTGAAGCCCGGCTTCATGACGAAGCTGTCGCCCGCCCGGTAGACCACCGGCTCGCCGCCGTCCGGCGTGATCTCGATGACGCCGGCCAGGATGTGGCAGAACTCGAAGGTCTCGCCCTTGATCGAGCGGGTTTCGCCCGGCGTGGCCTCCCAGACCCCGGTCTTGACGGTGTCGTCCTTGGCGGCGTCCTGCGCCCAGGTCTTGAAGGCGGGCGCCCCGGCGATCAGCCGTTCCGGCATCGGAGTGGACTCGCGCGGGGCGAAGGTCGGGGCGGGATCGATGGTCTTGAGCAGAGCCATGGGGGGATTCCTTGTTTCGAGCGGCTGCACCGCGGGGGAAGAGGTCGGGCGCGGCGTCAGTATCCGCGCCTCCGGTCGATGAGCCCGACCGGGTCCTGTCCGGCGAAATGCCGGCGGAGGTTGGTGATGACGGCCCGCGCGGCGCTGTCCGGCTGGGTGATGCTGGCGACATGCGGGGTCAGCACGATCTTCGGGTGAGCCCAGAAGGGATGATCGGGCGGCAGCGGCTCCGGGTCGGTCACATCGACCATCGCGGCGGACAGGTGGCCCGTATCGAGCGCATCCAGCAGGGCGGCGTGGTCCAACTGCGGACCGCGCCCGGTATGGACCAGTGCGGCCCCCTTGGGCAGCTTGGCGAGCAGCCGTGCGTCGAGGAAGCCGCGGGTGTCGTGGGTCAGCGGCAGCAGGACGATCAGGATGTCGGTTTCGGCCAGCATCGCGTCGAGGCCGTCCGCGCCATGGTAACAGGTCACGTCGTCAAGCCGGCGGGGCGAGCGGCTCCAGCCCGACAGCGGAAAGCCGAAGGGCTTCAGCCGGTCCAGCACCGCCTGACCCAGCACGCCCAGCCCCAGCACGCCGACCCGCCGCTCTGCCGCTTGCGGCTGATGCAGGGGCCGCCAGACGTGGTCCGCCTGCTGGGTGCGATAGGCCGGCATCTGGCGATGCAGGGTCAGCACCGCCAGAGTGGCGTATTCCTGCATCATGCGGACGATGCCGTCCTCCACCATGCGCACGACCTTCACATGATCGGGCAGGGCGGTCATGGTGAACTGGTCGACCCCGGCCCCGATGGAAAAAACCATCTCCAGATTGCGGTAGCGGGCGAGGTCCTGCGGGATGGTCCAGGTGATCAGGTAGCGGACCGCATCGGGATCGACGGTGGCCGGATCCATCGAAAAGGGCAGGTCGGGCAGCTCGCCGGCGAAGGCCTTGGCGAAGACAGCGCCGCGCACGGCGTCCGAATTGAACAGGAAGGTCATGGATGTTCCCTGGGGGTGTTCCTTGGGGGCGTCCCTTTGGCGATGCGCATCGGCGCTTCAGAGGCGGCAGCGCCGGCCCAGCGCCTCGATCATCGACTGACAGGCATTCAGTTCCTCGACGAGGATGTATTCGTTGGGGCGGTGCGCCCGCGCGATGTCGCCGGGGCCGCAGATGATCGCGTCCATTCCGGCGGACTGGTACAGTCCGGCTTCCGTGCCATAGCTGACGGCGGCCAGCGGTTCCTGTCCGGTCAACTCCTCCAGCAGGCGGGCCAGCGGCGTGCGGGCGGCGAGAAACAGGGCGGGATAGGCGCCGGTCTGCGACCAGTCCACGGCGAAGCCGCGCTCCTCCAGCCGCAACGCCGCCTCGCGCACCGGCTCCAGCAGGGTTGCGGGATCGATCCCGGCGATGGCACGGGCTTCGAACTCGGCGGTGCAGGCGTCGGGGATGACGTTCACCGCAAGCCCGCCCTGGATGGTGCCGACCTGAAGCGAGGAATAGGGCGGCTCGAAGGCCGAATCCCACGGCCCCTGCGTCAGGCGGTCGGCCTGGGCGACGGCGGCGGTCAGCGCGTCGGCCATGGCGTGGATGGCGTTCAGGCCCCGGTCGGGGCGGGAGGAATGGCCGGAGCGTCCGCGCACGGTCAGCCGGGCCGCCGCCTTGCCCTTGTGGGCGCGGACGGCGCGCAGGCCGCTCGGTTCCCCTACGATGACGCCCAGCGGCGGGGCGCACAGGGTGGGCAGATGCGGCAGAAGATGCGGCGCGCCCTGGCAGCCTGCCTCCTCGTCATAGGTGAAGGCCAGATGGATCGGCCGGGCGAGCGGGGCGGCGGTCAGGGCCGGCAGGGCCGCCAGCGCCGCGGCGATGAAGCCCTTCATGTCCGAGGTGCCGCGTCCGTAAAGCCGGTTGCCGTCGATACGCAGCCGGAACGGATCGCCGCTCCATTCGGGTTCGGTGGCCGGCACCACGTCCATGTGACCGGACAGGACATAGCCCGGAACCATCGCCGGACCGATGGTGGCGAACAGGTTGAACCGGTCGCCCTCCGGTCCCGGCAGCACCCGGACGCGCGCCCCCGCAGCCTCCAGAATGCCGCGAATCCCGTCGACGATGTCGCGGTTGGGGGTTCCGACCACGGAGGGAAAGGCGATCAGATCCTTCAGGATGTCGATCACGGTCATGACGGCCTCACCTTGTCCCATGCCGTGCCCTTTGCTGCGGGTACAGGCGGTCGTTGCGGTTTCGATTTGTGTGGAAAGGGGCGGCGGCCCTGGCGGCTGCGGCCCTCACGATCTTAGCCGGTGCCCGCTCCATTCCATGCTGAATGCACGGGCGATTTGGATGATTGTTGTGCCGGCCCGACGCTTTGCGGTGATTTGTGCGGTGGTTGCCCCGGTAATCTCGGGGAGCGGTTGGTGGCTCAGGCATTTCGGTTGACCCTTAGGGGCACCGCCTCACGCAATAGAAACTCCGGGGAGGAGGCAGCTTTGAGCGAACGCGGGCATGCGGATGGAGCGGGGGACGGTGCGTTACCGCCCTCCCTGACGGTCGACGCCTTCGACGTGCGGATGGCCGACGTCGCCGACATCGACCTGGAACGCTTGCAGGCGCTGTCGATTTCGGTCGGCTGGCCGCATCGTGCGGAGGATTGGCAGTTCGCGCGCGAGGTCGGCCACGGTTTCGTCGCGCTGGACGAGATCGATCGCGTCCTGGCGTCGGCGATGTGGTTTCCCCACGGCGACGAATTCGCGACCATCGGCATGGTCATCACCTCGCCCCGGCTGCAATCGCTGGGCGTCGGCGAATGGCTGATGAAGCGGGTGCTGTCGGCGACGGCGGGGCGGAGCTACCGGCTCAACGCCACCCGTGCGGCGCTGGCGCTCTACCGCTCTCTCGGCTTCATCGGCCACCGGACCGTGTTCCAGTGCCAGGGCGAGGCGCGTCGCAGCGACCAGCCCCCCTCCGCGGAACCGGTGCGGCGGCTGGCGGCGGCGGATCTGGCGGCGGTGACGGCACTGGACGAGCGCGCCTTCGGAACCTCGCGCGCCGGGCTGATCGCGCGGCTGTTCGAGCAATCGGTCGGCTATGGGCTGGAGCGGGACGGCACACTGGTCGCTTTCGCCCTCTGCCGTCCCTTCGGCCGCGGCCATGTCGTCGGTCCGGTGGTCGCCGGGCTGGACGAGGACGCCGTCGCCGTGGTCCGGCCCCATGTGGACGAGCATGACGGCCGTTTCCTGCGTCTGGACACCCATCTGGACGAAGGAATCTTCCCGTTGTTCGTCGCCCGGTCGGGCATGCGGATCAAGGACACGGTCCTGACCATGTCCCTGGGGGCGCCGCTGACCGATCCGGCGACACGCGGACCGGACCGCCCCATCACCTTCGCACTCGCCACCCAGGCCCTGGGTTGAGCCGCCACCGGCTTCTTGAAAAGTCGGCTTCACGAACAAGGATTCGCCGATCATGCCGGGACAGACGCCGGACCCCTCCGCCGGCTCTCACGCCGAACCCGTCCCCGAACCCGTCCCCGAACCAACTCCTCCTCCCTCCCCCTCCGACAACCGTGGCGGGGTGCTGCTTCGGCTGGTGTCGGCCGGGCTGTTCGTGGTGATGTCGCTGTTCGTCCGGCTGGCCACCGTCGAGGCGCCGATCGGACAAATCGTCTTCTACCGCAGCGCCTTCGCCCTGCCGCCGATCATCGCCTATCTGATGTGGCGCCGGCAATTCCCCTCGGCCCTGAAGACGCGGCAGCCGGTCGGACATATGAAGCGCAACCTGTATGGCGGCGCGGCGATGGTGCTGTCCTTCATTTCGCTGGCCTATCTGCCGCTGGCGCTGGCGACCGCGCTGGGATTTCTGGCTCCGCTGCTTGCGGTGCCGGCCGCCATGCTATTCCTGCGGGAACGGCCGGGCCCCGTCGCCATCGGTGCGGCGCTGGCCGGCTTCGCCGGGGTGGTCCTGATGCTCGCCCCCGCCTTCGACGGGCCGAGGCTGGACCATGACACCATCATCGGGGTGGCGGCCGGGCTGGCCATGGCCGTCGCGACCGCTGCCGGGCGGGTCCAGATCAAGACGCTGACCGCGACCGAGGCGCCGGGCACCATCGCCTTCTATTTCGCCCTCCTCTGTGCGCTCGGCGGTCTGGCAAGCTGGCCGTTCGGCTGGATCACCCCGACGGGCCTTTCCTTCGCTTACCTCGTCGGCGCAGGCATTTCCGGCGGGCTGGCGCACATCACCATGACCGAGGCGATGGCCCGCGCGCCGGTCTCCACCCAGGCGCCGTTCGACTACACGGCGATGCTGTGGGCGCTGATGCTCGACGCGCTGATCTTCGGCCTGCTGCCGTCTCCGGTCAGCCTTGCCGGCGCCTTCGTCATCGCCGCCTCGGCGCTGGTTGTGCCTCTGGCCGGCAGGTTCGGCGCCCGGTCCGAAGCGCTGCGACCCGCAAATTAGCGGGCCGCGGCGGCTCGGTCAGGACAGTCCCGCTTCCAGGCCGACCGGCTGGCCGGCGGTCTGGAAGCGGTCGATGCGGAAATCATGCAGCGGCGTGCCGGTGCGCCCGGTGGCGATGATCTCCGCCATCACGTCGCCGACGCCGGGGCCGAGCTGGAAGCCGTGGCCGCTGAAGCCGAAGGCGTGGAACAGTCCCGGAGTCGTCGCCGACGGTCCCATCACCGGCAGCTTGTCGGCGACATAGCCCTCGCAGCCCGACCAGGTGCGGATCACCGTGACGTCGGCGATGGCCGGCAGCAGCCGGACCAGCCCCCGCAATTGGCCGGGCAGCCGCGCCGGGTCCGCCCTGGCGTGACCGGGGTCGAGCGGAACCGCCACACGCTCCGCCGCGCCGCCGAAGACGATGTTGCCGCGCTCCACCTGACGCAGATAGCCGTCCCCGCCCGCGCGCGACCACATGCCCACCACCGGCAGGATCCTGTGCGGCAGAGGTTCCGTGACGCCCATCTGCGGCCCGTACGCCGACATCGGCACAGGCTCGCCGAAGCCGGCGGCGACGCGTGCCCCCCAGGCGCCGGCAGTGTTCAGCAGGCAGTCGGCGGTGAAGCGGCCCCGCTGCGTCACCGCCTCGAATCCTGAACCGGTCGCCGACACCTCCACCGGTCCGCAATCCTCGACGATCTCGGCGCCCAGGCGGCGGGCGGCATCGGCGAAGGCGGGGGCGATCAGGCGCGGATTGCCGCTGCCATCCTGGGGAGAGAAGGACGCGGCGATGGCGCCCGGCCCCAGCCCCGGGAAACGGCGGCGGATTTCCGGCGGCGTCAACTCCTCAAGCTCCAATCCCCAGGGCCGCGCGTTGGCGACGTAGCGGCGCATGTCGGCCAGCCCATACTCGTCGAACACCAGCCGCAGGTGGCCGGTGGCGCGGAACTCCACATCCCGGCCCAGCAGCCGCTCCGCCTCGCCCCACAGCGCCCGCGAGCGGTGGGCGAGCGGCAGCTGCGGCAGATAGCGCCCGCTGCGGCGGATATTGCCGAAGGACGCCACCGTGGCGCCCGAGCCGACGCGGTTGCGTTCCAGCAGAGTGACGCTCATGCCGCGCCGGGCCAGGAAAAAGGCGGCGGCCGATCCCATCAACCCGCCGCCCAGCACGATAACCTTCATCGACCTCTCCCACATGCGGGCGGACGCGGCTCCGCCCCATCGGGCAGGCTGCCCAGGACGGACGGGCGGGTCAAAGACGGGTTGGGCATGGTCCCATAAGGCCGGGCTATGGATCGGGCCATCAGAAGCCCGCAGGCATAAGTCCGCCTTATGTTCGCCGCGGAAAAGCGTTGGAAAATCAACTGCGTACCGGGGCAATTCGCAATTTTCCCGAAATCCATTCGACAGCCGCGCCTCGTTCAGGCCCCGACCTCCACCCATTCGGCGCCGCGCGCATCCCGATAGACCGCCGTCATCTCAGGCGACTTGTGACCCAGCAGCGCCTGCGCATCGGTGCCCTGCTGAGCATACAGGCGGGCAGCCAGGGACCGCAGTTCATGGAAAGTCGGCGGCGTCTTTCCCGCCGCTCCGATGATGCCGGCTCGGTCCCGCGCGGCGGCGAAAGCGCTGGAGATGGTGTTCAGCCAAACTGCGGCGCCGGCCTTCGTGCCGTTGCGGGCGGCGGCGTGATGGACGAAGGTCTCGCTTGGCAGCCCGTCGTCACACCGAGCGATCACATCACCCAGCGACCAGCCGACGACCTCCAGCCGCAACGCCAGCGGGATGCAGATTTTGGCGCCGGTCTTGCCCTGGACGATCCAAAGCCGTCCATCGCGGATATCCCGCGGCCCGATCCGGCGGATATCCTCCCGCCGCTGCCCGGTCACCAGCGCCAACTCCATCGCCCGCGCCAGCCAAGCGGGATGGTGCTCAAGCGCCGCAGCATGGATGGCGCGGAAATCTTCCAGCGTGACGCGGTCAAGAGCGTTACCGATAGCCTGGGCATGGGCAGCACGCTGTCCAACGTGATCAGCGGCGCCGTCACCAACGCGGGCTACGGGGCGGTTGCGCGACAAGAATTCCTGGGCCTTCGGTGGCGTCGGCAAGAACGGGCACGATCAGGTCGCCGCCGGCTTCTCGTCGACCGCCAAGCAACTCGGCAACATCCGCAAGGAGATCATGGACGTGCTGGGCGATACGAGCCTGAGTGCCCATGAAAAGCGCGTCCAGTTGGACGCCCTGTACGACGAGCGGAACAAGCTGGCGGCCGAGACCAAGGATTTGGAGAAGGAGAAGTATGGGAATTAGGGAGGGTTATGCATCGGAAGGCCATTTCTTGAATGCGACCACCCACAGATAGATAACCGCCACGAAAGGGATCGCCGCCAAGATCGAGAGCATGGGTGGAATGCCCGTTCGGCGAAAAAGGCGCCAAAAGGGAACCACCCAGATCATTGAGAACAGCGCGAAAATTAACAGAACAATGATTGAATGCCAGATGCTGAAGCTGCCCACTCTATCCCCCCCCCCACGCCAGAGCGGCACAGATCTACCACCATCGCGCGCGGTAGGGGAGGGGCGTTGACATGCGGCGGATCGCCGAGTAAGTTATAACGGTGGTTATAACTCTGGCCTTCTCAGGGAAGGCCGCATGGTCTTTGTGATGAATGGAAAGCCCGAGGGGGTTTCTATGGTTGCGCTCAAACTCACGTCTATCGGGAACTCAGTGGGTCTCGTCCTGCCGAAGGAGACCCTGTCGAAGCTGAATGTTGAGAAGGGCGACGTCGTCTATCTGACGGAGACGCCGGACGGGTACAGAATCACCCCATACGATCCGGACTTCGAACAGCAGATGGCCGCCGCCCGCCGTATCACCAAGAAGCGCAGGAATGCGCTTCGGGAGCTGGCGAGGTGATGTCATGCCGTGGGTATGGGTATCTGCTCATGTGGTGAAAGCCATTCACGACGAGCAGCTTGCGGAGCATGGAGGCCCATCGGGGATCCGGGATGCGGGGCTGCTGGAGTCGGCCCTGGCGAGGCCGCAAAATGCGGCGGCCTACGGGGGGCCTGACGCTGCCGACTTGGCGGCGTCATACGCATACGGCATCGCCCGCAATCATCCGTTCGTGGATGGCAATAAGCGCACGGCCCTAGTCGTCGCCGAGCTTTTTCTTGACCTGAACGGCTATGCGCTGCTGGCCGACGACGCCTCGTGCGTCGTCACCTTTCTAGCCCTGGCCGAAGGGGCTTTGAGCGAGGCTGACTTGGCCGGCTGGCTTCGCGCGAACATCGGCCCGACCTGACCAGGGCGCTGCATGCAGCGAATCGCTTTGATAAATAGTCCTCCGAGGACTATTTTCGGGGAAGGCGTGCCGAGGATGCGACCCCCGGCACGCCCGCCCGGTCTCAGTGTAGGAGGTCAAGCAACCGCTTGATGATCTCCAACACCAGGATCAGGCAAGAGAGGAACTCTTTCATCCTCTTGCCTTCCTTCTGTGAAGCGGCGGTGGTGGCGGTTTGCCACCCCGTCCGCATCCCGATTATGGAGCAGATGCAGTCGCCGACGAAGCGGAGAAGGCGGACCATTTGGACCGCTTTCCTAAATTCTTCCCAAATTTCTAGGCGCAGGAAATTTGAAAAATTGCGGGCAGGGCCTCGGCTTGCCTCCCGCTGGCCGCGCCGTCGAAACAAATCTCTCGGAAAAATTTGATGGGGCAAGCGATGACGGCGCTTCTGTCCATTCTCGCCACCCGGGCATTCGATATCGCCTCGCAAGTGTATGATATGTCATCGCTTGCTTTCGCGCAATTTGGTATATGGCAATCCATCCAACGCATTGATTTTGCTGGAAACTAACCGAATTTGGGGCATAAGTCCGCCTTATGCCTCTGCTTTCATTGGGTCTTAGACCGCCCTCGGCCCGCCATGTCAGCTTTTTGCCCGGATCAGACACAAGCTGACTTGCAGAGGGAAGCGACGATGGACGGGGGCATGGGTGAGGCCGATTGGAAGGTCGGCGTCGATATCGGCGGGACTTTCATCGATTTCTGCGCGCTGGACACCCGGTCGGGCCGGGTGGCATCGCTGAAGGTGCTGACGACACCGGACGATCCCGGCGCGGAGCTGATGACCGGACTGACCCTGCTCGCTGAGCGCGAAGGGATGGACCCGCGCGCCGTCACCCGCTTCGTGCACGGCACGACGGTGGGCATGAACACTGTGATCCAGCGCAAGGGCGCGCCGCTGGCGCTGCTGACCAATGCGAGGTTCGAGGATGTGATCGAACTCGCCCGGCTGCGCATGCCGGACACCTATTCGCTGTTCTGCTCGCGTCCCGACCAGCTGGTCGCCCGCGACATGATCTTCGGCATTCCGGCCCGCCTGCGGTCCGACGGGACCGAGCGGCAGGCCCCCGACATGGCCGCCGTCGCCGACGCCGTCGCCGCCCTCAAGGCCAAGGGGGCGCTGGGCGTCGTCGTCTCCTTCCTCCATTCCTGGCGCGACGGCGGCCACGAGATCGCGGTGAAGGAGGAGATCGCCCGGCTTGCCCCGGAGCTGTTCGTCTTCACCTCCGCCGAGGTCTGGCCGGTGATCCGCGAGTATGAACGGACGACGACCGCGATCCTGAACGCCTATGTCCATCCCCGCATCTCCGGCTACCTGTCGGCTTTGGAGGAGCGGCTGGCCGGACGCGGGGTGCCCGCCCGTCCGCTGCTGACCAAATCAAACGGCGGCGTGATGAACGCGGCGGAGGGCAAGCGCGCCTGCGTCCACATGCTGCTGTCCGGCGCCGCCTCCGGCGTAAACGGCGCCGCGTGGCTGGCCCGGCAGGCGGGGGAGCCGCGCATCCTGACGCTCGACATCGGCGGGACCTCGGCCGATTTCGCGCTCATCATCGACGGTGAGGCCCAGTTCGGCACCGGCGAGATGATCGGCGAATTTCCGCTGCACATCCCGTCGGTGTCGGTCAGCTCCATCGGCATCGGCGGCGGGTCGATCGCCAGCGTCGACGGGCAGGGGGTGCTGCGCGTCGGTCCGGACTCCGCCGGATCGACGCCGGGTCCGGCCTGCTATGGCCGCGGTGGCGAATGGGCGACGGTGACTGATGCCATGGTGGTGTGCGGCTGGCTCGGTCACAGCCAGATGGCCTATGGGCAGCTGCGGATGGACGCTGCGCTTGCCCGCGCCGCCGTGAAGCGGCTGGCCGACCAACTGTGCCGTTCGGTGGAGGCCACCGCCCAGGCCATCCTCGACGTCGCCGTGTCGGAGATGTTCGCGGAGGTCGAGAAGATGGCGGCGCGGGCCGGCGTCGATGTGCGGGACTTCGCGCTGATGCCCTTCGGCGGCGGCGGGCCGATGCTGGGGGTGTTCCTGGCGCGCGAATTGGGGATGCCGCGCGTGGTGGCGCCGCGCTGGCCGGGCGTGGTGTCGGCGCTGGGTGGGCTGGTCGCCGACCTGCGGGGCGATTTCGTCCGCACTCTCTTCGCGGAGTTGTCCCCCGGGCTGATGCCGACGCTGAGGGAGGCATTGACCGCGATGGGTGGGGAAGGGCGCGACTGGCTTGCCGCCCAGGGCCATTCCGGGGCGGTCGAGCTGATGATCGTCGCTGACATGCGCTATTCCGGCCAGAGCTATGAGATCGAGACGCCGTTGCAGCCGTCTTGGATGGATGCCGACGATCCCGGCGCCATCGCCGCCGCCTTCCACGCGGCGCACGCGCGTCTCTACGACTTCCACGACCCGGATGGGCGGATCGAGATCGTCAATCTGCGCCTGTCGGCCATCGGCAACGGCCCGACGCTTCATTTCCCCACCGCGGAGGACGAGCCGCGCGCCGCGTCGGCGGAGCGGACCGTCCCGGTCTTCACTGGTGGCGCCGTGACTCCGGTCGGGCTGTACCGCCGTGCGGATTTGCCGGCAGGGGCGCTCTTCCAGGGGCCGGCCATCGTAGCGCAAGAGGACACCACCTTCGCCATTCCGGCCGGGACCGAAGCCCGCGTGGACGCGCACCTCAACCTCCACCTGACCTTTGCGGAGTGACGCCTGTGTTCGATCGGATGAAGCTTCAGGTTCTGGCGAACCACGCGCGCTCGGCGGCCGAGAACATGGCCCACACGCTCCAGCGCACCGCCCATTCCGCCTTCGTCAAGGAGACGGAGGATTTCACTGTCATGCTGCTGAACCGCCGGGGCGAGACCTTCGGCGTGCCGATGGAGCTGGGGGCGACCTGGTATCCGGGCCTGACCTATGGTCGCGCCATCGACATGGTCGAGGATTACCGGCCGGGCGACGTCGCCTTCACCAACGATCCCTATTCCGGCTTCGTGGCGACCCACGCCCCCGACACCCACCTGTGGAAGCCGGTCTTCTACGATGGCGAGATCATCGCCTGGACCGGCGGGCACATCCACAACACCGACATGGGCGGCGCGGTCCCGGCCTCGCTGTCGCGGGCGCTGACGGAGATTCATCAGGAGGGCATCCGCTTCCCGCCGATGAAGCTGGTCCGCGAAGGGGTGTTCGACGAGCAGATCCTGCGGATCATGACCACCAACGTCCGCAAGCCCGACCTGAACATCGGCGACATCAAGGCGCTGGTCGGTGCGCTCAACACCGGGGAGCGCAAGATCCTCGCCATGGTCGAGAAGTTCGGCAAGGCTGCCTTCCTCGACGGCGTCGACGCGCTGCTGGACCATGCCGAGGCGCAGGCGCGCGACATCCTGCGCGCCATGCCCGACGGGCAGTGGGTGTTCGCCGACTACGCCGACGAGGATTCGGTCGAGGCCAACCCCTGCCGCCTGAAGCTGACCCTGACGATCCGGGGCGACGAGGCGATCCTGGACTTCACCGGGTCGGACCCGCAGCTGGCATCCTCGCTCAACGTGCCGTCGGGCGGCGATCCCCGGCACACCATCCTGCTGGTCGGCGTCTATTACGTCCTCTACACCCTCAACCCGAAAATTCTGCTGAACACCGGCCTGACCCGGCCCTTCACCTGCATCGCGCCGGAAGGGTCGGTGCTGAACCCGACCTTCCCGGCGGCGGTGGGGATGCGGTCGCTGACCTGCGCGCGGCTGCGCTCGGTCATCTTCGGCGCCTTCTCACAGGCGGTGCCGGAACGTCTTCCGGCGGCGCCGGCCGGCAACAACTGCATCGTCAACGTGATGACCACCGACGAGCGGACGGGCAACCGCATCATCGCGGCGGTCAACCCGGTGGTCGGCGGCGGCGGCGGCATGCCGCACCGCGACGGCACCAACGGATCGGGGGCGGACGCGGCCTATCTGAAGAACACGCCGATCGAGATCACCGAGATGGAAACCCCGGTGGAGTTCGTCCGCTACGGGCTGGCGACCGACAGCGGCGGGGCCGGGCGCTGGCGCGGCGGGCTTGCCACCCACATGGCCTTCCGGGTCTTCTCGCCCGACACTCGGATCACCGCGCGCAACCGCGACCGTGGCTTTTTCCGCCCCTGGGGCGTGCTGGGCGGCCGGGCGGCGGGCCTGTCCGACATGGTGGTCAATCCCGGCACGGCGGGAGAGCGGCGGCTGGGCAACATCGACACCGCGGTCCTGCAGCCGGGCGATGTGCTGGACATCCGCTCGGCCGGCGGCGGCGGGCGGGGCGACCCGTTCACGCGCGAGGCATGGCGGGTGGCCCGGGACGTGGCGCGCGGCTATGTCTCGGTGGAGGCGGCGGAGCGGGAGTATGGCGTCGTCGTCCGCGACGGCATACTCGACACGGAGGCCACCGGACGGCTGCGGGCCGACCGGACGGCACCCACCGGGCATTTCCATTTCGGACCGGAGCGCGAAGGGTACGAGCGGCAATGGACCCCGGCCGCCTATGATTTCCTGACGCGGACCCTGGACGGCCTGCCGATCCACTGGCGCTTCTTCGCCAAGACGGAGATCTTCCATCGCATGGCCGGCCGCACCGGGGCGGATGGGGTGGAGGCCGCGCTGGAGGAGGTCTATGCCCGCTTCCCCGAGATGCCCCGTTCCAAGGCACTTGTCCGGGAGGCGGCGGAATGAGCGAGGCGGCTGGCGGCCGGCTGGTCAGGTTGGCCGAGACTGGGCGGGTGCCGGTCCGCTTCCTGCTGGATGGCGTGGAGCGGGTGGCGCTGTCGGGAGATACGGTGCTGACGGCGATCCTCACCAACGCCCCGTCACTGCGGCAGGCGGAATTCGGACCGGAGCGGCGCGCCGGCTTCTGCCTGATGGGGGCCTGCCAGGATTGCTGGATCTGGCAGGAACAGGGGCCGCGCCTGCGCGCCTGCTCCACGCAATTGGCCGACGGCATGCGGCTGCTGACCCGGACGCGGGGGGATTGGCCATGACCGCGCCCACCGAACCGGGTGTCGTGATCGTCGGTGCCGGTCCTGCCGGGATCCGTGCGGCGGAGACGCTGACGGCTGCCGGGCTGCGTCCGACGGTGATCGACGAGGGCGCGCGGGCCGGCGGGCAGATCTACCGCCGGCCGCCGGAAGGCTTCACCCGTCCGCCCACGACGCTCTACGGGTCGCAGGCCGGCAAGGCGGTGGCGCTGCACGCGGCCTTCGACGGGCTGGCGGCGGCCGGGCGCATCGTCCATCTGCCGCGCCATTCGGTCGTCGCACTGGCCGACGGGACGCTGCACGCGGTGGGCGACAGCGGAAGCCGCCGGATCGGCTATGACCGGCTGATCCTGGCGACCGGGGCGACCGACCGCCTCGCCCCCGTGCCGGGCTGGCAGGCGCCCGGCGTCTACAGCCTGGGCGCGATGCAGATCGCGCTGAAGGCCCAGGGCGTGGCGATGGGGCGGCGGATCGTGCTGGCCGGGTCGGGGCCGTTGCTGACCCTGCTGGCGACGCAACTGCTGAAGGCGGGGGCGGAGATCGCGGCGGTCCTCGACACCGCCGGCATGCGCGGCCAGATCGCCGCCTTCGCCGACCTTGCCGTCCGCCCGTCCTTCGCCCTGCAGGGGCTGGCGATGCGGGCGCGGCTGGGGCGGCTCTACCATGCCGGGATCGCAATGGAGGGGATCGAGGCGACGGAAACGGGGGTGACGGCGATCCGCTGGACGGATGCCGGCGGACGGGTGCAGCGGACGGCCTGCGACGCGGTCGGGCTGGGCTGGCATCTGAAGGCGGAAACCCAGCTTGCCGATCTCGCCGGCTGCCGGTTCGACTATGATGAAACCTGGGCACAGTGGTTGCCCCGTGCCGACCGTATGGGCCGTGCCGGGAACGGCGTCTATCTGGCCGGCGACGGCCTGCGCCTGCTGGGGGCCGACGGGGCGGAGGTGGCCGGCCGCCTTGCTGCGGCAGCCTGTTTGTCGGATCTGGGACTGCAGGCGCCGGACGTCGCGGCCGACCTGAAGCGGCTCGGCCGGCTGGAACGCTTCGCGCGCGGCATTGCCCGTGCCTTCCCCTGGCCGGCCGATCAGGTGCGTGCCCTGCCCGATGACGCCGTCCTGTGCCGCTGCGAGGGGGTCACCGCGGGTGCGGTGCGTGAAACGGCGGCCTATGGCGGGGCGGAGGTCAACCGGGTGAAATCCTTGGGCCGTGCCGGGATGGGACGCTGCCAGGGCCGCTATTGCCAGCTTGCGGCGGCCGACCTGATCGCCGCCTCCGGCGGGCTTGCGCATGCTGGAGACGTGGGCCGCCTGCGTGCGCAAGCCCCGGTTCGCCCGACGCCGGTCCGCGCGTTTCTGGAGGAGGAGTGATCACAGGAGCTTGTCGAGCGTGATCGGAAACTCCCGCACCCGCCGTCCGGTGGCGTTGTGGATGGCGTTGGCGACGGCGGCTCCGGTGCCGGTGATGCCGATCTCGCCGATGCCGCGGGCGCCCATCGGTGCATGCGGGTCCGGGATGTCGGTCCAGATCACCTCGATCTCCGGCACGTCCAGATGCACGGGGAGGTGATAGTCGGACAGGTTGCGGTTCATGATCCGGCCGTTCCGCCCGTCGAACTGCGTCTCCTCCATCAGGGCCAGCCCCAGCCCCATGATGATGCCGCCGCGGAACTGGCTCGCCGCCGTCTTCGGGTTGAGGATCCGGCCGCAGTCGAAGGAGCCGAGGAAGCGGCTGACCCGCGTCTCGCCGGTGATGGCGTTGACGCGCACCTCGCAGAACATCGCGCCGTGGGAATGCATCGACCAGTGCATCGTCTCCAGCGGCATCGGCGCGCTGCCCTCCACCACCAGTTCGCTGCGCCCCGACCGCGCCAGGATCGAAGCGTAGCTCTCGAACCGGCCGGGCTCATCCAGCTTGCGCAGACCGGCATCGGCGCATTCCACCTCGTCGGCACCGAGCCCGGCCAGCGGTGAGTCGTTGCCGGCGAGCTTCAGCAACTCGCCGACCAGCTCCTGGTGGGCCATCATCACGGAGAGGCCGACCGATGCCGTCTGCTGGGACCCGCCGGCAAGGATGACGCCGGGCAACGAGGAATCGCCGTAGCGGACCGTCACCGCCTCCAGCGGCAGGCCGAGCCGGTCGGCGGCGACCTGCGTGTGGGTGGTCGCGGTGCCCATGCCCATCTCATGCGCCGCCACGTCGATGCGGGCATGTCCGGCGGCGTCCAGCGTGATGCGCGCCGCACCGCCGGGCATGCGGTGGTAGGGGTAGGTCGCGGTGGCGCAGCCCATGCCGACGAGCCAGTCGCCCTCCCGCCGCGACCGCGGCACCGGGTTCCGCCGTTCCCAGCCGAAGCGCTGCGCACCGGCCCGGTACGCCGCCACGATGTTGCGGGAGGAGAAGGGCCGGCCGGAGAGCGGGTCCTTTTCCGGTTCGTTGAGGATGCGCAGCTCGACCGGATCCATCCCAAGCTGCTCGGCCAGTTCGTCCATCGCGCATTCCAATGCCACGGTGCCGACCGCTTCGCCGGGTGCGCGCATGAAGGTGTTGGCGACCATGTCGAGGTAGCAGGTCTGCACCTCCAGCGCGAAGGTCTTGGCGGCGTAGGCGCTTTGGGTCGGCAGGATGAAGGGCTCCGGCATCGGGCTGTGGCGCGTCTTCGGCGTCACGCCGCGATGGATGATCGCCGTCAGGCGCCCGTCGGCATCGGCGCCGAGCGCCACCCGCTGCTCCGTCGGGCTGCGGCCGCCGACGATGCGGTACACGCCCTCACGCGACAGGGCGATGCGGACCGGGCGACCGGCCAGCCGCGCCGCCGCCGCCGCGAGGATCTGGTGCTGCCACAGCCCCTTGGCGCCGAAGCCGCCGCCGACGAAGGGGGAGCTGACATGGACCTGGGCCTCCTCCAGGTCGAAGATCTGCGCCATCGACCATGCGGTGTGCGCGACCGCCTGCGTGGCGTCATGGATGAACAGCTCGTCGCCCCGCCAGACCAGCGTCGCGCCATGCGGTTCCAGGGCGTTGTGATTGTGGCCCGGCGTGGTGTAGACCGCCTCGACCTTGTGCGGAGCGGCGGCGAAGGCCGCATCGGCATCGCCGACCACCGCGCGCAACGGCTCGCCCATGAAGGTCCCGACCTCGCACCCGTCGGCGGTCGGCAGGGAAGTCGCCGCCGGCTCCTCGGCATAGGTCACGCGGATCAGCGAGCGGGCATGGTCGGCCTGCTCCTGGGTTTCGGCGAGCACCAGGGCAATGGGTTCGCCGTTCCAGCGTACCCGGTCGTCCTGCATGACCGGTGAATCGTCGCCCGCCGCCGCCTTGTCCCCGCTGAGGAAGCGCGGCGGCGGGTTGAGGCGCGGCGCGTTGCGGTGGGTCATCACCAGGACCACGCCCGGCGCCGCCTCCGCCGCCCCGGTGTCGAGGGTGACGATTCGGCCCTTGGCGATGGTGCTGTAGGCGAGTGCGGCGTAGACCATGCCGTCCAGCGCGATTTCCGCCGCGAAGGGGGCGGCGCCCCGCACCTTCAGCGGACCGTCGACCCGGCTGACCGGCTTGCCGATATGACCGTGCTGGCGCCGGATCAACGGGTCGGGACGACCGCCTGGCAGGAGGGCGCCGGGCGCCAGCTCGACCGCCTTCTTCATCACCGATTGCGCGATGCCCTGCGCCGCTTCCTTGCCCTTGTCTACGATGCTCATGCCCCGTCTCCCGCCAGCCCGCTTTCCGCCAACTCGCCGAGCACGGCGACGATGACCCGTTGCGCCAGTTCGACCTTGAACGCGTTGTCCCGCAGCGGGGTGGCCTCCGCGAGTTCAGCGGCGGCAGCCGCCTGGAAGGCCGCCTCGGTCGCGGGCTGGCCGCGCAGCGCCTGTTCCGCCTTCGATGCGCGCCAGGGCTTGTGCGCGACGCCGCCGAGCGCCAGCCGCACATCCGTCACGGTCCCGTTCTCCACCGCCAGGGCCGCGGCGACCGAAACCAGGGCGAAGGCATAGCTCGACCGGTCGCGGACCTTGCGGTAGGCGGAGCGCGCCGCCGTGGGCAGGGCCGGCAGTTCCACCGCCGTGATGAGGTCGCCCGGCTGCAGCACCGTGTCGCGGTCGGGCTCGTCACCGGGCAGCCGGTGCAGATCCGCGAAGGGCAGGCGGCGTTCGCCCTGGGTGCCGGTCAGATGGACGGTCGCGTCGAGGGCCGCCAGCGCCACGCACATGTCCGACGGGTGGGTTGCGACGCAGGACGGCGAAGCGCCGAGGATCGCATGCATGCGGTTGAAGCCGTCAATGGCGTCGCAGCCCTGGCCGGGCTCCCGCTTGTTGCAGCGCGATCCGGCCTGATCGTAGAAATAGGCGCAGCGCGTGCGCTGGAGGATGTTCCCCGCCACGGTCGCCATGTTGCGGATCTGCGGGGAGGCGCCGGCCAGGATCGCGCGGGCCAGCATCGGATAGCGGCTGCGGACCAGCCGATGCTCGGCAAGGGCGGTGTTGCGCACCGCCGCACCGATCAGCAGGCCGCCGCCATCGGTCTCCGTGATCCCGTCCGAGAGGCCGGTGACGTCCACAAGCGCCGTGGGACGTTCGATGGTCTCGCGTATCAGGTCGACGAGGTTGGTGCCGCCGCCGAGATACCGGGCGCCCGCTTGCTGACCGCCGGCAAGGCGGACCGCGGCGTCCGCATCGGCCGCCTGCGTGTAGGTGAAGGGCATCATTCCGCGGCCTCCGGCTGTGGATTGGCCCGATAGGTTTCGGCGATGGCGTCGATGATGCCGTTGTGCGCGCCGCAGCGGCACAGGTTGCCGCTCATCCGCTCGCGCAGTTCGTCGCGGCTGTAGGGAATCGATGTGGCGTGGAGGTCGCCGGTGATGTGGCTGGGCACCCCGCGCCGTAATTCCTCGATCATGCCGATGGCCGAACAGATCTGGCCGGGCGTGCAGTAGCCGCACTGGAAGCCGTCATGCTCGATGAAGGCCTGCTGCAACGGGTGCAGCGCACCGTCGGCGCCGACGCCTTCTATCGTGGTGACCGAGCGGCCTTCATACTGCACCGCAAGCGCAAGGCAGGAGAGGATGCGCTGGCCGTCCACCAGCACCGTGCAGGCGCCGCAGGCACCCTGATCGCAGCCCTTCTTGGTGCCGGACAGGTGGAGCTTTTCACGCAGCAGGTCGAGCAGGGAGACGCGTGGATCATCCGGCAGATCCACGTCGGTCCCGTTCACGGTGATACCCATCTGTTCCTCCCGGCGAACCAGGGCCGGCCGGTGGGGACCGGCCGCCGCCTGAAGCGGGATAACAAGCGGGAAGCGATTTGGTGCCGTTCACGATTGCGCGGCCTCAGTCGTCCGGCGGCGGCGCGATGCCGTGCTTGCGCAGCTTGGCATAGAGGTTCGTGCGCGACAGGCCGAGCCTGCGGGCGGCGTCCAGCTTGTTCCCCCGGCTGTCCTCCAGCGCTTCGAGGATGAGCGTCCGCTCCAGCTCGTCCATCGCCGCGACCAGGGAGCGTTTGCCATCGGGCGGTACGGGGGGCTGGATCGCGGTGCCCGGAAGGATGTCCGCGAAATCCTCGGCCAGGATGCGCTCGCCTTCGGTGCGCACATAGACCTGTTCGATCACGTTGGCCAATTCACGGACATTGCCGGGCCAATCATGCTGCCGCAGCGCATCGAGCGCCGAAGCCGTCAACTCGCGCATCGGCTGATCGAGGCTGATGGCGATCTTTTCCGAGAAGAGGGAGGCGAGGATTTCCAGGTCGTCCCTGCGGTCACGCAGCGCCGGCAGTTGGATCGGAAAGACGTTGAGCCGATAGTAGAGATCCGACCGGAAGGCGCCGCTCCGCACCATGTCGGCCAGCGGCCGGCTGGTCGCCGCGATGATGCGGACATCGACCTTGACGACCTGATTGGACCCCAGCGGTTCGACCTCGCGCTCCTGCAGGGCGCGCAGCAGCTTGGCCTGCAACGGCAGCGGCATGTCGCCGATCTCGTCGAGGAACAGCGTCCCGCCATGGGCGAGCTGGAACTTGCCGGGGCGTGGCTGGCGGGCGGCGCCCGTGTATGCCCCCGGCGCGACGCCGAAGAACTCCGCTTCCAGAAGATTTTCGGGAATGGCGGCGGTGTTGACCGCGACGAAGGGGCGATGAACCCGGTCCGAGGACGCATGGATCGACTGGGCCACCAGCTCCTTGCCGGTTCCCGTCTCGCCCAGCAGCAGGACCGCCGACCGGATCTGGCCCGCCCGGCGCACCAGCCGCTTGACCTGAAGCATGGCCGGGCTGAAGCCGATCAGGTTCTCGACCGTGTATTGGGAGGCCCGGCTGGCCGCCAGTTCCTGTTCCATGCGGGTCAGGCGCGATTGCAGCTTGTTGAAGCGCTCGGCGATGGGCCGAAGATAGGTCAGGCTGTTCTTCAGGGCGAAGGCGAGGGCGCCGATGACCTCTCCCCGCTCGTCGCGCAGGGGCAGACGGCTGACCAGCAGCGTGTGCTCGCCATAGCGCATGATGTCCAGCGGCAGCGACCGGCCGGTTTCCACCACCTCGCGCATCCGGCTGTGCGGGATGACGCGCTCCACCGGCTGGCCGATCAGTTCCGCGGTTGATCGCAGTCCGAGCTGCGCCATCAGCTTGTCGTTGAACCAGACATGCTTGTCGTTGGACCAGACGATGCGTGCATCCCGGTCGACCAATATGGCGCCGTCGATCATCTCGTCGATCATCTCCATCAGCGCCCGCGCCGCAACGAAGTGACCGGCTGGTTCCGACTGCATCCGACAGACCTCCGTGACGCCCATTGTCAAGATACTGAACATTATCTGTCAGAAAAGTGGACACGGTGAAAGCGCCCATTTGCAAGGGTGTCCGGCGGCATCAGGGGGCGGCCTGTCCAAAATCCATGCCCCCTGGGTCCCCACATTGGGCATCGCGCAATCAAAGTCCTTTCTTTTCAACTGTTTGCCAATTTGGCACGCCCGTTGCTCTCTACCTTTCCGCAACGTGCCCCACCCAAACAATCCGCTTCACGCCTTATATCCGGCAGGAGGCAGGATAGGGGCTAAAGCCAGGCAAAAGGGGGATATGCACGCGCCATGACAAAGCAGCGCATCGCGATCATCGGCGGCGGACTGATGGGGCACGGCATCGCGCAGGCCTTCGCCGCCGCCGGACATCGCGTCGCGATCCAGGAACCCGATGCCGACCGCCGGGCGGCGATCCTCGGCCATATCCGCCGGAACCTTCAGCTCCTGGGAGAGGACAGCGCGGTCGCCGAGCTGATCCACCCGCAGGAAATGCTGGCGGACGCCGTCGCCGGCGCGGACATCGTGATCGAAGCGGTGCCGGAGGATCTGGCCCTCAAGCAGCGGGTCTTCGCGGCGGTCGAGGCGGCGGCTCCCGCCCACGCGCTTCTGGCCAGCAACACGTCGGTCATCCCGATCACCCGGATCATGGAGCCACTCGGCGACAAGAGCCGTGTCATGGGCACCCATTGGTGGAACCCGCCCCATCTGATCCCGCTGGTCGAGGTGGTCCAGACCCAGGACACAGATGATGCGGCGGTGGAGGCGATGATTGGCCTGCTGGCGTCCATCGGCAAGACGCCGGTGCATGTCCGCAAGGATGTTCCCGGCTTCATCGGCAACCGCCTGCAGCATGCGATGTGGCGCGAGGCGATCGCCCTGGTCGAGAGCGGCGTCTGCGATGCCGAAACGGTGGACACCGTGGTTAAGTCAAGCTTCGGCCGGCGGCTCGCCGTCTTGGGGCCGCTGGAGAACGCCGATCTCGTCGGCACCGACCTGACACTGGCGGTGCACGGGCATGTCCTGGCCGATCTCGACCGCAGCGCCGGCCCGCAGCAGCTCCTGCGCGATCTGGTCGCCTCCGGGCGGCTCGGCATGAAGGCGGGCGCCGGATTCCGGACCTGGACCGAGGCACAGCGGCAGGAGGTCGCCGACGGCCTTGCCGCCCACCTCCGCCGCCTGGATGGCGTCGACCACAGCTGACCGCCGGCGAGACCATTTCGCGACGCTCAAGTTTCAATCGTCCGCTGCCTCTCCGGCCGGACCAGAACAGGAGGGCCATGCATGGCCGCGACACGGAACAAAGTCATCATCAGCTGCGCGCTGACCGGATCGATCCACACGCCCACCATGTCGGACGCCCTGCCGGTCACGCCCGACGAGATCGTCGAGCAGGGCGTCGGCGCGGCAGAGGCCGGGGCGGCGATCCTGCATCTGCACGCCCGCGATCCCCGCACCGGCCAGCCGACGCCGGACCCGGCGGTGTTCATGCAGTTCCTGCCGCGGCTGAAGCAGTCCACCGATGCGGTGCTGAACATCACCACCGGCGGCTCGCTGAACATGACGGTGCAGGAACGGCTCGCCGCCCCGCTTCTGGCCAAGCCGGAGATGTGCTCGCTCAACATGGGATCGATGAACTTCGGCATCTTTCCCCTGGCTGACCGCTACAAGAACTGGAAGCACGACTGGGAGGAACCCTATCTGCGCAGCACCGACGACTTCATCTTCCGCAACACCTTCCGCGACATCGCCTATATCCTCGAACATCTGGGCGAGGGCTGCGGCACCCGCTTCGAGTTCGAGTGCTACGACGTCGGCCACCTGTACAACCTCGCGCATTTCCTCGATCGCGGACTGGTGAAGACGCCGCTGTTCATCCAGACGATCTTCGGCATCCTCGGCGGCATCGGTGCGGAGGAGCGCAATCTCGTCTTCATGCGGGAGACCGCCGACCGCCTGTTTGGCAAGGATTACCAATGGTCGGTGCTGGCCGCCGGCCGCCACCAGATCCCCTTCACGACCATGGCCGCGGTGATGGGCGGCAATGTCCGCGTCGGGCTGGAGGACAGCCTCTATCTCGCCAAGGGCCGGCTGGCACGGAACAGCGCCGAGCAGGTGGCGAAGATCCGCCGCATCCTGGAGGAACTGTCGCTGGAGGTCGCCACCCCCGCCGAGGCGCGCGCCATGCTCGACCTCAAGGGCGCCGATCAGGTGGCGTTCTGAGCCGCAGCTTTTCCTGACAAAGGACCGATAAATGCAGAACAGAATCGCCGTCGTCACCGGCTCCACCAGCGGCATCGGGCTGGCGACCGTGCGGGAACTGGCTGGCCGGGGGTGCCATGTGATGGTCAACGGCTTCGGCGACCGCGCCGAGATCGACCGGACCTGTGCCGCGATCGCGGAGCAAAGCGGAACCCGGATCGTCTATTCGGGCGCCGACCTCAGCCGCCCGGAGGAGGCCCGCGCCATGATGGCGGAGGCCGCGGAGCTGCTGGGACCGGTCGACATCCTGGTGAACAACGCCGGCATCCAGCACGTCGCCGCCTTGCACGAGTTCCCCGACGACAAGTGGGACCTGCTGCTGGCGGTCAACCTGAGCGCCGCGTTCCACACCATCAAGGCGGCGGTGCCGGCGATGCGCGAGCGGCGCTGGGGACGCATCGTCAACACCGCCTCCGTGCTGGGCATGGTGGGCGCCCCGCACAAGCCGGCCTATGTCGCCGCCAAGCACGGCATCATCGGCCTGACCAAATCCGTGTCGATCGAACTCGCCCCCCACGGCATCACCTGCAACGCGGTCTGCCCCGGCACCGTGCTGACCCCCATCATCGAAAAGCAGATCGCCCAGCAGGCGCAGGTCACCGGCCTGCCCGAGGATCAGGTCCTGAAGGCGGTGTTCCTGGAAAAGATGCCGACCGGCCGACTGATCGCCCCGGAAGAGGTCGCCGCCGCCATCGCCTTCCTCTGCTCCGACGCCGCCGCATCGATCACCGGGGCGGTCATTCCGGTGGACGGCGGCTATACCACCCATTGAGCCTTCGTCCCGGGAGTCTCCGGGCGGCGCCACCGTGAACGGCCGCCCCAAGCACCAAGAACTGTCAGAATTGGGAGTGAAACATGCGCAAGTTCCTTCTCGCCGGTGCCGCCGTCGCCACGCTGGCCGCCACCGGCACGGCGAATGCCCAGATGTCCGACAACGTCATCAAGATCGGCATGCTGTCGGACCGGTCCGGCATCTACGCCGACATCAACGGTGAAGGATCGGCCATCGCCGCAAGGATGGCGGCCGAGGAGTTCGGCAACGCCGTCAACGGCACGAAGATCGAGATCATCGTCGGCGACCACCAGAACAAGGCGGACATCGCCGCCAATCTGGCGCGGCAATGGATTGACACCGAAAAGGTCGATGTCGTCGCCGACGTGCCCAACTCCGCGGCCGCCTTGGCCGTCCAAGGGATCACACGGGACAAGAAGCGCCTCTTCCTGATGTCCGGCCCCGGCTCCACCGACCTGACGGGCAAGGAATGCAGCCCCTACGGCTTCCAGTGGACCTGGGACAACCATGCCGTGGCGTCGGCCACCGCCCGTGCGCTGGTCGAGCAGGGCCGCAAGAGTTGGTTCTTCATCACCGCCGACTATGCCTTCGGCCATTCGCTGGAAGCCGAGGCGGTCAACACGGTCAAGCAGCTCGGCGGTACGGTCAAGGGCAGCGTGCGCCATCCGCTGGGGGCGTCTGACTTCTCTTCCTACCTGCTGCAGGCACAGGCGTCGGGTGCGGATGTGGTGGCCTTCGCCAACGCCGGCGGCGATACCATCAACGGCGTCAAGCAGGCGGCCGAGTTCGGCATTCCCCAGGGCGGGCAGACGCTTGCCGGCCTGCTGCTGAACGTCAACGACATCCATGCGCTCGGGCTGGAGACCGCGCAGAGCCTGATGTTTGCCAACTCCTTCTACTGGGACATGACCGACGAGACCCGCGCCTGGTCGAAGAAGTTCGAGGAGCGCACCGGGCGCAAGCCGTCGATGAACCAGGCTGGCGTCTATTCGGCGGTCCGGCATTACCTGCAGGCGGTCAAGGAGGCCGGCACGGACGATACCGACAAGGTGGCGGCCAAGATGCGCAGCATGCCGATCACCGACATGATGATGAAGGACGCGAAGATCGCCGCCAACGGCCGGATCCTCAACGACATGTATCTGGCCCAGGTCAAGACGCCGGCCGAATCCAAATACGCCTGGGATTACTTCAAGATCGTCAAGACCGTGCCCGCCGCCCAGGCCTACATCGACCCGAAGGACAGCGGCTGTCCGCTCGTAAAATGAGGGGGAAAGGGGAGCGGACGCGCTCCCCTTCTGCTCTGCTCTGTCAGTGGAGCGTCGTGGCTGCCGGCTGAGGGGCGGTGCGGGAGGTTTCGCGCGAACGCCCGATCCCGAGCAGCTGGTAGAGGCCGAGCGCCGCGATGGTCGCAGTGCCGATGCCGCCGATGGAGAAGCCTCCGGCGGAAATGGTGAAGTTGCCGGCGCCGAGAACCAGCGTCACGCCGACGGTGATGAGGTTGCGCGGATCGGAGAAGTCGACGCGGTTGTCGACCCACAGGCGCACCATCGCCGCGGCGATCAGGCCGAAGACGACCGTCGCCAGCCCGCCCAGCACCGGCGCCGGAATGGTTCGCAGCAGGGCGCCGAACTTCGGCGAGAAGCCCAGGAAGATCGCGGCGACCGCGGCGACGACGAAGATGAGCGTGGAGAAGACGCGGGTGACCGCCATCACGCCCATGTTCTCGACATAGGTGGTGACGCCGGTGCCGCCGCCGCTGCCCGAGACGATGGTGGCGATGCCGTCGCCGATGAATCCGCGGCCGATGTAGCGGTCGAGGTTGCGCCCGGTCATGGCGCCGATGGCCTTGATGTGGCCGAGATTCTCGGCGACCAGGATGAAGGCGATGGGGGCGACGAGGGCCATGGCGCCGGCATCGAAGCTGGGCGTGCGGAACTCCGGCATGCCGAACCACGGGGCGGCGGCCAGTTCCGCGAAGCTGACCGGTGGCAGCATGCCGAACCCGTTGGCCAGCACGAGATAGCAGACATAGCCCGCCGCGATGCCGGCGAGGATCGAGAGCCGCCGGATGGCGAGCGGGGCATAGACCGCGATGAGGGCGGTGGCGACCAGCGTGAACAGGGCGACGAGGGTGTGCGGGCCCGTTCCCTCGATGCCCTTGACGGCAACCGGGGACAGGTTGAGGCCGATCGCCGCCCCCACCGCGCCGGTGACCGCCGGCGGCATCAGCCGCTCGATCCAGCCGGTGCTGGTGTAGGTCACGAGCAGGCCGATGAGGACATAGAGCACCCCGGCCGCGATGATGCCGCCCAGCGCCGGCCCGATGTTCGGGTTGGGACCCTGGCCGCTGTACCCCGTCACCGCGATCACCACGGCGATGAACGAGAAGGAGGAGCCGAGATAGCTCGGCACGCGCCCGGCGGTGAGCACGAGGAAGATCAGCGTGCCGATGCCGGAAAACAGCACCGCGAGGTTTGGATCAAACCCCATCAGCAACGGCCCGAGGATGGTCGAGCCGGACATGGCGACCAGATGCTGAATGCCGAGCGTCATCGTCGAGCCCCAGGGAAGGCGCTCGTCCGGCTGGACGACGGGGCCGGTCGCAAGCGGCCAACGCGGGAAGAAATCTGCCATGGAGGTTCTGTCCGAAGCTGTGTGGAAAGGCGCCCTTGCCGGGGAACTGTCAGGGCCATACCGAGCCAAGAAATTGACTATTTGATTAATTCTGGCAAGCAGGACGCCTTCCGTGGGAACGACGCCCGCTTTTTGGCGCCCGCGGCGCCGTTGCGCCACATCTTTATGCAAACCGCCGCGCTTGCGGGGGCGCTGACCATCGGATAGCGGCGAATGCGGAGACTGGAATGTGGAGCCCGGCCCGGCCGTGCGGCGGGCCGCTTAGGGGAACCGGCCCCAGGTTTCCTGGACGCCGCTCAACCCATGCGAGTTGGGGGAGAACCACAAGATGGTAACCGGTTCAGTCAAGAGTCAGCGGCTCCGGCATGGTGACGATGCCCGGTCCGGCAGCCCGGCGTCCCAATCGGCGTTCTTCCCTACCGTCGATGCCGAATTTCGACGTCGGCGGTCGGCTCACTCACTCTTTGGAATTCTCTTGCGGTTGCGCACCACCATCGTCGTCCCAATCGCGGAGTTGGGAGCCGCGCTCCCGCTGGCGTCGACGTTCGCCGGCAATCGTCACGATCACCGGAAGTACAGACGCGGTCTCTATGAACATTTTCCCGTGCAGGAAATGGATGGACGATGAGCGTTTGCTTGGATGGACGGCTTGCATGACGATATCTCCTCTGTGCCATACATGAGCTTAAAGCGTATCTATTGGAACTCCCTAGCCGTTAAGCGGCGCATAGCTTGCCGCGGGCTCATCCTGGTAAGTGGCTTCCCTTTTCCGCCGACTGAAGGACCCGATCCAGTTCTTCCGGGTCGATGAGCGCAGTCTGCGACATGGTCATTCCCCTGTCGGGCCCGCCATCGGACCGCGGCAGATGGAGCCAGGTCGCAGTACGCCTGTACACGGGGAAGGAGAGCGAGTCGACCAACTCCTCGTCGGTCTCCACGACGTAGCTTCCCGCCGGTTGGACTCCGTCGACGCCGTTCAAGGCAAAAGGATGCGTGAACGTCACGGTCCTGCTGGTCGTGCGGGTGAATGCCGAGGTCATCGAAGGGTACTCCTATGCGTGTCCGGTGGATGGCTTTCTGCTCTGCAAGGCTTGCGGCTTGAAGCGGTGGCTATCCGCCGAAGCCAGCGAACATCAATCCCGCAAGAAAACCGATCGACATGCCAAGTGTCAGATAAGCCGTGTTCTTCCATTTCGGCGCGGACAAAGCCCAGGCCGTACGCTCTGAATCCGTCCATTCCGCCAATGTCATGTGCTTGAGCGCCATGGCAACCTCCCTCAAAATCTTTAATACTGAATATGGCGATGAGATGTTTTATTACAATGATGATCATGAAATAATTGTAATAGAGTCAGCTCGGTATGTACTGATGAACAATTTCCTCGTCCGTGGCATAGTTCTGTGATTTCTTCCGAATCTGCCCGCGGACTGACATCTGGCCGCAGCCGCGCCGCTGCGATGCACGGCTCAGGAAGCCATGGAGCGGACCGCCTCGACCGATTGCCAAATGGTGAAAGCCCCGACCAGGATCACGGCGGCGGCGGACGTCAAGGACAAGGCCAGCAACACCCCATCCTCTTCGAGATAGGCGAGGGCGATCAGCATGATCGTCACGGCCGGAACGACGTTGCTCAATGGAATCGGCACGAAGAAGACGCTTGTCAGCGCGAGAACGACCAGCCCGACCACGCGCGTCGTCGCTTCGAACGGGGTCTTCCAGCGCGGGTGTATGACCGTCTCCATACGCCTCAACACCGGCACGGCACGGTCGACCAGACGGACCAGACGCCGTGTCGAAAAGCGCCGGGAAGCGATGATCCGGGGAAAGGCCGGACTCTCGCGCGCCAGGATCATCTAGATCGCCGGAATCGTCAGCAGTAGGCCGACGATCGGCGACGTTCCCGGAGCCAGCCCGATCAGCGCCAGCAGCATCAGAACGATGCCGAAGGACCGGGTGTGGAGTTTGTCCAGCAGCCAGCCGAACGTCACGCAGTCCGCCGGAGCCTCGGCCAGCAAGCCACGCAGAACCTCGGATGTCGGGGTATGCCGATTTATCGCCGGGTCCATGGTGGCATCGCTCCTGGTCTTTTCGGCAGCCGGCACCGGGCCGGTCATGCCGGAATGGACACTGCGACAGTCGTGCCCTTGTCGGACCTGACGGTCACGCCGCCGTCGATCTGCTCGGCCAGCAACTCCATCAAGGTCAGGCCGAGCGAACCGGAGCGCCGGTTCTCGGGCATTCCGACGCCGTCGTCGCCGATGGTCATGCACAGAAGGCTGCGCGAGGTGTGGCGGAACGAGACGGCGATGCGGCCGGAGCGTCCATCCGGGAAGGCGTATTTCAGCGCGTTGATCATCGCCTCGTTGGCGATCAGGGCCAGCGGGATGGCCTGGTCCGGCTTCAGAAACGCTTCGTCGGCGTCGATATCCAGGACGACCTGCAGGCCTTGTTCGGTCTCGAAGGATGCCAGCAGGTCACGGCACAGCATCCCTAGATATCCGCCGAATTCTATCTCCTGCAGCCCCTGCGCACGGTAGAGCTTCTCGTGAATCTCGGCCATGCGCTCCAGCCGCTCCACGGCGCTGCGCAGCGCATCCTGGACGGCCGGCTCCTGGTTCCGTTTGGCGTCCAGCTGGATGCGCAGGAAGGACGAGGCCATCTGCAAGGTGTTCTTGACCCGGTGGTTCACCTCGCGCATCAGGTCGTCCTTCTCGCGCAGCAGCATGTCCTTGTCGTGCAGCGTGTTGCGCAGCACCCGCTCCACGTCGACGCGCCGCTCCACCTCGACGGTGAGTTGGCGGTTTAGCTCGTCCAGACGGCCAGTGCGCAACGACACGCGGCGGTCCAGCTCCTCGTTGAGTTGCCGCAGTTCATCTTCCGCCGCCTTGCGCGCGGTGATGTCGACAAAGGACACGAAGTGGTGGCGGATGCGGTCTTCCTCGAAGACGGGAGCGACATGCTGGAGCACCCACAGCGGAGTTCCATCCTTCTGGTAGAGCTGCACCTGGCGCACGATGGCCTCCCCGGCGCGCAGGGCCAGATCGATGGCGCGCGCTACTTCCGGGTCGGTGTCGGAGCCGGACAGGAGGTGATAGCTCCTGCCCAGCACCTCCTCCCGCGCGTAGCCGCCGAGTTTGATGAACGCGGCATTGACGAAAACGATCGGCACATCCGGCAGGGTCGGATCGGCGATCAGCATCGGCATCAGAGTCGATTCCGCGGCGACCACGAAGGGACCGCCACGCGCCTCCTCCTCCCTGACCATCTTCTCTGCGTCCTTCTGGTCGCGGGAATTAGCGGGCATGCAACGCTCCCTGGTCCAATCGTTTCTGCTGAAAGGATATAGCTGCACGGCGCAGCGTTCTCAGACGAAATAGGTACAGAGTCCCTTCCTGAGGCCAATCCCTCAGGCGGTCAAATATTTCAATCGATGCGCCTTTGATTTTCTCTGGGCTTCCTGCATACATAGAAGCTCATCATAAAAACAATCAAAGGAGCACCTTCTTTTTATTTTGCAATTTATCGCGCAGTTTTTCAATTTTTATTTCTAAAGACATTGAATTTTTGCATCGCAGCATAATATAGGCTTTAGTCATTCAGGTCGAGCGCAGCGCTCCCGGACACCCAACCCAAACAGATATGGAATTGATATGGACGACGGCACACACACCGCCCCCACGACCCGCCCGACCATTCGCAGCGCAAGCCATGAAAACCCGGCGGGCAACGATGCGCCGAAGGGCGCCACCATTCGAAGCGCCAGTGAAGAACATGCGCCGAAAGCCGGCCGTGGCGTCGGCCAGCAGCCGAGGCCCTGGCCGCCGAAGCTGCACGGAACCTCTGGCAACCAGGGCTTCCCGGAAACCATCCAGGCCGCCGGCCAGAGATTCGACCGCGCACTCAACCAGGGCCTCGATGACCGGGGCGGTCGGGCGATGGCCCTCGGCAACGCCATGATGACGGGCTATGGAACGGCCTTTTCGGAAGCGGTCTCCTTCATGAACAAGGCCGTCGAGCGCCAGAACGAGATGATGGGCAGCATGCTCCAGGCTCGTGGCCCGCAGGACATCGTTATGGCGGGGAACCGCTACCTGCTCGGCGGGTGGCAGGCCTTCTTCGAGGTGAATGTCCGCGCCGTCCAGGCTGCGTCCCGTCTGACCCAGGACGCCAGGCAAAACCCCGACGCCTGACGCCGCCCCAGAAGCCGCAGCCCCAGGAACCGCAGGAGGACCTCCGTTGACCAGTTCGGAAAACGGGCCGCAGACGCTTCTCGCCGTCGAAGAGCAGGTGGGCGTCGCCAAGCGCCGGCAGGTCACCGGGACAGTCCGCGCCCGCACCCTCAGCCACGAGCGGGAACAGCCGGTCGAAGCCGACCTGTCGGTGGAAACGCTGGAGGTCGAGCGGGTGCCCATCGGACGCTTCGTCGATGGTCCGATCCCCGATCGCCAGGATGGCGACACCACCGTCATCTCGGTGATCGAGGAGGTGGCGATCGTGGAGGTCCGCCTGAAGCTGGTGGAAGAGGTCCGGATCACCCGCCGCACCGAAAGCCGCAAGATGACCGGCGAGGTCACGCTGCGCCGTCAGGACGTTGTGATCGACCAGGATCCGGCGCCGGACGACCCCGCGGCCTGACCGATCCAGACCGCTTCAAAAATCCCAAACATTCGAAATCCCACTGGAGAACACCATGAGCACGATCGTCGTTGGACTTTACAAGGAAACCGGTTCCGCCAAGAAGGCCTTCCAGGCCCTGATCGCGGCGGGCTGCCAGGAAACGGACATCGAAACCTTCGGCGGCGCCGACAGCGCCGACAAGGCCGCCCAGGGCCTGCTGGGGCACGGCTTCGAGAAGGAACTGGCCGAACAGTATGGCGCTGCCGTCCGCCAGGGTCATACCCTGGTCGCGGCCGACATCGCCGACGATGACGCCGACGCGGCGGAGGCGATCCTCGACGAGAACGGCGCCATCGACCTGCCCGAGGCTTCCGCAGCGCAGAAGGCGGATGGCAAGAAGGCGGGCCCCGGCGGCACCGTCGAGCAGCAGACCCTCCAGTCGGTGAAGGAGGAGGTCGGGATCGGCAAGCGCCGGGTTTCCAAAGGTGGAATGAAGCTCACCTCGGAGGTCACCGAGACGCCGGTCCGGGACACCGTCACGCTGCGTGACGAGACGGTGGATGTGGAACACCGCAAGGTTGACCGCGCCCTGAGCCCCGACGAGGAGAAGGCCGCCTTCGGCGAGAAGACGGTCGAATTGACGGCGACCTCCGAAACGCCGGAGATCACCAAGGAAGCTCGCGTCGTCGAAGAGGTCGTGCTGTCCAAGACCGCTTCCGAACGGGAGCAGGCCGTTGAGGCAACCGCCCGCCGCACCGACGTCAAGGTGGAGCCTGTCGGCGGCAAATCCGGCGACAAGCGCTGAGCGCAAGCGCGCATAACCATGAAGGGGCGGCGATCCGGCCGCCTCCCGCCGCAGCAGACTTGAGCTGTGGCGGAATGAATGGAGACGGCGGTGGAGACTTCACGGAGTTTCCAGCGTCATTTTTTTTTGGCATTGAACGAATAGACGCGCGCGATCTGTTGGCATAAAGCCGTCGAGAGCCGGCGCTCTTGCATAGTGTCCATTGCAAACTGTCTTGTGGATCACCAATTTAATTCTGCTGAAGCCACCCCAGGCTTGCTCTTTTTTGCTGTGGGCCGAAGATCCGGGGCCCTTCCTGGTGTGACTCGATCCGGACGGCATAGCCGCCGCCAATGCCGACACAACCGGCCCACATCGGAGACCACCCCATGGATGCCCGCACAAGGCTTGCCTTCTTCATTTTGAAAACCCGCGTCGGCTGGATCGTCCGTGTGGACGGGTTCGTCTATCCGCCCTGCGCCACTCAGGCCGATGCTCTCGCCAAAGCCATTCGCGAAGCACAGGCGGCGGAACGGCTCGGGTTTGCCAGCGTCGTGCTGGCGCAATCGGCGGCAGGGGAGCGCTGCCATGTCCGCTGGTGCTGTGCGGCAATCGGCGGAGCGGCCGGCGGAGCGTCGCAGGCGATTGCCGGCTCACCGCGTCCGGTTCCAGCCATGGCGGACCTCCTGACGCCCGCATCCGCACCGGCCACATGCATTCCGGAGGAACGCCCATGACCCCCCTGTTCCAGTCCATCGATGGGCGATGCCCCCATGGCGCCGACGTGCTGCGCGAACAGCTGCGCTGGACGAATGCCGAGCGCCGTTGGCATCCGGCGTTCCACGGCACGCCATCCGACCTTCTTCCCCCCGCTTTTTCGCCGCCGGGACAAGCCAGCCTAATGCGAGGGGCCGTGCTGACCCGTCTCACCATGGCCTGCGGCGTGGCCGGCGCAACCGCCCGCAAGGAACTGTGACCTCATGAGCCTCTCAGCCCATTACATCGTGTCGTGCCGGACGGACGGCTGGTTCATCGGGCTGGAGGGGGAGCGCTACGGCCCCTTCCCCAACGGACAGGTCGGCGCCCTGATCGCCGCGGTGCAGGCCGCCAACCATGCCGGAAAGGACGGCCATGACGCCCGCGTTCTGCTGCGTACGGCGAAGGGCGTCACCGCGATCGTCTGGGTCTTCGGCACCGACAGCTACCCGTCGCCCTGGGTGGAGGATCTGCATCGGATCGCACTGCTGCCGCGCCGCGAACGCGCCCGCGCACCAGTGCCGCCACCGCCCTTCAGAGGCCTGGACGTCATGACTCCGGACGCCGCCATGGCAGGCCTCGCGTAAACCTGTACCGATCGTGCCCGGAAGGGCCTCCGGCGCGCCGACAACGGCCGGGCGAACAGATCAGGCGACCACCTCGTCCGTCCAGATTTGGAATCCCGTCAGAGTGTTGGGGCCGAAGGTGTGGGTAAGCGGCACGTCGGCCGCGTCGCGTCCCTGCGCGATCAGGATTCGTCCGATCCGGGGGGCGTTGTTCCGTGGGTCGAAGACATGCCAGCGGCCACCGAGATACACCTCCATCCAGGCCGCGAAATCCATCGGCGCATAGGGCGGCGGCTGGCCGATGTCGCTGATGTAGCCGGTGCAGTAGCGCGCGGGAATGTTCATGGCGCGGCAAAAGGCGATGGCGAGATGAGCGTAGTCACGGCAGACACCGCGCTTCTCGGCATAGGTCTGGGCCGCGGTCCGCGTCGGGCGCGAATGTTCGTAGCCGAAGGTCACATGGCCGTGGACGAAATCGCAGATCGCCTGGACCCGCGCCCAGCCCGGCGCGGTGCCCGAGAACAGCCGCCACGCCTCGTCCGACAGGACGTCCGTCTCGCAATAGCGGCTGCCCAGCAGGAACAGCAGGGTGTCGGCAGGCAGTTCGTCCACACGGTGCTGTACGGCGCCGGGCTCGGCCGGGTCGGGGATGCCGCTGTCCCGGATGATGCTGTCGGCGCTGATGGTGACAGGCCCGGCGGGCGCGACCAGCCGGCTGCACCAGTTGCCGAAACTGTCGCGGTAGCCCTGGATCGGCGCCGGTACGCTGGTGACGATGTGATCGGGCTGCTCCAGGTCCCCGACGCGCGAGTAATGCACGTTCAGCATCACGATCATCGGCGTGGGAGCGGGAAAGCTGAAGGTCAGCTGGTAACCCAGTCGGATTCGCATGAAGACTTTCCTTTGAAAAAGCGTAGTGGTGCCGGCCGGTGGCTCAAAGGGAACGGGGAGAAAAATTCCTCATTGTAGCCGGTCATGGCGATGATCGGCAGATCGGCACGCGACCGCACCCCCTCGCCGCCGCCTGACCGGAGGCGAAGCGGGCGAGCGTCCCGGCGTCGAGTCGCCGGTCGTGAAGCGCGCTGGCCACCAGCACGGCATCGGTTCCGTGAGCGGTCAGCGCGTCCAGATCCGCCGCGTCGCGCACGCCGCCGGCCCCCCATACCCGGACCCCCGGGCGTCGGGCCGCCAGCGTGGCGATGCGGTCCAGGTCCGGCCCCTCGCCCGAACCGACCCGGTCCAGCGTCATGGCGATCACCCGTTTGGGCCAGCGGGCGGGCTCCTCATGCAATGCCACCGGCCCCAGCGGGTCCCCCCGCCGGACATCCAGCGACAGCGCGACCCGGTCGTCTCCGGCGAGCGCCAGTGCCGCTTCCAGAGTCGCGCCGTCCGCCTGGCTTTCGCTGCCGATCACCAGATTGCGGATCCCGGCACCGAGCCAGCGGCGGCAATCGTCCGGCGTCGCCAGACCGGCATCGACCCAGAACGCCACCTCCGGCCAGCGGGCCTGCAGCGCCCCGACGGTGGAGCGATGGTCGCCGGTTCCCCTGATCGCGTCGAGGTCGGCGACATAGCAGGCGCGGAAGGGATGCAGCGCCAGCAGTGCGGCCACGATATCCTGGGGTGCCGATCCTGCGGTCAGCGCGCTTTCGATGGGGCGGTAGCGGTCGCGCTCCCCCCGCTTGGCATGAACCACCTGCTCGCCCAGCAGGTCGATGACGGGAACGATGTCCATGGAGAACAGCCTTCGTCGGGTTCTGGTCTGCGAGTATGTCACCGGCGGCGCGCAGTGCAACGGGCCGCTTCCGACGGAGCTGATGGCGGACGCCAACGCGATGGTCGCGGCGCTGATCGGCGATCTGATCGCTCTGGATGGAATACACGTCACGCTGTGTTGGGATAGTCGCCTTGTTGCCCCCTCATTCCTGACCGGCCGTGTCGTCCTGTTCCCGGTTGAGCCGGGCGACGACGCGGAGGCGCGCTGGCGCGCGGCGGCCGCCCTGTGCGACGTGGTCTGGCCGATCGCGCCGGAAAGCGACGGGCTGTCGGGTCACGTCGCCGCTCTGTTCCGCAGCACCGGCCGGCCGGTGGTCGCCTGCGCCCCCGACGCCATCGCGCTCGCGTCGTCGAAGACGGCGACGGCGGCACGGCTGGCCGCCCACGGAATCGCGGCCATTCCCACCGTTCCCTTCGGCGTCCCCGCGCCGCCCGCCGCCCGCCATGTGGTGAAGCCGGACGACGGCGCCGGCTGCCTCGATACCTTCGTCGTCGACGACATCGCCGCCTGGACGCCGCCGCACGCCGGCCGCTGGATCGTCCAGCCGCTGGTTGATGGCGAGGCGTGCAGCCTGTCCATGCTGGTCGACGCTGCAGGCGGGGTGCGGCTGCTCGGCTGCAACCGACAGAAGGTGGAGCGTGGGGATGGGAGCTTCTCCTTCCATGGCGTGGAGGTCGGGGCGATGGAGCACCGGCGTGCCGCCTGGGAGCCACTGGCCCACGCCATCGCCGCCGCGATCCCGGGGCTGCGCGGCTATGTCGCCGTCGACCTCATCGACCGCCCCGACGGTCCGGTGGTGGTGGAGGTGAACCCGCGCCTGTCCGTCGGCTATGCCGGCCTGTCGCGCGTGCTGGGCTGGAACCCGGCTCGCGATATCCTGGCTCTGTTCCACTCCACATGATGATACGGCCGTTTTTGACGTCTCAACCCTTGCGGAAGACGGACGGGGTCATGCCGCGGCGCTCCTTGAAGGCGCGGACGAAGTGCGAGGAATCGCAGAAGCCGACGGCGGCGGCGATCTCCGTCACCGACTGTTCGGTGTTGCGCAGCAGGAATTCGGCATGCTCCAGCCGCATGATCCGGTAGGCCTCGGTCGGCGTCATGCCCAGCGCGCTTTGGAAATGCCGCTCCATCCGGCGCCGGGCGGTCCCCAGCCGGCGCGCCATCTCCGCCACCGACAAGGGCACGTCGATGGTCTGCTGCATCAGCAGCAGCGCCTTCCGCACCACCTCGTCGTTGGCGGAGAAGTCGAGCGGGATGCCCGGCTGCGGCTTCTCCCCGCGTAGCGCATCGTCGATGATCATGATGTGCAGGCTTTTGCGCGCCTGGGCGCGGCCGACATGCTTTTCCACGAGATAGGCCGCGAGATGGGCCGAGCTGGTCCCGCCCGAGCAGGTCAGCCGGTCGCGGTCGACGATGAAGAGCTGGTCGGACACCGGCATGATGCCGTCGAACTGCTCCAGGAAATCGGCATGGTGGAACCAGCTGATGCAGCAGCGGTATCCGTCCATCAGCCCGGCCCGTTGCAGGATGAAGGCGCCGGTACAGACGCCGACCAGCGGGATCTTCGATGCCGCCGCCTGCCGCAGGTAGCGGATGTAGTCGGGGCTGAGGTTGGAGATTTCGTCGATCAGCCCGCCGACCACCACGATGTAGTCGAACTTGGCCGGGTCGCCCAGCCGCTCGGTCGGCTGGACCAGCATGCCGCAGCTGGACGCCACCGGCCCCATCCGGTCCGACAGCACCGCCCAGTCGCACAGGATCGGCCGGCTGCGGTCGCCCTCGTCGGCGGCGAGCCGCAGCACGTCGACGAAGTTGGCGAAGGCGCACAGCGTGAAGCGATGGGCGAGGATGAAGCCGACGGACAGGCGCGGTGCCACGGGGCGGCCGGCCCTGATGCTGTTCGTCATGTGTCCTCCGGCGGTCGCACCGTCGCACTGGTGACATTAAACTGACGTATCCATTCTGTCCAACAAAGGGGCGCGTCCCGATACTGTCAGCACATTGAACTTCGCGGTGCTGCCATGACCCGCTTCTCATTTTTCTCGCTGCTGACCAACGCGCTGACCGGCAACAGGAACTGGCAGCCTCAATGGCCCGATGCGGAACCGAAATCCGAATATGACGTCGTGATCGTCGGCGCGGGCGGGCATGGCCTGGGGGCGGCCTATTATCTTGCCAAGGAACACGGCATCACCAACGTCGCGGTGGTGGAGAAGGGATGGCTCGGCGGCGGAAACACCGGCCGCAACACCACCATCATCCGCTCCAACTACCTCTATGACGAAAGTGCCCGTCTGTACGAGCATGCGGTGAAGCTGTGGGAAGGGCTGAGCCGGGAGTTGAACTACAACGTCATGTTCTCGCAGCGCGGCGTGATGATGCTGGCCCACACGGTCCATGACGTCCAGAGCTTCAAGCGCCACATCCATTCCAACCGCCTGAACGGCATCGACAACGAGTGGTTGACGCCGGAGCAGGCTAAGGACTACTGCCCGCCGCTGAACATCGCCGCCAATGCTCGCTATCCGGTGATGGGCGCCGCGTTGCAGAGGCGCGGCGGCACCGCCCGCCACGATGCGGTGGCCTGGGGCTATGCGCGGGCCGCCTCGGCGCGCGGGGTCGACATCATCCAGAACTGCCCGGTGACCGCGATCCGCCGCGACGCCTCCGGCCGCGTCACCGGCGTGGAGACGGCGCGCGGCTTCATCAAGGCCAAGAAGGTCGCGGTGTCGGCCGCCGGCAGCACCTCGGTGGTGATGGACACCGCCGGCGTCCGGCTGCCGCTGGAAAGCTATCCGTTGCAGGCGCTGGTGTCGGAGCCGGTGAAGCCGGCCATCCCCTGCGTGGTGATGTCCAACACGGTGCATGCCTATATCAGCCAGTCTGACAAGGGTGAACTGGTCATCGGGTCGGGCACCGACCAGTACACCTCCTACAGCCAGCGCGGCGGGCTGCTGCTGATCGAGCACACCGTCGCCGCCATCTGCGAGGTCTTCCCGATCTTCAACCGCATGCGCATGCTGCGCAAATGGGGCGGCATCGTCGACGTCACGCCCGACCGCTCGCCGATCATCGGCAAGACGCCGGTGCCGGGTCTGTACGTCAATTGCGGCTGGGGCACCGGCGGTTTCAAGGCGACGCCGGGGTCGGCCAACGTCTTCGCCCACACCATCGCCCGCGACGAGCCGCACCCGATCAACGCGCCCTTCACGCTGGAACGCTTCAAGACCGGCCGGCTGATCGACGAGGCCGCCGCCGCCGCCGTCGCGCATTGAGGAGACGACCATGCTGCTCATCCGCTGCCCCTACTGCGAAGCCGAGCGCCCGGAGGTGGAGTTCACCTATGCCGGCGAGGCGCACATCGCGCGACCGGCCGACCCCTCCGCCCTGTCCGACGACGAATGGCGCGACTTCCTGTTCATCCGCACCAACCCGCGCGGCCGGCATTTCGAACGCTGGCGCCACATGCATGGCTGCGGCCGCTTCTTCAACGCGGTGCGCGACACCGTGACCGACAAATTCGCCATGACCTACAAGGCGGGGGAGCCGCGTCCGAGCGACGAGGAGATCGCGCTCGCGGGCAGCGCCACCAGCGTCGGGGAAGCACGTCCATGAGCAATTTCCGCATTGCCGGCAAGGGCAGGGTCAACCGCAGCCGTCAGGTCCGCTTCACCTTCGACGGCGTGGATTATACCGGTTACGAGGGCGACACGCTGGCGTCGGCGCTCCTGGCGAACGGCGTCCATCTCGTCGGGCGGTCCTTCAAGTACCATCGGCCGCGCGGCATCCTGTCCGCCGGGTCGGAGGAGCCGAACGCGCTGGTCGGGACCGACCGCGGCAACGGACGGTTCGAGCCGAACACCCGGGCGACGGTGCTGGAGGTCTTCGAAGGGCTGAAGACCGAGAGCCAGAACCGTTGGCCGTCGCTGACCCGCGACATCGGCGCGGTCAACGACGCGCTGTACATGCTGTTCTCGGCCGGCTTCTACTACAAGACCTTCATGTGGCCGAAGAGCTTCTGGGACAAGGTCTACGAGCCGGTCATCCGCAACGCCGCCGGCCTGGGCAAGGCGCCGACCGCCCCCGATCCCGACGTCTATGCCAGCCGCTTCGCCCATTGCGACGTGCTGGTCGTCGGCGGCGGCGCCGCCGGCCTCGCTGCGGCGCTGGAAGCCGGCCGCAGCGGTGCCTCCGTCATCCTGTGCGACGAGCAGTCGGAAATCGGCGGCTCGCTGCTGTCTGAACCGGCGGCCGAGATCAACGGGCAGCTGGCCTGGGACTGGCTGGAGGATGCCAACGCCGCGCTGGCGGGAATGCCGAACGTCACGGTGCTGCCGCGCACGACGGCCATCGGCTATTACCACCAGAATTTCATCGGCCTGTGCCAACGGCTGACCGACCATCTGCGCATCGTGCCGGAAGGCGCCCCGCGTGAGCGGATGTGGAAGGTGCGGGCGAAGCAGGTGGTTCTGGCACAGGGCGCCATCGAGAAGCCCCTGGTGTTCGCCGGCAACGACCGGCCGGGCGTGATGCTGGCCGGCGCCGCGCGCACCTATCTGAACCGCTATGGCGTCAAGGTCGGCAACCGGGTGGTGGTCGTCACCAGCCATGACAGCGCCTGGCATGCCGCCTTCGATCTGGCCAAGGCGGGCGTGGAGGTCGCGGCCATCGTCGATGTCCGCGGCACCGTGCCGACCCAGCTGGCCGCCGCCGCCGATGCGCTCCGCATCCGGACGCTGATAGGTTGGACCGTCACCGGGACCAGGGGCCGGCTGCGCGTCTCCTCGGTTCGCGTCAATCCTGTCGGCGCGGGCGGCAAGGTCGGTAGCGCCGAGACCATCGCCTGCGACGCCTTGCTGATGTCGGGCGGCTGGACCCCCAGCATCCATCTGTTCTCGCACACCCAGGGGTCGCTGACCTGGAACGAGGACGGCCAGATGTTCCTGCCCGGCCGTGGCAAGGAGGACTGCTGTCTGGCCGGCGCTGGCAAGGGCCGCTTCGGGCTGAAGGCCGCCTTCGAGGACGGTGCCGCCGCCGGTGCCGCCGCTGCGGCGGATGCCGGGTTCGGCGTCGAGCCGCCCGCCTACCATGTGGAGGGCGAGCTTTCCTTCACCGGGGTGACCGGCCGCGAGCTGCCGACCGACCGCGACCTGGGCCATGCCAAGGCCTTCGTCGATTTCCAGAACGACGTGATGGCCAAGGACATCCGGCTGGCGGTGCGCGAAGGCTTCAAGTCGATCGAGCACATCAAGCGCTACACCACCACCGGCATGGCGACGGACCAGGGCAAGACGTCCAACATCAATGGCTTGGCCGTTGCGTCCGATGCCCTGAAGCGGCCGATCCCCGCCGTGGGCCTCACCACCTTCCGTCCGCCCTACACGCCGACCAGCTTCGGCACCTTCGCCGGCTACAACAAGGGCGCACTGTTCGAGGTGACGCGCAAGACGCCGATCGACGGCTGGGCCGAGGAGAACGGCGCGGTATTCGAGCCGGTGTCGCTGTGGCGCCGCGCCCGGTACTTCCCGCAGGGCGGCGAGGACATGCATGCCGCGGTGGCGCGCGAATGCAAGGCGGTGCGCTCGTCGCTCGGCATCTTCGACGCCTCCACCCTCGGCAAGATCGAGATCGTCGGTCCCGACGCCGCCGAGTTCATGAACCGGATGTACACCAACGCCTGGACCAAGCTGGCCCCCGGCCGCTGCCGCTACGGCCTGCTGCTGGGCGAGGACGGCTTCATCCGCGACGACGGCGTGATCGGGCGTCTGGCCCATGACCGCTTCCACGTCACCACCACCACCGGCGGCGCGGCGCGCGTGCTGAACATGATGGAGGATTACCTCCAGACCGAATGGCCGGACCTGAAGGTCTGGCTGACCTCGACCACCGAACAATGGTCGGTGATCGCGCTGAACGGCCCGAACGCCCGCAAGCTGATCGAACCCTTCGTCGAGGGCATCGACCTGTCGGACGGCGCCTTCCCGCACATGGCGATGGCGACCGGCAAGATCTGCGGGGTGCCGACCCGGCTGTTCCGCGTCTCCTTCACCGGCGAACTCGGTTTCGAGATCAACGTGCCGGCCCGTTACGGCCGCGCCGTGTGGGAAAAGCTGTTCGAGGCCGGGCAGCGCTTCGGCATCACCCCCTACGGCACCGAGACCATGCACGTCCTGCGCGCCGAGAAGGGCTACATCATCGTCGGCCAGGACACGGACGGCACGCTGACGCCGGACGACGCCGGCCTGTCCTGGGCCATCGGCAAGACCAAGCCGGACTTCGTCGGCAAGCGGTCGCTGTCCCGCCCGGACATGCTGGCGGCGGACCGCAAGCAGCTGGTCGGCCTGCTGACCGCCGATCCGAAGACGGTGCTGGAGGAGGGGGCGCAGATCGTCCTCGACCCGAACCAGCCGGTTCCGATGGAGATGGTCGGCCATGTGACCTCGTCCTACTGGAGCGCCGAGCTGGGGCGGTCCATCGCCCTGGCGGCGATCCAGGGCGGCCGGTCCCTGCAGGGCCGGACCGTGCATGTGCCGATGCCGGACAAGGTCCATTCCGCAACCATCACCGGCATGGTGTTCGTCGATCCCGAGAACACCCGTCTCAGCGCATAGGAGGCCCACCCATGCTTCTGGCCAATCACCCGTTGCCGGGCAAGACCATCCCCGGCGACACCGCAAGCCGGCTGAGCATCCGTGCCGCCGAGGACACCGCCCGCTTCAGCCTGCGGATCGACCCCGCCGCCGTCCAGGCCGCGGGGACCGCCTTCGGCACGCCGCTGCCCACCCGCATCGGCGGGATGACCGCGACCGGCGGCCGGTCGGCGCTCCAGCTCGGTCCCGACGAGTGGATGCTGACCGCGCCGGTCGCCGAAAGCGACGGCATCGCCGACGCCTTCGCCGCCCTTCAGGAGCCGCACAGCCTTGTCGATGTCGGGCATCGCGAGGTCGGCATCCTGGTGGAGGGGGAGGCCGCGGCGCTCGCCCTGCGCTCGGCCATCGCCTTCGACGTCGAGGCGATGGCGGTCGGCAGCGGCTGCCGCACCCTCTTCGACAAGGCGCAGATCGTCCTGGTCCGCGAGGACGAGAACCGCTTCCGCATCGTGGTCTGGCGCTCCTTCGCCGACCATGTCTGGGGCCTGCTGCAAGCCGTCAGCCGCGAAATCGCGCTCGGCATCTGATCGAGGACATGGCCCCTTGCGCCGGACTTTGGCCGCCGCGACGCCGGCGCCCCCACCGGCACCGGCATCGCGACAGCCAAAGCTGCTTCACTTCATGGACGGGAAGGAGAACTGGGCGCCTTCGCGGACCCCGCCGGTCGGCCAGCGCTGGGTGATGGTCTTGCGGCGGGTGTAGAAGCGCACGCCGTCCGGGCCATAGGCCGACAGATCGCCGAACAGCGACCGCTTCCAGCCGCCGAAGCTGTGGTAGGCGACCGGCACCGGCAGCGGCACGTTGATGCCGACCATGCCGACCTTGATCATGTCGCTGAAATAGCGGGCGGCCTCGCCGTCGCGGGTGAACAGGCAGGTGCCGTTGCCGTATTCGTGGGCGTCGATCAGGTCCATGCCCTCCTGCATCGACTTGACCCGGACGAGGCAGAGGACCGGGCCGAAGATCTCCTCGCGATAGATGGTCATGTCCGGGGTGACATGGTCGAACAGGCAGCCGCCCAGGAAGTTGCCGTTCTCATGCCCCGGCACCACCAGCCCGCGCCCGTCCACCACCAGCTCCGCCCCTTCGGCAACGCCCTGGTCGACATAGGCCCTCACCTTGTCATGATGGGCGCGGGTGACCAGCGGTCCCATCTCGCAGCCGGCCGAGGTGCCGGCGCCGACCTTCAGGTCGCGGAGCGCCACCGACAGCTTGTCCTTCAGCCGGTCGGCCACCTCGTCGCCCACCGCCACCACGACGGAGATCGCCATGCAGCGCTCGCCGCAGGAGCCGTAGGCCGCACCCATCAGCGCGCTGACCGCATTGTCCAAATCGGCGTCGGGCATGACGATGGCGTGGTTCTTGGCCCCGCCCAGCGCCTGCACCCGCTTGCCCCGGGCGCTGGCGGTCGAATAGACGTATTCGGCGATGGGGGTGGAACCCACGAAGCTGACGCCCTGCACCCGCGGATCGGTCAGCAGCGTGTCCACCGCCTCCTTGTCGCCGTTGACGACGTTCAGCACGCCCGGCGGCAGACCGGCCTGCTCGGCCAGTTGGGCGATGAACAGCGCGGAGCTGGGGTCGCGCTCCGACGGCTTCAGGACGAAGGTGTTCCCGCAGGCGATGGCGATGGGATACATCCACAGCGGAACCATCGCCGGGAAATTGAACGGCGTGATGCCGGCGACGACGCCCAGCGGCTGGAACTCCGACCAGCTGTCGATGGCCGGCCCGACATTCTTGGAGAACTCGCCCTTCAGCAACTCCGGCACGCCGCAGGCATATTCGACATTCTCGATGCCGCGGGTCAGTTCGCCGAAGGCATCGTCCAGGACCTTGCCGTGCTCCGCCGTGATCAGCGCGCAGATGCGGTCGGCATTCTCCTCCAGCAGTTGCTTGAAGCGGAACATGACGCGGGCGCGCTTGGCCGGCGGCGTGGCGCGCCAGGCCGGAAACGCGGCCTCGGCGGCGGCGATGGCCTCTTCCACCGTGGCGCGCGACGCCAGGGCGACCTGACCCGCCACGTCGCCGGTGGCGGGATTGACGATGTCGGCGGTGCGGGTGCCGGCGGGCGCGTCAGTCTTGCCGCCGATCAGGTGGGCAACGATGGTCATGGTGGCTTTCCTGGGGGAGATTGTGGAGTGCGGAGTGCGAGTGCCCCCTCCCTAACCCTCCCCCACCTGCGGTGGGAGAGGGAACTCCGCCGCGGGAAGGGTGGGGGCAATGCGCGGGCCGGCGCCCTTACGCGGTCGCCTGGATGGCGTCGGCGACCACGTTGAACAGCCGGTCGAGGTCGGCAGGCTCGCTGTGGAAATGCGGGCCGAACTGGAGCGTGTCGCCGCCGAAGCGCACGTAGTAACCGGCCTTCCAGCATTTCTCGCCGATCTCGTAGGGCCGGCGGGCCGGCTCGCCCGGAAGCGGCGCGATGGTGACGGCGCCCGTCAGGCCGTAGTTGCGGATGTCGGCGACGTTCTTAAGCCCCTTCAGCCCGTGGATGAGGTTTTCGAAATGCGGCGCCAACGCCGCGGCCTTTTCCCACAACTTCTCCCGCTCGAAGATGTCGAGCGCGGCCAGACCGGCGGCACAGGCGACCGGATGGGCGGAATAGGTGTAGCCGTGCGGGAACTCCACCATGTAGTCCGGCCCGCCATTGTCCATGAAGGCCTGGTAGATGTCGCGCTTGGCCACGACGGCACCCATCGGCACGGCGCCGTTGGTCAAGCCCTTGGCGACGTTCATGATGTCCGGCACCACTCCGAAGGCGTCGGCGCCGAAGGGGGCGCCCATGCGGCCGAAGCCGGTGATGACCTCGTCGAAGATCAGCAGGATGGAATGCTTGTCGCAGATCTCGCGCAGCCGCTGCAGATAGCCCTTCGGCGGCGGCAGCACGCCGGCCGAGCCGGCCAGCGGCTCGACGATCACCGCGGCGATGTTGGAGGCGTCGTGCAGCGCCACCAGCTCCTCCAGCGCGTCGGCCAGGAAGGCGCCTTCCTCCGGCATGCCCTTCGCGAACAGGTTCTGCGGCAGCAGGGTGTGGGGCAGGTGGTCGGCATCGACGCCGGTGCCGAACAGCTTGCGGTTGCCGCCGATGCCGCCCAGGCTGGTGCCGCCGAAGTTGACGCCGTGATAGCCCTTGGACCGGCCGATCAGCTTGGTCTTGGCCGGCTGGCCCTTCATCCGCCAATAGGCCCGCGCCATCTTCAGCGAGGTGTCGGCGGCTTCCGAGCCCGAACCGACGAAGAAGACATGGTCGAGGCCGGCCGGGGTCATCGACGCCAGCTTGTGCGCCAGCTTGAAGGCGGCCGGGTGCCCGTGCTGGAAGGCCGGGCTGTAATCCAGCTCCGCGATCTGGCGGGCCACCGCCTCCGAAATCTCGCGGCGGCAATGGCCGGCGCCGCTGCACCACAGGCCGGACAGGCTGTCATAAATCTTGCGGCCTTCGGCATCCCAGTACCAGGTCCCCTCCGCCTTCACGATCATGCGCGGGTTGTTCTTGAACTGACGGTTGCCGCTGAACGGCATCCAATAGGCGTCGAGTTCCTCGCGCGTCAGTCCGGCAGCCTTGCCGAGCGACTGGGAATGATCGTTGTCCAGGGGGGCCATCCGCTGTTCTCCCGCTTCTGTTAGGGGCCGCATCTGTCAGGGGCGCTGTCAGCGACGAGTGTGCGCGCTTCCCGATTGCGATTAAATCCAAACTATAAGAACTTCACATAACCCAGCGCTTAACTATCTTGCCCCGACACCATGGTCCCAGCATGAGCAAGCCCACCCGGTCCCCCACCCGGTCCACCACCCGGTCCCTGGCCCCGATCGGCGATGCCGATATCCGGCTGCTGCGTGTTTTCCGGACGGTGGTGGAGTGCGGCGGCTTTTCCGCTGCCGAGGTGGAGTTGAACATCAGCCGGGCGGCGATCAGCCAGCACATGGCGGATCTCGAACGGCGGCTCGGCCTGACGCTCTGCCGGCGCGGGCGGGCGGGTTTCCGGCTGACCGACGAAGGGCATCTGGCCTATGAGGCGAGCCTGCGCCTGCTGGCCAGCACCGAGAGCTTCCGCAGCGAGATCAACACCGTTCACGGCCGCCTGCGCGGTGAACTGAACATCGGCATCACCGACAACCTCGTCACCATGCCGCAGATGCGGGTGACCCACGCCCTGCGCAGCCTGAAGCAACTGGCACCGGAGGTTCGCGTCAACATCCGCATGATCCCACCCAACGAGATCGAGCGCGGCGTGCTGGACGGGCAGTTGCACGTCGGCGTCGTACCGGTCCGCCGTGGTTTGCCGGGACTGGCGGGTCTTCCGCTTTATCAGGAGGAGTCCCTGCTCTACTGCGGCGACGGTCATCCGCTGTTCGACCGTGCCGACGCAGCGGTGACGCGGGAGGCGGTCGAGGCCGCCGACGCCGTGGCGCCGACCCAGGCGCAGCTTCCCCATGAGCTGAACAACACCGCGACGGCGACCGACCGCGAGGGGGTGGCCTTCCTGATCCTCACCGGATGCTATGTCGGCTTTCTGCCCACCCATTACGCCCGGCACTGGGTCGAGCGCGGCATGATGCGGGCGCTGCTGCCCGACACCTACCATCATGCGCTGGAGTTTCAGGTGGTGACGAAGAAGGGGGCCCAGCCGAATCTGGTGCTGGAGCGATTCCTGGAGGTCCTGCGCGGAACCGGAAGCGAGGAAAGCGCGGCCGAGGCCTGACGAGCGGCCATCGCGGCGCCCGATTGTCCACCATGCGGGAAAGCCGGCTGGCGGAAGCGACGGGTGCGGCGGCCGTCGTCCAGACTGGGTCCGGCAAGCCAAGGAGACGAACATGGCATCGCCGTCATCAGCCACGATCTTCCAAAACCCCGAAACCGGCCAGACGGAAGCGGTGTCCAACAGGTCCGGTGTCTGGGCGTTCCTGGGCGGACCGTTCTATTTCGCGTCCAAGGGCGAGTGGATGCACAGCGCGATCCACGCGGTTCTGACCGTCATCGCCCTGCTGCTTTGGCCCAGCGGAGCCCTCATGTTGCTGGGGCTATGGTTCGGCTACGCGTGCGCGACGCCGACCATCCTGGAGGCGCGCTACAAGCGCTTGGGCTGGCAGCGGGTCTCGGCCTGAAGGACGGCCTGATGGATGATGGTGGGAGTGCCGGCGTCGTGACTTCTCGGACGCTGTCTCCCCACGGTTGTCAGGCCGCAGCTCGCGAGTGATCGCGCAGCCAGCGCTCGAACGCCGTCGCCGTCATCGGGCGCGCGATATGGTAGCCCTGGACTTCGTCGCATCCCAGTTCGGACAGCATGTCCAAAGCCGTGTGGTTCTCCACGCCTTCGGCGACGACCCGATAACCCAGCTGATGGATCAGGGAAATCATGGCGCTTACCAGCGTAAGGCTGCGGTCCTGATCGCCAAGTCCCTGGATGAAGGAGCGATCGATCTTCACCACGTCCGCCGGGATCTTCTCAAGGTAGGACAGGCTGCTGTATCCCGTTCCGAAATCGTCGATCGCAATTCCAAAGCCTGTCGATCTCAGCTCTTCCATCCTTTGCAAAGCGTTTTCGCCATTGCGGAGAATGGCGCTTTCGGTCAGTTCCAGCTCGATGCGATCCGGTTGAACGTTACACTGCTTGGCCAGGCCAGCGAGGCGGGCAGGAAAATCCTGTCGGTCCAGGTTCGATGCCGAGATGTTGATGGAAAGCGTCAGATCGATGCCTGCGGTTCGCCACGCCGCCAGCTGTGACAGCGCGGTGCGGGCGACCCACTCGGTCATGCCGTCGGCGAGAGCGGTCTGCTCGATGACAGGGACGAATTCCCCGGGCGGGATCGCGCCGAGAACGGGATGGCTCCAGCGCAGCAGCGCCTCCGCACCGACGCATCCGCCGGTCGGGATGTCCACGCGCGGCTGAAAGACGAGGGACAACTGGTCGACCGCGGAGAGCGCTTGCGGAAAGTCGGCCAGCAGCTGGAAGCGCCGGCGATGCGCGTCGTCGAGCGACGCGGAATAGATGCCGACCCCTCTGTCCGCCTCGCGGGCATCCTGCAGAGCGCTGTAGGCCATCCGCAGGACATGTTGGGGGGTGTCCGTGCCCAGTTGGAACGGAGCCACGCCGATGGCCGCGCGGATCACCACAGGCGTTTCCTGCGCGCCGGTCACTTTGCCCAACTCGGTCGGTATCCTGGCGGCGGCGGCCATCATGTCCTGTTCGCCCATGACGGGCGGCAGATAGCCGAGGTGGGTCGTGCCGATCTGATAGATCCTGGTTTCAGGACCGACCACGCGCCGCAGACGCCGGGTGGCCGCCCGCACGAGGTCATCGGTGAAGGCCGGGCCGATGGCGCGGAGCGTGGCGGTGTGCTGGGCGACGTCGATCAGATCGACCAGGATGGCATAGCGCTGCTCCCCCGGATGATCCCGTGCGAGATCCTCGATGTCTTCGATGAACTGCGTGCGGTTCGGCAGGCCGCTGACCGGATCGATCCGTCCCAGGGCATGCTGCAGTTCGATCTGCGCCATGACCATTGCGGCAAGATCCGTGAGTGCCGCCGTTTCCTGGCTGGTGATCGCGCGCGGCTCCGTACCGAGCACGCACATAGCACCGAGCGTGTGTCCTTCGCGGGTGATCAGAGGAGCGCCAGCATAAAACCGTATGCCGGACCGGGCCAGAAGACTGTCCCGGTAACACTCGTCCTTGTCGAAGTCGGGAATGACCAGAACGTCGCAGCTTTCCGCGACTTGGCCGCAGGGGGCCTTTTCACGCGGAATCTGCCAGTGGTCGACGCCGACACGTGACTTGAACCATTGCCGGTCCCTGTCGGTCAGCGAAACGGCGGCGATCGGCAGGCCGAACAGCTGGCTTGCCATGCGGGTGATGCGATCGAAGCTCTCACTTGGCGCCGTATCCAGCAGGTTCAGTTCGCGAAGCGCGTCCAGCCGGGCTTCTTCCTGGGTCATGATTGCGCACCTTGCCCCGACATGGATTTATGCAAAGAATGCAACCTAAGGTTTATTGCAACAGACCCAGGAATATTCTGCTCCCCACAAAACAGAGGATTTTGGGAGTGGGTGAATGTAATGACATTCATTTCGAGAGTCCGCACTGGATGCGCTTCGCTGAGATGAGAATCGTCTGATGGATGCGGAAGAAGATCGCGAGGTTTTTCCAGTCACGCTGGGTCATCTTTCCTAAATATTCATTAAACACGCTCTAGGATTTTACGCATAGGCTTGAGTGCAGCAGTTGTAGAAATGGGAAAGGCCGAGCTTCCCGGAATCCAGGCCGCCGCCGGCAAGCTGTTAGTGTGCAAAACAGTCCGCTACCACCATTGTAAGCGTTGACCGAGAGGGTGGCGCGGGCGTACTTTTAACCAGCCGGTTAAAACACCGCGGCCGCTCATTCGGCCGCCCGAGCCCGCCGGCCGGAGAAGACGCATGGAACGTCGCTCACGCTCGGGCGCAGCGCTGCGCCTGCTCAATTCCGACTGGGTCCGCCCCATCCTGCTGATGGTCATCCTGCTGGTTCTGTGGGATCTGTCGGTCCGACTGTTCGGCGTGCCCGCCTATCTGGTGCCGAAGCCCGGCGACGTCGTGTTGGCGATGATCGACGAATGGCCGCGGCTGCTGTCCGAATCCGTCCCCACCTTCACGGCGACGCTGGGCGGCTTCGCGCTGTCGGTTCTGTTCGGCATTCCCATCGCGATGCTGATCGCCGGATCGCGCACGGTGGAGGCCTATGTCTACCCGCTGCTGGTCTTCTCGCAGTCGATCCCCAAAGTCGCGATCGCGCCGCTGTTCGTGGTGTGGTTCGGCTTCGGCCTGATGCCGAAGGTGATCGCCGCCTTCCTGCTGGGTTTCTTCCCCGTCGTCGTCTCGGCGGTGCAGGGCTTCAAGTCGGTGGATGGCGAGATGATGGATCTGGCCCGCTCGATGAAGGCATCGCGGCTGCAGACCTTCCGGATGGTCTGCCTGCCGCATGCGCTGCCGGCGATCTTCGCGGGCCTGAAGGTCTCCATCACCCTGGCGGTGGTGGGGGCGGTGGTCGGCGAATTCGTCGGCTCCAACTCCGGCATCGGCTTCGTCCTGCAACGCTCCATCGGCAATTTCGAACTGCCCTTGATGTTCGCGGCGCTGACCGTGCTGGCATTGATGGGCGTGGTGCTGTTCTGGGTCATCGATGTGCTGGAACGCTTCGCCATCCCCTGGCACGCCAGCCAGCGCGACAAGTTCAGCCCCACCGTCTGAGAGGTTATGAGTTTTTAGCGGCAATTGTCGGCCGTCATCCCCGCGAAGGCGGGGATCCAGGAGACTCCGCAATCAAGCGGCCGAAACGGATGGATTCCCGCCTTCGCGGGAATGACGGCCGAGAGGCGTGCCTGATGCAGACCGACGCTACCAGGTCCGAAACGCAGTTCCGAACTCCATTCACCGACAAGAACCCCGACGCCGCACAGCGCCGGCCGACGGGGCGATCCACCACCCATGGGAGGACACCGGTCGTGATGAAGAAAACAATCGTCGCGGCGCTCTGCGCCTTTGCCGCCTCCACCTTGCCGGCGCAGGCCGCCGACAAGGTGACGCTGATGCTGAACTGGTATGTCTACGGCGAACACGCCCCCTTCTATTACGGCAAGGACAAGGGGCTGTACGAGGCCGAAGGGATCGACCTGGAAATCCAGGAGGGCCGCGGCTCGGCGGTGACGACGCAGCTGGTCGCCAGCAAAGGCGTCACCTTCGGCTATGTCGACGTGCCGACCATGATCAAAGCGGCGATGAAGGGCGCTCCGGTGACCTCGCCGGGTGTGCTTCTGCAGACCAGCCCGATGTCGGCGATGGGCTTCACCGAAAAGAACATCCGCAAGCCGGAAGACATCAGGAACCGCATCGTCGCCATGACGCCGGGCGACAGCATGTCCCAGATTTGGCCATTGTTCCTGAAGAAGACCGGCCTGAAGGAGCGTGATTTCGAGGTGGTGTCGGGCGATGCCCAGACCAAGCTGAACGCCGTCATCAACGGGCAGGCCGATCTGCTGCTGGGCTATGTCATGGACCAGAGCATGAAGATCAAGGACGCCACCGGCAAGTCGGTGACGCCGATCCGTTTCGCCGATTACGGCGTCAACATGGTCTCGTCGGGCATCATCGCCAACACCGACACGCTGAAGGACAACCCCGACCTCGTCCGCCGCTTCATGGCCGCCACCACCAAGGCGGTGGAGGAGGCGGAGAAGGCGCCGAAGGAGGCCGCGGCCGCCATCCTGAAGGCCAACCCGAAGGGCGGCAAGCCCGACACGCTGCAGGAAGGCTTCGAACTGACCATTCCGCTCTACCGCACCAAGGAGACGCATGGGATGCGGCCCTTCCAGGTCACCGACGCCAACATGAAGGAGACGGTGGACATGCTGGTCGAATATGGCGGGCTGGACGCCTCGGCCAAGGAGAACCCCAAGCGCTTCTACACCCGCGACTTCCTGCCGGCCGACCCCGCGGCGAAGGCGATGAACGCCGCCGCCAAGTGACCGACCCGTGGTGACTGACCGGCCCCCCGCAAGGCACGACGAGGAGAGCATGGCACAGCCTCAGTTGAAACTGGTGGGCGAGGCGGAAACGCAGCGCCTGTCCGGCGCGCCGCTGATCCGCATCGACGGCGTGACCAAGACCTACCGCACCCGCGACGGCGAGGTGCCGTCGCTCCGCCCCATCACCTTCGACGTGCGGCCGGGGGAGTTCCTGGTGGTGGTCGGCCCGTCCGGCTGCGGCAAGTCCACCCTGCTGAAGATGCTGGCCGGGCTGCTGCCGGTCACCAGCGGCACCATCAGCATCGAAGGCGACACGGTGACGGAACCGCACGACGACACCGGCATCGTCTTCCAGAGCCCGACCCTGCTGGCCTGGCGGTCGGTGCTGCGCAACATCATGCTGCCGGTGGAAATCCGCCGCCTGCCGCGGGAGCGCTACCTGGAGCGCGCCCATAAGCTGATCGGGATGACCGGGCTGACGGGGTTCGAGAACAAATACCCCTGGCAGCTGTCGGGCGGCATGCAGCAGCGCGCCGCCCTGTGCCGGGCGCTGGTGCACGATCCGAAGATTCTGCTGATGGACGAGCCCTTCGGCGCGCTCGACGCCATGACCAGGGAGCGGATGAATGTCGAGCTGCAACGCATCCAGTTCGAGACCGGCAAGACGGTGATCCTGATCACCCACTCCATTCCCGAAGCGGTGTTCCTGGCCGACCGGGTGATGGTGATGTCGGAACGCCCCGGCACCATCGCCGCCACCTACGAGGTCCCGCTGCCGCGCCCGCGGACGCTGGACGTCATGGGCGACCCGGTCTTCATCCAGCTGACCCAGACCATCCGCAAGCATTTCGCGGCGCAGGGGCATTTGGATTAGGGGCGCGATCAGGCCGCAACGTTACACCCCCCACCCTAACCCTCCCCCGCCCTCGGCCGGCCAAAGGCCGGTCCGATCGCGGGGGAGGGAACTTCCGCCGCTCCGCAAATACTCCCTCCCCTGCCCAGCGGGGGAGGGAAGGGGCCCATGCGCCAGCATGGGAAGGGTGGGGGCCAGTCACCATCACCACGAAAGACCATCCTATGCCCGCCCCCCGTCTCCGCATCCGCGCCATCGAGCTGTACGAGCGGCCCGTCCGCTTCGCGAAGCCGTTCCGCTTCGGCGCGGTGACGGTGGAGGCCGCCTCGCAGGCCTTCGTCCGCACCTTGGTCGAGGTCGAAGGACAGGGTGAGGCCTGGGGCGCGACGGCCGAGATGATGATGCCGAAATGGTTCGACAAGCGTCCGGACCGCAGCCCGGCCGACACGGTGGACGGCCTGCGCCGCTCGCTGATCGAGGCGCACGACGCCTATCTGTCCGACAGCCGCCTCGACACCGCCTTCGGCCATCACGCCGCCTTCACGCCGACGCTGGAGCCGAAGCTGGCCGCTGCCTTCGGGCCGGCGCAGATCGACAAGGCGGTGCTGGACGGGCTGCTGCAGGTGCTGGGGCTGAATGCGTTCCAGGGATTGGGCGCCAATGTCGCTGGGCTGGATGCGCGGCTGGCGCCCGATCTCGCCGGGTTCGATCTGGATGGCTTTCTTCGCGGGCTTTCCCCGCTCGGAGAGGTGGAACTGCGCCACACGGTCGGGCTGCTCGACAAAGCGGAAGACCTGCACGCTCTGCTGAAGCGCTCACCGCTGCGCTGGTTCAAGATCAAGCTGGGCGGCGACGTGTCCGCCGATGTCGAGCGGCTCACCGAACTGGCCGCCGTGCTTGAGGAGGCCGTCCCCGGCTACCGCGCCACGCTGGACGGCAACGAGCAGTATCGCGATGCGGACCATGTCGACGAGCTTCTCGACCGGATCGACGCCGCCCCGGCGCTGGCCGGCTTCCGCAAGGCGCTCGCCTATCTGGAGCAGCCCATCACGCGGGAGGCGGCGCTCGCCCGGCCGCTGGGCACGGTGGCGGAACGCATCCCGGTCATCATCGACGAGTCCGACGACGGTTACGACGCCTTCCCGCGCGCCCGCGCCATGGGCTATCCCGGCGTGTCGTCCAAATCCTGCAAGGGCCTGTACAAGGCGATGCTCAACCGCGCCCGCTGTGGGGCGTGGGGGCCGCCGCACTTCATCTCCGCCGAGGACCTGACCTGTCAGGCCGGGCTGTCGGTGCAGCAGGACACCGCGCTGGTCGCCTTCCTCGGCATCCCGCATGCCGAACGCAACGGCCACCAGTATGGCGAGGGCTTCGACAATCCCGAAGAGGGCGCCGCCTTCCTCGCTGCCCATCCCGGTTTCTACGCCCGCGATGCCACCGGCACGGTCCGGCTCGCCACCGGCAGCGGCCGGCTGCCGACGGCGCCGCTGTTCCACCCCGGATACGCTCATGCGGCCGATCCCAACTGGTCCGGCCTGTCCCCCCTTTCAAACCCGACATCAGCGCTTTCCGAAGGAGTTCCCCCATGAGCACCAAGCGCCTTGGCCTCATCATGCACGGCGTCACCGGGCGGATGGGCATGAACCAGCACCTGATCCGCTCGATCCTGGCGATCCGCGCCCAGGGTGGCGTCACCCTCTCCGACGGCTCGCGCGTCATGCCCGACCCGATCCTCGTCGGCCGCAATGCCGAGAAGATGCAGGAGCTGGCCCGCCGCCACGGCATCGAGCGCTGGAGCGACAATCTCGACACCGCGCTGGAAAACCGCGACGACGTGATCTTCTTCGATGCCGGCACCACCCAGATGCGCCCGACCCTGCTGGAAAAGGCGATCCGCGCCGGCAAGCACGTCTATTGCGAAAAGCCCATCGCCACCAATCTGGACGAGGCGTTGCGCGTCGTCCGGCTGGCGAATGAGGCCGGGGTGAAGAACGGCACGGTGCAGGACAAGCTGTTCCTGCCGGGACTGGAGAAGCTGCGCATGCTGCGCGACAGCGGCTTCTTCGGCCGCATGCTGTCGGTGCGCGGCGAGTTCGGCTACTGGGTGTTCGAGGGCGACTGGCAGCCGGCGCAGCGCCCGTCCTGGAACTACCGGGACGAGGATGGCGGCGGCATCATCCTCGACATGATCTGCCACTGGCGCTACGTGCTCGACAACCTGTTCGGGCAGGTGAAGAGCATCTCCTGCCTCGGCGCCACCCATATCCCGGAACGCTGGGACGAAAAGGGCAAGCCCTACAAGGCCACCGCCGACGACGCCGCCTATGCGATGTTCGAGCTTGAGGGCGGGGTGATCGCCACCATCAATTCGTCCTGGTGCACGCGGGTCTATCGCGACGATCTGGTGACCTTCCAGGTCGACGGCACCAACGGTTCGGCGGTTGCCGGCCTGACCGACTGCGTGATCCAGCCGCGCCAGGGCACCCCGCGCCCGGTGTGGAACCCCGACCAGAAGCAGACCATCGACTTCTACGACACCTGGCAGCCGGTGCCGGACAATGCCGTGTTCGACAACGGCTTCAAGGTGCAGTGGGAGTCCTTCATCCGCCATGTGGTGGAGGATGCGCCGTACAAGCACGGCCTGATCGAAGGCGCCAAGGGCGTCCAGCTGGTGGAATGCGCGCTGCAGAGCTGGCGCGAGCGCCGCTGGGTGGACGTGCCGGCGATCGGGGGGTGATGAGCGTCGGCTGACGATGCCCCCTCCCTAACCCTCCCCCACCTTCGGTGGGAGAGGGAACTCCGCCGCTCCTTTGCATAACTCTCGCCAAGCGTCCAACCCCCTCTCCCGCGAAGCGGGGGAGGGATGGGGAGGGGGCTCGCCTCCGCGACTTTTCCAGGAACACCATCCCATGCCCACCATCCGCCTCCCCCGCCCCGACCGCAGCATCGAGAGCTACACCCTCGCCCCGCCGCGCGGCTTTCCCGCCCGCACCGAACGGCCGCTGACCCGCATCGCCTTCGCCGCCGCCCACATGGTCGCCGACCCGCTGGCGGACGGCGATCCGTGGCTTGCCCCCGCCATCGACTGGGACCGCACCATCGCCTTCCGCGAGCATCTGTGGGACCTCGGTCTCGGCGTCGCCGAGGCGATGGACACCGCGCAGCGGGGCATGGGACTTGACTGGCCGACCTCGCTGGAGCTGATCCGGCGCTCGCTGTCGGCGGCGAAGGCGCGCGGCGGGGTCATCGCCTGTGGCGCCGGTACCGACCATCTGCCGCCGGAGAACGCCCGCGGCATCGACGACGTGATCCGCGCCTACGAGGAGCAGATCGAAGCGATCGAGGATCTCGACGGCCGCATCATCCTGATGGCATCGCGCGCGCTGGCCCGCGTCGCCAAGGGGCCGGAGGATTATGCCCGCGTCTATGGCCGCATCCTGTCGCAGGTGAAGCGGCCGGTGATCCTGCATTGGCTGGGCGACATGTTCGATCCGGCGCTGGCCGGCTATTGGGGCACCAGCGACATCGACGGGGCGATGGACACCGCGCTGTCGATCATCGGCGATTTCGCGCCCAAGGTGGACGGCATCAAGATCTCGCTGCTCGACAAGGACAAGGAGATCGTCATGCGGCGGCGGCTTCCGGACGCCGTGCGCATGTATACGGGGGACGATTTCAATTACGCGGAGCTGATCGCCGGCGACGGGCAGCATCATTCCGACGCGCTGCTCGGCATCTTCGACGCCATCGCGCCGGCCGCAGCATCGGCACTGGCCCATCTGGCCGAGGGCGACGAGGCGGCGTTCCACGACATCCTCGCCCCTACCGTTCCGCTGTCGCGCCATATCTTCAAGGCGCCGACCCGCTTCTACAAGACCGGCGTCGTGTTCATGGCCTATCTGAACGGCCATCAGGACCATTTCACCATGGTCGGCGGGCAGGAGAGCACGCGCTCCACGCTGCATCTGGCCGAGCTGTTCCGTCTGGCCGACAAGGCCGGGCTGCTGTCCGACCCGGACCGCGCGGCGCAGCGGATGGCGGCGGTGCTGGCGGTGCGGGGGATTTCGTGATGCGCGACTTCTCAGAGGATCACCGCTGGTTGTCGATCAACACCGCGACGGTCCGCAAGCAGGGCGATCTGGTGGAGATTCTCGACGCCTGCACCCGCCGCGGCATCCGCGCCATCTCGCCCTGGCGCGATCAGGTGGCGGCGGTGGGGCTCGACGCCGCGCTGCGGGCGGTGCGGTCGGGGGAACTGGCGTTGTCCGGCTATTGCCGCGGCGGCATGTTCCCGGCCGACCCGTCCAAGGCTGCGGAGGTGCGCGACGACAACCGCCGTGCGGTGGACGAGGCGGCGGCGCTGGGGGCGGTGTGCCTCGTGCTGGTGGTGGGCGGACTGCCGCAATATTCCCGCCCCGGATCGGCGCCCAGCAAGGACATCGCGTTGGCCCGCTCGCAGGTGGAGGACGGCATCGCCGAACTGCTGGACTATGCCCGCAAGGCCGGCATGCCGCTGGCGATCGAGCCGCTGCACCCGATGTACGCCGCCGACCGCGCCTGCGTGAATACGATGGCCCAGGCGCTCGACCTCTGCGACCGGCTGGACCCGGCGCGGACCGGGGCGCTGGGGGTGGCGGTCGACGTCTATCATGTCTGGTGGGATCCGCAGCTGGAGGCGCAGATCCGCCGCGCCGGTAGTGAGAGGCTGCTGGCCTTCCATGTCTGCGACTGGCTGGTGCCGACGACCGACCTGCTGCTCGACCGCGGCATGATGGGCGACGGCGTCATCGACATCCCGCGCATCCGCGGCTGGGTCGAGGAGTGCGGCTTCTCCGGCTGGTCGGAGGTGGAGATCTTCTCGCAAAACAACTGGTGGGAGCGGCCGATGGGCGAGGTGCTGGACACCTGCATCGACCGGCACCGTAGCGTGGTTTGAATTCGCCGGCCGACGCTCTACCATCGGGGAAGACCGCCCCTTACCCGTACCGCAGGAGCCGGCTTCCCGCATGGACAGCCTGACCGACGCACCCGAGCCGGTGCCGCCCGCACCGACGCCGAACAAAGCCGCCGCGCCGGCCAAGGCGACCCGTGATCCGGAGGGGACGCGGGCCCGCATCATGGCCGCCGCGACGGAGGAGTTCGCGCGCTATGGTCTGGGCGGCGCCCGCATCGACCGCATCGCCGAGCAGGCAGGCACCAACAAGCGCATGCTCTACTATCATGTCGGCAACAAGGAGGAGCTGTATCTGGCGGTCCTCGAGGGGGCCTATGCCCATATCCGTGCCACCGAACGCACGCTGAACCTGGAAATGCTGGACCCGCCCGACGCGATCGCGCGGCTGATCGAGTTCACGTGGCAGTATTTCATCGATCACCCAGAATTCATGGCCCTGCTGAACACCGAGAACCTGCACCGGGCGGAGTTGCTGAAGACCTCCGCCCATGTCCAGTCGATGCATTCGCCCTTCGTCCAGATGATCGCCGACGTGCTGGCGCGCGGGGTGGAACTGGGGGTGTTCAGGGCCGGGGTGGATGCGGTGCAGCTCTACATTTCCATCGCCGGCCTGTCCTATTTCTACCTGTCCAACGTCCACACCCTGTCCGTCATCTTCGGCCGCGACCTGCTGGCCGAGCCGGCGCGGGAGGAGCGGCTTGCCCATATGGTGGAACTGGTTCTGAAGGCGTTGCGGCCCTAACCGTCCAAGCCGTTCAAGTCGGCCGGCAGGCCGGGGCCAAACAGGCTGCCGTGGCCGCTGCGGATACGCAGCTCCAGCGCCGCGGTCTCGGGTAGCAGGCGGGAGGCGAAGACGCGGGCGAGCCCGATCCGTCCGTCCAGATAGGCCCCGCCGTAGCCCTCCGGCCGCCGTGCCGCCGCCGCTGCCATCAGCCCCCACATCCAGCCATAGGTCACCAGCGCCATCAGCCTCAGCGTGTCGGTCGCCGCTGCCGCCGGGGCGAGGGGGCTGTGTGACCCCGCCTCCGCCAGCCAAGCCACCGCCCTGCGCAGCCGTTCCGCCGCGTCGCGCAGCGGGCCGGCGATGTCGCGGGTGAGCGGTTCGGCCTCCAGGTCCCTCGCCGCCGCATCGATCGCCGCAAACAGGCGGACGACCGGCCGGCCGCCATGCAGGGTCAGCTTGCGCTGCACGAGGTCGAGCGCCTGGACGCCGTTCGTGCCCTCATAAATCTGCGTCGCCCGCACGTCGCGGACCAGCTGCTCCACCCCGTTGTCGCGGATATAGCCGTGGCCGCCCATGACCTGCTGTGCCAGCACCGCCGCCTCGAAGCCGAAATCGGTGCCGGCCGCCTTGATGACCGGAGTCAGCAGGGCCGCCCAATCCTCCGCCTCCTCCCTCACGGCGGGATCGGTGGCGTGATGGGCGCGGTCCATCCACAGGGCGGTCCAGGCGGCCAGCGCCCGCCCGGCGTCGGTCAGTGCGCGGGCGGTCAGCACCATGCGGCGGACATCGGGGAGATGGATGATCGCATCGGCCGGCCGGTCGGGATTGCGCGGCCCGTCGGGCGCCCGGCCCTGCTCGCGCTCGCGTGCATAGGCCAGGGCGGACTGTGCGGCGCATTCGCCGACGCCGATGCCCTGGATGCCGACGAACAGCCGTTCGTGGTTCATCATGGTGAACATGGCCGGCAGGCCGCGGTGCGGCTGCCCGACCATCCAGCCCACCGCCCCTTCGTAGGACACCACGCAGGTGGGCGAGGCGTGCAGGCCCATCTTCTGTTCCGACGACAGCACCGCCCAGCCGTTGCGGGAGCCGTCCGGCAGCCGCTTCGGCACCAGGAACAGGCTGATCCCCCGCGTGCCCGGCGGCGCATCGGGCAGGCGCGCCAGCACCAGATGGACGAGATTGTCGGTCAGGTCGTGGTCGGCCGAGGAGATGAACATCTTCTGGCCGGTGACACGATAGCTGCCGTCATCGGCCTGCTCCGCCCGCGTGCGCAGCAGGCCGAGATCGGTGCCGGCATGCGGCTCGGTCAGGGCCATGGCGCCGGTCCAGTCGCCGGAGATCATCCGGGGCAGGTAAGTGTCCTTCAGCGCGTCGCCGGCATGGGCGGCGATGGCGCGGATGGCGCCCTGGGTCAGGCCGGGCACGATGCTGAAGGCGAGGTTGGCGCCGCACACCATCTCCGTCACCAGCGTGTCGAGCAGCGCCGGCATGCCCTGTCCGCCATAGGCGGGGTCGCCGGCCAGCCCGTTCCAGCCGCCCTCCCGCCATGCGCGGTAGGCGTCGGCGAAGCCGGCGGGCATGCGCACGCCATCGGCCTCGACGCGCACCCCCTCCTCGTCGCCGGAGCGGTTGAGGGGGAACAGGACCTCTGCGGCGATGCGTCCGGCCTGGGCCAGCACGTCGTCGAACAGGTCGCCCGAAATCTCCTCCCACCCCGCTTCCGCCAGCACGGCGGGCGCATGGAGCACTTCATGGACCAGGAAGCGCATGGATTGAAGCGGCGGCTGATAAACGGCCATGATGGTGCTCCTCAGTTCCGCAGGGGTTTGCCGGTGTCCAGCATGTGCCGGATGCGGGCGCGGGTGGCCGGTTCCCGGATCAGGGCGGATATGGCCTCACGTTCCAATGCGGCGAGGGCATCCTCGTCGACAGGTGTCTGCGGGTTGGTTTCGGCTCCGCCGCAGCACACGCCGGCCAGCCGGTCCGCGACCAGTTCGTCATGGGGACTGGCCCGCCCGTCCTGCCGCCAGCCCCGGACGATGGCCTGCAACGCCTCCCTTCCCGCCGGACCCGGCAGGGTGACGGAGCCGACGTCGGGCGGGCGGTAGCCTTCGGCCAACGCCACCGCCTTCGCCTTGGCGTCGCCGAGCAGCCGGTCGCGGCCCATGGTGATGCCGTCCTCCGGCCGCAGATAGCCGAGCGCCCGCGCCTCCAGCGCCGAACCGGTGATGCGCGCCCCGGCGATGGTTTCGAAAGCCGCCTGAGACGTTCCCTCCGGACCGGCGGGCCGGTCGGACCTTCGGCCCCAGCGCAGCAGCAGTTCCGCCGTACCGCGCCAACCCGGAATGATGCCGACCTTCAGCTCGACCAGTCCGATATAGGTCTCGGCATGGGCCTGAATCGCGTCGCAATGCAGCAGCACCTCGCAGCCGCCGCCGACCGCCAGACCGGCCGGCGCGCCGACCACCGGGATGGCGGCGTGCTTCAGCGCGCGGAAGGCCGCCTGCCCCTGCTCGACGAAGCGTTCCAGCGCGGCGAAATCCTCCGCCTCCAGACGCCCGACGAAATAGCCGAGATCGGCCCCGGCGGAGAAGGCGCGCGGGTTGTCGTTGTAGAGGACGAGCGCGCGGAATTCCGCCGGCACCCGCTCCGCCGCCTCCGCGACCATGGCGAGGATGCCCTGGTCGATGGCGTTCATCTTGGTGTGGAACTCCAGGCAGGCGACGCCGTCGCCCAGGTCCCAGACCGACGCCGACCCGTTGCCGGCGAAGCGCGGCCCGCGCTCTTTCATCTCGCCGAGGTCGAGCACCCCCGGCGGCCGGCGGACGGGTGTCCAGGCGCCGGCGGTGGTTCGGGTCTCCCGCCCGGCGGCGGTGCGGCGGTGGAAACCTCCCTCAGCGGCGGCTGCGGCGAGAAGCGGCGGCACATCGCGGCCCTCCGCGGCCAGCCGGTCGGCGATGGCGGCGCAGCCCACCCGGTCGGCCAGTGCGAACGGCCCCTCGGCCCAGCCATAGCCGAGCCGCATCGCGGTATCGATGGCCGCCACGTCGTCGGCGATCTCCTCCGCCACGGCGGCGGTGTAGGTGATGGTGTTGGACAAAACCGCCCAGGCGTAGCGTCCGGCCGCATCCTCCTGCCGGATCAGCGCCGCCAGATCGCGGTTGACCGCGGCGTCGGCCTGGGGGCGGTACTCCCCGCTGGCGAGGTCCAGCGCCTCGCGCGCCTTGCTGCCGGGGGCGAGGCGGTAGAAGCCGCCCTTGGCCTTGCGGCCGATCCGCCCCTCGGCGATCAGGCGGCGGATCAGCGGCTCGGCGGTCAAGTCGTGGCGGTGGTGGGCGTCATCGGCGGGCAGGGCTCCCAGCAGGCTGCCCCACACCAGCGGCACCAGATCGATGCCGACGAGATCCAGCAGCCCGAAGATCCCCGTGCGCGGCACGCCGAACGGCGCACCGGCGACGGCGTCAGCCTGCTCCACCGTCAGGCCGTGGCGCAGCGCCTCGATGGCGGCGACCGACATCCAATGGCAGCCCAGCCGGTTGGCGATGAAGGCCGGCGTGTCGCGGCAGTCCACCACGGTCTTGCCCAGCACCGTCTCCGCCGCATCGCGGACCAGGGCGGCGGTCTCCGGCGCGGTGCCGGGGCCGGCGACCAGCTCCATCAGCCGCATGTGGCGCGGCGGGTTGAAGAAATGGGTGATGACGAAGTCGCGGCGGAAGGCGTCCGACGCCCCCTCCGTCAGCTGCGCCAGCGGGATGGTGGAGGTGTTGGAGGACACCACCGCTCCCGGCTTGCGCAGCGCGTCGAGCCGGGCGAACAGCCGGCGCTTGACCGCCAAATCCTCCACCACGGCCTCGACGATCCAATCGGCGTCGGCTACGGCGGCCAGATCGTCATCGATGGAGCCGACGCTCACCAATTCAGCGGCGGACGGGTCCATGAAGCCCTGCGCCTTCAGCTGCCGTTCCACGCCGGCACGGGCCGGGGCGGCACGGTCGTCTTCAGGGCCGGCGACGTCGAGCAGCAGAACCGGCACGCCGCCGTTGGCGAATTGCGCGGCGATGCCCGATCCCATGGACCCGGCGCCGATCACCGCGACCTTGCGGATTGCCCTTTTCATCACGCGCGCTCCGGATGAGTGGCGGGCAAGCGGGTGCTGCCCGCGACGAAGGCGTGGTTCATCGCATTGGGTCCTTCGGTACGGTCAACGGGGCTCAGGCGCTGTGGGACTTGCGCAGTTCGCGCTTCAGCAGCTTGCCGGCGGTGTTGCGGGGCAGGGTTTCGAGGAACTCGATCCGCTTGGGCACCTTGAAATGGGCCAGATGCTGGCGGACATGGGCGACCAGTTCCTCCTCTGTCGCGGTCTGGCCGTCGCGCAGCACGACGAAGGCGCTGATCGCCTCGATCCATTTCGGGTCGGGCAGGGCGACCACCGCCACCTCCGCCACCGCCGGATGGGTGTAGATCGCCTCCTCCACCTCGCGGCTGGCGACCAGGACGCCGCCGGTGTTGATGACGTCCTTGATGCGGTCGACGATGTAGAGATAGCCCTCCTCGTCGAAATAGCCGACGTCGCCGGAATGGAACCAGCCGCCGGCGAAGGCCTCCGCCGTTTCCTGCTCCTTGCCCCAATAGCCGACCATCAGCTGGGGGGAGCGGTGGACGATCTCGCCATGGGTGCCCGGCGGCACATCGTTCATGTCGGGATCGACGACCCGCGTCTCGACGTTCAGCACCGGACGCCCGGCGGAGGCGGGGCGTGCCTCATGCTCCTCCGGCCGCAGGACGGTGGCGAGCGGCCCGATCTCGCTCTGGCCATAGCAGTTGAAGGCCTGGGCATTGGGCAGCCGCTGGCGCAGCTCCTGCAGAACCGGCACCGGCATGATCGAGGCGCCGTAATAGAGCTTGCGCAGCGAAGTCAGGTCATGCGCGTCGAAATCGGCATGGCGCAGCAGCCCGACCCAGACCGTCGGCGGCGCGAAGAAGGAGGTGATGCCGTGGCGCTCGATCAGCTCCAGGCAGCGCTTCAGCGCCGGGGCCTGGATCAGCCGTGTCGTCGCCCCGATCAGCAGCTGCGGCATGACGAACACATGCATCTGCGCCGAATGGTAGAGCGGCAGGGCGGCCAGCGAGCGGTCGTCCTGATCGAGGCGGCAGCTGTAGATGCAGCTCTGATACTCCGCCAGCAGCGCGCCATGCGTCATCATCGCCCCCTTCGGCGCCGCCGTGGTGCCGGAGGTGTAGAGAAGCTGCGCCACGTCGTCGGCGCGCACCGCCGTCTCGACCTCCGTCGGAGCCGTTTCGTCGAGCGCCACCGCCAGGATGTCCAGGCCATCGCCGCCGCCGTCCGTCAGCGTGCCGAACCGCTCCACCCGGCCGGCGGCGCGCACGCCCTCCAGATTGGCGGCGAGGTCGGGATCGTGCAGCAGCATGCGGGCGCCCGACTGCTCGACGATATAGGACAGCTCCTCTCCGGTCAGGGCGTAATTGATCGGCACATGGATGAAGCCGCCGACGGCGCAGCCGAGCCAGGCGATCACATAGGCGTCGGAATTGCGGCCATAGGCCGCCACCCGGTCGCCGGGACGCATGCCCAGGTCGCCCAGCCGCCGTGCCACCCGCAGCGCGGCGCGGTGCAGTCCGGAAAAGCTCCAGTCCCGCTCTTCGTAGGTCAGGGCGGTCCGCGTTGCGTTGCGCCGGGCGCTGCGGGCCAGCGCTGCGCCGATGCTGTCGGTCCGGGCCAGGGCGATGCTGTCCATGCGTTCCTCTCCCCTCATTGTTCGCGCCCTCAACATACTTGTTGGAAGGCATGTTACTTGCGAGTAGGATGGGGCAGATTGATGCGCTGGTCAACAGTGTGTGTGGCGGTCAATCGGCTGTGGGTGCTGCGGCTGTCGGCGTGATGGACAGAAGCGGAGGGGAATGCAAAGGCTGGGGGATGACCGCGTGCCGGAACGGAGTGATGACGCGATGCAGGACTCTTTGGACAGCCAATCGCCATGGAAGGCGTCATCCGACCGCCAGACGGAGCGGGAGGCGAAGCGCGTCGCCGTGCTGCGGACGGCGGCGCGGGCCTTCAACGAGATGGGCTACCACAACACCTCGCTGGACGACATCGCGCGGCGTCTGAACGTCACCAAGCCGACCATCTACTATTACGTCAGGAACAAGGAGGAGATCCTTTTCGAGTGTGTGCGCATCGGGCTGGAGATGCTCGACGAGGCCTCCAACGACGTGATCGGCCATGGCGGCAGCGCCTATGAGGAACTGATCGCGGTGATGCGCAAATACGCCGAGATCGTCACCATGGACTTCGGCATGTGCGTGATCCGCGTTGGCGAGGAACCGCTGACGGAGGAAAGCCGCCGCACGCTGCGGTCCCTGAAGCGCAGCATAGACCGCAAGTTCCGCCGCCTGATCGAACGCGGCATCGCCGAGGGCTGCATCGCGCCCTGCGATCCGAAGATCGCCGCCTTCACCGTGGCGGGCGCCCTCAGCTGGATCGGCCGCTGGTATCAGCCGAACGGCGGCCTCAGCGCCCACGACATCGCCGCCCAGTGCATCGACCTGCTGATGAACGGCCTGGGCAAAACCAGAACATCCGGGGAGGACCATGACACTCGATCCAGTGGTTGACCCGACCGTGACCCGGTCGGAGCTTCAGAGGCCGGTGGCTCCCGATCCCGACGCGGTCGGGCGCGTCGCCGTCATCGGTGCCGGCACCATCGGCGCCAGCTGGGCGGCGCTGTTCCTGTCCAGGGGGATGAGCGTCGCCATCAGCGACCCCAATCCCGCCGCGGAAGAGGTGGTGCGCGGACTGATCGCCAAGTCCTGGCCGGCGCTGGAACGGCTGGGCCTCGCCCCCGGCGCCAATCCGGAGACTTGGAGCTTCCACACCGACCCGCGCGACGCGGCGAGCGGCGCCCGCTTCGTCCAGGAGAACGCGCCGGAGCGCCACGAGGTCAAGCGTGCGCTCTACGCCGCGCTGGAGGAGGTACTGGACGACGACGTGATCGTGGCCTCCAGCACCTCCGGCCTGATCATGAGCGAACTTCAGCAGGGCCGCCGCGTGCCGGGGCGCTTCGCCGTCGGCCACCCCTTCAACCCGCCGCATCTGATCCCGCTGGTCGAGGTTGTCGGCGGCCGGGACACGACGGCCGGCACGATCGAATGGCTGATGGCCTTCTACCGCGCGATCGGCAAGCGCCCGATCCGCCTGAACCGCGAGGTGCCCGGCCATCTCGCCAACCGCCTGCAGGCGGCGCTCTGGCGCGAGGCGGTGCATGCGGTCGCCACCGGGCTGGCCAGCGTGGAGGATGTGGACACCGCCATCGCCGAAGGGCCGGGCCTCCGCTGGGCGATCATGGGGCCGAACATGATCTTCAACCTCGCGGGCGGTGAGGGCGGCATGTCCCATTTCCTCGACCATATCGGCCCGGCGATGGAGGACTGGTGGCGGGATCTCGGCACCCCGGCGCTGACGCCGGAGCTGCGCGACCAGCTGACCGCCGGCATGCGGGATGCGCTGCACGGCCGGTCCCAGTCCGATCTGGCGCAGGAGCGCGATCGGCTGCTCATGGCGCTGATCGAGACGCTTCAGCAGGAGCGCCGGGCCCTGCGCACCGGCCGCTGACCGCACCCGACATCACCGAAAAGACATCACGGAAAACAAGGGAGGAGACACCCGATGAAGCGCGCCGACAAGGTCATCATCACCTGTGCCGTGACCGGCTCGATCCACACGCCGACCATGTCGCCCCATCTGCCGGTCACGCCGGACGAGATCGCCCGCGACGCGGTGGCGGCGGCGGAGGCCGGTGCGGCGATGCTCCATCTGCACGCCCGTGATCCGGATACCGGCAAACCCTCGCCCTCGCCGGACCTGTTCATGGAGTTCCTGCCGCGCATCAAACAGCAAACCGCCGCCATCCTGAACATCACCACCGGCGGCGGGCTGGGCATGACGCTGGACGAGCGTCTGGCCGCGGCCAAGCGGGCGCAGCCGGAAGTGGCGTCGATGAACATGGGCTCGATGAACTTCAACATCTCCGGCGCCGCGTCGAAGTTCGGCAGCTTCAAGCACGATTGGGAGAAGCCCTATCTGGAATCGACCACCGACTTCATCCTGTCCAACACCTTCGCCCAGATCGAGCGCGGCATGCGCGAGTTGGGCGATGCCGGCACCCGGTTCGAGTTCGAGTGCTACGACGTCGGCCATCTCTACAACCTCGCGCATTTCGCCGACCGCGGCATCGTCAAGCCGCCCTTCTTCACGCAATGCATCTTCGGGATCCTCGGCGGCATCGGCCCCGATCCGGAAAACCTGATGCACATGAAGGCCACGGCCGACCGGCTGTTCGGCAACGACTATTACCTGTCGGTGCTGGCCGCCGGGCGCCACCAGATGTCCTTCGTCACGCTGAGCGCCATCCTCGGCGGCAACGTCCGCGTCGGGTTGGAGGACAGCCTCTATGCCGGGCGCGGCAAGCTGGCGACCTCCAACGCCGAACAGGTCACCAAGATCCGCCGCATCCTCGAAGAGCTGAGCCTGGAGATCGCCACGCCGGAAGAGGCGCGGGCGATGCTGCAGACCAAGGGCGGCGACAACGTCGCCTTCTGACCACCCGAAAAACCAACCAAACAGGGAGGAAACATCCATGAAACGCTGGATTCTGGCCGCGGGCGTCTGTTCCGCCGCGCTGATCGCCGGGGCGGCTCACGCCCAGATCTCCGACGACAAGATCAAGATCGCCGTCCTGAACGACATGACCGGCGTCTATGCCGACCCGACCGGCATGGGCTCGGTCGAGGCGGTGCGGATGGCGGTGGAGGAGATGGGCGGCAAGGTCGCCGGCAAGCGGGTGGAGGTGATCTTCGCTGACCACCAGAACAAGCCGGACATCGGCGCGTCGCTGGTCAACAAGTGGATCGACACGGAGCAGGTGGACGTGATCGTCGACGTTCCGACCTCGTCCGTCGCGCTGGCGGTGCAGGACATCACCAAGCGCAAGAACCGCGTCTTCCTGATCTCCGGCGGCGGAGCGGCGCAGTTGACCGGCGAGGCCTGTTCGCCGACCACCGCCCATTGGACCTACGACACCTATGCGCTGGCCCAGGGCATGGGCAAGGCGGGCGCCAAGATCCTGGGCGACAGCTGGCACTTCCTGACCGTGGACTATGCCTTCGGCCATGCGCTGGAGCAGTCGCTGACCGAGGTGCTGAAGGCCAACGGCGCCAAGATCACCGGCTCCGTCCGGCATCCGCTGAACACCGCCGACTTCTCCTCCTACCTGCTGCAGGCGCAGGGGTCGGGGGCGAAGGTCATCGCGCTCGCCAATGCTGGCGGCGACACCGCCAACTCGATCAAGCAGGCGCAGGAGTTCGGCCTGCCGCAGGGCGGGCAGACCTTGGCGAGCCTGCTGATGTTCCCCACCGACGTGCATTCCCTCGGGCTGAAGGCGGCGCAGGGGCTGGTGCTGATGGATGGCTGGAACGCCGACCGCGACGACGATGCCCGCGCCTTCGCCAAGGCATACATGGCCAAGACCGGCAAGATGCCCAGCATGATCCAGACCGGCAGCTATTCCGCCGTGCGCCATTACCTGAAGGCCATCGAGGCCGCCGGCACCGACGAAGCCAAGGCGGTGGTGGCGAAGATGCGCGAGACGCCGGTGAACGACGCGTTCGCCAAGGGCGGCAAGCTGCGCGCCGACGGCCGCATGGTCCACGACATGTACCTGATGCAGGTGAAGACCCCGGACGAGTCCAAGGGGCCGTGGGACTATTACAAGGTGCTGACCACCATCCCGGGCGACGAGGCCTATCGCCCGATGGACAAGGGCGGCTGCCCGCTGGTGAAGTAAGCCCGCGGCCGGGGCTGTCGCGTTTCAGATCCTACAGCCACATCCCGTTGCTAATGCCCTTCTCCCCTTGCGGGGCGGGATCGGCCAAACGCCAACGGCGTTTTGCCGACCCGCGGGTTGGGATGAGGGGTAACTGCCGAAGGCAGTCGGTTTCATAAGTTTGCCCCCCTCACCCCAACCCCTCTCCCGCGAGGGGAGAGGGGCTTTGATAGATGACATCTTAAATCAGCGCCCCGCTGCCTGCATTGTCCTTAGTCCCACCGCCGCCTCGACGAAGGCGATCAGCTGCTCGGCGTAGAGATCCGGGGTGACGCCGCGGCGGCGGTGCTTGGCGCGCTTCACGTACCAGTCCTGCAGCATCGGCTTGATCAGCACCGCCGCCATCGTCACGTCCGGCACCGCGAACAGCCCGCGGGCGACGCCGTCGGCCAGCGCGTCGGCGATCATCGATTCCGTCATCATCTCGCTGCTGACGGCGAGTTCGCGGCCTTCCTTCGGGAAGGCTTTCGCCTCCATGTAGGCGAAGACGAACCAGGGGTGCATCGCCTCGGTCAGATAGAGGTGCGTTTCCAGAAGCCAGCGCAGCCGGCCGGCGGGATCGGTCGCGAGCGCTTCCGGCGGCCGGCCCAGCACCTCCTCCACCACGCCGACGACCTGTCCCAGGATCATCATCAGCAGCGTGTCCTTGCTGTCGAAATAGGCGTAGAGCGCCCCCATGCTCAGTCCCGACTGTTCGGTCAAATCGCGCAGGCTCATGGAATGGAAGCCCTTGCGGTTCGCCAGCGTCAGCGTCGTTTCCACGATCCGCGCAAGATTGGCGATGGCGACCGCCGGCTTCTTCACCCGGATGGTCGCGGCATGGCGTTCCAGGATGCGGGCGCACAAAGCCTCCATCGACAGGTCGTGCCGGGCCTGGAACTCCTGAAAGCTGCTCATGCGGTCGGACCCTATCGTTCGTGACGTCAATCGTTCTTGCACAAGAAGAGCGTCGGAGATATAAAGCGAGCGCTCGCTCGTTTTTTCAAGAGCGCTGTTCGAAGCGCCTGCGGCGACGTCCACCAAAAATCCCAACCTGGGAGGAAGCATGAGCTTCACCATAGACCTGACCGGCAGGACGGCGCTGGTCACCGGCGCATCGAGCGGCCTGGGCCGGCATTTCGCCGGGGTGCTGGCGAAGGCGGGCGCCCGCGTGGCGCTGGCCGCCCGGCGCACCGACGCGCTGGCCGAGACGAAGGCCGCCATCGAGGCAGCCGGCGGCACCGCCCTGGTCGTCGCCATGGACGTCACCGATGCGGGCTCCGTCTCCGCTGCGGTCGCGCAGGCCTGGGACGGGCTCGGCCGCATCGACATCCTGGTCAACAATGCCGGCGTGACCGCCACGCGCCCCTTCCTCGACATGAGCGAGGAGGAATGGGACCGGGTGGTCGACACCAACCTGACCGGCTGCGCCCGCGTCGCCCGCGAAGTGGCGCGGCGCATGCGCGACGACGCGCAGAGCGGCGGGAAGGGCGGGACCATCGTCAACATCGCGTCGATTCTCGGCATGCGGGTGGCTGGCCATGTGTCGTCCTACATCGCCGCGAAGGGCGGTCTGGTGCATCTGACCAAGGCGATGGCGCTGGAGCTGGCCCGCTATGACATCCGCGTCAACGCGCTCTGCCCCGGCTATGTCGAGACCGAGCTGAACGCCGATTTCTTCGCCAGCGATGCCGGCAAGGCGCTGGTCAAGCGCATCCCGCAGCGCCGTCTCGGCCGGCTGGCCGATCTGGACGGGCCGCTGCTTCTGCTGGCGTCGGATGCCGGCGCCTACATGACCGGATCGATCCTCGCCGTCGACGGCGGCCATCTGGTTTCCTCCCTGTAAAGAACGGAGCCGTTCCATGGACTTCACCCTTCCCCCGGAGCTGGACGACCACCGCCGCCGCGTGCGCGCCTTCGTCGAGGAGGAGATCCTCCCGGTCGAGGCCGACCGCGCCAACTGGGACGAGCATGAGAACATCGCCGACGCCCCCCTGGCCGCGCTGCGCGCGAAGGCCAAGGCCGCCGGCCTGTGGACGCTGCAGTTGCCGAAGGAGGTGGGCGGGCAGGGCCTGCCGATGGTCGGCGTCGCCGCCTGCTACGAGGAGATGAACCGCTCCATCTTCGGGCCGGTCTGCTTCAACGCCGCCGCCCCCGACGACGGCAACATGCGGCTACTCAGCATGGTCGGCACGCCGGCCCAGAAGGAGCGCTGGCTCGCCCCCATCGTCGAGGGGCGGGTGCGCAGCGCCTTCGCCATGACCGAACCGCATCCCGGCGGCGGTTCCGACCCGTCGATGATGAAGACCAGGGCGGAGCGCAAGGGCGACCGCTGGGTCGTCACCGGGCGCAAGTGGTTCATCACCGGGGCCGACGCGGCGCAACACTTCATCCTGATGGCGCGTACGTCCGACGATCCGCGCAAGGGGCTGACCGCCTTCCTGTTCGACAAGGACCAGCCGGGCTGGCGCATCGAACGCCGCATCCCGATCATGGGGCCGGAGGAGCATGGCGGCCATTGCGAACTGATCTTCGACGGTCTGGAGATCGCGGACGAGAATGTGCTGATGAAGGTCGGCGACGGGCTGAAGGCGACGCAGATCCGCCTGGGGCCGGCGCGGTTGACCCACTGCATGCGCTGGACCGGCCTCGCCAAGCGCTGCCTGGAGATCGCCGCGGCTTACGTCAAGGAGCGCGAGAGCTTCGGCATGCCGCTGGCCGAGCATGAGGGCGTACAGTGGATGCTGGGCGAGACGGCGATGCAGATCGAGATCGGCCGGCTGCTGACGATGAAGGCCGCCCATGCGCTCGACAGCGGCAGCTTTGCCCGCAAGGAGGTGTCCATGGCCAAGGTCCAGGTCGCCGACACCCTGTTCAAGGCGGCGGACACGGCGATCCAGCTCTGCGGCGCGCGCGGCTATTCCAAGGACACGGTGCTGGAATGGATCTACCGCTACGCCCGGCAGGCCAAGCTGGTCGACGGCGCGTCGGAGGTCCACAAGATGGTGCTGAGCCGCAGCTATCTCGCCGAGGGCGACGATTTCTGGGGCTGGCGATGAGTGGCGGCGGGACCGGCCTGACCGCGGAGCGGAAGGCGGCGCTGGAATCCTGGCTGGCCGGGCAGGCCGGGGCCAGAGCCGTGACGGTGACGGATGAGGGGCGCCTCAGCGGCGGCGCCATCTCGCTCAATCTGGCGGTGACGTTGGAGATTGACGGGGGTCGGCTGGACGGCCGCCATGCCTGCGTGCTGCGCACCGGCTCCGCGTCCGGCGTGTCGGCCAGCCTTGGGAAGGTGCAGGAGGCGGCGGTTCTCGGCGCCGTATTCGCCACTGGTGCCACGGTTCCGGAGCCGCTGTTCGTCGGATCGGACCCGGCGATGCTGGGCGCGCCCTTCTACATCATGCGGCGGGCGGCGGGCATCGCCGCCGGCTTCCGCATCGTCAAGAGCGACGCGCCGCAGCGCGATCTGGCCCGTGAACTCGGCAGGCAACTCGGCCTGATCCACCGCGTGCGGCCGGGAACGCCGGGGTTGGAATTCCTGCCCCTGCCCGAACCGACGGCGGCGCGGCAAGCCGCCCATGATTTCCGCCAGTGGGCCGGACGCTATGCCGTGACCGATCCGGTTCTGACCTACGGCCTGCGCTGGCTGGAGCGGAACGCGCCGCCATCCGGCGACCTCGTGCTGTGCCACCGCGATTACCGCACCGGCAACTACATGGTCGAGGACGGCCGGCTGTCCGCCATCATCGATTGGGAGTTCGCGGGCTGGTCCGACCCGATGGAGGATCTGGGCTGGTTCTGCGCCGCCTGCTGGCGCTTCGGCCGCAACGACCGCGAAGCCGGCGGCATCGCCGACCGGGACGACTTCTATGCCGGCTATGAGGAAACCGCCGGCCGCCGGGTGGATCCGCATGCCGTCGCCTATTGGGAAGCGGCGGCCTGCATGCGTTGGGCGGTGATCGCCATCCAGCAGGCCAACCGCCACATCTCCGGCACCGAACCGTCGCTGGAACTGGCGCTGACCGGGCGGATGCTGCCGGAGATCGAATTGGACCTGTTGCTGCACCTGGACGCCGTCGCGGCGCGCGGAGGCTTCGTATGATCAACGACGATCCCAAGGCCGGCGACCTCGTCGCCATCGCGCTGCGCAGCTTCCGCGAGTCGATCCTGCCGGTGATCCCGGCCGACCAGCGCTTCACCGCGCTGATGATCGCCAACGCACTCGGCGTGGCTGAACGCGAACTGGCGGCCGGCGGCAAGGGCGAGGCGGGGCTTGCCGACGCGGTGGGGAAACTCATCAATGCCAAGGGCGATCTGCGGGCGCTGCTGCCCCGGCTCTGCACCGACATCGACGTCGGACGCCTCGATGCCCCCGAGCGGCAGGCGGCCTTGCGGGCGGTGCTGATGGACATCACGCGGGCAAGGCTGGCGGTGAGCAATCCGAAGCGGCTGGCGGCGGAAACCTCCCGGTCCGAGACGCAAAAGTTCGAAACGCCGGGGTCCGGTCGATGAGCCCCTTCGCTCCGCTGGACGGTACCGTCGCGCGACGGCGGCTGTATCTGCTCCGTCACGGGCATGTCGCCTATTACGATGCCGACGGCAAGCCGCTGAACCCGAAGCTGGCCGCCCTGACCGAGCGTGGGCGGGAGGAGGCGCGGGCGGCCGGCCGGCTGCTCTCCTCCGTGCCGCTCGACCGGGTGCTCTGTTCCGGTCTTGCCCGCACGAAGCAGACGGCGGAACTGGTCGCCGAACCGCATGGGCTGGCCGTGGAGGACCATCCGGCCTTCCTGGAAATCCGCGCCGGTCGGCTGGCCGCTGTTCCGAAGGAGAAGCGCGAGGCCGCCTATGTCTACGGCTTCGAGGCCGCCACCGAGGAGGGCAGCTTCGCCGGCGGCGACGGTTTCGCGGCGGTCCGTGACCGGGTGGTGCCGGCGATCGAGGCGCTGGTGCTGGAACCCGGCTGGACCCACCTGGCGCTGGCCGCCCATGACGGCGTGAATCGCATGCTGCTGTCCTGGGCCTGTGGGGCGGGGCTGTCCGCCTTGTCGGCCTTCGAACAGGATTACGGCTGCATCAACATCATCGACGTCGATGTGGCCGACGGCCGGGTGCTGCGCCGCCTGATCCGTGCCGTGAACCTGACCCCCGGCAACCCGGCAAAGCTCGGCCTGCACCGCACCAGCCTGGAGGAGGCCTTCGGTCCGCTGCTGGATTTGGACTGACGGCAGTGTCGCGGAGGCCTGGAAACGCCGGGCGGTCGGCTGCCGCCCGGCAGTCCGTCAGTGCCGTGCCGCCTTATGGTCGCCATGCTCCCGCTTCTCGGCGGTATCGCGGCCGATCAGCTTGTTGAAGTTGGAGCCCTCTTCGTAGAGCAGCGCCAGCTTGGAGTCCTCGAACTGCTGGAAGAACTCGTTCCAGTCGATCTCCTCCAGCTCGCCATGGTCGGACTGGCGGGCCTTGGGGAACATCAGGCGCAGCAGGCCGACGCCGGTCTTGCGGTTCTTGCCGCCGTCTTCGTCATGGGTGCTGCGGACGACGGCGGGCTTGCCGCCGTGGCTTTCGGCCCAGCGGCGGATCTCGTCGTGGTCGGTGGTGGTCTTTGCCATGGGTATCCTCCGGGTCGGTGTCCAGGCAGGAAGCGTTCCCGTACCAGAACAGCCGGCGCCGGAAGGCGTTGCGGTCCGGCAGCGCGCCGGGTCAGTCGCCGCCCTGCAGCCGAGCGATCAGCGCCGGCACCTCCGCCGCGGGGATCGGACGCGAGACGTGGTATCCCTGCGCCTCGTGGCAACCCAGCCGGCGGACGGCGTCGAGCTGCGCCCGGTCCTCCACCCCCTCGGCGGTGATGACGATGCCGAGGTTGCGGCCCATGCCGGCCACCGCCTGCACCACGGCGGTGGAACCGGTGCAGCGCGGCAGGTCGGCGACGAAGCTGCGATCGATCTTCACCTTGTCGAAGGGGAAGCGGCAGAGATAGCCCAGCGCCGAATAGCCGGTGCCGAAATCGTCCATGACGATGCGGGTGCCGAGCGCCCGCAGTTCCCGCAGAGTGTGGAGGTTGGTGTCGTCGTCCTGCAACAGGACGGATTCGGTGATTTCCAGCTCCAGACGGGCGGGGGCGAGGCCGGTCTCGGCCAAGGCGTTGCGCACCGCCTCGACCAGTCCCTTGTTGCGGAATTGGACGGAGGAGACGTTGACGCTGACCCCGATCCCGTCCGGCCAGCGCGTGGCCTCGCGGCAGGCCGTGCGCAGCGCCCATTCGCCGATGTGGGCGATCAGGCCGGTTTCCTCCGCCACCGGGATGAAGTCGGCCGGGTTGATCAGGCCGCGCCCGGGATGGCGCCATCGGATCAGCGCCTCGAGCCCGCGGATGCGGCCATCGTCGGTGGCGATCAGCGGCTGGTAGTGCAGCTCGAACTCGTCATGGCGCAGGGCCTCGTGCAGGCCGAGCTTCAGGTCGTGGAAGGCCTTCAACCGTTCCGCCATCTCCGGCGCGAAGAAGCGGTGGGTGTTGCGGCCGTCGGCCTTGGCGCGGTAGAGCGCGATGTCCGCCGCCTTCATCAGGGAATCTGCGTCGATCCCGTCGCGGTGGGCCAAGGCGATGCCGATGCTGGTGCCGGTCTGGATCTGGGCGCCGTCGACGTCGAAGGGCTGCGCCAGGACGGAGACGATGCAGCGGGCAAGCTCCTCCGCCTCTCCCGTGCCCCAAAGGCCGGGCTGGAGGATGGCGAACTCGTCTCCGCCGAAGCGGGACACGAGGTCGGCCGGGCCGATGCAGCCGCGCAGCCGGTCGGCCACCTGCCGCAGCAGCGCGTCGCCGGCCGGGTGGCCCAACGTGTCGTTGACCGCCTTGAACTGGTCCAGGTCGATGTAGTGGACCGCCATCATGCCGTCGGGCGTCGCCTCGCGCAGGGACTGCTCCAGCCTTTCCTGGAAATAGAGGCGGTTGGACAGGCCGGTCAGCGAATCCAGCCGGGCGAGACGCGCGATCTTCTCCTGCGCGGCGCGGCGCTCCTCTTCCATGCGGCGGCGTTCGGTGACATTGCGGAAGAACACCGACAGGCCCTGCGCGGTGGGGAAGGCATGAACCTCCGTCCATTCACCGAGCGTCGTGACGAATTCCTCGAAGACCACCGGTCGCTGCTCCACCATCGCCCGGCGGAACAGGTCGCGGGTGCCGGTCTGCTGCGGGAAGGCGCCGAAGAAGTCGTCGCCCAGCCGGATGCCGCAGTCCTCATGGATGGCGGCGGCGGCCGGGTTGCGGTAGGTGATGCGCCAGTCGCGATCGACGAACACCACGCTGTCGGTCGTGCTCTCCAGCACACCGGACAGCAGGGCCGTGGACTCGTCCACCTTTTGTCGGGCCAGTTGGATGTCGGTGATGTCGCGGGAGATCGCCAGCAGCCGCTGCGGTCGCCCATCGGGGCCGGGCAGGGGGCAGACCAGATTGTCCCACCATTTGGGCGTGCCCTTGGCCGTCGGACAGAAGCCGATGAAACGGGAGGTGCCGCCTTGCCGCGCGGTTTCCACCGAAGTCCGCAACTCCGCCCGCCGTTCCTCGGGCCAGAATGCTTCCCAAGGGTGGCCGTTCACGCAGTCGAAGCTGTCGAGTTCCATCAGGGCGAGGCCGGGGATGCTCATGAAGGTCAGCCGCCCCTCCATGTCCAAGACCTTGACGCATTCCGGCGTGTTGTCGAGGATCTGGCGGGCGAAGGCCTCGCTCTCGCGCAGAGCGGCTTCCGTCATCTTCCGTTCATGAATGTCCTCGGTCGAGCCGTACCAGCGCATGACCCGGCCGGTCGCGTCGCGCCGGGCCGTAGCGCGCGCGCGGAACCAGCGATAGCTGCCGTCGGCCATGCGGATGCGCTTTTCATGGTCGATCCGGATGCCGGTCGCCATGGCGTCGGCCCAATTGTCCAGAGTGCTCCTGAGGTCGTCGGGGTGGACGGCGCCCATCCAGCCATGCCCCAGTGTCTCCTCGTGGGTCAGGCCGACCAGGGCGCGCCAGCGCGACGAAACTTCCAGAAGCCGGCCGTCGGCATCGAGCGTGAAGGGGAATTGCGGGTTCAGCTCGACCGAATGGCGGTAATGGTCCTCGCTTTCGCGGAGCGCATCCTCGGCCAGACGGCGCTGGTGGATGTCCTCGTCGGTGCCGTACCAGTGGGGGATGCGCCCATCCCCGCCGCGGTGGGCGGAGGCGCGGCGGCGGAACCAGCGATAGCCGTCGCCGCCTTGCGCCTCTTCTCCCACAACGCGCAGGCGCAGGTCCATCTCGAGCGGAGTGCCGCAATTCAGCGCCGCGGCCCAGGCGGCGGCGAAGGGCGCGCGGTCGTCGGGGTGGAGTGCGGCGCTCCAATCTTCGGCGGTGGCGGTCTGCTCAGTGGTCTGCTCAGTGGTCTGGCCGATGCGGTCGCGCCAGCGAGACGTCGTCCGCGGCGTGCCGTCGGGGTCGCTGCACCAGGGATAGAGGTTGCTCTGCTCCAGCGTGTGGCGATGCAACTCCTCGAGCCACCGGAGGTCGGCCTCCCGCCGCCGCAGCTCGGTGCGGTCCTCCACGATGCAGAGGAGAGTGGCTCCATCCTCATCGCTGTGGGGGTGCAGCGCGGCGACCAGCACCGCGTCGGCGTCGGTCAGCGGGATGCCCTCGACCACCGTGCCGGCCAGGACGGCCGGCAGGGCCGCGCGCAATGCCTCCTCCGCCTCCGGCCAGAGGTCGGTCAGCGAGACCCCCGCCGCGGAAGAGGACGGCAACCCGGCCATCGCGCCCATGCGCCGGTTCATCCGTAGGCAACGGAGTCGCCGGTCGAGAAACGCGATCCCCACCGGAAGCGCGTCGTGCACGGCATCCACCGGAGCCTGCTTGCGGTCCGGGAGCCGGTCAAATCCGGCGGTCTGCTCGGCGGTCAGGGCTTGGTGCATTGTCACGGATCGATAAGGATGGCGATTGCCGGCTCCAAAGTGCCGGAACTCATGCTTATTCGTGAAGCACCGAAGAAAAGGTTAATAATCTATCCAGGCTGACAGTAGTCACTGTTGGCGTGAGCATGTTGTTTCAAGATTGTTCTGCAGCGGCGCTGTAAACTCCGGCGCAATGCTATTGGGGGAAACCCTGATATTTGTCAGACGGTCGCGGACTGCATGAGAATGGATCGATCCTCCGCCTCGTCGAGGAAGCGGGACCTGAAGGCCGATCGGCTATTCATTTCGTACCCGCCAGGCTTCCGGTTCTTCAAAACGGAAGCCTGGCTGTTGGCAGAAGCTGCGGCTATGCCGATCAGGCCTCGGTCAGTTCCATCGGCTGGCGGGCCCGGGCGTCGCGCTCGCGGTCCTGACGGCTCGGCGCCTCGACCCAGGCGATGCGCAGGATGTTGGTCGATCCCGGCATGCCGAACGGAACGCCGGCGGTGATGACCAGCCGCTGCCCTTCCTCGGCCAGCCCATGGACGAAGGCCAGACGGGCGGCCTTGTGCACCATGTCGGAGAAGTTCTGCACGTCCTCGGTCAGCACGGCATGGACGCCGTAGGCCAGCACGAGGCGGCGGGCGATGGCGGCCTTTTCGGTCATGCAGAGGATCGGCACCTCCGGCCGTTCGCGCGCCGCCCGCAGCGTGGTGGAGCCGCTGGTGGTGTAGGTCGCGATGGCCGCCGCCTTGATCGTGTGGGCGACCTGACGGGCCGCGGCGGTGATGGCGTCGGACGCGGTCTGCTCCGGATCGGCGTGCTGCGCGTCCATCATCTTGCGATAGAGCGTGTCCCCTTCCACCCGCCGGGCGATGCGGTCCATGATCGACACCGCTTCAATCGGATACTCGCCCGACGCGGTTTCCGCCGACAGCATGACCGCATCGGCGCCGTCGAACACCGCGGTGGCGACGTCGGAGGCCTCCGCGCGGGTCGGGGCGGGGGCGGAGATCATCGATTCCAGCATCTGGGTGGCGACGATCACCGGCTTGCCGGCCAGACGGGCGGCATGAACGATACGCTTCTGGATCGAGGGGACGTCCTCCGGCGGCATTTCCACGCCCAGGTCGCCACGGGCCACCATCACGCCGTCCGACATCTCGACGATGCGGTCGAGATGCTGGATCGCCTGCGGCTTCTCCAGCTTGGACAGCAGGGCGGCGCGGCCGCCGATCAGCTTGCGCGCCTCGGCCACGTCCTCGGGACGCTGGACGAAGCTGAGCGCCACCCAATCGACGCCCTGGTCGAGGGCGAAGTCGAGGTCGGCGCGGTCCTTGGCGGTCAGCGGCGACAGCGGCAGCACGACGCCGGGGACGTTGACGCCCTTGCGGTCGGACAGCTTCGTGCCGGACACCACAACGGTCTCGGCGAAGTCGGCGCCGCAGGCGGTCACCCGCAGCCGCACCTTACCGTCGTCCAGCAGCAGTTCGGCGTCCGGCACCAGGGCGGCGAAGATCTCCGGATGCGGCATGCCGACGCGGCGGGCGTCACCCGGCTCCGACAGCAGGTCGAGGCAGAAGGACTGGCCGGCGGTGAGCGTCACCGGACCATTGGCGAAGCGGCCGAGCCGCAGCTTCGGGCCCTGCAGGTCGGCCATGATGGCGATGGGGCGGCCGGTCTCCTCCTCCAGCGCGCGGATGGCGCGGACGCGCTCGCCATGGTCCTCGTGACTGCCATGGCTGAAGTTCAGGCGGAAGACGTCGACGCCGGCCTCGAAGAGGCGGCGGATCATCGCGGGCGAGGAGGAGGACGGACCCAGCGTGGCGACGATTTTCGTCTGCCGGTAACGGCGGATCGGCTTGGCAGTGCTCATGGGGTAACAGGCTCCGAAGAGAAGATGGTGGCCGTGCGGGACAGGAAGGGGGGCGGGCGGCGTCGTCGCCTCAGGCCACCCCGAACCGGTAGACGATGGACCCGGCATACCATTGGCCGGGGCGCAGCACGGTCGAGGGGAAGGAGGGGATGTTGACGGAGTTCGGAAATTTCGACGGTTCGGCGCAGAAGGCGCTGTGCCTGGTGTAGAGCGTGCCGCCCTTGCCGACGTCGCGGGGGGCTTTGCCCTCCAGGAAATTGCCGGTGTAGAGCTGAAGGCCGGGTTCGGTCGACAGCACCTCCAGCGTCCGGCCGCTGTCGGGGTGGAGGATGCGGGCCTGCAGCGCCGGGGCCGGGCCGGTTGCCGGCTTGTCGATCACATAATGCAGGTCATAGCCCTTGCCGAGCGCCAGCATGCGGTCGTCGGCGTCGATGCGGTCGCCGAAGGCCGCCGGCTTGCGGAAGTCGAGCGGAGTGCCGGTGACGTCCACCACCTCGCCCGTCGGCACCGCGGTGTCGCTGAGCGCGAGATAGTGGCCGGCATGGACGGTGACGACATGGTCGAGGATCGACGATCCGAGATCGCCCGACAGGTTGAAGAAGGTGTGGTCGGTGAAGTTGGCGACGGTGGTCTTGTCGGCCGCCACCGCGGTCCAGGCGATGGTCAGGGCGTTGTCGTCGCCGACCGAATAGACCAGCCGCACCGGCAGGGTGCCGGGGAAGCCTTCCTCGCCGTCCTGGAAGACGTAGGTCAATTCCAGGCTAGCCTCGTCCAACTGTCGGGCGTCGAAGACGCGGAAGCGGGAACCGCGCTGGCCGCCATGCACTGTGTTGGGCGGGCTGTTGACTGAAGCCTGATGCTCCACGCCGTCCAGCGTGAAGCGGCCGCCGTCGATGCGCCCGCAATAGCGTCCGATGAAGGACCCCATGGAGGGCTGGCCGCCCATCGCACCATCGATGGTGTCATAGCCCTGGACGATATCGCCCGGATTGCCGTCGCGGTCCGGAACCAGGATCTGTTCGATCTTGGCGCCGTAATTGGTGATCCGCACCACCATGCCCCGGCCGTTGCGCAGGGTGAACAGGTCCACCGGCTTGCCGTCGATGGTGGCGCGGTAGTCGTCGCGCTTCAGGTCGGTGTAGGTCGCCATGGTCCAGGCATCCCTGTGGAAAAGGTTACAAAAAACCGAGAAGCATCAGCCCCAGGATCATCACCACGCGCAGGAGCAGTGCCGTTTCCAATGGGTCCGCGGTCATGGTTTGGGCCTCACCGGAAGCATCGTGGCATTATTATACTAATATATTAGAGCCGAAGGCAAACCGCTTCGGCCTTTTCACGCTGGCACGGACAGTTTGCCGCAGGGGGAGGCGGCAGGGCGGGGAATTCAGCGGGATTGCCGGGCGTCCGGCGGGGGATCGGGCCGGCCGGCGCAGTGGTCGACGGCCGGCCGTTCCGCATCAGCTTATCCTGGGCGGCGTACTCACGCCCGGCCCAGCACCGTCGCGATGGCGCCTTCCAGCGCGGTCAGATCGGGTTCGATGTGCGTGCCGGTGGGGAACACATTCTCCGCACCGGGACGGACGACGCCGATGAAGGGTAGGCCGTTGGTCTGCGCCGCCTCCAGGTCGGTCAGGGCATCGCCGACGAAGACGCTGCGGCTGGTGTCGATGCCGTGGCGCTCGATCAGGTCGGCGACGACGATGGTCTTGTGGCGGGGGCTGCCGGCGACTTCGGCGAACAGCGGCGTCCAGCCGCGGCGCTCCACGATCCGCCGCAACTCCGTCTCCGGCGTGCCGGAGGCGATGAACAGCGGATGCCGGTTGCCATGGCGGCGGATGAAGTCGAGCGCGCCGGGGATCTCATCGCAGGCGGTGACGGCGTCTTCCACCATCCCGCCGACGCGCCGGACCATTTCCTCGATCCGCTCCTCGTTCCGCGGCAGGCCCAGCAGCACTTGGTCGAAGTGGTGGAGCATCTGCCCCCGCGGCAGCCCGCCGTTGCGGTGGTAGAAATCGGCGATCGCCCGGTCCACCTCCGGGCCGTGCCCGCGGTACAGGCTGAGGAAGGCTTCAAGCTTGATCGCGTTCGATTCGACGATCACACCGTCGAAATCGAACAGGACCGCTTGGCAGGGCAAGGTCATGTCCAGGTCCCGTTTGCAGGTCTTGATAGGGGGGAGCGTCCGCAGGACGGAAAAGGAAGCCGCCGGACAAAATAGCACGGCGGGCCTCAAGTCCGAGAGGAGCATCCGGAAACTGCCCCATGGAACGGTCACTGGAAGCGACCGCCCGGTAAAACATGAGGCAGGCTGCGGCACCGATTGCAATATATTAATATGCTCAAGCGTTGGAAAGCCGGTTTGTCGGTCCTCTCCCCTCCGACACAGGCGCTACCTCGAACGGGGCTGACGATTGGACAGCTACCTCGTCACCCCACCGGCGTGTGATAAGGGGTTGGTTCGACTCTGACCATTCGCTTGCTTGTGATGGACGTCCAAGGCTGCCCGATCTCCGCCAACTCCGGGCCTCGCCGGTGAGCCCGTCATCGGCCATTGCCGTGCCGCCCGCCTTCCTGACCGGAGCGGGCGAGGTGAGCGGGCTCATGCGCAGCCATGACTGGGCTGCGACGCCTCTCGGCCCGCCTGCCGGCTGGCCGCCGGAGCTGCGTGCTGCGGCCGGGCTGATGCTGCGTTCCCGCCAGGCGATGTTCATCGGCTGGGGAACGGAGGTCACCTTCCTCTACAATGACGCCTATGTCGAGATTCTCGGCGCCCGGCATCCCGATGCGCTTGCACGGCCGATGGCGCAGGTTTGGCCGGACGCCTGGCCGAAGGCGCAAGGCTTCGTCCGTCAGGTCCTGGACGGCGAAGCGCTGAGGCACGAGAACTGGACGGTGCCGCTGGAGCGGAACGGCCACCGCGAGGACGCCTATTTCACATTCTCCTACACGCCGATCATGGACGCGGCCGGCGCGGTCGGCGGCTTCCTCTGCATCGTCACCGAGACGACGGCGGCGGTGCTGGCCGAGCGGCGCACGGCCTTCCATATCGAGCTGGAGCACCGTCTGCGGGAGCTGTCGGACCCGCTCGACGTGGTGGTCGCGGCGGCGGAGGCGATCGGGCGGCATCTCGGCGCCAGCCGCGTCGGCTATGGCGCGATGGACGACGGCGAGCGTTTCTTCACCACCGAACGCAACTGGACCGACGGAACGGTGCAGTCCCACATCGGCACGCATGACCTGACGGGGTTCGGGGAGCCCGTTCTGACGGCGTTGCGCAAGGGGGAGACGCTGGTCATCCACGACGCCGCCCACGATCCACGCACGGCGGCGCCGGAGCTGCGGGCGGCCTTCGACGCCCTGGAATTCGCCGCCGTCATCACCGCCAGCCTGGTGAAGCAGGGGCGGATGGTCGCCGCGCTCTATGTGCACAACCGGACCCCGCGGCGGTGGCGCGACGACGAGGTCGAACTGGTCAGGGAGGTGGCGGAACGGACCTGGTCGGCGGTGGAGCGCGTGCAGGCCGAAGCCGAGCTGCGCCGCGCCAATCGCCAGCTTCGGGCGGAGGGGGAGCGGTTCCGCGCCCTGTTCCGGCAGGCGCCGGGATTCATGTATGTCTGGCGCGGTCCCGACCATGTCTTCGAGATGGCGAACGATGCCTATTTCGACCTGATCGGCTGCCGCGACATCATCGGGAAGCCGGCGCGGCAGGCTCTGCCGGAAGTGGTCGGGCAGGGCTTCTTCGAACTGGCCGACCATGTCTATGCCACCGGCGAACCGTTCGTCGGCGAAGGGATGCGCGCGAGGCTGGCGCGGCGGCCCGGCGCGCCGCTGGAGGACCGCTTCGTCACCTTCGTGTTCCAGCCTATCCGGGATGACCAGGGCCAAGTCACGGGAATGTTCGTCCAGGGCAACGACGTGACCGGGATGAAGCGCACAGAGGACGCGCTGCGCGAAAGCGAGCAACGGCTGCGCATCGCGCAGGATGCCGGCGGGGTTGGCACCTTCGAACTGCGCGAGGACGGAATGCTGGCGGTGTCGCCGGAATTCTGCCGGCTGTGGGGTGTCGAACCGCGGCCTCTGGTTCCCCTTGAGGAGCTGGTCACCCTGATCCATCCGGCGGACCGGCCATCCCTGCCGACCCTTCAGCCCGGCCGCGTGCCGGCCGAGGGGCTGGGCTATGTCGAATACCGCATCCTCCGGCCCGGCAGTGGTCCCGGCAGTGGTCCCGGCACTGGTGAGGTGCGCTGGATCGCCCGGCGCGCGCAGGCGATCACTCATGCCGGGCTGCAGGGGGAAGGGGTCGTGACGCGGGTGCTCGGCGCCTGCTACGACATCACCGACCGCAAGTGTGCCGAGGAGGCCCTGCGCGAGCTGAACGCGACGCTGGAACAGCGTGTGGCCGACCGCACCGCCGACCGCGACCGAATGTGGCGGCTGTCGACCGACATCATGCTGGTCGCGCGCTTCGACGGGATCATCACCGCGGTCAACCCGGCCTGGACCGCCCTGCTGGGCTGGCAGGAGGGGGAGTTGCTGGGAACCGTCTTCCTCGACTACGTCCATCCCGAAGACCGGGAGGCGACGGGGGCCGAGGCGGGCCGGCTGGAATCGGGCCTGACCACCATGCGGTTCGAGAACCGCTATCGCCACAAGGACGGATCCTACCGCTGGATTTCCTGGACCGCGGTTCCCGACGACCGCTTCATCCACGCGGTGGGCCGCGACGTGACCGCGCGCAAGGAGTCCGAGGCCGCCCTGCGCCGGGCCGAGGAACAGCTGCGGCAGGCGCAGAAGATGGAGGCGGTCGGCCAGTTGACCGGCGGGGTCGCCCATGACTTCAACAACCTGCTCCAGGCGCTCAGCAGTTGCCTGACCATGATCGGCCGCCGCACCGCGGAGCCGCGGGTGGCACCGCTGCTGGAGGCGGGGATGCAGGCGGTGGACCGCGGCAGCAAGCTGGTCCAGCAACTGATGGGCTTCGCCCGCCGCGACAGCCTGCGCCCGGAACCCATCGACCTGCGCGACCGGGTTCTGGGCATGGCCGGCCTGCTGGAGCGCGCGCTGCGCGCCGACATCCGGGTGGAAACCCGCTTCGCCCCCGACCTGCGCCCGATCGAGGTCGACCCGACCCAGTTCGAGCTGGCTCTGATCAACATGGCGGTGAACGCGCGCGACGCGATGCCCCAGGGCGGCAGCCTGACCATCGCGGCGGAGAACGCGACGCTTCGCTCCGGCGACCCGACCGGCCTGGAGGGGGAGTTCGTGCGCCTGTCGGTCGGCGACACCGGGACCGGCATGCCGCCGGAAGTGATCGCCAAGGCATTCGACCCCTTCTTCACCACCAAGGAGGTCGGCAAGGGATCCGGCCTCGGGCTGGCGCAGGTCTATGGGCTTGCCCGGCAGGCGGGCGGCACCGTCTGGATCGACAGCCGGCCGGGGCAGGGCACCACCGTCACGCTTCTTCTGCGCGCCTCCGCCCAGGCGCCTCGGGTGACCGCCCCGCCGGCCCGCATCGCGATCCCGCGCCGGGATGCCGCCCGCGTGCTGATGGTGGAGGATGATCCGGTCGTCGCCTCCTCCGTTTCGGCGGCGCTGGAGGATGCCGGATGGATCGTCCTGCGCGCCACCACCGCGGACGAGGCGCTGCCGGTGCTGGCCGGCGGGGAGCGCATCGACCTGCTGTTCTCCGACGTCGTGATGCCCGGCCGGCTGAGCGGCATCGACCTTTGCCGCGAGGCGATCGCCCTGCGTCCCGGCCTGCCGGTGGTGCTGACGACCGGCTACAGCGAGGACGTGGCGCGGACCGAGGGCATCCGGGTGCTGCCGAAGCCCTACCGCATCGACGGCCTGCTGCAAGCCCTGGACGAGGCGCTGGCCGGAGCGACGCCGTCCGCCGAAATCGCCTGATTGGTTCAGGCCTCACCCGCGATCCTGCGGTGCCACTGCTTTTCGTAGCGCCGGCGTTCGGCCGCGGCGGATGGGTCGCTGCCCATGGCGAAGGTCCAATAGCCGATCTGGAAGGCGATGTAGCAGGGCAGGAGGAATTCCAGCAGCCGCCGGTCCAACCCCGCTGCCGCGTCTATCGCACCGCACAGGGCGCGGGCCTGCGCATCGGACAGGTCGAATTCCACGATGCCGCCGGCCACGTCCCAGGCGATGTCCTGGCAACCGATCAGGTCATGGGCGGCGGCATGGTCCAGCGCATCGGCCTTCATCAGGCACCCGTCCGGCAGCCGCAGCCATTCCCAGCGATGCAGCCGGTTGTCGGTGACCACGCGCCGTAGAGCGGTCTCCAACCCGGCCAGCTTGTCCGGCGTCCAGCGATCCAGATCGGCGGCGGCACCGTTGCCCAGCGCCTCCGCGACGTTGGTGCGGGCCATGGTCAGCAGATCGGGCAAGGCGGCGCCGGAGTCCGGAGGGGCCGGCAGATGCCGGGCGCGGAAGGCGAGATAGCCGGCGAGGCGGTCCACGGCGTCCGCGGGCATGTCGGTCAGCGGGCGAGCGCCCTCCAGCCAGCGTTCGGCGAGGAATCCATGGCGCAAGTCAACGGGTTCGGGGGTAAAGCCGGCGGCATGGAGCGCGCGGGCGCGTTCAAGCAGCTCCTCTCCGGCACGGCCCAGGCCGGCGAACTTCAGCAGCCAGGGGCCGTTGCCGGTGCGCAGGAGGAATTTCCGGCGTTCCTGCTGTGGATTGGCCGGGAAAGCGCCTGTGGAGTCGTGCAGCCGCCGCCATGCCCCGCCCGACAGGTCTTCCAGGGGTGCCAAGGCCGGGCCGAGCAAATCCTCGAACCAGCGTTCCAGCGGCGGGAACGGACTGTCGCCTGAGCGGAACAGCGAATCGAAATCGATCACCGGGCGCGCCGCCGCTGCCCAGCGCCGGCGGTGCGGCTCGGATGCCTGGGGGCCAAGATCCCCGCCATGGCCGGGCAGGAAGGCGATCCGGTCTGCACCGACACCCTGTGAGTCCAGCCAGTCGGCCACCGCGCCGAACGAACTGCCGGACAGGCCCGGCCCTTCGTCCACGATGACGTAGGTGGCCTTGGGATCGGCAAGCATTCCGGCGCGCAGACGGTTTGAAATCCGCGGTTCCCGTCGAAAAGGATGCCCCACCGGGCGCAACGTTATCGGTGGACAAGACTTCAGCGCCACTGCCGCCAGGGCCGCCAGCCCGGTGCCGATGCTGCGCAGCCCGATCACCACCGGGGCGTCGGCGAACCGCGGCGGCAATCTCGCCGCGGCCTCGAGATAGGCTTCCGGATAAAGGCTGTAGAAGGCATAGCCCTCGGCCCGTCGCATGCGGATCAGGTCCGGCAGGGGGAAAGCGGCCAAGCTCTCCAGAGAGTGCGGGGCGAGCGGAGCCGCGGCTTCCCGCTGCTCCCCCGTCCACCCCGGCCGCCTCGGCCACCAGGACCAGGCGACTCGATGCGCGAGGGCCATGACGACCGCCATGGCTGCCTGCTGCAACGGCGTGCAATCATCCTCGCCGATACTGTGGAATTCCAAGTCGGCAAGACCCTGCGCCAACTCCGCCGCTTCGATGAACAGCGTTACCAGGGCGCCATGCCGCTCTGCTCCGGGGGCGAGCCGGTCGGCACCGGCAAGCCCCTGTTTCAGCCGTGCGATGATGCGGCGGGGATCCTCGCAGCTGTCCCGGTCGCCGTAGACCAGCATGGCTTGCTCCCGCCGGCCGCCGTCACCAGGTCGGGAAGAACAGCAGCAGCAGGGCCATGACCGCGAGGATGCCCAGAATTGTCCACATGGCGGGACGGCCCAAGCCTCGCGAGGTGCCGGCCTTCGGAAGTTCAGTGCCTACTTTCCGGAAATTGCCAGCCATCGTGTGTGCTCCTGAATTCGTCGATCTGTCGCTATCCAACAGGGCGAGGCCGGCAAAGTTGCCGGTTCCGGATGCGGTTCCCCATCCGGCGCAGGTTCCGCCAGGGTGCGCCGAACGAGGTCGCCGGAGGAGCTTTCCGCTTTAACGCCAATGGATTGAGTGGAGTTGCCGTTTTTCTCGTGGGTGGATGCGAAAAAACCACTTCCCAAGCGCATCATCGATGGGCAAACTCTACATACGAAATAGAAAAGACGGCGCCGATACCACGAAAGAAATTCGTGCAATTCAGGAGCCACCGAAGGAGACCCCTGCCATGTCGCTTCGCCGCATGACCCTCCTCGCCGCCGGCCTGACGCTGGCCTGGCTGGGTGTTGCCGCCGCCGATTCCAAGGACACGCTGCTGAACGTGTCCTACGATCCCACGCGGGAATTCTATGTCGAGTTCAACAAGGCGTTTGCCAAGAAGTGGGAAGCGGAAACCGGCCGCGCCCTGACCGTTCGCCAGTCGCATGGCGGCTCCGGCAAGCAGGCGCGGTCCGTCATCGACGGCCTGGACGCCGACATCGTGACCCTGGCGCTGGGCTATGACATCGACGCCATCGCCGATGCCGGCCTGCTGCCGAAGGATTGGCAGAGCCGCCTGCCGAACAACAGCGCCCCCTACACCTCGACCATCGTGTTCCTGGTGAAGAAGGGCAACCCGAAGGGGATCAAGGACTGGAACGACCTGGTGAAGCCTGGCGTCCAGGTCATCACCCCGAACCCGAAGACCTCCGGCGGCGCCCGCTGGAACTATCTGGCGGCCTGGGCCTATGCCCTGCAGGCCAACGGCGGCGACGAGACCAAGGCCAAGGAGTTCGTGGCGCAGCTGCTGAAGAACGTTCCGGTTCTGGACAGCGGCGCCCGCGGTTCCACCGTGACCTTCACCCAGCGCGAGATCGGCGACGTCCTGCTGGCCTGGGAGAACGAGGCCTACCTGTCGCTGCAGGAATTCGGCGCCGACAAGTTCGAGATCGTGGTGCCCAGCCTGTCGATCCTGGCCGAGCCGCCGGTCGCCGTCGTCGACAAGGTCGTCGACCGCAAGGGAACCCGCAAGGTCGCCGAGGCCTACCTGCAGTTCCTCTACACCCGTGAAGGCCAGGAGATCGCGGCGAAGAACTATTACCGCCCGCGGCTTCCGGAGCTGGCGACCCAGTATGCGGGACGCTTTGCGGATGTTAAGCTGGTCACGATCGACCAATTCGGGGGCTGGCGTGCCGCGCAAGAGAAGCATTTCTCCGACGGTGGTGTCTTCGACCAGATCTTCCAGAAGGGGCGCTGATCCATGGTCGCCGCTGCCGACAGCGACGGCGCTCTGGCGGGAAAGGGGGGCGCGGTGACGGTCCGCGCCCCCGTTCCCCTCTTCCGGAAGCCCAGCGTCATCCCGGGCTTCGGGCTGACGCTGGGCTTCACGCTCACCTATCTCAGCCTGATCGTACTGGTCCCGCTGGCCGCCCTGATCGTCCGGTCGAGCAGCCTCGGCTGGGGCGGATTCTGGTCGGCGGTGACCACGCCGCGGGTGATCGCCGCATTCGAGGTCAGTTTCGGCCTCTCCTTCGCCGCGGCGCTGACCAACGCGGTGTTCGGTTTCCTGGTTGCCTGGGTGCTGGTGCGCTACGACTTTCCCGGCAAGCGGCTGGTCGACGCCCTGGTCGATCTGCCCTTCGCCCTGCCGACCGCGGTGGCGGGCATCGCGCTCAGCGCGCTCTATGCACCGAACGGCTGGCTGGGCAAGCCGCTGAACGAACTGTTCGGTCTGAAGGTCGCCTTCACGCCGGTGGGCATCGCCATCGCGCTGACCTTCATCGGCCTTCCCTTCGTCGTCCGCACGGTGCAGCCGATCCTGCAGGACCTGCCGGCGGAGGAGGAGGAGGCCGCGGCCTCGCTGGGCGCCTCGCGCTTCCAGACCTTCCGCAGCGTGATCCTTCCGGCGGTCCTGCCGGCGCTGGTGACCGGCTTCGCGCTGTCCTTCGCCCGCGGCGTCGGCGAATACGGGTCGGTCATCTTCATCGCCGGCAACATGCCCGGCCTGACCGAGATCGTCCCCCTGCTGATCGTCATCAAGCTGGAGCAGTACGACTATGCCGGCGCCGCCGCAGTCGGTACGGCCATGCTGGGCGTCTCCTTCCTCATGCTCCTGATCCTCAACCTTCTGCAGCAGTGGATGAGGTCGCGCCATGCCCGCTGATACCAGCATTTCCGCGCCGGCTTCCATCCCGGTGCCGCCCGCGCAATCGGCCCTGACCGAACCCGCATGGGTCCGTGCCGCCCTGATCGGCGGAGCCCTGCTGTTCCTGGCGCTGTTCCTGCTGCTGCCTCTGGTCGCGGTGTTCGTGGAGGCGCTGCGCCGCGGGTTCGACGCCTATTGGACGGCGCTGATCGAACCGGACGCCGTCGCCGCGATCAAGCTGACGCTGATCGTCGCCGCCATCGCGGTGCCGGCCAACCTGCTGTTCGGCGTCGCCGCATCCTGGTGCGTCGCCAAGTTCGACTTCCGCGGCAAGAACCTGCTGATCACGCTGATCGATCTGCCCTTCTCGGTGTCGCCGGTGATCTCGGGCCTGATCTATGTGCTTCTGTTCGGCATGAACGGCCTGTTCGGCTCCTATCTGCGCGACATGGGCGTCCAGATCATCTTCGCAGTGCCGGGGCTGGTGCTCGCCACCGTCTTCGTCACCTTCCCCTTCGTGGCGCGCGAACTGATCCCGCTGATGCAGGAACAGGGCTCCGACGAGGAGGAAGCGGCGCTGGTTCTGGGGGCCTCCGGCTGGCAGACCTTCTGGCGGGTCACGCTGCCCAACATCAAGTGGGCGCTGCTCTATGGCGTGCTGCTGTGCAACGCCCGCGCGATGGGCGAGTTCGGCGCCGTGTCGGTCGTCTCCGGCCATATCCGGGGCGAGACCAACACGATGCCGCTGCATGTTGAGATTCTCTACAACGAATACAATTTCGTCGCCGCCTTCGCGGTCGCCTCGCTCCTGGCCATGCTGGCCCTGGTCACGCTGGTCGTGAAGACCGCGCTGGAGTGGCGTTTCGGGGACGAGCTGGCGGCGGCCCGGCACTGACCGCCGGACTCTGGAGAGGACAACGCGACCCATGGCGATCCAGGTTTCAGGCATCACCAAGCGCTTCAACGATTTCACCGCACTGGATTCAATCGATCTGGAGGTGAGGTCGGGCGAGCTTCTGGCCCTGCTCGGCCCGTCGGGCTCGGGCAAGACGACGCTTCTGCGCATCATGGCTGGGCTGGAAAGTCCCGATGCGGGCGGCCTTCTGCTGAACGGGGAGGAGGCGCTCGGGCTGAAGCCGCGCGACCGGCAGGTCGGCTTCGTCTTCCAGCACTACGCCCTGTTCCGGCACATGACCGTGTTCGAAAACGTCGCCTTCGGGTTGAAGGTGCGGCCGCGCGGTCAGCGCCTGGGCAGCGCCCAGATTCGCCAGCGCGTGACCGAGCTGCTGGAACTGGTGCAACTGTCGCCCTTCGCCGGCCGGTACCCGGCGCAGCTGTCGGGCGGCCAGCGCCAGCGCGTGGCGCTCGCGCGCGCTCTGGCCATCGAACCGAAGGTGCTGCTGCTGGACGAACCCTTCGGCGCACTCGACGCCAAGGTTCGCAAGGAACTGCGTCGCTGGCTGCGCAAGCTGCACGACGACATCCACATCACCTCCGTCTTCGTCACCCACGACCAGGAGGAGGCGCTGGAACTGGCCGACCGCGTGGTGGTGATGAACCAGGGCCGGATCGAGCAGATCGGCACCCCGGCGGAGGTCTACGACCACCCGGCCTCCGCCTTCGTCTACGAGTTCCTCGGGCAGGTGAACCGCTTCGACTGCACGGTGGAGGGCGGCGTCGCCCATGTCGGCGGCGGCGCCCTGACGATTCCGACCGAAGGCGGCGTTCAGGGACCGGCGGTGGCTTATGTCCGCCCGCACGACCTCGGCGTCACCCCGGCCACGGCCGGTCCGGGGCGCATCTCCGGCATCCATGTCGTTGGCCCCGATGCGCGGATCGAGATCGACCTCGCCGGTCTGGCGCTGGAGGCCGAGATGGACCGCGAACGGCTCGCCACCCTCGGCATCGTCGCTGGCGACCGCTGCGCCGTGCACATCGACCGGGCGCGGGTGTTCGCCCGGTAAGGCTCAGTCCGCGTTCTTCTGCTCGGCGAGCGCCCGGTAATTGCCGTCGCGGTAGGCCTTCAGGCTGAGGTCGACCGCGGCGGTCTCGACCCCGGCGCTGCGCAGCACGAGGCCGGCGAGCTGCAGGCTGGCCTCCATGGTTTCCGGCACGATGGCGGTCGCTCCCGCCCCGACCAGGGCGGCGCTTTGCCCCAGATCATGGGCGCGGGCGATGATCGGCAGCGACGGGGCCGTGGCGTGGATCGCCTCCACCGCACGGTGGGCGGCGTCCGGCCGGTTCAGCGTGATGACGGCGGCGCGCGCCCGCTCGATCCCGGCGGCCCGCAGGACGCTTCCCTGGCTGGCGTCGCCGTAATAGACCGGCAACCCGTCGTGCCGGGCGGCGGCGATGCGCTGCGGTTCCAGGTCCAGCGCCACATAGGCGATGTTGTGCTCGGTCAGCAGCTTGGCGACCGCCTTGCCGACGCGGCCGTAGCCGCAGATCAGCACATGGCTTTTCAGATCGCTGGTCTCGATGCCGAAGGCTTCTGCCCCCATCCGGGCCTCGATGAACTGGGCAAGCCGCTGGGCCGAGGCGCCGATCGCCGGCGTCACCGCCATGCTCAGAGCGACCGAGGAGGACAGCAGCAGGCCGGTGTGACCGTCCAGCACCGACAGCCCGACCGCCTTGCCGATCAGCACGAAGGCGAACTCGCCACCCTGCGACAGCAGCAGCCCGATCCGCAGCGAGGTCGCCAGCCCCAAGCCCGAGAGACGGCAGAGCAGGAACAGCAGCAAGCTCTTGCCGATAAGCAGCGCAGCGGTGATCGCGGCGATGGTCTGCGCCTCCGCCATCATCGCCGGCAGGTCCAGCGACATGCCCACAGTCATGAAGAACAGGCCGAGCAGCAGGCCGCGGAAGGGCTCGATGTCGGCTTCCACCTGGTGGCGATAGGCGGTGTCGGCCAGCAGCATGCCGGCGAGGAAGGCGCCCAGCGCCATCGACATACCGGCCTCCGCGGTCAGCCAGCCGACCGCCAGCACCACGAACAGGTTGGTGGCGGTGAACAGCTCCGGATTGCCGGCCGACGCGATGAAGCGATAGGCCGGGCGGACGACGAAGCGGCCGAGCAGCATGATGACGACGATGGCCGCCACCGCCTTGGCCGTTGCAAGGGCCAGGGCGAGCGGGATGCTGGCATTGGCGTCCGCCAGCAGCGGCAGCAGGGTCAGCAGCGGCACCACCGCCAGATCCTGGAAGATCAGGACGGCGACCGAGATGCGGCCGAAGCGGGCGACGGTCTCCCCACGCTCGACCAGCAGTTTCAGCACCGTGGCGGTGGAGGAGAAGGCCAGCATGCCGCCGACGATCAGCGCCGCCTCCGGCGTCAGGCCCAGCCACCATGCGACGAGGCCGATGGCGGCGCTGGTCAGACCGACCTGCATCAGTCCCAGGCCGAAGATGTAATGCCGCATCGCCCGCAGTCGCGAAACCGGCAGTTCCAGCCCGATCGCGAACAGCAGGAACACGACACCGAACTCCGACAGCACCTGCGGCACCGCCAGATCGACCACCGGCCCGGGAGTGTGCGGGCCGAGCATGGCGCCGGCGACCAGATAGCCCAGCACCGCCGGGATGCGCAGAACCTGGAACAGGGGCACCACCAGAATCGCCGCCAGAAGCAGGAACAGAACGTCCAAGAGAAGGGTGAAATCGTGCATGACCGGATCGCGATGGGGCAGGGGCGCAACTGTATGGTCTTGCAGAGGCCCATCCCGCAAGTGCATCCCGCAGGTCACCCGACGAAGCGGAAACGGAGCAGGAGTGGTAGGGCAAAATCGTGAAGTGGTGAATTTTGCCCTGGACGATCCGGATCGGCCTGCGTATATAGCCGCTCCTCGGCCAACGGCGGCACCCGAACAGGGGCGCAGCGGCGGTCGAGGCCCCGATGGATTGGGGCAGGGTCGTTTCAGTTCTATGCTTCGCCGACGCTTCGGTGGAGAGGCCGAAAAAAAGGGCTTGACCCGATCGGCCGAGAGAGCTAGAAAAGATGCCTGCCAGCGCGAACCGGTCGGTTTGCGCTCCTCCGATCTGAAATTGATGGCTCGTCGATCCGGTTCACCGGTCGATGTTTCGTCGTGATCGGGATGGATCTTGGACATTGTAGATCGTGAAGTCGAGAAGGGATGCGCAGGCGGCGGCAGTTGGTAGCCGTTGCGGCCTTGGGGTGCTGGTTCTTACGGGGATTGGCACAA
>NZ_VTTO01000014.1 GCF_008364825.1 Azospirillum sp. B21
TCGGCGGCGCCGGCGTCGTTCGCGTCGGGAGGCGTCTTATATGCGGGACACACCGAACCGCGCAAGCACTTTTTTCAGCCCCATGACGATTTTCTGAGTGACCCGCTCAGAAGGCGGCAGACGGGATTTCGTCGTCGTGCCAGGTACGACCGTCGCGCTCGATCAGGGCGATCGACTGCGAGGGACCCCAAGTGCCGGCGATATAGGGCTTCGGCATCTCATGCCGGGCCGCCCAGCCGTCGATGATCGGCTCCGCCCACTGCCACGCAGCCTCGACCTCGTCGCGGCGCATGAACAGGGTGGAGTTGCCGCGCACCACGTCCATCAACAGCCGTTCGTAGGCATCGGGGAAGCGGCCTCCGAAGGTTTGGGCGAAGCTGAGGTTGAGGGCGGCCGGCCGCAGACGCATGCCGCCCGGTCCGGGCTCCTTGGTCATCAGGTGCAGGCGGATGCTCTCGTCGGGCTGCAGCCGGACGATCAGGCGGTTGGCCTGTAGCTCGCCGGCGGCCTGCGGGAAGATCGAATGGCGGATCGGCCGGAACTGGATGACGATCTCCGACATCTTGGCCGGCAGGCGCTTGCCGCTGCGCAGGTAGAAGGGCACGCCGGCCCAGCGCCAGTTGTCGATCTCCAGCTTCAGCGCGACGAAGGTCTCGGTGCCGCTGCCGGCCGGGATGCCTGGTTCGTCGAGATAGCCGGGCACGGCGCCGCCGGCGACCGCACCGGCGCGATACTGGCCGCGGACAGTGCAGCCGCCGATCTCGTCGGCCCCGATGGGCTTGAGCGAACGCAGCACCTTCAGCTTCTCGTCGCGCACCGATTCCTGGGCCAGCGAGATCGGGCACTCCATGCCGACCAGACAGACGAGCTGCAGCAGGTGGTTCTGCACCATGTCGCGCAGGGCGCCGGACTGGTCGTAGTAACCGCCGCGCTCCTCCACGCCGACCGTCTCGGCGACGGTGATCTGGACATGATCGATGTGGTTGGCGTTCCACAGCGGCTCGAACAGCGAGTTGCCGAAGCGCAGAGCCAGCAGATTCTGCACCGTCTCTTTACCCAGATAATGGTCGATGCGGTAAATCTGCTGTTCCGAGAAGACGGCGCCGACCTGATCGTTGATCTCCTGCGCCGATGCGAGGTCGCGGCCGATCGGCTTTTCCAGCACGACACGGGAGTCCGCCGTGGCGAGACCGAAGGCCCGCAGTTGGTCGCAGATCGGGCCGAACAAGCCGGGCGAGGTCGCGAGATAGAAGATGCGCACCGCGCCGGCGCGCTGGGCCGGCGGGTTTTCCAGCCGCTCCGCCAGATCGCGCCAGCCGTCGTCGGAGGTGGCGTCGACCGGAACATAATCCAGCCGCTCCAGGAAACGCGCGATCAGTGCGATGTCGCGTTCGTCGGCGTGGACATGCTGGAGGATCGCCTGCTCCGCCTTGGCGCGGTAATCGGACGGGCTCAGCGGGCTGCGCGAAACGCCGATGATGCGGCTTCCGTCGGCCACCTGCCCCGCCTTGTCGCGCAGATAGAGCGCCGGCAGCAGCTTGCGCAGCGCCAGATCGCCGGTGCCGCCGAACACGGTGTAGTCGAAGGGAGGCAGTGCGGGGGCGGCGACGGTGGAGCGGGGTTGCATCTTCGGACCTCTCGACATCGGTGACACGGTGCCTCAGGCAACCCGTGCGTCATGGTGCCACAGGGATGGGCCGGTCACAATCCGGGGCGGGCATGGCCCGGCGCCGGCCCGAACGTCCATGGAATTCCGCCGGATCAGCCCAGTAGGCTGAGGACCGAGGCGCCGCTCTCCGCCGGGCCGGCATTGTTGCGGAACAGGGAGAACAGCTCGCGACCGCAGCCGTGGGAGGCATCCTCGCTCGGCGGCGGCGGGGCGCCGCGGCCCTCCCACTCCGCCGCGTCGACCAGGGCGTCGAGCGTCCCGGCCTCCGCGTCCAGCCGCAGGATGTCGCCGTCGCGAACGCGGCCGAGCGGGCCGCCGCCCTTCACCTCCGGCGTGACATGGATGGCCGCCGGCACCTTGCCCGAAGCACCGGACATGCGGCCGTCGGTCACCAGCGCGACCTTGAAGCCCTTGTCCTGCAGCACGCCCAGCGGCGGGGTCAGCTTGTGCAGTTCCGGCATGCCGTTGGCGCCGGGCCCCTGGTAACGGACGACGACGATCACGTCGCGGTCGAGTTCTCCGCCACGGAAGGCGGCCTGGACGGCCTCCTGATTGTCGAAGACGCGGGCCGGCGCCTCGACGATACGGTGCTCGGGCTTGACCGCCGAGGTCTTGATGACGCCACGGCCGAGATTGCCGGTCAGCACACGCAGACCGCCTTCGGCCGCGAAGGGCGCCGCGGTGGTGGCGACGACCGTCGGATCGCCACTCTGGTCGGTGGCGGCGCGGGTCCAGGTCAGGGCTCCGCCCTCGTCGAGGTCCGGCATGTTGCGGTAGGGCTCCAGCCCGCCCTCGCCCAGGATGGTGGAGATGTCGGTATGGACAAGGCCGGCGTCGATCAGCTGGCCGATCACGAAGGGCATGCCGCCGGCCTGATGGAAGCGGTTCACGTCGGCGCTGCCGTTGGGGTAGACCCGGGCCAGCAGCGGGACGACCGCCGACAGTTCCGAGAAATCCTCCCAGTTCAGTTCGATGCCGGCGGCGGCGGCGATGGCCGGGATGTGCAGGGTGTGGTTGGTCGACCCGCCGGTGGCCAGCAGCCCGACGATGCCGTTGACCAGCGCGCGCTCGTCGACGATGCGGCCGATGGGGATGCCGGCGCCGGGCGCGGTCATCGCCACCACCCGGCGGGCCGCCGCATCGGTCAGCGCATCGCGCAGCGGTGTGTTGGGATTGACGAAGCTGGCGCCCGGCAGGTGCAGGCCCATGATCTCCATCAGCATCTGGTTGGTGTTGGCGGTGCCGTAGAAGGTGCAGGTGCCGGGCGCGTGGTAGGATTTGGACTCGGCGTCCAGCAACTCCTCCCGGCCGACCTTGCCCTGGGCATAGAGCTGGCGCGCCTTGGCCTTGTCGGCATTGGACAGGCCGGACGGCATCGGCCCGGCGGGCACGAAGATGGTCGGCAGATGGCCGAAGGCGAGCGCGCCGATCGTCAGGCCGGGGACGATCTTGTCGCAGATGCCCAGGCACAGCACGCCGTCGAAGGTGGCATGGGACAGCCCGACACCGGTTGCCAGCGCGATGACGTCGCGGCTGAACAGTGACAGCTCCATCCCCTCATAGCCCTGGGTGACGCCGTCGCACATGGCGGGCACGCCGCCGGCGACCTGCGCCACGCCGCCGGCCGCGCGCACCGATTCCCGGATCATGGCGGGATAGCGCTCGTAGGGCTGGTGGGCGGAGAGCATGTCGTTATAGGCGGTGACGATGCCGATCGACGGCTGGGTCTCGCCGCGTAGCGCCGCCTTGTCGTTCGCCCCACAGGCGGCGAAGGCGTGGGCGAGGTTGGCGCAGCCCAGGCGATGGCGGCGCGGCTTCGCGCCGGCGCTTTCCAGCCGCGCCAGATAGGCCGCACGGCGGTCGCGGCTGCGCTCGGCGATGCGCTCGGTCACGCGGGCGACGACAGAATTCAGGGGGGCGGGCTTGCTCATGATCGCGTCTCGACCGTTAGAGGGAGGCGATGATTTCCGGAACGGACCATACGCCAGGGGCGGCGGCATGTGAAGAAAATTTTTTTCATATATGGGGTTCCAACGCCGGATTTCTCGCCATTTGCGGAAAAATTCTTCATAATGACCGCCGCCTTCCGGCAGGGATGCCGTCCCCCGCGGGGCTTTCCAGGAAAGTAACTTTACGCCATGCCACCCCCGGTCAACAGCGCTGCCGCAAACACTGCACCATTGGATATACTGGACGAGATCCGCCGGCTGCGAGGCGAGTTGAAGCGCTCGGAGGGACAGATCGCCGATCTGGTGCTGGCGGAACCGCGCCGGGTGCTGGACCTGAACGTCACGTCCCTCGCGCAGGCGGCGGAGGTGAGCGAAGCGACTGTCGTGCGCTTCTGCCGCAGCGTCGGCTGCGCCGGCTTCCCGGACTTCAAGCTGCGTCTCGCCGAATGCCAGGCACGCGACGCCCTGCGCGACGAGGTGCGGAGCGGCACGCCCTATGTCAGCCAGGACGTGGCGCCCGACGATGACGTCGGCACGCTGGCACGAAAAATTTTTTCATCGAGCGCCGCCGCACTGACGGCTGCCTCGGCCACGCTGGACGAACGGGCGCTGGAGCAGGCCATCGCCCTGTTGGCCGCCGCACCGCGGGTTCTGTGCGTCGGCACCGGCGGGTCCAGCGCGTTGGCGCAGGATGCGGCGCACAAGCTGCTGCGCTTCGGCGCCGATGCCCAGCCCTGCGCCGACCCGGTGCTGGCGCGCATGCTTCTGGTCAACATGGGGACCGGCGGGGTGCTTCTGGCGCTGTCCAACACCGGGCGCAGCGGGGCGATCAACGAGCTGGCGGCAGCGGCGCGGGCACAAGGCACGGCGGTGGTCGCCATCACCGCCCCGCGGTCTCCGCTGGCCAGCATGGCGAGCGTGGTCGTCGCCAGCCGGCCGGTGGAGGATACGGAGATGTACACGCCGATGGCCTCGCGGCTTGTGCACCTGACGCTGATCGACGTGCTGTCGACGGGCGTGGCACTGCGGCTGGGCGATCCGGCGGTGCGGCAGTTGGCGAAGGTGAAGGCGGCGATCAATGCCGGGCGGCTCCCGCCGCTGGCGTGACCGGAACGCGTGACCCTGCCGCATGCGTCATCCGACCATCGTCCAGGATGCCGCCGGACGATTCAGCCGGGCGTGAGCCTGGCGGTGCTCCGCGGCCTTGTACCATTGTCGAATAATTAAGCGAACGAACGATTGCTATCCTCGGCCGCAATTCGGCCCTGCAACCGTCCCGCATGCCCGCAAATCCTTGGGCAACAAGCAATCGGACTGCGGCGGAGCCACAAGAAGGATGCAGGAAGAGGACGCACCGATGACGCACAGCCCGGCCATGCCGCCTCCCCTCCCCCGCCGCCGTCCGGCACTGCATGCCGCCGCCCTGGCCGGCGTGCTGGCGCTGGCGATGCCCGGTCTTGTCCACGCCCATGGCGATGTCGTGCCGCAGGCGGTCGATACCAGCGGTCTGGAGAAGCTGGGCGACAAGTGGCGCGACAGCAATCCCTACCGCAGCAACCAGCGCGCCATCGAGATCGGCGCTTCCGCTTTCAACCAGAATTGCGCGCGCTGCCATGGGCTGGGCGCGGTCTCCGGCGGCATTGCCCCCGACCTGCGCTATCTGGAAAAGGGCGATGCCGGCGAGGAATGGTTCAAGGAGCGCGTGATCAACGGGTCCATCCGCAACGGCGTGACCTACATGCCGGCCTTCGGCGAGGCGCTGGGGCAGGAAGCGCTGTGGGCCATCCGCTCCTGGCTGGAAACCGTGCACGAGGAGTGAACACAGAGTCCCGGACCGAAGGGAGTAACACCGATGGCTGTGCGGCATGTTCGCGCACAAAACAATTCGCGTCATTCGCGGTGTTGCGCCTTCCCATTTCGGTCTGACACAATGACCGAGAGACTTTTTACCAAAACCCGTCCCGCCCGCCGCTGCACAGGGAACCGCAGGCCATGACCCGGATCCTGATTGCCGATGATCACCCGATGGTGCGCGATGCCTTGCGCAGCGCGGTTCTCTATTCCTGCCAGGCCACCGACGTGATGGAGGCGGACCGGCTCGACAGCGTCATGCAGGCGTTGGAGGAGCGCGGCGACCTCGACCTCGTGCTTCTCGACGTCAACATGCCGGGCATGAACGGGCTGGGCGGGCTGCGCACGCTGCGCCAGCGCTTTCCGGCGACGCCGGTCGTCGTCGTGTCCGCCCATGAGGAACGGCGCTGGGTTCGCGAGGCGATGGAGAGCGGCGCCGCCGGCTTCATTCCCAAATCGACCCCGCGCGACGCCATCGCCGCGGCCCTGCGGCAGGTGCTGAACGGTGAACTCTATGTCCCGCCGCAGGCCGGCGATGACGGCGTCGAAGAGGCGGAGGACGCCGAAACAGCGGAGATCGCGCGACGCATCGCAACCCTGACCGCGCAGCAGCTGCGGGTGCTGGAATTGCTCGGCACCGGCAAGCTGAACAAGGAGATCGCCTTCGACCTCAGCATCACCGAAACGACGGTGAAGGCGCATGTCTCCGCCATCCTGCAGAAGCTGAAGGTCTACAGCCGCACCCAGGCGGTGGTGATCGCCAACCGCGTGCTGGCCGAGCGGCGGTGAGGGGCAACTGCGAATTGCCCCCTCCCCGACCCTCCCCCGCTCTCGGCGGACCTACGGTCCGCCTGCCGCGTCAGCACAAAGCGAAGCTTTGTGCGAGAGCTTTGCGGGAGAGGGAGTTGAGTGCGGGAGCGGCGGAGTTCCCCCTCCCTCGAAGAGGGGGAGGGTTAGGGAGGGGGCACAGCTTCCCAAAACTCACCATCCTCCTCCTTCTACTCGCCTTCACCACCCCCACTCTCGCCGCCGGCATCCCCCAGCCCGATGGCTACCGCCTGTCCGACTACCGCTCCCCAACGCCGGACGGCATCACCGGAGGCGAGACGGTCGACACGCCGGCCGTACAGACCCTGCTGTCGCAAGGCCGCATCATCCCGATCTTCGTCCAGCGGCTGGAGCGCAGCACTCTGCCCGGCGCGCCCTGGCTGCAATCCAAGCCATACCGCCAGATTCCCGGCAGCGTATGGCTGCCCAATGTCGGCATGGGCGCGCCCGACGACGCGACCCTGACCTGGTTCGAATCGCAGCTGGAGCGGCTGACCGCAGGCGACCGGACCCGCGATCTGCTGTTCTATTGCCTATCCGATTGCTGGCTGTCGTGGAACGCGGCCAAGCGCGCAGTGTTGCTTGGCTATGCCCGGGTCCATTGGTACCCGACGGGCATCGACGGCTGGATGGAGGCCGGGCTGCCGACGGAGGAGGCGCATCCGCTGCCGCCCCCGCCGCCCGGCGCCGCACGCAGCCCGTCCGCACCCTGACGCGCTTGCGGACGGCGTCGCCGAAAGGGGTGGCGGATTGCACCATCGTAGCATGGCGGTCCTCCGCCCCGGACGGCTACTCTTCAACTCGCCAACCATCTTGGTAGGCAACAGTCAGCAAACAGGAGCATCACGCAATGAAGACCTGGCGCAAACCGAAGACCACCGAGATCGCCGTCGGCACCGAGATCAACGCCTACGCCTGCGCCGGTCTCTAAGCCGGTCGATGCGGAGCCGGGGAGACGGGATGCCGGCATCCCCTCCCCCGGCATCCAACCAAGAAACCGCGGCAAGACGGTTTTCAGATAAGACGTGAAGGCGGTGGCGATGAAGATTCTCGTCCTCGGTTCGGCGGCCGGCGGGGGCTTCCCGCAGTGGAACTGCGCCTGCGAGGGCTGCCGCCGTGCCCGCACCGGTGACCCGGCGGCCAAGCCGCGCACCCAATCGTCGCTGGCGGTGACCGCCGATGGCGAGCGCTGGCTGCTGCTGAACGCCTCGCCTGACCTGGGCGCGCAGCTGCTCGCCAACCCGCAGCTTCATCCGAAGGGGGGCTTGCGCGGCAACCCGGTCGCCGCGGCCCTTCTGACCAATGCCGACATCGACCATGTCGCGGGTCTGCTGACCCTGCGCGAATCTCATCCCTTCGCCGTCTACGCCACGCCGCGCGTCCATGGCGTGCTGGCCGCAAACAGCGTCTTCAACGTGCTGAACCCGGAGTTCGTCCCCCGCCGCCCGATGGCACTGGGCGAGCCTTTCCAGCCCGCCGGGGCCGACGGCCGCCCGCTGGGACTGGAAGTGGAGGCCTTCGCCGTGCCGGGCAAGGTCGCGCTCTATCTGGAGGATGCCTCGGCCGGTCCCGGCTTCGGCTCCGTCGCCGAGGACACCGTGGCGCTGCGCATCCGACCGACCGACGGGACTAACGAGGGCTTCTTCTATATCCCCGGCTGCGCCGGGATGCCGGGCTGGCTGGCCGACCGGCTGCATGGCGCGCCGCTGGTGCTGTTCGACGGCACGACATGGACCGACGACGAGATGATCCGCAGCGGCACCGGCGTGAAGACGGCGGCGCGCATGGGGCACATGCCGATGTCGGGGCATGCCGGCAGCATGGCCGCCTTCGCGCCGCTGAATGTCGGCCGCAAGATCTACATCCACATCAACAACACGAACCCCGCCCTGCTGGAGGATTCGCCCGAACGGGCGGAAGCCGAGGCGGCCGGCTGGCGCATCGCCCATGATGGGCTGGAGCTGACCCTATGACTGATTTGATGACCCGTGAGGAGTTCCGCGCCGCCCTCTATGCCATAGGCGAGCGGCAGTATCACGACCTCCACCCGTTCCATCAGCTGCTGCACGGCGGCGGGTTGAAGAAGGGGCAGATCCAGGCCTGGGCGCTGAACCGCTTCTATTACCAGGTGTCGATCCCGCGCAAGGACCTGACCATCATGTCCCGCATGGACGACCCGGCGCTGCGCCGCGCCTGGCTGCAGCGGGTGCTGGATCATGACGGGCTGACCCAGACCGGCGAGTTGGACGAGACCAAGGTCGGCGGCATCGAGCGCTGGCTGCGGCTGACCGACGGGCTGGGGCTGGACCGCGATTATGTGAAGTCGCTGGAGGGCATCCTGCCCGCCACCCGCTTCGCGGTGGACGCCTATGTCAACTTCGTCCGCGACCATTCGCTGCTGGAGGCGGTGGCGTCCTCGCTGACCGAGCTGTTCGCGCCGTCGATCCACCGCGAGCGCATCGCCGGATTCGAGCGCAACTACGCCTTCGCCAACGACAGCACCCTGTCCTACTTCCGCAAACGGCTGGACGAGGCGCCGCGCGATGTGGAGTTCGGGCTGGATTATGTGCTGACCAATGCCCATACAGCGGAACAACAGCGCCAATGCCTGCGCGCGCTCCGTTTCAAGACGGAACTGCTGTGGGCCCAGCTGGACGCCCTGCACCACGCCTATGTCACCCCCAACCTGATCCCGCCCGGCGCCTTCGTGCCGGAGGACATGGAACCGACACGGTACAGCCGGTGAACGCACTCACTCCCCATATCGGCGAAACCGACCGGCTGCGGCTGGCCCCCGGCGTCATGCTGCGCAACGACCGCCGCCGCGGTGAATGGATGCTGATGGCGCCCGAACGGCTGCTGGTGCTGGACGAGATGGCATTGGCGGTGGTGCGCGCCTGCGTCGGGGCGGAGGTCGCCGACGTGGCCGCCGGCATCGACCGGCTGACGGCGGAATACGACGCCCCCCGCCCGGAGGTCGCCGCCGACGTGCTGGAGATGCTGACCGACCTGCGCAACAAGGGCTATGTCGTCACATGAGGTGCGTCCAATGAGCTGCGCCCTGCCCGCCTTCGCCGCCGTAAGCCAAACCGACCCGGCACCGCCCTTCGCCGTGCTGATGGAGTTGACGCACCGCTGCCCGCTGCGCTGCCCCTATTGCTCCAACCCGGTGGCGCTCGACGCCGCCAGCGCCGAGTTGGACACCGCCACCTGGAAGCGGGTGCTGGACGAGGCGGCCGATGTCGGCGCCCTGCAGGTCCATTTCTCCGGCGGCGAGCCCTGCGTCCGCAAGGACCTGGAGGAGCTGGTCGCCCACGCTACGGAGATCGGGCTCTACAGCAACCTGATCACCTCGGCCGTCCTGCTCGACCGGGCGCGGCTGGAACGGCTGCAGCGCGCCGGGCTTCAGCATGTGCAGATCAGCCTGCAGGATTCGGAGGCCGCCGGTGCCGACCGCGTCGGCGGCTACAAGGGCGGTCATGTCAAGAAGCTGGAGGTGGCGCGCGCGGTGGTGGCGCAAGGACTGGCGCTGACCATCAATGCCGTGCTGCACCGCCACAACATCGACCGGGTCAACGACGTCATCGATCTGGCGATGGATCTCGGCGCCGGGCGGATCGAGATCGCCAACGTCCAATATTACGGCTGGGCGCTCGCCAACCGGGCGGCGCTGATGCCGTCGCGCGACCAGCTGCTGGCGATGGACGCCGCGGTTCGCGCGCGCCTGCCGGAACTGGCCGGGCGGATCGTCGTCGATTACGTCGTGCCCGATTACTACGCCCGCCGGCCGAAAAGCTGCATGGGCGGCTGGGCCCGGCGCTTCATGAACGTCACCCCGCGCGGCCGCGTCCTGCCCTGTCACGCTGCCGAGACCATTCCTGGCATGGAATTCGAGACGGTCCACGACCGCAGCCTGTCCGACATCTGGCGCGACGGCCCGGCCTTCACCCGCTACCGCGGCACCGCGTGGATGCCGGAACCCTGCCAATCCTGCGACCACAAGGAAGAGGATTGGGGCGGCTGCCGCTGCCAGGCGTTGGCGCTGGCGGGCAGTGCCGATGCGACCGACCCGGTGTGCGAACTGTCCTCCGCCCATGCGGAGGTCGCCGTGCTGCGCGACCGCGACGCCGCGGCGCTGGAGGCGGAGTGGCGGTATCGGGGGGTGTGAGGGGCGTCGGCAGGTTTAGGAGCGTCGGCTTCGAATGCCCCCTCCCCGATCCTCCCCCGCTACGCGGGAGAGGGAGTTGAGTGGAAGAGCGGCGGCAGTCCCCTCTCCCGCGTAGCGGGGGAGGGTTAGGGAGGGGGCACCCGCTCCAACCACTCCCCATCACTCATCCCGCCCTGACCCGCCCTTCTTCCCCCCGCCGTCCTGCTTGTTGACGGTGGCCCAGGCGCGCCGCTCCGCTTCATCGTGGGATACGCCGCGCTTCTCGTAGCCCTCCTCGATATGCTCCGCCTTGCGCTTCTGCTTGTCGGTGTATTTGTCCTTGTCGCCTTGGGACATCAGATCCTCCTGTCGCGATTTTCCGCTCAACAGCATCGACTGATGGAAGGTTCCCCACCGGATTAGGCTGAATCTCATATCCGGGACTGGACAGTCGGAAAGCGCGTCTTGCCGCGAGCGCTGCCGTCGCCCATCCTTTCCCCAAAGCTTACCGGGGGAGGATCAGGGGTGTTCACACTGTTCAACAGGGGCCGTGCCGTGATGGGCGCGGCGGCGCTGGCTCTGGGCCTGATCGCCGGGGCCGCGCAGGCGGCGGATGCGGTCCGCGTCGGCTCCAAGCTGGATGCGGAGAGCGGACTGCTCGGCACCATGATCCTGCAGATGCTGCAGGCCAACGGCATCCCGACGGAGAACAAGATCCAGCTCGGCCCGACCAAGATCGTGCGCGGCGCGCTGCTGTCGGGCGAAATCGACGTCTATCCCGAATACACCGGCAACGGCGCCTTCTTCTTCAATGTCGACAGCGATCCGGTCTGGAAGAATGCCGGCGCCGGCTATGAGAAGGTCCGCCAGATGGACCAGGAGAAGAACAACATCGTCTGGCTGAAGCCGGCCCCCGCGAACAACACCTGGGCGCTGGCCGTCCGCCGCGACGTGGCCGACGCCAACAAGTTGAAGACGATGGAGGATTTCGCCAAGTGGGTCTCCGGCGGCGGCAAGGCGAAGGTCGCGGCCTCCGCCGAGTTCGTCGAAAGTCCGGCCGCCCTGCCCTCCTTCCAGCAGACCTACGGCTTCGCGCTGAAGCCCGACCAGATGCTGATCCTGGCCGGCGGCGACACCGCCGCGACCATCCGCGCGGCGGCGGAGCAGACTTCCGGCGTCAACACCGCCATGGTCTACGGCACCGACGGCGCCATCGCCGCGCTGGACCTCGTCGTTCTGACCGACACCAAGGGCGCGCAGATGGTGTATGAGCCGGCGCCGACCGTCCGCGCCGCGGTGCTGACGGCAAATCCGAAGATTGCCGACCTGCTGAACCCGGTATTCGCCAGCCTCGACGCCGAGACGCTGCGGGGTCTGAACGCCAGGATCTCGGTGGACGGACAGGACCAGAAGCAGGTCGCCACCGATTACCTGAAGTCCAAGGGCTTCCTGAAGTAAGCCGGTGACGTGACCTTCCGGCTTCCCCTGTACAACCGCGTCGCCCTGCTGATGGCGATGGCCGCCGCCATCGCCGCCGTTGTGCTGCCCTTCCTGGGCTTCGCGCCCAACCGGCTGCTGTCCGGCCGGCCGGTGCCACTGTGGGCGGCGGTGCAGGGTCCGGGCGGCCTCGCCATCCTGCCGGGACTGGTCCTGCTGGCGACGCCGTTCCTGCGGCCGACGCGCATCGGGCTCGGCCTCACCGTGGCGGCGGGGGGGCTGTTCGCGGCCGGGCTGGTCTGGCTGGCGGGACACCACGCGACAGAGCTGGCGCAAGGGGCCTCGGCGGCGGCGCGCACCTCCTTCGCCTCCGGTTTCTGGGTGATGGCGGCGGCGGGGCTGCTGACTGCGGTCGATGCCGCGCGGTGGATGGGGCTTGGTGCCGTCGGCCGTCTGGCTGTCGGCGGGGCCGTCGCCGGGCTGGTGGCGCTGCAACTGGCGACCGGCCATCTCGACGCGCTGTCGATCCTCAAGGAATACGCCAACCGCCGCGACGTCTTCGCCGACGCCGTGCTGCGCCACGCCATGCTGGTCGCGGCGGCGCTGGTGCCGACGCTGCTGGTCGGCATCCCTCTCGGCGTGGCGGCGCACCGGTTCCAGGCGGTCGGGCGCGCGGTGTTCCCAGTGCTGAACGTCGTGCAGACGGTGCCGTCCATCGCCCTGTTCGGGCTGCTGATGGCGCCGCTGGCCGCACTCGGCGCCCTGCTGCCGGGCTCCGGCATCAGCGGGGTCGGGCCGCTGCCGGCGGTGATCGCGCTGACGCTCTATTCGCTGCTGCCCATCGTCCGCAACACTGCGGTCGGGCTGGACGGCGTTCCCGCCCCGGTGCGGGAGGCGGCGCGCGGCATGGGCCTGACGCCACGGCAGATCTTCCTGCGCGTCGACCTGCCGCTGGCCCTGCCGGTCTTCCTGTCGGGCCTGCGCATCACCGTGGTCCAGGCGGTCGGGCTGGCGGCGGTGGCGGCGCTGATCGGTGCCGGCGGCTTGGGAGCCATCATGTTCCAGGGGCTTTTCGCCAACGCGCTGGACCTTGTGCTGCTGGGAGCCGTTCCCGTCATCCTGCTGGCCGTGGCGGGCGACGCCCTGCTGTCCATCGGCATCGCCGCCGCCACCAGCCATATCGGCCTGTCGCCGGGAAGGAATGCGCCATGATCGATTTCGAGCGCGTGAGCAAGCGCTTCGGCTCCTGGACGGCGGTGGACACCGTGTCCTTCACCGTGGCGGAGGGCGAGTTCCGCGTGCTGATCGGGCCATCGGGCTCCGGCAAGTCCACCGTGCTGCGCATGATCAACCGGCTGATCCCGGCGGACGAGGGCGCCATCCGCATCGACGGCGAGGACATCGCCTCCCTGAGGCCGGAGGAGTTGCGCCGCCGCATGGGCTACGTCATCCAGTCGGTCGGCCTGTTCCCGCACTGGACGGTGGAGCGCAACATCGCCACCGTCCCCGCCTTGCTGGGCTGGCCCAAAGCGCGCATCCGCGACCGGGTGACGGAACTGCTGGAACTGCTGAACCTCGACCCGCGCCGCTACCGAACCGCCTATCCGCACCAGCTGTCCGGCGGGCAGCAGCAGCGCGTCGGCGTCGCCCGCGCCCTGGCGGCGGAGCCGCGCATCCTGCTGATGGACGAGCCGTTCAGCGCGCTCGACCCCATCACCCGCGCCAGCCTGCAGTCGGAGCTGTCGGCCATCCACCGCCGCACCGGCACGACCGTGGTCTTCGTCACCCACGACATGGACGAGGCCTTGCGGCTGGGCGACAGCATCGCGGTGATGGACCATGGCCGTCTGATCCAGTGCGCTACCCCGCTGGAAATCCTGACCCGCCCCGCCAGCCCGCTGGTGCGCGATCTCGTGGGTCGCGAGGAATGGGGACTGAAGCGGCTGGCGGTGGAAACGGCCGGCGACCGCGCCCGACCGCAGGAACGGGTGGGTGGCGAGCCGCTGCCGTCCGAAACCCCGCTTCACCGCGCCCTGTCGGAAATGGTCTCCCGCGGCGCGGAGCGGCTGCCGGTGGTGGATGGCGATGGCCAGCCGGCCGGGGTGCTGCACCTGTCCGACCTCGTCCGTCCTGCGCCGGACCGGGCGGCATGACAGTCGCCGGCATGGCCCCGCGGGAGTTTCTGACCGACCGGCTGATGCTGGGGCTGGTGGCGCTGGTGGCGCTGGTGCTCGGCATGCCCTCGCTGAAACCGCTGTTCGCCACGCTCTATCCCGGCCTCGACCGCCCGCTCTACGAGGCGGAGAGCTTCGTCCGCCTGACGTTGGACCATATGGCGCTGGTCAGCCTCTCCAGCCTTGCCGCCATCCTGCTGGGCGGCGGGGCCGGCATCGCCGTCACGCGCCCCTGGGGGCGGGAGTTCCGCGGCCTGCTGGAAACCGTCGCCACCATGGGCCAGACCTTCCCGCCGGTGGCGGTCCTGGCGCTGGCCGTGCCGGTGATGGGCTTCGGTCCCGAACCGGCGCTGATCGCGCTGACGCTCTACGCCCTGCTGCCGGTGGTGGAGAACACGGTCGCCGGTCTGGACGGCGTCTCCCCCGCGGTGCTGGACTCCGCCCGCGGCCTCGGCATGGGACCGGCTGAGGTGCTGTTCAAGGTGGAGCTGCCGCTGGCCGCCCCGGTGATCCTGGCCGGTGTGCGGACCGCCGTCATCATCAATGTCGGCACCGCCGCCATCGCCTCCACCGTCGGGGCGAAGACTCTCGGCCTGCCCATCATCGTTGGGTTGAACGGATCCAACCAGGCCTACGTCATCCAGGGCGCTTTGATCGTTGCCGCACTTGCGGTGGTGATCGACGCCGGGTTCGACCGGATGGCCGGATGGCTGACACGCTGGTCGCGGCGCTGAGAAAAATCGATATAATTCAGATAATTATATCGGCCGGGACACTTAATAAACATTTAGCATTCCGGTAAGAAACAGTTAGTACCGGAAATTCGATTAGCGTGCCTATGGTCGTTTCCGAACACGGACCGTTCGGAATGCAACATCGTCGCACGCCCCGCCGCTTGGCGGAAGAGGGGGCATCAGGCGCCGCAACGAAGAATCCCCGCATCCCAACGGTCCCCCGAATTCAGGGAGACCACCATGAGCATTCATCCACTGGACCCCGTCCAGGCTCTGGAACGCATGATGCTGATCCGGGCCTATGAAGAGACGTTGATCGACCTGCATGGCCGCGGCCGCGCCGCCGGAACCTGCACCTCGGTGGGGCAGGAGGCGCCGGCCGTTGGCGTCGTATCCGCGTTGACCGCCGACGACCTGATCCTGACCAACCACCGCAGCGCTGGCCATCTGCTGGCCCGCGGCGCCGATCCCGGCCGCATGCTGGCGGAGGTGATGGGCAAGCGCGACGGTTATTGCGGCGGCAAGAGCGGGTCGCTGCACATCTCCGCCAAGGAATTGGGCGTCGTGCTGACCTCCACCATCGTCGGCGGCGAACTGGCGCTGGCGACGGGGGTCGGGCTGTCGCGCAGCATGCTGAACAAGCCGGGCATCGTCGCCTGCTTCTTCGGCGACGGTGCCGCCACCGAGGGGCGTTTCCAGGAATCGCTGAACCTCGCCGCGGTGTGGACGCTGCCGATCCTCTATGTCTGCGAGAACAACCAGTGGCAGGCCTTCGTCCACCGCAAGGAGACCATGCTGGCCGACGGCATCGCCGGCCATGCGGCTGCCCTGGGGGTGGAGAGCGCGGTGGTCGACGGCAACGACCCGCTGGCGATGTTCGATGCCGCCTGCACCGCCATCGACAGCATCCGCCGCACCGGCAAGCCCTTCCTGCTTGAGGCGATGACCTACCGCCTGCGCGGCCATTTCGAGCCCGACGATCAGGCCTATGTCGACCGGACCGAACTGGCCCACTGGCGGGAGCGCGACCCGATCCTGCGCCTGCGGGCAAAGCTGGAACGCGAAGGCCGCCTGAGCGCCGACGGCATCGCCGCCATCGAGTCCCGCGTCCGCGCGACGATGAAGGCCGCGACCGCCTTCGCCGACGCCAGCCCCTATCCGGGCCCCGACGCCCTGACCACCGACGTCTACGCCTGAGCGGAGGCCAGCAATCATGACCACCATGACCGTCAACGACGCGATCTCCGCCGCCCTGGCCGAGGAGATGCAGCGCGATCCCACCGTGATGATCTTCGGCGAAGGCGTCGCCACCAAGCGCCGCGACCTGCTTGAGCGGTTCGGCGCCGCCCGCGTGCGCAACACCCCGCTGGCGGAGGGCATCATCGCCGGCACCGCCGCCGGGGCCGCCGCCACCGGCCTGCGCCCGGTGGTGGACCTGCTCTTCGCGCCCTTCCTCTGCTATGCCATGGACGAGATCGTCAACAGCGCCGGCAAGCTCCGCTACATCTCAGGCGGGCAGTTCAATTTCCCGATGGTGGTGCTGGCGATGACCGGCGCCGGCTGGGGCGTCGGCGCCCAGCACAACCACAATGTGGAGAGCTGGTTCGTCCACAGTCCCGGCCTGAAGATCGTCATGCCCTCCACCCCCGCCGATTTCAAGGGGCTGATGAAATCGGCGATCCGCGACGACAACCCGGTGCTGGTCTTCGCCGACATCGCGCTCGGCTACAGCACCGGCGAGGTGCCGGAGGAGGCCGACGCCATCCCGCTGGGCAAGGCGGCGGTGCGGCGCGGGCCGCGACGTGACGCTGGTGTCCTACGCCAAGACCGTCGGCACCTGCATGGCCGCCGCCGACACGCTGGCCGCCGCCGGCATCGACGCCGAAGTGATCGACCTGCGCAGCCTGAAGCCGCTGGACGAGGCCGCCATCCTGCGCTCCGTCGCCAAGACCGGCCGTCTGGCGGTCGTGCATGAGGCAAGCCGCCTGTGCGGCGTCGGCGCGGAGATCGCGGCACTGGTGGCGGAAAAGGCCTTCGCCAGCCTGCGGGCGCCGGTTCTGCGCCTGACCGGCCCCGACTCCCCGGCCCCGGCGAGCTTCCCGCTGGAGCAGGCCTTCGTCCCGCAGGCCGACGCCATCGTCGCTGCCGTCCGCTCGCAGATGGTCGGCTGACGCAGCGCCCGATCCTCCGCCATGTCCATTTCCCGGAGCACATCCCGATGATCCGCCACACCCTGTCCGCCCTGCTTCTTTCCGCGACCCTCACAAGCCCCGCCCTGGCCGACGACGCCGTCGCCCGCGGCAAGTATCTCGTCACCGTCATCAGCTGCGGCGACTGCCACACGCCGGGCCATCTGCTGGGCAAGCCGGACCTCGCCCGCGCGCTGAGCGGCTCGGATGTCGGGTTCGAGATCCCCGGCCTCGGCGTCTTCCACGGCTCCAATCTGACGCCGGACAAGGAGACCGGGATCGGCAACTGGACGGAGGAGCAGATCGTCACCGCCATCCGCACCGGCAAGCGCCCGGACGGGCGCATGCTGGCTCCGGCCATGCCCTGGATGTCCTTCGCCGCGCTCAGCGATGAGGACGCCCGCGCCATCGCCGTCTATCTGAAAAGCCTGCCCCCGGTCGCCAACAAGGTCGCCGGCCCCTTCGGTGCGACCGACAAGCCATCAGGCTTCGTCATGCGGATCTCGGCCCCGCAATGACAATAAATTCCGCACATCAAAATTATATTCCGAAAACTTGAAAAGGACGGATCGTCTGTTAGACTGACCGTCCGCGGGCCGACGTGCCCTGACTCAAGGTTTTCGGAGAGCGCCGATGCCGTCGCCGGCCCATACTGAAGCGGTTCCGTCCAATCCTGTCCAGTACGCGCGCCAGGGACGCATCGGCATCATCACCGTGGATTATCCGCCGGTGAACGCCGTCGGCCATGGCGTGCGCAGCGGGCTGGTGGCGGCGCTGGATGCGGGGCTCGCCGATGCGGAGGCAGCGGCGCTGCTGCTGGTCTGCGCCGGGCGCACCTTCATGGCCGGGGCGGACATCCGGGAGTTCGGCAAGCCATCGGCCCCGCCGACCCTGCCGGAGGTGGTGGCCCGCATCGACGCCTCGACCAAGCCGGTGATCGCCGCCATCCACGGCACGGCACTGGGCGGCGGGCTGGAGGTGGCGCTGGCCTGCCATGTCCGCGTCGCGCTGAAATCGGCAAAGCTCGGCCTGCCGGAGGTGAAACTCGGCCTGCTGCCCGGCGCCGGCGGCACCCAGCGGCTGCCGCGGCTGGTCGGTGCGGCCAAGGCGCTCGACATGATCCTGTCCGGCGACCCGGTGGGCGCGGAGGAGGCCCTGGCCATCGACCTCGTCGATGCGGTGGAGGACGGCAATTCGCCGCTTGAGGCCGGCCTGCGCGCCGCCGACCGGCTGCTCGCTGACGGGCGGATGCCGCAACCGGTCAGCGCCCGCACCGACCGCATCGCCGGGACCGACCCCGCCCTGTTCGCGGCGAAGCGGGCGGAATTGGCGAAACGTCATCCGCACCTGTTCTCCCCCCACCGGATCGTCGATGCGGTGGAGGCCGCCGTCACCCTGCCCTTCGCCGACGGCACCACGCGCGAGCGGCAACTGTTCCTGGCCTGCATGGACTCGCCCCAGCGCGCCGGCCTGATCCACGCCTTCTTCGCGGAGCGCGAGGTGGCGAAGGTCCCCGGCCTGCCCGCCGACACGCCGACGCGCAACATCCGCAAGGTCGGCGTGATCGGGGCCGGCACCATGGGCGGCGGCATCGCCATGTGCTTCGCCAATGCCGGCATCCCGGTGGTTCTGGTCGACAGCGCGCAGGAAGCCCTCGACCGCGGAACAGCCGCCATCCGCCGCAACTACGAAGCCACCGCCCGCAAGGGCCGGCTGACCGCCGCGCAGGTGGAGGAGCGGATGGGCCTGATCCACCCCACCCTGTCCTACGGCGATCTCGCCGACGCCGATCTGGTGGTGGAGGCGGCGTTCGAGAGCATGGAGGTCAAGCGGACCATCTTCCGGACGCTGGACGACACCTGCAAGCCGGGCGCGATCCTCGCCACCAACACCTCGACGCTGGATGTCGATGCCATCGCCGCGGCGACCGGCCGGCCGCAGGACGTGCTGGGCATGCATTTCTTCAGCCCGGCCAACGTCATGCGCCTGCTGGAGGTGGTGCGCGGCGCCAAGACTTCCGACACCGTGCTGGCGACCGTGATGACGTTGGCGCGGCGGATCGGCAAGGTGGGCGTGGCGGTCGGCGTCTGCTATGGCTTCGTCGGCAACCGCATCCTGCACCAGCGCGGGCGTGAGTCGATGGCGCTGGTCGAGGAGGGCGCCAGCCCCGAGCAGGTCGACCGCGTGCTGACGGAGTTCGGCTTCCCGCTCGGCCATTTCTCGATGACCGACCTCGCCGGAATCGATGTCGGCTGGCGCATCCGCGAAGAGCGCCGCAAGGCCGGCGATCCGGAGGCGCAGGCGCCGAACTGGCTGGACGTGCTGGCGGAACGCGGCCGCTACGGCCAAAAGACCTCGGCCGGAGTCTACCGCTACGAACCCGGCAGCCGCACCCCCATCCCCGACCCGGAGGTCGCGGCGGTGATCGAGGAGGACCGCCGGCACCGCGGCATCACCCCGCGCACCGTCAGTGACGAGGAGGTTCGCGAACGCTGCCTCTACGTCATGGTCAATGAAGCCGCCAAGATCCTGGAGGAGGGCATCGTCGCGCGTCCGGTCGACATCGACGCCATCTGGCTGCACGGCTACGGCTTCCCATCCTGGCGCGGCGGCCTACTGTTCTGGGCCGACCGTGAGGGGCTGGGCAAAATCGAAGCATCCGTGCAGCGTTACCACCGCGACATCGGCGGACCGCAATGGCGCCCATCCGCTTTGCTTCTGCAACGGGCGGCAGACGGACAGCCGATCGGATGCTGAATCCGGAATGTGGATTACAGCCTGGAAACTAGTTTGCGTTACCGATTGTTAGGGATCTTCCCTATACTCTTCACAGAGCCGCTCCACCGGCCCCCTCCCGTCCCCCCAGGCGGCGGAACCGGCGGAGCGGTCCTGAAAGCGACCCGGACCTGACCGAAGGGGAAGAGCATGAAGGACATCACCGTCGCAGCCACCGACTGGGGGCTCCACGCCGTCGCCTGCACCGGCCTTCCTCTTGCTCCCCCCTCCGCCTGGCTCGGGACGCTGCGCAACGCGCTGTCCGGCACCGGCACGGGCTCCCGCCTGTTCCTGGATTTGCGGGAAGTCGGCATTTCCCCCCTGCCGCCGTCCCATCTGGGAGCTTTGGCGTCGGTCCTGACCCAGGCCGGGTTCAGTGCGGTTCTGGTGCCGGACCTCCGGCTCGGCCACGCGCTGTGCGATGCGGTCCGCCGCAGCGGCGGCACGGGCGGCAGTGAGACAGCCACCGGCCTGCGCGTCCTCCCGACGGAGGGCCGCGACCGGGTCGCCATCGCCGCCGCCTACCAGTGGCTGCTGAACGGCCGGGAGCCTGCGGATGCCCTAAGGGTGTCCGATGGCCGCCCATCGGTCCTGGCCTTTCCCGTCACCGCCGCTCACCGGCCCGCGACCTCCCCCGGTCGTTCCGACCTGCGCCGCGCCGGCTGACGGGTTTCCCGTAACGGCTGTTTCTCAACCGTTTTTCCTGCAGTCATCGTCGTCTCACCTGCCTCTTCGCCCCGGTCGGACCTTGTCCCGCCGGGGCTTTTTATGTGGGCCGCAACTTGCCCCGAAAAAAAGAAAGCCCCTCCCCGCGCTTGGCGGAGAGGGGCAAGGCTTCGGGAGGACGCCCGAGAGGAAACGGTCAGATAAGGCCGGAGTCAGGCATGCGCGCCTGCGCCCTGCACCGCCGGCTTCGGCACGGCCACGGCGGCAACCGGCTTCTTCAACAGGCGCAGCGCCAAAGCCGTCACGACGGTGCCGACCACCAGGGCCACGACATAGCCCAGCAGATGCGTGACCGCGTTCGGGATGGGCAGCACGAAGATGCCGCCATGGGGGACCTTCAGCTCCGCCCCGATCGCCATGGAGATGGCGCCGGTCAGCGACGCCCCGATCATCAGCGCCGGAATGACGCGCAGCGGGTCGCGGGCGGCGAAGGGGATGGCGCCCTCGGTGATGAAGGCGATGCCCAGCACGGCGGCGGCGTTGCCGGCCTCGCGCTCTTCGGCGGTGAAGCGGTCGGCGAACAGCTTGGTGGCCAGCGCCAGGCCCAGCGGCGGGACCATGCCGGCGGCCATGGCGGCGGCCATCGGGGTGTAGACCTGCGACGCGATCAGGCCGGTGGAGAAGGCGTAGGCCGCCTTGTTGACCGGGCCGCCCATGTCGAAGGCCATCATGGCGCCGATCAGCAGGCCCAGCAGGATGGCGCTGCTTCCCTGCATGCCCTTCAGCCAGGCGCTCATCCAGGCCAGGGCTTCGGCGACGGGGGTTCCGACGACGTAGATCATCAGCAGACCGGTCAGCAGCGAGCCCAGCAACGGCAGGATCAGCACCGGCTTCAACCCTTCCAGATTGCGGTGCAGCTTGATGTGCCGGTTGAGGAAGGCAGTGCCGTAGCCGGCGATGAACCCGGCGACGATGCCGCCCAGGAATCCGGCGCCGATGGTGCCGGCCAGGATGCCGCCCACCATGCCGGGGGCGATGCCGGGGCGGTCGGCGATCGAATAGGCGATGTAGCCGGCCAGTGCCGGAACCATCAGGGCGAAGGCCCCCTTGGCTCCGATCTGGAACAGGGCATAGCCCAGCGTCCCGGCGTTGGATTCCTCATACACGTAGATGCCGCCCAGCGCGAAGGCGAGCGCGATCAGCAAACCGCCCGTCACCACGAAGGGCAGCATGAAGGACACGCCGGTCATCAGGTGCTTGTAGGGGCCGGTGCGCTGGGCCGACCGCTCCGCCTTGCCGGCGGCAACCGCATCGACCAGCGGGGTCGCGCCGCCGGAAGCGCTGCCGGAAGCGCCATGCGGCTTTGCTTCCGCCAGAGCGCGGGTGACCAGGGCCTTGCCGTCGTTGATGGCGGGCTTGGTGCCGCTCAGGAACACGCGCTTGCCGGCGAAGCGGGACAGGTCGATCTGGGTGTCGGCGGCGATCAGGACGATGTCGGCGTCGCGGATCTCCTCGTCGGTCAGCGTGTCGCGCGCACCGACGGAGCCCTGCGTCTCCACGCGGACCTTGTGGCCCAGCGCGGTGGCCGCCTGCTGGATGCCTTCGGCCGCCATGAAGGTGTGGGCGATGCCGGTCGGGCAGGAGGTGATGGCGACGATCCGGCGCGGTCCCGCGGCGGACGCCGCCGCAGACGCGGCGCCCAGCGCCCGTTCCAGCACCGCCGCCGGGCCGGCCAGCACTTCGTCGAGCGAGGCGCTGCTGCGCTTCAGCGCGGCGAAACGCCCCTCGTCGAGGTCGCCGCCGCCGACCAGGATGACGCCCTCGGCCTTGGACGGCGCCGCGGGGTCGAGCGGGGACTGGATGCCGAGGCTGGTGCGGATCTCCACCTGGATGCCATGGCCCAGCGAGGCCGCGGCCTTGCGCAGGGCTTCGGCCGCCAGAACGGCCTGGGTGGTGAGATCGCCCGCCGCGATCACGGCCAACAGGTTCGCCATTGTTTCCTCCTGGCGGGTTCGGTCCCGCCCCTGTCACTGTGTTTCAATCTCGTCCGATGTCATCAGCAAGGCAAAGTAGGCACACCCCGATCAGTCGGGTCCTGATCAGTCAGGCGACGTCAACGCCACCTGTGCGGCCAGCGACCGCACCGTCGCCGGATCGGGCAGGTTCGGGCCGAAGCAGCCCAGCTTGGCCGCGGCGAAGGCCACCGACAGGCGCGCCACATCCTCCAGTCCGCCATTCATCTGGAAGGCGGCGATCAGCCCGGCAACCATCGCGTCGCCCGCCCCGACGGTGCTCAGCGCCGTCACCGGCGGCAGCCGCCCGTGCAGCGCGCGCTCGCCGCTGACGAACAGCGCGCCGTCCGCCCCCAGCGAGACCACGACCACCGCCACCCCGCGCCGGTGCAGGCCGCGCGCCGCCTCCAGCAGGTCCGCGTCGGTCGGCAACGGCCGGCCGGCCCAATCCTCCAGCTCGTGGCGGTTGGGCTTGATGCAGTGGGGCAGCGCGGCGGTGGAGGCCAGCGCCGCCGCCAGCGGCGCCCCGCTGCTGTCCAGCACCACGCGGGCGCCGGCCGCCGTGAAATCGGCGGTCAGCCCGGCATAGGCGTCGGCCGGCAATCCGTCGGGCAGGCTGCCGGCCAGCAGGACCGGCGTCCCCGGCTCCACCAGCCCCAGCACCGTCTCGCGCACGCGGTTTAGAGCGTCCGCATCGGCGCTCAAGCCCGGCAGGTTGATATCGGTGGTGTCGTTGGCGGCGAGATCGGCGATCTTGATGTTGACGCGCGTCTCTCCCGGCAGCCGCAGGAAGGCGTCGGCGATGCCCTTGGCCGCGAACAGCGCCTCGAACGGCGCGGCGTTGCCGCTGCCGAGCAGGCCGGTGGCGACCACCGGCGTTCCCCAGTCGGCAAGGCAGCTGGCGACGTTCACGCCCTTGCCGCCGGCATTGTGGCGCACCGCCTTGGCCCGGTGGACGCTGCCGGGCTTCAGCACCTCCACCGTGATGGTCTGGTCGATGGCCGGGTTCAGCGTGACGGTGACGACCGGTTTCGTCATGACGCACCCCCCTCCAACGCCCGCACCTCGTCGGAGGATTCGCAGTCCAGCGCGCGCCGGGCGAGATCCTGCAAACCGGCGAGGTCGCTGTCGCGCAGCCGGTCCTTGACGCCGGGGATGTCGCGCGGGGTCATCGACAGCTCACGCACGCCCAGCCCCGCCAGCAGGGCGGCACCGAACGGGTCGCCGGCGATGCCGCCGCAGACGCCGACCCAACGGCCATGCTTCTCGGCACCGTCCACCGTCATGCGGATCAGGCGCAGCACCGACGGGTGCAGGCTGTCGGCCTCCGCCGCCAGTTCCGGATGCTGGCGGTCGATGGCCAGCGCGTACTGGGTCAGGTCGTTGGTGCCGATGGAGAAGAAATCGACATGGCGGGCCAGCACGTCGGCCTGGATGGCGGCGGCCGGCACCTCCACCATGATGCCCAGCGGCACCGCCGGCGCGTCCAGCTCCGCCCGGATGCGGTCGCAGACGGCGCGCAGGGTCTCGATCTCGCGCAGGGTGGTGATCATCGGGAACATGATCAGCAGCGCGCCCTCGCGGGCGTGCTTGGCGGCGCGGAAGAGGGCGCGCAGCTGCGGCTCCAGCAGTTCGGGATGGCGCAGAAGCAGCCGGGCGCCGCGCACGCCGAGGAAGGGGTTCTCCTCATGCGGCAGTTGCAGGTGCGGCACCTGCTTGTCGCCGCCGATGTCGAGCGCGCGGACGATCAACGGGCGGCCATCCAGCGCCTCCAGCATGGCGCGGTAGGTCTCGTACTGCTCCTCCTCGCCGGGGGCGTCGCCGCGCTCCAGGAACAGGAATTCGGTGCGCATCAGGCCGACGCCCTCGGCACCCTGGGACAGGGCCATGGCCACCTGATCGGGCCGGTTGACGTTGGCGCCGATCTCCACCGTGTGGCCGTCGCGGGTGCGGGCGGGCAGGCCGCGCCGCTCCTCCTGCTGGGCCTTCCTGACGCGCTGCTCCTCGAACCAGCCATGGGCGGCGGCGAGGTCGGCGTCGGAGGGCTCCAGGTACAGGCGGCCGGACTGGCCGTCGAGGATGGCGGTGGTGCCGTCGGCAAGCCCGGTCAGCGCACCGCCGCCCGCCACCATTGCCGGCAGCCCCAGCGTGCGCGCCAGGATCGCGGTGTGGGAGGTCGGGCCGCCCTGCGCCGTCGCCAGCCCGATGACCCGGCCCATGTCGAGCGCCGCGGTGTCGGACGGCGACAGGTCGTCGGCGATCAGGATGCAGGGGGTGTCCGGCAGGTCGCGGATCGAGCCGCCGCGCAGATCCGGGTCGATGCGGGTCAGCACCCGGCGGCCGACGTCGCGCAGATCGGCGGCGCGGGCGGCCAGCACCGGGTTGGGGTTGGCGGCCAGCGTCGCAGCGCTGCGTTCCACCGCCTCGTTCCACGACCAGCCGGGGCCGTGCCCCTCCACCATCAACTGGCAGGCCAGCGTGATCAGGTCGGTGTCGTTCAGCAGCTCCGCCTGCGCGGCGAAGATCCCGGCCTCGGCAGGCCCAAGGCGGCGTGCGGTGTCGTCGGCCAGCGCCTTCAACTGCTGCCGGGTCAGGTTCAGCGCCTCGTGCAGGCGGTTGCCGCCCTCCAGCAGCGGGGCCGGACGGTCGGGCACGGTCAGATCGGCCTTCGGCATCACATGGACCGCGCCGATGGCGAGGCCGGGGCTGGCGCCGATGCCGGCGACCACGGGCATCTCGCGGCCGGAAGCGGCAGGAGGCGTCCAGCCCTGCACCACCGCCTTGGCCTTGCGCGCCGCGGCGGCGGCATCCGCCTTCTCCCGCGCGCTCAAGCCGGTGATGGTCGCGCGCAGGCGGTTCAGCACCGCGCGTGCATCCGGGCCGTCGGTGGAGACGGTGATGCGGTCGCCGGGCCGCAGGCCCAGTTGCAGCAGCGCGACCAGCGTCTTGCCGTCGGCCGCCTCCCCGCCATGGCGGATGCGGACGCGGCCGGCAGCGGCACGGGCGGTCTCCACCCAGGCGGCGGCCGGGCGGGCATGCAGGCCGGTCGGGTAATCGACCACCCACTCGAACGTCTCGGCGAGGTCGCCGGCTTCCGAAGCAGGCGTCGCCGGCATCGAGGACTCGTCCGACAATGCTGCGACCAGATCGGCCGGATCGGTGGTGGCGAAGAGCGCCTCCAGCCGCGGCTCGTCCTGCATCAGGCGGGTCAGGCGGCGCAGGATGGCGATGTGGGCATCGGACTGCGCGGCAATCGCCACGACCAGCCGGGCGGTCTGCCCCTCGTTCCAGACCACGCCGTCCGGCACCTGCAGGATGGCGATGCCGTTGCGGCGGACCAGATTGCGATCGTCGACCATGCCGTGCGGGATGGCGACGCCATGGCCGAGGAAGGTGTTCGCCACCGTCTCCCGCCGGATCATGCTGTCGGCATAGGCGGGATCGATGCAACCCGCGGCGATCAGAAGCTGCGCCGCCTCGCGGATCGCCGCCTCCTTCCCGGCCGGAGCGGCGCCCAGGCGGACCAGATCAGGGGGAAGGCTAAGGGGGTGCGTGTCGGTGGCCATGGCAACCGTCTCCTCCGCATGTTCTTGTGTCGTCTCTTGAGAGCAAGTGAAAACGATTACAGTTCGCCTGTCAACGCTTGTTGCGTTGCAGCATTTGGACTTTTCCGGATGGACGGCTTGTCAGCCGCACGAAAATGGGGGATGTTCAGACGAAAGCACTGGAAACGTTTTCAGTAAGCTCGTCAAAATGCGTCGCGCTCTGGTCATCCCCGGCCGGCGCCGCTAGGGTTGCACCCCCATTCGGGGCATCCGCCACACGATCGGTCTGGACATGAGCGTCTCGGGAAAAACCGCCGGCATCAAGGATGTGGCCCTGGCCGCCGGGGTATCGGTCGCCACCGTGTCGCGCGTGCTCGGCAACGGCCCGGTCAGCGAGGCGCTGCGCAAGCGGGTGGAAGACGCGGTGCGCGCCACCGGCTACCGCCCCAACCTGTCGGCGCGGCGGCTGCGCTCCCAGCATTCGCAGACCATCGGGCTGGTGGTGTCGGACATCCGCAACCCCTTCTTCACCGCCGTCAGCCGCGCGGTGGAGGATGCGGCCTACCGGGCCGGCATGCGCGTCATCCTGTGCAACAGCGACGAGAATCCGGAGCGGGAGGAGTTGTATCTCCGCCTGATGCAGGAGGAGCGGATCACCGGCCTGATCTTCGCCCCCACCCGCAGCACGTTGGACCGGCTGGACGGGCTGGACCTGGATTTCCCCGTCGTGCTGATCGACCGCAATGCGCCGACCGGGCGGCACGACGCTGTGGTGCTCGACAATCCGCGCGCCGCGGCGATGCTGGTCGAGCATCTGCATGCCCAGGGCTACCGCCGCATCGCCGGCCTGTTCGGCAACACCAGCACCACTGGGCAGGAGCGTCATGACGGCTATCGCGCCGCCATGGCCGCCCGCGGCCTGACGCCCGCCGCCCGCTTCCTCGCGCCTTATGCGGACGCGGCGGAGGAAGCGGTGGTGGAGTGGATGGCCGAACCCGACCGGCCGGAGGCCTTCATCGTCAGCAACAGCCTGTTCCTGATGGGCGTGGTGAAAGCCGCCCGGCGTCTCGGCCTGTCGATCCCGGACGGGCTGGCGGTGGCCGGCTTCGACAACGAGCCCTGGACCGAACTGGTCGGACCCGGCCTGACCGTGATCGAACAGCCGGTGCAGGACATCGGCCGGTCCGCCATGGCCCTGCTGTTCGAGCGGCTGAAGGCGCCGGACCGCCCCAGCCGCCGCCTCGTTCTTGGCGGCACCTGCATCGTGCGCGGCTCCACCGCCGCCAGGATGGCTCCCGTGTTGAACCCCCGGCTGACCGACGCGGACTGAGCGTCCGCTCGTTATTGCCCATCGGCACTTCGGACATGGATCGAAGGTTCCATTTCACCGCCCTCCCAACCCTGGGGGCGGAGCGCGGTGGAGCGCTTGCTTCACCGGCCGTGCGCAGCCGGCGCATGTCCGGGGTAATCCCGCCGCTTTGAAATTGGTGTCGCCGATAATCGAGATCCGAAAGATACGTCGGGACTCCGGCAAATCTCCAACGAACGCCCAATAAAAAATACCCTTGCAGTGTGTTGGAAGAACAGTTCCGAAAGCGGCGTTGACCATCGCCGCGGTCTCCCACTACCGTTCGGTGTGCAAATGCGAAAGAACAAACCCGCTCAAGACTGAATAACGCTGTCGGAGAGAGTTTGTTTCTTCACGAGAAAATAATCGAGATCAGCGGAATTTTTGTTGGCAACGCCAGCAATCTTCGCGCGGGACCCGGTGTGACCGGTTCCTTGACTGAACATGCTGGGACTGAACATCCGGGCCACCGAAAGGGATGAACCATCCACCGCACATGCCCATCGCCGCAGCCTCAGGGGAGGGGCCGGCGCCGAATCCCGGACAAGAGCCGCGACGCCGCCGGGATGACGCGGGACCGACGCTTCAGGGGACACCAACGGGGGTGAGAGCGTAATGCAAAATGGTTCCACCGGTCAGTCTGCGGCGGCAGCACCGGCCCGGCGCAGCTTTGCGCGGGACGGCGTCGCCACCATTCTCGTCACCGCCGCCACCATGGGGCTGGGCCTGCTGACAGGCGTCCTGGTCGCCCGCACGCTGGGGCCGGACGGCCGGGGGGCGCTCACCGCGGTGCTCACCACGGCGCAGCTGCTGGGCTGGCTGTTCGGCATGGGCTGCGGCAAGGCGGTGACCTATGCCCTGTCCCGCGACCCGTCGGCCGGCGGGCGGCTGCTGACCACCTGGACGCTGATGCTGTTGCCGGTCGCCACGGCGGCGGTGCTGGCGGGCCACCTGCTTCTGCCGACCCTTCTGGCGGCCCAGCCGCCGGAGACGCTGGAGTTGGCCCGCCTCTATCTTCCGATGATCGCGCTGGCGCTTCTGTCGGAACTGGCGATGGGGCTGGTCCTCGGCGATCAGGATTTCCGCAGCTTCAACGCGCTGAACTTCCTCCAGCCGGCGGGGGTGGCCGTCTCCTATGCCGTGCTGTGGGCCGTTGGCCTGTTCACGGTCGAGACCGCGGTGATCGCCCAGGCGGCGATGAGCACGCTGGTGCTGGTCGCGGCATTGCTGCTTCTGCTGCGGCGCCACGGCATCGGCCGGCTCGACCTCTCGCTCGGCCGCAGCACCGCCTGGTATGCGATGCGCACCCACGGCGATGTGGTGGGGGGCGTCATCACCCAGCGGCTGGACCTGCTGATCATCCCGGCCTTCCTGCCGGCGGCGCAGGTCGGGCTCTATGCGCTGGCGACCAGCCTGTCCTGGCTGATCGTCAACCTGTCGAGCGCGCTCGCCACCGTGGTGATGCCGGCGGCCACCCGGCGCGGCCGGTCGGGACGCGATCTGGTGCTGAACAGCCTGCAGGCGACCTTCGCCGTCGGCGGGGTGCTGGGGGGCGGGCTGTTCCTGTTAGCCGACATCGCCATCGGCCTGGTCTACGGCCCCTCCTTCGCCGACAGCGCCCTGCCGCTGCGGCTGCTTCTGCCGGGCGCGGTGCTCTATGCCGCGGCGTCGATCCTGCTGAACGGCCTCTATGCCGAGAACCGGCCCTTCACCGCCACCCTCGCCAACCTGCTGGGCATGGTGGTCACGGTGGGCGGCCTGCTGCTGTTCCTGCGCAGCGGCGGGATCCTGGCGGCGGCGGTCGTGTCCACCATCGCCTATGCGCTGGTGTTCGTCGCCGCGGCGGCGCTCTACCGGCGGGCGACCGGGCTGCCCTGGCGGGCCTTCCTGCCGGACCCGGCGCTGCTCGCCTCGCTACCGCGCCACCTGCTCAACAAGCCGCCGCCGGCCGCCGCCACCGCGGCCGGGCCTACCGGCAAATAGCCCGGCCGGCAAATAACCCGGCGAAAAGCCTGAACCCGGAATTTGAGGAAACCCACAATGCGACTGTCGCTCTTGACGCCCGAATATCCGCCCGGCGAAAAGCTCGGCGGTATCGCCACCCACACCCACACGATGGCGCGCGCGCTGACCCGGCTGGGCCATGCGGTGCAGGTGGTGACTCCGTGGAAGGCCGGCGGTCCTGCGGCCGGCACCGCGATCGAGGACGGGGTGACGGTCCAGCGCGTCGATCCCGGCCCGCGCATCCAGCCGATGCTTGACCGCTTCCGCACCAACCGCCGTCTGGCCGACGCCGTCCGCTCCTTCCGCCCCGATGTGGTCCATGCGGCGGAGTTCGATGCCGACGCCTGGTGGCTCACCCGCTTCAGCACCATCCCGGTGGTGACGCGGCTCGCCACCCCGACCGGTCTGGTGGTGGACACCAACACCGGCAGCTGGGGTCCGCACACCCACCTGCTGAACGCGCTGGAGCGCGACCAGACCAAGCGCAGCGCCGCGATCTACGCCTCCACCCGCGCCATCGCCCGCCGGGTCGCCGACTACTGGCACATCGCGCCGGAGCTGATCCAGGTCATCCCCAACAGCATCGACCTCGCCGCGGTCAAGGCCGCCGGGGCCGGCCAACCGCCCATTCCCCTGCCCCAGCGCTTCATTGCCTTCTTCGGCCGCCTGGAAGGGCGCAAGGGCATCGCCGCCCTCGGCCGCGCCATCCCCGCCGTGCTGGCCGCCAACCCCGACCTGCATCTGGTGATGGTCGGCGGCGAGGACCCGGCGAGCGCCGCCGTCATCGACCAGTTCCGCCGCGACGTGGCCCCGGTCGCCGACCGCGTTCACTTCACCGGCGCCCTGCCGCGCGAGGACGCGCTGGCCGTGGTGGCGCGGGCGGAACTGGCCGTCGTGCCGTCGCTGTGGGAAAGCTTCGGCTTCGTGGTGGTGGAGGCGATGGCGCTGGGCGTGCCGGTGGTGGCCAGCGACTGCGGCGGCTTTCCCGAGATCGTCGAGAACGGCCGCTCCGGCTGGCTGGTCCCGCCGGGCGAAGCGGAACCGCTGCGCGACATGCTGATCGCCCGGCTGGCCGACCCCGCCGGATTGAAGGCGGCGTCCGATGCCGGGCTGGAGCGCGCCAAGGCCTTCGACGTCGACACGGTGGCCGCGCAGGTCGCCAGCCTGCTGGAGCATGCCAAGGCCGAGCGCACGCAGGCCGCAAGCTCCGGCATCTACAACAACGGCTACCGCCGCCATTTCCGCCCCGACCATCCGACCACCCCCTTCTACCGCATCTATGACGAGAAGCGGCGCGCGGTGGCGGCGGAGTTGGAGCGGGCGCCGCGGATGCGCATCCTCGATGTCGGCGGCGGCTATGGCCGCATCACCGGTCCCTTCGCCGAACGCCACGACGTGACCCTGGTCGACATCTCGCACGAGATGCTGGCCGAGGCGAAGGAGCGGTTCCCCGCCCTGGCGGTGCAGCAGGCCGACGCCCGCAAGCTGCCCTTCCCGGACGACAGCTTCGACCTCGTCATCGCCATGGATCTACTCTGCCACCTGCCGGATCTCGAGGCCGGCGTGCGCGAGCTGCAACGGGTGGTCAAGCCCGGCGGGCGGATCGCCTGCGACACCACCAACGCCAACCCTCTCTGGGTGATCGCCTATCCCCGCTACTACCGCTGGCGGCCCGACCGGCTGCTGGCGACCATGCGCTGCCACGGCGTCCTGCCGGAATGGAAGGCGCTGGTCCGCCACCACTGGGCGCCGGAGATGCGCAAGGCCATCGCCGCGACCGGCCTGACCCTGCAGAAGACCGATCACTTCGGACCGCCGGGGGTGGCGAAATGGCATCTGTGGTGGTGCCAGCGCGGCAATCAGGCGGGCAGCACCCTGGGCAAGGGTCCGGAGGGGCGCGCATCGTGACGAAACCGTCCCTGCTCCTCTTCCTCGCCCATGGCGGCGACCCGCACCGCGTCGCCATCGCGCCGGTGCTGGCCGCCGCGGCGGAACGCGCCGGCTGGGCCTTCGACCTCTATTATGACGGGCGCCGCAGCGGCCGCCATTTCGGCGGCTGGGAAGACGGCAACCGCACCGAGGCGACCGGCACCGGCAGCCTGATGGCCGGCGGCCGGCACCTCGACCACGCGCTGTGGCTGACCACCAGTTACCGTGTCGTGGCGCTGGGCGATCCAGCTTCGCCGCTGTGGCCGGTGGTGGAATCCTGCGGCGAGTGCGCCCTGCGCGGCACCGACCCGGCCGCCATCTACGAGACGGCCTTCCGTCTGCTGGAGCAGCCGTTGCCGGAGGAGGTCGCGGTGCTGGACATGGCGCCGCAGACCCCGCTCGGCATCGTCGCCGCCCCCTTCCTCTACCCGCGCCTGCTGGCCGAACCACGCCTGGGCATCGACGCCAGCGCCGACGCGGGACTGCGCGAGCGGCTGGAAGCCTTGGGTGCAAGGCGCTTCGTCGGCTTCTGCGTCGACCCGGTGCGCGCCCGCCATTTCCCCGGCGGCCTCGACGCCGTGGAGGGCAAAGTCGCCGGCGAAAGCTATGCCAGCTTCAGCGCCGGCCTCGCCCACCGCCTTGCGGAGTGGGGACGCGGCACCCTGCTGGGCGACCCGGACCTGATCGCGGCACAGCTGCCGCTGGCGGCGGCCAAGCGCCTGCTGCCGCTCTACGGCCGGCCGCAGACCGACGTGATCGACCGCGCCGCCGACCTGATCCGCGCCGGGGCCGACCCGGTCTATGGCCGGCAGTTCGACGACCACGACTTCTTCGCGCTGGGCCGGCTCGGCCGCGGGCTGCAGATCGTCGATCCCGACCCGCCCTTCGCCAGCGCCGCCGCGGTGCCGCTGCGCATCCAGGAGCCGCCGCAGCCCTTCACCGATTACGAGCCTGACGACGCCACGCTGCGCCGCTGGGCGGAGGAGGGGCGGGTCCTGACCACGCTGGTTCTGTGGTCGGGCATGATCCGCGAGCTGCACTGCATCCCGCGCATCCTCGATCTGGTGGCGGCGACCGGCCTGCGCTGCGGCCTGGTGGTCACGGTCGACAGCCTGACCCAGTCCAGCCCCGCCGACCTCGCTTTGCTGGCGGTGCCGGAGGAGCGCGGCGGCGTGCTGGGCCGGGTGGAGCTTCTGCTGGGCAGCACCGGCCGCGGCGTCTGCGCCGAAGGCGAGATGCAGGCGGACGAGCTGGCCCGCCTGCTGGCCGACGCGCGGGCGGAGGTGGCGACCATGCTGCCGCCCGGCCTGATGCCGCGGGGCTGGTGGCCGCTGGTCGACTCCCCCCTGGTGCCCGGCAGCACGCCGCGCCTGCATTGGGAGGAGGGCCGCCCGGTCCTGCGTATCTCCCCCCGCCCGCGCCCGTCGGAAACGCCGGCCGCAAGCGCCGAGAGCGCCGAGCCCGGAGTCGCGGCGCCGCGCAGCGCGCCCACCGCTCCCCGGACCGCCGCCCCGGCGATGGATGCCCGGCGGATGATCGGCAACGCGCTGCGCCGCTACCGGCTCGACCGCTTCTACGAGGCGTGGCGACCCTATGACGACGCCCGTCCCGGCCCGGTCCGGCCCGACATCGCCGCCGCCGTGCACTCCGCCGGCTTCGACTACATGTGGACCAAGGCCGGCTTCGGCAGCGCCGCGCCGGCCCTGGTGGACGGCGACTTCGTCGCCCTGCCCTTCACCGCCGGCGACTGGGACGGCTGGTCGCCCTTCTACACCATCCGCAACACCGCCCAGGTCCGCTCGGCCGAACGCCGGCTGACCCGCGGCGGCAAGCCGGGATGGCTGGCGTCCAACATCGATTCCATCCTGTGGATGCTGCCCGGCGAGGTTCTGGAGAAGGGCCGCGCGCTGTTTCAGGTCGCACAGCTCGTTGCCGGTGGCGGCGGGACCGGCAAGCTGGTCAACGTCACGCCCAACACCGTCGCCCGCTACGCCCGCATCCTGGCGGAGGCGGAGACGGAGGAAAAGACGGGAGAGCGGGCCGCCGCACATCCCGGACAGGTTCCGCCGCCGAACCAGCCGTCCGGCACGTCCGGGGCCGCACGCGACATCGCAGCAACCAACGCTGCCGGCTCCAAAACCGCAAAGGATCCGGCCGAAGTCGGCTGAGCCGCCGCCCGTTCCACCCATCGGACTTTCCCGCGCACAGTCGTTCGAGATAGAGGAGTTCAGCCCATGGAAGCACCGGAACACCGCCTGCCATCCGGCGCGGCCGGTTTCGCCTCCGGTCTGGTCGCACCGCCGGTCGGTTCGGGCGCCGACAAGGTCGACGTCAAGCGGCTGGCTCAGACCCTCTGGCGCCAGAAATGGCTGATCCTGGGCATCACCGCGGTCCTGTGGCTGCCGGCGGTGCTTCTGATCAACTCCATGACGCCGCTCTACAGCGCCTCCACCGTGGTGGTGATCGACCCGCACCCGAACCGGGTCATCAACATCCCCTCGGTGTCGGAGCCGATGGGCATCTATCAGGACACCGTCAACACCGAGGTCGAGATCCTGCGGTCCCGCGATCTCGCCCGCCGGGTGGTGGAGGCGCTGAACCTGGGGCAGGAACCGGAATACGCGGCGACCGCTGCCAAGCCTGGCCCGCTCACCCCGCTTCTGGAGGACGGCCGCGACCTGCTGATCGACGTGGCCGGCGCCCTGCCGGAGCCGCTGTCCGCCATGCTGACGCCGCCGCCCCGCCCCGCCGCCCCCACCGGCGACGCGGCCGAGGTGGAAAGCGCCCGCCTGATCGACGCCTTCCAGAAGAACCTGCGGGTCAGCCCCGGCGTGCAGTCGCGCGCGATCCGCATCACGGTGGAGGCCAAGGATCCGCAGCTGGCCGCCCGCGCCGCCAATGCGGTGGCCGACGCCTATATCGCCATCCAGGTGGAGGCGAAGCGCAATGCCACCCAGCGCGCCAGCGAATGGCTGCAGAGCCGGCTGGACGAGCTGCGCCAGGACATGACCGCCACCGGCCGCGCCGCGATCGACGCGATGCGGTCTGAAACCGGCATGGTGAAGGGCCGCGACGCCCCGCTGGTGAACGAGGAGATGTCGGCGCTCAACGCCCAGTTGGCGGAGGCGCGGACCGCCCACGCCAACGCCCAGGCCCGGCTGCGCCAGTTGCAGGCCGTTCGTCCCGGCAACCCGGAATCGCTGACCGGCGCCGACATCGGCGGCGATCCGCTGATCACCGGCCTGCGCCAGCGCCAGGCGGCGCTCAGCGCCCAATTGGCCGAATTGCGCGCCCAATATGGCGACCGCCACCCGGCGCTGACCCGTCCGGCCGCCGAACTGCGCGACCTGAACGCATCGCTCGCCACCGAAGTCGACCGCGTGGTCCGCGGCCTGCGCGGCGAAGTGGAACAGCAGGTCGCCAAGATCCAGGACCTCAGCCGGAGACTGGAGGGGCTGCGCACCGAATCCTTCGACACCCTCCAGGCCGACGTCCGTCTGCGCGAGCTGCAACGGCAGGCCGACGCGTCCGACGACAATTACCGCCGCGCCGTCACCCGCCTGAAGGAGACGCAGGTGCTCCAGGCGCTGGAAATGACGCCGGACGTGCGCGTCGTATCGTCCGCCTCGGTGCCGACGGGTCCGGTCGGGCCGGGCAAGACTGTGCTGGCCGGGCTGGCCGCGGTCGTCTGCGGCGCCATCGCCACCGGCATCGCGCTGGTGCGCACCATGGGCCAGCGCGGAGTCTACAGCTCCCATCAGGTGGAGGCTCTGCTGGGCCTGCCGGCGGTCGGCATCGTGCCGCTGCTGGGCCGGGCCAAGCGGGGACGCAGCGGCGAGGCCGCCCGCGACCCCTATGCGGAGACCGGCGGCGGCGACTTCGCCGAAGCGGTCTGGCGGCTCTGCGCCCGGCTGCGGCTGGTCCGCACCGGTGCCGAGACGGCAACGGCCAAGGGCGGCGAGGTCATCATGCTGACCTCTTCCGTCGCGGGCGAGGGCAAGACGACGATGGCGGTGGCGCTGTCCGCCTTCCTGGCCGAAGCCGGCCGCCGCGTGGTGGTGGTCGATTGCGACACCCGCCGGCCCAACGTTCACCGCCTGCTGGGCAACGGCCGGCCGCCCAAGGGCCTGACCGACCTGCTGGACGGCGACGCCACGCTGGATCAGGTGGTGCATCTGGACGAGCGCCGCCGGGTGGCGGTGATCGCCGCCGGCCGGCCGGTGGACCGGCCGCAGACCCTCCTCGGTTCCCAGGCGATGCTGTCGCTGCTGGTGGAGCTGTCCGAACGCTATGACGTGATCGTGCTCGACACGCCGCCGGTGCTGTCGGTGTCCGATGCGCTGATCCTGGCGCCGCTGGCCGACCGCATCCTCTATGTCGTGCGCTGGGCGCGCACCGCCTCCAGCCTCGCCGGGGCCGGCATCAAGCAGGTGCGGCAGGTCGGCGGGCGGGTCAGCGGGGCGGTGCTGTCGATGGTCAACGCCCGCGAACACGCGAACCTCGAATATGGCGCCCGCCCGCCCAGCGGCCGCTCCTACCGCCTGCGCCGCATCGCCTGAGCGGGCGATTCCCAGCCTTTCGCGAAGGCCTGCTCCTTGCCGGAGAACCCACCATGAAAGTCGCGATCGTCCATTACTGGCTCGTCGGGATGCGCGGGGGTGAGAAGGTTATCGAAGCCCTGTGCGAGCTGTACCCGGAGGCCGACGTCTTCACCCACGTCTACCGGCCGGAGCGCATCTCTCCCGTCATCCGCAGCCACCGGGTCGCCACCACCTTCATCGACCGGCTGCCGATGGCCCACCGGATGTACCAGAAATACCTGCCGCTGATGCCGCTGGCGCTGGAGCAGCTCGACCTCAGCGCCTACGACCTCGTCATCAGCAGCGAATCCGGCCCGGCCAAAGGCGTGCTGACGCGGCCCGACGCGCTGCATGTCTGCTACTGCCACACGCCGATGCGCTATGTGTGGAGCGGCTATCACGACTATCTGTCGTCGGCCGGCCCGGTCATCCGGCCGCTGATGCCCTACGCCATCCACCGGCTGCGGCAATGGGATCTGGCGACCGCCGCGCGGGTCGACCGCTTCATCGCCAATTCGGAAACGGTGGCCCAGCGCATCTGGCGGGTCTATCGCCGCGATTCCACCGTCATCAACCCGCCGGTGGAAACCCGCCGCTTCGCGACCGCCGAGCCGCCCGGCGACCATTACCTGTTCGTCAGCCAGCTGGTGTCATACAAGCGCGCCGACGTGGCGATCGAGGCCTTCAACCGCATGGGCCGCAAGCTGGTCGTCATCGGCGAGGGCGAGGAGTTCCGTCGGCTGAAGCAGATGGCCGGGCCGACGGTGGAACTGCTCGGCCACTGCACCGCCGAGGAGCTGGACCGGCAATATGCCGCCTGCCGCGCCCTGGTCTTCACCGCCAACGAGGATTTCGGCATCGTGCCGGTGGAGGCGATGGCTGCCGGCCGGCCGGTGATCGCCCTGAACCGCGGCGGCGCCACCGAAACGGTGAAGGACGGCCTGTCCGGCCTGTTCTTCGACCAGCAGACGCCCGAAGCGCTGATCGAGGCGGTCGAGCGGTTCGAGGCACAGGAACGCCGCTTCAACCCGGCCGTCATCCAGGCCTATGCCGCCCGCTTCGACCGGGCCGTGTTCAAGACGCGGCTGCGCGAAACCATCGACAGCTGGATGAACGGCGAGGAACCGTCGCTGGCTCCGGCCCGCCCGGCCGCCCACAGCGCCCGCGGGCGGGAGCTGGCCCCGGCATGAGCGAGACCATGAGCCCCACGGCCATTTCCCGACCAATTCCGCTGGTCCCCATCGATCCCGACACGACGGAGCGCCTCGGCGTCACCGTGATCGTTCCGACCTACCGCCGGCCGGACCAGCTGGCCGGCTGCCTCGACGGGCTGGTCCGGCAGACGCTGGCGCCCGCCCAGGTGATCGTCACCGTGCGCGACACCGACCCCGCTTCCGCCGAAGTGGCCCGCCGCTACGAGGGCGCGCTGCCGATGCAGGTCGTCGAGATCGAAGTGCCGGGACAGGTGGCGGCCATCAACCGCGGCATGGACCATGCCCGCGCCGACATCGTCGCCATCACCGACGACGATGCGGTGCCCCATCCCGATTGGGTGGAGCGCATCGAGGCGTGGTACCGCACCGACCCCAGGATCGGCGGCGTCGGCGGGCGCGACCATGTCTATCACGACGGCGTGCCGGAAACCGGCGAAAGGCAGGTCGTCGGCCGGCTGCAATGGTTCGGCCGGGTCATCGGAAACCACCATCTGGGCGTCGGCCCGGCGCAGGACGTCGATGTCCTGAAGGGCGCCAACTGGAGCTTCCGCCGTGCCGCCATCGCCGACGAACGGCTGAACACCCGGCTGCGCGGCAGCGGCGCCCAGGTCCGTAACGAGGTGGATTTCTGCCTGCGGCTGTCGCGGCGCGGCTGGCGGCTGGTTTACGACCCGCTGGTGGCGGTCGACCATTTCCCGGCCGTCCGCTTCGACATCGACCAGCGCGGATCCGACCATTTCCACCCGCTGGCGCAGGAGAACGCGACCTACAACGACACCATCGCCCTGATGGCCCATTTCAACCCGGCCAACCGCATGGCCTTCGCCGCCTGGGCCTTCCTGATCGGCACCTGCGAGTTTCCCGGAGCGGTGCAAGGGGCTCGGCTCGCCCTGCGCGGCGACCGGCATGCCGGGGCGAAGCTGCGCGCCACCCTGCGCGGCCGGCTGGCCGGAATGCGCGACTGGCGGGAGTCGCCGGCATGACCTTTGCCACTGCCGGCGCCGCCGCGGGAATCAACCAGACCCGGCCGGGCCACCACCAGGGTGGGGATGGCCTGCCGTCCGTCGCCAAGATGGCCCCCGCCCTCTTCTGGTTCGTGGTGGCGATGCCGGTGCTGATGGGCAAGGCCGGCCTGCTGGAGATCATCTTTCCGGTCGGCGCGCTCGCCACCGGCGCCCTGCTGGTGACGCGCGACCCGGCCCGCTTCGCGGCCTTCACCTGGTGGCTGTGGTTCCTGACGCCGGAGGTGCGCCGGCTGGTCGATTACCAGGCGGGATGGAGCGTCATCAGCCCGGTGATGGTGACGCCCTTCGCCGTCGGCGCCATGACCTGCCTGGTGATCGCGCAGTATCTGCCGATGCTGCGCTACCGCGCCTATTTCGGCTTCGTGCCGGTGATGATCGGGCTGTTCTACGCCTACGTCAACGGCATCAGCCAAGCCGGGATGGCGGCGGCGACCTTCGCGCTGCTGAACTGGCTGGTGCCGGTGACGCTCGGCCTCTATGTCGCCCTGCACTGGCCGATCTATCCGCAGATCCGCGACGCGGTGCTGCGCGCCTTCGTGCTGGGAATGGCGCTGGTCGGCGGATACGGGCTGATCCAGTATTTCGTCATGCCGCCTTGGGATGCGCGCTGGCTGATCAATGTCGGCATGACCAACCAGGGCCAACCGCTGCCGATGCAGGTGCGGGTGTTCAGCACGCTGAACAGCTCCGGCCCGCTGGCTTTCCTGCTGGTGACCGGGCTTGCCGTGCTGCCGGCGGCGCGCGGCATCCTGGTGCCGATCGCCGGCGCCCTGGCGCTGGGATCGCTTCTGCTCAGCCTCGTCCGCGCCGCTTGGTTGGCGGGGCTGTTCGTCTTCGTCTGGCTTCTGCTGACCATGCCCGGGCGGCACCGGCTGCGGCTGGTCGCGGTCGGCTGCGGTCTGGTGCTGTGCTCCCTGCCGCTGCTCAGCGTGCCGATGGTCAACCAGTCCATCGTCAAGCGGTTCGACACGCTGAACTCGATGGAGAACGACCGCAGCTATCAGGAGCGGCAGGAGTTCTACGGCCGCTTCCTGATCCAGGCGCTGACGGAGGTGCGCGGCGCCGGCCTCGGCACCGTCGACACCGCGACCAAGCTGACCAACGAGGACGGCCATCTGGGCGCCATGGCCTATTTCGACAGCGGCATCCTGCGCGTCCCCTACGAGCTGGGCTGGCCCGGCACGCTGGGCTACGTCGCGGGCATCGTCACGCTGATGGTCGGCCTTCTGCGCCGCGGCGGAGCCCCGCCCGATCCCTTCGCCCGCTGTGCCGAGACCGCCGCCCTGACGATCCTCGGCTGCATGGTGTTCGAACACACGCTGGTGAAGGTCACGGGGGTCGGCTTCTGGTTCTTCCTGGGCATGGGCATGGCCGCGAAGAATTACGGGCTCGCCAGCCTCCAGCCCGCCCCGCAACCGGCCGCGCTCCCTACGGAGCACGGCCAGGAGGACAAGCCCCAGGAGGACAATCGATGGACGGAAGCCTGACCTTCCCCGCGGAGATGCGGGAGGCCAGCGTGCTCCAGCTCGGGCTGGGCTGGTTCCCCGAAACCCATGGCGGGGCGGAGAACATGTTCTACCACCTCGCCCGCCATCTGCCGCAGCAGGGCATCGCCTTTTCCGGGCTGGTGCTCGGCAACACCTCCGCCACGCTGGACAACGGCGCCCGCATCGACAGCTTCGCCCCGCCGACCGCCTCGCTGCCGCGCCGCGTGGCGGCAGCCCGCACCGCCATCGCCGCGGCGCTGCGCCGGCAGGCGCCCGACCTCGTCGCCTCCCATTTCGCACTGAACACGGTGGGGGCGCTGCCCGCCCTGCGCAACCGGCCTCTGGTCGTCCATTTCCATGGCCCCTGGGCATTGGAAAGCGCAGCTGAGGGGGCCGGCGCCCTGTCAGTGCGGCTGAAGTTCCTGGTGGAGCGGCTGGTCTATCACCGCGCCACCCGCTTCGTCGTGCTGTCCCGCTCCTTCGGCACCATCCTGGCCGAGCGCTACGGCGTGCCGCCCGACCGCATCCACCGGGTGCCGGGCGGGGTCGAGGCCGACCGCTACGACCTTCCCGACAGCCGGCAGCAGGCGCGGGCGCGGCTGGGCTGGCCGCAGGGGCGTCCCGTGATCCTTACGGTCCGCCGTCTGGTCAAGCGGATGGGGCTGACCGCCCTGGTGGACTCCATGGTGGAACTGCGCCGGCGGGTGCCCGACGCGCTGCTGGTCGTCGCCGGCCGTGGGCAGGAGGCGGCAGCGCTGCAGGACCGCATCGGCGCCCTGGGGCTGGAGGAGCATGTGCGGCTTCTGGGTTTCGTCCCCGACGCGCAGCTGCCGCTGGCCTACCGCGCCGCCGACCTGTGCGTGATGCCGTCGCAGGCTCTGGAGGGTTTCGGCATCACCGCGCTGGAATCGCTGGCCTCCGCCACGCCGGTTCTGGTCACCCCAGTCGGCGGACTGCCGGAGGTGGTGGAGGGGCTGGACGGCGATCTCGTGCTGGCGGGGACCGACGCGCGCGCCATCGGCACCGGACTGGCGGAGGCGCTGACCGGCGTCCGCCGCCTGCCCGACGCCGACGCCTGCCGGTCGCTGGTGCGCACCCGCTTCGACTGGCCGGTGATCGCCGCCCGCACCGCCGCCGTCTATCGCGACGCCCTGCAATGAGCCCGCCGCCATGAGCAGCATCGTCATCCTCTGCGACCACGCACACCCCAGCGGCGGGCTGGCCAAGGTCGCCATCGCCGGGGCGGTCGGGCTGGCGCGGCGCGGCCACCGGGTGCATTTCTTCACCGCCGTGCCGCCCGTCGACCCCGCCCTCCTGATCGACGGCATCACCGTCCATTGCCTGGAACAGCCCGACCTGAAGGGCAACGCCGACCGTGTGCAGGCGGCGCTCCGCGGCATCTGGAACCGGGAATCGGCCCGCGCGCTGGACGAGTTGCTGGCCCGCTGCCCGGCCAACGACACGGTGGTCCACATCCATGGCTGGGCCAAGGCGCTGTCGCCCAGCGTCTTTCCGGTCTGCCGCCGCTCCGGCCTGCCGGTGCTGCTGACCCTGCACGATTACTTCCCGCTCTGTCCGAACGGCGCCTTCTTCGTCTTTCCCGACGGCGTCAACTGCCCGCACCGGGCGCTGTCGGCCGGCTGCCTCGCCACCGACTGCGACGCCCGCGCCCGGCATCACAAATGGTGGCGGGCGGCCCGGCACGCGGCGGGTGCGCTGGCCGGCGGCTTCACCGGCGGCATGGCGCTGGTGACGCTCAGCGACCGCCAGCGGGCGGTGATCGCGCCGCATCTGCCCCCCGGCACCGTCACCCTGCCGATCCCCAACCCGGTGGAGGTGCCGGACGGGATCCGCGACCGCGGCCCCGCTCCCGTCGCCGACAACCGCCATGTGCTGTTCGTCGGCCGCCTGTCGCGCGAGAAGGGCGCCGCCCTGTTGGCGGAGGCGGCGGCCCAGGCCGGCATTCCGGTCCGCTTCGTCGGCGACGGCGACGAGGCCGAGGCGGTCCGCCGCCTGAACCCGGAGGCCGAATTGGCCGGCTGGCTGCCGCCCGACACCGTGCTGGAGGAGGTCCGGCGGGCGCGGGCGCTGGTGGTGCCGTCGCTGTGGTACGAGACCTTCGGGCTGGCGGCCTACGAGGCGCTGGCCAACGGCGTTCCCGCGATCGTCAGCGACAATTGCGCGGCGGCGGAGGCGGTGCGGACCGGCGAGAACGGCTTCCTGTTCCGCAGCGGCGACGTCGCCGACCTCGCCCGTTCCCTGCGCCTGCTCTCCCACCGCGGCGAGGTGGAGCGGATGGGTCGCATCGCCCATGCCGGCTATTGGCGGGCGCCCTTCACGCTGGACCGCCATCTCGACCGGCTGGAGGAGGTCTACCGCGCCGCCCTCAGCGGCGGACTGGCGGCAATGGCCCGGCTCGACACCAGACCGCCGCCGGGCGCGGCGCGGGCCTGCGCACCATGACGCCCCCTCCCCCATTTGTCCCCCCCATCGGCAGGCGCATCGGCAGGCGCCTGCTGCTGGCCGCGGCGCTGGCCTTTCCCGCTGCCGCACAGACCGCCGCACAGGCAGCACAGGACAAACCGTTGCGCCCCCGGCCCGAACCGTCGCCGTCAACCGGTCCCGCCCTGTCCATCCGCGACCGCGGCGCCATCGGCGACGGTCGCAGCCATCCGCTGTCCGAACGCTACAAGAGCCTGGAGGCGGCGCGGCGCGTCCATCCGCATGTCCGCTCGCTCGACCAGGAATGCGACTGGGCCGCCCTGCAGGGCGCCGTGCTGGAGCTGTCGCGGTCGGGCCATGGCGGGACGGTGTTGGTGCCGCCCGGCCATTACCGGCTGGACGGCGAGATCGTTCTGCCCAACCTCGACCGCTATGACGAGGCCTTCAACGAGGTGGAGATCGTCGGCGCCGGCATGCGCGCCTCGCTGCTGTCCTGGCCGGAGGATCTCGGCCCCGGCCGCTTCGGCATCCGCGCGGGCAGCCGTTTGGCGGCACGCGATGACGACGGCTACCAGCGCAGCCGCATCGCCCATCTCAGCCTGCAGGGACCGAAGCCCGGCAACAAACCGGGCGACCCACCGCCGGACATGGGCGGGGTGGCCCTGACCTCCCGCTTCGTGCTGGACCGGGTCGGGGTGTTCGGCTTCCGCGCCGGGGTGGATGTCTGGCGCGACCATTCCTCGCTGATCTCCTGCCAGCTGACCAAGAACCACATCGGCGCCTATTGGTCGGCGGGAACGGAGAGCTTCGGCGATCATCTGTTCCTCGACACCGACCTCGCCGGCAACGCGCTGGCCTCCATCGCCGTGGCGCCGGAGAACGGCATCGACCATTCCAGCTTCATCTCCTGCCATTTCGGCTTCTCGCCCTACGGCATACTGGCGGAGGACGGCCCTCCCAAGCGCACCTTCCTGTCGAACAACAAGTTCCTGGACTGCGCCTTCGAGGCCTGCGGCAACGGCTGGATCCATGGACCGGCGGCGGAGATGTACGGCAACAGCCTGATCGGCTGCAGCGGTTCGCTCCTGCCCCGATACCGGCTGGCGAAACAGCCGACGCCCGGACTGATCGTGGTGCGTTCGCTGGAGCGCAACCAGTTCACCGGCGGCACCGCCAGCTTTGGCGACGGCACCAACGACCGCGCCGCCGACATCGGAACCGCGGCCATCGTCGCCGCCAGCGCAGTCGGCAACCGGTTCGACGATGCCGACCGCCTGATCCGCCTCGGTCGCGACGGGCTCGCCCCCGCCTTGTCGGTCTCCGGCACCTGCCGCGCCAACCGGTTCGTGGCGATGGAGTGTACCGGCGAGTTCCGCAAGGTCGGCACCGGCGGGGTCGATGCCGGCAATCTGGTGCAGCGCGACTACGACCGCGTCCGCCGTCTGGAGCCGGACCGCCCGGCCGACGGCGTCGCCCTCACCTCCGCATCTGCCGGGGGCGTCGTCCCCATCGCCACCACCGGCACCGCCCCGGTCGGCAAGACACGCGGCGCCATCCGCATGGGAACTGTCCTACGCCCCGCCGGCGCCATGCCGCACCGGGTCGACCCGGGCCCCGGCCCCGCCGCCGCGGTGGGCATTGCCGTGGCGGACGCACCGGCGGGCAGCGACAGCGTGATGGTCGATCTGCGGCTGGAGATCAGGTGAAGCCAGCCCCCCTCAAGACGCCGACCTGACCAGCGTCCCGCTCACTCCGATACCACTGGCCAGCGGCCCCATCGCCTCCAGAAGGTCCACATACTGCCCTGCCGTCACCGGCCAATCGTGGCGTTCGGCGATGCGGCGGCCGGCTTCGCCCATGCGGCGGCGCTCCTCCGGATCGGCGGCCAGACGGCGCATCGCCCCCACCAGTGCGTCATGCGCATCCGGGTCGTCCAGCACGACGGCCGCCCCGTCCTCCAGCAGCCAGCTGGCGCCGGCAAGCCGCGTGGTGATGACCGGCAGGCCGCTCGCCGCCGCCTCCAGCAGGACCAGCCCGAAGGGCTCGTAGCGGGTCGGGAAGACGAACAGGTCGGCCGCCCGCATCAGCACCGCCACGTCGCGCCGGTGGCCGAGAAAGCGCACGCGCTCCTCCACCCCCAGTGACTGCGCAAGCGCCGGAAAGGGGCCGCCGCGTTCGTCCCCCACCACCGCCAGCGACAGGTCCGGTACCTCGGCCAGGGCGCGCAGGATGCCATCCAGATTCTTGCGGTCGCTGCGGGCGTCGCCGACGAACAGCGCCACCGGACGGCCGGGCGGCAGGCCGAACACGGCCGGATCGGGCGTGCCGGGGCGGAATTCCGCGACGTCGACGCCGTTGTCGATCACCGCCAGCCGGGCCGGGTCGATGCCGTCCCGGCGCAGCTCCTCCGCCACCGTGCGCGACACCGCCACCAGCCGGCCGGCGCGGCGGAAGCTCCAGCGCTCTAACCCGACATTCAGCAAGGTATAGAGCGCCCGGTACAGCGACAGCGGCGACAGGTCCTTGCGCACGGGATGGGTGGGCGAGCGCATCCAGGCCGAATGGACGAAATGAACGGCGTTGACGTCCGACCGCGCCCAGCTGACGAAGCCGTTCACCACCACCCGGTCGATCCCCGCCCGCCTTGCCCGCGCCAGCGCGCGGCTCGCCCGCCAGGCAAAGAGCTGGTCCTTGGCCAGCTGCGTCGGCACCCCGCCGCCATCGACCGGCACCCAGCGCAGGCTGGGATGGCGCGCCAGTTCGTCGGCCACTTCCGTCGCGATGGCGACCACCTCGTGCCCGCGGCGCAGAAGCTCCTCCACGACGACGGCATTCACCCGGCCCTGCCCGTCATGGCGGACGATCTTCTGCGTGACCACGGCAATGCGCATCGCGCTTCCCCTGCTCGGCTGTATCGACGGTATCGGCGGCGGTTCAGCCCCGAGTGGACCACGGAGCCGCCGCGCACACCAAACAAACGAAAGAGACCGACTGCGCTCAACAGGCGTAAGTCTGCCGTTGTCGATCCAAGTCTTTCAACACCCGAAGAAATCAGCCAGACCAAATCGATATTTACGGAAGAGTCAAAGATGAGTCAAAGACATGTCCCATCTTTGACTCTCCAAGTTGTCGCGACGACCTGTCAAGACTCCCGAACGAACAGGGTAATCCAATCGATCTAATTACCCCGACCTTGCGGTTTCTTAATCTTTCGTTAATGGGAGTCGTGCCGATGGCGATCACCGGGTCCAATCTCATCGATGTCACCTTCGCGATCGACGCTTGGGGGCAAGAAGCCGGTGGCGTCTGGCCGCATCTGGCGCTGAAGCTGGACGGCGCGACCATCGGACAGGCGACGGTGAGCAGCGCCAGCGCCGGGCGCTACACCATCAGTGCCAAGGTCGCTGCCGGCACCGCGCACAACCTGCAGCTCGTCTACGACAATGACGGGATGGTGGGCGGCGCCGACCGCAACCTGTTCGTCCGCGCCATCTCCGTGAACGGCACCCCGATCGCCATGACCGACCCGTCGGTGACCTACGACAAGGGTGCCATCGACGGTCGCGACGTGGTGAAGGGCCAGGAAGCGATGTACTGGGGCGGCGCGCTGAACGTCCCGCTGCCGGCGACCCTGTTCCCGGCGCCGGACGCGGTCACCGCCGAGCCGGCCGCGACCAAGGCCTTCAGCGTCGTCGTCAACGCCTGGGGCAAGAGCGCCGGCGGCGTGCCGCCGCACTTCAAGCTGCTGGCCGACGGCAAGGTGGTGGGCGAGGCGAAGGTGTCCGCTACCGCGCAGACCGCCTACAAGTTCACGGTCGACCTCGACCCGGCGCTGGCGCACAAGATCCAGGTCCAGTACGACAACGACGCCGTCGTCAATGGCCAGGACCGCAGCCTCTATGTCGGCTCCGTCGTGGTGAACGGCCACAGCGTCTCATCCACCGCCGCCGGGGTCACCTATGACCGCGGCGCGCTGGACGGCAAGGACGTCATCGCCGGCCAGCAGGGGCTGTGGTGGAACGGCACGCTGAGCGTCCCCGTCACCAAGGCGATGCTGGGCGGCAGCTCGACCACCGCCCCCGCCGCGCCGGCCCCCTCCCCGACGCTGCCGAAGAGCGAGCACACCGCCAGCGCCGGGGTCAGCAGCGACCGTCCGCCGCTGAAGTCGGACGTGTCCGCCATCTCCTGGGGTGCGGACCGCGGGCTGGCGCCGCAGCACCTGTTCTGGGAATCGGTGCCGGACTATGCCAGCTCCACCCACCTGAAGGAGACGCGCGACGTCGCCGCCGACCATCTGGCCGACGGTGTGATGCCGCTGATCGGCCTGCAGCTGTGGGAGGACACCTTCGAATATTCGCAGACCGGCGGCGAGTTCGCCAATCTCGGCGGACACAAGGCCTGGGTCTCCTGGGTCAAGGCGCACCAGCAATATCTGGGGCGCGATGCCGACGGCAATATCCTCAATTCCGACAGCGGCAACCCCTATGGCTGGGGCTATGTCAGCCCGCTGATGCCGCTGGACGCCAAGGACGCGCCGGCCGGCTGGACCGGCGGCACCGCCCATTACGGCGACTGGATGGCAGACAAGCTGGGCCGCCTGTCCGCCTTGACCGGCACCCGCGGCTATGAGCTTGCCGACTTCTTCGACGGCAGCCCGCATTCCGGCGTGATGGACTTCTTCAACACGCGGATGATCGCCGAATTCAGCGCCAAGACCGGCATCAAGGTCTCCGGCACCACCCTGGCGCAGCAGGCCGACTACATCGTCGCCAACCATCCCACCAAGTGGCTGGACTATTTCGTCGACGGCTGGGCCGACAGCTGGAAGGCGCTGGACGAGGCCATCGTCAAGAACACCGGCAAGGCGGCATGGCTGACCACGCAGGTGTCCTTCACCCCGGCGGCGATGCGCGAATTCGCGGGCGTCGACGCGCGGGTGATCGCCGAGAAGATGAACGAGGACGACATCCTGTTCAACGTGCAGACGCTCGAGCGCTTCACGATGCAGCACAAGCAGGCGCCGGCCTCCTACGAGCAGGCGATGCTGGGCATCCACGCCGCCCGCGCGCCGGACGCCCATTTCGGCCATATGATGTCCTCGTCGGAGGATGATTACTGGGGCGCCGTCGACAGCCTCTACACCGGCGTCACCGGCACTGCGCGCGAGGAGCTGGGCTGGGGCCGCCTGGAACAGACTTGGCTGCAGAGCGGCTGGACGATGATCGCCGACGACCAGGGCGGCGTGCGCCGCGCGGCGGAGCAGTGGTCGCGCAGCTATCACGATTGGGGCGAGGTGAAGCAGCCCTGGCTGGACATGCTGCGCGACATCGTGCCGACCCGCCCCTTCGGTCCGGCGCTCTATTACAGCGTCAATGCCGAAAAGGCGATGAACGCGCTGGAGCCGGCCGGCAACTCCATCGGCAACGCCTATCTGGGCGAGCTGCTGACGCCGATCACCAAGCTGCACGATGCCGGCGTGACCTTCGGCTATTACGTCAGCGACGCCGCCCTGCCGGCGATGACCAAGGCCAGCGCGCCCAGCGCCTGGATCATCCCGCAGGCGACCTACAACGGCAAGAACCTGTTCAGCGATGCCGAGATCGCCGCGCTGAAGGCCAAGGCCCCGGTGCTGATCGGCGACGAGGCGCTGACCTACAAGCACCCGCTGACCTTCACCGACAAGGACCCGGATGCCCAGATCACCGGCTACGGCTTCTACGACCAGAAGGACCGGCTGATCGTGGTCGCGTCCGACCGGGTGGATTTCAACGACACCGCGGCGCGCAAGTCGGTGGCGACCCATGTGGAACTGCAGCTGGCCAACGGCCACTACACAGTCCAGGACCTGATCCACAACACCACCCAGAGCTTCGACGTGGTGAACGGCATGGGCAGCTTCGACACCACCATCGACCGCTGGGACACCGGCGTCTACGCCATCACCCAGGAAATGGTGGCATAAGAGGGCGGCGTAAGCCGGAACCGGAAGGTCGGGATGGGGACGGTGGCCCGCTTCGGCGGGGCTCCGTCCCCGCCTTTTTTCCGATCCCTGAATTTTCCGGCTGGCGGCGGCTGTTTAAGAGTCTATATTATCTTCGCAGATGGGCGGTAATGGAACGGCCTTCGAAGTCGCAGTTTCTAATTGAAATTGCTTTTTAAAAATGTTTCTCATGCAGTAAAGACGTGTTCTTTCAGACAGTTCGTCTACACCCCCTCTCCACAAGTCGTCATCCACTGGCGCTCCACGCGATTTAACGGGGTTATCACTTCCCATATCCGGTGCAAGAAAGCCCAATTACTGTTCGCCTTTCAGGGCCGGGCTTCTCCTGCCGGGATGAAACTCTCTCCCTCTGAACCTAGAAGCCTTCCAAAAGTGCTGAAGACAATGCCGTGAGTGCCGGATCATAGTTTGATCCAAATTCGATCGGACGAACACGCACCCACCGATACAACGTGCATCGTCCATCGATTTCGCATATCGCGCCGGTTCAGCGCGGCGGCAGTCGACGGAGCAATCGCAACGGCTTCGAACGGGGAGCCGAAGGCAAATCGCCGGACAGAGAAACCGGCAGCCTATATCGCCGCGCCGCCCTTGCCGCCCTACCGTTCAGCGTCCGGGGGAGGAGCCCTTGCGGTCCGGCCGCGCGATGATGCTGCCCGCCATATCGTCCATTCCTGGGGGAGACGGACATGCCCGATCGCATTCGTGTGATTGTCCATAATCAAAGCCGATTGCTGCGTGAATCCATCCTGAACATCCTGGATGATTGCTTTGAGGTCATCGATCCGCAAAGCCGGCTCGCCACGGGGCTGTCCCCGAAGGCGGCATGGAACGGGCGGGCGAATGGGGCGGGCGACCGTTATGCCGCCGGCTTTTCCGCCGGAGGGGCGGTTGTCACGCTGGAACCGCCGGCCGGCAACGGCGACACCGAGCGGGCCAGCGAACGGACTGCGGATATCGTGCTGTTCGATCTCGCCTCGCTGAAGACCGACGCCTGGAACTTCCGGAGTTGGTACGGCGAGGACGCCAAGCTGGCGATGATCGCGGACGAGTTCTCGGCCCACCACATGCGGATGGCGCTGCGTTTCGGCGTGCGCGGCTATCTCCTGAACCGGATGGCGCCGGCCGCCTTCGTCCTGGCCCTGCGCCTGATCCATGCCGGCGAACCGGTGGTGCCGGAGGAATGCTTCGACTATTTCTCGCCCACGGCACTCCGCCGCGGAGGTGAGGATGGGTCGGCGGCCCAGCATGAGTCCGAACTTCTGGGCTATCCCGGCCTTTACCCGCGCCATGCACGCATCCTGAAGCTGATCATGGACGGATGCAGCAACAAGGAAATCGCGCGCGAAATGCTGATGACCGAGGATCTGGTCAAGCTGCACGTGCGCCACATCATGCAGACCATCAACGTCCGCAACCGCACCCAGGCCGCCCTTTGGGCCGCCCAGAGCGGCATCATCCAGGAGATGGAGTATTTCCTGGAGCGGACCGTACCGTAAGATCCGCTCCTTCGAAGCGTATCCTTGCGGGTTGGGGGCGCGTCGGCTATGCACCCTGCATGAGCGCCGACGCCTTTCCCGAATCCATCCGCCCCCATGCCTCCCCGCCCTCGGTATCCGAGGTGCGCCGTGCCACCGGCATCGGTGCCATCGCCATCCTGCTGTGGTCGACGGCGGCACTGCTGACCTCGCTGTCCAGCGCGATGCCCCCGCTGCAACTGGTGGCGGTCACTTTCGGGCTGGCCTTCCTGACCGGCAGCACCATCGCGGCGGTGCGCGGACGCAGCGTGCTGGGCGCGATGCGCCAGCCGCTGCCGGTCTGGCTGGTCGGGGTCGGCGGTCTGTTCGGCTACCACGCCTGCCTGTTCCTGGCCTTCCACCTCGCGCCGACGTCGGCGGTCGAGGTCAATCTGCTGAATTACCTCTGGCCGCTGTGCATCGTGCTGTTCTCCGCCCTGTTGCCTGGAGAAAGGCTGAAGCCCGGCCACGTCGCAGGCGCGCTGTGCGGGCTGGCCGGCACGGCGCTGATCGTGTCGGGGCGCGGCGGCGGCCTGCACCTGGATGGCGGCAATCTGGCCGCATACGGCGCTGCCCTGGCGGCGGCGCTGATCTGGGGCGCCTATTCGGTGCTGTCGCGCCGCTTCGGCTCCGTCCCGACCGAAGCGGTGAGCGGCTTCTGTCTCGTCACCGCTCTGCTGGGCCTGACCGGGCACCTGCTGTTCGAGGAGGCGACCGTCTGGCCGCAGGAGATGCTGGGCTGGTTCGCCCTGCTGGCGCTCGGCATCGGCCCGGACGGGCTGGCCTTCTTCGTGTGGGACCACGGGATGAAGCGCGGCGACATCCGGGCGCTGGGCGTGCTGTCCTACGCCGTGCCGCCGGCCTCCACCCTGCTGCTGATCCTGTTCGGTCAGGCGAGCGGCGGCTGGACCGTCTGGGCCGCCTGCGCGCTGATCGCCGGCGGGGCGGTTATGGCCAGCTGGGACATGATCCGCGGCAAGTGACCTACTTCGCCGGCCGGTCCCCCCGCGCCTCCGCCAGCAGCCATTGGCGGAAGGCGGCAAAGGGCGGGTGGTTGGCCTTGCCGCGGGGGTGGACGAGGTAATAGGCCCGCGCGCTGCGGTGGGGCCGGTCGATGGCCGGGACCAGGGTGCCGTCCTCAAGCTCGGCGCGGACCAGCAGGGTCGGCAGCAATGCCACGCCCAGCCCGGCCTCCGCCGCCTGGGCGGTCGTGGCGAATTGTTCGAACACCATGCCGGCTCCGGGACGGGGCGCAAGGCCCTGGGCAGACAGCCACTCGTTCCAGGCGGCGGAGCGGGTGCTGGTGTGCAGCAGCGGCAGCGACAGCAGGTCGGCCGGCTCCGTGACCGGATGCGCCTTGAGGAAGGCGGGGGAGCAGACCGGCAGCACCTCCTCGTCCAGCAGATGGTCGCAGACGGCATCGGGCCAGTCGCCGAATCCGTAATGGATGGCGGCGTCCAGGTCGTGCAGACGGAAGTCGAAGGGCGCCAGCTTGGTGGTGAAGTGGATCGTCACCTGCGGGTGCGCCGCCTGGAAGGCCGGCAGCCGCGGCACCAGCCAGCGCGTACCGAAGGTCGGCAGGATGGCGAGGTTCAGAACGCCGCCCTTGGGCGCCGCGATGGTCCGCACGGTGGCCGCCGCGATCTGGCGCAGCGCGTCGCGGATCGGATCCGCATAGAGCGCGCCGGTCGGGGTCAGGCTCACCCGCTGGCCCTTGCGGGTGAACAGCGCGGTGCCGATCTGGTCCTCCAGCGCCTTGACCTGCCGGCTGACCGCTCCCTGCGTCAGCGACAGTTCCGCCGCCGCCGCGGTGAAGCTGCCGGTGCGGGCCGCCGCCTCGAAGGCGGTCAGCATGCTCATGGAGGGGAGGAGGCGGCGCTGCAGATCCATGACCGCTTCATTACCAAAGCTCATGACCGCAGGAAAGAAAGTCGTTTGCGCTCTGGCGTGCGGCACGGCACGGTCGGTATCCTGGAGATCCAGAATACTCCCACAGGCAGGGCGGGGCGGCATCGCGATGAAGACCGGTGGTCAGTTGATCGTCGAAGCGCTGGAGGCGCAGGGCGTGCGGAGGGTGTTCGGCGTGCCGGGCGAGAGCTATCTCGCCGTGCTGGATGCCCTGCACGACAGCCCGATCGAAATGGTCGTCTGCCGCCACGAGGGCGGCGCGGCGATGATGGCGGAGGCGCAGGCCAAGCTGACCGGCCGTCCCGGCGTCTGCCTCGTCACCCGCGGTCCCGGCGCCACCAACGCCGCCTCCGGCATCCATGTCGCCCAGCAGGACGAAACCCCGCTGGTCGTGCTGGTCGGCCAGATCGAGCGCGGCATGCGCGGCCGCGACGCCTTTCAGGAGGTCGATTACGGCAAGCTGTTCGGCGGCATGTGCAAGTGGGTCGCCGAGATCGACAGCGCCGACCGCGTGCCGGAGATGATCTCCCGCGCCTTCCACACCGCGATGACCGGTCGGCCCGGCCCGGTGGTGCTGGCCCTGCCGGAAGACACGCTGACCGAGACCGCCGATGTCGCGGCGGCCCCGCGGGCGGAGCCGGTCGACAGCGCCCCCACCCCCGCCCAACTCACGGCCTTCGCCGACCTGTTGGACAAGGCGGAAAAGCCGCTTCTGGTCGTCGGCGGCTCACGCTGGACGGAGGAATCGGTCGCGGCGCTGCAAGTCTTCGCAGAGAAGCTGTCGCTGCCGGTGGCGGTCACCTTCCGCCGCCAGATGCTGTTCGACCATTGCCACCCCCTCTATGCCGGCGACATCGGGCTGGGCATCAACCCGAAGCTGGCGGCGCTGGTCAGGGACAGCGACCTGCTGATTCTGCTGGGCGACCGCTTCTCCGAGGTGCCGTCGCAAGCTTACGAACTGTTGGGCATCCCCGATCCGGGCAAGACGGTGGTCCACATCCACCCGGGTGCCGAGGAAATCGGCCGCGTCTATCGCCCGACCCTCGGCATGGTCGCCACGCCGGCTGCCTTCCTTGAGGCGACGGCCGGCGTGCCCGTGACGGCCAAGCCCGGCTGGACCGCCCGCGCCGAAGCGGCGCACGCCGCCTACGAGGCATGGAGCACTCCGCCCGAGGCCATTCCCGGCGACGTACAGATGGGCCGCATCATGGTCTGGCTGGACGAGCGGCTTGAGCATGACGCCGTCTTCACCAACGGCGCCGGCAACTACGCCACGTGGATCCACCGCTTCCACCGCTTCCGCCGGTTCGGCACGCAGGTGGCGCCCGCCTGCGGCTCGATGGGCTACGGTCTGCCGGCCGCCATCGCCGCCAAGCTGCAGCACCGCACCCGCGACGTGCTGTGCTTCGCCGGCGACGGCTGCTTCCAGATGACCGGGCTGGAGTTCGGCACCGCCGTGCAGGAAGGCGCCGCCGTCATCGTGCTGCTGGTCGACAACGGCATGTACGGCACCATCCGCATGCACCAGGAGCGCGAATATCCCGGCCGCGTGTCCGGCACCATGCTGAAGAATCCGGATTTCGCCGCCTTCGCCCGCGCCTATGGCGGCCATGGTGAGACGGTGGAGACCACCGACCAGTTCGCCCCGGCCTTCGAACGCGCCCGCGCGTCGGGCCTGCCGGCGATCATCCACATCAAGCTCGACCCCGAAGCCCTGACCCCGACCCGGACGCTTTCCGAGATCCGTGCGGCGGGCAAGGGTAAGTGATTTAACTCTCCCCGCCCCTTTATCCCCTCTCCCCCCCGGGGAGAGGGTTAGGGTGAGGGGGAAGCACCGCAGGATTTTCGCAAACGTCCCGCGACGCATCCCCCTCACCCCGTCCCTCTCCCCGGGGGGGAGAGGGAGAATCCCGGACCCTAAGTAACGCCTCGCTTTTTGACCCAAGGAGCCACCCCGGTGCAGCACAGCGACATCCTCTCCCGTTTCGGCCTGACCTCCAGCGGAGCCGGGCTCACCGCCCGGTCGCCGGTCGACGGTGCCACGCTCGCCACGGTGGCGGAGACCGCGCCGTCGCAGGTGTCGGACATCGTCGCCAACGCCGCCCGCGCCTTCGAGGCGTGGCGCTCGGTGCCGGCCCCGCGCCGCGGCGAGCTGGTCCGCCTGCTGGGCGAGGAGCTGCGCGCCGCCAAGGAGGATCTCGGCCGTCTGGTCTCGCTGGAAGCCGGCAAGATCTACCAGGAAGGCCTGGGCGAAGTGCAGGAGATGATCGACATCTGCGACTTCGCCGTCGGCCTGTCGCGCCAGCTCTATGGCCTGACCATCGCGTCGGAGCGTCCGGGCCACTCCATGCGCGAGACCTGGCATCCGGCCGGCCCCTGCCTCGTCATCTCCGCCTTCAACTTTCCAGTGGCGGTGTGGTCGTGGAACGCGGCGCTGGCGCTGGTCTGCGGCGACCCGGTCGTCTGGAAGCCGTCGGAGAAGACCCCGCTGACCGCCGCCGCCTGCCAGGTGATCTTCGACCGCGCCGTCGCCCGCTTCGGCGATGCGCCGGCCAGCTTGTCCCAGGTCGTCCAGGGCGGCCGTGAGATCGGCGAGGCGCTGGTCGCCCACCCCGGCTTCCCCATCGTCTCGGCCACCGGCTCGACCCGCATGGGCCGCGAGGTCGCCAAGGTGGTGGCCGAGCGCTTCGGCCGCTCGATCCTGGAGCTGGGCGGCAACAACGCCATGATCGTGGCGCCGTCGGCCGACCTCGACATGGCTCTGCGCGCCATCCTGTTCTCCGCCGTCGGCACCTGCGGCCAGCGCTGCACCACGCTGCGCCGGCTGATCGTCCACCGCTCGGTCAAGGACCAGCTGCTGCCGCGCCTGAAGGCCGCCTATGCTTCCGTGTCCATCGGCAGCCCGCTGGAGTCCGGCGTGCTGATGGGTCCGCTGGTCGACGCCGACGCCTTCAAGGCGATGCAGCGCGCCCTGGAGTCGGCGAAGGCGGAGGGCGGCACGGTGACGGGCGGCGAGCGCACGCTGACCGACCGCTTCCCCAACGCGTACTACGTCACACCGGCCATCGTCGAGATGCCGGCCCAGACCGAGGTGGTGCGTCACGAGACCTTCGCGCCGATCCTCTATGTCCTGACCTACGACACGCTGGACGAGGCCATCGCGCTGCAGAACGGAGTGCCGCAGGGCCTGTCCTCCTGCATCTTCTCCACCGACATCCGTGAGACGGAGCGCTTCCTGTCGGCCGCCGGGTCCGACTGCGGCATCGCCAACGTCAACATCGGTCCCAGCGGTGCGGAGATCGGCGGCGCCTTCGGCGGCGAGAAGGAGACCGGCGGCGGCCGCGAATCCGGCTCGGATTCGTGGAAGGCCTACATGCGCCGCCAGACCGCGACGGTGAACTACTCCTCCGCGCTGCCGCTGGCCCAGGGCATCAAGTTCGAGATCATGGGCTGATCGTATCTGTCCCGCGGCGTCATCGCCCCTTGCGACCGGCACAGCCCGGCGCGACACTTCCGCCATGAACGGTCGGGAGCATGGGGCGATGGCGGACGCGGCAGCTCATACGCTTCTGGCACGCCTGCAGGCCCTGCGGGCGGCGCCGGAACCGCTGGCGGCGCTGCTGGCCGATCTCCGCGGGATCGAGCATGGCGGCGATCCGCGCTTTGCCATGACACTCGACCATTATCTGGAAAGCTGGTTGGGCAGCCAGCCGCGCGAGGTGTTCCGGCTCGCCGGCCCCCGCCTGCTGATCCTTGCCCCGGCCGAGGCCGCCCCGCTGCTCGACGCCGGGGCCAGGGCGCTGGCGCACACCCTGTTGTCGCACGGTTTCGGCACGCTCCATACCGTTCGCTACGACATGGCGACGGAAGGCGAGCGCCTGTTCACCGACCTGTTTCCCAACGACGCCACCGCAGCCCTGCGCGAAGCGGCCGAACACGCGCCGACCGCGGCGCTCGCCCATCTGCTGGAGGTGGAGCGGGTTCTGCACGGCGCCGACATCGACAGCATCGTGCGCGAACAGCCGGTCTGGTCCTTCGCGGAGGCCCGCGCAGCGGTGGTCACCACCGAACTGGCCATATCGCTGGAAGAGCTGGAATCGCGGCTTTCCCTGTCGTTGCGCCGCGATTCCTGGCTGCGCCACGAGGTGGCGGTGCGGCTCGACCGCGGGCTGTTGCGCCATATCGCCCGCGACCGCAGCCGCGATCCCCGCCCCTTCGCCATCGACCTGCACACCGCCACCGTGCTGGACGACAGCTTCGACGAATTGGCCCGCGCCATTCCGACGGAGATTCGCGCGCGGATCACCGCCGAGCTTCCCTGCTGGGAACTTTCGCTGGCCCCGGCGCGGGTGGTCGCGGCGGCCGGACGGTTGGCCGACGCCGGCTTCGCGGTGGCGTTGGACCATGTGCCGATGGCGGCGCTGGCCGGGCTGGAACTCGGCGGACTGGAGCCTGCTTTCGTCAAAACCCAGTGGATCCGCGGAGCCACCGGCGCCGCCGATCTGCTGACCGCCGCCGTAGAGCGTTTCGGCGCCGGGCGGCTGGTCCTCTGGCGCTGCGACGAGCCGGCGGCGCTGGAAACCGGCCACGCAGCCGGGGTCGCCCTGTTCCAGGGCCGCGCGGCGGATGCCGCCTCCGTCGCACCCTGGCACCCGAGCGAGAGCGTGCCGCGCCCGGCGGCGGAGGAACCGGAAGAGCCGGCCCCTGCCTTGGCGGAAACGGCGGCCCCTGTACCGCCCCCACCCTCCGGCCTGCTCGACCGCCTGTTCGGGCGCGGCTGACCGCCGCAGGACACTGCCGCTTCCAACGACTCGATCATCCTGAAAGCCCCTCTCCCCTTGCGGGAGAAGGGCTTTTTCACAAAGCCAATCTCAACGCAGGCACCCACCGCCCCCGATTGACAGCCGGTCATTACGGGTTCCTAATAGTTAAAATGCCAATGAACGACGAAGGCGTCGGATGTCCATCCAAGCGCCCGGCCAAGCGCCCACCAAGCCCGCCCCCTCCGCGGCGTCCTCCCGTCCCACCCGCCTGCTGAACGCCACGGCCGTCGGCCTTCTGGGTGCGGTCGGCCTGCTGTCCTACATCGGCCTCGGCCATGGGATGGAGGCTCTGTGGAACCCGACCGGCGCCGTCATCATCACCGGCGGCATCGCCGTGTCCGCCCTGATGGCCTTCCGGGCGAGCGAGCTGCGCGCCGCCCTCGCCGCCCTGCGCACCATCTTCCGCGACGACGAGTCCATCGCCACCGACATCGCGGAACTGGTTGCCTTCGCCCGGCTCTACCAGCGCGGCCAGATCCAGCGGGCGGAGGAGCAGGGCACCAGGGCCGGCAGCCCGTTCCTGCGGCTGGGGCTTCAGCTGATCGCCGACGGCACGCCGGTCAACGACATCCTGCATGTGATGAACTGGCGCATCCAGAAGCTGATCGAACGGGAATCGGTTCAATCGCGCCTGTTCCGCACGCTGGCCGGGCTGGCCCCCGCCTTCGGGCTTCTGGCGACGCTGGTCGGACTGATCGGCATGATGGCGCAGCTGGGAACCGCCACCATCGCGCAGGTGGGCGAACACATGTCGGTCGCGCTGGTGGCGACGCTCTATGGCGTGGTGTTGGCCAACCTCGTCTTCAAGCCGATCGCCATCAAGCTGGAACAGCGCACCGCACGCCGGGTGGCGATGCTGAACGTGCTGCTGGAGGGCATCATCCTGGTGCGGCTCGGCCGCTCGCCGACGGTGATCGCCGACGCGCTGGCCGAGTTCGTGCGCGAGCGCGGGGACGAACTCCATGGCACCTCGTGACGACAGACCCGCGAACGGCGGTCTCGTGCCGGATGACGCGGGGGATCTCGCCTCTCCGACCTGGGCGACCAGCTTTGGGGATGGTGGCGGGGCCGGCAACGGCATGCCGCAGGCCGGCGCGGAGGAGGATCAGGAGATCTGGCTGCTCAGCTACTCCGATCTGGTCACGCTGCTGCTGTCGGTGTTCGTCATGCTGCTGGCGATCACCAGCCTGAAGGACCAGCTGCCGACCACGCCGCAGCCGGAAACCCCGGCCTTGTCGCAGCCGGCCACACTCTCCGCCCCCCTGCCTCTGCCGCCCCTCTTTGATGAACCGGCCCCGCAAGCCGAACCTGCTGCGCCGGCAGCCGATGCCGTGCCGCCCGACCCGCGGCCGCGCCTGGACGATGGCGAGGTGGCGGTGACGGCGCCCGACCGGGTGGCGGAGCGCTGGCGCGAAACGCTGGCGGGATTGGGCGTGCCACGCAGCGTGGCGGTCGACGTGCGGCAGAACCGGGTCGGCATCGTCATCGGCGAAGGCATCCTTTTCGCTCCCGGACAGGCGGAACTCACGCCGGGCGGCGACGGGCTGCTGCGCCGGCTGGCCCCGACGCTGGCGGCCACCCGCGGCGACATCGTGGTGGAGGGGCACAGCGACTCCACGCCGATCGGCAACCGCCGCTTCCCCTCCAACTGGGAGCTGTCGGGCGGCCGGGCGGCCAGCGTGGTGCGGCGGCTGATCGAACTGGGGGTTCCGCCGGACCGGCTGTCGGCGGTGGGCTTCGCCGATACCCGGCCGCTCTCCACCGGCACCGACCCTGTCTCGATGGCGCGCAACCGCCGCGTCGCCATCACCATCCAGGCTGATGGTCTCCCGGATGGTCTCCCGGCGGCACAGGAGCCCGGCCGGGCGATTCCATAGGGGCAGGGTTTGATTTGACGCAATGCCGCAACGCAACGAAGGGGGCTATGCTGGGATCCGGTGGTCGATCTGGTTGACGCATTGCCCTCCACCCCCCACGGCGCCGCCCCACGGGAGAAATCCACGGGAGCATCCAGGCGCCCCTTCCCCCGCCCGCCGGGGGAAGGCCGGGTGGGGCCTAGATGCAGTAGCACTGCCGCAGCAGTGCCGGGGCACTGCCGTAACCGCGACCATCCTGCACGGTTCCCGTTCCGCCCAATCGGCCGGAGTGACCATGTCCGTTCAAACCTCCACGCGACCGCCTGCCGATCCACCTGCCACCCCGGACTCCGACCCGGCTCCGGGCCGGGTCGTCGCGGTCCGCGGCTCCGTCATCGACATCCGCTTTCCCGAAACGTCACTGCCGCCGTTGTTCGACGCGGTGGAAATCCTGTGGGACGGTCCCGAGCGGCTGGTGGCGGAGGTGCAGAGCCATCTCGACGCCGCCACCTTGCGGGCCATCGCGCTGCAGGGCACCTCCGGCCTGCGGCGGGGCACGCCGGCCCGCTCCACCGGCGGCCCGCTGACCGCCCCGGTGGGCGAGTCGGTGCTGGGCCGGCTGATCGACGTCATGGGGCTGGCGCGCGACGACGGGCCGGAGCTGCCGCCCGGCACGCCGCGCGCGCCGATCCACCGCCCGCCTCCGCCTCTGGCCCGGCGCAGCCCGCGCCGAGACCTGATGGAGACCGGCATCAAGGTGATCGACCTGCTTGCCCCGCTGGCCCGCGGCGGCAAGGCCGCGATGTTCGGCGGCGCCGGGGTCGGGAAGACCGTGCTGGTGATGGAGTTGATCCGCAAGATGGTGGAGCGCCACACCGGCATCTCCGTCTTCGCCGGCATCGGCGAACGCTCCCGCGAGGGGCAGGAGTTGTGGGAGGAGATGAAGCGCTCCGGCGTGCTTGACCGCACCGCGCTCGTCTTCGGCCAGATGAACGAGCCGCCGGGTGCGCGCTGGCGCGTCGGCCTGACCGCGCTGACCATCGCCGAGCATTTCCGCGACGAGGAAATGCTGGACGTGCTTCTGCTGATGGACAACGTCTTCCGCTTCGTCCAGGCCGGCGCGGAAGTGTCGGGCCTGCTCGGCCGCCTGCCGTCGCGCGTCGGCTACCAGCCGACGCTGGCCAGCGAGATCGCCGAACTGGAGGAACGGGTCGCCTCCACCCCCGGTGCGGTGGTGACGGCGATCCAGGCGGTCTACGTCCCGGCCGACGACTTCACCGATCCCGCGGTGGCGGAGCTGTTCAGCCATCTCGACAGCTCCATCGTGCTGTCGCGCGCCATGGCGGCGGAAGGGCTCTATCCAGCGGTGGACCCGCTGAGTTCCACCTCCAGCCTGCTCGACCCGCTGGTGGTGGGGGAGGCGCATTACCGGCTGGCGGAGGATGTGCGCAAGACCATCGCCCATTACCGCGAACTGCAGGACGTCATCGCCCTGCTGGGCATGGAGGAGCTGAGCGCCGCCGACCGTCTGGCCGTGCGCCGCGCCCGCCGCCTGCAGCGTTTCCTGACCCAGCCCTTCCTGGTGACGGAGGCCTTCACCGGCCATGGCGGCGTCAGCGTGCCGCTGGAGGAGACGCTGAAGGGCTGCCGCGCCATCCTGGACGGCGAGGGCGACGACTGGGCCGAGAGCGCCTTCTTCATGACCGGCACCCTGGATCAGGTCCGGGAGCGCGACCGCGCCGGGAGGGTGGGATGAACGAGAATCCGGGGAGTTCTCCCTCTCCCCCCCGGGGAGAGGGTCGGGGTGAGGGGGAGGCGCTGCGGGATTTTCCCAAAGGTTCCGCCACGCCACGCCCTCACCCTAACCCTCTCCCCGGGGGGGAGAGGGGACTCAAGCGGGGGCGAACAGGCAACCTCTCCCTCATCGTCACCACCCCCACCTCCGTCGCCGCGCAGCTCACCGGCCTCCGTCACCTGCGGGCGGAAGACGCCAGCGGCGCATTCGGCATCTGGCCCGGCCATGCCGACCTGCTGACTGCCCTGGCGATCTCCGTCATCAGCTGGCGCACCGTCGACGGGCGCGAGGGGCATTGCGCCGTGCGCGGCGGGGTGCTGACCATCCGCGACGGCGCCCGGATCGCCGTGGCGACGCGCGAGGCGGTGGTCGGCGACGACCTCCACGCCCTGGAACGCGACGTGCTCGCCCGCTTCCGCCGCGACCGCGAGGAAGAGGGGGATGCGCGCAGCGGCGCCCGCCGCATGCATCTGGCCGCGATCCGCCATATCCTGGCCTATCTGCGTCCCGACCGCCGGCCCTCCGGCCCCTTCGCCCCCACTCCCGACGGCGGGGAGGAGGCGCCATGACCGACGACAAGGATCCGCTTCCCGGCAGCGTCCGCCGCCGCCGCGAAAGGCGGGAGCGCTGGGCCCGCGAGGGCGAACGGCCGATGGGCCGCAACCTCGCCCTGATCGGCGCGCTGGGCTGGCTGGTGATCGTGCCGACGCTGGCCGGCCTGTTCGCCGGGCGCTGGCTCGACGAACGGGCGGGCGGCGGGATTTTCTGGACGGCGACGCTGCTGTTCGCGGGCGTGGTGCTCGGCGGATGGCTCGCCTGGATCCGTATCGAGCAGGAGCGCTGACGCGATGACTGCCCCCTATCTTCTTCCCATCCTGGCCGGGGCGCTGGCGGGGCTGGCGTTGGGAACCCTGTTCTTCCGCGGTCTGGCGGCGACCGCCCGGCTCTATGTGGCGGGCGGGGTCCGGCGGGCGGTTCCGCTCTATCTGCTGCGGCTGGCATGCGCCACCGCCGGCTTCACCATCGCCGCCCTGTGGGGCGGGGCGGAGGCGCTGCTGGCGATGCTGGCCGGATTCCAGATTGCCCGCAGCCTCGTGGTCCGGCGCGAAAAGCGGGCGGAGGCGGGAACGCCATGACGGACTCCCCCCTGACGACGCCGGTTGTCTTCGTGCTGGGACCGGTCCCGGTCACCCTACCGGTCGTCGTCACCTGGGGCCTGATGGCGGCGATGGCGCTGGGATCCGTCCTGGCGACGCGGCGCCTGCGGGTGGAGCGGCCCGGCCGCGTCCAGACCGTGCTGGAGCTGGTGGTGGAGACCCTGCGCCGGCAGATCGCCGAGACGATGCAGGCCGACGCCACGCCCTTCCTGCCGCTGCTGGGCACGCTGTTTCTCTATCTGGCGGTCGCCAACCTGTCCGGGCTGGTGCCGGGGCTGAAGGCGCCGACCGCCTTCCTGGAGACGGCGGCGGCGCTGGCGCTGGTCGTGCTTCTGGCCTCCCAGGCACTGGGCATCCGCCGCCGCGGCCTGTGGGCATATCTCAAGGGCTTCGCCCACCCCACCCCGCTTCTGCTTCCGCTGAACATCCTGTCGGAACTGACGCGCGCCTTCTCGCTGTCGGTCCGACTGTTCGGCAACGTGATGAGCGGAGAGTTCGTCATCGCCATCGTGCTGTCGCTGGCCGGCCTGTTCGTGCCGGTGCCGCTGATGGCGCTGGAACTGCTTCTGGGCCTCGTGCAGGCGTACATCTTCACCGTGCTGGCCGCGGTCTTCATCGGCGGTGCGGTCGGAACAATAGAAAAGGGGTAGGAATCATGGATGTCCATTCGATCAGCATCCTCGGCGCCGCGCTGGCCGTCTCGGTCGGCGCCATCGGGCCGGCCCTGGCGGAGGGACGCGCCGTCGCCGCCGCGATGGAGGCCATCGCCCGCCAGCCGGAAGCAGCCAACACCCTGTCGCGCACCCTGTTCGTCGGCCTGGCGATGATCGAGACGATGGCGATCTACTGCCTCGTCGTCGCCCTGCTGCTGCTGTTCGCCAACCCGTTCGCCTGACCGCGGCATTTCCGGAGCCCGTCATGCACATCGACGGTTGGACGATTCTGCTCCAGGCGGTCAATTTCCTGATCCTGGTCTGGCTGCTGCACCGCTTCCTCTACCGCCCGGTCCTGGCGGTGATCGCCGAGCGGCAGGCCGCCACCGAGCGCGTCCGCAGCGACGCCGAGGCCGCTCGCCAAGCCGCCGAAGCCGCAAGCCGGAGCCTGGAGGACCAGCGCGCAACCCTGCCGGCCGAACGCGACCGCCTGATCGCCGCCGCCCGCGCCGAGGCGGAAGCCGAACGCGCCGCGCTGCTCGACCGGGCGCGGACCGAGGCCGACCATGCGCTGGAGGAGGCGCGCGCCCGGCTGGCCGAGGAACGGGCGCAGGCGCTGGGCGCCCTGCAGCGCCACGCCGCCGATCTCGGCACCCAGCTGGCGACCCGCCTGCTGCGCGACGCGCCGGCACGCTCCCTGACCCGGCCGCTGCTGGAGGAGGCCTGCGCGGCGGTGGAGGCGCTGGACGCCTCCCAGCGCCACGCCCTGGCGGACGGGGCAGAGTCGGTGCCGGTGCGTCTCGCCGCGGCCGGCCCGCTGTCGGACGAGGACGCCGCCCATGCCCGCGACCGGCTGACGGTCGCATTGGGCCGGCCGGTGGCGCTGGAACTGACTGAGGATCCGTCGCTGATCGCCGGGGTGGAGCTGCATTTCGCCCACAGCGTCGTCCGCCGCAGCTGGAAACAGGCGCTGGCCGAGGCGAAGGAGGAGATGACCCGTCATGACTCCGCAAGAACCGATGCCGACTCCGTCGCTTGAGGACGCGCTCGACGCCTGGATGCCGGGTGCGTTGCGCCGGCTGGACGGGCTGGACACCGCCGCGCGGCTGGAATCGGTCGGGCGGGTGGAATCGGTCGGCGACGGCATCGCCCATGTCTCCGGCCTGTCCGACGTGCGGGTGGACGAGCTGCTGCTGTTCCCCGGCGGCGTGGCCGGGCTGGCGATGGATCTGGATGACCGGATCGGCTGCGTCCTGCTGGGCGATGCCACCCAGGTCGCCGCCGGCGGCACCGTCCACGGCACCGGAACGGTCCTGCGCGTGCCGGTCGGCGACAGGCTGATGGGGCGGGTGGTCGATCCGCTCGGCAACCCGCTGGACGACGGTCCGCCGATCGAGGCCGACGGGTGGGAGCCGGTGGAGCGTCCCGCCCCGACCATCGCCGAGCGCGCGGCGGTGTCCGAACCGCTGCTGACCGGCACCGCGGTGATCGACGCCATGTTCCCGCTCGGCCGCGGCCAGCGCGAGCTGCTGATCGGCGACCGCGCCACCGGCAAGACCGCCATCGCCGTGGACGCCATCCTCAACCAGACCGACGGGGATGTGTATTGCGTCTATGTCGCCGTCGGCCAGAAGGCGTCCGGCGTGCGCGCGGCGATCGAGGCGGTGCGCCAGGGCGGCGCCGCGGCGCGCACCCTGTTCGTCATCGCCGCCGCCGATTCCGCTCCCGGCCTGCAATGGCTGGCGCCCTATGCCGGCTTCACCATGGCCGAGCATTTCCGCGACAGCGGACGCCACGCCCTGGTGATCGTCGACGACCTGACCAAGCATGCGGCGGTCCACCGCCAACTCTCGCTTCTGCTGCGCCGCCCGCCGGGGCGGGAAGCCTATCCGGGCGACGTCTTCTACCTGCACAGCCGCCTGCTGGAACGGGCGGCCAAGCTGACGCCCGCCAGAGGCGGCGGGTCGCTGACCGCGCTTCCCATCGCCGCGACCCAGGGCGGCAACCTGTCGGCCTATATCCCGACCAACCTGATCTCCATCACCGACGGGCAGGTCTGCCTCGACGCCAAGCTGTTCTACGAGGGGCAGAAGCCGGCGGTGGACATCGGCCGCAGCGTGTCGCGCGTCGGCGGCAAGGCCCAGCCGCCGGCCCTGCGCGCCCTGGCGGAACCGCTGCGGCTCGACTACGCCCAGTTCCTGGAGCTGGAGGTCTTCACCCGCTTCGGCGGTCTGGTGGACGAGCGGACGCGCAAGGCGGTGGAGCATGGCCGGCGCATGCGGTCCCTGCTGGCGCAACGGCACCTGTCGCCCCGCCCGCTGGCGGTCCAGGCGGCGCAGCTGCTGGCGCTGGCCGACGGCACGCTGGACCGGCTGCCGCTGGAAGCGATGCCGCGCTTCCAGACGGCACTGGCGGGTCTGGTTGCCGCCCGCCCGCCGCATGTCGGCGAGACGCTGGACGACGCCACCAAGGCGGCCCTGCGCGACCTGATCGCGCAAGCCGTCTCGGGCTTGACCGGAGCGGCGCCATGACCGAACGGCTGGCGGAGGTCGAGGCACGCCGCGCCAGCGTGCAGGATCTGGAATCGGTGACCGACGTCATGCGCTCTCTCGCCGCCATGCGGCTGCAACAGGCGCTCGGCACGCTGGCCGGCACCCGCGCCTATGCCGAGGTGATCGCCGGGGCGTTGGCCCAGGCCGCAGCCTTGCTGGACGACGCGCCGCCGCAATGGCCCGTCAACGGGCACGGCCATTGCGCCTGTGTGCTGTTCGCACCGGAGCACGGCTTCGTCGGCGCCTTCGCCGAAAAACTGGTCGATGCGGCGCTGGCGGCACCGCCGGGCTGCGCCTTGTGGGTGGCGGGGTCCCGCGGCGCCGTCCTGCTGGAGGAACGCGGCCGTCCGCCGTCCTGGAGCACGGCGATGGCGACCAACACCGACGCCGTCACCGCCACCGCCCGGCGCATCGCTGAGGCACTCTACCTCGCGGCGGCGGACGGGCGGCTGGGCCGGGTGGAGCTGCTCTACGGCCGGACCAACGCGGGCGCGCCGCCGGAGCTGGTGCGCTGCCCCCTGCTGCCGCTCGGCCTGCCGCGCGATGGCGCCCGGACGGTGCCGCCGCTGATCAACATGCCGCCGCGCGACCTGATCGCCCGGCTGGTGGACGAGTATGTCTTCGCCCTGCTCGCCGACGCCGCGATGGAAAGCTTCGCCGCCGAGAACGCCGCGCGCCTCTCCACCATGATGACGGCCCGCCACAACATCGAAACCACGCTGGACGAACTGACCGCGACGGCGCGCCACCTGCGGCAGGAACAGGTCACGAATGAGCTGATCGAACTGGTGTCGGGGGCCGAGGCGATGGGGTGAGGAAAATGCCCTCTCCCGCCCTAGTCCCTTCTCCCCCCTGGGGAGAAGGTTAGGATGAGGGGGTTCGGCGCAGCCGAAAAAATCCTCGAAGCGGATCCCCCTCACCCCGACCCTCTCCCCGCTTTCGGCGGACCGGAGGTCCGCCTGTCGCGTCAGCGCAAACGAAGTTTGTGCGTGAGCGGGGGGGAGAGGGGGACACAGGAGGGAACCGCAAACGCCACCAGCAGTTCGGCCGCGACCAGGGCCGCGATCACCTCCGGCCGCTTGTCGCCGGTCAGCGCCGCACCGATGGGGCAGGTCAGCCCCTCCAGTGCTTGCACATCCCGCCCCCGCGCCCGGAACCAGCGCTCGAACTTCGCCCGCTTCGTCGCGGACCCGATCATGCCGACATAAGCCGCGTCGCCCCGGCGCAGCGCCGCCTCGGCGATCTCGAAGTCCAGCGCGTGGCTGTGGGTCAGCACCAGATAGCCGGCCCCGGCCGGTGCCGCCCCCAGCGGATCGAGCGGGCTTTCGGTCAGGATGCGCTCCACCCCGGCCGGGATGGTCTCGGGAAACTCCTGCGCCCGGCCGTCGATCCACCGCAGGCACAGCGGCAGCGGCGCGAAGGCCGTCGCCATGGCCCGCCCGACATGCCCGGCCCCGAACAGCAGCAGGGTCGGCCGCGCGTCCAGCGCCCGGCGCTCCCGTTCCTGCAAAGCCGCCACGGTGCCGCTTTCGGCCCGCTCCAGCCGAAGCACGACATGCCCGCCGCAGCACTGGCCGGTCGCCGGCCCCAGCGCGAGGTCGAGCGTCTCGGCGGCGGTGCCGTCCTCCAGCATCCGACGCGCGGTGGCGATGGCGGTCCATTCCAGCCGACCGCCGCCGACCGTTCCGGCGCAGGCCTCCCGCCCCACCAGCATGCCGGCCCCCTCCTCCCGCGGGGTGGAGCCACGCGCCTCGGCGACGGTGACGAGAATGGCGGGCCGGTTATGGTACAGCCAGTTGGAGAGGGTAGTGGAGAGTGCGGTCATTGTCGGGGGGAAGCCGCCGCCCGCTCCCGCAACGCCGCGATGCAGCTCAGCACCCGCTCCGGCGTGGCCGGCGCGTCGAGCCTGGGACAGACCCGGTGCCCAGCGACGCTCGCCACCGCGTCGGACAGGGCGTGGAACACCGACATGCCCAGCATGAAGGGCGGCTCGCCCACCGCCTTGGAGCGGAAGATGGTGTCCTCGCGGTTCGGCGCATTCTCCAGCAGCGCGACATTGAAGATGCGCGGACGGTCCGAACAAGCCGGGATTTTGTAGGTGCTGGGGGCATGCGTCCGCAGGCGGCCCTGCCCGTCCCACCACAGTTCCTCCATGGTCAACCAGCCCATGCCCTGGACGAAGCCGCCTTCGATCTGCCCCTTGTCGATGGCGGGGTTCAGCGAGCGGCCGCAATCGTGCAGGATGTCCACCCGGTCGACCACATACTCGCCGGTCAGCGTGTCCACCGTCACCTCGGCGCAGGCGGCGCCATAGGCGAAGTAATAGAAGGGCGTGCCGCGCCCGGCCGCGCGGTCCCAATGGATCTTCGGCGTCTTGTAAAAGCCGGTGGCCGACAGCTGCACCCGCGCCATGTAGGCTGCACGCACAAGTTCCGCGAAGCTCATGTCGCTATCGCCGACCAGCACCCGGTTGCGCTCGAATCGCACCGCGTCCGGCGCCACGTCCCATTTCTCCGCCGCGAAGGCGACCAAACGCTCCCTGATGGTGCGGGCCGCCGCCTGCGCCGCCTTGCCGTTCAGGTCGGAACCGGAGGATGCCGCGGTGGCGGAGGTGTTGGGCACCTTTCCGGTGCTGGTGGCGGTCGCCCGGATGGTGGAGATATCGACCTGGAACTCCTCCGCCACCACCTGGGCGACCTTGGTGTAGAGCCCCTGCCCCATCTCGATGCCGCCATGGTTCAGCTGGATGCTGCCGTCGGTGTAGACATGGACCAGAGCGCCGGCCTGGTTGTAATGGCTGGCGGTGAAGGAGATGCCGAACTTCACCGGCGTCAGCGCCAGCCCCTTGCGCAGGATGCGGCTGGTGGCGTTGAAAGCGTGGATTTCCTCCCGGCGCGCCCAATAGCCGCTGCTTTCCTCCAACTGCGCCACCAGTTCGGGCAGGATGTTGTCGGTGACGGTCTGGTGATAGGGCGTCAGGTTGCGGCCATCCCTCTCGGGATCGGTGCCGTAGAAGTTCCGCTTGCGGATTTCCAGCGGGTCCTTGCCCAGGGCGAAGGCGATCTCGTCGATCACACGTTCGGCCGCGACCATACCCTGCGGACCGCCGAAGCCGCGGAACGCCGTGTTGGACACCGTGTTGGTCTTCAGCGGCAGCGATTCCAGCCGCGCCGCCGGATAGAAATAGCCGTTGTCGGCATGGAACAGCGCACGGTCCGTCACCGGCCCCGACAGATCCGCGGCATAGCCGGCTCGTGCCGCAAACAGCATGTCGACGCCCTGGATCAGCCCGCTATCGTCGAAGCCGACGCGATAGTCGATCTCGAAATCGTGGCGCTTGCCGGTGACCTGGAAATCGTCGTCGCGGTCGGGGCGCAGCTTGGCGGCGCGGCCGGTGCGCTTGGCGACCAGGGCGGTGCAGGCGGCGAACAGGTTCGACTGCGTCTCCTTGCCGCCGAAACCGCCGCCCATCCGCCGCACCTCCACCGTCACCGCGGCATCCGGCACGTCCAGCACATGGGCGACGATGTGCTGCACCTCCGTCGGGTGTTGGGTGGAGACATGGATCAGCACCTCCTGGTCCTCGCCGGGCACCGCCATGGCGATCTGGCTTTCCAGGTAGAAATGCTCCTGCCCGCCGATGGCGAGCCGCCCCTCCACCCGGTGCGGCGCCGCGGCCAGCGCCGCATCGGCGTCGCCCATCCTAAGTGTCATCGGCGGGGTGACGAGCGTCCGCTCGCCGTCGCGGGCGGCGGCGATGGTCAGGACGGCCGGCAGATCCTCATACTCGACCACCGCCAGCTTGGCGGCACGGCGGGCCTGATCGCGGGTTTCGGCGGCGACGGCGAAGATGGGCTGCCCGACATGCTCGACCAGGGTCGAGGCGAACAGCGGCTCGTCATGCTTGCCCATGCAGCCGATATCGTTCACCCCAGGCACGTCGCCGGCGGTGAAGACCGCCACCACGCCTGGCGCGTGGCGCACCGGCGAGAGGTCGATGGAGCGGATGCGCGCATGCGCCCGGCTGCTCAGCCCCAGATAGACGTGCAGCAGCCCGGCCGGCTCGGCGATGTCGTCGACATAGACCGCCTCGCCGCTGACATGCTTGTGCGCGCTTTCATGCCGGCGGGAGTCATGGACGGCGCCCTCGATCCGGGCCGGGGCGGGGGCGATGGGGGTCGTGACGTCAGGCATGTGCAAGCCTCCGGTCGCCGACCAGACGGGTGTCCGCCGCCGGGTCGCTGGTCTCGACATACAGCTTCATCAGCAAATTTGCGGCCACCATGGAGCGATAGCCCGCGCTGGCCCGCCAGTCGCTCAGCGGCGCGTAGTCGCCGGCCAGTGCGTCCATCGCCTGGGTCACGACTTCCTCGGTCCAGTGACGGCCCAGCAGCAGCGCTTCGGCCGCGCCGGCGCGTTTTGGCGTGCCGGCCATACCGCCGAAGGCGATCCGGATGTCGGCGACGCGCCCCTCGCCGTCCAGCGTCAGGCGGAAGGCGCCGCAGACGGCGGAGATGTCCTGGTCGAAGCGCTTGGCGATCTTGTAGGCACGGAACCGCATGCCCGCCACCGGTTTGGGCAGGATCACCGCTTCGACGAATTCGCCCTCGCGGCGGTCCTGCTTGCCGTATTCGATGAAGAAGTCCTCCAGCGGCATCTCCCGCGTCTCCCCGCCGCGCCGCAGCCGCAGGGTGGCGCCGCAGGCGATCAGCGCCGGCGGGGAGTCGCCGATGGGGGAGCCGTTGGCGATGTTGCCGCCGATGGTGCCCATGTTGCGCACCTGCTCCGCCCCGATGCGGCGGATCAGCTCGCCGAAATCGGGATAGAGCGCCGCGATCCCCTCCGCTGCGTCGCTGTAGGTCACGCCGGCCCCGATCACCAGCTCGTCGCCGCGATCCACGATCCGCCGCAGGTCGCGGACCCGGCCGGTGTAGATCACGGTGGCCAGCACGCGCTGGAACTTGGTCACCCACAGCCCGACATCCGTCGCCCCCGCCACGATGGTGGCGCCGGGATTGTCAAGCAGGAGCTGCGCCAGCTGCGGCACGGTGGCCGGCGCCAGGAAACGGCGCCCGCCGGCTCCGACGCTGAGGATTTCCTCGTCCCGCAGGGCCGTCAGCTTTTCCGCCCACGCTTCGCGGTCGGCGAAGCGGTCAGCATCCCGTTCACCGATCCCGTACATGGCATGGGCGGCGCGGACGATCGGCTCATAGCCGGTGCAGCGGCACAGGTTTCCCGCCAGCGCGTCGTCGATCCGCTGCCCGTCGGGCCGCTCCTCGTTCAGGTACAGCGCCAGCAGCGACATGACGAAGCCCGGCGTGCAGAATCCGCATTGCGAGCCGTGGCAATCGACCATCGCCTGCTGCACCGGATGCAGCGCGCCGTCCGGTCCCTTCAGATGCTCCACCGTCAGCAGCCGGCAACCGTCCAGCGTGGCGAGGAAGCGGATGCAGGCGTTCACCGCCTCATAGCGCAGCGTATCGCCGTCCAGCCGCCCGACCACCACGGTACAGGCGCCGCAATCGCCTTCCGCACAGCCTTCCTTGGTGCCGACCCGCCGTTCCGACAGCCGCAGCCAGTCCAGCACGGTCAAGGTGGGATCGACCGCATCGATCTCCCGAAGCTCGTCGCCGAGATAGAAGCGGAGGCGCTGGCGCATGGCTGCTCCCGATGAACTGGTGACGATATGACGCAGTATTTCACCGACGTCGACTCTGTCACCAGATCGGCAGCGCGGGAAAGAGTTTCAAATGATTTGCGAAGGAGGCGGGGCTTGCCCCTCACGCACTCCCCTCCGGCGTCATCGTCGCCAATCCGCCATCCGCCCGCACCGACGCCAGCGTCAGCGCATGCCAGTAGAGGTCCAGCAGCGCCGCCGGCATGCCGCCCTGCTCATGACCCTCCATCGGCAGCACGGCGGCAGCGTGGGCCAGCGCCGCGGTGGCGGCGTTCGCGCTGCGCGACACCGCATCGCCCAGCAGCCCCAGCGTCTGGCCCAACGCCGCGGCGTCGAACCGCAGAAGCGCCGGCGGCACGGTGATCTGCGCCTCTCCCCCGCGCAGCCGGCCGACGGCGATGTAGACATGCAGCAGGTCGGGCCGCTCCTCCGGCCGCAACAGGGCGGCGACGATGCGATTGCCGGTCAGCGGCCCGGTGCCGTCGAACTCGTACATCGTGGCGCGCTCGCCCTGGCGGGTGGCGGCGAGGCCGGCGAGCCGGGCGGTCAGCGGGTCCCCGGCACGGCGGGCGGCCTCGTCGAACAGGGTGGAATGGCTGCCACCCTCGCTCAGCACCACCAGCGGCGCGTCGGTCGCGGCGGCGGCGGCCAGCAGCCGGGCCAGAACCGCGAAGGGATCGGTCCCCGCTTCATCCGGTCCGGTTTCCAGCAGGCCGGCGCCACGGCGCAGCATCGCCTCGGCAAAGCTGATGTCGATATCCATGGCCCCAACCCTTTCACTTGCCCCGAGATCCGGCCCGTTTTTAGGACGGGGCGCCTCCTCCGCTCAATGGTAACCGAAGCTGCCCGTCACCTTTCCACGGAACACCCAATAGGAATAGGCGGTGTAGCCCAGGATCGACGGGATCAGGAAGGCCATGCCGACCAGCAGGAAGACCTGCGTCTCCGGCGGGCTGGCCGCCTCCCACACGGTGACGCCGGGGGGGATCAGGTGCGGCCACAGGCTGATGGCGAGGCCGAGATAGGACAGGGCGAACAGCGCCATCGACAGCACGAAGGGCGCCACCTCCCGGCTGTTGTCGATGGCCCGCCACAGGGCGAAGGCCAGCACCGCGGTGACGATCGGCACCGGCGACAGGAAGATCATGTTGGGCATGGAGAACCAGCGCTCGGCGATCTGCGGCAGCAGGAAGGGCGTCCACAGGCTGACCACCGCGACCCCCGCCAGCACCACCAGCATCAGCCCCCGCGCCATGCGATAGCACCAGTCCTGCAGCGGCCCGATGGTCCGCCAGATCAGCCACGTCGCCCCCAGCAGCGCATAACCCACCACCAGCATCGCCCCGCAGAACAGCGCGAAGGGGGAGAGCCAGTGCAGCATGCCGCCGACGAACTGCCGCCCCTCCACCGGAATGCCCTGGATGAAGGAGCCCAGGATGACCCCCTGCGCGAAGGTCGCCAGCAGCGATCCGAAGAAGAAGGAGCGGTTCCACCAATGCCGGCCCGCCCGCGCCTTGAAGCGGAATTCGAACGCCACCCCGCGGAAGATCAGCGCGATCAGCATGACCAGCAGCGGGATGTACATCGCCGGCAGAACCACGGCATAGGCGATGGGAAAGGCCGCGAACAGCCCCGCCCCGCCCAGGATCAGCCAGGTCTCGTTGAAGTCCCAGACCGGCGCCACCGTGTTCATCATGGTGTCGCGGTCCTCCTCAGTCGGTGCGAACGGGTACAGGATGCCGATGCCGAGGTCGAAGCCGTCCATCAGCACATACATGAACACCGCAAAGCCGACGATCCCGACCCAGATCAGGGTCAGCAGGCTTCCTTCCGCTATTTCCTGCATGGGGGTCACTCCGCTGGTTCGATGGACTGGTCGGTGGCGGACAGCGGCCGTTTGGGCCGTTGCGCCTCCGGCGGCTGCTTGGCGTCATGGACATGCGTCGGGCCGATCCGCAGCAGGCGGATCAGGTAATAGGTGCCGGCGCCGTAGATGATGGCGTAGGCGACGACGAAGGACAGCAGCGAGATCAGCGCCGCTTCCGTCGTCAGCGACGGCGTGACCGCATCGGCCGTGCGCATATGGCCGTAGACGACCCAGGGCTGGCGCCCGATCTCGGTGGTGAACCAGCCGGCCAGGATGGCGATGAAGCCGATGGGCATGCAGCCGACCAGCACGCGGAAGAACCAGTCGCTGCCGTACAGCCGCCCGCGGAAGCGCAGCACCAGATGCACCACCGCCACCGCCAGCATCAGGAAGCCGATGCCGACCATCAGCCGGAAGGTCCAGAAGATGATGCGCGGGTCGGGCCGCTCGTCCACCGGGAACTGTTTCAGGCCGGGGACGCTGCCGTCGAAGTCGTGGGTCAGGATCAGGCTGGACAGCGCCGGGATGCCGACCTCCCAGTGGTTGGTCTCCTTCTCCACGTCGGGAATGCCGAACAGGATCAGCGGCGCGCGTGGTCCGCCCTCCCAATTGCCTTCCATCGCCGCGATCTTGGCCGGCTGATGTTCCAGCGTGTTCAGCCCATGCTCGTCCCCTAAGAAGATCTGCAGCGGCGCCAGCACGGTGATCAGCGCCAGCGCCATGCTCAGCCCCAGCTTCGCATGATCGAAATGGCGGCGCGTCAGCAGATAGAAGGCGCTGATCCCGGCGACAACGAAGCTGGTCGTCAGGAACATCGCCGTCACCATATGGGCAAGGCGATAGGGGAAGGACGGGTTGAACACCACCTGCCACCAGTCGGTGACGAAATAGCGGCCGTCCCGGATCTCGAAGCCGGCCGGCGTGTGCATCCAGCTGTTGGCCGACAGGATCCAGAAGGAGGACAGCAGCGTGCCAAGCGCCACGAGGCAGGCGGCCATCAGGTGGATGCCGCGCGGCACCCGGTCGCGCCCGAACAGCATGATGCCCAGGAAGGCGGCCTCGAGGAAGAAGGCAGTCACCACCTCGTACTGGATCAGCGGGCCCAGGACGTTGCCCACCGTGTCGGACCAGCGGCTCCAGTTCGTGCCGAACTGATAGGACATCACGATGCCGGACACCACGCCCAGGCCGAAGGACAACGCGAAGATTCGCGTCCAGAATTCCGACAGGCTGCGATAGATGCCCTTGCCGGTGCCGACCCAAAGCGCTTCCAGCAGCGCGATCCAGCAGGCGAGCCCCACGGTGAAACTGGGAAACAGGATGTGGAAAGAGATCGTGAACGCGAACTGAATCCGCGACAGGATCAATGGATCGAGTTCCATGGCCGCCGCCTCTTTTGTTGGGCGCGTGGAAACGCTCACGCTGGGCCGATGCCCGGCGCCGCTGTGTCAGGAGGCCATGTAGAGTGAGCGACTGCCGTGGAAAGGGGACTAGTCTTTCAGGCTTAAACCCGACAGCACAAGGGATCGGCGGGACATACGGAGTGATTGGACCGGAACGATCGGGGAGTGCCCGTCAGTGGGGCGGATAAACCGCCGTGATTCCGGAAATCACCGTCTGCGCCGCCAGCGCCGCCAGCACGATGCCCAGCACCCGGCTGACCGTGTGGATCACCGTGCGGCCCAGCAGCCGCCCGACCCGGTCGGCGCCCAGCAGGATCAGCGTCACCCCACCGATCACCGTCGCCGCCGCGCCCAGCACACTGACCTGTCCCGCCACCGTGCCGCCGGTGCGGTCCATCAGCAGCAGGATGGAGGTGATGGCGCCCGGCCCGGCGATCAGCGGCACCGCCAGCGGGAAGACGGCGATGTCGTGGGCGTCTTCATCGGTCAACGCTTCGCCGGTGTCGCGCTCCTTCCGTTCGGAGCGCTTGGCGAACAGCATCTCGAAGGCGATCCAGAACAGCAGCGCCCCGCCGGCGATGCGGAAGGCCGGCATCTCGATGGACAGGGTCTGCAGCACCACCTTGCCGAAATAGGCGAAGAAGACCAGCACCACGAAGGCGATGGCGGTGCCGCGCAGGGCGATGATGCGCTTGTGGCGGTCTTCGAATCCTCGGGTCAGCGCGATGAACAGCGGCACCAGCCCGGGCGGATCGACGACGACGAAGAAGACGACGAGATTGCTGATGTAGTCCGACAAAGCGGGCTCCAGCCTATGTGATTGTGGATTGGCAGCACCAAATCATAGGCTTGGCGGCGTGGGGTGTCACCCCTCCGCCAGCGCATGGGCGAATGCCTCCACCCCCTGCACGCCCGCCGGGGTCAGCCCGTAGGTGCCGCGCCCCACCCGTTCGAACCAGCCATAGACATTGCGCAGCAGCATCGGCCCGACATCCTTCGGCGCCCCCGCCTTGCGCAGCGCCGCCACGGTCAGCGGCCCGTCGCGCAGCATGCGTGCGATGCGCAGCGCGTCCTGGCGGTAGGCGGTGACGATGGACACCCGCGTAGAGCCGCCGCGGTTGGGATCGCCGACCCGGCGGGCATGCTCGCCCAGCAGCCGGTGAGCACGCTTCTTGTCCTTGCGCGGTGTGTAGGGAACCGGATCGAGCAGCACGGCGACGCGTTGCCCCTCCGCCAGGCCCGGATCGACCATCAGCAGGCCTAGCCCCAGCCGGCGGCAGAGCTTCTTCACATCGCTGTCCAGCGGCGACGGCCCGGTCGCCTTGCGCCCCGGCTGCGGCACGGCAAGATAGACGCTGTCGCTGATCGCCAGCCGGTCCACCCCCTGCAGCACGAGGTCGAGCGTGAAGCGCTTCTTCAACTCGACGATCACCGGCGGCTCGCCCCCGCGCGTGGCGACGAGATCGCAGCCGTGAATCTCCGCCTTCACGTCATAGCCCTGGGCTTCGAGGAAGGCTTTGACGGGCGCGTAAAGGTCGGTTTCGGAGGTGACCGTCAAAAGTCGCCTGTCAGAACATCGATGGCGCGGCGGATGTCGGATTGAGCATGAAGAGCCGAGGCGATGACGACACCAATTTTTGCAACCGGCAAAGCGACAATCTGCGGCGTCACAACCACGAAGTCTTCGTTGCCGACCGTGATCGACGGCATGATCTTGGGAATTGGAGTCTCAACTTCGGACGACCGGATCAAGGGAACCACAACACGGGTTCGGTCGATGCCGACATAATCACCCTGAACGATCAGAAAATAGGGAATGGGATGGTTCTTCTTCCCCTGCGCCGCCGGATTAAGGCAAACGTCAAGAAATCTCATTCGAAATTCCGATACTCTTCACCAAAAAGGCCAAGCCTGTCGACCAATGCATCATAGGCAGCAAAAGCTGCCCGATTGTCTTCCATCCATTTCTTCTTTTCAGCTTCAACGGCCGACACACGGGATGCATTTTCCAGCGCATCGGAGACCGGCAGCTCATTCTTTTTCGCTGGATCGATCCTGGACATCGAACGGCTCCCGATCATGCGTCACTGAGCTAAGGATAGTGCCGCTGCTCCACCCTGTCCAGTTCAGGGCAGCCCGAAACAGGAGCGGGAAGAGTCTTCGCTCTTCCCGCTTTCGTCGATCAAGCCGCTGCCTTCTGCTTGCGCAGGATGCCCAGGATGTCCGACGCCGCCTTCGGAATGTTGGTGCCCGGCCCGTAGATCGCCGCGGCCCCCGCCTTGTAGAGGAAGTCGTAGTCCTGCGGCGGGATCACGCCGCCGCACACCACCAGGATGTCGCCGGCGCCCTGTTTGCGCAGTTCCTCGATCAATTGCGGAACCAGCGTCTTGTGGCCGGCGGCCTGGGACGACACGCCGATGACGTGAACGTCGTTCTCCACCGCCTGCCGCGCCGCCTCGTCCGGGGTCTGGAACAGCGGCCCGATGTCGACGTCGAAGCCGATGTCGGCGAAGCTGGTGGCGATCACCTTGGCGCCGCGGTCGTGGCCGTCCTGGCCCATCTTCACCACCAGGATGCGCGGCCGGCGGCCTTCCTCGGCGGCGAAGGATGCCACCTCCTCCTGGATCTTCTTGAAGCCTTCGTCGCCCTCATAGGCCGAGCCATAGACGCCCGACACCGAACGGATGACGGCGACATGGCGGGTGAAGGCCTTTTCCAGCGCGTCGGAGATCTCGCCGACGGTGGCGCGGGCGCGGGTGGCCTCCACCGACAGGGCCAGCAGGTTGCCGGTCTTCTCGGTGGCCGCCTTGGTCAGCGCCGCCAGCGCCTCCTGGCACTTGGCCTCGTCACGGCTGGCGCGAATCTGCTTGAGGCGGGCGATCTGCGCCTCGCGGACGGCGGTGTTGTCGATGTCCAGCACGTCCACCCCCTCGGGGTTCTCCGGACGGTACTTGTTGACGCCGACGATCACCTCCTCGCCGCGGTCGATGGCGGCCTGACGGCGGGCGGCGGCCTCCTCGATCAGCAGCTTCGGCATGCCGCTCTCGACCGCCTTGGTCATGCCGCCCATCTCCTCGACGCGGCCGATCAGCTCCAGCGCGGCGTTGGCGAGGCTATGGGTCAGATGCTCGATGTAGAAGGAGCCGCCGAGCGGATCGACCACCTTGGTGACGCCGGCTTCCTCGGCGATGATCAGCTGGGTGTTGCGGGCGATGCGGGCGGAGAATTTGGTCGGCAGGCCCAGCGCCTCGTCGAAGGCGTTGGTGTGCAGCGACTGGGTGCCGCCCAGCACCGCGGCCATCGCCTCGATGGTGGTGCGGATGACGTTGTTGTAGGGGTCCTGCTCGGTCAGCGAGACACCGGAGGTCTGGCAGTGGGTGCGCAGCGCCAGCGAGCGAGCGTCCTTTGGCTGGAACTTCTCCTGCATCAGGGACGACCACAGCAGGCGCGCGGCGCGCAGCTTGGCGATCTCCATGAAGAAATTCATGCCGATGGAGAAGAAGAAGGACAGGCGCGGCGCGAACTTGTCGACCGGCAGGCCCTTGGACATCGCCGCCCGCACATATTCCAGACCATCGGCGATGGTGAAGGCCAGCTCCTGCACCGCGGTCGCCCCTGCCTCCTGCATGTGGTAGCCGGAGATCGAGATCGAGTTGAACTTCGGCATGTGCTGGGAGGTGTACTCGATGATGTCGGCGATGATCCGCATCGAGGGTTCGGGCGGGTAGATGTAGGTGTTGCGGACCATGAACTCCTTGAGGATGTCGTTCTGGATGGTCCCGCTCAGCTTGTCCTGGGAAACGCCCTGCTCCTCCGCCGCGACGATGTAGCCGGCCAGGATCGGCAGCACCGCGCCGTTCATCGTCATCGACACCGACATCTTGTCGAGCGGGATGTCGGCGAACAGAACCTTCATGTCCTCGACGCTGTCGATGGCCACGCCGGCCTTGCCGACATCGCCGACGACGCGGGGATGGTCGCTGTCATAGCCGCGGTGGGTGGCGAGGTCGAAGGCCACCGACAGGCCCATCTGGCCGGCCTTGAGGTTGGCCTTATAGAAGGCGTTCGACTCCTCCGCGGTGGAGAAGCCGGCGTACTGCCGGATGGTCCAGGGCTTCACCGCGTACATCGTGGCGCGCGGGCCGCGGGTGAAGGGCGGGAAGCCGGGCAGCGTGTCCAGTTCCAGCCCTTCCAGGTCGGCGGCGGTGTAGAGCGCTTTGACGTCCAGCCCTTCCGGGGTCTTCCAGGTCAGCTTGGCGATATCGCCGTCGGCGCCGAGATCCTTGGCGGCCAGCTTGTCCCAATCGGCAAGGGTCTTCTTCGGGAACTCGGTCATCGACGCCTCCTGAGGGCTTCTTATGGCGCAGGTAATGTTGGCAGTGCTTTACTCCCGATGCATCCCCTTCCAACGGTCGGATGAACCGCTGGAAGGGGAGCAAGGGGGTACGCTTCCTCTCGGTACTGTTCTTCTTATTATACGGTTACGCGAATTCCACGATCTTCTGATCGACCGCCAGGCTGCTGCCCGGGGCTGCGTGGATTTTCGCGACCGTTCCGTCCTGCGCGGCGCGCAGAATGTTTTCCATCTTCATGGCCTCGACCACGGCCAGCACCTCGCCGGCCTTGACCTCCTGGCCTTCCGTCACCGCCAGCGACACCAGCAGGCCCGGCATCGGCGACAGCAGGAACTTCGACATGTCCGGCGGCACCTTGACCGGCATCAGGGCGTCGAGCGTCGCCGCCTTCGGGGTCAACACCTTGACGATGGCCTGCGACCCGCTGTGGTGCAGGCGATAGCCGATGCCGACGCGGTCGACCTGGACGCAGACATGGTCGCCATTCACCGTGCCGCGGAACAGCGGCTCGCCGATTTGCCAGTCGCTCCACACCGTGTGATGCCTGCCGGCGATGTCCACCGTATAGCCGATACGCTGCGGGCTGCCGCCAGCCGGGTGCAGGTGCACCGGATGCTGGGTGCCGTCCAGCACCACAACCCAGTCGTCGCGCACCTTGGCCTTGTTGCCGGCCATCTTGCCCGAGATCTGGATGTCCCGGTCGTTCAGGCTGCGGTGGATCACCGCGGCCACCGCGATCAGCACCGCCGGGTCTTCCGGCGGCAGGTCCGAAGCGTGGAAGCCGGTCGGATATTCCTCGGCGATGAAGTTGGTGGTCAGCCGCCCGTCGACAAAGCGCTGGTTCGCCATCAGCGAGGCCAGGAACGGGATGTTGTGGCTGACGCCGCGGATGTAATACTGGTCCAGCGCCTCGCGCATGCCGGCGATCGCCGCGTCGCGCGTCGAGCCCCAGGTGCAGAGCTTGGCGATCATCGGATCGTAGTACATCGAGATCTCGCCGCCCTCGAACACGCCGGTGTCGACGCGGACATGCGGGTCGGCGGCCGGCGGCCGGTAGTGGGTGAGACGGCCGGTGGAGGGCAGGAAGTTGCGGAAGGGATCCTCCGCGTAGACGCGCGCCTCGACGGCCCAGCCGTTCAGCTGCACGTCCTCCTGACGGAGCGTCAGCTTCTCGCCGGCGGCGACGCGGATCATCAGCTCGACGAGGTCGAGGCCGGTGATCAGCTCGGTAACCGGGTGTTCGACCTGGAGGCGGGTGTTCATCTCCAGGAAGTAGAAGTTGCGCTCGGCATCGACGATGAACTCCACCGTTCCGGCCGACTTGTACTGCACCGCGTTGGCCAGAGCCACCGCCTGCTCGCCCATCGCCTTGCGGGTGGCGGCGTCGAGGAACGGGCTCGGCGCCTCCTCGATGACCTTCTGGTGGCGACGCTGGATCGAGCATTCGCGCTCGTGCAGGTACAGGCAGGTGCCCTGCCCATCGGCCAGCAGCTGGATTTCGATGTGGCGCGGCTGCTGGATGTACTTCTCAACGAAGACGCGGTCGTCGGCGAAGCTGGAGCGCGCCTCGTTGGTGGCCGAGCGGAAGCCCTCGCGCGCCTCCTCGTCGTTCCACGCCACGCGCATGCCCTTGCCGCCGCCGCCGGCCGACGCCTTGATCATCACCGGATAGCCGATGTCGCGGGCGATCATCACCGCCTCTTCATCGTCGGCGATGACGCCGAGATAGCCGGGAACGGTGGAGACGCCGGCTTCCTTCGCCAGCTTCTTGGACTCGATCTTGTCGCCCATCGCCTGGATGGCATGGGCGTCCGGACCGATGAAAGCGATGCCGGCGGCCGCAAGCGCCTCCTGGAATTCGCGCTTCTCCGACAGGAAGCCGTAGCCGGGATGGACGGCCTGGGCGCCGGTCTTCCTGCAGGCCTCGACGATGCGGTCGACCAGCAGATAGCTCTGGGCGGACGGGGCGGCGCCGATGTGGACGGCCTCGTCGGCCATCTCGACATGGAGCGCGTTCTTGTCGGCGTCGGAATAGACCGCAACGGTCTTGATGCCCATGCGGCGTGCCGTGCGGATGACGCGGCAGGCGATCTCGCCACGGTTGGCGATGAGGATCTTCTCGAACATGCTGCCGGCCCTCACAGCGGAATGTTGTCGTGCTTGCGCCAGGGGTTCTGGAGCTGCTTGTTCTTGAGCATGGACAGCGCCTTCGTGATGCGGCGGCGGGTGCCGTGCGGCATGATGACGTCGTCGATGTAACCGCGCGACGCGGCGACGAAGGGATTGGCGAACTTCTGCTTGTACTCTTCCGTACGCGCCTCGATTTTCTCGGCGTCGCCGATGTCGCTGCGGAAGATGATCTCCACCGCACCCTTCGCACCCATCACCGCGATTTCCGCGGACGGCCACGCATAGTTCACGTCGCCGCGCAGATGCTTGGACGACATCACGTCGTACGCGCCGCCGTACGCCTTGCGGGTGATGACCGTCACCTTCGGCACGGTGGCCTCGGCGTACGCGTACAGCAGCTTGGCGCCGTGCTTGATGATGCCGCCATACTCCTGGCTGGTGCCGGGCATGAAGCCGGGGACGTCGACCAGGGTCAGGATCGGGATTTCGAAGGCGTCGCAGAAGCGCACGAAGCGCGCGGCCTTCTTGGAACTGTCGATGTCCAGGCAGCCAGCCAGCACCATCGGCTGGTTTGCGACGATGCCGACCGTGGAGCCGTTCATGCGGGCGAAGCCGATGATGATGTTCTTGGCGTATTCCGGCTGCAGTTCGAAGAAGTCGCCCTCGTCCACGATCTTGAGGATCAGCTCCTTCATGTCGTAGGGCTTGTTCGGGTTCTCCGGCACCAGCGTGTCGAGCGAGAAGTCCTCGCGGTCGAGCGGATCGGCGCAGGGGCGGACCGGCGCCTTCTCACGGTTCGAAGACGGCAGGAAGTCGACGAAGCGGCGCAGCTGCAGCAGGGCCTCGACATCGTTCTCGAAGGCCAGATCGGCCACGCCCGACTTGGTGGAGTGGGTGACGGCGCCGCCCAGCTCTTCCGCGGTCACGACCTCATGGGTGACGGTCTTCACCACGTCGGGGCCGGTGACGAACATGTAGGAGCTGTCCTTCACCATGAAGATGAAGTCGGTCATGGCCGGCGAATAGACCGCACCGCCGGCGCACGGCCCCATGATCAGCGAGATCTGCGGGATGACGCCCGACGCGTCGACGTTGCGCTGGAACACCTCGGCATAGCCGCCCAGCGAGGCGACACCCTCCTGGATGCGGGCGCCGCCCGAATCGTTGAGCCCGATCACCGGTGCGCCGACCTTCAGCGCCTGGTCCATGATCTTGCAGATCTTCTCGGCATGCGCCTCCGACAGCGCGCCGCCGAAGACCGTGAAGTCCTGGCTGAAGACGAAGACGAGGCGGCCGTTGACGGTGCCGTGGCCGGTCACCACGCCGTCGCCCGGGACCTTCTGGTTTTCCATGCCGAAGTCGATGCAGCGGTGTTCGACGAACATGTCGAACTCCTCGAACGACCCTTCGTCGAGGAACAGCTCGATCCGCTCGCGCGCGGTCAGCTTGCCTTTGGCGTGCTGGCCGGCGATGCGCTTCTCACCGCCGCCCAGCCGCGCCGCGGCGCGCTTGGACTCCAACTTGGCCAGAATGTCTTGCATCGGGCGTTCCCATATCTTTGGCGTCGCAGTGACGGTCCCCGCCCCGGCGTCGAGCGACGCAATCATTCACCGGAACGCCGCGGATTATTCACAAACTTCGCAGCGCTTCAAACAGCCTCTTTGCAAAAACGTGCGAAGTTGCGAAGCCCTTTGCAAATGTGGCTTTGTGATTGCTAAGATTGCGAAGAACGGCGGATTTCCAAGGCCGTCCCGCGGGCGGGATTTTATACGTATGCAAAAGAAGCTATTCCTTGGCTACAAGCTGCGCCGCCTGCGCGAACAGCGCGGTCTGACCCAGGCGTCGCTGGCCAAGACGCTGGAGCTTTCCCCCAGCTATCTCAACCAGTTGGAGAACAATCAGCGCCCGCTGACCCTGCCGGTGCTGATGCGGATCGCCGCCACCTTCGAGCTGGAACTGTCCGCCTTTCTGGAGGATGAGGACAGCCGGCTGGTCTCCGACCTGCGCGAGGCGCTGGCCGATCCGCTCTTCGCCGGGGCGCCGCTGACCGCGGGCGAACTGCGCAGCGTGGTGGGATCCAGTCCGGAACTGGCCCGCCGGGTGCTCAGCCTGCATCAAGCCTACCAGAAGCTGCACGAGCGGGTGCAGTCGCTGGCCGACAGCCTGTCCAATCGCGAACCCAGCAGTCAAGAGGGCGACAGCTTCGCCGGCCCGCAGTTCCCGTACGAGGAGGTTCGAGACTATTTCCACTACTGCAACAACTACATCGGCCCGCTGGACGAGGCGGCGGAACGGCTGTGGGACACCGAGAAAATCCATTCCGGGTCGCTGCTGAACGAACTCGCCGCCTATCTGAAGCGCCGCCACGACGTGCGGGTGAAGATGGTCGCCGACGAGGCGGGGGAGACCGCCATGCGCAGCTACGACGCCTCCACCGGCACGCTGCGCCTGTCAGCCCTGCTGACCAGCTCCAGCCGCGCCTTTCACATGGCGAACCAGATCGCGCTGCTGGAATTCGGCGACCAGATCGACGAACTGGTGGATCAGGCCAAGTTCTCCAGCGAGGATGCGCGGTCGATCTGCCGGGTCGGGCTCGCCAACTATTTTGCCGGCGCGCTGGTCATGCCCTACCGCGCCTTCGCCGCGCAGGCCCGTACCCTGCGCCACGATGTCGAGCAGTTGCAGAGCCGCTTCTCCGCCAGTTTCGAGCAGGTCTGCCACCGGCTTTCCACCCTGCAGCGGCCGGGTGCCCGCGGCCTGCCCTTCTATTTCGTGCGGGTCGACATGGCCGGCAACATCACCAAGCGCCATTCCGCCACCCGCTTCCACTTCGCCCGCTTCGGCGGCGCCTGCCCGCTGTGGAACGTGCACGAGGCCTTCGCCCAGCCCGGCAAGATCCTGGTGCAGTTCGCCCAGATGCCCGACCGAACCACTTACATCAGCATCGCCCGCACCGTGACCAAGCGTGGCGGCGCCTATCTGAAGCCGTCACGCCAGTTCGCCGTCGGGCTGGGCTGCGAGGCCAGCCACGCGCCGGAACTGGTCTATGCGGCGGGCATCGACATCACCGACATGAAGGCGGCGGTGCCGATCGGCGTGAACTGCCGCCTATGCGAGCGCACCGACTGCCAGCAGCGCGCCTTCCCGCCGATCGGCAGCGAGCTGCGGGTGAACGAGCACCACCGCAGCTTCGTCCCCTACCTCTTCAACCCGCCGGACGTCCCGCCGCGCTGATCGGACTACCGGAGGAGGAGGCCATTTGGCCCACCGCTTGCTGAGAACGGGTCGCAAGATCGGAAAAGCTGTGCCCACGGGCGATTCCGGCCCCGATCTCTGCAAGCTGCGTTGCATTTTGCCAATGGCGGGTCATGGACGGTGACAATCTGCATCACTCTCCCGGCGGGAGGGTGACGGCCTTCGCCCCGGAAGCGCTGGCCCGCATGCTGTCGGTATCGACCGCGGCGCTGGCCCAGGCGCGCGAGGTCGCGCTGGCGGTCAATGTGCTGACCGGCACGCCGCCGCGGCTGGTCGGCGATGCCGAGACCGCAGGCGCGCTCTGCACCGCGCTCGCGGCGAGCGCCATCGCCAATGCGCCGCCGGGCTCCGGCAGGCTGGAAGTCCGCCTATCCGCCATGCCGGTGGCGGAAGAACGGGTGATCCTGCGGGCTGAACTGGCCGGCCGCTTCGAAACCCAGGGTCCGACCGGCTTCCACCAGGAACTCACCCGCCGGCTGCTGGCGACGATGGGGGCACAGATCGCCGTGCAGGATGGGGCGGACGGCCTGCGGAGGGTTACGCTGGACATGCCGGTCGCCCTGCCGTCGCGCACCACCGACGGCGAGGTGCTGATGAGCTGGGCACGGTCGCGCGGCGGCCGGCTGCTGGTGGTGGACGACAGCGCGACCAACCGGATGGTGGTGGCGGGGCTGCTCGTCAAGGCCGGCTTCTCCGTCGAGACCGCCACCGGCGGGGCGGAGGCCGTGGAGGCCGTCGCCCAGGCGCCGGTGCCGCCCGAAGCGGTGCTGATGGACGTCGCCATGCCGGACATGGACGGGGTGACGGCCACGACCACCATCCGCTCGCTGGGCGACGAGCGCGCCCGCATCCCGATCATCGCCGTCACCGCCAACGCCCAGCCGGAGGACCGCGTCCGCTGCCTCGCCGCCGGGATGAACGACTACCTGACCAAGCCGGTCCGCCGCGCCGACCTGCTCGGCGCGCTGGAACGCTGGCTGGCGCCGTTGCCGGTCTAGAAGGAAGACCCCGGCTCTTTCAGGAAGGCCTCCTCCTCCGGCGTGCTGGGGCGGCCGAGGACGGCGTTGCGGTGGGGGAAACGGCCGAAGCGCTGAATGATCTCGCGATGACGCAGGGCGTAGTGGACCGTCGTCTCATCGCCCACCCGTTCGGTGAACAGCGCGACCGACCGCTCCTGGCTCGCGAGGTCCTCGTGATGCTCATAGGGCAGGTAGAGGAAGATCCTCTCGTCCGTGGTGCATTCCAGATCGAAGCCGTTGGCGACGGCATGGTCGCTCACGCCCCGCGCCTTGGCATCGGTGGCGTAGGCGCGCGGATCGTCGCGGAACATGTTGCGCGGCACCTGATCGAGCAGGACGCACAGCGCGATGCAGCCATCGACATCCTCCATCCAGTGGTCGTAGTCGCCGCGGGCCGCCGCCTCGTGATGGGGGCCCAGCGTGTCGGCGACCGCCCGGTCGAAGCTTGCCGATTTGCGGAACCAATAGGGCTTCATCGCCTCGTCGAACCAGAAATCGACGATCTCGTCGATCAGCTTGTCCACCATCCGTCTTCTCCGCAATAAGTCCGCCGCCCGGACGACCCGTTCTCCAAAAGAAACAGGGCGCCCGAAGGGGCGCCCTGTCCAGGTCCGAATTGCCTCACCGAACCGTCGGGCTCAGTGCAGCGTGCTCCACAGCTTGCGCTTGGTGGCATACATCAGGCCGGCCAGCACAAGGAGGAACAGTATGACCTTGACGCCCATCTGCTTGCGGGCATCCAGGTGCGGTTCCGCGGCGAAGGTCAGGAAGGTCGCCACGTCGTGCGCCTGCTGCTCCACCGTCGCCTTGGTGCCATCGGCGAAGGTGACGCCGTCCGGCTGGAGAATGTTCGGCATGCCGACCTGATGGCCGGGGAACACCTTGTTGTAGTTCATGCCGTCCATCAGCTTGACGTCGGCCGGCGGCTCCTCGAAGCCGGTCAGGAAGGCATAGAGGTAATCCTCGCCGCCGACGCGGGCCTTGGCCATCAGCGACAGGTCCGGCGGCAGGGCGCCGTTGTTCGACGCACGCGCCGCTTGGTCGTTGGCGAAGGGCGATGGGAAGCGGTCGGCCGGGACGGCCGGACGCATGAACATCTCGCCCGCGTCGTTCGGGCCGGCCTGCACCTCATAGCCGGCGGCGATCGCCTTCAGCTCGTCCTCGCTGAAGCCGATGCCGGCCAGGGTGCGGATCGGGACCAGGCGCATGGAGTGGCAGGCGGCGCAGACTTCCTTGTAGATCTGGAAGCCACGTTGGGCCGACGCCTTGTCGATGGTCCCGAAGATGCCGCTGTGCGGCCAGTTCTGCTTGGGGATGTGCACGCCTTCCGCGGCCTGCGCGGCCCCGGCGATGCCCAGAGCCAGCGCCGCCGAGAGGATAGCAGTCTTCAACGCGCGCATCAGGCCTTCTCCATCGGCTTGGCATGGGCGCCGGCGGCGATGCCGCCCCCGCCCTTCAGAACGGACTCGGCGATGCTGTTGGGGAGCGGACTCGGCCGTTCCAGCTTGCCCAGCACCGGCAGCAGGACCAGGAAGTGGAAGAAGTAGTAGGCGGTGCCGATACGGGCGATGATCAGCCAGGCGCCTTCGGCCGGCATGGCGCCGGCATAGCCGAGAACCAGCGCGTCGAGCGCCAGGATCCAGAAGAACTGGCGGTAGATCGGCCGGAACTTGCAGCTGCGGACCTTGGAACGGTCGAGCCACGGCAGGAAGGCCAGCAGCGCGATCGAGCCGAACATCGCCAGCACGCCGCCCAGCTTGTCCGGGATCGCGCGCAGCATGGCGTAGAAGGGCAGGAAGTACCATTCCGGCACGATGTGCGCCGGGGTCACCAGCGGGTTGGCCGGGATGTAGTTGTCCGGATGGCCCATGTAGTTCGGCATGAAGAACACGAACGCCGCGTAGATGATCAGGAAGATCACCACGGCGAAGCCGTCCTTGACCGTGACGTAGGGGTTGAACGGGACGGTGTCCTGCGGGCCCTTCGGGTCGATGCCCAGCGGGTTGTTCGAGCCGCAGACATGCAGCGCCGCCGTGTGCAGGATCACCAGACCCAGCAGCACGAAGGGCAGCAGGAAGTGCAGCGCGAAGAAGCGGTTCAGCGTCGGGTTGTCGACCGAGAAGCCGCCCCACAGCAGGGTCACGATCGGGTCGCCGACGATCGGGAAGGCCGAGAACAGGTTCGTGATGACGGTGGCGCCCCAGAAGCTCATCTGGCCCCAGGGCAGCACGTAGCCCATGAAGGCGGTGCCCATCATGACGAGGAAGATGATGACGCCCAGGATCCACAGGATTTCGCGCGGGGCCTTGTAGGAGCCGTAATAGAGGCCGCGGAACATGTGGATGTAGACGGCGATGAAGAACATCGACGCGCCGTTGGCGTGCACGTAGCGGATCAGCCAGCCGTAATTCACGTCGCGCATGATGCGCTCGACCGAATCGAAGGCCAGCGAGGTGTGGGACGAGTACTGCATCGCCAGGAACAGGCCCGTGGCGATCATGATCACCAGCATGATGCCGGCGATGGCACCGAACGCCCACAGATAGTTGACGTTCCGCGGCATCGGGTAGTGGTTGTACTCGTGATCCAGCATCGTGAAGATCGGCAGGCGGCTGTCGATCCAGTTCACGACCGGATTCTTGAACTTGGTGGCTTGAACCTGAGCCATCTCGGGGTCTCCAGAACCGTTGGGCCGCTTAACCGAGCCGGATCTTGGTATCGCCCGTGAAGGCGTACGTCGGAAGGACAAGGTTTGCGGGGGCCGGGCCCTTGCGGATGCGCCCAGCGGTGTCGTAGTGCGAGCCGTGGCAGGGGCAGAACCACCCGCCATACTCGCCGCGCGGATCGGTGACCTTCTGGCCGAGCGGCACGCAGCCCAGATGCGTGCAGATGCCGATGACGATCAGCCATTCCGGCTTCTGCACACGGGCATCGTCGGCGGCGGGATCGCGCAGGTCGCCCAGGTTGACCTGCTTGGCGGCCTCGATCTCCTCGGCAGTGCGGTGGCGGACAAAGACAGGCTTTCCGCGCCAGGTGACCGTGATCGCCTGCCCCGCGGCAACCGGAGCCAGATCAACGTCGATGGAGGCAAGCGCCAGGGTGTCGGCCGCCGGATTCAGGCTGTCGATGAAGGGCCAAGCCGCCGAGGCCGCCCCGACGACGCCGACCGCACCGGTGGCAAGATACAGAAAATCGCGGCGGGAACCCCCCTCGCCGCTGGAGGCCGCGTGGCCACCCGTCCCGGGCGGATGCGTGGTCTGAGCCATAAGCCTGTTTCTCCTCAAGGCATGCCCGACGCCCTTTGCCCGCGCCGGACGACCGATGGACCATTTTTATGCATGACACGGCAAGCCCGCCCGCCGAAGGAAAAACCCTCAGGCATGCCGCATCGGTCCGGAGTGGGTATCTCCAGCTTCTGCGCTGCGGTATACCGTCGCGTCGACATCTTGAAAAGTCCTTGGCCGGGAGACAATTTGTCGCGTGTGTCGGGGCTGGACTATTTGTATGCAAAACAAACACTTCGAGGCAAGGCCCGCGTTGCGCCTTGTTCTGTTCGAACCCGACATTCCACAGAATGCCGGCACACTGATGCGACTCGCAGCCGGGCTGGGGGTGGCGCTCGACCTGATCGAGCCCTGCGGATTCGTGCTGGACGACCGCCGGCTGCGCCGCGCCGGGATGGATTACCTGGACCATCTCGACTGGACCCGGCACAGCTCCTGGGCCGCCTACCGCGCGGCGCCGCAGACCGGGCGGCTGGTGCTGCTGACCACGCGGGCGGCGATCCCCTACACCGATTTCCGCTTCGCCCCCGGCGACCGCATCCTGGTCGGCCGCGAGAGCGCAGGCGTGCCCGACGAGGTGCATGACGCCGCCGACGCCCGGCTGGTGATCCCGATGGTGCCGCCCGCCCGCTCCTTGAACGTTGCGGTCAGCGCGGCGATGGTGTTGGGTGAAGCCCTGCGGCAGACCGCCGCACAAGAGACGCGGCAAACCGCCGGACAGGAAACGCCATGACCGCCGAAGCAAACGCCGACTCCAGCATCATCGAAGACCGCAAGGCCCGCGCCGCATCCTGGTTCCGGGAGCTGCGCGACCGCATCTGCGCCACCTTCGAGGCACTGGAGGACGAGCTGACCGGCACCCACGCCGACCTGCCCCCCGGCCGGTTCGAGCGCAAGAGCTGGACCCGCCCCGACCATGGCGGCGGCGAGGGCGGCGGCGGCACCATGTCGGTGATGAAGGGCCGGGTGTTCGAGAAGGTCGGGGTCAACATCTCGACCGTGCATGGCATTTTCAGCCCGGAATTCCGCGCCAACATCCCCGGAGCTGCGGAAACCGGCGAGTTCTGGGCGGCGGGCATCAGCCTGGTGGCGCATATGCGCTCTCCCCTGGTTCCGGCCACGCACATGAACACGCGCCACATCGTTACCACCCAGGGCTGGTTCGGCGGCGGGGCCGACCTGACGCCGATGATTCCCGACGACCGGGACACCGCCGATTTCCATGCCGGCCTGCGCGCCGCCTGCGACCGCCACGACCCGGACTATTATCCGCGCTACAAGGAGTGGTGCGACCGCTATTTCTTCCTGCCGCATCGCGGCGAGGCGCGCGGAGTGGGCGGCATCTTCTTCGACAACCTCGACTCGGGCAACTGGGAGGCGGACTTCGCCTTCACCCGCGATGTCGGCACCGCCTTCCTCGACAGCTACACCGCCCTGGTGCGCCGGCACATGAACCGGCCCTGGACGGCGGAACAGCGGGAACACCAGCTGATCCGCCGCGGCCGCTATGTGGAGTTCAACCTGCTCTACGACCGCGGCACCACCTTCGGCCTAAAGACCGGCGGCAACACCGAGGCGATCCTGATGAGCCTGCCGCCCGAGGTGAAGTGGCCGTGATCTAGCGGCGCTGCCCCATCCGAACCCAGGGCGCCCAGGCCTGCCGAACCATCTCGCCCCACAGCCGCATCGGCGCCATCCACATCTCGGCCAATCCGACGGCGGACGCCATCGGATTGGCGCCGAACGGGTGGGCTCCCGGCTTTCCTCCTGCGGGTCCCGCCAGCAGGAGCGGGTTCGTCAACGCAGGGGCGAGCAGCCCGGCGACCGCGTCGAAAGACGGGGTGGCGCGGAACTGGATGGCGATCACCTCCGCCCCGTCCTCACCGGCCTCGCGGTGACGGATCTGGATTTCCAGGTTCGGCAGATGGGCGGTCAGGGTCGTCTCGTCCGGTTTGTTGTCCATGCTCGCGGCTCCCTTCTGGATCTGGCGGTGCGAGGATAGGGTTTTTGCAACTGCGAAGAAACCCTCTCCGAAGGAGGTAACGGCAACCAACACCCGTTCCGGCCGTTGATGCCCATATGGACAGCACCATCCCTCCGTCCGATACGGACACCCCCTCGCCCGAACAGGAAGCCGCCTGTGCCGGGCTGACCTACAGCTCCGACGACACCCCCGGCATCCGCCGACGTCGCTACGGCAAGGGCTTCCGCTTCCTCTGGCCCGACGGCGCCCAGGTGACGGAGGAGGATACGCTAGCACGGATCCGCAAGCTGGCGATCCCACCCGCCTACCGCGACGTCTGGATCTGTCCCGATCCTGATGGCCACCTGCAGGCCACCGGCCGCGACGCCAAGGGGCGCAAGCAGTACCGCTACCATCACCGCTGGACCGAACTGCGCGAGGGCACCAAATTCGGCCGCATGCTGGATTTCTGCCGGGCGCTGCCCGCCCTGCGCGAGCGGGTGTCCGCCGACCTCGGCCGGCGCGGCCTGCCGCGGGAGAAAGTCCTGGCTGCCGTGGTCCGGCTGCTGGAAACCACGCTGATCCGCGTCGGCAACGAGACCTACGCCCGCGAGAATCAGAGCTACGGCCTGACCACGCTGCGCGACGGCCACACCGAAATCGAGGGGTCGGAGGTCCGCTTCTCCTTCAAGGGCAAGTCGGGAAAGGAATGGAACGTCGCGCTGCGCGACCGCCGGCTTGCCCGCGTCGTCGCCGCCTGCCGCGACGTGGACGGCGACGAGCTGTTCCAGTATCTGGATTCGGACGGCCAGCGCCATGCCGTGACGTCGGGCGACGTCAACGCCTATCTGCGCGAGGCGACCGGCGCCGATTTCACCGCAAAGGACTTCCGCACCTGGGCCGGCACCGTCCTGGCGGCGATGGCGCTCAGGGAGTTCGAGGCGTTCGACAGCGCGACCGGCGCCAAGCGCAACGTCACCCGCGCCATCGAACAGGTCGCCACCCGCCTCGGCAATACCCCCAGCGTCTGCCGCAAGAGCTACGTCCATCCCGAGATCCTGGACGCCTATGTGGAAGGCGACCTGCTGGAGTCGCTGAAGCGCGAGGTGGAGGCGGAGTTGCGCGACGAACTGGCGGGCCTGAGCGGCGAGGAAGCCGCCGTGCTCGCCTTCCTGCGCGAAAGGCTGGAACGGGAAACGGCCTCGCGGGCGCGGGAGGGCGCGCGGGGGAAGAGGTAGGGGGGTTTGGGAGGTGTCGGCTTGCGAATGCCCCCACCCCAACCCTCCCCCGCTGGGCGGGGGAGGGAGTAAGCGCTTGTACGGGAGAGTGGCGGCAGTCCCCTCCCCCGCCCAGCGGGGGAGGGTTAGGGAGGGGGCACCGTCAGCCGACACTCCCCCTCAAACCGCCTCCGCCGCCTCCGTCACCGGCAGCAGGCGGCGCATCGCCAGGCACACCAGATCCCCGGTGACCGCACCCTCCGCGGCATGGGCCTGGACACTGCGCAGGACCAGCTCGGCACGGTCGCGGGCAGACATGCCGCGGCTGTGGGTCAGGGCGGCGGCAAGGCGCTCCTCGCCGAAGGGCTCGCGCTGTCCATCCACGGACTGCAGAATGCCGTCGGTGCACAGGAACAGCGTCTCGTCCTGGTTCAGCACCGTGGTCGCCTCGCCGTAGGGGGCGCCGCGGCGGATGCCCAGCGCCGGGCCGCCGGCCGCGGACAGGAACTCCACCTCGCCCTCGGCGGTGATGCGGCAGGCGCCGCGGTGCCCGGCGGCGGCATGGACCAGCGTACCGGCCACACGGTCGTAGACGGCGACGAAGGCAGTGGCGAAGCCGTTGAAGGGGCTCTCGCCGCACAGCCGCTCGTTGGCGCCCGTCAGGATGGCGGCGGGGCCGACGCCGGGGCGGGCGGTCTCGCGGATTGCAGCGCGCACCATCAGCATCAGGAAGGCCGCCGGCACGCCGCCGCCCGACACCCCGGCGGTCACCAGCAGGCTGTGGCGCTCGTCCAGTTCGACCACGTCGTAGAAATCGCCGCTGACGGCATGGCCCGGCACCAGCGTGCCGAAGAACTGGCTGTCACGGCCGACCGGCAGCTGGCGCGGCAGCAGGTTGGCCTGCACGTCGCGGGCGGCACGCTGCTCCTCCTCGATCAGCTGTTCGGCGGCGGCCAGCTTCTCGCTCTTGGTCTCCAGCTCCGCCCCGCGCATCACCAGCTGGGCGTCCAGGGTCTCCTCGCGCGCCGTCGCCTCCATCGCCATGCGGCGGAAGACGCGCGACAGCCGGCCGAACTCGTCGTCGCGGTCCGCTGCCTCGTTGAGGCTGAGGGGGTTGAAGCGCCCGGCCTCCACCGCCTTGACCGCCTCGCTCAGCCGTTCCACCGGCGCCATCTGGTCGCGGGCGAAACGCAAGCTGAGATAGACGCCCAGCGCCAGCACGAAGACGCCGACCAGCCCGCCGATCTTCAGCTGCCGGCCCAGCATCGCCCCCGGTTCGGTGTAGGGAACGCGCACGGCCGCGACCGCCGGCAGGCCGGCCGCGGCGGCGTTGGCCCCAGCATTGGCAGCGCCATAGCGGATGGGCGCCAGCGCCAGCAACCCGTCGCCCGACACGCGGGTCGTCACGTCGCCGGCGGTCGCCGCCGCCTTGGCCGCGGCGGTGTCGGCATCGGACAGCGGGCCGCCCGATCCGTTGGCCAGCACGGCGCCGCGCGCCAGCACCCGGCCGTCGCGGTCGATCAGCCAGGCCGCCTCCACCGCGCGGGTGGCGATCAGCCCATCGATCGCTCCCTCGGCCCCCGATTTGCGCAGCAGGTCGCCCAGTCGCCGCATGTCGGCGCCGACCTGGACGATGCGCGGCCGGTCGACACCGGTCACGCCGGCGAACTTCATCAGCCGCCCGCTTTCCATCGCCGGCTCCGACGCCAGCGACGCGGGCGAGCGGTTCAGCAGGCCGCTGTAGGCGCCGTGGCGCGGCCCGCCCTTGGCATCCTGGCCGAAGACCGGATCGGGACCGGGCACATTGTGCAGATAGGCCCGGCCGCGGTTGTCGGTGATCCACATCTCGTCCGGGCCCCCCGACTCGGCGATCTGCTTCAGCCGGTCGTTGATGGCCTTGGGCGGCAGCTTCGCCGTTTCCGCCAGCGCCACCAGATGGGCGGTCAGCGTCGCTTCCGACAGCAGCCGTTCGGACAGCATGGCATCGACCTCCCGCGGGAGGTCGCCGGCCTGGGCGGCGCCACGGGCGAGCAGGCCGGCGGTCAGCCGCGCCTCCGCCTCGATCCGCTCGGTCAGCACCGCGCGCGTGGTGAATGCCATCGTCGTGGTGACCACCACCACCGCCAGCAGCACCAGACCGGTGACCAGCAGGATCAAACGCTGTTGGAACGTCATGGGATTGCGCCCGCCCCCTCTGGCTGAAGCAAATGGCCGAAGCCATGGCCGATGGGACCGCTTCTACCGGTCCGGGGCACGCAAGTCCAGTTGCCGGGCCGCCGCACCGGTCATGGTCACGCCGGCCGCGGGCGGGGTGAAGCGGCCGGATGCGCAAGATTCGACCGCAGTCGCGACATTATCTCTTTCGTAACCACATGGTCCGTAAGACGGAAGGACCGCGGACGGTTTCCCGCCGCGGTCCTGTGCTCTTTCAAATCCGCCACCACTCAACCGCCACCACTCAACCGGTGCATGCCCATGCCGCTCAACGTTCTGGAAGTCGCCGTCTACGCGATGGTCCTCACCGCCAGCCAGCCCAGCTCCTTCGAGTGCGTGGCCGTGAAGCCGGAGGGCGTGAACTGCACCAACGGCCTGTCGGCGAAGCAGGACGGGCCGAACCTGCTGTTCAGCACCGGCATCCAGGTGATCAAGGACAACCAGGGCCGGGTGCGGCTCAGCAACGGGCTGCAGACGCGCTTCGACAGCTCCGCCTGGGTGGAATTCCAGGACACCGGCAAGAAACCGGTGGTCAGCGTCCGCAAGACCGGGCCGCTGCGCTTCAAGTTCTCCAACGGCTTCCAGTGCGAAGCGATGGGCAACCCGGAAGACATGGCCCGCTGCCACAAGCCCTGACGGCTTTCCCTACCGGTTGATGCCGCGGCGCTCCATCTCGTCCTCGATGGCGCGGCGGTTCTGCCGGATCTGGCGCTGTTCCTCGCCCAGCCGGTCATACTGGTTGCGCAGGTCGCGGTCGGAATAGTCGCCATAGGCGTTGCCGCGGCGGTTGCCGGCCGAATTCCCCGACGAGCCTTCATAGCGGCGCCCGTCGCGGTTCATCTCGCGGTCCTCGGCCGTGCGGTCCTGCGGATAATTGTTCGGGTTGACGGCGCGGTTCAGCTGGTCGAGCGCCCCGCCCCAGCCGTTTTGCGACTGGCCGCTCTGCGATTGGCCGCTCTGGGCCAGGGCCGGCGAGGAAAGAGCCAGGACGGCCGCGGCCGCGAGAATGATTGTACGCATCGGACGAACTCCCTCATGCGGTTGTCGTTTCCTTCTGACAACCGCCGGGGAGCCGATCCGTCACGCCGCCAGCGGTTCCGGTCCCAGATCGCCCCGTCCGTGCGGCGCGTCGAGATCCAGTTCCGGCCCCTTCGGCACGATGCCGGTGGGGTTGATGGTGGCATGGCTGCCGTAATAGTGACGCTTGATGTGGTCGAAATTCACCGTCTCCGCCACGCCCGGCACCTGATAGAGGTCGCGCAGATAGCCCGACAGGTGGGGATAGTCGGCGATCCGCCGCTTGTTGCACTTGAAATGCCCGACATAGACCGCATCGAAGCGGACCAGTGTGGTGAACAGGCGCCAATCGGCCTCGGTCAGCCGGTTGCCGACCAGCCAGCGCCGGGTCGCCAGCTTGGCGTCGATGCCGTCCAGCGCCGCGAACAGGGCGTCGAAAGCGGCCTCGTACTTGTCTTGGGACGTGGCGAAGCCGGCCTTGTAGACGCCGTTGTTGACGGCGTCATAGACGAAGGCGTTCTCCCGGTCGATCTCCTCCACCAGATCCGGCGGGCAGAAATCGGTGCGCATGTCGGTGAAGGCGTCGAACTCGCGGTTGAGCATGCGGATGATCTCCGCCGACTCGTTGTTGACGATGCTGCCGGTCTTCTTGTCCCACAGCACCGGGACGGTGACCCGGCCGCTGTAGCCCGGCTTGGCCTGAAGATAGACCTCATAGAGGCGGCGGGCGCCGGTCACCGGTTCCGGCTCGGCGAAGGTCCAGCCTTCCGACAGCATCAGCGGATCGACCACGCTGACGCCGATCACCTCGTCCAGCCGCTTCAGCTTGCGGAAGATCAGCGTGCGGTGCGCCCAGGGACAGGCCAGCGACACCATCAGGTGATAGCGCCCGGCCTCCGCCGCATAGGGGGTGGAGCCGTCGGCCGACACCCGGTCGCGGAACTGCGCCTCCGTCCGGACGAACGCGCCGCCGGATTTCTTGGTGTCGTACCACTGGTCTTGCCATTGTCCGTCGATCAGCAGGCCCACGGCTCCCTCCCCTCTTTTCAGCGTCTACCTGTCGTCAACCGTGCAGCTTGGTCGCGATCTCGGCGACATGGCGGCCCTGGTAGCGGGCACCGTCCAGTTCGACCACGCTCGGCCGGCGCGAACCGTCGCCGCCGGCGATGGTGCTGGCGCCGTAGGGCGAGTTGCCCATCACTTCCGAAACGCCCATCTGGCCCTGGAAGGAGTAAGGCAGGCCGACGATCACCATGCCCAGATGCAGAAGCACGGTGTGGGTGCTGAGGATGGTGCTTTCCTGGCCGCCATGCTGGGTGGCGGTGGAGGTGAAGGCCGCGCCGACCTTGCCGACCAGCGCGCCCTTGGCCCACAGCCCGCCGGTCTGGTCGAGGAAGTTCTTCATCTGCGAGGCCATGTTGCCGTAGCGGGTCGGCGTGCCGATGACGATGGCGTCATACTGGGCAAGCTCGTCCACCGTGGCGACGGGGACATCGCTCTCGTCCTTGTAGTGGGCGGACTGGCGGACCGCTTCCGGCACCAGTTCGGGCACGCGCTTCACCGCCACCTCGGTACCGGCGACGGAGCGGGCGCCTTCGGCCACCGCCTGCGCCATCTCCGACACATGGCCCCAGCTGCTGTAATAGAGGACCAGAACCTTCGCCATCGTCGCCACTCCCTGTTTCGTTGCGTCATCCCGTCGCCGCGACCGATGACGGCCCGGCGGTGACACCAGAAATAGGGCGCGGCGACGTTTCCGGTAATGCCGGATCTTGGCACCTCATTGTTTCCGGGTGTACAACAATGCCATGGATCGCCTCGACGACATGCTCGCCTTCATCAAGGTGGTGGACACCAAGAGCTTCACCGCCGCCGCCGACCGGCTCAATTTGTCGAAGTCGGTGGTCTCCCGCCGCATCGGCGAGCTGGAGAACAGGCTCGGCGCGCGGCTGCTGAACCGCACCACCCGCAAGCTCAGCCTGACCGAGGTGGGACAGGCCTATTATGAGCGCTGCACCCGCATCCTCGCCGATTTGGAGGAGGCGGAACAGGCGGTCGCCGACCTGCATGCCGCCCCGCGCGGCCGGCTGCGGCTGAACGCGCCGGTCAGTTTCGGCATCATGCATCTGGCCCCGGCGGTGGCGGAATTCCTGGAACGCTATCCGGCCATCGAGATCGATATGGATTTGAACGACCGCACGGTCGATCTGATCGATGAGGGATATGATCTGGCGGTCCGCATCGGGCGGCTGCGCGACAGCTCGCTGATCGCCCGGCGGCTGGCTCCGGCGCGCATCGCGCTGTGCGCCAGCCCGGCCTATCTGCAAAAGCACGGGGTGCCGGAAACGCCGGACGATCTCGCACGGCACAGCTGTCTGCTCTACACCAACGTGCCGACACCCGACGTCTGGCAGTTCACGGTCGATGGCGAGACGCGCAACGTTCGGGTCTCGGGCCCGATCCGCAGCAACAACGGCGACCTGCTGCGCGAAGCGGCGATGTCCGGCGTCGGCTTCATCATGTCGCCGACCTTCCTATGCGGACAGGCGCTGTCGCGCGGCGAGCTGGTCAGCGTGCTGCACCGGCACATCCCGTCGGAACTGTCGGTCAACGCGGTCTATCCGCAGAACCGCCACCTGTCGCCGAAGGTGCGGGTGTTCGTCGATTTCCTGGTCCAACGCTTCGGCCCGCGCCCCTATTGGGACTGCGCGCTGCTCGACACGCTGCCGCAGGAGATGAGGCCGGCTGAAGCGCCCCAACTTATGACGGAGAATTCGGCCGGCGGCGGGAGCGCAGGTTCAGCGCGGTGATGAAGTTCGGCTGCTGGCCGACCACCGGGCCCTGGGGAACCGGCTTCTTCGCGGCGGTCGACAGGAAGCCGCCGACCCGGCCGCGCAGCTCGACCGCATGATGCGCCGCCTCGTCCGCGCTTTCCGCCACCTGACGGCGGACCGACGGGTCCAGCGTGTTGAAGGCGCGGGAGGCGAATTCGAAGGCCGGCTGCGACTTGGTGGCGATCACCTGACGCAGAGCCTTGGACACCAGCACCGTGTCGAGACCGCCCGGCCCCTCCACCCCGTCCAGCACGTCGGCAAGGATGCCGATGGCCTGGATCGTGCCGTTGTCGTCCAGGGAAAGGTCGTGAGCGTCCATACGGGTCTTCCGATCGTCTCAAGCGGTACGGGTCTCGCCCCTGCGGACACCCGGGTTGCACCTTTGAAATCATAGTGTTTGCACCGGCGTCTGGCAATGGACGCCCGCGGGGGACGGCGGTGAAATCGTTAAGACCCGGCTTGCCCCGGTCCCAGCGACACCGGGAACGCAGCCCGCAGCGATGGCCACAGCGCCGGCCAGTCGCCGTCATGCTCCATCCCCGGCACCACGCGCACCGGCGCGCCGACAAGGGTCCCGAAGCCGCGCACCACGTCCGGCGGCACCACCCGGTCGTTGCCCCCGGCGATGTGCCATTGCGGCACCAGGGCCAGCCGTCCGGTCTCCCGCGCCGGGTCGAGCGATCCGGTCAGCGGCGTCAGCCGCTTTGCCGCCGCCCAGGCCGCAAGGTCGAGCGGCGCCACCACCGTCACCAGGGCCGCCACGTCGCTGCGCCTTGCCGCCAGCAGCGCCGCCGCCACCCCGCCGCCGGAATAGCCGACCAGCACCAGCCGGTCCGCCCCGCTCTCCCGCTTCGCCTCGTCCAGGGCGCGGCCGAGGGCGCCGATCACCTCCGGGGCAAAGCGGTGGGAGGTCCAGATGCGGGTGGAACAGGCGGCGTCGGTCGCCACCCCGCCATACTGGCAGGGCCGGCCGAGATAGAGCAGCCGCGGCGCGGGGTCGGTCAGCGCCAGCGACAGAGCCACCGGGTTGAAAGGCGTGGGGTCGCGCGACGGTTCGGTCGGGCTGTTCCAGGCATGGCCGTCGCCCTCGATATAGACCACCAGCGGCCCCGCCCCACCGGACCGCAGCCAGCCGGCCAGGGTGAAGGGCGCCGCCGCGAAGCGCCGCGGCAGCAGGCCGGCGGCCCCGGTGGCCTCGTCCACCGCCGCCACCCGCTCCCGAGGAATTGCGGCGCAGCCGGCAGGCAGCAGCAGTGCGGCGGCAAGAACGGCCCGCAAAAGGCGGGGGGCCATCGTCACGGCGCTGGCAGCCGTGTGGCGAAGGTCGGCGGCAGCAGCCGCTCGACGCAGGCCCCGGCGTCACCGGTGGTCAGCGTCTCGACGAAGCGGGCGGCGGCGGCCCGGCCGCAAGGGCTGACGCCCAGCACGTCATGGCCGATGCCGCGGAAGGACATCAGCGTCGCCCGGCGCAGGCTGCGCCCCATCGTCTCGGCGCGCGCCGGGGCGGTGAAGGTGTCATAGGCGCCGGTCAGGATCAGCGCCGGCACGTCGGACTCCACCGGCCGGTAGAAGGACGCATCCACCGGCGGCAGGTTCAGCACCGGACAGGCCGCGTCGTAATCGGTCTCCACCGCGTCCGCCACCACATGGGGACGCAGGTCGGCCGCGGCGCGCCGGGCGGCGGCGGCATCGATGCGCGGACGGTTCTCCCGGCATCCCACCGTCAGGTTCAGCCCATAAGCGAGGCTGTCCAGCACACCCCAGATGCCCGGCGGCACCACCAGCGACAGGGCCGCCGCATCCTCCAGCCGGACCGCACCGCCGGCCCGTGTGACAGCGCGGTCGAGACGGTCGAGCAGGGCGGGAACCACCACCATCCCGTCCGCACTGCCCAGCCGCAGCGCCAGCACAGTCGACAGCATCGGCCAGGTGAGTTGCAGGTTGCTCTCCCGCCCGGCGCCGGGATGGCGCAGGCGAAGCTCCAGCGGCTTGCGTTCCAGCGCCGTCGCCAGCCGCTCCACCGTTTGCCCCAGTTGGGGGAAGGCGCGGGCGCAATCGGGTTGGGCGGCGCAATCCTCCACCATGCGGCGATGGGCCTGCCGGATCGCGGTCAGCCGGTCAAGGTCGAGCCATGTCGCATCCGGCGCCGCCGGGGAGTTCAGCACAAGGCTGCGCACCGCCGCCCCATCGACGCGCAGCAGCGCCTGGGCCAACACCCCGCCATAGGAGGTCGCGACGACGTTCCAGCGCTCCACCCCCAGCGCGCCGCGCAGCGCCCGCAAATCCGCCGCGCTCTGCCCGCTGTCGAAATCCTCCAGCCGGTAGCCGGCGCGGCGCAGCGGATCGAGGCAGGCGACAGCATCCTCCGCCGTCACGCCGCCGAACCAAGTGCGCAGCGGGTCCAGCGCCGGGCAGCGCAATGAGGGCGCCGACCGGCCGGTGCCGCGCTGGTCCACCAGGACGATATCGCGGGTGGCGCGCATCGGCGCCAGCATCGCCGCGGTGCCGCGCGGATCGTCGCTGCCGCCCTGCCCCGGCCCGCCGGCCAGCACCGCCACCGGATCGGCGGCGGGCGCGCCGTTCAGCGCCGGCAACACCATCACGAACAGGTCGAGCGGCAGGCTGTCCGGCCGCTGCCAGTCCGACGGCACCCGCAGGCTGTGGCAGCGGGGCGACGGCCCGGCCGGCAGACCCGGCGGACATGGCGCTTCGGCGAGCACCGGTGGCGGGGCGGGCGCCGGGGTAGGGATTGCGGCCGGAACGGCGCCCGGCAGGGCAATGGGCGGCGGCGATTCCGCGATCACGACCGGCGGCGGCCCCTTTGGCGCCCCGGCCAGCCAGTCGATCCCAACCCCGAGAAATCCGCCCGCCAGGGCACAGAGCGCCAATGCGCCGCCGATGACGGCGAGGCGCCGACCGCTGCTGTCCATCGGCCGGGCTACTCGGCCACAGTGGTGAAGAAGGCGGACTGCACGACGACGTTCCCCTTCGCCTCGGCCTTGGCGATGGCCGCGCGCAGGCTCGCCAGATAGGCGCCGGCAGGCTCCACCTCCTCGCGCTCCGCCGGGAACAGCGGTTCGCGCGTCACCAGCGCCAGGATCATCGCCGGGCCATAGGGCGGGGCGATGGTGTAGACGCGGTCGGCGGGCGACTTGGCGACGCCCAACGTGATCGGCCGGCCGGCATCGACGCGGTCGTCGCGACGCAGGCGCATCGGCACCATGTGGATCGCGTTGCCTTCCATGTCGATGTAATCGACGGTCAGGTAGCCCGCCATCGCGGGCGTCACCGTGACCTCCAGCTTCTCGCCTTGGCGGTAGACCATCGACGGCCGGTTGAAGCCCAGCCCCAGCGCATCCGCCCCCTGTGCCTCCGCCCGCGCCGGCAGGCCGGCGGCACCCAGCGCCTCGCACAGCGGCCAGGGGCGCACGGCGACGCGCGCGTCGATGTCGACGCCGCCCGGCAGCCCGGTGATCGCCGCCTTCAGGGCGCCGGCATCGGCGTCACTGGCGACATAGCCGCCGATCCGCAGCCCCTTCCCCGTCTCAACCGCCCTGACGCCGGAACAGGCGAACCCGGCCGCCGCAGTCTCCACCGCCTTGCGTGCCTCGGCCGGCGTGATCGTCGGCGGTGCCGGTGGCGCGGCAGGAACGGCGGCCGGCACGACCTGGGGCGGTGCGGGAGTCGGGGCCGGTGCAGGCGGCGTGACGGTCTGAACCGCCGGAGTGACCGGCAGCGGCGGCACCGCAGCGGCGGGAACCTGCGCGACCGCGGGCTTGACCGGATCGGGTGCCGGCGTTTCTGCCTTCACGGGCGCCGCAGGCGTGGGAGAAGCGGGCGCGCCGAGCGGCGCGGTGGTCATGGCGGGCGGCGCGGCCGGCGTCGGGACCGCTGGCGCGGCGGGCTGAGTGGCGGGAGCCGCAGGAGCCGACGCCTCCTTCACCGGCGTCTGGGTGGGCACCTGCGCAGGCGCCTGGGTCGCCGTTTGGGCGGGCGGCTGCGACTGGCCGAACAGCAGGAAACCGGCGACGCCGGCCGCCACCAGACCGCCGACGCCACCGGCGATCAGCCCGACCGGAGCCTTCTTCGTCTGCCCGGCGGCTACCTCCACGCCCTTCGCCTGAACACCGACCTTCGCGGTCTGGACCACCGCCGGCTTCGGCTCTTCCCTCACCACGGTCGCGGCCGGGAAAGGGGTGGCGTCGAAAGGCGTGATCTCCGCCGGGCGGCTGGTCAGCGCGCCGACCAGTTCCGTCATCGATTTGGCGCGGTTCTGCGGGTCCGGCTCCAGCATGGAGCACAGGACCCCGCGCAGCGGTTCGTCCAGCGCCGACAGGTCGGGCACCGACATGCGCCGCTCGATCATCGCTTGCGGCGTACGGCCCATGTCCAGCGGACGGCCGAGCGCCGCCGCGGCCAGCACCAGACCGGCGCTGTAGATGTCGGACTGCGGCCCGACCTGACCGCCGAACAGCCCGAACTGCTCGGGCGAGGCATAGCCGTACTTGCCGGCGAAGGCGTCGCCGATGACGGTCCCCGCCCCGCCGGCGGTCTGCTTGGCGATGCCGAAATCGATGATCTTGGCGTTGGCGATCTGGCGGCCGGGCAGGATGACGTTGTCGGTCGACATGTCGCGGTGGACGATGCCGCGCTGGTGCGCCGCCGCCAGCCCCGAGGCGATGCGGTCGAGCAGGATGGCGACGTCGTCCGGGTCCAGCGGCCCGCCCTGCAGCACCTCCTGCAGCGACGGTCCGTCGAGATACTCCATCGACAGCAGGATCCGGCCATACTCGTCGCGGAAGACGCCGTCGTAGGACACCACCGCCTCGTGCCGGATCTCGCGCAGCGCCGCCGCCTCGCGCCGAAGAAGCTCGACCATCTTGGCGTCCTGCGCCAGTTCAGGCCGGATCACCTTCACCGCATGCCAGGTGTTCATGTCGACATGGCGGGCTCGGTGCACCTCGCCCATGCCGCCGCGGGCGATCAGCCCCGCCACCTCATAGGTATGGCTCAGCAGGGTGCCCGGCCCGATCGGCGCCGGCGACGCCCGTCCTCCCGCCGCGTCCACGCCGGAGACGGACGCCGCAGTGAGGGACGATGAGGTGACCGAGGTCGGGGCGACGGACGCCCCGGGCACCGAGGTGGCAGCGGCCGGCGGCGTGGTCAGCCTTGTCGCCTCTGCATCCGCCCCCTGCTTCGCGCCTCCGGACGCGGCCGGCAGGATGGCGGTGGGCTCGTGGCTGTCGTCGGGGGTCTGGGCCATGTCGGGATGCGGTCCGGTTCGGGAAGGGGCAGGTGGTGTCGAAGGGTGGAGCGGCGGCGGATCAGTCCGGCGATCCGCCCTCCGGATCCCGGCCGGTATCGCCGCGCACGAAGCGGTCGTATTCACGGGCGATGGCATCGCCGACGACCCGGTCGAAATCCTCTTCCAACTCGACCACCAAATCCTTGTAGAGCGTCTCGTACTGGTCCCAATAGCGGGCCTTGCGCGCCGCCGGGACGATGCTGTCGAGAAGCCGCGTCTCCAGCCGCTGGCTGAGTGCGCCGGGATCGAACTTGGCGACCACCTGCTTTAACGCGGTCTGCAGCGCCGCGGCATAGGCGAGGTGGTGGACCTGCACGTCACTCGCCGCCTCGCGCACCGCGTCGGCCATCGGCAGGAAGCCGCGCAGGCGCGGGTTGGCCAGCACCGACACAGCCTCGTCCAGCGTCTCGCAGCGCTTCAGCGGGTTCTCCCCCGCCGGGCGGAAGCTGGTCTGCTCCAGATGGAACTCGTCCTTGAAGCGGGAGCGCGCCCGCAGTGACGCATGCAGCGCCCCCAGGCTGACGCGCAGCGCCTCGCCCAGGTTGCGCATCATCGCAGTCGGGTCCGGCAGCCCGTCCGCCGGCAGCGGCGCGCCGAACCCCTCATAGAAGGCGGCGACCGCGGCACCCGCATCGGCCACGGGCGCGGCGGCAGGAACGGCGGCCGGCGCGGGAGGAGACACGGGCTCGGGCGGCGGCGGTACGAACTGCTGCGCCGCGTGGGGAACGATGACGGAATCGTCCGGCAGCGGGAGCGGTTCGGCCGCCCGGTCGACCGGCGGAGGCTCCACCGGCAGCGGGTCGGCCGCCGGATCGGGAAGGGTCTCGTCGATGTTCCAGTCTTCCGGCAACGGCTGGGCCGTCTTCGCCACAGGGGGAAAGGCCGGGTCCGGGAAGGGTGAAGCGCCCGGCTGCGGCGCGCCGAGGAGGTCGTCGTCCCAATCGTCGGGGATGCCGCCGCCCGACGGCTGCGGCGCCGTGGCAGGCGGCTGATACGAGACGCCGATGGAAAGCGACTGGTTCAGCGGATCGGAATGGTCGTCCACCGTGCCGAACCGCCAGTCCTCCGCCCGTTCGCGCGGGGCGGCGCCACTGCTGGAGGCGGTCCAGGCGTCGAAAGGTGCATCTTCCGACCGCAGCGGCTGGTGCTCGAACGGGCGCACCGCGGGATCGGCGAACATCTCGTCGAACTGGTCCGGTGCCGCGGCATGGACCGGCGGCGGCACGAAGGGATCGGGCGAGCCATCCGTCCCGCCCAACCGGAAGGCGCCGGAGATCTCGGTGAAGCTGGGGGCGGACAGCGTTTCAACCGTCGCCTCGATGATGAAGCGTCCGATGCGGACGCGGTCGCCCGACCTGAGATCCGCCGGGACATTGCGGCCGAGCGGCCGGTCGGAGCCGTTGAGGAAGACGCCGTTGGTGCTGGTGTCGATCACCCGGTAGCCGGCTCCGGTCTTCTCGAAGACGCAGTGCTGGCGCGACAGCAGCAGGTCGGGATCGGGAAGGATCCAGCCATTCTCGACCCCGCGCCCGACGGTGAGGTCGCCGCCATGCAGCGTCTTCTCGGCATTGCCGCCCAGCGACGCCCGATGGTCCGAAACGATCCTCAGCCTCAGCATTCCACCTTCTCCAACCCCGCTGCCAATCCCTCTTGCCCGGCGTTCAGCCGCCGATCACGACCGTCGGCGCCCCGGTCACGATCACCCCGCCATGGGCGGTCTGGTCGCCCAGCCGCGCCGCCGGCCGTCCGCCGACGATCACCGTCGCCGACCCCTTCACGATCACGTCGGGCGGGCCGACGCAGACGCACATGTCCGTCACCACCGCGGCCGGCAGGAATTCGATCAGGACCGCCGGGACGCCGGGGCTGACGATGGGGCCGCCGACATGCGGGACCGGGCCGGTCGTCATCGGGCAGGTGTGCATGTCGGTCAGGCGCGCGGCGGGCGGCATCGGCGGTCTCCTCCAGCCTTCGGATCAGCGGCTTCGGGGCGCGTCCGCGCCCGGACCTGTCCGCAGCGGGATTTCGACGCGGCGCAGGTCGCCATTGACCGATTCGAACAGGACGAGCGCGTCGGCGCCCGCATCCTCCATCATGAACCGGATGCCGGGGCCGAACAATGCGGCGCGCTGGGCCTCGTCGCTGATCGGCAGGAAGCTGCCCAGCACCGCCGGATCGTAGAAGCGGAACAGGTAGGTCGCCCCGCCCTCGCCGTTCACGATGGTGAATTTGCGGAAATGGCGGCGCACCGTGTCGATGTCGCCGTCGGCCTGCACCAGGATGCCCCAGCCGCGTCCCCAGCCCTCCCCCACCAGCCAGTCGGCGACGGCGCTGCCGCGCGTCAGCCGGACCAGATAGGGCGCCACCTCCGCCAGCTCGCTCGCCGTGTCGCCCTGATAGAGGGAGCGCATGTCGGCCTCCTCCTCCCGAGCCAGCAGGCCGGGATAGAGACCTGGGTCGCGCGCGGCGTCGACGATCATGTAGAGGCCGCCGGTCTCCCCCTGCGGCCACAGGTGATGGCCGAGGCGGGCGACCACCTCCTGCGGGGAGCGGCGGGGGGAAGGCTCTGTCATCGCCCTGCTCGTGCCTGGGTTCATGCCGGGGTTCATGTCTGGCAGATCTCGCACAGCGGCGTGTTGGACGCGGCGGCGCTGCGCATCACCATGGCCTGGGCCGCGGTCTTCGGGGTGTGACTTTGCGCCGGGCGCGGCAGCTTCGCCTTCGGCGGGGCCGGGATCGTTCCGCCCTTGTCCTTGTCGGCGGGCGAGGGCTTGACCGGCTTGGCCGGCGAGGCGCTCAGCCCGTTGGCGGCGCCGCCGCTGTTGATCAGCACCATGGTGCCGTTCATGGCGATGCCGGCCGGGCTCAGCGTGATGAAGTTGCCGCCGACCTTCAGCGTCAGCGAGGCGCCGGCCTCCAGGCACAGGTTCGCCCCGGCATTGACGGCATAGTTGGTGCCGATCTTGTCGTGCAGATCGACGCCGACCGTGCGCGACACGCCACCGCCGATGGATTCCACATGGTCGCCGTCCACCGTGGCGTGGTGATTCTTGCCAACCCACTCCCACAGGCCGCCGGCGACGTTCACATGCTGGCCCGATGCCACTGACGTCCGGCTGTCATGGCCGATGCGCAGGTCGTAGTCGCGTTGGGCATGGACGAAGACCTGTTCCTTGCCGGCCTTGTCCTCGAAGCGGATTTCGTTGAAGCCGCGCCCGCCGGGCGAGCTGCGCGTCTTGATGCCGGAGCGCGTCTTGTGTTCGGGCAGGGCGTAGGTCGGCAGCGCGTCGGCGTTGTTGACGACGCCGATCACCATCGGGCGGTCGGGATCGCCATCGACGAAATCGACCAGCACCTCCATGCCGATGCGCGGCACCGTCTGCATGCCCCACTGATGCCCGGCCCAGCTCTGCGCCACCCGGATCCAGCAGGAGCTTTTCTCGTCCGACCGGCCGCGGCGGTCCCAATGGAACTGCACCATGATCCGGCCGAACTTGTCGGTGTAGATCTCCTCCCCCGCCGGGCCGACGACGAAGGCGGTCTGGATGCCGCGCACCGACGGCTTCGGCGTCCGCCGCGCCGGCCGCACCACCGCCTTGGCCGGCAGGGCGCGGAAGCTGTTGCCGTAGGACGCCTTGCGCTTGTCGCCGGGCAGGAAGCCCTCGTTGCAGGCGTCGAACTCCAGTTCCGCCACCACCACGGGCTGGTTGTTCTCCGCCGCCGTCGGGTGTTCGGTCAGGGCGAAGGTCATGCCGGGATGCAGGCTGCGGCAGGCACCGACGCCGCGCACCCCCTCCAGCCCACGCTCCTCCGTCTCCATCCGGCGGCGGGCGAGCGCCGATCCGGCATCGCGCGTGGCATAGCGGCCGGGATATTCGAACAGCTCGTACTTGGTGGAAACCGGCACCTTGGAAACCGACGCCTCGCCGCTGTCCAGCGCGGTGCGCGGCGCCTGGAAATCGTAGTCCTTGGTCGCCCAGCGACCCGACGCGATGGAATAGACCCGCTCCCACCGCTCGATCTGGTCGGCATACTGGCCGCTGGGGTTGAAGCGCAGGGTCGCCGGCGACAGCTTGGCATAGCCGGCGGCGCTGTCCGACAGGATCAGCTTGTGGCGGTCGCGCTCATGCGCGAAGTAGTAATAGATGCCCTCTTCTTCCAGCAGGCGGCTGATGAAGTCGAAATAGGTCTCGTTGTACTGGACGCAATATTCACGCGGCTGGTAGCTGCCGCTCAGGCTGCGGAATTCAAAGTTGGAGAAGCCGAATTCCTGGAAGATCGTCTCGACAATCTTCGGCACCGCCATCGGCCCGCCGCCGCCCAGGCTGTGGAAGATGCGGCAATCGCTGGTGTAGGACAGCAGCGACAGCCAGGGCACCACCTCTATCGTGTAATAGCGCTGGTCGCGCCCCACCGGCACGCCGACGCCAAGCGAGCGCGCGATGCCGTTGACGTAGTGGCGCTGCCCGTCCAGCTGGCGGAAGCCGATGTTGACGCTGTTGCCGACGATGGTCTCGGCCGCCAGCGGCTCGATGGGGCCGAGCGCGTCGATGCGGTAGAGGAAGGGGCTGGACAGCGCCTCGCGCCCCTGCACCCGCTCCACCAGCAGCACGTCGGGTCCGGCCGGGGTTTCCAGCGACAGCAGACGGTCGTCCTGCGTGAACTGCATCACGCCCCCTCCTCCTCGGCACGGCCGGTCAGGAAATCGGTAAAGCCGGCGGACGGCGGCAGGCCGGCGCTGGTAAAGCCCTGCTCCGCCACGCCCTCCCCGCCCAGCGTCCACCAGCGGGCGCCGGCGGACGGCGCCGCGTCAGCCAGATGCGGCACCGACAGGGCGGCGACGGAGCCGACGAAGGCCTCAACGTCCAGCGTGTGGGTCAGGACCGACAGCGCCAGCTCCTCCGCCGCCTCGAACCATGCGGCATCGGCTTCGGCCCCGGCGGCGGTCTGGCCGGGGGCGTACAGGGCGACCAGCGCCAGCGGGAACTGCCGCCCGGCCTTGTCGACGCTGGGCATCATCACGCCGGCCGCCGCCTGCGGCCCGCAGACCCCGGCCTCCAGCGTGAAGCGCCAGATCGGCGCGTTGAGGTAGCGGTCCATCCACCCCTCGCCCAGCGCGGCGCGGCTGGCCTGCAACCCATCGAGCAGCCAGTCGTGCCAGGGGTCGGCGAAGCTGCGCGGCAGCCCGCGCAGCAGGAAATCGCCCCGCGCCGGCAGCTTCCCGAAACAGCCGCTATTGCCCATCACAGACTGTCCGGGCATCGGAAGTCCTTGAGGTCGCGGATCGAGAAGGGGTTGACGGCGCTGGTCATCCGCACGTCGAAGCTGGCCGATTTGCCGGCGGCGCCGAAGCTCAGCGGGATGCGGTCGGGCACCGAACCTTTGCGGCCGCGGTTGGCATCCAGCGTGCGGAACCACGCCCAGCTGCCGGTGCGCTGGGTCATCTCCGGCGGCTCGGTCGGCTGGCCGGTGAAGGTGACGCGCAGGTCGCCCGCCCCGCCCGGCTTCGGCCATTGCAGCCCCTGCGCCAGCGTGGCGTTGCGGGCGAAGGTCATGCGCTGGCCATCGATGTCCAGATCCACCTGCTCCACCCCGGCGCCGAGATAGGTCGGGCGCAGCTCGAAGCGCAGCGAGGGAACCCGGCCGCCGTCGGGGAAGAAGGCGTCGCGGATCATTGCCGCATGCTGGAAGGCCGGCAGCACCGAGGACGGAATGCCGAGGTCGGCGGCGGACGGCTGCCAGCGCCACGGCTCCCGCGTGGTGTCGACGAAGGGGCGCAGCCGGTTGGTGAAGAAGGCGTCGATCAGCCCGCCGGGGGCGAACATCCGGGCGAAATCATCCATGCCGACATCGGCCGAGGCGCCCTTGACGAAGGGATAGCGGTTGTCCAGCGCGCGGCGGCACCAGGGCAGCACCGTGCTCTGCCATTCGGCGTTGATCTGCGACCGGGCGCCGCTCAGCGTGCGCGCCGTGCCCTGCTCCACCAGTTCCTCGGTCCAGCGGCGGACCGGCTGCGGGTAATAGGCCATGTCGGTGGCAAGCTTCTGGAACACCTCGCCGCCGCCGCTGGCCGCCAGATCGAACAGCTTCTGCCCGCTTCCCGCCCCCAGCGACAGCCGCGCCAGAACCGCATGCACGCCCTCCAGCTGGCGCAGCAGCTCCTCCAGCCGGGCATTGCCGCTGTTGCGGGTGAAGTCGTTCAGCGGGCGGAAGCGGTCGTCCACCATCTGGCTGACCAGCTTGGCGACGCCGCTGTCGGCGACCGCCGCGGCCACCGCCGCCACCGCGGGAGCGGCGCCGGCCGGCGCCTCCGGCACGCGCTGCAACGTCGTCTCGTTGGCCACCGCCGCCAGCAGCTTCTGCAGGGGGGAGTTGCGGCCGGACAGGATGTTGACCGCCTCGCCCAGCGCCTGCGGGTTGGCCGCCGGCACCAGGGTGATGTCGTTCAGCAGAGCGTCCCAGCGGCCGGCATAATCGCGCAGATAGAGCGTCAGCGCCGCCGTCTCCAGCTCCGGCCCGGCCTCCTCCCCGCGCGGGGGGCCGAGCAGCCAGCTGAGGTCGCGCACCGACCGCGCCGCACCGGGCAGACCCGGCAGCATCACGCCGGTGAAGCCCTGCAGGGTGTAGAAGCCCGGAACGCCGTCGCTGAAGCGTGCGCCGGAGGAGCGGCGGAACACCCGGTCGCCTTCCGGCCCGGCCTGGTCGGACGGGCGCCAGTCCGGCAGCTTGCGCGCGGCCTCGCCGTCGCGGATGGCGGCATAGGCGCGGGCGGCCAGCGGCGTGCGGGCCAGCACCTCTCGCGCCTGCCGGACCAGTTCGGCGTCGAGGTTAAGCTTCGGCAGGCCGGCGGGGGCGCCCAGCCCGGCGTCGATGTGGCCGAGGATCGCCTTGGTCTCGTCCTCGCCCGGCGGGGGCGAGACGCGGCGCAGCCAGCCGGCGGTCCAGGCCTTCACCTCCTCGCCGTTGACCGGGCCGGCGCCGCCCAGCGTCAGGTACAGCCGCAGCAGCGCCTCCACCGCCGGGGCGTCGTCGGCGATCAGCCGGTCGCGCAGGTCGCGCTGCACCCGCACCAGCATGCGCGGCACCAGCAGCCCATTGACCGCGCGGCGGTAGAGCGCGTCGCCGGCTTCCTCCAGCTTGTCGCCCTGGTAAAGCCCGAAATCGAGCGCCAGCTTCTGCTTCAGCGCCAGCGTGTCATGCCCGGCCGGCAGGGCGCGCAGTTCGTTCAGCACCGGCAGCACGCGGCGGATGTCGTCGTCGGCGACGGTGCCGGCGGCCAGCGCCTCCGCCTTCGGTCGATAGGCGTCGACCGCCTGCTGTTCGCGCTCGATCAGCCCGGCATTGCCGAGATAGCTGGCGACCCAGGCGGCGGTGGCGGCGGCCGTCACCAGCCCGAACAGGCTGTAGGCGATGCGCGGCACCCAGATGCGCCGCCGCTCCGCCGACGGGTCGAAGCCGACCAGATTGGCCTCGCGGAACACCAGATCGTTCAGCAGCCCGCCGAGGAAATAGCTGCGCTGCTGCCCGGCGGCGACGGCGCCGCCGCGGAAGGGTGCGGCCGGCAGGCCGAAGCTCTCGGCCAGCCCGCCGATCAGCCGGTCGATCTGCGTGCCCTCCTGGGTGCCGCTGGTGAAATAGATGCCGCGCAGCCGCAGCGCCGGCTCGTAGCGGTTGGCCTTGAAGGCGGCGGCGACGAAATCCAGCAGCGGCTCCTTCAGCGAGGCCAGCTGCGACGGGAAGGCGAAGATGGCGCCGCGGCGCTCCTGCGCATGCTCCTGCTGGATGCGGTCGACGGCGCGGGCGGACAGCCGCCCGGCGATGCCGTCCAACTCGCTGCCCAGCGTCGCCATGCCGGCATCGCCCAGTTCGCTTTCTGCCGCCGGCAGGGTGACGCCGACGATCTGCCGGCGTTCGTCCCGGTTCAGGTCGTGGAAGAACTCGTTGAAGCCGGCGATCAGGTCGGCCTTGGTCAGCAGCAGATAGACAGGCGCCTTGACCTTGAGGGTCTCGTACAGTTCGCGCAGGCGGCGGCGGATGGCGGCGGCATGCTGCGCCCGCTCCTCCGGCCCGGCGGCGGCGAGGTCGGGAACCGCCATCGCCACCAGCACGCCGTTGATCGGCTGGCGCGACCGCGCGTCCTTCAACAGCTTCAGGAAGGCACCCCAGCCGGTCTGGTCGACCGCCTCGTGGCTGTCCTGGGTGGTGTAGCGCCCGGCGGTGTCGAGGAAGATGGCTTCGTCGGCGAACCACCAGTCGCATTGCCGGGTGCCGCCGACGCCCTTCAGCGGCTTGGCCCCGGTCTGGTCCGCCAGCGGGAAATTCAGGCCGCTCTTCAGCAGCGCCGTGGTCTTGCCCGCGCCCGGCGGGCCGATGATGACGTACCAGGGGGTGGAGTAGAGATAGCCGTCGCCCAGCCCCCGCTGCTTACGCCCGGCCTTGAGCAGGGCCAGCGATTCGGCAAAGGTCTTGCGCAACCCGGCGACCTCATCGGCTTGGTCCATCGCCGCCATGCGGGCCGCGTCGCTGCCGCCGGTCAGCTCCGCCGTCATCCGTTCCTCGGCCTTCGCGTCGCGCCGCTTCAGCAGCACCAGCACGACCGCCAGGATCGGGAAGGGCACGGCGGCGGCCACGGCCAGCCAGGGCATCTCCAGCCCGGCCAACGGCGCCAGCAGCGCGATCAGCGCCGCCGCGATGGCCGCACCGATGAAGCCCAGCACTGCGCGGGAGAGCAAGATGGCGGTCAGCCGACTCATTCCGATACCCCTGTCCCTGATCTTTTCCGGCCGCTGGCACCGCCCCTTTTCCGAGGCGGCTCCGCTCACTTCTTGAGGATGATGTCGATCCGGCGGTTCGCCGCCCGGCCCTCAGGCGTGTCGTTGGACGCCACCGGCTCGGTATCGGCCTTGCTCTCCGCCTTCAGGCGGGACTTGTCGGCGAAGAGCGGGTCGAACTCCGCCATCACGGATTCGGCGCGGGCCTTCGACAGGTGCCAGTTCGACGGGAAGCGCAACCGCCCGCCGCCGGTCATCGGCACATTGTCGGTGTGGCCGGTGATCAGCACCGCGCCCGGCTCCTCCGCCACCGCGCGCCCGACGCGCAGCACCGATCCCCGCACCTTGTCGTTCAGGCCGGCGCTGCCACTGGCGAACAGGTTGCTGCCGCGCATGCGCACGGTGATGGACAGCGCGTCCTCCGTCACCTCGACCAGCCCCTCGGCGATCTCCGGCTCCAGGAACTTGCGCACGCGCTGGACCTGGGTGGTCTGCGGCGGGGGCGGCGGGGCGATCTGCGGCGGCGGCGGTGCCGCTTCGGCCAGCTTGACCGGGGCCGGCGTCTCGATCACCACGCCGCCATGCGGCGGCAGGCCGCCCATGCCGGCGAACAGCCGGTCCGACGCGCCGTTCAGCAGGAAGCTCAAGCCCAGGAACAGCAGCAGCAGGAACAGCGCCGTGCCGGCCCCGGCTACCCAAACCGGCAGCGAACTGCGCGGCGGACGATAGTCCATCGCTAGCGCCGCCGCGTTCGGGCAGAGGATGCGGTCAGCATAGCCGCGGTGCTTGACCAGGATGTTGTAGACGTCCTCGCGGATGCGGGCATGCTCGCTGTCCTGCCGTCCGGCGACGCGGTAGCGGCCGCGGAAGCCCAGCGACAGGCAGAGATACATCAGCTCCAGCAGGTCGCCGTACTTGCCCGGATCCTGCCGGGCCGAGGCGAGCCGCTCATAGAACTGGTCGCCGCCGACGACGTTCTTGTGGAACATGCTGGTGACGTTCTGGCGCGTCCAGGAACTCTGGCTGCCCCATTGCGAGTTCAGCACGATGTCGTCGATCAGGGCGCAGAGCGCGTAATGGGCGGTCGCCTGGGTCGCGGCGTCCATGCCGGACTTCGTCACCCAATGCTGGAAGTCGCGCAGGGCAGAGATCACGCGCTGGCGCAGCGATTCCAGGTCCGGAACCCCGGTCACGTCGTTCAGCCGGGCCGCCAGCAGCAGCACCGGCGAGGCGGCGGCGGCCAGCGGCGAGCGGGCGGCGAAGATGCCGGCCAGCGCCGGCCCGGGAACGCCGACGGCCTCCACCCGTGCCGCGGCGGGTGGTTCCCCGCCACCGGGCGTACCGGATGCGCGCCGGCCACCCGGCGTCGGCATCAGGACCGTACGTTCCGTTTCCGGTCCGGGCATGCCGCCAAACTGATCGCCGCCTTGCATGTCCACCCCAATCCGCGCGCCGTCCCGAAAGCGGTCCGGCCCCTATTTTAAAAACACTGTGAACGAACTAACCGAACTTTATCTAGCCATTTCTAGCTGTCGAATCCGGGGTATGCGCGGCGGATGGTCCTACCGCCGCGCCTGCCCGGCAGGGGGTCCCGCTCAGGGTTGACCGGGCTGCGGCGCCGCCAGCGGGAAGGGATTCAGCTCGTTGCCGCCGGTCTTGAAGATTGCGGACTGGCTCCACTTCTTCTCGCGCGCCAGGCGCGGCACCGCGCGGTTCACATACTGGCCGAGCGTGAGGTTGTAGATCGCCTCGTCCCCCGGCAGCAGGGCCTTGCCCTTCAGCCCCTCCAGCACCGCATGGGCGAAGATGCCGTTGCGGCCGTCATAGCTGTCCAGCGCCTCCTCCTGCTCCGACGAGGCGGCCAGCAGGTAGCGCTGTCCCATGTCCTGGTACAGCTTGTCGACCGTACCCGCCGACACCGCGCCCGAATGGCAGGTGTCGAGCATCACCAGCACGTTGCGGGCGGAAATCGCGCTGACCAGCCGGTTCAGCTCCTTCTCCGACAGCCCCTGCTCGCTGATCGCCTGGGGGGTGGCGGCGGTCACGTTCTGGGTGATGAAGTGGTAGAGCTTGACCGAGGGGTCCTTCGGCGACGGCACGATCACGCCATGGCCGGCGAGATAGAGGACGACGGTATCCTCCTCCCGCGCGTTGGCGGCGAGATCCTCCAGCCCGGCGATCACGGCGTCGCGGCTCGCCTGCTCGTCATAGAGCGCCTTGGACAGTACCAGCGACTGCTCCCGGTCGTAACCGGCGGGAACGCGACCGCTCAGCGCCTCGGCGAAGGAAGAGGCATCGGCACGGGCGAAGCGCAGCTGCGTGCCCTCCGGCCGGTACTTGTCGATGCCGACGACGAAGGTGATCAGCCGCGGCTTGGCCGGGGCGGCGCGCTCGGCCTTGGCGCCCGCCGTTGACGTATCGGCGGTCTCCACCGGCTTGGGCAGCACGAAATCGACCAGCGGCGAGCGTTCGTAGATCGCGTCGCTGCCGTTGTAGGCGCGGATCTGCACCCGGTTGCTGCCGGGATCGAGACGGACGGTGCTGACGCGCTCCTCCGGCGGCGGGGGCTGGTCCTTGTTGGCGTCCGCCGGCGTGGCGCCGGCCGCAGGCTGGGCTTGAACGGCTGGCGGGGGGGCCGGCTGGAAGGCGGGCGCCGGCTCCTTGGCGCGGGCGAAGGCGCGGGACTTGTCCTGGCCGCTGACGTTGCGGCCGTTGCGGAACAGGTCGACCGAGCCGATGCCGCCGCCGGTGTCGGCCAGCCGGTAGCGCAACCGCACCGATCCGACCCCCTCAGGCAGCGTGACCGACAGGCGCGGCTCCTCCGCCGCAACGTCAAGCTCCGGTCCCTGCGGCGCGGGCTTGGCAATTGCCTGGGGCACCGCCTGCGGGGCGGGCGCCGGTTCCTTGGCGCGCGCGAAGGCGCGGCTGACCGGCGTCATGTCGAGCGGATGACAGGTTTCGGCGGTCGTGGGAACCGTCGCGGATGCCACGGGCGCCGCAGCCGCCTGAACTGGAGCCGCCGCCGCTTCCGTGGCCCCGGTGCCGAGCGCCAGACCACGGCTGGCGGCGGGCACGGTGCAGTAATCCAGCAGGGTCACCTGCGGACGGCGCTGGGTCAGCAGGCGGATGTCGCCGATGGCGGACAGCCGCGCGGCGATCTCCGCCTGACCGCTCTGCTGCAGCTTGGCGCGCACCAGTTCCGGGGCGTTGAACACGCGGTAGACCTGCTTGAACTCGACCCACTGGCTGCCCTTCTTCTTCGGGTCGTTCAGGTGGAAGCCGACCAGCGTCTCGCCCCCGCTTTCGGAATGGTCGAAGAAGGCCTCCGGCGTCCACAGCACCCAGCGGCGGCCGTCGCGGTGCGGGAACAGCGCCGCCAATTCCTCCAGCGGGCGGGATCCTCCGGACAGCGCGTACCAGCGCAACGTGCCGTCGCCCAGCGCCGCCACGGCGACGCGCCCGTCGGCCGACGCGACGACGCCCCACACGGCGGCCGGCACCTCGGCGCGGGCAAGCTCGGCCCCGGCGGAGTCGAGCAGGCGCAGGCTGAATTCCCCGCCCAGCAGGACGCGGCGCTGCTTGCCCAGGACCGTGACGCTGCGCGCCCATTCGCCGCTGTCCAGCTTCACCGGCTGGCCGTTGACCTTGGGGGTGCGGGTGTTGCGCCAATCGGAAACGCCGATCCCCGGACCGTCCGCCGCCGGCCGGGCAAGGCCGGGCAGCGCGTCCGCCGCCGGGGTCAGGCTGCGGGCCAGCACGTCAAAGCGCATCGGCCGCCCGCCGCCCTGTTCCATGCCGAATTCCAGCACCAGCCCGTCCTCGGACAGGCCGAAGCGGCCGAGATGGATGTCGCGGTAGTCGGCGACGTCGCCCATGCGGGCGAACTGCAGCCGGCCGGCCGGGTCGATCACGCCCCATCCCGGATCGGCGGCGGCGAAGGCGACCCCGCCGCCCGGCAGGGCAAGCAGATGGGTCACGGAATCGCGCGCGGCGGGCGTGTCGGTGTAGGCACCCTTGCCGGCATCGGCCCAGCGCCGCACCACGTTGCGCTTGCCGTCCACCGTCGCGGTGCCGGCGGCGACCAGCGCCGTCCCGTCCCAGGCGACCGCGGCGAAGCTGCCGCCGGTGACGCCGGTGGCCTTGGCGGTGTGGCGCGTCTTCAGGTCGGCGGCGGCCAGCACGTCGACCTGCGCCTGATCGGCATAGCCGACCGCCAGCAGCGCCCCGTCCGGCGAGAAGGCGACCGAATAGGGCATGCCCTTGCCCGGCTTGCGCTTGGCCTTCGGCTTGAAGGCGGTGTCGTAGAGACGGACATTGCCGTCGAAGGACGCGGTGGCGAGCCGCCCGTCGGGCGCGAAGGCGAGCGCCGACACCCGTGCCTCATAGGCGGTGTCCTCGGCGACCAGCTTGAAACTGGCGCTGTCCCACACGCGGATGCCGGCGGTGCCGCCGAAGGCCCCGGCGACGAAGCGCCCGTCGGGCGAGAAGGCGAGATCGTTCAGCACCTGCGGCTGCCCCGGAAGCCGGGCCTTCAGCCGCTGCGCCTTGACGTCGAACAGGTAGAGCGTGACGCCGTCGCCCCAGCTCGACCCGGTGTTGCCGGCGGCGACCGCCAGAGACCCGTCGGCCGACAGGGCCACGGCATAGAGCGCGCCCTCGTCCCCCGCCTCCATCGGCACGCGCAGGACGCCCAGCGGCTCCCCGCCGTCGCGCGCCCACAGGCGCAGGGACTTGTCGTTGGAAACGGTGGCGATCAGCCGGCCCTGGGCGTCGCTGGCCAGCCGGTTGACGCGGGCGGTGTGGCCGCCGGTCTCGATCCGCAGGAACGCCCCCGTGGAGGCGTCGCCCGCCAGCACCGGCCGGACCGCGAAGGACCCCGCCAGCGTGCCGAGGAGCGCGCCCAGCAGGACGGCGGGAAGAACGCCGCGCCGCAGGCGCGCGTTCAGGCGAGAAAGACAGCCGGCCATCATCCGTTCCGCTTGCACTGGTGTCGTCCGGCGGCGGTCCCGCGCGCCCTCTGCGGAAGACCGCCGCCGGTCAGGTCATCGGACCGCACCGATCAGACGGCGTCCAGCGTCGCTTCCTTCTGGGCGATCTGCTGGATGCTGCTGGTGGTGGCGTTGATGCGCTCCGACGTCTCAAAGGCGGTGTTGGTGCGCTCGACCACCTGGGCGGCCTGGGTGGTGGCCGTCTGCTTCGCCGGCTTCTTCTTCGTCTGGGTCTTGACCGCGGTCTTGGTGCGGATCTTCTCGGCCGCGCCCGGCTCGATGTTGTCGGCGGCGATCAGATACTCGTCGCGGCGCTTGACGATGTTCTGGTTGATGCTGCTGGCGATGGCGTAATCCTTGTCCAGCTGGCCGCGGATCGCCGCCAGCCGCTTCTCGGCTTCCGGCTTGGCGATGCGGTTCGCCTTGTAGTCGGCCTTGACGCGTGCGATCTCGGCGCGGCGGCAGTTCACCAGCTGGTCGAGAGCGACCTGGGTGCGGCTCAGGTTCTGGTTCTCGGTATCGAGGTCGCTCATCACGCCCAGGATCGCCTGGTCGCGGCCCTGCTGCGACCGCGAGTTCCAGTAGCCGCCCAGCGTGCCCAGGGCCGCACCGGCGGCGGCGCCGATCAGCGCGCTCTTCACGTTGCCGCCGACAAGGGCGCCGGACAGCGCGCCGACGCCGGCGCCGATGGCCGCGCCCTTCAGCATGTCCTCGGCATAGTAGTTGCCAGTCGAATCGAGCGCCACGCGGTACTGGTAGCAGGCGTCGCTGCCATCATTGGCGCCGATGCGATCCGTCTGCGTGGTCACGCAGCCGCTGAGCGCCATGGCGACGATGGTGAGTGATACGAGGCTTGCCTTGGCACGGTTGCTTCGCATGACCTGGATTCCCGTTTGCTTTTCTGTTCAAGACATATTTCGATCAGATCCAGAACTCCGGGCCGTCCGCACCACCCCCACAGTGGGCGCACCCCGTCACCGATCAGGACCCGCCGCAACGCTGCCACAGCAACAACTGTAACGGAAGGGGTCATTACTACCAATTCGTGCGGCCTTTTATCGAATTTTTCCGTCTGTAGCCTTTGCGGCACGGATTTCCGGGAGAGGTATGATGTTCGGATTTTGGGGGCTATGATGTTCGGAATAATGCGACGCCGGATGGCAGCGAGGATTCTGGCCGGCCTGACGGCCGGTCTTGCCGCCGGGACGGTCGTGGCGGCGGCGAATCCGGCGCGGGCGGAAATCGCGGCGCTGGTAATCGGAATCGACCGCTACACTCGGATCAACCCGCTGCAGGGCGCCGTCAACGACGCGCGCGACATCAGCGCCGCGCTGAAGAGTCTCGGCGTCAAGAAGCTGCGCCTGTTCATCGACGGCGACGCTGAACGCAGCCGGATCATATCGGCGTGGCGGGAACTGATCGCCGAGACCTCCTCCGACTCGACACTGGTTCTGACCTTCGCCGGCCATGGAGCGCAGCAACCGGAACGTGTGCCCGGCAGCGAGGTTGACGGCATGGACGAGTTCCTGGTGCTGGCCGATTTCGCCCCGCGCGGTCCCGGCACCGCCCAGCGCCTGACCGACGACGAGATCGCCGTGCTGCTGAAGGAAGCCGCCCCGCGCCGGGTGATCTTCATCTCCGATTCCTGCCATTCCGGCACGATGACCCGCGGCTTCGACGACCGCGCCGGCATGCTGGGCACGCGGGCGGCGAAGATCGACGGCGCACCGGTCGACCGCATCGAGGACGACGCCCTGCCCCCGCCCACCCGCGCCGCCCTGCAGGCGGAGGCGGACGACCAGCCGCACGTCACCTTCTTCGCCGCGGTGGCGGAGCATGAACTGGCGCCCGAGGTGATGATCGACCGCAAGCCGCGCGGCGCGCTCAGCTGGGCCTTCGCCAACGCGCTGCGCGGACAGGCCGACCGCGACGGCGACGGCATCGTCACCAAGGGGGAGTTGGAGGCGCATATCCGCAGCGCCGTCCGCATGGCTCTGGAAGGCAAGCAGCATCCGCAGGTCCAGCCGCGCGGCCGTGGCGAGGTTCCGCTGATCGACCCGGTCGCCACCAAGCCGAAGCCGCCGTCCCTGCTGCCCGCTGCCGGGCCTATCCCGCTGCGCATCCTGGGCAAGCCGGCGGCGGTGAAGACTCTCGCCTCCGGACTTTCCGGCATCGAGATGGCCGGCAAGACCGATCCCGCCCTGGTCTGGGACAGCGCCACCGGCGAGGTGGTCAGCTCGATGGGCGACGTGCTGGCCAGCATCGCCGGCGACCCGATGTCCCCGGAAACCCGGCGGCGGGTGCAGGGGGTGGTCGACAAATGGTCGCTGGTGGTGCGGGTGAAGGCGGCGGCGCAGGACCGCCCGCTGGCCCTGGCGCTGGAGCCGGGCGACCGCAACTACCGCCAGGGCGAGACGGTCTCCCTCGACATCCGCGGCAACAGCGGGACCTATTTCACCCTGATCAACCTCGCGGCCGACGGGACGGTCAACTACCTCTACCCGCTGGCGGAACGCAGCGACCCGGCGCAAATCCCGAAGGGCGGTCCCTACCGGCTGGCCCTGACGGTGGAGCCGCCATTCGGCGCCGACCATTTCCTCGCCATAGCCTCGCCCAAGCCGATGGCGGCGCTGCAGAGGGACCTCGCCGCACTCGACGGCAAGCCGGCCGCCGGGGAGGTCGCCACCCTGCTGACCAAGCACCTCACCGGCCAGCCGGTGGAGTTCGGCATCCACGGCGTCTACAGCACGGGGCGATGATTGCATCGCCCTCTCTCCCCTGGGGAGAGGGCTTGCTTTGCTACCCCCGCAACGCCGCGCGGCGGTCCGCACGCATCAGGGCGGCGCCGCGCTCGGCGATCATCACCGTCGGCGTGTTGGTGTTGCCAGAGGTCAGGGTCGGCATCACCGAGGCGTCGATCACCCGCAACCCGCGCACCCCGCGCACCCGCATCTCGGCATCGGTCACGGCGGTGGCGTCGTCCCTGCCGCCCATCCGGCAGGTGCCGACGGGATGGAAGATGGTGGTGCCGATGTCGCCCGCCGCATTCGCCAACTCCTCCTCGGTCTGAAAGCTTGGGCCGGGCTTGTATTCCTGCGGATGATAGGGGGCGAGCGCCGGCTGCGCGACGATGCGGCGGGTCAGCGCCAGCGCCTTTGCCGCCTTCGCCCGGTCGGCCGGGTCGGACAGGTAGCAGGGGGCGATGGCCGGATTCTCGCGGTGATCGGCCGAGGTGATGCGGGTCCAGCCGCGCGAGGCCGGGCGCAGGTCGCAGACGCTGGCGGTGAAGGCCGGGAAACCGTGCAGCGGATCGCCGAACTTCTCCAGCGACAGCGGCTGCACATGGTATTCCAGATCGGCCGTCTCCATCTCCGCCGAGGATTTGGCGAAGACGCCGAGCTGGCTGGGCGCCATGGTCAGCGGCCCCTTGCGGAACAGCGCGTATTCCAGCCCCATCATCGCCTTGCCGAACAGGCTGCCCGCCCGCTTGTTCAGCGTCAGCACCCCATCGACCTTGTAGATCATACGCAGCTGCAGATGGTCCTGCAGGTTGGCGCCGACGTCCGGCGCGTCCAGCACCACCGGAATGCCGAGCGACTTCAGGTGCTCCGCCGGGCCGATGCCGGAACGCTGGAGGATCGCCGGGCTGCCGATGGAACCGGCGGCCAGCACCGTCTCGATCCTGGAGGTCGCCCGCGCCGCCTCCCCCTTCACGGTGAAGCGGACGCCGGTAACGCGGCCGTCGGCGATCTCCACCTTGTCGATGGCCGCCTCGATGGCGAGCTTCAGGTTCGGCCGGTCGAGCGCCGGGCGCAGGAAGGCCTTGGCCGCGCTCCAGCGGATGCCGCCCTTCTGGTTCACCTCGAAGCTGCCGACCCCGAAATTGTCGCCGCGGTTGAAGTCGTCGGAGCGCGGGATGCCGGCCTGATGCGCCGCCTCGGCGAAGCGGTCCAGCAGGTCCCAGCGCAGCCGCTGCCGCTCCACCCGCCATTCGCCGCCGACGCCGTGCATCTCGTCAGCGCCGCGCCAGTAATCCTCGCTGCCCTTGAAGACCGGCAGGACCTCCTTCCAGCTCCAGCGGCTGTCGCCGGTGATCGCGGCCCATTCGTCGTAATCGCGCGCCTGCCCGCGCATGGCGATCATGCCGTTGATCGACGAACAGCCTCCCAGCACCTTGCCGCGGGCATAGTGGATGCTGCGGCCGTTCAGCCCGGCCTCCGCCTCCGTCTTGAAGCACCAGTCGGTGCGCGGGTTGCCGATGCAGAACAGGTAGCCGGCGGGGATGTGCAGCCACACCCAGCTGTCCTTGCCGCCCGCCTCCAGCAGCAGGACCGAGACGTCCGGATCGGCCGACAGCCGGTTGGCCAGCACGCAGCCGGCCGTACCGCCGCCAGCGATGATGTAGTCGAAGCTGCCGAAATCGAGCACGTCCGCCATCGCTTCCCTCCCGGGGGATTTATCGATTTGTCAGACATATTAGATTGCTGACCCACCGAACGATCCAGCGAAATTTTGCCCTGCCCGGCGCTTTCGCTCACTTCCGGTTCACCAGCGCGACGCCGCAGACCGCCACCGCCATGCCGGCCAGCGCCGCGACGCCCAGTTTCTCGCCGAACAGGATCCAGGCGACCAGCGCGGTGACAGGCGGGGTCAGGTAGAACAGGCTGGCGACCTTGGCCGCGGCCCCGCGGCGGATCAGGGCGAACAGCAGGAAGATGGCGCCGACCGACAGCACGAAGCTGAGCCACAGCAGGGCGAACAGGAACTCCCCCGTCCATTGCACCTGCATGGTTTCGGTCAGTGGCGCGGCGACGGCCAGCACCAGCGCGGTGGCGGCATACTGGATCGCGGTGCCGCTGCGCAGGTCCATCCCGCCACCGTGGCGCTTCTGGTAGAGCGTGCCCAGCGTGATGCCGACCAGCGCCGCGACGGCATAGCCGATGCCGATCAGATGCTCCGCATCGACCGACAGCTTCTCCCGCACCACCAGCCCGACGCCGGCGAGGCCCAGCAGCAGACCGGCCCATTGCCGGCCGCTCACCCGTTCGCCCAGCAGCGGGCCGGACAGCGCGGCGGTCAGCAGCGGCTGGATGCCGACGACCAGCGCCGTGACGCCGGCCGGCAACCCGTGGGCGATGGCGAGGAAGACGCCGCTGAGATAGACGCCGTGCACCAGCAGACCGGCCAGCGCGATCCGCCCGGCCGTCGCCCAGTCCTTCGGCCAGGGTGCGCGGCTCGCCAGCGCCACCAGCGCCAGCACGACCGCGACCAGCCCCAGCCGGATCAGCAGGAAGGTCAGCGGCTCCGCATAGGGAAGCCCGTATTTCGCCCCGATGAAGCCGGTGCTCCACAGCAGCACGAAAAGACCCGGCATCAGGCGCAGCCAGGTCTGGCCGCCGCCCGTCGCGGTCTCGCCCATGAAAAAATCCCTTCCCTGCGGTCAGCTCACCGCCGGGACGGCCGGGGCCGACTGGGTCGGTTGCCGGCGCGCCTCGGCGACCGCCTGGATGTGGGATCGCAGATCCGCGTCCTTCTGCACCAGCCGGCGGAAATCCTTCTCATCCAACACCAGCAATTGGCAATAGCCGAGCGCCCGCACGTCTGCATTGCGCCGCTGACGGGTCAGAAGCGCCATCTCGCCGAAGAAGTCGCCGGTACCCAGCTTCACCGGCTCCGCCAGATTGGGCACCAGCACCTCGACCGCGCCGGACGCGATGAAGAACATGGCGTCGCCGCGCTCGCCCTTGCGCACGATGGTCTCGCCCGGCAGGGCCAGCTGCGCCCGAAGCAGCGTGGCGATGGTCGTCACCCGCTCCGCCGGCAGGCCGGCGAACAGCGGCACCCGGCGCACCAACTCCGCCACGTCGAAGCGGACATCCAGCTTCGGCAGGCGCTCCAGCACCCGGCGCCGCTGCTCCAGGTCGCGCTCCAGGTCGGTCAGCACCTCCTGGCTGATGATCGATTCGGCGTAGAGGGTCCGATAATCGGCATGCTCCAGCCGCAGGGCGGCGCGGCCGACGTAGCGGCTCTGCAGCACCACGGCATAGTCGGGATACTGCAGCTTCAGGGCCGACAGCGCCTGCTCGACGATGCCAAGCCGTCCGACCAGCATGCCTTCCAGCTCGAACGCCACCTCCTGCCCCAGCACGCGGGCCAGCCGGTCGCGGGTGAAGGCCAGCAGTTCGCGCAGCACGGTGCGCACCGCGACCAGCACCTCGAACCGCATCGACAGGCGCCGGGCCAGCGGGCGATGGATGCCGAAGCGGCGCTGCAGCCAGCTGGCGCCCCGCATCCAGGGCGAGAAGGCGATGAAGGGCTCCTCGAAGGCGCGGTAGCCGTTGCGGCCCTGGGCCTTGACGGCGTCCAGCAGCCGGCCGCTGCGCCCGGCCAGCATCTCCATCACCGCGCGCGACACCACCCCTTCGGAGAAGTGGGCGTAATAGAGCTCTTCCTCGCGGTTCACCAGGATGACGAGGCCGATGGTGATGCGGTCCTCGTCGGTCAGCTTCGCCTCGTCCCGGCTGTCCTGGTCGATCTTCTTCAGCCGCTCCTCGTAGCGGGCGATCATCACGTCCTTGACGGCGCCGTCGACCTCATAGGTCTGGGCGACGGCGGCGACGCGGTCGCGGATGCTGTCGGTGGACAGCGCCAGCGCCCGGTTGCGCATGGCGCGCTCCACCGGCGTCAGTTCGTCCAGCTTCAGCACGCGGATCAGCCAGCGCAGCGTGGTGCCGTTGACGAACAGCGTGACGAAGACGAAGCCGGTGACCATCACCGCGACAAAGCTCTGAACACGGTCCGGCACGCGGAAATTCTCGGTCACCGCCAGCGCCAGCGTCAGCGACACCGCCCCGCGCAGGCCGCCCCACAGCATCACCGTCTTGTAGGAATTGCTGACCTTCTGCGCCAGCCCGGCCCAGGACAGAACCGGCAGCAGGCCGAACAGCACCACCGCCCGCGCGGCGAAGGCGGCTGCCACCACCACCAGGACCAGCCCGACCTCCGCCCAACCGGCATCGGCCATCAGCCGCGGCACCAGGATGGCGGTCAGCAGGAAGATCAGGGAGTTCGCCCAGAAGCCCAGCTGCTGCCAGACATGCTCCATGGCGCCCCAGGTGGCGGGGGAGATGCGGGTGCGCCCGACCGATCCGATGACTAGGGCCGACGCCACCACCGCCACCACGCCCGACGCCCCGACATAATGCTCCGCGATCACGTAGGACAGGTAGGCCAACGCCACCGTCAGCGTGATCTCCGCCATCGGCTGGTTGCGCATCGGCTCCACCAGCATGCAGACGATGCGGCCGCAGATATAGCCGGTGACGACGCCGCCGATGAAATCGCGCAGGAAATCCAACGCCGCCGCCCCCGCCCCGCCATGGGAGGTGCGCGTCAGCATCTCCAGCAGCAGGGTGAACAGGGCGATGGCCGCGGCGTCGTTCAGCAGGCTTTCGCCCTCGACCAGCGTGGTCAGCCGCCGTGGCGCGCCGAGATCGCGGAAGATGCCGATGACCGCCGCCGGATCGGTGGAGGCGACGATGGCCCCCAGCAGAAGGCAGGCGACCAGCCCAAGCGAGGTGAACAGGCTGACCGCATAGCCGACGGCAAAGGTACAGACGAAGACCGCCACCACCGCCATCAGCAGGATCGGCCCCAGATCGTCGAACAGCCGCCGCACATCGACCGCCAGCGCCGTTTCGAACAGCAGGATCGGCAGGAAGACGTGCAGCAGGATGTCGGACGAGACGTCCAGCTCGGCCAGCGAGTTCAGGAAGTCGTGGAACGGGTCCTTGCCCGGCCCGGCGAAGGTCTGGATCACCGCGCCCAGCGCCACGCCGACGCCCGCCAGCAGCACCGTGTAGGGCACCTGGAAGCGGGCGGCCAGCGGCGGCAGGAAGCTGACGAGGGCGAGAAGCCCGGCAACGCCGAGGACTTGGATGACGATGTCGTGCATGTTCCCACGGGGACGGCTGCGGCGTGGGCTGCACGGTATCGCCGCACTGTGGCCGGAGCAAGACCGGGAACCACGGAGTCCTGCGGCAAAAATGGTCCCTGACGGAGAGCCCCTTCTACTGGAACGCGGCGATGTGGTCCGCTGCAAAAGCCCCGCAAGGGGAGAAGGGCTTCTTAGCCCGAATCTCAGCGCGGCGGCGGTGCCGCGATGCCACGCGCCTGCAGGTACTGCCGGCAGCGCCGCTGCCAGTCCGAAAGCGGCGAGGACGGATCGAGGACGGCATGGAAGATGTAGTCGGCCGCCGAATCCTCCGACACCGGCGAGCGGTGCAGTGCGTCGGCGTTCCGACCCAGCAGATAGGCCACGACGTGGAACTGGTTCATGCGGGCCAGCACCAGCGTCACCGTGCTGCCGCTCTCGTCGGTTGCCTCGATGTCGGCACCGGCGTCCAGCAGGATGCGGACGGCATCGGCGTTGCGGCGCAGGCCGGCATTGACCAGCACCGGCTCGCCGATGGCATTGCGGGCGTTGGGATCGCCGCCGAAGGCAAGCAGCAGGCGCAGCCAGTCGGTATCGGTGCCCGACGCCACCATGGTGAGCGCCGATTCCCCGTCGCGGGCGCGACGGTTGGGATCGGCCCCGGCCTCCAGCAGGGCCTTGGCCCCCGCCTTGCTGTTGTTGGCGATGGCGAACAGCAGCGGCGTCATCCCCTCCGTTCCGCCCGCATTCGGATCGGCGCCCGCGGCGACGAGCTGGCGCACGGCAGCGGCGTCCCCCCGTCCGGCGGCGTCGGCCAGCCTTGCCGTGGCGGCATCGGGGAAGAAGTGGCTGGCGGGCGGCAGAGCGGCCATGGCGGACCTCGCGGCAAGAAGTGTGGGAAGTGGCGTCCAGCCGGCTGCGGCCAGCGCCACCAGGATCAACAGCCGGCGGAGAAAGGCAATGCCGGGCTTGTGGCCGGATTTGGGGCCGGGCTTGGGGCGCGTTGCGGCGCCCTCACCGGTGCAGGGCGGCACGCAGCTGGCCCTCGTCCGCGCGCTTCTGCTTTTCCAGCGCGTTGATCGGATAGGCCATGCCGTGCTTGGTGACGGAATCGGCGGCGACGCCCTTGACATACTCCATGCCCTTCTTGCCGGCAGCGGCACCCTGGAAGGCGTTGCCGTGCTCGTCGACCGCCTCGAGCGGCACATTCTTGCCGATGCTGGTCGGCATCGGCCCGACCGCGTTCTGCGCGGTGGTCAGCACCTCGCCGGCGACCTGATAGTTGGTGACCTTGCCGGCATTGGCGCGGGACTTGCCGAAGGCGGCGACCGTATCATCCTTCAGGCCGGCCGTGTTGAAGGTGGTGCAGGGCACGTCGGCCACCACCGCACCCGCGGTCGCCAGCCCGCCGCCCAGCGAATGGCCCGCCATCTCCAACCGCGGCCCGACCTTGCTCTTGACCTTCTGCGCCGCCTGGATCGCCCGCTCGTAATAGTCGGAGCGCAGGCCGATGCCCTGCTGCAGGTTGTTGATCCAATCCTCCTTGGCGGTGAAGGTGGTTCCCTTCGGCACCAGAACGACCTGCGGCGGGGAGCCGAACACCTTGGGGTCCGCCACATACAGCTCCGCCCGGAAGCCCGAGGCGGTGCCGGGGTTCAGGTCGCTGGGGACCAGGCCGTATTTGCGCAGCTCCGCCGGGTCGTCGCTCAGCCGGGTCCAGCCCGGCGGCGGGGTCTTCGGCGAATCCGGGCCGTTCTCGTGGTGATAGACGTCGGCGGCCAGCCTTGCGCGCTCCACCGCCTTGTTGTCGCGGGCGAAGCGTTCCGTCACCTCCGGCAGGACCTTCTTCTCGCGCGCCTCGTTGATCAGCGCCTGCCGTTCGGCGACGCGTTTCGCCTTGGCGTCGATCTCCGCCTGGGAACAGGGGATGGTCGGGTTCTTGGCGGGGACCGGGGCGTTCCGGCGGAAATGATTGGCGAGATCGTCGGTCAGCGTCTGGCCGGCGGCCTTGGCGCCGCGCTTGGCCGCTCCGCTGAAGTCGCCCTCCATCACCGCCGCCCCGGTCTCCTTCAGGCCGGCCTTGACGGTGTCGGTTGCCATACGGCTGCCGGTGCGCAGGGTCTGGTAGGTCGCCTTGGCCTTCGCCGTGGCGCTTTCGGCCATGTCGGTCAGCGTGGACAGGATCGCCATGGCGTCAGTCCCGCTGCGACAGGGCGGCGATCATGGCGTCCACCCACTCGGTCAGCCACTCCGCCTTCCGGTCGGCGGTCATCGCCGGATCGGCCAGCACCTCGCGCGCCGCCGGGCTGTCTTCATCGAAGCGGTCGCCGGCCAGCGCCGCGGTGACGATGTAGCAGGCGGCCTGCCAACGTGTGGTCAGGCCATGGCCCTCGGCCCGCGCCAGCTGGTCCCGTCCGAATGCGAGGAAGCGGTCGGCCGGCACCGGATCGGCGTCCGGAAAGCGGTCGGCGAGATAGCGGTGCACCGCGCGGATCAGATCCTCTTCCCCCAGCCGGTCCATCTGGGCCTGCGACAGAACGAACACGGTGCACCCCGATCGATTGCGTTATCAGGGTATGATAGAGGCGCAATTATTGACAGAGAAGCGGCAACGCCGGGTTTCCATGGCTGAGTTGGCCCGGGAGAGTACAACTCCGCCGTCAGGTCCTGGAACCGGGACACGCGGTCGATTACCATGGCTCTGGCTTTGCCCGAATCGGAGACAGCCGACGTGAGGATGGGGACGTGAGAATGGGAATGGTCAGGGGCTTACGGCCGGCGTTTGCCGGATTGGCGCTGTTGCTGGCATTCGGCGGCGTGGCTGCGGCCACCGAACCGACCGCCGCCCCCACCACGACGGAGGACTTCATCCGGGCCCTGCGGCCGGACACCCCCGCGGCCAACGGGAAGCCCGACGAGAAGCCCGACGAGAAGCCCAGGACCCGCGGCCTCGCGCTCGGCACTGGTGGCGCTGGCGAAGCGGCAGCACCCCCACCCGCACCCCCGCCGGCATCGGCGCCCGCCACCACCGCTGCCGCGAAGCCGAAGGCCGCACCCAGGATCAGCTTCCAGGTGGAGTTCGCCTTCAACTCGGCGGAGCTGACGCCCAAGGCAACCGGTATCCTCGACGAGCTGGGCCGCGCCCTGACCTCGCCGGACCTCGCCGCCTACCGCTTCCAGCTGACCGGCCACACCGACGGCGTCGGAAATCCGGATTACAACCTCGCCTTGTCGAAGCGGCGGGCTGCCTCGGTGCGCGATTACCTGACCCGGAGTTTCGCCGTGTCGCCCAACCGGCTGGTGGCGATCGGTCGCGGATCGCAGCAACTGCTCGATCCCGCCAACCCCGCCAGCGACACCAACCGCCGGGTCGAGATCGTCAATCTCGGCTCCTGACCACCGTCAACCCGACAGGGCGACGGCGGCTCAGCGCCAGCCGCCGTCCCGCGTCAGCCCGGCCAGGATGTCGCGCAGGATGGCATGCGCCGCGCGGGCGGCGACCGGCATCGGCCGGCCGGCGGCATGGGCCAGCAGGATGGTACGGTCGATCTGCGGATCGACGATGGGCAGGCCGGTCAGGCGCTCCGCCACCGCGCCATAGCGCGCCACCCGCTCCGACAGCACGGTATAGCCGCAGCCTTCCGCCACCAGCGCCTTGATCTGTTCCAGCGCGTCGATCTCCATGGCGATGGTGACGCGGGCGCGGGCCAGCAATGCTGCGTGCTCCACCTCCTCGCGTACGCCGTGGGGGCGGCCGGGCAGGATCAGCGGCAGGGCCAGCGCCTCGGCGAAGGGGATCGACTTGCGGCCCCGCAGCAGCGGGTCGTCCGCCGGTCCGACCAGATGCAGGCTTTCCCGCGCCACCAGCTCCGTCTCCAGCCCGCCCATCTCCTCGGCGCCGAACACCAGAGCCAGATCGAGCTGCCCCGACAGCACCCATTCCCGCATATGGCCGGACAGCCCTTCCACCACCCGCAGCCGGATCTGCGGATGGTCGCGGCGCACTGCCAGCGCCAGCGGCACGGTCAGCACCGGTCCCAGCGATGTCGGAATACCGACCGTGGCCGGACCGGCGGGGACGGCCTCCACCGCGCGCACCTCGTCGCGCAGCCCGTCCATCGACTCGATCAGCGCCGCCGCCCGCTGCGCCAGCCGCCGCCCGCTTTCGGTCGGCACCACGCCGCGCGCCGTGCGCAGGACCAGCTGGCAGCCGAAATCCTCCTCCATCCGCTTCAGATGCAGGCTGAGCGCCGGCTGCGCCACCCGCAGCGCCTCCGCCGCGCGGGAGATCGAGCCATGCTCCACGATGCCCAGGAAATAACGAAGCTGCCGCACGTCCATGCCGCCGGAACCCTTGCCGCCGATAACGCAGTGATATGAAGGGGACGGCTGGCATCGCGTGTCAATATGGCTTTGGCTTCTGTCCGCTGTCGCGTGTTCCGCTCAAGAGCCCCCTCTTGATCGCCGCAAATCCGTTAACCATTTACCCATCAGGCGCCGGGCGGTCGCGCATTTTGCGGACCGCGGGGGCGCCGTTCCGCGCCGGATGACTGGGCGGAAGACCTTGGAAACGGAGTGCCGGATGGACTTCGGTCAATTCACCGATCGTGCGCGCAGCGTCATTCAGGCCGCGCAGATTGCCGCCCTTGCCGAGCGGCATCAACAGCTTCTCCCCGAACATCTGCTGAAGGCCCTGATCGACGAGGGCAGCGGCGTGGCGGCGCGTCTGGTGCGCGACACCGGCGGCGACCCCGATCTGCTGAAGTCCGCGACCGAGGAACAGCTGTCCCGCGCTCCGGTTCAGCCGGGCGCCAACGAAGGCCCGCAGCCGCTGTACATGTCGCCGGCGCTGGCCGCCGTGCTGCAGGGCGCCGTCGCCTCGGCGCGCAACGGCGGCGACCGCTTCGTCACCGCCGAACGCCTGCTGGAAAGCCTCGCCCGCCAAAGCGGCCCGCTGCGCGCGCTGTTCCGCCGCGCCGGCGTCGATGCCGACGCGCTGGCCGCCGCCGCCGATGCCCAGCGCAAGGACCATCCCGCCGATGCGGAGACCGAGACGACCGCCGGCGAGGCGCTGGCCCGCTACACCCGCGACCTGACCGAAGAGGCGCGGCAGGGCCGGCTCGACCCGGTCATCGGCCGTGACGACGAGATCCGCCGCACCATCCAGGTCCTGGCCCGCCGCACCAAGAACAACCCTGTCCTGATCGGCGAGCCCGGCGTCGGCAAGACCGCCGTGGTCGAAGGGCTGGCCCAGCGTCTGGCCTCCGGCGACGTGCCGGAAGGGCTGAAGGACCGGCGCGTGCTGGCGCTCGACCTCACCGCGCTGCTGGCCGGCGCCAAGTTCCGCGGCGAGTTCGAGGAGCGGCTGAAGTCGGTGCTGAGCGAGGTGCAGGAGGCCAATGGCCGCATCATCCTGTTCATCGACGAGCTGCACACCCTGATCGGCGCCGGCCGCACCGATGGGGCGATGGACGCCGCCAACATGCTGAAGCCCGCGCTGGCGCGTGGCGAGCTGCGCTGCGTCGGCGCCACCACGCCGGACGAGTACCGCAAATACATCGAGAAGGACGCCGCACTGGCCCGCCGCTTCCAGCCGGTGACGGTGGACGAGCCGACGGTGGACGACGCCGTGTCGATCCTGCGCGGCATCAAGGGTAAGTACGAGGTGCACCACGGCGTGCGCATCGCCGACGCGGCGGTGGTCGCGGCGGTCAGCCTGTCGGCGCGCTACATCGGCGACCGCCGGTTGCCCGACAAGGCCATCGACCTCGTCGACGAGGCGGCGAGCCGCCTGCGCATGGCCATCGACAGCAAGCCGGAGGCGCTCGACGCCGTCGACCGCCGCGTCGCCCAGCTGAAGATCGAGCGCGAGGCGCTGAAGGCAGAGCCCGACGCCGCGTCGCAGGAACGGCTGCACGTCCTCGAAGGCGAACTGGTCGAGGCGGAAGCCCGCCAGTCCTCGATGGAGGAGGAATGGCGCGCCTCGCAGTCCCGCCGCACCGAGGGCCGCCGCCTGAAGGAGGAGCTGGACCAGGCCCGCACCAGGCTGGAGCGCGCCCAGCGCGACGGCGACTGGGCCAAGGCCGGCGAGCTGGCCTATGGCGTTGTGCCCGACCTTGAGAAGCGCTTGGCCGAGGCCGAATCGCGCGCCAGCACGGAGCGTGACGAGGTGACGGCCAAGGACATCGGCGCCGTCGTCACCCGCTGGACCGGCATTCCGGTCGAACGGATGCTGGAGGGCGAACGCCAGCGGCTGAAGGGCATGGAGGACAAGCTGGCGGAACGCGTCGTCGGCCAGAAGGAGGCGGTGCGTGCGGTGTCCAAGGCGGTGCGGCGTGCCCGTGCCGGGCTGAAGGACCCCAGCCGCCCCACCGGCTCCTTCCTGTTCCTCGGCCCCACCGGCGTCGGCAAGACCGAGTTGGCCAAGGCACTGGCCGCCTTCCTGTTCGACGACGAGACGGCGATCACCCGCCTCGACATGTCGGAGTATATGGAAAAGCACGCGGTCAGCCGCATGATCGGCTCGCCGCCGGGCTATGTCGGCTATGACGACGGCGGCTCGCTGGCGGAGCGCATCCGGCGCCGGCCCTATCAGGTCGTGCTGCTGGACGAGGTGGAGAAGGCGCATCCCGACGTGCTGAACGTCCTGCTGCAGGCGCTCGACGACGGGCGGCTGACCGATGGGCAGGGCCGCACCGCCGATTTCCGTCACGCCATCCTCATCATGACCTCCAACCTGGGGGCCGAGGCGCTGAGCGCCCTGGGCGACGACGAGGACATGGCTGGCGCGACGGTGGAGGTGATGGACGCGGTGCGCAAGGCCTTCCGGCCGGAGTTCCTCAACCGGTTGGACGATGTCCTGATCTTCCGCCGGCTGGGCCGGGACCAGATGTCGCGCATCGTCGACATCCAGCTGGCCCGCGTCAACGAGCGGCTGGCCGAGCGCGGCGTCACCCTGGCGGCCGATGCAGCGGCCAAGCGGCGCTTGGGCGATCTGGGCTGGGATCCGGCCTTCGGTGCCCGTCCGTTGAAGCGCGCCATCCAGGGACTTGTCGAGGACCCGATCGCCGAGCGCCTGCTCGACGAGGAGGTGGAGGGCAAGACCACCATGACCCTGTCGGTGGTGGATGGCCGGCTGGCGCTGGACGGCGTGGTGGTCGAGGAGGACCGCGCGCACGGCTTCAAGGCACCGGAGCGTCCGCCGCTCGGCTTCGCCCTGCCGCCGGTGGCGAGTTCCACCGGTGGGCGGGAGGCGTCGGTCCACTGACCGGCCTCAAGCGATGAGGAAAAATCGTCGGTAACGGAAAGGCCCCGGTGCATCGCAACCGGGGCCTTTTTCATTTCACCATGACTCCAGCACCGAACTTTGCTGGACTACGCCGAAGCCCGATACAGCAGGTTTATCAATAACTTAGGCGAGTCCAACATATGCCGGTGCTTTCCGAAACCTGACCCGGCTTCCCCTCTGATGGCCCCTACATGGCTCTTGGGAATCGGGTCTTTCCGAGGAGTCATCGTGGCAAAACTCAAGCTCACCAAGTCCGCAGTCGATGCGGCACAACCCCAGGCGCAGGCCGTCGAACTCCGGGACACGCTGGTGCCCGGCTTCCTGTGCAAGGTTACACCAGCGGGCCGCAAGGTGTTCATGCTCCAGTACCGCACGAACGCTGGCGAGCGACGCAAGCCCGCCCTGGGCTTGTATGGGGAACTGACGGTCGAACAGGCCCGCTCGCTGGCCCAAGAATGGCTGGCCGAGGTTCGCCGAGGCGGCGACCCCAGCGCGGCCAAGGCCGCCGCCCGTTCAGCCCCCACGGTCAAGGAGCTGTGCACCAAGTTCATGGAGGACTACTCCAAGCAGCGCAACAAGCCCAGCACCCAGCGCGGGTATCAGGCCGTCATCGACCGCTGCATCGTTCCGATGCTGGGCCGTTTGAAGGTGCAGGACGTGAAGCGGCCGGACGTGGCCACAGCGATGAAGAAGATGGCCCACAAGCCCGCCGAGGCCAACCGTGCTTTCAGCGTGATGCGCAAGATGTTCAACCTGGCCGAGGTGTGGGGCCACCGGCCGGACGGCACCAACCCCTGCCGCCACGTCCCGATGTACCCCAACGGCAAGGCCACGCACCTCATCAGCGACGAGGACATGGGCAAGCTGTTTCGGCGACTGGAGCACATCGAGGCCGAGGGCCTGGAGAACTACGTCATCCCGCTGGCGATCCGCCTGCAATTCGAGTTCGCCGGCCGCCGCTCCGAAATCGTGACGCTCCAATGGGATTGGGTGGACCTGGACAACCGCCGTGTGATCTGGCCCGACAGCAAGACCGGCGGCATGTCCAAGCCCATGAGCGAGGTAGCCTATCGGCTGCTCGCGACGGCGCCGCGGCCGGAAGGCATTCCCTACGTGCTCCCGTCCCCGAGCCATCCGGGCAAGCATCTGACCACGGGCGAGTATTACAACGGCTGGAGCCGCGCCCTCAAGGCGGCGGGCGCCACGCACGTCGGCACGCACGGTATCCGCCACCGCTCGGCGACCGACATTGCCAACTCGGGCATCCCGGTCAAGGTCGGCATGGCGCTGACGGCGCACAAGACCGTGGCGATGTTCATGCGCTACGTCCATACCGAGGATGATCCCGTGCGAAAGGCCGCCGAACTGGTGGCGAACCGGCGCAAGACGATTACTGAGGCGCAACGTCCCGCAGAGGTAGCAGCATGACCAGGAAGACGCATGCGGCGGTGCTAGCCGCACCCGCTGCTTTGCCTGCCGGCTACGCCGGCATCCACAGCGGCATCGTGGATCTGCTTGACGCTGCGCGCCAGGCGGCGGCGCGCAGCGTCAATGCACTGATGACGGCGAGCTATTGGGAGATTGGTCGCCGCATCGTGGAGGCTGAGCAACAGGGCAAGCGGCGTGCGGGTTATGGTGAGCAGTTGATGGAGCGACTGTCCAGCGACCTCACACGGCAGTTCGGCCGCGGGTTCAGTCGCCAGAACCTGCAGCAGATGCGATCGTTCTTTCTGACCCGGCCAATTCGCCAGACAGTGTCTGGCAAATCTTCCCCGAAGCCCATGCGGCCGTGGCGGCTTGACGAGCTGGCACAGGTCTTCACGCTGCCTTGGTCGGCCTACGTGCGGCTGCTGTCGGTCAAGGACGAGCATGCGCGCCAGTTCTATGAAGCTGAGGCCCTGCGCGGCGGATGGAGCGTGCGCCAATTGGATCGGCAGATCGGCAGCCAGTTCTACGAGCGCACGGCGCTGTCGAAAAACAAGGCGGCGATGCTGGCCAAGGGCGCGGTGGCCAAGCCCGAAGATGCCGTCGCGCCCGGCGATGCCATCAAAGACCCCTATGTGCTGGAGTTCCTCGACCTCAAGGACGAGTATTCGGAGTCCGATCTGGAGGCCGCCTTGATCCGGCGGCTGGAAGACTTCCTGCTCGAATTGGGTGAAGGGTTCACCTTCATTGGACGGCAGCGGCGCTTGCGCATCGACCAGACCTGGTATCGGGTGGACTTGCTGCTGTTCCATCGCAAGTTACGCTGCCTGGTCATCATCGACCTGAAGCTGGGGAGTCTGACGCATGCGGACGTGGGCCAGATGCACATGTACTGCAACTATGCCAAGGAACACTGGGCCTATCCCGAGGAGAACCCGCCGGTGGGGCTGATTCTTTGTGCCGACAAGGGGCTCGCCCTGGCGCGGTATGCGCTGGAGGGCTTACCCACCAAGGTCATGGCGGCGAACTACCGGATGGTTCTGCCGGATACCGATGTGCTGCAAAAGGAACTGGAAAGCACGCGGCTCTTGCTGGAGTCTCGCGGAACGATTCGTCCCAAGACGTGGAAGCGGTAGACACACCTGCGGAGCTATACGCCTGTTTGGAGATTGGGCAGAACCTCAGTCTGTAGTCGGTTTTACGGCTTTCTTCCGTGAGGAGGAAGAAGGCAACGACGGCAAACATTCAAACAAACGTTCCGCATAGACGAATCCCATCCGCCTTACTGCGTCCTGATCGAAATACAGTAGCCATGCGGCAAGTAGCGCCAGCGAAATGAGCAATGTCAAGCCTGCGGCAAGCCCTGGATCGGCAAGGTGCACCAAGTCAAATTGGAGAGGTGCTACCTGCAAAATCTTTGCAATCAACAATCCGTAGACGACGCCCATGAGGCACGACAGGATACCGACAGGCTTCATCGCCAGCATGTTGCGATGAAATCCATAGGCGATGTTCTCTTTCAGCAAGAGCTGCTTGTTGGAACGCGTGAGTTCGCGAAGCCGCTTAGTGGCACCGATGTAGATGTCGTCTGCCTTGTCTGGGTTTGCTGATTCTTCTTCTGCCGTTGGCATGGCGATACCCAACTTGGCAGTGATCGCCGTGTGATAACGCTGCTTGCTGACACCATCAAGGAACTTGTCGCGGTGGCGTAGTGCGATGGTCGTGGGCATGCCACCCCATTTTGAGACCAGCATCTCTTCAAGTTTTTTACCACGTCCGCGCGCTACGCTCGCGAGTGCATAGATAGCGCCGCAGCCGCCCAGCAGGCCGATCACACCTGTAAGCACAGGGTGCCGAGCCCCGTAGACGCACAACAGCGGCACCAGCACGGGTAAGGCCACAAGAAGGCCAGGGATAACACGTGCCTTGCGCTCGTAGGGGTCTTTGACCAGTTCAAAAATTGTTGTCATGTGAAGTCAGGCCTGTGCCGCCAAGGCGTCGATATAGGGTTGGATTTCATCGCGGTTTTTCAGCGTGATCTGCTGTGCGAGGGGGTCTGGTGCTTCCTTGGTATGCAAACCCAAACGTCTCAGCGTGTAGTACAGAAACGCTTGGCGGCATGGAAGTTTGACCTCTCCATCTTCCATGCCGTAGTCCAACTCTAAGACTCGTTTCTTGGCTGCAGGCAAATCGGGATGCGGTGCAAGTACCAGCGTCAATACAGTTTGCCAATGCGAATCTTGGTTGGAGTCCACTTGGGTCGCCTCGAAGCCATCGATGCGCAGGATTCGAGCAAGGACGAAATCGCTGAAGCGCTGGCGCTTGTGGCAAAACGCGCGCATGTGCCAGCGAAAACCGTCATTGCCAAGGGCGTGGGGAGACAGCAAGCGAACCGATTCATCCAACGACGTCATGGACTGGTAGCTCACCAGAATGGATTCCTGCTGGCGGATTGCGCGCACCACTGCTTCGACGGTCTGCTCATTGATCGTGCGCCAAGGGGACGGGGCCCAATCTGTCTCCGGCGCGGAGCCGATGAAGCTGGCCGTCGGCTCGACAATTCCCATCTTTGTCGCTAGCAGTTCTGCTAGATAGCGTTGCGCCGAGCTTCGTTGGTAAAGCGGGTGAAAACTCTGCGCTGCCGTGTAGGTCTTGGAGCTGCGGTCGTAAGTCAGGTTGCTCGGCGCCAACTCCATGTACTTGGAAATGTCCAGCGATGCCTGCGGGACCGAAATACCAAAGTGCTCGGTGAGATCCATCCGGTTGATGCGCCGCTCCCAGCGCAGACGGAAATCGATGAATTGAAGTCTGCTCTCCAGCCCCCAACTTAGCCCCTTAGGCTCAGCAGGTTCGGCGGCAGGAACGGAAGGTTTTTGCATCAGTCACGCCTAAAAAGTAGACGGATATAAAAAATCGTCGTACATTAACTATACGCGATCATCCTTCGGTCGTCTACCCGGAGACCCCAGTGCCTACAACCATCACGTTTTTTCCCGTCGACAACGGGGACATGACCCTCATCAAGTTCGGCGATCTCGACGCGACGACTCTGCTGATCGACGTAAACATCAGGCAAGACGCCGACGACCCTGACGGGGAGGCGCGCGATGTCGCCAAGGATTTGCGCGAACGACTGAAGAAGGATGAGAACGGCAGGCCGTATGTCGATGCGTTCCTGCTGAGCCACCCGGATCAAGACCATTGCCGAGGGTTGAAGCGACACTTCTACCTAGGGCCACTCGACAAGTACCCGGACGACAAGAAGGACGACAAGGACAAGAAAATCGTGATCCGCGAGATGTGGTCGTCCCCGATCGTGTTTCGACGCGCCAGCAAGACGCACACCTTGAGCGACGACGCCAAGGCATTCAACACGGAGGCGCGTCGGCGCGTGCAACTGAACCGTGACAAGAATTTCGCCGTCGGGAACGGTGACCGCATTCAGATCATGGGCGAGGACATCGACGGAAAAACCGATGATCTCACTTCGATTGTGCGGAAGGTGGACACGCGCTTTTCAACGATCAATGGCAAGAGTTCCGCATTCTTTTCTGCGTTTCTTTTGGCTCCACTGGACGCCCAGGATGACGAGGAAGAGGAAGAGTGCCTGGTCAAGAACCAGTCCAGCGTTATTCTGAACATCACGTTGGCGGCTGACGCGCAGACGCCGGATGGTGCGAAATTCCTTACTGGTGGCGATGCTGAGGTGTTCATCTGGAACCGCCAGTGGCAACGCCACAAGGCTGAAGCAGATGTGCTTGAGTACGACATCATGCAGGCGCCTCATCATTGTTCCTGGCATTCGCTGTCCTATGACAGCTGGTCCGACTACCGTGAAAAAGCCAAGCTCGATGCTGATGCTCGCAAGGCGCTTTCGCAGACCCGTGACGGCGCCGTCATCGTCGCCAGCTGCAAGCCGATTGCAGATGATGACAGCGATCCGCCCTGCATCCGTGCGAAGCGTGAGTACGTGACGATCGTGGACGAAGCAAAAGGCGAGTTCTACTGCACAGGCGAGTACCCCAGCGAAAAGTCCGTGGAACCGCTCGTTTTCACCGTAACCGCTCAGGGTGTGCAACCTCCCTCGAAGAAGGAGTCCGGATCGAAGGCCGCTGCCGTGGTGACCTCTGCGCGCACCCCCATGCCGCACGGAGCATCATGACGGGCACCATCGCAGACGCACTGCATCAACTTCAGCGGCATCGAGGCCTTATCCGCGTTGGCGAGCCAAGGACAACTGGTGCATCGACGGAGATTGAAGTCGATGTTGCGGTCCAACTGCCGAACAGGTCTCGGCGCAATGGTATCTCTGAGACCGGAGTGCGCACCGTCGAGACGTGCGTGCTGGTATTCGGTAGTGACTGGCCCCTGTCTGCACCCGAGCCCTTCTTACGTGCGGACTTCCCGCTCAACTTGCCGCACATCAACCCCCATCGCCAAGGCGAGTTAGTCTCGCCGTGCCTATTCGAAGGGTCGTTGAACGAGCTGCTGCATCGGTTTGGCCTGGACGCCGTTGTCGATCAGTTGATCGACTGGCTGCACAAGGCCGCGGCCGGAACACTCCTGGACCTGGAGCAGGGGTGGGAACCAACGCGCCGAGACAGCTGTCCTTCGACCGTTGTATTCAGTGCCGAGAAGGTCGCGGCCGCCGCTCCCGCTGACGGCACGATTCTGGTGGTTCCCGCAGGCTACGTGACGATCGATGGCGGTCTGTACGTCATCATCAACGCCGAACTGACCGCACAAGTCGATCCTGTGTTTTATCAGGATGTTCACAACGACAAGCTGGGCAAATGGGGGAACGGCCATGCCGCGGCCTTCATCGCGCGCGCTCCGATGACCGACGGCCTCCCGCATGTGATCGGACGCTATCAACCAGAGACAGTTGTCGATCTCGCGACGCTGCTCGATCGAGCAGCGGAGCTTGGTATTGATCGCGACGCTTTGGCCCAGGAAGTGGACGGTTATTTCGGACGCTCAATCCTGGATATGCGACAGGACTCGCATGGCTGGGTGCATGGTTTGTACGCGATTGTGATTCTGGCTGTGCAAAGGCCAGCGTCGCTTGTGGGCTCGCCAGGGAGGAGTGTCGAGGTATTGCCCTATGTGGTGCGCTATGAACTCAACGCTCAATCGCTCCTGGAGCGTAACGCCACGGTTCACCCGGCCTTTCACGCGCATGCGTTGTCTCCTGAACTGCTGGCAAGGACGTCCGGCATTCCATACGCAGCCACATCACAGCCGCTGGTCGTGCTCGGCTGCGGAAGCGTGGGATCGAAAGTCGCGATGCAACTGGGGCGAGCGGGCTTTGGTTCGATGACTTTCGTCGACAACGAACCCATGTCGCCTCACAACGCCGCGCGGCATGCACTCATTGAGCGGGCATCAGTTCTGGTTCCGCCTCGGAAGTCGGCGCTGATGAAGACAGCCTTTGAATCGCTGTCGCATCTTCAATCGCGAGCGTTCGACACCGACGCAGTGACTCTTTTGGTCGATCCGGAACAGTTTGCGGCAACCGTTCCGCAGGATGCGGCCCTCATCGTGGATGCGACGGCGTCACTTCAGGTGCTGGCTGCAGAAACACAATCGGCAGCGTTGGATCAATCCCCAGCCCGATTGGCACGGATCGCGATGTATGGTCAGGGGCGCTGTGTGGCGGTATTGCTCGAAGGAGCTGGCCGTGCCGGCCGAGTTGACGACCTCACGGCGTTCTTGTTCGAGTGCTGCCGGTTTGCACCGGAACTGCGTGCGTCGATTGCCGGCGAGACGTCTGAGCCGACTCGGATTTTCGTGGGTGACAACTGTCGTTCGCTGACGATGCCTATGTCTGACGCCGTTGTTTCGCGGTCGACGTCACTGGCCGGCCTGCAACTGGAACGATGGCTCGTTGATGGGCTTCCGAAGGAAGCGACGCTTTGCGCCGGAATCTCAGATGCCGAAGGCCTTGGAATGGCATGGACCCGCGCCAGCCTTGGCCCGACCACTGCGCTTGAAGTCGCAGACGATGGTGGCTGGAACATTCGGGTCCTGTCCCCAGTTGCGCAAGCAATCCATGCTGATGCGCTGCGCTGGGGTGCTCTGGAAACAGGCGGCGCCTTGATCGGCCGCATCTCGTTTGAAAATCGAACCATCACCATTGCAGGCCTTGTTGAGGCACCGCCTGACAGTGTTCGAGAGGCCGCCCGCTTCGTCCTCGGAACCAACGGGCTTGTTCAAAATTTGCGCGCCGCAAACGCGGCCTCTTTGGGGTATCTCGCCTTTATAGGAACGTGGCACAGCCACCCGAAAGGCGGCGCACATTCGGGTATCGACCGAAATACATTGCGCGGCATCGCCGAGGATGCTGGCGGCCTTCCGGCCGTGTCGTTGGTATGGACTCCGACAGGACTCACGTGTGCGGTGGATCGCTGGTAGGTGCAAAGCCACCGGCACTTTGTTGGCATAAAACAAGAGGGATGTATGGCTGACTACTTCGAGATCGACTTTCTTGGCGTCGAAACAGCGAAAAGCGGGGACGCGATCACGCTGCGCTACTCGGTGAATGGCACCGAGGGCGTGCACGTTGTTGACGGTGGGTATCTGGATACGGGTGATCAGATAGTCGAGCATCTGAAGACGTACTATGGAACAACAGTCATCGACCATGTGATCCTCACGCACCCAGATCGCGATCACGCCAACGGACTACGAAAAGTCCTGGAGCAATGCACGGTCAGGAATCTTTGGATCAACCGGCCGTGGATATACGCGGACCAGTTGATCGATCGCTTTGAGACCTATGAATCGGTTGAAGCCCTGCGACGGAAGTTGCGCTCAATCTACGATGCCACGGCAATTCTTGAGGATATTGCGGTGGAGAAGGGAATTCCAATCCATGCCCCCCTTCAGGGGCAGAGCATCGGTCCGTTCGCGGTCATGGCACCTACCCTGGGGCGCTACTTGGACCTGATCGTGGACTCCGCGAAGACACCGGAAGCTGTCGAAGAAAGTGCTTTTGATAGCGCGCTGAGCAGCATATTCCGGGCAGTGAAGGCCGCGACCGCCTACATCAAGTCCCTGTGGGGCGAGGAATATTTCCCGCCTGAGCCGACCAGTCGTGAGAATGAAATGAGTGTGGTGCAGTCGGCTGTCTTGAACGGTCATCGCGTCATGCTTACTGGCGATGCCGGGCGTGAAGCACTGCAGGAGGTGATCGACTACGCACCTTTCGTGGGACTCGCGCTGCCAGGTATTCGGTATTTCCAAGTGCCCCATCACGGCGGGCGACACAACGTTTCGACCGAAGTCTTGGATCAACTGCTCGGCCCACGGTTGAACAGTATGCCGGACAAGCACCATTGGAATGCCATATGCAGTTCTGCCAAGGCGGATGAGGATCATCCGCGGAAGTCGGTGATTCGCGCCGTATTGCACCGGGGTGGGCACTGGGCGGCAACTGAAAGCCAGAACATACGCATCGGGGCAGGCATCACCCGCGATGGCTGGGTGCCGATTCCCCAGGCGGCGTATCCGGAAGATCAAGAAAATTGACAGCGCCTGAAGGCCAGCACCACTTTTCAACTGCCTGCTGGCAACTTGGCCTGCATCCCGACGTTCCTTCGTCGGGCTCATGGGCTGCGCCCCGAGCTTCGTGCCGAATCGCAGTCATCCGGCTTCAAGCCCGGACGCTCTGATCTGGACTGACGCTTCGGACCTGCGCGCTACGCTTGTCAATACCGGGGTGGCTGCGTGGTGAGGTGTGGCGGCTTGCTGTTCCCTTCATCGTGCCACGGCGTGCCCGCCGTCAATGACTGCGCACCTTCGGCGCTTGCGGCCTGGCGGCCGTCTTCGATCTTTGACTGCTTGCGCTGCGCCGTGCCCTGCAAGGGCTGGGCAATTCCGCCCGGTAACCTTACAGGAGTTCACCATGAACCACGCATTCATCACGGACGAGCAGCGCATCGTGCTGCTGGCCAACGGCCGCGAATCCTTGGAGAACCCGGACTTCGATCCGGCCCCAGTGGTCAAGCTGTTCACGCCGGATGCCGGCGCGACCTGGCTGCTGACCGAGATTGATCCCGATGACCACGATCACGCCTTCGGTCTTTGCGACCTGGGCCTAGGGATGCCGGAAATCGGCTGGGTCAGTTTTTCCGAACTGGCGACCGTGCGCGGGCGGCTGGGCTTGCCGGTAGAGCGGGATCTGCACTTTCGTGCCGAGAAGCGGCTGAGCGCCTATGCGCGCGATGCGCGGCTGGCGGGGCGTGTCGTTGTCTGACCTGGTTCTGGGGCGCCGCAAGGCGCTCCTGAGCGTTCTCAATCATTTCAGGAGGTCAAGGCCATGAGCAGCCACCACGACTACATCCTCGAAATCACGGCAGAGCATGATGCGTTCAAGCCGTTCCCACCGGAGAACGGCCAGCCCTTGCGCTTTGCGCTCGGCGACGCGGTGATCTATACCAACGAGTTTGGCGCACAGTTCCGGTGCCGCGTCACCGGGTTTTATCGTCCCAGCGGACTTTCGGGCCTGTACGCGCGCGGTGCGCGCTACCTGCTGGACTCGTCATCGCCGTGGATGCCGGTGTCGGAAGCCAGCCTGCGCCCCGACGACCCGGCCTGATGCCTTCGCGCCCCTGGCGGGGCGCTACGCGCTGCGCTTGCCTCCAGGGGAAAGCCCTGCGGGCTATCCCCGCCGCGCAGGCTTGGCGCCCCTCTCGCGCAGCGAACCGGCTGGTGCCGGATCGCTCCCTTCATGCCGGACATTACGATGGCACTTCGGGCGTGGGTGTGTCGGGTTCGTAGTCGCCCAGCCACTCGAAGAGACGTTCGATATCGCAGTCCAGCTGGTTCAGCGTGGCCTGGGCCATTGCGTACCAGGTGGTGCCGTCGTCCGTTTCTTCGGAGGCGGACAGCAGGACGTTGAGCTGTGCGCGCCGTCCCAGCAGGCGCTGCATCTCGTTGCCTACCGTCTTGCGGTCGGTGGTCCAGATGAGGGTCGGCAGAAAGATGCCAGGCCCTTCTGCTCCAGGCGCAGGCGTTCCGGGTTGCATGGGATCGCTCATGGTGGTTCTCCAGAAGGTGGAGATTCCACGGTAGGCATTGGCCCGTGACCGGGCCACTCGAAATTCGCGCTATTTCGGGGGGATTTCGGGATCAGCGCCGATCGGCCGTGGCGCAGTCATGCGGGCGGGCTGCCTTTGAGCCGGTGCTTACCAGGGCTTCCAGCGCCGCTGGGGTGTTTGCGGCACGGCGCCGAGCAATTGGATCGGCGGCAGTGCATGGGGCGCATTGTTCCTGGGGAAGCGCCGGCGCACTTCGCATTCCAGTTCGTGCGCGAGGCCGCGTGCGTCCTTCTCGCCGCGCAGTGCCCGTTGCCGCCAGTCTCGGGCCTGGGCCATCAGTTCATCGTCTTGTAGGGCTCGTATGTCCATGCCATTGCCATTTTGCCGATGGCTGGGTGGGTAGCTGTCCACGGGGATTTCATTGAAGTCATGTGGGCGTCCCCGGCCACCTGGGAGATGGCCGGTCGCGCTCTCGTGCTAGCGCATCGAGCCGCCTGCGGCGTCTCGCCCCCTTCGGGCTTCGATCGTTCCCTCACTCCGTTCGGCTGACGCCTCCGGCCCGGCTTCCAGCTTCGAGCCTGCGCGCTTCGCTTGCCGTGCGGTCGGCTTGTGGGATGGCCGTTGCCATGTCCAGTCCTCTTCCCTGACTTCATCACCTTGTCCGCGACTGTAGCCCGCGGCCGTGTGCCGTCAAGGCGCGCAGGGCCGTGTCCTCGGCTGCGCCTGCGGGCCGCCCCACCCTGCGCTTGTTTCCTTGACGGCCCCCGTCCGCGCGCTCCCTTTCGTCGCGGGCGATGAACTCAGGAAAGACGGTGGCAACAGGGCCAACCGGGTTCCTCGCGCCGACCGCACCGAACAGCCGAAAGGCTGGGCTTCGAATCTTGGAATCCGGTGTGCGGTTTTCTTCAACAGCCTTTTTGTTCAGGAGAAAGACCATGCAACTCGCATCCCGCTTCGCTTCCCATTCCCCCGCATTGCGCAGCGACTCCCCGCTGTCCGATGACCAGATCCGCCGCGTGGCCCCGTCCATCTTCGCGGATGCCCCCCATGAAAGCCGTTCCGAGCGGTACAGCTACATCCCCACCGCCGCCGTGCTGACCGAGCTTCGCAAAGAGGGGTTTCAGCCCTTCATGGTGTGCCAGACCCGCGTTCGCAACGAGGGCCGGCGCGAGCACACGAAACACATGCTGCGCCTGCGCCACGCCAACCAGATCAACGCCCGCGAAGCCAATGAAATCATCCTGCTGAACTCGCACGACGGCACGAGCAGCTATCAATTACTGGGTGGCATGTTCCGCTTCGTTTGCAGCAATGGCCTTGTCTGCGGCGACACCGTGGGCGATGTGCGCGTGCCCCACAAGGGCGACGTGGCGGGCCATGTCATCGAGGGCGCCTATCAGGTGCTGAGCGGCTTCGAGCATGCGCAGGAATCGCGCGAATCCATGCAGGCCATCACGCTGGATGCCGGGGAATCGGAAGTGTTCGCCCGCGCCGCGCTGGCCCTCAAGTACGACGACCCAACCAAGCCCGCGCCCGTCACGGAATCGCAAATCCTGATGCCGCGCCGCTTCGACGACCGCCGCCCCGACCTGTGGAGCGTGTTCAACCGCACGCAGGAGAACCTGACCAAGGGCGGATTGCATGGCCGCGCCGCCAATGGCCGCAGACAGCAGACCCGCCCCGTGCAGGGCATTGATTCGGACATTCGCCTGAACCGCGCCCTGTGGCTGCTGGCCGATGGCATGCGCGCCCTCAAGGCCTGACCCCCTCTGACGTGTTCCCCGCCGGAGGGGCGGTTTCCCCTCCATTCCCTTGTTTCACTTGATTGGAGATTCACCATGAACGCCGTTACTTACACCGAAGCTCAAGCCCTCGACAGCCGCGCAAACGTGCTGCAAGCCGCCGACCCGAGCAAGCACATGATTCTGGTTCCGCTGTCGCGGCTGGTGCTGCGCCCCACGGGCCGCAACGTGCGCAAGACCGTCCCGCGCATGTCCATCCCCGAGCTGGCCGCGAGCATTCAGCGCGTGGGCCTGCTGCAAAACCTGATCGTGATTCCCGCCGCCGATGACCTGCATTACGAGGTGGTGGCAGGTGGCCGACGCTTTGCGGCCCTCAAGCTGCTGGCAAAGAAGCACCGTATCGCCAAGGATTGGGACGTGCCTTGCCTGCAGGTGGCCGATGGCACGGCCCGCACCGCCAGCCTGACCGAGAACGTGCAGCGCGAAGCCATGCACCCAGCAGACCAGTTTGAAGCCTTCGCCGCGCTGGTGGCCGAAGGCCGACCGATTGAGGACATTGCGGCGGATTTCTCCGTTACGCCGCTGGTGGTGCAGCGCCGCTTGAAGCTCGCCAATGTCTCGCCGCGTTTGATGGAGGACTACCGGGCCGATGCCGTGAGCCTCGATCAGCTGATGGCGCTCTCCATCACCGACGACCACGCCGCGCAGGAATGCGCGTTCTACGATGCGCCGCAATGGCAGCGCCAACCCTCGCACTTGCGCGAACGTCTGACGGAGCGCGAGATTGACGCCTACCGGCATCCGCTGGTGCGCTTCGTCGGGCTGGACACCTACGAGCAGGCGGGCGGCGGCATCCGCCGCGACCTGTTCGCGGAGGGCGATGCAGGCGTGTACCTGACCGACGCCGCGCTGCTGGAACGACTGGCGCAAGACAAGCTGGCGGGCATCGCCGCAGAGGTGAAGGCCGAGGGCTGGGCTTGGGCTGATGCCACGCCGGGCGTGACCCATGCCGATCTGCACGCCTTCCAGCGTGCGCCGAGGGAGCGCCGCGAGCCGAACAAGCGCGAAGCACAGCGCATCGAGAGGCTGCAAGCCAAGATGCAGGAGGTGGCCGAAGCCATTGATGCCGCGACGGACGCCGACGACGAGGACAAGGCCGATGCGCTGCAAGAGGAAGGCGAGCGGCTGGGCGAGCAGTTGCAGGCGCTGGAAGACGGCTTGCAGGGGTACGGCGCGAACGTGAAGGCCGCAGCCGGGGCCATCGTCACCATCGGCCGCAACGGCGAGGTGGTGATTCATCGCGGACTGCTGCGCGAGGCCGAGGCCAAGGCACTGCGCACACTGGAGAAGCTGCGCCAAGGGTTCAGCGACCCAGATGCCGCGAACGATGACGAAGGCGAGGACGACGAGCCGCCCAAGGCAGCAGCGATTTCCGACCGACTGGCCCAGCGCCTGAGCGCCCATCGCACCGCCGCGCTGCAAATCGAGGTGGCCCGGCATCCGCAGGTGGCGGTGGCCGCGCTGGTGCATGGCATGGTGCAGACCGTCTTGCAGGGCCGCTACTACGGGCGCGACCTGCCGCTGGGCGTGAGCCTGAAAGTCCAAGACCGGCTGGACGGCATGGCCCCGGACTGGCCCGAGTCACCCGCCGCTGTGGCGCTGCGTGAATTGCAGCAGGCGTGGAGCGGCAAGCTGCCCGAGGACAGCGCCGAACTGTTTGCCGCGCTGCTGGCGATGGAGCAAGGCGAACTGGTCAAGCTGCTGGCCGTGTGCGTGGCTTCCACGGTGGACGTGGTGACGCCTCGCGCCACACCGCACCAGCCCGGCGAGGAACTGGCGCAGGCCGTGGGCCTCGACATGGCCGCATGGTGGCAGCCGACCGCCGAGGGGTATTTCAAGCACGTTCCGAAGGCGGCAGTTCTGCAAGCCGTGGGCGAGTACGCGCCCGATCAGGTTTCCCGGCTGGCGAAGCTGAAGAAGGCCGACATTGCCAGCGAAGCCGAGCGGCTGGCCGATGGCGCGGGTTGGATGCCTGCCATCTTTAAGGTCGAAGGCCCGCAGCAGGCAGTGAAGGAAAGCGCGCAGGAGGCAGGCCCGGAGCAGGACGCCCCGGAGGATGCCGAGGCAATGGCGGATGAACCCGCCGAGGCGCTGGCCGCTTGACCCACGCCGAAGGCAAGCGCCCCGGCTTCGACCGGGGCGCTTCGCTGCAAGGAGAAGCCCCCATGACCCGCACCACCACCAACCGCCCGCGCATGGCGGCGGTCTATGCACCCGGCACGGTGCGCGCCCGCCGCTGGCACGGCGATGGCGACGTGCGCGGCTACCGACCGCCCTCGGGCTGGTCGGCCCGCGCTGACCTCACCGACATACATCCCATCACGGGCCGCGCCTTGCCGCGTGCCGTGTGGTGGATCATCGAAACGAAGGAATGATCATCGTCAGCACCGCGCCCAGGCCGTTCCGCCCTGGGCGCGGTGAAACGCATAATCCGGGCGCGGCGGTGGCCGCGCCCGGTGTTGAAGCCGAATTGCCGGGGCATTACGCCGCCGCCTTCACTGGCACTCAGGCGGCGGCGTTGAAGGCATCGCTGTACTGCGCGATGCCTTCGGGCACTGGCCCATGGAAGGCCAGTGCGAGAAAATAGCCGGGCGGCACGCCCGGCAGTTGCAGGCCCGCATGGGCCTGGAAGCCAAAGCGCCCGTAGTACGCGGGCTCTCCGAGCAGCACACAGCCTTCGGCCTGCATGGCCCGCAGTTCAGACAGCGCCTGTTCCATCAGGCGCGAGCCGATGCCGTGCCCCTGCCTCTGCGGCAGGACGGAGATCGGCCCCAGGCCGCACCAGCCTTTGGCCTTGTGGCCGTGGTCGTTGGTGATAGTCACCGGCGACAGAGCCACATGGCCGACGACCTGGCCGTGTTCTTCGGCCACGATGGAAAGCGTCAGTTCGCTAGCGTCGCGCAATGCACGCACGATGAATTGCTCCGTGTGGCTGGTGTGCGGCGCATCGGCGAAGGCGGCAATGGTCACGGCCTCGATAGCGGCAATGTCGTTCGTGGTTTCGTGTCGTAGCTGGATGGTCATGGTGTTCTGCGTTCCCTGCTCAAAATATAGAACGGCCTGGGCGTGTCGGCGCGTAGCGCCGCCGGGCTTTCGGGCTGCGCCCCGTGCCGACTTCGCTGTCACGGCCATTCGGCTTCAATCCACTCACGCCTTCGCGCCTGCGGCGCTGCGCGCTGCGCTTGCCTCCGGGGGATCGGCGCAAGGCCCATCCCCGCCGCGCGAGCTTGGCGCCCCTCGATGCCGCCGAACCGTCGATGCCGGATCGGCCCGGCCAGCGCCCCGCCGCAATGGACGGAGCTGGCGAACACGCTGGTGCTTGCTGCGGCAGGTTGTGCGAATGCGTGCCGTCCTCAACGCTGGCGGTTCTCGCCCATCACGTCACGAAGGACGGTTCACGGACATCCCGCCCGGCATCGCTATGGAGCTTCCACGCCACGCCTCAAGACCGGCGCCGCAAGGTGCGGCCGGGGCGTTCTCGCTTGTCGTCGGATGGTTGACCTGGCCCGCGTCAGTGGGCGAGCCGGTGCTGCCTTCGTGCGGGGATGCCGAGCCGGCCCTGCCTCCTTTCGATGCGGTTCGGCCCAAGGCGTCCTTGTGTTGTTGTGAATCCTAGCGGTGGCGCGGCTGCGCCTCGGGCTTCATGGCTGCAACCGTCCGGCGAAAACAATTTCCCCTGCTTTGTCACTGCGTTCGGCGCATTCCTCGCGGGACAAATTCTTTTCGCCTCCCGGCTCTCCACTGCGTTGCGACCGCAAGCGGTGCAGCCCGCCCGTCCCCCGCCGGCCGGATCACAACAAGGACGCGATGGGCGCGAACCTTGTTCCACCAAAAGGAGATCCATCATGGCCAACATCGGCAGCTTCACCGCAGACAAAGACGGCTACACCGGCACGCTTCGCACCCTGACGCTCAACGTCAAGGTCAAGCTGGTGCCCAACGACAAGGGCGACAACGAGAAGGCCCCGGACTTTCGCCTGCAGGCCGCCAGCCACGACATCGGCGCGGCATGGAAGAAGACCAGCGAGGCCGGGCGGGAATACATCTCCGTGACCCTCGACGATCCTTCATTCCCGGCCACGGTCTATGCCCGCCTGATCGAAGGCGAAGGCGAGGACGGGACACACGACCTGATCTGGTCGCGCAGCAAGCCCCAAGCGGCGTGACGGCTGCCAGCGCCCCGCCCATTGCGGCGGGGCGCTGTGCTGCTTTCGCGGCACTTCAAGGAGGCGACACCACCGCCTGGGCTGCGCCGTGTCGAGTTGCTTCCTGAACGTTGCAGCCTTCGGTTTGCAAGAACGGCCGGGCGTGTCGGTGCCGTGCACCGCCGGGCTTTACGGGCTGCGCCCCGTGCCGACTTCGCCGTCACGGCCATCCGGCTCCAATCCCTCACGCCTTCGCGCCTGCGGCGCTGCGCGCTGCGCTTGCCTCCGGGGGAAAGCCCTGCGGCCTATCCCCGCCGCGCGATGCTTGGCGCCCCTGCAATCCCCCGAACCGGCAGCGCCGGATCGGCCACGCCAGCGACGTCGCACGCTATGGCGTGTCACTCTTCTTCGCCACAGTCTCCAACTCCTGGCGCACCTGCACCAGAAGCTGATCGACCTGCTGCAGATCGTCGCCGGCATAGGCCAGCGTCAGCAGCGTGAGCGGGTGCACCTCCATGACCTCGCACAGCTCGGCCAGCTTGTTCAAGGTGGGGCTTTTGAGGTCGCGTTCCAGCGTGCTCATGTAGGTGCGGCTGGACACGTCCGAGAACGCTTCCTGGCTCAAACCACGTGCTTTCCTGATGGTCTTTAGTGCCTCCGACAATGTATGTTTCGCTGCCAACCCTGGATCTCCGCAAAATCCAAGATGACATCCGATTGAGCCCTATAGGGCTACAATCTATAGTGTTCAACTATGCCCGCCTGCCGCTTTCGTGCTTTTACGGAAATCCGTATCTGCAGCTTCTCACAGAAGCACAAAACCGCATCCGTGCCTTTCCACAAACCCGCCGATGCGGTTTTGCGCTTTCACGCTTCGGCGGTTTTGTGCGAATGAGGTAACGCCCATGAACCAACTCATGACCGAGGACGAGCGCAAGCAACTGCTGGAACACGGCCGGGTCCGGGCCGCTGGCCGGGCCATCGACCCGCTGCCCGTGGTGCGGTTGTTCACGCCGGACGCACACGCCACTTGGCTGCTGGTGTCGCTTGACCCCGCTGACGGCGATACGGCCCATGGCCTGATCGACTTGGGGATCAGCATGCCTGAGCTGGGCGAGATCAAGCTGTCCGACCTCGCATCCATCGTCGGGCCGAGCAAACAGCCCGTGATGCGAGATCGGTATTTCCGGGCGGTGCGCCCGTTGTCGGAGTACCTGCGGCTGGCCCAGGAGAACGGTTCCGTCCTCGATTGAGCCGTTCGCGCCACGGCCAAGCCGGGCGCATTGAGGCTATTTCGGTCTTGCTCCAGACCCGTCAGGTCTTAATCCGCACTGTTGCACCAAACCAGTGCCACCCTGACGCAAACGGTCATGACGCCAGCCGTGCCATCGGGCACGGTGGATAGCGCAGGAGGCCGCATTTCCTCGCGCGCCACCGTCGCATTCAGACGATCCGCGCAATCCATCGGATGCTTTTCGTCTTGACACGCAAGTTACTAATCTACCAGCTTATTCACGATTGGATGCTAGTTCGATGCGGTGACGTTGGCGTGTGAAACCAGTGACGGCCGTCCTGCTCTACGGGAGCTTGCGTCATGGCCGAACCGCACCACCTCGCGCACTGGTATCCGACCGCCGCCTACCTCTACGTCCTGTGTCTGGACACGCTCGCACTGGCCTGGGAGTACCTGCGCCGCCATCCCGACTACCGGATCGACTGGCTGCGCCGTGCGCGCTGCCCCGATGCCGCGCATCGCTGGGGCTTGCGTCTGCTGGAAGACCCGGACGTGGATGCGCGTGACGCGCATCCGGCCTGGCTTCCCGGCCATGGGGCCGTGGTGCAGCTTCACCCCGATGCCGATCCGCCTCCGGATGCCACCGCCTTCGCGTTCTGGCGCATCCCCGGCCACAAGCAGTTGCTGCACGACGGCAAGGGTCTGGCGCTGATCGCGCGCAGCCCCAGCCTTTGCCAGCGCTATGCGCTGGCGCCTGGCCTGGAGGACGGCATGGCCGTGGCCCATGCCTATCGTGGCCGTCACGCCGCCCCTGCGGCCCCTATGCCTGGTACGCCTGCGTCAATGGCTCGGCCCAGGCCACCGCCTGCGGCGCTGCTGGAGCTACACACCCTGCAGGCGCTCGACGCCACCCTGGCGGGCGCGTCCTTGCGCGACGTCGCCGAGGGCTTGTTCGGTGCGGACGCCGCAGCCGGCTGGTACAGCGACGGCGGCCTGCGCTCCAAGGTGCGCCGCCTGGTGCGGCGCGGCGATGCGTTGATGCGCGGCGGCTATCGCCGCCTAGCACAACTGCCGCCGCTTGAGAAGGGTCGTTTTGAAGAGAGCGCAAAACGACCCTGAGCAGGAGGGCTTCGTTTTCTGAGACTGCCTTCATCCGGTTGCGCTGTGTGGCCGGAGCCCTGCAACCGATGGAGGTTCTCACCATGCGTCCTGCTCCCTTGCGGCCTGCCGCTACTGTCTCGACCGCTGCCGCGCAGCCCCAACGCTATCTCACCAACGACGAAGCCGCCGAGTACCTGCGCCTGTCGCCGCGCACGCTGGAAAAGCAGCGCGTGCTGGGAGGCGGTCCCAAGTTCCGCAAGTTCGGCCGCCGCGTGATGTACGCCGTGGTCGACCTCGATGCCTGGGCCGCCGAGCGCAGCTTCGAGAGCACGTCCGAGCCCGAGTACGCCGAGCAGCATTCGGCGGACAGCCGTGCGCGCTGATCGCTGGCGCGCGGGTGGCCTTCGCCATGTCCAGCCCCGCGCTGCCCATGCGGCAGCGACCGATGCAAGAGCGCGAACAGCTCGATCTGTTCCGCGCCTTGCCGGGCGACATGGCGCCGCGCGACAGCCAGGACTTGATGGCCTTTCCGTTCTTCTCGCTGGCGAAGTCGCGGCGCACGGCGCCGATCGACTTCCGCGCCAGCGGCATCACGATCCGCGTGGAGGGCACGCAGGAGCATGGCATCGCCACGATTTGGGATGCGGACATCCTGATCTGGGCTGCAAGCCAGATTGTGGAAGCCCGCGATGCGGGCTTGCGCCCGTCGCGGCTGATGCAGGCCACGCCCTACGAGATCCTGCGCTTCATCGGGCGCGGTACGTCGCTGCGCGACTACCAGCGCCTCAAGGCGGCCTTGGATCGGCTGCAGTCCACGACCGTGGCCACGTCGATCCGCGAGACGACCGGGCGGCGCCTGCATCGCTTCTCATGGATCAACGAGTGGAAGGAACTGGCCGATGCCAAGGGCACCCCCTTGGGGCTGGAACTGATCCTGCCGGACTGGTTCTATGCGGGCGTGCTCGATGCTGCCCTCGTGTTGACCATCGACCCGGCGTATTTCCGGCTGACGGGCGGGATCGAGCGATGGCTGTACCGCCTGGTGCGCAAGCACGGCGGGCGACAGCCTGGCGGCTGGCAGTTCGACTTCCAGCACCTGTACCGCAAGTCGGGCAGCGTGGCGCGGTACTACGACTTCGCCGCCGACCTGCGCGCACTGGTGGTGCGGCAAGCCTTGCCTGGCTACCAGTTGGGCATCGAGTACGTCTCGGGCATTGCCTCGCCGCTGCTGACGTTCCGGCCCGTGCCGTCCACGGCACGGGGATAACTGCTGCGCAGCCTGTGGACGGACTCGTGCTATCAGGCAACAGAGGTATCGTGCTATCAGGCAACGAATCCTCGTGCTATCAGGCAACAAAACCGGCCGCAAAGCTAATACTGGCGCGGGTTTCGGCCTCTCCTAACTTCCCTAACTTAAATACTCTAACTGGTAGTAGCAGCGCCGCGCCTCGGTGGACAACCGCCACAGGACGCGAAGCGCAGCGGCAACAGGCGGGCTTTCCGACACGGAGGGTCCGGTCATGATCGTCGCGCTGCTCAACCAGAAAGGCGGCGTGGGCAAGACCACGCTCGCCACCCACATCGCCGGCGAGCTGGCGATGCGCGGGCAGTCGGTCATCCTGCTGGATGCCGATCCACAGGGCTCCGCGCTGGACTGGACACAGCGCCGCAGCCAGCAAGGTTTGCCAAGGCTATTTAGCGCCGTGGGCCTCGCACGCGAAACGCTGCACCAGGAAGCGCCAGAACTCGCCAGGCGGGCCGATCACGTCGTCATCGACGGGCCACCCAGGATCGCTGCCTTGGCGCGCTCCGCGCTGCTGGCGGCCGAGCGGGTGCTGATCCCGGTGCAGCCCAGCCCCTACGACCTGTGGGCCAGCGCCGAGATGGTGGCGCTGATCCGTGAGGCGCAGGTGTTCCGGCCTGCGCTGCGCGCGGCCTTCGTCATCAACCGGCGCGTGAGCACCACCGTGATCGGACGCGAGGCCCGCGGCGCGCTGGCCGAGCAGCCGCTTCCTGCGCTGCGCGCGGAAGTGCATCAGCGCATCGTGTTTGCCGACAGCGTGGCCGCCGGCCGGCTTGCACGCGAGACGGCGCCAGACAGCGCCGCCGCGCGCGAAATCACCGCGCTGGTCGATGAACTGCTGCGGTGGCCGTCATGAGCACTCCTGCCAGCAAGCGCACGGGCAAGCGCATCGGCATCGGCGCTCGCCCGCCCGCGAATCCGCACGCCGAGGCGTGGATTCGCCAGGGCAGTGCCGATGACCTCCAGAAAGGCGACCTCTACACGGCCCGCCTGACCCTCGACATCACGCCCGCCATGCGGGCGCGCATCAAGGTATCGGCCTTCACGCAAGGCGTGACGGTGGCCGATCTGTTGCGCGCGCTGCTGGAGCGGGAATTCCCGGAGAAGTCCTCATGAACACACCCGCCTCGACGGCTTCGGCACCGCCGTCCATCCCGCCTGTCGGCGTGGCCGACGGCGTACCGCTGACGCGCGTTGCGCTCGCATACATCGACCAACGCTTCGACCTCTACCTGCGCTTCGGTGATCCTGCCCGCATCATCCGGTTCGACCGCTGGCGCCGCTGCGCGGTGTTCACGCCGAATGCGGTTCTCTGCCGCATCCGCTGGCAGGCCAACGACTACGGCACGATCCGCTGGCAGCTCATGGTGATGCAGGCGTGCATGCCGATGGATGGCGCGCAGCGCATCTCCGGCGTGCAACCTGGCGCGCGCCTCTTGCTGCACGCCGAGGGTGAGCAATCGGTGCGTGCCGTGCTGGCGCGCATCGACGCCATCGAGGCGCTGGGCATCACGCCTGTCGGCGTCTCGCCCGCGTACTGGCGCACGCTCGCCAACCGGCTCGCAGCGCACTTGCCGCTGCCCGAATACACCGCCGAGCGGCACGCCGCCTGGCTGGCCGGGAGGGCGCTGCCATGACCGCAGTTTCCACTTCCGGCACCGCGCCGCACCCTCGCTTGCGCGTGCGCGCTCGCCTCGTGCTGGCGGGCCTGTCCGCCTGCGGCCTCGCTGCGCTGGCCTGGGCGTCCTTCGTGCATCCGCTGCCACGCCTGACCTACAACCCGTCCGACAGCGTGGAGGTCGGCTGGTATCGCATCGATCCGCTCGACCATCGCACCAGCTCGCCACCACGTCCGTTGTCGGTAGGCAGCATCGTGCTGGTGCCGCTGCCTGCCGAGGCTGCCGCGCTCGCTGCGCAGCGCGGCTACCTGCCGACGCGCATTCCTCTGCTCAAGCGCGTGGGCGCGGTGGCGCCGCAAGAGGTGTGCATCGCTGACGGCAAAGTCCGCATCGACGGCGTGCCTTCAGCCGCCGTGCTGTCTGCCGATCGCTGGGGCCGGCCGCTGCCATCCCGGCAGCAATGCCACCGCTTGCGGCATGGCGAGCTGTTCCTCCTCAGTGTGACCAATCCGGCGTCGTTCGATAGCCGGTATTTCGGGCCGGTCAGCGCAGCTTCCGTGATCGGCGTTGCGCGCCCCGTCTGGCTGGAGTCGCGCCCATGATGGCCACCGATTCGCTGCGCATCATCGTGCTATCGGGCGTGTCGTTCTGCTGGCCGTTGTCATGTCGTCGCGCGTGCAGTGCGAGCGCATCCGCGCTGCACTTCGCGCTGCCTCCGGCGCAGCCGTCCCACGTGCAGGCGTCTTGCCTCGAACACGGCTGGCCTGCGGCCATTGCCGTGTTCGCCGGTGCGCTGGCTGCTGGTGCAGCCTTGCCACCGGGCCGCAGTTGCCGGGATCGAGAACCTGGGGGACAGGGGGAGGCAAATGCGGAAGGCAAGACAAAAGGACGCGGCACCGGGCCGCGTCGAAAGCCTGTCTGCACGTGGGGGCGGCGCG
>NZ_VTTO01000015.1 GCF_008364825.1 Azospirillum sp. B21
TGCAGGCGGCGATCGAGGACGCCATCGCCCGCATCCGCGCCTGCGGCAAGCCGGCCGGCATCCTGTCGGCGGACGAGGCTTTGGCGAAGCGCTACATCGAACTCGGCTGTACCTTCGTCGCCGTCGGCTCCGACCTCGGCATCCTCGCCCGCACCTCCGAACAGCTCGCCGCTAGGTTCAAGACGAACGCCTGAGAGGACCCGTCCGATGTCCGACACTCCGCTCTACATCAAGGTGCATGGCGACGACAATGTCGCCATCATCGTCAACAACCTGGGCCTGCCGGAAGGAACGGCGTTCCCCTGCGGCCTGACCTTGCGCGAGTTCGTGCCCCAGGGCCACAAGGTGGTGCTCGCCGATCTGGCGGAGGGCGATCCGATCCTCCGCTACGGCGAGGTGATCGGCCATGCCGCGCGCGACATCGCCCGCGGAAGCTGGATCGAGGAATCACTGGTGAGGCTGCCATCCGCTCCGGCGCTGGGCAGCCTGCCGCTCGCCACCAACGTCCCGCCGGCGCAACCGCCGCTGGAGGGCTACACATTCGAAGGCTTCCGCAATCCGGACGGTTCGGTCGGCACCAAGAACCTGCTGGGCATCAGCATGAGCGTGCAGTGCGTGGCCGGGGTGATGGACTTCGCCATCGAGCGCATCAAGAAGGAGTTGCTGCCCCGCTACCCGAATGTCGACGACGTCGTCGCCATCGAACACGCCTATGGCTGCGGCGTGGCGATCAACGCCCCCGAAGCGGTGGTGCCGATCCGCACCCTGCAGAACCTCGCCCGCAACCCCAACCTGGGCGGTCAGGTGATGGTGGTCGGGCTGGGCTGCGAGAAGCTGCAGCCGGAACGCCTGCTGCCGGCCGGCGCGTCCGGCGACACCAGCATCATGACGCTTCAGGACGAACGCCATGTCGGCTTCGGCGCCATGGTCGCCTTGATCATGGAGATGGCTGAGAAGCGCCTCCGGGAACTGGACGGGCGCCGGCGCGTGACCTGCCCGGCCGCCGACCTCGTGGTCGGCATGCAGTGCGGCGGCAGCGACGCCTTTTCCGGGGTCACCGCCAACCCGGCGGTCGGCTATGCCTCGGACCTGCTGGTGCGGGCCGGCGCGACCGTGATGTTCTCCGAAGTCACGGAAGTGCGCGACGCCATCCACCTGCTGACGCCGCGCGCGGTCGACGAGGAGGTGGGACGGGCCCTCATTCGCGAAATGGACTGGTACGACCGTTACCTCTCGGCCGGCCAGACCGACCGCAGCGCCAACCCATCGCCGGGCAACAAGAAGGGCGGGCTGGCGAATGTGGTGGAAAAGGCGCTGGGCTCCATCGCCAAGTCGGGCAGCAGCCCGATCGTCGGGGTGCTGTCGCCCGGCGAGCGGGCCGACCGCAAGGGGCTGATCTACGCCGCGACCCCCGCCAGCGACTTCGTCTGCGGCACGCTGCAGCTGGCATCGGGCTGCAACATGGAGGTGTTCACCACCGGGCGCGGCACGCCCTACGGTCTTGCCATGGTACCGGTCATCAAGGTCTCGACCCGCACGGCGCTAGCCGAGCGCTGGCACGACCTGATCGACGTGGATGCCGGACGCATCGCCACCGGTCAGGCAACCATCGAGGACATCGGCTGGGAGATTTTCCGCATGATCCTGGATGTCGCCAGCGGCCGGAAGAAGACCTGGGCCGACCATTGGGGCATCCGCAACGCGATGACGCTGTTCAACCCGGCGCCGGTCACCTGATCGGACCGGTTCCCTTGCACAATGTCCCGGCGTTGGTTGCCGGACGCAAAAATTTGTTTCAGATCGTTGCAATCAAAAGGGTTGGATTGACTCTAATCGTATGGCCTATTCCAGGCGCATGCGGGACGTGGGGCGCTTCCATGCCGTGACCGGGCATCGCATGGAAAGACACGATACGCAGCATGATCATGTGGCTCGATTCCCTGTTCCGTCCCGCCGCGCCCGGCCCCTTGGACGCCGTGTTGGTCGGTTCCTACACCCCCTGGTTGGTGGGGCTGTCCTTCCTGGTCGCGGCTTTCGCCTCCCTGGCTGCCCTGATGATCGCCCAACGGCTGTCCACCGCCGCGCCGCTGGCCCGGACGGTGTGGCTCGCCGCCGGTTCAGCCAGCATGGGCGGCGGAATCTGGGCCATGCATTTCATCGGCATGCTGGCGTTCGCGCTGCCCTGCGGAGTCAACTACAGCGCCGGCCTGACGCTGCTGTCGCTCCTGCCCGGAATGATGGCCAGCGCCGTCGCCCTGCGAGTGATCGGACGGACGGACGAGATCGGGCGGAAGCGGCTGGCACTCAGCGCCGTGCTTATGGGTGCCGGCATCGGCGCCATGCACTACACCGGCATGGCCGCCATGGATATCGACGCGGTGCTGCGTTATGACGCGCGGCTGGTGGTGCTGTCGGTCGTGGTCGCGGTGGTGCTGGCCTTCGTCTCGCTGAGCATCCGCGGCCTGACCCGCCGGGCCAAGGCGGCCGGCGGCCGGCTTCTGGCGATGGCGGCGGCGGCCGCCGTGATGGGCGGCGCCATCACCGGCATGCACTACACCGCCATGCATGCCGCGGTCTTCTTCCCCGCCGATCAGCCGGAGACGCTCGTCGCCACGCTGCCGCCGACGACGCTCGCGCTGCTGGTCGTCGTCTTCGCGGTGTCGCTCGCCACCGCCACCATGGCCGCCGCCGTCGCCGGGCGCCAGGTCGAAACCGCCCAGGCTCTGCGCGAGGAGATCTCCCGCCGCGCCGCGCTGGAGCGGGACGCCAAAGCCGGCGAGGCGCGGCTCCAGGCGATCTTCGACACGGTGGTCGACGGCATCATCACCATCAACGAGCGCGGCACCATCCTGCGGTGGAGCCCGGCCGCCGCCCGCATTTTCGGCTACGGCGCCGAGGAGACCGTCGGCAACAACGTCTCCCTCCTGATGCCCGAGCCGCATCATTCCGCGCATGACGGGTATCTGCGTCATTTCCTCGACACCGGCGAGGCCAAGATCATCGGGATCGGGCGCGAGACCGTCGGCCGCCGCAAGAGCGGGGAGATCTTCCCGCTGGAGTTGTCGATCAGCCAGGTCCGGCTGGGCGAGGAGATGCTGTTCACCGGCATCGTCCGCGACGTCACCGAACGCAAGCGCGTGCAGCGTGAGCTCGAGGAGGCCGTGCGCGGCGCCGACGCCGCCAACCGTGCCAAGTCGGCCTTCATCGCCAATGTCAGCCATGAGGTGCGCACGCCGCTGAACGCCATCATCGGCATGGCGCATATTCTCATGCGGGCCGGCATGGAACGGTCCCAGCATGACCAGGCGGCCAAGATTCTCAACGCCGGCCGCTCGCTGCTGTCGATCATCAACGACATCCTCGACTTCTCGAAGGTCGAGGCCGGACAGCTCAACATCGAGGCGATCGAGCTGGACCTGGAGCGGGTGCTCCAGGACGTCGCCGACATGGTGGTGGAGAAGGTGGCGGCGAAGGGGCTCGAGCTGGTCGTCGACATCGGCGCCGACGTGCCGCTGCGCCTTGTCGGCGACCCTTTGCGGCTCGGCCAGATCCTGCTGAACTACGTCAGCAACGCCGTCAAGTTCACCCAGTCGGGCGAGATAAAGGTGACGGTGCGGCGCGACGACGGCGCGGGCGAACCGGCGGAAGGGCGCGTGCGCCTGCATTTTGCCGTCCGCGACACCGGCATCGGTTTGTCGGAGGAAGCGCGGGGCCGCCTGTTCCAGCCTTTCCAGCAGGCCGACGCCTCGACCACACGGCGCTTCGGCGGCACCGGTCTTGGCCTCGTCATCAGCAAGCGGCTGGCCGAAATGATGGGCGGCAGCGTCGGGGTGGAGAGCCGCCCCGGCGAGGGCAGCACCTTCTGGTTCACCGCCGCCCTGGGCGTCGCCGCCAGCGCCGCGGACCGGAAGGCCGCCACGCCGGTCGGGCTGCGCGGCCGCCGCGCCCTGGTGGTCGAGGACAACGACAGCACCCGCACCGTGATCTGCGACATGCTGCGCTCGATGACCTTCGAGGTGCAGGGGGCCGCGGGCGGCAACGAGGCCGTCGCGGCGACCCGCGCGGCGCTTGCCGCCGGCAAGCCCTTCGACATCGTCTTCGTCGACTGGCGGATGCCGGGCATGGACGGAATAGACGCGGTGCGTGCGATCCGCGCCCTGTACGCCAAGGACCCGGTTTCCGCCGCCGACCTGGCCTTCGTGCTGGTCACGGCCTATGGCGGGGCGGAGATCATGCACCGTGCCGCACGTGCCGGCGTCGACGAGATCCTGGTCAAGCCGGTGAATCCCAGCATCTTGCTCGACGCCGCATCCCGCGCGCTCGGCATCGTCGGCGCCGACGCGGTTCCGACTGACGCGCCCGACGCCGCGATCGGCGCGCAGTTGGCCGGGCTGCGCATCCTGGTCGCCGAGGACAATCCGCTGAACCAGGACGTTGCCCGCGAGCTGCTGACCAGCGTCGGCGCTTTGCCCGACATCGCCGAAAACGGCGCCGTCGCTATCGAGCGGCTGGCGGCACAGCGCTACGACCTCGTCCTGATGGACATGCAGATGCCGGTGATGGATGGGTTGACCGCCGTCCGCCTCCTCCGCGAGCGGCCCGAACTGACGACGCTGCCGGTGGTCGCGATGACGGCCAACGCCATGGCAAACGACCGTCAGGCTTGCCTGGACGCCGGCATGAACGACCACCTCTCCAAGCCGATCGACCCGGACGAGTTGTATGCGATGGTCGCCCTCTGGGCCGGACGCGCGGCGGAGGCACCGGACGGATCGGCGGAATACTCCCTGGACGGTGCCGCGCCCAGCGTCCGCCGTGCGGCGGCCGGCGTGCCGCCGCCCTTCGACGCCCTCGGGCCGGAGATCGACGCGGCGGCCGGCCTGCACCGGGTGCTGAACCGGCCGCAGCTCTATCGCTCCCTGCTCGACCGCTTCCGGGCCGAACAGGAAGACTCGGACGCGCTGATCGCCGATGCGCTCGCCGCTGGCAACCTCGCCCTTGCGGAGATCATCGTTCACACCGCCAAGGGCCTGTCGGCGCAGATCGGGGCCGGCGAACTCGCCGAAACGGCGGCGGCGCTGGAAGCTGCCTTGCGCGCTGGCGAAACCGGAGCCGAAACGGACGGGCTCGTCGCCCTATATGCGCAAGCGCTGCGCCGGGCGCTATCCGCCATCGACCGCGCGATCCCACAGCGGGCGGCACGTCCCGCCGGGCAGTCTTCCGCCGCTTCTCTCGACGCACCACCCGGCACGCCGGCGGCTTTCGATCCCCTCCCCCCGCTGAGTGCTGCGCAGGAGGATTTGCTGCGCCGGCTTGGCACCCTGCTGGCCGACGACGACGCCGATGCCCACGAGCTGGTCCCGCGGGAGGGGGAGGCTTTGCGCGCAGCGCTGGGATCCGAGGCCTACGCCACATTGGCGGCGGCCGTCGGGCGTTTCGATTTCGACCAAGGGCTGGCCGTCACGCGCCGCCGCCTGGATGCCAATACCACTTCCGCCGCCAGCTGATCCTGCTCATTCCCATGACCACAGCCGCCCTGCCGATCGAAAGACCGCTTGCGATGACCGACTCCGAAGCCCGCCGCCCCCTCGTGCTCGTGGTGGACGATACACCGGACAACCTGATGTTGATGGCCGGCCTGCTGAAGGAGAGCTACCGCGTCAAGGTGGCGAGCGGCGGCGAGAAGGCGCTGCGGATCGCGCAAACCGCTCCGGCTCCCGACCTGATCCTGCTCGACATCATGATGCCGGACATGGACGGCTACGCCGTGTGTCGCCAGTTGAAGGCCGATGCCGCCACCCGCGACATCCCGGTGGTCTTCCTGACCGCTTTGTCGGAGCAGGCGGACGAGCAGGCCGGGCTGGAACTGGGTGCGGTGGACTACATCACCAAGCCGATCAGCGCGCCCATTCTGCTGGCGCGCGTGCGCAATCACATCCGCCTCAAGGAGGCGGCCGACTACATCCGCGACAAGAACCTGTTCCTGGAAGCCGAAGTGGAGCGCCGCACCGCCCATATGCGGGCGATCCAGGACGTGACGATCATGGCATTGGCCTCTCTGGCGGAGACGCGGGACAACGAGACCGGCAGCCATATCCTGCGGACCCAGCATTACGTCCGCGCCCTGGCCGAAGAGTTGCGCCATCACCCGCGCTTCGCCGCCTTCCTGAGCGACGGCGTCATCGACCTGCTCTATAAATCTGCGCCGCTGCACGACATCGGCAAGGTCGGCATCCCCGACGCCATCCTGCTGAAGCCGGGCAAGCTGACGGCGGCGGAGTGGGAAATCATGAAGACCCACGCCACGCTGGGCAGCGATTCACTGGCGCGGGCGGAGGACCGGCTTGAAGGCGACACTCCATCCTTCCTGCGCTTCGCCCGCGAGATCGCCGAGGCGCATCACGAGAAGTGGGACGGCTCCGGCTACCCGCGCGGCCTGAAGGGGGAGGACATTCCCGTATCGGCTCGGCTGATGGCGCTGGCCGACGTCTACGATGCCCTGATCTCCAGGCGCGTCTACAAGGATCCGATGAGCCACGAGCAGGCCTCGGCGATCATCCTGGACGGGCGGGGCCGCCATTTCGACCCGGATGTCACCGACGCGTTCCTGCGGCTTGCCGGACGCTTCCAGGAAATCGCCGAGCGCTACGCCGACCAAAACATGTCGTGAGAACCGCCCCTTCCCGGATGATGTCGATCCCGGCTGATGTCGATCATGCCGGAGATCGCCGGGTATAGGACGGGTTGATTGCCGACATGGGTCGCGAGAGAAACCATAAGGCGGGCGTACCCCCGCTGCTCCCGCAAAACCACTTAGGGCACGACCTCGATATTTGAACGCCGCTGCGGTCGCCACCTGCCACGCGACCTCGGCGTGTGCTCCATCATCACCAACGTGCCGCCACGGTCGCCGCGGCACCATCCTCAAAAGTCTCATTTCGTTTTGTATAATATTCCCAGCGCACAAACGTATTTTACAATGTTGACGTTACGCAGGATTCATGTTCACCATAAATCTACTAGATTTATGGACATAAGGGGAGCACCATCATGCGACAGCCAAGACGCCCCAGCCGCCGCGCCTTCGCGGCGATCGCCGCGTCGGTGATGGGTCTGCTGATGACCTCGGCAATCGCGGCTCCGGCAGCTGCCGAAGGACGCATCCGCATCGCCGAGCAATATGGGCTCGGCTATCTGCCGCTGCATGTGCTGCGCCACAACCAGTTGATCGAAAAGCACGGCAAGGCGCTGGGCCTCGACATCGCCGTCGAGTGGGTTCAGCTGTCCGGCGGCGCGGCGATGAACGATGCGCTGCTGTCCGGCAGCATCGATCTGGGCTCCGCCGGCGTCGGGCCGCTGCTGACCATCTGGGACCGGACCAGGGGCAACGCCAACGTCAAGGCGATCGCGTCGCTGAACGACATGCCGCTGTTCCTGACCACCGCCAATCCCAAGGTCAAGACACTGAAGGACTTAACCGACGCCGACAAGATCGCGCTGCCGGCGGTGAAGGTCGGCGTGCAGGCCCGTATCCTGCAGTTGGCGGCGGAAAAGGAACTGGGCGCCGGCAAGCACGACGTGCTCGACAAGCTGACCGTGTCGATGCCGCATCCCGACGCCACGGCGGCCCTGCTGTCGGGCAGCGGCGGCATCACCGCCCATCTCTCCGGCCCACCCTTCCAGTACCAGCAGCTGGACAACCCGAAGATCCACAAGGTCTTCAGCTCCTACGACGTGCTGGGCGGGCCGCACAGCTTCAACCTGATCTGGAGCAAGCAGTCCTTCCGCGACGACAACCCGAAGACCTACCGGGCCTTCCTGAACGCGCTTCGTGAGGCGATGGACAGCATCAACGCCGATCACGAGGCGGCTGCGGACGCCTATCTGGCACAGAACAAGGGCAGCCTGGACAAGGCCTATATCCTGCGCCTGCTGAAGGATCCCGACATCAGCTTCACCGTCACGCCGAACCGGACGGAGGCCTTCGCCGACTTCATGCACAAAGTCGGCGCCATCAAGAACAAACCGGCCTCCTGGAAGGATTATTTCTTCGACGACCTGCATGACGGCGCGGGGAGCTGACGCGATGAACGCGCTGACCTATCCGCACAGCATCGACAGCGACGGCCTGTCCGAACGGCCGCTGCTGGACGTCTCCGGCGTCACCCTGCAATACAAGACGCGCCGACACCTCGTCACCGCGACCTACCGCGTCGATTTCCAGGTGTTCCAGTCCGAACGCTATGTCCTGCTGGGACCGTCGGGCTGCGGCAAATCCTCCCTGCTGAAGGCGGTCGGCGGCTTCCTCCAGCCGGTGGAAGGGGCGATCCGCCTGAACGGCCGCACCGTGACGAAGCCCGGCCCCGACCGCATGATGGTCTTCCAGGAATTCGACCAGCTTCCGCCCTGGAAGACGGTCAAGGAGAACGTCATGTTCCCCCTGCTCGCCAGCGGCAAGGCCAGGCGGCGCGAGGCGGAGGAAAAGGCGCTCGACTGCATCGCCCGGGTGAACCTGTCGAAGTTCGCCGACGTCCACCCGCACATGCTGTCCGGCGGCATGAAGCAGCGCGTCGCCATCGCCCGCGCCATGGCGATGGAGCCCGACATCCTGCTGATGGACGAGCCCTTCGCCGCGCTCGACGCGCTGACCCGCCGCAAGATGCAGGAGGAGTTGCTGCAACTGTGGGACGACCTGCGCTTCACCGTGCTGTTCGTCACCCATTCCATCGAGGAGGCGCTGGTCGTCGGATCGCGCATCCTGGTGCTGTCGCCCCATCCCGGACAGGTGAAGGCGGAGGTCAACTGCGACGGTTACGACCATGGCGCCGTCGGCGGGGCGGAGTTCCAGACCCTCGCCGGCCGCATCCACACCATGCTGTTCGCCGAGGATGTGGAAGGCCCCAGTCAAGCCACCGGAAAGAGGCCAAGCGCATGACCGACCTGTCCTTTTCCCCGCGGCCCCTCCCGCCGGGCGGCCGGCGCGAACCGCCCCTGCGCCCGGAGTACGAGCGCACCGTCACCGCCACCGGCCCCATCGGCGACGTCGCCCGCCCGCTGTCCCCGTGGGAGCGGCTGAGCAACGTCACGGCTCTGCGCCGGCTTCTGGTCCTCGCCGCGGTCGCGGCGCTGTGGCAGGCGGCGGCGGTCTGGCAGAACAACCCGCTGATGTTCCCGACCTTCACCGACACCATGGCGGCGCTGTGGGACGGCATCCGGCGCGACGGCCTGCTGCCGATGGCCTGGACCTCGCTGTCGGTGCTGCTGAAGGGCTATGCGGTGGCGGTGGTGCTGGCCGTGCTGCTGACCACGGTCGCCGTCTCGACCCGGATCGGCAACGACCTGCTGTCGACGCTGACCTCCATGTTCAACCCGCTGCCGGCCATCGCCATGCTGCCCATCGCCATGCTGTGGTTCGGGCTGGGCGAGGTCAGCCTGATCTTCGTGCTGGTCCATGCCGTGCTGTGGCCGCTGGCGCTGAACACCCATGCCGGCTTCACCTCGGTGTCGGAGACGCTGCGGATGGCCGGGCGCAATTACGGGCTGGGCGGCCTGCGCTATGTCGTGACGCTGCTGATCCCCGCCGCCTTCCCGGCGATCCTGACCGGGCTGAAGGTCGGCTGGGCCTTCGCCTGGCGCACGCTGATCGCGGCGGAGCTGGTGTTCGGCGTGTCGTCCGGCAAGGGCGGGCTCGGCTGGTTCATCTTCCAGAACCGCAACGAACTTTACATCGACAAGGTCTTCGCCGGCCTCGTCACCGTCATCCTGATCGGCCTGCTGGTCGAGAACGTCGTCTTCCGCTGGATCGAGGTCCACACGGTCCGCAAATGGGGCATGGTCCGCTAAATGGCTTTCCAAGACATCAATCCCGTGCGCTTCGATTCCAACCTGACGGTCGAGCGCCCCACCTTCGTCACCCATCTGGAATGCGCCTACACCGGCGAACGGTACGAGGCCGACACCGTCCACAACCTGTCGCGCGCCGGCAAGCCGCTGCTGGTCCGCTACGACCTGAATGGCGTGAAGCAGGCGCTGACCAAGAGCGCGCTGTCCGAACGCCCGCAGGATCTGTGGCGCTACCGCGAGCTTCTGCCCGTCCGCCGGGTGGAGGACATCGTCAGCCTGGGCGAGGCGGTGACCCCGCTGCTCCCGCTGTCCCGTCTGGCAAAAAGGCTGGGCGCGGCAGAGTTGCTGGTGAAGGACGAGGGGCGGCTTCCCACCGGCTCCTTCAAGGCGCGCGGACTGGTGATGGCGGTGTCGATGGCGAAGTCCTTCGGCATCACGCACATGGCGATGCCGACCAACGGCAATGCCGGCGCGGCGCTCGCCGCCTACGCCACCCGCGCCGGCATCCGCACCACCATCTTCTGCCCGGCCGACACGCCGGAAGTGAACGTGTCGGAGATCGAGCTGCAGGGCGCCACCGTCTACCGCGTCAACGGCCTGATCGACGATTGCGGGAAGATCGTCGGCGAGGGCAAGGCCAAGGTCGGCTGGTTCGACGTGTCCACCCTGAAGGAGCCCTACCGGATCGAAGGCAAGAAGACCATGGGGCTGGAGCTTGCCGAACAGTTGGGCTGGGAGGTGCCGGACGTCATCTTCTATCCCACCGGCGGCGGCACCGGCCTGATCGGCATGTGGAAGGCCTTCGACGAATTGGAGGCCATCGGCTTCATCGGATCGAAGCGGCCGCGCATGGTGGCGGTGCAGGCCGCCGGCTGTGCCCCGATGGTCCGCGCCTGGGAACAGGGGGAGGAGCATGCCCCGCGCTGGGAGGATGCGCACACCATCGCGTCCGGCATCCGCGTGCCGCAGGCGGTCGGCGATTTCCTGATCCTGCGCGCCGTGCGCGAGAGCGGCGGCTTCGCCATCGCGGTGCCCGACGACGCCATCCAGGCCGCGCTGACCGAGGTGGCGCGCGAGGAAGGTTTCCTGCTCTGCCCCGAAGGAGCGGCCACCTACGCCGCCTACAAACAGGCGCTGGCCGACGGCCGGGTCGGGCGGGACGAACGCGCCGTCCTGTTCAACTGCGCCACCGGCCTGAAATACCCGCTGCCGCCGGTGCACCGCAAGCTGGACCGCACCCGGCCCATCGACTATTCGGCCTTCGGGGAAGCTGCTCGATGAGCGAGACCCGCCACCACCCGGACCGGCTGGTGGCGACGTCCTTGCCGTTCGCTCAAGCCCGGATCCTGTTCCGCAGCATTCCGTCCTCCAGGAACATCCGCACCGTCTCCGCCGCGTTGCGCCGCATCTCCACGGCCGCCTGATCGGAGTGGAAGGCGTTGTGCGGGGTCACCACCAGCCGTCCGGCCAGCCAGCCCTCCCCCGCCCGCCAGGCGTCGAGCAGCGGATGGGGGGCCGGCGGCTCGACCGGCAGCACGTCGGTCCCGACCGCCGCCAGCCGGCCGTCGCGCAGGGCCAATTCCACCGGGTCGAGCCCCGCGAACAGTTCGCCCCGTGCGGTGTTGACCAGTATGGCCCCCGGCTTCATCGCCGCCAGGGTCGCCCCGTTCAGCAGGCCGCGCGTCTCCGGCGTCAGCGGGCAATGGAAAGTGACGATGTCGGATTCGGCCAGCAGGTCTTCCAGCCGGCGAACGCGGCGGTAGCCGACCGCCTTCTCGTGCCCGGCCGGCTGCAACGGATCATAGCCCAGGATCCGATAGCCGAAGCCCTTCAGGCGGTTCACCACCGCGGTTCCGATCCGTCCCACCCCGACCACCCCCACGGTCGCGGCGCTGGAACGGTGCAGCGGCGTCAGCGTGTTGGCCTGCCATGTCGTCGTATAGCCGCGGGCGCGGGCATCATGCTCCCACAGGCGCCGCTGCAGCGACAGGATCATGGCGACGGCATGGTCGGCGACCTCCTCCGTCCCGTAATCCGGGTTGTTGCAGAACGGGATCCCGGCGGCCTCCAGCGCCGCGACATCGACGCGGTCGTAGCCGACGCCGAAGCGCACGACGATCCGGCAGCGCTTCAACCGCTCGACCGTGGCCGGACCGATGCGCGTGCTCCACACCAGCAGAGCGTCCAATCGGGCGAGACGCTCCGGATCGAGATCCTCCTCCCGCCGGCAATCGAGGAAATCGACCTCGGCGACACCATCCAGCACAGCCGCTTCAAGATCGGGGGGCGGAATCATGTGATCGGTGATTCCGACGACGAACCGCCTTGCTTGCTGCTGCATCCCTGCCGCTCCTGTCATTTCCCAGGTTGATGAGGGCGTTATCTGTCCACGCAATTACGAGGTTTGCAAGATGAAGCCCATTTCCGAAATAGGGAAACAGTTATGCATTCAAGCGGCTGAACTGCCGAATAACCCTACATACTCACAGGTGCCGCAGTGAAAACTCCGAACGCCAACGCACCGGAAGCTGGCGACCTCGACCGTCCGATCCAGCCCCTGGACCGGCCACCGCGCTCCCGTCGCGCTCGCTCCTTCGAACACGACAGCCCTTCCGCAGTCGATGGGCGGCGACACGCCGTCTCCCCCTGGTCAAAGCCGCAGCCATCTTCTTCATCGCAAACCGATCAGCGAGTGCTGAAAGCCATATCCTGTCATCTTGTCATCCTGTCATCTTGGCCAGCAAAAATGCGGGAGCCATGCGGTTCCGGCGGCAAATGAGCATGACGCCGGGCACCCATATGATTGCTGCCGCAGCCAGATGCACATTCCGGCCACTCATGATGGAATTGAATGCTCCCGACAGACCAGACATTTGCCGGTGCCGTGGCGCCAGCCTCATTCGAATGCGCAACATCAAAGAAAATTGATGCGCAAAGCAGGACGAGCGGTTGCATCTAAATAGAAAAATCCAGCAGTATCACCGAATAACAACCAAATTTTACCTGGCTTTCCTTAATATAGGGCTCGGCGCCTCCGTCAAGAACACACAGGTGGACGAGATGTCAGTGCGTGTTGCGAGCAAAAAATCTTTAACAAGCGCTGTGCCACACACCCCTGATGACAGGAAGATCGGCACAGTTATCAACAGGCTGGGATTTATTGTAACGTCATTCTTGTTACTTTACTCGGCACTGAGCTACTTCCTTGCCGCATCGGATGCACGAGATGGGGAAGTCGGCCTGCCCAATCAAGCCGCTTTCTTCGCTCGGTTGGCAGCATCCATCGCAGATTTCCCGATCCCGCTGGCGCATGCACTCACCGACGGCAACGTCTTCACCCACGATGGTCTTTATTTCCTGTCTTATTGCTTCCCGCTCGCCCTTCAGATCGCCGTGGCGGCATAGCTGTTCCGTTGGCTGTCCGATTTCAGCGGCCCGGTCACGAAGACGATGACGGATCGCCTCTTCTTCTGGCCGGTTCTTTTCACCGTCGCCTGCATTCCGTCTGTTCCGGTGATGACGCAGGACCTCTGGTTTTCCGCGCTTTGGGGCGAAAAAATCATCGATGGCCTCAACCCTTACTATGTTCCCTTCACGCCGGAACAGGCCAGCTTCTACCCATTCGACGAGGTGTCGGCGATGATGACCTACGGCCCCCTGTGGGCGGTCATCTGGGCCGGCATCATGGCTCTCAGCGACGGCAATGTCTGGGTGACCGGGCTTCTGTTCAAACTGGTCCTGGGGGGCGCCTGGATTGCCGCGCTCGCCATAGTCCGGCGGATCGGCCGGACCCATGACGAGGCGACCGCCGCAGCCGGCCTCGTCGCGTTCGGCTGGCTGCCCATCGGCCACATCTATTCGGCCGGCGAGGGACACAACGACATGGCGATGGTCGTCTTCATGCTGCTGTGGCTGATGCGCCTTCCCTCCGGCGACCGTGCCGGTCCGCTGGCGCTGGCGGCGTCGGCCGCCTGCAAATATACCAGCGCAGCCCTGGTCTCCGTCGATCTGCTGTACAGGGTCGGCAAATCCGGGCGCACGGATTTCAAAAGCATCCTGGTTCCATATCTTCTGCGTGGAATCCCGGCAGCGGCCCTCTTCCTTGCCGTCCGGTTCCTCTTTTTCCGCTCTCCCACCTTCTTCGATGGAGCCCGCGGCATGACCGGCTAGCAGTGGCTTCAACCAGTCGACGTCGTCCGCGTGGCGGAGAGGCTGATGGGCATGGACCTCGCTCCCCTGCGCTGGCTCGTGCGCGGTTCCTTCGCCGCATTCGCCATGTGGACCCTGGCCACTCTGTACCGTCGGCCCACCATGGAAAATGCCTGGAAGGCCGCCACTGCGGTGATGGCGGCCGTGGTTTTCAGCATATCCACCCATATGTGGCCCTGGTTCATGCTGTGGATCCTGGCGCTGGCCGCCCTCGTCCCCGCCTGGTGGTTCTCACGCTGGATCTTCGGCGTCGCGGCGCTGGCCCCTTTCTCGATCGTCCCGTTCTGGCGCTACGAAGTGGGGTTTGACCCCTTCTACACCAAGACACTTCCGGCCCTGCCCCTCTATCTGGGTGCGACCCTCTTCATGGTCTGGATGCTCGACCGCGAGGAGCGCGCCGCGGTCATCGCATGGGCGGCGGCAGTGCCGGGACGCCTGGGCATCACCCGTCCGCACCGGTCATGAAGGAGCGCAAGATGACTGCCGGCCCGGCCGAAACCCTCGTCATGACAAGCCGGGCCTCGGCTCGGCCCGTCCTTGGCAGCGAGCACATGCCACTGCCGACCCCACCGGCAGCCAGAGACCGAAGCCTGGACATCATCCGCGTCTCCGCCCTTGCGTTCATGGTGGCAGGCCATTGGGGGCGCGCGATGCCGGACGCCTACCATCTCGTCAACATCCTGCAATTCGTCTTCGAACTGGCGCCGGTGCTGTTCTTCTTTGCCTTCGGAATGACGCTCGATCGCTTCCTGGCGAAGCCGCTCGGCCGGCGGATCGAGGATCATCTGAAGCTGTTCATCCTGGCGGCCATCCACAGCCTGTATCAACAGAACAACCCCTTCGCCAGCGACTTCTTCATGTTTCTCTTTGCCGCCCGGCTGCTGTTCGATATCACCGCCAGGGTCGGCGCCGCCAACCGGATGCTGATCGGCCTTTTCCTTCTGGCGCTTTGCGGCGCTTGGTTCGCCTTGCCGCTTCCCTTCATCTACGGCCTGTTCGTGCCATCCTTTCCCGGCTGGTTCCCTGTCTTCCCGTGGATCCTCTTCGTCGTTGCGGGGCGGGTGTTCGCCCACCACCGGCACACCCGCCGGACTGCGATCGTCGCCCTTCTGGGCCTCTCGGTGGCGTTGTTCGACATCCTGGTCCTCGGCCACGGGGTGTCGAAATGGCCGCTGTCGCCCGATTACGCGCTGCTCTTCGGCAGTGGGACTGCGGTGAGCATCCTCGTCCTCGACCGTATCCGTTGGCCCACCTTCCTCCCCTGGCGAACCGTGGAGTTGCTGTCCGGCAATCTGCTGCTGGCGACGGCGCTGCATTACATCGCCGTCATCGGGGTAACGGCGGCGCATGGCGCATTGGCTCCGATCCTCGCCCGATCGGTTCCCGCCGGGTACCTGCCGGCGGTGTTCACCCTGGAATATGTCCTGATGGCCGGCATCGCCCTCCTCATCCTGATCGCGCTGGTTCGCATGGCCTTGTCGGCTGGCTCCTGGCTTGACGGCCGCGGCATACTCGGGCTCGCCGACACCCTGTTGCCGGCTATCGCCACGATCGGCATCGTTCTCTATGCCGCCATCCTCCACATCGATTTTCAAATGCGCGACGTCGGACTTCCCCTCCTCTGCACCGTAGCCTTCCTGATGGTCTACAAACGGGCATAGGAAGCTGGGCACAAGGCACCTCCGGCCGCGAGATCACCGACGAGTCGAGATGGACCTGTTCCGCGATGACCATTTCGACCAAGCGCCTGGCAACTTGGCGCGAGCCCGGACGTACCCCCGTCTGACGCACCGTCCCCGGCACGAGCGGAACGCGTGTCGAAACCTCATCCAGAATGCTGGAATGCCGAAGGGCGTCGTTGCCGCCGACGCTCACCACGAGATGGCTGGCATCCGGGGGGAGTTGCCGGACCTGAGCGGCAACGCTCCCGGTGACGCCGCCATCCACCGCCCGCAAGGTCGCCTGCCAGCCCTGCGGCCGATGCCGGTGAATGACATGGCCCTGTCCAGGCATGAAGAACAGCGCCCTGTCGCCTTATGCCGACCGTTCCGCGCCGCCGAGCGGGGCAAGATGGTCCTTCAGGAAGTCGATGAAGCGGGGGTCGGTCGCGTAGGCGATGTTGATCCGCAAGGCCGGCGCGGTCGGCATCCTGGTCGGCAGGAACAGCGTCCCCGGCGCCAGGAAGATGCCGCGCTCCGCGGCGTGCTGCGCCAGATCGACATCGTTGAGATGGTCGGGAAGCTCGCCCCACAGGTAGTAGCTGCCCGAGACGGTCGGCGGCAGCCGGACGCCGATGCGGCCGAGCGCCAGCATCGCCGTTTCGGCATGCTCCTCGATCCGGGTCTTCAGCTTGCGCAGGTGGCGCAGGTAATGCCCGGACGCGATGAAGCCGTAGACGATCCGCTCGACATAATCGGAGGTGCTGACGATGGTCAGCATCTTCACGTCGCACAGCCGGTCGATCAGCGGCCGCTTCGCCGCCACATAGCCGACGCGCAGGCTGGCTGACAGCGTCTTGGAGAAGGTGCCGATGTAGATCACCCGGTCCAGCTGGTCGAGAGCGGCCAGCCGCGGACTGGCGGCAGGCAGCACGTCGGCGAAGGGATCGTCCTCCACCACGTAGAATCCATGCTGGCCGGCGACCTGCAGCAGGCGGTGCGCCACTGCCGGCGTGATGGAACTGCCGGTCGGATTGTGGGCCAGCGACTGGGTGAAGAACAGTTTGGGCTTGTGGGCAGCGGCCTTGGCGGCGAGATCGTCCAGGTCGGGACCGTCCTGGAGGCGCTGCACGCCGACGATGGCGATCCGCGACAGGCGCAGCTTGCCGAACAGCGGGTAATAGCCGGGACTGTCGACGAGAACCGTATCCCCCGGCTCCAGCATCTGGCGGGCGACGAGGTCCAGCGCATGGTTGGCACCCTGGGTCAGCAGAATCTGGTCGGGCGACGCCTTGATCGAGCGTTCCCCCAGCGTCAGCGCCAGCCTCTCCCGAAGCGGCAGGAACCCCCAGGGCGAGCCGTATCCATGTTCCGACGCCAGCCCGCGCGCCGCCGCCATGAAACGCGGGGCGCTGCCGATCTCGAACCGCTCCATCCAGGACGGCGGCGGGCGCCCGTCGCCGATCCGCACCGAGCAGGTCTGGACCAGCTGTTCGCGGAGGAGCGAAACGGAATCCACCGCTTCCGCCACATGGGCGGGCTGCTGTTCGGCCGAAGCGCGGCGGACCCGCGCGACGTAATAGCCGGAGCCCTGCTTGGCTTCCAGATAGCCCAGCGCCACCAGCCGGTCATAGGCTTCCGCCATGGTGTTCTTCGAAACGCCATGTTCGACCGCACCGGCCCGGACCGACAGAAGCCGCTCCCCCGGCTTCAGCAGACCGTCGCCGATCAGGCCGGCGATCTTGTCTACGATGCTGTTCACCCGCGTCATCGTGCAGCCGGCCCTTCCGGTCAGGTGTCCCATTGAAAACGCTGGGACAGTGTCCCGAAGATACCGGCAAACTGTCCCTTGCTCTGTCCCTTTGTATCACTGATCATTCCGCATGCGAACAGCGCCGTCGCGGCTTTTGCCGCGGCATCCTGCTCGCCGTCCCCTCCCCCGCTCCCTCCTCGCAGGCACCGTCATGCGCGGTGCCGGGCGGAGGCCATCCGTTCGAGCGCGGCGATCCGAACGTGACAACCAGGGCGCCGTCCCCAGCCTGCAACGCCCTCACAGACGACAAGGTTCAGGAATGACCAATCCCCATCGCAGCTCCCGCATCTCCGGTTTCCACAAGAAGTCGCCGGCGGAGCGGCTGGCGATCGTCTCCGAATTCGCCGGGCTCGACGCGGCGGCGGCGGCATCGCTGCCCGGCACCGGCAACCTGGATATCGACCTCGCCGACCGGCTGGTCGAGAACGTCATCGGGTCGATGAACATCCCGCTGGGCATTGCGACCAACATGAAGGTCGACGGCGAGGACCTGCTGATCCCGATGGCGACGGAGGAATCGTCGGTGGTCGCCGCGGTCTGCAACGCGGCCCGGCAATGCTACGACGCCGGCGGCTTCACCACCTCGATGTCCGGCACGCTGATGATCGCGCAGATCCAGGCGATCGGCGTCGCCGATCCCCATGCCGCGCGCCTGCGCATCCTCGACCGGCGCGACGAGATCAAGGCGGTGTGCGACGGCTGCGACCCGATCCTGCTGAAGTTCGGCGGCGGTTTCCGCGATGTCGAGGTCCGCGTGCTCGACAGCCAGGGCGGTCCGATGCTGGTGACCCACCTGATCGTCGACACCCGGGATGCCATGGGCGCCAACGCGGTCAACAGCATGGCGGAGAAGCTCGCCCCCCACATCGCCGAATGGACCGGGGGGCGCGTCTATCTGCGCATCCTGTCCAACCTTGCCGACCGCCGTCTGGCGCGGGCGCATGCGGTGTGGCCGCTGGATCAGATCGGCGGCGAGGCGGTGCGCGACGGCATCATCAGCGCCTATCACTTCGCCGACGCCGATCCCTACCGCGCCGCCACCCACAACAAGGGCATCATGAACGGCGTCAGCGCCGTTGTGCTGGCCACCGGCAACGACACCCGCGCCGTGGAGGCCGGCGCCCATGCCTATGCCGCCCGCAACGGCCGTTACGGCAGCCTGACCCGCTTCGAGGTGACGGCAGACGGTCATCTCAGCGGGTCGATCGAGCTGCCGATGGCGGTCGGGCTGATCGGCGGCGCCACCAAGGCCCATCCGACGGCACAGGCCTGCCTGAAGATCCTCGGCGTCACCAGCGCCGAACGTCTGGCCCGCGTCATCGCCGCGGTCGGTCTGGCGCAGAATTTCTCCGCGCTGAAGGCGCTGGCGACCACCGGCATCCAGAAGGGCCACATGGCGCTGCACGCCCAGAACATCGCCATGATGGCGGGTGCGGTCGGCGAGGAGATCGACCGCGTCGCCCGCATCCTGGTGGAACGCGGCACCGTCCGCCAGGACGTCGCCCAAGCGATCCTGGAAGACATGCGGGCAACCGCCCAATAGCCAAGCCACGACAAGCAGGTCCGTAGAAGGGCCCGGCCAGGCAACCGGCAGGGTCGTGACGCTCCACCGCGGCATGACCCCGCCCCCCGATGAAGAGGAAACGCAATGAAGACGGGACAATTGATTGAGGTCTGGGGGGACACGGTCGACAGCGTCCATCTCGGATGGGCGATGGTGATCGGCTGCGCCATCAGCCTCGGCGCCTTTCTGCTGGCCAACCGCATCCTGGCCGGCCTCGTCGCCGCGCCGGAGATGGCGCGCGCCTATTCGATGCTGGTCGGGCTGGCGGGATGCCTAGTGTCCGGCGCAGTGTGCGCCCGCCTGTTCCCGCCCAAGCGGGAGGTCATCGACCGTGCCGCCGATCCTGCTTGGCGGGAGACGCTGATGGCCGAACTGCGATCGGAACCCGGCGGGTTCGGCCGGCTCGCGGACCTTCCCGCGCCGACCGTGGCCGAATTGAAGGAGATGGGGCTCTACGACCTGTTCGCTGCCGAGGAAGCGGCCCAGGATGCCGGAAGGGACGCTGCCGGCCGCAAGGCGGCTCTGCACGGCGTTCCGTCCCAGAGCCCCGATGCCCTTCGCTCCGAACCGGCGGCACGGGAGGCGCGGGCGTGATGGAACTCCTTCTTTCCGACATCCTCTGGGCGGCGGGAATGGGGCTGCTCGGTGCCGTGCTGTTCGCCGCCATCGGGCTGGTGTCCGGCACCGACGAGACCACGACCATTGCGCCGCTGACCCTGCTGGTCGTCCTGCTGGGAGTGCCGCCGGCCGGCGTCTTCACCTTCTTTCTCGCCAGTGCGGTTGCCAAGCACATGACCCACGCGGTGCCGACCGCCCTGCTCGGCATCCCCGGCGACACCATGGCGATCCCGCTGATGCAGCAGGCCGGTGTCCTGCGCAATCTCGGAGTGCCGCACATCGCCCTGCGCAAGATGGTGTCCGGCGCCATCATCGCCGCCTTCGTCTCCGTTCCGCTGGCGGTGCTGTTCGCCGTGCTGCTGGCTCCATTCGGACCGGCCATCACCAAGGCTGCACCCTGGATCTTCGTCGCCGCGGCGGTGATCATCGCCTATTTCTCCGCCGGGCGCTGGGCCTCGGTCGTCGCGCTGTTCCCCTTCGTGCTGGTGATCGTGGCGCTGCAGGGGCTGACCGCAAAGTTCGGCGTGAAGCTGAGCATCAGCTATTTCCTGGGCATCGCCATCGGTCCGCTGGTGGCCGACCTCTTCTCCGTGCTGTCGCCGGTCGACCGCAAGCGGATCGCCCGCGACAAGGTGCGCAGCTTCGCGCTCGCTCCCGACGTCAAGAGTTGGGGCGGCTATTTCCCGAACCCCTTCAAGGTTCTGGATGCCTCCCAACTGCGCTGGACGCTGGGCACCGCCGCCGTCTCCAGCGCCACCTTCGTGTTCAGCCCGGTCGCCATGACCGTTCTGCTCGGCGAGGTGGTGGGCTCGCGCGTCCGCCATGTCTACCATCGCATGACGACGGTGCTGACCGCGCGCAACGGCGTCACGGAATCGACCTACATCGCCGAGGCGCTGATCCCGCTGATCGCCTTCGGCCTGCCGCTGAGTCCCGTCGCCGCCGGCCCTGCCGCGCCCCTGTTCAACGCGCCGCCACGTTTCACCGTCGATGCCGCGACCGGGCAGGTCAACAACCTGCACAACCTGATGACCAGTTGGGAATTCCTAGGCTACGGCCTGCTGGCGGTCGTCCTGGCTGCGCTGGTCTCCTACCCCTTCGCGATGAATTATGCCCGCAGTGCCGCGGCCCTGGTTGCCCGCCGGCTGAGCCACGAGGCGATCATCGCCACCTTCTCCGGCCTGATCCTCGTCATCGGCGTGTGGGAAGGCGGGCTGATGGGCCTGCTGGTGATCCTGGCGATCGGTCTGGTGGGCGGGCTGCTCTACCGGACGCTGGGCTTCAACACCGGGGTCCAGTTCATGGGCTACTACACCGCCGTCCTTACGGTCCCCGCCCTCACCAAGCTGCTGGGGGTCTGAATCCTGCGGATTTGGCTCAACGGCAGACGCCGGTGCCGGTGCGCTGCACACCATCCCTAATGAGGCATCTCGGAATACACTGTACTAAGTGATGCCTCTTTTCGCGCCAATCCGGACACAAATGAGCATTGGCCCGCCAGGGACATTCAGACAATCCTGTTATAATCGATGCCGCGGCCGCCAGGATCAAACATCCGGCTTCCGCGGCAATCCTCTTTGAGCCGCTCCCGGAACTCGGCCCTCTTTTCGTGTGAGGCGGAATGAGACATCTGGCTCGATTTCTATTCGCGCTTGTCCTCGTTTGCCAATCCGGATGGGCTTCGTCTGCGGAAATGACCCGCGCGGACAAGGCTCTCTGGTTGAACCTGGGGGTCGGCGCGGTGGCATTGGGCTGGGGCACATGGTCATGGGATTGGGGCTCGGGCGGTCCCAGATTTCAGGATGAGGGTTGGTTCGGCCGCACCACCGGCGAGGGCGGCGCCGACAAGCTGGGCCATGCCTGGTCGGGCTATGCGCTGAGCCACCTGTTCGCCCACAGCTACGAGCGGTTCGGCTATGGACGGACGGACGCGGCCCGCTACGGAGCCTTCTCGTCCCTCGGCGTCATGACGGCGATCGAGATCGGAGACGCTTTCAGCGACGATTACGGCTTCTCCTACCAGGACATGCTGTTCAACACGGCCGGGGCGGCGCTCGGCTATGCATTGTGGGAGTATCCCGAGATCAAACGGAAATTCGACTTCCGCGCCGAATACGATCCATTCCCCCGCGGCAAGCGGCAGTTCGACGTAACCACCGACTACCAGCGCCTGAAGTACCTTATCGCCGTCAAGGCCGATGGGTTCGAAGCGGTCACCGACCCGCTGCTGCGCCATCTGGAACTCCACGTCGGCTACTACGCCCGCAACTATGACAGCTATTCCGGCACGGCTGCCTCCGACCGACGCGAACGGCACTTCTACATCGGTGTCGGGCTCAATCTGACCAAACTCCTGTCCCCCTATGTCGACACCGGTGGCGTTTTGAACTACGTCCAGGCGCCATACAGCTATGTCAGCGTAGATCGCAACTTCGACCGCCGCTGATCGCACCTGATGACCATCGGCGAGCGGATCATACGGCAACCATCTCCATCAACCGGGCACGGTCGGCGGACGAGGCCGCTTCGCCCTGAAGCGTGATGCGTCCCCGTTCCACCGCGTAGAACCGGTCAGCGACGTCCAGCGCACGGTGGATGTTCTGCTCCACCAGCAGGATGGTCAGTCCCGCCCGCTTCAGCTCCGTGATGATCCCGAAGATCTCGTCGACGATCATCGGGGCCAGACCTTCCGTCGGCTCGTCGATCAGCAGCAGCTTGGCGGTGCCCACCATCACGCGGGCCATCGCCAGCATCTGCTGTTCGCCGCCGGACAGCGTGGTGCCGAGCTGCCGCCGCCGTTCGGCCAGCCGCGGAAAGCGGGCGAAGGCCTGTCCGATCGCCCGCTCGTTGTCCTGACGGGCGCGGCCGGGACATTGGTGCAGCCCCAGCCGCAAATTCTCCTCGACGCTGAGACCGGGGAAGATGCGGCGATCCTCCGGCACCAGCCCGAGCCCAAGGCGGGCGATCGCGTCGGGGGTCTGCCCGGCCAGATCAGCGCCGCCGAACCGGATCGTCCCGGAACTGGCCGGCACCCAGCCGGCGATGGACTTCAGGATGGTGGTCTTGCCGACGCCGTTGCGGCCGAACAGCCCGACCACCTCGCCTGGACCGGCCTGCAGGGACACCCCTTGCAGGACGTGGCTGAGGCCGTAATGCGCGTGCAGATTCTCGATGGAAAGCATGGGTTTCACCCGTGTCCGAAATAGGCGGCCTGTACGGCGGGATCGGCGCGCACCGCGGCCGGCGGTCCCTCGGCGATCTTCCGGCCCTGGGCCATCACGACGACATGGTCCGACAGGCTCATCACCAGCCCGATATCGTGTTCGATCAGCAGCACGGTCAGGTCGCCGGCCAGCGAGCGGATCAGGGCGCCGGTGTCGGCCGTGTCGCCGTGGCTCATGCCCTGGGTCGGCTCGTCCAGCAGCAGCACCCGCGGTTCGGCGGCCAGCGCCACCGCGATCTCCAGCCGCCGCTGCTCGCCGTGCGACAGGTTGCCGGCAAGCTCCCCCGCCTTCGCCGACAGGCCGAACCGTTCCAGCAGCGCTTCCGCCTTGGACAGCGCCCGGCGGCTGTGGCCGACCGGACGCAGCGCGTGCCAGGGCCGTTCCAACACCTGTGCCGCGATCCGCAGGTTTTCCAGGACCGGCAGTTCGAAGAACAGGTTGGTGATCTGGAAGGACCGGGCCAGCCCGGCGGCGAGCAGCCGGTCGGGCGAGTACCCGGTGACGTCGGCGCCGTCCAGCGTCACCCGGCCGCCGGTGGGGCGGATGGCGCCGCTGATCAGGTTGAACAACGTGCTCTTGCCCGCCCCGTTGGGACCGATGACCGAGGTGATCCGTCCGGCGGCTGCCTCGAAGCCGACGCCCGCCACCGCCTGGAGCCCGCCGAAATTCACCGACAGGCCGTGCACGCCCAGCGCGCACGCTCCGCGCGCACCGGCCGCCGCGGTCTTGAGGGGGGATGCCATCATGGCGTCGACCTCCCCTGCCCATTGCGGCGGCTGAGGCGGGCCAGCAGGGCGCCGACCAACCCTTTGCGCAGGAAAATGACGGACAGCATGAAGATGACCCCCACGACGATCAGGTGATGCTCGGTCCAGGAACCGACGACGGAGCGCAGGGCGGTCAGCAGCAGGCTGCCCACCACCGGCCCGACCAGCGTGCCGACGCCGCCGACGATGACGGTGATGACGGCATTGCCGGAGGTCTCGAAGAACATCAGTTCCGGCGAGACGAAGCCGCGCAGCATCGGGTAGAGCGCCCCCGCCAGCGCCGCGACGCAGGCGGCCAGCACATAGACCGCCAACTTGTAGCGCCAGGCGTTGAATCCCAGGAACGGCACGCGCCTCTCGTTGGCGCGGATGGCGGCCAGGGTCCGGCCGAAGGGCGCGTCCATCAGATAGGCCAGTCCGGCATAAGCCGCGACGGTCAGGGCCAGCACCAGCAGGAAGAAGGACAGCGGGTCGGCGGTGTCGAGGCTGAACGGTCCGAAGCCGACCTGGATCTGCGGGATGCCGATCAGCCCGTCCGAGGCGCCCAGCGCATGGGTGTTGTAGACGGACTTGGCCGCGACCTGGGCCAGCCCGAAGGTGATGAGGGCGAAATAGACGCCCTTCACCCGGTTGGCGATGACGCCGCCGATCAGGCCCGCCAGGACGCCCGACAGCAGGGCCGCCCCCATCGCCAGCCAGAAGCTGGGAGAAACGTCGCGCAGGACGAGTGCGGAGACATAGGCCCCCAGCCCGAAATACAGCGCCTGCCCCAGCGACAGCAGGCCGGTATAGCCCAGCAGCAGGTCGACGCTCATCGCCAGCCCGGCGAAGATCAGCGCCTCGGTCGCCAGACGCAGGTAGAAGCCGTTGCCGGTCGCCCAGGCGACGGCGGCGAAGCCCAATGCCACCGCCAGGAAGGCCAGCGCCAGCCAATGGACCGGAGCCAGACGGGAAAGCCGGGAAGCCGGCCCGGCGCGGCCGGGGTCGGACAGGGTGCGCAACGTGGTGGCCTCATGCATGTCCAAGCCTCCCGAACAGGCCCTGCGGCCGGACCATCAGCACCAGCACCATGATCCCAAACACCAGCGGGTCCGACCAGACCGGCGAGATGTAGAGGCTGGACAGCGCCTGCACCTGAGTCAGCAGCAGGCCGGCGATCACCGCCCCTTGGATCGAGCCCATGCCGCCGACGATCACCACCGTGAAGGCCATCAGGATGAAGTCGCGCCCCATGGTGGGGAACACGGAGTAGATCGGCGCCAGCAGCACGCCGGACAGCGCGGCAAGGGCGACGCCGAAGGCAAAGGTGCCGGCATAGACCCGGCGCACCGGCACGCCCAGCGACGAGGCCATGTCCTTGTCGAAGGCGGCCGCCCGCACCATGGCGCCCAGCCCGGTGCGGAAGACCACCAGCCAGACCACAGCGATCAGCGCAAGGCCGAAGCCGATCAGGAACAGGCGGTAGTTCGGCAGGAACATGCCGAGGATCTCGGTGCCGCCCTCGATCGGGTTGTCGGGCCGCAGGGTGTTGGGGCCGTAGACCAGCTTCAGCACATCCTCCAGGATCATCCCCAGCCCGAAGGTCAGCAGCAGAGTCAGGATGTGGCGGTCGCGACTGTGGAAGACCCGCTCGATCAGCCAGCGCTCGGCCAGCCAGCCGATGGGCAGCATCAGCAGCGGCACCAGCACCAGCAGCGCCCAGAAGCCCACCCCCAGCCCGGCCAGGGTCAGCGCCAGGAAGGCGCCCATGGCGTAGAACTCGCCATGGGCCATGTTGATGACGTCCAGCAGCCCGAAGATGATGGTCAGTCCCAGCGCCATCAGGACGACGGCAACCCCGAGCGAGAGACCGTTCAGCGCCTGCGGTGCCAGGACGAATTGCAGATAGTCGATGAGTTCGGCCATGGCCGTCGGCTCCCTGGAAGCGGTTCCTCAGAAGCGGGTGCACTGGTCCGGCCCGATGGCCGCGTCGCCCGGAACGGTGCCGACCACATCGAAGCGGTTGCTGCCGCCGTCCGCCGCGATGCGCACGGCATACATGTCCTGGACCGCCTGATGGTCGCCGGCCCGCATGGTCTTGGTGCCCTGCGGCGTGTTCCAGCTCAGGCCCTCCATCGCCTTGCGCAGCGGGTCGGTGTCGGTGCCGCCGGCCTTCTCCACCGCGGCCTTGAAGAAGCCGATCAGGCCGTAGCTGTCGGCGCCGTAGAGGTCGGGTGCGGTGTCGTAGGCCTTGCGGAAGGCGGCGACGAAGGCCTTGTTCTCGGGCGTGTCGAGTTCCGCCGAATAGCCGACGCCGGTGACGAAGCCGTCGGCCGCCTTGCCGATAGCGCCGATGTTCTGGGCGGTCACGGTGCCCGACGCGCCGACGATGGTCAGGTTGCGCAGCAGCCCGTATTCGCTCATCTGCGTCAGCAGGCGCACGGTGTCGTTGCCGGCGGTGGAGGTGTAGAGCACGCTGGGCCGCGCGGCGCGGAGCTGGCCGAAATACTGCGAGTAATCCTTGCTGCCGAGCGGCGCGAACACCTCGCCGGTCGATTGCGCGCCGGTCTTCTCCGCCGCCGCCTTGAAGGCCGCGACGGTCGAGCGGCCCATTTCGTAGTCGGGGCCGAGATAATAGACCTTGGCCTTCGGCTTGTCCTTGGCCAGCCATTCCGCCAGCGCCGCCGACTGCTGCCCCGCCCGCGCATTCACACGGAAGACGTTGGGCGAGCATTTGTCGGTGGTGATTGCGTCGGAGAAGGAGACGGTGGTGGCAATCAGCCGGCCATTGCGCTCCGCCAACTGCCCGACCGCCAGGGTGGAGCCGGAATTGACCGTGCCGGTCAGGAAATCGACCTTGTTGACCTGGAACAGCTTCTCCGCCTTCTGGGTGGCGACGGCGGGATTGGCCTCCTCGTCCTCGAACAGCAGCTCGATCTGACGCCCCATGATGCCGCCGGCGGCGTTGACCTCCTTCGTCGCCAACTCCAGCCCCCAGCGGACCTGCTGGCCGATCGGCGCATAAGTGCCCGATAGCGGGGTCACCACCCCGATGCGGATCGGATCGGCGGCGGACGCGCCGCCGGCGAGTCCTAGCAGGACGAGCGCGGCGGTGCCGAGAAGCGTTGTCTTGGTCATGATTTTTGGTTCCTCCCTATGGTGTCCGTGCTTTGTTGCCCGTGCTTGGAAGCGTCGGTCAGATCCCCTTGAAGACGGGCTTGCGCTTCTCGTGGAAGGAGGCGACGCCCTCCTTGAAGTCCTCCGAACCGCGCAGGCGGCCGTAGGCCTGCCCCTCGATCTCGATGGCGCCGTCGACCGAGACGTTGTTGCCGCTGTTCAGCACGCCCTTGATCGTGCGCTGGGCCAGCGGCGAGAAGCCGCGCAGCTCGTCGACCAGTGCGGCGACCGTCGCTTCCAGTTCGGCGTCGGCGACGCAGTCGGTGACGAAGCCCCAGTCGGCGGCCTGACGGCCGGAGATGCGCCTCGCCCGCATCACCATGTCCTTGGTGCGGCAGATGCCGATCATGTGCAGCAGGCGGGCCGACCCGCCGGAACCGGGGATCATGCCGATGCGCATCTCCGGCAGGGCGAACTGCGCGGTTTCCGACGCGATGCGGAAATCGCAGGCCAGCGACAGCTCGAAGCCGACGCCGAAGCAATAGCCGCGGACCTGGGCGATCACCGGCTTGCGGCAGCGTTCGGGGGCGGCGATGTTGACGGCCAGTTCGGACACATGTTCCGCCGGCATCTCCATGAAGCCGGCGATGTTGCCGCCGGATGAGAAATTCTCTCCCTCGGCGCGCAGGACGATCACCCGCACCCTGTGATCACGGTCGAGCGCCGCGAACACGGCGGCGAACTGGTCGCGCTGGAGCATGCTGACGATGTTGAAGGGCGGACGATGCAGCACGATGTCGGCGCGCTCCTTCGCCTCATCGATCTCCACGCGGAAACCGTCGAGGTTGGCGAGCAGGCGGTCGGTGCTGTCGAAACGGTAGGGGGTCACGATTGGAAACTCCATGGATGGGACCGGGTTCAGGAGGCGGCCGGGCTGTGTTCGGTTGGGCTGTTTTCGGTTGAGCTTTGTTCGAGCGCGAATTCGCCGGCCTGGAGCTTGCGGCGCAGGATTTTGCCGACCGGCGATTTCGGGATTTCGTCGAGGAAGACGTACTCGCGCGGGCGTTTGAAGTTGGCGAGGCCGGAGGTGCGGCAATGGTCGTCGAGATCCGCCTCCTCGACACCGCGGGCGCGCTTGACGAAGGCGACGACCCGCTGACCCCAGCGCTCGTCGGGCAGGCCCGCGACCGCGACCTCCAGCACGCCGTCATGCAGCGACAGCACGCTTTCGATCTCGACCGGCGAGACGTTCTCGCCGCCGGTGATGATCATGTCGTCGACCCGGCCGGTGACGAAGAGGTCGCCGTCGGCGTCGAGGAAGCCGATGTCGCCGGTGAAGTACCAGCCGGCATGCAGCGCCTTGGCATCGGCGTCCGGCCGCTTCCAATAGCCTTCGAACGCTTCGTCGCCGGACAGATCGGCGGCGATCTGCCCCTCCTCCCCGACGGCGGCCCGCTCGTCGGGATCGAAACTGCCGAGGCGGACGATGCGGATGCGCTGGTTCAGCGCCGCCTTGCCGGCAGACCCCGGCTTGGCCGGCGCGTTCTGGTCGATGGTGAAGGTGTAGATCTCGGACGAACCGTAATGGTTGACGAACAGCTCGGGCCGGAAGGCGGCGTCCAGCCGCTTCAGCAGGCCGTCGGTCATCGACGCCCCGGCAAAGCCCAGCTTGCGCACCGAAGACACGTCGGTTTGCGCGAAATTCGGATCGGCCAGCAGGTCGTGGTACAGCGTCGGCACGAGATAGAGGCAGGTCAGGCGTTCCGCCGCGATCAGCTCCAGCGCGCGGGCCGTATCGAAGCGCGGCAGGCAGACGAAACAGCCGTCGATCAGCGCCATCGCCAGCAGGGACCGTACCCCCATCGTGTGGTAGAGCGGCATCACCCCCAGCGTGCGCTCGCCCCGGCAGTAGCAGTTCTGCGCGACATGGGCGACGGCGGCGGCGCGCTCCGTCCGGTGGCGGCGAGGCACGCCCTTGGGCTTGCCGGTGGTGCCGGAGGTGTAGAGGAACAGCGAGACATCCTCGGCGGTGGCGCGGGGGTGCGCTTGAGCCGGCTCGCTTTCCAGCAGGTCGACGAAGCGGTGGTCGGCGTCGTCGCCACTTCCAACAGCAATGCGGGGCAGTACCCGCGCCGCGGCGGAGTCCCGGACGGCGTCGGCCGATACCTCCTGATAGAACAGGACGCGCACGTCGGCGTTGGGCAGGCAATAGTCCAGCTCGTCGGCCTTCACCCGCCAGTTCAGCGGCACGACCGCGATGCCGGCCAGCTGGCAGGCCCAATGGAGGGTCGCCATCTCCCAGCTGTTCTGCAACGCGGTGGCGATGCGGTCGCCGGGATGCAGGCCGAGCCGGTCGAAGGCGCCGACCAGCCGGCGGATGCGCTCCAGCCATTGCGCGTAGGTCAGCCGCAGGTCGCCGTCGACGATAGCGAGCGCGTCGGGGCTGCGCTCCGCGCTGGCCAGGATGCTGCGGCCGAGGTCAAACATGGGCGGCCTCCTTCATCGTCCGGCCGGTAACGTCCATCACGGCGCGGACGATGCCGGCATAGCCGGTGCAGCGGCAAAGATGGCCGCTCAGCATGTCGCGTAGCTCCTCTTCGGTTGGCTTGGGATTGCGGCCCAGGTAGTCGGTCAGCGACATCAGGATGCCGGCCGTGCAGAAGCCGCATTGCAGGGCGTGGTGCCGGCGGAACGCCTCCTGAAGCGCGGTCATCCGCCCCTCGTTGGCCTGCGCCAGCCCTTCGACGGTGTCGATACGGCGGCCATCGGCCTGCACCGCCAGCATCAGGCAGGCGCGGGCGGCCACGCCGTCGATGCGGACGGTACAGGCGCCGCAGACGCCATGCTCGCAGCCGACGCGGGTGCCGTGGGCGCCCAACTCGTGGCGCAGGAAATCGCTCAGCAGCAGGCGCGGATGTGCATGGCCGGTGCGCGGCGTGCCGTTCAGGACGATGGAGACGGCGTGGCGCGTCTCCGCCGTCAGCGGCGATGTGGAGTTCAGCGGCGGCATGACAGGGCTTCCTCAAGGACGGTGCGGCCGATCCGGCGGACGAGGTCGCGGCGGTAGCGCGCGGTGGCATGCTGGTCGTCGTCGCCGCCGAGATCCCAGGCGAAGGCGTTCAGCGCCTCGTCGAGATCCGGTGGCAGACCGCCGGCAACCAGCGGCCAGGACCGCAGGGCCGGCCGGTCAGCCACCCCTCCGACGGCGAGGCTGGCGGACTGTCCATCCACGGTGGCAGCGCAGGCGGTGATGGCGAAATCGCCGTGCCGCATCGACTGCTCGCGGAAGGCGTGGCCGCTGCCCGGCCGGGCAAGCGGAAAGCGGACGCATTCGACGATCTCGTCCACCGCCTTCACCGTGGTCAGCGGCCCCAGGAAGAAATCGGCGGCGGCGACGGTCCGGCGGCGGCGCAGGTTGCGCAGCACCACCTCGCCACCCGTGGCAATCAGACAGAGCGGCGTCTCGGCGCTGGGATCGGCATGGGCGACGGAGCCGCAGAGCGTGCCGCGGTTGCGGGTCTGGAAATGGCCGACCCACGGCAGGGCGGCGGCCAGCAGCGGCACCTCCTGCGCCAGGGTCGGGCGGGCCAGCACCTCGGCCTGGGTAACGGCGGCGCCGACGGTCAGCCAGCCGTCCTCGGCCCGCAGCATGCGCAGTTCCTCCAGCCGGCCGAGGTCGATCAGCAGGCGCGGCTGGACCAGCCGCATGTTCAGCATCGGCATCAGCGACTGGCCGCCGGCAATCACGCGGGCGTCCTCGCCCCCCGCCGCCAGCGCTGCCAGCGCGTCGGCGACGGTCGCCGGCCGCAGATAGTCGAAAGACGCGGGTTTCATCGGGCGACCCCCAGAAGGCGCAGCAGACGCGCCAGAAGTGACGGGCGTTCGGCCGGGGCAGCAGCGCCGCCGGCACGGGCGACCAGCTTTTCGAAGAACTGGCCGATCAGCAGGCGCGACGCGCTGTCGAGCATCCGTCCGCCGACCGCGGCGACCTTGCCGCCGACCGACGCGCCGTAGCGGTAGGTGACGCGCGTGCCGGTGGGCGTGCGTTCCAGCGTGACATGTCCCGTGCCGCTGCCCGATCCCAGCGCGCTGGTGCCGCTGCCGGTCAGGGTCAGCGCGTTGGGCGGGTCGAGGTCGGACAAGGCGACCTCCGCGGTATAACGGCCGCGCACTGGTCCGATTCCGACCACCACCTCCGCCCGGTAGGCGTTGGGACCGACGAGCTCCAACGCCTCGCAGCCGGGCAGCAGCGCCGCCAACTCCATGGGATCGAGCAGAATGGCCCAGACCTGTTCCGGCGTGGCCGGCACTTCGCGGCTGCCTTCACCGGTCAGGCCGCGCCCGGCCGGAGTGGTGATCGGCGGCGGATTTTCTCCGGAACCGGCGGTAGAGGCCGGACGCGGCGGCTCCGGCGGATGGATCAGCGCCGCCAGCTTGGCCGGGGTGATCGGCAAGGACGGCACCTCATCAACAGCTATGCCGGACAGGGCGTCCGCCACCGCGTTGGCGAGGCAGACCGGGGTGCTCATGCAGTTGCCCTCCCCCACCCCCTTGGCGCCGAGCGGCGTCACCGGCGACGGGCTTTCGCGATGGAGGATGACGGGGACCGGCACCTCGCAGGCGGTCGGCACCAGATAATCGGCGAAGGTGCCGGACAGGAACCGGCCATCGTCGCCGTAGGCGTACTCTTCGTAAAGCGCAGTGCCGACGGCATGGGCGAAGCCGCCCAGAATCTGGCCCTCCACCAGCAGCGGGTTCAGCAGCCTGCCGGCGTCGTGCATGGTGACGTAACGGTCGATCCGCAGCGCCCCCGTCGTCCGGTCGATCTCGACCCCGCAGAAATCGAAGATGAAGCCGTAGCAGGCGGAACTGTTGATGTGGTCGGCATCGGTCGGCGCCTTCAGCGGCTCCGGTGTCCAGAAGGCGGTCTCGCGCAGAGCCGCCTCCTGCCCGTCCGGCAACATGCCTGGCGCCCAATGGCCGGCGGCGGCGACGCGGGAGAAGGACAGGCTGTTGTCGGGATTGGCGTCGGAGAACACCTTGCCGGCAGCAAACCGCACATCGTCGGCCCGGCAGTTGAGCTGCCCGGCGACCAGCGCCGCCATGCGGCCGCGCAGCCGGGTCGCCGCCACCTGCGCCGCACCCGCCACCGCCCCGGCGAAGCGGCTGGAATAGTTGCCCGACGCGATCGACCAAGCATCCTTGCCGGTGTCGAGGTCGGTGTTGACCCGGATGTCCTCGAAGCGCAGGCCGAAAACGTCGGCGACCACCTGGGCCAGCACGGTGCGGTGCCCCTGCCCCTGCGGGGCGGAGGCCACCGTCACCGACACGCCGCCGGTGGGATCGACCGCGACGCTGGCGGTCGCCTGCGCGCCGTTCTTCGGCCCGGCCTTGCGCCGCTCCTCGGCGGTCAGGACGGTGGTGATGTAGCCCATGTTGGAGATCGACGGCTCGACCACCGCGGCGTAGCCGATGCCATAGAGCCGCCCCTCCGCCCGCAGCGCGTCGCGCCGCGCCTTCAGCGCGTCGAGCGCACCCTCGCGCACCGCCTGTTCCAGCGTCGCACGGTAGTCGCCGCTGTCGAGCGTCCCGCCCGACGCGGTGCGGTAGGGCATGGCCTCGGCCGCCACCAAATTGCGGCGGATGATGTCCAGCGGATCGAGCCCCAGCTCCGCCGCCACCCGGTTCATCAGCCGCTCCAGCCCGTAATAGAGCTGCCCGCCGCCGAAGCCGCGGTTGAGGCCGGTCGGCGTCTTGTTGGTGACGACGATGCGGTTGGTCACCGCCAGATCGGGAATATCGTAGGCGCCGGTCAGGTTGCCGTGGTTGCGGTAGAGCGAGGCCGGTTCCGGCGCCCGCAGATAGGCGCCGCAATCCTCGGTCTGCTCCATCCGCAGAGCCAGCACCCGGCCGTCCGGCTCAACCGCCGCGTCGATGCGCATGCGGCGCGCGGTGGCGGAGGTGGCGGCCATCAGATGCTCCAGCCGATCCTCCACCCATTTGACCGGACGCCCGGCGACGCGGGCGCACAGCCCCATCAGCACGACATAGGGGAACACCGCCTGCTTGTTGCCGAAGCTGCCGCCGGAATGGGGTGGCGTCTTCAGCCGCAGCCGCGATCCCGGCACGTTCAGCGCACGGGCCATCACCGGATGGACGGCGAAGGGGCCGGAGAAGTTCGACAGCACCTCGTAGGAATCCTCGGCGGCGTCGTAGTCGGCCAGCACGACGAAGCATTCCATCGGGGTGCAGGAATTGCGGGGATACTCGACCTCGACCGACACGGTGCGGGCGGCACGGGCGAAGGCGGCCTCGGGATTGCCGTAACGGAAGCTGCGGCTGTTGACGAGGTTGGAGCCGACCGCCGGATGCAGCGGCTCCGATCCCTCCTCCAGCGCCTGGGTGATCGAGGTCACAGGCGGCAACGGGCGATAGCGCACCTCGATCCGGTCGAGCGCGTCCTCGGCCTGATAGCGGCTGTCGGCCAGCACCACCGCCACCGGTTCGCCGACATGGCGCACGCGGTCGATGGCGAGGCACCAATGCTCCATCGGCGCACGGATGCCGACTAGGAAGGCGCTGGCAAGGCGCTTGGCGTCCGCCCCGGTCACCACGGCGGCGACGCCGGGAACCGTCAGGGCGGCGGCTGTGTCGATGCCCAGCAGATCGGCATGGGCGTGGGGCGAACGCAGGATCGCCGCGTGCAGGGTGCCGGGCTTCACCGGCAGATCGTCGGCATAGCGGGCGACGCCGGTCAGCAGCGCCGCATCCTCCACCCGCGGCATCGCGCGGCCGACGAACGGGGCCGCCGCGGACTGCGCCGGATCGCCTTCAAGTTCAATGGTCCGCGTGGCGGTCTGCGTGGCGGTCATCGTCATCCTCCCGTTACCGGAGGAGACTAGACCGTTCGCCAAGCAAAGCTTTTACCGTGGAGTGTCGCGATTTACCCTAGAGTCTCATTTTCGCGCGTCTCATTTTCGCACGTCTCATTTTCACGCATGCCCGGCCTCGGGCGGCCTCCCGGCGGGTCGGTCCACCAGATTGACGACACGGCGGTATTCGGTGGGCGTCACGCCCTGGTGGTTGCGGAAGAAGCGGCTGAAATGGCTGGGCGCCGAGAAGCCGAGCCGGCCGGACACCTCGGTCGCGCTTTCCAGCCCGGCGGCCATGGCGTCGATCGCCGCCTCCATCCGCAGGACGTTGAAATAGAGCGCCGGGGTGATCGCCATCGTCTGCTGGAACAGCCGGAACATGTGGGCGCGCGACAGTCCGGCGGCGGCGGCAACCCGGCCGGCGTCGAAGTCCTCGCCCAGGGTCCCCCGCATGAAACGGATGGCCTGACGGATGCGAAAGTCGCCGGCCGCCGGGGCGGCACAGCGCGCGCCGCCCAGCCTCCGCCATTCGGAGAAGCGGTCGATGATGGCGATCATCAGGTCGAACAGCGCCTCCTCCATCCGTTCGCCCGACGGGTCGTCATACAGCAGTTCCGCCGCCATACGGTCGGCCAGCCGGCGGATGTACGGCGTCAGCTCGCCGCAGGACTGCGCGAAGAAGCCGGGATTGCCGCTGGCGTTGAGTTCCCGCTGCATGGCGCCGAGCCAGCGCGGCTCGATGTACAGCGCCAGGATCACGGTGCGCGGGGCGCCCGGCTGATGGGCGTAGGAATGGGCCTCCCAGCTGTTGACCAGCACCGCGGTGTCGTCGCGAAGCGGGTAGAGCCGGTCCCCCACCGCAAAGCGCGTGTCGGCGCCGGACGCCTTGATCAGCACATGGCAATGGGGATGCGCGTGGTGAATCAGCGCATTGTCCATGTCCAGCAGGGCGACGCGGCCGAAGCCTCCCTGATGGATGCGCATCGCTTTCGACATGGCCCGTCCCTTTCAACACGCCCGCGGCCATCGGCCACCGGGACGCTCTTCGACCATTTGTTTGACAAGCTAATCGTCAATGCGCGCCTTTACCAGATCCATCGGACAGGAACCGTTGGACTTGCGGCTGCCGGCAGCGCCACAAAAGGCAGCATCAAATGATCACGAGGGCGCCCCGCCGTTTAAGGGACCTTCAACAAGCTACGGACACACTTGCCGAACATCCCCAGGAACGGCGGGACACGCCAAAGTAGCCCACGCCCCCGGTGTGCGCGATTAGGGCTTACCCTGCGTCAGGAAGCCCGGCGGAGTGGGCCGGACGGACGTCGTCATGAGGCCGAGGACGGGGCTCAACAGCCCGCTCTTTCCGGCAGCCCGGCGACGGGTGGAGCGGGCGCACAGGATTTTGCCGCGCCCTGTCCCGCAGCGCCGTCAGCGGGCGGTGCGGTGCGGATGCCTATTCCGCTCAGGTCATAGCCGGTCCAGGCAAGATGGCCCGGCGACATCAGCAGCGGAGCCCAGATCACCGCCGACAGGACGTTGAAGGTCTGAAATTTCCGATGGGGCATCGCCATCATGCCGGCCGTCGTCGGCACCACCGCGCGCAACGGGCCGATGAAGCGCGCCAGGAACACGCTCTTGCTTCCATGGCGCTGGAAGAAGGTTTCGCCACGGCGGCGCAGTTCGGGCTGCCTGCTTAACGGCCATATCCGGAACATGCGCTCGCCATAGCGGCGGCCCAGCCAATAGGAGGTCGCGTCCCCCAGGATGGCACCACCCGTGATCGCCAGATAGACCGACCAGAAATCGAGAACGCCCGCGCCTACGAGCGCGCCGGCCGCGGTCAGCATGACGACGCCGGGAATGAGAAGCCCGACGAGCGTCAGCCCCTCTGCAAACGCCATCAGGAAGATGATGGCTTCCGCCCAGTCCGCATGCGTTTCGATGAAGGCGGCGACAGCGGCCCCCTGGGCTGCGAAATCCGGCAGTCCCGTCAGCAAGGTGTTTGCGCCCGCGTCGTCTCGATCCTCGCAGGACGCTGGCTGACGACGAGCCGTCGATGCAGGTCGGTCATGAGAAGCGCCACGTCCTTTTCCAAGTCCTTTTCCAAGTCGGTGAAGCTGCCGAAGTTCCAAAACGCGATCATGCCCGGTTTATCGCATGCGGGGCAATCGAAGCAAGCGGCGGCCGCGCATCGGGCACGGCCGCCACCCACACTGGTCAGGCCGCCTTGAAGGCGCGCTGATTGACCTCGCCCTCGGCAAGCTGGGTCAGCTTCTCGTCCGTCGCCTTCTCCTCGCTGAGAGTCTCATCGAGCAGCTTGGCGATGTCCGTCATTCCGCACGTCTCCGCCAAAGTCCTGAGGGAGCCGTAGCTGGCAATCTCGTAATGCTCAACCTTTTGGGCGGCCATGATCAGGGCGACATCGAGAACCTCCGGCGAAAGGCCCTGGTCCATAATCTCCTCGGCTTCCTCGATCAGACCCTGGGTCGCTTCGCAGGTGTTGCCCGCCGGATCGGCCTGGAGGATCTGGAAGATTCGCTCCAGCCGCTTGACCTGCCCATCGGTCTCCTGGAGATGGGTCTGGAACGCCTGCTTCAACTGAGGAGACGAGGCCGCTTCCGCCATCGCGGGCAGCGCCTCGAGGATCTGGGTCTCGGAACTGTATGCGTCCTGAAGCTCCTCGATGAGGAGATCCTTCAATGCTTCCTTGGACATGCTGGTGCTCCTGACTGCTGATTCCGGTGAGTGCGGTTGGCAAGGGCGCCATAGCCTCAACAGGGGAGCGGCACATTCAATGCGGGCCCCCTCGAATTGGCTGTCGGCAGGGCTAGGATGCGGCACGCCCGCTCGCCCCACCGCCCTCAATCCGGCGGGTCCAGCCGTCGTAACGCAGGGTCTCACCCGGCAGTTTTCCGCAATTTACCGCCAAAGCCGGCGGATTGCCGGATACCGCCCGCCGCACAGCCGGTACAGGCTGATGGACGGACTGTGGGTGAAACGCACGGAAGGGAAAGACGCAGGCATGTACCATGACCATGTGCGCCGGGACAGATTGACGAACAAGGCGTGGTTCCTGGGCGTGCTGGCGCTCGCCATCACAGCGGCCGGCATCCTTGGCGGCATCGGGCACACCGGCCTTGCCGCCGCCTTCGCGCCGGTCACCGCGGCCCTGCCGGGCGGCGAAGCGCTGGTGACCGTCTGGGCCGCTCTCGGCCTTGCGCTGATCCTCACGCTGAACGTCCATCTTCTCGGCCGGCTCAGCCTTCGGCTGCAGGTCGCCGCCGTCTGGCTGGAAGTGCTCAGCCTGTTCCTGGTCTTCTTCTACAGTTTCGACCTGTCCTACAGCTTCATCCTGGGCAAGCTGTCGTTCCTGATCACCCAGGGCGTCGCCACGACGCTGTACATCTCGGCGATTTCCATCGCCATCGCCTTCGTGCTGGCCATGGTCGGCGCCATCGCCAGGCTGTCGGACAATGGCTTCGCCATCGCTATCTCGTCCTTCTACACGTCCTTCTTCCGCGGCGTGCCGCTGCTGATCCAGATCTACCTGATCTATCTCGGCATTCCGCAGCTCGGCTACGTCATCGGGGCGATTCCGGCCGGCGTGGCGGCGCTGTCGCTGTGCTACGGCGCCTATATGACGGAGATCTTCCGCGCGGGCATCATGAGCATCCCCAAGGGCCAGTGGGAGGCCGCGCGCGCGCTGGGCTTCGGGCCGATGCACACGCTGGTGCTGATCATCCTGCCGCAATCCCTGCGCCTGATCATCCCGCCGACCGGCAACCAGTTCATCGCCATGCTGAAGGACAGCTCGCTCGTCTCGGTGATCGGCGTGTGGGAATTGATGTTCCTCGCCCGCACCCAGGGCCGCGACGAGTTCCGCCACCTGGAAATGCTGATCACCGCCGCCGCCCTCTATTGGCTGATCTCCATCGTCCTGGAGCAGCTGCAGGCCCGGCTGGAGCGCCGTCTGGCGCGCGGCCACCGCCACTGAGCCGGTCCGCTCTCATCCCAAGAAATCACATCGTCCGAACGCCAAGGCTTCCCCTCACGTCAGGAGACCGTCCATGAGCCTGCTCAAATCCCTGTGCCTCGGCGCCGCCGCCATCGGCGCACTCGCGATTTCCACCGGTGCCGCCACTGCAGGCGCCACGCTGGACCGCATCACGCAGAAAAAGGAGATGGTGGTGGCGACCGCCGCCAACTGGCCGCCGCAATCCTTCATGAACAAGGACAACCAGCTTGACGGTTTCGACGTCGAGGTGGCCAAGGAGATCGCCAAGCGGCTGGGCGCCAAGGCCCGCTTCATCACGCCGGAATGGGGCATCATCACCGCCGGCAACTGGAACGGCCGCTGGGACGTCTCCGTCGGTTCGATGACGCCGACGACCGGGCGGACCCGTGTTCTCGACTTCCCGGCGATCTATTACTACACGCCCTATGTCTTCGCCGTTCACAAGACATCGAAGCTGGACAGCCGCGCGGCGCTGAACGGCAAGACCGTCGGGGTCGAAGGCGGCACGACCTCCGAGGATTACATCAACGGAAAGCTGAAGATCGACGCCGTCGGCGTCCCCGACTTCACGGCCGACGTGAAGCCCGGCAGCGTCAAGACCTACGGCGACAGCGTCGGGCCGCTGGACGACCTGCGGCTAGGCGACGGCGTGCGGGTGGACGCCATCGTCTCCGCCCTGCCGACCGTCGAGGCGGCGGTAAAGCGCGGCTATCCGATCCGCGCCATCAACGACAAACCGGCCTATCACGAGCCGCTGGCCATCGCCATCGACAAGGGTGACGCGGAGCTGAACGCCAAGCTGACGGAGATCGTGGCCGCCCTGAAGGCGGACGGCACGCTGAAGTCGCTGTCGGAGAAATGGTACGGCATCGACTACACCGTCGCCAAATGACGCCGCTGGAGGTCGGCCGCCCCGGCATTCCCGGCGGCCGGCCTCCCGAAAACCCGACACCGATCCGGCAAACGGAACCAACCCGGCATGCGTGACTACCCGAACACCTATTACAGCGCCACCCGTCGTCCGGCGGCCGACCATGCCTCCCTGCGCGGTACGGTGACGGCCGACGTCTGCGTGATCGGCGGCGGACTGGCCGGACTGTCCACGGCCTGGGAACTGATCCGGCGCGGCCGTTCGGTCGCGCTGCTGGAGGCGCAGCGGATCGGTTGGGGAGCATCCGGCCGCAACGGCGGCTTCGTCCTGCAGGGCTGGTCGGAGGGTCTGCGGAACATCGAGGCCCGCTGCGGCCGGGATCATGCCCGCGCGCTGTTCGGCCTTTCGGTGGAAGGCGTGGAGATCGTCCGCGACACCATCAACGGCCATTCCCTGCCCGGCTGCAACCCGACCACGGGGAAGCTCGGCGTCACCCGCTACGAAGCGGCGGACCAGCTGCAGCGCCACCACGACCACATGGCGCGGACCTACGGCTACGAATTCACCTACATCGACCGCCCGACACTGCGCGGCCTGCTGAAGAGCGACATCTATTTCCAGGCCCTGCGCGACCCGGTCGGCTTCCATTTCCACCCGCTGAACTATTGCCTCGGCCTAGCAGACCTGATCGTGGGCGCCGGAGGGCGCCTGTTCGAGGACACAACCATGATCGGCATGAGCCGCACCGACACGCCCGGCCCCGGCGGCCGCTGGCGGGTGGATACGGTGGACGGCTCGGTCATGTGCCACGATGTGGTGATGTGCGGCGGCGGTTACGGCGGGCCGGAGTTCGGTCCGCTGCGCCGGGCGTTCCTGCCGATCGCCACCTATGTCGTGCTGACCGAGCGGCTGGGCGACCGGCTGGCGGATTTCGTCGCGACCACCGACGCGGTCGGCGACGACCGTCGGTCCTCCGACTATTACCGCATCGTCGACGGCGACCGGCTGCTGTGGGGCGGACGGATCACCACCCGCTACGAACAGGACGAAAAACGCTTGGCCGCCCTGTTGCGCCGGGACATCAGCGGGGTCTTCCCCGGCCTTGCCGATGTGCGGATCGAAAAGGCATGGTCGGGCTTGATGGGGTACGCGCGCCACAAGATGCCGCATATCGCCAAGGTTGAAGAAGGGTTGTGGAGCTGCTCATCCTTCGGCGGGCACGGCATGAATACGGCGCCGATCGGCGGGCGCGTCGTCGCCGAGGCGATCACCGGCGAAAGCGATCGGATTCGGTTTTTCGCCCCTTACGGTTTGACCTGGAATGGCGGTATCTTCGGCCCCCCTGCCGCGGAACTGGTCTATGCGGGACTGCGCCTGATGGACTTCTGGCAGGAGTCGCGATCCCGGCGCCACGGCTCTTGAGGGATCGGCCACCGATGCGAGGGGATGAGGGCATGTCTGGGCCGGGCAACGAACAGGGTTTCCGCCTGACGGACAAGGACAAGCAACTCCTCGCCCTGTTGCAGAAGAACGCGCGGGAGCCGACCTCCGCGCTCGCCCGCAAGATCGGCGTGTCGCGGACCGCCCTGCAGGAGCGCATCCAACGGTTGGAAAGCGCCGGCGTGATCGAGGGCTATTCGGTCCGCATCAACCACAGCAAGCTGATCTACACGGTGAACTGCTTCACCATGGCGGTCTGCAACAACAAGACCTATTCCGACGTCATCGCCCAGATGCGGACGATGGAGGCGGTGCAGGCAGTGTACGCCATTTCCGGCGATTGGGATTTCGTCATCCATGTCGCCACGGAAACACTGGAGAAGCTGAACACCGAACTGACGCGGATCAACATGATCAAGGGCGTCGTCCGCACCACCTCCTGCATCGTAATGGAGACGAAATTCGACCGCCGGCTCGCCTTCATGGGCAGGATGGGAGCCAATCTGCTTGAGAACACCGGCGATCAGCCGGCATCTGGACAAGATGCCGACGCGGTGGGTGCATCGCCGGGCGGAAGCAGAGATGACCGGGCCGCGGATTGATGCGCCGGCCGGTTTTGGGCCGTTTCGACGCCCGCGCTGTTCACGCAGCAGACGCGTCGGAGATTTCACTTGTCCACCAAGCCCAGCCCGCTCACCACCCCCGATGGCCGCTACATCGTGGTGCGCGGACGTCTGTGGCGTGCGGCCAACCCGGCCTTGTCCGACGAGGCCCGCGCCGGCCTTATCGCCGATCTGATGCGGGCGCGCCGGGCCGTGGCGGCTGCTAGACGTGCTGCCGACCGCAGCGCGGAAGCGGCGGCCCACGCCGCCGTCGATCAGGCCAAACAGGCTCTCGGCGAGCGGGGACCTGTCTGGTGGTCCGATGGTGCGCCGGATCTGAACCGTCACATGATCCGGACGACACCCTATGCCGCCTGGTTCCGTATCCTCAGCGCAGGCGACCTCTGAATCCCGGCTGCGCAGCGCCGTCAACAGTATTGCTCCCAAAGAGCATATCCAGGGCTTGAGAAACGTCTTCCTCGGCCGTATCGTCAGTGTGCCGCAGATAGACTGCGGCGTTCTTTCAGCAAGGAGCTTGCTGAGCATGCAACCCATCACCATCACCGGACGCGAGTCCGGAGCCCTGAAGTTTGATTTCCTGGTCTTTGTCGGCCGCTTCCGCCCTTTCCATCTCGGCCATCTCGCCGTCATGCAGCGGGCCTTGTCGCTGGGGCGGCATCTGATCGTACTGGTCGGATCGTCGCGTCAGGCGCGCAGCCACCGCAATCCCTTCCGCTTCGAAGAGGTGCGCTCCTGCATTACGGGTGCCTTCACACCGGAAGAGTGCGAGCGCATCACGGTGCTTCCCCTCATCGACCGCTACAACGACTTGGAATGGATCCGCGATGTCCAGGGCGCGGTGCATGGCGTCGTCGTGCAGCACCACCGGCCTGCCGACGGCTCGGCCCCCAGGGTCGGCCTGATCGGCCATTCGAAGGACCACAGCAGCTACTATCTGCGCATGTTCCCGCAATGGGGCTCCGTGGAATGCATGAACTGCCGGGGGATTTCTGCCACGCCCATCCGCGATGCCTATTTCGCCGACGCGGCGGCGGCGCTGGAGGCATGGAAAGAGGCGCTGCCCGCGAATGTCGCCACCTTCATGGCGGAGTTCGCGCGCACCGACGAGTACAAGCGGATGGCCGAGGAAAGCGCCTACATCGCCAAATACAAGTCGGGTTGGGCCAACGCTCCCTACCCTCCGACCTTTTTGACGGCCGATGCCGTGGTGGTCCTGTCCGGGCACGTCCTGCTGGTCGAGCGCCGGGGCCTGCCCGGACGCGGCCTGCTGGCCCTGCCCGGCGGCTTCGTCGGTCAGCATGAGCGGATCAAGGACGCCATGATCCGGGAGTTGCGGGAAGAGACGAAGCTCAAGATTCCGGCGGGCTTCCTGGAGGGCGGCATCCGCGCCAGCCAGACCTTCGATCACCCCTACCGTTCGTCGCGCGGGCGCACGGTGACCCAGGCCTTCCTCATCCAGCTCAAGGCCACCGACGAAGGCTTCCCCAAGGTGCGTGGCGGTGACGATGCAAAATCGGCCCGTTGGATGCCGATCGCGGAAATCGACCCGGAGCGGATGTTCGAGGACCACTTCCACATCATCCAGACGCTGATCGCTCAGGCCGACGCCTGACCGGGAACACGGGGACGGCACCGGTATCCGCCGGCGACGAGAACGATCCTGTGCGACAGCCGGTCGCCAACCATCATGGGCCACGCCCCGGTCAGCGAGAACAGAAGGTTTCAGCCATGCTCGTCAATTTCAGCAGCCGCGCCCACAACCACAATTTCGCCACCGACTTCATCGTCCGCTCGCTGCTCGACACCGACTGGTACAAGCTGGCGATGCTGCAGTTCATCTGGCGGCATTTCCGCGACGTGAAGGTCCGCTTCAGCCTGATCAACCGCACCGGATCGGTGAAGCTCGCCCGGATCATCGACGAGGCCGAGCTGCGCCGCCAGCTCGACAATGTGCGCTCGTTGCGCCTGAAGCGGTCCGAAGCGGTCTGGCTCCAGGGCAACACCTTCTACGGCCAGCGCGGAATCTTCCGGCCGGAGTTCGTCGCATGGCTCGCCGATGAGTTTGCATTGCCCGACTACCGGCTGTCGGAGGAGGACGGCCAATGGCGCCTGGACTTCGAGGGGTCGTGGGCGATGACGACGATGTGGGAGATCTACGCGCTCAGCATCATCAACGAACTGAAGACGCGCGCCGCGCTGGCGAGCATGACGGAAACCGAACTGGACATCCTCTACGCCCGCGCCAAGGTCCGCCTCTGGGACAAGATCGAACGGCTGCGCCCGCTCGACGACCTCAGCCTCTCGGATTTCGGCACGCGGCGGCGGCACAGCTTCCTCTGGCAGGAATATGTCGTGGAGACGATGGCGGCCGAACTCGGCCCGCGCTTCATCGGCACCTCTAACACCCACCTCGCCATGAAGCACGATCTGGAGGCCATCGGCACCAACGCGCACGAGCTGCCGACGACGGTCGCAGCGCTGGCGCGGACCGAAGACGAGCTGCGCGCCGCACAGTACGAGGTCCTGCGGCTATGGCAAGAGACCTATGGCGGCGCGATGCTGGTGTTCCTGCCCGACACCTTCGGATCGACCCAGTTCCTCAGAAGCGCGCCGGACCGGGTGGCGGACTGGACCGGCATGCGGGTGGACAGCAAGGAGCCGGTGGCCGCGGGCGAGGAATACATCGCCTGGCTGGAGCGGCATGGCCGCGATCCGCGGGAGAAGCGCCTGCTGTTCAGCGACGGGCTGGACGTCGAGGACATCCAGCGGCTTCACCGGACCTTCGGAGGCCGGATCCGCGACGGCTACGGCTGGGGCACCCTGTTGACTTCGGACTTCCGGGGCTGCCACCCGCGCAACGGGCAAGGGCTCGATCCGCTGAGCCTCGTCTGCAAAGTGACCGCGGTCGAGGTGGACGGCGCCTGGAAGGGGGCCGTGAAGCTCAGCGACAATTACGAGAAGGCCACCGGGCCGGCCTTCGAGGTCGCCCGCTACCGTGCGATCTTCGGCACCGAGGGGGTCGCGAACGTGCCCGTGCTGGTCTGAACCTGAGGAGACGCATCATGACCGAATCCAACATCAGCCCGGCCGCCGCGCTGGAGGCCATCGCCGCCGCACTGCCGGTGCGCACGACCACCGTGGCGCTGGCCGGCAAGCGGGTTGGAAAGCTCGACGTCGATCCGGTGAAGGGGTTCGCCGCCATCGGCGGCGGCAATCTGGCGCCGCCATCGGCCAACGCCCAGGTCACCCGCATGATCGCCGAGATCGACCGCACCAACCGGCTGTTCATCGAGGCCGGCCACCCCATCGCGGTGTTCCTGGACACCCATGAACCGGGCAAGCCCGAGTATCCCTACCCGCCCCACTGCGAAGCCGGCACCGGCGAAGAGGATCTGGTCGAGGAGCTATCCTGGCTGGACGGCGCCCCCGGCGTCACGCTGATGCGCAAGGACTGCATCAACGGCGTGGTCGGGACGACCGACCTCGCGACCGGTCGGAACCAGCTGTTCGACTGGATCGCCGAAAACGGCATCGAGACGCTGGTGGTGGACGGCATCTGCACCGACATCTGCGTGCTCCAGGCGGTGCAGGCCCTGCTGTCGGCGCGCAACCACGGCATGACCGGGCCGCTGCGCGAGATCGTCGTGTATGAGCCGGGATGCGCCACCTACGACCTGCCGCCCGCCACGGCCCGCGGCCTCGGCCTGCCCGACACCGCGGCCCACCCGCAGATGGTCTCCCACCACATCGGGCTTTATCTGATGCAGGCGAGCGGCGCGATCATCGCCGACGAGCTTCTCCTTCAGATCCCGTAAGACGGACGAGCCGGTACTCTCCGCCTATCGGGATCTGATCGGAACGGCACTGGAATCCAGAATGACTGGAACGCTGATCGGCGCGGTGACGCCGATGACAGTTACAGTCCCCTCCCCTCCTTGCAACACGCCGGGCAACACGCCCGGGCAAGACCAGACGGTTTGCCCGGCCGAATTGACCCCCGGGGCAGGCAACCTACCCACCTGCCCCAGCGCCGGCAAATCCCTGAAGGAATGCCGGCGCGCGCGGCCGGATTGAGGCGGATGGTCAGGGAAGCGCCCCGGCCGCCTTGGAGATCGGGCAACCGAACAGGTCGCCCAGCCAGCCGGCCACCTCCTCCAGCTTGTAGCCCAAGGCGACCATCGCCTGCTGAACATAGGCCGCAGCCGCGCCCAGCCCCTGAAGGAGCTGCGCCAAGTCCTTACCCAGTTGCTTGAACTGGTTCTGCAGGATCTGGCCGACCAGCTTCAGGCCGTCGACGAGGTTCTGCCACTGGCTCTTGGCCCAGGCGAGGAAGGCATCCAGGTCGGCAAGTGCCGCCTGCATCAGGGCCGATGCTTCCTGCTTGACGGTGTCGAGGACGTGGCCGGCCACGTCCTTCAAGCTGTCGATGACCCCCTGCACGTCGACGTTCACCAGGGACACGGGGGACGCCTGGCTGCCCAGGGCCAAGGAGAGGCCCAGCAGGTCGAAGTCGAAGTACCCGTTCACCACGAGGCTCTGCTTCGACGCCTGGAAGGCCAATCCGGCCGCGACGCTGAAGTTCGGCAGCGCCACCTTGGGCACCAGGGTGACACCCCACAGGGTGATGCCGTCCCAGGTCAGGTTCTGCCAACCGAAGTTGAAGCCGAAGGAAGCGCCCAGCTGGTACTGGCTGGGGTTGAGCAGGAAGGTGATGCTGTCCCCGCTCCAGGTGCCGCAGCCGCCGGCGGGATTGCCCTCCTGCACCGCATAGTCCAGCTGGAACTGGTTGTCGGTGGTGGCAAGGGCGTAGAGGTGGTCCTCCACCACGTCCAGGAACTTCAGGTACATGGACGAGTAGAAGCGGACCGGCTGGCCGTTGTTGACGCCCGGCACCACGATGCCCGCCGGGGTGGCCGCGATGGCCAGTTCCGGCCCCTGGCTGGTCGGCTTCTGGGCCGTGGGGTCCCAGCCCGACAGCATGAACACCGACCCCCAGGAGACCGGCTGCTGCAGGATGACGTAGCCGGAGAACCCGGCCTTGGGGTTCGCCTGCTCGGCCAGGGTCGCCGAGACCAGGACGTTCTCCTGCCCGAGGAGCGTGAACTGGGCCTGGAGGCCGAAGCCCGCCGGGAAGGGCCCACGGTCGCCGATCTTCTTGAGCTGGGCGCCCTCGACGAACCAGAAGGTGAACTGGGTGATGCTGATCACCTCGTCCAGGAAGGCCACCACGTCGGCCACTTCCGGTTCGCCCTGGGCCTGCAGGGTGGCGGGGGAGAAGTCCAGCGCGAATGCAGCCTCGAGGACATTGGACAGTGTCATCGGGTCCTGGTCCGCCTTGGTCCAGACCGCGATCCCGTTCGGAACCTCGAAATCGACCACCTCGACCTCGAAGCCGACCTCGAACTCGTACTGCGGCGCGTTCGGGTTCTGCAGCTTCAGGTCGCCTTCCGCGGACAGGGTGACGCCGGCGGCCTCTGCGCCGACGGTGACGCTACCGTCCAGCTCGACGATGGTCAGCGTCTCCAGGCCGAAGGGCTTGGCCCAGTTCGTCAGGCTGACGGTCAGGTTCAAATCGCCCTCGGCCGGCACGATGCTGCCGGTCAGGGAAAGGTCGATGGCCGTGCCCGCGTCGGGGTGGAACGTGCCGGCGGCGGTGGCGCTGATGCTGCTGTTGCCCTGGGCCGGGTCGCTCCATTCCAGGGTGAAGCCATCGAACTGGAAGATGCCGTTGTTCATGGCGCTGAAGCTGTCGTTCAGCACCGCCTTCACCGTGGTCGCCCCGGTCCCCTGGGCATAGGCGGCGAACAGGTCGAGCTGCGACACGTCGCCCATGAAGCCGGCGATGGCCTTGAGGCTGTCGGTCAGCTTCAGCGAGGTGAAGAACAGGAATCCGGGGGCGATGTCGAAGTCCGCCCCCAGGGCCGGAACGGACTTCACGTCCAGCAGGCCCAGCGACGACAGGCTGGTGGACTTGCCGGCCACCGTGGACACGACCAACCCGCTGTTGCTGAAGGAAACGGAGGAGAGGGCCGGCCAGACGGAGCCGGGGGACCATTGCGGGACGACGACGCCCACCAGCACGCCGGTCTGGCCGCCCTCGTACTGCACGCGCAACTCGGCGTCGGCGAAGCTCTGGCCTCCATAGGCCAGCGAGCCCTGGCCGACGAAGTCCAGGTTTCCGCTGCCGTAGGTCAGGTGGAGTTGGCCGTTCGCCAGGGCCGCCTGGTTCGCCGGCGCCCAGTCCAGAAGCTGCGGCCAAGCGGCCTGCAACGGCCATTGCAGGCTGTTCCCCATGGTGGCGTCGAGGTTCAGCGCCACGCCCCCGTCCACGTCGCTGAAGGTCAGCACCACCTGGGCGCCGCTGTACTTCGTGCTGGCCAGCGTCAGGGTGGCTCCGCTGGCCGTGGCCTGCAGGTCGATGCTGGCGGTCCCGACCAGGGCCTGCAGTTCGAGCTGCCGGGTGGACGGATCCACCTTCAGGGTCGCCTCGCTGCCCAGTTGCAACGTGATGCCGTTCAGGTAGTCGCCGATCGCGGTCTGGACCGGGCCGGGGAACTGATCATAGGCAAGTTGGAGGGCCTGGGTGCCGGCGCTGGTGTGAAGCAGGCCTTGCAGGGTCGTGTAGATGTTCGAGGCCATGGTCTCACTTCCCCAGGTTGTTCAGCGCGTTCTGCGCGAACTGCGTCGCGGCCTGACTGATCTGGCCCAGGTTCTGGCCGATGTAGTCGTTGATGGCGCCGATGATGGCCTGGATCAGCGCGTCCTGCCCCAGGAAGGCATTGATGAAGATTTGGTACTGCTGATCTTCCGAAGGCAGCGATATGGTCAGGGTCACGTCGCCGGAGCCCGCCACCAGGGTGACCTGCGTGTAGGTCAGCGACAGTTGCTGGGGGTTGTCGCCGTCGGAGTAGAGCGTGGTCGTCACACCGAGCGTGCCGCTGGTGTTGACCAGACTGAGGTTCAGCGTGCCGCTGATCGGGATCGGCTGGTTCTGGTTCACCTGGATGTTGAGGCTGAACGGCGTCGTGGCCGTCACCGGCGGCGGCGGCACGGTAACCTGCTGGCCGTTCACGTTCACCTTGGTCCCCGCCGGGACTTCGCCCAGCAGCAGGGTCGCCGTGGCCTGCTGGTTGGCGCCGAAGATGGTGCTGTTCGGCGGGGCGATCACGTTGGACAGGCCGCTGATCACCAGATTGGCCAAGGAGATGTTGCTCAGTTGGACCGACTGGCCCAGGACGGACGTGCTGAACGGGCCGTCGATGGACAGATTCGTCGCCGTGAGGGGGTCCAGCTGCGGCGACTTGGAGCCCAGGATCACGGTGGGGACATAGACATAGCCGCTGGGGTCGTTCAGCGCGCCGCGGGCCCGGTTGAAGATGTACTTGTCGACGTCGTTGGCGTCCGTGTCCACCGTGCTGTCGGCGACCTGGGTACTGCCGAAGATGGTGTCGAGGGCGCTGGTGATCTGGCTGGTGAGCAGGCTCGCGACCTGCGCCATGTTGCCCGGGGACATCAGCGCGCCGTTGATCTGGCTCGTCAGCATCTGCGCCGCGTCGTTCGTGGCGATGAGTTGCTGGAAGAACGCGGTCCAGGGCCGATAGAAGGCCTTTGCGGAAATTGCCTGCGGGAAGGGGATGGGCGACAGGCTCTGGTAGTCCAGATTCTGCAGGGAGAAGGTCGGGACCGACCCCTGCACCGCCGCCAGGTTGAGGGAGTTGAGCGCGAATTGCAGTGCCGGCGGGGAAGCGACGGTGACCGTGCCGTTGGCCACCGCCTGGGCGTTCGTCAGCGTCAGCAGCGCGATGCCGGAGGCGCTGCAATCGAAGCCGTTCGGGTTCGCCGCGGACGGCGTCAGCCCCAGGCTGGGCGGGAGCGCCACCACGTTGCCGGACTTGTCTGCGAAACAGAGCGTCTGGGTCAGGACGAAGCCCAACCCCTGGAAGGCGGAGCCGCTATTGGTGTCGGTGCCCTGCTCGGACCCGGACAGGGCCAGGGGCTGCGACCAGCTGGCGCCATTGTAGGGGTAGGCGTTCAGGCCGAGGGCGATCTGTGCCTGGTAGCCCTGGTTGTTCGAGGTGACCAGCGGCGGCTGTCCGCTGATCTTGATGTTCGCCAAGCCCTGGATTTCGATGTTCGTGGCGACCAGGTTCGGGCCCGTATTGGGCAGCGGCACCACGTTCAGCCGGTTTTGGGTGATGTAGGTGACGGCCGAGCCCGCGGCGTCGATCATCTGTTGCGTGATGGCGCCGGATGGCGTCTTGCGGCTCAACTGCACCAAGGCCGGGAAGAAAGCGTTGAACCAGCTGGTGGCGAGGTCGTTGGAGATGTCGGCCGCGCCGCCGATGTTGTTCAGGGTCCAGAGGTTCTGCTGCAATGGCAGATAGGGCTGGTTGCCGGGCCCATTCATTCCCGCGAGGGCTTGGGGCAGGAACAGGCCGTTGCCGGGCGAGTTGTCGTTCGCCTTCTGCATCAAGGTGTTGTAGACGAAGTTGAACAGATACAAGCCCATGACGTCCTCCAGGGGCGAAGGTCAGTAGGGTCGGTTGACCGCATGCATGGTGATGTCGCGCAGCGCCTTCAGGTGCGGCCCCGCCGGCAGGCCCTCCAGGAACTGCACCGCCTGGAGGGCGGTGTCGCGCGCTTGGGCGTAGGCAAGGGTGAAGGCGTCCGAGCGGCGGATTTCGTCCACCCAGGCGTTGATCTGCTCGGTGGGCGGCGTGTCCTGGCTGCGCAGATAGCGCACCATGGGATGCATGTCGCCGAACAGCCGCATGGCGTGGATGATGGGCAGGGTGATGCGCCGCTGGTGCAGGTCGATCCCCTTGCGCTTGCCGGCCTCCTCGTCGGAATGGGCGAGGTCGAAGATGTCGTCCATCATCTGGAACGCACGCCCCATGTACCGCCCGAACGAACCGAGGCGGCGCAGCTCGGACGTGCGCGCCCGCATCAGGGCCGCGCCGGACTCGCAGGCCAAGCCGAACAGCACCGCCGTCTTGCGGTCGATGGTCGTCAGGTAGCGGCTGAGCAGGGAGTCGGGATGCCAGAAGGGCTGCGTGGTCATCTCGTCGATTTCGCCGCGGCAGATGTCGAAGGCGGAATCGAGCACCCATTTGACCAGCTGCATGTCCTCCTGGTCCTCGATGGCGTCGACGAAGCAGCGCACCGCCTGCAGGAACTGCATGTCGCCGATCAGGATGGCCATCTCGGTGCCGCGGGCGGCATTGACACTGTGCTGGCCCCGCCGCAACGAGGCGTGGTCGACGATATCGTCGTGGATCAGGGTCGCGACATGCAGCATCTCCAGCGAGGCGGAGGCGCGCAGCACCTTCACCGGCAGCGGCCCCTCCGCCTGGAACAGCCTCGCCGTGAGCAGCAGCATCAGCGGGCGGAGCTTCTTCCCGCCCTGGTACAGCGCCATCTCGGCATCGGACAGATAGCCCTCCTGGGGTTTGAGCGCGGCGGACAGCTCGCGCTCGAACCCTGCCATGTCGGCAGCCATCAGGTCCTGCAGGATGGTGCCGACCGGGTCGCGGGCCCCCGAGGCGATCCTCACGACTTGCTGCCCAGCACGGCCTTGGAGATCGGCTGCACGAGGGCGCGTTCCAGGGCGTCGGCGATGCGGTCGTGCAGCAGGCTCTTGACGAAGCGCGCCTCGCCAAGCGCCTCGCGGGCGTCCTGCGCCAGGCTGGTGCCCAGCGCGGCGTCCCAGCCGCCGTCGTCGATGTCCAGGTCGAAGCCGTCCAGCTCCACCCGCCCGTCCAGCAGGCAGGGCGTACCGTCCTCCCGCGTGCCGAACTGCAGGTAGACGTAGCAGGCCAGCTCGGCCTCCAGGTGCCCGGAGACCAGATCGACGGGCTTCTGGGCGGCCAAGCGGGCGATATGCTCGGAGATGTCCGCCTGCATCTGGCGGACGAAGGCCCGCTCGTCTTCGCCCAGGCACATGGTCCAGCTCTTGCCCTCGGAGTCGCGTCCACCGATGGGATTGCCGTTGAGCAGGGCGTGCACGTCGTCCACCGAATGCGCCTGGGCCGGCGTGCCGTTCTGCACCAGGCTATAGACGCCCTGCTTGTCCATGGACGGCACGTCTGCGATCTTCTGCGTCTGGGTGTTTCCCAGGATGCTGCTGGAGAAGGTCAGCGTCGCCGCGGCCGCCTGGTTGTAGGGGTTGGTAGGGTCCGTGGGGTTGTTCGGATCGGCGACGCCGGCCATGGCGGCCAGCGTGGTCATCAGGGCCAGCTGCTGGTTCTGCGCATTGCCGTTGTAGGTGGTCGTCCCGTAGGTCTTGGTGGGGTCGTTCACCTGACCGCCGCTGGTCAGGGCGGTGTTGGTGTCGTTCGCCATGTCCGAGATCGCCGGCGTGCCCCAGTTGGCCTGAAAGGCATAGGCGGTCGGGTCCGTGAACACGTCGTTGAAGGCGGCGCGGTGGTTGGAATAGGTGGACAGCAGGGTGGCGCCGTTGCCGCCCGGCACGTTCTGCAGGGCCGCGCGCTGCTCGTTGGCGGTGGCGATCCAGGTGGGGTGCGCGTCCTGGTCGGCGCCGCCGCGCCGCCGCGTGTTCAGCGGCAGGCCGGTGCCGGCGCCATCCAGCCCGGATTCCCAGATCTGCGTGCCCTGCAGGGTCTGCCGGCCGCGCAGTCGGATGTCCTGGATGCGGATCTCCAACACGTCACGACCCTGGGAATCATGGCTGCGTTGCGCCGATATGGCGCTGTCCGCCAGTTCCAGCCGCAGCCCGGCCAGTTGCACGCCCAGCGAGCCGCGAGGGAAGCCGGCATGGGCCGGCATGTCCGCCGCGCGCGCCAGCGGCAGCGCCGGTATGTCGTCAAGGGTGATCCCGTTGGGCAGCATGGCACGCAGGGGGGAACCGCCCACCCGATCCCAGCCGGCATCGAGGGCACGCATGTCAGCGTTCATGAACGTCTCTCCGATTCGGATTGCTTGATGCGGTCTGGCGCCGCGCGGTCAGCTGATGTTGACGGTTGCCGTGACCAGGACGTGGTCGGCGTCCGCGGTCGAAATGGTGAGGTTCGATGGCGCCAGCTGCAGGTTGATCCCATCGAAGCTGATCGGGATGTTCGGCACGGTGAACGAAGCTTTCTCGTTCAACTGCTTCTGCGCCGCCGTCTGGACGGCGGACGAGATGAAGGGGGTGAGCACGGCGATGATCGTGTCCGCCGCGTTCTCCAGGACCGAGGCGTTGAACTTCTGCCAGCCGCTGCCCGACGGCGCGTAGTTGATCTGAAAGCTGGGCAGCGGCTGCAGCTGGAGCTGCACCGTGTTCGAGCCCGACACGGTGGGGGCCACCGTGATGGTCAGGGGAGTCGGGGTGGTCGAGAATGTGGCTTGCGCGAAATCAACCATGGAGGCATTCCCGTCGTCAGAGGAGGTTGGAGGCGGCTTCCAGGGCGCAGGCGCCCGGCACCAGCCACCAGGACACGCCGACGTCGGCCGTGGCGGAGAAGGTCGCCGTCACGTTCACGTTGGGCAGGGTGGAGGCGACGGCGACGCTGGCGTTGGTGATGCCGCCGGACAGCGAGTAGCTGCCCGTCCAGTTGCTGTTGCTGACGTTGACCGTGGCGTTGCTCAGATCCTGCTGGATCGCGCTGTTGTATTGGGCAAGGAGCGCCGACAGCAGGCTGCGTCCGATCAGCACGCCCAGCGGTTGCTGCGGCCACTGGACGCCGGTGATGTCCGGCGTGCCGTTGGCAACCAGGTTGCTGGCCAGGACCAGGTATCCGTTCGTCACCGACATCACCGGCGGGGTGAAGCTCTGTCCCTCCACCGGGATGCTCGACGGGATCTGGTAGCCCTGCAGCAGGGCCTGCACCTTGCTGTAGACGATGCCCGCGGCCAGCTCGAGAAAAAGCTGCTGCACGGCCGTGGGGTTGGTGGGGAGCACGGCCACGTTGCTGAGCTGCACCTGGCCATTGGCGATGCCCACCTGGGCGAACACCGTCATGTTGAAGGTCAGCGGGACGGGCGAGCCCTGTTGCATGTTGATGGTGGTGGAGACCGACGACAGGGTCACCTGGAACATCTGGTCGGTCGGATTCGCCGGCTTCTGCCCCGATGGGGTGAAGGTGTTCGGGTCGTTCCATTGGTTCGCCGTCGGCGGCGACATGACGAACTGCGGTGCGGCGTCGATCTGCCAGCCGATGCTGGTGACGCCCTGCTGGCCGACCGGTTCCGTTCCCTGAAACAGGGTTTTCTGGGCGCTGCTGTTGGCGAACAGCTGTGACATCCCCGTGTTCAGGGTGCCAGCGTCCAACACCAGTGCGATGTCGTAGCTACTCATCGTGAAGCTCCCCTTCCTGGTGCGGCATCTGGTAAGGACTGCGTGTCCAATAGGTTTCCGTCCAATCGCCGCCATCCCGGTACCGGAGCGGGAAGTCGTCGAAGGACACTTCGCTTCGCCCGCGCTGGGGATCCGCGACGGTGATCGCGCGCTCGGCGCGGTGGTAGCCGTCCACGAGCACGTAATGCTGCTGCCCGGAGCGCCAGCGGATGGCCACGGCGACGGGACGGCCCTCGTCCAGTTCGCGCATAAGACGTCGGAACGGCGGGCGGCCGCTGCTCCAGCCGGCCAGGCAGTTGACATAGCGGAGCGTGCGCTCCAGGGCTGCCTGCTGGTTGTACTTCTCGTCTTCCAGCAGGGCCCGCGGCGGCTCCTGGTCCGGCCGCACATCGTCGATCGCCAGGATGCGCCAAGCCAGCCGTTCCTGTGTCCAGGAGCGGTCGCCGTAGTGGGCGGCGACCGCGCAGGTGACGGCGGACCAGCACCAGTTGCCACGGCTTTGCCGCTCCAGCGCGACTTCGAGCTGCCGTCCATCCCGTGCGGGTGCCGTTCCCGCAACCGGGTGCAGGGGACCAATCCGCTGCGCGGTCCGGACCAGGGGCTCGATCCGCAGCCTCATCCCAGCGACGCGCACTGCGGCAGGCGCTGGCCGATCTGCTGAGCGACGATGCTGTCGATCTGGGAGGAGATCAGGCTGCGGATCGCACCCTTCGCGGCGTCGAGGATCAGGCTCTCCAACGGCGACAGCAGGTAATTCAGCACACCCAGGTCGTTGATCCAGATCGACGCATCGCTGTAATTGAAGGACGCGCTCAGGTTGCTGATCGAATTGAGGCAGAGTTGATTGTTGCTGATGCTGGCATTGAGCTGGGCGGAACCGGAAATGGAACAGCCGGTGATCCGGATGTTGCCCGACACGCCGATGTCGATCGGCCATACCTCAACGCTGCCGCCCAATGTCGTGCACAAAGGGCTGTTCAGCACGGCTTGGAAATTCACCTGACCGCTGATGTTGGTCCCGGAGGCGGTGATGTTGGTCGCCACCAAGTCCGTGATCTGCAAAGACGATACACCTGTAAGGTCACTGACAGAATAGGAAGCGCTGCCGATCCCGATGCTGGCAGACCCGGAGGCCACGTTGTTGTAAGGATCATACCCGGCCGACCGGATGGCAGGTCCGATCTCCCCATTCAGCTGTTGAGTCAGGCCTTGCAATATTTGATTGATCAAAGTGGCAAACGGATCAGATTGCATTTTTGACCTCGAAATTTTTACGCGTAAAAAGGGTATCTATGCTATTTTGTTGAGTCAAGAGCGATTGCGTGATGAATTGTTACACGTTTCAAGGCGTATATGTGCGATGAAATGCCATTCTTGGGATCGATGCCCGGACGGTCTGGAGGCGCGTAGATGGATGGCGCCAAGCTGCGCGGTTGATGGGTCCGGGACGCAAACTTCCAGGTTTATGGGGTATGCAAAGTGTGGCGGCGGTTGCGGCGAGAGGACATCGACGTGGCACGCTGCACCGGTGGCCCGCCTGATGAAGGGTATGGGCCTGGAGGCGACACGGGGCAAAGTCGATCTTCCGGCGGACAGCGGCGCTATCGTATCCCTTGTCGCCATGGCGACATCCTCAGCTTGGGCATAGTGGCGCGCTTCGGCCTCGGCGGGAGGGATATGGCCGATGAGTTCGAGCAGGCGCCGGTGGTTTGAGCCAGTCGACCTACCCCAGGGTGGCGAACTCGATGGCCTCCAGGGTGCGCCATGGCCCGCGGCGCCGGATCACCTCGGTCTTGTAGAGGCCGTTGATGGTCTCGGCCAAGGCGTTGTCGCAGGAATCGCCGACGCTTCGGTGGGCTCCACACCGGCATCGGTCAGGCGCTCTGTGTACCGAATAGCGACATTTTGCGACCCACGATCCGAGTGGTGGATGAGGCCGCTGCCTTTGGCCGGCCGGCGGTCGTGAAGAGCCTGCTCCAGAGCATCCGGCACGAAATCAACCTGGGCTGTGCTGGACACCCGTCAGCCCAGATTGCGGCGCGCGAAGGCGTCGAAGACGAAGGCCATGTAGACGAAGCCCTGGGTCGCCGCCCGGTCGCTGATCGTGGTGCGCACCGCCTTGCCACGCATCGCTCCCTTCAAGCCCATCTGCTTCATCAGTCCGTCGGAGATTCGTCCTCGCATCGCCTACGAGCGCGTAATAGGAAATTCGAGCCCGATCGGCGCCCATACGCATATCGGTTGAACGAACCGCTTTACCCGGAAATCGATCTCCCGGAAATCGATCGCAGGGTTTCACGGAGCGCCGCCACCCCGTCGGCCACCTGGACGTCTTCGGCCCCCGACTCCACGTCCCTTTCCAAAGCCGCGGCTGCGGCGGCCACGCTCCAATATCCGTATGTGGCGGCGGAACCGTGCAGCCTGTGGGCGATGCGTCCGACCATTTCACGGTTCCCCACCGCCCACGCATGATCCAAGCTGCCCTCCAGTTCCCGCGCAACGCCTGTGAAGAGGGGATCCAACCGCTCCACACTTGCAGCAGCCGGCGAGGACTGGGGCGGAGAGGATCCCGTCATGTCGCATGACGGTGCGTGACGGGCGAGGGCCATCGACAGGGCATCAGGATCGATGGGCTTGGTCAGAACCTCATCGATGCCCGCGGCCATGTACGCATCGCGGTCCCGCCGGCTGGCGTTGGCGGTCAGGGCGATGACCGGAGTCAGGGCTCCGATGCCCGGCAAGGCGCGGATGCGCCGGGTGGCATCCAGGCCATCCATTCCCTCCAGCCGGATGTCCATCAGGATCACGTCGAAGGACCGTTCCGCCACAGCGCGCACCGCCTCCTCGCCGCTGGCGACGCAGGTCACCCGATGGCCGGCGGGTTCGAGCCATTCCAGAATGAGCAGCCGGTTCTCCGGTCCGTCCTCGGCAAGCAGGATGTCCAGCGGCGGCAGCGGGCCGGGCCCGGCGACCGTGGAACGGATCGGGACCGGCTCCCCAACGGCATCCGATGCGGCATCCGCCGGAAAGGAAAGGCGGAACAGAGCCCCGCCTTGGCGGCCGTTTCCGACGGTGACCGTTCCCTCCATCCGTTCGACGATCTCCCGCACGATGGCGAGCCCCAGACCGGCGCCACCCGGCCGCCCTCCCCCCACCTCGCCGCGGGCGTAGGCGTCGAAGATATTGCCCTGCAAGGGTTCCGGTACACCAGGGCCGGTGTCCTCGACCTCCAGGACCAGACCGGTTCGACCGTCGGGGCGCCGTTCGGCGTCGACGCGCACCATGATCATCCCGGACTCCGTGAACTTGATCGCATTGGCGGTCAGGTTGAACAGCAGTTGCCGAACCCGCAGCGGATCGACGAGATAGGCGGAGCGCAGGTCGGGACCGGCCGCAACGGTCAGGCGCAGCCCCTTCGCCGCCGCTTCCGGCTGCAGGATCGCCGCCACCTCTCCGGCCAAGGCGCGCGGGTCGGCCGGTTCCGGCGCCAGGGTCACGGCCCCTGCCTCCAGGCGCGACAGTTCCAGCACATCGTCGAGAAGCCGGATCAGGTGCCGCCCGGCGGTCTCGGCGATGCCCAGGCGGCGGTCCTGATCGGGGCCGGGACCATCCCGGCGCACCAATCGGATCATGCCCAGCACGGCGTTCAACGGCGTGCGCACCTCGTGGCTGAGCCATCCGAGGAACGCGGTCTTGCGGCCGGCCAGCGCCGCCAGTTCGGCGCTCTTGAGCTCCAGGGCGCGGGTGCGGGCGGCGACCAGCCGCTCCAGATTGGCTTGCTGGTGAGCCAGGGCATCGACGGCAATACCGACGAAATGAAAGGCCAATCCCAGAACCACGATGACCAGCGAGAAGCCAAACATGGTCAGGCCGGCCTCGTCGCTTGGGAAAGGACCGGCCTTCGTTGCCACCGTACCCACCGTGGTCAAGGTCAGCAGCAGAACCGCCAGCACCGAGCCGGCCAGCCCATGGCGTGCCGCTGCCACCAGCGCCGCGGCGAAAGCCAGGATCGCCACATGGGGAATCGTCACCGTCGACAGAAGGACCGGGAGCGGCACCAGCACCAGCGTCACCAACAGTTTCGGCCCGGCGGCCAGCACCTCATGGCGCCGTTTCCACAACAGCGCCAGAGGTCCCAGCAGGAACAGGCCGAGCGCGTTGCCGGTGACGACGATGAAGATCTTCATCAGGACGCCGCCGACCCCGCCGCCGGGGCTGAAGGACCCGATGCCGAGCAGCGGATCCTTCACCACGAGAAGCGAACAGGTCACCAGGGGCGGCACCACACAGACCTGCAGGAGATAGGCGGCCAGCCGGCCGTAGGAGCCGCCCCCCGATCCCTCCCATGCTCCACCGCCGCCGACGCTCCCGTCCTGGTCCCAGCCGCCGAGGCGCCGATCCGCCATCCCAGCCAGCCAGACCTGTATCACATCCAGGGCTGCCGTGGACAGGACGGCCGCCGCCGCCAGCGGCCAGGGCAGACCCAGGCGAATCCCATAATAGACGGTGGACGTGGCCACCGCCGCCGCACCGATCCACGCCAGCCCTGCCCGTCCCAGCGCTCGCACGCACAGCAGCCCGACGCCCGAACTCAGCCAGATCACCGTCCAGTTCGCCTCGGGGATGCGTGCGATGCGCACGCTGGCATAGGCACCGGCATAATAAGCCAGAGCAAAAGCACAACCCAGCGCAATGTGACACGAAAGACGGTTGATACTGACCATGGTGAACCTGTCTTGCTCCCAGCGGTTGCATCGTTATATAGTAAAAATGTTCTGACTTGGGGCGTTGCCTGATGATTGCCGGGCCGTGATGCCGCACCGATTTGTCGCAGCGACTTGCCGCTGCATCGCTTTGTCCGCATTCTTTCGAATCCGCGTTCTGCGCGTGCCTTGTTCCTGCTTCGTTATTGGGTGAATGAATGGCACAGACCACGGTCATGGTTGTGGAGGACGCCGTCGAACTTCGGGAGCTGTATGCGGGCTTCCTCGCCGATGCGGGGTATCGTGTCCTGCATGCGCCCGACGTCACCACCATGCAGAGGCTGCTGGCGCAGGAACATCCCGATCTGGTTCTCCTCGACATCAACCTGCCGGACGGCAACGGGCTGGACATCGCCCGGCGCCTGCGCATCCGCGACCAGGCTGGACTGATGTTCGTCACCGTGCGCACCGACGACGAGGATCGGATCGGCGCATTGGAGGATGCCGGCGACGATTACGTCACCAAGCCGGTCGACCCGCGGGAACTGCTGGCCCGCGTTCGCAACCTGCTGCGGCGAAAGTCCCGCGACTCCTACCTGCATTTCAACGGCTGGACGCTGGATCTGGTGCGGCGTGCGCTGTTCCGGCCCGACGGCACGTTCCTGGCTCTGACCACCGGGGAATTCAACATCCTGGCCGCACTGGCCGCCATGCGCCCGAATCCGGTCAACCGCGAATATCTGCTCGACGTCATCAGCAACCGCGACCGCGACACCGTCAGCGAACACACAGTCGACATGCTCATCATGCGGCTGCGTCGCAAGATGAAGGACGAGGACGGGCGCCCCGCGCCGATCGTCACCGTGCGCGGGGTCGGCTACGCCCTGGCGGACGGCGCCGGCAAGGCCGGGTGATTCCGGTCTTCTCCTAACCACCGGCCGGCGTCCGTGTGCGGACCTCCAGCGACGCCAGCGCCGCTTCCAGCTCCGCATCCACCGCCCGCAGCAGCGCGGCGGGCGGCGGGCCGCCCCGGCCGGCCGCCGCCTCCAGCGCGGCCGCAGCCGCGGACAGCGCCGGGTATCCATAGGTGCCGGCGGACCCTTTCAGCCGATGGGCGATGGACGCCACCCGCGCGGGACTATCGGCTTCGGCCAGGGCCGCACGCTGCTCCCGGCAGGTGGCGGCGAACAGACCCAGAAGGCGGGCCAGCCGATCCGGCGCGATGCTTTCGGCAAGACGGGGCACCGCCGCACCGCCGGAGTTGCGGGCTGGGGTGTGGCGGGCCAGCACGGCGGACAGATGGTCCGGGTCCAGGGGTTTGGGCAGGATGTCGTCGATGCCGGCGGCACGATACTCCACCTCGTCGCCCGACGAGGCGTTGGCGGTAACGGCGATGATCGGGGTCAGGGCCGCCGCCTCGTCGGGGAGGGCGCGGATGCGGCGGCTGGCCTCCACGCCACTCATGCCGGGCAAGCGGATGTCCATCAGGATCACGTCGAAGCGCCGGTCCTCCAGCAGCCGCAGCGCCGCCTCCCCGCTTTCAGCCTCCACCAGCCGGTGCCCGGCGGGGGCGAGGAAGGCGCGCAGCACCGCCCGGTTCTCCTCCGCGTCCTCCACCACCAGGATGTCGAGGGCGGAAGGCGCCGGTGCTGCCCCGACCACGCCATTCACCATGCCACCCACCATGCTCTTGGGGGGAGGGAGCGCGAGATGGACCGGAAGCGCCAAGGTGAACAGCGCGCCGCCGCCCGGCCGGTCGGACACCTGCACGCTGCCGCCCATCGCCACCGCCAGCCCACGCACGATGGCAAGGCCCAGACCGCTGCCGTGGAGACGGTCGACACCCTCGACCCGGGTGAAGGCGTTGAAGATGGCCTTCTTCTCCGAATCCGGCACGCCGGGACCGCTGTCGGCCACGGACAGCAACAGCCGTTCCTCCCGTCCCGGCACCGGCGCCGGAACGGCATCGAGAGTGACCAGGACGCCTCCCTGCCGGGTGAACTTCACGGCGTTGGACAGCAGGTTCAACAGGATCTGGTGCAGCCGCCGCCGGTCGAGCCGGTACCACGGCGCCACGGCACCGGTGATGGTCACCGCGATGTCCAGGCCCTTTTCGGCCGCCGCCGGACGAAACAGCGCCACGGCGTCGCGGACCAGCCCGGCCGCGTCGGACGGTTCCGGGTTGAGCGTCAGGCGGTTCGCCTCCAGCCGCGACAGTTCCAGCACCTCGTCCAGCAGCCCGACGAGGTGCCGCCCCGCCCCGTCGATCACCCGCAGCCGCTCGGCGTCCGCGGCGGCGGGGCTCCGCTGCATCAGCCGCACCATGCCCAGCACGGCGTTGAGCGGCGTGCGCACCTCGTGACTGAGATGGGCGAGGAAGCGGGATTTCAACGCCGCATCGGCCTCCGCCCTCTCCTTGGCCTGCCGCAGCACGGATTCCACGATCGCAGACTGCCGGCGAAGCTCCCGGGTGCGGTCCTGCACCTGCCGCTCCAGCCCTTCGTTCAGGCAGGTCAGCTCCGCCGACAGGTTCCGCACCTCGTCGAAGGCGCGCATCACCCGGCGGCCCAGGATCAGCGCGTGCATGAACAGGAATCCCAGAACCCCGAATGGGACGAGATCGACGCCGTCGAACAGGTGGGCGTACATCATGGCGTCGTGGACGACGGCCAGCATGAACAGCATCGCCCCCAGCCCCAGCAGGACGGCGCCGTGATGGCGCCGCCGCGCCGCCGCCGCGATCCGCAGGACGAAATAGAGGATCGACAGGCCGAGCAGGAGGCTGGCCACGTCGCGGAAGCGGGTGAAGACCGCCGGCTCGGCCAGCAGCACGAAGAGTGCCCCGGCCCCGCCCAGCAGATCCATCCCCTGCCCCACCCGCCGATGCAGGCAGCCGGGCAGCAGATGGTCCAGCGCGTGGAAATAGATGGGCCAGAACAGATAGATCGGCAGATATTCCAGCCGGTAGGCGAGTGCCGCATCCACCCGCGGAAACAGGGTGGTCAGCAATTCGCTGGTGCAGAGCATCCGCACCGCACTGGCCGTCAGCAGGCCGCTCATCAGGTAATAGGTGGATCGCTCGCCGCACCGGGCGAAGGCCGTCAGATAGGCCGCCAGCAACAGCAGCGACAATGCCACGCCGGACGACACCAGCAGCCGCACCGTCCAGTCGTGGCGCAGCCCATCGCCCCTGGCGAGCAGCAGGCTCGCCCCGATCCCGCCCTCATGGTGGAAATGATTCGACAGCTCGATCGCGATGTCGGCGACGCGCAGTCCGGCGGGAAGTGTGACGAAGCGGGTAGCGGTCTGGGCGACCTCCCCGGCGGCACTCGGTGCCGGAACGCCGGCTGCGGCGACGGGCTCGCCGTTCAGCCAGACCCGCGACGCCGACTTCACCAGCGGAACCTGCAGCGTGTGGACGGCACCGTCCGCCGGCAGCAGGATGCGCAGCCGGTAGGTCGCCGCCCCCTGCGATCCCATCACGCCGCCGCCCGGCAGCGGCTGGCCGTTCCAGATGCCGGGCAGATGGGCCGCCGTCCAATCGCCGGCCGGGCAGCCGCCCGCCGGATCGGGGAAGCAGGCCCCGCTCTCCGCCCCGGCCAGCCGTCCCCAGGCCGCCAGCCATTCCCCGTCCAGCGCCAGGAGGGCGCCGTCGGGCAGGCCCGCCCGCAGGTCGAGCATCCCGCCGCGAACCGGCGGCCCATCCCCGGCCCCGTCCCCAGCCCAGGCGACGCCGGCAAGAAGCCCGGCGCCCAGGACCAGCGCCATCAGCCGGACGGCGATCCCGCGCACGGCTGTCAGAACTGCCCGGGCTTCACCCGGAAGATGTCGGGTTCGGCGGGGTTGGCGATGTAGGACAGCCGGACCACCGGCTTGCTCTCCGCAGCCTTTTCGGCACCTTTCTCAGAACCCTTGGCGGCTCCGGCCTTCGCCGCCTCGGCCGGGCGGGGCAGTCCGCTCACCACCAGCAGCACGGTGCGGGATTTGGCGTCGGTACCGCGAAACAGCAGGATCGATCCGTCCGCCAACTGTGCGTTCATCGCCACGCCCGCCGGCGGGAAGGGCTGTTCGCTCAGGTAGCTCTGCAATGTGGTGGCGTTGGCCAGCAGCGTCTCGTTGGAGGTGGCGCCCAGCTCGTGCGCCCACAGCACGTTGACGTGGATCAGCTTCTTGCTGGAATAGCCCAGGATGTAGCTGACCCGCGCCGCCCCGCCGCCGGGCAGGAGATCCTTCACGGTGGCCGACAGCGAGGTGGTGCGCTCCACCGGGTTGTCGGTGCGTTCGATCTCGGTGTCCTTCAGACCGAAATCGGTGCGGATGGCCTTGCGAAGCTCCTCCTCCGTCATGCCGAACTTGGCGGAGCGGAACCCCTCCACCGTAGCGGGCGCCCGCTGGGCAGCACCCTCCTCCGCCGCCCCGGCCGCCCCTCCGGCCGTCGACGTGGTGCCGGCAGGCGCGGCGAATGCCGTGCCGCCGTGGGCCAGGCCGGCGGCGAGCAAAGCCGCGAACAGGGCGGCAAACATCGTGTTCATCCTCAGGATCCTTCCGGTACGCATGGTCGGTGGTTTCAAAAGACGTGAAAGACTGTCCGCACATAGAGGCGGTAGCGGTCCATCGGCGCGGCATCGCCGTCCCGCAGCCGTGCCGCCACTGTCGCTTCGAGGGAAACGAGGTCGCTCAGGCGCGCAGCCGCGCCAACACCGGCGTCGGACATGACGGCCCGCCGTCCGCCGGTCAGCCGGATCAGCCCGGATTCGTAGAAGCCGTACAGGTCCAGGCTCCGCAGCGGCGTTCCCTCCACCAGGGTGGCCGCATCCCAGTGCAGTTCGGCCTGACCGAAGACACCGTCGTCGCCGGTCAGCGCGCCGGGGGGCAGCGCACGCAGGGACGCCGCTCCGCCGATCTGGAAAAGCTGGTCGCCGGACAGCTCCCGCAGCGTGCTGAGCTGCCACGCGCCGCGAAGCTGCACCGCCCACTCCTCCGACAGGCGGTGGAAGGCGTTCAGATCTCCGGTGAAAAGCGGGGCGTTGCGGGTCTGACCGCCGGTGGTTTCGGTCATGCGTGCCAGTCCGACGGCCTGCGACGCCATGACCGACGTCCCCTCGTCGCCGTAATAGAACGACAGCCCCGCCATTCCCCTGGTGGTGCGGGTGCCGGACAGGCGGGTGCCGGCGATGCTGTTGGACGACAGGCTGCGGGCCAGCGCGGCGGTGAGCGACAGCTGCGCGCTGTCACCGGTCCACAGCGGATGGCTGCCGGTCAGCGAGGCCGACCGCGACGTGCCGGTGATGCCGTAGCGCCGGTAGTCGCCCTTCACCACCTCCGTCCAGCTGCCGCTGAGGCCGAAGCCGATCCGGCCGCCGCCTGTCCCGACCGGCAGGTTGTAGGCGAGGTTGCCCACCCGCGTGCCTTGCGAGCCGGCGGCATAGACCGTCGTGCGGTCGCCGGGGACGATCAGGCTGCCGGTGCGGAACATGGCCGCGCCCTGGCCCCGTCCGGTCGCCTCGAACCCGTAATTGTCCGCCGACAGGTCCAGCGCGGTCCGCGGCGGCTCGAAGACCGCCAATTGCAGATCGGTCAGGCCGAAGGACGCGCCGGGCTGAAGCGCCGCCCGGAGCTGCGCCTCGTTGGTCAGGTTGAAGCGCAGCACGTCGCGGTGGAGTTCCCGCGTGTCGAGCACCTGCCCCGACGCGGCCCGGATGCGGTCGCGCACATAGCGGTCGCCCACCGCGGGGTCGCCCTGCACGGCAATGCTCTCCACCCGCCCTTCCACGAGCTGGATGCGCACCCGCCCGCCGTCGATCCTCTGGGCGGGCAGCACGGCGCGGGCCGCGCTCTGTCCACGGGCGTCGTAGAGGCGGTTGACCTCGGCCACCAGCTCCTGCAGGTCGGCGAAGGTCACGCTGCGGCCGGCATAGCCGCTCTCGACCGTCGCCAGCTCCTCCGCCGGCAACAGGCTGGAGGGATCGAAATCCACGCCGGTCAGGGTGAAGCGGGTTCCGCCGCCGCGGATGGTGATGCGCGGCAGGCCGTCCAGCCCCTGCCCGCCCACCAGCGGCTCGTCCTGCACCGGCGGCGGCTCCGTCCGCTCCTCCGCGGGGCGTGAGCCGGCGCCGATGACGCTGGGCGTCACCTGGGGCGGAAGGGATTGCGGAAGGGATTGCGGAAGGGCCTGCGCTGCGGCGCCACCCGGCAGCATCGCCAGCACCGCGAGCCCGTAGCCCAGCCCCCGGCGCCAACGGCCCAGGCCTTTTGCGGTCATGCCGTCCGTCATCGCGTGCCTCCGGCGGGGGTGGCGCCGGCCCGCGCGGATTTGCGGCCGTCCTCGTCCGAATTCTCGCCCGTCCCGGCGGGCTGCTGCCCATCGGTGGAGCGGGAAGCCGGTGCATTCCCCTGGTTCGCCCCCTGGCTTGCCCCCTGGCTTGTCGTGGTCCCCGGCGACTGGCCGGAGGAAGAGTCGCCCAGATTGACCCCCACCACCGGACCGCCGCCGGAGGAGGGACGGGACACCCCGGCGATACCGCCCATGGGACCGGTCACCGGACCGGAGGTGAAGGCGGTCGGGGTGCCGCCGCCGGCCGGAGCCGCCGACATCGTGCCAGAGCTTCCCGCCGCCGCCGTGGTGGTCGCCGACATCACCTGCCTCACCACCGTTTGAACGGCGTCGGAAGGCACGCCGCTGTTCGGCACGACGGACGGCGACACCGGCTGCACCGGCTGCACCACCGGTGGGGGCGGAGGCGCCACGGGTGGCGAGACGGGTGGCCGCACCGGCGGCGATTGCGGCGTCTCCACCGGAGGATTTTCCGGCGTGACCGGGGGAAGCACGGGGGGAACCACCGGAGGCTCCTTCGGCGGCGGCGGCGGCGGCGGCGGAGGTGGTGGAGGTGGTGGCGGAGGAGGAGGTGGCGGAGGAGGCGATGGCAGGACGATCCGCGTCGCCGTGGTGGTCACGCGGCCATCTTCGAAGATGAAGTCGAACCTCCCGTTCCCGGCGTAATATTGCTGCGCCACCAGCACCGGGACGGGACTGGTGTTGTCCATCCAAGCCGCCAGCCCGGCGGCGCTCAGCCGCATGTTGCCGGTCACTTCGCTGTTCTGGAGCCGCAGCCGAGCCGCGCTGGTGTCAAAGGTGACGTAATGGACCCGGCTCAGCTCCGCCTGGACGGCTGCGGCCTCGATCCTCATCACCGCAATGGGGGTGGCCGAGCCGCCCCCATCGACGCGCAGACCCAGCGTCCGCCCATTGCGCGACGCGTCCGCCATCTGGCGCAGGGAGGCGACGATGTCGCTCGACCGTAGCGAGACGCTCTCATCGACCTCCAGGCCGTCGATCCGCAGTGCGCCGTCGGCGGCGATGGTGGCGCGGCCGACCTGCCCACGGTCGATGGTCACGACCCCGCCGGTCACGTCGAGGTTCGCAGCGACGAGATCGGTCAACCGGATCGCGCCGGTGCCGGTCAGGCTCGCCGTCCTGCCGGAGAACCGGGTGCCCGTCAGATCCAGGGATGCGGCCCTCAGCGTCACGTCGCCGGCGCCGCCATGCAGCCGCGATCCGGCGGCGGTGCCGAAGCTGCCGCCCGCGGTCAGGCTCAAGCCCCTGGCCGCCGTGATGCTGCCGTCCAGACCCACGCTGCCGGCAAAGGTCAGCGTGGCGGTGTCCCGCGCGCTCAGCGACACCGGACCCAGCCCTTCGCCGAGGTTGGCGCCGACGGCGGTCGTGCCCACCGTCAGCCTGCCGCCCTCCACCGCGGTGCCGTGGTCCAGGCGGAGATAATAGCCGCTCAGCGACACGTCGCCGGCAATGCTGCGCACCACCGAATAGGCGCCGGCGATCAGGTTGCCGCCCGCCGTCACCGTCACGCCGTTGGTCCCGGCAAAGGTGCCCGACAGGGTCACGTTCCTGGTCGAGGTGACGGCGATGCGAGAGCCGGTGAGGCCGCCGCCGGTCAGGCGGACGTCGTCGCCGCCGGTCACGGTCAGGTCGCCGGCGCCCGCCTGCAGCGTGGAGCCGCTGCCTTGCAGGGTCACCGGGCCGCCGGCGTTGATCGACAGGCCGTGGCCGGCGGTGATGGTGGCCGGAGCCCCACCCTCCTCGCCGATGGTGGCGCCGCCGGTCAGCATCATGTTGACGCCTAGGACCGAGCCAATGCTGGTTCCGCCGGCCATCGTCAGCCCGCCCGCGTTGAGGATGAGCGGATGAACGGTGTTGGTGATGGACCCGCCCGAAAGCAGTTTCACGGTGCCGGCAACCTGCATGTCCACAGCCGGCGCTGTCACCGTCCCGCCGACGACCAGATCGGCCGCACTGCCCAGAACCAGCGTCGCCGCGGTGGTGGCGTTGCCGACCCGGAGGTCGCCGCCGGGCGCCCGCACGAAGACGTCGCCCAGGGCACGCAGATTCATGAAGCCGCCGCCCAGCCCGACGTTCAGGCGCCATTCCCAATTGCCGATGCTGCCCGCCGACCACAGGTCGATGGAGTTGGCCATCAGGTGGACGGCGCTGTTGTTGAACGAGGACAGGATGGAACCGGCCTGGGCCGCCAGCTTCATCGTGCCGCCCGCATAGATGTTGCCGACCACCAGATCGCCGGTCTTCCGGGCGATGACGACGTCGCCGGCGGCGGTGGCCAGATCGACCCATCCCCCGGTGCCGGTGACGAGCAGCGGATTTTCCAGCGTTCCGACGCTGCCGCTGCCGCCGTCCAGCTTCAGGCGGCTGCCGGAGATGCTGTCCGACGTTCCAACCTGCTCGATGCCGTTGCCGGCCGTCAGCTTCACGTCGCCCCTGACGGAATGAATGCCGCCGGTGCGGATGGTGCCGGGGGCCGACATCACCACGTCGTTGAGCGCCGTGGCCCGCAGCACGCCGGTGGCGTTGACGAACAGCGGATCGGGATTCGCGATGGTGATGAGGGTGAAGTGGCTCGGGTCGTCATAGGTGGCGACGGACAGCTCGCCCGGCGCCGCACCGGCCAGCGCCGCCGCCTGGGCATCGGTGATGCTGAAGGGGCCGTCGTACTGGATCTCGATGACGATGGGCGATCCGGTGTTGCCGATCGACCCCTGCGCGGCATTGATCGTCACATTGTTGCCGGAGATGTTGGGCGTGCCCCGCCGCACGCTGGTTCCGGTGACGGGGGTGACCGCCTTGGCATCCACGATGTAGTGGAGCTGCGATTCCGTCCACTGCGCGCCCCGGACCATCTCCCCGTACAGCGTCGAGCTGCGGTCGAGCGTGTATGTCCAGCCCTCCTGATGGGTGGTGAAGGCGTCCGGCAACGGGCCGCCTCCATACACCTCGGTGCGGAAGAAGCTGTCCAGAGCCGTATAGCGCGCCTGGACCCAGCCGGCGATGTCGGCGTCGGTGGGATTGGCGGTGCCCAGGGCGGCGGCGGCCTGCGCCTTGAAGAAATGGCTCTTGCCCGTCAGGTCGAGGCTGCCGCCCGCATAGGCGATGCTCCGGATGCTCCAATATTCCTGATAACGGGCGGTGACCGACATTTCATAGGCCATCACCGTTTCATACTCGGCGTTGTCGCTGGTCAGGTTCAGCGAGCGCCACACCTGGGCCAGACGGGCCTGGTTCTCCTCGTCGATCTGGATCGGGTTGGCGTCGGTGATGTTGCCGTTCAGCGCCGTCACCGACACGTCCCCGCCGGTCGACGCGATGGAACCGACCTTCAGGTCGCCCGCCACCTGCGTCACGGCAATGCTGTTGCTGGCCGACGCATCCAGCCGCTCCGTCGCCAGCAGGGCCAGCGGGGTTCCGGCGGTGCCGATGCTGCCGCCCACGGTGGACAGCGACACGTGGCGGCCATGGACGTCGTAGGTCCAGCCGCTGGCCGCGCGGTCATGGCCGACGATGTCGCCGGTGGCGGTCAGGCGAACGTCGCCCGTACGGGCATCCAGCTGCGCCGCCAGGACCGGGGTCTTGACGGTGAGGTCGATGTCGCCCCTGTGGGTGGTGGCGACCAGACGGCTGCCGGTCAGCTCCACGGTCAGCGGCAAATCCTTGCCGAGGCCGATGCCCGTGCCGGCATCGATGGTGAGCGTCCGGGCGGTGATGGTGGCGTTGTTGATGCTGGTGACGTTGCCCAGCGACGAGCTGAGCGCTGTGGCGCCGCTGGCGTTGCGGATGTCGCCGCCGACGATCAGGTTGGCCGCGGACGACACCTTGACGGTGCCGGCGGCGTTGCCGGTGAAAGTGATGCTGAAGGGGTTGTCCGCCCCCAGCCGCCGCCACAAGGTCAGATCCACCAGCCCGACCGGAGAGCCGGTGAACGGATCCAGCGTGTTGGACCGGTGCCGGAAACTGATGGCCGAGGCGGAGTTGCCGATCGCATCGGTGAACACGGCGAAGGTCGGTTCGAAATCGGCCTTCCAGGGGTCCTGCCACCGGATGCTGATGTCGTTGGGGCTCGGCCCCGACCGGTAGACGTCGAGCGTGGCGGAATACTGGTAATGGAATCCCGCACCCTGCAGCGGGGTGTAGAGAAGGCTGCGGTTCTCCGCGGTGTCCCCGGCCACGGCGGTCTTGACCAGGGCCGCCTGATCGTAGCCGATGTAGTCGGTCCGGCCCTGGCCCGCCGTGAATTCGTAGATGGAGATCAGCGGGCGGCCGCCGGCGTCGGTCTTCAGCTTGTCCACCAGCGTGACGCGGCCCGTGCCGGCGCTGCCGGCGTCGATGCCCCCCAGCACCAGTTCCCGGCCCGTGGTGTTGTGGATCTCGATGTTGCCGTAGCCGGCCTGCACCTCGATCCCCGACAGCGGGCGGCCCACGGTGCTGACGATCTTCCCTTCCAGATAGACGCTGCCGCCGCCCACCAGCGACACGGTCTTCACCTTGACGCCCGCCGCGTCCACCTCCGTCGCGGAGGGCAGCCCGCCGGATCGGGTGGAGGCCACGATGTCGTCCATGAGGATGCGGTCCTGCAGCGCATCGTACCGGGCGGTGGCGAGGGCGGCTCCGTTCAGGACCCTGCCGGTGATGGTGGTGTAGCGTTGCCCGGTTCCCGCCCGCCACGCGCTGCGGGCGGCATCCATGGTCGCATTCAGGGCGGAGTCGCCGCCATCGAACAGGACGGCGTAGTCGAAGGTCTGCTGGCTGACGATGCGGCCCCCGACGTCGATCATGTCGGCGACGATCGCCACCTTTCCCGCCGTGATCAGGGAGGCGTTGATCAGCAGCTCGCCCGCCATGCCGGCATCCGTGCTGCCGCTCTGGCTGTACTGGACGGAGAGGTGGTCGGTGATGACGTCGATGGAGCTGTAATAGGTCTTGTCCCTGGTCGCCACCCCGGAAAGGTTGATGCCGCCCAGGTGATAGGTGCCGGCGACCCGCTGGGTGTAGCTGCCGCGCGGGGCGACGACCGACAGCGACAGGGCGTTCATGCCGCCCATCTGGATGATGTCGCCCGACTGGTTTTCCAGCGCGACGATGCCGCGCGGATTGAAGGCCGTTCCCATCAGGGCCAGCAGGGGAGCGCCGCTGGTGGCGCTGTTGACGATGGAAACGGACGGAAGCTGGTTCAGCCCATCCTCGACGATCCTCAGCTCCGCCGGCGCGTTCGGCCGCCGCAACGCGCCGGTGAACAGCACCTGCCCGCCGGTGCCGTCGGCGATGTAGAGATCCTCGACCACCACGTTGAAGTCGGTGGTGTTGAGGATGCGCATGCTGGGGGCGCCATGGGCGGTCAGCGTGGCACCATTGCCCGCCAGCAGTTCCCCCGTGCGGATCACCACATTGCCGGGTGCGGCGCGCATGCCGGACACCACCACCGCCGACATGCCGTCGCTCAGCTGGTTGAGGATGTCGCCATACAGCAGTTGCTGGCTTGGATTCTCTTGGAGGAACGCGGCCATCCGCTCGCGCAGGTTGACCTGCACCACCCCGTTGCTGGTGGCGAAAGCCTGCCAGCCGTTGGTGCCGGTGGTCAGGACGGCCTTGCCGTCGCTTCCCTTCGTGATGACCAGCGACTGGTCGTAAAGGATGCCGGCATCGACGGTGCCGCGCAGGGTCATCCGCTCGGTGGCGCTCAGGATCGACTTGGAATCGGTGATCTTCTGGCCGAACAGGTCGAGCCACGGGTTGGTGCCGTTGCCGAACCCGCCGACATTCACCTCGCCGCGGTCGGCGATCAGCGTCACGTCCCGCACGGCCCGGACGATCGAGCCCGTGTCCAGCAGCAGGGTGTTGACGCTGTTGCCGCTTGCTTCCGCATAGGGATCGGTGTTCAGCGAGAAGGCCGTGCCGTTGTAGATGTCGGTATAGGCGGCAAGACGCAGCCGGTTGGCGGCGGAGCCGTCGCCGCGCGCACCCGCGGCAAGCGTGGCGTTCTCCCACGACCAGACCGACGCGCCGGTGCCCACCGTCACCGACTGGATGGCGGAAAGCCCCACCTTGGCCGTGCCGGCCAGGAAGCCGGCCAGACCATAGGTCTTGCCCATGGCGGCGGCGAGAACCGAACCGTCGGTGTAGGCACCGATGCCGATGGAGCCGATGGCGTTCAGGGCGGCGCCGCTGCCGATGGCGACGGTGTTGCGGACCGAACCGGTGACGGTGCTCCGCACCTCCGGCATCTGGATCAGGCCGCCCGTTATCAGCTTGGCCCGGTCGGTGATCTCCACCAGGGTCAGGGCGTTGATGTTCAACGGCTTGCCGCCGTTCAGCACCGCGCCGCCGAAGGCCCAGAGCTGTGCGTTCTGCCCGATGTCGACGGCGGAGCGGGTGTCCAGCACCGTGCGGCTGGTGACGGCCGCCCCGGTGATGACGCCCCCGGCCCCGCCTTCCGCATTGCTGCGCGGATCGCCGTTCTCGTCCAGGAGGTCGCGCTGGACCACCGCGACGCGGGATTCCAGCGACATGGCGTCCCGGGTGGCGTGCAGGCGGACATTGTTGCCGATGACCACGCCGACGTCGGCCGACAGGCTGTTGTCGACCAGCGAGCCGCTCATGCCGGCGATGGACGCCTGCACCGAGTTGGCATATCCCCAATAGTCCGAGGTGTGGGCCGCTTCGACGGTGATCCCGCCGGCCCTGACGACGGTCTGCGCCAGGCCGTCGGCAACCGTGGTGCGGACGCGGCTGCCGTCCTTGATGGTCGCAGCGGAGGCGGCACCGGCGATGAGGCCGCCCGCACCGGCTGTGGACTCGGCCGTGGCCATGCTCCGGCCGACGGCCGACAGCAGGACGGCCGTGTTCGCCGCCTCGTTCCCGGCCACATAGCTGCCGCCCCCCAGCGACACCTCGGTCACCATGGCGGACTCCGCCGCCGACAGGTTGGCGCCCAGCGCCAGCACGCCGCCGATGGTGACGCCCAGCCCCAGGGCGGTCTGGACGGACTCGTTCAGCGCCGTGACCGCCAGGCCGCCATGGGTGATGGAGGAGCCGGCGCCGGTCAGGGCCCGGACGGTGCTTTTGCCGGTCACGGTGGCGACGGTCGCGTTGACGGCCGCCAGCAGGCCGCCGGCGCCGCTGTACGCTTCGGCCCGCGCGGTTTCCTGCTCCGCCTCCGGCCGGGCGGACGCCGCGATGGTCACCGATGCCGGGGTGGTGATGACGGAGCGGTTGCCGGTGGCGGCGGTCACCGTCGTCTCGACGGTGGAGGTGGCGACCGAGGTGCCGATGGCCACCTTGGACACGCTGGCACCCACGGCCTTGCTCGACGTGTTCGGCGCCGCATGGGCGCGCACGGCCACCGCCCCACGGGTGGCGACGGTGGTGTCGTCGGCGACCTCGGCCCGGACGGCGGTGGCGTCGCTCGCCAGCGCCACGGCGCCTTCGAGGGTGAAGGCGATGCCCGCCACGCCCGCGACCGCATGGGTTCCGACCGTGCCGGTGCTGCCGGCATCGACGGTCAGCGTGTCGAAGCCGGTGATCGACCGCGCCCCGCCGCCGCCGACCCCGGCCAGGACGGTGCCGGTCTTGCCCGCCCGCGCGATGGAGACGCCGACGGCGGTGCCGCCGATCTCCATGCCATAGGCTTCGGCATTGACCGAAGCGGCGTCCGCCGCGGCCACCGAAACGGTGCCGCCATTCGGGCTGGCGGCGGACTCCAGGCGGGCGGTGACGTGGTTGTCCGCCGCCGCGTCGGCATAGGCGGCTCCCAGCGCCACCGACCCGGCCGCTCCGGCAAGGGCGATCACGTCCGCGGTCTTGCCCGAGGCGCCATTGGCCGTATCGGCCTGGACGACGACGCCGTAGGCCTGGATGCCGCTGCCCAGCGCCTGGGCGGTGACCGCGTTGTAGACCCGCGTCACGCCGACCGAGCCGCCGACCCCCTCGCCCAGCAAGCTTCCGCCCACTCCGCCGACGATGTTGCGGGTGCCGGTGGTGTCCTTGGCCCGGACGTTCAGGCTGTTGCCGGCAAGCGTGCTGTTGTCGAACCGGGCCGTGGTGGTGTTGGCCTTGGACGCGGTGATCGCCTTTGCCACGTCCCGGTGGCCGTAGGCGTCGTAGCGCGCCTTGTCCGATCCCGACAGGCTCTGGTTGTTGCGGGTGAGATCCGTGGTGTCGGCCAGCAGGCCCGCGCGCGTCAGCGTGCCGTTGCCGTCCTTGTCCAGCACCTGATAGGCGTCGCCGGCGCTGCCCAGCCCGAACAGGATGAGCGACCCGGCCCCGCCGATGCCCGTCGCGACGCCGAGCCCGCCGCCGACGGTGACCACGTCGGCGCTGCGGTTGGACAGGGCGGTGACGGACACATGGCCGATGTTGCTGGTCAGGGTGGCGCGGTCGATCTCCGCCGCCACGTCCGACTTGGCGACCAGGATGTTGGCGGCGGCGCCGATGCCGGACCCGTTGACGCCGATCCCCAGCGCGCCCGACAGGGCCAGCACGGACAGATCCTCCGTCGCCTTGACATCAACGGCGGTATTCGCCGTCCTGCCGGTCACGGTGGCGTTGTAGAGGCCGGCGCGCGTCTCGTTACCGGCATAGAGCACGTTGGCCATGGCGGCGAGGCCGACCAGCGAACCGCCCGACGCGGATAGGGTCTGGTTGAAGAAGGCGTTGCCGCCATAGGCTTCGATCTCCAGCCGCCCGACCGCCAGCCCGACCGCCGGCCCCGAAAGGCTGCCGGCATAGGCGCGGGTGCGGTTGGTGCTGGTCGTCACCGACAGCGCGCCGCCGGCGCTTGCCCCCGACACCACCATGGTGTTGCCGGCCGTGCTCAGCGCGTTGCGGCTTGCCGCGGCGATGGTCAGGCCGGCGGCGTTGATCGCGCTGCCGGTGGTGTAGGCTTCGGTCTCAGCGTCGAAGACGGTGACGATGGCGCCCGCGGCGATGCCGGCCAGGGCGACGCCGATGCCGCTGTTCACGCTGGCCGCGGTCTGGGAGGCGTCGGCCCGGATGCCCACCTCGCCGCCCACCGACACGTCGCTGGCGGTGACGGTGGCGCGGGTGGTGCGGCTGAACGCCGTGGACTCCAAGGCGCCGGCCGCCGCGAAGCCGCCGCCGCCGGCAATGCCCGTCACCATGCCGACGGCCAGGGTGTGGCTGCCCGCCACGACGTCCAGGTTGGCGCCGCGCACGGTGGCGCCGTCCACCTGGGCCGCGGTGTGGCCGGTCAGCACATTCACGCCGACCGACGCCGCCAGCGCCGCCGATCCGGCGATGTTGAAGGCCAGACCGACGCTGCCGGCGGACACCCCCACCTGCTGCAGCGACAGCGCGTTGACGGCGACGCCGCGCACCGACTTCACCGAACCGGCCATGTCCTTCACGGCAAAGCGCGCCGCGACCTCGCCGGCTCCCAGGACGTCGGTGACGGGATTCAGGCCGCTCACGCCGCCGTCATGGACCGTCAGCGTGTCGGCGGCGTTCAGCCCCTTGCCGGTGACGGCCGCCCCCTCGGCGATCCGGGCTGTGGTGGTGCCGGTGACCACGTTCACCGCCGTGCCGATGCCCATGCCGAAATATTCCACCGCGACGCCGACGGCCCCGGCTCCGCCGTCGATGCGGTCGATGCTGGAGGCGGTGACCCCGACATTGTTCTCGGCGGTCACCACCGCACGGTCGCGGATGCTGGCGTCCACCGAGGTGTTGAGGATCGAGGTGGCCATGGACCCGGCCACCGCCGCCATGCTGGTCCCCGCCACGCCCAGCCCAACGCTGGTGATGGCGGTGCGCGTCTGCGCATCGACCAGCAGGTTGCGCACCGACAGGTTGGTTCCGGCGCCGCGCACCGACGCCGTCAGGATGTTGCCGATCCGGTTGACGGCGATGCCGGCCCCGACCGACGCCCAGTTCATGCTGAACGCCGCCGCCCCGGCCGCCGCGCGGATCGACGAGTTGTCGGAGACCCGGACCACGGCATTCGCCGCGGGCGTGACGGCGGTGGTGTCGATGACCTCCGCCTCCAGCCGGTTGGAGATGTTGTTGCCGGTGCCCGACCCGGAAATCGCGGTTTCCTTGGAAAAGGCACCCTGAACCGCGACGGCCCAGATCTCCCCGCGGGATTCCGCCAGCACCGACAGGCCCGATGCCCCCGGTGTGACGGCGGCCCGCGCCACCGTCGCCCGCGTGGTGCTGCCCAGATGGTTGACCGCGAAGGCGCCGCCCATCGACACCGAGCCGCCATAGCCGGCATTGCCGGAGGCGGAGGTGATCAGCGTCGCGTCGGTGGCGCGGACGGCCACCTGCGTTCCCGCCACGCGGGTGCTGCCGGCCTCCGCCCCGGCATCGCCGAGCTGGGCGATGTTGCGGTTCTCGACCACGTTCAGCGTGATGGTGCCCAGCCCGGCGAAGGAGCCCTGGGCGAGCGCCGCCCCCATGCCCACCGTGACGATCAGCGTGCTGTCACGGGCGTCCACCGTCACCACCCCGCCACTGCTGGCGATGTCGGCGGCGAGGACGCGGGCCAGATGGAGGTTGTGGACCGACGCGCCGACATAGGCGAGGCCGACATTGCTCTGCCCCTGCTGCACCACCCCGGCCACGCCGACGATGGTGGAGCCCAGCCCCTCCTTCTTCACCGCCTTGCCGGCGAAGTCGACATTCTCGGAATTGGTTGCCAGCTTGCCGTCATTGGCCAGCGCCTGGTCGAGCGCCGCGTTGGCCGTGCCGTCGGCCAGGACTGCGATGTTGCCCGACGCGCGCACGGTGCTGTGACGGATCTCGGCCAGGCTGGTCACGCCGGAATCGATGTGGACGAAGGCGCCGGCAGCGGCATAGTCGGTCAGCGCGCTGCCCATGGCCGCACCCGCCCCCAGGCGTCGCACGTCCAGCGCCGACACCGCGATGCTGCTGAAATCGCGCACGTCGCTGTTGCGGATGCTGGCCTCGGCGGCGTTCAGGTGGACGCCCCCCTCCCCGATGCCGTCTGTCACCATGGCAAAGGAAAAGGCGAGCCCCGCCCCGGCCTTGCCCCCGGCGAACAGCGATCCGCCGCCCACCCCGATGTCGGTGCGCTGATAGGCGGTGACGGTCACGTAATCGGCCGGCGCGCCGTCGATGGTGCTGCCGTTGCCCGGATTGCCCGTCAGGACCCCGCCGTCGATCACCGCGCTGGCGCTGTCGCGCACCAGCGCCAGCGACACCGACCCGGCGCCGCTGACGTTGTTTTCCCCCGACGACTGGTTGACCGCCAGCCCCAGGCCGATGGCGACGGTCATGCCGCCGTTCAGCGCCTGCACCGCCATCGCGTCGGCCTTGCTGATCCGCGAGTTGGCGACGATGGCGTCGGTGTGGTTGTCGCTGATGCTGAGCGCCATGGCGCCCGCGACGGCGGCGTTCATCTGGCTGGACGAGCTTTGCGACCAGGTGAGCGCGCCCGCCCCCGACAGGCTGAGCAGGAAGGCGTTGTTCAGCGCCTGGACGTTGACCTTCAGCCCCGACCCGCTCCCCTGGATCAGCGCGCCGTCGACGCGCGCCCGCGTGTTCAGCGCCGAAAGCTGCACCGTGGCGGACCCGGACAGCGCCAATCCGAAACGGGCCTCCTCCAGCTTCTTCTGCTCCCCTCCGGGATCGGAGAAGGCGAAGTCCTTCACCGTGGAGACGGTGCTGGTAAGCCCGTTGGGAAGGCTGGAGACCAGCGCGTCCTTGGTGCCGACGACGAAGTTCTTGATCTTGGTGCCGATGCCGCCCTTCTTCTCCACCTCGGCGTTGTCGGCTTCGCTCTGCTTCTGGCTGGAATTCTTGGTGACGGTGCCGGCCACCGCCAGCGCCCCCGCCACCCCGTCGCTGAAGGAGCGGACGGTCAGCCAGTCCGTCCCGATGCGCCCGGCGGCGGTGACCGTGCGGCCCGTGCGGTCGAACGCGCTGTTGTCGCCGACCAGCGCCAGCGTGTCGGTGGCCAGCATGTTGATCGCCACCGCGGCGCCGACGCTGGCCTCCTTGTTCCACGAGAAGGCCCCGGCGGCGTTCCAGACATTCATCGACTGGTCCGCCGTCACCCACACCCGCGCGGCGTCGATGTCGGCCTGGTTGCTGATGGTGGCGCGGGTGGCGTCGCCCACCGTCACCATGCCCAGGATGACGTTGACGCCGATGCCGCTGCCGCGCCCTGCCGTCGGGCTGATCGCCAGAAGGAAATTCTCGGTGTCGGCCTTCACCGACACGCCGCCCTGCGTGTCGATCACCACCCCGGCGCCGATGCCGGCGTTGGTCTTCGACATATGGGTGACGAGGTTGGTCGCTCCGCCGACCGCCGTCCCGTTTTCGTTGCCGCCGGTGCCCTGCAGCGTCACGCTGATGTTGCCGCCGATGTCGATGGAGGTGACGCCGGTGTGCGCCCGCACCACCACCGCTTCCTCCCACGTCCTGGTGGCGGTGGCCGAAACCCCGGTCAGGGCGTTCCAGCCGGTTTCAACCGCACTGGTCCACCCCGTCCACGCCCCGGCGGGGGTGGCGATGCGGGCGCCGTCGTCGACCCAGGCGTCCGTCTGGTTGGTGACGCTGAACAGGTTGACCGCACCGCCGAGGTTCACCTGCGCCTCGCCCTGGGCGGTGGCGCTGGCATAGGAGGTCAGCAGGCTGGTGACGCCGCTCAGCGACATCAGCCGCGTCTTGACGGTGTCGAAATCGTCCCACTTGGTCCAGCCCAGCACCTGCGCCACGTCCACCGCCAGCGGCAGGTCGGTGTCCGCCGACACGCCGACGCGCGGCGCCTCCAGGGACACCCCGCCGCCGACCAGGGCGGTGGTGGAGTTGGTGTAGAAGCCGGTGGCGATGCCGGCGCTGAGGGTGGCGGAACCGCCCTGCCCCTTCATGGCCTCCGCCGCGCTGTCGGCCTTGCTCTGGATGCCCTGGACGGTCAGGCGGCCGGTGACGGTGATGGACTCGCCGGCCGTCAGCGAGGGCGCGGCGCGGCCGCCGTCGGCGGCGACCTCGGCCCTGACATTCTGGTTGGCGACGGTCAGCGCCATCGCCGAGCCGAGCTTGATGGAATCGGATCCCTCCTCCGTTCCCACCGCCTCCTTGGCCGCCGGATTCTGGCCGAGCTTGGACGCGACCGTGGCGTCCAGCTTGTCGCCCAGGACGCCGATGGTGCCGCGGCTGTGGGTTCCGACCTTGGTGGCGGCCTCGGTCGACAGGCCCTTGATCGCGGTGGCGGCATCGACATTGATGCGCCAGGCCTGCTGCACGTCGGTGCCCAGGCGGGCGGTGGCGTCGGTGTCGATGAAGTGCAGGGCGGCGGCCATTCCCGCCGCGCCGCCCTCGAACGCCTTGGCGGTGGAGGTGACGGAGAAGCTGCCGTCGTTGCGCGCCCGCAGGTCGAGCACCCGCGCGCCCACCACGGCGCCGCCGTCGATGACGGCGCTGGCCCGCACGTCGGCCTTGCCGATGGCGAGCGTGGTGGACACCTGCCCATCCTTGGAGGAGGCGCTTTCGGCGCGGACGGACAGGGACACGGCGTTGGCGGCGCGGACGGTCAGCGCTTCCCCGGCGTCGACGCGGGCCCCTGCCTGGATGCGGGCGGAGGATGCCGCCCCCACCTCGCCATAGAGCGCGGTGACGCTGACGTCGGTGCCGCCGCCGGACTTGGCCGCCTCCTTGACGGTGACGATGGTCGCCGCTTCCAGCGTGACGTTGCCGGTGCCGCTGACCACGGCGCCGTTCAGGATGGACACCGCCGCGCCGCCGCTGGCCCCCAGCAGGCCGGCGGCGAGGCCGGGCATGACGTTGTCCAGCTTCTGGTTGGAAAAGGTCACGCTGCCGTCGGTATGCTCGGCCTTGGCCGTGGACACCGCCGACAGCACGATGTTGGCACCGCGCAGGGTGCCGGCGACGGAGATGTTGGTGTCCCGCGCGATCCGGTTGGCCTGCACCGACCCTTCGGCCCGCGCGATCAGGCGGATGTCGCCGGCGGCGAAGCCGTTGTCCGCCGACGCGTCCAGCACCGCTCCCGCCGACACCGTGATGTTCGGCGCGGTCAGGCTGATGGAGCCGGAATTGCCCGCCGAGCGGCCGTTGGCGAGGTTCCTGGTGGAAACCGTCGCCCCCGGCGCCACGGTGATGCTGTTGTCGGCGACCAGAACGAAGTTGCTTCCGCCGGTGAAGGTGTTCGAGACGGTCAGATCGGTCGGATCGAACAGCACGGTGCCCGGCGTGCCGCCGACGGCGGAGGCGTCGTAATGGCCGCCGGCGATTTCCAGCACCTTGGCGGCGCTGACTTCGATGAAGCCGCCGCGCCCGCCCTCGCCGCCCTTCGCCTCGAACCGCGCGCCGGGGGCCACCGTGGCGTTGCGCTGGGCGTAGAGCCTGACGGTGCCGCCGGTGGTGTTGGCCCGGTTGTCGTTGGCGGTTACCCTGGCGGTGCCGGCGACGCTGATGTCGCGCCCGGCATTGACGACGATCTTCCCGGCGGCGGCGTGTACCGCTCCGCCCGGACCGGGGCCGCCATCCGCCGCCACATGGCCGGAGAGGGCGACGTCGTCCTCGGCCACGATCTCCAGCCCGCCGTCGCGCTCCACGATGCCGGCGCCAGCGGCCAGCCCCTGGGTGTTGACGGCGGCGGCGAACACCGGGTCCAGTTCGGCCTGCGGCCCGGTCTTGACGCTGCCGCTGACCTCGACCCGTTTGCCCTTCAGCCTGGCGCCGCCGGGCGCGTTGATCTTGCCGCGGACGGAGATCAGGCCGCCCGGCGAGATCGGCGTGGAGCCGGTGACGATCTGCCGGGCGATCGCCGGATCGACCGCGCCGCCGGGGCCGACCGCGCGGTCGAGGTAATCGGCGGGCGGGGTCACCACCGTCAATGCCCCCACATTGACCGCACCCGACGCGCCGACGACGAAGCCCTGCGGCGCGGCGAACACCACATGGCCGTCGATCCGCCCCTCGCGATAGCCGTTCAGCACGCCGTCGACGATGGCCGGGCCGTCCCGCACGATGTTGACCAGATGCTCGGTGCCGGCGGGCAGATGCAGGTTGGCCGTGTTGCCGGCCCCGAGCTGGAACTGCGAGAAGGAATTGAAGCCGATCCCCGCATTCACGGTGCCGGTGGTGATGTCGGTCCTGGCGCCCTGCACCTCCAGCCGGGTCTGGGTGCGTCCGTCGGGAACGATGAGGTTGCCGGCCGGGGCGCTGCCGATGGGGGCCTGCTGGGCAAGCACCGCCGGAGCGCCCGCGGCCATGGCCACGATCACCAGCGGATACAACGCCGTCGAACGCAACAGGGAACGCCGCCACACCTGCGCGCGTTGACGCGTACCGGGTTTCGGCGCGACCGCGCGCCGTTGATCCTGCTTGCCCATGGTTGCCCCGTGGATTGTCTTTTTTGGTCGATATGCCCGGCGGCGCCTGCCGGCACCACGCGTCAGCCGTTAGCCGCGACCGTGGTGAGCGCCGGAATGGTGCCGAGCGACAGCAGGTGCGCATGGATCCAGGCCAGCGCTCCGGACCGGAACAGCGCCGTCACGTCCCCGTCCGGAAGCTGGGCGAGCTTGCGGGCATCGACGATGGACAGCCCGTCCAGGATTTGCGGCTCGCCCCCCGGCCCCGTGGTCTGGATGGCCCAGGATTTCAGGAGGTTCAGCTCGCGGAGCTTCGCGGTGAACTCCTGGGTGCGGCGCATCTCCTCCTGGAAATGAACCAGGAAGGCGATGGTGCGTTTCAGGAACTCGCTTTCCTTGCCGTCGGCGTCGAACAGGGGTTCCCCCTCGTCCTGGCTGAAGCCGGCATAGGCCTCGTCGAAGCAGACGGTGCTGTCATCGGCCAGGACGAAGGGATAGCGGCGGACGAAGGCCGGGACATAGCTGTCCCGCCAGCGTCCGTCTTCGGCCACGAAGCGGTTGCCGCCGGACGCCATGCCCAGCAGGGCGATGGGAAACGCCTCGCCATCCTGCGGTTCAAGGAAGAAGATGGGGTACGAGCGCGCCGCCTCGACGAACTCCACGCCAGCCAGCGGGACCGAATTCACCCCCGCCGCAAAAGAGAAATCCAAGCCGTTGGGCTTCAGCCTGACGGCGGAATGCTGGTCACGGTTCAACGCCGTAGGGCGTTCGTAGAACATGGAGATTGGCATGTCGGTCCCTGGATCAGGCAGCTGGGGGATACCCCTAAAGATCCCGGGGACAGTAGCCGCACACCCCAAACGGGCAAATCAATCACCATTGAAGAAGCGACGGACCGATTGGGCGGGTGGTGGTGCGCTTCAGCGGCAGCGACACCCGCCGCTTCGACCTCGACCTGGACGGCGACATCGTGGCACTGCTCAGTCTCGGGTTAGGCGCAAACACGACGAAGGCCGGCGCTGCGGGAGCGTCCGGCCTTCGGGAGCGATCGAGATCGGCAAGAGTGGTTGCGAAGAGCCTCCGGTACCCAAAGGTGGGGTTCGGGCGGAATGAGATGCATCTCCAGAAAGCCGCCGTCGCGGGTGCGTATCCAGTCGCCGAACGGCATGCCGGCTTTCTCTGAGTTCTCCCGCCCCAGCAGGAGCGCAGATTTCCGATCCGATCGACACAGGCCAGAATTTCGTCAATGCGGCTTTCAGAAATGCCACGTCTCTGGAGGCGGCGGCGTTGACTATAATCGCTTTCGTCGCACACTCATAAACCGCGAATTAAGTCATCACGGCCTGCGTCGCGCTGACGATGAGCAGGCTCCACCTCCAGACGCGGAAGCACCTTCCGATCGATACCGGCCGGGAAACACAACCCAGCTCTGGACCTGCGCCCTCGCCTGTCGCATCCTGCCGCCGCTTGCAGGAAGAGGTACCTCATGGCGATGGGTCCACAGCGTTGGCTGACGATCACGGAGTCCCCGTTCCCTTGGGAGCGGGAGGCGCTGGAATTTCTGCGGGGACACCTGCCCGACCGTGATCCCTGGTACGCCTGGTCCAACGTCGAGTTCATCGACGACGAAGGCAAGGTCAACGAGGTCGACGCGCTTGTCCTGTCGCCGCACGGCCTGTTCCTGGTTGAGATCAAGAGCCGCCCGGGCCGGCTGGACGGCGATGCCCACAGCTGGACCTGGACCACGGACGGACGCCGCCGCACGGACGACAACCCGCTGATCCTGGCGAACCGCAAGGCCAGGCGCCTGAAGGGCTTGCTGAAGGGGCAGAGCGTGGTCAAGCGGCTGAAGTTGGGCCTGCCCTATATCTCGGCAGTGATCTTCCTGTCCGCCGATGGGCTGGACTGGCAGGTCGATCCGTCCACCGCCCTGTCCACCTTCGGCCGGCGGCCCTCCAGATCGGGCGAGGGCATCATCAACGCCCTGAACAACGGCTTGCAGACCGCGAGGCCGCACCCGCCGATAACGGCCGAACAGGCCAACATGGTGCGCCGGGCAATCGCGGAGGCTGGGATCCGCCCCTCCCTGCGCGACCGCCGCATCGGCGACTACGAGCTGAAGCGCATCCTGGCCGAGGGCGACGGCTGGCAGGACTGGGAGGGCCGCCACGTCACCCTGGACGTGGCGCGGCGCATCCGCCTCTATCCCTACAGCTCCGCATCCGACGAGGAGGCGCGACGCGCGCTCGGCCGGATGGCGGTCAGGGAGTTCCAGGTCCTGGAGGGCATCGACCATCCGGGCCTGCTGCGGGTTCGCGACTACAGGGACACCGAACGCGGCCCGGCGCTGATCTTCGATCACGATCCACGGGCGATCCGGCTCGACCTGCTGATGCGCGACCATCTCGATCTGATGGGAGCGGAGCTACGGCTGCACATCATCCGCCAATTGGCGGAAACGCTGAAATACGCCCATGGCAAGCGGCTGTTCCACCGCGCCCTGTCGCCCCACAGCATCCTTGTCCGCGACGTCGACCAGCCGCTGCCCCGGCTGCAGATCATGAACTGGCAGACGGCGGCGCGGGAAGCGTCGGCCGCCGGAACCACCCATGCCACCACCGGCACCAGCCATCTGGACAGCTATGTCGAGGATCCGGCAAAGGTCTACATCGCGCCGGAAGCGCTCAGCGGCGGCCCCCAGTCCGGGCCGCATCACGACGTGTTCTCGCTGGCCGCCATCGCCTACCACCTGTTCACCGGCCAGCCGCCCGCCCCCTCCCCGCTCGAACTGGCCGCCCGGCTGCGCTCCGGCTCCGGCCTGCTGGTCTCCGACGTGGTGGACGGGGCGATGCAGAGCCTTGTCGACCTGATCCGCATCGGCACCCATCCGGAGGTGCCGATGCGGATCGCCTCGATGGACGAGTTCCTCGAACGGCTGGCGGAGGTGGAGCGCGACCTGCAGCGCGGCACGCCGGAAACCACCGTCGACCCCTCCTCTGCCAAACCCGGCGAGCGGCTGGAGGGCGGCTTCACCGTCGTCCGTCGTCTGGGCCGCGGCGCCTCGGCCGACGCCCTGCTGGTCCAGCCCGATGGCGACGAAGGGGAGCTGGTGCTGAAGGTGGCGCTCGACCCCGCCCACAACGACCGGCTGGAGGCGGAGGCCGCGGCGCTCGACAAGCTGCACCACACCAACATCGTCTCGGCCCGCCGCACGCTGACCGTTGCCGGACGGACGGCGATCCTGATGGAAAGTGCCGGCCCCCAGACCCTGGCGCAGCTGCTTCGCGCCCCCGGTGGCCTGTCGCTGGACCTCAAGCGGCGCTTTGGCGAGGAGCTGCTGAGCGCCGTCGACCATCTGGAGCAGAAGGGCGTCGCCCACCGCGACATCAAGCCGGACAACATCGGCATCACAGAGGGGAAGGAGCGCCGGCGGCTGGTGCTCTTCGACTTCTCGCTGGCCCGCACCTCCCCGGACAACATCCAGGCGGGGACGCGCCCCTATCTCGACCCCTTCCTGGTCCTGCGCCGCCCGCCGCGCTGGGACCTCAGTGCCGAGCGGTTCGCCGCCGCCGTCACCCTGCACGAGATGATGACCGGCCTGCTGCCCAGTTGGGGCGACGGGCAGAGCGACGCGGCGATGATCGACGACGAGGCGACCATCGCGTCCGACCGCATCGATCCGCATCTGCGCGAGGGGCTGACCGCCTTCTTCGACAAGGCGCTGCGCCGCACCCCGCGTGAACGCTTCGACAATGCGGAGGACATGCTGCGGGCCTGGCGCCGGGTGTTCGACGAGGCGGTGACCGCCCCGGACGACCCGGACGGCTTCGACGCCATCGCCCGCCGCGTCACCGCCACCACCCCCATCGCCGACCTCGGCTATAGCGTCGAGGCGCAGGACGTGCTCGACCGCATGGGAGTCCACAGCGTGCGCGACCTGCTGGAGGTGCCCCGCCGCAACATCCGGCTGGCGAGCGGCGTCGGCGACCGCATCCGCAAGGAAATCCGGCTCAAGGCGAAGCGGCTGGCCCAGCTTCGCAAGGATCTGGCCCCCGGCACCCCCACCCCGACCGACCTCGGCCCCGCCGACACCGACCGCCCCAGCATCGACCGGCTGGCCGAGATGCTGATCCCCGGCCGTCCGCTGGGCGAGGAGACGACCGAGGATCAGGTGCTCGCCGTCTTCCTCGGGCTGGAGGCGGCCGCAATCCCGCAGGATTGGCCTTCGGTCGGCGAGGTGGCGAGCCGCTGCGGCATCGCCCGCACCGCCGTCGCCGCGGCCCTCGCCAAGGGACGGGAGCGCTGGCAGCGGCAGAAGGCGCTGGGCACCCTGCGCACCGATCTGCGCGCCCTGCTGACGCTGCATGGCGGCGTGATGACGGTGGCGGAGCTGACGCCGCAGGTGCTGGCCATGCGCGGCTCCGCCAAGCTCGACGAGGCGGAGCGCCTGCAACTGGCCGGTGCGGTCCTCCGCGCCGCCATTGAAACCGAAGGTGCCCTGGAGGAGCCGCATTTCCTGCTTTACGGCGCCGAGTCGATGCCGCTGGTCGCGGAGGCGGCGGAGCTGGCGCAGCACGCCCGGACGCTCGGGCAGGCGGCGGACCGGCTCGCCGCCCTCGACCCGCTCGCCCCGCCGCAGCGGGTGCATGAGGAGTTGGAGGCGCTGGGCTGGCCGGTGCTGGACCGGGAGGATGCCGCCCCCCGCCCCACCCTGGCCCGCCTGCGCGCGCTGGCGGTCGCGGCGTCGGCCCAGGCCGCCCTGTCGAGCAAGGGGGAGATCTACCCGCGCGGCATGGTGCCGGACCGCACGCTGCGGCTGGCCGCCGGCTCCCTGCTCGGCCCCCGCATGCTGACCGAGGAGCAGCTACGCGAGCGTGTGCGCGGCCGCTATCCCGACGCCGCCCCGCTGCCCGCCCGCCCGGCGCTGGACGGCCTGCTGGAACAGGCAGGGATCGGCCGGATATGGCGCGAGCACGGCATCGGTCCGGACGCCGGCGACAACGAGCCCGGCTATTACGCCGACACGGCCAGCCCCGGCCATTCGTCCGGCTACAGCTCCATCCACCGGCTGATGACCGAGGGGCCGGCGGTGGACGAGACGCCCGACGTCCTCGCCGCCCGCCAGTTGGAGGAGAAGTTCGCCTATGCCCGGCGCACCGGCGGCTTCCTGGCGCTGACCGTCGATCCCCGCCACTACCGGGATGCGGAACGGGCGCTGGTGGAGCGCTTCCCGCTGAAACGCCTCAGCCTCGACCGCCTGATGCTGGACGCCATGCGGGCGGAGGCCGACGGGCGCAAGGTGGACTGGTCGCTGGTGCTGCGCGCCGACGCCGCCGATCCGCAGAGCCGCGACTGGGGCAACCTGCAACGGCTGATCGGCTTCGCCATGCCGAAGATCGAACAGGCCCTGATGACCGCCGGGGAGCCGGTGCTGCTGACCGATTGCGGCCTGTTCGCCCGCTACGGCCTGATGGACCGCCTGCAGATCCTGCGCGATGCCTCCGGCACGGCGGGCGGCCCGCCGGGGCTGTGGCTGCTGCTGCCGCTGCCCGACGGCGGATTGCCGACCATCGGCGGCAAGGCGGTGCCGGTCATCGACGGCAGCCAGTGGGCGCGCCTGTCGGTCGCCTGGATCACCAATGCCCACCGCGCCGGCAGCCGCCCGGCGGCGTGACCCCGGCACCCACCCCATGCCGCACCCCAAGGTAGCGGACGCCCAGGACGGCGGCGCGTGTTCATAGCGCCCGCCCCCGTCCCTGTGCTATTCCGGCGGCCCAAGTCCCATACCACTTTCGAAGACAGCGACCGGCAATTCCATGATCGACGCCACCGCCCTGCTGAAAGACCTGAAGCGCCTGCTGCGCGCCCTGGAAACCGACATCCGGGAGCGGGTGACCGGCACCGCACTGGATGCGGAGCTGCGGGCCGACTGGCAGGCGGCGCGCGATGCCAAGCGCACCGCCCAGGCCTACACCGCCTGGCTCGACGAGGAGGTGACGCAGGCGGCGGTGCATTGGGTTCTGGGCTGCGTCTTCCTGCGCTTCGTCGAGGACAACGGGCTGGTGGACCGGCCCTGGCTGTCGGGACCGGGCGAGCGGCTGGAAATGGCGCGCGACCGGCACGAGGCATGGTTCCGCGCCAACCCGACCGGGGAGGAGCGCGACTTCCTGCTGGCCTGCTTCGCCGAGGCGGCGGAGTTGCCGGGGCTGGGCGCCCTGTTCGACCGGCGCCACAACCCGCTGTGGCGGCTGCCGGTGTCGGGCGACGGCGCCATCCTGCTGCGCGAGTTCTGGCAGCGCCGCCCCCCCGACAGCGGCGCGCTGGTCCATGACTTCACCGACGACACGCTGGGCACCCGCTTCCTGGGCGACCTGTACCAGGATCTGTCGGAGGCGGCACGCAAGCGCTTCGCCCTGTTGCAGACGCCGGAATTTGTCGAGGAATTCATCCTCGACCGCACGCTGGACCCGGCGGTGCGCGAGTTCGGCTTCCGCGAGGTGCGGCTGATCGACCCCACCTGCGGCTCCGGCCACTTCCTGCTGGGCGCCTTCCGCCGGCTGTTCGGCCTGTGGTCCCTGCACGAGCCGACCCGCAACCCGCGCGACAGCGCGCAGAAGGCGTTGGACGCCGTCTGCGGCGTGGACATCAACCCCTTCGCCGCCGCCATCGCCCGCTTCCGCCTGCTGATCGCGGCGCTGACCGCCTGCGGCATCGCCAGCCTGCGCGGCGCCCCCGATTTCCGGGTGTCGGTGGCGGTCGGCGACAGCCTGCTGCACGGCAAGCGCTTCATGGAGGTGCGCGGCTGGCAGATGTCGCTGATGCCGGAGGACGGACTGGCCCACGTCTACCACGAGGAGGACCGCGAAGCGCTGGACCTGATCCTGGGGCGGCAGTATCACGCGGTGGTGGGGAATCCGCCGTATATCACGGTGAAGGACAAGGCGCTGAATCAGGCGTATCGGGAGCGGTATTCCACTTGCCATATGAAATACTCGCTTGGGGTGCCTTTCACGCAGCGATTTTGGGATCTGGCCATTGCAGGCCGTGAGGGTGCTGCCGCGGGCTATGTTGGCCTGATTACAGCAAATTCCTTCATGAAGCGGGAGTTCGGCAAAAAGCTGATTGAAGTGTTTCTGCCGGATCGCGACCTGACGCACATTATCAATACGGATGGCGCCTACATTCCCGGACACGGCACGCCGACGGTCATCTTGTTCGGGCGGAACCGACATGCGGTCGGAGATACTGTTCGGGCAGCTTTGGGGATCAAGGGGGAGCCGGGAACACCGGATGATCCCAGCAAAGGACTGGTATGGACTTCCATTGTGACGCAGATCGATGCGCCAAGTAGTCAAAATACTTTTATTAACGTTGTTGATATGTCTCGGGACGCTCTAACTCAACATCCATGGAGCATGGGCGGAGGCGGCGCATCAAATCTAAAAAACGAAATTGAAGGTATTTGCAGGATAAGAATCTCAGACACGTCACAAGACGTTGGAATAACAGCCGTTACTGGAGAGGATGATGCATTTCTATTTGGCGACATTTCTCACGCAAAGAGAAATGGTGTTATTGGCTTTGTAGAGTTTGTTAATGGAGATGCTGTGAGAGACTGGAGCATTGATGCACAATATGCAATATGGCCGTACAATGAGAAATATGAACCGGTTTCTCTGAGGGAATTTCGCACACTAGAAAATATTTTGTGGCCCCTCAAGCAAAGACTACTTACCAGAAAGAGATTTGGAACCCCGATGATTGCCAAGGGATTAACTTGGCATGAGTACCAGGAGCTTTACCAAACGAAGCTGAATGACAGATTTAGTATATGTTTTTCTTTTGTTTCAACGCACAATCATTTCTCATTTGATATTGACGGCAGAATATTCAATAGATCATCTCCGGTCATAAAACTAAAAAAAGGGTCTCATAAGAATGATTTTCTGGCGACTATTGGGATTCTCAATAGCTCAATCGCTTGCTTCTGGATAAAGCAAGTATCTTTTTTGAAAGGAGGCAGCGGAATCGGGCGAGGTGTTCAGGATGAGGCCTGGGAAAGTAGATACGAATTTGATGCCACCAAACTCCAATCCTTCCCCCTCGCCGAACCCTACCCCACCGACCTCGCCACCGCGCTGGACAGTCTCGCCCGAGAGCTGACCGACGCGCTGCCGAAGGCGGTGATCGCCCGTGCCCTGCCGACCCGCGCCGATCTGGACGCGGCGAAGGCGCGCGCGCGGTCGATCCGCCGCCGCATGATCGCCTTGCAGGAGGAGCTGGATTTCCGCTGCTACCGCCTCTACGGCCTGCTGGACGAAGCTGCCGAGCATCCGGCCCCGCCGGAGGTCGATCTGGGCGAGCGCGCCTTCGAAATCGTCATGGCCCGCAAGATGGCCGACGGCGAGCTGGAGACGACGTGGTTCGACCGCCACGGCTCCACCCCCGTCACCGACATCCCCGCCCATTGGCCGGCCGATTACCGGGCGCTGGTCGAACGGCGCATCGCGCTGATCGAGGACAACCGCTGGATCGGTCTGGTCGAGCGGCCGGAATACAAGCGGCGCTGGCAGTGGGACGACCAGGGCTTCGACGCCGGCTGGGCGAAGCGGGAGCAGGCGGCGCTGAGGGACTGGCTGCTCGACCGGCTGGAGGATGGCCGCTATTGGTCGGGGGATCCCTCGCTGCTGCCGGTGTCGCGGCTGGCCGACATGGCGCGGCGCGACGCCGACTTCATGGCGATGGCGGAGCTGTACACCGGCCGCCCCGACTTCCAGGTGATGCCGCTGGTGGCGGAACTGGTGGCGGCGGAGTCCGTCCCCTTCCTGCCGGTCCTGCGCTACAGCGAGGACGGTCTGCGCAAGCGTAGCACCTGGGAGGAAACCTGGGAGCTTCAGCGCCGCGAGGACGCCATCGACGCCCGCACCGGATTGCCGGAGGGCGATCCGAACCGGCTGACCCCGGAACAGGCGAAGGAGATGAAGGCGCGCGAGGTGGGCGACATCCCGGTCCCGCCGAAATACCGCACGCCCGACTTCCAGAAGACTGATTACTGGCGGCTGCGCGGCGGGCTGGACGTGCCGAAGGAACGCTTCGTCAGCTACCCCTTCGCCGAACGCGACGCCGACGGCAGCCTGATGGTCGCCTGGGCCGGCTACGACCACCTCCAGCAGGCGACCGCGCTGGCCGCCCACTATCTCGCCATGAAGGAAAACGAGGGCTGGGGGGCGGACCGGTTGATTCCGCTGCTGGCCGGCGTACAGGAGCTTGTGCCTTGGTTGTTGCAATGGCACAACGATTACAACCCTGACTTCGGCGTCGGGCTGGGCAGCTACTACCGGGACTTCGTGGCGGACGAGGCGCGCGCGCTGGGTCTGACCATCGACGATTTGCGGTCGTGGACCCCGCCGGCGCGCGCCACCGCCCGCCGTGGCCGGAGAAAGGCGTCGTGACCAGCTAAGGAAGCGCCCGCATGCCCGAACCCCTGGACCTGGACGGCTTAGGCAAAGGGGCGGCCCCGCCGCCCAGCCAAGCCATGAGCCGGGCCGAACGCCTCGAATCCGACGACCTCACCGTCGTGCTCGGCGCGTTCGGCCGTTCCGACCTCGACCCGCTGGTGAAGATCCTGGTCGAGAGGGAAGCCGGCGACAAGAGCGATCCGCTGAGGGAGTGCGACGCCTATAAGACGGGCGGCGGCGACCACCACCGTTATATCCCGCAGATCGTCGAAGAAATCCGCTGGTGGGGTAGCCACGACGTATTGGACGCCGGCGAGTTGCGCAGCTATCGGGCCGTAGTAGCCAACCTGTGCGGGAAGGTCGAGATTCCGGTGACGGACACCACCAGCGTGTTCGACATGGAACGGCTACTGGTCAAGGAACGGGTAGATGCGGACAAGCTGGGTGGCAGTTCCCTTGGTGACACTGTCGGTTCTGTGCTCAACGCGGCGGGCGTTGGCCTCGGTCTGATCCGTGCCATCGGTGCGGTTGCGATACCCGTCAGCGTGGGGATCGCCGCGTGGACGATGTGGGAGAAGATGGGGCCGGACTACAAGATGACCGGTCAATGCGTCATGGCAATCGCCGAAGCGCGTATGCGCCTGTGGTGCGCCGCCATGGCCGACGAGATGGAGGTGGTGGGATGAGCATCACGACGGTCAGCTTCGAAATTCCGGCCTGGGTGGCTGAGAAGCTCGCTACCGGCGAGTGGATCCTCCATGGAGGCGAGTTTCGGAACACAGTGGGACACATCAAGGGCTTCCTTCGCGACGGAAAGGTCGTGGAACAGGCTCAGGAGCTTGCAGGCAACCTGCCTGCCGCCGCACTCGCCAACCCCGCCGTCATGGTCGGCCTGCAGGCGGTCAACACCGCCATCATGGTGGCCGGCTTCACGATGCTGGCGTCCAAGCTGACGGCGGTCTCGCAGCAGTGCGAAGCCATCCTGGAGCGGAGCGCCAAGACCGACCACAAGGTGGACTGGCTCCGCGACGCCGGTATCGCCGCCATCCAGTCCAAGATTCTGGCCGGACTGGATGGGGCGCAGAGCGCGCACAAGCTGGGCAAGTCGGTCCTGCCCTATGACACCATGATCAACGAAGGCGCGCTGTTCTTCCGCCGGGTGATGAAGGACGCGCTGTCCCGCGGCGACGCGCTGCACGACACCGACATGTTCATCACCCTGGTGCTGCAGCACGCCATCGCCAGCATCGCGCGCGCCCGCTCGCAATGGCTCCTGCTGGGACCGGAGGAAGGGCTGGACGCGATGGACGCCGGCATCAAGGCCCACAACGAGATGGTCGCAGCATTGCAGAAGCCCTTCCGCGACCCCTTCACCGTGGACTCCCCCACGCTGGAGATGGGGCCGGAGCAGCGCAAGGCGCTGAAGACCCTGATCCCCGTGCTGAAGCAGGTGGCCCGGAGCTTCAACCAGCGCCGGGTGGAGCTGGAGACCTATGTCACCTTCGGCCTGATGGGTCCGCCCAGCGTCGAAATCGTCCGCCAGTTCGAACGCACCCCCGGCGCCTGCCTGCTGATCGAGGAGGTCGAGACGGTCGGCGTCTCCGCCGGCGGCATGGCCGGGGCGACCGCCGGGTGACCGGCAGGGTTGCGGCCGCCCGAAAGCTGTGGCGGCCGCATCCCGGCTTTTCTATTCTCCGCCCCCTTCGAACCCCGGACCGAGCTGCCGTATGACCACCGACTCCCGTCCCCTCATCAGGGACCTGATCGACATCCCGGAGCATGTGCATCAGGGCGACTTCGTCCTGAAGCTGGCCGACGGGCTGGGCCATGCGAAAGCGACGGTGCGCGATTACGTCGTGACGCCGCAGCTGGAGCTGTGTTTCGACGACGCGCTGGGCTTCATCAAGGGGGCGGTCACCGGCGGGACCAGCAAGGCGGCCTACCTGCACGGCTCCTTCGGGTCGGGCAAAAGCCATTTCATGGCGGTGCTGACCCTGCTGCTGGCCGGCGACCCGGACGCCCGCTCGATTCCCGAACTGGCCAAGGTGGTGGTCCGCCACGACGAGTGGATCCAGGGCCGGCGCTTCCTGATGGTCCCCTACCACATGATCGGGGCCAGCGACCTGGAATCGGCGATCCTCGGCCAGTATGCCCGCCATGTGCGGCGCCTGCACCCCGACGCGCCGGTGCCCGGATTCTACCTGTCGGAAACGCTGTTCGAGGATGCGCGGAACCTGCGCGCCAACCTGGGCGACGCCGCCTTCTTCGCCAAGCTGAACGCCGGCAAGGAAGAGAACGGCGACGGCGGCGACGGCTGGGGCACGCTCGATTTCGGCCTGTGGGACGCCGGCAGCTTCGATGCCGCCACGGCCGAGCCGGTGACGGGGGACGAGCGGCAGCGGCTGATCGGCGACCTCGTGCGCGTCTATTTCGCCGGCTACGCCCATGTCGCCACCAACAAGGGCAACGCCTTCGTCTCGCTGGACGAAGGGCTGGCGATCATGAGCCGCCATGCCCAGTCGCTGGGCTACGACGCGGTGATCCTGTTCCTGGACGAGCTGATCCTGTGGCTCGCCACCCATGCGGCCGACGTCAATTTCGTCTCGCGCGAAGGCTCCAAACTGTCGAAGCTGGTGGAGGCGCTGAACAGCCGCCCGATCCCGCTGGTCAGCTTCATCGCCCGCCAGCGCGACCTGCGCGAACTGGTCGGCCAGAATCTGGCCGGCGCACTGCAGCTCCAGTTCGCCGACGTGCTGAAGCACTGGGAGGCCCGGTTCCACCGCATCACGCTGGAGGACCGCAACCTGCCGCTGATCGCGCAGAAGCGCGTCCTGCGGCCGCTCTCCCCCACCGCAAAGGAAACGCTGGACGGTGCCTTCGACGATTTCCTGAAGGTGCGGCGCGAGGTGCTGGACACGCTGCTGGGCTCCACCGGCGAACAGGCGATGTTCCGGCAGGTCTATCCGTTCAGCCCGGCCCTGGTGCAGACGCTGATCGCGGTGTCGTCGGTGCTGCAGCGCGAACGCACCGCGCTGAAGCTGATGTCGCAATTGCTGGTCGAAAGGCGGAACGAGCTTCGGCTGGGCCAGATCATCCCGGTTGGCGACCTGTTCGACGCCATCGCGGAGGGGGACGAACCCTTCTCCGAAGCGATGAAGTTCCATTTCGAGAATGCGAAGAAGCTCTACCGGACCAAGCTGCTTCCCCTGCTGGAGCGGCAGAACGGCGTCAGCTGGACCGAGGTGGAGGCGGAGACCGCCGATCCCGCCAAGGCGCAAGCCCTGCGCAACGATGCGCGGCTGATCAAGACCCTGCTGCTGGCCGCGCTGGTGCCGGAGGTGGAGGCGCTGAAGGGCCTGACCGCGCCGCGGCTGGCCGCGCTGAACCATGGCAGCGTGCGCTCGCCGATCCCCGGCCGCGAAAACAACATGGTGCTGACCAAGCTGAAAGGCTGGGGCGGCGAGGTCGGGGAGATCAAGACCACCGAGGACGCCAACCCCGTCATCTCGATCCAGATCACCGGCGTCGACACCGACCCGATCCTGGCCAGCGTCGCAAGCGAAGACAATCCCGGCAACCGCCGCCGGCTCGTCCGCTCCATGCTGTTCGAGATGCTGGGGCTGCCGCCGGACAGCGACGGCTTCTTCCTGGAATATTCGATGGTCTGGCGCGGCATCCGGCGGCAGATCAACATCGTCTACGACAATGTCCGGGAAATGGCCGACGACCGGCTGCGCAACCAAGACGGCGCGTGGTCGGTCATCTTCGACTTCCCGTTCGACGAGCCGAACCGCTGGCCTGCCGACGACATCGCCCGCCTTCAGGAATTCAAGGACGGCCCGGTCGGGCGCTCCGACACCATCGTCTGGCTGCCGTCCTTCCTCAGCGACAAGGCGATGCGCGACCTCGGCACGCTGGTCAAACTGAACCACCTGCTGACGGGGGAACGTTTCGCCGACCACGCCCGCCATCTATCGGCGGTCGACCGCGATCAGGCGCGCGCGCTCCTCGCCAACCAGCGCAGCCAGCTCCAGCAACGCCTGCGCGCCTGCCTGGAGGTTGCCTACGGAATCGCCAGCGAACCGTCGGATGCGGTCGGCGCAACGCTGGAGGCGTCCCAGCACCTGCAGTCGCTGAACGGCTTCAAGCCGGCGCTGCCGGTGGGCGCCAACTTCAAGGCGGCCTTCGAGAAGCTGCTGGAACAGCTGTTCGGCTATCTCTACCCGGCCCACCCGAATTTCGGAACCGAGGTCAGGCTGCCGGCCCTGCGCAAGCTGCAGCCGGACATCGAGCGGGCGCTGGCCGACCCGGAAGGGCGCGTGTTCATCGCCGACAAGACGATACGCGACTCCATGCGCGCCATCGCCAACCCGCTGAAGCTGGGGGAGATGGGCGAGACGCATTTCGTCCTTACCCGTCACTGGCGCTCCCATTTCGCCCAGAAGCACGCGCAGCAGGGCGGCGCCATGACCGTCAAATCCCTGCGCGCCTGGATGGACGAGCCGCAGCGGATGGGTGTATCGCGCGAGGTGCAGAACCTCGTCATCCTCACCTATGCCGAACAGACCAACCGCAATTTCTTCAAGGGAACGGCACTGATCCGGCCGACGCTGGACTCTCTCGACGACGAGCTGGAGCTGCGGGAACAGGCGCTGCCGCCTGAAGAAGACTGGCGCTTGGCGGTGCAGCGGGCCTCTTCCCTATTCGGCCTGGTGCCGCCGGACCTGCGCAACGCGACGAACGTTGCCAAGCTGTCCGCCCAGATCGCGGAACGCGCGGCCGACCTGCGTCCCAAGCTGGATGCCTTGGTCCGCGACCTCGGCCACAGGCTGGCGGCGCTCGGGATCGACGCCGACGACGCCAACCGGATGACCACCGCCCGCTCCGCGCAGGCGATGCTGGTCGCCATCGGTGCGGCAACCTCGGAAAAGGTCATCACCTCGCTGGCCGGCGCGGAGTTGCGGACCACCGAGACCGACGTCGCGAAGACCCTGACCTCCGCCGGCGAGGTCGGGTTGGCCCTTCGCGACTCCAGTTGGAAGGTGTTCGAGACGCTTCGGCAACTGGCCGACCACCGGCAGGCCGCCGCGGCATCTATCCTCGACCGCATCGGCCAAACCCTGTCGATGGACGAGCGCGCCGTCTTGCTCAAGCCGTCGCTCGACGATCTGCATGGGCGCGCGCTGAAGCTGCTGACCGACACGGCCCCCGCTCAACCGGCGCCGCCGCCGACTCCGACGACGCGGCCGGGCATTGGCTTCAGCGAGGAACCGGTCACGATTCCGCACATCGCCGCCCCGGTCGAGCCGCTGGTCGAGCCCGACGACGTGGTGATCACGGTCGACGACCGGCGCAACCTGTCGTCCGGCGAGGCCGCCGACCTGCTCGACCGGCTGAAGCGGGAACTGGCCGGGCATCCGGACTATCGACTGAACCTGTCCTGGAAAATCGTCAGGAAGGGCAGGCGCCCGTGACGTTGCTGGCACCGACGACCGCACAAATCCGTGCCCAGGTCGAGGCTGTCGTCAGGCACGACCCCCAGGTCCGGGCGCTCGGCATCCGTTCACCGAACCGTCAGGCTTGGCCGGAGCGGCTGGACTGCGCCGGCCAGGCCTACACTCTCGTCTGGTGCGAATCCTCCCTTGCGGCCCGTCAAGCCCTGACCGAACGTGACGGCGACACCGGCGTCGTGCTGCTGACCAACCTTTCCTCCGAGATGCTCGGCGATGATGTCGTGGCCCGCCTTGTAAAGGCACGGCTGCTGACCGTCGAGGCATGGGAGATGGTGCGGGAGGCTTTCCAGGCCCGCAACATCGACCCCCGGATTTCCGGCAAGCCCTGGCTGGCCGAATTGCTGTTGGAACACGCCCATCGCGGCCCCTATCCGCCGGTGCCGGGCGGGCTGCTCGATGCCGATACGGCATGGGCGAACCTGCTGGACCGGCTGCTGGGCCTGCCCTTCGCACGGCCCGACGCGGAAGCCCTGCTGCGCTGGAGCATCGGCGACGGAGCGCTGGCCCGGTTCACGTCGCTGCCTCCGACGGCGCGCAACGGGATCGCCTCGTGGCTGTCGGAGGCCGCCGGCCCGGCAGGCAGCTTGGTGACCGCATGCATCGACAGCGGTTTCGGTGCCGACGCACTGCCGCTGGGACTTGTCGCCGGGGTCGTCTTCGGAACGTCCTGGCACCTCAGCGAGTTGACCGCCGCCGCCGTACGGCTTGAACCGTTCGTGGGTGGGCGACGGATCGCGGCCGATCATGGCAAGGCGTGGGCGGCGGCGGCGGCAGGCGCCCTCCGTCCGCTCGATCAAGCCACGCGGCGCAGGCTGCTGGAGCGTGCGGATGCCCTCCTCGAGCAGGTCCACGCCGGGGGATTTGCCATAACCAGTCCGGTCCTGCTGGCCGGCTTCCAGGCTCGCCTGCGCGCCTTCGCCGATGAGCTGACGCGGGCGCTTCCATCCCTTCCCGATGCCGCTGCCCTCCAGGCGCTGGAATCCGCTGCCGCCCGTGTCGCCTCCCACGATCAGGCATCAGACCAGAGGGGACGGGCGGAGAAGGTGGCTATGGCCCTGCGTCTGGTGCGCTGGCTCGTGACCGCCCGATCCGCACCTCAGTCCTTCGCCGACGGCGTCCTCGACTATGCCCGCGACGGAGCGTTCGTCGATCTGGCCCGCCGGTTCTTGGCGGGAGGCGACGAGATGGCCGACCTGTCGGCGGCTTATTCCAGCCTCGCCGCAGCGGTGCGGAATTGCCGTGAGACGCAGAATGAACGCTTTGCCAACTTGCTGCGGAACTGGAACGCCGCACCGGCGGCCACTTGGCCCGTGCTTCCGGTCGAACGGGTGCTTGAGGAGGTCGTGGCTCCGCTGGCGGCCAGCGCCCCCGTGCTGCTGCTGGTGATGGATGGAATGAGTCATGCCGTCTACCGCGAACTGCTGCCCGATTTCATGAACACGGGGTGGAGCGAGTTGTGGCCGACGGAAGCGACGGAACCGGCCTCGGCCGTCGCCATGCTTCCCACCGTCACCACCGTGTCGCGGGCAAGCCTCCTGTGCGGACGCCCGGCTTGCGGCTCCCAGTCCACCGAGAGCAAAGGTTTTGCCGAACATGCCGCCCTTCGGACGGTCGGCAAGGCCGGCCTCCCGCCGATCCTGTTCCATAAAGGCGACCTCAGCGAAGGCGGCAGTTTGGCCCCCTTGGTCCGCGAAGCAATCGGCACCCCCGATCGGCGGATCGTGGCCGTCGTCCACAACGCCATCGACGATCATCTGGATGGACCGGAGCAACTGCGCCAGCGCTGGTCATTGGACGATCTGCATCTGCTGCGTCCAATCCTGCATGAAGCCCGCAATGCCGGCCGGGTGGTTGTGCTTACCGCCGACCACGGCCATCTGGTCGAGGAAGCCACGACGCAGATGACGAAGGCCGATGACGGTCGCTGGCGAGCCGGCACGGTCCCGGCCGCAGTGGGGGAGTTGGCATTTTCCAAGGGCAGAACCCTGTCGCCGAGCGGCGAGAACGGCATCGTGCTGCCCTGGAGCGAAACCATACGCTACTGCGGACGGAAGAACGGCTATCACGGAGGAGCGAGCCCGCAGGAGGTGCTGGTCCCCCTGACCGTATTGTCGGCGGGCGTGTTTCCCGACGGCTGGCGACTGGCGCCGCCGGTTCAGCCGGATTGGTGGGAGGCGCTGCCCCCACCCATGCCGGTCGCCACCGCACCCGCGCGTCCTGGTCCGCAAGCGCCGCCGGCTCGCAAGCGATCAACCACACAGCCGTCGCTGTTCGACATGGTGCCGGCGCAGCCGGCGACACCAGCGCCCACTTCCGACTGGATCACCCGCTTGCTGGCATCGCCGGTCTATGCGGCGCAAAAGCAGCTTGCCGGCCGCGGTGCGCCGAAAGACGACGACATCCGTGCGATCCTGGACGCGCTGTCGCAGCGCGGTGGAAAGCTGAGCCGCGTCGCGCTGGCCCAACGGCTGGGCGTTGCCCAAGTCCGTCTGGGGTCGTTGGTCATGGCCGCACGTCGGGTCTTGAATGTGGATCAGGTGCAGGTGCTGGGGGTCGAGGACTCATCCGGCACGGTGACCTTGAACCGCGCGCTTCTCGACACGCAATTCGAACTCAAGCAATGAGGCGACTGTCATGCTGAGTCCGCACAGGCGGTCGGAAATCATCGACGCATTGCGGCGAGGCACGGTTCCCCGCTCCGGTCTGGACGTCCTTGCAGTCGGCATCGAACGCTTTGCTCCCGCTCTGGACGACGACCTGAATGGGGTCTCGGCCGGCCGCGGCGCATTCAAGGCGATCCGCGGCGAATATGGCAGCGGAAAGACATTCTTCGGCCGCTGGCTTCAGGAGAGGGCGCGCAGCCGGGGTTTCGCCACCAGCGAGGTGCAAATCTCGGAAACGGAAACCCCCCTTCACCGGATGGAAACCGTTTACCGACGGATGACCGAACGGCTGGCCACCCAGGACGCGAGCGAGGGGGCGCTTCGCAACGTAATCGACGGCTGGTTCTATACGCTGGAAGAGGACGTGCTGGCGGAAGGCGACCTCGATCCGGCCGATGCCGAAGCGCTGGTCGCCCGTACGGACGCGCTGCTGGAGCAGCGGCTGGCGGCGGTGACGCGGCAGGCACCTGCCTTCTCGGCCGTGCTGAGGGCCTACCGGCAGGCCTTGGTGGCCGAGGATCAGGGGTTGGCCGACGGCTTGCTCGGTTGGCTGGGCGGGCAGCCGAACATCGCGGCATCGGTGAAGCGTACGGCCGGCATCAAAGGGGAAATCGACCATTTCGGCGCCACAAACTTCCTGGCCGGGCTGCTGACCATCCTCCGCGATTCCGGCTATGCCGGATTGCTGCTGGTGCTGGACGAGGTGGAGACGCTTCAGCGGATGCGCACCGACACCCGCGAGAAGGGGCTGAACGCGCTGCGTCAGCTGGTGGATGAAATCGACGCCGGCCGGTTCCCGGGATTGTTCGTCGTGACGACCGGTACGCCCCCATTTTACGACGGCCCGCAGGGCGTCCAGCGGTTGCCTCCGCTCGCCCAGCGTCTCCATGTCGATTTCGGGACCGACGCCCGGTTCGACAATCCACGGGCCGTCCAGATCCGCCTGCCGGGCTTCGACCTGGACCTTCTCGGCCGGCTGGGCGCGAAGGTCCGAGACATCTATGCCGAGGGATCCTCCAATGCGGAGCGGTTGTGCGAACTGGCCGACGACACCTATGTCCGCGACCTCGCACAGGCGCTGACCGGGCAACTCGGCGGGCGGGTCGGCGTCGCTCCACGGCTTTTCCTGAAGAAGCTGGTCGGCGACGTACTGGACCGTATCGACCAGTTCGACGATTTCGATCCTCGCAGACATTACGCGCTGACCGTGACGCCGACGGAGATGACGGCGGCCGAACGGGCCGGAATGGCGGCCGGGTCCGTGGACGACGTCGAGTTGGAACTGTGAGTCCCTTCGACCGCTTCCATCCGGCACTTCAGCACCACATCGTCAATTCGCTTGGCTGGTCCACCCTGCGGCCGACCCAGCTCCAGGCCATCGATCCGATCCTGGACGGTCGCAACGCGCTGCTGCTGGCACCTACGGCCGGCGGCAAGACCGAAGCCGCGGCTTTTCCCGTCCTGTCGCGAATGCTGACCGAGCGGTGGGACGGCCTTTCCGTGCTGTATGTCTGTCCGCTGCGGGCCCTGCTCAACAACCTAGAACCCCGGCTGCGGCATTATGCCGGGCTGGTGGGGAGGAGTGTTGGCCTCTGGCATGGTGATGTCGGTGCGGGCGACCGCAGCCGCATTCTGCGACAGCCGCCGGATATTCTGCTGACCACGCCGGAGTCGCTCGAAGCCGTCCTGATTTCCCGGCGCGTGGATCATCGTGTGTTGTTCGCCGGCCTGCGCACCCTGGTCGTCGACGAATTGCACGCCTTCGCCGGTGACGATCGCAGCTGGCATCTGCTCGCCGTCGCCGAAAGGCTCGCCCGCGTCACCGGCCATCCGATCCAGCGGATCGGCCTTTCCGCGACCGTCGGAAATCCGGAGGATCTGCTCGATTGGCTGACCTGTGGCGAAGGCGGCACCGTCGTCGGCCAGCCGGCACCGCCGGCCGGTGGCGACGTCATGCTGGACCATGTCGGGTCGCTGGAGAATGCGTCGATCGTGCTCTCGCGGCTCCATCGCGGCGAAAAGCGCCTCGTCTTCTGCGACAGCCGAAGCAAGGTTGAGCGGCTAGGCTCGCTCCTGCGGACTGCGGGAGTACGGACCTTCGTTTCGCACAGCTCGTTGGGCATCGATGAGCGTCGTCGGTCGGAAGAGGCGTTCGCCACCGGCGACGACTGCGTCATCGTCGCCACAAGCACTTTGGAATTGGGGATCGACGTCGGAGACCTCGATCGGGTGATCCAGCTCGACGCCCCGTCCAGCGTATCGTCCTTTCTCCAGCGCATGGGGCGAACCGGACGCCGCGCCGGCACGACGCGCAACTGCCTGTTCCTTGCGACGTCCGAGGGCGCATTTCTCCAAGCAGCCGGCATCCTGCGCCTGTGGGGGGACGGATGGGTCGAACCCGTGGAGCCGCCTGCAGCCCCCCTCCATCTGTTCGCGCAGCAGGTCATGGCGATGATCCTGCAGGAGCGCGGCCTTGAGACGGGAGGATGGCAGGACAGTCTAGGCCGCGTGTTCGGAAAGCTGGTTGCCGATCGGGCAGGCAGCATCGTCGCCCATATGCTCGATTCCGGCATCTTGGCGCAAGATGGCGGCATTCTGGGGATGGGTCCCAAGGGTGAGCGCGAATTCGGCCGCAGAAACTTCATGGAATTGATGGCGGCCTTCACGACTCCGCTGCTCCTTTCGGTGCGATACGGCGGCGTCGAGGTCGGACAGGTCGACCCCACCAGCCTGCAACAAACCGATGGCCGCCCGACGACACTGTTGCTTGCTGGCAGAAGCTGGCAGGTCGTCGACGTGGACTGGACGCGCAGACTCGTTCTTGTCGAACCGTCAGCGGACGTGGGACGTTCGCGCTGGATGGGCGGCACCCACAGCCTCGGCTTCGCACTCTGTCGAGCCATGGAACGGGTGGTGACCAGCGGAGACGTTCCATCCCGGCTGTCGAAGCGGGGAGCGGCCTGCCTGGAGTCGTTGCAGGAAAGCTATGCCTTCTGCGACGGCGCCTCGCTGCCGCTGGTATCGGATGGAACCGGTCGGATGCGTTGGTGGACCTTTGCAGGCGGGCGGGCGAATGCCATGCTGACACATGCGCTTGCCTCCTCGGGTCTTGCGACCCGTGGCCATGATGACTTATCCATCCAAACCGATGCCGCAGAAGCGTCGGTCTTGCAGCGTAAGGTGGCCGGTATTTCGCAGACGCAGCTGGAAGCCGTCGCCGATGCCGGCTTGGTCCGGGATCTGAAGTTTTCCCAATGCCTGCCGGAGAGGATGGCCATCGAAGTCCTATCCCAGCGACTGTCCGACCGAAGAGGGGTGGCGGACGTGCTATCGCGGCCGATGCGCTTGATAAGAGACGCAACCACCGAATAGCCGGTCAACCGCACAACCGCAACCATATGATGTCTCTGGGCTGCTCCGACTTGTGGGAGACCAGCACCTCCCAGTCTCGGCCTTCTGAACCGCCTTAGATGTTTAGTCCCGGCATTTGATGGTGCGGATTTTGGGTGAAGCTGGAGGGGTCCTTCTCCCAAGCTCTGCAGACGAACTCGTATGGTGTCAGCCCCTTCAGGGTCTTGAGCCTGCGTGCGAAGTTGTAGGCCGCCACGAAGTCGGTGAGATGTTGCCGGAATTGGTCGTGGCTTTCGTAGTAGAAGCGCTTGACCGTGGCGTCCTTGAGGGTTCGGTTCATGCGCTCGACCTGGCCATTGGTCCACGGGTGCTTGGGCTTGGTCGTGCGGTGATCGATGCCATGGCGCGCACAGGCAAGTTCGAAGGCATGAGCCCGGAAGCGCTCGCCCTTGGCGATGGCTTCCTTGATCAGGGGGACGGCCGATCCGCCGCCGCCCGGTGTGGTGAACTGGATGCCGTTGTCGGTGAGCACCGTGTGGATCTTGTAGGGGACAGCGGCGATCAGGCGCAGCAGGAAGTCTTTGGAGGTCGCTGTCGTCGCCGTCTCATGCAGTTCGACGAAGGCGAACTTCGACGTTCGATCAATGGCGACGAACATGTGCAACTTGCTCTGTTCGGTCCGAACCTCGGCGATGTCGATATGGAAGAAGCCGATGGGATAGGCCTTGAACTTCCTGCGGACCGGCTTGTCTCCTTCGACATCAGGCAGGCGGGCAATGCCATGGCGCTGCAAGCATCGATGCAGTGATGACCGGGTCAGGTGGGGGATTGTCGGCTGCAGGGCATAGAGGCAGTCATCGAGCGGCAGCAGGGTATAGCGCCGGAAAGCGACGATGACTGCCTCTTCTTCCACCGGCAGCACCGTCGAACGAGGTGCCTTGGGACCGGTCTTCTTGTCGGTTACCGTGGGCCGCGCTTTCCACTTGGCAACCGTCTTCGGGTTGATCCCATAGCGTTTGGCCAGAACCCTCAGGCTCTCTTGACTATGTTGTATCGCTCGACGGATCGCCTCTGTCGTCGTGGCGCTCCCATGGAGTACTTAGCCCATAGTGCATCCCTCCATTCCTGCGGGTAGAATGCACCATCAAATGCCGGGACTAAACATCTAAGGTTGCCTAACGAGTGGACCCGCGGTGAGTTCATCATGCGCTTGCGTGGGACGGGGATCGGTATCGTCGGCAGCGATGCCTTTGCCGTGTCGACGCTGCCGGAGGCTGTCGGTGTCGCGCTCGGCGCCCCGAAGGACCGCCAGGATCTGCGCGAGGCATTGCGGCAAGTGGCCGACCTTCTGGCCGAGGCACCTGCCATGTCTTCCATGGTCGTATGAATTCCGCCGGCATATTGCATGCATTCAGGTTGACATTGTAGGCCACAGCGGAGCATACAATTTCATATTGCATGCAGGCATTGTCTGCCATTGCCTCCCGAAGGAACACGCGATGTCATCCGAACAGGAGTGGCCGCCTCTTCCCCCTTTCAGCACTGGCCTGCGTGGTCGCTGCCCACGCTGCGGCCTGGGTCATCTGTTCAGTGGCTTCCTGACGCTACGCTCCCACTGCGAGGTCTGTGGTCTGGACTACTCCTACGCCGATCCGGCTGACGGCCCCGCCTTCTTCGTCATCTGCTTCGCCTGCATTCCCACGGTCATCCTGGCGCTCTGGATAGAGGCTAAGTTCGAGGCCCCTTACTGGGTACACCTCGCCACGACCTTGCCGTTCCTGTTGCTGACCTGTATTCCGCCCTTGCGGCCGTTGAAGGGTTGGCTGGTGGCCAGCCAGTACTTCTACAACGCCGAGGAAGCCCGTTTCGGTACAGCCGCGCCAACCCAGCCGCCTGTGGCCCCGCCCGCAGGCAAAGACACGCGCTCGACCTGACTGCCGTCAGACTCCCCTGACGATATGATCGTGTCATAGCTTGGAGATATTCAAAATGTACGATTGGTTCCCTTTGGTCTTCTTTCCGTTCAAGATTATCGTGTTAGGCACGGGAATGTTCTTCGCCATCAAATGGCATCACGATCAAGCGAAGAAGGATCGAGCGAAGAAGAATAGCGAAACCAGAACACCGTAAGCGCCCGCCGCCACCGCATCCCCAAGATGACGTTCAAGGTGACGAATTGGTCCTCCTATGAGTCGGGTCTGCGCCGACGCGGCAGCCTGACCTCTTGGGTCGATGAGGCGGCGATCGCCGGCTGGCGGGCGGCTCCCCGGACCTCAGACGAAGAGGGCCAAGAGGCCGGGCACCCGCCTCCTTGCACCAACGCTCCCCAGTGCGGCAACTCCGGCTATCCCTGCAACACGCCGGCGTTCGCGGCTCGCCGTAAGGTTTGATAGCGATTAAGCAGCCGGCGCCGCGTCGACGGACGCGTACACCTTGATCTCCTGGAACTGTTCAATGGCGCGAGGACCGCACAGGACACCCATGCCGCTCTGCTTGAAGCCGCTCTCCTCGAAGTGCTCGGAGATCACACCCCAGCAGTTCATCCAAATGGTGCCCGCCTGAATGGCCTTACCGACGCGACGGGCGCGAGCGGCGTCTGCGGTGAAGATGGACGCCGCGAGGCCGAATTCCGTCGCATTGGTGCGGTAGATCGCGTCGGCTTCGTCCTCAAACAACTCGAGGGTCTGCACCGGTCCGAAGAGTTCGTTTTGAATGATGAAGGAATCGAGTGGCTGCACCTCGATCAGGCTCGGCCTGTAGAACGCGCCGCTCGCCAGCGGCCCCTCCGTGACCGGCCCGCCGCGCACAAGGATCGTCGCGGAGGATTCCGCTTCGGCGACGAGAGCATCGACCCGCCCGACGCTCGCCTTGTCGATCAATGGCCCGAGCTGGGCGTCGGGATCCTCGCTCTGGCCGAGCCGGACGTTCTCGTAGGCCTCGATCAACGCCGCCCGGAGGGCGTCGGCGATGCCGCGCTGAACGAGAACACGCGACCCCGTGCAGCAGAACTGCCCGTTCATCACAACCAGAGCCGTTACAATTTGCGGGACGACGACGCTGAGGTCCGCATCGTCGAAGACCACCAGCGGAGTTTTGCCGCCCAGTTCGAGGTTGAGGCGCTTCAGCGTCTTGGCGCCGTTCTCGGCGATCATCCGCCCGACCTTGGTGCTGCCCGTGTAGCTGATTGCGTTGACGTCGGGTGAGTCCACGAGCATGGCCGCGCCGATGCTTCCGCTTTCGGTGATGATATTCAATGCGCCGGGTGGGAGAAGCTTTGTTGCGGCCACGGCCTCGGCGAACAACGCATTGGTCAGTGCGGTCTGGTGTGGCATCTTGAGCACGACGGTGCATCCCGCGGCAAGGGCCGGGCCCATGGCACGAATGGAGAGGATGATCGGTGAGTTCCAGGGGGAGATCACTCCGACCACGCCCATCGGCTCGGGGGTGGATCGGAAGTGCACGCCCGGAGCCGATTCAAGCGCCCGGCCGGCCGTCTGAAGCATGGCGGTCGCGGCTGAATAGCGGAGCCATTCGGCCGATCCTTGCAGTTCCCATTGCGTTTGGGCAAGGAGCTTGCCCCCCTCGCGGCTGAGCATGCGCGCAATCTCAGGCCCATGCGCCTCGATGCGGTCTGCCAGTTCAAAGAGTGCGCGGGAGCGGAGACCCCGGTCTTGCGACCAAGCGGTCGTATCGAACACCGTCCGGGCGGCGTCAATCGCCTGTCGCGCCTCGTCGGCACCGATATCGGTGTAGGTGCCGAGCACCTCGCCGGTCGAAGGGCTGATCGATTCGCGAACCGTTCCGCCGCCATTCCAAGCGCCATTGATCCAGTTCAGGCGCGGATCGGGCGTGGTCGTAAAATGCTGTGTCATGGCTTCGTTCCATCTGGGTGCCCGCTGCCGTCGAGAGATGGGATCAGGCCGTGAGCGGGATCCGGCATGACCTTCAGGCTGCTACGGGAGGGGCGTCGGAAGCTTCCGGCCGCCGCAGCGTCAGCTACGTCAATATATGTGAGGCCTCATTTATATATTGTCAACGGGTTTTCGACCGCCGAAATGAGGCATGGTCGGTATCGGTTCAGGCCTTCAGGTGCAAGCTGTCGGCGACTTGGCTATAATAGCGATCGAGGAGGATCGCACCGTCGGACGGGGAGAAGACGTAAAGGCGCATGATGCCCTCGAAAGCCAGGGACAAGCGCTCGCCAACGGCGATCGGATCGATGTGGAGGGGCACGCGCCCTTCATCCCGGGCTGCGAGGATGCTGCGTTGCAGAACTTGGATGAGGCCAGCCTCGGAGCGGCGGAGCATGGCGGCGACATCCGGGTTCCGGGCACCCTCGCTCGCGATCTCAGCCCGCAGAACCGCAAGGTCATGCCCTTCCTTCGTCAGGAAGAGGTCGCTCAAGGTCGCCTTGACGGCCGTCACGCTCAGATCGTTCGCCCAGAACCGGACGATCATATCATGGTGCCGCTTTAGGTCCGCCTCGATCAAAGCGATGATGAGCGCCTCTTTGTTCGGGTAGTATTGATAGATGTTGGCGACGCTAACGCCTGCAGCCGCGCTGATCTCGGCTGTCGATGAGGCATGAAAGCCGCGCGCGATGAAGCATGCGCGTGCCCCGTCAAGAATCTGGGTCATCCGTTCTTGCCGGGCCTGTTCGTTCACCGGACGGCCGCGCTGGACCGGTTTCTTGGTCGTGCTCATGAAAGCACAGTACGTATAAACGAGCGATCACTTCAAGAATCTTGTCGAGCCAACGCGGCGGCAGCCGGGCGGCACCGTCACATTCCCGGTGGCCGCCCGTTGGTGCGCATTGCCGACGAGCCGGATATCCGGCCTTCGGTGGTCTGGTCCGGGAAGAGGAGAAGGCGGCGCTCCGGCATTTCCGGTGCGGTGATTTGGCTTGGTGTGGTCCGCCGAGGGTTCAGATGGCGCCCAAGGCGGTTGCGGAGGTCGCCGGTTGCCAGTTTCCGATGCCGCCCTGATTGCCGCGAGCGCTTTGCCACTTGAACTCCAGCCGGGCGAGCTGGTCGCGGTGCACCTCGTCAGGTCCATCGGCGAGCCGCAGGAAACGCGCGGTTGCATAGGCGGCGGCAAGGCCAAAGTCATTGCCGGTTCCGCCGCCACCGAACGCCTGGATCGCCCAGTCCGTCACCTTGCACGCCATGTTGGGTACGGCAATCTTGATCATGGCGATCTCCGCCCGCGCTTCCTTGTTGCCGACGGTGTCCATCATGTGCGCAGCCTTCAGCGTCAGGAGGCGTGCCTGTTCGATCATGATGCGCGCCTCCGCGATCCGCTCGCGGGTCACCGACTGTTCCGCGACGGGCTTGCCGAAGGTCACCCGTTCGCTGGTACGGCGGCACATCTTGGCAAGCGCCCTTTCGGCAAGCCCGATCAGGCGCATGCAGTGATGGATACGCCCAGGTCCGAGGCGGCCCTGGGCGATCTCGAAACCGCGTCCCTCGCCCAGCAGCATGTTGGAGGCGGGCACACGCACGTTCTCGAACCGAACCTCCGAAGCGCGATCCGGCATGCCATAGTAGCCGAACACCGGGAGTGCGCGCTCGACGGTCACGCCGGGGGTGTCCTTGGGCACGAGGATCATGGACTGGGGCGCGTCCCGATCCAGCCCATCCCCTGATTTTCCCATGAAGATCAGGATCTTGCACCGTGGATCGGTGGCGCCCGTCGTGTACCATTTCCGCCCGTTGAGGACGTATTCGTCGCCGTCGCGGGTTATCGCGCTCCGGATGTTCTTGGCGTCCGAAGAGGCGACGTCAGGTTCGGTCATGGCGAAGCTGGAGCGGATTTCGCCCGCGAGGAGCGGCTTCAGCCAACGTTCCTTCTGTTCTTCGGTGCCATAGCGCACCAGCACTTCCATGTTGCCGGTATCGGGCGCGTTGCAATTGAACACCTCCGGCGCCAGATGCGACCGGCCCATGATCTCACACAATGGCGCGTATTCGACGTTGTTCAGGCCGGCGCCGTACTCCGACTCCGGCAGGAACAAGTTCCACAGGCCAGCCGCCCGGGCCTTGGGCTTCAGTTCCTCAATGACCGGAAAGACCTTCCAAGGCCCCAATTCTTCGGCTTCACGGTAGTACCGTGCTTCATTGGGGTAGATATGCTCCTCCATGAACGCGAGAAGCCGGTGCTCATAGTCGCGAACCCGCTCGGATTTATACGGAATCATGCCTTGTCCTCGTTTGGATTTGAGACCCCATTGTAGGGCAAACGATATTATCTGGCAAGATCGTCTGACAATCGATCTTGACGCTGAGGCGCGAATCGACTTAGTTCTGGCATGCGATCGAGAGGGGATTACCGTGGCTGAGCGTCAACGTCCGAACACCGATACGACGTCCGAGTTCGAGGACGAGCGCGGTTCCGCGCACGCGCCAAGCGCCGCCGGACAGCTGCGGCGTTCCATATTGCGCGGCCTTCACGAGGGACTTTTCGCGCCTGGCCAGCGGCTCGTCGAAACCGATCTGATCGCTCAATTCGGCGTCAGCCGGCCGACCGTCCGCGAATGCATTTCACGTCTTGCGGCGGAAGGTGTTGTCGAAGTCCTCCCCTATCGGGGCGCCTCCATCCGGCGCCTGAGCACGGAAGAGGTTGTCGGCGCGTTGCAGTTGCTGGAGGTGTGCAACGGGCTGGCCAGCCGGCTGGCCGCTCAGCGCATCGATCAACCCGGCAACCGCGACGCCTTCGTTGCCGCCTGGGAGAAGCTCCGCCGTTTTGAAAACGGGCCGGACGACTATTCGCAGATCAGCGCGCGCGATGCCTTCTACGGAACCATCAACCGGATTTCCGGCAATCGCGAACTGCAGCGGATTGTTCCCAGCATCCAAGTCAATTTGATCCGCAGTTCCGTCCAGCAGACGCTCCGAGAGCGGTTCCGCGACTATAAGGCCGTGGCGGGGGCGATTCTCGCCGGGGATGCCGAAGCGGCCGAGCGCGAAGCCCGCAATCACATAGCCCGCATCACGGCGTTGGCGAAAGAACGCGCGGCAGACTGACCGCGACGCCATCGACCGGTTCCGTCAGGTGCCGGGCCCAGTCTGAACTGGCGACCCGATGGTCAGGCGGACACCATGAATTGCGCGACGGAAGGGACGTCGCGCAGCGTGGCGAGCCGCTGGACATGGATCGCCAGTCGCTGCGCCGCCGAGCAAAATGGCGCGAAGGCTGACAGAACCGGTGGGGCCGTCCACCACATCACCTCAAAATCCGGTGCGTCGTTTCGCCCAATTTATTCGGCGGAGGGCTCGGTCCCTCTTTTCATGCTGCGCTGGAGCTTGGCCATACCAGCGATCCAGCGATCGTAATTATCCGCCTTGTGGCGCAGATAGGTGCCGACCTTCGCATGCGGAAGAATGAGGAACTGTTCCTCCCTCACTCCCTGAAGGGCCGCCGCCGCGACCTCCTTCGCACTGAGGACTCCATCATTCGATTGCGGCCCCTCGGGGAGGCCACGAAGCATCGGCGTGTCGACACCTTGCGGACAAAGAATGGAAACTCTGATACCGTCATCGAAATGAGTAAACGCCAGATTTTCGGCAAAGCCGACCGCCGCGTGCTTGGTCGTGGCGTAGACGGCACTGCCCACTTGCGACAACAAGCCGGCCGCCGACACGGTGTTCAGGAAATGGCCTCCGCCGCGCGCTTTCATGCGCGGTACGAGCAGGCGAGCCGCCTCGACATGCGCCATCACGTTGACCTTCCAGGCCTGCTGCCAGACCTCCGGCGCGGCACCCGCCGCATTGGCGAATGCGGGATCGAAGCCGGTTGCAACGCCGGCGTTCGAGCAAAACAGATCAATCGGGCCGTCGTTCTCTTCCGTTTCTGCGATGAGTGCCGCGAGCGCAGCCGGATCGGATACGTCGCATTCCCGGCTTCCGCCCCCGATTGCCTCGGCCACCGAACGCGCGCCCCCAGCATCGCGATCAGCGACGATCACCTTCGCCGCTCCCGCGGCCGCCAGCGCCTCGCACAACGCCCGGCCGATGCCACTGGCGCCGCCGGTAACGACAGCAATCCTGCCATCCAAGTCCATGTCAGCCTCATGTGATCGTTGGCATCCGCGCCGCTTCAACGGACAATGCGCCGCAGCATGCCGCCATTCGCGCCCATTGGTCTTACGCCCGCCAGCCCTTCTTGCCGCGACCGCCGACATAGCCTGCCTGGACGCGCTGTTTGAGGAGCGGACGGGGACGGAAGCGTTCACCGTAGGCCTGGAACAGGATGTCCTGCACTTGAAGACAAAGGCTGGACGTCGTCGCATCCATCAGTTCGAACGGCCCGAGCGGATGGCCGAGCCCAAGACGGCAGGCCTGGTCGATATCCGATGGGCTGGCCACGCCCTCCTCCACCAGCCGAACGGCCTCGATCAACATTACGTGCAGCAACCGGTTGACGGCGAAACCCGTGACGTCCTTGATCCGGACCGGGGTCTTTCCGATCGCATGACACAGGCGCAGGGTGGTGGAGATGGTTTCGTCGCTGGTTTGCAGCGCCGGGATGACCTCGACCAACGTCATGCGCGAGACCGGTGAAAAATAATGTGTCCCAATGAAATACGGCTGCCGTCCCTCGCCGACATGTGAGGCCAGAACGGTGATGGGAATGGTCGAGGTGTTCGTCGCGATGATGGCGCCGGGCTTGAGACAGCCGTCGAGCGTGGAGATGACTTCCGCCTTGATCTCCTCCTTTTCGAAAACGGCCTCCACGACCAGGTCGCTATCGGCCAATTCGGAAAGGTCGGTCGTGGTGCGGATCGCCGTGAGTGTCGGCGCTTTTAGGGAACTCTCATAGAAGCCGCGCGCAATTCCCTTGTCGAAGATGCCGGTGAGCCGCGCCATCGCCGCAGACAGCGCCGGCTCGTTACGATCCGCCAAGACGACTTGGTGGCCGGACAGCGCATGGACCAAGGCGATTTCGGCACCCATAAGTCCGGCGCCGACGACCCCGATGCGGAAGTCCTTCAATTCTGTCACGGTCGGCTACTCCCTACATGTTTTTCGCGATTGACCAGGCCATCGCGGAAATCGGTATGGCCTTGGCTCCGACTTCGGCCGCATCGGCGTTCGATGCGGTCCCGTCTATGGCTCTGCGCGCGACCCCCTGCATGATCGCGGCAATTCGGAACATGCTGAGCACGATGTAGAATTCCCAGGACTCGGGGCTGGCAAAGCCGGTGCGCTGCAGGTAATCACGCAGGTATTCCTGTTCTTCAGGGATGCCGAGCGCCTTCAGGTCAACACCGGCCAACCCTCGGTACAGATCGGGCCGAAACCGCCAGCTCATTGCGTGATAGGCAAAGTCGGCCAAGGGATCACCGAGAGTGGAAAGCTCCCAATCGAGCACGGCAGCAATCCGTGGCTGGTCGGGGGCGATCAGCAGATTGTCGAGACGGAAGTCGCCATGGATCAGCCGAACCGGGCCCGGTTGAGGCAGATTGCGCGGCAGCCATTCAATGAGCCGCTCCATCGGCTCGTTCTCGCCGGTGACGGAGGCGCGATACTGGCGCGTCCACCGGGAGACCTGACGCTCCAAATAGGAGCCGGTGCGGCCATAGTCCGCCAGCCCGATCGCTTCCGGGTCGAGCGCGTGGATGGCCGCGACCGTCGCGTTCATGGCATTGAAGATCGAGGTGCGTTCGTCGCACGACAGGTCGGGCAGCCGGGGATCCCAGAAGGTTCGTCCGGGAACCTCGTCCATGACGTAGAACATGCTGCCGATGATCGAATCGTCCTCACACAGCGCGTAGACCTTCGGAACCGGTACCGTCGTACCGGCGAGAGCCGACAGGACGCGAAACTCCCGATCGACCGCATGCGCGCTCGGTAGTGTTTGGCCGACCGGCTTTGCACGAAGGATCAATCGGCAGGATCTGGAGATCAGACGGTACGTCGGATTGGACTGGCCGCCGGAGATGCGTTGCGCCTCGAAGGCCCCCTCGAAACCCGGAACGTTGGCAGCAAGCCATGCCTGCAGGGCCGAGGATGCGACATCCGGGCCTTCCTTCGGTCGGCCTGTCTGTTCTGATCGGACAGCATCGGGATCATGTGCCTGCACTGCTTCCTCCCTTGCCCGCGGATTGCAAAAGCGCCGCCATTGCCCCTGACTTCATCGTCGTCCGGCAGAAAAGTCAACACAAAATCGTCTGACGATCTTGTCAACCATTCGCGGTCGCCCTATTGTCCGCCGATGCCGGACGGTTGCACGGCCGCAAAGGTCGCACCGAAGCAAAGCCAATCACTGGAAAGCCGCAAAATATGAAAGCTGTTATCGCCCGAGATTTCGCCCCGCTCGATCAACTTGACTACGCCGACTGGCCTGAGCCGGACGTTGAGGCCGGTCAGGTGCTGATCGAGGCCGAGGCGATCGGAGTCAACTATCCGGACGGGCTCCTCGTCCAAGGATTGTACCAGGCCCGGCCACAGACCCCTTTCATTCCGGGCATGGAAGTCGCCGGAAGGATCATTGCGGTCGGACAGGGAGTCGAAGGCTTCAAGCCGGGTGACCGGGCGGTCGCGCTCGGCCCCTATGGCACCTATGCCGAGAAAGTGGCCGTTCCGTCCAAGGCCGCGATGAAGCTGTCGGAGGATATGCCGGCCGCGCATGCCTGCGCGCTCATGTGCGGTTACGGAACATCCCACTACGCGCTCAAGCAGAGGGCTCGGCTCCAGCCGGGCGACACATTGTGCGTGCTCGGTGCATCGGGTCTGACCGGCTTGGCCGCACTTCAGATCGGCAAGGCCATGGGCGCGCGCGTCGTCGGCGTGGCGTCATCGCCGGAGAAGCAGAGGATCGCTTTGGACGCTGGAGCGGACCATGTGTGCGGGTACGACAATCTTCGCGAAAACCTCAAAGCCGCGACGGATGGCAAAGGCGTCGACGTCGCCTTCGATCCGGTGGGCGGTGCGACCTTCGACGCGCTGTCGCGCTCCATGGCCTGGAATGGTCGCCTGCTGGTGATCGGCTTTGCTTCGGGCGAGATCCCCAAGTTCCCGGTAAACCTCGCGCTCGTGAAAGGCTTCTCGCTCGTGGGTGTCTTCTGGGGTGCCTTCACCGAAAAGGAGCCGGACGTCTATGCCGACAACATGAGCGAGTTGATCGGCTGGTATGGCGCCGGCAAGATCAAGCCGGTGATCGAAGGCGAGTATCCGCTTTCGGATGCCGCTTCGGTGCTCAAACGCATGCTTGGCCGGGGCACCGCCGGCAAGCTTATCCTGAAGCCGTGAGGCATGCCTTGCATCCGATGTCGCCGGCGGCGCCGACGCCGACGACGATCAGCTGTGCCGGTCGGCCTTGTCATCCACCAGCTTCTCCAGGTGGTCGAGATCCTCGCGTAGGGTCGCGATCGCGTCGCGGGCGTTGCTGAACCTGTCCTTGCGGCCGGTTTCGCCGATGACGGACCTGACGGCCATTTCGGCAAGCTGGTTGGCGATCTCGTCGACCGTGGGACCCCGATCGGGGCTGTACCAATGCGCACTCCAGTTCACGAGGCCGATCATGCCGAACGCAGCGATGCGATCATCCACGGGCCGAAACTCACCGGTGAGTATGCCCTCCTTGATGATGCTGCGGTATTCCCCCAGGATCTGGCGCTTTGCTTGCGAATGCCGTTCGAGAAGATCGGGAGGCAGGGCAGCCTCCGTGACCTCGATCATCCGCATTTCGGTCTGCCGGGCAAGAACGTCCCTGACACGCTGCACAACGAACGCGTGCAGCCTTTCCGCCACGGTGCCGGAAGCCGTCGAGCGCCAAAGCGTGATTTCGGCGAGGGGAGCGACCGTCATCTCATCGACGATCGTTTCGAGCAACGCCTCCTTGTTCTTGAAGTAATAGTACACGGCCCCCCTCGTCAGGCCGACCGCCTCGGCAATGTCGGTGAGGCTCGTGCCGGCATAGCCCTTCTCGGCAAACAGAATGCACGCTTTTTCGATCAGCGCGCGTTCGACCCGCACTTTGCGGCGATCGTTCCCACCAGCGTCGTCCGTCGATTTCATGCGGTTCCGCTTCTTGTGAAAGGTTGCCGTCAACGTGCCCGGCGTGCCGGTTCACGTCCGCGCTTGTAGCAAGCGACGGCAGGATTGACCAGCGACTCCAACGACGACGCCGGAAAATTTGATAAGGCCGTTGATTTTTTGACGGCAATGAATGTATAAGACACCAACAATCCTGACAAATTTGGGAGGACATTCATGGACGTCAGCAAGCCCATGCCGGGCGTGGTGTATCCATCGGCCGAGGATGTCGCGCGATATCGGGCGATGGGTCTCTTCGGTGACGAGACCATGCCGCAGGCATTCCGCCGCATCGCCACGCGGTTTGCCGACCGGGTTGCCGTCTCGAACGCCACGGACACGGTGACCTTCCGCGAGTTGGACGAGCGCAGCGACTGCCTGGCGGCCGGACTGCTCGATGCAGGCTTGAAGCCCCTCGATCGGGCGACCTTCCAGGTCGGCAACAGCATCGAACTGGTCGTGGCTTTTGTCGCCTGCCTCAAGGCCGGGGTGATTCCGATCTGCACGCTGGTCGCGCACCGTGCCGCCGAAATCGGCTACCTGTCCCGCCACGCGGGCGCACGCGCCCATTTCATTCATACGGACGACGCGAAGTTCGACTTTCTCGCGTTTTCGCGGGAGGTGCGGTCCGTCGCGCCGAGCCTTGAGTTGACGATCGTGGCGCGTGGAGATGCTCCGGGCGGGGATCCCTCGGTCAAATCCGCAGCGGACCTGGCCGCCCGCCAGAATCCGAAGGACGCGAGAGAGCGTCTTCTGGCGCTGCCGTCCGATCCGGGACAGGTCGCCGTGTTCCAGCTTTCCGGTGGCACCAGTGGCGTGCCCAAGATCATTCCGCGGTTCCACAACGAGTATCTCTACCAGATCAAGTCGGTTGCCGACTTTCATGGCCTGAACGAACACACGGTGGCGTTCTCGCCGGCTCCGATGCTGCACAACGCCCCGATCATCTGCTACTGGGGCTCCGCCTTCTTCAGCGGTGGCGAGGTGGTTTGCGCCCGCAGCCTCGAACCGGCTCTGGTCGCGGCGACGATCGCGGCCCGGCGCCCGAACTGGATGGGCATTCCTCTGCCGACGCTGATCGCCTTGCAGAAGGAGGGGCTGCTCGACCGGTCCTGGTTCGAGAATGTTCGCATGTCGGTGTCAGAGTCTGCGTGGCATGTGGAGGAATTGACGGGCGCGCTCGGCGTTCCGCTCTACGGCATGACCGAGGGCATCATCTGCTACGGGCGGATCGGTGATCCGAAGGATGTGCTCGACAACACCGTGGGCCGCCCGGTGGGGCCGGCGGACGAATACCGGATCGTCGATCCCGAAACGGGTGCGGAGCTTCCCGAGGGCCAACTCGGCGAGTTCGTTTTCCGCGGTCCGAGTTCCTGCCGGGGCTATTTCGACGCCGAGGAACGAAACCGGGAAGCATTCACGCCGGACGGATTCTGCAAATCGGGCGACCTGATGCGCATCGTCAGGATCGACGGCCAGCGCTACGTCACCTTTGAAGGCCGGGTTAAGGACGTGGTCAGCCGCGGCGGCGAGAAGATCAACTGCCAGGAGGTCGAGAAGGCTCTGATCGATCATCCTGCAATCGGCGCCATCGCCGTTGTTCCAATGCCCGACCCAATTTTCGGTGAACGCACCTGCGCCTTCATAATTCCGAACAACGGGGAGAAGGCACCAACGGTATCTGAAGCGGGAGCTTATCTCGATCGGGCTGGAATTGCCAAATTCAAATGGCCGGAGCGGATCGAGGAAGTGAATGCGTTCCCAATGACTTCTTCCGGAAAAATCTCGAAGCCCCTCCTGCGGGAGGAGATCAAGCGGATTCTTTCCGAAGAGAGGGCGTAGTCGAACGCCAACGCTCTACTTGCGCAATCGTCAAAATTTTGATACTATCGTCAAATCACGAACAGGAACCGTAAGCCATGCCCGAAGCACTGCACGAGGGGGCGCGTTCCAACACGGCCTTCGCCGGAGACCACTCATACCGCACGCAGGACGTGGACGTTTCGAGACTGCGGCGCGCCAGCGACGACGGTGTCCAGCTGCGGCTGAACGGGGTCGACCACACCGCCCGCCCGACCTGGAAGCTGCGTGAGACGGTGACCTTCTACCGCGACATTCTGGGATTGCCGCTGATTCATACGATCAGCGCGCGCGGATGGGGTCCGCCGGGCCACCACGATTTCCTGCATTTCTTCTTTGATGCCGGAAAAGGCGCAACGATCGCCTTCTTCTATTATATCGGCAGCGAACGGCCGGATCGCTACATCCCCGAGGATCATCATTTCTATTCGGCCACCCACACCGCTTGGGGCGTCGATTCCATGGACGAGTTGACGCTGTGGAAGAAAACACTCGAAGCCAGGGGGATCACCGTCTCGCCATACACCCGGCACGAGGCACTGGAGTCGATCTATTTCCTCGATCCGAACGGCTATCCGCTGGAGATCACGCTGCGTCTGCGCGACGTCCACCCCGTCGATGCGAAGGATGCCGCCCTCACGCTTGAAGCTGCCATGCAGATCGAGGATGTCGCCCGCGCGGGAGGCCAGGCGATGACCGACATCGACATGATCTGGCGCCGCAAGGCAAAGCTGGTCGAAGCCTACATCGGAGGTGCGTGATGCCCACCATCTACGTCGTGGACGTTCCTGAATTCGCGCCGATGGTCGAGGAAGCCCTCAAGAATCCCGACTGCACCGTTTCGGAAAGCCGCAAGGGCTATTTCCGGATTGACGCGCCGGGCGCGATCACCTTCAACCGGAAGGCCATGAAGATGAAGCCGGCCATTTGGTACGGCATCTTCACCGGAGGCCTTGACGGCGAAATCCGCTCGTTCGGCCGGGACGAGGTCGTCGTCATCGGAACCAACAAATCACTGTAACGCGGCGCATCCCCTCCCGTTCGGGCAACGTCGTCCCCTGGACGGGCGCGGTACATTTCGAAGGGATCCAGTGATGAAACGACGCACCATCCGTATCGGTCAGATCGTTCCGAGTTCGAACACCACGATGGAAACGGAGGTCCCGGCCTTTCTCCGCGCCTATGCCGCGAACACCGACGGACTGGATTTCACGTTCCATTCCTCGCGGATGCGCATGAAGCATGTGCGCAAGGAAGAGCTTGCGGCGATGGACGCGGATTCGCACCGCTGTGCCCGCGAACTCTCCGACGCGCCGATCGACGTCGCCGGATACGCCTGCCTCGTTGCCATCATGGCGATGGGGCTGGGCTATCACCGCAGGTCGGAGAAAAACCTGATGCGTATCGCGGCCGAGGAAGGACAGCCTTATCCCGTCGTCACCTCGGCGGGAGCCCTCGTCTCCGAATTGCGGCACATGGGCTGCCGGAAGGCCGCCCTGATCATGCCCTACTCCGACGAACTGGCTCGCACCGTGGTCGAGTATGTGGAGGCGGAGGGCATCGAGGTCGCCGACTATCGTAACTTCTCGGTGGCAAACAATCTCGACGTGGGTCGCATTCCAGGAAGCCGGCTGCTCGAGGCGCTGCGGGAAATGAGCGGCGCAGGGGCCGACGTCACCGTGCTTTCGGCCTGTGTCCAGATGCCGTCGCTGGATAGCTTGGACGAGGCGCGCCGCCTGTCGCGCATGCCGGTGACCTCGACGGCCGAATGCACCGCGCGGGCCATGCTCCGCACGGTCGGGTTGCCGGTGGAAACGCCCAGACTGGCCGAGGTCGCGCCATGACCGCCGCGATGCCCCGCAAGCTGCGCGTGGCCGTTGTCGGCGGCGGCCCGGGCGGGCTTTTCTTCGCCCGGCTGCTCGCGCGGCGGGCGCCGTGGCACGAGATCGCCGTCTTCGAACAGAACCACGCGGGCGCCACCTACGGCTTCGGCGTCACGCTCGCCGGCCCAGCGCAGGATCGGCTGCGCACCGCAGACCCTGAGGCCGTCGACCGCTTGGCCGCGGCCATGGTCTTCAGCGACGAGCAGATGATAAACCTCGACGGCGAGCGCATCCTGCTCCGCTACGGCGCCAAGAGCGGCGCGATCGCCCGATTGGAGCTGCTCCAAATCCTGGAGGATCTCTGCCGCGAGCACGGAATTGTCGTCGCCCACGAACGCCGGATCACCAGTCCTTCCGACCTTCTGGATTTCGACCTCGTGGTCGGCGCGGACGGCGCGAACTCGGTTGTCCGTGGCCTCATGGCGGAACAGCTGGGACTTCGGACGAGGACGCTCGGCAACCGCTTTGCCTGGTACGGGGTCGCGAAAGCGTTGAATCCGAACGGGCTGTCCTTCAAGCATCAGGACGGCGGGCGCTTCATCGGCCACTACTACGCCTACACGGACGCAATGAGCACCTTCGTCGCGGAATGTGACGAGGCGACGTGGGAATCCACCCTGGCGCATCTGCCCGACGCCGAACGCCGCAAGCGCATCGAGCGGATCTTCGAAGAAGAACTCGAGGGCGCGCCGCTGGTGGAGAACAAATCCGTGTGGCGCCAGTTCCAGGCGCTGACGACGACGCGTTGGCATGCAGGGAACGCCGTGCTGCTCGGCGACGCGCTCCGCGTGGCGCATTTCTCGATCGGCTCCGGCACGCGGCTGGCCATGGATGATGCCTTGGCGTTGTGCCAGGCACTGGAAGCCTGCGAGGACAATGTGGCGGCCGCGCTGGAACGCTACGTCGCGACCCGCAAGCCGACCCGCGACCTGTTCACCGCAGCGACCGTGCGCAGCTTCGATTGGTATGAGGACATCGAGTCGGCCATGCGGCTTGGCGTGGTCGCCTTCACCCGTGATTTCCTGACCCGCACCGGGCGCGTGGACGACAACCGCCTGCGCGACTACGTGCCCGACTTCTACCGCGAACACATCGCCCCCTTGCAGGGATCGCTGAACCGAGAGGAGCGTCCATGACCGTAGCCGAACCACTCATCGCGCGAGAATACGTCGTCTCGCGCATTCCCTTCACAGTCCGGCGGGTGGTCGACTGGGTGGAGTGCGATCCCGCCGGTGTCGTCTATGCCGGCCATTACACCGAATACATGTCGTCCGCGATGCGGATTTTTCGTGAGCACGGTCTGGGAGAGGCGCTGGGGGTGGCCAGCGACGGAAAGGATTTCTCCACGCCGGGAAAAGCCGTCAGCCTTGTCTTCCTCGGTCCGCTTTGGCCCCGCGACGTGTTCGACATGGTTGTTTATGCGGGCGAGCCGCGCAAGAGCACGATCGATGTCCTCGTCCACGCGGTGCGGGTCGACGACGGCTCGTCCGTGTTCGTTGGTCGAACCACGTCGATCTGTGTGTCTGCGTCCGACCGGCGCCAAACCGTAGCGGTTCCCGACCATTTGCGTCGGGCGATCGAGGAATATCGTGCGGTCGCGCCGGCGATGCCGGACGTGCTGCGGCAGGTGGAGCATCGGGCATGAGCGGGCAGCGGGATGGGCTGGCGAACGCCGGCGGAAACGTCGCGGTGACCACAGCAGGGCTTCGCGGCACGCAATGGGACGCCTCGCGGCTTCCGGCCGGCACGACGCTCACCGTGCATCCCCTCGTCACGGCAGACAATGCCGACGTGACCGGATATCTTTTCCGTCGGGGTGGCGAGCGCACAGTGGTCTGCGCCATGCACCCGCGTGAGCTGAGCACCACGCAGTATCTGGTGCCCGATCTGCTCGACGCGGGCGTGGCGGTCTGGATCCAGGGCCCGCGGTCGCCGGGCAACGACATCAGGCTGGAGCACGAGGGCGCCATCCTCGATCTGGCGGCGGGCCAGCGTTTTCTGCGGGAAGAAGCGGGCTTCTCGCGCACGATCTTGCAAGGAACCTCCGGCGGCGGCCCCCTGGCGGTCTTCTATTGCCAACAGGCCGCCCGCGCGCCCGAAGCCCGGATTGCGCGCTCTCCCGGCGGCAAACCGACCGGCCTGGAAAAGGCGACGATGCCGGTTCCCGATGGGGTGATCCTGGTGTCGTCCCATCTTGGGCAGGGGGAATTGCTGCTCCGCTGCATCGACCCCGCCGTCGTGGACGAAAACGACCCGCTCGTAACGGACGAGAGCCTATCCGCCTTCAATCCGGCGAACGGGTTTGCCGAGCCGCCACGGTCGTCGTCCTACACCCCGGAATTCCTCGAACGTTACCGCGAGGCCCAGAAGGCGCGTGTCGCCCGGATCGACAACCATGCGCGCGCACTGCTGAAACGGAAGGCCGAAGCGCGGGCGCGTCTCAAGGCCTCGCCCAGCCGCGAGGACGCGATCCTTGCCGCCCACTCCCCGATCTTCACCGTCTGGCGGACCGATGCCGACCCCCGGTGCTTCGATCTCTCGTTGGAACCGTCGGAACGGGCCTACGGCACGCTTTGGGGCGCCAACCAGATCGTGTCGAACTTTGGCAGCGTCGGCTTCGCACGCGTTTGCACCCCCGAGAGCTGGCTGTCCAACTGGTCGGCGAACGCCTCCAACGCCTCCATCGGCAAATGCGCGGGCGATCTGACGCAGCCGGTGCTGATGATCGAATACACGGGCGACAACAGCGTCTTCCCGTCGGAAGCCGATTTCATCTTCGAGTCCATCGGTTCGCAGGACCGCGAACGCGTCCGTATCCATGGCAACCACCATGGCCGCCCGGTGGACAAGAGCCGCCCCAACGGCCAGATCGAAGCCGGCCGGGTCATCGCCGACTGGCTCGCCGCCCGCGGCTTTTCGGGATGAACACGTCCATAAAGGTTGAGGGAAGGAGAGGGCAGCGATGGTGACCAATCGCCGATGGGTGCTTGCCCGGCGTCCGGAAAGCCGACCGGAACCTACGGATTTCCGCTTCGAGACCATCGAGGCGACGATGGAGCCGGGACCGGGAGAGATCCTGGTCCGCCACAGGTTCCTTTCACTCGACCCCTACATGCGGGTTCGGATGAGCGCCGCACGCTCCTACTCGGAGCCGGTGGAGCTCGGTTCGGTCATGGTCGGCGCCGCGCTCGGCGACGTGGTCGAATCCCGAGATCCGACGTTCAAGCCCGGCGATGCGGTGATCGTCGGCGGCGGAGCCCTGCAGGGCGGCGGCTGGCAGGATTACAGCATCGCCCAGGGTGCGAACGTTCGTGGGATAGATACGCGCGATCTTCCCGAGGCCGCATTCCTCGGGCCGCTCGGGATATCCGGATTCACCGCCTATGTGGGCCTGAAGGTCATCGGTGCGCCGAAGCCGGGCGAGACGGTGGTGGTCGCCGCCGCCACCGGCGCGGTCGGATCGATGGTGGGCCAGTTGGCGAAACTCGAGGGCTGCCGCACCGTGGCAATCGCTGGCGGCGCGGAAAAATGCGCGTTCGCCGTCGAAACCCTGGGCTATGACGCCGCCGTCGACCACCGGGCGCCGGACTTCGCCGAACAGCTTGCAGCCGCCTGCCCCGACGGAGTCGACATATACTTCGAGAATGTCGGAGGGGCGGTGGCGGCGGCCGTGCGACCGCTGCTCAACGATTTCGCGCGCATTCCGGTCTGCGGCCTTATCGCACATTACAACGACGAGGAAACCGCAGCAGGCGGTCCCCCGTTCGCTCCCTTCATGCGCGACATTCTGGTGAAGCGTCTGACCGTGCGCGGCTACATCATCTCCGACTTCTTCGGGTTGCGCATTGAGTACAACGCCTACGCCCGACCGCTCGTCGCATCCGGCAAGCTGGCGTGGAAGGTCGACATCGTCGAAGGATTGGAGAACGCACCGGAGGCCTTTATCGGCCTTCTGGATGGGCGCAACTTCGGAAAACTTCTCGTGAAGATTGTATAAAAACCGCAGACCTGGTGCGGGTCCTCATGCCGAGAGTATTTCCCTTCATTGCCTTGATCTTAGTTCCTGAAAGCCAAGACTAAGGTCATGGGCGCAATGCCGCACCAGCAAAACACCCCAACATAAAAATGGAAACGCCACAGGGAAGGGTCGAGACATGCATCAGGCCTCTGTCACCGTATCCGACATTATAGACAACTCACGCCTAAGTCGCTACCAGCTGAGGATCATGCTGATTTGCGCGCTTGTCGCCGTGCTTGATGGCTTTGATACGCAAGCAGTCGCCTTCGTGGCTCCGATCCTCGCATCGTCTCTGAACATTCCATTGCCGACTTTCGGTTCCGTGTTCGGCGTGGGGTTGCTTGGGCTTGCAGTCGGCGCGCTCGTTTGCGGTTCCATTGCGGACCGCTTCGGCCGTCGCAAGGTCATCATCGCCTGCACGCTGATTTTCGGTGCATTCTCAACGGCTACCGCCTTCTCGTACGGCCTGCCCGACCTGATGGTCTATCGGTTCCTCACCGGCATCGGGCTTGGCGGCGTGCTGCCCAACATCATCACACTGACGTCAGAGTATGCTCCCCGCCGCAATCGGTCCATGTTCGTTACGATCATGTTCTGCGGCTACCCGCTTGGCGCCATGATCGGTGGGATCGTGAGCACGTGGATCATTGGAGCCTTCGGCTGGAAAGGGGTGTTTCTCTGCGGCGGCCTGCTGCCGCTCGCGCTCGTTCCGGTCCTCGTGGTCGCGCTGCCAGAGTCCGTGCAGTTTCTGGCCGGCAAGCCTGGACGCTCCCAGGAGGTCGCGGCGATCATCCGCCGGATCGTCCCCAATTTCGACCGGCAGCTCGATCTCGAGTCCGTCGTGTCGCGAGGCAGGCTGCCGCCCAGCGATATGGCGGTGCGTCCTCTCTTTGCCGACGGGCGAACCGGAACGACATTGCTTCTGTGGATCGCGTTCTTCATGAACCTCCTGATCCTTTACTTTCTTGTCAACTGGCTGCCGTCCGTTCTGCAACGCAGCGGCATTCCGCTCGATCGCGCCATCGTCGCTTCGGTTTTGCTGAATTTCGGCGGGATCGTCGGTGGTATCGTGCTGGGTCCGCTGATGGATAGATTTGGCCCTTACCGAGTCCTGACAACGTCTTATCTTGGAGGTGCGCTTGCCGTTTGCGCCCTTGGGGGTGAGCATTCCATGGAACAAGTGTTTGCCCTCGTCTTTGTCGCCGGGTTTTGCATCATGGGATCCCAATTCGGCGCCAATGCGCTGGCAAGCAGCCTGTATCCCAGCAGCATGCTCGCCACTGGCATCGGCTGGGCGCTCGGAATCGGACGCTTCGGTTCCATCATCGGGCCGGTTGCGGGAGGCTTGATGCTCGCGGTCGGCTGGTCGATGCCGGTGATCTTCACAGCAAGTGCGGCCCCGGGCCTGCTGTCGGCCATCGCAATCATTGCACTCGGAGTTCGAGCGCGCCGTGCCAAGGTCCCGGTTACGCCAATGGCTTTCGACCAGAGTGTGCACTGATTGTGTGATGGCGGAACGTTGTTGGGACAGGATGTTTTGGAATGGCACCGTCAACTTTGACCACCGCCACTTCGAGGGCACCCTGTGCAATGGCCTTGTACATAGCCTCTCTATAGCAGGCGCATCCGCGAGAACGGTGGTGATTGGGTCTGTTGTCTGCCCGGGCAAGACTTTGCTCCGTCTTTTCGCACCGCTCATGAGGACCATGAGCATTCTTACGTCACGGCCATGACCTGCCTGCCACCTGAATCATTGCAAGGGATAATCAACCATTGCCCCCTTCTGAGACACTTCGCTTCCCGATTGTCGAACCGCCGCCTTTTGGGGAACCTGTGACAGTCGCCCCCGGAATTCTATGGCTGCGCCTTCCTCTCCCCTACGCGCTTGATCACGTGAACCTTTACCTGTTGGAGGATGAGGGTGGTTGGACGCTGTTCGACACCGGTTTGGGTGATGAGCGCAGCCGGACGCTCTGGTCGTCCGTGCTCAAGGATGCCTTGGGCGGACGGCCGATCACCCGCATCGTGGTCAGCCACTGCCACCCCGACCACGTCGGGATGACCGGCTGGTTGAACGAACGCTTCGCGCCACAGGTCTACATGACGCAAGCCGAATTTCTCACCACCCGTGTCCAACTGCAGGAACCGCAAGTGGGAAGAAGCGATTGTCTCGAGCGCTTCTACCGGTCTTGTGGTCTGGACGACGAAGCAGTCCTCCGACTGCTTGGGCGCGGACAGCGGTACCTAAGCCACACTACGGGTCTTCCGCCCACGTTTGAACCGCTCATTGCCGGGCAGGCAGTGCGGCTGGGCGGGCGTGACTGGCGCATTTTGACTGGTGGTGGCCATTCACCGGACCAAGCCATGCTGTGGTGCGAGGCCGACCGTCTGTTCCTCGCCGCAGATCAGGTGTTGGAGCATATCTCCCCGAACGTCAGTGTGCTCGCGACTCAGCCCAATGCCGACCCGCTCTCGCTGTACCGAGGGTCATTGCGCGAACTGATGGAGACGATCCCGCCAGACGTCCTTGTCCTGCCGTCTCACCGCCGCCCGTTCCACGGCCTCCACGACCGTGCCGAACAACTGGACGCGCACCACGACGACCGATGCGCACGCATTGCCGCAGCCTGCGGTCCGGTCGCGCTAACCTGCGCTCAGGTCCTTCCGGTGATCTTCCATCGAACGTTGGACTCTCACCAGCTGGGTTTTGCGGTCGGAGAAGCGTTGGCACACCTGAACCACATGGTGCGGAATGGAACCTTAGCGACCGAGATCAACAAGGGCGGCATCCGGACCTATCGAACGCGCTGAACGTTTGCGCTCTTAATGTTCGAACATGACCTGGCCACTGCCTGAACACTTGGGGCAATCCAGAGAAAATACCCCCAAAGCGCAGAGCATTATTTCTCCAGCGCACGCTTGCCGGCCTTTAATTCAGCTGTAATATTGAGCGCCGGCATCTTTATTGCCAGACTGTTATGTATTCGGGGGATAACGACAACAGACCGATTGGTCGACACCGCTGCATGTTGTCGTCCCCGCATCCAAGCCGCCGCTTGATTTGGCGGCCACGCTGATCCCACGGCTTTTCCCCATGGCGACTGGATCTGATGAGGAGCAACAATGAGTGTGACAGCCTTGGCCCAGCGCGCCACCATCACCACCCTAGCCGCGCGCAAAGGCGGTGAGCCCATCGTGTGTCTGACGGCCTATTCGGCGTCTCTCGCCAAGCTGTTAGACTCGCATGTCGATCTGCTGTTGGTCGGCGACAGCTTGGGCATGGTACTTTACGGCTTCGACAGCACGTTGCCCGTGACCCTTGACATGATGATTGCGCACGGTGCAGCCGTGGTACGCGGCTCGACACGGGCCTGTGTGGTTGTCGACTTGCCCTTTGCCAGTTATCAGGAGTCGCCGCAGCAGGCCTTCGGCAACGCCGCCCGAATTCTGGCGGAGACGGGGTGTGCGGCTGTGAAACTTGAGGGCGGGACTGAGATGGCCGAGACCGTCACCTATCTGACCGCGCGCGGTGTGCCGGTTATGGGCCATGTCGGGCTGACCCCTCAATCGGTCAACACGCTCGGCGGCTTCCGCGCGCGGGGCCGTAGCGTGGACGAAGGCGAGCGCATTTTGGCCGACGCTCAAGCCATCGCTGACGCCGGTGCTTTCGCGTTGGTGATCGAGGGCGTGATGGAGCCATTGGCCAACCGCATCACGGCGGCAGTGGCGGTCCCGACCATAGGCATAGGCGCATCCCTTGCCTGCGACGGCCAAGTGCTGGTAACTGATGACATGCTTGGTCTCTTCACTGATTTCACTCCGAAATTCGTGCGCCGCTATGCCGAGCTCGCCCCGACCGTCATCCAGGCCGCTTTGGATTATGCAGGGGACGTCCGCCACCGTCGCTTCCCAGGTCCGGAGCATGTGTTCGCCCCGCGTAAGGCGCCTACCCCGGAAGCGGCGCCGTGACCGTAGTGATTCGCACCAAGCTGCACGATATCGGTTCCTTCAGGTGTCGAGCCAATTCTGAGCTGACGACCTGATTGTCCACAGGCGGATGCCATGGATTACGCGACCGCGAGCATATCGCGCAGCGCGGCGAACCGTTGGACATGGATCGCCCGTCGCTGCGCTGCCGGGGCATGCTGCTTGCGCCGGGTCGCCGATCGCAGGAAGTTGCGCCCCTCATCGTGAACCCGACAGAAGCGAACCGCGCTGAGCGGGGACTTAATGCCACCCATCACCCGGGGGCGGCCGTTGACCTCGCGGCGGTCCTGCTCGAGGTGATTATTCTTGAACGTTGACGGGTGGTGCTCGACGCCGTCTCCGAACACCTGTTCCAGCGCCCGAAGGTAGCCGGCATACTTATGGGTGGTGATCATCTTGAGAATAATGACAGTAACTGCCACGGCCGAGCGGAAGAACGCGTCGGCAGCCGCTCGGCTTTGGGTTGTGCTCAGGTAGACATCAAATAGGTTTCTGTTGCTGTCGGTGGCGCGGCACAGGTACTGCCACCGCCCACCGACCTTCAGGGACGTCTCATCCGCGGACCTGCTGTGACCGGTCTTGCTCCCCCAGCGCTGCCGCAGGACAACGGCAAGCAACGGCGACAATTTGACCTCCCAGTTCTGCACCGCCTGGTGCGAGAAGACCAAGCCGCACAGCAGCAGAAATTCCGCGAAATCGCGCATGCTCAGCTTGAACCGGAGGTGCAACAGGACGATCAGAAAGAGGACGTCGGTTGGCAACTGCAGGCAACTCAATGTCGATCCGGTACGGTCGTTGAAACCGCGCCCACACGCCCGGCAGTAGAATCAGTGGTAGCCGTGGGCCGTCCGGTCCGAATACTCCGTCGCCCTGATCGAGTGGCAGTGCGGGTAGCGCATTCCTCACCTCCAGAGCGGAGGTGATCCTCTCCATCAGTCCTGCGCTGCCGAGCAAGCTGGCGCAAAGGCTGACAGAGCCGTATCGTTTGCCGTCCTTCGCTGTAACGGATCCGTCCATGCCGGTACAAGATGCCTTTGGAAACACACTACGCGACCGCTTTCTAAAGGGCGAAGATCTGCCTGCTGGGAGTTTGGACGAAGCGGTGCTGTCTTCCTGGCGGCGTCTGCGGGATCGGGCATCCACAGAGTCTTCCCGTCCATCGGCGCACCGTACAGCGGACGTGCTGGCAAACGGGCTGCTGGGCAGTATCGCTGCCACCGGGGCGCTGATCCTCGGCTCGATCCGTCTGATCCTGGGCCGCGATCATCCCGTCGCCATCCTTCTGGTCGATGGCGATCTGATCATCCACAGCCTGGCGGGGGACCGCTCCTTCGTGGAGCAGCTGGAAGTGGCCGGTCTGAGGGAGGGACGGTCGGCGGCGGAGGATGCCGTCGGCACCAATGCCGTCGATCTGTGCCTGCGGGAACGGCGCCCCATGATCACGTCCGGCTGGCAGCATGTCTGCGCCGGCCTGATGGACGTCAAGATCGCCGCAGCCCCCCTGTTCGGCTTGAACAACGCCCTGCACGGTGCCATCGCGCTGGTATCGGACGCGTCGGTCGGAACGGACACGCTGAACGGCCTTGCCCTGCTCTGCGCCGAGAGCACCAGCGCCCAGTTGAGCGCGATGGAGACCAGCGGCAACCTCGACCGCATGCTGGTCGAGCAGCGGGCCATCATCGACAGCATCTCGGACGGGTTGCTGGTGGTGGACGAGGATGGCCGGGTCCGCCACATGAATGCGCCAGCCGGCCGTATCCTGACCCTGAACCCGGAGCAGAGCGTCGGCCGCCGCTTTGCAGAACTTCTGGATTTCGAGCCGATCATCGCGCCGATCTTCCGCACCGGCGTCGGCTATTACGACCGTGAGTTGATCATCGATTCCAACCGGCGCCACCTGCATCTGATCGACACCGCCATTCCCGTCAAGGACGCGCAAGGCAAAGTCCAATCGGTCGTCAACACCTTCCGCGAGTTCAACCGCGCCAAGCGGATCGCCCAGCAGATCGCCGGCAGCCCGGCCCGCTACACCTTCGACGACATCATCGGCACGTCGGACTGCCTGCGCCAAGCCATCGGCGATGCCCGCAAGGCGGCGCTCGGCACCGCGAATATCCTGCTGAACGGGCCGAGCGGCACCGGCAAGGAAGTCTTCGCCCAAGCCATCCACTCCGAAGCCATCCACGCCCATGGCGACCGCCGCGACGCCCCCTTCATCGCCGTCAATTGCGCAGCCCTGCCGCGCGAACTGATCGAAAGCGAGTTGTTCGGCTACGTCGCCGGCAGCTTCACCGGGGCGCAGAAGGGCGGGCGGCCCGGCAAGTTCGAAATGGCGTCCGGCGGGACCATTTTCCTCGACGAGATCACCGAGATGCCGCTCGACCTCCAGGCCAAGCTCCTGCGGGTTCTTCAGGAGCGCGAGGTCACCCGGATCGGCGCCACCCGGCCCATCCCGATCGATGTCCGGGTCATCGCCGCGTCCAATCGGGACCTGAAGGATGCCATTGCCCGGCGGGAGTTCCGCGAAGACCTCTACTATCGTTTGCACGTCGTCTCGATCACCATCCCGGCGCTGAAGGACCGCAGAAGCGACATCCCGATGCTGGCGACCCACTTCCTGCGCAAATACGCCGCCACCGCCGGCAAGCCGGTCTTCACCATTTCCGACACAGCCCTGCGCGCCATGACCGCGTATGATTGGCCGGGCAACGTGCGTGAACTGGAGAACACGCTGGAGCGCCTCGTCGTGCTGTCCGACGGTACGGAGATCCGGCAGTTCGATCCGCCGGGCGATGCACGGATGCCACCTCCTTCTTCCATGGTGGTTCCCGTCATGAAGGCGTTGCGCGAGCATGAGCGCGACGTCATCGCCGCAACGCTGATCCATGTCGATCACAACGTGACCAAGGCGGCGGAGATCCTCGGCATCGCCCGGCCGACGCTATACAGCAAAATCCGCGACTACGGCATCGTCCTGCAACGCGCCGGAGCGGATAAGGCGTCTTGATTCTGAACGATCGTAAGATTTTCTGACGTTCCATTTTTTGACGGCACTCTCGCGGGTGACGCCCTTCAAAATCGGGGGATTCGCCAAACGCCAAGCCAAAGCATTGAACTATCTATATGAAACCCCTCCCTCGCAAGTCCGGCGAAGGTTGGCACAGGCATTGCGGAGTGATGGGCGAGCCCCCTTGAACAGGAGACCGCCCGTATGACAAGCCTTCTCGATCTGGAGCGTGTGGAAACGGTGCGGCTCGTCGTCGATGCGTCGATGACGGCCGACGCCTTCGCCCGTGACCCGGATGAGCATTATCCGCAGGTCCTCGCCACGCCGGTGATGATCGCCGAGATGGAGCGCGCCTGCGCCGCCCTGCTGCGCCCCGTGCTCCAGTCCGGAGAGCTGTCGGTCGGGGCCAGGCTCGACGTGTCGCACACGGCGCCGACGCCGGTCGGCGGACAGGTGAGGACCAGCGCCCGCTTCACCGGCCGCGAGGGCGCCCTCTACTGGTTCAACGTCTGGTCGGAGGATGCAGGCGGCAAGATCGGCCAGGGCCGGCACGCCCGCGCCATCCTGCCGCAATCCGCCATCGAATCCCGTGCCGCTGAGCGTGCCGGTTCGTAACCGGTGCTTCCCCCTTCCAGACCGAGGCCCTGATGCCGACCTCCGATCTTCTCCACCCCGATTTTGAAACCTTGGCCGACGGCGAGGTCCGCGCCCTGCAAGATCGCCTTTGGGCGACGCAATGGGACTATGTGTCCGAGCGGTCGGCGATGTACCGGCGCATGCTGCCTGCCGGCATCGGGCGTCCGGTGACGCTCGACGGTCTCCAGGATCTGCCGCTGACCGACAAGGAGGATCTCCGCGCCGGCCAGGAAGCCGCCTATCCCTTCGGCGACTATGTGGCCTGTGCGGAGGAGAGCATCGTCCGTCTTCACCGCACCTCCGGCACCACCGGCCGTGCGCTCAACCTCGCCAACAGCAGGCAGGACTGCGACCGCATCGCCACCATCGGCGGCCGCGCGATGCATGCCTCCGGACTGCGGCCGACCGACCGCGTGGTGCATTGCCTGAACTACTGCATGTGGACCGGCGGCGTGACCGACCACATGACGCTGGAGGCGGCCGGCGCGACGGTGGTGCCCTTCGGCGTCGGCAACACCAAGCAGCTTCTCCAGACGATCCGCGACCTGAAGATCACCGCCATTTCCTGCACGCCGTCCTATCCGGCCCTGCTGGAAAAGCTTCTGCGCGATGAAGGCGGTCCGGCGCCGCGCGACCTCGGGCTTCGGCTCGGCCTGTTCGGCGGCGAGGCCGGGCTGGACAATGCCTCCTTCCGCGCGACGATGGAGGAGACCTGGGGCTTCGGCGTGCGTAACGCCAATTACGGCCTCAGCGAGGTGCTGAGCACGCTGGGCAGCCAGTGCGAGGCGACCACCGACCTGCATTTCCACGGCAGCGACTACCTGTTCGCCGAAATTCTCGACGCGGAGGGCAACCGCCTGCCGATCCGCGAAGGCACGGTCGGCGAACTGGTCTGCACCCACATCGAGAAGGAATGCCAGCCGCTGATCCGCTATCGCACCCGCGACGTCGTCACCGTCACCGGAACCGGGCGCTGCGCCTGCGGCCGGACCTCCTGGCGCTTCCGCGTCAGCGGGCGCACCGACGACATGTTCAACGTGCGCGGAATCAATGTCTTCCCCAGCGCGATCCGCAAGGCGGTCAGCAGCCTGCCGGCGCTGTCGTCCGGCCATTTCCGCATCCGGCTGATCGGGCCGGGACCCTACGATCGCATCCAGCTGCGCGTCGAGGCGGCGGAGGGGTTGCCCGAGACGGCATGGCCCGCGGCGGCGGCGGAACTGGAGAAGGCGGTGCGCGAGCAGGCCGGCGCGACTGCCTCGGTCACCATGATCCCGCACGACACGCTGCCGCGCACCGCCGGCAAGACCGACTGGATCGAAAGGGTCGCATCATGAGCACGGTCAATCTCGATGTCGCGGACGGCATCGGCCGCGTGACGCTGAACCGGCCGGAGCGGATGAACGCCATCGGCACCGCCCTGCTGCATGACCTTCACGCCGCCTTGACCGAAGCGGCGGAGCGCCCGGACGTGTCGGTTATCCTGCTGTGCGGCGCCGGACGGGCCTTCTGCGCGGGCGACGACCTGAAGGAGTTCGACCAGCAGACCCGCGACGATGCGGCGATCCGCGCCCACATCGCCGGCATCCAGCAGATCACCCACGACCTGATGTTCGGGTCGAAGATCGTCGTCGGTGCGGTGCATGGCTTCGCCGTGGGCGGCGGGTTCGAATGGATGCTGAACTGCGACCTTGTGGTCGCCTCCGACGACCTTCAGGCCTTCTTCCCCGAAATGGACTGGGGCCAGTTCGTGACCGGCGGGGTGACGCATCTGCTGCCGCTGGCGGTCGGCTATCAGCGGGCGATGGAACTGATGCTGCTGGGCGAACGGCAATCGGCGGCGCGTCTGGCCGAACTCGGACTGGTCAACCGGGTGGTCCCCCGCGAGGCGCTGCTCGACACCGCGACGGCGCTGGCGACGGTGGTGGCTGGCAAGTCGCGCTTCTCCACCGGCCGGCTGAAGCGTCTGATGACCGTCGACCTGTCCGATACCCTGCGCCGCGCACTGGACCTGGAGGCGGCGGCCACCGTCGAGGCGTTCGGCAACCCCGAAGCCGCCGAACGGGTTGCCCGTTTCGCCACGCGCAAGTCGTCTTGAGAAGAGGAACGGGAATGGACGCGATCAAGGCCGTCACCTTCGATTACTTTGGCACGCTGGTCGACGTCGATGCCGGCGGCACCGCTGGCATGGCACAGGTTCTGTCCAGGCTGGGGCGCGACGACCTGGACGCCGCAGCCTTCTATCTCGACTGGGATGTACGCACCGTCCAACTCTACCGGTCGTCCGCCTATCGCCGGTACCGAGAGGTCGCCGCCGAAGCGTTGGCTGCTACGCTGGCCGGAGGCGGGATCGAGCGGTTGGATGCGGCCCAGCTTCCGGCCCTGACCGACACGCTGCTGACCGGCCTCGTCGAGCAGGCACCGCCGCACCCCGAGGTGCCTGAGATCCTCGCCCTTCTGGCGGCCAAATATCCGCTGATGCCGATCACCAACATGGACAGCGACCTGTTCGCCCGCAGCCGGCTGGCCTCTTTCTTCCCGAGCGTCACGACCGCCGAGATGGCCCGGGCCTACAAGCCGTCGGAGCGCATCTTCCGCCTCGCTCTGGAACGGCTGGCGCTGGCCCCCGCCGAGGTCCTGCACGCCTCGCTGGCCTCCTGGGCGGACATCGACGGAGCCAAGCCGCTGGGCATGCGGGTCGCCTGGATCAACCGCACGCAGGACAGGCTGGGACCATGGCAGCCCCGGCCGGACCATGAGTTCGCCGATCTCTCCGGATTGCGCGAGGTGCTTGCCCTCTGACATCGGGCGCGCCGCAGGGCGGGCCTTGCCGAGACACGTCCGCCGCATGCGGCCCGGCGGACGGATGCAACGACACAACAACATGCCGCGTCAACGAATGGGGAAGTTCCATGTCTCGATCAATGTCTCGATCTGGGTCTCGATTCCGCGGCAACCTTCTTCGTTTCGGTATCTCGCTCGCGGCACTGGTGCCGACGGCGGCGGCGGCCGACGTCAAGCTGGGCCTTGCCGGGCCGGTCACCGGGCAATACGCCTCCTTCATGGAGCAGATGCGGCGCGGTGCCGACCTTGCCGTCGCCGATCTCAACGCGGCCGGCGGCATCAACGGCGAGAAGGTCGTCCTGCAGGTGGCCGACGATGCCTGCGATCCCAAGCAGGCGGTGGCCGTCGCCAACCGGTTCGTCGCCGATGGCGTGCAGGCGGTGGTCGGGCATTTCTGCTCCAGCTCCACTATTCCGGCCTCCAGCGTCTATGCGGAAGCCGGACTGGTGATCGTGACGCCGGCCTCGACCAACCCGACCATCACCGAGCGCGGCCTGACCAACATGTTCCGGGTCTGCGGGCGCGACGACCAGGCCGCCGGGGTGGCGGCGAAGCAGATCGTCAGCCGTGATCTCGGCCGGACCATCGCCATCGTCCACGACAAATCCACCTATGGCCAGGGGATCGCCGAAGGGGTGCGGGCGGAGTTGGCGCAGCAGGACCGCAACGTCGTGCTGTTCGAAGGCATCACCCAGGGGGAGCGCGATTTCTCGTCGCTGGTCGCCCGGTTGCGGGCCTTGAACGTCGATGTGGTCTTCTTCGGCGGCTATCACACCGAGGCCGGGCTGCTGGTGAGGCAGGCGTCCGAACAGGGGCTCAAGGCCCGGTTCGTCGCCGGCGACGGCTTGGCGACCACGGAGTTCGCCTCCATCGCCGGACCGGCCAGCGATGGGGTGATGTTCACCTTCTACCCGGATCCGCGCGTCAACGCCGGCACCGCCGATCTGGTCCAGCGCTTCCGTTCCGCCGGGTTCGAGCCGGAGGGCTTCACCCTCTACACCTACGCCGCGGTCAAGGTGCTGGCCGATGCGGCCAAAGCGGCGAAGACGATGAAGGGCGACAAGCTGGCCGATGCGCTGCGTGCCGGCACCTACCACACCGTGCTGGGCGACATCCGGTTCGACCGGAAGGGCGACCCCAACTCCGAGCCCTTCGTGCTCTACGCCTGGAACAACGGCACATACGCTCCCCTGAAGTGATCCCGGCAGCACGCCTGCCCTGACGAACGGAGCCGAAGCCACGGCCGCCGAACGCGGGGACATGCCCGCCGCTCGTTCCGAACCGGGACGAGCGGCGCCGTGGCGCATCGCGCCGTCCGTCCCGACATCCAAGCCCTTTCCTGCCGCTCGTTCGTGCAGGAAAGGGCCTCAAACTTCGGGCGACGACTTCATGGACTATTTTCTCCAGCAATTGATCAACGGCTTGTCGCTTGGGGCGATTTACGGCCTGATCGCGATCGGCTACACGATGGTGTACGGCATCATCGGGATGATCAACTTCGCCCATGGCGAGATTTACATGATCGGCTCCTTCGTGGCGCTGATCACCTTCCTGGCCATCGGCGCGCTCGGCATCACCTGGGTGCCTCTGGCCCTGCTGGTCATGCTGCTCGCCTCCATGCTGTTCACCAGCGTCTATGGCTGGACGGTCGAGCGCATCGCCTACCGGCCCCTGCGCTCCTCACCCCGGCTGGCGCCGCTGATCTCCGCCATCGGCATGTCGATCTTCCTGCAGAACTACATCCAGCTCCTCCAGGGCGCCCGCTCCAAGCCGCTGCAGCCCATCCTGCCCGGCAACCTCACCCTGATGGACGGCGCCGTCTCCGTCAGCTACGTGCGCCTCGCCACCATCGTCATCACCCTGGTCCTGATGGTCGGCTTCACCATGCTGATCAACCGCACCTCGCTGGGACGCGCCCAGCGCGCCTGCGAGCAGGACAAGAAGATGGCCGGGCTGCTCGGCGTCAACGTCGACCGCGTCATCTCGCTGACCTTCGTCATGGGCGCAGCCCTCGCCGCCGTCGCCGGCATGATGGTGCTGCTGATCTATGGCGTCATCGACTTCTACATCGGCTTCCTGGCCGGGGTGAAAAGCTTCACCGCCGCCGTGCTCGGCGGGGTCGGCTCGCTGCCCGGCGCCATGCTCGGCGGCGTGGTCATCGGCCTGATCGAGGCCTTCTGGTCCGGCTATGTCGGCTCCGAATGGAAGGACGTCGCAACCTTCTCCATCCTCGTCCTCGTCCTGATCTTCCGGCCCACCGGCCTGCTCGGCCGGCCCGAGATCGAGAAGGTGTAAGCGCCATGACCACGCATTCCAACACCGTCTCGTCCGCCGCGGGCGGCGCTGCGCGCGGCGTCGACTGGGCCGCCACCGTCAAGGACGCCGGCCTCGCCGCCTTCGTGGCCCTGCTGCTGACCGTGCCGCTGGTGGGCCTGCGCACGGTCGACCGCCCCACCGGGCTCGGCATCGAAGCCCGGCCGGAGGAGGTCGTCGCCTCGCTGCTGCTGGTCTTCTTCGGCCGCCTCGGGCTGGGGCTGATCCGCCAGGGCATGGCGCTGCCGGTGCTGATCCTGGCGCTGC
>NZ_VTTO01000016.1 GCF_008364825.1 Azospirillum sp. B21
GCAGCGCCAGGATCAGCACCGGCAGCGCCATGCCCTGGCGGATCAGCCCCAGCCCGAGGCGGCCGAAGAAGACCAGCGCGATGGAGGCGATCACCTCCTCCGGCCGGGCTTCGATGCCGAGCCCGGTGGGGCGGTCGACCGTGCGCAAGCCCACCAGCGGCACGGTCAGCAGCAATGCCACGAAGGCGGCGAGGCCGGCGTCCTTGATCGTGGCGGCCCAGTCGACGCCGCGGGCAGCGCCGCCCGCGGCGGACGAGACGGTGTTGGAGTGCATGGTCATGGCGCTTACACCTTCTCGATCTCGGGCCGGCCGAGCAGGCCGGTGGGCCGGAAGATCAGGACGAGGACGAGGATGGAGAAGGTTGCGACGTCCTTCCATTCGGAGCCGACATAGCCGGACCAGAAGGCCTCGATCAGGCCGATGACCACGCCGCCGAGCATGGCGCCGGGCAGCGAGCCGACCCCGCCGAGCACGGCGGCGGTGAAGCTTTTCACCCCGGCCAGGAAGCCGATGTAGAAGTCGATGACGCCATAGATCAGCAGCACCATCATGCCGGCGACGGCGGCGAGGGCTGCGCCCATGACGAAGGTCAGCGAGATGACGCGGTCGACGTTGACGCCGAGCAGCCCGGCCATCTTCTTGTCCTGCTCGCAGGCGCGCTGGGCGCGTCCCAGCGAGGTGCGGTTGATCAGCATGGTGAAGCCGACCATCAGGACCAGGGTGATGACGATGGTGGCGAGGCGCACGTAGCTGACGGAGACGGCGCCGTCCATCAGGGTGAGGTTGCCGGGCAGGATGGGCTGCAGCGGCTTGGAGCGGGCGCCCTGGAGGAGCTGGATGTAGTTCTGCAGGAAGATCGACATGCCGATGGCGGAGATCAGCGGCGCCAGCCGGGGTGAGGAGCGCAGGGGCCGGTAGGCGATGCGCTCGACCGTCCAGCCATAGACGCTGGTGAACAGCATGGAGGCGAGCAGCATGACCAGCAGGGCCAGAGGCACCCAGGTGATGCCGAGCGCGCCGATGGCCAGGAAGGTGATCAGCGCCACGAAGGAGCCGATCATGTAAATCTCGCCATGGGCGAAGTTGATCATCCCGATGATGCCGTACACCATCGTGTAGCCGATCGCGATCAGGCCGTAAATCGCCCCAAGCGACAAGCCGTTGATCAATTGCTGTATGAAATAATCCATCAGGCGCTCTTCTCCCACTCTCCCAGATCACCGAATAGGCAGGCACTCAAAAAACTGGATTGAGCCGTGTGCGGCGGCGGAGTTCCGATCCGGATGAACGGGGGAGAACATCCAGGACCAAGGCAGGGGACGCTTGGAACCCCGCCGCCGCACCCGGTTCTTGCCGAAGCCCCGCCGGATGCGGGATCCGGCGGGGCTTCGGTCAAAGGCGGTATGGGGGACCCGTGCGGGTCTGCATGTGGAGGGCCGGGATGGTCCGGCGGCCCGGAATCGGACCAACGGCCATCAGGACGAGCGGCGACGTCATCCGGACGCGCGACACTGTCGCGGGGGCGCGGTCCCGCACCCGGGCGGCATTCCGTCGTTCGGCCATGGTCAACAGCTCCCACTTGCGCGGCACGGCTTGCGGCCGTGGCGTCCCCACCGGCATGGCTGCCGGGCAAACCTGTTGTGAATCGGCCGGATCGGACGGAACGGCCGTCCGGCCCAGCCCAGTCGGCGAAAGGCGCCGAGCCTTACCCTGTTCTATTCTGTTCTTGGCCTCTCACCCCGGCACTTGGGTGCCGGTGGCGGATGCTGCCCTTTTTCTTGTCACAGACAGGTAAAGCAACTTGATCCGTAGGCGCAACACTCTCTTTCCTGCGGCGGAAAAAAACAACATTCCTCGCGCTGTCGATATCGATTTCAGAACGAAATTTCTGAAATCGATATTTTTGTCGAATTTCGTTCAGTTCTTTGTCAACAGCTGTTCACATGTTCAGCCGACCAGCCCGCGGGGGTCGGTGAAGGGCTGACCCAGGGCGTCGGCGACCGCCGCGTAGGTCAAGTGACCGGCATGGACGTTCAGTCCCTCCAGCAGGTGAGGATCCTCGGCAAGCGCCCGCTTCCACCCCTTGCCGGCGAGCGCCTGGACGAAGGGCAGGGTGGCGTGGTTCAGCGCCTCGGTGCTGGTGCGGGCGACCGCACCCGGCATGTTGGCGACGCAGTAATGGACGACCCCGTCCACCACATAGGTCGGGTCGGAATGGGTGGTGGCGTGGCTGGTCTCGAAGCAGCCGCCCTGGTCGATGGCGACGTCCACCAGAACCGAACCGCGGCGCATACCGGCCAACTGGTCGCGGCGGACCAGCTTCGGCGCCGCCGCCCCCGGCACCAGCACGGCGCCGATCACCAGATCGCTGTCGGCGACCAAGCGGTCGAGCGTGTCGGCCGAGGCATAGACGGTCTTCAGCCGCGGCCCGAACAGGTCGTCGAGCTGGGCCAGCCGGGGCATGGAACGGTCGGCGATGGTCACGTCGGCGCCCAGACCCATCGCCATGCGGGCGGCATTGGCGCCGACCACGCCGCCGCCGATGACCAGCACCTTGCCGGGCAGAACGCCGGGCACGCCGCCCAGCAGGATGCCGGAGCCGCCGTTGCTTTTCTGCAATGCTACGGCGCCGACCTGGATCGCCATGCGGCCGGCGATCTCCGACATCGGCGCCAGCAGCGGCAAGCGGCCGGCGCGGTCGGTGACGGTCTCGTAGGCGATGGCGGTGCAGCCGCTTTCCATCAGCAGCCGGGCCTGTTCCGGATCGGGGGCGAGGTGCAGGTAGGTGAACAGCACCTGATCCGGTCGCAGCCTGCGACATTCCGCCGGCTGCGGTTCCTTCACCTTCACGATAAGGTCGGCCTTCGCGAACACCTCTTCGGCGGACCCGGCGATCTCGGCCCCCGCTGCGCGGTAGGCCTCGTCGGAAAAGCCGATCTCGGCGCCGGCGCCGCTCTGCACCAGCAGGGCATGGCCGTCCGCCGCCAGTTCGCGGACCGATGCCGGCGTCAGCCCGACACGGTACTCGTGGTTCTTGATTTCCTTGGGCACGCCGATGCGCGTGACCATGCAAGAAGTGACCATGAGAGTTCTCCCCGATGCGAACCCCCGTCGAACCCGATCTGGTGTCACTGGAAACCATCGGTCAGGCGGATTGTCTCGGATAGGCCACTATACGTCCGTCCGATCGGGTGAATCTCTGCAAAGCCTTGCATGAATCCCCCATAGTGTGGTGGAGCTTTCGCAGAATCCTCCACGTCTTCGAATAAAGTTGCATGCACGCCCTGGACGCCCTGGACCACAAGATCCTGCGCCTTCTCCGCAAGGATGGCCGGATGAGCAACGCCAAGCTGGCGGCGGAGGTCGGGCTTTCGCCATCGGCCTGCCTGCGCCGCCTGCACATGCTGGAGCATTCCGGCGTGATCCGCGGCTATACCGCCATCATCGAGACGGCGGACGAGGAGCGGTCAGTCACCGTCATCGTCCAGATCACGCTGGAACGTCAGACCGAGGAGTATCTGCGCCGCTTCGACACCGCGGTGCGCCGCTGTCCGGAGGTGCGGGAGTGCTACCTGCTGTCGGGCAGTTCGGATTATCTGCTGCGGGTGGTGGCGCAGGACCCGGCCGACTATGACCGCATCTACAAGGACTCGCTGTCGCGCCTGCCCGGCGTCCAGCGCATCCAGTCCAGTTTCGCCATCCGCAGCGTGGTGCGCCCCGGCAGCCTGCCGGCGCTGGAGGAACAGGCGGACTGACCGTTGCGGGAACGTCTTCCTCTTGCCCAAGGGCGCGCGTTCGCTCCGGAAGGGCTTGCTTCAGGGAGTGGGAGGGGCCGCGTGCCCCCGTCGTGATCGGGTAATCCTTGAATTCCGGAGCGAACCTGTCCAAGCTTGGGGAACCATGACACTGCCGCCCCGCCAAATCCGTAACCTCCTGCGTGCAGGCCGCGTTCACGCAGGCTCGCCCGCCCCGGATCTGGTCGCCTGAGGCAAGGCTCCCGGACCGTCCGGGGCCAACATAGTCTCCGAATCCAAGAGATCCGCTCGAACCGCATCCATGCGGCCGCGGGGTTATCACGTGCAACCGCTGCATGACCGATGAGGCGTCCACCGGGGGGCGCCGCCTGGCGGTCGCTTGCGCATGCCGAGAAAAGCAAAGGAAGACTTTGATGCGTCCCGCAGACCAGTTTCCGCCCATCGTGCTGACCGCCACCGACCATGACCGCCTCTCGGCTCTGGTAGAGGCCGTTTCCGAGAGGTTGCCCGATGTATACGAGTACCTCACGGTCGAACTGGAGCGCGCGGCGGTGATCGATGCCAGCGAACTCGTGACGCCGGTGGTCACGATGGGCGCACGCGTGGCGTTCCGGGACGAGGTAACCGGGCAGGAGCGGACTGTCACCCTGGTTTATCCGCGTGATGCTGACCTCGCGACCGGTCGGGTGTCGGTGCTGACTCCCATTGGCGCGGCCCTCATTGGCGTCGCGGAAGGACAGTCGATCACATGGTACACGCGCGAGGGCGAGGCGAAGACCCTGACCGTTTTGGCCGTCGAGCCTCCCATTGCGGACGGGGGCGCCGTCGCCGCATGATCCGCGGTCGGGAGAGCGACTGCACGCCCATCCTCCAGCCTCGCGACGTTGCTCCCGTTCGTGCCGTCTGATGGGAAATACAGCCATGTGTCAAGGCCGCTGATCTTTCATGCCACCTCTCACCCGAACAGATCGAGTTCCGGATCCGGTGCGGTTTCCGGGTGGGTCAGGTCGGTGCAGCCGATGCCGATCAGGCGGAAGGCGCGGCCGTCCACCTCGCGTTCCAGGAGCGCGACGCCGGCGGCCAGGATCGCGTCGGCTGAGCGGGTCGGCTCCACCCGGCGGGAGCGGGTCAGCTGCTGGAAATCCTTGGTCTTCAGCTTCAGCACCACGCTGCGGCCCAGCAGCCCTTCGCGTTCCAGCCGGCGGGCGACCTTGTCGGCCAGAGGGCGAAGCTCCTGCGCCAGGGCGGGTAGGGTGGTGACGTCCCAGTCGAAGGTTTCCTCCGACGAGATGCTCTTGCTTGGCGACTCAGGGGTCACCCGGCGGGAATCCTCGCCGCGGGAGTAGCTGTACAGCACCCGGCCCATGGCGCCGTAGCGCTTGACCAGCCAATGTTCGTCCTTGTCCTGCAGGTCGCCGACGCGGGTGATGCCGTCGGCGAACAGCTTGCGCTCCAGCGCCGGGCCGACGCCCCACAGTATGGTGACCCGCTTGGGCGCCAGGAAGCCCGCCGCCTCCGCCCGGCCGAGAGCGGAAAAGCCGCGCGGCTTGTCGAGGTCCGATGCGATCTTCGCCAGCAGCTTGTTGTAGCTGAGGCCGATGGAGGCGGTGATGCGCAGCTCCTGCTCGAAGCGGCGGACGATCTCCACCAGCGCCTGGGCCGGGCTGATGCTGAGACGGTCCTCGACGCCGGTGAGGTCGAGATAGGCCTCGTCGATGCTGATCGGCTCCACCAGGGGGGTGAAGGCCTCCATGATCGCGCGGGCCTGATGGCCGACCTCTTTGTATTTGGCGATGTTGGGACGGATGATGGTGGCATCGGGGCAGCGGTCCAGCGCCTCGCGGATCGTCATGGCGGAGCGGACGCCCGACATTCGCGCGACATAGCAGCAGGCGGCGACCACCCCGCGATGGTCATCGCCGCCGACGATCACCGGCCGGCTCGCCAGTTCCGGCCGGTCGCGCTTCTCCACCGTGGCATAGAAGCTGTCGCAGTCGATGTGGCCGATGGACAGGCTGTGCAGTTCCGCATGGCGGAACAGCCGCCGGCTGCCGCATTTCGGGCAGCGCGTGACCTCGCCCTGGCCTGCGCTTGATGGGGCGGCGGCGCAGTCGCGGCAGACGCAGTGCCGGGCATTGTGCGGTTCGCCGCCGGTCGGTTCGGTTGGGGCGATCATTGCTGGCCCGTGGCTTTCATTCCGGCTTTCGGAGAAGCCACAGTAGCAACTCGCGGCGGCGGCGGCCATAGGACGAGCACATAAGGAGAACGTGCTCCGCGGTCTCTATCGGCGAGCTAGAGGGCCGAGTGCGATCACACCACCAAGCCGGAAAGAGAAGCGGCCATCCGCCCATCTCCTATGACATGCACTCGGCATCGGCTATAATTTTCCGGTTACCCTTTGGGAGATCTGTAGTGCGCGCAAAATCTCAGGTCACAGCTTTGTTGGGGAAAATCTATAATAGAGTTTTGGTCGTTAGAAAAGAGAGCGAGACAGATCCGAAGAAAATTTCTGAGCTTCTGGATCTGCTGGTCCAATACAAGCACTTTGCGCTCTTCGCACAGCTTTTTGACAATAGCCCCATGACCGTGAAGAGTGGAATTTTCGAAGGGCTTTTGTACGATCCTCCTATATTCGAAGGCAGCCTGTTCCCCCGCCTGCTGGGGACATACGAAGCGAATCTGCAACCGCATATCGTTGGGCTGGGCGATCGCGGCTATGGGGTTGTTCTCAATATCGGCTGCGCCGAAGGCTACTACGCGGCAGGACTAGGGCGCATGTTTCCCGATGCGGTTGTGCATGCCTATGAAATTCAGGCGCATCTGCGTGAGGCATGTGCCGTCATCGCTGCGGACAACGGATTGGCATCCCGGATCCGCCTGGGAGCGGAATTCGTTCCGGGACAGTCGGAGGTCCCGGTGGAAAAGAAGGTCCTGCTGTTTTGCGACATCGAGGGCGGCGAGTTCACCCTGCTGAACCTCGACAGCTTCCCGCAACTTGCCGACCTGGACATGGTCGTCGAGGTGCATCCGAGCGGCGACCGCAGCCTGGACGGATTCATGAGCCGGTTCCATGCAACCCATGACATCGAAATCGTCGATCTCAGCCGGCGTGTCGTCGCGGCTCCGCCGATCATCAGAGGAATCGGGGATTTCAACCAGCTCCTGTCGATCTGCGAATTCCGTGGGTCGGAGACGCCATGGGTCATTCTGAGGTCGAAAACCCTGGGTGGCGGGCAAAGGACCATCAGCTGACACCGTCTTCTACCGCAGCACATCCCCGCCCACCGCCAGCCGGCCGGCGACCACGGCGGCCTGGGTGCGGCTGACCACGTTCAGCTTGCGCAGGATGCTGGAGACGTGGACCTTCACCGTCTGCTCCGATACGTTCAGCTCGCCGGCGATCTGCTTGTTCAGCTTGCCGTCGACGATCATGGTCAGGATGCGCAGCTGCTGCGGCGACAGCGAGGCGAAGCGGCGGGCGGCATCGGCCTCGTCGGCTTCGGATGAGGCGGCGGACAGCGGCGGCGCCCAGGTCTCGCCGGACAGGATGGCGCGGATGGCGTCGGCCATCGCCGGCATCGACAGCGATTTGGGAATGTAGCCCGAGGCGCCATAGGCCAGCGCCCGGCGGATGGTGTCGGAGTCCTGAAGCGCCGACAGGATGGCGACCGGCACGGTCGGGTGGTGGGCTAGCATCATGAACAGGCCTGCGAAGCCGTGGGTGCCGGGCATGTTGAGGTCGAGCAGCACGAGGTCGATGTCGGCCGGCCGCCGCCCCACCGCGGTCATCACCGAGTCGAGGTCCGGGCATTCGATCACCCGCACCTCCGGCATCGCCTTGCCCAGCGCGTCGCGCAGCGCCGCCTGCACCAGCGGGTGGTCGTCGCCGATGACGATGGTCGTTCCTTCTCCCGTTGCGCTGTCCTCGCCCATGGCTTCCGCACTCCCCCCCATTCGCGGCCGTCCGGCTTTTGTCCGGTTCCGGCCTTACCGTTCGGCCACGGCAGACGTCTGCAGGGCCGCTCCGTTCAGGAAGCGGCGCAGCGACGCCGGCTTCACCGGTTTGTAGAGCACGCCGCAGCCGCAACGCTCCGCCTCGGCCCGCACCGCTTCGGACCGGTCGGCGGTCAGCAGCAGCCCCTTGACCGGACGGCCCCACAATTCCCGCAACCGCTGCAGAACCGCAAGCCCCGTCTGCCCGCCTCCGACGTGATAGTCCACGCAGACCACGTCGGGAAGCGCGCCGTCGAAGGGGGCGAGCGCCGCCAGCGCGCCGGACACGTCCGACGCCGTCGCCACCCGGCAGCCCCATTGGCCGAGCAGGGCGCGCAAGCCGGCCAGGATCGGCTCCTCATTGTCGATGCACAGCACCAGCAGTCCGGCCGACAGGGCGGTGGGGACGGAGACCGGGCGGACGACCGGGGCGGCGCGCGCCTGCTCCATCGGCACCTCCACGGTGAAGCCGGTGCCGCGCCCGACGGTGGAGCGCATGCTGACCGGATGGCCGAGCAGCCGGGCGATGCGGTCGACGATGGCGAGGCCCAGCCCCAACCCCTTGTCGGTCGGGTCGCCGTTGCCGTCTTCACCGCCCAGCCGGCGGAACTCCTCGAACACCTCGTGGTGCCTGGACTCGGGGATGCCGGGGCCGGTGTCCCACACCTCGATGCGCAGGCGGTCGCCATGAATGGGGTCGCGGTGGCGGCGGCAGCCGAGCAGCACCCGGCCCTTGGGCGTGTAGCGGATGGCGTTGGACAGGAAATTCTGCAGCACCCGGCGCAGCAGCTGCGGATCCGACCGCACCGCGGCGCCGCAGCCGACCACCTTCAGCGTCAGCCCGCGTTCCTGCGCCAGGGCGGAGAACTCCACACCCAGCCCGCCCAGCAATTCGTCGATGGCGAAGCTGCGCATCTGCACCCGGACATTGCCGGCATCCAGCGAGGAGATGTCGAGCAGCCCGCCCAGCAGCATCTCGGTGGAGCGCAGGGCGGCGGCGGCATTGTCGATCATGCCGCATTCGGACACCCGCTGCTCCACCGTCGGCAAGGGAACGCGGATGCTTTCCTCCAGTGCCGAGACGAACAGGCGGGCGGCGTTCAGCGGCTGCAGCAGGTCGTGGCTGGCGGCGGCGAGGAAGCGGGTCTTGCTGGCGTTGGCCGCCTCGGCCTCCGCCTTGGCCTGCTGCAGGGCGTCGGTGCGTTCCTGCACCCGGTGCTCCAGGCTTTCGTTGGCCTCGCGCAGGGCCTCGGCGGCGCGGTAGCGCTCGGTCACGTCGGTGTAGGTGGAGACGTAGCCGCCCTCCGGCAGGGGGTTGGCGACGATCTCCAGCACCGTGCCGTCGGGCCGGCGCCGCTCGTAGCGGTAGGGCCATTGCAGGTTGGCGGTGTCGCGGTTGGTCAGCAGCGCCTTCATGTCGTGGGCGCTGTATTCGCCGCGCCGCTCGTTGAAGCGGACCAGATCGGCGAAGGGCACGCCCACCCGCACCATGTCGGCCGGCAGGTCGAGCAGTTCCAGATAGCGGTGGTTCCAGGCGGCGATGCGGTGATCGGCGTCGATCACGCAGATGCCCTGGCCGATGTTCTCCAACGTCGCCTGCAGCAGCTTGCGGTTGAAGCGCAGCGCCTCCGACGCCTCGTCCAGCATCGCCATGGCGTCGCCGCGCGACAGCGAGCGGCCCTGGAGCGAGGCCGCCATCACCACCCGCGCCGACGCCGCACCGATGGCGCCGGCGATCAGCGTCTCGGTGAAGCGGACGGCGTCGAGGTCGGCCGGGCCGGTTTCGCCCTTACGGCCGGCAGCATAAGCATCGAAGGCGGCGTTGCCCCGCTCCGCCCCGACGAAGCGGATTGCCAGTGCACGCAGGTCGGCCAGCTTGGCGAGCGCCTGGGGGGTGTCGTCGTCGTCCTGGTCGGCGGTGGCGGTGGTGTAGAAGACGGCCTGGGTGCGCTCCACCGCGCTGGGCCGGGCGAGCAGGGAGCCGGCGACGAAGGCGATCAGGTTGGCGAGCAGGCTCCACAGGCTGGCGTGGGAGATCGGGTCCAGCCCCTCGATCCCGAACAGCGCCTGCGGGCGCAGCCAGCCGATGCCCCAGGGGCCGACATCGAACAGCGCGTCGGGCACCGGGACGATGCGGGCCATCGACGGCACCAGCAGGGTGTAGACCCACAGCAGGAAGCCGGCGCCCAGCCCCGCCAGCGCCCCCACCCTGTTGGCCCGCGGCCAGTAGAGCCCGCCGAAGAAGGCCGGCCCGAACTGTGCCACCGCGACGAAGGAGAGGAGGCCGATGACGGTCAGCGGGTAATCGCGGTCGACCAGCCGGTGCATCACATAGGCCAGCAGCAGGATGCCCAGCACCGACAGCCGCCGCACCAGAAGCAGCGTGCCGACCATGTCGCGCCGGCCGACGCGGGCGGCGAAGCGCGGGCGGCTGAGCAGCAGCGGCATCGCCACGTCGTTGCACAGCATGGTGCTGAGCGACACCGCGGCGACGATGACCATGCCGGTCGCCGCCGACAGGCCGCCGATGAAGGACAGCAGGCTGAAGCCGCTGGCTCCCGCCGCGATGGGCAGGGTGATCATGAAGGTGTCGGGGTTGATTCCGTCGCCGAAGGTGACGAGGCCGGCCACCGCGATGGGAATCATCAGCGCGCTGAGCGCGACCAGATAGGTCGGATACATCCAGGCGGCGGCACGCAGATGGCGGGGATTGTCGTTCTCCACCGTCATCACATGGTACATCTGCGGCAGGCAGAGGAAGGCGATCAGCGAGATCGCCGTGTTCGACCACCATGTGGGGTCGGAAAAGCTGGGCGACAGCAGCGGTTCCGCCTGCGGCCGGGCGATCAGGTCGGTGTAGCCGTCGAACATGCCCCAGACGATGAAGGCCGCCACCGCCAGGAAGACGGTCAGCTTCACCAGGCTCTCGAAGGCGATGGCCAGCATCAGGCCGCGGTGATGCTCGCTGGCGTTGATGTGACGGACGCCGAACAGGATGGTGAAGACCGCCATCGACAGCGCCACCGCGAAGGCGGTGTCGCCCCAGATCGGCGGCGGCAGGGCCGCCGGCGAGGCCAGGGACGGCGCGGTCAGCACGTCGAAGCTGGCCGCCACCGCCTTCAGCTGGAGCGCGATGTAGGGCAGCACGCCGACCAGCGCCGTCAGCGTCACCAGAGCCGCCACCGCCTGGCTCTTGCCATAGCGCGCACCGATGAAGTCGGCGATGGAGGTGACGTTCTGCGCCTTGGTGATGGCGATGATCTTGGTCAGCACCGGCCTTGCGGCCAGCAGCAGGATCATCGGCGCCAGATAGATCGGCAGGAAATCGAAGCCGCTGGCCGATGCCCGCCCGACCGACCCGTAGAAGCTCCAGCTCGTGTTGTAGATGCAGAGCGTCAGCGCATAGAGGATGCCGGCCGCGCGCGGGGAGGACAGCACCAGCGTTCCGCCCGCGGTGCGCCGGTCTCCCCACCAGGCGATGGCGAACAGCACCCCCAGATAGGCCGCCGACACGGCCAGGACCAGCCAACTCTGCACGACCGACGGACCTCTCGGGAGGGATGGAAAGGAGGATGCAAAAGCCGGCAGACCCTATCCCAATCGCCCCGCCGGCAACAATGTCCGGCCGTCCGCGGCTGGAACCATCGGAGGTCTCCGTCGGTTTACTGCGACGCCGTCGCTGGGAAAGCGTCGCGAAAAGCCCAATCTGTGGCAAGATGGCTTATCGTGAAGGAGCCCGGCCCCTGGTGCCGGACCCGGTGCGTGGGCTGAAACGGAAGACGGACACCCAACAGAATGCTGATAGACGCCTATTTGGGGTTCCGGGTCGGGGACGTGGTCCTGGATCGCGCGGAGCTTGCCGCCGGTACCGCCACCATCAAGGAGATCCACGTCGTCCCGTGCGACTGGGCGCATGGCCTGACCGGCATCGCGGTCATGGAGAACGGCGCCGAGCGCTTCATCGTCCAGCTGAAGAAGGTGCGTCCGACCGAAGAGGTCGAAACCGAAAGCAACGTCCGGCCCCTGCGCCACCGCGCGCGTTGAGCGGAACCGTCATGCGCTGAAAACGGCAAGGCCCGCAGCTCCGGATTGGAGCGGCGGGCCTTCGTTTATGCGGCGGGGGATACCCGGCGGCCCTTCGGCGACGAAGTCAGTGGCGAAGCTGCACGCGCCCCCTGCCCATGCGCGCGTCGTCGACACGGGCGATGGCGGGCAGGCCGCGCAGGAAGGCGGCGCCGGTGTCGGTCGCCTCGAACAGGACATGGCCCTGGCGGTCCTGGCCGCGGAAGCGGGCCTCGGTCGCCATGCCGGCATTGCGGACGGCGGCCGACAGCTCGGACACGGCCTTCCAGATGCGGGCACGATGTTCGGCGGCGCTGGAACAGCCGGAGGAATCCGCGACGGCCAGCGTTACGGTAAAGGAATGAAGCTCGATCGCCATGGTGGCACCACGGAACAGGAATTGCGGGAATGAAGTACCCGGATCGTTCCGGCCATCGGCCGGATACGGCGCCGGCCCTTGGGATCGAGAAACTCAGTCGTAACGGGGAAGCTTCGACAGGACGATGTCGCTGATGAGGCCGCGGAGCTGGCTGACCGGGAGCTGTTCGACCGGTATGCGGACGGCGCGGGCGTAGGTCTCGCAAACGTGCCAGGCGTGGTCGGGTTCGACCAGGATGTGCCGGGCGAGATCTTGATCGTCGGCGTTCGCCCGACCGGGGAGCGCCTTTTCACAGGCCAGAACGGTTTGCACCATGTCGCTGGCCAGACTGTGCAGATTCATGGATGGCACCTTCCCATGTTCGGGAATTGGTTGGGGGTACGAACAGATTAAACCTTCGGACCAGTTCCCACAACGGTGCCTATGACGTTCGGCTGTGACAATTGAACGTTCATGCCACAGCGGGCGCAACGGCAAAGCTGACGGTGGCCGGCCTCTAACCTGCATCAACATAGGTCGGGGCGGTTTATTCCGCCTGTGACCGTTTCGCGGGTCAGACGCGGCAAATTCCGCCGAACTCCTGCGGCAATCCCCTCTTGCGCCGTCCGCGGTTTTCCCCATCCGGGCAAGGCGTTGCCGGCCGTTCCCGGTCCCGGCGGGCCGGGACCGGAAGCCGGCTTCACCCGGCCGTCAGGCGTCCAGCACGGTCCGGCTGTTCTTCACCACCAGCGCCTGGAAATAGGGTTGCAGCTTGGCGTCGTCGAAGCCGAAGGCCTGCTGGAAGCGGATGATCAGGTCGCGTTCCCCCTGCTCCGCCTCGCCGTCGGCCATGGCGCTGTCGATCATGTTCAGCAGGATGCACAGGCGCTGCTGCTCGTTCAGCTTCGGCGCGACCTCTCCCAGGAAGGTGTCGGGCGGGGTGCTGCGCGCGAACTTGAAGCAGCGGTCCAGTTCCTCCCGCGTGGCGTTGCGGCCGAGGACGGAGACCAGATGGCCCACCTCCTCCGGATCGATCTCGCCGTCCGATCCCATGCAGTAGATCAGCGAGACGACCAGCGCCCGGCGCGGGTTCAGCTCCAGCGGAGCGTTGCCCTTGAACATATCGAACAGACCCATGTTCCTACCTCCCCAATGGTCGAGACGCCCGCGCATTTGGGCCCGTGGGGTACCCCGTGCAAGATGGGGGTGGCGGCGATTTTTCTGCGGGAGATCGCCCCATGCCGCCACGGCGCCCCGCTATCGGGGCAAACCCTGAGGCGCGTCGCCGTCGAATAGCGCGCCGGGACGGCGGGATTCATGATAGTTTGGAGCTGAAGCATCGGTTTGGCCGCGTTGGTCGGGCTGCATCGCGCGGCGGGTCGGGGAATTCCGGGAGGATCTGTGGGACGCTTCGTCCGGGGCGCTCTGGTGGTGGTGGTCGTCCTGGCCGCATTGGCCGGCAACGCGGCGCACAGGATCTATTACGACTACCAGGACACTCAGCAGCGCCGCTTCGCCATGGTCCGCGACATGGCCCGGCTGGTGGACGACCATGTCCACCGGACGGTGCGTACGGCCGACATCGCGCTCGACCAGACGGCGGCGATGGTGGCGGAGGCCGGCGGGCCGCAGAAGGTGCGCGACCTGAAGCACTGGACCCGCCTGCGCGAATATGCAGCCCATATCGAGGGCGCGGACGCGATCTGGATCTATGACGCCGACGGCCGCGCCGTCCTGGAATCGGCCAGCTTTCCCAACCGCATCGCCGGCTTCGCCGATCCGGCCGGGCTGGAGGCGCTGCGGAGCGGCATGCGCCTGCATATCGGCGCCGGGCAGCCCGGCCGCACCGGCAGCCAGCCGCTGGTCTTCCCGGTGTCCCGCCCGCTGCATGACGACGAGGGGCGATTCGTCGGCGTGGCGTCCGCGTCGATCCGGGTCGATACCCTCACCGACTTCTACAACATGCTGGGCTTCGAGTTCGATCCGCTGATCGGCGTCTACCGTCCGAACGGCGAGGTCGTCGCCCGCCGCCCGGCGACCGAGGCCTCGGTGGGCCGGTCGGTCGCCGGCGGGCTGCTGTTCCAGAGCAAACTGCGCGAGGCGCCGGAAGGGCAATATCTGTCGCCATCGGTGCTGGACGGCGTGCTGCGCATCGCCGCCTACCGCACGATGCGCGATTACGGGTTGGTGGTGCTGACCGGCATCGACCGGACCGAGGCGATGGCCGCATGGCGCACCCGCACCCTGTACACGGTGGTGGAGACCGTCGTCGGGCTGCTGGCGATCCTGGCGGCGCTGGCCTGGGGCCTGCGTTACCTGGATCGCGAGCGCAAGGCGCAGGTGGCGCTGGCCGAGGCGCGCAACGCGGTGGAGCGGACCAGCGCCGAGCGCGACGAGAGCGCCCGTCTGGCCGCCGCACTCGACCATGCCCGCGACATGGCGGAGACCGCGCGGCGGGCCGCCGAGGCCGCCAACCGCGCCAAGGGCGAATTCCTGGCCGGGCTGAGCCACGAGCTGCGCACCCCGCTGAACGCGGTGATCGGTTTCGCCGACCTGATCGCGCGCGAGGCGGAAGGGCCGGTCGGCACCCCGGTCTACCGGCAATATGCCGCCAATGTCCGCGATTCCGGCCAGCATGTGCTGGAGTTGATCAACGAGATCCTCGACCACGCGCGGGCGGAAGCCGGCGCGCTTCCGATCGAGGAGGGGCGCTGCGACCTGGAGGCGGCGGCCGACTTCGCCGTCCGCATGCTGACCCCGCGGGCGGAGCGTGCCGGCGTGCTGCTGTCGGCGGCGGTGGCGCCTGCGGTGCGGCACCTGCGCGGCGACGACCGGCGCATCCGCCAGATCCTGCTGAACCTGATCGCCAACGGGGTGAAATACACGCCGTCGGGCGGCTCCGTGACCCTGTCTGCCGCTGTGGAGGACGGTGTTCCGGTGATCCGCGTCACCGACACCGGCCTCGGCATTCCGCCCGAGGATGTCGACCGCGTGCTGGAGCCTTTCGCCCGCGTGGACAGTGCCGCCAACCGCGGCATCGAGGGCGCCGGGCTGGGACTGCCGCTGACCAAACGGCTGGTGGAACTGCATGGCGGCACCCTGGCGCTGCGCAGCACGCTGGGCGTCGGAACCACGGTGACGGTGCGCCTGCCGGCTGCCCGCCTGTTGCCCCCGGAACCCCGGCAGGCACCCCGGGCGGCGCCTGCGCCTGTCCCGATTCCTGCCGCCCCGGCCCCAGCCCCGGCCCCAGCGGTGCAGCCGCTGTCGGTCCTGCTGGTGGACGATGACCCGACCGTGCGCGACATGGTGGCCGGGCTGCTGCGCGGCTGGGGGCACCGCGTGATCGCGGCGGCCAATGCCAACGAGGCGCTGGTGATCCTGGACGGGCCGGAGCCGCTGGACCTGATGCTGAGCGACGTGGTCATGCCGCCGGGCATGGACGGTACGGAGCTGGCGCGGCAGGCCGCCCGCATGCGCCCCGGCCTGCCGGTGCTGCTGGCCTCCGGTTTCGCCGCGCATGCCGTCGGCAACCCCGCCGCCTTCGGACCCGAGGTGGCGATGATCGCCAAGCCCTTCTCCATCGACGAACTGCGCCAGCAGCTGGCCCGCATCGCCGGGGCGCGCGGGGCGGCGGTGACTGCGCCTTCCTCCGTCCCGGCGGCTCCCCTGGTTTCCGTGCCGGCTCCCGCCGCACCCCGGCCGGCCGGGCCGCCGCGCCTGCTGATCGCCGAGGATCTGTCGATCAACCGCGAACTGCTGGCCGCCCTGTTCCGTGACAGCGGCTATGGCATCGATCTGGTCGCCGACGGTGCCGAGGCGGTGGAGGCGATGCGGGCCGGCGACTACGATCTGGTGCTGATGGACGTGCAGATGCCGGGCATGGACGGGCTGGAGGCCAGCCGGGCCATCCGTGCGATGCCGCCGCCCCGCGGCGATGTGCCGATCCTGGCGCTGACTGCCGGCTCATCGGAAGAGGAACGGCGCCAGTGCCGCGAGGCCGGCATGAACGGGCACATCGGCAAGCCCTATGACCGCGAGCTCCTGCTGCGTCAGGTCGCCCGCACGCTTGCATCCGACCGCAGCCGTACGGGCGTTGCGTAATCCATCGTGAAATGTCGGGGTGACGCCCCTGCGCGGGAAACTGCCGACTGCCCCTCAGGGCTGCTCGAACACCTGCGGGAAATGGGCGAGGCGGCGGCCGAACAGGCTTTGCGCCGTGGCCTCTCCCGACGTGGAGGTCTGGACCTGGGTCATCGCGGCCGGCATCACCGCGGGCATCGCCGGGGTGGCGGGCAGGGCGCGCGCGGAGGTCGGGCGGGACCGGCGTTCGGACTTCTCGGGCGGGGCGTAGAAATGAAGGGTCAGCTGGCCATCGGCTTCCGCCGCATAGGGCAAGCCGGGAGCCGTCCGGCGTTCGGTGCCGGGAAGCACATACTGCTCGCCTTGGTCGGTGCGTTCGATATGCGGCATGACCGGTATCCTGTCTCCACCGCACCGATCCTGCCGTTCCAGCCCTTCCGGGTCAAGGCCGCGCTGCTGAACGAAGGGTTTATCCGTTCGCGTCGTGTTCCTGCCCCCGATTTCCCGCCCGGCCGGGCGGCCCGGCGGCCCGCTTACGGGGTCAGCAGGCCGGCCACCAGCAGGTAGGACAGGGCGGCGACGATGCCGGAGGCGGGAATTGTCAGCACCCAGGCCCAGACGATTCGGCCCGCCAAGCCCCAGCGCACCGCCGAGGTGCGGCGGGCGGAGCCGACGCCGACGATGGCGCCGGTGATGGTGTGGGTGGTCGAAACCGGAATGCCGAGCCACGTCGCGCCGAACAGCGTGATGGCGCCCGCGGTCTCGGCGCAGAATCCCTGATAGGGCTTCAGGTCGGTGATGCGCGAGCCCATGGTGCGGACGATGCGCCAGCCGCCCATCATGGTGCCCAGCCCCATCGCCGCCTGACAGGTGATGATGACCCAGAAGGGCACGTAGAAGGTATCGCCCAGCATGCCCTGGCTGAACAGCAGAACGGCGATGATGCCCATCGTCTTCTGCGCGTCGTTGCCGCCATGGCCAAGGCTGTAGAGAGCGGCGGAGACGAGCTGGAGATGGCGGAACTGCCGGTCGACCGTGAAGGGGGCGGAGCGGCGCAGCACCCAGGACACCACCAGCATCAACAGCAGGGCCAGCAGCAGGCCGATGCCCGGCGACAGCACGATGGCGACCGCCGTCTTGGTGAAGCCGCTGGCGATGATGGCGCCGAAGCCGGCCTTTGCGATGCCCGCCCCGGCGATGCCGCCGACCAGCGCGTGGGACGACGAGGACGGCAGCCCGAGATACCAGGTGATCAGGTTCCAGCCGATGGCGCCGATCAGCGCCGCCAGGATCACCGCCGGGTCCATCACCAGCGGGTCGACCAGACCGGTGCCGATGGTGGTGGCGACATGCAGGCCGAAGAACAGGAAGGCGATGAAGTTGAAGAAGGCCGCCCACAGCACGGCCAGCTTGGGCGACAGCACGCGGGTCGACACCACGGTGGCGATGGAGTTCGCCGCGTCGTGCAGACCGTTGATGAAGTCGAAGGCGAGCGCCACGAAGACGATGAAGATGATCGCCGGCAGAGCGAGCTGGAGGGCCTCCATTGCCGTCGCCTCAGACCTGATCGAGCGTGATGCCCGCGACCAGGTCGCCGACGTCGTCGCAGCGGTCGGTCACCGCCTCCAGCATCTCGTACAGTTCGCGCCGGCCGAGGAAGGCGATCATGTCCGGCTTCTCGGCGATCAGCGACTGCAGCGCGCTGCGCAGAACGTCGTCGGCCTCGTCCTCCAGGTCCGACATGCGGCCGCAGAGATGGTCGATGCGTTCCGCGTTGCGGGCAATGGCGCCCAGCAGGGGCATCAGTTCCACCATCACGTCGGCCTGCTGGCGGATCAGGACGACGAAGCGGCGCATCGGCTCGTCGAACGTCTCGATGCCGTAGAGGCCGGCATGGCGCGGCACCTCGTCCATCAGGTCGATGGCGTCGTCCAGCGCGTTGATCAGCGACAGGATGTCGGAGCGGTCGAAGGGGGTGATGAAGGCGCGGTGCAGGTCGCGCCCGGCATCCTTGGCGATGCGGTCGGCGTCCTTTTCCACCCGCTTCAGCGCCGCGATCTTCTGCGCCCGCTCCTCCGGTCCTGCGTCCATCACCGCCTCCAGGGCGGCGGCTGCGGCCACGATGTGGCGGGCCTGCTCGACGAACTGGTCGACGAAGCGTTCCTCCTTCGGCATCAGCGAACGGAAAGCGCGCAGCAGCATGGGACGGTGACTCGCGGTAACTGGGGTGATTTGGCGCTGCTCTTAGCACGCTTCGCCGCGCAGTGCAGCGGCGGCATGTCATGTAACAGTCATGAAACAGTCATTTGGTAGCAAAATCGCCACAGGTTGCGGCCTCTGCGCACTTTCCAGGCGCTAGACGGAATGATCCGGGCCGGCGGTACCGGATCGGGCGGGGCCATGGAAAGGCGCATGCCGCCTCCCCAAATGACCGTTAGGCCCCTTCAAGACCACAGGTTTGCCCGCATGACGTGCCCATCCAGTTCCATCCGCCGCCTTGCCGTGCCGGCCCTGGCGGTCCTGCTGCTCTCGGCCGCCCCGCTGCAGGCGCAGACGGCGTCGCCGGAGGATCCCGCCGGCCGCTGCAGCCCGACCGTCTCGGCCGCGCTCAGCACCTGGGACGCCGGTCTGGCGACGGCGGAGCGGTTCGGGGACAAGGCGGTGGCGCTGGCGCGCGAGAAGGGGCGGGAGTATCTGCTGCCGCTCCTGGGCATCGACCCGAAGACGGCGCCGCCCGATGCGAAGAACGGCGGGACGACCGACGATGTCGGGCGCGCGCTGGAGGAAAGCCGCGACGATCCCAAGCGGCGCGCCGAACTCTGTGCCGCCATCACCCGCGCCGCCGACGAGGCCAAATCCTCCGCCGGGGCCGGGCTGGACGCGCTGAAGCGTGCGCTCGACGGCTGGCAACTGTCGCCGGGCCCGGTCAATCCGCCAGTCAATCCGCCGGCCGAGCCGTCCAAGACGGACGGGCTGATCCGCACCTGAGGGGATGGGAAGAGGCCGGAGCCTCTTCCCATCATGAACGAGCCCTTACAGCCAGGACTCCTTACAGCCAGTCGGGCACGCGCTCGGCTGCCAGCATCTCCTCCACCGTCGGGCGGGGGCGGATGACGGAGAAGCGGTCGCCGTTGACCAGAACCTCCGGCACCAGCGGCCGGGTGTTGTAGGTCGAGGCCATCACCGCGCCATAGGCGCCGGCCGACAGGAAGGCGACGAGGTCGTCGTCGGCCAGCGGCGGCAGCGGGCGTTGCACGGCGAAGGTGTCGCCGCTCTCGCACACCGGGCCGACCACGTCGTAGGGCTCCGCCGCGACGCCGTCGGCCGGCTCGGCCACCGGGACGATGCCGTGATAGGCGTCGTAGAGCGACGGGCGGATCAGGTCGTTCATCGCCGCGTCGACGATGGCGAAGCGGCGGTGCAGCCCCTGCTTCACATAGATGACGCGGCTGACCAGGATGCCGGCATTGCCGACCAGCGAGCGGCCGGGCTCCAGCGTGATCCGGCAGCCGAGATTGCCGGTGATGGAGCGCACCATCGCGGCATAATCGGCCAGATCGGGCGGCGCCTCGTTCTTGTAGGTGATGCCGAGCCCGCCGCCGAGGTCCAGGCGCTGGATGTCGTGGCCGTCCTCGCGCAGCTGGTGCAGCAGGGCTGCCACCCGCTCGTAAGCCGCCCGGAACGGGGCGAGGTCGGTCAGCTGCGAGCCGATATGGACGGCGATGGCGACCGGCTTGATGCCCGGCAGGGCCGCCGCGCGCTGATAAATCTCGCGCGCATGGTCGTAGTCGATGCCGAACTTGTTCTCTTTCTTGCCGGTGGCGATCTTCGCGTGGGTCTTGGCGTCGACATCCGGGTTGACGCGGAAGGCGATGGGGGCCTCCACGCCCATGGACGAAGCAACCTCGCTTAGCGCCTCCAACTCCGGCACCGACTCCACGTTGATCTGGTGGATGCCGGCCTCGAGCGCGGCGCGCAGATCGTCGCGGGTCTTGCCGACGCCGGAGAAGACGATGCGCTCGGCCGGAATGCCGCCGGCCAGCGCGCGCTTCATCTCGCCCACCGACACCACGTCGCCGCCGGCGCCGAGCCTGGACAGGGTGCGGATGACGGCGAGGTTGGAGTTCGCCTTCAGCGCGTAGCAGACGCCGGCATCCTGGCCGGCGAAGGCGCCGGCATAGGCGTTGTAGTGCGATTCCAGCGCCGCGGTGGAATAGAGGTAGAAGGGGGTGCCCACCTCGCGCGCCACATCCTCCAGCGACACGGATTCGGCGTGCAGCACGCCGTTGCGGTAGGCGAAGACGCTCATGGGCGAGCCGTTCGGCGAACTGTAGGCGGGGGCACCGGTGCGGGCGGCGTTCATGGGAACTGGACTCCGGAACCGGCCGGCTTACCGGGCTTCGGGTCCAGCGAGGGGTTGGGATAGGTGCGCGGGAAGGGATCGACCTGACCTTCCGGACGCGGGCTGTCGACGATGCTGGGCTTCTTGCCGCAGCCCGCCAGCGCCAGCACGCCGGCCAGGGCGAGAACGGTCAGAGTGACGTGACGGTTCACAGGAAACGCTCCCGGGCGGCCTTCACCGCCTCCTGCACGCGGACCGGGGCCGGGCCGCCGAAGCTGGTGCGGCTGTTCAGCGACGCCTCGATGCTCAGCGCCGGATAGACCGCTTCGGTGATGCGCGGCTCGATGGCCTGCAACTCCGCCAGCGTCAGGTCGGTCAGGCCGACGCGCCGGTCCTCCGCCGCCTTCACGGCGCGGCCCGTGACGTGGTGCGCCTCGCGGAAGGGCATGTCCAGCTCCCGCACCAGCCAGTCGGCGAGGTCGGTGGCGTTCAGGAAGCCGCGGTCGGCCGCCTCGCGCATCGCCGGAACGTTCGGCTGCATGTCGCGCACCATGCCTTCCATGGCGGCGATGCACAGCGCCAGCGTATCGTCGGCCTCGAACACCGGTTCCTTGTCTTCCTGCATGTCCTTGGAATAGGCCAGCGGCAGGCCCTTCATGGCGATCAGCAGGCTGTTCAGGCTGCCGATCACCCGGCCGGCCTTGGCGCGCACCAACTCCGCCGCGTCCGGGTTCTTCTTCTGCGGCATGATGGACGAGCCGGTGGTGAAGGCGTCCGACAGCTTGATGAAGCGGAACTGGGCGGAGCACCAGATCACGATCTCTTCGGCGAAGCGCGACAGGTGCATGGCGCAGATCGACGCCGCCGACAGGTATTCCAGCGCGAAGTCGCGGTCGGACACCGCGTCCAGCGAATTGGCGGTCGGCCGGTTGAAGCCCAGCGCCTCCGCCGTCATGAAGCGGTCGATGGGGTAGGGGGTGCCGGCCAGCGCCGCCGAGCCCAGCGGGCATTCGTTCAGCCGGCAGCGGGCGTCGCGGAAGCGGCTGCGGTCGCGCCCGAACATCTCGACATAGGCCAGCAGGTGATGGGCGAAGCTGATGGGCTGCGCCGCCTGCAAATGGGTGAAGCCGGGCATCACCGTGCCGGTGTGCTGCTCCGCCAGGTCGATCAGGGCGGTCTGCAGCGCGGTCAGGCCGACGATGGTCCGGTCGATGGCGTCGCGCACCCACAGCTTGAAGTCGGTCGCCACCTGATCGTTGCGCGAACGGCCGGTGTGCAGGCGCTTGGCCGGTTCGCCGATCAGTTCGGCCAGCCGGGCCTCCACATTCATGTGGATGTCCTCCAGCTCCACCTTGAAGGTGAAGCTGCCGGCGTCAATCTCTGCCTTTACGCGGTCGAGGCCGGCGATGATGGCGTCGGCGTCGGCCTGGGATATGATGCCCTGCTTGGCCAGCATCGCGGCATGGGCCTTCGACCCGGCGATGTCCTGGTCGGCGAGCCGCTTGTCGAAGCCGATGGAGGCGTTGATCTTCTCCATGATGGCGGCGGGACCGCGCGCGAATCGCCCGCCCCACATCTGGCTGGCGGCGGGTGCGGCAGAGCCGGTGGGGACGCCGGTGGTTGCGGCGGAATTCTGCGGGGTCTGATCGGCGCTCATGGGGACGGATACCGGGGCATTCGGGTGAAGGGGAGCGAGGAAGCGTGAGTATGCGGACTTTGGCGGCTGTCGCAACGGTTTGTGTGTGCATGGCCGGGGCCGGCCTGTGGTGGAGCGCCGGTGCGGCGCCCACGCCACCGGAGGTGCTGCGGCTGGGCGCGCCGGACGCCCCGTCAGACGCCACGCCCGTCGCCTCATCCGGTGTCGACAAGCTGGAGAAGTTCAAGGGGGCCGAGCCCAAGCCGATGCCGCCGCTGTCCTTCATCGACGCGGAGGGGAGGCGGGTCGATCTCGCCGACTTCAAGGACCGGGTGATCCTGCTGAACCTGTGGGCGACGTGGTGCGGGCCTTGCGTGAAGGAGATGCCCTCGCTCGACCGGCTGCAAGCCCAACTGGGCGGCGACGCCTTCCAGGTGGTGGCACTGTCGCTCGACCGCGGCGGGCGGGCGGCGGTGGAGCCCTTCTACAAGAAGACGGGGGTGCAGAACCTGACGGTGTTCCTCGACCCGGCGTCGGATTCGATGAAGGCGCTGTCCCTGCGCGGCCTGCCCACCACCATCCTGGTCGATCCGGAAGGCCGCGAGCTTGGCCGCGTCGAGGGGGCGGTGGAATGGGATGCTCCGGAAGTCGTCACCTTCCTGCGCCAACATCTGGGCTATGGAGGGGGCCGCGGCGGCGGGCCGGCGCGCGACCGCAGCGGGGTCATGAAGACCGGCGGCTGACGGCCATGGCGCCATGGGGTAGAGTGCCGCCATAACCTTTCGCCTCTCCCGAGCCTCTCCATGACGCAATCCGCAGCAACCGGTCCCAAGCGCTTCACCATCGGTGCCGGTATCGTGATGATGCGGCAGGGCGAACGCGCCGACCGGGCGTGGCTGATCGAATCCGGCGAGCTGGAAGTGCTGCTGACCACGCCGGACGGCGGCACCCGGCGGCTGGGGGTGGTCGGCAAGGGCGCCGTGGTCGGCGAGATGGCGCTGATCGACGATGGGGAGCGCAGCGCCACCGTGCGCTCGCTGACCGAGGTCGTTTGCGTCGAAGTGACGCGGGACGCCTTCCGCGGCCTGCTGAAGCGCAGCCCGCCGCTGGCGTCATACTTGCTGCAGAGCCTGATCGCCGCCATCCGCCGCGACTATGGCCTGCCGCCGACCGAGCGGTTCGGCAACGCGGTCGATTTCCGCTCCACCAACTCGTTCCAGAAGGTGGTCGACCGGCGGATGATCCGCGAGGGGCATGTCTTCTTCGGCCCCAACGAGCCGGTGAACGCCGCCTACCTGATCCAGTCCGGCCGCGTGGCGCTCCGCCCCGGCCGCGGCACGCTGGGCGAGGACATCACGACCTTCGGGCCGGGCAGCCTGTTCGGCGAGATCTATCTGCTGACCGGCCGTCTGCCCGACGTCACCGCGGTGGCGGTCGCCGGCGGCATCTGCGAGGTGATCGACAAGCGCAGCTTCGAGGACGCGGTGATGGCGATGCCGCCGATCCTGAAGTCGCTGACGCGCATTTACATCGCGCAGCTGACGAAGGCGAAGGCGGGGTGAGGGTGGCGCTAACCTCTCCCCGAAGCGGTAACCCTCTCCCCCCTGGGGAGAGGGCTGGGTGAGGGGGACGCGCAGCGAGGGTCATCAAGCAGCGCGCACTGCTGCTCGTCCACCAAATCCACCTTGTGCATCCCCCTCACCCTAACCCTCTCCCCGGGGGGGAGAGGGGATATCCCTAACCTCCAGCCCGCGCATGACCAGCGCCCACACCGCCTCGAACGCCGCGGTGCTGTCGGGGGAAGCCCATTCGGCGGCGTGGGCGGGGTTGTGGAAGCGGGCGGTCGCGTCGAGCAGGGCGCGGGCGACCGTGGCGGCGTCGCCGGGAGCGAAGCTGCCGTCGGCCATGCCGTCGGCGACGATGCGGGCGATCTGGCCGCAGAGATGCGCCACATGCTCCGCCACCACCTCGCGGGCTTCGGCGGCGAGCGTCATGTAGGTGGCGAACAGTTCCGGATCGTCGCCGGCCTTGCGGTGCTTGGACTGGATCAGCGCGTCGAACCAGCGGCGCAGGCGGGCGGGTGCCGGGCCGCTTTCCTCGGCGATGGCGGCCAGCGGGTCGGAGACGCGGGCGAGCCAGCGCTCCGTCACCGTGTCGCGGAGCGCGGCCTTGCTGGGGAAATGGCGGTAGACGCTGCCGTGACTGACGCCCAGCGCGCGGGCGACGTCCACCACCGTGGCCTTGGCGGGACCGTAGCGGCGCAGCACCTCCTCCGCCGCCTCCAGGATGCGGTCCGGGGTCAGCGCCGCCTCAGCCATTGGACTGTGCCTCAGCGCCGCTCGCTGTCGAGCATCGCCATCTGTTGCGGGGCGTAGCGGTCGCCGGCGGCCGCACCGGGCGGGACCGCCCGTTCGATCGCGGCGAGGTCATCGGGGGTGAGGTCAAATTCCAGGGCTCCCAGCGCTTCGGTCAGCCGGTCGCGCCGCCGCGCGCCGACCAGCGGCACAATATCCGAACCGCGCGACAGCACCCAAGCAATCGCGATCTGTGCGACGCTGACGCCCTTCGCCGTGGCGACCCGGCGCAGTTCCTCGACCAAGGCGAGGTTGTGGTCGAGATTCTCCCCCTGGAAGCGCGGGCTGTGGGCGCGGAAGTCGCCGGTGGCGCCGGCGCTGTCCCCGACTCTGTCCTTGCTCCAATGGCCGCTGATCAGGCCGCGCGACAGCACGCCATAGGCGGTGATGCCTATGCCGAGTTCGCGGCAGGCCGGCAGGATGGCGTCCTCGATGCCGCGGGAAATCAGCGCATATTCGATCTGCAGGTCGCAGATCGGGTGGACGGCGGCGGCGCGGCGGATGGTGTCGGCTCCCATCTCCGACAGGCCGATGTGGCGGACATGGCCGGCCTTCACCATGTCGGCGACGGCGCCGATGGTGTCCTCGATGGGCACGTTCGGGTCGAGGCGGGACGGGCGGTAGATGTCGATGTGGTCCAGCCCAAGCCGGGTCAGCGTGTGGGCCAGGAAATTCTTCACCGCCGCCGGCCGGGCGTCGTAGCCGAGCCAGCTGCCGTCCGGCGCGCGCAGGGCGCCGAACTTCACGCTGACCTGGAAGCGGTCGCGCGGCATGCCGCGCACCGCCTCGCCGATCAGCATCTCGTTGTGGCCCATGCCGTAGAAGTCGCCGGTGTCGAGCAGCGTCACCCCGGCGTCGAGCGCCGCATGGATGGTGGCGATCCCCTCCGCCCGGTCGGCCGGGCCGTACATGTCGGACATGCCCATGCAGCCGAGGCCGAGGGCGGAAACGGTGGGGCCGGATGTGCCGAGTGCGCGCGTGTCCATGTGTCCCTCCATCGATGCGTGATGGAGAGGTTATCCGCTATCGACTGACAGATGTCAATATCTGTCAGTCGATATTCGTTGTCAGGCCTCAGCTGCGGTCGACCACGATCACCCGGAAGTCGTTGACGTTGGTGCGGGTCGGGCCGGTGACGACCAGATCGCCCAGCGCCTTGAAGAAGCTGTAGCCGTCGTTGTCGGCGAGGAAGGCCTTGGCATCGAGGCCCATCGCCTCGGCCCGTTTCAGCGTGTCGGGGCGCAGGATGGCGCCGGCATTGTCCTCCGTCCCGTCGATGCCGTCGGTGTCGAAGGCGGCGGCCCAGATGCCGGGATGGCCGTCCAGCGCCACGGCCAGCGCCAGCAGGAATTCGACATTGCGGCCGCCGCGCCCCTGGCCGCGCACCGTCACCGTGGTCTCGCCGCCGGACAGGATCACCGCCGGGACCGGGGCCGGTTGGCCATGGCGGGCGGCCTGCCGGGCGATGCCGGCATGGACCTTGGCAACCTCGCGCGCTTCGCCTTCGATGGCGTCGCCCAGGATGACGGGAGTGTAGCCACGGTCGCGGGCGAGTGCCGCCGCGGCCTCCAGCGCGTCCTGCGGGGTGGCGATGATGGTGGTCTCGGCGCCGGACAGCCGCGGGTCGCCGGGCTTGGGCGTTTCGTCCGCCGCCGCTTCGAGGAAGGCGGCCACGGCCGGCGGCGGGGTGATGTCGTATTTTGCCAGGATGGCGCGGGCGTCGGCGAAGCTGGTCGGGTCGGGCACGGTCGGACCGCTGGCGATCACCGACGGATCGTCTCCCGGCACGTCGGAGACCAGCAGCGAGACGACGCGCGCCGGGTGGGCCATGGCCGCCAGCCGGCCGCCCTTCACCGCCGACAGATGCTTGCGCACGCAGTTCATCTCGCCGATGTCGGCGCCGCTCTTCAGCAGGGCTTTGGCGACGGCGCGCTTGTCGTCCAGCGTGATGCCGGGCGCCGGCAGGGCCAGCAGGGCGGAGCCGCCGCCGGAGATCAGGCAGAGCACGAGGTCGTCGGCGGTCAGCCCCTGCACCATCTCGACGATGCGCTGCGCCGCCTCCTGCCCGGCGGCATCGGGCACCGGATGGCTGGCCTGCACCACCTCGATCCGCTCGGTCGGCAGGTCATGGTCGTAGCGGGTGACGACGAGGCCGGTGAGCGGCCCCGGCCAATGGTCTTCCACCGTCTTCGCCATGGCCGCCGCCGCCTTGCCGGCGCCGATGACGACCGTGCGGCCCTTCGGCGGCTGCGGCAGGGCCGCCGGCAGCCGGGTCTCGGCAGTCACCGCGGTCAGCGCCGCCTGGAACAGGTCGTGGAGCAGGGCGTCTGTGGTCATGGCGGTGCTCATGGTCGCGTGGGGAGCGGGGCGGATAGGATGCACGGGAATGAAGGGTTGGGGAATGGTGCGGGTGGGGTGGGGGTGTTGGAGCGTTGCGGCGTTACACCCCCACCTATCCTCCCCCGCTGGGCGGGGGAGGGACTGCCGCCGTTTTCCCGTATCAGCGCTTGTCCCCTCCCCCGCCCAGCTCTCGCACAAAGCTATGCTTTGTGCTGACGCGGCAGGCGGACCGTAGGTCCGCTGAGAGCGGGGGAGGGTTAGGGTGGGGGCAGCGTTAGCCGACGACTCTCCACCCGCTCACTTCGCCCCCACCTCATGCCCCGCCAGCAGTTCCAACGCGCGCAGCATGCCGGAGTGATCCCAGGCCGAGCCGCCCTGCGCGGCGCAAGCGTTGAACAGCTGCTGGCAGCTCGCCGTGTGCGGCAGCGACAGGTTCAGCGCCTTGGCGCCGCTCAGCGCGAGGTTGAGGTCCTTCTGGTGCAACTCGATGCGGAAGCCGGGGGTGAAGTTGCGGTTGATCATCCGCTCGCCATGGACCTCCAGGATGCGCGAGGAGGCGAAGCCGCCCATCAGCGCCTGACGGACCTTGGCGGGATCGGCGCCGGCCTTGGAGGCGAACAGCAGGGCCTCGGCCACCGCCTCGATGGTCAGGGCGACGATGATCTGGTTGGCGACCTTGGTGGTCTGGCCGTCGCCGTTGCCGCCGACCAGCGTGACGTTCTTGCCCATCTTGTCGAACAGCGGCTTGACCGTGTCGAAGGCCTCCTGCGGGCCGCCGACCATGATGGTCAGCGACGCGGCCTTGGCCCCGACCTCGCCGCCCGACACCGGGGCGTCGAGGTAGGAGCAGCCGAGGTCGTTGATGCGCTTGGCGTATTCCTTGGTCTCGATGGGGGAGATCGAGGACATGTCGACCACGATCTTGCCCGCCGACAGGCCGGCGGCGACGCCGTTTTCGCCGAACAGGGCGGCGCCGACATGGGGCGTGTCCGGCACCATGATGATGATGACCTCGGCCGCCGCCGCGACCTCCTGGCCGCTCGGGCAGGGGATGGCGCCCTTGTCGGTCAGCTCGGCCGGCACCGGCTTGATGTCGTGAACATAGAGCGTGTGACCGGCGTCCAGCAGATGCCCCGCCATCGGGGTGCCCATGATGCCGAGACCGATGAATCCGACCTTCATGACTGTGGTCCTTTCTCGCGTGATGTTGGGGACGCCTCAGGCGTGCGCCGGTTCGGTCTTGTAGGGGGCGAACCAGCCGAGCCCCTCGTCCGTCGTCGTCTTCGGCTTGTATTCGCAGCCGACCCAGCCGCGGTAGCCGATGGCGTCCAGATGCTTGAACAGGAAGGGATAATTGATCTCGCCGGTGCCGGGCTCGAAGCGGCCGGGGTTGTCGGCCAGCTGGACATGGGCGATGCGGGCGAGGTTGGCCTCGATCGTGCGGGCCAGATCGCCTTCCATGATCTGCATGTGGTAGATGTCGTACTGCACGTACAGATTGCCGGAGCCGACCTTAGCGATCAGGTCCAGCGCCTGTTTGGTGCGGTTCAGGTAGAAGCCGGGGATGTCGCGGGTGTTGATCGGCTCGATCAGCAGCTTGATCCCGGCCCCGGCCAGCGCGTCGGCGGCATAGGCGAGGTTTCCGGTCAGCGTGCTTTCCGCCGCGGCGGCGTCGCCCCCCTGCGGCAGGATGCCGACGAGGCAGTTGACCTGTTTGCAGCCCAGCGTGCCGGCATAGTCGATGGCGCGGGCGACGCCGTCGCGGAACTCCTGGACGCGGTCGGGCATGATGGCGATGCCGCGCTCGCCGCCGCCCCAGTTGCCGGCGGGCAGGTTGTGCAGGACCTGGGTCAGGCCATGCTGGCGCAGCTTCTCGGCCAGCGCGTCGGCGGGGAAGTCGTAGGGGAACAGATACTCCACGCCACGAAAGCCGGCATCGGCCGCCGCGGCGAATCGGTCGAGGAAGGGATGCTCGTTGTAGAGCATCGTCAGGTTGGCGGCGAACTGCACCATGGCCGAACTCCCGGTTGCGCGAATTGGCCGCCGCGGATGGAGGGGCGGCCCTTGGGTCGGGAGCTTGACCGCCGCGCCGGGCCTTGAGCCAGTTCGTCGGACGGCTTTTTCATCCAGCGGAAAGCGTGGCGGGCGAACAATGCGGAAGAGGGCGCGTGGGTCGTTGCGGAACCATGTTGACGCTTACGTCAACTCGAACTAGGCTCCGCAGCACGGATCATCCGTATCCCCAGCGCCACCAGAAGCGCCGTCTTCAAAAGCCGGAGGAACCACCCAGTGAGCCAGCCCGTGACCATGCCCGGCTCCCAGCCCTACCCGCATCTGCTGGCCCCGCTCGACCTCGGCTTCACGGTACTGAAGAACCGGGTGCTGATGGGGTCGATGCACACCGGGCTGGAGGACCGCCGCCGCCACTTCCCACGGCTGGCCACCTATTTCGCCGAGCGGGCGCGTGGCGGGGTCGGGCTGATGGTGACCGGTGGATTCTCGCCGAATGTGGAGGGCTGGCTGTCGCCCTTCGGCTCCACCCTGGCGCGGCATGGCGCGGCGCGGGCGCACCGGGTCATCACCGACGCGGTCCATGCCGAAGGCGGCAAGATCGCGCTGCAGATCCTGCATGCCGGCCGCTATGCCTACAGCCCGCTGTCGGTGGCGCCGTCGCGCATCAAGTCGCCGATCACCCCCTTCACCCCGCGCGCCCTAACCGCGCGGGGGGTGGAGCGCCAGATCCGCGCCTATGTCCGCTGCGCCGAGCTGGCGCGCGAGGCCGGCTATGACGGGGTGGAGGTGATGGGGTCGGAAGGCTACCTGATCAACCAGTTCCTGGTGACCCACACCAACCAGCGCACCGACAAATGGGGCGGCTCGTACGAGAACCGCATGCGCTTCCCGGTGGAGATCGTGTCACGCATGCGCGAGGCGGTCGGGCGCGACTTCATCATCATCTATCGCCTCTCCATGCTGGACCTGATCCCCGACGGCAGCACATGGGAGGAGGTGGTGCAGCTTGCCCAGGCCATCGAGACGGCCGGGGCCACCATCATCAACACCGGCATCGGCTGGCACGAGGCGCGGGTGCCGACCATCGCCACCAGCGTGCCGCGCGCCAACTTCGCCTGGGTGACGGGGAAGCTGAAAGAGGCGGTGTCGATCCCGCTCTGCACCACCAACCGCATCAACACGCCCGAGGTCGGCGACGCGGTGATCGGCGAAGGGCTGGCCGACATGGTGTCGATGGCGCGGCCCTTCCTGGCCGACCCGGACTTCGTCGCCAAGGCGGCGGCGGGCAGGCCGGAGGCGATCAACACCTGCATCGCCTGCAACCAAGCCTGCCTGGATCATATCTTTTCCGGCAAGACGGCCAGCTGTCTGGTCAACCCGCGCGCCTGCCACGAGACGGAACTGGTGATCGCCCCCGCCCGGCAGCGCAAGCGTGTCGCCGTGGTCGGCGCCGGCCCGGCCGGGCTGGCCTGCGCCACCACCGCGGCGGAGCGCGGGCACGAGGTGCATCTGTTCGACGGAGCCGAGGAGATCGGCGGCCAGTTCAACATGGCCAAGCTGATCCCCGGCAAGGAGGAGTTCCACGAGACGGTGCGCTATTTCCGCAACCGGCTGGCGGAAACGGGGGTGGCGCTGCATCTGGGCCGGCGGGTGAGCGCCGGCGACCTGACTGGCGCCGGGTTCGATGCGGTGGTTCTGGCGACCGGGGTGGTGCCGCGCGACCCGAAGATCCCCGGCCAGGACCATCCGAAGGTGCTGACCTATGTCGACGTGCTGCGCGGCGCGAAGCCGGTGGGCCGCCGCGTCGCCGTGGTGGGGGCCGGCGGAATCGGCTTCGACCTTGCCGAATTCCTGGCGCATGAGGGGCCGTCGCCCAGCCTGGAGCCGGCGCTGTGGCGTGCCGAATGGGGTGTTGCCGACCCGGCCGAAGCGCGCGGCGGCGTCGCGGGCATCCGTCCGCACCTGACGCCCCCGGCGCGGGAGATCGTCCTGCTCCAGCGCAAGGCGAGCAAACCCGGCGCCGGGCTGGGCAAGACCACCGGATGGATCCACCGCGCCCAGCTGAAGATGAAGAACATCCAGGCGCTGTCCGGGGTGAATTACGAACGCATCGACGACGAGGGGCTGACCGTCAGTTTCGGCGAGAAGCGCGAGCGGGTGCAGACGCTGGCCGTCGACAGCATCGTGCTGTGCACGGGTCAGGAGCCGCTGCGCGAGTTGCAGGCCCCGTTGGAGGCTGCCGGCCTTGCCGTCCACCTGATCGGCGGCGCCGACGTCGCGGCGGAACTGGACGCCAAGCGCGCCATCGCCCAGGGAACCAAGCTGGCGGCTGAACTATAAGGGCGCGCCGCCCTTCCCTCCACAGCCATGACGGGAGTGCGGGCGCCTTTGTCACACCCGTACGCGACGGGGGATGAGCGAAATTGCTTGCCGCCCTAGCTGATATATTAGTATTCTGGTGACAGTCGCTCCTGAGGAGGCTGGACGCCATGCCATCTGGCAATCCGCCGGCCAAAACCGGTTCCACCGCTGCCACCCGTCCGGCCAAGCCGGGCAAGACCGCCCCACTGCAGATCCGCCCGCCGGCCCGGCGCGACGTGCGGCGCGGCCCGACGGCCGCCGACGCCATCCACCGCGACCTGCGGGCGGAGATCGTGTCGCTGCGGCGCAAGCCGGGCGACCCGATCGTCGAGAAGCAGATCGCCGAAGCCTATGGCGTCAGCCGCACGCCGGTGCGCGAGGCGGTGCTGAGGCTGGCGGACGAGGGGCTGATCGAGATTTTCCCGCAATCCGGCACCTTCGTCGCCCGCATCCCGCTGGAGGCGCTGCCGGAAGCCGGCGTGATCCGCAAGGTGCTGGAGCGCGCCACCGTACGCTTCGCCGCGGAGCGTGCCAGCCGCAGCCAGATCGCCGCCCTGCGCGCCTGCCTGGAGCAGCAGCGCGAGGTCGATGCGGCCGGCGATGCCAACGGCTTCCATCAGGCCGACGAGACCTTCCACGCCCTGATCACCGAAATGGCGGGCTATCCCGGATTCTGGACGATCATCCAGCAGGCCAAGGTCCAGCTCGACCGCTGCCGGCGGCTGACCCTGCCGGTTCCCGGCCGCATGCGCACGGTGATCGCCGAACATGAGGCCATCGTCGAGGGCATTGCCGCCCACGACCCGGACCGGGCCGAACGGAGCCTGATCCTGCACCTGGACAACCTGCAGATCACGGTGGACGACGTGCGCAACGCCGCGCCGCTCTATTTCTCCGGCAGCCTGACCGACGCAGTCATGGAAGGAACGCCCTGATGGCCGCCCCGATCACCCCTTCGGTTGCACCCGGCCGCCGCCGCATCGGCGTGATCGGCCTCGGCATGGCCTCGGCGCCCCATGCGCAGAGCCTGATCGACCTTCAGGACCGGGTGGAGGTGGCGGGCTGCTTCAGCCCGTCGGCCGAGCGACGCGCGGCCTTCGCCGCCCGCCACGGCCTGCCGACGGTCGACCGGATGGAGGCCTTGCTTGAGGATCCGACGCTGTCGGCCGTCCTGCTGCTGACCCCGCCCGACAGCCATGCCGAACTGGTCGCCCGCTGTGCCGCCGCCGGCAAGCATGTGCTGCTGGAAAAGCCGCTGGACGCCACGCCGGAGGGCGCGCGCGCCGTGGTCTCGGCGATGGAGGCGGCCGGGCTGACGCTGGGCGTCGTCCTGCAGCACCGGTTCCGCGCCTCGGTGGAGCGGCTGGCCGGGCTGATGCGCGACGGCACGCTGGGCCGGCCGCTGTCGGCGGCTGTGTCGGTGCGCTGGTGGCGCGACGCCGCCTATTACGACCAGCCCGGCCGAGGGATGAAGTCGCGGGACGGCGGCGGGGTGCTGCTGACCCAGGCGATCCACACGCTGGACGCCTTCGTCGGGCTGCTCGGCCTGCCGGAGCGTGTCGCCGGCTTCGCCGCCACCAGCGTGCTTCGCAGCCCGGCCACGGGCATGGGTAAAAGCATGGATACGGAAGACGTGGTCGCCGCCGCCCTCCGCTATGGCAACGGGATGCTGGCGACCATCGACGCCACCACAGCCGCCTATCCCGGCTATCCGGAGCGGATCGAGATCGCCGGAACCGGCGGGTCCGCCGTGCTGTCCGGCGACCGGCTGGAGGTGCAGCTGGTCGGCGGCGAGCGCATCTCCGCCGGTGAGGACGGTGCCACGCTGGGCGGCGGCGCCGACCCGATGGCTTTCTCGCACCAGCATCACCGGGCCGTGCTGTCCGACTTCCTCGACGCGCTCGACGAAGGGCGCCGGCCGCGGGTGGACGGGCGGGAGGCGCTGAAGGTGCACCGCCTGATCGAGGCCATCCTGCAAGCCGCCGACGGCGGCACAACCGTGGAGGTGGCCGAACCCTGACCCCGCAACCCGAACTCCTTCCGCCGGTCCGCGCGGTGTGCGGCCTTGCGGAAACCACCGCTTTGGCGTAAAGCGCCAGCACCAGGCCGGGCCCCTCTGGCAACCTCACCGGTTGCGATGTCGGACTGGGAACACCAAGGAGCGGCCCGCGCCCCGTGCCCCCGACCGACGCCGTCCGTCGATGCTTCGGCATGACCCGGCCGGTCCGAACAGCCCTCGCGCGCTCGCTCCGACCGACTTTTTCGTGATGCGAGGACACCCGCTCAAATGATGGAGCTATTCACAACTGAGGCGCTTCTCGCGCTGCTTCAGGTCATCATGATCGACCTGGTGCTGGCCGGCGACAACGCCATCGTCATTGGTCTCGCCGCCGCCGGACTGCCGCGGGAACAGCGCGGCAAGGCCATCCTGATCGGCATCCTGGCCGCCACCGTGCTGCGCATCGCCTTCGCGGCGGTCACCACCCAGCTTCTCCAGATCATCGGGCTTCTGCTGGCCGGCGGCGTGCTGCTGCTGTGGGTCTGCTGGAAAATGTGGCGCGAGCTGCGCCAGTCCCATGAGGAGGACGAGGCGGTCGAGGTGCTGGAAGACGACGGCGGAGCCGAGACGGCCGGCCCGCGCAAGACCCTGGGCCAAGCGGTCTGGCAGATCGTCATCGCCGACGTGTCGATGTCGCTGGACAACGTTCTGGCCGTGGCCGGCGCCGCGCGCGAGCATCTGGGGGTGCTGGTTATCGGCCTGACCCTGTCGATCGCCCTGATGGGCCTTGCCGCCAGTGTCATCGCCCGCATTCTGCAGAAGCACCGCTGGCTGGCCTATGTCGGCCTCGCCGTCATCCTGTATGTCGCCCTGCACATGATATACCGCGGCGCTCTGGAAGTGTGGCCGCTGGTCAACGGTCACGGCTGACCGGCCGGAGAGGATCGGCCTTGATATGATTGGCCGCCGCGTTTGAGCGAATTGGGGGGAAGGGCTGCGGCGAGAGCTGGGGCCGAATGTCGCACCCAACCCCCTGCGGCGATCCGTGTACTGGCTGAAACCCAGGTCCGCAGCCACTTTGTCTCTCTCCCCGCCAATCTGATTCAGTTTAAAGTCCGAACGGTAGTTTCCGGCTTGAACTTTCAGACTTGCACGCAGAGTGATATACTAATATCCTAAGTGACGTGAACAGGGCGCCGCCGGGGGGCGGCACCGTTGCCGAGCGGAGCGGAATGAGGATGGGGGCAAGGGCAGGGCCTGTGTCGGCCATGCGCAATTTCCGGCCGCGCGTCGTGCGGTCGCAGCGCTGCGAAAGCCGGTCTCGGCAAAGGGATCTCATCCACGCTTCGCCTGTCACCGGCCCACGGTTCATCCAGTCACACACGGGCGGCCCACCGGCCACCAGGCAATCTGGAAACACCAGAACAAGAGAGGCCGGCCCGCTCGGGCTCCGGCCCCGCACTCAGGAGGAGAACCTATGAAGTTTGCTCTGACTTCGGTCCGCACCGCGCTGCTGGCCGCCTGTGCCGTCTGCAGCATGATGGCCGCGCCGATGCTGTCGGCTCCGGCCGCCGCCCGCGACTTCCGGTCGGCCGACATCCACCCGACCGACTACCCGACCGTCGAGGCCGCGCGCTATGTCGGCAAGCTGCTGGCGGAACGCACCAACGGCCGTCTCGGCATCAAGGTGTTCCCGAACGGCGCCCTCGGCAACGAAAAGGACACCATCGAGCAGCTGAAGATCGGCGCGCTCGAGATGATGCGCATCAACGTGGCGCCGCTGAACAACGTGGTGCCGGAGACGATGGTCACCGCGCTGCCCTTCATCTTCCGCGACACCGGCCACATGCGCCGCGTCCTGGACGGTGCGATCGGCGACGAAATCCTGGCGGCGATGGAAAGCCAGGGCATGGTCGGCCTCGCCTTCTACGACAGCGGCTCGCGCAGCATGTATTCGGCCGCCAAGCCCTACAAGACGCTGGCCGACATGAAGGGCGCCAAGATCCGCGTCCAGCAGTCCGACCTGTTCGTCGCCATGATCCAGGCGCTGGGCGCCAACGCCACGCCGATGCCCTTCGGCGAGGTCTACACCGCGCTGAAGACCGGCATCGTCGATGCGGCCGAGAACAACTACCCGTCCTACGAGTCCTCGCGCCACTTCGAGGCCGCCAAGTACTTCACGCTGACCGAACACGCGATGGCGCCGGAAGTGCTGGTCTTCTCCAAGGTCGCCTGGGACCGCCTGTCCAAGGACGACCAGGCTCTGGTCCGTCAGGCCGCCAAGGAGTCGGTGCCCTACATGCGCAAGCTGTGGGAAGAGCGCGAGCAGAAGTCGAAGGACGTCGTGACCAAGGCCGGCGCCCAGATCGTCGAGGTCGCCAACAAGCAGGAATTCATCGATGCGATGAAGCCCGTCTACGACAAGTTCGCCAACACGCCGAAGCTCCAGAGCCTCGTGCAGCGCGTCCAGGAAACCAAGTAAGCAAGGGGTGAGGCGCGGCGCCGTCCCCGGCGGGACGGTGCCGCCACCCAAGGGGAGCCGCAGCATGGATATCGAGCTGCAAGCAATGGATGTCAGCCCGCCGCATTCCGCCGGCTGGCTGACCCGGATGAACGCGGCGCTGGCCAAGGCCGGCATGTATGTCGCCATCATCGGTCTGATGGCGATCGTCGCGGTCGTCTTTTATCAGGTGTTCGGCCGCTACGTGCTGAACAACTCGCCGACCTGGGCGGAAAGCCTGGCCATCGTGCTGGTGCTGTACGTCACCCTGATCGGTGCCGCCGTCGGGGTCCGCGACGCCGGTCACATCGGGCTCGAATCCCTGCTGGTGATGCTGTCTGACAGTGCGCGGCGCAAGATGGACATCTTCATCTACGCGCTGGTCGGAATTTTCGGCGGCTGCATGGCCTACAACGGCTGGGTTCTCGGCAGTTCGGTCATGTCCTACACGATCCCCAACCTTCACATCTCCGAAGCCGTACGCTACGTGCCGCTGGTCCTGTCGGGTGTGCTGATCGTCCTGTTCTCCATCGAGCATATCGTCGCCATCCTGCGCGGCGAGGAGGTAAAGCCGTCATGGAACTGATGATCCTCAGCATCACCTTCTTCGGCTTCCTCATCCTCGGCATTCCGGTCGCCTTCGCCATCGGCCTGTCGGCGCTCTGCACCATCCTCTATGAAGGCCTGCCGGTCGCGGTGGTCTTCCAGCAGATGATGTCGGGGATGAACGTCTTCTCGTTCCTGGCCATTCCCTTCTTCGTCTTCTCGGGCGAGCTGATGCTGCACGGCGGCGTCGCCGACAAGATCGTCGGCGCGGCGAAGAGCATGGTCGGCCACATCCGCGGCGGGCTGGGCATGTCCAACGTGGTGGCCTGCACCCTGTTCGGCGGCGTCGCCGGCTCCCCCGTCGCCGACGTGTCGGCCATGGGCGCCGTGATGATCCCGATGATGAAGCGGGAGGGCTACCACGCCGACTACGCGGTCAACGTCACCACCCACGCCGCGCTTGTCGGCGCGCTGATGCCGACCAGCCACAACATGATCATCTACGCGCTGGCCGCCGGCGGAAAGGCGTCCATCGGATCGCTGATCGCCGCGGGCCTGATGCCGGCGCTGCTGCTGATGGTCTGCAACCTGGGCGCCGCCTATTACGTCGCGGTCCGCCGCGGCTACCCGAAGGGGACCTTCCCCGGCTGGGACATCCTGCTGCACACCTTCGCCGCCGCCCTGCCGGGCATGCTGATTGTCGTCATCATCCTGGCCGGCATCACCAGCGGCGTGTTCACCGCGACCGAATCCGCTTCCGTGGCCGTGATCTACGCGCTGCTGCTGACGACGCTGGTCTACCGCACGCTGAGCCTGGAGAAGTTCCTGGCCGCCGCCGCCAAGACGGTGAAGACCACCGGCGTGGTGCTGCTGCTGATCGGCGTGTCGACGATGTTCCAGTACCTCATGGGGCTCTACGAGGTGGCGGACATGACCGGCGAACTGCTGGCCGGCATCTCGACCAACCCGATCGTCATCTTCCTGCTGATCAACATCATCCTGTTCCTGCTGGGCACCTTCATGGACATGGCCAGCACGATCCTGATCTGCACGCCGATCTTCCTGCCGATCGCCATGGCCTACGGCATGGACCCGGTGCAGTTCGGCATCGTGATGCTGATCAACTGCGCGCTCGGCCTGAACACCCCGCCGGTCGGCACCACCCAGTTCATCGGCTGCGCCATCGGCGGCGTGTCGGTGGGCGAGGTGATGCGCTCCATCACGCCCTTCTATGGGGCGCTGTTCGTGGCGCTGCTCCTGGTCACCTATGTTCCGGGCTTCTCGCTGTGGCTGCCCCGTCTGCTGATGAACTGAACCGGGAGGGGCCAAAGCTCTCCTGAACAAAAACTCCCCTGAAAAGCTTCTCTCCTGGACTGGGCCATCGGGCACTCCCCGATGGCCCATTTTTTGTCAGGCCGTCAGATCCAGAACCACCCGGCCGCGGATTTGGCCGGCCAGGATGCGTTCGCCCAGCGCCGGCAGGTCGGCGAAGGGATGGACCTCGTACATCGAGGACAGGTGGCCGGGATCGAGATCGCGGGCCAGCCTTGCCCAGGCCGACGCGCGGCGGTCCGCCGGGGCCATCACCGAATCGATGCCGATCAGCGTCACGCTGCGCAGGATGTGCGGAAGCACCGTGCCGGGCAGGTCGGACGAGCCGGCCAGCCCGCAGGCGGCGATGGCGCCGCCCCACACCGTCTGCGCCAGGGCGTTGACCAGGGTCGGGCCGCCCACCGAATCGACGCCGCCGGCCCAGCGCTCCTTCTGCAGGGGCGCTCCCTTTTCCAGCAGGGTGGCGCGGTCGATGAAGCCGCCGGCGCCAAGGCCGCGCAGATACTCGTGCGTTTCCGGCCGCCCGGTGGAGGCGGTGACGGCATAGCCGCGCCTGGCCAGCAGGGCGACCGCCACCGATCCGACGCCGCCGGCGGCACCGGTGACCAGCACCTCCCGGCCGCCGGGCCGGATCGCGCCCCAGCGTTCCAGCGCGTCGACGCACAGCGCCGCGGTGTAGCCGGCGGTGCCGATCCCCATCGCCTGTTCCGGCGTGAAGGCGTCGGGCAGCCGGGTCAGCCACTCCGGCTTCACCCGCTGATAGCGGCTGTAGCCGCCCCATTGCGTCTCCGACAGGCCCCAGCCGTTGACCACCACCCGGTCGCCGGCCTTCCAGTCGGGAGAGCGCGACTCGACCACCGTGCCGGCGAGGTCGATCCCCGCGACCATCGGCAGCTTGCGGGCGATCTTCGCCTTTCCGGTGACGGCGAGCCCGTCCTTGTAGTTGACCGTGGAATGGGAGACCTCGACCAGCACCTCGTGGTCCGGCAGATCGGACGGCGAAAGCGTGGTGAAGGAGCCCTTGGGCTTGCCGTTGTCGTCGGCGATGACGAAGGCGGTGAAGGAATCGGGAAGGGACATCGGGCGCACTCCGTTGCGCTGCAGGTCTGCCCGGAACGATGCGCCGCATTCCGATATAGGTCAAACAAATTGGCCCCAGCCAGTCGGCGCACCGAATGTTCCCGAATTGGGGGTAGTAGAGACCGCATCTACCCCGCTTTGACAAATGAGTGGAAAGACGGCGCCCCGGAGCGGAGTAGCCGGAGGGCGTCGAAATCGATTGTGACCGTCCTCTTTCGCCATTCCGGAGAAATCAGCTCGCCCGGCCGGGCGCGATGCTTCCCAAGGAATGATCGGCTTATTGGGCGTTGTGGCCTGGGCAGGATCCCGTACATCACAGTACGCGCAAAACGATTTCCAACAACTCCCCAGAAAGGGGTTTTCATGCACGGGATCATTCTTGCCGACGCCGGGCTGGCCGATATCGACGCGTTGATCGGCCGGCACGCGCCGGATGTGACGGTGATCCGGGTGGCCGCCGACGAGGACGCTCTCGGCCTGATCGCCGACGCCCTGGAGACGGGGCCGGCGGCGGTCCACCTGATCGCCCATGGCGCGCCGGGCGTGGTGAAGCTGGGGGCGATGCCGCTCGACACCAGCGCCCTATTGGACCGCCGCTGGCCCGATGCGACCGGCACCGAGATCCTGATCCATGCCTGCGACGTCGGCGCCGGAGGCAACGGCCGCCGCTTCGTGGAGCGTCTGGCCGCCGTCACCGGCGCGCGCGTCGCCGCCGCCAGCCACCCGGTCGGCCATGCCGACCAGGGCGGTTCCTGGGAGCTCGACGTGGTGACCGGCCCGATCCTGGCGGCCCGTCCCTTCGCGGGCGCCGATGCCTGGCCGCACCGGCTGGCCTACAGCGGCACCCCGACGTCGGGCAACGACACGCTGGTCGGCGACAATGGCGGCAACACGATCAACGGGCTGGCCGGCAACGACAGCATCGTCGGCGGCACCGGCAACGACAGCCTGGTCGGCGGGATCGGCAACGACACGCTGGTCGGCGGCGGCAACACCGGCGTTGCGGCCGGAGACACCATGAATGGCGGGCTGGGCGCCGACCATTATGTCGGCGGCAGCGGCTTCAACATCGTCACCTACGAGGACGCCACCGCCGGCATTACGCTGGACCTGATCAACGGCGCCAACAACACCGGCGAGGCGGCCGGCGATACCTTCGTCAACATCCAGCGCTGGATCGGTTCGGAATATGCCGACAGCCTGACGGCGGGCGACACCGCGGTGTGGTTCTGGGGCCATGGCGGCAACGACGTCGAGCATGGCGGGGCCGGCAACGACACGCTGGAGGCCGGCGACGGCAACGACAGCGTCTTCGGCGGCGGCGGCAACGACCTGATGTATGGCCGCGCCGACAACGACGAGCTGCATGGTGAACTCGGCGACGACACGGTGGCCGGCGGCGGCGGTGCCGACCTGATCTACGGCGATGCCGGCAACGACCTGCTGAAGGGCGATTGGGAACGCGACACCATCCACGGCGGCGATGGCGACGACACCATCCTGGCCGGTATCGTCACCGCCGGCAGCTATACCCAGACCCAGGCCGACACGATCTTCGGCGAGGCCGGCAACGACCGCTACATCGTCGTCAGCCAATATGACGCCGGCACCGTCAGCTTCGACGGCGGCACCGGCACCGACACGCTGGAGGTCCGGTCGGACAATCTGACCAGCTTCAACGGCTACAATCTGGAATACCACAACGACGTCGCGTCGCCGAAGATCGACATCAGCGGCATGACGCTGACCAGTGTCGAGACGCTGGCCCTGACCGGCAGCCAGCGCCACACCGTGACGATGACGGCGGCCCAGGCCAACGGCTTCACCGGCATCACCGGCGCGGTCACCGGCGACGCCTTCGCTATCGCCGGTGCGTCGCTGTCGGGCAGCGTGGGCACCGGCAGCGGCGGCACGCTCCAGGCCGGCCAGGTCCAAGCGGAGACGGTGAACGGCGTCACCCTGGTCCATATCGGGATGAACGGCACCGCCGGGGCCGACGTGACCCTGCGCATCGCCGGCAGCTTCGCCGCGTCGAACATCAGCCTGTCCGGCAACACCATCACGCTGGGTCAGGCCGGCACCGGCGGCAACACGGGCGGGGGCGATACCGGCGGCGGGACTCCTGGCGGCGGCACTCCCGGAGGCGGCACTGGCGGCTCCACGGGCGGCCTGACGCTGACCGGCACCGATGCCCGCGACTATCTGGCCGGCGGCAGCGGCAACGACGTCATCACCGGCAATGGCGGCAACGACTACATGGTCGGCGGCGCCGGCAGCGACAGTTTCGTCTTCAAGCCCGGCGACGGCTGGGACTATGTCGCCGACTTCCAGGCCGGCAGCAGCGGCGACGTGCTGAACGTCGCGGGCTGGGCCGGGCTTACCGACTTTAACGCGGTGATGGCCGCCACCACCCAGGAGGGCGCCAACACCATCGTCCGTTTCGACGACAACAACAGCGTCACCCTGGCCAACGTCACCCGCAGCAGCCTGACCGCCGCCAACTTCTCCTTCCTCAATGCTTCGCCTGGGGCCTCTCCCGGCGGCAGCACGGGCGGCGGTTCCACCGGTGGTGGTTCGACCGGCGGTACCGGCCAGACCGTCACCGGGACCTCGGCGGGCGAGTATCTGGCCGGCGGCAGCGGCAACGACACCATCACCGGCAATGGCGGCAACGACTACATGGTCGGCGGCGCCGGGCGGGATACCTTCGTGCAGGGCGCGGCCGACGGCTGGGACTGCATCGGCGATTTCCAGGCCGGCACCGGCGGCGATGTCATCGACCTGCGCAGCGTCGCCGGCTTCACCAGCTTGAACGACGTGCTGACCCACTCCGTCCAGAACGGGGCCGACCTGTCGATCGACATCGGCAGCACCAGCACCCTCAAGCTGATGAGCGTCGACCGCGGCACCCTGACGGCGGAAAACTTCCTGTTCGCCAACCCGATCGGCTGAACAGGCGACGGGCGCCATCCCCGCACGGGGGTGGCGCCCGTCCCTTCACTCCCCCTGCCAGCGGTCGCGGAACACCAGATCCTCCAGCGGCAGGCGCTTGCGCCAGCCCTTGGTTTCCAGTTCCGGCGTCGCTTCGAAATGGGTGACGTGGCCGAGGCAGAGATAGGCGATCGGCACGATGCGTTCCGGGATGCCCAGCGCGTCCCGCAGCGCGTCCTCGTGCAGGATGCTGACCCAGCCTACCCCCAGACCTTCCGCCCGCGCCGCCAGCCACAAATTCTGCACGGCGCAGACGCAGCTGTAGAGGTCCATCGCCGGCATGTGGGTGCGGCCGAGCACCACCGGGCCGGAGCGCTCGCGGTCGCAGGTGATGCAGAGATTGATCGGCGCCTCGCGGATGCCTTCCAGCTTCAGCCGGCTGTAGAGGCTGCGCCGTTCCCCCTCGAACATCGCCGCCGCTTCCTCGGTGGCGCGGGTGAAGTCGGCGTGGATGCGGGACTTCACGGCTGGATCGGTGACGACGATGAAGTTCCACGGCTGCATGAACCCCACCGACGGCGCATGGTGCGCGGCCAGCAGGATGCGGGTCAGCACCTCGTCCGGCACCGGATCGGGCCGGAACTGCCCGCGCACGTCGCGGCGGGAGAAGATCGCCTTGTAGAGCGCGTCACGCTCCGCCGGGGTGAAGTCATCCTCCATCCCCTTACCCCCGCGCGATCAGATGGACGAAGGACCCCAGCGCCAGCCCGCGCCGGCTGCCCAGCGCTCCCAGGTCGCTGCCGTCCGCTGCCGTCGCATGCAGCAGCGGCGCGTCGTCGCCGCGGGCAAGGGTCGAGGCATAGTGGAACTCGTGCCCCATCAGCGGCGATCCCGCCGGTCCCAGCGGCCCGTCGGCCAGCAGGGCCGTCCGGCGATAGCCCAGATGCAGCCGCCGCTTGGCGAAGGAGGTCCGGACCCCCAACAGCCCGGCCATCGGGTGGGTGACGCCGTCGGCATCCTCCAGCGTCTCGCCCATGACCATGTAGCCGCCGCACTCGCCATAGACCGGCACCCGCTCCGCCGCCGCGCGCAGGCCGTCGCGGAATCGGCGGTTGGCGGCGAGGCGGCCGGCATGCAGCTCCGGATAGCCGCCGGGCAGATAGACGGCGTCCGCATCCGGCGAGGGCGCCTCGTCCGCCAGGGGGGAGAAGAAACGCAGCTCCGCGCCCGCCGCCTGCCAGCCGGCGGTCAGGTGCGGATAGACGAAGGTGAAGGCGGCATCCCGCGCGATGGCGATGCGCTGGCCCAGCGGCGGCAGGGCAGGGGCGTCGTTGCCCGGCCCGGCCTTGGACGGCTTGGCGAGCGCAACGACACGGTCCAGGTCCACATGCTCGGCGACGAAGCGGCCGAGTGCGGCCAACCGGTCGACCAGCCCCTCCGTCTCGTCGGCCTGGACGAGGCCGAGATGGCGTTCAGGCAGGCTGAGGTCCGGCGCGCGCGGCAGGGCGCCCAGCAGGGGGATGCCCAACGCCTCGATGGCGTTGCCGGCGAGTGCGGTGTGGCGCGGGCTGCCGACATTGTTCAGCACGACGCCGCCGATGGTCACGTCGTCGCGGTAGGTGGCGAAGCCCTTCACCAACGCCGCGGCCGACTGCGACTGTCCCTTGGCGTTCACCACCAGCAGCACCGGCCAGCCGGTGCGCGCCGCGATCTCCGCCGTCGATCCGGTGCCGGTGGCGCCGACCCCGGCCACGCCGTCGAACAGGCCCATCAGCGCTTCGCAGACCAGCAGGTCGGCGCCCTCGGCGGCGCGGGCGGCCAGCCCATCCAGCAGGTCCGGCCCCATCGCCCATGTGTCGAGGTTCACGCTCGGCCGGCCGGTGGCGGCGCGGTGGAAGGCCGGGTCGATGTAGTCCGGTCCCGACTTCACCGCCCCCACCGCCACGCCGCGGGCACGGAGCGCCGCCAGCAGCCCCAGCGTCAGCGTCGTTTTGCCGGTGCCCGATGCCGGGGCGGCGATGATGATGCCATTAGCCATGGTGCAGCGCCATCTGGCCCGGCAGCCACTCCAGCGCCGGGCGCAGCCGCACCACCTCGCCGATCACGATGATGGCGGGCGGCTCCAGTTCGCTGGCCGCCAGATCGGCAACGCAGGTGCCGAGGCTGGTGACGAGGCTCTTCTGGTTGGCGGTCGTCGCTTCCGTCACCACGCCGACCGGGGTGTCGGCGGACAGGCCGCCGGCCATCAGCTCCGCCGCGATGGTCGGCAGCGCCTTCCAGCCCATATAGAGGATCAGCGGCGCCCTGGTGGCGGCCAGCGCCCGCCAATCCGGCCCGCCGCCCAGCGAATGGCCGGTCGCCAGGATCACCGCCTGGTTGGTGTCGCGGTGGGTCGCCGGAATGCCGGCATAGGCCGGGCCGGCGATGCCCGACGTGATGCCGGGGACGATGCGGAAGGGAATGCCCTCCGCCGCCAGCGCCTGCGCCTCCTCGCCGCCGCGGCCGAAGACGAAGGGGTCGCCGCCCTTCAGGCGCAGGACGCGGTGGCCCTCCTTCGCCAGTTCGATCAGGCGGTTAGTGATGTCGTCCTGATGGGCGGAGGGGCGGCCGCCGCGCTTTCCGGCGAACTCCAGCCTTGCCGACGGGCTGGCGAGCGCCATGATCCGTTCGCCGACCAGCGCGTCATGGACGATGACGTCGGCTTGCCTTAGACCTTGCAGCGCCAGCAGGGTCAGCAGGCCGGGGTCGCCGGGGCCGGACCCGGCCAGCCAGACGCTGCCGGGGGCGAAGGGGACCAGGACGCTTTCGGGAATGGACGACTCAAACGACATGAACGCGGACTCGGGCTCGGAGAAGACGGAAGGCGGTGCGGAGGGTGCCGGGGAGCATGCTACACCCTTGCGCCGCGGCTGGACGACGGGAACCTGCGCCACTGCTGCGGCGCGGGCGGCTGCTGAAGCTCTGTTCGGCCGGGAGTTTCCCGATCCGGTGGCCGTGACCCTGCCCGGCGGCCAGACCCCGGCCTTTGCCCTGGCGGTGACGGAGCGGGGGGAGGGGCCGGATGGACCCTGGACCGCGGCCGGCGTGGTCAAGGATGCCGGCGACGATCCCGATGTGACCCATGGCGCGCTGGTGCGGGCGCGGGTGTGGCGTGGAGCGCCGGGCAGCGGCGTGAGTTTCCGCGCCGGTCCCGGCGTCGGCACCGTGACCCTGCCCGGCCTGCCGCTGGCCGTCGGCGAACCGGCGATCAACCCGGTGCCGCGCAGCATGATCGCGCAGGCGGTAGGGGAGGCGGCCGCCGCGGCCGGCCAGCCGGCCGACGTGGTGGTCGAGGTCGGGGTGGAGAATGGCGAGCAGCTCGCCAAGCGCACCATGAACGGCCGGCTCGGCATTCTGGGCGGGCTGTCGATCCTGGGGACGACGGGGATCGTCGTGCCCTATTCCTGCGCGGCTTGGATCGCCTCGATCCAGCGCGGCATCGACGTGGCGCGCGCCGCCGGACTGACCCATGTCGCGGCCTGCACCGGCGATCTGTCGGAAAAGGCGGTGGTGGCGCGCTACGGCCTGTCCGAACAGGCACTGATCGACATGGGCGATTTCGTCGGAGGCACGCTGAAATACCTGCGCCGGCATCCCATTCCGCGCCTGACCCTGTGCGGCGGCTTCGCCAAGTTCGGCAAGCTGGCGCGCGGGCTGATGGATCTGCACAGCAAGCGCCATGCTGTCGATTTCGACTGGCTGGCCGGGCGGCTGGCGGAACTGGGGGCCGGGCCGGAGCTGATCACGCAAGCGCGCGGCGCCAACACGGCGGCGCAGGTGCTGGGCATGGCGGATGCCGCCGGCCTGCGGCTGGCAGATCATGTGGCCGAGCTGGCCCGCCGAGCCGCGCAGCAGGTGCTGGAGGATGCACCGGTCGCTGTCGAGGTGCTCGTCACCGACCGCCAGGGGCGGGTCGTTGGGTGTGCGCCATCTCTCGCTCTTGTGAACCCTCTCCCCCCCGGGGAGAGGGCAGGGTGAGGGGGATGCGTGGCGGGGAGCGTCCGGCAAGCGGATCCCCCTCACCCAACCCTCTCCCCACTTTCGGCGGACCGGAGGTCCGCCTGTCGCGTCAGCGCAAACTTCGTTTGCGCGTGAGCGGGGGGGAGAGGGCCTTTTTGCGTGCTGGGCACGCAACCTCACTCCCCCAGCCCCCGGTAACGCCGCACATGGCTGCCGTCATACAGCGCGCTGCAGCGGAACTCCTCATGGCCCAGCGCCGGGCCGACCAGGATCAGTGCGGTGCGTTCCATCGGTGAGGCCGCGACCTGCGCCGCGATGTTGGACAGCGTGCCGCGCAGCACCCGCTCGTCCGGCCATGTCGCGCGATAGACCACCGCAGCCGGGCAGTCGGCGCCGTAGAGCGGAGTCAGCCGCTCCACCACCCGGTCGATGACGTGGATCGACAGGTGGATCGCCAGCGTGGCGCCCGAAGCGCCCAGCACCTCCAGCGTCTCGTTGGCGGGCATGGCCGACGCGCGCCCCTCGGTGCGGGTCAGGATCAGCGTCTGGCTGACCTCCGGCAGGGTCAGCTCCCGCCCCAGCGCGGCCGATGCGGCGGCGAAGGCCGGCACGCCGGGGGTGATGGTGTAGGGGATGCCCAGTTCCCGCAGCGCGCGGGTCTGCTCGCCCAATGCGCTGTAGACCGACAGGTCGCCCGAATGCAGCCGGGCCACGTCCTTGCCGGCGGCATGTGCGGCCTGGAACTCAGCGACGATCTCCTCCAGCGTCAGCGGGGCGGTGTCGATGATGCGGGCGTCGGCGGGGGCGTGGGCGATGATCTCCTTCGGCACCAGAGAGCCGGCATAGAGGCAGACCGGACAACGCGCGATCAGGTCGCGACCACGCAGTGTCAGCAGGTCGGGAGCGCCCGGTCCGGCACCGATGAAATGGACGGTCATGAACGGGTCTCCGAAAGGGCGACTGCGGGCAAAGCAAGTGCCACGGTGGCGCGGGGGGTGGAGCGGCGCGGCAGCAGCAGGCGCGATCCCGGCCCGGCGGCGGCCAGCGCCGCGGCCTCCGCGACCGAGGCCAGCCCGACCGCGGCCAGCACGGTGGAGGAACGGGTGTGGACGCGGTCCTGCGCCGCCAGCATCGCGTCCTCCTCGATGAAGCGCAGCGGCAGGCCGAGCGCGCGGGCGGCCTCCGCCAACCCCGCTTCGTCGGCCTTCATCGCCGGGGCGGCGAGGGCCGCCAATTGGCGCGTGGCGTCGGGCAGGGCCGCCTCGTCGAAGGCGGCGACGACCAGACCGGCGATCTCCTCCCAACCGCAGCCGCGGCGGCAACCCAGCCCCACGAAAACCGGGCCGAATAGCAGGGCATCGGGCGTCAGGCGGTCCATGTGCCCTCCCCATGCGGTTTTTCCGCTCGCCACAGCGTGACCGGCATGGCGGCGCGCCAGCCACGGAAGCCGCCGACCGCCGATGCGCGGGCAACGGCGATCTGGGTCAGTTCACCGCCCAGCCGCTTGTGCGCATCGAACAGCACCGCCTCGCTTTCCAGCGTCACCGCGTTGGCGGCGATCCGGCCGCCGGCGGGCAGGGCGTCCCAGCAGGCCGCCAGCACGCCATCCGCGGTCAACCCGCCGCCGATGAAGATGGCGTCCGGCTGCTCGAGCCCGGCCAGCACTGCCGGGGCCTTGCCGCGCGCCAGAGCCAAGCCGGGAACGCCGAAGGATGCGGCGTTGGCGAGGATGCGGTCGATGCGCTCCGGGTGGTGCTCAACGGCGATGGCGCGGTTGGCGGGGTCGCACAGCATCCATTCGATGCCGATGGAGCCCGACCCGGCGCCGACGTCCCATAGCAGCTCGCCCCGGCGCGGGGCCAGGAAGGACAGGGTGACGGCACGCACCTCGCGCTTGGTGATCTGGCCGTCATGCTCGAACCAGTCGTCGGGCAGGCCGGGCGCCAGCGGCAGGATTTGGGCGCCGGGGCTGGCAACGCAGTCCAGTGCAATGGTGTTGAGGTCGGCGACCTGTTCGGCGGTCCAGGCGTCGGCGGTCGCCTCCAGCCGGGCTTCGCGCGGTCCACCCATCGCCTCCAGCACTGTCAGGTGCGACTTCCCGAAGCCGCGGGCGCGCAGCAGGGCGGCGAGCTTCGCCGGGGTCGTTCCGTCCCAGGAAAGAAGCAGAAGTTTGGAGTTCGGTTGCAGATGCGGAACGACCTGCTCCAGCGGACGGCCATGAACGGTCAGGCAGCGGCAGTCCTGCAGGGGCCAGCCCAGCCGAGATGCGGCGAGGCTGAAGGCGGACGCCGCCGGGATCACAGTCGTTTCCGCAGCCGGAACGAGTCGCGACAGGGTGGCGCCGACGCCGTACCAGGACGGATCGCCGCTCGCCAGCACACAGATCCGCTGTCCGCGCCGCGCGATCAGGCCGGGGAAGGCGTCGGTGATCGGCAACGGCCAGGGCAATCGTTCCTGTCCGGCAACGACCGGCACGAGATCGAGGTGACGGTTGCCACCATAGAGGATGGCCGCGCCTTCGACCGCCGCGCGGGCGGCAGGCGACAAACCGTCCCAGCCATCCTCGCCGATGCCGACGATGCTGAGCCAGCGGGCCGTTCCCATGCTATCCATGGCGCCGATCCTGACGGGTGGGGAGGGGGAAATGGTCAAAGTCCTGATCCTGGGCGGCACGACGGAGGCGACGGCGCTGGCGAAACGGTTGGCCGGCCATCCCGGCATCGACGCCCGCGTGTCGCTGGCCGGCCGGACGAAGAATCCGGTCCTGCCGCCGCTGCCGACCCGCATCGGCGGTTTCGGCGGGGTGGAGGGCTTGGCCGGTTACCTGCGCACCGAGGGGATCGGTGCGGTGATCGACGCGACGCATCCCTTCGCGGCGCAGATTTCCGCCAATGCCGCCGCGGCCTGTGCACAGGTCGGCGTGCCGCTGCGTGTCCTGACCCGGCCGGCCTGGGTGGCGGGGCCGGGCGACCGCTGGATCGGCGTGCCGGACATGGATGTCGCGGCGCTGGCGCTCCGCGGCCTGGGCGACCCCGTGTTCCTGACCATCGGCCGGCAGGAGGTCGCGGCCTTCGAGGCGACGCCGGACAAGCGCTACCTGATCCGCGCCGTCGATCCGCCGGAGCCGATGCCGGCCCTGCCACGCATGAGCCTGATCCTCGACCGCGGGCCCTTCACCGTGGAGGGCGAACTGGCGCTGATGCGCGGGGAGGGAGTGGAGGTGGTGGTGAGCAAGAACAGCGGCGGACGCGCCACCGACGCGAAGCTGGAAGCCGCGCGCGAGCTTGGCCTGCCGGTGGTGATGGTGGAGCGGCCGGCGGGCAACGGTGTGGCGGAATTGCACGACGTCGATGCGGCGGTGGGATGGTTGGAGGGGGTGGGCTGACTCTTCCCCCTGCTGAATCCCCCTCTCCCCCTCGGGGAGAGGGTCGGGGTGAGGGGGATGCACCACGTGACTTCCCCAGAATCCTCGCCGCGCGTCCCCCTCACCCAGCCCTCTCCCTGGGGGGGAGAGGGTTACTCGCGGCGGATTGGTCGTCACGCACATCCTCACCCCCGATAATGCCGGGGCGTATACACCCAGCGCCCGCCATCCGCCCGCGCCACGAAGCGGGTGTGCGAGGCGCCGATGATGACCAGCGTGCGCATGTCCGCCTGCTCCGCCCGCACCTCGCCCAAGGTCGTGACGGTCAATTCCTCGTCCGGGCGGCCGATTGCGCGGCCCAGCACGATGGGGGTCTCGGGCGCGCGGATGTCGCGCAGGGCGTCGAAGGCGGCGCCAAGCTGCCAGGGACGGGCTTTGGAAATCGGGTTGTAGAGCGCGATGACGAAATCCGCCTCCGCCGCCAGACGCAGGCGCTTCAGCACCACATCCCACGGCTTGAGATTGTCGGACAGCGAGATGGCGCAGAAATCATGCCCCAGCGGCGCCCCGGCCCGCGCGGCGGCGGCCTGCATGGCGGAAACGCCGGGATCGACTGACAGAGGCACCGCGCGCCAAGCCTCCGGCGCGTCAGGATCGTCGAGCGCCTCGAAGATGGCGGCGGCCATGGCGAAGATGCCGGGATCGCCGCCCGACACCACCGCCACCCGCCGGCCCTGTGCCGCCAGATCGAGCGCGAAACGGGCGCGGTCCAACTCCACCCGGTTGTCGGAGGCGTGGCGCACCTGATTTCCCGGCGGCACCCGATCGACATAGGGGAAATAGCCGACGAGGTCGGTCGCTTCGGCCAGATCGCGCCGGGCCTCCGGCGTCAGCCAGTCCTCTGGTCCGGGGCCAAGCCCGACGACTTTGAGCCAGCCATTGTTCTCAGGGCCGCTCATCCGCGTTTGCCCTCGCCCGGAATGACGATCTGCGAGAAGTAGGGGGCGACGTCCGGCGCCTCCAGGAAGGGCATGAAGCGCTGTTCGTCCATGCTGGCGCGCTCCACATACCACGCCCGCTCGGCCAGCCCGGCGGCGGCGATGGCGCGGCGCACCTTGGGCAGGTTCTGGCCCAGCTTCATCACCACGCAGGCGTCGGCGGCGGTCAGCGCGCGGACCAGCGCTGCCTCGTCCAGCGTGCCGGGGATCACCGACAGCACGTCGTCGCGCAGCATCAGCGGGCGCGGCAGAAGCGAGGCGCTGCACACCATGCTGGTGACGCCGGGGATGACCTCCGCCTTGAAGCGGCCGGACAGCCGCAGGAACAGATGCATGAAGGAGCCGTAGAAGAATGGATCCCCCTCGTTCAGCGCCGCAACGGAGCGGCCGGCGGCGAGATGCTCCGCGATGCGCTCGGCCGACTCATCGAAGAAGGCTTCGATCTGGCGGCCATACTCCGGGTGGGTCGGCGGCAGTTCCACCGTCACCGGATAGACCATCGGCAGCTCGATCTGGTCTGGAGTGATGGCTTGGTCAGCGATGCGGCGGGCCTGGCCCCTGGTGCCCCGCTTGCAGAAATAGGCGACGACCGGGCAGGCGCCGATGGTGCGCACCGCCTTCAGCGTCATCAACTCCGGGTCGCCGGGGCCGACGCCGACGCCGAACAGGGTGCCCAGGGTGGACGGATTTGGGGAGGAGATATCGCCGCTCATTCCACGTCGCTCGCCAGCGCGTTGACGGCGGCGGCGGCCATGGCGCTGCCGCCGCGCCGGCCCCGGATCGCCAGATAGGGGACGCCGAAGGGGTTTTCGGCCAGCGCCTCCTTGCTTTCCATCGCGCCGACGAAGCCGACCGGGAAGCCCAGGATCGCCGCCGGTTTGGGCGCACCGGCCGCCAGTATCTCCAGCAGGTAGAACAGCGCGGTCGGCGCGTTGCCGATGGCGACCACCGATCCGCCCAGCCGGTCGCCCCACAGGTCGAGCGCGGCGGCGGAGCGGGTGTTGCCGATGCTCTTGGCCAGATCGGGCACGGCGGCGTCGCGGAGCGTGCAGACCACCGCGTTGTCCGCCGGCAGGCGGGCGCGGGTCACGCCATGGGCGACCATCTCGCTGTCGCAGAGGACCGGCGCGCCGGAGCGCAGGGCGGCGCGGGCGGCGGCGCCGACATCGGCGGAGAACAGCAGGTCCTGGGCCGCATCGACCATGCCGCAGGCGTGGATGACGCGAACCGCCACCGGCTTCAGGTCGTCGGGGATGGCGGACAGGTCGGCCTCCGCCCGGATGGTGGCGAAGGACTGGCGGTAGATGGCCGCTCCGTCGCGGATATAGTCGTAGAGCGGCTCAGGCACCGGCGGACTCCTCGGTCAACAGATCCGCGACGCGGGCCACGGCGTCGGCGGGGGACAGGCCGGTGTGCGGGGAATCGTCACCGGGTTTGGCGTTCAGGGCGACGTCATACACCCCGTCGCGGGCGGTCAGGGTGACATCGGCGATGGCGGGATGGGCGCAGCCCTTGGCGCAGCCCGACACATGCACCATTCGCACATGGTCCAGCAAGGGGCCTGCGCGCTCGGCGATGGCGAGCGCCGTCGCATGGGTGTCGGTGGTGCCGACATCGCAGCCGCCAGCCCCGCTGCAGGCGGTCAGCTTCAGGCGGCGGTCGGTGTGCGACAGGATGGCGCCGTGGGCATGGGCGACGGTTTCGGCGTCGGCGGAGGGGCCGACGAGGATCAGGGCGCGCCAGGGGGTAATGCGGATTTCGGTGCAGGCGGAGGCTAGGGCGGAGAGGGTGGCGGCGGTGAGGCGGCCGAAGGGGAAGGCGACCACTTTCCCGGCTATGAGTCCCTTCTCCCCCCCGGGGAGAAGGTTGGGATGAGGGGGTTCGGCGGAGCCGAAGACATCCATGAGGTGCGGCACTTGCCCCCACCCTAACCCTCCCCCGCTGGGCGGGGGAGGGGATATCAGCGGGGAGAGGCGCGTTGCGAACGGCTCAATTCCAATCGCGGCAACCAAACCGGCCATGCGGCGCGGCGGCTCCGGCAGCGATGCGCGCAATTCCAGGAAAGCGCGGCCCAGCGCGGAGGCCACATCCGCAACGTCCTCCGCCCGGCACAGCCCCAACGGTGCGGCCTTCGCCAGCGACCCGCCGAGAGACACCCGGAACCGCTCCGCGTCCACCGCGTCGAAGCGTACGTCCGTGCTGCTGTCCGCCAGATGGCCGATGCCGCCGCCGCAGACCAGCCAGCCGAATTTCGGCGGCAGGCGGTGCAGGGCCGTATCCGCCGCCAGCCGCGTGTCGAGCGTACGTGCCGCCGCCCGTACGTCCATCAACGCGCTGGGGTCCAGCCCGGCGGTGGGGGAGCACAGGACGTTGCGCACCGCCTCGCTCGCCGCATCGCTGGAGACATAGCCCATCTCGCGCAGGGCGTCGGTCACCGGCTCCAGCGCGTCGGCGGGAATGCCGCGGAGCTGCAGGTTGCCGCGGTGGCTGAGGTCGATCAGGCCGTTGCCGTAACGATTGCCCAACTCCGCGATGCGACGGGCGTGGTCGGCGGGCAGCACGCCGGTGGGGACGCGGACGCGCAGCAGGAACCCGTCGCCGACCTGCATCGGCGCCAGCACGCCGGGGCAGGTGCCGCGCCGTCTCGGCTGGGTCGGCACAGGGTTCGTCATGCGGCGGTCTCCCGGAGGCGCCGCAGATCCTCCGCGGTGGAGTTGCGGCGGGGATGCCACAGGCCGCGGTCGAGCGCCTCGCTCATGCGCGCCAGAATGTGCCGGGCAGCCGCCGGATTGGCATGCGACAGGAAGTCCCACACCTCCGCATCCTCGACGTACGCGTCATACAGCTGGTCGAAATGGGCGGGACGTACGGCGTCGGTGGTGGCGGCGAAGGCGAACAGCGTGTCGACGCCGGCCGCCAGTTCCGCCGCCCCGCGATAGCCGTGACGCATCATGCCCTGGATCCAGCGCGGGTTGGCCGCCCGGCCGCGCAGGGTGCGGGCGATCTCCTCCGCCAGCGTGCGGACGGCGAGCCTTTCCGGATCGGCGCTGTCGAGATGGTAAAGCGCCGGTTCGGAGTCCTCCAGCGCCGCCGCTGCCGCGAAACCGCCCTCGAACTGCATGAAGCCGTCGGTGGACAGCACGTCATGCTCGCGCTGGTCCTGGTGGTGGACCAGGGCGTCGGCCCCCCCCACCCGGCGGCGGAACAATGCCGGCAGCGGCACCCCCTCCAGCCCGGCACCATAGGCGTGGCAGCCGCCCTCCAGATAGGCGGCGCCGAAATCGGCCCGCGTGGTCCAGTCGCCGCGTGCGATCATGCCGGAGAGCGCGGTGCCGTAGATGCCGGGGGCGGCGCCGAAAATGCGGGCGGTGGCCCAGCGGTGGGCGTCCGCCGCGTCGGTGCCGGATGCCGCAAGGCGCTGTTCCTCGGCCCGCGCGGTGGCGGCGAGCGGATTGGTGTCGTCGGGCTCGTCCAGTCCGGCGACGGCACGCACCGCCTGATCGAACAGGGCGATCTGCTGCGGGAAAACGTCGCGGAACAGGCCGGAGATGCGCAGCGTCACATCCACCCGCGGGCGGCCCAGCACGCCGGCCGGCATGATCTCGTAGCCGGTGACGCGGCCGGAGCCGTTCTCCCAGATCGGACGGACGCCCAGCAGGGCCAGCGCCTGCGCCAGCTCGTCGCCGCCGGTGCGCATGGCGGGGGTGCCCCAGCAATCGACCACCAGCCGCCGCGGCCAGTCGCCATGATCCTGCAGATAGCGGGTGATCAGCGCGTCCGCCGCCTGCCATCCCAGCGTCCAGGCGGTCGGCGTCGGCACGCCGCGCGGGTCGAGCGCATAGAGGTTCCGCCCGGTTGGCAGGGTGTCCGCCCGCCCACGCGCCGGCGAGCCGCCGGGGCCAGGGCGGACGAAACGGCCGTCCAGCCCGTCGAGCAGCGCCCGCATCTCCGCCTCGCCGCAGGCGTCCACCGCGGCGGCGACCATGACCGGATCGGCGGTGCGGGCAACGGCGGCGGTCAGGCGGTCGCGGCGCTCGCCGGTCGGGTTGTGGCCGAAGACATGCAGACCGTCGCGGATCTGCAGTTCCTTGATGTCGCAGAGATGGGCGTCCAGCCGCGACAGGATGGCGTCGGGATCGTCGTCGGGCCGCAGGTTACAGTCGGCGGCGACGCCGGATTTCCAGGCGAGGTCGAGGATCGTCTCGCGCAGCATGCCCAGCCGCCGCGGGTCGAGCCCGGTCGCCTGCGAATACTCGTCGATGGCGTTTTCCAGCGCGGCGAGCTCGCCATAGAGGCCGGACTCCACCGGCGGCGGGGTCAAATGGCCGATCAGCACGGCGCCGAGGCGGCGGCGGGCCTGCACGCCCTCACCGGGGTTGTTGACGATGAAGGGATAAAGGGTCGGCAGGGCGCCGCCGACGATCTCCGGCCAGCAATCGGCCGACAGCGCCACCGCCTTGCCCGGCAGCCATTCCAGCGTGCCATGGGCGCCGATCTGCACCAGGGCATGGATGTCCATGGTATGGCGCAGCCACAGGTAAAAGGCGAGATAGCCGTGGCTGGGGGGCGTGTCGGGGTCGTGATGCTGGGCGGTGGTCAGAGGACCGTGGCCGCGGCTGGGCTGTACCGCAACCACGGCATTGCCGCAGGGCAGGACGCGGAAGGCGAAGGCGCCGTCGCGGCAGGCGGGATCGGCCTCGGGCTCGCCCCAGGTCTGGGCGATGCGGGCGCGCAGCTCCGGCGGGGCGAGTCGCTCATAGTCGGCGAGCGACAGGGTCGGGGTGGGGGCGGAGGTCAGGGCCGCCATCAGGTCGGCGCCGCTGTCCGGGATGGCGGACAGGCCGTAGCCTTCGGCGGACAGGCGGTGAAGCATCGCCACCGTGCTGGCCGGGCTGTCGAGGCCCACCGCATGGCCGATGCCGCCGCCGGGGCCGGGATAGTCTGACAGCACCAGCGCCAGCCGCCGCTCCGCCCGCGGGATGCGGGACAGGCGGACCCAGCTTGCGGCGAGGTCGGCGGTGAAAGCCACACGGTCGGGGATCGGGCGCAGGACCGGGGCGGCGAATTGCAGGTCGGGGTCGGGCTCCCCCGCCGTCTTGAAGGCGACGGCGCGGGCGATGATGCGGCCGTCCATCTCCGGCAGCACGACGTTCATGGCGAGGTCGGACGGTCCGAGGCCGCGTGACGAGGCCTGCCAGCCGGATTCCGGCGTGGTGGCGAGGATGGCCTGCAGGACCGGGCTGCCGTTGGCTTCCAGCGGGGAGCCGTCATCGCGGGCGGCGGAGAAGGCGGTGGTGTTGACGACGACTGCGGCGTTCTGCGCGGTCAGGCTGGCGCGCATCCAGGCGGCGCAGTCCGGCTCCTTCAGGCTGGCCACGAACAGCGGACGCGGGGCGAGGCTGCGGGCGGCCAGTGCGTCGCACAGGGCATGGACCGGGGCGAGATCGCCGGCCAAAAGGTGAGAGCGATAGAAGACGACCGCCGCAACGGGAGCGTCGGTGGGGGCGGGACCGCTCCAGCCGTCATAGGCGCCGAAGCGCGGCACCGGGGCAGGGTCGTCCTGGGGCAGGGGCGTGCCGGCGAGAGTCGCGGCACAGGCCAGCAGCTGGGCCATGTTGGCCGGGCCGCCCTCGGTGAAATAGCGCCACAGCCGGTCGGTGGCGTCGGGGGCGACGGTGCCGTAGGCGGTCAGGTTCGGGTCGGGCTGCGCCTCGCCGGAGAGGACGGCCAGCGGGATGGCGCGCTCGCGGCAAAGGCCGGACAGGCGGTCGAGGCCGTAGCGCCAATAGCCGCTGCCGCCGAGCAGGCGTAGGACCACCAGCTTCGCCTTGGCGACGATGCTGTCGGCGTAGAGGTCCACCGACAGGGGATGGCCGAGCCGGTTGAGGTTGGCGAGGCGCAGGCTGGGCAAGCGGTCGCGCCCGGCCCGCCACGCGGTGGCGAGCGCAGTCAGGTCGCTGTCGGAGAAAGACAGCATGACGAGGTCGGCCGGCGTCTGCCCCAGGTCTTCCGCCTGGGGGCCGGCGTCCAGTTCGTCCTGGCGGGCGGCGAGCAGGTGCATGGGTGTCCGCGGATACGTTCAAGGAGCGGGGACACTTGCCCCCACCCTAACCCTCCCCCGCTGGGCGGGGGAGGGGACAGGTGCTTGTGCGGAAGAGCGGCGGCAGTCCCTCCCCCGCCCAGCGGGGGAGGTTAGGTGGGGGTCTAACTCCGCACCATATTCGGCCCCTTACCCAACAACCGCCCGCGTCACCGCGTCACGATCCAGCCCGGTCTCGCCGATCACCACCAGGCGGCTGCGGCGCTCCTCGCCGGGCTTCCACAGGCGGTCGTAGTGGGTCTGGATGCGGGTACCGACGCCCTGGACCAGCAGGCGCATCGGCTTGCCGGGCACGTCGATGAAGCCCTTCAGGCGCAGCACGCCATGCAGGCCGGCGACCTGCTCCAGCGTCATCGCCAGACGGGCGGGATCGGGCTGCGGCGGCAGCTCCACCACGAAGCTGGTGAAGTCGTCGTGGTCGTGGCCCTCTTCATCGTCATGGTGGCTGGGACGGTTGGCGAGGTCGTCCTCCACCGCCGCACCGACGCCCAGCAGGACCAGCGGATCGACGGCCCCCTGGGAAGCGCGCACCAGCTTGGCGTCGCGGCCGACCGTGTGACTGAGGGCGCCGCGGATCAGTTCCTCGACACGGGCGAGGTCGCCGTCGGCCAGCAGATCGGTCTTGTTGACGACGATCAGGTCCGCGCAGAGAAGCTGATCCTCGAACACCTCTTCGATCGGCGTTTCGTGATCGACGGTGCCGGCGGCGTCGCGCTGGGCCTCCAGCGCCGCGGGATCGGGGGCGAAACGGCCCTCAGCGGCGGCGGAGGCGTCGACCACGGCGATGACGCCGTCCACCGTGACCCGGGTCTTGATCGCCGGCCAGTGGAAGGCCTGGACCAGCGGCTTCGGCAGGGCAAGGCCGCTGGTCTCGATGATGATATGCTCGGGCGGCTGCGGCCGGGCCAGCAGCTTTTCGATGGCCGGGACGAAGTCGTCGGCGACGGTGCAGCACAGGCAGCCGTTGGCCAGCTCGATCACGTCGTCTTCGGTGCAGGTCGGGTTGCCGCAGGCGCGCAGGATGTCGCCGTCGATGCCGACATCGCCGAACTCGTTGATGATCAGGGCCAGCCGCCGGCCGTCGGCCTTTTCCAGCAGGCCGCGGATCAGCGTGGTCTTGCCGGCGCCGAGAAAGCCGGTGATGACGGTCGCCGGAACCTTGCCGGCGGCCGTCTTGGAAACTGCGGACATGGGACGTAACTCCTTAACGCGCGCCGGGCTGGGTCCGCAGGGCCGGGCGGTGCTCGGCCTCGCCGACCAGTCCGCTCATCAGCCAGCCGCAGACCGCGCCCAGGATCGCCCAGAACAGGGCGGCGCTGCCCAGCGAGGCGGTGACGAAATGGGCGGCCAGCTCCGGCGGGACGGCGCCTTCGGCACTTTCCGGATGAGGCGCGCCGACCAGATGGGGCATGGCAGCGGCCAGGACGGCGGCGGCGATGACGAAGCGGTTGCGGGCGAAGGCGAGCGCGGCCATGCCGACGCCGGCCCCGGCCGCTGCGGCCAGCCACCAGAGCTGGCGCAGCTCCAGATCGGCCCCGGCCATGCCCGGCAGTTCCGGCGGCAGACCGAAGGAGGGCGCCAGCGACACGGCGACGAAACCGCCGGCCCCCCACACCAGCCCGCGCCGCGCATCGACCGGCCGGCCGGCCAGCAGCATCGCGGCCGACAGCAGCAGCGCATAGGCGACGCCGGTCAGCAGGTTGGAGGCGATGGTCAGGCCGATGCGCTGCATCGCCTCGTCCAGCGTGGTGGGCACGCCTTCGCCGACCTCGCGCACCGGGCCATGCTGGTGGGCCGTCTCGGGGGCGGAGGCGGGGGCGGAAGCGGCAGGCGGGGTCACCACTTCGTATTTCTCGGCTTCGAGGATCAGCGGGACGGTCGTCGCCTGCTGAACGACGGAAGCGGCCGTGCCGGAGAGCACGCCCGCGACCAGGGCGGCTGTGAACAGCCGCCGGATCAGATCCATGACCCTGGCTTAGTGGCAGGGGAACGCGAAGGAGTGACGGGCATCGTGAGCCGCGTCGTGGATCTGCTGCGGCTGGGCGAAGCCGACGCCGTACAGCAGGAAGCTGCCCAGCAGGATCGCGGCGAAGGCGGCGACCGCGGTCTGGGCGGCGCTGCGGGTCGCGGAACCGGCTGCAGTGTGGAGCGAACGCGTGGTCATGGAACAAAATCCTTGCTGTCCCGCCACACCCGGCGGGGTTGGGAAAGGTCGACGTGTCCGCCGGCAGGTTTCCTGGCTCGCGGGTCGTGGCATCGCCGTCCGCCTTCCCGGCCCCGAAAGGGACCAGTGGCATGATGGACGGGACGCTCGCCGCACACAGTTGCGGGGGCAGCCGCGGCCTTGGACCCCGTGCAACGGAGATCCGCACCGCATTCCCTATTATCCCCGCCGCCCGTCAGGACGGGCAGGGCACCGTCGGACGGCCACCATTGCAGTGCGGTGCCGATTTGGCAAGTCCGCAATATGGCGTCGGCCACACGGACGATCTTGCGCGCCGACATTTTGGATGGTGTCATGTTTGGCGGACAGAGTGTCCGCGATTCCGACACTTTCCGGTGCCAGGGTCCGGAGCGGGGAGAGGGAGGCGGAGGCGAATCCGCGGAGAAACAATGGGTCCAAGGGCCCGAGCGAAGCGAACCCTGCCGTGGCACGCTTCGTGCGTACAACAATCGGTGAAACGTCCCGCCGCATGGCGGCCCCCGGGCCGGGAGCCCGGATATAAGCCCCGGGCACAAGCCCGGACATAAGGACGAACGGGAGGAGAATTCGCGACCGATGAACGCCGCACCGAACGACGACATCATCCTGGAAGCGCGCAATCTGACGAAGGAGTTCAAGGGCTTCGTGGCGGTGAAGGAGGTGAACCTGCAGGTTCGCCGCGGCACCATCCATGCGCTGATCGGCCCGAACGGCGCCGGCAAGAGCACGGTGTTCAACCTGCTGACCAAGTTCCTGACGCCCACGCGCGGCCAGATCCTCTACAAGGGCCGGGATATCACCCGCACCAAGCCGGCGGACATCGCACTGATGGGGCTGGTCCGCTCCTTCCAGATCTCGGCCGTCTTCCCGCACCTGAGCGTGCTGGAGAATGTCCGGGTGGCGCTGCAGCGGCCGCTCGGCACCAGCTTCCATTTCTGGAAGTCCGAATCGTCGCTCTACGACCTGCACGACCGGGCATTGGAACTGATCGAGGCGGTGAACCTCACCCCCTGGGCCGGCCACACCGCCGCCGAGTTGCCCTATGGCCGCAAGCGTGCGCTGGAGATCGCCACCACCCTGGCGCTCGACCCGGAGGTGATGCTGCTGGACGAACCGCTGGCCGGCATGGGTCATGAGGACATCGAGGGCACCGCGGCGCTGATCAAGCGCGTCGCCGCCGACCGCACCGTGCTGATGGTGGAGCACAACCTGTCAGTCGTCGCCCACCTGTCGGACACCATCACCGTGCTGCGCCGCGGCGAAATCCTGGCGGAGGGACCGTACGAGGTCGTCTCCAAGAACCCGCAGGTGATGGAAGCTTATATGGGGACCGGACATGCCTGACGGGATGCAGACGAAGACTGCGATGCTGGAGATCGCCGACCTGCACGGCTATTACGGCGAAAGCCATGTGCTGCACGGCGTCAGCCTGGAGGTGCGGCAGGGCGAGGTGGTGACGCTGCTGGGCCGCAACGGCGCCGGCAAGACCTCCACCATGCGCGCCATCATGGGGATCATGGGCAAGCGCACCGGCTCCATCCGCTTCCAGGGGCAGGAGCTGATCGGCATGGCGCAGCACAAGATCCCGCGGCTGGGCATCGGCTATGTGCCGGAGGAACGCGGCATCTTCTCCTCGCTCAGCGTGGACGAGAACCTGACGCTGCCGCCGGTGGTGAAAGAGGGCGGGATGACGATCCCGCAGATCTACGACCTGTTCCCCAACCTGAAGGGCCGTGGGAGCACCCAGGGCACGCGGCTGTCGGGCGGCGAGCAGCAGATGCTGGCGATCGCCCGCATCCTGCGCACCGGCGCCACCATGATCCTGCTGGACGAGCCGACCGAGGGTCTGGCCCCGGTCATCATCGAGCAGATCGGCGTGGCGGTGCGGGCGCTGAAGGCGCGCGGCTTCACCATCGTGCTCGTGGAGCAGAACTTCCGCTTCGCCGCCACCATCGCCGACCGCCATTACGTGATGGAGGAGGGCCATGTGGTGGACATGATCCCCAACGACCAGCTCGAAGCCAACATGGACAAGCTCCACACCTATCTCGGCGTGTAACCCGTCCAGCCTTCCGATCATTCCCGGCACCGACGCCGTCCCGCTCCAGTCGAGAGCGGGGCGGCGGGCGGCCGGAGCTTTGCCCGATTACGGCCGCAGGTTTCCGCAACGGGGACCGGCCGACAATAAATCCAAGAGGGAGAGACCTTCCGATGCGCACGCTTCTTCTCGCCGGCACCGCCCTGCTGACGCTGGCAGGGACCGCAATTCCGGCCGCGGCCCAGGTGTCGGACAACGTCATCCGCATCGGCGTGATGAACGACCGCTCCGGCATCTACGCCGATCTGGCCGGCGAGGGGTCCGCCATCGCCGCACGGATGGCGGCGGAGGAGTTCGGCAACAAGGTCGCCGGCGCCCCCGTCGAAATCGTCGTCGCCGACCACCAGAACAAGGCCGACATCGCCGCGTCGAAGGCGCGCGAGTGGGTGGACACCGGCGGCGTCGACGTGATCGCCGACGTGCCGAACTCCGCCGCCGCGCTGGCGGTTCAGGGCATCACCAAGGACAAGAAGCGCATCTTCCTGATGTCCGGCCCGGGTGCGACGGCGCTGAGCGGTGCGCAGTGCAGCCCCTACGGCTTCCAGTGGACCTACGACAACTACGCCATGGCCGCCGGCACCGGCCGCGCCCTGTACGAGCAGGGCAAGAAGAAGTGGTTCTTCGTGACCGCTGACTACGCCTTCGGCCAGTCGCTGGAGGAAGAGACCACCAAGATGGTCAAGTCGCTGGGCGGCACCATCTCCGGATCGGTGCGCCATCCGCTCGGCACCTCCGACTTCTCGTCCTTCCTGCTGCAGGCGCAAGGCTCCGGAGCCGACGTGATCGGGCTGGCGAACGCCGGCGGCGACACCGTCAACGCCGTCAAGCAGGCGGCGGAATTCGGCATCACCCAGTCGGGCCAGAGCCTGGCCGGCCTGCTGATGTTCATCACCGACGTGAATGCGCTGGGGCTGCAGTCGGCCCAGGGGCTGATGCTGACCACCGGCTTCTATTGGGACATGGACGACCAGACCCGCGAATGGTCGAAGAAGTTCGAGGCCAAGGCCGGCAAGAAGCCGACCATGGTGCAGGCCGGCGTCTACTCGGCGGTGAAGCATTACCTGAAGTCGGTCGAGGCGGCGAAGACCGACGACGCCGACAAGGTGACCGCCAAGATGCGCGAAATGCCGGTCGAGGACATGTTCGCCAAGAAGGGCAGGATCGCTGCCAACGGCCGCATGATCCACGACATGTATCTGGCCCAGGTGAAGACCCCGGCCGAGTCGAAGGGGGCCTGGGACTATTACAAGATCGTCAAGACCATCCCGGCCGACACGGCGTTCATGGACCCCAAGCAGAGCGGCTGCGCGCTGGTGAAGTGAGGGGGCGTCGGAGTTAGACCCCCACCCTAACCCTCCCCCGCTCTCAGCGGACCTACGGTCCGCCTGCCGCGTCAGCACAAAGCGGAGCTTTGTGCGAGAGCTGGGCGGGGGAGGGGACAAGCGCTGATACAAGAGAGTGGCGGCAGTCCCTCCCCCGCCCAGCGGGGGAGGATAGGTGGGGGCATTCGAAGCCGATAATTCCCACCCAGAAGAACAACAACCACGAACCGGGAGAGACGCGGATATGTTCAGCCTGCTGGGAGTTCCGCCCCAAGTCCTGTTCGGGCAGCTTCTGCTCGGCCTGATCAATGGTTCCTTCTATGCGCTGCTCAGCCTCGGGCTGGCGGTGATCTTCGGCATGTTGAACGTCATCAACTTCGCCCACGGCGCGCTCTACATGGTCGGCGCCTTCGTGGCGTGGCTGCTGCTGACCTATCTCGGGCTCGGCTACTGGTGGGCGCTGGTGCTGGCGCCGCTGGCGGTCGGGCTGCTGGGCATCGCGCTGGAGAAGTCGATGCTGTCGCGGCTGTACAAGCTGGACCATCTCTACGGCCTGCTGCTGACCTTCGGGCTGGCGCTGATCCTCGAAGGGGCGTTCCGCCACCAGTACGGCGTGTCGGGCCAGCCCTATCCGATCCCCGCAGCCCTCCAGGGCGGGCAGAATCTGGGCTTCATGTTCCTGCCGAACTATCGCGCCTGGGTGGTCGTCGCCTCGCTCACCATCTGCTTCGGCACCTGGTTCGCCATCGAGCGGACGAAGCTGGGCGCCTATCTGCGCGCGGCGACGGAGAATCCGACGCTGGTCCAGGCCTTCGGCATCAACGTGCCGGTGATGGTGTCGCTGACCTACGGCTTTGGCGTGGCGCTGGCCGGGCTGGCCGGCGTGCTGGCGGCGCCGATCTATCAGGTGTCGCCGCTGATGGGGACCAACCTGATCATCATCGTCTTCGCGGTGGTGGTGATCGGCGGCATGGGCTCCATCCTGGGGGCCATCGTCACCGGCCTCGGGCTGGGGCTGCTGGAGGGATTGACCAAGGTCTTCTATCCGGAGGCCTCCAACATTGTCGTGTTCGTCGTGATGGCGATCGTTCTTCTCATCAAGCCCGCGGGCCTCTTCGGACGGGAGCGCTGATCCATGACCGTCGCCAGCAACGCCACCACCATCGCCATGCGCGGGGCCTCCCGCGGCACCGGCACCGTCCTGATCGCCGCCCTCCTGCTGGCGGTCGCCATCGCGGCACCCTTCGTGCTGTATCCCGTTTTCCTGATGAAGGTGCTGTGCTTCGCGCTGTTCGCCTGCGCCTTCAACCTGCTGATCGGCTTCGCCGGCCTGCTCAGCTTCGGCCATGCCGCCTTCTTCGGCGGCGCCGCCTACATCGCCGCCCATACGGTGAAGGTCTGGGGCTGGGCACCGGAGTTCGGCCTGCTCGCCGCCACTGCGGTGGCCGGAGCGATGGGGCTGGTCTTCGGCCTGATCGCCATCCGCCGGCAGGGCATCTATTTCGCCATGATCACGCTGGCGCTGAGCCAGATGATCTTCTTCCTGGCCTTGCAGCTGCCCTTCACCCATGGCGAGGACGGTATCCAGGGCGTGCCGCGCGGCACCCTGTTCGGGCTGTTCGACCTCAACCAGCCGCTGACCATGTACTACACCGTGCTGGCGATCTTCCTCGGCGGCTTCGCCCTGATCTGGCGTACCGTCCATTCGCCCTTCGGGCAGGTGCTGAAGGCGATCCGCGAGAACGAGCCGCGCGCCGTTTCGCTCGGCTACCGCACCGACCGCTACAAGCTGGTCGCCTTCGTGCTGTCCGCCTCGCTGGCGGGCCTTGCCGGCGGGACCAAGGCCATCGTCTTCCAGCTCGCCAGCCTGACCGACGTGACGTGGCAGATGTCGGGCGAGGTGGTGCTGATGACGCTGCTGGGCGGCATGGGCACGCTGCTGGGTCCGGTGGTCGGCGCCGGTCTGGTGGTGACGCTGGAAAGCTATCTCGCCGCCACCAGCCTGCCGGTGCCGGTAGTGATCGGCTGCATCTTCGTCGTCTGCGTCCTGGTCTTCCGCCGCGGCATCGTCGGCGAACTGTTGCACCGGCTGCCCAAGCGGGGGCACTGAGTCCGCCGTCCATTTCCGCGTACTCCCCCAGGGGGGACCGAAAGGTCCCCCTCTTTTTCCTTTCTCCTACCCGCGTGGGTTGAAAATCACGAAGAAGAGAGAGGGTATGGCGGAGGATGTAGAGAACAGGTCCGGGTTGCCTTTTTAAAAAGCGTCCCGGCTTGCGGTGCCGTCAAGCTCTGGTCTGATGAACGGGTGCGGATCGTCCTCGCGTACCCGATCGATCCCGTGTGCCTTCCCTTTAATCCGACGGATGGGCTACTATGTTGACCTCTGATATTGTTGGCAAATTGCGTTGCAATGCAGCAGGCTCCAAAGCCGGCGCCGCAATGGGCCTCGACACCGGGACGACGAAGATCGGTCCCGTCTGGGAGGGTGACGTGGGCGACACCGTCGATTTCGAAGCGTTGCGCCAGCGCGCGGTGCACTCCCTGTTCGAACACCTGGAATCCATGTGCGTCGGCGCCGTCGCGGTCGACCACAATGGCCGCATCGCCTGGATGGACGAGAAATACAAGGCGCTGCTGGGCGTTCCCGGCGATCCGCGCGGCCGGCAGGTGGAGGACGTCATCCCCAACAGCCAGCTGCGCCGGGTGATCGACAGCGGCCAGCCCCAGCCGCTGGACATCATGGAGTTCGGCGACCGGTCCTTCGTGGTGACGCGGATGCCGCTGTTCGGCACCGACGGCTCGATCATCGGCGCCATCGGCTTCGTGCTGTTCGACCGCGCCGAGTATCTGCGTCCGCTGGTCCGCAAATACGAGAAGATGCAGGAGGAGCTGACCCGCACCCAGCAGGAGCTGGCGCATGAGCGCCGGGCCAAATACTCCTTTTCGCAGTTCCTCGGCGCCAGCGAATCGATCCGCGAGATCAAGCGTCTGGGCCGCCGCGCCGCGCAGATGGACAGCACCGTGCTGCTGCTGGGGGAGACGGGGACGGGCAAGGAGCTTCTGGCACAGGCCATCCATTCCGCCAGCCCGCGGGCGTCCAAGCCCTTCGTCGGCGTCAATGTCGCAGCCATTCCAGAAACCCTGCTGGAGGCGGAGTTCTTCGGCGTCGCCCCCGGCGCCTACACCGGCGCAGACCGCCGCCACCGCGAGGGCAAGTTCCAGCTCGCCAACGGCGGCACCCTGTTCCTGGACGAGATCGGCGACATGCCGCTGCCGGTGCAGGCCAAGCTTCTGCGCGTGTTGCAGGAGCGCGAGATCGAGCCGCTGGGCTCCAACAAGGTGGTGCGGGTCGATGTCCGCATCATCGCCGCCACCAGCCGCGACCTGCACGCTCTGGTGCGGGAGAAGCAGTTCCGCGCCGACCTTTATTACCGGCTGAATGTGGTGCCGATCACCCTTCCGCCGTTGCGCGACCGGCCGGAGGACATCGAGAGCATCGCCGATCGCATTCTGGAGCAGTTGGCGATCCAGCAGGGCACGCCGCCGCGCGAGCTTCTGGAATCGGCGGTGCAGGTGCTGCGCGACTATGACTGGCCCGGCAATGTCCGCGAGCTTTACAACACGCTGGAACGGGTGGTGGCGCTGACCGACGCGCCGATCCTGACCGCGCCGCACATCCGCAGCGTGCTGCCCGGCATGCAGCATCCGGCCGGCGCCTCGGCGCTGCCGCTGGCGGCGGGGGCGCGGCCGTTGCAGGAGGTGCTGCACGCCGCCGAACGCCACGCCATCGCCGCTGCGCTGGAGGAGGCCAACGGCGTCAAGGCGCGGGCGGCGAAGCTGCTGGGCATTTCGCGCGCGTCGCTGTACGAACGCATGGTGACGCTGGGGCTGGGGGCGACGCAATAGGCGCCGGTGCGGATCGGCGGGTATAAATTTCGCATCGTGAAACGTTGTTTCATTGACGTGCCGGCCAGCCGCTGGCAGGATCGTCCCGCGATGTTTTGCGGGAGGATAGGGTCATGCGCAGGCGGGAAGAGGCTCTGGTCGCCGACGATCTGGCGGAGGACGAGAAGGACCCGCGCTTCGTCACGGCGCTGGCCCGCGGGCTGGAACTGCTGCGCGCCTTTCGCCGCAACGAATCGATGCTGGGCAACCTGGAGCTGGCACAACGCACCGGCCTGCCCAAGCCGACGGTGTCGCGGCTGACCTACACGCTGGCCAAACTGGGCTATCTCGCCTACGACCAGAACACCGGCAAATACCGGCTCGGCACCTCGGTGCTGGCGCTGGGCTATGCCAGCCTGTCGGGCATGGGCATCCGGCAGGTGGCGCGTCCGCTGATGCAGGACCTGGCCGACCAGACCGGCCTTGCCGTGGCGCTGGGCGGGCGCGACCGGCTGAGCATGATCTATCTGGAATGCTGCAAGGCGACAGGTCCGATCACCCTGTCGCTCGACGTCGGCTCCCACATCAAGCTGTCGACCACCGGCATGGGCCGCGCCTATCTGGCCGCCCTGCCGGAGGCGGAGCGCGCGCCCTTGATGGCGAAGCTGGAGGAGCATGAGGGGGAGCGCTGGCCCGAGATCCGCGACGGCATCCTCCAGGCCATCGAGGATTACCGGACGCGCGGCTACTGCCGCTCCATCGGCGCCTGGAAGTCGGAGGTGCATGCCGTCGGCGTTCCCTTCGTGCCGCGCGACGGATCTCAGGTGCTGGCCTTCAACTGCGGCGGGCCGGCCTTCATGGTCGATCTGCAAAAGCTGGAGGAGGAGTTCGCGCCGCGGCTGGTGGCGATGGTCCGGCGGATCGACGCGACGCTGTTCAACGGGTGAGCCGGGTGAGGCAGGGGGCGGCAACGCCGCTCTTGCCAGCATTGTCCCGTCCCAGCTAACTGTTCGGACAGCCGACCGACAGCCCGGATCCCATGCTCGACAGCTTCCTGCTCGCCTTCACCGCCCTGTTCTCCATCGTCAATCCGCTCGCGATGGCGCTGATTTTCAGTCAGGTGACGGCGGACAGCAGTCCGCGTGACCGGGCGCGGCTGGCCGGGCTGGTCAGCCTCTATTCCGCCATCGTCATGCTGACCGCCTTGTGGGCGGGCGCCTATGTGCTGAACTTCTTCGGCGTGTCGATGGCGGCACTGCGGATTGCCGGCGGCTTCGTGGTGGCGGAACGGGCCTGGGCGCTGCTGACCGCGCCCGAACGGCACGAGGCGCGCAAGCAGGAGCAGGCGGCCCCGACCGGCGATAACGACCGGCTGGCCGAATCGGCCTTCTTCCCGATGACGATCCCCTTCACCACCGGACCGGGCACCATTTCGGTCGCCATCGCACTCGGCTCCACCCGGCCGACGCGCGGGGCCGGCGGGCTGATGGAGTTCTTCATCGGCATGTCGGGGGCGGCGCTGGCGATCGCCGCGCTGATCTGGCTGTCCTACCGCTCCGCCGACCGCATCGTCGCCTTCCTGGGTCCGACGCGGGTGCGGGTGCTGACGCGGCTGTTCGCCTTCCTGCTGTTCTGCGTCGGCGTCCAGATCCTGCTGACCGGTGTTCTGGACGCCTTCCCGCTGCTGTCGCAAAAGGGCTGAGTTCTCTCCCTCTCCCGGGGGGGAGAGGGCATCATCAAGCCTTCGGACGCAGGTCCTGCACGCGCTTGGCCTTGCCGATGGAGCGGGCGATGCCGCCGGGCTCGACGACATCGACGCGGGTGCTGATGCCGATCAGCGACTTGATCGAATGCTGCAGATGCTTGGCGTGGCCGTCCCATTCCGACGGATGGACGCCGTCATGCATTTCCACCCGGACGGCGAGGTTGTCCATGTGGCCGTCGCGGCTCACCACCAACTCATAGTGTGGGGCCAGCGCCGGGATCTTGCAGATCAGCTCCTCGACTTGGGTCGGGAAGACGTTCACGCCGCGGATGATGAGCATGTCGTCGGAGCGGCCGGTGATCTTGTCCATCCGCCGCATGCCCCGCGCCGTCGGCGGCAGCAGCCGGGTCAGGTCGCGGGTGCGGTAGCGGATGACCGGCATGCCCTGCTTGGTGAGCGTGGTGAAGACCAGCTCGCCATAGGAGCCGTCGGGCAGAACCTCGCCTGACTCTGGGTCGATGATCTCGGGATAGAAATGGTCCTCCCAGATCACCGGGCCGTCCTTGGTCTCGACGCATTCGGACGCCACGCCCGGACCCATCACCTCCGACAGGCCGTAGATGTCCACCGCGTGGATGTTGAAGGTGCGCTCGATCTCCTCGCGCAGTGCGCCGGTCCAGGGTTCGGCGCCGAAGATGCCGACGCGCAGGCTGGTGCTGCGCGGGTCGATGCCCTGGCGGCGCATCTCGTCGGCGATGTTCAGCATGTAGGACGGCGTGACCATGATGATGGTCGGCTTGAAGTCCTGGATCAGCTGGACCTGCTTCTCGGTCTGGCCGCCCGACATCGGTACCACGGCGCAGCCCAGCCGTTCCGCCCCGTAATGGGCGCCGAGGCCGCCGGTGAACAGGCCATAGCCGTAGGCGATGTGCACGATGTCGTTGCGCGTGCCGCCCGCCGCCCGGATGGAACGGGCGACGACCTCCGACCACACGTCGATGTCGCCCTTGGTGTAGCCGACCACCGTCGGCCGCCCGGTGGTGCCGCTGGAGGCATGGACGCGCACGATGTCCTCCATCGGCACGGCGAACATGCCGTAGGGATAGGCGCGGCGCAGGTCGTCCTTCACGGTGAAGGGGAACAGCGCCAGATCCTTCAGTTCCTTGAAGTCGTCGGGATGGACGCCCTTCGCCTCGCACTTGGCGCGGAAGGATTCGACGTTGGCGTAGGAATGGCGGAGCGACCATGCCAGCCGCTCCGTCTGCATCGCGACGATCTCGTCGCGGCCGGCGAACTCGTAGCGGTCCATGCCGGCTTTCGCGCCCTGGTTAACGCCGGTATCGGTCATGATGGACATGGTGCGCTTCTCCCTTCGTACTGATGCCCGGCGCTTGACGGCCGGTGTTGGCCTTATTCGATGCCGATTTTCGTTCAGACCCGCTCCACCATCATGGCGATGCCCTGGCCGACGCCGATGCACATGGTGCAGAGCGCACGGGTCGCCTTGCGGTCCTCCAGTTCCATCACCGCGCTGGCGACCAGACGGGTGCCGCTGGCGCCCAGCGGGTGGCCCAGCGCGATGGCGCCGCCATTCGGGTTCACATGCTCGGCGTCGTCGGGCAGGCCCAGCATGCGCAGCACGGCGAGGCCCTGGGCGGCGAAGGCCTCGTTCAGTTCGATCACGTCGATATCGCCGATGGAAAGGCCGAGGCGGGCCAGCAGCTTCTGCGTCGCCGGGGCCGGGCCGATGCCCATCACGCGCGGGGCGACCCCCGCCACCGCGGTGCCGACGACACGGGCGCGCGGGGTCAGGCCATAGCGCTTTACCGCATCGGCCGATGCCACGATCACCGCGGCGGCGCCGTCATTGACGCCCGACGCATTGCCGGCGGTGACGCTGCCGCCCTCCTTGCGGAAGGGAGTGGAGAGCTTGGCCAGCGCCTCCAGCGTCGTGTCGGGGCGCAGATGCTCGTCGGCGGCGATGATGGTCGGTTCGCCCTTCCGGCGGGGGATGGAGACGGGGACGATCTCACGGGAGAGACGGCCGGACTCCTGGGCGCGGCCGGCGCGCTGCTGGCTGCGGACGGCGAAGGCGTCCTGGTCGGCGCGGGAGATATTGTGGTCGGCGGCGACGTTCTCCGCCGTCTCCGGCATGCTGTCGATGCCGAACTTTGCCTTCATCAGCGGATTGACGAAGCGCCAGCCGATGGTGGTGTCGAAGATCTCCGCCTGCCGCGAGAAGGCGCTGTCGGACTTGCCCATGACGAAGGGGGCGCGGGTCATGCTCTCCACCCCGCCGGCGACGATCAGCTCTGCCTCGCCCGCCTTGATGGCGCGGGCGGCCATGCCGATGCTGTCCATGCCGGAGCCGCAGAGGCGGTTGACCGTGGTGCCGGGCACCGTCTCGGGCAATCCGGCCAGCAGCGCGGCCATGCGGGCGACGTTGCGGTTGTCCTCGCCGGCCTGGTTGGCGCAGCCGAGGATCACGTCGTCGACGGCGGACCATTCGACGCCGGGGTTGCGCTCCATCAGCGCCTTCAGCGGCACCGCGGCGAGGTCGTCCGGGCGCACCGGGGCCAGCCCGCCGCCGTAACGGCCGAAGGGGGTGCGGACGGCATCGCAGATGTAGGCTTCACGCATGGTTCGCTCCGAAAACAAACAGATGGGGATCGTGGGCCTGGCCGCCAGGGGCAGCGCCTTCGATGGCTTCAGGCCACCGGAATCACGGTCCCTGCGATGCGCGCCGACTGGCCGCGGAACAGGCCGACCACCGTGCCGTCCTGTTTGGTAACGGTGACGTCGTAGACGCCGGAGCGGCCGCGCTTGTGGACCTCCCGGCATTCGGCGGTCAGCACGTCACCCAGCTTGGCCGGGGCCGGAAAGGTGATGGAGCAGCCCGCGGCCACCGTCACCTCGTTCGCCGCGTTGCAGGCATAGGCGAAAGCGGTGTCGGCCAGCGTGAAGGTCATGCCGCCATGGCCGATGTCGTGGCCGTTCACCATGTCCTTGCGCACGGTCATCGACATGCGGGCATAGCCGGGGGCGATCTCCAGCAGTTCGATGCCGTGGGACTGGGCGCAATGGTCGCGCTCGTACATGCCGCGGCCGACCGCTTCGGCGAGGGATTGGGGGTCGATGGTCATAGGGTCGGCTCCTTACCCCCTCTCCCCCCCGGGGAGAGGGTTGGGGTGAGGGGGATGCGCGGCGTGGTGTCGGTGGTGGCGTTGGGGTTTCCGCTGCTTGTGAAGCCACGCGGTGCGACCCCCTCACCCTGACCCTCTCCCCGGGGGGGAGAGGGAATAAGGCTTGCGGAGATTTTGCGGCGCAGCAGGGCGGACGCGCGGTAGCGGTCTTCGCCGTAGGTGCGGGCCAGCGCGTCGAGCACGGCCAGCACATGGGGCAGGCCGATGCGGTCGGCCCAGGCCAGCGGACCCGCCGGGTAGTTCACCCCCTTGATCATCGCGATGTCGATGTCGGCGGCGCTGGCGACGCCTTGCATCGCCGCGTCCGCCGCCTCGTTGGCGAGCATGGCGACGGTGCGCATCACCACCAGACCGGGGACGTCGTCGATCACCGACACCGCCTTGCCCAGCGCCTGGAACAGCCCGGCGGCGACGGCGACCGCCTCAAGCGGCGTGCCGTCGGCGGGGGCCAGCGCCACGCGGGTGGCCTTGGCGTAATCGAGCGCGAGGTCGAACAGCACCAGCGGGGCGATGCCGTTCTCGGCAGCGCGGGCGGTGGCGGTGCGGCCGTCGGTCAGGGCGAGCGTGACGCCATCCACGACAAGAACGCCGGAGCCGGCGGTCTCCTCGACGGCGATGCCGGCCTCGCGCAGCAGCCCGACAAGCGATGCGGCGGGGCCGAGGTCGCCCTGCACCAGCACGCGGTCAGGTTTCGCGGCCGGCTCGGCGCTGCGCGGCACCGGCTTGGCGGCGCCGGGGCTGTGGTCGTAGAAGCCGTGGCCGGTCTTGCGGCCGAGACGTCCGGCCTCCACCAATTCCTGCTGGATCAGCGAGGGCTGGAAGCGCGGGTCGCCGAAATAGGCGGCGTGGACCGAGCGGGTGACGGCGAAGTTCACGTCATGGCCGATCAGGTCCATCAGCTCGAACGGCCCCATGCGGAAGCCGCCGGCCTCGCGGGCGATGGCGTCGATGGTGGCGGGATCGGCAGCCTGCTCCTGCACCAGCCGCAGCCCCTCGGCGTAGAAGGGGCGGGCGACCCGGTTGACGATGAAGCCGGGGGTGGAGCGGCAGCGCACCGGGCTCTTGCCCCAGGCCCTCGCCGTGTCGAACAGCGTATCGAGCACCGCCGGATCGGTGGCGAGCCCGCTGACGATCTCCACCAGCGCCATCAGCGGCGCCGGGTTGAAGAAATGCAGGCCGGCCAGCCGTTCCGGACGCTGCACCCCGGCGCCGATGGCCGTGACCGACAGCGACGAGGTGTTGGTGGCGAGGATCGCGTCGGCGTCGACGATGCTCTCAAGCTCCGCGAACAGGCGGCGCTTGACGTCGAGGTCCTCGACGATGGCCTCCACCACCAGCCCGGCGGGGGCAAGGTCGGACAGGCCGTTCACCGCGCGCAGCCGGTCCACGGTGGCGTCGCGCTCCGCCGCCGTCCGCTTGCCCTTCTCCACCAGCGCGGTCAGCGCCCTGGCGATGGACTCGACGGCGGCTAGCGCAGCGCCGGGGCGGGTATCGACCAGCAGGATCGGGTGGCCGGCCTGCGCCGCGACCTGGGCGATGCCCTGGCCCATGGCGCCGGCCCCGACCACCGCGACGGTGACGGAGGGATCGAGCGCCGCCATCACCGCCCCTCGAACTTCGGCGCGCGCTTCTCGACGAAGGCGGCGACGCCCTCGCGATAGTCATGCGTGCGTCCGGCCTCGCGCTGGAGATCGCGTTCCAGGTCGAGCTGGGTGTCGAGATCGTTGGCGGAGGAGGCGTTGAGCGCCTGCTTGATGAGGGCCAGACCGCGCGTCGGCTGGGTGGCGAGCTGGCGGGCGAGCGAGCCGGCCTCCGCCATCAGCTTGTCGTCGTCCACCGCCTTCCAGATCATGCCCCAGGCCTCCGCCTGCTCGGCCGAGACCTTGTCGCCCAGCATGGCGAGGCCCATGGCGCGGGCATGGCCGACCAGACGCGGCAGGGTCCAGGTGCCGCCGCTGTCGGGGATCAGCCCGATCTTGCAGAAGGCCTGGATGAAGCTGGCCGAGCGCGCCGCGAGAACGATGTCGCAGGCCAGCGCGATGTTGGCGCCCGCCCCGGCGGCGACGCCGTTCACCGCGCAGACCACCGGCATCGGCAGGGCGCGCAAGGACCGGACCAGCGGGTTGTAGTTGGTCTCGATCGACACGCCGAGGTCCGGACCCTGGGCGCCCGGCGCGACGGCGCGGTCGGACAAATCCTGCCCGGCGCAGAAGCCGCGGCCGGCGCCGGTCAGCAGCAGGCAGCGCACGGCCTTGTCGTCGCGCACCTCGCCGACGGCCTCGCGCAGCTCCTCATGCATCGCCGCGGTGAAGCTGTTCAGCCGGTCGGGCCGGTTCAGCGTGATGGTGGCGACGCCGTCGGCGATGTCGAGGAGGATGGTCTTGTCGGTGGTCCCCATAGTCTCGTTCATTGGGCGGCCTCCAGAACCGGGACGCGGCTCTGCACCACGCGGAAGCGGTTGGCGACGAAGGCGAGGTCGCACAGCGCGGCATTGGCCGCCGGGTTGGCGCCGGTGCCGTGGAAGTCGCTGAAGGCCGCCGACTGGTTGACGAAGACGCCGCCGGTCAGGTTGACCGACAGGGCGACGCCGGCCTCGACGAACAGGTCGGTCGCCTGCTCGATCAGCTGCGGGTCGGTGCTGTAGAGGCCGGTGGTCAGCGCGCCCTTGGTGCGGGTCAGGCGGGCCGCGCGCTCCAGGCTGTCGGCGGTGCTGTCGGTCTTCACGATGATGGAGATCGGGCCGAACAGCTCATGGCCGTACTTGTCCTCGTCGGCCGCATCCATGGTCAGGATCAGCGGGGTGCGGATGCGGGCGTCGGGGAATTTCGGATGGGTGATGGCGCGCGACGGCAGCACGACGGTGCCGAGCTTCGCCGCCTCGTCGATGCGGGCCAGCGTGGCGTCGGACTGGATGGCGCCCAGCACCTCCACTGCGCGCTCCGGGTCCGACAGGAACTTGTCGACGCCGCCGGCGAGCGCCGAGACGACCTGATCGAAGCTCATGCGGTCCGGGCCGGCCTGGATGCCGTCCTTGGGCACGAAGATGACCTGGGTCGTCGTGCACATCTGGCCGGAATAGAGGCTGAGCGTGAAGGCGAGGTTGCGCACCATGCCCTTGGGGTCGTCGGTGCCGTCGATGACCACCGTGTTGACGCCGGCCTTCTCGGTGTAGACCTGGGCCTGGCGGGCGTTCTGCTCCAGCCAGTCGCCGAAGCCGGTCGAGCCGGTGTAGTCGATCACCGCCACTTCCGGCCGCAGGGCCAGATCCTTGGCGACGGTGTCGCCGATGGCCAGCGTGACGAGGTTGGGATCCAGCCCGCACTCCGCCAGCACTTCGCGGGCGATCTTCACGGTGATGGCGAGCGGCAGGATGGCGGTGGGGCCGGGCTTCACGATCACCGCGTTGCCGGTGACGAGGCTGGCGAACAGGCCGGGATAGCCGTTCCAGGTCGGGAAGGTGGCGCAGCCGATGACCAGCCCGACGCCGCGGCCGACCACCTCGAAACGCTTGTCCATCACCAGCGGCGGGTTCTTGCCCTGCGGCTTCTCCCAGCGGGCGGCCGGGGTCTGGTCGGTCATCGCCTTCCAGCCATAGGCGACGGCCTCCAGCCCGCGGTCCTGGGCGTGCGGGGCGCCGGCCTGGAAGGCCATCATGAAGGCCTGACCGGTGGTGTGCATCACCGCATTGGCAATCTCGAAGCTGCGGGCGTTCAGCCGCTTCAGGATTTCCAGGCAGACGCCGGCCCGGCCGTTCGGCCCCGCCTTGCGCCAGCCCGGCATCGCCGCCTTGGCCGCCTTCACCAGCGCATCGACGTCCGACACCGGATAGGTGATGCCGAGGTCGAAGCCGAAGGGCGAGCGCTCGCCACCCACCGTGCCGGTGACTCCCGGCTGGTCCAGTTCGAAGGGCTTGTCGCGGTAAGCTGCGAAGGCCGCCTCGCCATCGGCCGCCGCCGTCTCGCCATAGGCGCGCGGGCTCGGCATTTCGGGGAAGGCCGACCAGTAGGCGCGGCTGCGGCAGGCCTCGACGGCCTTCTGCAGCGTCGCCTCGTGCGTCTCGAACAGGCTCTGCGGGGTGGTGGTCATGGCGGGGCGTTTCCTTATTGTCGTTGGATCAGGCGGCGTCGAAATCGATGACGACCCGTTCGGTCAGCGGGCGCGACTGGCAGGTCAGGACATAGCCGGCTTCGACTTCCCACGGTTCCAGGGAGTAGTTCTCGGCCATCTCCACCTTGCCTTCGCGCACCTTGGCGCGGCAGGTGCAGCAGACGCCGGACTTGCAGGAATAGGGCAGGTCGGCGCCATGCCGGTGCGCGGCGTCGAGGATGCTCTCGCCGTCGTAGGGCAGCGTGAATTCCTTGCGCTTGCCGTCCTGGAGGATGGCGATGGTCGCGGCATCGGTGGGGGTGTCGGTCGCCACCTTCCTGACTGCGGGCCGCGCGGAAGTCGTGGTGCCGAACAGTTCGACATGGATGTTGGCAGGCGGAGTGCCGCAGGCGGCCAGCGTATCGCGCACCTCCTCCACCATCGGCTGCGGGCCGCAGAGGAAAGCGGCGTCGATGTCCTCCGCCTTGAGCGGACCGGCGCACAGTTCGCGGACCAGACCGGCGCCGATGCGACCGCCCAGCAGCCCGGCCTCTTCCGGTTCGCGGCTCAGCACATGGTGGATCACCAGCCGGCCGATGTAGCGGTTCTTCAGGTCCTCCAGCTCTTCCCTGAAGATGATGGAGGTGACGGTGCGGTTGCCGTAGACCAGCACGAAGCGGCTCTTCGGCTCCTGCGCCAGCACGGTCTTCAGGATCGACATCACCGGGGTGATGCCGCTGCCGGCGGCGAAGGCGACGTAGGTGCGCGCCGCAGTGGGGTCGATGGGGGTGTGGAAGCGCCCCATCGGCGTCATCACCTCCAGCACGGCGCCCGGCGCCAGCGACTGGTTGGCGTGGGTGGAGAACAGGCCGCCGTCGACCTTCTTGACCGCCACACGCAGTTCGCCCTCGCCCACGCCGGAGCAGATGGAGTAGGAGCGCCGCACCTCCTCGTCCCCTATATGGGTCTTGAGGGTCAGGTATTGGCCCTGGACGAAGCGGAAGCGATCGGCGAGATCGGCCGGCACGTCGAAGGCGATCGACACGGTGTCCGCGGTCTCCCGCCGGCACTCGCGGATGGTCAGCGGGTGGAAGCTGGGGGTGGTCATGGGGTGGTCCTCGGTCGGGCCGGTGGAGTGGTCGTCGCACTTGCCCCCACCCCAACCCTCCCCCGCTCTCGGCGGACCAAGGGTCCGCCTGTCGCGTCAGCACAAAGCGGAGCTTTGTGCGAGAGCTGGGCGGGGGAGGGGGTTAAGTGCAAGGGCGGCGGAGTTCCCTCCCCTGCGAAGCGGGGGAGGGTTAGGGTGGGGGCATCGCGGCCGGCGCTTCCACTCAATGGCATTTGAACACGTCGAACGGTTCGAGGCAGGCGTTGCAGGCGTGCAGCGCCTTGCAGGCGGTGGAGCCGAAGCGGCTGATCTGGCGGGTGTCCGTAGAGCCGCAGCGCGGGCAGGCGATCACCTCGTCCGGTGCGGTCAGCGACCGCTTGCCGGAGTGCGGCGGCGGGACGATGCCGACCTCGGCGAGCTTTTCCCGGCCGGTGTCGCTGATCCAGTCGGTCGTCCAGGGCGGGGCGATCACCACCGAGACGCGGGCGTCGAGCCCGGCACGGGCCAGCGCGGTTTCCGCTTCCAGAACGATGACGCCGGTCGCCGGGCAGCCGGAATAGGTCGGCGTCAACGCCACCGCCAGCCGCCCGTCCGCATCCGCCGACACGGCGCGGACGATGCCGAGATCGACGATGCTCAGCACCGGGATCTCCGGATCCATCACCCCGGCCAGCGCGTCCCAGGCGGCCTTCACGACCGCATCGGCGCCCGGTTCCGGTCCCCAGCAGCCCGCTGCATCCGGCATCTCGGCCTCACCACGTCGCGTCGGGGTAGGCGCGCGGCAGGAACTGCATCTCGGCCAGCAGATAGCCCAGATGCTCGCTGTGCTCGCCACGGCGGCCGCCCTTCTGCATCCAGCCGTCGGCCGGGCGGTCGAGGGTGGCGTCCTCCAGCACCGCTTCGACGCGGGCGGTCCAGGCGGCCTTCAGGTCGGCCGGGTCGGGGACGATGCCGGCGGCGACCAGCGCCTGTTCGGCCTCGTCGCGCTCGAACATCTCGCCGGTGTAGGGCCAGAGCCGGCCGAGCGCGTCGGCGACCTTGGCGTGGCTGACATCGGTGCCGTCGCCCAGCCGCACCAGCCAGTCGCCGCTGTGCCGGACATGGTAGCGCACCTCCTTCACCGCCTTGGCGGCGATGCCGGCGAGCGTGGTGTCGGTCGAGGCGCAGAGCCGCTCATACAGCTCCACCGCCCAGGCATCGTGCAGGAACTGGCGGACGATGGTGTGGCCGAAGTCGCGGTTCGGCTGCTCGACCAGCAGGTGGTTGCGGTAGTCGAAGACGTCGCGCCGGTAGGCGAGGCGGTCTTCGTCGCGGCCCTTGCCCTCCAACTCGCCGGCATAGGTCAGCAGCATGCGGGCATGGCCGACGAGGTCGAGCGCGACGTTGGTCAGCGCGATGTCCTCTTCCAGCTCCGGCGCATGGCCGCACCATTCCGACAGCCGGTGGCCCAGCACCAGCGAGGTGTCGCCCAGCCGCAGCGTGTAGCCGAACAGGGCCTCTTTGAGATCCGTGCTCATCAGATGTTCTTCACGTCTGCTGGGATGTCGTAGAAGGTCGGGTGGCGGTAGACCTTGTCATCGGCCGGATCAAACAGGCTGGCCTTCTCCGACGGGTCCGACGCCACGATGCTGGAGGCCGGAACCGCCCAGATGCTGACGCCCTCGCCGCGGCGGGTGTAGACGTCGCGGGCATTGTCCAGCGCCATGCGGGCGTCGGCGGCGTGCAGGCTGCCGACATGCTTGTGCGACAACCCGTTCTTCGGCCGGATGAAGATCTCGAACAGCGGCCAGTCTTTACGGTCCATCGTTTCGTCCCCTCGGAATTCTTTGGTCAGCCGGCCTTCTTCAGGGCGCGCTGCTTGCGTTTGGCGGCGTGGGCGGTGGCGGCCTCGCGCACCCAGGCGCCGTCGTCCCACGCCTTGCGGCGGGCCTCGATGCGCTCGCGGTTGCAGGGGCCGTTGCCCTTCAGGATCTCGTTGAACTCGGTCCAGTCGATGGCGCCGAATTCGTAATGGCCGGTCTCGGCGTTGAAGCGCAGTTCCGGATCCGGGATGGTCAGCCCCAGGAATTCCGCCTGCGGCACGGTGGCGTCGACGAAGCGCTGGCGCAGCTCGTCGTTGGAGAAGCGCTTGATCTTCCAGGCCATGTTCTGGGCGGAGTGGGCGGACTGGTCGTCCGACGGGCCGAACATCATCAGCGACGGCCACCACCAGCGGTTCAGAGCGTCCTGCGCCATCCGCTTCTGCTCCGGCGTGCCCTGTGCCAGCGCCAGCATCAGCTCGTAACCCTGGCGCTGGTGGAAGCTCTCCTCCCGGCAGATGCGGACCATGGCGCGGGCATACGGCCCGTAGGAGCAGCGGCAAAGCGGCACCTGATTCATGATCGCCGCACCGTCGACCAGCCAGCCGATGGCGCCGATGTCGGCCCAGGTCGGGGTCGGGTAGTTGAAAATGCTGGAATATTTGGCCTTGCCCGACAGCAGCTGGCCGACCAGCTCGTCGCGCGACACGCCCAGAGTTTCAGCGGCGCTGTAGAGGTAGAGGCCGTGACCGCCCTCGTCCTGCACCTTGGCCAGCAGGGCCACCTTGCGGCGCAGGGTCGGCGCGCGGGTGATCCAATTCCCTTCCGGCAACATGCCGACGATTTCCGAATGGGCGTGCTGCGAGATCTGGCGGACCAGCGTGCGGCGGTAGCCCTCCGGCATCCAGTCACGCGGTTCGATCTTCTCTTCGGCGTCGACGCGCTCCTGGAAGCGGCCCTGGAGAGCGGCGTCCTGTTCCGTCACCAGCCGGGGAGACGGTTGAGCGCCCTGCTCGGTCTTGGCATCCAAACCTTGCGTGTACATCGGCATCCCCGAGATGGATTGCGCGTCCAGCGAACAATTTCTCAGGGAAAAATATGATACAGATCAACGACTGTAAAGCGGAATTATGTGTCGCTTTCCGGGTGGGGTGGTGGGAGTGGGTAAAAGCGTTTTTTGTCAGATATTTAAGTTGGTGATCGGAGGTGCGGCCTAGGCGGCACACTGCTGGGAAATGGCGCGCAGAGGCTCACGCCGATACACGGACGGTATGGTTTGTCGGACTTTGTGCGATGCAGGAAAGGCAGGCTGAAGGGGGAGATGCGCTGCCTCAGGTATAACTGACTATGGCTCTGGAATATCCCCTCTCCCCCTCGGGGAGAGGGTTAGGGTGAGGGGGACGCATTGCGTGAATTTCCAAGAATCCTCGCCACGCATGCCCCCACCCTAACCCTCCCCCGCTTGGCGGGGGAGGGGACTGGTGCCGGTTGGGGGCGAAGGTCTTGGAAGGGGAGGCAGTCTTACGCCTTCGGGCGGTCTTCGCCGTCAGGGCGGGCGCCGTTGTGGTGGTGGGCGCCGGAGAAGGCGCGTTCCAGGCGGCGGGGCGCGCGGATCAGGTGGAGGTACAGTTCGTCGAACTGGCCGACGGAGGCGAGCTGGCGTACGTCGTTGACGGTGATGCGCTGGCCGTTCAACTCGATCAGGCCGCTGTCGCGCAGGCGGCGGAGGGTGCGGTTGATGTGGACGATGCTCAGCCCCAGCGCGTCGGCCAGGATCTCCTGCGTCACCGGCAGCACGAAATGCCCGTCGGCCGCCATGTTGACGATGCTGAGCCGGCGCAGAAGCTCCACGATCAGGTGGGCGGTGCGCTCCAGTGCGGTGCGCCGGCCCAGGCTGAGCAGGCGTTCGGCGACGATGGCCTCCTCCCGCGCGCCGGACCAGGCGAGGGCGGCGGCAAGACGCGGAAAAGAGCGGAAAAGCTCGCCGATCCGCTCTGGCGGAAAGCTCGCCACCTCCACCGCGGTCAGGGTGGTGACGCTGTGGTCCGCGGATTCGAACAGAGTGCAATACATGCCGATGAGATCGCCGGGCAGGACGAAGTTGACCACTTGGCGCCGTCCATCCGGCAAGGCTTTGTGACGGATTGCCCAGCCGTCGCGCATGATGCGGACATCCCGGTATCTTTCGCCCTGCTGGAGAAGATCCGTCCGGGGCGGCTCGCGCACGATCGTCCTTTCCAAATCGGAAAGGTACGATTTCTCCTCATCCGACAGAACGAGGTAGCTGCTTAATTTGAGCCACAATGGAGTGTGCTCGATGGCGCGGCTCGCCGGGGCGCGAGTCATGATCGTCTCTTTGCCTTCTTTGTCCTAATATTGGCGCCTTGATGAACGGATGCGAAGTTCAACCGGTTCCGCGTCGTATCGAACGTTTAAGGCTTTCGTCAAATAGGGCTACAACATAGGTTAATCGGCCCGATATTTTCTTCAAACGTGGTGTGACGCGCCACAGACCCCGCTGTTGTTCCTATGCCTTTTGCGATGTCGGATGGGCAGCACCGGCGCCGGGGCGATGCATGGAACAAGCAGACGGGGGGCATGATGACGGCGGAGGAAGAGGCGGCAGGCATGGCCGCTCTCTCGATTTGTGAATCGCTGGTGATCGCAATGGTTGAAAAGGGTCTATTGACGCCCGAGGAGGCGCGGGGCGCGCTGGAAGACGCAGCGGCAGCCCATCTGCGGCAGGAAATACGAGACCCGGCACACCGCCAGGAGATGGCGGTGCGCGCCATAGAGCGGCTCGCCCTCCAGGTTGATGCTGCCGGGCAATCCCAGGGCGGATAGCGTACCGACAGCGGGAAGCGGCCGGCTGGCGCGCTCAGCCCTGCAGGATGGCTGAGTCGCGGCGGCCGGCGCCCTCAGGTGTGGGCCCGCGGGCGTCGTCGCGGTCGGGCCCGGCCAGAAGTGCGTCGCTCAGCAACTGCGCCACCTCCTTGGCGGCGATGGGTTTGTGCAGGATGCGATAGCCGCTGGCCTCGGCGTCGGCGATGCGTTCGGGCGCGGTGTCGCCGGTCAGCACGACGCTGAGCGGCGATGCGTGCCCCTGCTCCTTCAGTGCGGTCTCAACCGCGTGGATCGCCTGCAGCCCGGTGGCGCCCGCCTCCAACCGGTAGTCGGCGATCACCAGGTCGGGCGGGCGCGGTTGCTCCCGCAGCAGGCGGAGCGAATGGCCGGCGCTGTCCGCCGCGATCGCCCGCCAGCCGAGATCCTCGATCAGCAGGGTCAGTCCCTCGCGCACCAGCGGGTCGTCGTCGATCACAAGCGCGATGCCGCGCCCCGGTTGCGGGGCATGCTCCGCTGCCTCGGCCGCAGGTGAGATGGCCGGCGCGGACAGGGCCGGCATCGGGATTTCCAGCGTGAAGCAGGAGCCGCGGTTGGGCCGGGAGGCGACATGCACCCGGTATCCCAGCAGCCGTGCCAGCCGGTCGACGATGGCGAGCCCCAGCCCAAGCCCCTTGCCGCGGTCGCGGGTGGGATTGGAGATCTGGTAGAACTCGTGGAAGATCCGCTCCAGATGCTCCGGCGGAATGCCGATGCCGGTGTCGAAGATCTGGATGCGCAAGGTCCCGGAGCCATGGCGGCAGCCCAGCAGGATGCGGCCATGGTCGGTATAGCGCAGTGCGTTCTCCACCAGATTGCGGATGATCCGCTCCAGCAGGGCCGGGTCGGCGTTCAGAGTCACGTCGGTGGGAACGCTGCGGAAGGCAATGCCCTTCTCCGCGGCGCGGAGCCGGTATTCCCCCTCCAGCCGCGCGAAGATGGCGCCGAGAGACACCGTCTGCACATTGGGGGAGACGGTGCCGGCATCCAGCTTCGAGATGTCCAGGATGGCGTCGAGCAGCCGGCACAGCGCGTCCATCGACGCCTCGATGCTGCCGACCAGCGAAGCTGCGGGATGGTCGCCCAGCCTCAGCGCCAATGCCGAGGTCAGCAGGACCAGCGACTGCACCGGCTGGCGCAGATCGTGGCTGGCGGCAGCCAGGAAATGGGTCTTGGCGGCGTTGGCGCGCTCCGCCACCATCAGCGCCATCACCGCCTCCTGGCGCGAACGCTCCGCCTCGTTGCGGGCGCTTTCGGCCTCGGCGCGCGCCTGTTCGGCCCGTTCGGCCAGCGTGCGCTGGATGGTGATCTCCTCCGCCGCGCGCATCTCGCGCTCGCGCTGGATCGCCGCGATATGGTCCAGCATGGCGTTGAAGCCGCGGGCCAGCGCCGACACCTCGTCGTTGCCGCGCACCCTGGCGCGCTGGCCGGTGAATCCGTCGGTGGCGATGGAGCCGGCCAGCCGTTCCAGTTCGCGCAGGGAGCGGGTCATGTGGCTGCCGACGGCGCGGCTGCCGATATAGATCGCCAGCAGGGCGGCGACGGCGACCAGACCGTAGGCCGGCAGCATCCAGGACAGCAGAGCGGTGGTCGGCGTGCCCGGCGCCTCCAGCCGAAGCTGCAGCCCGAGCGTCGAGAGCCTGTTCGGCACGGTGAGCGGAACGGTCACCGCAATCATGTCCGAAGCCAGCGGCCGCGGTTCCTCCCCCGTGTGCAGCAGTTCCGCTTCCGGATGCAGCACCAGGGAGTCGAGTGGAACCTTGTAGAGCAGCGCCCCTTCCGGCGAACTGGTGCGGGAATAGATCAGCATCTCCGCCGCCAGCAGGTAATGGGTGTCGGCCTGGTGGATCACGGTGGCGGCCGGCCTTCCGGCGGCGATGGCCGCACGCAGCCAAGCCATGTCGGCGGCGGTGATGGACAGCGTGCCCGACCGGCGCCCGTTGTCGGCGATCCGCTCCCCTTCGAAATCGGTGAAGAGGATCGCCAGGGGCACGCTGGCGATGTGATCGAAGCTGCCCAGGAAGGGGACCAGATAGGTTTCCTTGCCCGCGGAATCGACCAGAGCCGTGGCGAGCACGCTGTTGTCGGCCAACTCGCGCACGGTGGTGGCCAGCGTGTTCAGCAGCCCTTCGGTCTGACGGGCGGCGAGGCTGGCGTTCGCTTCCACATTGGCGAGATGCTGGCGTGCCAGATGGCGGCTCGACACCACGTAGAGGCTGGCGCCGATCAGGATGGCGATCAGCACGCCCAGCATCAGCGACACCAGCGCGAAGCGGCGGGCCAGCCGGCCGGAGGTCAGCATCCGCTGCGCCGCGCTTGGAATGGCGCTCGGGGGGATGCCGCCATTCGGGGGGCGGTAGGGATCGGGTCCGGTCATCGGCGCGCTCATTCCACCGGGACCAGCACGCCGTCGGGGCGGAAACGCGCCATCAGCAGGTCTTGCGGTCCCAACGCCTCGTGCCGGCCGGGGGTGAAGGGGCGGTCGAAATCGCGGATCACCCCGCGATAGGGGCCGACCTGCTCCAGCGCGTCGCGCACGGCGGCCCGGTCGGTGGTGCCGGCGCGGTCGATCGCCAGCGCCAGGATGCGGGTCAGGTCGTAGGCGTGCAGGAAGCCGACCGGCGACACGATGTCCTCCGGCCGGTGGATGCCGAACAGGCGCCCGGCGGTCTCCAGGACCGGAGCCAGACGTTCGGGCGGGATGCGGAAGGGGCTGACCGTCTGGATCACGGTGAAATCGACCTCCTGCAGGGCCGGCCCGGCCTGACCGACGAAATCGCCGCCGGTGACGCCCCAATGGCTGAGGATCGGCAGGCGGCGGGCGGGCGGCAGGGCCGCCACCTCGCGCACCAGAACGGCGGCCTCGTCGTCGTTGGCGACCAGCAGGATGGCCTGGGCGCCGGCGGCCTCCAGCTCCTCGTATTTTTCGATCAGCGTGCGGTCGCGCCAGTTGTACCAGGCGGTGCCGACCACGCTCGGGCTGTCACGCCCGGCGAGATGACGGTTGGCCGCCTCCAGGTTGGAGCGCCCCCAGGCGGTGTTGGTCAGCAGCAGCCCGACGCGGGTCAGCCCGCGGTCGGCGGCGCGCGTCAGCAGGAAGGGCATGGCCAGCCCGTCGCGCAAGGACAGGCGGAAGATGTAATTTGGCTTCATCCCGTTGTCGACGATGCCGTCCGCCGTCGACCAGGGCGCCAGGAACAGGGTGCGGGTCTGCTGCAGGACCGGCAGCTCCTCGATCACCACCGGGCTGAACCGGCCGCCGAACACCGCGATCAGGTCGGGGATGGTGGCGAGTTCCCGGATGTTCTTGATGCCGCGGGCGGAGATCGACCGGTGTTCGCGTGTGATCAGCGTCAGCGGCCGACCACCCAGCACACCGCCCTGGCGGTTGATGTCGTCGATGGCGGTCAGGATGCCGCGTTCAATGGCTTCGGCCGAGGTGCTGTTGGCCAGCCCGAATTCGCCGTCCAGCGCCAGGATCACCGGGTCGGGCCCGGTCGCCGGCCTGCCGGCATCGGTCGCAGCCGCCGGTGCAGCCCACGCGAGCGCAAGCAGAAGAAGTGCTGGCTTAAGAAGGCGAGTGGCTGCGGCAAACATTGTCCGTCGTTCGATTGATACGGCGGACGGAAGACGGGAGCTTCCGCGCGCGGAACGCGGCACTATGGGTGGGCGGAAGCTGTCGGGTCAATCTGCCCTTCGGCCGAGCAGCGGCGCGGACGACCCCTTGCCTTCCGGCAGGTTCATGCCGGCCAAGTCGATTTATTATCTCTGTCGGCACGCCGAGGGGCGAATGCGCCGCCCGTCGACCGGGCGGCACACGGATCGCAGCGGCGTCAGACCAGCTTGGCGGTCAGGCTGATCTCGGTGCCGGCGAGCGCCTTCGACACCGGGCAGTTGGCCTTGGCACCGGCCGCCTGCTCCTGGAAGGTGGCCTCGTCGATGCCGGGGATCTCCGCCTCGCACTCCAGTTCGATACGGCTGATGGCAAAGCCGGCGCCGGCCTTTTCCAGATGGACCTTGGCGGTGGTGTGGACGCGGGTCGGGGTGTGGCCGGCTTGGGCGAGCCCGGCCGACAACGCCATGGAGAAGCAGCCGGCATGGGCTGCCGCGATCAGCTCCTCCGGATTGGTGCCCTGGCCGTTTTCAAAGCGGGACGGGAAGGAATAAGCGCCTTCGAAGGCCCCGCTGCCCAGCCGCATCTTGCCACTGCCCGATTTCAGGTCGCCGCGCCATTCGGCGTCCGATTGCCGCATCGCCATGTCGGTGTCTCCCCTCTGAGGTCATGGTGCTTCCGGCCCGCTTATCGGAACCGGTCGAGCCTGACCTAGGGCTGTGGGACGTTGCGGCCAGCCGCATAACACCATCGCGCGATTTGGCACGCCGAACCGGCGCAGGGGTAAGGCGCAGGGGAACGTCCGGCGGTCAGGCTTCCTGGACGGTTTCGATCTCCGACAGGTCGGACAGGCGGCGGGCCAGCCGTTCGGTGCAGCGGACTTCGAGGATGCCGAAGCCGGCATTGGGCGCGATGGCGTGCAGGTCGCCGGCCATGCCGTTCTCGCTGGCCAGCCGGCGCACGCGCTCCACCATGGCATCCCGTTCCGGCCGGCCGGGGCGCAGGCCGGGCAGCGGCCGGGTGAAATGGAGCTTGTAGCGTTTGAAGATCGAAGGGGCCATCGGGTCACGGGTGCGGGGTGGGGGCGGTCGCCTGGGGCAGGAAGTCCGTGGGCGCCGTCCCCCTGATCTCGCACAGGTCTCGCACAGGCCGGGCATGGGATGCCAGCCCGAAAAGGCCCTGTTCCCGTTGCCTACTTCTTAGGCTCGACATTCTCCGCGCCGGCGCGGGTGCCGCCGAAACGGTCGGCGCCCTTGGCGTCGGGGGCATCCGGCTTCTTGTGATTGCCGGTGTTCTGCTCGCCCTCGGTGTGGCGGATGGTCTGTTCGGTGTGGGGCTGCTTGTTCTGCGAACCGGTCATCGGGGGGAGTCTCCCATTATATAAGGTATCCTCCCATCAACCGGATCGGGCGCCTTACCGTTCCCGCGCGATCGCCTGAGCCACCGCCATCCACCGCTCCTCCTCGTCGGCGCCCTCATCCCCGTCGCGCAGCGCGCGCAAGGGGGGCCAGACGCCGAGCCGGCTGGAGCGGCGCAGGGAGAAGAAGCGGTCGAGTTCCTCGTCGGTCGGCAGACGGTCGTCCTTGCGCTGGTTGCAGCGGCGATGCGCCAGCACGACGTTGGCCGGATCGTCGATCCCGCCATAGGCCTGGGGGATCAGGTGGTCGAAGGTCGCCTTCGCCCCCACCGGCCCGTCGCAGAAGAAGCAGCGCCCGCCCTGCTGGACGTCCATCAGTTCGGCATCGTCCGGCGTGACGGGCATGGCGCTCTCCATCAGCGTGTCACTGGCGGTCCGGTTGGATTACAGGTCGCGCTCGACGCTGCCCCACAGGTCGTATTCGTCGGCATGCTCGATGGTGACGTCGACCATGTCGCCGGGCTTCAGGCCGGTTTCGCCGTTCAGGAAGACGTTGCCGTCGATTTCCGGCGCGTCGGCGTAGGAGCGGCCGATGGCCCCATCCTCGTCGACCTCGTCGATCAGCACGCCCAGCGTCCAGCCCACCTTCTGCTGGAGACGTTCGGCGCTGATCGCCTTCTGCGTCTCCATGAAGCGCTCCCAGCGCTCCTGCTTGACCTCTTCCGGGACGGCGCCGGGCAGGTCGTTGGCGGTCGCACCCTCCACCGGCTCGTACTTGAAGCAGCCGACGCGGTCGAGTTGAGCCTCCTTCAGCCAGTCCAGCATGAACTGGAAGTCCTCCTCCGTCTCGCCGGGGAAGCCGGTGATGAAGGTGGAGCGCAGGACCAGATGCGGGCACTCGTCGCGCCACTTGCGGATGCGGTCGAGCTGCTTTTCCTGGGCGGCCGGGCGGCGCATCGCCTTCAGCACGGTGGGCGAGGCATGCTGGAACGGGATGTCGAGATAGGGGAGGATCTTGCCCTCCGCCATCAGCGGGATGACCTCGTCCACATGCGGGTAGGGATAGACGTAGTGCAGGCGGACCCACAGGTCGAAGTTCGCCAACTCGTTGCACAGGTCGAAGAAGCGGGTGCGGACCTCGCGGTCGTACCATTTCTCCGTCTTGTACTTCACGTCGACGCCGTAGGCGCTGGTGTCCTGGGAGATGACCAGCAGTTCCTTGACGCCGGCCACCGCCAGCTTTTCCGCTTCGCGCAGGACCGAATGGATCGGCCGGCTGACCAGATCGCCGCGCAAGGACGGGATGATGCAGAAGCTGCAGCGGTTGTTGCAGCCCTCGGAAATCTTCAGGTAGGCGTAGTGGCGCGGGGTCAGCCGCAGCCCTTCCGGCGGCACCAGGTCGGTGAAGGGGTTGTGCGTCGGCGGCACCGCCTCGTGCACCGCGGTGACCACCTGTTCATACTGGTGGGGACCGGTGACGGCCAGCACGTCGGGGTGGATCTGCCGGATCAGGTCCGATTCCACGCCCATGCAGCCGGTGACGATGACCCGCCCGTTTTCCTTGATCGCCTCGCCGATGGCGTCCAGCGATTCCTTCTTGGCGCTGTCGAGGAAACCGCAGGTGTTGACCAGCACGACGTCGGCGCCGTCGTAGCTGGGGGAGATCTCGTACCCCTCCGCGCGCAGGCGCGTCAGGATGCGCTCTGAATCGACGAGCGCCTTCGGGCAGCCGAGGCTGACGATGCCGACCTTCGGGGCGCCCATGGTCTGAGCGGCGGCCGGCGATGCGGACTTCGGAACGGGGGATGTGGTCATCGCGCGCGTATACCGCCGAATCGAAGATTACGCCAGTGAAACATGGCGAAGAAGCGAATCGGCATGGCCGATATGCCGATTTTGCCTGTGTTCCACAAGGGTTTCCTGCAATCGAGCCTTAGCCGGATCGCCGTGGACGATGCGACAATTCGCAACAAACAGGCAAAGTGTTCACGGTTCCGTTTTCAGTTCCGTCGCGCTACAGTATGTGACGATCTCATGATCGATGTGGCTGCCGCCTTTCAGCGATAGCTGCCTGCCTCTTTGTACGCCCATCGTATAGCCACTAAACTTTATAGAGTGGAGAAAAATGGACTTTGCAAAAGTGCGCGGCGTTGCTGCGGGCCGGATGTCGGTGCGGAAAAACGGCGCGCTGGATCTCGCTCCGATCGGTTCTCCCATCGGGGCGGGTTCGATCGGTGCCGGGGCCATTGGAGCCGGACCCATTGGAGCCGGAATGGACATCGCCCACTCGGATCACACCGGCGGCGCGTCGCCGCAGGCCATTGCCGACGTGATGCTGCAGATCGCCCACATCGCGGACAGCCTGGGCTATACCCACGGGCTGAAGCCGTCGCAGTGGACGGCGCTGCGCTATTTCGCCGGCGCCAACAACAGCCAGCGCACCGTGTCGGCCTTCGCCGATTTCCACGCCACCACGCGCGGTGCCGCCTCGCAGATGGTGGAAGTGCTGGTGGGCAAGGAGCTGCTGGTCCGCGTTCCGGTTCCGGAGGATCGCCGCGTCACCCAGCTGCATCCGACGCCCAAGGCGCTGGAGTTGCTGCGCCACGATCCGCTCAACGACTTCGCGGGCGTCATCGACACCCTGCCGCCCGAGGACCAGTACCGTCTGGCCGAGACGTTGACCAGCCTGCTGCGCGGCCTGCTGGAAAAGCGCCAGTCTGTGTGATCCATCCGGTCTGATCGGTTCGGGGCGGCCAGCCACCCGGCCGCACCCATTCTCAGGGCTTGCGGCAGACGGCAACCGCGTCTTCGAGACCGCGCTGTTCCCGCTCGCTCAGGCGATTGGCGACGAAGCCTTCCCACAGCCCCTTCCGCGCCAACTCCGACTGCACGCACCGGCAGTTGGCGGTGCAGGTCGCCGACGCGACGCCGGCGCGCTCGCAGTTCGCAACGCAGGCGGCCTGGAAATCGCGCACCGCCGGCGCCTCCACCGGCAGGATCTGCGCCGCCGCCCAGGCGATGGCGAACAGCAGCGGCTGGTGCAGCAGATAGACCGCAAGGCTGTGCCGTCCGGCCAGCGCCAGAATCCGCCCGGCGGCACCGCTCACCGCCACGCCCTCGCCGATCCCCGGCCATAGCCGTGCCAGCCCGATTCCCGTCAGCACGGCGCCGATCCAGGGCAGGACCGGCACGAAATCGTTGGAATCCGGCGCTACCGTGGTCAGCCCGATCCACCGCAGCCATGGGTTGTCGAAAATGGGGAAGGACAGCGAGATGCCGGCCAGCACCGCCGCCGCAGCCGCCATGAGGGTCAGCGCCGCCGGCAGGCGGACGAAGGCAAGGCCGACGACGCTCGCCAGCACGATGTGGTGCAGCACGCCGAAGAAGATCGGGCTGTCGGGGAACAGGGCGTAGGAGGCCGCCGACACCGCCGCGGCCCCGGCCGCCACCCGGCCCAGCCGGCGCAGGAAGCGTCCGGTGTCGAGCCCGTCGCGGGTCGCCAGCACCAGCCCGACGCCGGCAAGCAGCAGAAAGCTCGACAGGATCATCGTGCGGGCGGCGAGCCAGAGCGGATCGCCCAGCAGGTCGAAGCGGGCGAGACCGAAATAGGTGGCGTCCCAGCTGGCGTGATAGAGGGCCATGGCGACCAGCGCCAACCCACGCGCGACGTCGATTGCCGGGCGGCGCGATCCGCCCGCTTTGGATCCACCTGCCGTGCCCTGGGTTGAACCTTCCGCCGGCACACCGTCGACCGCACTCATGATCCCGTCATCCCCACGCCGAAAATCCATCCTTCCTGCCGCCGCGCCGTTCCGTCCAGCCCCGGAGGCGTCCAGGCCCGCGGGATGCCGGCGAGCCGGCGCAGGCCGGCGGCCGACACCAGCGCGTCGCTGTCATGGTCGCTGATGATGCCGGTCCGCTCCAGCGGACGCGATCCCAGCCGGCGCAATGCCTCGTCCAACTCGGCGGCGTCGCGGATCTTGCGCTGGCCGAAGCCGGTGTGTTTCAGGAACAGGCGCGGGTAGATCTCCACCATCACGCTGCCGTCCGGCGCCGGGTCCTCGAAGGGCCAGACCGCCAGCCGTCCGGGCAATGCCGCGCGCAGGGCGCGCAGCACACGCATGCCGGCGAGCGCGCCCTTGCCGACCTGACGCGAGCCGATCAGCTTGTAGGGGCTTTGCGGATGGCCGAGCCCGTCGGCGCGGCAGGCCCATTCGGTCGCCCGGTGCGGGTCCTCGTACCAATCCGGCTGCGGGCCGCCATGCCAGAAGCCGGCGCCATGCAGCGGGTGGACGGCGAAAGGGCCGCCGCCGAAATCGGGCTCGCCGGCACAGACCTCCTCCACCGCGTCCCACAGGTCGAAGGCGGAAGCTTCCCGGCCGGGAAAGCCGCGCGCAGCCACTGAAAAGGGCAGGGAGAAGGCGCAGTCGATGCCGACCAATGCCGGTTCGCGCGCCAGTTCTGTTCGCAGCCAGTCGAACAGAGCCGTCCGCGACCACCAGCCGCCGGGGCCGTCCACCAGGACGGGGGCCGAATCGCCGTCCCGGCACTCCGCCACTGCGATGCCGGCATAGCGCTTGCCGCGGGCGCCGGACCAGTCGATGGCGATGAAGCGGGGGAATGCCGGTGCCGCCGATGAATAGGCCATCATGCCAGCCATCATGCCGGACACCGGCCGTGTCGGTCAGGGGGCGGGGGCGCGTTCCGCCGTTGCCGCTTCCCGGCCCTGGTCATCCGCCGCATCGTCGGAGTGGAGAAAGTCGGCCAACAACCGGTTGACCGCTTCGGGTTCCTCATGCTGCACCCAGTGGGAAGCCTGCGTCAGGTGTTCAACCTGCACTGTATCGCACAGAGCCGCCGCCTCCTCCGCCAAACTTCGATCCAGGAAAGCGTCGCGGTCGCCCCAGACGATCAGCGTCGGCCTCCGGACGCGCGCCGTCGGCAGGGGCGGGCGGAGCCGCAAGGCGCGGTACCAGTTGATCATCCCCGTCGGCGCGCCGGGTTGCTGCCAAGCCTGCCGGTAGCCGGCGAGATCGTCGTGGCTGAAGGTGCCGGGTCGGCTGGTGGCCAGCAGCGACCGTTCGGCCATGCGGAATCCGTTGGCGCGCATCAGCCGTTCCGGCAGGCCGGGCAATTGGAAGAAGCCGACATACCAGCTTTTCAGCATCTGTCCGGGGTGCCGCATCATGTGGCTGCGCAAGGTCGCCGGATGCGGGGCGTTGAGGATGGCCAGCCGCTCGATCCGGTCGGGATGGGTCAGCGCCAGCCACCACGCGACGATCCCGCCCCAGTCATGGCCGACGACGGAAAAGCGCGAACGCCCGGCATCGTCGGCGAGGCGCAGGATATCCTCCGCCAGCCGGTCGATGCGGTAATCGGCGATCCGCGGCGGCTTGTCGCTGAGATTGTAGCCGCGCTGGTCCGGCACCATCATGCGGAAACCGGTGTCCGCCAGCGGCCCGACCTGCCGGCGCCAGGACCGGCCGTATTCGGGAAAGCCATGCAGCAGGATCACCAGGGGACCGTCGTCGGGACCTGCCGTGGTGCAGTGCAGCCGAACCTGGGCCATCGTAGCTTTCCCCCGTCGTTGAAGCCTCCCGAACCGGGACTTCAAACAGGGGGCGGAGCGATCCGTCGCGACCCAAACGCTGCGGCCGTCATCGTCACAAGGGGTGGAAGCGCTCAGACGGTAACGGAGACGAGCCCGCCCGGCGACCCGCCATAGCTGCCGCCCGCCGCGACGGGCGTGAAGCTGCTGACAGCCGGCGCCGCACCGGTGGAAACGCTGGATGAGACACTGGGGGATGCAGCCGATCCGCTGCTGCCGGTGGCGCTGGCGAAGGATATGCCCAGCGACGTACCGCCCGATCCGGTCCCGACGGCGCTTGGGGGCGTTGCGGAGCCTGCCCCCGATGCCGTCCCGGCCGTTCCGTCGGTGGAACCGGCAGCCCTATCGGCCTTGCCGTCGTTTGCCGTCTGCGTCCCGGCGGATTTCCTCTGGTCGTCCTGCGCAAGACGGTCGGCGGCGCGGCGGTATTCCTCGACGACGCGCTGGGACGGGATCTGGTCCTGGGTTTCGCCGGTATCGAAGTCGCGGAAATAGAGCACCGCGACCCGTGCGCCCTGATCGTAGCGCAGATAGGGGCTGATATAGCCGGGGCCGGAGGACTTCCCCGCTTCCGTCCCGGTGGCAGTACCATCGGTCTGGGTGGGGGAGGGTCGGACAGAGGCTGCCGAAGAGGCGGCGACGCCGCCCTCCGTCGGCTGGAAGGCCGTCGGGCGGACTGCTGTCGTGCTGGAAACGCCACGGATCTCCATCGGTGCCTCCCGCGTCTGTTGTCCGCTGACTGGAGCGGGCCGTTGCCGGGCGCCCCGTTTCACTCCCCTGCCGTTCCGGCCGTGCGACAGGTGCCGATCAGACCGTGATGTTCAGGGTCTGGCCGCGGGTCGGGGTGGTGTTGCCGCCGCCGGAACCGGACTGGACGCTCTGCGCCTCCTGCTGGCGGCGGGTGCGTTCGTCCTGGTCTTCCTGTGCGGATTCGACCGGCGAGGTGGACCGCTGCGCCGCGGCCGGACCGCTGCTGAGCGGGGTGACGTAGGGCTGCTGCTGATAGCCGCCGATACCGCCGATGCTGCTCACGCCCATGATGGTTCCTCCGGTCGCTGGTGCGACGCTTCTTGGACCAGCCGGCGAACAGGTCTTGGCTTCGGTCATCCGACCGGTGGCGTCGAGGCCCGGCTGCACCCCGAACTAGGCAAATTTTGCCTGATCGAAAGGGTTAGCGCCAGCGAAATCGACTCGTTGAACGACCATCGGCGGGAATGTCAACGAACAAAGTGCCTTAAGGGGCGAGCGTCACAACTCTTTTTCCATGGGATGTTCCAACTCGGCAACCGCGATGGCGGGCTCCGGCGACGATTCGGCATTGCGCCACAGCGCGGCCTCCACCGCGAGCGTCCAGAAGCTTTCCGCCGCCTTGCTCTGGCGCGCGCGGGGACGGACCAGCCGGATCTGCACCGGCACGGTCCAGCGTGCGTCGCCGGCAGGCACGCCTGCCCGAACCAGGGTTCCGCGGGCCAGATCCTCGGCGATCAGGCTTTCCGGCAGCCATGCCACCCCGCGCCCGTCGCGCGCCAGCGTGCGCAGAACCGCCGCGAGATGAGAGGTGAAGACGGTGTCGAGCGCGCCCGGCAACGGCTGCACCGCCCGCACCGCCTCCAGGATGCGGCCCATGCCGGACTCGCGGCTGTAGGACAGGTGCGGCAGCGCCGCGGTTTCTCGGTCGGACAGCAGATGGCGGGGCCGCCCGTCGGCGTCCGGGGCGGTCACCGCCAGCAGCCGGTCGCTGCCGATGACGATGGAGCGGAAGGACTCCGCATCGAGACGGCCGGCCGCCGCCGGGTGGGCGTGGCACAGCAGGAACTGCGCTTGGCCTGCCAGCATCAGCCTCTCGCAGGCCTCCATGCTGTCCGACGACAGGGTGATGGCGCCCAGCCGCGCGCGGGCTTCCAGTGCCCGCAGCCATGACGGGAAGAAGGTCAGCGACAGCGCGTGGGTGGCGGCGAAGCGCAGGGTCGCGGCCTCCGACTGAGCAGCGAGCCGGGCCTCTTCGCGACCCTGCAGCAGGCGGCGCACCGTTTCGTCGGCGAAAGGGCGGAAGCGGCGCCCGGCCTCCGTCAGGGTCACCGGCTGGCCGCTGCGGTCGAACAGCGGGGTGCCGGCCCAATCCTCCAGCGCGCGGATGCGGCGGCTGAAGGCCGGCTGGGTCAGGTGGCGCGCGTCGGCGGCGCGGGAGAAGTTGCCGCAATCCACCAGCGCCAGGAAATCGTCGAGCCAGGAGAGTTCCATCGCCCAATCTTCGTCACGTCTGCCGGGCCGGGATCCCTACGGGGCAACCACTCAAAGCCCCTCTCCCGCAAGGGGAGAGGGGCTTTGTATGGTTCCCTCCGCCACCCCATGCCGAACCCGCATGATGCGTTCCGGCCTTGGCATTGGCCCGGTGGCCCGCACCATCCCTACAGTGCCGGCACGAAACGCGCCACCACGCTGCAAGAGGAACCGCCATGCGCATCGTCGAAATCCGCGAGCAGACCGCCGGCATCAAGTCCGACATCGCCAACGCCTTCATCGATTTCAGCCAGATGACCTGCAGCGTGGTGGCGGTCGTCACCGACGTGGTGCGCGACGGCAAGCCGGTGATCGGCTATGGCTTCAACTCCAACGGCCGCTATGCCGCGGGCGGACTGCTGCGCGAGCGCTTCATTCCCCGGCTGATGAGCGCCGCTCCCGACAGCCTGCTGGACGACACGGGCGAAAACCTGGACCCGTTCCGCATCTGGGCGCGGCTGATGACCAACGAGAAGCCGGGCGGCCATGGTGAGCGCTCCGTCGCCGTCGGCACCATCGACATGGCGGTGTGGGATGCCGTGGCGAAGATCGCCGGCGTTCCGCTCTACCGCCTGCTGGCCGACCGCTTCCGCGGCGGGGTGGCCGACGACAGCGTGTGGGTCTATGCGGCCGGCGGCTATTACTATCCCGGCAAGGATGTGAAGGCGCTGCAGGACGAGATGCGCAGCTACCGCGACCGCGGCTACAAGGTCGTGAAGATGAAGATCGGCGGCGCCTCGCTGGAAGAGGATCTGCGCCGGATCGACGCGGTGCTGGAGGTCGTGGGATCGGGCGAGAACCTGTGCGTCGACGCCAACGGCCGCTTCGACCTCGATACCGCAGTCGCGTACGCGGAGGCGCTGAAGCCCTACGGCCTGTTCTGGTATGAGGAGGCCGGCGATCCGCTGGACTATGCGCTGCAAGCCGAACTCGCCACCCACTACGACCGCCCGATGGCGACCGGCGAGAACCTGTTCTCCCACCAGGACGCCCGCAACCTGATCCGTCATGGCGGCATGCGGGCCGACCGCGACTGGCTGCAGTTCGACTGCGCGTTGAGCTATGGGCTGGTGGAGTATATGCGCACGCTGGACATGCTGAAGGAGAACGGCTGGTCGAGCCGCCGCGTGGTCCCGCACGGCGGGCACCAGATGTCGCTGAACATCGCCGCCGGCCTGCATCTGGGCGGCAACGAATCCTACCCCGACGTCTTCAAGCCCTTCTGCGGCTTCGCCGACGGCATCGCCGTGGAGGACGGCCGGGTGCGCCTGCCCGACCTGCCCGGCATCGGGTTCGAGGCCAAGTCGGAGCTGTTCGCGACCATGAGCGGCCTGCTGGAAACCCGATGAAAATGGTCGGGTATGGGCTCCAAACCTGTCCGTATGGGAGACGGAGCAGCGGCAGTCGAATCGTCCATTGACCCAGCGCCCTGCTGTGTCAATCTATTGGTGGTCGCAACGTTTCAGAAAGGAGGTGATCCAATGTCTCATGGAGCCAGTCCGGTTGTCGCCGCATTGTTCGGTCTCGCCGCACTCCTGACGGCGGGGATCGCCAACGCGGAGTGTTCGTCCAGCCACAGCGCGAGCGCGTCGCCGCCGCCGGCCTCCGGCACCGTCGGATCGGTCGGAACCCCGGCGCCCAGCAGCACGCGCGGCGGGTGATCGCCGGACGCTGACGACCAGGAACGTCCATGCTTTGGAACGGGCCGCCCCTCACCGGGCGGCCCGTTTCTTTTGTGCCGTATGGTCTGCGGTTACACGGTTGTGGGGCGAACTTTCCGAAAAATGCCACAGAGGTGAATGTTTATTGCTTTTCCACTTGATGGAAGCCCCTATATTGAAATTTTTACCATTCTCCCGCCACCATCGCGCGTGAAACCCCGATATGGGTTCGGGGCGTGTTGGAGGGCACAATGGATCATTCGACCGGTCATCACCATGGCTGCTGCCAGGGCGAACACAGCTCGCGCCGCGGGTTCCTGAAGCTGGCGACGCTGGGTGCCGGCGTGACTCTGATGGCGCCGATGATGATGAGCCGCCCGGCCCAGGCCGGCAGCGTCGACACGCTTCTGCTGTCCTGCATGGATTATCGCCTGATGGGGCATGTCGCCGGCTACATGAACGCCCGCAACATGCAGGCGAACTACGACCACGTCATTCTGGCCGGCGCCAGCCTGGGCGCCCTGACCGACAAGAAGCCGGCCTGGGGCGAGGCGTTCTGGGACCATGTCGCAGTCGCCAAGGAGTTGCACCACATCAAGCGCGTGATCGTCATGGATCACCGCGACTGCGGCGCCTACAGGGTCTTCCTCGGCATGGACGTGGCGTCCGATCCGGCCAAGGAGACCGAGGTGCACGGCCAGTACCTGACCAAGCTGAAGGCGATGGTCAAGGAACGCCACCCCGACCTCGAGGTCGAACTGCTTCTGATGGGCCTGGACGGTACGGTCGAGAAGCTGGCGGCGTAGGGGAAAAGGACCCTCTCCCCAGGGCGGGAGAGGGTCCTTTTCAAGTCACATATCCAGCCCCAAATCCAGGTTCGGGGCGCTGTGGGTCAGCCAGCCGCAGCTGATCATGTCGACGCCCGTATCGGCGATGGCGCGGACGGTGGCGAGCGTGACGTTGCCCGAGGCTTCGGTCAGCAGCCGGCCGTCCACCATGCGTACGGCGCGGCGCAGCGTGTCCGGGTCCATGTTGTCGAGCAGGACGACATCGACCGGCAGGCCAAGCAGTTCGTCCAGCTGGTCGAGCGTGTCGACCTCCACCTCCACCTTCACCATGTGGCCGATGGCGGCGCGGACGCGCTCCACCGCCGGACGCACGCCGCCGGCGACCGCGATGTGGTTGTCCTTGATCAGCACGGCGTCATCCAGCCCGAAGCGGTGGTTGAAGCCGCCGCCCAGCTTCACCGCGTGCTTTTCCAGAATGCGCAGGCCCGGGGTGGTCTTGCGGGTGCAGACGATGCGGGCATTGGTGCCCTCCACCTCGTGCACCAGCGCACGGGTCGCGGTGGCGATGCCGGACAGGCGGCCCATCAGGTTCAACGCCGTGCGTTCCGCCGTCAGCAGGGCGCGGGCCTTGCCGGTCAGAGTGGCAATGGTGCCGCCGGGGGGCACGTCGTCGCCGTCGGCGCGCTCCACCGTCACCGAGATGCCGGGATCGAGCAGGCGGAAGGCGATCAGCGCCGCCTCCAGACCGGCGACGCGGCCGTCCTTGCGGGCGGCGATGCGGGCGGTCGCCACCGCGTCGGCCGGGATGATGCTGTCGGTGGTGATGTCGCCGGCCCGGCCCAGATCCTCCGCCAAGGCGGCGCGGACGATGGGCTCGACGGTCAGAGGATGCAGCATGCGGCGTCTCCGGGCAGGGGGCCGGCGGTGCCGGCCAGATCGCTGAGGGTCAGGGTGCGGCGGGTGAAGGCCGGGTTCGGCAGCGGATGGTCGCTGCGGCAATGGGCGCCGCGGCTTTCTTCCCGCGCCAGCGCGGCATGGACGACCAGCCGGCCGACCAGCAGCCGGTTGCGCGCCTCGCCCCACTGGCGGACGACCGAGGGCGGGGCCTGAGCGTCGTCATCCTCGCAACGGAGCATGTCCAGTGCCGCCGCCAGCCGGTCCAGCTTGCGCCGGGCGGCAAGCAGCCCCAGCCCGTCGCGGACCAGCCCGGCACCTTCGTAGAGCGCGGTGCGCGCCTCCGCCCCGATGGCGTCGAGCAGGATATGGCCGACATCGGCGGCGACCGCCGGCGGACGGGGCAGGGCGAAGGGCGGCAGCGGGGGCAGGGGACGTTCGGCCACGTCGCGGGCGACGCGGGCGCCGAAGACCAGCGCCTCCAGCAGGGAATTGCTCGCCAGCCGGTTGGCGCCGTGGACGCCGGTGCAGGCGACCTCGCCGCAGGCCCACAGCCCGTCCAGGCTGGTGCGGCCGTCGGCGTCGGTGACCACTCCGCCCATGTGGTAGTGGGCGGCAGGCGCCACCGGCATCGGTTCGGCGAAGGGATCCAGCCCATGCTCGGCGCAGAGCGCCAGCACGGTGGGAAAGCCGTCGGGCTTGGTGGCCAGCGCCGGCCGGAGGTCGAGGAACACCGGCTCCCCCGCCGCGACGCGGCGGCCGATGGCGCGGGCGACCACGTCGCGCGGCGCCAGCTCCGCCAGCGGATGTTCGTCGGGCATGAAACGGCGGCCATCCCGGTCGAGCAGGATGGCGCCCGCGCCGCGCAGCGCCTCGGTCAGCAGCGGCACCGGATCGGCATCGACGGCGAGCGCGGTGGGGTGGAACTGCACGAACTCAAGATCGGCCAGGCGGGCACCGGCCCGCGCGGCGATGGCCAGCCCGTCGCCGGTGGCCTCCGCCGGGTTGGTGGTGCGGGCGAAGGCGGCGCCGATGCCGCCGGTCGCCAGGATGACGCGGGGGGCGCGGTGCAGCACCCAGCCCTGCGGATGGCAGGCCAGCAGGCCGCAGACCCGGCCGTTGCGCAGCACGAGATCGACGGCGAACGCATCCGTCTCCACCCGCACCGACGGGGCGGCGCGCAGGCGCTCGGCCATCGCGGTGACCAGCGTGCGGCCGGTGGCGTCACCCCCGGCATGGACGATGCGCGCGGCGCCATGGGCGGCCTCGCGGCCCAGCAGCGGCGAGCCGTCGGCGGCGCGGTCGAAGGGAAGGCCGTCCTCGAGCAGGCGGCGGATCAGCGCGGCGCCGTCGCGGGTCAGCAGGGCCGCCATCGCGGCGTCGACCAGTCCGGCCCCGGCGGCGACGGTGTCGGCGGCATGGTCCTCCGGCCGGTCGCCGGGGCCGACCGCGGCGGCAACGCCGCCCTGGGCATAGAGGCTGGAGCCGCCGGGCAGGCCGGCGGTCTTGGTGATCAGCGTGACGGCGCGCGGGGCCAGTTGCAGCGCCGCGGTCATCCCGGCAAGGCCGGAGCCGACGACGATCACCTCGGCGTCAACGACATCGTAAGGCGTGCTGGAGGTCATGGGAGGACTCCTAGACGCAACGCGAATGGATCCCTTCTCCCCCCTGCTCACGCGCAAACTTCGTTTGCGCTGACGCGACAGGCGGACCTGTGGTCCGCCGAAAGCGGGGAGAAGGTTAGGATGAGGGGGTTCGGCGCAGCCGAAGAGATCTTTGCCGCGGATGCCCCCACCCCAACCCTCCCCCGCTGGGCGGGGGAGGGGGATTGATTCACTTCGGCTTCACCGCCAACATGCGTTCCACCGAGCGGCGGGCGCGGGCGGCCAGCGCGTCGGGAATCTCGACCCGTGGTTCCAGGGTCTGCAGCGACTCCAGGATGCTCGACAGGGTCACCGTCTTCATGTGCGGGCAGAGGTTGCAGGGACGCACGAACTCCGTCTCGGGCGAGGCGGCGGCGACGTTGTCGCTCATCGAGCATTCGGTGACCATCAGCACCCGTGGTGGCTTCTCCGAACCGACGAAGTCGATCATGCGGGCGGTGGAGCCGACGAAATCGGCAGCCTCCAGCACGTCCGGCGGGCATTCGGGATGGGCGATCACGGTCAGCCGGTCGAAACGACGGCGGAAATCCTCGATCTCCGCGCCGGTGAAGCGCTCGTGCACCTCGCAATGGCCCTTCCAGGCGATGATCTCCACCTTGGTCTGGGTGGCGACATATTTCGCCAGATATTCGTCGGGCAGGAAGATCACCCGGTCGACGCCCAGCGATTCCACCACCTCCACCGCATTGCCCGAGGTGCAGCAGATGTCGACCTCCGCCTTCACCTCGGCCGAAGTGTTGACGTAGGCGACCACCGGCACGCCGGGATGCGCCTCGCGCAGAAGGCGGACATCGGCGGCGGTGATGCTGTCGGCCAGCGAGCAGCCGGCGTTGCGGCTGGGAATCAGCACCGTCTTGCCCGGGTTCAGCAGCTTCGCCGTCTCCGCCATGAAATGCACGCCGGCCAGCACGATCACGTCGGCGTCGGTCTGCGTCGCCTTGGCGGCCAGCGCCAGGCTGTCCCCGACGATGTCGGCCACGCCATGGAAGATCTCCGGCGTCTGGTAGTTGTGGGCCAGGATGACGGCGTTGCGTTCCCGCTTCAGCTCGTTGATGGCGTGGACCAGCGGCGCGTGGAAGGGCCATTCGATGGCCGGCACGACGCGCTTCATCCGGTCGTAGATCGGCGCGGTCGCCGCAGCGACGGCGGGAGTGTAGGCGAGTTCGGCGACCTCGGGCATCGGGCTGCTCCGCTGTATGCTCGTTCTGAGCAAAACCATATGTGCTCTCTTAGAGCATATCAAGCGGAAAAGACGGCGGGGAAACATTCCGGCGTCGGGGGTGTTGTGGCGGTCGTGGACGGGGCCGTCCGCGCGGCCTCGCCCCGGATCGTGCTGTCTGGAGAAATGCCGATGAAAGCCTTCCTCGCCGCGCTCTGCGCCATCGTCGTGCTGGCGGGTGGCGCCTGGGCGGTCATGCCAACGCTGTTCGCGCGAAGCGCCGACGAGACTTTCGCCTCCGCCGGCGTGCGGGTGGGGGAGGAGGCGTCCATCGAACACCGCAACTTCTCCGGCCGTCCGCAGAAGTAACCCCGTGGGCGGGGGAAAAGGATGACCCCGGTGGGGTAGCCCCGACCGGGCAGGGCAACCTTTGCGCCCGCCGGCCGTTATCCCAGTCTGGGCCTTTTGCGGCCTTCGGGATCTGTCGGGAGCGGCTTGCGGGAGTGCGATGACGGTTCATGATCCGGAAAACGGCGCGGACGGCCTGCGGGCCGACGTCTACCGGCTGCTGGCGCTGACGCTGGCGGCTCCGCCCTCCGCCGACCTGCTGGGATTGCTCGGCGGCCTCACGGGCGATGCCACGGCGATCGGCAATGCCTTCGACGACCTCGCGTCGCGCGCCCGCAGCACCGGCCCGCAGGAGGCGGAGCGGGAGTTCAACGCGCTGTTCATCGGCGTCGTTCAGGGCGAACTGGTCCCCTATGCCTCCTACTACCGCACGGGCTTTCTCACCGACCGGCCGCTGTCGGCCCTGCGCGCCGACCTGCAGGCGCTGGGGCTGGAGCGTGCTCCCGACGTGTCGGAGCCGGAGGACCACATCGCCGCGCTCTGCGACGTGATGGCCGTGCTGATCCGCGAAGGGGCCGATCCGGCCGTGCAGCGGCACATGCTGGACAGCCACCTGAAGCCCTGGGCCGGGCGATTCTTCCAGGATTTGGAAACGGCGGAGGCTGCCGGTCTCTACCGCCCGGTCGGCGCCATCGGCCGCCTGTTCCTGGAGATCGAGCAGGAAGCCCTGAACAGACAAATCGACGAGTTGGAGGGAGCCGACGCATGAAGACGCCGCAAGATCCCCCGCGCAATCCCCTGCAACGCCGCGACATCCTGAAGACGCTGGGCCTGGGTGCGGCCGGCGCCGCCGTGGCCACAGTGCTGCCGTCCGGCGAAGAGGCGCAGGCCATGGAATCGCCGCAGGAGCAGGTGAAGGCCCGCTACCGCGAAACCGAACACGTCAAGCGCTTCTACGCGCTGAACCGCCTCTAGAGCGGTCCGGAGGGTGTCCATGCTGGTCAAACGGTCCTCAGCGAAAGCGTCGCGTGGCAAAAGCTCCGGTCTGTTCGGAGCGCTGGCCGACAGCCTGGAGTCGGGCGTCAGCCGCCGCGGCTTCCTGCGCCGGTCCGGCCTTGCCGCGGGCGGCATCGCCGCCGTCGGCGTCCTACCGGGTGCGATGATCCGCAAGGCCGAGGCGGGTCCCATCCTGCCAAACATCGAGGTGGTGACACGCAAGAACGTCTGCACCCACTGTTCGGTCGGCTGCACGGTTATCGCGGAGGTTCAGAACGGCGTCTGGGTCGGGCAGGAACCGGGTTGGGAAAGCCCGATCAACCAGGGCACCCACTGCGCCAAGGGTGCATCGGTGCGCGAGCTCACCAAGGGCACCCGGCGGGTCAAATATCCCCTCAAGCTGGTCGACGGCGTGTGGCAGCGGATCAGCTGGGACCAGGCGATCGAGGAGATCGGCAACCAGCTGGCGGATATCCGCCAGGCGTCGGGACCGGATGCGGTGTTCTGGCTGGGCTCTGCCAAGTTCTCCAACGAGGGCGCCTATCTCTACCGCAAGCTGGCGGCCTTCTGGGGGACCAACAACGTCGACCATCAGGCGCGCATCTGCCACTCCACCACGGTCGCCGGCGTGGCGAACACGTGGGGCTACGGCGCCATGACCAACAGCTACAACGACATCCAGAACTCCAAGGCGCTGCTGATCGTCGGCGGCAACCCGGCGGAGGCGCATCCGGTGTCGATGCAGCACATGCTGCGCGGCAAGGAGCACAACCGCGCGCCCTTCATCGTCATCGATCCGCGCTTCACCCGCACCGCGGCGCACGCCACCGAATATGTCCGCATCCGCCCCGGCACCGACATCCCGATCGCCTGGGGCCTGCTGTGGCACATCTTCGAGAATGGCTGGGAGGACAAGGAGTATATCCGCCAGCGCGTCTACGGCATGGACGAGATCCGCGCCGAGGTGAAGAAATGGACTCCCGAGGAGGTGGAGCGGGTGACCGGCGTCCCCGGGGCCCAGCTGCGCCGGGTGGCGGAGGTGATTGCGAAGAACAAGCCCAGCACCGTGATCTGGTGCATGGGCGTCACCCAGCACACGGTGGGCACCGCCAACGTCCGCGCGCTGTCGATCCTGCAGCTGGCGCTGGGCAACATCGGCGTGGCGGGCGGCGGCGCCAATATCTATCGCGGCCACTGCAACGTGCAGGGCGCCACCGACTTCGGCCTCGATGTCAGCACCCTGCCGGCCTATTACGGGCTGGCCGAAGGGGCGTGGAAGCATTTCGCCCGCGTTTGGGATGTCGAGTACGACTATCTGAGGGGCCGCTTCGGCTCCAAGGATCTGATGGAGGCCAAGGGCATCCCGACCACCCGCTGGTTCGATGCGGTGCTGGCCAAGCCGGGCGAGATCGACCAGCCCAGCCCCTTGCGCGCCATGATGTGCTTCGGCCATGGCGGCAACACCGTCACCCGCATGCCGGAGATGGTGAAGGGACTGGAGAAGCTCAGCCTTCTGGTCATCGCCGATCCGCACCCGACCACCTTTGCGGCGATCAAGGAGCGGCGCAACGGCACCTACATCCTGCCGGCCTGTACCCAGTTCGAGACGGACGGGTCGCGCACCTGCTCCAACCGCTCGATGCAGTGGGGCGAGAGGGTGGTGGAACCGATCTTCGAATCGAAGGACGACTACACGATCATCTACCTGCTGGCCCGCAAGCTGGGCTTCGCCGACGAGATGTTCAAGCACATCACGGTGGAGAACACGCGCCCGGTGCCGGAGGACATCCTGCGCGAGATGAACCGCGGCTGCCTGTCGATCGGCGCCACCGGCCAGTCGCCGGAACGGCTGAAGATGCACATGAAGCATCAGGCCGATTTCGACAAGATCACCATGCGGGCATCCTCCGGCCCCTGCGCCGGCGATTATTACGGCCTGCCCTGGCCCAGCTGGGGCCATCCGGAGATCAGGCATCCGGGATCGGCGGTGCTCTACGACACTTCCAAGCATGTCATGGAGGGCGGCGGCGTCTTCCGCGCCCGCTTCGGGGTGGAGCGCAACGGCGTCTCGCTGCTGGCCGACGGCTCCTATTCGAAGGGGTCGGAGATCGAGGACGGCTATCCCGAATTCACCATGGCCGTGCTGAAGAAGCTGGGCTGGGACAAGGATTTGACGGCGGAGGAGATGCGCGTCATCCAGGCCATCGGCGGGGCGGAGGTCGACAATGTCAGCTGGCAGACCGACCTGTCGATGGGCATCATCCGCGTCGCGCTGAAGCATGGCTGCGTGCCGCACGGCAACGCCAAGGCGCGCGCCGTCGCCTGGAACCTGCCCGACCCGGTGCCGATCCACCGCGAGCCGATCTATTCCCCGCGGCCGGAGCTGGTGAAGGCCTACCCGGCCATCGAGGACCGGCGCGACTTCCGCCTGGTCCAGCTTGCCCGCTCGCTGCAGTTCAAGGTGGCAGACAGCGACCTGCGCCAACGCTTCCCCATGGTGCTGACCTCCGGCCGTCTGGTCGAGTACGAGGGCGGCGGCGAGGAGACCCGCTCCAACGTCTGGCTGGCGGAGTTGCAGCAGTCGATGTTCGTGGAGATCAACACCGGGGATGCCGAACGGCTGGGCATCAAGGACGGTGCCTGGGTCTGGGTCTATGGCCCGGAGGACGGCAGCAAGGCCAAGGTGAAGGCGCTGGTGACGGAGCGGGTGGGCGGCGGCACGGTGTTCATGCCCTTCCACTTCTCCGGCTTCTGGCAGGGCGAGTCCTTGCGCAGCAACTACCCGCCGGAAACCGATCCCATCGTGCTGGGCGAACCGGTCAACGGGGTGACGACCTACGGCTACGACCCCGTCACCTTCATGCAGGAAACCAAGGTCACCCTCTGCCGGGTCGAGCCGGCGTGAGCGGAACGCGACAGGGAAGCAGGTAGAACATGGCCCGGATGAAGTTCCTGTGCGACGCCGAACGCTGCATCGAATGCAACGCCTGCGTCACCGCCTGCAAGAACGAGCATGAGGTCCCCTGGGGCATCAACCGCCGCCGGCTGGTCACGCTGAACGACGGCAAGCCGGGCGAGCGGTCGATCTCCATGGCATGCATGCACTGCAACGACCCACCCTGCGCCGCGGTGTGCCCGGTCGACTGCTTCCTGCAGACCGCCGACGGGGTGGTGCTGCACAGCAAGGATCTGTGCATCGGCTGCGGCTATTGCTTCTACGCTTGCCCGTTCGGTGCGCCGCAGTTCCCGCGCACCACCGATTTCGGCAGCCGCGGCAAGATGGACAAATGCACCTTCTGCGCCGGCGGTCCCGAGGCCGACAACAGCGTCGAGGAGTACCAGAAATACGGCTCCAACCGCTTGGCGGAAGGCAAGCTGCCCTTGTGCGCGGAGATGTGCTCCACCCGCGCACTGATGGGCGGCGACGGCGCCGTGCTGGCCGACATCTACCAGGAACGCTCGCTGCGCCGCGGCTACGGCTCCGGCGCGCCGGGCTGGTCCACCGCCTACGGCCGCAACGACCGCGGCTCTCCCTTCGCGCCCGGCGGGCCGGGTACGGGAGGGGCGTGAGGCGTTCCGAAGGAGAGCGACGTTAGACCTCCACCTAACCTCCCCCGCTGGGCGGGGGAGGGACTGCCGCTCCTCTCCCGTATAAGAACTGACCCCCTCCCCCGCCCAGCGGGGGAGGGTTGGGGTGGGGGCAAGCGAAGCAAGAAGTCGCCTAAACGGGAGACCCAACCCATGCGCCCGACTATGCGCCCCCTGCACGCCCTGCTGCTTCTGATCGCCCTGCTGGCCGTTCAGAGTCTGGCCGCTCCGACTTTCGCACAAGCGCAGCTCTATCAGGCGCCCGGCCCCAACTCGCCCACCACGAAGGAGCAGGTGCCGCTTTACGTCCCGCAGGACGACAAGCTGATCGGCCGTGTCAGCATCCCCGACGAGAAGCTGGCGGTGCTGGTCCAGCCGGAAGGGCGGGAATGGCGGGAATGGCGCAGCCACACGCTGCGGCTGGCGATCGGCGGGCTGGCGATCGGCATGACGGCGGTGCTGACGATCTTCTTCCTCTATCGCGGCACCATCCGCATCCATGGCGGCAAGGCGGGGCGGCTGGTCCTGCGGTTCAACGGGCTGGACCGCTTCGCCCATTGGACGACGGCGGTCAGCTTCCTGACCATGGCGCTGACCGGCGTGATCCTCACCTTCGGCCGGACGCTGCTGATCCCGCTGATCGGCCATCAGGCCTTCACCCCGCTGGCCGAATATTCCAAGTCGATCCACAACTTCGTCAGCGTGCCCTTCGTCGTCGGGCTGCTGATGATCGTAGCGCTCTGGATGCGCGACAACATTCCCGAAAAGTCCGACTGGCAATGGGTCAAGACCGGCGGCGGCCTGTTTTCCAAGGCCGGCGGCCATCATCCGGAAGCCGGGCGCTTCAACGCCGGACAGAAGGGGGTGTTCTGGGGCATCGTGCTGGGCGGGATCGGCATGGCGGTCACCGGCTATCTGCTGATGGTGCCCTTCGCCTTCACCGGGATCGGCGGCATGCAGATCATGCACGTCATCCACGGGCTGCTGGCGGCCGTGCTGATCGCGGTGGTGATCGGCCACATCTACATCGGTACCATCGGCATGGAAGGCGCCTTCGACGCCATGGGCAGCGGCGATGTCGACGAGGCCTGGGCCATTGAGCATCACCGCCGCTGGTACGAGGAGCAGCTGCGCAAGGGCTATGTCGAGGGCCGTCATCCCGCAGAGTGAACGGCCGCCGAGTGAGCGGCCGCCCGGTGGGTGGCTCTCCCGAGGCTGGCGGGATCGGGTGGTGCACGAACAATCCCGCCACCCGATCTTCTCCTTCCATAGTACAATTTACCCTCCACCTCCCAGAGTGGCTGAATGGCGCAGACAAACGCGCTGGACCGGGGACCTGTCCGGTTCGCCACACTGAGAGGAACGGCCCAAATGCTCCACCAGGCTCTCGACACGCTCCAGAAGCAGATCGCGCTCCGCCCCCGCTACGACAACTTTATCGGTGGCCAGTGGGTGGCTCCGGTGGACGGCCAATACTTCACCAACGTGACCCCGATTACCGGCAAGGCGCTGTGCGAGGTCGCCCGTTCCCAGGCCGCCGACGTGGAACTGGCGCTCGACGCCGCCCACAAGGCCAAGGACGCCTGGGGCCGCACCTCGCCGACCGAGCGCTCGAACATCCTGCTGAAGATCGCCGACCGCATGGAAGAGCGGCTGGAGGTCATCGCGCTGGCCGAGACGCTGGACAACGGCAAGCCGATCCGCGAGACCCGCGCCGCCGACGTGCCGCTCGCCATCGACCATTTCCGCTATTACGCCGGCTGCATCCGCGCCCAGGAAGGCTCGATCGCCGAGATCGACCACACCACCTACGCCTACCACTTCCATGAGCCGCTGGGCGTCGTCGGCCAGATCATCCCCTGGAACTTCCCGCTGCTGATGGCCGCCTGGAAGCTGGCCCCGGCGCTGGCCGCCGGCAACTGCATCGTGCTGAAGCCGGCCGAGCAGACCCCGATGGCGATCATGGTCCTGATGGACATCATCGGCGACCTGCTGCCGCCCGGTGTCGTCAACGTCGTCAACGGCTTCGGCATCGAGGCGGGCAAGCCGCTCGCCACCAGCAAGCGCATCGCCAAGATCGCCTTCACCGGCGAGACCTCGACCGGCCGCCTGATCCTGCAATACGCCTCGGAGAACATCATCCCGTCGACCGTCGAGCTGGGCGGCAAGTCGCCGAACATCTTCTTCGAAGACGTGATGGCCGCCGACGACGAGTTCCTGGACAAGGCGCTGGAAGGCTTCGCGATGTTCGCGCTGAACCAGGGCGAGGTCTGCACCTGCCCCAGCCGCGTCCTGATCCAGAAGTCGATATACGACCGCTTCATCAAGCTGGCGGTGGAACGCGTCGCCAAGATCACCCAGGGCCATCCGCTGGACGGCGCCACCATGATCGGCGCTCAGGCTTCGCAGGAGCAGTTGGAGAAGATCCTCTCCTACATCGAGATCGGCAAGGCCGAGGGCGCCAAGGTCCTGCTCGGCGGCGAGCGCTCCCACCTGGGCGGCGAGCTGGAGGGCGGCTACTTCGTCCAGCCGACCATCCTGGAAGGCCACAACAAGATGCGCATCTTCCAGGAGGAGATCTTCGGCCCGGTCGTCGCCGTGACCACCTTCGAGACCGAGGAAGAAGCGCTGGCCATCGCCAACGACAGCGAGTTCGGCCTGGGCGCCGGCGTGTGGAGCCGTGACGGCAACCGCGCCTTCCGCATGGGCCGCGGCATCCAGGCCGGCCGCGTGTGGACCAACTGCTACCACCTGTATCCGGCGCACGCCGCCTTCGGTGGTTACAAGAAGTCCGGCATCGGCCGCGAGACGCACAAGATGATGCTCGACCACTACCAGCAGACCAAGAACCTGCTGGTCAGCTACAGCCCGAAAGCGCTCGGCTTCTTCTGAGCCCCGCTCCTCCCTATCGGGCAAACCTGGGCCGGGGGCGAGTCCCCCGGCCTTTTTTCTTTCCCCGCGTGGTTTCGTGATAAAGGACCACCATGCCGACCGCCCCCACGCCAATAGAGCGCGTCATCGCCACCCCCGAAGCCATCGCCCTGTTGGTCCGCCTGTCGGCCAAGCACGGCCCGCTGATGCTGCATCTGTCGGGCGGCTGCTGCGACGGGTCGGCGCCGCTTTGCCTGCCGCTGGGGGAGTTCCGTCTGGGCGAGCGCGACCTTTGTCTCGGCATGGTCGCCGGTGCGCCCTTCTGCATGGGCGACGACACCTTCCAATGGTGGCGCAACACCCAGGTCATCCTGGACGTTATCCAGGCGCGCGGCGGCGGCTTTTCAATCGAGGCGCCGGACGGCGTGCGCTTCACCGCCAAGGCCCGCCTGTTCACGGATGAGGAATTGGCGGAGCTTTCCGATCCGCAACCTGCAAACACGCTCTGACAGACCATCACCGGGGAGCCATCCTCCACCATGTCCTCCTTCACCGGCCCGCGGATTGGCCTTGCCCGCCGCCATCCCTGGAGTACCCTTGCCGGATCGCATCCGCGGACGGAGCGGGAGGTGCAGGGGGAAGCCATGTCCGCACGGGAGACTTCCGTGAAGGGGCCGACGAGGACGGCGACCGGCGACGGCATGCCGCGCGCCGTCACCCATGCCGAACGCCCCGACGAGGCGGCAAGGGAGCTGCGCGCCGGGCTGGGCGATGTGGTGCTGGAACTGGTGCTCGTCTTCTGCGCGCCCAGTTACGACCGCAACGCCCTGGCCGATGCGCTGGCGGCGGAGTTCGGCATGGTGCCGGTCATCGGCTGCACCACGGCGGGGGAGATCGGCCCCGGCGGCTACACCACCAATGCGCTGGTCGCGGTGGGCTTCCCGACCGAAGATTTCTGCGTCGTCACGGCACTCGTCGATCATGTCGACCGCTTCGAGATCGCCGACAGCACCGCCATCGCGCGTTCCCTGCTGTCGCGCCGCGACCGCGCGCTGGCCTCGCGGCCGGTGCCGCTGGGCGAGGACGCCCGCAGCTTCGCCATGCTGCTGATCGACGGCCTGTCGATGAGCGAGGAGACGGTGGTCAGCGCACTGCACAGCGCGCTGATCGACATCCCGCTGTTCGGCGCCTCGGCCGGCGACGACCTGCATTTCGAACGCACCTTCGTCCTGCATGAGGGCGCATTCCACCCCAATGCGGCGGTGGTGGCGCTGTTCACGACCAATCGGCCCTTCACCGTCTTCCGCACCCAGCATTTCGTCAGCTCCGACCGCAAGATGGTGGTTACCGGCGCCGATCCGCAGCACCGCATCGTCCACGAGATCAATGCTGAGCCGGCGGGCCGCGAATACGCCCGGCTGGTCGGGCTGGAGGGGGAGCCGCTGACCCCGATGATCTTCGCCTCCCACCCGGTGGTGGTGCGGGTCGGCGGCCAGTACCATGTCCGCTCCATCCAGAAGGTGAACGACGACGAAAGCCTGACCTTCTTCTGCGCCATCGACGAGGGCATCGTCCTGACGGTGGCGGAGGGGGTGGATCCCGTTTCCAACTTCGATGGGCTGATCGAGGGCATCGAGGCGGAGGTCGGCGCGCCCGACCTGATCCTCGGCTGCGACTGCATCCTGCGCCGGCTGGAGATGGAGCAGCGGCAATTGAATGCGGTGATGTCGGAACGGTTGGCCCGTCACCGGGTTGTCGGATTTTGCGCCTATGGCGAACAGGTGAACGGCATGCACGTCAACCAGACCTTCACGGGCGTCGCCATTGGAGGGCGCTAAGCCATGGCCGGCATCCCCACCCGCAGCCTGACCGCCGGGACGATCGACCCCGCCGACCGCATCGCCGAGCTTGAGCGCGAGAACGCCAAGCTCCAGCGCATCAACAAGGTGTTGATGGACCGTGTCGAGCGGTCGATGGACTTCCAGGGCGGCGCCTTCTCGCTGTTCCAGACCGCCATCGTGCTGGAGCAGAAGATCCGCGAACGCACGCTGGAGCTGGAACGCGCCCTGCACAAGCTGGAGGACAGCAACCGCGACCTCGCCCGCGCCAAGGAGCTGGCGGATACCATGCGCACCCGGCTGTTCGAGGCGATCGAGTCGGTGAACGAGGGATTTGCCCTGTTCGACTCCGCGGACCGGCTGGTGCTGTGCAATCGCAAATACCTGTCCTACTGGCCCTCGGTGGCCGGGCGCATCCAGGCCGGCATCCGCTTCAACGATCTGGTGGCGATGGTCGCCGCCGCAGGTGCTGTCAGCGAACCGCCGCCCGACGTCTGGCTGCGCGAGCGGATGGAGCATCGCCACGACCTGAAGGGGGTCTTCCTGAACCGGCTGTCCGACGGCCGCTGGATCCAGGTGAACGAGCGGCGCACCCGCGACGGCGGCATCGTCGGCGTCTACACCGACATCACCGTCATCAAGCGCGAGGAGGAGCGGCGGCGCGCATCCGAACAGGCGGAGAAATCCGCCCTGATGATGCTGAACGACCAGCTTCAGCAGGCGAAATCCCAGGCCGATCAGGCCAATTTGTCGAAGACCCGTTTCATCGCCGCTGCCAGCCACGACCTGCTGCAGCCGCTGAACGCCGCCCGCCTGTTCGTTTCGGCACTGGCCGACCTTGAGCAGCCGGCCGGCAACATCGAACTGGTGGAAAACATCGACGTGGCTTTGGCGTCGGTGGAGGATCTGCTGTCGGCGCTGCTGGATATCTCCAAGCTCGACGCCGGGGCGGTGACGCCGGAGCTGACCGATTTCCCCCTGCGCGGCATCCTGGCGCCGCTCGCCACCGAATATGCCGCCGTGGCGGCGGAGCGCGGCATCGACCTCAAGGTGGTGGCTTCGGGAGCGGTGGTGCGCAGCGACATGCGGCTGCTGCGTCGGATCGTGCAGAATTTCCTGTCCAACGCGCTCCGCTATGTCCAAGGCGGCCGGGTGGTGGTCGGCTGTCGCCGGACCGGCGACGGCATCCGGATCGAGGTGTGGGACAACGGGCCCGGCATCCCGCGCGACAAGATCGCCGAGATCTTCCAGGAGTTCCGCCGCCTCGACACGCCCGTCACCAAGGGGCGCGACCGTGGCATGGGGTTGGGCCTCGCCATCGTCGACCGCGTCGCCCGCATGCTGGGCCACCCGATCACCGTGCGGTCGGAGCCGGGCCGCGGTTCGGTCTTCGCCGTCACCGTGCCGCGCGGGACCGAGCGCCGCGCCGTGCGCCCGGCCAGCGTCGCCGCCCGGCCGATGACCAACCGGCTGGCCGGCACCTCGGTGCTGGTGCTGGACAACGAGCCGGCGGTGGTGGCGGGGATGGAAGCGCTGCTGCGTGGCTGGGCCTGCGACGTGGTGTCGGCCACCAACGGCGACGAGGCGCTGGCCCTGCTGTCCGGCATGCCGCAGCCGCCGGATTTGCTGATCGCCGACTACCACCTCGACGACGGAGCGTTGGGCGTCAACGAGGTGGCGCGGCTGCGCGCCGCCTGCGGCCGCATCCTGCCCGCCGTGATCGTCACCGCCAACCGTACGCCGGAACTGGCCGACGAGGCCAAGGCGGCGGGCTGTCTGGTGCTGAACAAGCCGGTGAAGCCGGCGCAGCTGCGCGCGGTGATGTCGGGGCTGGTGGGATAGTGCGGCTGGAAAGTGGCGTGATGATTTACCGGTAACGCCTTACCGGTTCGGCTGTTGTCGGTTCTTATGACCGACCCGGCTGCGTTGCGCGACAAGGCGCTTGAGATCCACCGGCTGCTGTGCACCGTCTACGGCTGCCCAGTCGCCTATTTCCACAGCCTCGACCCGCTGAGCGAGCTGGTGTCGTCGCTGCTGTCGCACCGCACCAGGAATGCCGCCTCCGGCGCCGCCTTCAAGGCGCTCCGGCGGCGCTGGCCCGATTGGGAGTCGGTGCGCGACGCCCCGGTCGCCGAAGTGGAGGCGACCATTGCCGGCGTCACATGGCCGGAGCAGAAGGCGCCGCGCATCCAGGCCATCCTGCGCCGAATCACCGAGCGGGTCGGCAGCCTGTCGCTCGACCTGCTGTCCGGCATGCCGGTGCCGGAGGCCCGTGCCTGGCTGGAGGAGTTGCCGGGGGTGGGGCCGAAGACCAGCGCGGCGGTGCTGAGTTTCTCCACACTGCGGCAGGCGGCATTGCCGGTGGACAGCCATCACCACCGTGTCGCCGTGCGCACCGGCCTGATCCCCGCCAACGTCGCCGTCGGCCCCTCCCACGCCGTGCTGTCGGCGCAGTTGCCGGCGGAATGGGACGCCCAGCAGGTCTACGACAACCACGAGGTCATGATGCTGCACGGCCAGCGCTGCTGCTATTATCAGGCGCCGGCCTGCGACCGCTGCGTGCTGCTGCGCCTGTGCCCGACCGGACAGGCCCTGCGCCCGTCCGAGGATGAGCGGGAGAGGGCGTGAGGGGAGTTCTGCCGGCGCAGGGCTGCCGGTTCCGCCGGATCCTGCTACTATGTTTCGTCATCGGCCATAGGTTGCCGAAAAGGAGGCTGATATGGGTTATGCTGAATTGATTAAGAAGCTGCAAGCCCTTCCCGAAGATAAGCAGGCCGAAGTTTTCGATTTCGTCGAATTCCTGTCCGCCCGCGTCGCCGCCTCCAAGGAATCTAAAGAGGAAGAGTGGTCTGAAAGTCAATTTTCCAAGTTCAGCATGAAACAGGCGATGAGGGGGATGGAAGATGACCCCGTCACCTACAGCCGTGACGATCTCCGAGAGGTTTGGCGGTGAAGAGGGCTGGTCAGATTGCGCCTGCGCCATCGTTTGGCTGCTTGGTTGACTGAAACGCCGAAAATCACGTGATTGGACATCCGCGATCCTCACGTTTTGTGCATTGCAACACGCAGCCATTCCCAGAACGCAGGGCCATTCATCCTCAACTGGGCCATAATAGAACATGTGAGCGACGAAGACGCCGCTCCGGTTTGCACAAGACGAGGCCTGAGGTGATTCACAAGATTTTGGACGCGATCGATAACATCATCGCGGAAAAGCGGGAAAACGGCCAGCTTGAGGAATGGCTCAAGAGTGGTGCCGCCCGGCGGTTCTGCGAGAAGATTTCGTCCGAGCGAAAGCACTACTATCCCGCTCTGCTCCTGTACTTGGAGCGCAATGGCGAGAAGCACGTATGACGGCACATGGGTAACGGGGACGGGCCGCGGATTTCCGCGGCCCGCCCGTTTTTGAGGAACCTTATTCGGCGGCCAGCGGCTTCGGCATCATGCTGCCGGTCTGCTGGAAGCGGGTGTGCCAGGCGAAGGCCTCCTCCAGCAAATGCGGGGTGTGTCCGCCGCGTTGAAGTGCCCGGCGCTGATAGTCCGCTGCCAGTTCGCGATAGCTGGGATGGACGCAGTTGCGGATGATGGTTTCCGCCCGCTCGCGCGGCGCCAGCCCACGCAGGTCGGCCAGACCGACCTCCGTCACCAGAACGTCGACGTCATGTTCGTTGTGGTCGACGTGGCTGACCATCGGCACGACGCTGGAGATGGCGCCGCCCTTGGCCAGCGACTTGGTGACGAAGATGGCGAGGTGGCTGTTGCGGGCGAAGTCGCCGGAACCGCCGATGCCGTTCATCATCTGCGTGCCGTTGATATGGGTGGAGTTGACGTTGCCGTAGATGTCGCACTCCAGCGCCGTGTTGATGCCGATGACGCCCAGGCGGCGGATCACCTCCGGATGGTTGGAGATCTCCTGCGGGCGCAGCAGCAGCCGGCCCTTGTAGGAGCCGATCTTCGGCAGCACTTCGGCGTATTTCCCGGAGCTGAGCGTGATCGAGGATCCCGAGGCGAAGTTCAGCTTGCCGGCGTCGAACAACTCGAAGGTGCTGTCCTGCAGAACCTCGCTGTACATGGTCAGGTCGTGGAACGGCCCGTCGATCAGCCCGTGCAGCACGGCGTTGGCGATCGTGCCGATGCCGGCCTGCAGCGGCGCCAGCGAGCGGCTCATCCGGCCCTGCTTCACCTCGCGGCCCAGGAACTCGATCAGGTGACCGGCGATGGCGTTGGTCTCGTCGTCCGGCGGCAGGATGCTGGCGGAGCTGTCCTGCTTGCGCGTCACCACGATGGCCGCGATCCGCGACGGGTCGATCGGGATATAGGGCAGGCCGGCGCGGCTTTCCGCCGTCACCACCGGGATCGGCTCGCGGAAGGGGCGGCGGGTCGGGATGTAGACGTCGTGCATCCCCTCCAGATCCAGCGGCTGGGTCAGGTTCAGCTCGATGATGATCTTCTCGGCCAGGATGGCGAAGGTCGCCGAATTGCCGATGGAGGTGGTCGGCACGATTCCGCCGTTTTCGGTGATGGCGCAGGCCTCGATCACCGCGACGTCGACCGGCCCCATCTGGCGCGAGCGCAGCAGTTCCACCGTCTCCGACAGATGCTGGTCGACGAACATCACCTCGCCGCGGTTGATCGCCTTGCGCAGCACCGGGTCGGCTTGGAAGGGCAGGCGGCGCGACAGCACCCCGGCCTCGGTCAGGATGCGGTCCACGTCGTTGCCCAGCGAGGCGCCGGTCATCAGCGTGATCTTCAGCTTTTCGGACGCGGCGCGTTCGGCCAGCGCCAGCGGCACGGCCTTGGCGTCGCCGGCGCGGGTGAAGCCGCTCATGCCCACGGTCATGCCGTCCTTGATCAGGAAGGCGGCCTCTTCCGCCGGCACGACCTTGCCCCACAGGGACTTCAGGCGAATGCGATCTCGGTACATCGGGCGTTCCTTTTATGAGTGCTTATTGGCGAATGGAGAACGATCCGTTCCCATGCGGTCATATTTTTTGTTTGAAAATACTCATAAGGAGGTGCTGTCCGGCGCCGCAATTGTTCGTCCGGAATATCAGGCCATCCTGATGTGAATGGGTGGGCGAATATCGGCAGAGTGGTGCGGGATGTGGACAGAAACCTATGGGGGGCAGAGATCAACAAATGAAACTCAGTTTCGTTTCCGCCAAGTTCAAGAAGTTACTTGGCGCTCTGCCCCTCACGCCGTCAGCGGCAGCGCCTCGTCACAGGCGAAGGCCGTCATCACCATCGCCTCGGCGGCATCGGCTGACAGCGGGCGCGAGATCAGAAAGCCCTGCAGGCAGTTGCAGCCGGCTTCGGCCAGCCAATGGCGCTGTTCGGCGGTCTCCACCCCCTCCGCCACGGTGGACAGCAGCAGCTTCTGGGCCAGGGCAATGACGGTGGAGGCAATGTCCGGGGCGTGCGGCAGGTCGTTGACGAAGCTGCGGTCGATCTTCAGCACGTCCACCGGCAGTTCGCGCAAGTAAGCCAGAGAGGAATAGCCGGTGCCGAAATCATCGATGGCAATGCGCACGCCCAATGCCCGCAAGCGGTTCAGCGTCGGCAGATGGTGGCGCACGTCCTTCATGATGACGGTTTCGGTGATCTCCAGTTCCAGCAGGTCGGGCGGGGTGCCGTGGCGCTGCAGCACCTGTTCCACCAGTCGGGCGAAGCCGGGATCGGCGAGTTGGCGGGCGGAGACGTTGACGGCCACCGGCACCGGGCCGTGGTCCAGTGCCCAGCGGGTGGCGGTGCGGCACGCCTCCTCCAGCACCCAATGGCCGATCTCGATGATCAGGCCGGTATCCTCGGCGACGGGGATGAAATCGGCGGGGGAAATCGCCGCTCCCTCGTGCCGCCAGCGGATCAGCGCCTCGAAGCCGGTCAACCGGCCGCCCGCCGCCTCGATCTTCGGCTGGTAGACCAGTTCGAAGGATTTGGCCGCGACCGCCTCGCGCAATCCCGCCTCCAGCCGCAGGCGGGTCTCGACGCGGTCGGTCATGTCGCGGGTATGAAAGACGAAGCGGTTGCCGCCCGCCCCCTTGGCGGCTTGCATCGCGGAATCGGCCATCCGCATCAGTCCGGCGCCGTCCGCGGCACCCCCGGCGTCCGCAGGCCCCATCGGGTGGAGGACGATGCCGATGCTGGCGGTGACATGGACGCGATGGTCGCCCACTTCGCGCAGGGTGGACAGCCCGTCCAGCAGCCGTTGCGCAACCATCGCCGCTTCCTCGCCGTCGGCGACGCGCTCCAGCACCACAAGGAACTCGTCGCCGCCCAGCCGGCCGACGGTGTCGCAACGCCGGACGCTGGCGCCGAGCCGCTCCGCCACCCGGCAGAGCAGCAGGTCGCCCACCCCGTGGCCAAGACTGTCGTTGACCCGCTTGAAGCGGTCGAGGTCGACATAGAGCACCGCCAGCCGGCCGACACCCGGCTCCCGCGAACGCTCCGCCAGATCGATGGCATGGTCCAGCCGGTCGAGCAGCAGCGCGCGGTTCGCCAGCCCGGTCAGCGGACAGCGGGTCGCCAGCCGGCGCAACTCGTCATGCTCCTGCTCCAGCAGGGTCAGGGTGTGGTTGAAGCGGGTGATGACGAAGCCGAGTTCGTCGTCAGCATGGCCGCGGGGCACGACCAGCGGCTGGCCATAGGGCTTCTCCGGATCGATGCGCGCCACCGCGCGGCCGATCTGCAGGAGCGGGCGGGTCAAAAGCCGGTGGAACACCGCCGCCATCGCCAGCCCGATCAGGAGGTTGCGCAGGGTTCCCGCAACCAGCGCCGCCGATACATAGGCGAGGAAGCCTGCCGCCGCCCGCCCGGTGTCGATTCCGACTGCCAGCCGGCCGACGACACGGCGGCTGCCCGCCGACATGCTGCGATCGGCAGCGGGGGCGGGGAGGTCATGGATCAGAAACGGCCGGTCGGTGAAGAGCAGCGCGGTCGCCGCCCGTCCCAGCAGCGTCATCGGCGGGGCTGCCTGTTCGCGCCGGGCCAGCACCGTGCCGTCCCCCAGACGGATCTCCGCCCAGCCGGCATTTGCGCGCACCATGCCGTCCAGCACCTGCGCGGCCAGATCGCCGTCGATCAGCCAGGCGGCGGTGGCGGCCGGCCCCTCCACCAGAGCGGCCGCCTCCTCGATTCTGGCCAGCGCCATCGTCCGCTCGCGCGAGGCGGTCCAGGTGAACTCCACCGCGGTGATGGCGAATCCGATGACGAAGGCGGCGAGGACCGCATGTATCGCCTGCTTCAGCGTCAAGCTGCGCAGGACTGGGATCGCCATCGCACCGTTCCTCGACCGCGGGTTTCGCACCGCCACGCCCCCATTGGGGTAACCCTTCGGGTGGTGCGGCAAACCGATGCATTAATAGGGCGGGCGATGACTCGAGCGCGGCGGTTCTATGAAATTTTTGTAACCGAAATCCGGTGCTTATTGCTGGCAATGCATATTGCTGCATAGGGCCATTCCCACAGCGCATGGCTACCATTCAGCATTGGTAATACCAGTTCGTGTGCGGCGCAGCATATCTTGGCCTTGCCCATTCTCGGGGCGTTTCCTCCCTAAACTTCAGGGCCGCGCATTTGCGCGGCCCTTTTTCTTTTGAGGAGCGGGAGGGAAGCGGCGCCGGTGCGTCAGACCCGGCGGGCGAGCGCCAGCAGGCCGCCGGCGCCGATCATCAGGCCGCCGGTCAGCCGGTTGAGCGACTTCGCCGCCGAGACCGTCGTCAGTTTCGCGGCCAAGCGGTCGCCGCCGGTGGCATAGGCCATGATCCAGCCGAACTCGATCACCACCATGGTGGCGACCAGCGCGATCAGCTGCGGGGCCAGCGGCGCGGCGGCGTCGATGAATTGCGGGAACAGGGCGCCCATGAAGACCAGCGCCTTCGGGTTGCTGAAGGCGACCAGGGTGCCGCGCAGGAACAGCCGCGCCGCCGACCCTTCGCCGGTGGCGGAGGCCGCGGCGTCGCGGTTGCCGGCCGGCTCCACCGGCGCCCGCCACGCGGCAATGCCGAGCCAGGTCAGATAGGCCACGCCGGCCCAGCGCACGATCTCGAAGGCAAGCACGGAGGTGGAGAGCAGGGCGCCCAGCCCGAAGGCCGACAGCGCCGCCATCACCGCCAGCGCCGCGCACATGCCGGCCCCGCCCCAGGCGGCCCGCCGCGCGCCGAAGCGCAGGCCCAGGCTCATCGCCAGCAGCATGTTCGGCCCCGGCGTCATCGAGATCACGAAGGCGGTGGCGAAGAAGAAGGCAAGCGTCTGCCACGTCATGGTCTGGGGCCTCGACAACGGGGGTGGGCAACAATCGGATGCACCACAGCACCATGCGCATGGTTCCGCCGCAAGCGGCGCGGGCGAAACTCAGCCATGCCCTGCCGGTGCGGGTTAAGGGAAAGCTGCCTGGACCCGCCAGGCGCGGAAGGCGAGGTTGGCCGAATCCTGGTCGGGACGCTTGTAAGCCGCAAAGCGGCGGTCGCGGATGCGGGCGCGGGCGTCGGTCCACACTGCGTTCCAGTCGATGGTGCCGTCGGCCAGCAGCCGTTCCTCGATGATGCCCAGCAGCGTTTCATTGACGGCCGACACGCCGATGTTCTGAGTCGCCAGAACCAGTGCGTCGGGCGCCCGCTCCAGCGTGGCGCGAAGCCGCGTGTGGCCGCCGCAGGACCCCCAGAAGACCAGCGCCGTGGCCGGCCCGATCTCCGCCATCGTGCCGTCCTCGTGATAGCTGTGGCCGCGGTGGACGACGATGGACGGGGTCAGTCCCTCGCGCGCCATCCAGTCCCAGGCTTCGGCCCGTCCCGCATCGCCGGCGCCGGGCACGTCGGCGACGATGACGATGCGGCGGCCATGGCGGTCGGGGCTGACGGCGACGACGAAACCGGACCGGCTGTGCAGCGCCCAACCCTGCATCCGGTGCTGTCGCAGGAAGCCGCGGAAGGACGCGCGTCCGTCGGGATCGTCGTAGAAGGTCATCCGCTGCACGTTGATGCCGTTGCGGAACAGGCGTTGCGTGGTCAGGACGGGCGGCGCGCCCAGCGAATGGCGCTGAAGGAACCGTTCCGTCTCGAAGGCGGGGGTGGCCGGCCGGCCCGACAGGCGCGTCGCGTGCAGGCTGCCTGCCAATCCGGCCATTGCCTTGACGGAGCTTTCGCCCGCATCCCGGTACCAGGCCGCCAACTCGTCCTCCAGCGCGGCGCGGACCGCGCGGTTGTCGAGGTCCATGGCGTCGGCCAGTACGCCGATAACCACCGCGGGATCCGGCATGCCGCTCGTTGCCGGTGCCTGCGGCGTCCGGATGGCCGGCAGCAGGGCCTGGATGCTCTCGCGCATCAGCTCCCGCGCGGTGGCGGGGTTGGTGCCGAACAGGCTGCCGGCCCGCCCGCCGCCGACGACGGCGATGAAGAAGTCCGCCAACAGCGGCCGGGTGCGCGCCCCGCGGGCAAGGTCGAGGATGCCGCGCCGCTCCTGCTTCAGCTGGATCCGGAGGATGTTGACCAGCCCGTCGAGCGACGAGGTGTAGAGCTGCGGACCGATGCGGGCGATCAGGCCAAACAGATCCTCCGACGACAGAGCCAGCGTGATGCGGAAGCGGTCGGCCGGCGGATCGTCCACCATGTCGTCCAGCAGCACGCCGATCTTCGGCCCCATCAGCGCCGGGTCGCGCGCCAGGGAGGCCGCCAGCGCCTTGGCGGCCTGGGCTTCCAGCAGGCGCAACGACTCCTTAGACACGCGTTTGCGCAGCTCGTGCCGCGTCTCGTAGAAGGGCAGGCCGCTGTCGAGCGAGCGCGTCAGCAGCCCGATGTCCAGCGCCCGCGCGATGACCTCCGCGCCGCCCGGACGGGCGGACAGCTGGTCCGCGGCACCCAGGGCGTCGAAGGGGGCGAGCTTGACCGCCTCCCGCAGGGCGGCCAGCGGGGCCTCGCCTGGAAACAGGCTGGAACAGCGGAAGGCCTCGGCCGGGTTGCTGCGGGCCAGTTCCGCGAAGGCCGCATCCCCGCCGAACAGCGCGTCGAGGACGGGCTTGCCCGCCGGTTCGTGGTCGGCGCAGGCCGTGGGCGTTTCGATGGCGCGGACGGCGGGGGCTGCCGGCTTGGGCAAGTCCGGCGCCATCAGTTCGGCCGAATGCAGCGGTGGAGGCACGGTCTGTGCCATCGCCGCTCCGGACCATTCGCCGAGCCAGCCGGCAGTGAAGACGGCCAAGAGGGCGCACACGGACAATGTCGGCCGTGGCAAAGCGGCGGAGGGTGAACGGCCCGAGGGCGTGTCGATGGCGGATGCGGACATGAACTGCCGGGCGGGGGCGTACGCGGGGGCTCTGCCGGTCGGCGTACCCCTTATGGCTTAACCTATGCAGGCAATCGGGCCTTTGTCACCCGTTACCAGTGCCGCCGACACAGATTGCCGGTATTCCTCCAAACTGCGGCAGCGGCGGAGTACTCCGCCTTGGCCTTCGGTTGCTGCCGGAATCGCCCGCCAGGGCATGGACAGAGACCGTTCGCATACCAATCCTCAGTCCTTCGTCCGACGCCAGACGTCCGGACAGCCGGTGGCGAAGGGGGTGCGTATGCGTGCATACCGTCTTTTGGCCCGTTTCCTGACCCGTCCCCTGGCCGGCTTCACGGCCATCCTTCTGATCCTCACCCCCTTATGCCTGTCCATATCCGCGGTCCCGGCCGTGGCCCAGACGCCGGTGGACCTGGAACTGGTCCTGGCGGTGGACGTGTCCGGCAGCGTCGATCCGGACGAGGCGAAGCTGCAGCGCAACGGCTATGTCCAGGCGCTGCTGAACCCGAAGGTGCAGGCGGCGATTCGCGGCGGACCCTTCGGCCGGATCGGCGCCACCTATGTGGAATGGGCGGGGGAAAGCCACCAGCACACCGTCGTCGGCTGGACCGAACTGAGCGATCCGGCCAGCATCGAGCGCTTCGCCGGCATGGTGGCGGAAGCGCCGATGATGACGGAGCAATGGACCTCCATCAGCTCCGCCATCGACTATTCCGTCCCGCTGTTCGAGAACAACGGCTTCGAGGGCACGCGGCGGGTCATCGACCTGTCGGGCGACGGCGAGAACAACCGCGGCCGCCCGGTGGAGGAGGCGCGGGACGCCGCGGTCGCCCGCGGCATCACCATCAACGGGCTGCCGATCCTGAACGACCGGCCCAACCCCTGGGGCGGTGCCGCGCCGAACGACCTGGAGGGCTATTACCGCGACCATGTCATCGGCGGTCCCGGCGCCTTCCTGGTCCCCGCCCGCGACTTCGACGCCTTCGCCGACGCGATCCTCAGCAAACTGCTGCTGGAGGTGTCGGGCATCCAGCCGGCCGGGCGGCAAGGGGACCTCGCGGCCCGCTGAGCGGGCCGGGATTCAGTCCACCGCGCGATCCACGGCGCGGCCGGCCTTTTCGGCCGGACCCGGCGGGTCGATGGCGTCCTTGATGCTCTGGCCGGCGTTGTCAATGGACTCGCCGGCGCGCTCGGCCGGGCCTTCATTGTGGCATGCGGCCACGGCGACCAGCGGCAGGACCAGGACGGCGGTGCGCAGCAGCGTCAGCATGACGGTCTCCTTCTTGCGTGGCGCGCGGCGTCCGGTAACGGGCGGCGCGCTGCGGTGCGAGATGAACGGTATGGCCGGGCTTCAGGTTCGGCCGCCTAGCCGATTGCGCCGCCGAAGGTCGCGCTTGGGCCGGGGTGTCTCCATTCAGTTACTCCTCCCGCCCGTATCCCCCTCTCCCCCCCCCGGGGAGAGGGTCGGGGTGAGGGGGATGCATGGGGTGGATTCAGTAGGGAGCGGAGAGTGCGCGATTTTTGAAGAGCCTCGCCGCGCGACCCCCTCACCCTAACCCTCTCCCCGGGGGGAGAGGGGATCCTGGTGGGGGAGAGGGGCGGGATCGGGGAAGCCGCGCATTTTGTGTTCTACGGTCAACTGCCCGCCGTTCGTCCCGTGCCACTCTCGCCCGAGGGATGAGACGGGCGGGAGGCCGGCATGGCTGGTTACCATTGCGATCTGGGGCGGCAACGCCACCGTTTCGACGACCTGAAGGCGCTGATGGCCTGCGCCTCGCCGCGGCGGTCGGGGGACGAATTGGCGGGCATCGCCGCCGACAGCGACGAACGGCGGGTGGCGGCGCGCATGGTGCTGGCCGACCTGCCGCTGAAGACCTTCCTCACCGAGGCGCTGGTCGCTTACGAGACCGACGAGGTGACGCGCCTGATCATCGACAGCCATGATGCGGAGGCCTTCCGGCCGGTGGCACACATGACGGTCGGGCAGTTCCGCGACTGGCTGCTGTCCTACGAGGCCGATACCGTTGCGCTGACGGCGCTCGCCCCCGGCCTGACGCCGGAGATGGTTGCGGCGGTGTCCAAGCTGATGCGCAACCACGATCTGGTCTGCGTCGCCGCCAAATGCTCGGTCGTCACCCGCTTCCGCACCACTGTCGGGCTGCCGGGGCGGCTGTCGAGCCGGCTGCAGCCCAACCATCCGACCGACGACCCGACCGGCATCGCCGCCTCGACGCTGGACGGGCTGCTCTACGGCATCGGCGACGCGGTGATCGGCATCAACCCGGCGACCGACAACGTCCCGGCCTGCATCGCGCTGCTGGAGATGCTGGACGCGGTGCGGACCCGCTTCGACATTCCGGTCCAGTCCTGCGTGCTGGCCCATGTCACCACGACCATCCAGGCGATCGAGCGCGGGGCGCCGGTCGATCTGGTGTTCCAGTCCATCGCCGGCACCGAGAAGGCCAATGCCGGTTTCGGCGTCACCCTGTCGCTGCTGGCCGAGGCGCAGGAGGCGGCCAAGTCGCTGAAGCGCGGGACCATCGGCGACAACGTGATGTATTTCGAGACGGGGCAGGGCTCGGCGTTGTCGGCCGACGCCCATTTCGGCGTCGACCAGCAGACGGTGGAAGCCCGCGCGTATGCCGTCGCCCGCGCCTTCGATCCGCTGCTGGTCAACACGGTGGTCGGCTTCATCGGCCCCGAATATCTCTATGACGCCAAGCAGATCACGCGGGCCGGGCTGGAAGACCATTTCTGCGCCAAGCTGCTCGGCGTGCCGATGGGCTGCGACGTCTGCTACACCAACCATGCCGAGGCCGACCAGGACGACATGGACGTCCTGATGACGATGCTGGCGACCGCGGGCGTCAATTTCCTGATCGCGGTGCCCGGCGCCGACGACGTCATGCTGAATTACCAGAGCCTGTCCTATCACGACGTGCTCGGCCTGCGGCATCTGTTGAAACGCCCGCCGGCACCCGAGTTCGAGGCGTGGCTGGAGAAGGCCGGCTGGCTCGACGAGCAGCGCCGCCTGCCGCCCTGGCCCGACCAGAGCCTCGTCGTCTCCGCCCTGCTGGGGAGCGCTGCGCCATGAGCGAGACCCCGAAAGACCCGTGGGCGCGCTTCCGCAGCGCCACCCGCGCCCGCATCGCGCTCGGCCGCAGCGGCGACGCCCTGCCGACGAAAGCGCTGCTGGAGTTCCAGCTGGCCCATGCCCGCGCCCGCGACGCGGTGCACAGCGCGGTCGATTTCGACCGGCTGGCCACCGACCTCGCCCCGTTGGAGAGCTTGCGCGTCCACAGCGCTGCCTCCGACCGGCCCACATATCTGCGCCGTCCGGACCTCGGCCGCCGGCTCGATCCGGCCAGCGCGGCAACCCTGCCGGCGGGGGAGTGGGACCTGCTGTTCGTGATCGCCGACGGGCTGTCGGCCGCGGCGGTGCAGGTGAATGCCGCGCCGTTGGTCCATGCCTGCGTGTCACGTCTCCCGCATCTGCGCATCGGGCCGGTGGTGCTGGCCGCACAGGCGCGCGTGGCGCTGGGCGACGAGGTGGCGTCGGCCATGGGCGCCCGTCTCGTCGCGCTGCTGGTGGGGGAGCGGCCGGGCCTGTCGGCCGCGGAATCGCTGGGGGTTTATCTGACCTGGGACCCCAGGCCCGGCCGCGCCGATTCCGAACGCAACTGCATTTCCAACATCCATTCCGACGGCCTGTCCAAACGGGCGGCCGCCGACAAGCTGTGCTGGCTCGCAACCGAGGCGGCGCGGCTGAAGCTGACGGGGGTCGCCCTGAAGGAGGACGCCCCGTCCCTGGCCGGTCCGGACAACGAGAAAAACCAACTGCCCGACCGGTCGTGAGAGAGCGCTGCCATAGACACCAACGCCTTTGAACAGGGGCAGGAGGCAACATGTCTGGGAACACGAAGCCTGAATTGAGCAAGAGCCTGAGCGGGCTCCACCTGTGGGGGATCGCCGTGGGGCTGGTGATCTCCGGCGAATATTTCGGCTGGAGCTACGGCTGGGCGGCGGCGGGGACGCTGGGATTCCTTGTCACCACGATCCTGATCGCGGCGATGTACACCACCTTCATCTTCAGCTTCACCGAGCTGACGACCGCCATTCCCCATGCCGGCGGTCCCTTCGCCTACAGCTACCGCGCATTCGGACCGAAGGGGGGCTTCGTCGCCGGATTCGCCACGCTGATCGAGTTCGTCTTCGCGCCGCCGGCCATCGCGCTCGCCATCGGCGCGTACCTGAACGTGCAGTTTCCGGGGCTGGACCCGAAGCTGGCGGCGGTCGGCGCCTACGTCATCTTCATGGGGCTGAACATCGCCGGTGTGTCCATCGCCGCCACCTTCGAGCTGTTCGTCACGCTGCTGGCGATCTTCGAGCTGGTGGTGTTCATGGGCGTGGTGTTCCCCGGCTTCTCCTGGGCGAACTTCACCGCCAACGGCTGGGCCGGGTCGAACAGCTTCGGCATGGACGCCTTCGGCGGCATCTTCGCCGCGATCCCCTTCGCCATCTGGTTCTTCCTGGCGATCGAGGGCGCGGCGATGGCGGCCGAGGAGACCAAGGATCCCAAGCGCACCGTGCCGCGCGCCTATATCGGCGGCATCCTGACGCTGGTGGTGCTGGCCTTCGGCACGATGATCTTCGCCGGCGGGGTGGGAGATTGGAACGCGCTGTCGAACATCAACGACCCGCTGCCCCAGGCGATGAAGGCGGTGGTCGGCGAATCCAGCGGCTGGCTGCACATGCTGGTGTGGATCGGCCTGTTCGGGCTGATCGCCTCCTTCCACGGCATCATCATGGGCTATTCGCGCCAGATCTTCGCGCTGTCCCGCGCCGGCTTCCTGCCGCCGGTGCTGTCCCGCCTGCACCCGACCCGCAAGACGCCGCACTGGGCGGTTCTGGCCGGCGGCGTGGTGGGCATCGCCGCGATCTATTCCGACGAGTTCATCCAGATCGGCGGCCTGCCGCTGACCGCCAACATCGTCACCATGTCGGTGTTCGGCGCCATCGTCATGTACATCATGAGCATGGCCGCGCTGTTCCGCCTGCGCGCCGTCGAACCGGCGCTGGAGCGGCCCTACCGCGCGCCTTTCTATCCGGTGTTCCCGGCGATCTCGCTGGTTCTGGCGGTGCTCGCCCTGGTGACGATGGTCTACTACAACGCCCTGGTGTTCGGGCTGTTCGTGGGGCTGTTCGCGTTGGGCTATCTGTTCCACCTCGCCACCGCCGGCATGCGGGTCAAGGCCGGCGGCACGTCCGGGCTGGGGCACATGGATGCCTTCACCGAGGCGCGGACGATGGTGGATTGAGGTTTTGACGGGGGAAGGTTAGACCCCCACCCTGACCCTCTCCCGCTGGGCGGGGGAGGGGATCGGTGCTTAGGCGGGAGAGTGGCGGCAGTCCCTCCCCCGCCCAGCGGGGGAGGATAGGTGGGGGTCTGACTCCGCAAGGAATTGCAACCCCCTCACTCCCCGTCGTGGCTTTGGATGAAGCTGCGGATCTCCGGCAGGATGGCTTCACGCCAGCGGCGGCCGTTGAAGATGCCGTAGTGGCCGACACCCTTCTGGAAATGCGTCTTGCGCATCCCGTCCGGAAGCGACGAGCACAGGCGCTGGGCCGCGATGGTCTGGCCGGGGGCGGAGATGTCGTCCAACTCGCCTTCCACCGTCATCACCGCGGTCTTGGTGATCGCAGCAGGCTCCACCTTGCGGCCGCGCGAGACCATCTTTCCTTCCGGCAGGGCGTGCTTCTGGAACACCGTCTCGATGGTCTGCAGGTAGAATTCAGCCGACAGGTCCATCACCGACAGGTATTCGTCGTAGAAGCGGCGGTGCTGCTCTGCCGAATCGCCGTCGCCGCGGACGAGGTGGCGGAACAGGCCGACATGCTCGTTGATGTGGCGGTCGAGGTTCATCGACATGAAGCCCGACAGCTGGATGAAGCCCGGATAGACGCGGCGGAAGGCACCCGGATAATAGACCGGGACCGTGGTGATCACGCTGCGCTCGAACCACTTCAGCGGGTGTTCCATCGCCAGCTTGACCGGCGTCGTCGGGTTGGCCATCGGGTCGATCGGGCCGCCCATCAGCGTCATGCTGCGCGCCTGCACCGGCTCGTCCGCCGCCGCCATCAGCGACACCGCCGCCATCACCGGCACGGCCGGCTGGCACACCGCGATGACGTGGGTGTTCGGCCCCAGGAAGCGGATCAGCTCCGCCACCGTGTCGATGTAGTCGTCCAGGTCGAAGCGTCCCGCCGACATCGGCACCAGCCGCACGTCGATCCAGTCCGTGATGTACACGTCGTGGTCGCGCATCAGCGCCTCCACCGTGCCGCGCAGCAGCGTGGCGTGGTGGCCGGACATCGGGGCGACCAGCAGCACCTTCGGCTGGCGCGGCGTGCCTTCCGGCTTGGCGAAGTTCAGCAGCTTGCAGAAGGGCGACTGCCAGACGAACCGTTCGGTGACCGGCACAGTCTGCCCGTCGACCACCGTCTCCGCCAGCCCGAAGGCCGGCTTGCCGAAGCGGCGGGTCGTCCGTTCCATCAGCTCCGCCCCGGCGGCGACCGCCCGGCCCAGCTTGGTGTAGGACAGCGGAACCAGCGGGTTCTGGAAGGTGTGCTGGGCGGCTTCGGCCCAGAAACGCATCGGCCGCATGGCGGCGTGTTGCATGTCGTACAGGTGATACAGCAAATCAGATCCTCACGTCACGGCTACCCCCGGTCGGCCAGGGTTCGTTGGTCCGGTTCGTTATTCCTTCGACCACTTATTGATCGTATTACCAACCATATCCTTCGTCAGGGGTCGCGTATAGGTCAAGAGCCTCTTCGCATTTGCAAAGCTCTGTTGTTAAAAGAACATTGCGCTGCACAAAAAATTATCAACCGCAACCATCCCGCTATGACCTCGGCGCGTGACTCCGTTGGTCATACTGACGTTCAGGGAAGTGGCTGACGATCAGGGGACGGCCAGTACGGCGCGGACCGGCAGATGGTCCGATGCCCGACGGGTCAGGACGCTGCGTACCACCTCGAAAGCGGGAATTTGCAAGCCTCCCGTCACATAGATACGGTCGAGCCGCAGGGTCGGCATGCGGGCGTGGAAGCTGCGCGGGTTGGCGACGTCGGCGAAGGAGGCGGCCAGATGGCGCAGCCGCGGCGAACTGGGCGTCCATTCGTTCAGGTCGCCCATGAACAGGGTGGGCAGCTCCGGCTGCCGCTCCACCCGCGACACTATGTCGCCGACCTGTTTTGCCCGTTCCCAGGGGTCGAGGCCGAGATGGGCGACGATCACCCGCACCGCGCGGCCCTCCACCTCCACCACCGCGTCGATGGCGCCGCGCGGCTCGCGCTTGCCGACGGACAGGTCCATCGTCTCCATCGAGCGCACCGGCAGGCGGGTCAGCAGGCAGTTGCCGTAATGGGCGCGTTCGCTGTGCTTGGTCGGACCGGCATAGGCCTTCATGCCCGTGTGCTGTTCCAGGAAGGCGAATTGGTCCATCCCCGATTCGCCGCGATGGTGCCAGCCGACCTCCTGCAGCCCGATCAGGTCGACCTGCAGGTCGCGAATTACCTGGGCGATGCGGTCGGGCGCGAATCGGGCGTCCAGCCCGACGCAGCTGTGGATGTTCCAAGTGGCGACGCTGAAGGCGGCCATGCCGTCCGGAACAGGGGAACTGCGGTTGTCGGCACGGCGGGGACGGCGGGCACGGGCTGCGCGCAACGCGGCGGCGATGCGCTGGACACGCTCACGGCTGAAACGGATCACGGTTCCAAAATCCTTTCGTCTGGACTGTCGTCCTGCCGGCCTTCTTCCTCTGCCTTCCGGCCGGGCTTGCGCCCCGACCGGCCGAGCAGCCGGCTCGTCAGCCAGCCGAGCCCGATCGCCACCGCTCCCATCGCCACCAGCAGCGCGATGTCGGCGGCGCCGGGATTGCTGATGGTCCGTTCAAGCTGGTGCCCGAGCAGATTGAAGGCAAGGATGCCGGGGGCAAGACCGACCATGGTGCCGATCACATAATCGCCGAAGCGCAGCTTCGACGCGCCCGCGGCAAGGTTGACCACGGTGTAGGGCGCCACCGGAACGGCGCGCACGCCGGCCACCGCGGCGATGCCGCTGTCGGCCAGCTTGTCGTTGAGCCGCGCGATCAGCGGGCCGCCGTGGCGGTCCAGCAGGTCGCGCCCCGCCATCCTCCCGGTCCAGAACATCGCGACCGCCGAAGCGACCGCCCCGCCCATGGCGGTGGGGAAGCCCCACCATGGCCCCATCACGATGGCGGTGGCGGCGATCATCAGGGTCAGCGGGAACATGACGTAGCCGCCGGCGACATAGGCCAGGATCAGCCACAGCGGCGCCAGCGGGCTGTCGCGCAAGTTCTGGAAGACCGCGAGCACGGCGTCCAGCGTCGCCCATTCGCTGAGCGCGGTGTAACGCCACATCCCCCACAACCCCAGGAGCGCCAGGATGCCGGCCAGCATCAGCCAGTGGCGGGTGCGCGGGATCCGCGACGGCAGCACCCGGCGCACGATGTCCACCGCGTCGACCGGATGTTCGGGATCGAAAACGCGGGCGTCGGCGACAGCGGCGGCCAGCCCGTCCGGTTCGGGATCGTGCAGCGGCTCCAGCGTGCGCCCCACCGGCCTGCGCAGCGAATCGATGGCTGCGGTGAGCGAGCCCAGCCGCCGGTGCGCCGCCGCCACCGCCGCCGGGCTGGTGCCCAGATGTTCGGCGATCAGGTCGTCGCGCGTGTGGCGGATCGCCCGGCGGGTCTCCGCGTCCTCCGGCCCCGGCCCGGCTTCCAGCGCCAGGTCGCATTCTGTGTCGAGACCCATGGAGCGGTTGTTGAGGTTGGCGGAGCCGATGCGCAGCAGCCGGTCGTCCACCACCATCACCTTGGCATGCACGGTGATGCAGGCTCCGCCGTCGGTCAGCGCGGCGAACAGGCGGAAGCGACCGTGCCGGTCGGCCTCGCGCAGTTCGCGGGTCAGCCGGGCGCGGGCGCCGAGCATGACGGTGTTCTCCAGCCAGCTGGTGGTGCGCACCGGATTGACGACGATCACCTCCGGCCCATCCTCCTCCGCCAGCCGGGCCTTCAGCGCCTCGGCGACGGCGGTGGAGGCGAAATACTGGCTTTCCAGATAGATGACTTCGCGCGCCGCGGCGATGGCCTCCAGAAAGAGCGCTTCCACCTCCCGCACCGCCTCGCGGCCGTTGCAGGCGGGATCGGTGCGGGCAATGCCGACGCGCACGCCGCGCAGCAGCGGCTCGAAGCCCGGCGGCCAGGGGTCGGCGGCCAGCGGATGGCGGCGCGGCGGGCGGCCGGGCGACGGGGCGGGGGGCGTCAGCCTCTCGCCGGTCGCCCGTGCCCAGCGTTCGCGGAACATTTCGCCCAGCGCCCGGGCGGCGTCGCCGTCCACCGCCATCATCAGGTCGTGGAACGGCTCGTAGGACTTGCCGTCGGGCTGGCGCCGCCGCGGGTCGTGCCCATGATGGGCGCGCGTGTCCCAGCGGTTGGCCGTGATGTCCAGCCCGCCGCAGAAGGCGACCCGGTCGTCGATCACCAGCATCTTCTGATGATGGCAGGCCCCGGTCGGGTGGTCGCCGTCCAGTCGGTACTGCAGGCGCCGGTGGGTCAGCCAGTTGCGCAGCATGAAGGGGTGCGACCAGCGGGCGAGGTCGAACAGCTCCGCATAGTCCCATTTCAGCACATGGATGTGCAGGTCCGGCCGCGTCGTCGCCAGCCAGTTCAGCAGAGTGCCCAGCCGGTCGGGCCGGCGCGGCCGGCGCGTCTGCGGCATCAGGCGGATGCGGGCGTCGAAGTCCCAGGCGGTCAGGTAAATGGTGCGCCGGGCCCGCCGCATGGCGGCCTTTGCCAGCGCGAAATAATCCTCGCCGTCGACGATGACGCCCAGCCGCGCCGTATCCTCCACCCGCCAGCAGGTCCGTCCCGGTTCCAGAATCGGCCGCAGCGCGCCGGCGGGGACGGCGTCGTCAGGCGGCGGTCCGGCGGATGGGAGCGGCTGGGGCGAGTGGGCGTACATGGATTCCGGTCGGCTGTGTGTCCTGGGTCATAACATCTGGGAAGGCCTTTCCTTCCTCGCCCTCAGCCATTTGGTGAAAGCCGCCGGGAATTGCAGCCACCCCGGCCACGCTGCCGGTCGAAAAATTCGGGTGGCCGGCTTTTCCGCCGCGGTTCCGGGGCAGGCGCTAATTCTGTTGCCCCATGGGGGTGGGGGCGCTTACGGTCGCATGTCGCACCCGATATGCCGTTTTCCCCCCGATACCGTCCTTCTGATGCCGCGCCCCCTGATCCGCCGCCTGATCGATGCCGTGCCGACCGCCATCCTGCCGATGGCGGCGGGGGTGGGGCTGTCGGCACTGGTGGCGCCGCAGCCGGATGCCGCGACGGCGCTGCTAAGCGGGCTGGCGGTGACGCTGCTGCTGACCCTGCCGTCGCTGGCGGTTGGCACCGCGCTCGGCGCCCTGGCCGGGTCCTGGGCTGCGGTGGCGCCGCGGTCGGTGGGCGGGCTGATCGGCCGGTTCCTCGCAGGGGCGGGTCCGCTGCTGCCGGGCTTCCTGCTGGCCGCCGTCGCGGCGCTCGCCGTGCGGGCGGGGGCGTCGGCGGCACCACTGGGCTGGACCGCGCTCGCCATTCCCGCCGCCTGCCAGGCGGCGAGGCTGTCGCGCCCGGCGATGGAGCGCGCGCTCGGCGCTGGGCTGGAGGGCGGCGCGGTGCGCATGGCGCGCGGTCTGGGACTGGACGAACGCACCGTGCTGCGCCACCACGCCCTGCCGCAGGCGGTCGCCCCGGTGATGGGGGGCCTGCGCGCCGCGGTGCTGGCCGCGGTGGTCGGGGCGGTGGCGCTGGAAAGCCTGCTGGACCTGCCGGGGGCGGGCGCACTGATGATCGACGCCGCCCGCGCCGGATCGGCGGCCGGATCGCTGCCGGCGCTGGTGGCGCTCTGCGGGCTGACCGCGCTGCTGGGTGCCCTTGGCCTTGCCGCGCGCGACTGGATCGATCCGGCCAACCACAGCTCCACGCCCTATGACGGGGCGTGACGGACGAAGGGACCCGATGGCCGAACTCGACCAACCGCCGCCGTCCCACCCGGTGCTGTCCCACCCGGTGCCGCCGCGCGCCGGCTTCGCCCGCGGCCTGTCGGGCGCTGCGGTGCTGGTCGCCCTGGCGCTCGCCTCGGCCGCCGCGCCGCTGATGGCCGACGGTGCCGCCATCCAGCGGCTGGACGCCGATCCGGTGGCCGCTGCCCTGCTCGACGGGCGGGGCAGCCTGTCCTTCGCGCTGCTCGCCGCGGTGCTGGGCGGGGCGCTGGGCATCGGCTGGGCGCTGCTGGCCTGGCTGCTCGGCAAGCTGTCGGACGCCCGGGCGGAGCGGCGGACCATCGCCGCCGCCCACCGGCTGGCCGGCCTGCCGCTCGCCCTGCTGGTGCCGCTGACCGGCGGGCTGGCCGGCGGGCTGGTGGGGGAGGTCGGGCCGCTGGCCGTCGTCACTGCGCTGACCGCCGCCCCCGCCGTCGCCGCGCTCGCCCATGCCGAGCTGTCGGCGCTGCTGCGGGCGGAGTTCCTGACCGCCGCCCGTGCCGCCGGCCTGACCGAAGGCGAGGTGCTGCGCCGTCACCTGATCCCCAATGCGTCGCGCCCGCTGCTGGCCGCCGGAACGCTGGCCCTGCCGCGCGTGCTGGCGGCGGAGAGTGCGGCCAGCCTGCTCGGCCTCGGCCTGCCGCCGGCGCTCGGCAGCTGGGGCGCTTCGGTCGGGCTTGCCGCGCGGCTGGGCGATCCGGTGGCGTTCGTCCCACCGGCCCTGCTGCTGGCGCTCGCCCTCTGGGCCACCTGTGCCATTGCCGATGCCGCGGTGGCGGGAAACCGCAGGCCATGAACCACATCGCCCCAAAACCCGCCCCGGTGGAGACCGAGGCGCTGACCCTGATGGTCGGGGACCGTGTCTTGCTCGACCGTGCCAGCCTGCGGGTGGAGCGTGGGGAGGTGCTGGCGATCACCGGCGGTGCCGGCAGCGGCAAGACCGCCCTGCTCGGCGCGCTTGCCGGCCAGCCGCTCGCCGGGGTGGACATGGCGGGCAGCGCCCATGTCGAGGGACGCCTGCTGATCGCCCAGGGTGGGCAATTGGCGCCGCGCCGGCCGCTGGCCCTGCAGGTGGCGGAGGTGGTCGGCCATCATCTGGGGCTGGACCTGCGCGGCGCGCTGCGCCGGACGGCCGATGGGCTGGACCGCATGGGCGTGCCGCCTGCCGCCCGCCGGTTCGACCTGCCACCCGAACAGCTGCCGGACTCCCTGTGCTGGGCCTGCCTGTTCGCCATGGCGGCGGCGGTGGGGCCGGCGGTGCTGCTGGCCGACGCGCCGGCCGCCGGGCTGGACCCGACCGTGCGGCTGCGGCTTCTCCACCGGCTGGCCGACTGGGCGCGGGCGGACGGGGTGGCACTGATCCTGGCCGGACGGCCGGAGGATGGCGTCGCCGGCCCCGCCGACCGCGTGCTGTCCCTGCGCCGCGGCCGTCTGCTGCCCTACCAGCCGGCGCGCATCGCTCCGGTGGAACCGATGGATGCGCCGGGGACCGCGCGCCTGCATGTCCGCGGTGTCGGCATGGCCTATCCGCTCGCCCCCGGTCCGAAGGGGGAGCCACGGGCGCTGACCGTACTGCACGGGATCGATCTGGATATCGGTCTGGGGGAGACGGTGGCCCTGCTGGGCGAGACCGGCAGCGCCAAGGCGACGCTGGCCCGGTCCCTGCTGTGCCTGCCGCCGCCGACTGCGGGGGCGGTGGTGTGGATGGGCCGCGATCTGGTCGCCGCTGCCGCGCCCCCGGCCGACGCGGTGGGGGAGGATGCGGATCCAGGCGGCCTGCGCCGCGCCCGGCGCGATCTGCAGCCGCTGTTCCCCGACCCGGCCGCCTCCTTCGATCCCGCCATGACCATCGGGGACCAGTTCGCCCTGGCGCTGGAAAGCCTGCGCCCCGACATCGCCGCCGACCGCCGCGACCTGCGCATCGACGGGGCGTTGGAAGAGGCCGGACTGCGCCAGGACACGGCACTCCGCTGGCCCGGCGGACTCGGCAAGGCGGAGGCCGCCCATGCCGGGCTCGCCCGCGCCCTGTTGCCGGAGCCGCGGGTGTTGATCGCCGACGAACCCGCAGCCAGCCTGTCGGCGGAAGAGCGCGAAGCCTTCCTCGACCGGCTGACGGCGGTGCGCGACCGGCGCGGCTTGGCGCTGGTGCTGGCGACCGACCGCTATCTGGAGGGGCTGCGCGATGCCCATCGCGGCATCGTCATGCTGTCCGGCCGGGTGGTGGAGAGTGCCGACTCCGAGACATTGCGGACCGCGCCGCTGCATCCCTACAGCCGGGCGATGCTGGCCGCGGCCCGTGGCGAGCGGCCGGCCTTGGAAGGCGACGCGCCGTCAGCCTTCAGCCCGCCCGGCGGCTGTGCCCTGCGCCGCCGCTGCCCGCTGGCCCGTGACTTCTGCGCCCAGGCCGTCCCGCCGCTGGAGGAGGTGGCGCCCGGCCACCATGTGGCCTGCCATTACTGGGACTCGGCCCTGGACGACGGCGCGCCTTCCCTGGATTCCTAAAGCGCCTCACCGTCGCGTTCCGGGCATGAAAAATGTCCGCTGTCAAGTCCTTCATTCAGACATGCAGTGGGGAAAAAGCTCTTACAGGGCAATAGG
>NZ_VTTO01000017.1:0-20946 GCF_008364825.1 Azospirillum sp. B21
CTGCCGGCCCGGCCGGTCGGCCGCCGCGGTCGTGGAGATCGAGACGCGCGCCGGCACCAGGCCGGTCAGCGCGCCGTCAGCGCCGACCGGCTGAAGGATCACTGCCGGCCCGGCCGGTCAGCCGCTGCGGTCGTGGAGATCGAGACGCGCGCCGGCACCAGGCCGGCCAGCCCGCCGCCGGCGGCCGGCAGTGTTGGCTGCCGGGCCGTCGCTGACGGCTCCAGACGAGACCAAAAAAAAGCCCAACCGCTTGATGCGGTTGGGCGTGAGGCAGAGTATCTCGCATTTGCATTTCACTGGGAATGCTCTCAGGGCACGATCCGGAGCAAACTACCTGTGATTCCGACTGCAGAGCAGCCGGTGGGCGTAGCTGGACGCCAATGGTAAGCGCCGTTGTCGGCGTTGTTGTCATTTCATAATCATGTTCCCAGGGCTCGTGCACCCAGGGATAGCTTTTAAACCGGATCGCCCGGCCAGAAGCTGGGATCCATCATCTGCTCGAATGTCCAAGGGCAGGCTTCCGGAAAGGTCGATTCAGGAAGATCCGTCTCACCTGCAGCCGTAATGACTGCTTTGACATATGCCTCCTGGATGGCCTCACGAAGCTTGGCCTTCAGGCTTGGATTATCCTGCAGATGGCTGGTCAGATCAACGCGTTGAACCCTGATCGTTGAGGTCCAACTCCTTCCGCGTCGGTCGGGTTGGAACTGCCACTTCAGAAGATGGAGAAGCAACACACTCAAGCGGTTGACGAGTTCCCGCTTCTCGCTGCGACCCATGCTCTCGATCTCCTCGGCAATATGCTCGATGTCGGCAGCCGAGAGTTTTCCGGCACGCAATAGAGCCGCCTGCTCGTTTGCCCAAGCATAGAAGTCAGTATCGTAGAGGTTCATGGTGATCCTCCTCTGTTCCGCACGCGGATGCCGCCCGATTCCGTGAGCGACACAGCGACGGCGTCATGGGTCTGAATGTTCTCTATGTGCTCACTTGGAACATTTCAACCCATAAACGCCCCCTCGGCACTCATCCGCCAAACATTGTCAGTTGGCGCCCCTGTGCAAGGTCATGCCAACCGGTAACTGAAATCTGATTACATACGTCTCCTCGGTCGAGTGTTCGGTATTTCATCCACTGAACGAACTCGGTGGCGCTGCGCAGATCGAAGGTCCATGAAAGACTTTCAAGCGCAGAGCCTTCACCGGAAGCCGGCCTACGCCTTTCCGGAGGCCGCACACGACAGAGATCTTCCAGACGCTGCCGGTCATGGTTGTTCATCTCCCTCACGTTTTCAGTGTGCAGGAGAACCGATGCGGTCAGGGCCGTTGGCATGGATGCCAAGTCACTGAAGAGCGTAGAGTTGGCCAACGTCCGACGGTGCGCACTGATATAGTTCTCCGCTCTGGTGCTGCGGTTTTGCCACTTTAGGCCGCCGCCTTCGCAGATGGCTGCCCGACAGACAACGCTTCGCATTACCTCCCATTCCATTCCCGCGCCGAGTGGATACCAGTCGCGGGCAATTCTCTTGTCCATATCGATGATGTTGCTCGATCCCCCGAGTTCCAGGAGGATGAAATGATCGTGGTAGATCAGAGCCTCGCGAGCTCCTCTGCACCCGATCAATATCTCCGCCGGATAGCGGATCGCGCGCGATGCGAATGCAACTTGTGACGACATTTCGCGGTTCCCCTTGTTTGGCCGGGGGAAACGCACCCCTGCCGGGGAGACGCCTCCCCGCCAGGGTTGATCAATTACTTGTGCTTATTGGATCCAATCAGCGACGGCGTAGCTACCGCCAATCCCGCAGACGCTCGCAGGCCTCGCCCGCAGTGCCCATAGGAATGTCGACAGCCGCAGTTTCCGCTGCCAAAAGAGCATCGCCAGTCGCCCCAGATAGCTCCAGGTGAGCGGCTCGATTTGCTCCGGATCGCGGCCGGTCGCATCGGTCGCGCAGTGCCACAGCTCTTGCAAATGACACAAACAGCAGAACTTGGTCATTGATGGTCTCCTTATGTGTGGATAGGGAGAAGCCATGTAGATCTACATGGCTTCGGCCCTTGTGTTGGTTTTGATGGTCGGTCTCATTGGTGGCAGATCGCCGCCCCCGACAGCCAAAGCTGCTGGTCGCAGTAAGACTGCCCCACTCATTCAGGCGACATGTTTCTGCAGGATTTCGGGAACCGAAAACCCGGCAGTCCCGAACTCCTTCCAGATGTCGTTGAAATCGACTCCCTTCCCGCCGGCGGGGATGTGCTCGGCCGGATAGCGGATCTGAACATGGACCTGTGCCATCAGCCGCAAACGAAGCTTGCGAGCCGATAGCTGACCCGTGTTCGACCGATCAAGGTCGGCCCAGATCACCAGCGCCTCCACACCGTCAGGCGGCACGAACTGCTCGAGCAAGACCGCAGTGGTCGCTGCCCAGCAAGTCATACCGGTTCCGGCGGTTACAGACCTGGCGTTTTCCCATCCCTCCGCAATGCCAAGCACCGAGGTGGCGGGGCCTATCCTGATCGCTCCGCCGCGAACGTCGCGGGAGGACCGATACCTCATCATTTTTTTGTTTTCGTACACCGGCGCCGGCATCCCGTCCTTCGTGATGTAGGTCCGGTGCAGCGTGCAAGCCACGCCGGCGGCGTCCGAAAAGATCGCGATGATGGCTGGCCAGCGGGTGTACTGCTTCGACTTCTCGTCGAAATGCACAAGCGCCGGATGAAACCGGTATGTCGCAAGGTCTATCTCGCCAACGGGCAGTGCCCGTCGTGCGAAATACAGCCTGGCGGCTTCAGCTCTTGGATCATCCAGAGGCAGTGACTCGCTCAGTACCCTCTGCAGCATGACCCGGCACTCTTCGTCGTCGCGCTGGCGCTTTTCCTCAGCCGTTGGATCAGGCGTCGGCGCCGGCACGGCGACATTGCGTGCCTGGTTGCCTCCTTCGAGACCGAGCACTGCTGCCACCTCTTCACAGGCTTCCCAGAGCTCCCAGCCGTTGTACCAGCGCAGGATCTCCAGCCCGTCTTTAAAGCCGAGCCCACCCCACGAATTGCGGCAGGTGTTGCACACCCCGCCTCCCGTTTGGAGGGCATCCTTATAGAACCGAAATCCATCCCGACCATGCTGGCTTGCGTGCTTCGGGCATTCGATCCTGGTCCTGCCGGGCTCCTTCAGAGCGTCGGCGAGCTTTGGTGCCAGTTTCGCCAGGATTTGACCCCAGCGATTGGTCGCAGCTCGACGCACCATTTCAGCATCGATGTTCTTCGCCATCGTTTTGCCTCGTTGTTTGGGGGTTCAAAGCAGAGCGGAGAGTGGTTGCCCACTCCGCCGATCACCTCACCGCGGGCGTTCACACAGCTGACCGAGGGAATGGCATCTAGCCCTGTCCCTCAGCTTTGCGCTGCTCAACGGTCACGCTGCGATCACGTCCAGGATCAGGGCGTCGAGCGCTGTCACTTTTGCCAGCGCAGCACGGGCCTCCTTGTCGCACCACGCTTGCATGGCACTGTCAGAGTCCTGCTTGCCGGTGTGGCCACCTACATGATCGAGGACCAGCCTCAAGCCCTTGGATCGCAACACTGCGTGCAGGCGTTCACAGAGCCGCCTTTCCTGCAGCCGGCTCGAGCTGATCAGCCGAGATCCGTTCAGAGCCTGGATCGCATTCAGAGAATCGGTGCGGGCGACGATGGTATCTCCTTCGCCCAGCCCCAATTCACGAATGGCGATTCCAAGCCCATGACAAAGAGCTGCAAGCTCCGCATGGTTGTTGTCGGAGAGCGTGTCTGGAAAAACGCCGCTCGTGAGGACCGGCGAACTGCCGGACTGTATCCAGCAGGCCCAGCCGGCGCGCCGATACCTTTCGTCAAACGACGCGTCGGCAACAAGGCGCACCTGTCGACCACCATTGCGTCGAGGTAAGGCATCCTTCATGGCAATAATCCTCTCGTTCGCCCGCCCAGGGAGCGGTCGATTGGGGTTGATCAAATTGTCGTTTCTTTTAATCAGGCAGCCGCGCGGTCGGCGGAGCGTGGATCATGCTTAAGCCCGACGACGCGCCTTCACACCGCCGGCCTTTCCGCTGTTCGCAGCGGCGAGCGACGGATATGCGCCAGCAGGCAAGGGTGGAGGAACAAGCCCAGCCAGGGATTGCGCGGGTTGCCGGCGACGGGCCTCTAACGGTGTCGCACTAGGATCTGCCACGAATGGAACATCATCCCTATCGGCATGATCTATCCGCTCCTCAGGCTGTCCATGGCTCTCTTTGCTGTCCCATGCCACCACGTGGTCCGGCCCTTTCCTGCCTTTCGGCTTCTTACCTTTGAGCAGCAGCTCCTGGACTCGCGTTTCGACGAGCTGGAGCGCTCGGTCGCGACGTTGCCGATCGCCATTGCCATCCGTGCGATGACGAATGCGCAAGCCGATATGCTGAGTTCGCAGCAGGTCGACGATGTGGAACACGATCCCAGCTTCCGGAGCGTCCGGAGCCACCGACACTGCGCCCGAAAGCACCTGCAGCGCGTATTCCGACGACGATTGAAGCAGGATGGTATCCCCGGACGTCAGCCCGAGCTGCTCAATGGCGTGCTTGATGCCTTCCGCGGCCGCGGCGACCTCTGCATGGAGCGCGTTGGCCACCTTGCCCTTCAGGATGCCGCCAGGTTCAGACATGGCTCCCTTGGACCGCACGTATGCGCACCAAGCCGCCCGTCCCTTCGAGATGTCGACTGCACCGGAGGTAAACACCGTCGCCAGCATTCCGTCCGGATGGTCGTCGTCAGCCGTCTGCTCCGCCTCTTCCCGCTCGTTGGTCGAGACGACCAAGCTGTTGGAGGAGACGGTTTGCTGACCGGCGGCCGGCGACACCGCGTCCGAGCCTTCACCATCACTAGGGCCGGACTTCAGCATACCCGCCAAAATCCGTTCCATGATGCGGTTCTCAGACTCAAGCACTTCTTTCGTTTTCAGGCTTCTATCGGTGTTCATCTCCCGCACAATGAAGAAGATGCACACCAGAATGAGCAGTACGATGAATTCCATTGCTTCCTCTCAAGAATGAAATCCGGCCTCTTTCGAAGCCGGATCATTGGGGTTTTAGGAAAGCAGCTTTCGTGTAATGTCGAACAATGCGTTGCGTAGGTCACTGAGCTCATTCACGACTGCCCAAGTCTCAAAGAGGCTCCGAACATAGTCGGTCATGATGCCGATCGCAGCGACTTGGATGCCGGACTGCTTCAGACGCTTGAGCATAAGTTCAACCCGATCCTTTTGTTCGGGATCACCGTCCGTCAGTACCAGGATGATCTTGCGCTCCTCCTCTTGCAGCAGAACCTGTTGCGCGGCGTACCAGAGTGCCTCCAGCATCGGAGTGCCTCCATCCGCGGAGACGGATGGAAAGCGACTGACTGCACTTTGGATTTTCTCACCATGGCGGAGCATGGCGAACACCCGCTCCGAGGTCCGCCCCGGAAAGGCGGTCACGGCGGGGTTGACCCCGTCCAGGCCTTCGATCGCCCAGGCCAGCGCGAGGGCGGCCTCGACGGTCAAGGTCATCCGACGATCCATGCTGTACGAACGATCTACCAGTACATGGAACGCAGTGTTCGGTGCTTCTTCGTAAAGTCGGCGACGGAAGACCCGCATGTCGCCCGAGAGCATGCGATGCATGCGACGGGTATCGAGCCGGCTACCGGTCGTTTGGTTGACAATCTCCTCCTGACGCTCGGCCATGAGCAGGCCTTCCAGCCGGTACCGTGCGCCGTGCGCGGTGGTCTTGACGCGACCGAGCATCCTGTCTCCCGCAGCGGGCTGGCTTCCCAGAACGTCTGCTGTGGGTAGGCAGAACTTTTGCTCGCGCGGTGCGGCTGCAGCGGCGGCACCAAGCATCTGCCGTGCATCGGCGAAGGCATCCATGCCGACGATCTCATCAGCTCGGGCCGTGAGGACCTGCTGCAAGACATCAGCACCCCCGGAGCCCGCTCCCTGGCTGGGAGAGGCGCCGGTGGATGAGCTGTCATCGTCGCCAGCAACGTCGCCGTTGCCAGCGTCGCCACCGTCACCGGCAGCATCACCGTCGCTGGCAGCGCCACCGTCACCGGCAGCACCACCGTCCCCGGCAGCACCACCGTCCCCGGCAGCGTCGCCGTCGCCGGCAGCACCACCGTCCCCGGCAGCATCGCCGTCCCCGGCAGTGTCGCCGTCGCCGGCAGCACCACCGTCCCCGGCAGCGTCGCCGTCGCTGGCAGCGTCGCCGTCGCTGGCAGCGTCGCCGTCGCTGGCAGCGTCGCCGTCACCGGCATCGTCACCGTCGCCAGCATCGTCACCGTCGCCAGCATCGTCACCGTCGCCAGCATCGTCACCGTCGTCACCGGGATTCCCACTGCCGTTGCCAGAGCTGGGCGGAGGATTGCGGCGCTCCTCTTCCTTCTTCTGCTCCTCCTGAAGCATCCGCAGGATGTCATCGGTCAGGATGAGAGCTTCACGTGTGCTGCAGATGTTCTTGACGCGAGCCATCAGCCCGTGGAGGCGAGTGACAGCACCTGCCGGAAACATCTGTCGCAGGATCGGTTCTTCACGATCGGCCAACGCTGCCAGAGCACTATGCCCCAGGACGTCAGCTCGAAGGCGATGCAGAAGATAGGAACTCATGACTTGTGCCGGTCTGTTCTCGCTGGTCGCGGCAGAAACCCGGCCTTGGGCCGCCCAGGTGGCGAACAGTTCACCAATCCGGCGAAGTGTCCCCGGCAGCTCTTCGCCCCCGGCGCGCTCGATCCACACGTCCTCAATCACGTTGAGGATGGTTTGTCGAATCGTGCCATCCGCAGCTGAGAACCAGACCGAGTAGTCCGTGTATCTCTTGTGGAAGGACTCGTGACAGACGATTGCCCACACGAGGATCTTCATGTCAGGGTCAGTTGTATCGAAGCCTTCGATGAAGATGGTTTCTCCGTCACATGCATTACGGTCCCCGCCGATTTGCACCTTCACTCCGAAGGCCTCAGCGGTGAGTACTGCATATAGTGGCAGCGAATTTTCCAGCGCTATACCCCCTTCGCGGGGGGCAGCGCCCATCATCATCGCGGCAGATTTGCGCGCAATCGCGTTCATAGCTCGTCTCGATATTCGGGGTTGAGAGGGGGGCGACCCTTTCCAGGCCGCCCCGCGCTATCAGCGGCTGAAGTTGAAGCCTCGCAGAGGACGCCTGCCCCGGCCTGCGGCTTGAGCCGCTACCGGCACCGGCGGAACCCCTCCGAAGAGATCACCGTCATCGGACGTAATCGCGACGATATCGTCGATTTGGACCGTGTCGGTATCTGCAAGAGAAGCGACGCCATCATCGACGTCGAACCCCGCAGAATTCGCCGCGGCCGCTCCGGCTCTCACCGGACCAGCCACAGGAACCGGCGCCGATAGGATCAAATCCTGCGGCGCGTCTTCATCTTCATCTTCATCTGGCGGCACGAAGCCGACAGCCGGAATGCCGGGCTGCGGCTCGACCTCCGGAGAAGCCGCCTCCAGATCGTCATCGTCCTCCTCGGGAGGAGGCACGAAGACGGGGACGCTTCCCTCACCCGCCTTGTCATCGACGGCCGGCGCTGAACCGGACGCAGAGCCGGCAACCGGGGCAACATCCGACACGGTCGCCAAGAGATCCCCCGTGGTTCCGGCTGTTACGCCGACCCCAAACATGGAATCCTGGACATCCGCGGATACGCCTTGGCGTAGAGCCTGAGCGTGGTTTCGGACCTTCACCGGGTCGGCGAGCATAGTCAGCACGCCGACCATCCAGTGATAGGTGGAACCCTCGATTGGGCCTTTATCCGGTACGCCGGTGATGAACGCGTTGAGATCGTCGAGAACCGGCTTCACGTCACGATCAAGGAACGCGAGCGCTTTCAGCTTGCGCCGAACCGGTTCAATCCGCCTCAGGATGGTGATCTTGATCTTCGGTGGCTTGCCGTCGATCGAATCACGGATTATCTCCCGCACTTCAACCGCCACCTCGTCCAACAAAGTATCGCCCATAGTGGCGACCTCGCTGGCAGCGGTGGCGCTTGCGTCTACGCCCTCGGGCACGGTTATCCCGTAAACCCGGAACCGGAAATGGCAACGAGCTTCCACCTCGTCGACCGGCAGCACTGACCGCCGGATCGCGTCGGCAAACTCGGAGTTTTTCCCGATCCAGTCGTTGACGATGTCGTTGTAGCGGTTGGTGAGATCCCGCAGTGCATCCCGGAAGTCGACTTCGACTTTGCGAAGCTCCACCAGGACACTATCGATGTACTCATTCGGGACGGCATAGCCGCCCATGAACCGCAGTCCTTGCGCCAGAAGGACGCGCTCAGCCCGCTTCACCAGCGTTCCGAACACGGCCAGCTCGCTCGGGTCGATCACGAGCTTCGTGCCGAGACGAGCGACTTGGTCCGGCGGCAGCTTACCGCCGTCGCCGAGCGTTATGTCCTGGGCCTGCAGCTTGACGCCGCCCCGGAACCAGCCGGCTTTCAGCCAGACCATGCTCATGCTCGAAAGGATTTTTTCGTTGTAATGATCGCTCATGCTGTCTCCTCAGCACCGCGAGCGCCGCCATTTCTGGAAGCGCCGCAGTACCTGCTCTCATCGTTCATTGGGGTGATAGGGGGGTATCAGCCGGTCGGTCACCGGCAGTCTTCCTTCCAATCCCGGACAGGATCGGGCCGACAGAGGCGTATGGTTCAGAACACCGTGACATGCGCGCACAAAAGCCGTGAGGCTTACGCCTGGACTCCGTCCGGCACGCATCCGTTGTTCACAACCTGATAGCCCTTGGCTTTCAGCTCCTGGATCATATTTTCGGGTGCACCCTGCCGACCTTCGGCGATCCAGCTCATCCGGTGAGGATTGAAGCCGAAGTGATGCCGTCGGAACAGCCGGTTGACCTTCAGAACACCAGTCGCTGAGAGCGGCGGCTCGACCTGGTACCGGAAGCCCGCCGCCAAATGCAGGGGCCCATAGTTTTCATCCCGCCAGTTCAGCGTGATGATCCTCGCATCGCGACACATCGCGGCTCTCCGTATTTTCGCTTTTTGGGGTGATAGGTGTCGTTGGGCGTCCCGGCTGTGCCGGGACGCGCTTTGCGCATCAGCTGAAGGTGAAGCGCTTCATACGGTTGGGGCGGACGCCCTCGAGACCGGTGGAGATCAGCCCGAGGCTGAGGGCTAGAGGCTTGACGGTGTCTATGTCCGCACCGCCTAGGTCACGGAGCACGCCGAGCTTGTCGGCAAGACGAAGCCCCGTGATCTCGTTTCCAGCGGCATCGGCCGCTGTGACGGTGACGGCTTGACCACCGTGTTTGCGGAACAGCAGGATCCACAAAAGGACGGTCGCCGGTGAACCCTTCGGCACCTCACCATCCCACCGCAGAACTCCGCTTCCGCTATAGCCTGAGAATGCAAAAACGTAGCCGTCTACGACGGGCACGCTCGTTGGCATTCCTCTACGTTCGATCCATCGGAGGTCAAGCCGAGGAGCCAACTGCTCGTTGACTGCCGCGACTTCTTCCATGATGCCTCGTGCCGTAGCCCAGTCTTCAGCTCGCACGCTCCAGAAGAGCGCCGGCGGCTTCATCTCAGTATCCTCAAGCAGCGTGTTGATCGGCACGCCGACCACCATGCCCTCGACGACCGGTGAGATATCAATAGCCAGCCCCTCCGGAGTGAAGCTGCAGTGTCCCACGATCTCGTAGGATTGCTGCATCTGCTCCTTCCATCGCTTGTCAGCTTCATCGCTGGCAGTGGGCATCGACCAGTTTGTCCGGAGCAACGGCCGTCGCGTCAGGATTTCGCCGGTTCGCCCGGTTCGGATCTCGATCGCGTCACCGATGACTGCGATCGCCCAGTCGTTCGATCTACCCGCCAGACGTCCCGTCTGGTGGGTGAATCTGAGCAGGAGGAAGCGGTTAGACATTCGCCGCTCCCAGGGTCCACCAATTGCCGAACACGTCTTTCGCGTGTTCATGGATCGCCTTGCGAACATCCTCATCCAGGCCCTCGGTGAGGGCGAGGTCGAGTGCGCGCGCAAGGCCGCAATGGGTGCCGGTGGCATCCTTCTTATCGGCGTGGATGATGATCCAGCGCACAAAGCGCAGGACCGCACGCTGAGAGAAGGTACAAGCCCATGTGCCGTTCCGGAACTGCTCGCGAACTTTGTTGGCCAGCTTGACCACCATCGGCGCGAGCTCCTCCGGAAACTCTTCGTAGGCCTGCAGGATCACCTGCTCTTCGATATTGGCGGGCAGGTAGTCCAGCCGCCGCTTGACGAAGCGATCAAGTGTCGCGAGGTCGAAGCGGTTGCTGTCCTGGTACATGCCCGATTGGTCACCATACCCGCCGCTATTCCCGGTCATCACGAGACGGAAATACGGATGGGGGCGGATGACTCCCTTGTTTCCGAGCTGAGGAATGACGAGCGGCATGCCTTCGAGGATCGAGTGCAGACCGTGTCTCGCCGCGGGGCGCAGTTTGTCGCCCTCGTTGATGCACAGAATGCCTCCGAACTTCACAGCCAGCGCCAGGGGACCTAGAACCGGCTTGGCACCGTCGTTCGTCATGTGGATCGTGCAGATCCAATCATCCAGCACGCGGTCGCGATCACCAACCACCTCGTAGAAGGGGGCGTTGATCCGAGCTGCGAACTGCTCCGCGAACGAGGTCTTTCCAACGCCGGCATCGCCGAACAGCAGGAAGCCCTCGCCACCGTCGTTCACCTCCCAGAAGGCGCAGAAGTCCTCCAGGAGATCGGCCGGGAAGTGATAGTACGCCTTGATCTGCGGCACACGAAAGTGACCCGGTTTAAACCCGGTCACGGTCGCGCCAGGACGACCGAACACCGAGGTGTCGATGTCCTGCTCGCTGCCGATCAGTTCGAATGCTGTCTCTTCCTTCGCGATCACGCCCGTATGGGCCGCGGGGATGTTGTCCTCAACGCGGGTCATCATCGTCATGATTTGCTCTCTCTCATATTCTTGGGGGTGATAGGGCGAGCGCCCCCGGCCCGGCCAGCTGACCAGGTGAAAGGCGCTCTTGATCTGTTGATGGGACTCTAGGCTGCAGCGGAGTCGATCGCCGTTGCTGAAGCCGGATTGTCTGCGCGCACCGTAATGCGGACCGATTCACTCGGCTTCTCGTACTTCCGGAGGAAGTCGTCCGGCAGCTCGGCGCGAAGTCTCTTCGTATCGAGCCGCATGGACGTTGACGACGTGATATCGACGCCATTGAACGAAGCCCGGGCAAAGTTGCCCTTCAGCTTCACCATCTGCGCCTTGAGCGCTTCCATTTCCGCTTCGTGCCGCGCAACGTCAGCCTTTGCAGCGTCGGCCAGAGCGGATTTCGCCTTGTAGGCTTCGGTCAGGCGGGTCCATTCGGCCACCTCACCGCCGGTCGGTCGGTAGACATCCTGTGAGGGGTCTACCGGCGGCTCATCCGCCTCCAGCAGACGCCGGCTAAAGTCCAGCGCCCGGTCGAGCAGTTGCGCGAGATAGTCATCGTCGCGCTCCACGCGGAAAAGCTTCTGATCGTCGGGGCGCCAGAAGAACAGGAACGCCGCTTGAGCGCCCGTCACCAGCATCTGAAACTGCACCTGCGGAAAGTACCGCCGGTACCCTTCGCTATCCGTGCCAAGGGCAAGCACATCGGCAAACACCGAATCGCTTGGACACTTGATCTCGCACGGATGAGCACCATCCCATCCATCGAGGCTGGCACGAAGGAGCGGGTGCTCCCCGTGTTCGACGCATAAGGGAAGGAGGAATGCTGTCTCCAGCACATCCTCCAAAGCCATCCGGGCGTCGTCCTCATGCTCCCGGCCCCACCGCATAAAGTGGTTCTCCGGTTCACTTGGATTGATGCCCATGCGCTCCCGATAGAGCTGGTTCAGTGTCTGATAACCGACACCCATCAGCACAGCAGCTTGTGAAGCAGACACGACGCCGGCTTCGCCGCGCCACTGCGCCCATTCAGGTGTGTTCTGACGTAGGTCTCTTGCCTTGAAGGTCATAAGCGCCCTCCTGTGCGCTTTCGCGCCAGGCGCAGTCCGCCCTTGCAGGGCGGCACGCGCCCCGGCGGGGGGATCAATAGGAACGCTCGTTTTTCTCGGAACGGCGGGTCCCAATCCCGTGGTTCAATACGGAATCAGATCGTCGTCCAGAATGCCTTCCGACCGGCAGGGACCTTCCGGAGCGTGTTCATCGAAGAACCTCAGCAGGCCGTTGATGGTCTCGAGGCTCGGTAGTACTCCGCGACGCCGCAACTCGCTCTCGAAGGTCTCTTCGCGCCTCCGAGCAGCCCTTGCAGCATTCTCGTAATATTCCCGGCCAGGATCATCAGGGCCTGTGTAGGCCGGATGCCAGTCCCACTCACTTTCACGCTCATCTGCACGGCGTGTGGCCCGAATAGCCTTAAGGTAGTGCCTAAGCACCACTTCATCGGACGCGATTGAGAGTTCTTTTAGGAACGCTTCCTTGCGGATACGTTTCTCCTCCTTCGCGGCCGCGGCAGCTTCTGCATCCTCACGACACTGCAGTTTGTGGAACTCGCCTTCAATAAAGTCGGATATTTCATAGTCGATGTATCCGAGATAGCAGTCTTTCTTCGTTATTGTCTCCAGTCCATTGACGAAGCACTTCAGCACCCAGCTTCCAGAGGTGCGATCAAGAATGATCGACCATGAGAGGTTGGTGCCATCATGCAGCGTCTCTTGACCGGATGCCTGTGCCTCAGGACCAGGCAGGATGGTCATATTGCCAAATCTCCGCGCGAGAAGCGCACGATAGAGCTTGGCCTGGACGACGGTCAGCCGAGTCATGATCATGGCTCCTTTCAGCACTTGTTCGGTGTGGTGACGTTGACGGCGCAGGCCGTCACCGGTGCACTATGGCGCGCTTCGAGATAGGCGCCGCCGACGATGCAGATGCCCACATAGAGCGATCCGATCAGCATCAGGAGACCGAGAAACTCGGCAAGAAACGTCGAGATTTTCCAGTTGCGATTGGTCATGGCTCACCTCGAAGGCGGACCTCACCCCTTGGCGGGGAGGCCCGCCACAATGGGGGTTGATAGCTTTCCAGGGAGCCGCGAGACGATCGTCCCGCAGCGGGGCATTAGCCCCAGATGCAACGCGCGCAGCAGCCGTTCATTCTGCCCGCGCGTGCTGTCCGGAGTTTAGTTCGGTTGCGTGAGTCCAGCTGAATCACACGTAGAAGCGACTGTCGAGCTTGCCGTCCTTCAGGTCGAAGTAGCGCTGCAAGCTCATGCCGTGCTTTTCGCTCGGGCCGTTGTTTCCGCGCGTGAACTGCCGTGCCTTTTTGGCGAGCGGCTTAACCTGAGACTTGTCGCAAACGCCAGCCAAGTGCAGCGCTGCGGCGACCGTCGTGTCGCGATCGTCAGACGTGAAGGTCTTGCTCATGGAATTCTTCTCTCAATTGGGGGTGATAGGGGATGGGCGGTCCTCATGGGACCGCCCGCATCAAATCTTCACGAGATTTTCAAGTGTCTGCTTCGGATCAAAGTCCGAGGCGACGGATATGCGTTCGACGAGGATGGGAAAGTCCGCGGGAAGCGGATGTCCAAGGCCAACGGCCAAAGACACCGCTGCACGCGTCCGCGATTGCCGTTTCCCCTGGTCGGGAATAGCAGCCGCGGCGACGGCAAGCCGGATGATGGCGGGGGGGCGCCCCGCCACGATTTGGCGCATGTTCATGGTGCACCTCATCAACCCGGCGTTACCGACGTCCAGGCGGCGTACAGCTCGGAGAGCGCGTAGCCCAGCCGGTCGGGGTGTTTCGCGTAGGTCTTGTTTGCCCACGAGATAGCCTCGATCCAGACTGCCTCCACGTTGCCCTTCCGGGCGCTCTCGCACGCGGCAGCGACGTTCTGCTTGGTCTTGTCCGGGACCTGCGAGAGGTCGAACTCTGGCAGATGCCCGAACAGCTCCTGGGCAACCTGGTCGCGCGCGCTCGGTGCCGGATCGCTTGGCGGAGTATTCTCCGACATGCTGACTTCCGGCACCTGTCCCGAGGTCCAGGCCGCCTGCAGGAGCGAGAGGGCAAAGCCCAATCGATCCTGGGACTCCCCGTACTTCTCCCGAACCCACGCGACGGCCTGCGCCCATACCTGATCGGTGTTGCCCTGGAGGGCATTCCGGCAGGCCTGGACAACGGTCCGCTTGGTCTTGTCGGGAACCTTCGCTTCGTCAAACTCAGGGATAGTGCCGAACAGGTCCACCGGCTTGGCCGCTTCCCCAGTTGTCACCGTCTCTTCTCGCGTGGCCGTTGGCGCTGGCGCCGATGCCGGTGCTGCTGAAGCTTGCACCGTCGGCTTCACCGAGGGGACGATCCCTTCATCGCGGCAGCGCTTCAGCATGGTGAGTGCATAGCCCACCGTGTTGCTGTCGCCACTGAACCGCTTCAACACCCACTCCGCCGATTGATCCCAGGCAGCCGACACGCCGGCGCGCAGCGCGTTTTCACACGCGGTTGCGATCAGCTTGCGGGTCTGTTCCGGAACTCCGGCGTCGGTGTAGGAAGGAATATTGTCGAAGGGGTTTACCGCTGCTTGGGGCGGCACCGCGGCTCCGACAGAGCGGGTGTAGTCGACATCGTCGATTACACGGCCGCTCATCTCCTCCGCGCAATAGGCGGGCATTTCCTCAGGAAAAGCGAGACGTAGCCCCGCGACAGTTGCGCATTTTGCCAACTGGTCGTGTGCACGCTTAATCCACATCTCCGTAGGAAATTCATTGCCATCTACTGTATAGGTGGTTGCGAACGTCTGACGCCAGTGAACCTTTCCAGGGTACGGGAAGCGTCCGTTCTTCGTCAGACGATAGACCCGGACAACACACCATTCTGGATAAGTAACCGTGACTTGACGCTCGATAGGCTCGTTGGAGTTCCTTCTCTCAAATTTTGCTGTGAAGGTCACGGTCTTGTCAGGGCCGAACTCCGGTTCATCCATACCAGCGAACGAGTCAGTACGGTGCGCGATGGTCAGGAACGAATTGTATCCTTCCCAAACCTGCTCAACATACTCTCTCTTTGCTTTGGACCACATCGGGACAATGTGCACCGGCTTTCGCCAGATGTTGAGGTTATTAGCCTTGCAGTAGGCAAGCGCCAACAGCACTCCATCCAACGTATTCGCCGAAGGATACAGATTGTCGATGAGCAGCTGCCATTGTGCTTCGTTCAGACCATAATGGTCTCGCGCGATGCTTGGCAGCTGCCAACGCGGCTGGCCAGGAACCAACGACGTTCCCGTGTCCTTGTTATCTCCACGCTTTCTCGAATTCGAAGCCATCGTCTGCTCTCCTATGGGGGTGATAGGCTCCCCCCGCGCAGACGCACCTCCCCTACCGGGGATCGCGCCCCGTCGGGGAGATTTGGGATTTTGGAAGAACGTGACCGCTGGAGCGGTGAGTTTAGGCCACCGCTACCGATGGGATGAACGGCGCTTCGCCAACTTCATCATCGTCGGCATCGGGGTCTTGCCGCTCCGAACGCCATGTCCGCGATCGGCCGGCAAGCCCGGTCGAAAGACCAGGATTGCGAGCGAATGGGACCGGCGCACCGCGGTTGGATCCGGCTGAGCGGTCGCAGCCGATGATGCTCCCGCTGAACGGTCGAACAGCCACCTCGGTGACCAGTCCACCATCTGCGCCGACAGGCCGATACTCGACCTGTCCATGCACCACCACAAACGACCCTTTGTCGAGGCTGCCGGTCATGAAGGGGACGAGTGCTTCGTTGCGGCATACTACTGTATGCCACTGAACGCGCTCCTTTTCCCCGTTGGGACCGCCACCCTTGAACCGCTCCGACGTCGCCAAACGCACGACGCAGTTTCGTCCGCCATTTTCAAATTCATGGGCCTTGGGCTTGTTGCCCAATTTGCCTACGAGGACCACCTCGTTCATGCACGATGCGAGGCCCTGCATCGTGCCGGCATCTTCGCCACATCCGATGATCGTCCCGCCAATCGAATGGACGACGATCTCAGACACCCAACGCTCCTTCAATGCCTTGCCGTCAGTATAGGAGCGATGCTCCAGCTGACCGCGCACGAGGACCATCTGCCCGGCCAGGAGGCCATGCTCGAAGAGCGGCAGATATTTGTCGGCGCGGCAGATGACGGTGTGCCACTGAACTCGCTCGCGTGCCTGGTCGTTGGCCGACCAGCGTTCGATGGTGCAAAGCCGCATGAGGCCGATGCGACCACCAATCGCGTCGATTATCATCGGTGGTTCACCGATGAAACCAAGAAGGGTGGCTTGATTGAGACAGTAAGTCATGTTCGCTCCTTCCCTTGAGCGGGCTGGTGAGCGGACGCGCATGCATGCGCTTTCAATGTGATGCTCTCCGTCTGGGGTTGAAGGAAAGATCAGTGCTTCGGCGTGAGTCGCCTCGAAGCGAAAACGTCAGCTTCTGCCAGAATTTTGCTGGCGCTCTTGCATTCAACACCAACCTTCTGAAGGTTGAAGTGAGCTTTGCAATATGACGCTTTTTGCTCAGAGCTGCCCAGACCCACGTAACTGGCCACGATGTTCATGATGGCCAGCATCTTCTGGTCATTTGACATGGCTCATCCTGATCGTTGAGCGACCGGCCAGGAAGAGGGCAAATTTATCCCCAGGACCGGGGATGAAAGCCTCCCCGGCGGGGCATGGTTCATAGGAACGGCGAGGCCGTTCTCACACCACATGACGTTGTTGACGGGGGACGTTCCCCGGGTGTTGCCACCAAGTGGGATCGCAGCATTCGCTACGGTCCCAAGCCAGTGCCCGAGGTGCTGCCTTGGACACTGACCAACGACAACGATCCGTGTGGATCGCGGTCGAGGTATAGGCGGACATTGTGTCTCAACGTCACGCGCCTGTCACCCCCACAATGTGCTCGCTTTTTCGCGGCGTGCTCCCGGCGGAACCAACCCTGCCGACAATACCGCACTTTTTTTTCGCCGTGCTGGCACGCCCGGCGAGCGCGGCTCGACTAAAATCCGGACGTTTCGTGACGAGAGGGCTTTCGCATGCCACCGACCCCAGCAGCTCGCGGCGACGGCCGCGGACAAAACTCCAACCGCGGGCCACGCGGACCGCGACGTCGTGAGAACGAGGCTCAGGACAGAGGTAACAACCGCCGGGCACCGCGCTCGATCGCCGTCGTCGAACTGGAGGTGACCCTTCAGTCCCAGCAAGCCCAGTATGTCCAAGAGCGGGCTCTGTTCCGGGTGATGCGCTCGCTCTATACGATCTCGGTCATCCTGCGACACATCGCCAAACCCAAGGAGGTCGACGATGTTCTCGCGGTGGTGTTCAGCCGAATTGACGAGGTGAAGAAGGCCATCGAAGCCGATCACGCCCGTCTCACCAAGCTGCTGGAGGATTCGGGTGCCGCCTTTAAGCTGAGCTTCACGCGGCCAACCCCTGTAACGGTCCAGATCAGCAGCCCACACGCCCGCCGGTACCTGGAGCTGATCCAGCTTCTCGACAAGCACATGAACCTGGTGGAAGGGTTGTGGCTCTGCGAGCTGCTCAGCGACACGCAGCGGCATGAGGCGCAGGAGGGCTCGACCGGACAGGTGCTGGCGCTTGCGGGGCAGATCAACGAAATCGAGACCCGCGCTCGCGACGCGGCGCGGCGGCAAGGCAAGGAGGAGGACGTCGCGGCCGAACTCGCCGAGACGGCGGCCAGCTCCGCCGCGCCCGATGACAAGGCTGCAGAAACCGCATCCGTTGCAGAGGTTCCGACGGATGGATCGGCCGATGCTCCGGTCGATGATGCAGTCGCCACCGACCCTGTTTCGGAACAGGTTGTCGTGACGGAAATGCCGGCGTCGACGGTCGCTCGAGCGACGCTGGCGAATGCGCACGATGAGCCGGACGTGACCGCAACCGCGGGTGATGCTCCTGTGAGGACCGCCGCCAAGACCGCCGCATAATCCCATTGACAGGCACCGTCAGAGGCAGTTAGTGTCGGAGCTGGGGTTGATAGGAAGCATCGTTCATGCTCTCCTCTCGTGGTGAAGGCGGCCATTGGCCGCCTTTGCTATTTTCAGCGTTCGCATTTGCGCCTGACGGTCGGCCATTTACCGCTGAGCCAGCCCATGCAGCGCCTGATCAAGACCTTCGTCGCCTGTCTGATTGCTGTCCTCACCAAGCCGGCCGCCGCTGACCCGCATCAGTGGACACGTGGTGAGTTTATCACCGCTGAAGTTCAGCGCGTCCTGGACGGCGACACCATTGAGGTGAACCACAGCGGCGCTCGAGTCCACATACGGCTCTACGGCATCGATGCTCCAGAAAACGACCAATCCTGCCTCGACGGTCAGGGAGCGGCCTTCGAGTGCGGTCGCGCGGCTACGCGTCACCTGGCTGAACTGATCGGTGGCCGTGAGCGTCCCTGCCCCTACGCGAATATGCATGGAATCTGCCTCACTGGCTCAGTGCTCACCGAGTGCGAGATCCGTGACGTGGATACTCGCCACCGTCCTCACCGTCCGGTCGGCCTCTGCCGCGTGGGCCCGATCGACCTCTCCGCTCGGATGGTATCGGAGGGATGGGCGTATCCGTACGAATCCTTCAGCCGCGACTATGTCGCCTTGGGTGCGGTTGCCCGTTTGACCGGACGCGGATTTTGGGCCGGTCGTTTCGACGACCCAGCTCAGTTCCGGCGCAAGCGCGCAGCGCCCAACCGCTAATCTCCCCTTCCCTTTCGAACCGCGGGTATTTGAGACACATGGGAAAGCACCAGCCCACCCAGGAGATGCGCGCAATTATCGAGGCCGCTCGACGCCGTGAATCAGCTAAAGCCAATGCGTTTGCCGGGGCTGGCAAGACCGAGCTTCTGGTGCTGTCTTCGGAAGCCCTTGGCCCCGGCGGACTCTACAACGCTTTCAACACTGCGATGCGCACCGATGCCGAACGTCGCTTCAACTCCGCGCATGTCCTCTGCCTCACCTCTCATGGCATAGCATTTCGGGCCATGGAGATGGCCCGGTTCCAGAAAAGGATCACGAAGCGCATCCCACCGCGAACGGCGGCACAACGGCTAGGCTTCGGCTCTGACATCGCAGCAGCAAAGCTCGGGCACCTCGTCCTGCGGACAGTCGACCGGTATTGCCAGTCGCTTGACCGTACGATCCTGCCTCACCATGCCGCCGCCGCCGGCGCCGTCGAGGAAACCGAGAAGATCGCGGCGCTGGCCCAGGACCTCTGGTCACAGATCACCGCACAGAAGGGTGACTGTCCGATCCTCCATGACTACTACGTCAAGATGTTCCACCTTTCTGATCGGCCCCTGCCTGGCCGGCCCCGCTACGTCTTTTATGACGAAGCCCAAGACGGCTCCGCGGTGATGGTTGATGCGATCCAGCGGCAAGGCATCCCGACCATTTGGTGTGGCGATCGGCACCAGCAGCTCTATCGCTTCCGTGGAGCGGTCAACGCGATGCGCCAGATCACCGCGCCAGAATATCCACTCACCCAGAGCTGGAGGTTCGGAGCAACGATCGCCGAGGCCGCCAACCGCGTCCTCGCTCGTAAAATCGACTTCCCCGATCAGCGCCTGGTCGGAAACCCCGCTCGAGCAAGCCGTGTCGTTATCGGCACCATCATGCGTCCGCATACCTGTCTCTGCCGCACCAACGCCGGTCTATTTGCAGAGGCAATTACCAGCGAGCATCCCTTTCACGTCGTTGGCGGTCTTGACGAGATCATGAAGCTCGTCCAGGGCGCCTATTCTCTTTGGTCGGACGGCAAGCCCCAGCGCCACATCGAGGAACTCGCTCAATTCGACAGTTGGCAGGAGCTGAAGGACTATTGCGAGGCGGTCGATGCGGTTGAGTTGCGTTTCCTTGCCCGATTGGTTGAGGGCCACGGCCATGACATTCCGGACCTGCTCACCGATCTAAAGGAACGACACACCGACGAACAGAAAGCGTTCTTGGTGCTCAGCAGCATCCACAAGTCCAAAGGGCGGCAGTGGCCCGCAGTTCGCTTGGCCGCCGACTTCAAAGAGGTCGATGACCGGATAAAGCAAGAAGATCCTGATACATACGACGATGAGCTGAACCTGCTTTATGTGGCGCTCACCAGAGCTCAGGACCTCCTGGTGGTCAACGCCGTTCTTTACGCCTTCCTTACGGAGCCGGCCGTTGCCGCATAGAACCCCCCCTTACCACCGAACCTATGGAGCCCTGTCGATGCGTCTGAGGATTGAAATCGTACGCTCTGTCGTAATCGGCATGCCTGCCGGTTGGTGGAAGCACGTGACGAGTGTCGACCTGTCGAAGCGTGACGGTCATGCGTTCGAGGGGGCGTTCCTCGATTCCGGCGCGCACGATCTTCCGATCGGTGCCGTGCTTGTGGAGAAGGCGCCTGCCGGGACGATTACCCAGCCGGTCTATACTGGTACGGCTTACGTCTTGCAGCCAAACGGAACGCTCCTTGCGCAGAAAAAAGTCGCAAACTGGACCCGCGACTTCCTTCAGCTGCGCGAGGCAGTCAGTATGGCATTGGTGACCGCTCGCCACCTGTCAGCGAACCTCTTAGTTGAAGCTTCCTCGCACCAGAAGCAATCGACGCCCCATCCGAGCCAGGGCGTTTCATGCTTCAGTTTAGAGGCCGTCACCGATGAAGTTCTTGTGGCCGAGATGAGGCGGCGGCCAGACGTTTGGCGTCTCTTTTCCGATATGGAACTTGTCGAGGTTATGGAGGCCAGAGGATACCGGCTTTGACGGGCCTTTGGCGGACGAGCAGCTTTCATCCTGGCTGGGAAACCACAGGCTTGTCATTTTAAGTGGTTTCCAGATCGGGTCGGGATGTACCGGCGCATTTACTGAATGCGCAAAATTTTTGCCGACCGGCCGGTGGCCGGGTTGGTGCTGATCGGCGCCGCGCCGCCGGCGGGCTGCAGCTCGACCAGCAGCAGGA
>NZ_VTTO01000017.1:21046-66985 GCF_008364825.1 Azospirillum sp. B21
GCCGGGGCGGTGCCGACCGGCCGGTGGCCGGGTTGGTGCTGATCGGCGCCGCGCCGCCGGCGGGCTGCAGCTCGACCAGCAGCAGGATCGCCCGCCGGGGCGGTGCCGACCGGCCGGTGGCCGGGTTGGTGCTGATCGGCGCCGCGCCGCCGGCGGGCTGCAGCTCGACCGGTCAGGCGCGAGCCGCCGTCTCCTCGTCGAACTTTGCCAGACCTGCTTTGAGGCGCTGCCCGAAGCTGGAGAAGCCAGCAAGTTCCATGGTGCTCAGCTGGTTTTCTTGACGTTGAACCCGCGCCATTGCATCTGCCCACGTTTGGGACCATCCGATGCCAAGGCAAAGCAGCGCGTGCAATTCAGATTGGGCGGGAGGCTTTAGCATCGCAACAGCTTCAAGAAGGTCGTACCAGCTTGGTACTTTACCGATTTCCTCTACCGTTTTCAGGTCCGTGCCGTCATTCAGGTTCGCTACGCTTCCAGGAAACTTCCCCTGCCATGCTTTTAGTGTGCCTGATGCATGCACTTCTCCCAGAGCAATGAGCTTCTCAACTTTCTCGCGCGTTACAAACTTCATCGTCGCCAACCATTTCATCTGTTACGGGTTGATGCCAAGGTTTTTTCGTGCAGGGCTTCCCGCACGCTCCCGTATCCGCCTGTGCGAATCTGGGAGGTTCAGCAGATGCACAACTGCCAGTGCTATGCAATCCGAAAGGTGATGGCGTTCGTCACGCTTACCTTGTGGAAGAAGCAGCCGCGACAGGCTCGCGCAGAATGTTCCCGAATGGGCGCGCACACCCCACGGCGCGCGCGCCCGTTAGCAACTAGGCTGCGGTTGACCGCTGATCGGGTGTAACATTCTCCACAACGTTATCGCATGTGAAGGACATACCAACGGGCAACCAGCATTTAATGGAAGAGACGACTTCAGGAGGAAGCGGTGTGTTCGAATTGGCCGCAGGTCCGAAGTCAGCCTGCCTAATATCTTCTGGGCTGGCAAACCACTTGTCCAAGAGTGGCATCATTTGAGCCTTCTTTTTCCCCGCCAGGAGGGTCGCACCGCGTCCCAGGACCTGAATATTGGACATGATATAATCCTTAGAAACTCGTCCGAAGAAATCGGCCGCTGTCGGACGCCACCATTGTGCTGGGTCAGCTCCGGTCACGCCCCCGATGTACTCGACCACCTCGTCGTGACCGCTACCATGCTCACGAAGATCCACTGCCACAGTGAGAGCGACAAGATAGGCAAGCAATTCGCCACGGTCCTGTTCGGACAGACGATGGATTGCGAGATAAAGGTCCAAGTCGCTTTGCATCTCCCCTTGCGCCAGTTGGGCTGACAGCCGCTTCCGGATGGCGGCGAGCGCCAGAGCGGCAGCGGTGTTGTTCATCGGCGTGATCGAGTGCGATACCAGTGCCGGGTGGCCGCTGATTGTTGACGCCGAGCGGGCGCAGCAGGAGGGATCCAATTTGGCCCACAGAGTGTAGAGCAGATACGTCAGGGCGTGACTGGGGCAGCCAGCAAGCGCAATTTGGAACGCTTGGGTGCGGTGAGCCGCGAGGTCGCGTGCCAACGCCGCGCTGTAGAACCGCTTCTCACCTGTTTGCCCGTGTCTAGCCGAAGCGGGCACGCCAGTGCTGGCGTCTTGGCCAGCGGTGACCTCCCTGTCGCGGGCGTAACCCGCGCGCACATCTAGGTTCCCGTCGGCACCGATCAGCACCCAGCAGCCACTTCGCGCCTTCAAGGAGGCGCTATGCACAGGCTCGGTGAGAAGATCGATTTCGGAAATTTCTCGCTTCAAGGCTGACATCCTGTCGAGATCAGCTTGCGGGATCTCTTGGCTCTGCACCGGAGCGATGGTGCTCTGGTCATCATCGCTGTCCACAAACTCATCTCCAGCATCAGCGTGGCATTCGGCGGAGCAGTACGGGTGAAACCGACTATCGGCGTCGCTCGACAGAGGGACATCGCAGACGGGGCAGTGGTCTTCCCATTCCGCCCCGCTGTCCGCATCATCAGTAGTTGAATCGCCGGTGTCCCCGTCTAGGAAGGGGAGTGCTGGTCCACCACCAGGACGGCCCGCTGTCAAATCGGGCCTGTACTGGCTCAGGATCGTATTATGCTCGATCACCAAGGCGAGACGGCGCGCCTCCTGTTCGTCGGTCAATTCCGGAACCGTATCGGGCACCACCCGGCGGGTTGCCGCTATGGCAGCGTAGTCGTATTCCAATAGAGGCGTCGCCCAGGCCCATCCTTCTTCCTGCACCAGACGCTCGCATTCGGCTTGTAGCCTCCCTTCGGCTATGCTTATCACCGCTTGCCGGTCGTCGAGGTATCTGCCGTCTTCGGCGAAAAGGTCTGTGGTCAGGGGGTGCCCTGCCTTCGTGTAAGCATCCAGGACGAACATGCCGAGCTTGCTGCTCACTGGCACCCTCTCCGTCGTCAGATGTTGCCGTATATGATGCGGATAGAGGCTGTAGGACCTTGACAGAGCGTCGTACACGCTTTCCTGCATGCCGTGGTCGTCGGTCAGAGTGAAGGCTTCGCAATGCTCGAGGGTGATCTTTCCATTTCGGTATTCTTCCAAGAGGCGCGGCGAGAGACGCCCAAGTTTCAGTCGCTGATTGACGACTCGCTGCGGCAGTCCAAAGCGTTTGGCGATATCTTCCACGCTCTTGCCTTGGGCGACCAAAGCGGCGAACGCCTGAAATGCATCAGCAGGGTGCATTTCGACCCGCTGGACATTTTCTGCAAGGCTGCACTCTTCAGCTTCAGCAGCATCGCGTACAACGCACGGGACCGGAAACTCGCCATCGATATGGCCTTGCGAAGCCAACAAATTTAGAGCTGCAAGACGCCGGCCTCCGCCAATTACGTCATACTTTGCCCGGTCGCCTCGCGCCGGAATAACAACAAGGTTTTGAAGAAGCCCGCGAGCGAGGATATCAGCAGCCAAGCTTCCGATGTCCGTTTCAATTTTTGTAATGCGAACATTGCGGTCAGAGCGGCGCAGGTTCTTCAATGAAATGACGCGGATCATGGTGTCCTCTATTGGTGGGGTTGATGAGGAATGATCGACATCGGCGTTATAGTTCGCCTTCTCCCCACCATTCAAGTAAAAAACAACGCGAAGATCAATATTATGGTGATTCTAGCAAGATCATTCAGCCGCCTGTTGGCAGTCGTGCCCTGATGTTTTCAGTATTATTAATGTCCGTTCCCGATCACTGTTTCCTTGGCCTTTGGTTCATTCTGGTCGGCGTGACGTGCTCTATGAGCGACGAGCGCACCAGCGGCGCGTTACCGGTCCCATCAAGATCATCATGGCCGGGAACTAATCCCGCACTCCGACGGCCCGGCCAATCAAGAGCATGACCGAGGCCGTCGAGTTGTCAGGGCTCTGCCGTCACAGCGTGGCTGTATTGTTCTCTGGAGCGACAAAGAGCCATGAGTCCTGTCCATGCAGGACCACCGGCAAATCGTTTTGAATCGGCGGCAGGTAAATGGCGAACGACGGTGGCAGCTCCTTGGCGAGTTGTCGCAGGTTATCTCGCTTCTTCAGCCACTCTCGAAATAGGCCGCTGGTCTGCGGGAGGACCAGCAACGGGCCGCGTGCAGATTGGGGCAGCCCAAGCACAGCCGGTGGCGAGCTGCTGGTCCGGAGCAGATCAATGTCGGCATTGAGGAGCTTCGTCACGAGCGTACCGCTGCAGGCGGCATCATAGGCGTCGCGCCGCCCCTCGGTCACTGGCGGGCAATCCGGTTTTGCCAAGACCCTAAACCGTGTCTCAGACGCCAAGAGCGGACGGAACACTCCCTCTTTTTCGACGAGGTCAGTTAAGTGCATAGCTCTCAGCACCGCTGTCCGAAATTCCTGGTCGGCCCATGCTTGAGCTTGATCTGCCGATCCTGCCATCTCCGCAGGAATCCAAACTAGAACGCGGGTCGTGAACCGAGCAGGTGGTGGTACAGGAGGGCTGCTGAGCCACGAGAGAAGACCGAGTCCCAAGGCCGCCCCAGGTGTAAAGCCGGGCGGCGGCGTGATATAGCCACCGATTGCCATCCCCGGGCCGCTAATCCCGTTCAAGATCGCCGCTTGCGGTCTATTCTGTTGAGCCGCCTCGACTTTGCTGCGATGGAAGACCTCCGACGGTATATCCTGAAGGCCGCCGATACCACCCGCCTCAGCGACCTGTAAAGCCGCGGATTTTGGCCCAACGCTTTGCGTTGCCATTTCCCCCGATGTGGGCCCCCGTTGTGTCGTTGTGCAGCCCGCCAGCAGGCAAGCGATCAGCACGGCTCCCTTGACCCGTTTCATTCCATAGCTCTCCAACATCGCGAACCTTACCGCTTCGCGGCGCCCTCTGATTGCCGGTTGCCGCTTTGAGGCAGCTTCCAGTTTAGACTGTGGTGACGCCCCCCGCCATGCCCGTGCTGAGCTAGGCCTTCGCCTTCTTGTCACCGTTGGTGCCGCTCAAACGGCTAAAGCTCCAACCTGTGAAGCGCGGAAGATCGGCGTCGTTGCTGATCCAACCGGCCGACCGCGGCGGTGGTGCAGATGGACACACGCACCGGCACCAGGCTGACCGGCGGCACCGCCAGCACGCCGGCGGCGCCGACCGGCTGAAGGATCATCGCCGCTCGGCCGGTCGGCCGCCGCGGTGGTGGAGGTCGAGATGCGCGTCAGCACCAGGCCGGTCAGCATGCCCCCGGCGCCGATCAGCTGCAGGATCGGGGCTGGCCGGCTGGTCGGCTGCCGCGGTGGTGCAGCTGGACACGCGCACCGGCACCAGGCTGGCCAGCACGCCGCCGGCGCCGACCAGCAGCAGGATCACCACCGGCCCGGCCGGTCGGGCGCCGCTGTGGTGCGGCTGGGCACGGCCGCCAGCAGCAGCTCGGCCAGCGCGCCGTCAGCGCCGACCGGCCGAAGGATCACCCCCGGCCCGGCCGGCCGGCCGCCGCGGTGGTGCAACTGGGCACGGGCGCCAGCACCAAGCCGGCCAGCGCGCCGCCGCCGGCGCCGACGGGCAGCAGGATCATCGCCGACCCGGCTGTTCGGCCGCCGCGGTGGTGGCGATCGAGGCGCACGCCGGAACCAGCGCGGCCAACACGTTATCGGTGCTGACCAGCAGCTGGATCGCCGCCGGTACGGCCGGCCGGCCGCGGCAGTGGAGTTCGTGGCGAGCGCCAGTCAGCCTTTACCGGATCAGTGAGGCTGTCGATCAAGCATCTCCTGCTCGGCTTGCGAGCGGATCCCTGTAACGTCGAGCCCCTGGAGGCGTTTGGTAGCGCGGCTGGCAGCGTCCTCGCGGCCCGGCAATGCTAGCGGGTTACCGCTGCCGGTCAGACTGTCGGCATTCAAGGTCGCGTTGGTGGGATACCGACCAGATTCCGCAAGCAATTGGAGCCACTCGTCGAGATTCACCATGCTCCAATCGATCTTTCCGATCTCGTCAACTCGCAGACCTTCGCACGTCGGCTGCTGTGCCGTGCCCCAGGTCTTCCCGAGCTGTGGACGAACCTGCTCTTGAATGATGCGGCTGAGCGGGCTGGTGAAACAGCACCCAGCTTCCCGTCGTTCGATGCAGACGCCGAGCACCTTTGTCTTGCAATACGATCCAATGTAGTGACAGTTCTTGAGCTTTCGTTGCACCATGAATTCGAATTCAGCTTGCTCACAAGCCCAGATGATCTGGATCAACATCATGGTGATCTGATAGATCATGTAGACGGTGCCGATGAAGCTCAATACGCTGGCGGCCTCCGCCATTAACCCTGCGAACTCGATCGTTCCCTCTGCCACCGCCCCGTCCGGCAGGATAGCGGCGCCGGCGCTGACGATCTCTCCGCTGGCGTCGCGCACAACAGCCTGGAACATCTGGTTGGCGGCCTCCTGGCCGAAGATATCAGCTGTCCACTGCGCCGCATTCTGCATCAGGGTTTGCTGGACTGTCGCGAACAGACCATTTGCCGCCACGTCCGAGGCTTCCGCCTGTGTCCCGCCCCAAATGCTGTTCCAAGCTGAAGTGAGGGGTTGCTGGACGTTGTCCCAGGCGGTCGCGAACGGCTCTCTTAACACCTCCCATGAGCCCCGGATGGCGCTGGTACTCTCCATTGACATGATAGCCGTGTCGAGCTGGCCCACAGCGAAGATCATGTTGATGTATTGACCGACGGACACACCAGGCGCGTTATCCTGGCAGCAGTTCTGAATGCCGCCTACCGCGCGCTTGCACTCCAAAGGCTTGCCCTTGAAGACGATGCAGCCGGAGCCATCACTTTGTGTACCGTCGGTGCCGCAGTCGAGGTCTCCCGACATGAACTGGGCTGCATGAAGCGCGGCAGCGGCGCGGCCGAAGTCTGTGCTCTGCTCGCGGGTCTGAGTGACGCATTCCGTGCCTAAGCAGCGGATCGGTCCCGCGCACTGATAAGACGTTTCCTGTCGAACAGTTGGCAACGTTGCGCTGGAGCCGCAGTCGTAGACTTCTTCCCGAACGGTGCAGGCACCTGACGGGAGCGTCGCGTTTTCAACGCATCGCGTCTCGATGCGCGAACAGGCTGGGTTTGTCGTGTAGGGTTGGCAGGTATCGGTGCCGCCCTCGTTCCAGGGATTATGGACGTTTCCTGACGTGTCGGTCCACGGCTCCATCTGGCCGACATTGGGCTCGCATTGTGCGCTGAAGTCGACCTGTTGGCACAATGGCGAAATGCCAGGGAACGGCTGGCCCGGGAACATGCTTTCGCACAAAGGGACCCCATTCACGATCGCGCAACCTTGCGCATCCAGCGCCGGCATTTGCTTGCAGGTATAGGTCGCCGGACATTGCAGCTCCCGAACAGCGTTGACGTTGGTCAGGCACTCGCGCGGCGCCCAGCCATCTTCCTGTACGATCAGGTTCGGATCATATTGAATCCGTAAACGCAGATAGGCCTCACCAGCCACACCGACGGCGTTCTTGATATTGAGCCGCAGCGATTGGCGGCTCTTGAACCAACTTGTGACATCGGTATTCGGCGTGGCCTCCCATTCCGTGGAAAGCTCGCACACGCCGGTCGCAGCAGCGGAGTATCTCACCCGTCCGCCCTCCACCGACAGGCGGTCGCCACCGTACGGGCCCGCCCAGGAGGGGGTGCCGTTGATCGAGAAGAGCATGTAGTCGTCATACTTCACATACTCGACGGTTGCTGAGAGAACAGCATCCGGGGAGATGACATCCACCGTGGTGTCTGTTTCGAAGATGCCGCAGGTCGCTCGCCGATAATTATCGCCGATTTCGCCGACGAAGACCTGCATGCAGCCAGGACCGCAGGATGCGACACCGAGCGGCCCTCCGGTATGCCGGAGAATCCCTCCCACGAGCTGGCGATACAGTGTGCATTGCCCAGAGAACGACGCTGGCCGGTCGCAGGTCCGAATATCAGGCGAATGTGTCGTGATTTGGTCAAGCTGAAACTGGGTGCTTGTCGAACAGTCGGCAAAACTCCGCATGAGGTTTGGATTACTAAGATTGTGGTCGATGCCACCGAAGATCGGGTCTGTTCTGGGAAGCCCATTGCGCAGGTTTGGCTGAGCGCCTGTCAGGGTTCTATAGGCGGCTCCCGGACTGCTGTCTTCGGTGCTCAGGCGATTTTGCGCACCCTGTCCCAGTTGGTTGAGCGCTCCGTCTGAATTCCACGCTCCCTCGAGGGATGACCGGTTTACTTGGTTGTAGTCACCGAACAATTGAGATGGCGTGTACGTCTTTGCGCCTTGGCTGTCGGGAAAAAGCGTGATGTTGCCGGCGTCATCGGTTGTTCCGAGCAGACCAGTAGGGCTCGTTCCAGTTGCGAAGGACTGTCCGCGACGGCCGGCGTTGATCATGTCATCGGCATGCGCGACGCTCTCGAGCTGTGCCAACAGCATGGCACTCACCACAGCTGCTGAAACCACTGCACGCCCAGCACGCTGGAGGACAACCAACATCTTGTTTCTTGTCATCGGTTTTTCGCCCTATCACGCGGCAGTCAGCACACCTCGTCCGCAAGCCGAGGGGCGGCTACACGGTGCAGCCACCCATCGCTTTGCTTGACACTTTTGTCGTTTCGGTCAGAACCTGCTTCACCGGAAGCAACAGTCGTTCCATCGGTAGAGGAGGTAAATCGAGTCCTCCCCTACCGCCGGAATTGTTCTGTGTTCTCCCCATCGAAACGTCGTTTCTCCGAGCACATGAGCGTCATTGGCTTCCGGCAAAGGAAACACCATGCTCATTTTGTACTGTGACTTAGTTATGATCGGATCAATCTTTGCTTTGCACAGGACGTCAGTGCCCATAGTGCGCCAGGACAGCGCGCGACGATGGCCAGCAGCGATCGACCTAGCAGCCAGCAAGCTGCTGTTCTCGGGCATCCCGCCATGTGCGCTGAACGTCCCAACAAACGGGTAAAGCGCGCCCCAAGAACCAGCACACCAGAACAGGCTATCCACCGGCCGTCGGATCGCGGCGGCAGTCGAATCCGCAGCGCACGCAGCGAGCGCCAGCGGGTTTGCCACCGCAGCAGCTTCCCATGTCTGAAAGAAGGAGAGAACGTCATTATCCCAGGTTGGATCGAACTCGGTCATGAACATGATATCGAAGTCGAAATAGCCGTCCGCGACGCAGTTCTGGGGAAAGAACAGATCCATGATGAATAGCAGCGGAAAGGCGTAGGTATGCACATGGTAGAAGCCGCGATCTCCCTTCTGGTTCCCCCCATGTCCGGTCGTGCCCATCTGACGGCGGTCTGCTAGGTTCGAAAGAACGTTTGTACCGAGGGTGGCCAAGCAACCGGGCATCCGCACAGTTTCGATAAGCCGGGCAGGCTCCCACATGCCAAAGGTGATCCCCGGCTGTGGAATTCCGAGCGGATCCTGACAGCTGCAGACCGAAGAGCGGTTTGCCTTTTCCGGAATATCAGCAATCCCCCCAGCAATATTGATCCCTGCCACCCGGATTGGAAACAGGCAGCGCCAGCAGATATCGGTGACGAGCTTCCCACTCAGCAGGTTGGCATCGGGACAGCCGGGTGTGTCAGCCACCGCCGGCGAACCCGCGGCAACAATCCCAGCCAGAAATGCGAGGGCGAGCACAGAGCCTCTAAGCATGGTGATCCCTGTCATTGTCGCGTCGCGAACTCGGTGACCCGCAGCTTGCCGTTCACGGCTTCGACAACCGCGGGCACAAACTCCAACCCAAGGTTCTCGACCATGCCCGGCTGCAGGAGGTACACCCGGCTGTTCAGCTGGTCCTGGATGCGGACCAAATCCTTGAAGCCATCATCCCTCTCGACTGCGGTGGTGATCAGCGTCCACTGCCTGCCGGGGCTCCCGGCCAGCACCTTCCGTACCTGGTCGATTTGCTCGGGACTGCGGCCGTCAAACACCACCAGGCTGAAATGCCAAGGGAGCTTCTCTAGCGGGTTCAACCGCTGGCCCGCGTGGGCGACCACTTTGCCGTCCGGCGTGAGGATATCCTGCTGCAGCACCCTTGACGGGTCGATCTCGCGGACCCGGTTCGCTGGCGCCGCAGCCAGCTCGAAGAAGCGAGCCTGCTTCCAGAATCGCTGGACAGCCCTATCACGCATGGCGGTCATATCCATCGACTGGACCCGCTGCGTGATCACCTCCACCAAATCCGGCTCAGTCACTGCGACCGTCGGCCCCCATACACCGAGATCGCCGCGGCGCCCCTTCGCGACGTCGGCCAGCAGCGTGTCGATCGCGACGGTGCCTCGCGCGTGGGCAAGCACCTGGTCTCCCTCCACTACCACCGCTTCTGGCGCGGTGGTCGCATCAAGACGGCGGAAGGGCTCTGGATCGATGACGACGTTCGGTACGGGATCCATCCCTTCAAGCAGAGTTTTGATCTTCTTGAGAAGACCAGCAAACCCCTGGCTCGAGTCGAATCCGCGGAAAACCGCCACAACATCCTGCCGACCGGCGATGTCCCGCAGGATATCGCGCAAGGCCGCATCGCCCAGTGCGAAGCTGACCAGCAACTCCACACGCCGATCCATCGACGTTGAGGACAGCGGTTTGCCGTTCGGCTGCAGGCCCACTGCCTGATTACCGATCTTGTCAGCCTGATCGGACAGGTCCTGGATGCGGCTCAAGGGTACGGTTGGCAGGGCCCTAATCCAATCCGGCACCCCTCCCCGCGCAGCTTCGTCCTGGATACGGCGCGCACGGCTCAGCAGTTCCTCAAGCGCGGGATCAGCTAATGCAGTGCCTGCGGTTACAGTCAGCGCGGCAGCAAAGGCCGTTGTCCACCACCGCATGATTCAGGCCGTAAGCGACAGGGCGGCTATCGCCACGATGCTGCCGATGTAGAGCAGCGCCGGCTGGCTGATCAGCAGCTTGCTCGTCTGATCGGTGGTCTTGAACCGACTGGCGTCGAGGCTGAAGTCCGTATTCTCGGCCCGGCGCACCTCGTCGTAGAGTGCGACGTATGATGCTCGGATTGAATTGTAGTGGCCATCCACGAGCCAGAGTACGAAGACCAGAAAGGCGCCGATGAGCGCCAGCAGACTCAGGCGCACCGTGCCACTTGGCGGGGCGAACAGGTAGGCGGCATAGACGAAGAGCACCACCACGATTGCCGCGGCCTTTGCCATGAGTGCAGGCGCTTCGTGCGAGCGAATGACACTCTGCACGAAGCCTAAATGGGCGATCTTCTCGCTGCCATTACCAGTGATTGCCGACATGAAATGTTCCTTGTTCACAGGATGGGATAAGCCCGGCCGACGATCTGACCAGCGTCGATCAGGCCAAAGTACCGGCCGTCGAAGCTTTCCTCCGTACGGCCGAGCATGAGGATGCGGCCGGCTGGAATGGTGCCAGTCCGGAAAAAGGCTTCAGGATCGCGCTTGAGGCGAGCGGCCAGAGGCAGCCCGTCGACGACGTGGACCCCGTTTACGTCCACTCCTTCCGCCGATACCGAGTACCGGTCCCCGGGCAAACCATCGAGTACCTTGCCCATCAGCGTGCCGTCGGCGAAGGCCGGCTCCAGCCCCTTCGCGAGGTAGGCGAACACGGCTCCGCGCTCGAGGGTGCGATCGTACCGGTCGACCAGCAACACACGCACATTCAGACAGCTGCTGATCTGCGGATTGATGCCGATCATGAAGCGATCCTGCACGTAGATGAACGGCAGGGTCACCATGGCAGCAGCCATGACAGCTTTCGGAACGAACCGCTTCCATGGCTCGCGACGACTGCCAGGCGGCTTTAGCCAGAACCTCCAGGCCCTGGACATGCTACTGCCCACCACTGGCCGGGAGACCGTCCAGCTCGTGATTGCGTAAGTACATATCCTCCGGCGCCGCGACAACGCTTTCGCCACTCAGCACGAGCGCGCCAGCGCTTCTCAGCTTAACCAGACTGTCTTTGGCCAGCGCGAGACGCCGATCGATCTCCTCCTTGGACAGCCCTTGGCGCAAGCCTTGCGCATACCGCACGGGGTCGTAGATCACGATCAACTGCTGCTCGGGGATGCTGGAACGCTGACCCTGAAACTGGGGAAAGTATCTCGGGGCAGCCCAGCAAACGGCGAGCGACACCAGTCCGGAGATGATCACCGCAGGCAGAATATTCCCGTTGCCATCCTGCGACGCCTGACCACTCGGGTTGCGCGGCAATTCGGCAGCGACCAGAGGACGTAGCTCCGGCATACCGGGTGTAGGCTTCGCGGTCGGATCGCCATCGACATTGTAGGGATCGGGTTCAGGACGCACGTTTGAATTTCCTTTGCTCAAGCACGTGATCAATCGCTTGGCGGACTGACATGCCCTCAGCCTGTGCGGCTTGGATGTCAGCAACGTCCTGGTGATGGCTGGAGTAGACCAGCCCGCGGACGGGGTCGACGATGAGGCGGCCAATCCCCATGCCGGCGTCGGTGAAGGCGAACACTTCAGAGTATGCGCCAGGGATCGTGTGTACGGATTCCAGAAGCTTGTAGCCGGCGTCACTCAGGCGCAGCCGCTGTTCCTTCTTCAGCCCGCGGATCGATTCCTCCTTTTGGCCGAGGATGTAGACGTTGGCACTGTTGTCGACGATCGCGCGGCCTGCCTCCGACCGGTACATGTCCTCCACGCCCTGGGTGATTGTCGCCATAGCCCCGCCGTACTTGCGGACGCGGCGATAGCCGATGTTCACAAACCCCGCCACCGCGGAGGTACCACCCGAGTGACCACTGGGGTCGCCGGCGAGCAGGTCCCAACTCTCGTCAATGAGGTTTAGCTTCGGGATCGACCGGTCGGCCAAAAACATTTCCTGCTGCATGAAGTACATCAGCATCAGAAGAACGCATTGCTGCAGGTGCTTATGCGAACTCAGCTCCTGAAGCTCTAGCACGCTGAAACGGTTCCGCAGGTCGACGGTGTTTGGCCCGTTGAAATACCGGCCATACTCGCCCCGTCGAGTAAAGGCGAACAGCTGTTCGCCGATGTCCCGCACGCGAATGTCCTGATCGTTTTCCAGATGATGGGCGATGTCGTCGATTGAAAGCTCCCGACCCATGTCGACCCAGAGCTGGGCCATCGCTTCGCGCAGGTTGGCTGCCTGGTAATCGTCCAGTGGCCGCGTTGGCGCCGCCATCGCAGCAACGAGGCTGACGAGCATGTCCGCCTCCTCCTCCCAATCCTGCACGAGGGGGAAGGGATTCAAACAAATGTTGCTGTCTCGGCCAAAGTGGAGGAATTCACCGCCGAGCAGATCGCAGAGCTTCCGGTAGCTGTATCCGACGTCGATGACCCGAACGAGTCCACCCATCGACAGGTACGATACGATGAGTTCGTTCGCGAGAAAGCTTTTGCCCTTGCCTGACGCCGCCGCAATGAAGAGATTGAAGTTCGAGCCAGAGTCATAGAGGCTCATGTTCATCAGTTGGCCGCGCCGACTGACAAGGTGGAAGGCAGGCGTGCCGCTCCCTCCCCAGTCGCCGAAGATCGGCAGCAACACCGCTGCGTGCCGCGTCGTCATCGTTTTGTACCGCATGGTGTCGCTAATCGCCTGAACCTCTGCTCCGAAGGGCAGGCAGGTCAGGAACAGCGGTAGGTTCACGAAAGCTTCCGGCATCAGGTAGAAGCCGATCTCACCCCAATAGGAGGTGGCGTTCGAGACGACGGCCAACGAGTCTTCCTGGGATTTCGCAAATAGCGCGAGCCCGAGGTAGAGTCTGACCGGACGCTCGCCGTTTTCGAAACCCTCGAAGATGATGTCGAAGTCCTGCTTGCGCACAGCCAACTGGGGCCGAAGCCGGAGCAAGGCTCCGTAGGCTTGGTGGACCGAGTATGCGCGCTTCGTTTCGAGGGAGCTCTTGGTCTGCTGTTGGTCTGGGAAGTGAAGCGTTCCGGTAAGCAGGAACGGCTGCCGCAATCCACGGGCCCCTGACTCCAGATCCCCGAGATACCGGCTGGCATGGCCGAAATAGGCGGCTTGCGGCATCCGCTTGATCCCAAGCATCCGGACCCGGGTCTTGCCCAGCCAGAGACCTTCATCCTCAACCCGAATATCCGTGGTTGGGTCGAGTACCTGGTCGCGCAGCATGCGATCCGGCTCGACGTCCACCACAGGATCGCGGCGCCAAGTGGCCTCTTCATCCTGATTGAGGATGGTGGTCATGAGCGACCGGTAGCTGATGTCGGTCATCGCCTTCGGGGCCATGTGAACGTTGTCCAGGCCCTGCGAAAGCGTGATTCGAAGTTCGCGAGCGCGCTTCCACTCGGTGTCGTCCGGCACCATGCCGGCTAGCGGAATCTTCACGGTCACGAATAGAACGAAGTCCCGAACCCATAGGTCCGTGCGGGGTTCGATTGCCTGTGTGGTTCCCTGCCTCAAGAATTCGCTTCGCGCCTCGATCAGCTCCCAGAGGAGCGAGTTCGCGTCGAGATTTCGCCGGAGGTATCGGGATCGGGCCAGCGTCGAACTGATGTCCTGCGAGGCGAATAGGCCAAATTGAACGATCGTGTCCACCGGCCAGTTCGTATTAAGCGTGACGATTAGCCTGTTCATCACACCGTCATCACCGCCGGCGAGAGGGCGACAGATGAAACCGAATCCAAGGCCGTCGTCGCACAGGAAGAGATGGTCGTCGGGATCGTAAGCCATTACGCGCAGGAGCTGGGCCGCGCGCTCCTGCGCATACCGTTCGGTCAAGCTCATGACCGCCCCTCCAGCCACGCAGCATAGTCTGAGTTGAGGCCGCGCAACACTCGCCCATCCGGCGCGATGGAGAATGGCGCTGCGGTGACCGTAAGCAATTCGGTTGCGATGAACCGCCTCTGGATAGCGCCGCGGTCACAGCGCGGATCCTCGTCAAGCGCCGGCTGCATGTCGCCTCGCAGCAGCGCATCTACGGCCCCCTTGGTGTCCTTGGCGCAGGACAGTACGCGGGTAAGTTCCAAGGCTTCGGAGCCGCCGTGCAGCGGCACCACCAACAGGTCGAACGTGAACCGCTCTTCCAACGCTCGAAGCTGTCGAAGCAGGTCCTGGCTCGTATCGTCGGTCGGGTCAACCCATACGGTAACCCGCTTACTTCCCCGCCCGAAGGTCAGTGGGCCGAGGTCTGAGACCTTCAGCCTCAGTCGCTCTAGGTCGAGGTGGTTGAGAGCATCCCGGATGTCGTTCACAGATTTCAGGCGCCGCCCAGTCCAGGTGTCGATCACCTCACCCTTCATCACGAAGCGGCCGTTGGTGGACATCAGCATCAGACCGTCAGTCGCGTCAGCTTCCACGGCAGACCAACGCTCTGTGAGACGCTCGATCGCCTTGATGCCACCCTTGTATGGGAGCTGGCGACCCGATTGCTGTTTGTCCTGCACGGTCGGGAATGGACTTAACGGCCCCCTTCCCTGCTCCTGTGCCAACGCGACACTGACGGTCGCGCCCAGCAACCCGACACACACGGCAACAATACGGCGCATCCCGTTCCTCCACGACTGAATGTGGCTGACCTTAGCCGGGCCGTGTTTTTCGCGCCGTTGAGCGCGACGAACATTTTTTTCGGGTTACGACGGGGTGTGGATAGACCAATTCGGCGGTTGTCGGGTTCCGCAAGGGGTTTGCGCTGCGCATGCTCGCCATGCGCAAAAATTTACAAGCACATCGGCGCCGCGGCGCCGATGTGCGGAACCAGGCGTGAACTGGCGCCGGCGACTGGTCGGCCGGGCCGAGCTGGGCGACGCGCAGCGCGCCGGCCGCGCGGGCTGGTGCTGATCGGCGCCGCGGCGCCCATGTAGTGCCATTTCGGGTGGCTGGTCCGTACGACGAACCAGCCACCCGAAGACCGCTCAAGTACCGGAAGCAGCGTCCCACACTGCCGGCTCACTTCCCTCACCGCTGTCGTCGATTCCGACCAGCTCGACATGCAGTGGCTCTTTCGCTTGGCGTCGCATCGACACGCGGTTGCCCTGCGACGACAGGGACTGCCCATTGACCGACCAACGATATGAGCTGAGGCGACCATCGTTATCCTTGCAGTCCGCCGTCAAATCGACCGTTCCAGAAGCTTCTCGTGCAACAATCGTGCAGGTCGGTTTCTGATTCGCCGCCACCGTGAAGGTCGTTTCGGCCGTCAAGGTCTGTCCGAAGTTAGTCGTGACCTGCAAACCCACTTTGTGTTCACCCGCGTTCATTGTTGCGTAGCCGATCCATCCGCGTGTTTCGACATTTTGGCCGTCGACGGTGTACTGCAGCGCCTTAACTCTGTCTTGTGGGTGGCCGCCTGTAATCGTCGGCGTGAGGACGGTATTCAGGGGCGCTCGGTTCCACTGGTTGCTCCCCTTCACAGTGAGGCTGAGCGCGAAGGGAGGCGGCTCTGCAAGAGTGATTGCCTTCTGAAAATCGGTCGAATGCCCTCTGCTGTCGGTCACACGGATAGAGAATGTGGATTCGCCCACCTTGCTCAACCTGACCAATGCGCGATCAACCGCTTCCGAAGCGCGTGACGACCGACCCATTTCCACCACGGTCGCTTCCGCCGGCATCGTCCATTCGTACTTAAGGCCCTCCAGTTTCTCGATCTGCTCGCGAACTCCCTGAGGCTTTGCCCACAAGGAGACTTCAGCTGGCGCGTACTGGCTCCCGAGAACCGCGTCCAATACGAAGGTAGGCCAGGCATACTCCCAGACCTTGACCGGGAAGGAGGCTGAAGTCTTCGTGTCGTCGAATCCGTCAATTTGAGCCTGGTACGTGAAAACCGCAGTTCCTTGGGCAAGATAGGCGTCAGTCGCGGTCCACTCGATCGTCGGGGTGTCGCTCGTCGAGCCATCGGGTAGAACCCAATGACCAACGATCGGTGCCGTCACTTCCCGATACGGAAGGCCGACCTCAGCTGTCAGCTTGGCCTTCTTGCCAACCTCAAGCGCCGATGGCCCGCTGATCGCGATGCGCGGAGCAGCCATCCCGAGGAAATTCAGCTGCATTGCGCGCTGTGCCCATGCATAGACCGATTCCGGCGGGGAATCCTTTGTTCGTGCTTTGACTTTCACATCGATGCGCTCGTTCGTCGTGCCCGTGACCGTGATACTGGGGTTCGTCAGGGTCTGCCATGTTTCGCCATTGTCCCGCGACCAGACCATCTCGACTTTCGCTAGATCCACCGCCTTTCCATTTTGCCGCACATCGACCGCTAGGACGGCCGGAACCCCAGCCAGAAGGCGCGAGGGACCATTCAGAGCTACGGTCAGCACGTCGACCGCAATCAGTGTGACCGGCTCGGTGGTGTACTCCGCACCGTCGTTGACGTTGACAGTCACGGCTTTCAACTGGTAGCGGCCTGCGGTCAGGGATGCCCCGAAGTGAAGACCTGATCCCGCGGGAAGGGAAACGGGTTGCCACGTCTGGCCGTTGTCGGAAGACATCGACCACCGAACCGTTCCAATCGAGGTTCGTGCCCGGCTATTGAGCGGAAGGACATCCGCCGCAGCTGCGAAGGGCACAGCGCCTTCGGTGCGGCGAACGGAGATTGTCGCCTCGATCGGCCCCGCGCGCAGGACGGTGATGACCGATGGCCGTGTCGCTCCCTCAACGCGCTGAACTCCATCAACATCGCTGACGAGCATGGCCTCGGCATTGAAGCGAAGATAGTCGGTATCGCCAAAATCTCTGGCGTTTAGCGTGATCGTGGCGAGCCCCTCGGGCACATCGATCCATTCGGACACCGGTACCGATGTGCTGCCGGTGGCATTCAAGAGTCGGACCTTCCAAAGGCCCATCGTACCTGTGCTGAACGACGTCGAGCTGCTGGAGATATCCTTGATGGCGACGCCGACGCTGAAGACCGCGTTGCTCAATACCTTGGCCGGAGCGTCGATCACGGGCTTGATGGTTGCGCCAGGTACCAGCAGGACAGGCAGTTCCACCGTGGCGTTGACTTCGGGGAGATTGGTGTATGCAACGCGAACACGGTACGTGCTGCGCGTGCCGGCATCACCAGCTTGGGCTTGGACTTCCTTCGAGGTGTTCAGCGTCCGCCTGTTGCCAACATCGCTGGCGGACGCTCCGAACCCGCGTACAGAATCGGTGCTGACGAGGGTATCATCGGCTTCAACGGTAATCGTCATATCGGCCGAAGGAGCCGTGATCGCCACGTTCCCGACGAGACCACCCTTGGAATTGGCTGTGTAATAGTCCCCCGCCCTCGTGGCGGTGGACGTCACGCGCAAGGTGGGAGTCGGCGGAGCGATCGCTTGGACGTTGACACCTCCGACGACCTGAGGAATGCGCTGACCGCCCGGCTTCACGATGTCGACTGCGTATTGGATCATGTTGGAGCCGACGCCTTTGACAGTGCCCGTCAACGAGGCTTGTGCGGTGCCCAAGGGTTGCTGCATTCCCTCCGGCAGAGAAGTCCACCGCAGGAGGCATGACAGCCGGCCGGCTGCCGCGGCGGAGGCGGCGGAAGACTCGTTCGTGGTCAGGTCACAGGTTGGTCCCTTGCTTTGCACGAGCTTTAGATCGACGGTTTCGATCCCCTGATATACCGCGTTTGGCAGTTGCGTTGACGGCGCGAAGCCGAGAGCATCCGAGGCATCCTCCACGGTGATGCTGCGGGTTCCTTCAACCAGCGAGACCCGCGAGCCGTCCCCGTCGTAGATGCTCACACGATACCCGATCTGCCGCTCCCCTGTGTCCCAGAACCGCCCGCGCAAAAGCGACCCCTCGGTTGAACCGGTTATGCTCATGCCTTCAGGAATCTGGGTCCATTCGAACAGGCACATTGGCGCGCTGAAGATCGCTCCCATTCGCGCCTGCTGGACATTGGTCGTGAGCGTGCAGCGGCGGCGATCGACCAACGCAGTGATCTGGGCCTCATCGATCGCTTGGCGCACGGTCCACGTCGGCGCGCTCAGGGACACGCCGACGGACCAACTGCGCACCGTCACCTCGACGACCGGCGCGTCGGGTGCGGACGTGACGAGCAGGAGGCTGGCCACACCCTCCGTTCCTGTGTCGACCACAGACACGGGCAGCATGAGACGGCCGGCGCTGCTTGAGAAATTGAACTGTCCAACCGAGACCGGCCAGCTCCCAGGCTCGATACGGGTGCCGTTTACCATCAGCGGTATGCTGCCCGCTTTCAACGCTGCCCGGACTTCATACGATCCGGTTAACGTCGCGCCTGACGCGTTGCGAAACGGGGCGGTCGACACAGCCGGGCGCCCATTGATGTCGCGAAGGGCTTGGGCGACCGCCGGCACCGCGATCTCGCCATTAACGGCGGTCTCGACCGTGATCCGGACGGGATTGTAGGTGAAACTCAGCTCCTTGTTGACCGTCGCCCCGTTCGAATCTCTTGTCGATACCTTGAGCTGATAATTGCCAACCCAGGATGATGGCAACAGTGACGGGCCAGAAATCTTGTAGCCTTCCGATCGGTTACCGATTGTCAGCGTCACCGGCTGACCATTCACCGCCGCGCCCACGGAGGGTGCGGGGCCGGTCACGTCGAAGCTGCTGGCGTTCCCTCCAACCACCTCCACCCGTGGCGCGGTGCCACCGTATTGCGGGTCCTGGAGCGACGCCCCTTGAACCGCGCCGGTTACCGCCGTCCAGCCAGCCAACGCCAGGGCCAGAGTTCGCCAGGCTCGGCGGCCGGTCGCAAGTCCAGTCTTCAACATGTCGACCCTCCACAATCCGATAAAAGTGCAGCGAGGCGCCCAAGGCTCACGCCAGAGCGCCTCGCACCGGTCGGCTTGGCCGCCGCTCAATAGCCCCAATCAATGTCGATACGGGAATTCGTGCATCCGCCGGCATTGCAAGCAGAGACATCATAGGTTTGGGTACATCCACGACGCGAGCCATCATCACAATACGTGATGTCGAAGCTAGCCCCCACGGACCACCCGGACGACTGCCCGGCAAGCCCGCAAGAACCGCTAAAGTACTGGCTGCCGCTGAAGCCCTGACTTACGTTGACGGCAATATGCCGGCACTGACCGCCCCACCTATCGTAATTCCAAGAAATACTAGGCGGCGGTGTGCAGGACTGGGTGTTGCAGCTTTCCTGAGTGGTCCAAGTCGATCCGCAGCCGTTCGACCAGTATACCGTCTTCGACCCGCCGCCGCAGCTTGCCGAGCATGCGCTCTCCCCGGTGCGCTGATTGTTAGGCACGCAGAAGCCGCTCGCGGTGCCAGCGAGCGGAACGTCAATCTGCCCACCTGGAGAAGCCGCGACCCGCAGGTTGCCGCTGTAATTGCCGTTTGCGCTCGCAACCAGGCGCACACCTACTGAACAGTTCTGACCGCCTGCGAGTGCGTTGGAGCATGTGTTCGTGCATCCGGTCGTGCTGAAGTTCGTTGCGCCCGATGAAATGGAAGTCGCCAGCGTTCCAGTCGCGATATCGCCGTCGTTTCGGAACCCGAAATCGCGGCAGCCGCCCGGCGACACGCCGTTGGCTATGTCGATGCCACTGCTGCTTCCTGAGGCCAGGATCAGCTTAGCCGGATTGAAACCTGTTGCCGTACCAGTGATCGGCATATCGGTAGACACGCCGCTTTGGGTCACCCTCAATGTTGAACTGAGTGACCCGTTTGCAGTCGCCTTACCCCTGACGGTCACCACGCAAGTCTGTGCGATATCGAGTTGGGTGCCGCTGCAAGTGTTCTGGCCGTAAAGATCATAGTTCGTAGTCGACAGTAAGGCGGTGCTGATCGCGCCGGAAATCAAATCACCCGAATTTTGGACTGTCAGCGCCCGAGGAGCGCCATATGCTGGAGAACCGGGTCCCTGGACATCGACGCCATTGCCATTGGTATCGACGAAGATCAGGCTCGCAGGCTTCCACCCGGACGCACTCCCAGACAGCGTAATAGCCGGTTTGTTGTTGGCCGCCGCTGTGATGGTTGCCGAGAAGCTCGCGACTGGCTGGCTGGCCAGCGCTCTGACGTTCACGTCACAGCTTGCCAGGGGCGCCAGTGCCTTGCCGGTGCAGGCGTCCGACGTCACCTCGAAGCTGGCAGTGTTATTCCCTCCCAGAACGATGCCGACCGGATCAGATGGCTTTTCGCGACTGGCGTTCGTCACGCGCAAAATGATGGGCGCCGAGTAGGCAGGACGGCCGGGCCCGGCTACACTCATCAGCGACGGGTTGCCGCTGGCGGCGGCGATCGTCAGCTTTGCCGGATCGAAATCGTGTGCATTGCCGCTTAGCGGCACCTCCTTTTGAAATTCGCCTACCGAGAGCCTCAGGCTGCCGCCCAGCGGGCCGAACGTATTCGCCTTGGGCGTCACCTCAATGATGCAATTGCTGTTCTGCCCTGATGCGCTGCCGAGGGCTGTTCCGGTGCAGGTGTCACGCGTGATCGCGAAATTGCTAGCGCCGCTGCTGATCGACGCAGCGATCGGCGCTGAGAGGCTGACCGGAGCCGCCCTCTGATCGATTGGAACCTGCCCTTGGGTGCCGCCCTGGAGATCGATACTGGTGCTCGCGGTGGCGCCATCGGGCGTGGTCACCAGCACCTGCAGATCATTGAGGCTCTGGATATTGACTTGGCTGCCGGCCGGCTGGCCGCCCACCGTGATACTGATCGAGGGGTCGGCCGCGGCCACCGCTGCCAATGACAGCGTGGCAAGCAGAGTGGTCGGGCCGAGACGCCGCAGTTTCATGGACTCCTCCAGGAGCAGCACGCAAAGCGGCCAGGAGAAGGGCTTTCCCCCTCACCTGGCCGGGATCTTCACGGGTTCAGTACGGAAGCGAAGTAATCGCTGCCGCAGCAGCATTCAGCGCTGCGGGCGGGACGGCGGTGATGACGGCGGTGGCGGCATCCGCCATCGGCGGAAGCGTTGCCACGGCGGCCAGCGCCTGGTCGCCGACGCTGCTCGGCAGCGTCGCGACCATGATATTTTCGACTATGCGCGGGCTGTGATACAGCCCGAGGCCGCCACCCATGCCGGTTGCGAAGGTCATCAGCGACTGGCGGCTGATGCCCTGCACCAGTCCCACCACCATCATCGCGCCGCAGATGACACGGCCCAACTGTCCTTGGGCCCAGCCTTTGACGGTGGCCCAGATTTCGTCGAACTCGGCAGCATTCGTGCCGGCATAGGCGTTGTCCGGCGTCATCACCACCGCGACAGCGACCGCGACAACAGCAGTCGCCGCGAGCAATCCGAGAACCCTCTTGTGCTTGTGCAGATACTTCATGGCCCCTCCAGTTACTCCCGCGGCCCACCTCCACGCGTCGCGTCGAGAGGCTGAGCCAATCCGTTGCTGACCGGGCCAGTCACACCGATCTGCCATTGTCTGGCGCGAACCTCGGTGTAGACGTGACCTGGCATGAACAAGTGCCCTTCGGTCGACTGCCAAGGGGTCACGTAGACCCTCAGGACCTGTGCCGGCGTTCGGATCGGTACCCGTTCATCTCCCAGAGACGGGACTGGCATCGGCCAGTCACTAGGAGCAGGGTTCTCACCGCCCACCGGCCGCCTTTCGGCGACCTCCGTTGCACCCTCCGAGCTGGACCCCAGCGTGATCCGCGCGCCGTGCCGTGTGTCAGTTGCCTCATAGACTTGCGCCGCCGACATGCAGCGCTGGCCGGCATCAGGGAGCCCCGAACACGAGAACTCGCTTTCCCCGATGCTGAGCCAGCTCGTGCAACCCGTAAGCCCAAGCAGACCAACCGTGCTCAGGACACGAAGACTGCTGACAATGCCCACCTCAAACCTCCGCCACGTTAATCGGTTGAAATTCGTCGGGCAGTTCAGCGCGACGATCTTTTTTTGCGTCATGGCCGCACCGGCGGCCGTCATCACCGCGGAGCCATGCTCGGCAGGTTATAGAAGGGCTGCACCGGTTCTTCCGGCCTCTCCTGCCTGGCGCTTGGGCGGATTGACGGAAGTTCTCCGGGTTCGCTCCCGCCCCGCCGCGTATCGGCATTGCCCGGCCGGCTGCCACCAGTCGAGGCGGCGATCATCCGAGCTGGTGTTGTGTCAGCTGCCGTGGCAACTGGCTTGAACTCAAGCTTCACACCTTCCGTCATGATCACGTCGATCTCTCGACCGGCGGCAATCTCCAGAACAGGGTAGAGGTCGGCGGCCATTGCCAGATAATGATCGGCGATCTTGTCCAATGCGGAGCCTGCGCCAGACACTGCCGCCGAGCGAAGGCTATTTTCGGAGTAATTATTGACGTACGGCTGTGAGCCGCCGGTGGGCGCCGTTTGTATGATCGGCACGGCGCGCACATTGAACGCTTGGCTGACACCGGACGCGAAGCCGCTAATCAAAGCCCGGGCAATGACCGCGCCCTGCTTATCGACCAGCCGTCCCCTGACACCGGCACGACCATCCTCGCCTGTGGCATAGGCGGGGAACTTCGCCTCCATGACCAGTCCGTCGCTGCGCATACAGCTGATCGTCTCACCGCGCAGCATAGCGCGCGAACTCGACAGGTCACCGTAGCCGGAGATCAGTACCACGCAGTCCTGCAAGTCGACCTGCTGACGGTTAGGCAGTCTGGTTTCGGCGGTAATGCGGGCCAACGCCGGGAAGGGATTCTTGCGAGCCTGCTGACCCGTCGGCACGTCGATACCGGTAAGCAGAGTCACCTTGGTCAGGGCCCCCGCGGGTAGGAAATAGCTGAAGCCCGGCTTCCCCGTCGCTGCTGCAGCCTGGGCCTTTGGTTTTTCCTCGGCGATGGTGCGAATGGTCAGCGGCGCTGGTGTTGCGGCATTGGATGGCGGCGCGGCAGCGACCTGTTGGTTCGGCGGCGGGTTGCCCTGCCCAGATGGAGGCGAAGGTGGTACATAGGGCGTGCGCCCCGTATCAGCACGATTGCTGCCGCCGCCGCGAACGATCGCGCGCAAGTCTTCCGAACTACCAGGCTTCGGCTGCTGCGGCTCTGCTTTACTCGCCGGCGCACCACCAACTGACTGCCCACCCTGGCTGGGAAGGTTGGTCGATGTCGGCGCCCGGTCATCAACCGCTGGGTCAGCCGGTGTTGGTGCCGCAATCCCGTCGACCGGCGTCGACGTCATCCGCATCCTCAGTTCCTCTGCGGCTTTCAGCCGCTGATCAATTTCTTCGAGCTTCCGCTCAAACGTATTGACCCCAGACGGAGACAGTGCAGAGACGACCTTGTCGTTGCGAGCCTGATCGGCCCGCAGACGCTGCATTTCTTGCGCTTGATTTTGGATGGTCTTCTGGAGCTCGGTCAGCTGGGCGGACAACGCCCCAACACCGACATCGCGGGCGTTCCCAACGCTCAACACGTTTCGAACACGATCCTGCTGGCCGGATCGCCTCACGGGCTCAGGCTCTGGGGGCGGGGACAGCACGCCGATAAAGAACATGACTGCGCCGATGGCGCCCCCCCATGTCAGAATTCGGCGCCAGTTGGCCGGCAGCTTCAGCCAGTGCCGGCGGAGTGTCTCCATGTCGATCACAGCTGGCCTCCCAGCAGTGAGGGACGCCCTTCGACCCTGGACGGCGGCTCGCCGCGGCGGCGAACGATATAGACCTCGGTGCGTTCACCGGGGTTCAGATGCACGCGTGGCCAGAATGCGACGGCGACGACTTGGCTCGTGACACACCACGGTTCGACCAGATCCACAGCGGAGCCGTTGTTCGACAACAGTCCAATCGAGATCTCCAGATTTGCCCCGACCAGGACTTGGCCGTTGCGGAAATTAGCGCTGAGGCCGGTCGGCAACGCGCAAGTCGGGGTACGATCCTGGTCGCTTGCCCGACGCAGCTGGTATCCTTGCGGAACCCGTCCGCGCGCGATCTCGGCAAGACCCGCCAACAGCGTCTCCACATACGGTTGGCTCTGCTCCCACTTCGCCGCGGCGCCTGTGTCAGGCTGGACCGTCGGCATCGCGTCCTGAGAGATCTTCAGGCGAAGCTCACGCGCTGGAATCCTAAATGGAACCAGGGTGAGGCTGACGGCAACATCTTCGCTGCCTTCGCGCAGGACATACAACGAGGCCGGTTCGGTGGCCGCGGTGCTCATGTATATGACGTTGCCATGGACCTCGACGTTCACCGACGAGACGGTGCGCACAACCGGGTTTGTCCATGGCACCACGATGCGGTTCAGGTGGTTGACAGCGACGCAGACAAGCGTCGTCACACCGGGTTGCACATGAAGGTCGATGGCGCTTGGTTCATCGCAGGAAAAGGCTGGCTCTGCTCCCGCCGTCGACGTCTTCTGGCGGGCATCCGCTACAACACGCGCCGGTACTGCGGGCAGATCGCGGCTCGTGACGCCTGTTCCCGCCGGAACCGCTGTTGCAGCGGGTAGCTCGATCGCCGCGACCGGAACACTCGCGCCGAGAATGGCGGCTACCACGCCGCCCAGGACCATCGATTTCATGACAAAGGCTCCTTTACCGGCCAGTCCGACCGCGCTCGCGTTCACGCTCCGCACGCTGCAGTTCCTGCTGATGCATCCGCTCCAAGACCTCTTTGGTCCGAGGCTCGCCCTGATAGGTTTCGAGGGCCGTGACCAGCGGGCGGAAGCGACGCACGTTGATGACAAATTCGAAGCTCTGGTCTGCTTTCTGGGTGTTGCCGGAAACGCCTTCCAGAATGCCCGCGCCAAATGCGAACACCTTTCCCGTGGCAGCTTCAGTGAACAGCTTCTTCGGTTTGAAACTCTGAGCGACGTGCTCAACCTTGAAATCGTTCACCTGCCGCTCGACCTCGCGCATCACATCGTTGTAGATCGACGGATCCAGAAACGGGCCAATGGCCGACTTCACGAAATCAGCATTTTCAGGCGTGATGTTCCCCAGCAGCTGGGCGAGGAACAGCGCGATCCCCTCCTTGTATTCGGTGTTGGCGCTGTTGTAGGCCACTTCCGCTTTGCCGTTCAGCTCCGGAGGGACGATGATGATCCGCTCACGGCTCTGCATGAGCTGGACGAGCAGCAGGAGAATAGCTGCGGCCTGCATCGGCACCAGAACACGGTAAAGCCGGTTCTCGCCCTGGCCGCTTTTGACGCGCCGTATGATATCCTTGACGTTCACGGGAAGAACCTCGTGATGTGCGGGTTCACCCAGGTCCGCGCCTTGGTCGGTAGCGAGCAGCCGATCCAGTACAGCGCGTGGCGCTCCCACCCTTCCTGCCGTCCGTCGCGGAACCGCCGATAGAGCAGGCTCGTGATGAAGCCGATCGCGGTGCAGGCCAGGAATTCGTCGGTGACCACGCCGGCGATCATGCCGACGCTCGGAGGCGCAATCTCGTAAATATCCCACAAAAAGATAATCGGAGGCGCGTCGATCGTTCGCGGCAATCTGACCGGACCGTCAGCCATGGGTATCTCCCTCGCATTGACGGCTCGTTATCGCTGTTCGCTCCGTCGTCGCGCGACCGCCTTCGACGCAAAAATTTCGCGGGTTAACACGCTCTATTGTCGTGTCCCGATCGCGCTTCCCATAGCGGTGGAGGAGGCTGCTCGCTGGTCCCCTATATTGGCTTGTGTCGAACCGAGCGCCCGCCCTAATCCACCGCCACTGCGGCGGCGCGGGCCAGCAATTCCTTGGTGTTGAGCAACCGACCCTCGACACAGTGATATGCGCCCGACCGGGTGACGCGCAGGCCACGACGGCGCAGCAGCAGTATCGCTTGGTAAACCCGGGGGTGCTCGGGGCGGGGTTGTACCGGCCGGCCAAATCGCACACGCGGCGGATCGATGAGTTCCAGCTTCGCTTCGGGCGGCCCCGCTTCAGCGGCGCGTGAGCGCCGAGGCCTTGCGGGGGCTGGCGGCGCCTGCATCGTTGGGAGGTCTGCGAACAGGTCGAGAGCTTCGGTCGGCATCATGGGTCCACAGGCAGCATGAACGCGATGAATTGTGCGAATAGTACCACGTCGTGCCCTAGCCGCTGAGCTGTGGATTGCTGCCGCGTGCCTTGAGACATTCTGCGGAGCCCGGCTCGAAATCAACGCAGGCCGCTGGCCGTCTTTGATAGCAGGCGCAGCGCACCTCGACACCGATCTCACCGCGAAGGGCAACGCAGCGGTCATCGACGTTGCGCATGGCCCGCACGCCTTCGTCGGCCTCCCAGCTCGCGAAGCCCATGATACGCCGAACGGAGCGGGTAAGGTGCCGTGGCGTGATGTCGTCCGCTTCAACACGCACGGCCCACAGTGCCGTTCGGCAGCAGGCACCGCAGGCGGTGCAATCGTAAGGGACTCGTATGGTCATCGTGTGAACCCTCGATACTGACGGGGCCCTCTCGCTTATGAGCTGGTGGCAGTCGCGTTCACATCGCAGTTCGGGACCGCGGCCCCATTGTCGACTGCAATTGCTGCGTCCAAGGCGAGGGCTGCGACGCTGATCAGCTTCTCGCGATAATCCGGGAAGGGATAGCCAGCGCAGTCGATCAGCCCTTCCACTGCAAGTACGAGTTCGCTGTACCGGCCGATTTCCGGATACTTGGTGTTAAGTTCCGGCCGTGGACCCAGGTGCCGGCGGCGATGCGCAATTTCGGCTAACAGCCCCATTAATTGAATAGTGACTGACTCCGGCTCGTTTTCCGGATAATGGACAGCTTCCACGTCATAGTCGAGACCGTCGGTGTCGGTGTTGCAGGTCATAGCGAGTTCCGATTTTGCTGTAGTCAGATGGCGGATGCACCGGTGTTAGCGGACAGCTTCTTGAGTGCCGCCGCCGCTGCGGCGTGCATCGCTTCCACCTCACTCACCATCGTCCAGAAGGCATTGGTATCTTCGCAATCCGGCGCCGGGCCGCGAGCCTTGCAATCCTTGATCATTTCGTACAGCCAGGACAAGGGGCGGATGGCCGCCGGCATTTCTGAATTCGGCTCGCCATGCACCGCAAGAAGCAGGTCGTTGATACCGGACAGGGCTGTCAGGGCAGGTGAAAGGGCCTCGTCGATAATTCCTGCATTGCCCTCGATTTCCACGGCGAGGATTCGGGCACGTTCGGTGCGTGCGGCAGGAGTTGCACCCAGCGGAATTCCAACACTGGCTTGGTCATCGAGCACAGCTTCAAGCGTGGTCAGGATGGTGTCGAGGGGAACGGTCAACGGGTGCGGCGTGGTCGGCATGATGAGGTCCTTCTCGGACAGGGTTTCTCGAATCACTAAGGCCCGCGATTGGGTCGTCATGATGCCACTTGGCGGCTTATTCCTGTTTGAATAGACCATCATATCTGATAAATTGTCAATCGTTGGAGACGTATTGTATGGGCATGTAGATGGGAAATCTTGAAGGTGGGGCGGCTCCCGTGCATACCCCGATCATGTTGACTGGGAACCAGATACGGGCCGCACGCCAGCTGGCCGGCCTGCGGCGCCAGGAGCACCTTGCCGAAAAGGCCGGGCTCGGGGTTGCGACCGTTCAGCGTGCCGAAGCCGCGGGGGATGAGATCCCCACCATTGCCGCGAAGGGACTGGCTGACATCGTGCGCGCGCTGGAGGCAGCCGGGATCGCATTCGAGCTGTCTGGGGGCTCCTTGGCCGGCGGCGTCACCTTCCGAAAGCGGTAGGTCGGCACCCTGGAAGTCTGTCAAACTCGGCGCCGTCGCGACGTTCTGCGCACCAGACGACGCTCGGAGCGTTCAACCCGCCGCCATCGCAGACGATCACGAGCATTTTTCGCGCACGGTGTGCGCCCGTGCAGTAGAATTCTTACTCCAATAGCAGCGAGGCCCAATGAGTCACCGCTACGCACCCGTCCAGGATCCTGGAGCGACCAGCCAGGAACGCCTGACGGACATCAGTCCTCCCGAGGCTCTCGATCGCGCAGCTGCTTTCGCACTGGGGCTGTGGGATGCGACGAAGCGCTTGGCAGAGCCCGGTCGACTGCCACGCCGGCGCTGAGATATCCAGACAGGCATTGACCTGCCACTGTATATCGATGGAGGGAGAAATGAATTTAGGCAACAACTTGCTAGTACCGGTCTTGGTAGTTGCCGGCATAGCATTGCTTGAAATACACCGTCGCAGATACCAGCGTCTGAGCGGAGAACGCATCCAGTTTTTCGCTTTCCTTTGGAAGATGTGGGATGATCCGCGCTCGTTGATCCTGACCAAGCCCAATTTCAACGGTCGCAACGGCTTCATTCTGGTCGGATGGGATTGGGTGCTCGTGCTGGCCGGCTTCGTTACGTCGATGCGGTGGGCGGTGAGCGGGGCCTGGGAAGATGCCCTGGCCCCTGGTGTGTTCGCTGTCGCCGTCATTGGCATTGCCGTCTCGCGGGTGCTTTCCGGCCGCACAGGCGAAACGCCGTGGCGCGCTGGACCGGCGCCGCGGTAAGCCTCCAGAAAGGCAACCCGTGGAGCTTGGCGCCGCGTGTGAATATAGGAGCGAATTGGTCATGAGCCTGAAAGACGCGATCAAGAAGGAATTCGCTGGCCGCAAGGGCGTGAAGTACCTCTTGAGCGTGGTTGTGACGGCCAGCGGTATAGCGGGAATGGCTGCCGATCCATCCATTCCCGGTGCGGGGTACATCGCCGCCTCCGGCGGAGTTCTGCTTGCCTTCACCTTTATTTTCATCGCTCCAGACGGATATGTCGCTCCGTCGCCACCGAGTTCGGGCTTTGAGGTGCCGCCCGACGATGATCTGGATCCTCTGCTGATCGTCACCTATCCAGCAGAGAACGGCTTTCTCGCAGCGGCCATGTCGGGCTCTGGAGCTACAGTTGCGATTGCGGGACCATTTGACACGCGCGAGACAGCCATAGCTGCGCTCGATGGCGTGCCGGCTGACGTGCCGGTCTATGATGTCGATGAGGGAAGGGCCAAGGCGTTAGAGGCAGTCGAACCCCACAGGAAGGGTTGGCTTCATGACGCTTTACCAATCCTCCAGGTCCTCCGTGAATCATCACCAACGGTTGGAAGGCCGCCGAACGCCACTAACCGTCGTCTAGAATAGGAGGGTTTGGGTAAACGCGAGTAGGCGAGCCGCGCGGCACCGTACAGGGCGAACAGAATTGCTGCCCCCAGGGCGGTATCAGACCCACCAAGCATTGCATTCGCGACGGCAACGACGATGCCACCGACCAGCATCCCGTCTGCACTCAAATGGAAGCGGCGCATGCTAACTCCTGACATTCTGGAAAGGGAGCGCCATCATGACGGATGAGGAGTTCGACGCGGACGCCCTGTCCCGACTTCAACGGGGCATCCAGGGCATGGAAGATCGGGTCCAGATCGTCGACACCGGGCGCCCCGGCCGGATAGGAGCCCCGCGCTACCGCCTGCTTCCGTTGGACATTACAGAGCCGGCTGCGAAACAGTCTCGATAACGAGGAACTGCCGGCGCCGATCAGCAGCAGGATCGCCGCCGGCCCGGCCGGTCGGCCGCCGCGGTGGTGCAGCTCGCGCCGCGCGCCGCCGGCGCCGATCAGCAGCAAAATTTTTGCGCATACGAGTATGCGCGCGAACACCAAGGGTGCTTGAAGAGGCTGATGCTGACCGCAGTGTGATGAAGGCGCTATAATCCTGGAGCAAAAAATACAAAACGCCGGCTATCCGCCGGCGTTTCTGCATTTCTGAAGCTGCTCTTTCAGTATGCGACGCCGCATACTGGGCTTCAGATCCTTTTGCGCGTGTATGTGGCCATAATGTAGGTCCCCAACCCAGCCACGATCGCGATGGGCACCGCACTCAGGGGCGGTAGAGGCAGGGGCAGCAACAGCAGGCTCAGGGAGAATGGTACCGAACTGACCATCAGGAACAGGCCCACCTTGTGTTTGAGCGGCGAGGCGTAACTGAACCCATGACGCCGGATCCTCCAACTCATCACCCCGCGCCAGCCCCACAAGCAAATCATCAGAATGAAGAACGGCGCCCAGGCGATGAACATCGCCACGCGATGACAGAGCCTCTCGAGCACATTGAACCAGACCTCGATGCGGGCCGCCCAATATGGGAACCACCAGTCTTGACCCAATTCATCCATCCCACGGGCATTCCGCCGTTCCTCTGCCGTGGGCAGGAAATAGAGGGTGACCTCATTCCGTGCTCCCGAATCTTCGAACAGGTCCCGGTACCAGAGATGACCCGTCCATTCCACCCAAAGGGCAGTCGGTTCTCCAAGCTGCTGATGCGTCATCATCCGCTCCTCGAATTCTACCCAACGAACCAGGCGCGGTGGAACCAGAAAGGCGACAGCCACAAACTCAGCGAGCAGAAACCACCATGTGCTCCACACCATCCAAGACTGGTTCCGGTTCGCCGCCATGATGATCTCTCCAGCAGTCGGGCTTTATGAAGTTGCGAATGGCCTCTTTGGTGTCGGCGACCCCAGCGCCGGCGGGCTGCAGCTCATAAGGGCCGCTGGTCGCCACCAGCCAGCGCCCCAAAGGCTCGCCATCGCCCGCGTGCCAAGATCGGCCGCAGGCGTCGCCGAAACGCCAGTTCTGAAGCGCTTCAGCTGCAGTGCCAGCGAGGACGTCGAGATACGCTCCAAAACGATCCACTCGAACGAGCGCGTCCTCCTCGTAGGTCATGATACCGCGATAGAGACAATACCAGAGCAATGGCTCGGGCTTTTCTGCGGGGCCGACGATCACCGCATCGGTGACGTACTCGGCCAACCCCAACATCGCGTCGGCAGCGATTGGGATATCGATAAGCATGCTGCCGAGAGCTGTTGCCACTCCACGATGCTCACGCTTCAGATGGCGCTTCCAGCCATTGAGCATATCCCGCGTGCGAAGTGACGGCGGCCGCAGGTCGATTATCACCCCACCCTCGCCCGTTCCCTTGCCTTCAGCAGATCGGCGCTTGAGCGCAGCCATCACGCTTTTCCTTTCAGGATCGGCAGACGCCCCTTGTAGATCTTTCCACCTCGCGTCGACATGAAATACTCCAGATCGGGTAATTGCATGAGAAGTGATGGGGGCACCAGCGGCGCACTTTCCTCCCCCAGCTTTTCGCCAACCGACGACCGCCCAGCGCTTGCCAAATCTTGTGCTCCCATCTCTCCCTGCATGCGTTCGATTCCGCGCACTCGCACCTTTCCCCAACCTTCCGAGATGAACTCCGCCGTATTGATGTCTTGTGTGCGAAGCGAAATCAGTGAGTTCGTATTGCCAAGGATTCTGCGCGCTGAGTCTTCCGACCCAAACCGGTCCACATAATCTGCAAAGAGCTGCGTCGCCAAGGTCACCTCGAACCCGGCGCCACGTCCCTTGTTCAGCATCTCGATCGCGCTCTGACTTAACGTCGAAGCCGCCTCGTCCACATATACAGCCACCGGCCGGTTGCCGATCCCGAAGTTGTACCGATCGCCGGCTACGCTGGTGAGGTCCGCCATGAGGATGGACCCGATCGCGTAGCCAACCTGCGGGTCTGAAAGTGTGTCGAGGCCGATGTAAACCACCTCCCCGCGTCGAATGATCTGGCTCATGTTGGTGATGCGACGGGTGTCGGCCGGATCATCGCCGGCCGGCGACAGCATTCGGCCGATGGTGCCTGATGTCAGCATGTCCATCAGCGGCAGCAGCGTCGCGATCATCTTGGCCATGTGCTCGCGATTATGAGCCCACATGGACAGCAAACCTTCCAGGTCCTGGTTCGGATGAGGGCCGCGGAGCTTGTCGATGTAGAAGGCGCGCATGCGCTGAGCCTTCTGGGTGAGGTCCTTGGCGTCCTGGAGGTATTTGTCGGTCTCGGTTTTCCAACCCTGTGGCATGCAGATGCGCGCCCAGTTCGCCACCGCCAGCGTGACCAGCTCATCAACACCCAGCTCCAGGTAGGAGCGCACGCTCATAAGCGTCGGGCGACGGCCTATCGAGGTGATCCCCTGCAGAATGTTGTTGAGCACCTTCTGCGAGAACGCGACGAACGCCGCGCCATCGGTTCCGCCCGGCAACAGAACTGCGATGCGGCTTGCCAGTTCAGTTGCCCGGTTGAAGCTATAGAGAGGGTCGATGCGAGCAGATTGATCGGGAAAGGCGGGGTGGAAATAGACGAATTTCTCCGGCACGCCCATTTCCACGCACACGCGGCGCATGACCTCTTGGAGCTCACGGTCTCCCTTGGGGTCAATGAACATCACCGCCTTGTGAGCCATGATGTCCTGGGCAACCATGGCGGAGAACAGCTTCGTCTTACCGGCGCCCGTCGTGCCGAACACATTCACATGGGTGCCGCGGCTCTTCGGCGAAAGCCACAGTGGTTCGTCCTTGCTCTCCAGTCCATGCATCCACGTCGCGCCCTCCCCTTCGCCTTTCTCAAAGACGCTCTGACGGGGCAGCCGTGACAGATCGACCGCACGCTGTGTGTGAATCGCCTCCCAGCGAAAGCCGTAGCCGACCCATGTGGAGTTCTTGCTGCGCTTGGCCATCTGCTGGACCTCTGACAGGTCCATCTCCCGGGTCAAGCGCGTTCGCATGCGCCGATTACGGAGCGCCAGGCGGGTCCCGCGGAGTCCATCGAACACTGCCAGGCCGGCGGCCATGCCGCCAACGATGTAGAAGGGCATGGGTGGCAACTGAGTCATGTGCTGGACGATGGGAGCTGCCACAAGTGTCATCGCGCACCCGGCGGCCGATGCCAGTTCATAATTCGGCCGATAAGGCATCTCATACGTGTCGAAGACACTCATGCCACGTCCTCCTCAACGACGATATCCTTTGATTTTCCAATCCGTACCAAGAGCAAATTCCTGATCCGGGGAAGCTGCTCCGTGATTTGCTGCAGACCGGATCGCCGCAAGAGCCGTTCCTTGCCATTCAGCCGGACGCCTCCTGGAATCCGTTGGTCCCCAAGCTGGATCATCCCTACGATCCGGTCGACGGCCGCCGCGGTGCTCTCCTTCGCCAACACGGCAGCCACGTCTGGCCACGGCATCAGGTCCGGGTCGATTTCGTCCTCTGCCGGAGACGGCTTTGCGACAGGTTGAGCGGCTTTCTCAATCACTGGCTGGGAATCATCTTCCGACGTGGAAGGTGTTTGGACCACCGGAAGCGCTTCATCAGGTTCAGTTGCAGTTTGAGCACTGCGATCTGGTGCTGGCGCAGGCGAGCCGCTCAGCTGGGCCTCTGCGGTTGAAGCGGGCTCCAGCGCATGTTCGGTGTCGCGGCCGGTTTGCGGCCCTGCCGCTACAGCGATCGGTGCGGAAAGCCGCAGCATGATCAACTGACTAACGCTGTCACTGATCGGGTAACCAGACTCGTTTCCGACTGTTCGAACCGTCCTGGACGAGACCACAGCGCTGTCAACGAGCACTTTGAGCACATCAATAGCCTTCGGCGCGGGTAGGTCCGCGCTCGCGATCACGTCCCCGTAAGAGCGCAAGGCTCCCAGGACGACAAAGAGGGTGTTGTCGGCAGAGACGAACAGATCCTCAATTGTGCAGACGCCGGCGGCAATGTCCGCAAGCATTGTCTCGATGACCTTCCCACCCGCACCCCATTGTTCGAAGGCGGAGGGCTCGCGAGATTCACCTGCCTTTGTGGGTTCGGCGTTCTCGCCGCTGTCTTCCGGAGCAGTCGCGCCAGGTGGGGGCGATCCTGTCCTGTCCGCCGCCGGCGCCGCCGACGCGACCAGTTCCTTCGGCGGCTCGATCACATCGAAGAAGACCTCTCCGTACTCCGTTGTCCAAGGCGTTGCCACCTCCGCCTTCGCACCCTCCCCCTCCCTCACTTCGCTGAGAGGCGGGACGTTGGGCACGGCACCGGCGGCTTGCTGAGGCACGCTCGTAGCGGCTTGCACTGAAGCCGGCACTGACGACGTAGACCCTGCCGGGGCAGGAAACTTGACGATGTTGCTCGCTGGCGCAGTTGTCGTCGCCATCGGCTCCCGGCCAGGAACCGGCTGAGCGGAATGCACCTGTGAAACTGCTTCGGTGGGGCCCACGGTTGATGGAGCGATTTCACGAACGGACTGCATGAACGCGTCGAGATCACGCTGAGCCTCTTCCAGCAACGCTGGTGACGCCGCGGGTGGATGCTCGCCGGTCACGTCGAAGAGCTGGCCATTGTCGTAGAAGCAGCCACAGGACACACATGACCAGGCGGCGTGCGAGAAGCGCACCAAGCGGAGGGCATTGTGGCACCCCCTGCAGAGCAGCGCTGACCCGTCAACACGCCGCGGCACATAGATATCAGTGTCTGGGGTCGATTCAGGATGCCCGCCGTTCACCGTGACTGAGGCGGGGTCGTGACTTTCGAGTTCGTCATTGACCAACGCACCTACCGGAGTCGGCAATGGCATTTCGCCCAGCAGATAGCGGGGATCAGCAATCTGCACCGCGGACATCGGCTGCATACGGCCGAGAGACGCCGTGACTGGGTCGGGTGCGACAGCATGGAGCCAGGTTGTCGGCCGCCCATCGGTGAAGCTGCGGGGCACGATGACCCTCGCATCCGCGAGCACTGCGAGGATCGCTTCCGCATTCCGGTCGACGCCCACGATCCGCCGGATGCGCAGCTGTTCGATCACCTGTTCCGCGGCCTTGTTCCAGATCAGGTAGAGGCGCTGTCCGGTCGCGTGGCGGACGAGAAAAAGCCGCGATCCGGGCGCATTGAAGGTCCAGGAGCCATCGGCGACGAGGCCGCGCATTATCGTCAGAGTGCTCGACAAGGCCGGCACCGCCACACTGGCCACCTTGAGCCGATTCATGGCGTTCTCGCGCAGATCGAGGTCAGTCGACTGGGAATCGCCCTTCGACACGAGGCGCTGGATTACCGTGTCCTGTCGCGATCCGGTGATGGCTCCAAGCATCACTCGGTAGATGTCCTGGTTCGGAGCCTCGAGCAGCCACTCCCTGAGTTCGACGGGCAGCAGGCGGTGCATCACCTCGAACGCCCGCAGTTCATGATTTGCGTGGCGGGCGCGACGAAACGTCACGCAGTAACCCGGCAAGTGATGCTCCTGCAGCCATTCCCACAGGCCCTGCCGCAGGGGGTTCCAGCGCAGTTCACCATCGGGCGCCGTCACATGCACATCGGAAAGCGGCTTGGCGCAATCGTGCAACAGCGCCGCCACGAAGGTTGCCAGACGCCAGCGCTTCTCGTTTTCCCGTCGTGACGACGGTGCGCCGCCGCTCTCGAACAGAACGGTAGCGCTTGCCCGCATCGTATACATGGCTGTCTGCAGGCTGTGCTCCAACAGACCGCCGGGTGTGCAGTGGTGATGGGCCTCAGAGGCTGGAAGCAGGTGGTAGTATCCGGCAACCGTCTGCAACAGCGGCTTCGCCAGACGCTCCCAGTCGACAAACTCAAGGTCGACCATCCGCTCTGCATCGAGCAGCATCGCATGGTGCTTTAGAAGCAGGTTCTCCGGCGGGACCGGCGGCAACACGTTCGGCTCCAGCTCGATCGCTGCGTATTGCAGCGGCTGGTCCGGATTGCGTTGCCGGCGCGTGCGCCAGCGCTCGACGATGTTGCGAATGAACAGCATGGCCCGGTGATATCAGACGCCTCCGAGCTCGCGCCGTAGAGCAAAACGCAAAAATTTTTTGCATCTACTTCGGGCGCGCGAAGTCGCGCCGGCTCCTACAGTGCTTCCATGACAGGCATGGAGGAACATCATGTTCATCGCTGCATCCGAGGGTGAGCCATGAGCCATGGTCTTGCAATCGACCGCATAACCGATCCCGCCGAATTGGCATCCGCCGCCCTCGCCGTACCGCCGGCGGGTCCTGGGTTTGGTCATGCCGACATCGGGCGCGCCGCCGTGCTGCTCGTAGAGAGCACCACCGCCACTTGGCCTGGTCCCGACTTCACTCGTTGGACGTTGGAGGACGCCACCGGCACGACGATCAACACCATCACCCTCCCCGGCTATTAACTCCCGAAAATAGGAAGGCATGTGCATGTCCGCTCCCGTTCCAAATGACACTGTTTCCTTCCCCGTGCCGGACTTCGTCGGCCATTCGAAGGGGCTGAATGGCGGCGTTCAGGTTGGGAACCTCGAGTTGATCGAGTTCTCCCCGCTGATGCGGCACCTCGATCCCCAGGGGGAACTTCGTCAACGCATCGTCGACGCGCTGAATGCCACACCCGGCCTCAGTGTCCGTTTTCTCCACGCGGCGTTCAGCCGAGCGCCCGCGACAGCTGCGAACCAGTCGCCTCCAGCGTGATCCTCGCAATGATCCGCGCCCGCTTGGCATCGCTGTGTCTGCTCACCGCACTCGTGCTGTCAAGCTGCCAAGCCAGCACAGGGGCCGGAGAGTGTCCGATTCCGGAGCCCCACTTCTCCCGGGTTCAGACCCGGTGACCATCAGGAGTCATTCGTGCGATCCATCGTTCTCATCGCCGCGGCCGCCGCGGCACTCGCCGGCTGCATGCCGGACGATCCCCCCGGACCGCTTGGTCAACCGGGCGTGCAGCGTCTGAACTCGGCGAGCGACTGGCAGGCCGCCGCGCGAGTGACGGCGCAGGAGATTCGCACCACTTTCGGTGACCGGATGCGCAGCATATCGGTTCGTTCTCCCGAGACTGGTCCGGCTTTCGACGTCGGGTATGCCGACCTCTTGGTGACCGAGCTGGTGCGGGCGGGGTATGCCGCGCGTATCATGGCCCCTCAAGAGCGCGCCGGCGTCGCCGATTACGAGATCACCTTCCACAGCGAGACGGTTCGACATCCGACACGCTCGAGCCGACGGGAGGTGCTCGTCACGACCGTCGTGAGCCAGCGCGGGTATGACGTATCGCGCCGATCGGACGTCTTCGTGATCGCCGATGCAGACACCCCCACCTATCACGCACCGCGAGGCCGCTATGTACCAGTTCAGACGCGCTAAGGCATTTCTCGCGGCCGTCATCGTCAGCCATGTGCTGGCCGGTTGCGCATCGGTCCTCCACACCAACAGCATCACCGACGCGTCGACCGGAACCGCCGACCGGCTTGCCGACCAGATGCAGGGCTCGCTTGGGCGGCCGGGCGGCCGGGTGGTGGTGACCAGTCTGGTGCCGGTGACCAACCTGACTGTCTCAACCCCGTTCGGACAGGCCACTGCGGAGCAGATCAGTGCAAGGTTGGCGCAGCGAGGATACGATGTGGTCGAGATCCGTCTGATGAACGCCATTGGTGTCAACGAGCGAGGCGAGTTCGCCTTGTCGCGGGATGCAGCCGCCATCGCCAAGGGCCACAACGCCGCGGCCATCGTGACGGGCACCTACGCCATCGGCGCCGATACCGTCTATGTCACCGTCCGATCGGTCGCGGTCGACAACTCGTCCGTTCTCGCGGCACAGACCTACACGCTGCCGCTCACCCCCGATATCAAGGCCATGATCGATGTCCGGGCAACGCCGCCCGCATGGCGAGCAGCTGTGAGCTATGGGCACGAGGGCGTGATCGGCGCCGCCGACCCGGGGCTGGGCTATGTCCATGTGCTGCAGGCACAGGCACCGCCCTCCCCGACCGGCCCCATTCCCCTGGCTGGGAGGGTTTCCGGCCAGGGCGTTGCCGAGCAGATCGCGACGCTGCCACCCGAACAGCGCAAAATGGTCCAGGACGCTTGTGCGGCCCGCAGGAGCGGGGTTGCCGGGCCACTCGGGTCTCCGACGGCTGTGATCGTCGAACCGCTGACGCAGATCGACCTGTCGACGGCTTGCTCCTACATCCGCTGATCGAGCTACGGGCGCGGCTGTCCAGAACGGATCGCCGCGCCCTTGCGCTTGTACGGATATCCCCGTACAGTCTGCTCATGACAACGAGATTCGATTTCCGCACTTGGCTAACGGTCACCGGATTGAGCCAAGCAGAGGCCGCTGAGCTGCTTGGGGTGAGCGAGGACTATGTATCCATGCTCGCTACTGATCCCAGTTCATCCCGGCACCGTCCAATGTCGAAGTCCATTCGCCGGAAGTGTCAACAGGTGGCTCGCGAGCGCATACGCCGATACGCCTCGATGATTGTGGAACTCAGCGAGATTGCTGCCGAGAGTGATGAGAGCTGTTGACTTGTACGGTTTCTCCCGTACAGTGGAAACGCATTCTCGCGCTGGCACATGTCAGCGCCCGCGCTCCACGCTCGCCGACACCGCCCCATTGTTGTGGGCCTCGATGTTCGGGCTGCGTTGCCAGCGCGATCCACACGAGGACACATGAAATGCCCGCAGCTTATCCACGCCCGCCAACTGGTTTCGAAACCAGTACCATTGCGGCGCTTGATGAACGCCTGAAGCACCGCGGCCGGCAGACCACGCTCACGCTCCGCCAGCATATGGCGCGGCTGAATGGCACCTCCCGTCCGCTCACACGGGAGGAAGCCCTGAAGCTCGGCTATGGTCCCGCTGAGGTGGAGGATTACTTCGCCAATCAGCACGGCAGCGCCGCAGCGGTACAGGGTCCCCAGGTTCTTCGCCACAACGGATCGACCCTGCTGCTGATCGATGCCGACACGACCCTCGTGTTGCCCTTCGACGCGGACACTGACGCGGTGACGGCGGCCCTCATCGGCTATCAGTTTGGCGTCGACCAAACATCACATGCTCTTGAACGCGCGATCGAGGTTGCGCTGGCCAACTGTCCGCCACCGCCGTCCGGCGACCTGTGAACGGAGCTGCTGCAATGGAATCGTGCCCCGCTGAATGGCGGCCCGCGGACCCAGAGATCCAGCAGCGGCCAGCGCATGACCATCCGAACACCGTCAGCAGCGAGCAGCTTGCCGCCCTCGTGATCGTGTCGGACAGCTACGGCACCGACATCTGCCGGACGACCGACCGTGCCGCCATCCAGTCGCGGGCAGTGTGGGCACTTCTCCGCTCCATGGCGGCATACGGCGTCGTTCGTCTGGACCAGACCTCGGTGCCTTATGTCCTGATCAATAACCAGGTGGCGCCGGCCTGTGGCTGGGCTGAATTGACCGACCACGGTCGCAGCGTGCTCGCGGGCGGCGATATGGATCCTAGCGCTGCAGCGCTAGGGGACCAAATCACAGCTCCGCTGTAGCGACATCGCCAACCATTATCCAACCAAGAGGCCGGCGATTGCCGTCCTCGCCACCAGAAGGCACCCTCCCATGGAGATTCCGCTCTGGGCCTCTGCAGTCGCGGAGTTAGAGGCTCTTCGTCCGTCCTTCGTGCACACGATCTGGGAGATCGGCACCGGAACCCGCGGCAACCTCCGGCCGACCACCGAACTGGCCCGCCGCTACCTGGCCGCAGACGGTACCCTCACACCCGATGGCTCGGAGCTGTTCCGTGCTGTCGAAGCTGCTCGTGTGGCATACGAAGACAGCCTTCCGACCCTTGAGGCGATGCGATCCATGCAGGGCGGAGAGATGCCCGTTCTGCGCCCCTTCTATCCGCCTACGAGATGAGCTGGAAACCATGACGATGTCCCAACCAGCTCCGACAGTTCGCCGGCGCGGTCGCCCGCGCGCCGACGCTGTCCGCATCGATGCAGGCGTACTGCGAACTGCTAACCCTGTGGACGCGCATGTCGGCTCACGCATACGCTTGCGCCGGACCCTCCTTGGTCTGTCGCAGGACACCCTTGCCCGGTCGCTTGGGATCCACTGGGCGCAGCTCCGCAAATACGAGATTGGCAGCTCACGCGTTTCGGCCTCGCGCCTCTACCGACTTTCGCAAGCGCTCGATGTTTCCATTTCGTTTTTCTTCGATGGATTTCATACGGAGCCTGTAGCAGGAGCCCCCGATCCGGCGGAGTTGGTGACCCCCGACCAGTTGGTAGCCCTTCCGGACGCCGAGACGACGGCGATGCTGCGGGTCTATTACAGCATCCCCCAGAAGGCCGTGCGGCATCGAATATTCGAGCTGACCAAGGCTCTTGCCATCGGCTCCAGCGTGGCCGTTGCTGCCACCGACGCTCCGCAGCAGGATTGAGCTATGCATTTGACGCCGGTCATATCGCGGGACCCGGGCCTGACCGATGAGGCGCTGGCGTCTCCTCTCGCCAGCCAGCCAGCGCACCCGGCGCCGTTCTCAGCGTTGCCGGCGGGGAAGAAATATGGGCTGATCTACGCCGATCCGCCATGGCGGTTCCGCAATTTTTCGGCGAAGGGTGAGGGCAAGAACGCCGTCAGGCACTACGAGTGCATGCCGCTTGCGGAGATTAAGGCCCTTCCTGTCGGTCACTTGGCCGCTTCAAATGCAATTCTTCTCCTTTGGGTGACCGACCCATTTCTTGAGCATGCATTCGAGGTCATTCGCGCGTGGGGATTTCGATACAAGACCGTCGGGTTCTACTGGACGAAGACCAACGCTGACGGAAGTCCGTTCATGGGGCCAGGGTACTGGACGCGGGCGAACCCTGAGCAGTGTCTGCTCGCGACCCGCGGCGCTCCCCGCCGGGTGGGACGAGATGTGTCACGGTGGATCATCTCTCCGCGTCGCGAGCACAGCCGGAAGCCGGATGAGGCATACGAACGCATTGAGCGCCTAGCAACAGGGCCATACTTGGAACTGTTCGCAAGACGCGCGGCTGGCGAGGGCTGGGACGTTTGGGGGAACCAGACCAGCCGGTTTGCTGCAGGTGCATCCTGAGACCAGGGCGCCACTCTTCGCTGACCTAGGTACGCAGACTGGCGTCGGCATCTGAGGAACACTTTTGAAGGAGACTCGCTGTGGTCGCGTACAGCTTCAATCCACGGTTCGAGATGCCGATCGTCACGCTCCGTAAGACCGGCACGATCCGCAGCGCCGGCAAGCGGCGCCATGCGCGGCCGGGCGAGGCGTTGCAGCTCTACACGGGGATGCGGACCCAGGCATGTAGGCTGCTGGCCACCGCCATCTGTTCGTCGCAGGACCGCCTGCGCGCCTGGTTTGACCGGCCGCGGATCATCATCGGCGAGTTAGAGGACGGGCACCCCGTCGAAGAGGTCAATCACATCGCCGACTTCGACGTGTTCGCGCAGGCGGACGGTTTCACCGACTACGATGACATGGCCCGGTTCTGGTGGGACGTCCACAAGACCCGCGAGTTCGACATGCGCTGGATACGGTGGGATCCAACCAGCGTCCAGACCCCGCTGCAAGTTGCCACATGATTGATGCATAAACGAACCAAGCCCGGAAGGATGCACCGATGAGCCTTGCTCTGATGCAATGCCGCGTTGAGGGCCGTACCGCCGCGAAAAATGGCGCCGGCCAGCACTCTAATCCCTATGGCGGTCGCGATGCTGGCGACTGCGGTCGGGCATGGGATGACGGCTACCGCGCCCACCTCGCGGAGATCCACGAACTGGATGACGAAGAGATCGACGGGCATCGCTGACCTGTCCAACCAACTCCCGGCCACCGGAAGCTTGACCATGCCCACGACTGGACTCCCCACGAACGAGCTTCGCCCCGGCGATTTCGTGAGCATGGTTGCCGGCCATCACCCGGCCGGCTCCAAGTTCCTCATAGAGGACACCAAGGCCGCCCCATGGATCACGCTCGTCCCGGCGACAAACTCGGGCAGGCGGGACCGCCGCCGCACGGGCTGGTCTGGGAACTACAGCGACGCGCGGTGGGATATCATCCGGCGTGACTGCCCAATCGACTGACTCTGCCCGACCCCAACCAAACGGAACACCATCATGGCCGCCATGACCGACGACATCACCGCAGACATCCTTGGCCTAGCCGTCCAGCTTCCCGAAGCCGACCTGCAGGCCCTCCTCCTGATCGGCCGCGAGCGCGTGCGCCAGATCAATGCCGAGGGCTACGATACCGACCACGACGACGAGCACCAGAAGGGTGAACTGGCCCTTGCCGCCGCCGCTTTCGCAGTGGATGCTGCCAACCGTTCTGCCAGCAGCGCGCGCACCCGTCAGATCGCCGACGATCTCTGGCCCTGGTCACCGTGTGACCGCAAGCCGGCTGACGCCCAGCGGAACATGGAGAAGGCCGGTGCCTGTGGTGTCGCCGAACTGGCCCGCATCATCCGAGCGAGCAAGCCTGGCGCTATCGGCGTCTGATCCTCTTCGAGCAGGCCCAGCCGGGAGGCCTGTATCCCGGCTTACCCAAGCCCTCGCCCGCCCTGGCCGGGAGGCTTCGGTGACCATCCACGAAATGTCGCCCAGCTACAGGAGGCTGATCATCATGCTCCACTTGCAGCCCGTCCGGCCCACCGAGGTCGGCACCGTGCAAACCCCCGTTCTGGTTGGCCCGTCCTGGCAGACCGCTCGCCTGATCGGGCGCTATCTCGCGCCCTTACCGCGTCCGCTCGGCGACACCCTGCTGATCGCCACGGGCGCTGGTGTGGTGACGGCCGCTGTGGCGCTCGCCGCTCAGCAGCCGGTGATCCGCTTCGCGACCTGTTCGGACGTCGATCAAGTGTACCGCCGCGCTCTGGAGTTGAGGCAGACGATCCTGCACCTGGACGCCGCGCCGGCCGACGTCGGCGCACCACCGGAACGCGGGCGCTGCCGTGTATGTGGCTGCACCATGGACCGCGCTTGCCCGTCGGGATGCTGGTGGGCCGACGACACCGAAACGCTGTGCTGCCAGCACGGCGCCTGATCGTCCCGCACGCTTCGGTCATGGCCCCCAGCGTCACGGCGGGACGCCGCCAGCGCCAGCATCTGAAATCCCCCGCCAAGATAGACTCCATGCGCATCCATCAGTCCGCCGACCATCTGTCAGACACCCTCCAGGCTGTTCTCGACGGTCGCCTTGTCCCGGCAGCCTTCCAGCGGCCCTACGTCTGGAGCCAATCGGATGTTACGGCCCTTTGGGAGAGCTTGCTGAACGGGTGGCCGATCGGCTCCTTCCTCATCTGGAAACCGGGTGCTGGCGTTGACCTGGCTAAAGCTGGCCGCTCCCGTCTTGGGCCGATCCAAGCTGCCGGCGCCAGTCGCTGGACCGGGATGATCCTTGACGGCCAACAGCGCCTGACGACGCTGGCATGGAGCTTCCTCGCAGCCGATGCCGCCCGGCCCGACCCCATGTCTCTGTTCGATGCGGAGCGTGCGACCTGGGCGGGCGACGACGTGATCGTCGCTGACGGTGAGCAACGGCGTGTCCTGTGGGTGCCGAAGTCCGACGCATCCTCCGGATGGCGAATTCCGGTTGGCCTACTGGGCGACCTTGCGCTTTTGCTTCCCGCGCTGAATGCGCTGGTCTCGAAGCATCAGGGCCAGATTCCGAAGGATGTCTTCGATTGGTTCGATGCGGCATCTCACGCGGTGCGCAGTGCGAAGATCACCACCACGACAATCGAGGACGCTACGCCTCAAGAAGCTGTTACAGCCTTTGCACACGTTGCTCGCGTCGGCGTTCCTGTCACGCCGGACGAAGTCGCTGCTGCCCTTGCATGGGCTGCGCCGTAGAGCACAACGAACGCATCCATCAATCGCTGCTCAAGCCGAAAGAGCCCGACATGGCCGCCCCCATCAAGACCGGCAACGACACCATGGACGAGATGTTCCGAGAGGCTGGAACCACCGTCGAGCGCGATCCGGCCACCGGGCAAGTTATCGTCGCCAACTGGCCCATGCCGAGGTGGACCGGCAGCTCGACGTTCCTGTCTGCATGCCCTGGAGGATGTCGAACGCGAGCGCACCGCCGGCATCACCAACTGACCCCCGAATCAACGGAGCTCCGAAATGAATTATCACTACGCCCAGTACCGGATGAAGACGCGAATTTATCAAAACTGTCGTATTACGGTCTATTTCGCGGTATTGTCATTAGCTGGGTGCGTAACTGACGAGAAACAGGCGCTATTTTATGACAATCAAGCCGACTTCTATCTTTATGTATCCATCTTTTTAGGTCTAGTGACCCTCGCCACCGTCCTTATCGCCTTCCGGCAGAGTCGTACTTCCGCGTGGATTCATAATGTGTGTCCAGCTATTGTCACTGGTGTCCTCTCTGTCTATGCTGGCTCGACATCACTGGACTACCGGCTGGAAGCGCGCCGCTATGCCTGCGCCGCTCTTTCTCAGGCTGCGCGGGGGACACCGGATCTAAGCGATTGCCGCACATTATTGACCGACTGGGACACTGCAAGAAAACGTGAGCTAATTGACGCAAAGCAGAAAGAGCATGCGCGGCTGGAGAAGATTATCCGATGACGACAACAACAAAATGGTTCGCCCTTCCGTTCCTGATCGTGGGTCAGCTCCCGTACTGGATGATGGCGGAATTGGGGGCAACCGTGACTATCTGGCATCGCCTGTGGGGCCTACTGGTGTCCATCGTTCTTCTGTGCGCAGTGTGGGTACTGGACCGCTTGATTTCGCGTTGGAAATTTTGATCCGTCTAAATAGCCCCCGATCATCAACGAGAGGATCCCGTCCTTGTCCACTGCCATCAGCAAGGCCGCCGCAGCAACCGACAATGTTCAGGAGCGCGTTGCGCGCGTCATGGAGCGTCTTGATCTGGATTTCAGCGGTCGCATCGTCGACGGCCACGGCGTCTATGCCGATCCGTCGCGGCAGCGTCAGGCGCTGTCCTCCGTAATCACGGAGCTGACAGCGGCGCGCGACCTGATGAACGCCACCACATGGCCTGTGGGTTGATCGTCCGCTACCCCCCCCACCACCCATACTCGTGCCCGGCAGTTATCAGGCCAGCGACCCTGTGCATGGGCCGACTATGCCGCCGGGCTTGTCGGAGGTCACCCCGCGATCCTATGCGGACCGTCCGATGACGGTGGTCCAGCGCCCAAGCCGAAGTCTTTACCCGCAGCAGCTTTGCCGCCGCCACCCTCCGAGCCGCCGGCTACGTTATCTGGCGCGTGTAACCGCCGCCGCACGGCCTGGTCTGGGGACTATAGCGAAGCCCGGTAGGGTATCATCCGCGAACGCTGTCCGATCACCTGACACTGCGATCATCCCGTCAATCTATATGCCCGTTCGACCATACGGAGCCCCCCATGACCCTTGACGAGTATCTGGCGCTTCGGACTGCGGTCAGCGCGGCGGGCTATGAACGAGAGATTGAGTGGGCCCAGAATCTTGCCCCTCCAACATGCCCGGTTGCTTTTGCTCTTGAACTCGGTTGGGTCATTCTGAACAGCGGCATGCGGTACCGTGTCGCCTACGACCTCTGGCACGGGGTGGAAGCTAAGGCCCGGCTTGGCATTTCAGCCCTTCTTCAAGCGGGGCGATCTGCGGGCGAGGAGTTCCGCCATGTAGGCAAGGTAGCCGCGCTAGACCGCATCTGGTCCGAGCGCGAGACACTTCTTGTCGAGTTCCTTGCCATCGCCGGCGATGAACAGCGCATCGAATGGCTTGGGTGCCTTCCCTGGATCGGACCAATCACCCGTTATCATGCGGCGAAGAATCTTGGCGTTGATACTGTGAAGCCTGACCGCCACATGGCACGGCTTGCAGGGCGGCCTGATTGGGAGACCGCGCGAATCGAGGATCTCTATCCTGCTGTGGTTACCCTCTGTCGTCCTCTGGCGAACGCCTCCGGAGACCGCCTTGCGACCGTCGATATGGTTCTCTGGCGCGCTGCCGAATTGGGCATAATCAACACGCGCTCCAGCCTTTCCGGTGCGCGAACAGCCATTTGCGTCCGAGCGTAACATCCACCAGCTCCACCAGCACCGCCGCGGCGCCGGCGGCATCGCCCAGGACGGCCAGCGCCGGCCGGGCGGG
>NZ_VTTO01000017.1:67085-130449 GCF_008364825.1 Azospirillum sp. B21
CGGCGAAGCCCACCAGCTCCACCAGCACCGCCGCGGCGCCGGCGGCATCGCCCAGGACGGCCAGCGCCGGCCGGGCGGGCGGCGAAGCCCACCAGCTCCACCAGCACCGCCGCGGCGCCGGCGGCATCGCCCAGGACGGCCAGCGCCGGCCGGGCGAAAATTTTTGCGCAAGCAAGGCTCGCGCACCGTAAATTCCCGACAGGGGAAAATAGCTGTGGAGAATAGAATGCCGTGGCGCCGATTAGCTGACGACCTTTCCGACCACCTCGTGCGCGTCAGCACCACGAGTTCCACCGACCTGGACGGTGCGCTGGCCTATTTGGTTTGCACCAAGGGTGGCGTCGCGACCCTCTATACCCACGGTGGTGTAGCTATCGTCGGCGCCGAAGAGGTTCAGCCGGCCGATGGAAATGCCAGGGCGTTCGTTCCGGCTCGCATGCGTTTCCCTTATATACGGTCGCGCCAGATCGACGGTTCCGTCCTCCTGCTCACGCGCGACCATTTCCCATTGTGGCGTCTTCGCGACGGGACGCCCGCCGAACCGGTCGCACCTTGGGTAACGGTTCAGAACCAGGCGGACGAATACCTGTGGACTCCAGATCGCGCGCCGTGGCGGGATCGCGAGACCGCCAGTTCGATGCAGGACCTGCTGCATTCGGCCGGCGCCAGTGACGTCGCCCCGCTCTTGGAAGCGCTCCTGCTCATGTGCGAGAACGCTATCGAGAATCCGAAGGTCGCCGTTCGCATGCTCGCCGAAAGCCCGAAGTCCACGCCGATCGTGCCGTGACCGCTTCGGTTTCGCCAGCTGGTGGCCACGATTCCCTCAACCTAAGACCACGACAGGCGGAAACGGCCGTCTCGCTTCAATCCCTGGCCGGGATCCTCACCAATCCAACGCGCTCGGCAGCAGAGCGGCCGGTTCTCCTGAACCTGGATGATGCGCGCTGTCTTTCGTCGCCCACCTATGTCAGCCGCCTGCAGTAGGTCGCCACGGCATTGCGAGAGTTCGAGCGACGCATCTGGCATAGGATGTAGAATGATTGAACGTGGGCAGTTGGTAATCCAGCCAGCGCCAGCGGCTCGGTATTCGATCAGGAGAGGGATTCTCGGATGTCATCACCTTCTGCAGCAGTCGGCGGGGACGGTGTGCCTCTCGATTGGGGGGACCGCGTAGAGCATCGTCTATTCGGTTTGGGACATATCGTTGATATCGAAAACGATAAGCTTGAAATAGCCTTTGATGAGAGCGGCACGAAGCGGGTTATGTCATCGTTCGTGACCAAAGTTGCATCAGCGGAAACGAAGGGGATCGCCTATTGGAATCGCCAGTTTAAGCCACTTGTCGCGGCATGGCTTACGGCGCGTGAGGAAGTGACCCGTCTCCTTCCCCAAATGTTCCGCCCGCTTCACCCATTGCAGCCTGACGATCTCCAGAGACAACTCTCGGCAGCCGACGAAAAGGAACGCATGGCCAGGGCGGCGATCGATGCCTTCCTCGAGGAGGATCGGCAGGGACATCATCCCTAGAAACCCCTAACTGCGTGGTGAGGCCGGCAGCGCGCCTCACCCGTCAGGACCTGCAACTGGCCATCGCGGAGGGCCGGTGCGGAACCGATACAATCATCCTCACTCCCTGGTCGTGTCGGGGCCGTCCTCGGCGCGGCGGGCCTCGATAGGGCCATACCCCATTGCCAGCGCGTGCTCAGACACCAGCGCGGCATCGTACATCGCCAGTTCCAGCAGAAACGTTCGGTCTTCGACACCTTCTAAGGCAGCCGGCGATAGGCGGCGCCCGCTCTTCACCAGGCTCAACAGGTTCGCTTTCCATTCCTCGTCCAGCTGGTTTCCAGCCTCCGCGGTCTCCCGCCCGGCCAGATTGGGATCTGCTGTTTTGCGAACTCGATGTTCTGCCAGCGTCTCGACGTGAACAGGCTTCCAGGACTTCTTCGGCTGCTGGAATCGGGAGAGGAGCATGAAAATCACCGCCCATTCAGCCGGAGCATCCTCCTTCCGCTCAATCCGGGAGATGGTCGAGCGCGCTGGCGCGGTCCCGCCGAGAAGATGGATCAAGGCAGCGACACCAGGTTGGGTGAGGCCGAGATCGCTCCGCATTCGCTGTAGCTCCGGACCAGCCATGGGTCTGGAGGGCTGCTGGGGCTGAACTGCTTTTTGCCGCTGCGGGCGGGCCATCGACATCTCCGGAAGTGCCCCGGCCGCGACGCGACCGGGGCTATAGGTCAGGCCGCGATCTTTCCTCCGATGACGGTCACAACGGGATGACGCTGCAAGAGCGCACCCAGCGTGGCCGCCTTTGACACCGGCACGAACAGTCGCGACTTGTAGTTGATCCGTTCGTGCAGCAGTCCCTGCGCGACCAGCTCCCCTACAGTTTCGGGGCGCCACCCTATCAGTTCGACGCGCCACTCGGAAGCCACCCGAGACCTCCGGAGCGACCAGCCATTCGCCAGGTCAAGTGAATGGCCGGCCAGCACCGCGTCCATAGCTTCGTCCGCCGCCCACGACGTGTCCAGGCCGGCCCCGAGCCGTGCCAGGGTAGCCCGCACCTGTCCCGGAGCGATCACGCGCCCGAGATATTCGTCTCCGGTTTCCGTAGAGATGCGGTAGACGGTGTACGACCCCTCGATGCGATCCCACACCGGCAGGATTGCGCCGGTGATCAGGTGCAGGTCACGGGACTCCCAGGCCTCGGTTTCCGCAATCTCGGCATCCCAGGCTTGTAGGGCGGCCTGTTCCGTCATTGCCGAGAACCGCGCGGCGTCATTCAGCGCGCCGCGATCTTCGAAGCGTTCTGAGAACGGGCCGATCAAGCGGACCTGCCGGCGCACGCGCCCGCCGTCGTCGGTCCTGTTACGGGCAGCAACGGCGCCTACAACCTTGCCGCCGACGTCGCGGAACCATCCGACGAACGGCCGCTTGCGCCCATCCCAACCGTCGTCGACAGACGCGAAGGGACGAGGCCGGCGGCGCCGCCATGCGCGAAGGTGCACGTAGGCGGTTTCCGCCCCAGACTCCGCATGGACATGGACCGTCCGCGGCGCTGCTACGGTTTCGATCCGGTCAGCGCGGTAGACTTCCAGGCCTTGCGCATATTCCCCCTTGTCGATCGCCGCCTGCACCAGGTCGTCGTGCCGATCGGAGAATTCGTCGAACACGCCGTTCTGCAGCGCGACCGGAAGCGAAAGCACCCGGTTCAAGAACTGGCGTACCGGGGGGAGCTTCGAAACGGTGAGGGTGCCATGTTCATCAAGAACGCGCAGCCCAAGCGCTTCCTGGAATTCTGCCAAGCTCAGACCGGCGATGGTTTCACCGGCGTTGAGATCCGTGACCATCTGCATGATCGCGAGTGCGCCATAGCCAGTTTCCAGGTTGTCCCGTTCGCTGAACAACTGCCCGGTCGCCGCATCCTTTTGGCCGCGGGTCAGAGCGCCCAACTGGGCCAGACGCCGGGCGATGCTGGTCAGGAATCGCATTTGCCCACGCAGGTTCGTCGCGACCAGCACATACCACGGCGGCTGGGCCTGGTAGGTCCGATGTGTGCGCCCGAGCCCTTGCCACGCCTCTTTGGCGTTCCAGCCGGCTTGCAGGATGTAGTGTTTCCGGAGCCGCTGGTTCTTGATGGCCTTCGACGCGTGATAATCCACCCCGGTCCCGCCGGCGCCGCTGAAAATCAGGATGCGGCGCTGATCGTTGGCAAACTCATCCATTTCAGCAAGGCGCTTGGCCTCGCTGCGCGGCTCGATCTGCCGGGCGAGAACTCCGTCCTTGTTCCGCCGCTGGACCACGCGGCGGGACCGGCCGGTGATTTCCGCGACCGCGTCTACGCCAAAATGGTCCAAAATCATTTCGATTGGACCATCCGGCACCGCCAGGGCGCCGATCTCCACCAGCAGCTTGTCGCGCGCGGCCAGCGCGTCGGCATCGCGCACGACATCACCGCGGCTGTTTTGCACCGGCCGGCTGCGGGTAATGCCGTCAGCGTCGACGTATTCCTCATAGGCGGTGGTCGGAAAGACGTTTTCAAGGTACTGGCAGAGGATTTGCCGGGGTGTCAGGTCGAGATCGTCGAGCGATTCAATCGCCCCCTCTTGCGACAGCGCCCGATCAAGAGCGGCTTCGAGGGTGTTCACAAGCTGAATGACGCTTGCGTGCCCTTCGGCCTGATCGCGCTCGATCGCTGCGATGACGCTTGGCATTTGAAGCGCGATCAGCACTTGCCCCCAGAACCGCTGCTGCCCGGCCCAGAACTGAGCCAGCGCCGATGCGCGGGCGCCTGGGCAGGCGTTGGCGCCGGTATCGTGGAGGACGTGTTCCAGGTTCCGATAGACCGTGCGCCATCCAAGCGCCAGGGTATCGTAGAGCGCGATCTGATCATCCGTCAGATGGTGGATCAGGCGCTCGTATCCCACACCCGCAAAGCTCAGGCTGCGCGCACACATGACGCCCAGTTGCTTGAGGTCGCGGGCCACGATCTCCATGCCGGCGAGGCCGGAGGCCTCGATTTCGGCGAGAAAGAGCTGTTTGGTGGGAAAGGCGGTGCCCGGTCCATAAATGCCGAGACGGTCACAGAACAGGAGGTTTTTCACTTCGCTTGCGCCAGTCGCCGAGAGATAGATCACGCGGGCCGCCGGCAGCCGGCGCTGTATATCGATGACCGCAAGCGCCGTCTGACTGGGCTTCTTGACCCCAACGCCGGTTTCCACTTCGACGCATTCGCCGGCCCGGTGCGCTTCGTCGATCACCACGACACCGTCAAAGTCATCGCCCAGCCATTCGATGATCTGGTCCAGACGCGACCGGGCGCCGCGGGTTGACCGCAGGGTCCCAAACGAAACAAACATTACCCCGCGCGCTCGGTCGACGACGTCGCCGGGGGTATAGTCATTGAGTGCGAACAGCTCGGCCGGGTCGCCGCCCACTGCCGCATAGTCACGCTTGGCCGCTCTTAGGAGCTTTGTCGCATCCTTGCTGATCCAGACGTGACGCGTCCGGCCGGCACAGACGTTGTCCCACAACACCCCGGCCGCTTCCCTGCCCTTGCCGGTGCCGGTGCCGTCGGCGACATAGTAGCCCTTGCGCACCCGCACGCCATGTGGTCCGGTGATCCACCGCTGGTGCACCTGTCCGGCGCTCAGCACGCACTCCAACTGCGCGCGCGACAACCGCCCCTCAGTCCAGACCTCTTGATTAAAGGCCGGCCGATAGGTGACCACCGGCGCGCGGACGGCTGCCATTGCGCGCGATTCCACCAGCAGTTCGGGGTGGGGATGGGATCCCGGCAGGTCCAGCGCCGGCACATAGGGCGCGTACCGCGCATCCTCCCCAGTGTCCCGGACACGCTGAACGGGCGCCAGGATGCGAACGAGGTCGTCCATGCTTTGGGCAAGTCCGACCACCGGAACGCCGGTGGCATCGCGGGCCTTGTCGATCACCAGAACGCGGGTGTCAACCGTCGTCCCCTGCCGAGCGAAGGCAGCCCCCGCCACGCGGACGCTGGCGCGCACGGTGCCCAGCTGGCGGATACGATCGAGCAGCGATCCCTGTCCTTCGTTGAGCTTGGCGCCGACGACCGCGACCAGCCGCCCGCCTGGTTTAAGCAGTTTCAGAGCCGCAACGACGTGATCAGCCGCAGCCGTCGGCACACGGGCCGAGCCGCAGCGGACGGAGCGGGCAAACGGCGGGTTCATCAACACCACCGTCGGCGCTACCCGCTCATGCATAATGTTGTGGATATGCTCCGCATTCTCGGCTGTCACGCGGTCGAAGCCCAGCCAGCGCAGAATCCCAAGCCGGCGCGGGCTGATTTCGTTGACATGGACGGACGCCGCGTCCCCTGTGAAGGCCGCCAGCGCGCCGGTGCCCGCGGACGGTTCCAGGACAACGTCCGAGGCCTCGATGCCGGCTATCCAGGCCATCACATAGGCAAGCTCTGCCGGGGTCGAGAACTGTTGGAGATCATCGACTTCACTGTCACGCGACGTGCGCGTGGGGAGCTGCCCGGCCAGATTGGCGATTTCGCCAACAATTCGGGTCGCTTCATCGGCGCCGACAGAAATCCGCCAGGATTGGCGCGAACCTATGATACGGGCGTGGAGTGCCGCTTCCGCAGCATCATAAGCCAGTGCCGCCGTGTAAGCACCTGCCGCCTGCCCGCCGCCGAACACTTCGTCCGCAGTCTGGAACAGATCAGCTCTCGACAAGCCGGATCCGTTAGCCAACAAGGCCACCAGCGCATCCGCGAGACGCGGCAACGGTGAGTCCTCATTCGCCGTCGGCACAGTCGGACACCAAGCCGGATATAGGGCTCCTTGGGAGGTTTGTCGGGCGAGCAGTGCCTTTGGAATATTTGCAGTGGTTGACCAGCCGGTACCCGTGCAGAGCGAGCCGAGTTCGCGGAGGGTCTGGCAGATCGAACGCCCAACGTCATTGAGGCCGGACGCTCCATCCGTGACCAGGACAGGGCAGTCAATCACCGTAATTCGGGCTACAGAGAACAAACCGAGGTCATCAACCTCGAGAGCGGCGTCGAGGCCGAGCGGCAGCCGACCATCGACCATGGCCGCGGCAAGAGCCGTTCGGAACGCACCGGGAACAGGGCTGACAGGGGCACACTGTGGCGCAGATGCGCCACGGCCCTTCTTCTTCGCAGACATAGGGGGTCCTATCGTGGTGGGGTTGATCGGACAGGAACACCCTAGCAACTCGCGACCCGCCGCGCCACGAATTTTTGGAGCGTTTTGCTACGTTTGTTTATTTTTTATCGTATCATATTGCTACGTTCCGGTGGCGGTGCTATAGTTCACGTGCGAGGTCAGCTTGTCGACCTCTAGCGCCACGGGGGAGGGCTCAATGTCCGGATCCGAAACTGGTCAGTGGTTCGAGCGACTGGCTGCATATCTCCGTCAGGTACACAGCACGGCAGGCGCGTTCGCTGCCGCTCGCCTCGTTGCTCTTGATCTGCCGGCGCGTGCAGCGCTTCGCCAGGAGTTGGCCAACGTTGAGCGGGTCCGTGCAAGCGGCGGCTTTACGGACCAAACCACCTACGATGCAGCGGTTCTGAACAGCGTTGCGCTGGCCGTGCGGAAAGTGCGCAGCGTCCGCTCCCCAGCTGTGCCTGCTCACCTCTGTAAACCTTCAATGGTTCCCCTGCTCGATCCCTACGATCCGCCTCGCAACCTGCTCAAGATGGAGCGTTATTCCAACACGATGGCCGATTTCCTGTCCTGACACGCGGCACCGGAGCCGCCCGACCGGCTCCGGCGTTCCGGCCAGGATCGGATGAAGCAAGCCTCGTTGTGCCCCGGTCAGCGTACCCGGCCGGGCTTTCTGATGGCCCACGCAGCCATGCCCGCAAGCTGGGCTCGACGTCCTAATCCCGCACTTTTTTTGCGCCGCGTTCAGCGGCGCGATGTGAGTCCGACCCGGTAGCTTCGCCCTACCGCCAGGGGTCCGCTCACGATCAACTGGCGAAAGGTAAATGATGGTCAACGCTCAGCAACGCGCGGCCTGCCGCGCCAGTACGAGGACCCGATGCTCTCTGGTATCGCGCCGAGTATCCCGATGCCCTCAGCCTGTCGCTTGGGACACGGGGAGCGCCTGCTGCAGGGAAGGCGCGCCGTCATGAGCAGGCGTAAGCCCTCCGGTACGCGTCACGGCGAAGGTGATCCATCAGAACATGTGACGCGTCACGAACCGGCCAGCACAGAGGCTGGTGTGACGCGTCACACCGACGAAATTGATGATGCGTCCGTTACGCGTCACGTGGGGGACGCCCCCGCGAACCCGTCACGCCCGCCCAGGGTAGCACAGCCGGCGCGCGGACGGCGGCGGGCGGCGCACAAACCAACCTGGTCGCCCGACGACATTCCTCCTGAAAGCCGGCGCCAACTCCAGAAGAAGTCGGCGGCCGAATTGGAGCTTGAGCGCGCCGAAGCGGCTGCCCGTCAGCGAGAACGGCGAGCACGCCTTCGTGCGAGCGGCGTTGCCTCGGTGCGGCTGGAGGTTCCTGCTGACCGCGCGGCGGAGGTCAAAGCCGCCGTGGAGCGGTACCTCTCTGGCGAAGAGCAGGCCCTGCGACCCGCTGTCGATCCTGAGGTGACCCGGGCCCTGCAAGCTGGTTTGGATGCGGATGCGGAGTCACTGCTCCAGCGCTTTGCAAAGCTGCTCGAAAGCCCGCACCCAGAGTTGATTGCTCGTATCCGCAGACGCCTGGAACTGCTGGAGAGCGATGCGATGATGCTGAGCGTTCGGAACGCAGAGCGGCCGCCGACCGACGAGGTCGCGACCCTGATGAGCAGATTCCACCGCCACAGGAAGCCGCCGCAGGGCGGCACCGATTCATGACGGTGGGACATCTACACCGTTGTCGTTACCTGATCACCGGCGGGTTCGCGCGCATCCCCGCACGGCGTCATGGTCGCTAAACGACCACCATTCCCGATGCGTGTCCAATGAAGGGTCTGCCAATGTCCATGAGCTCCAACAGCAATCTCGCTCCGCGCACGATCAAGCGTCCGGATTTTTTCATCGCTCTCATCATCGGCGCCGTGATCTGCGGCGCTCTCGTCTACCTCCGCAGCTATTTCTTCGGGCCGATCCCGTTTGAGGACGCCGTCGAACGCGCCGCGACCATTGGCATTGCTATCGTGGTCCTCAACGCGCTGGTGACCCGCTTCTTCCCGCACTGATCTCGACCCGATCGGCCGGCCTCGCGCCCACTGCCCCTCCAACCAAGGCTTCTCCAATGCGCATCGCCTTTGCCCTGCCCTTCGTCGCCCTGGTGGCGATCACCACCGCAGCGGTCGCCGCGCCGGCCGATCAGCAGGCCAATTCGTCCCGTCCTCTTGCCGTCGTCAATTTCGACGACGACGCGCTCGACGAGCGCGTGACCCAAGCTGTCCGGAAGCTGCTGAAATCCAGTCCGGAGCTCGTGATCGAGGCCATTACCGACTACCAGCAGCGCAAACAGGCCGACGAACAGAACGCGGCCATGCAACGGCTCAGCATGCTGAAACCTCTGATCTACGAGGACCCGGCTGCCCCGGTCGGCGGCAATCCCAACGGCGACATCACGGTCGTAGAGTTCTTCGATTACCAGTGTGGCTACTGCAAGAGCGTGCAGCCCGATCTCACCCGGTTGCTGGCCGACGACGGTCGGGTGCGGATCGTCTACAAGGAGTTCCCGATTCTTGGCCCCGCGTCGCTCACCGCGTCGAAAGCGGCGCTCGCCAGCCGTGCGCAGGGCAAGTACGAGGCCTTCCATGCGGCGCTGATGGAGCACCGTGGCCAGCTGGACGATGCGGTGATCAATCGCTTGGCGCAATCCGTGGGGCTGGACGTCGACCAGTTGCGGCGGGACATGGAATCGCCTGAGGTGATGAAGGCGATCTCGGCGAACACCACGCTCGCCGAGCAGCTCAATATCCGCGGCACCCCTGGCTTCATTATTGCCGATCAGATCCTGCCCGGTGCCATCAAACTCGACGAGATGAAGCAACTCGTCCGCCGCGCACGCGCACTCTGAGCCATTTTACGAGGCCCATCATGCTCGCGCTTTCCCTCGCTTTCCTCTGGCCTGTGCCTGTGGTTGCAGCTCTGTTCGGGCCGGTGACCTCAGTCACCAGCTACATGCTGACACCGCACTCCGGCGAGCTGCCTGCGAAGGTTGGCGCAGCTCCCACAGACCTGGACTTCTGCGAGATTGTCGTTTCCGACAAGGCCGCCAACGCGCCGGCCGATGCGCTGGCGCCGTGTCGCGACTGGTTCGCTCACGCTCAGGAAAAAGGGAGAGCGAGCATGATGGGAACATTACAATAACCAGCCGCCTACGGTCGCCGCTGGCGCTCCAACCACTACGAAGTGCGGTGTGCTTGTAACGAATTGCTCTTAAAGGAACCCCCAGTATGGTGATCGTCGTATCCAGCCTTCTCGTCCTATCGTTATTATTTTCGTGCATCGGCAGCAAGATTGGGGTCGCACTATCCGTCTGCGCCGGCATTCTGGGGATTGTGTCGGATATCCAAGTCCTTGCGGGTGCATCGTTCCTCTTGGCCTTCTTTACGGCGGCGGTGATCTCAATCGAAAACGCACCGATGGACCAGAAGTACACCTCTGGCAGTCAACGGTAAGCGCCTGCATCCACGCGAAAGCGACCTCAATGGATCTCGTCGTGACCGTCCCTAAGCTCGTATGGGCTGACTGGCTCGCTGAGGGCGATTGTGCCGGTGAACCGGCGTCTGGGCAGGAATGGAGCTTCTTCCTTGGTCAGCACAGACCCCCGATCGCAGCAGGCGAAAGGCTGTACGTCGCCTCCTGGGGCCGGGTTCGTGGCTATGCACCCGTGACCAGGGTGGCCAAAACCACGCTTGGTTGGTGCATCTGCCGCGAGGGTGGTGCAGTTGCGGTTACCATCCCTGCTGCAGTGCCCGGCTTCCGCGGGTGGCGCCTGGTGTGGTGGGGCGAAGCGGACGAGATCCCCTATCCTGATTGGCGTTCTGACGGCGTTCCCACGCTCCTATCAACCAGGACAGGCGCCGCGCCGGCGGTGACGGTTTATACCGACGCTGTGCACCTTTTCCTCGACGCCGATTCCTGGGTTTTGCCAGACGACAGCGGTCGCTGGATCGGACATTCTGCCCTTCTCCAGCCGCTGCATGCATTTGCAGATCGTATCGGTCTCCGGAGGGAGTGGCTTCATGCCAGCAATCCTCGCTTCCCTCACTATGACCTGACAACCCCTGCGGCTGCAGCGAGAGCTATCGGAGCGGGAGCGCTGCTCGTCAATGTGCGCGACACTGCCGTGCTGGCAAGGCCCACAGGTTCAGACCGACGTCCGCCCGACTGGCGACCGCGGCTTCTAGAGCCTGCCGAGGCGGCCCAGCTGAACACTAAGCTGCTGCGCATGTTCGCTCCCAACCGCGCTCTTGGTCGTCGCGGCACAGCGCACCTGGTTCCCACCGATTCCACCGAAGCGGTCCCCGATGAAGGTGATGCGCCGGCCAAGCCTTTCCAGCTTTGAGACGAAGCCATGGACCCAACCACCTTCTTCGACGACTTCTGCGCTGGCGCCGGCGCAATGACGGCGGTTTGCACATCCTCCTGCGATCTCCAGGATCTCGTCATGGCGCCGATCGCCAGGGCAGCGATGACAGCGGGGCGACCACTCTTCAGCCTGAGTGCCAGCCACGACCGGTCACGGCTTGGTGTCGCTTCAATCTCGGCAGCATCGGGTTCCTTCAGTTCGCCGCGATCGGCCCGCGTGGTGTTTGATGCGGCCGAGCCGGAAGCCGAGCGTGCGGTCAAGCTCCGCCTTGCCTGCGATCTTCTTGATCTTGCCCCCACCCTTTCTCCTCGCCCGGTCGTCATCATCGACGATGCCGCTGACCTGATACGGATCCGCTCCCTCTGTCCGCAGTTAACCAGCACGTTCGCCAGCGCCTCGAACCGCGGGATAAGCGTTGTCGCAGTATTCAAGCAGCTCTCCGGCCAGCGCTTTCCCATCCCCGGCCTGATCGTTCGTGAGCGCCCTGATGCGTCGCGCTGGATAGATCACGCCAGCCACCTCTGGCTGGGACCGGGCCTCATCGAGGCGGACGTTCGAATGGTCAGCGAGCATTATGGTCTGCTGGACAGCCCCGCTGAAGCCAATTACCACCGTCCGTGCATTCTCGGTCGCCGCGAGCAAGGAATGCGTCCCACGAACTGGGAAATATCGCTCGTCGACTCCTGGGAGCTCGCACTGGTTCAGGAGCAGCCCGCACGAACCGTTGGGAGGTGAGGATGCCTGATCTTCTCCAGCAGCAGGCGGTGAACACCTTCTGGGTGTCGCTAGGACAGCAGGCGCCAGGCACGTACCGGCTAACGCCGTGCGGTGAGGCAACGGTCGCTGACCTGTGCCCGCCTGGAACCGTCATTCGAACGTCATATGGCACCGGCCCATTTATCGTGCTTGCCTGCACCCGACATGAATGGTGCGATCCTGAGGGACGCATTTGGCCTCACCACTCGCTGTCACTCGCCAATGCCGACCGGCCATCCCGTTCGGCGCAGAGCTGGATCAACGAGCTGGTGGCTGTCGGAGGCCGGCTGCTCCACCTCTTCGGCAATAATCAGGATGAGGTGATCGTTGACGGCTTCGCGTCCGTCGCGGTTCGCGAGCAACTCGGCATTGACGGTGGCCCCAGCGCACCGCCGATGCCGGATGCTGCCAACGACCCCGGTGTTGCCCCACAGCGACCCCGTCGCCGTGTCCGACGACGCGCGGGCGTACCTTCCCTGCCAGTGATCGACGAGGGATCGCTGCTGTTGCACCGGGTCGAAGTCACCTATTGGTCCGTCTGGCCAGGTTTCCGAAGCTGGTCCCTGATCGAGTTTCGCAGCCGGAGTGGAGGCTCATTGCCTTGGTCGAAAAGCGCATATCACTGCTGCTTCGCGAAGCGTGCAGACGTTGATGCCGCCGGCGGCGTTATGGCATTCGCACGCTCCTATGCGACGGTTGCGGCTGCCACTCCTTTGTCTCGTCAGATCAAGATCAGCTCGGCACGCGTGCTCAAGCATCACCACCGGGTCAGGGCTGGAGTCTTGTCGCTGTTCGATTGGGCCGATGCGCTCGCTTGAATTGGCAGCGGGCCAGCCGGTCTGCACAATCCCTACCGCCTCGCGCCGACCGCCGCGCGTGATTCTCTGATGGTCTGTTCGCGACCGGCGTCAGTCTAATACATTGCGCTGTTCTTGGTGGTCATGACAAGACTATCAACAAGTTTTTTCCTTCTTGCGTAGCAAACAGCTACGTTCTTTATTGTTTACTCTCGCGCCACGCGCTATTTATCCATCAACACACAGCTTCAACACAGCGCTCACTGTCAGCGCAACCTTGCCATTCTTACCAATTTACTGGAGCGACCATGCCTGAAAAGGACGGCGCAACCACGCCTAGACTCTGTCTGCTGGAGATCATCCCTGCGCCATTGCCCACCCAGTCCGACGACGCGATCGTCGGTGATCCACGCGCACCGGTGCATACGGTCCAGTGTCTGTTCCAGGCCACGCATGCCATGACGCTGCAGGTCCGCGGACGCACTCCGGACGATGTTGCGCGCGTAGCGGTGGAAGAGGCGGCCATGCAGCCGCACTGGAAGGTCCTCGACGAGCACAGCCCGATCTGGATCGAGCGCATCGTGCAGGGGAATCACGAAACCGCGTATGCGATCGACGCACAGATCGTCCCGGTACCGCCTGCCTACACAGAGGCTGCTACCGCTGCTACCGCAGTGGCTCTGGACATGGGGGCGACCCTGCTGCAAACGCTGGCCATACTGTCTTCCCTTAAAGCCGGCAAGGTTCCGAGCCAAGCGGCGGTCGGAGAGGCCATCGACGTGATCAGGGGCACGCTCGATACCTACGCGATCTCGCCCGATGCGGCCTACAACGACGCCGAATGTGCCACCACCCTGCCCGCTCCCTTCGGGCAGCCGGTGCTCGATTCCCGGGCGACGTCGAACCAAGCCGTTGCCCGTCACCTTGTGCCCAGCGTCTGAGGGTCTCGACATGAGCGACATCTCCTTCACGACATCAGCTGCTATCCACATTGGCGGCATCATCACGGAGAGCGGCCTCGACACTCTGGTGTGCGCCATTGCGGCCTCCAGCGTCGGCGGGGACTGGGGTGCGAAGTTCCATTCTGCGGCAGAAATCGTGCAGCATGCACGTGCCGCGGCCGCCGGCGGAAGCCCGCTCCACCTGGTCAGCTTCGAGGCTCCCGACGGCGCATTCCCGTCGATTGAGCAAGCCTGCCGTGACCTCGGGCTGACCTACGTGCGGGGGACTGATTGTCGGCCCGACGGCAGCGGAGCTGTGGTGATGTGGTGGCCTGGTATGGATCAGCCGCGAAGCTGGGTCGGAACCGTGGACGCCCATGAGCCGTGCCTTCCCTACCGCCGGATCGTCGAGCTGATTGAAGCTGACGAGCTTCCGAAGGAGCTTGCCCTCATGAAGGCCGCATTCGAGCGTCCGGAGGGGCTGCAGATCGCCGCATGACGGAGATCACCGGGCCGCCGGCTATTCGCCACGGCGCGAATGGTTGACGGCCCTGAAGCATGCAGGTCCGGTCGAGACGAGGGTGGAAATGAGCACCGACAGCGCCATCAGATGGACACACCGCGCACTTCCGCTTGTAACTGGCTGCGACTACGAAGGGCCCGGGTGCCGCAGCTGCTATGCGCCGCGCTGGGCGTACCGCTTCTCGCACCATCCAAACGCTCAGCTCGCCGCGCGCTATCAGGGCACGGTCGCCAAGACCGCAAGCAGCCGGATCGTTTGGACTGGTCACGTGCGCTACAACGACCAGGTGCTCCATACTCTCCTGCTGGTGAGCCGGCGGAAGCAACTCCGCTGGTTCATCAGCCGCGACGGCGACCTGTTTCACTCGCAGGTCACCGACGCGCAGATCGCCCGCGTGTTCGCCGCGGCGCTTCTGCGGCCGGACCAGCAGCTGATCCTTCTGACCAAGCGTGCCACGCGGGCTCGCTCGTTCCTGGCTGATCCTGGGAGCGCCGCGCTGATCCAGGATGAGGCCCGACGGCTTCTGGAGGAGGTCCCCGAAAAGAAGAGGTGCCTTCTTGCGCAGCATCGCCTGCAGGAATTCGGCACCAGCAATTCGATCCTCCCGATGGCCAATGTGGTGGTGGGCTTCTCGGCCGAAGACCAACGTCGCTTCGACGAGCGCTGGGTCGAGTTCCGCGAGATCGCGGCGGCCGGCTGGATGATCGCCACATCGGCGGAGCCGCTATTGAGGCCGCTGCTATTGCCCAGCGACTACCTCGCGCTGGGGGATCGAGTTTGGCTCATCGTCGGCGGCGAATCCGGGCCGACAGCTCGGCCGGTCCACCCTGCTTGGCTACGGTCGTTGAGAGACCAGTGTGTGCCTGCAGGTGTCCTGTTTTTCGTCAAACAGTGGGGTGTCTTTACGGAAGTGGCACTGGCAGGGGCCGTACAAGCCAATATCCTGGCCGGGACCACGACTGAAGAACTCGTAGGATACGCCAGAGACTGCATCGTCGTCTGGCCTGATGGTCGATCGGCTGTTCCGGAACGCTCTGCACCGTGGTGGGCGGCACAGCGCTTCGGAGCTGATCGCGAGACCGTCAGGCCAGGCGAGGGCGCGGTCCTGATGCGGCGGGTGGGCGTCGCATCGGCCGGCTACCTGCTTGATGGTCAAGACTGGGATCGGTCTCCGCCACTCCCGGCAGCCGCGTAACCGCCATAGACGCCAGGATCTTTGCCATGTCATTTCCGCGTAGCCCAGCTGCGGTCGTTGCTTTCGCCCGCACCATCCCCTTCGCTGATGCGCTCCGAGCCCAGAGCGGCCAGTTGCTGGAACCGCTCGACATCGTTGCAGGTATGCCGCTGGTGGACGGCTCGGCTCTGTTGGCGGTGCGGTGCTCGGCGGTCGCAGAGCGGCTGTATGGTCTTGTGAACAACGACGTTGTCTATGTAGCCGTGCGGCTTTTCATCGGTGCGCGGCGTGCGCGCCTGGCAGGCTGCCATGAGGCCGAACAGACCCTGGTCTACGACCATGTCGGCAACGTCCAGTCGCTCCCGACCGGGATTGTCATGATGAGAACGCTCTATGACGCTCGATCACTGGCTGCCCAGGCTGCGGCTTGGGGGTGGGATGAAAGGACGTGCGATAGCTGGCGAAGGGCCATTGAGCGGGCGGAGACGTCACCTCAGGGCGACGACGCCGGTGAAGAGGCGGCGTAATCATCATCGCCATCCAGCTTTTTGAGAGAAGACGATGTCACACGACCCGAACGGGGATGATCCGGATGCTGGCTCTACCTTATCTGCACGGTCCCGTGCCAGTCGCCGCAAGCGCATTGAAAGCGGCCAGCGCCAGGAGGCTGAGGCACGCGCTTTGGAACTGCCGCGAAGGCTGCAGTCGCTCCTCGCATTCCCGCTTTTACAGGCGCTGGATGATGCCGGCGGTAAGGCTCGGCCGACAGACCTTTATGAGATGATCGCGGATCGCCTTCAGACGCCCGTGGAGGTACGGAAAGCCCGTCGCACCTATGGTGGAGGCAGGACCTACAATGCGTTCGATCAGCAGGTTCGGTGGGCAAGGCACGCGGCGAAGGTTCAAGGGTTGATCGCCGATGCTGGGCGTGGGATGTGGGAGCTTGCTGATCCGGCATATGCAAAGCTCGGCCGCATCCGCCGCGGCGCCACTATCCTCGCATGGTCGACCGACATGGGTATCGGGCTGTGGGCGCATGCCGAGGACGCTGCCGGAGCTCTCGAACCGGGAAGCCTGCAGCTCATCTTCACGTCTCCCATCTACCCTATCCAGACCGGTCGCGAATACGGAAAGCTGACCCCCGCGGTCTGGATCGATTGGATGACCAGACTGACGCGCCTCTGGTCGACCCTGATCACCGATGACGGTGTAATCGCCTTGAATCTGGCTGACTGCCACATTCCAGGCATCCCCGCCATTTCCCCGTACCTATACCGGTTCTTGTTGAACTGTATCGACGATATCGGTCTGTACGAGCAGTTGCCGGATTATTGGGTGAAGCCGGCCCCCCTGGGGAATATCCAGTGGTCGGCGACCGAGCGTCGAAATCCGAAGGCGGCGGTTGAGGTCATTCGGTATTTTTCAAAGCACCCGTTTCCGAAGCGAACCGTGAATGAGATCCTTGTGCCCCGACAAGTGACGGGCAAAAAGGCGGCACAGGATGCCTCCCGAGGTCGCGAGTATCGTCCATCCGGCTATGAACTTGAGGGGTCACGGTTCTATCAATCTGAACGCGCGATCCCGACGAACGTGATTGTGTCCGGCGGTGTCAGCGGCAACGACCGATATGCGCGACGCTGCCGTCAGGCAGGCCTGCCGGTTCATCCGGCGCGGTTTCCAGAAGCACTTCCGCGACGGGTCATTCTTCAATGCACCGATCCAGGTGATATCGTCTACGATCCGATGGCAGGTAGCGGCACGACGGTTCAAGCAGCCCTGACCCTCGATCGGCGAGTCATCGCGTCCGAACCGATGCACGCGTATGTGCAAGGGCAGCTCCTGCGCGTTGACGATAGGCTTGGCTTCATCAACCACCTTCCAAAGCACTTCCGCGACGTATAGTGCCAGCGCTGCGTACGGTTATTGCTCGTTGGCAATAAAGTTTTCCTGAACCTGCCAAAACCTCTGGTTCGAACCCAGTGCTTTGCGATCCGGCCGGCTCAGGACCACCGCCGGCCCGGCCGATCGGCCGCCGCGGTGGTGAAACTCGGCACCAGGTTGGCCAGCGTGTCGCCGGCGCCGATCAGCAGCAGGACCACCGCCGGTCCGCCCGGCCGCCGCCGCGGTGCAGATGGTGGCGCCTGGCAGCGCCAGCACGCTCTTGTCGCCGATCAGCAGCAGGATCACAGCCTGCCCGGCCGGTCGGCTGCCATAGTGGTGGATATCGGATCGAGGCGCGCGCCGGCACCAGCATCGCCAGCGCGCCATCGGCGCCGATCAGCTGCAGGATCACCATCGCCCGGTCTGTCGCTCGCCGCGGTGCTGCAGCTGGGTACGCGCGCCGGCACCAGCACCGCCAGCAGGCCGCCACGATGGTGGAGATCGAGGCGCGCGCTGGCACCAGGCCGGCCAGCGCGCCGCCGGCGCCGACCGGCAGCAGGATCACCGCCGGCCCGGCCGGTCGGCCGCCACGGTGGTGCAGCTGAACGCGCGCGTCGGCACCAGGCCGGCCAGCACGCCAGCGGCGCCAACCAGCTGCAGGATCACCGCTGGCACGGCCGGTCGGCCGCGGCGATCCAGGAGCTCGAGCCGCACGCCGGCAGCAGGCCCGCCAGCGCGCCGCTGGCGTCGGCCAGATGCAGGATCAGCGCTGGCCTGCACTGATGGTCGCCGCGGTGGTGCAGCTGGTCGCACGTCAGCTCGGTGCTGGATGCCGCACTACGCCAATGCAACCGCCTAGGTAGCCAAGAAACCCGTTAAAATTGCCTTGAGCTAACGTGTCCATTCTGCAACAACAACCACAACATGCTTCGTTTCAACAAAGTGCAGAATTCGGCACAGGAGACTCCTTTTATGAGCGAACAGCCGGACAAGTCCAATGTGCTTGTGCTTACCTCGCGGATCGCAACCGCCTACTTGCACAGCCATACCGTCCCAGCGTCCCACCTGCCCGATCTGCTTCGCTCGATCTTCAACAGCCTCTACTACGTTGAGGGTCCTGTTTCTGAACCGCCGGTCCCGATAGAGCCGGCGGTTTCCATTCGTCGGTCGGTAAGTCCCGATTCAATTACGTGCCTGGAATGTGGCCGAAAGTGCAGGATGCTGAAGCGGCACTTGAACAGTGAGCACGACCTAACTCCTGACCAGTACCGGGCAAAATGGGGGCTTCCGCGCGAATATCCTATGACAGCACCAAACTACGCAGCTGCGCGTTCAGCCTTGGCTAAATCCTTAGGTCTTGGACGCTCAACCCATCGACGGACTAAGTCCACCAGCAACAGCAAATAAGCGTTGCGCCTTGTGGATGCTAAGCCGCAGCTAATCAAATTCCTATTGCGACTTTTTATCAAAGCCAGGTGATTTCAACATGAATGAGCATGAGTACAGCGCCTACTTGAAACGTCTGCATAACCTCGTTTACGTCGAGCTTGCTCAAAAAGTCGCTGCTATGGAATTTTTTGTTCGCAACGGCGAGTTAGTAAGGCGGGATGTGGCTGCCGGGCTCATCGAACCCGTACTCCCAGCCATAATATCGGGTCTTCATTACGATGTTACTTTCTCGTTGTATCGCCTCTTCGACAAACGCAACAGTGATCGGAATATTTTTGATTTCCTGAATAAGACTGAGCAGATTCATGACCAACTTTCATGGAAATCACCTTTCCCAAAAGATAATATCAAATCTCACCGATTGCTTCTCGATGAGCTTGCCGATCCCATCGGGCGCCTCGCCAAGAGAAGGAACAAATTTTTTGCCCACTACGACGGACGATACTTCGATGACAAGACGTTACTTGATATAGATTTTCCGTTTGGCGTCGATGACGCCTGCACATTGTTAGATGCTCTGGTGGAGATTGTTCTCTTTTACGGGTCCGCGTATGACGGTATCCACTCAGTCCGGAATTGGCAGATCGTGGTATATTCGTCCACAGAGCGCCTTTACAGCCGCATACGCGAGCAACCTCATATGGATGATTCCAGCCAGGGCGACGCAATCCGAACCACATAACCGCCCGTGTCTCGTGGCAATATCGGTCTCATCTTTCACCAGCCCCCGAGCGAGGGCTAACGGGCATCGGCACTGGAACGTCAGGTCCCGGCGCTGTTGCAGGACTTTCCGGCGGATGCGCTACGTCTACGGCCGGCGCGATGGACAGAGGAATGGTCTGTCGGATTACCGGAGCTTGCTCTGCTTGTGCTCCGGGACCTCCTTCGGGACCTCCCCGTAGCTCCACGGCCCCTTCACGACGATGTGCATCCCCGGAGCCTTTGGCTTCTCCAGGACGGTCCCCTTGCTGTCCCGCAGCGTTCGTGTTCTCAGTTCCTGAGCGCGCAGTGGTCGCTTGTCCATAGGACCCTCCGTTAACCGCATCGTGAACCAATATAGCAACGATCAGCGCCAGTGCGAAGGCCAGCGCGACCATGAGTGCCGAGAATGCCCTGCTGCGGGCCCTCAGACGCGCCCAGTTGTTGGAACGGCTCGCCTGCGCCGCCTTTGCGATCTGTGGAATGAGCGTATTCCTGAGATCGTCCATAATGGCCTGCTCGACCACCTGATCTGTTGCGGACTCCAGCGCCGGTCCATCGGCGTCGGCTCCCGCCGGCGACAGGAGTTTCACGCCGTCATCTTCCGGCGCATCCGGTGCCTCTGTGCCCTTGCGGTAGTAGGTGGCAAGGCTCCCCGAATAGGCCAGGATCTCCTCGGCGTGCATCGGAGACTTGTCTTCACGCCTGCGGACCACCTGATAGAGGAAGTACAGCAGAGACGCCAAACTCGCCAGCACACCACTGAGCAGGCCGAAAACCAGCAGCGGCCACGGCTTCAGCGATGCGCTGGGCAGGAGGCTGCGCGCAAAGCCGACGAACGTCACCAGCACGCCAATAGAGGTGGCGAAGAACGGCAAGCTCCGGACCACGTTCTCTTCCTGCTCCAGCTCGCGCTTGTAGTGCTCGGAGACTAGCCTCTCCACATACTCCGCGGCCTTGCCGGAGAGCCCGGCCGCCTGCGTGGCCGATCCCATATCCTTAGACTGATCGTCGGTGCTCATCCGTGACCTTCGCGGCAGGGGGGCAGGACGGATCGGCACACTCCCCGATGGCCGTTCGCCCCGGCCAGATTGGCGGGCTTGTGTCGAACAAGGAAGCTGGCAACGCCAGATGCGGCCTCACCTACCATTCTATCCATTCGCTCACGGTCCCACTCTGCAATAACCCGCCTGCTCATTCAAGTTGCTTTCGTGATTTTATTCACGATCCGGTCACGACCACTCTTCATTTATACTTATCTCTAGTTGGCTTTAATTATCATGTCGAGACAGTGGCTCCATCTCTCTGCTACAACGTCGCGTCGCGATTCGGGTGCCTCCTCATCCTTTCCCGACCAGATGCTTGGCGGAGCGGCCGATCAAGGCTGGACGCTCGTCGGTGTCAGAAGGTCACGGTACACATCCGGCAGCAAACCTGCCGCTCGTCCTGACGTTACGGTGAATACTGCGGATTTTCTATTGCAGACTGCCATTGATTGCGCAGATTTTTATTTGAGGCTTATGCGTTTTCTTGTTGCCTGCTTTATTTTGCGCGGATACTTTTCTTCTCGTCGGCCGGCCTAGCGCAACTCTGCTGGGCGCTGACATCAACCCCACCTCGTTGATCTGCTCGCATCTGTGCCGCGCACCGCTCCTCTTCCGAGGGCAGCGCGCACTCCGATTACCGAGCTTTCCAGTCGCACTGCACAAGCGATGGACGCCGATTCCCAGGAGACGACAGTGAACGCAACGACTTACCGTGAATCCGACCGCGTGCGCTTGGTCCGGATGCCCAATGACCCCGATCCGGTGCCGGCCGGTATGGAGGGAACCGTCGTGCATGTGACCGATCTGTCCTGCCTGGAGGCCGGTCAGGTGCAGGTTGGCGTGGCATGGGACAACGGGCGCATCTTGGCTGCCGTCTGTCCACCCGACGAACTGGAGCCCGTGACGACCACCGTCAGACGCTATGCGGTGCGGTGCCAAGGCGGAGGTCAGGGCCTGTTCGCGGATTGCCCTGCCTTGGCGGTGTTCGAAATCCGCCGGCCGCTGGCGGAGTTCATCGTCAGGATGGCCACCCTGGTACAGGCCAACGGCCTCACCAAGGTGGAGAAGACAAGCGCGAGTGCATGGTGGCTGGAGCGCGATCCGCGTGACGCCGACGCCGACGCCGACGATTGCCCCATTAATCCGGCGACGCTGTCATGGGCCTCCGAAGACGAGATGAGGTCCGAATGCGACCACCTCGTCGTGACGGACCGCGCCTTTTCGTTCACCTGTTACCGCAGGCATGGAGACGACTTGATCGAGACGGTCGAGCAGCCGATCGCTGAGCTTGCCCGGCACTTCGCCATTCCGTTCGACGCTCCCGCTGACCGAGACACCGCGCCTTCGGCCAGCGCCGCCCCCAGCCTCCCCAACAGCTAAAGCCGGTCCATGCCTAGGCCGTCTCGTCCTGACCACCAGTGACCGGGCGGCCATCCCGGCTACGGCTGCTTCCTGATCGACAGTCCCCTTACTGTCCCGCCACCGCGGCTCCACCCTTCCTCTGACGAGCATGAGCGCCCAGATGTCCCGAGTGAGCCAATCCCAACTCGTTCTGCCCCTCCTTTCCGTTCTGGACGAGCATCCCCGCGGCCTTTCCACAACCGACGCTGTTGCAGCCGTTGCTGAAAGGGTTGGCATCGCTCCCGCGGACCGGGACCGGGCGGTCGCCCTTCCCTCCGGCGCGGAGACCCTCATCGAACACGGGCGAGAGGTGGCTCGACTGCCTCCTACGGACGGGCTGCTAGGCGAGCATGCGCTCCCCTACGGCAACGACGTTTTCCGGGTCCTGGTCGGTTGCGAAAGCACCCCCGCCCCCGTCCACTGCCGCCGCCGCACACGCCGCGATCTGGACACGACAGCCGACGTGCTGAGGCACTTCCCCGGTCGTACCGAGACCGATCCTGATGTGCAGCCGACGATCCATGCGTGCACCGTGCTGCTCGACGAGATCGGCTCCCGGTTTGGGGACGCGACTGAGCATCTCTGGGAACATTTCGTCGACCTGGTCGACGATTGCATGGGGCACGATGCCGCCGCCGGCGCGAACAGCGTGCCTGACGGTCCCGATGGGGAGGAGGTGATCGAGTTCTGCTTCGCTCGCGGGTCGGAGATCAACAATGCGGGCATCGCCGCTCAGGTCGCGACCGTGCTGGCCTATCACGGAGCCGAGGAGGGTGCACGCTTGGTCCGCGCTCTGTACGTTCCGGTGCAGCCGTCTCCCGCGCTGGCGCCCGCCCTTCGTGAGGAGGCATAACCTATGGCAACGCTCCTTTCCGTTCTCGACCTGTCAGTCTCTCATCTGACCTCCGCCGCGCGCGCGGTGCTAGACGCTGCTGGGGCCGACGCGCTGCATCGGATGCAGGAAGGTCGAGCGTTGCCGGCGGGTGTCAGCCTCAGCGCACCTGCGGCCGCGCGCAACAGCCCTGCCCATGTCCTGGTCGTCACGCCAATGGTCTACGGCTGGTTCTGCTACTGTCCGGACGAGACGAACGCGCTGGAGGAGGCAGGCGTGCCCGAAGAGTTGATCCGCATCTTCCAGCACGCCCGCCGGAATGGCGCCAATTATGTGCTGTTCGATGCCGATGCGGCTGAGGATCCTGCCCTCCCCTGCTTCAACGATCAGCAGCCTGTAGACCCCAGCCAGTAGTGATCCAATTCCTGGCCGGGACACTGAAGCCATTTGTGGAGCCGCTGCGGCGCCTGTGGAGCCGCTGCGGCGCCGGGATCATTCTCCGGGACCGGTCATAGTCCCGGTGACGGCGCCGTCGATCTGTTCGAGCCAAGTTGCTCGCTTGTCCAGCGGTAGGAGCTCCCAGGCGAGTATCAATGAGCAGAGATACAGGGGCACGCCGCTGGAGAGCTCGCCGCGCAGCGCCCGGCCAACGCTGTTGGGAGCCAGCCCGGCAACGACCGCGAGGGTCTGTTGGTTGAGGCCGGCGGCATCCGCTCGCCTTCCCCAGTAGGAAGTGGGTTTCTTTGCCATGAGGATCACGTTAGCGGGTCCAAATAAACAACACAATGTTTGTTTTCACTTGCGCCGATAACAACCATTATGTATCTTATCCGTATTCCAGTCATTTCTGAGGTTCGCTTCTGATGGACCGTATCGCCGCCGAGCTCTCCGCCCGCCTCGATGCCGAGGATCGGTTGTCCAATATGGCGCTCATGCGGCGTGCGGCGGACGAGCTGGTACGCGACCTAGTCCAACGCCAGCTTTAGAGAGGGATGTGCCCAAATGGCTGACATACTGCATCGCGAATATCACCTCCGCCCCGCCGGCCGCTGCTGCGACTTCGTTGTCGTGACCGCTCCGACGCGCGGTGAAGCACTAGAGCAGCTTAAACGCGCGGCCTATGCCGACTACCCTGATAACTTCCCGCCTGAGTGGGAGATTTTTGAAGGCGTGCTCAAGCGCATTTGCCGTGAAGATGCTCACAATGCGTTGTTCGGCCAACTGTCGTTGCCCCATCTCTGACAGCTAGGCACGGCACTTTCTTCCTTATTCAGCCACATTCAGTCTGTGGATACGCCCCCATGTCGAGCCTTTTCTCCCCAAGCGACCTGCCCCTCGCACCCGCGCCGGATCGTTCGGCCTCAAGATCCCGCTGTGGTGCGACCGCGCCTGCACACTCCATCGCCGACACTGCCGCCGCCTATGGCGTTGCAAGCAAGGCTGACAAGACGGCCGAGAACGCGGAGATCGCCGCGGCCTTCCAGGCGCGGTATCCATCGGACCGCCTGTTGCCGATGCCCGCCCCGCCGCATACCGACTGGACGGCGGAGCGCGTGGAGTTGGTGCGTGAGTTGTCGGAACGCCTCGTGGCGGCGAGCGGGGACTATCGCACTGCCAACCTCTGGCGTGCCAACCTCGCGCGGCCGCGCGGGGAGTTTTCCAGTCCGGATGCAGCGTTGCGTCGCGTCGTCGAAGGCTGCGAGTTGCGGGTGCGCATCCAAGCCGGCCTTGAGCCGGGCTTTCGCTACCGGGACCCCGCAGAGGTGACCGCACCAGAACCATCGGTGGCCGCGCCACCAGCGCTGACCAAGACCAAGCGTCGCGCGCGGATCGCCATGCCGTCCTGTGGCTTGGCACTCCAGATGCGGGCGGGGCACTGTATCGTATCGGTATCGTGGGGGAACCAGCATTCATCCCCCCCGCCCGGGCTGCCTCGCGTCATCTGGCAGCTGGCGGTACCGGCCTTCGACCGGGCTTATGCCATGGCCTGCGCGCCGGACTTCATCCCCGGCACCGGCTGGGCAGTCGGAGTCAGCTTCCAACACGCCGACGGCGCCCGCTGGTCTGAGGAGGCGAAAGGACGGGTGCGCCGGCGGAACCTGGAAAAACGGCTCGAGAGTAAGGCCCCGCTGTTTGCCAAGCTCTTCGTCGCCGCTGAACTCGCGGCTCGCCCTGACTATTTCGCTGGCAAGCCGTATGATAGGCAGCCCTTGCCGCGCCCCACGCAGGAGTCTCCCCAGGCTCCGGAACAGGTTGGCCAGCCAGTGCCCTACACGCCGCAATCGGAGATGCTGGGCCACAACGGTGGTCCACCGCTCGGTCCGGTCTGACTCCGACACATCCCCTCCTGCCCGTCACCAGTCCGTCCACGACTAGGGCGCGCGCCTCAACTCAGGGCCTCACCATGCTGTTTCCAGACCTTCCTGACGCGCCGGCCACACCGATGTTGGAAAAGCACTGCACCCCCAATGAGATCGCCTTCCTGCGGATCAGGCTGGGCCGAAAAGGTGTTCGCAGCCTCCTCCCCACAAAGGCGGACTTCAAGCGCTTGGAACGGGGCGGGTGGATTGCCGACGATAAGGCACCGACCGACAAAGCCAAACGTGCGGTCGAGGATTACGAGAATCGCCACGGGATCTACGCCCCTCCCCCGGGCTGACCGTCGGCACCAAGCGCGACAAGCCTCGCAAGGTCCAACTCGCCCTCCGTGCCCCAGCCGGCGGTGCCAGTCTTAACCTTCGGCCGGAACGCCTCGTACAGCCCGAACGCCTGACGGCCCAAGTCAGCCGCTGGCAGGGAGTGGGCCAGCGCTGTCATGGCTTCGCGTACTTCATCCAAGTCATCCCCGAACTTGCCAGCCAGGTACCGGCTGACGCTCTGCGGCATGATGGCCTTGCCTTGGCGCAATGCGCGCAGGCCGTCTTCGGTTCGAACGGCGGCGATCGACCACCCCATGAGCTCGAGTTGGATCGCCTCGCCGTGCTCGAGCGCCTTGCGCGTCTGGTTCACCGTCTCAGGGCTCGGTTGATAGATCCCCAATCGAACACCTTTGGAGTGCGCTGTGAGACCCGACAGGGCCTTGCCCATAGTGAGCGCCTCGTCGCGGTCAAAGCCCAGCTGTTCCGCGACCACCGCTGCCCACAGCGTCAACACCGGCGCACGGTTGATCATGATCTTTCGACGCGAACCCGGCATGGCCCCATCCAGGTAATGATGCTTCTCCCCAACAGTGGCCAACATCGGCTGTTCCACGGCGGAGCCCGCGGCCTACTTCTTCCATGCACTCTTTCCAGTTGCACAAGGGCTCGCGGTTGCGAGTTCGTTGCACCGCTCCGCGGCCGGTCTAGGCCTCCCGCCAGGTTGCACGCCTGGAGCCTGCCGTTCCGGCCGCGTTTGACCGAAGGTCCGGTCACGATCGCGCGCACCGGTGCAGTGCGCCGTCTGCGGACGTCGTTGCTGCGGCTTCTTGTGGGGCGCCCTACCCAGCGTCGTGCCGACCAGACAGGAGCCGCGACGTCGATCGCCGTCGCCACCGGCGCAATGCCGCTGGCAGCCAGCAAAAGCTCTTCCATGAGTGGAGCGCCCGCGGGCGGCTGAGACTGCTCCAGCGGCTCCCCAAGGGCCGAAGCATCGACGGGCGGCGACTGGGCAGCGCTCTGTTCGGTGCCAGCGTCTAGCAGCTCCTCTGCGAGTTTCCGGCCGGTTCCACGCTCGAAGTCTTCGACCCGAACCCACACCCTCTCGTTCAGCAGCAGCGACCCCTTGTCGACGGCCTCTGCCCTGATGGTCTCGTTGCTTGAAACGGCCTTCAGTCGCCAGCGCTTCGACTGGTCATCGAACTCGTCGCCGATCCGAAGCGGCCGGCGCCGCTCATCCGCCCACAGTTCCCGGGCACGCTCCGCAGCTAAGCGACGTATCGTCTGAATCACTTCGCTGGTCTCGGACCGACGCTTGCGGGTCACTGCGGCCCGCCCCGGCTTGCCAGCTTCACCCCATGTGACGGTTGGCGTCTTTCCGTCCTTCCCCAGATCGTAGTTCCAGAGCGCCGGCCCGGCGCTGGTGTCGACCTTTACCAGAAGGTGGCTCGTGTGGCGCGGTCGTCGTGCCGCGACGCCTTGTTCACGCAGCCGCCGGCGCATCAGGTCCAACTCCGCCGCCACCGGGTCAGTGTCGTATCGCTCCGCACGTCGTGCCGCCCGGTCTTTCCGTACAGCGGGGTCAGGAGAAAAATCCAGCGCCAGTGGTCGCTCGAACTGCTGGGCCGCGAGCGGCCCGTCACAATCTTGGGCTGGCTCGAACCCGCGGCCTTGCCGGAGCCGAACACCAGCGTCCGCGATCACGAAGCGACGCTTGGTACGCGCCAGCGCGATCTGATCGGCAAGGTCGTCGAACTGCGTCTCCAACTGCTTGGCGCGCCAGAATGCATCACGGGCACCGGCAACACTACCGGCGCCATCGCAGCTGGCGCGAAGGCGGGCGATTTCGGTGCCCACCTCGTATAGGGCTCGCTCAAAACCGTCACGATCCACCGGCTGCCAAGTCAAGAATGGTGCACCACGCGCCCTGTCGCGCCTCTCCTGAATCACCGCGGCGGCCGCTTTGTTGACTACGACGGACAAGACGTCGTCTGGGTCGAAAGGACCGAGCACCTTGCTGCCCAGCCCGCCAGCACCTGCCGGCGCGTGGACTAGGAAGTGCAGACCCGCCTGGGTCAGGTAGCTGCCGGTGATCGTATCGCCGTAGACCGTTCCCTCGTCCTCGTACGGGCCTCGGAGATGCATCGTGATCCTGTCCTGCGGCGCAAGCCCGGCGAATGCGCCAGGGTGTTTGTCCGCAGTCTCGGCACCATCTGCCGGCCGGACGACAGCCGGACCGTCCTGGACCATTTCAAAGGCCACCTGCCGCGACAGTTGGACGAGGCGGTTATGTCCCCAGACAAGGAGGTCTGTGGCTCGATCGTTCTGACGCTGCCCGCGCGGCAGTTGGTTAAAAGCGCCACCTCCACGAGGGCACTCGATAAAGCGGATCAGGTTCCTCAGGGCCTCAGGGTCTCCCTCGACGTTCACCCGTTCCTTGGTCAGGGAATGCAAGTGATTGGCGACGTCTCTATTCTGCTTCTCAGAGCACCTGCGGGCCAGAATGGTTGATGCGCCCTCCAGCCATTCGCTGATCGTCCGCCAGCGAATGCGGGTGCCGAATGTCGTGACGATCGGCAGGTTGTCAGCGGGCAGGAGCAGGAGATCCCGCTCGCTGAACAATTCCACCTTTTCGACACGCTCACGCGGAAGAGGATCGAGCCGAATGTAGAGGTGATCAGAGCTATTCGGCCGAACAACGCATCCTTCCCGTCCAGGCCAGCGTTGGCGATCAGGATGGAGCGTCCGATAATCCAGGCTGATCTGAACGCGCCGACCTTCATAGAAGCCGCGGGCAGCCCAATCGTGCTCCAGCTTTATCTCCGAGCGCCGGATGCGTTCGCAGATGACAGCCTGTTCAAGCTCGGTGCGCTCGCCCCATGGGGCAAGCCGGCGCATGGGGAATGCCGCCAGTTCCTCATCGGTCATGGCTTCAGGAGCGGCGCTATTCGACGGTTGCTGCTCCACCGCCGGCGATAGCTGCATCGCCCCTTCGTTGATGACGCGCTTTGAATGCGTTGCTGCCATCATGGCCTGACCTCATATCCGAATCTCTGTGCCGTCCAAGACGGGCTACCAGCATGATGTCCACCACAGATCGCATGTCAACAAATAACCAGCGCCATATTTGCTGTTATATTACTTTAGGGTCGCGTATACAGCAGTCTGTTCACGATCATCTTTACGCAACATCTTGAGTCATCACCGGCTTCTGTATGCCCTTGCTTCAGCGGACCCTGGCACGCCAGTGAAGGGGTTCCTGTCGTGACCGCCCTATCCCCCGAGCCCTTGTCTGATACTTCAACTCCTTTCCGCTTCGCTTCCTTGCAACGCGTCCGGGTTCGGAGGGGAGATCATGACGGGATCAGCGTGGCGCGCGGGCGTAGCTTTAGCCTGGTCACCTCCCGAATAGCCGTGCGGCAATCGCGATCCCACAGAGCGTTCCGAAGGACAGCGGCAGCAACGCCGCGCTGGCGATGATGATCGTGCTCGCTGCGGCAACACCAACCCCCGTCAGGATGATGCACACGGGCCCGACGATGATTGCCCCACAAAAGCCGGTTCCGGCCATGCGAAGCATCCAGCTGTTCTGGCATTCCGCCGCCTCGATTGTTGCGCTTCCGCGCCCAGCAATCAGCGGCTGGGCATAGCCGGCCACCGTTATCAGCATCACGAGGATCAAGGCGGACACCAGTTCAGCGCCGGCTCCGCGCCAGTAGATGAAGGCGGCCTCAATCCATCCTGCCCAGGCGACAGCGACGCCCCAATGGCACCAGCTATATTCTGCAACCGTCCGCGCGCTCCCTTGCACCCGCTTGGGCCGGCCGGTGCTGCTGTTCTCCCAACCCAGCAGCGCCAGCGCCGCCGCAGCATGCAGCGCCAGAAGGATGCGCGATGCCGGCGATCCGTAACCGACTATCGCCGCGAGGGCCAATCCGGGGATCGCCCCCAGGACGCAAGCGATGATCCACTGCCGACCGGCGCATGTCCAAAACCCGTTGCTCATGCCTCAGCCCTGAAAGCGCGGCTAGGTTTCGCCGACTGTACGCTCTGCGTGCCATCAGCGACCAAGGCCACGATGGCTTCCCATTCGATCTCCTGGCCGGGTCGGATGCGCCGAACCGGGACCCCGGCGGCGTGCAGCGCGCGATCGATGTCCGCATCACGCTGCTGCCGTTCCGGTCGATCATGCGAGCTATCATCGAGTTCGATCACGAGACGCGGGATTGCGCCCTCATCGATCAGCACGAAGTCGACGGATCGAGGGGCGAGTTTGCCAAGAGCAGCGCGCTGGTGACCAGATGAAGGCGCGGAGATCGAGACGATGTCGGCCGCCCGCACCTGCGGACAGAGGTACCAGCCTGCCGGAAGACTGGCACGCAGTGGGCCAAAAACTTTCAATTCCCACGGCGAGAGCAACGGCTTCGCACGGTACGTCGCCGTGATTGGCAGCCCAGCCGCTTTTCCTTCTTCGCTTGCAGCGGCGGCGTGCTTCCGTGCCTTGTCTTGGCGATTCCGGAGGACCAATAGCACGACACATGCCACCGTCAGCGATGCAACGATACTTACCGTGTTCATCCAACCCATCCTCGTGAGCGGCAGTCAATAGGAGACCGTGAGAGGCCAGCCCGAGGGTCGGGCTGACCACTCACGGCATGGTTGGTCAGTGGTCGGAGCGGCCGAACTGCAGCCATCTCTTTAACGAGCCTTTAAGCCGACCGGACGCCGCGCCTAGGCGCATGTCGAGGCCGTCTCGCCACCGCGCGGGGAGGATCGGGCCGAACGAGCTTCTACCGATAATGATCGTGGCCACGATCATGATAAGCGCGGCTCCGACACTCGTCCTGAAGACGGTCTGCGACATCTCCAGCAGCTTTTCAACGGTGACAGGGGTTTGGGCCATCCAGCTCGTTCCCACCTGCCTGAATAGCTCAAACATTAGGATGCCGTACACGGCAAACACGGCCGCCGCGACCTTGAGTGCAGCGAGAGTGACCCGCCACAGGAAGATGATGAGTTCCCACAAGGGGCGGACGGCGAGCAGCCAAGTCGATGATGAGAACGAGGTCATTGAAGGGTCTCCTGTTGTTGTAGATGGACCATGCCCGCTGGTCCAGACGACCTGCCGCTGGCCGGCGCCCGCGGCTCACTTCGCCGACGGCTTGCCGCTGACGGGCGCGAAGAGGAAGAAGACGACGCAGGAGCCGGCCAAGAACGGCATTCCCCACAGAAATCCGTCGATAAGGATCTCGTAGGTCAAGGCAAGGATCCGCATCAGATCGCCGTCGGCGAACGCCTTCAGCAGCTCAGCCTCGCAACCGAGAGGCTGGAAGACGGGCCAATACGCGATAGTTGCGCCAATCAAGAATAATGCAGCGCTGACGGTCAGGCGCACCCATTCCCGAAGGCTGCCAAACTGCAGGGCTTCGCCGGTCCTCTTGGTGACGCGGATGTAACGCTGAGCTCTTGCAATAATACTGTGCATGACGACTTCCTTAAATGTCTTCGGCAATACCCCATGCATCTTCTTCGGCACCACCCGCGGCCAGACACATGACCAAAGTGACGAGGTAAGCGGGATACCGCTCGGCCCATCGCTTAATTTTCTGCACTTGGTTGATGCTCAGGGAACAATAGGGCTGGGTGAGATCGACGAATTCTGGCGCATGCCGAAGATGCCAGCTATTGGCCTCACACGCACTCCAGAGCGCATATCTGATAATCTTCACATAGTGATCAGGTATCCTTAGCGTGTATTCATTGTGCTCAAGGGTCTTATAAAATTCGCTGATGATCTCATCAAGCATCGCGCTTTGTTTCAGGTATTGTGCACGGTAATACCTTGCTTCTGAGACGAGGTGTTCTACGCCTCTGTCTTCGCGGCGGCGGATGACTGTGTTCAAGACGCACGAGAATGCCTTGCTACATCTGGTGAGCAGCGTCTGTGGAGTCGCGTCCTGACAAGGGTCCTGGTTGGTTTGAAGCTGGTTCATAGTTTCTGATCCACGAGTGGTGTCGAAGATTCGGCCCCTGGGACCAACATCCTGGCTGGGCACCGTTCTGCCCGCCGGGGTATCGCTCACGCGCTGGACAGCGCCCGGGCCTGCCCTGGAGAGTTGGGGCATCTCCGGCTTCTTTTTCATTTCAAGATCCTTTCGGCCGCTCGTAATGGCGCGATATCGTGCTGGCGCCAATCTGTCAGTGCCGGCGGCATGTGGACCTGATGCGTCAGTCCCAACCGGCGGGTCGCGACAATTACAGCGGTGTCGTCGACAAGCTCACGTCGCCGGTCGATGACGTGGTCGATCAGGGCTGCGGCCGGCCGACGGCCGCAGGATTGCAGAACCCGCTGGGCATGCTCCGGCCACAACGAGCGCCAAAGTCCGTCGCTTGCCAGCACCAGGTGCCCATTGAGAAGCAGCGGCCCCTTCATCTCAGGCATAGCGATGCGGTCGCCGACCCGCCGGCGCTCCTGGCGTGCCGTAAGCTCCACCCGCTCCTCACCAAACATCCAGGCCTGAGAGTCCCCGACCGACGCCAGCCACACCTGCCCGTCGACGATGAGCGCGCCGATCAGCGTCGTGGTTCCGGTGTCAGCCCGGGCTGCGCAGGCACGGTCAGCCGCAAGGATGGCCCGGGGCAGCGCCGCCGGGTCCCAGCGTGCGAGCGTCATGTGCATCATGACGTCGGTGATCGCCGCCTGAGCGGCCTGGTGTCCGTCGCCTCCGGTCGAGCAGCCGTCGGCAAGAAACAGCGCGGCACCATTGGGCATATTCGGAATCGGGTGGACCGCAGTCACGTCTTCACCGCGCCCACCGTGGAGAGGACGGGCATCCTCGTCGATGTCAATTGGGTCGAGTGAAGGGGTGGCCCCAAGTGCAGCTGCGGTGATGGTCAGGTGGGTCACATGGCACCTCAGGACGAAGGCGCGGTTGCCTTCATTTGGCTCGGGTGGACTTCAGCCCGCTACGGTCGTCGCGTCACTACCGGCCGACCGAGAGCAGGCGGAGGATCAGGGTGTAAGGGGCAGCTGAAGAGGCAGGACTTCGCGTATGAGCCAAGGACCGCGTCCTTCGCAGCCGGCTACCGCGGCGTGACGTGTCGGCCAGGGTCCGGCTCGCCGGCCGGTGGCGTCGTAGGCCAGCCATAGACCGGTGAACTGAGCGCTGTTCTGAACGAAATCGCGAGCCCAAGCGTCTTTGGCCAATGCCAGCTCGTCGCCGACCAGTTCGCCGACGAAGTCCTGCAGATCGGTGCAAACGCGGACAGCGAGGTACTCTTGCGGGCGCAGCAACATTGTCTCACTGCCAGCGTCCATCGCATCCAGCATGTCCTGGACCTGCAAAGCCATACGCGTTTGCCAGAGCCGGCCGACCAGTTGCTTCACATGCGCTCCCGCTTGGTCGCAGGAATCCTTCATAAACCAGAAGGTGCCCACAACGTCAGTGAGCGCCACGAAGGCATCGTGGGGGCCTGTGTTCGGGTCGAACTCGAACATGAACGTGGTGCCGTATGGGCGGCTAAGCCGTAGGTGGATACTTAGCCAGCGCCAAACGTCTTCGTCCGACTTAAGGGCCGCCACATCGAGACCATGGACGATGCTCAGCCGATCGGCGCCTCGCCCTCGCGGATTCGCCCGAAGGGCGATGGCAACGAGCGCGGTGATAGTCGTAAGCGCCCTTGGGTCGTCGCGATCTTCCACATCGATTGCAAGCGGCGTGGGATTGGCTCCGTCAAGGATCCCCGCCGGTAGCCGGGCGCCGATCCAGTGCAGGCTGGTGCTTAGGCGGTGCCGTTGCCCGCCGACTTCAGGAACGGCATTGAGCAGGGTTTCGATCGCCCGTTCTTCAGGACTGGTCCGCACCAGAATCTCTGCCAACTTCGGAGCGAGACCGATGGTGTCTGGTTGCGGCCCCAGAACATGAGCGAGCCAGTGAGCAAAAAGGTCTTCATGCTGCTCAGTAACTGCCTGTAATAATTGCCGAAGGCCGCGACCGTCCCCCTGCTGGCTTGAGGCCGTTAGGCAATCTCCACCTACCGTCCGCACCCATCGAGTCATCACCGGTGAACGGTCGAAGGTGAAGAGGTTGTCCTCCCCATGCCGCAGCGCTCCGCTCAGGATCGCCGTTGCCAGCGCTCGGGTTCTCGATTTCGCAGCACCAGCGATCACCGCGTGCGGCAGACCCATTGGCCAGGGGGCATAGGCGAGCACACCACCTGGACGGGTTGGCACCTGTAGGACAGACGGAGGCGAAAAGCCGAAGCCGATATCGGTTCCCGGACGGCAGTGATGGTCACTGCGTAGCACCACCTCCTGGACCATTCGCTCCAGAGGGAGGGTGATTGGGCGGGGCGACCACCAGCGGGACGGACGGCCGGCGAATGCCTCAACGGCAGAGCGGCTTGGCAGGTCCTCCTCACAGGCCGCAACCAGGAGAACGGTCTGTCGGGCCGCCAACGGGATGCCGTCTCGCCAGTCGGTGTCGCAGCTAACCTGTGTTCGGAGCGTCCAGGCGCCTGCCATCTCGGCGAGGTCGTCGGGGGTGACCAGCCGGTCTCGACGTGACACTGGCACCGACCGCACAGCGCGCCGGAGGAACGGTGTGTACCGCCGCAGCCGATGGTCTGACGAACAAGCCTCTGTCAGATCTTCACCCGCCAGCGCCTCTTCGATGTGGACGTCGCCGTTCCCGGAGGCCCTCAACCAGGTCCTCTGTTCAGCGGAGATGGGATCGGCTACGGGTTCGCCTAGAGTGCGCAGGCAGGTAGCGATGCGATGAACCGCAGGTTCTACCTGCCTCGACAGCGATGGTTGGCCGGATACGGTGATCGTTGTGGCGACGACGCGGATCGGTTGACCGGATTGCTCGAACCGTGCCAGCGCCTGGTCCAAAACCGTCACCCCAATCCCGGGCCGAGAAGCGGAGCGCTCCCACCGGCAGGCGGTCTCGACGATAATCGTCCTCCCGCACCCGAGCATTTGGAACGCTGATTCCATCATCTCAGGCGCCCAGTAGGGCACCAACCCTGATCGTACCAAGAACGTCATGGTCAGAGGCGCCTTGTCCGGAAGCGACGCCACCGGTTCATTGACGCTGGTCCAAAGCATGCTCATGCGGTGAGCCTCGCCGTACAATGCAGATCAGTGGCTGGACGGTATCCGCCACAGAGCTGATGCTACCGATCTGGCTGGCATACCGCCGCTGAGCGCGGCGCTCGTTTTTTTCGGGTTCTTCGGGCTCTCCACGCATGATGCCCAGGTGCCGATTCTCGCGGTGATGTCCCAGCTCATGCAGCCGACCGCCGGGGAGCCGCTACGATTCTGCTTCTGGCACGGCTGCGGACATTACGGTGCAGCGGGGCGTCGGGACGCCCCTGCCTAGGTGGCCGTCCAATGGGCTTGCTCAATCGGAACCGGGTAAGGCGGCGCTCGGGTCGGGTGCCGATGATGCTAACAGGATCGTGCGGCGGGATGAACGCGATCAGCACCTCATAGCACGTCCCGCAAGCGGGCGGTGATCCAGGTGGGACCGCTCCTGGGTCTGCTCACCACGCATCCTCAATGTCGAGACCACCGGGGTCAGGTCGGGACTCGCGCGCGGGCTGTGGGTGGGTGCGTCAGAGGCGGTGATCACGTGCGGATCAGAGGGGCGCGGGTCTAGCCCCTCGGGACCTCCTGCGCGCAACGGGTGGTCTCGTGCGGACTGTGCTGAACGGAAATTGGTGATGGTGCTCGGGATGCGACGCGCGTGACCTGGGTGATCCAATGTCAGGCGCGGAGATCGCTTCATTCACCTGAGGCGCTGCGTGCGAATGGGTGTTCCCGGCCCCCATCCAGGTGTGAGAGCCCGGCCAGGGAGATGTTCCCAGCCAGGGCGTAGTTCATCCGTCAAGGCGCAAACACGATTACTGCGAACAGAACTGAGCTGGCGACCACCAGCAGCACCGTCTCGACGCTACGCGCGGCATTTCGCCCAAGCACCCACTCTACCGTGCCCGCCGCGATCCTCTGCCCATCGAGCGGCGGGAGCGGCAAGAGGTTGACTAGCCCCATCGACATCGACATGACGCCGGCCCAGAACAGCGCCCGCATCAGTATTGTATCGCCAAGCGGCAGGCCGAACAGCCCGAGCGGCGCAGCTGGCACGCGGGTCCAAATGCTGAATGCCCTTTCAAGCATGCTCCCGGCGAGACTGCTGGTGACGAACCCGACGAGTGCCCCCCCATCAGAGACAACGTTGCGAAGCGTCGAAAGCGCGTCCCATTCGGCCATCGCACCGGTGTGTGCGAGAAGTAGCAGCCCGCCACTGACAAAGTTCGCCGCCGGCCCTGCGGCGGCCACTGCCACGCGCCGCCCCGCGTCCAACTGCTTATATCCGGCAGCATCATACCGGACCCACCCGAACACGGGGAACAGTCCCACCTGCCACCGCGTCCCATTCGCGGTGGTCCACGCGAGACACGGGCCGATCCCGACGACGATTTGGTTGACGCGCAGTCCGACCGCTCGCGCTGCCAGCACATGCCCCGTCTCATGGACGAAGAGAGCTAACGCAACGAGCGCGCCATACAGAGCCACTCCGATCAGTAGGGTCATGGCCTATCTGCCTTAATGCTGAAACGCCTCCTACTCTATCAGGTCGCTCAGATCGCGCGGCAGCGCCAAATCCTTTCCAAGATCGAGATCGTTCTGCACCTCCACACTCTCCTCCGCGATCTCCGGCGCAAATGTTAGGTCCAGACCCGCCGCCGCCGCATACGCTTTGAATCCACGCTGGAGGTTTCCCAGCATTGGCGTGAGGCGGCGGATAGGCTCCGCCAACTGCTCGATTCTCTCGATGTGCGCGACCTCCCAGTCGTGGGCTCTAGGAAAGTCAGTCTCGCGATACCGATAGCGCTGCTTCGGAAGCCTGATGTGGAACGGCCGTCGCTGCTTTTGCCCCGCTCGCGTGATGTAGCGAATTTCGAACCACTGAATGCTCACTCCCGCTGCCCGTGGTCGCAAGCTGACTCCATACCGTCCACGGCGCGCGGCATCCGCCATCCCTCGCTCTCGATGTTCATCCCAGAACTGTTCAACCGCCGGCTTGATTGAAGCCAGCAACCTCTCCTGCTCGCTGGCGATGAACTGTAGAACCACAGAAGGAGAGAGGGAGGCCATGCGCGTAGCTCCGGCGTCTATCTAAGCATATGTGCCCAAGGGGGGGTCGGGCACTTACCCAATCACGCCGAATCCACCACTGTCAACGTGGATATGTGCCTGAACCCTAGCTTCCGGCACGTATCCACGTGCGGCATTCTGCTTCGTAGGAACGCCTAAGTGCCCATACAGTATCTTCCGGCACATAGTAGATTGGGTCGCACGAGGATGGATCATTGTATGTGTCTGCTACCCTATATCAGGCACTTAGTGTTTCGACGCATTATGCTACGTTTTTTCATATGTGCCTAAACCCTATGTTTCGGCACATATGAAACCGAGGCATTTTGCTACGATTTCATGTCTCATGCCTGGGCCCCAGCAGATGCTCCTTGATAGGTTCAAACCGCCTGCTTTGGCCCCAAACAACGAAAGCCATCACCATCCCAACCGAGGTTCCATTCGACCGACGGTCTCAATGGTGGGTAACACCTCGCTAACTTTTTCCCGGCACCACCCTGCTCGACTGTCCCCAAACACCCTGCCCTCTAGACCCCGCTTACCCTCAAAAGCTATCTTTTTCCGTCCATTACTCCGTAGCTGCGCAAATTGATCCCTCCCGCTCACCAGACGCTGTTTTTATCGCTTTTTATCGCCGCTTGGCTCCACAGCATGGATCCCATCCAGATTGGGTGTTGAACGTCAGCTCCACCCCTCCGCCGCGGTCGCTCCAGTCTCTGCGGCACAGCCCGCCGGCGCCGCAGCCCGGCCGGTGACGCCGCGGCGGAGCTGGGCGAGCGTCAGCCCGCCGGCGCCGCAGCCCGGCCGGTGACGCCGCGGCGGAGCTGGGCGAGCGTCAGCCCGCCGGCGCCGCAGCCCGGCCGGTGACGCCGCGGCGGAGAAATTTTTGCGCATGTCGAACATGCGCGCGAACGCCTGGACCAGTTCTCCTGCCGGGCCTGCGAGACGATCAGCTGTCAAACGACATCCCAAACTGCCCCCTTGGCGACACGAGGAACTGCCGCCCGGCAGCCATCACATGCCCCGCGATCAGGTCGTGCAGCGGCTTCAGCACCTCGGCGGTGCCCACCTGGTCGGCCAGGGTGAACAGGCTGCGCGCCCCATCGAGCGCGCACCGAGGGCAAGGACGAGCGCGGCGTTGGCTACTTCAAGCGCAACGCGATCGCCAGCCGGTCCTTCGCGCCCTGGGCGGAATTGGAAGGGCATCTGGAGGCCTGGACGCGTGCCATCACCGATCAACAGTGTCACGGCACGACCGGCGAAGCGCCGATCGAGCGGTTCCGGCGGGAGGAGGCCCAGGCGCTGAAGCCGCTGGTCGGCATCCCACCCTTCACCACGGCGCGCGACCTGGTTCGCCGGGTCGGCACAGACTGCGCGGTGAAGGTGGACGGCAACGCCTACTCGGTGCCCTGGCGGCTGATCGGCGAGCGGGAGATCGCCCGGCGCGACCAGCGCCGCATCGACATGGGTTTCGGGCTGGCCCGTTTCCCCATCGTGCGCGAGTTGGCCAGCTTCGACTTCGCCGCCCAACCGAGCTGTGGGGGAATGGGGCAGCGTCTTCGGCGATCCCGTCGTGGCGACAGCTATCGACTGCGGCGCCTCAACCGACAACCGCCTAATCAGCGCAACCGGGGGGCAGCACGGCGCCGACGCGCCGGTGCCGGTGGCGGCTAAGGGCAAGACCGACACCGGGCGGCTGTGGGTGTATGTGGGTAATGACCGGCCGTTAGCCGGCCACGCCCAACCGGCAGCGCTGTTCCACTATTCGCGCGACCACAAGGGGCGAGCATACCGAACGGCATCTGGCCGGCTTCAAGGGCTGGCTGCAGGCCGATGCGTTTGCCGGCTACAACCGGCTGTACGAACCCGACCGCCTGCCGGGATCGATCAGCGACGTGCCGTGCTGAGCGCATGTCCGGCGCGGCTTCTACAAGCTGGCCGACATGGCCGCGAACACCAAACACGGCAAGGACGCACCGCCGACTCACCGCTGGCGCTGGAAGCCGTGAGGCGCATCAATGCCCTCTCCGATCTTGAGCGTGCCTTGAACGGCAAGCCGGCGGCCGAGCGGTTGGCGGCCCACCAGGAGCACGGCATCGCCCTGCTAGCCGCACTAGAGGACTGGATGAGGACGGAGCGCGCCCGGCTCTCCCGCCATGCTCCTGTGGCCAAGGCGATGGACTACATACTGACCCGCTGGGACGGCTTCACCCGCTTCCTCGGCGATGGCCGGCTGTGTCTCACAAACAACGCCGCCGGACGCAACCCGCGCGGGATTGCCATCGAGAGGAAAGCATGGCTGTTTTGCGGATCCGATCGCGGCGGCCAGCGGGCGCCGATCATGTGCGGCCTGATCACCACGGCAAAGCTCAACGGCGTCGATGCCCAGGCGGGGCTCGCTGATGTGCTGGCGCGCATCAACGACATGCCCCAAACCCGCCTGTGCAAACTGAGGAATCACCATGGGATCGCGCCAGCCCTACGAAGGGCTTTCAACGCTCCCTGCAAGACCACTTGCATTCCCTTTGGGCGATGCAACGCGCACATGCTGCAAGTCCTCGGCACGTTGCGCCAATATTGCGCTCCCCTTGGACCGATGACGGACCCTTCGCGATGCAACGCTGAATGCCGCTTCGGGAGAAACCGGCGCCGAACATACCGGACACTGCGGATGCACACGCTGCTGCTCACTCCAGACAAACTCCATCCCGCAGTTGCACCGGTGGAGTTTGATCGATCCGTATTTCAGGTTATTCGCAAGGATCCAGAGTCCGTTGATATCGAAAAGCGCCACCGGGCCAATCTCGAGTTCGGGCACCAAACGCTCATAAATCGGTAGAATGTCGAGCAAGCTCGAAAGGCAGGGAGATTTTTCTGCCAAAGGATCGAGAGCTGCCGGCCCTGCCATGTCCAGATATAGCCCGATAGCCAGACTCGCTTCCTCAATGGCCCGGTGAGTGCTGAGGAGGGAATAAGCAAAGGGCAGCATCCCGCATTGGGCTTCCCGATTGAAGAGCGCGCGGTGAAGTTTCCGGACCCGCGACGAACGAAGCCGCGTAGCCGCTGTAACGATAGCTGTCCGCATGCCTGCCCGCAGCAGCCGAATCGCCCACTCAATCCGTTCGTGCTGGTCGAGAGGACACAGCGGCTCCTTAGCCTCGCCTTTCGGACCCTTGGGCGACCTTCCCGCGCGGCGCCCGGCACCACTGGACACACCGCTTGGGCCCGCCCCGATGTTCGGACTGGACATGCTTCTGATCCCTCAATCTGCTCAAACAGTAACGGAGGCAGCGTGGTCGGAAGAACCCCGCTGTTTAATGCTGCGACGCTGCAGTACCAACCGCACCCGCTCGGTACTCGATACCTGTCGCGTCAGGTTCTCGACTAGGAGCTCCGTCGGCGTCAGGCATAGAGACCTTGACGCAGCCAACTGGTGGATCCGTGATAGAGGCATTTGAACGATAGCCTCTGTGTCTCCGTACGGGTCGGCGATATGAACCGCGGCACGCCGAGGAGCAGTGATCGCCAATTCACGCCAGAGCAAAAGAAACTGCATCCGACCTTGCAGCAGCGGGCCAACCTCTTCGTCCGTGATATACGGGGCATGCCAGTCGGCGTCGACTGCGAACTGCCGGACTGATGACTTCATTTGGAAGAGCAGCAGAGTCCCACTGCAAAAGCGTTCTAAAGTTAAGCAGTTGCAAACTGCAGCTGATGCCACGGTCGGTGCCTCGAAAAGGCCCGAGACTGCCAACGTGCCTTTCTGCGCAAGTCCTTGCCACGCTTGTAACAAGTCGCGGTTTACAGCCGCTATTTCTGTGAACGTATCCATTTTCGTCCAACCCCGCTAGGCCAACGCGCGCAGTTGCCGCCACAAGGCGACCACCGATGCACCGTATTGCCGCGCGACCGGCTCTTGGGCCCAGGTGTGATAGCGGCCGATCCCCAATACCCTGTCATTTGGCGCGGACCGTAGTGCCTCAGCCAGAACCTCTGCACCAACCCGGACGTTCTTGCGCGCGTCGAGAAGCTCCTCGACATCGCCAAAGCGCTTACGATGCCAGCGAACAAAAATCTGCATCATCCCTACCGCGGAGTGCGTCAATTCGTTAGATCGCTTGAGGTTATGGATCACCTGCCGCGCATCATTGAGATTTGACGGGTAATAGGGGCGCTGCGGGGCTCGGATGGCCAATGGATGCGGAACGACCCAGCCAGGTTGGCTACCAGCTGCGCTCTCGATCAGCGCAACCGCATAGAGTAAGTGCGGGTCACAGCCAGTCTCCTGCCCCACCTCCTCCCAAAGCGTTCCTCCCAGCGGCAGCGCCGCCGCCGGGCGTGGCCAGGTACCGAAGCTGATCGTGGCGAGACCAGCCAAAAATTGGCGCCTCTGCGGCGTTGCTCGAGGTGGTGCCCCCGTATGCGAACCAAACATGCCGACCACTCCAGCTCAGTCGATACGCGCGTTCCTTGCGCAACCAATTTTCGTCGTGCAGACATTGCGAAAATTTAATGCGCAAATGTGTCTTACCTGACTGAAATCCGCCCGGTCAATGCAAAATGCGACGGTTTCATAGGTCTGCCGGCTGACTGTGTGACTTTTCACAGCCAACCCTAAATGATCAGGGCGCATCATGATAAGCACTTCACCGCATACTATTTGCATTTACGAATTATTTACTATGGGCTTTTCCAATTAATCCGCCACGCGTGGCAACATATCAGCCAGCCCGCCCCCGCTTGGCCCAATATTCTTCAGTTCCCGCAGCTTATGCTTATGAGTAATATTTCGGTACGCGTCACGACATAACTTTGCCACAGCTAACGTTGGAGCTACCTCGGGGGCATAATATCAGACCCTTAACGTTGCTGTGTTTCCAACACCACACTATAAATACGCGAGTATGCAGCCCCGTTCAGCTTGTCCTGACAAAACAATCGGCAAAAAAAAGCCCGGCTCCACGAAAGAGCCGGGCGCCTTGCCGAAAAATACTTCAATGCCAAAGCATATCGGAATGCCTGCTGTACCGGCGCTCCATAGCAAGGCTCTCGTCCAGTTGATCCATGAGCTTCTGCATACCCACCGAACCAAGCCCTTCAATATGAACGAGCGCACGGTTGTCCTCCCCAGAGGACGATGCTCGACGTTCGATTTCCTTTTTCGCTCGCGCGATCTCTGCCGCTGTCGCCTGGATGCGCGCAGTGACCCTGCGCTCCGCTTCCGCGAGACCGGCCTGCGCAGATGCTGCAGCTCTGCGCTCTGAACGCTCCAATACGTTATGAAGCACGAAGCCGAATACCAAGACCGGCACGGTCCAGAGCGTCCAGGCAGTTCCGATGAGCGCGGCAGCGGCGATCAGCCCCCAACGGACAACAGATTTCGGCATGGACGCCTCCATTCATGAACTTCTTCAACCATCATACATACTTCCAGGACAAGCGCAAGAGGTAGCGGTCCTTTCGTGATTGTTCTCTTATCTAGTCCCTATTATGCCATCCTGTCCCGACAAGTATATTCTACCATGTACTCTCGGTGATCTTGTCGCGACTGCGTAGAGGGAAGCTCTCAAGATTGTCTTACCGCGACCGCAGCTGGTTGATCTTCGGGATGTCCCTCATTCTCACTGCTTCGCCATAGCGTTTTTCACGCTCTCTCACCTTCCAGTCCGCGAGCCGTCCCCCAACGGACTTGCAGCATCCTGCTGGAGAACACGGTCGACTTCTTCAGTATCAGACCGTGTCTCCTGCTGCCTCGCGCCGCCAGCCGCACTGCCGGACAATGCGGTGGGCTCTACCGCCGCTCCACTGCCGGCCGTCGCCTCCGAGGTAGCGATAGAGAGGTCTGAGCCGGGGCCTCCGCCATCGGCGGCGCGATCAGCATGCGCCGCCGGCACTGCCCGGTCACCTGCAGCCTCTCTGCTCGTTGAGGCACCGCTTCCACCTTCCTGTTCAGCCGAGCGTAAATTCCCACCATGGCCGGGGGATTGCGTGCGCTGGGCATCGTGCTGAGGGGCATCCCCCCGAACACCTGCTGCAGAACCGTTGCCGGGCGTAAACATGCCTTCTTGGTTCGGCATTCGATCAACGCCACCACGCTCGCCGGCGGGAGCACCGCCCCCACCTTCCTGTTGAACTGAGTGAAATGCGACAGGCTGGCCCGTTGACCGTGATCCAACAGGCGCGTGTGATCCAGTCCCAGGACCGCCATCACTCCTCTCGGCCGATCGACTGGCTGTCCCGTTCGTCTGGCCTCCACCCTCTCCGGAGGCTGGGAGCTCTCCCCCGCCCTCTTCCTGTCGCGATGTCCCCCCGCGTTCATAGCGCTGAACCGTATCGGCATCGGATGCCGCATTACCTGGCAAGACACCCACCCGCACCTCCCCATCGAAAGGCGACCTATCAACCTCCCTACCATGGACTTCCGGCGCCTTCTCAAACGCGTGCTTGAGCCCATGTGTCCGATTATAGAAGGAGACAACGTTGGAGGATCCACCATGGTCGACGTCGCGCAATGCGCCGGCGCCGCTGACAAGTTTGGCCACCGCCTCACCTCCCTTCCCGCCGCCTGCCTCGTCCACTACAGCCTGGTAAGCCGCCATAAATTCAGGCGAAGCAATTGCACCGATTTCGGGCTTTAGGCGCGAAATACCAACCAGGGGGTTCCCGCCACCCGACATAGCGAAGAGGTGGGCCTGTCTCTCCGTCCACCCCCTCTGTGAGGCTTGGCCTTTCAACTCGTCAAAGCTACGATCTTGTTTCATCCCGACCGAACCGCGCAGCCAGTCAGTGACCCCTGCAGCACCGCCGCTAATAACTTGCGGAAGCTCAGCCATTTTCCCGGCAAGAGATTGACTGGTCATATCGACTGCCATCTCAGCTGCCCGCGGTGCTTGCTCTCCATACTGAGACGCGACCCATGACTGGTTACCTGTTCGAATTGCGTCGACCGCTGCATTAAATTCTGTCGATAGCTCGCCAGCACCCACGTGCCCCATGCGCCGATTTGACTTCATCCCCATGTTTACCTCGCGCTGGAGACCTGCAGCTCGTCCGATGCTCTGGCCTGGCTCCACACCGCGAGCACGATGGAAGACCGCCCCCGTCTGTGGGGTCGTCGAATTGACCCGATCGGCCATTCCAGCCTGATCTTGATGATTGCCAAGGTTTGCCCCCCTAACTGCGAAGCCCGTCGCACGCTCAAGCGCCGATAGCGCGACGGTCGACCGATCTGCAAGACGCTGATCGTCCAGATGCTTGGCGTATGGATTATCGCCGAGAAGAGTCTGCATCATCGCCGCAGCATCACCGTCGCGACGCGAGCCAAATCGCTCATAATACCCATGCTGCACCGCGAGTTGCCGTGCGGCGTCCAAGCCTCCCATCTCGAGCAGCAATTGCGACATCTCGCCCATGCTCTTCTGATCATTGCCGAGATTGCGGGCGAGCAGCAGCGGATCAGGGTTAACCCCAGACTGGATAGAGCCCCGGTGCGTTGTGGCCTCCTGATAGGCGCGTTCCGCAGTCCTCTGCTCGGCCAAAGCCTTCTGCACACGGTCATCACGCTCGAGACCAGTACCGCGCAGAAATGTTGTGCCGCCCCCTTGGCTCGACGCGCCAGTGATGGCTCGTCCAATCTTCGCCAAACGCGCTTGATTTTGCCGGATTACAGACTGCTCGTCTGCACTAAGCGAACCCGTAAAACTCCGCTCGGTAGAAGCATTGGTGCCGATTTCGCCACGAGCCCCCGCTCGGGCCGTAACGCTTCGAGACCGACCGCGGCTATGTTCATCAGACTCGTAAGTACCGTCCGACTTTGTGTCTCTCGAGTTCGTACCGCTGAACTCTCTCGTAGCCTGCTCTTTACTCCCCGCCCCTCCCGCGATTGGTTGCCCAACCCGTGTCGTTGTACTCGTCTCATTACCCCTCCCAGAGGTAACAGAGCTTTCGGTTGTTCCTCGCTGTCCAGCAGCCTTCCTCCCGCCAACCTCAAGGCCGGCAGCAGCTTCGACCGAAGCGCCGGCAACTATCGCTGCAACATCCTGCTCCGATCGCCCGCTCACCCGTCGGAGTTGGTCGGAAACCGATGCAACATCATCCTTGACGCCGGAGAACGTGTTCGAGCGTTCAAAGTTGCTCGCCACGGTCCTTAGATCGCGCCACCCCCCGTCCTCGTTCTTCCCCCAGGTTTCTTTCAGGGCCTGGCTTGCCGCCGCCGTGACCGACGTCTGGGCAGTCTCAACGGCCCTCTGCGAACTGGAAGTTGCCTTGTCCCAGAGGGAGTTGAGGCTGCTAAGTGGTAGGCGGTTCTTGGCATCCACCTCGCCGATAATCGCATCCCCGCGGGAGTAGGTGCCACTATACGCTCCGCCCATCTGGAGCAGCGGCGCCTGCTGCATTGTCCGTGGCGTGGCTTCGCTGGGATCCACAGTATTCGGCTTGCCATGCCCCATTGCATAGGCTCCCCAGGCCTTCATTCCGCCCATGCCAATCACCATCCCAGCCAGCATCGGAATGCTCGCAGCCATGTAGTTGGCGTAGCCCAACCAATCTCTTACGACGGATTCAAATTGGAGCATCCCTACAAATGACGTCGCGCTCGTTCCGTTACCCGAAAGTAGCGAAGCCTTTTCTTGGACGATCCAGCAAGCATAGTTGTTGACGATCGCAAGCACGGGCATCCATGTCCAAACCCAGACCAAGGTCATAAGGTACTGCGCCGCGATCTTGATGCCCGCCATTCCGAAAAAAATTGTTAAGGGTAGGAACGGCGTAACCGCATAGAGAAATCCTTCAATGGCAGTTAACATTGGTCGCCAGCTTTTCATGAACAGCCCGGCTTCTATATCCCAGGCCGTTGCGCGAAGCTTCGCCGCATCGTCGATTGATGTCGCCAGGGCAAATGCCTGGTCTAGCTGTGCCGCTTGCTTCATGCCGGCCGAGTAGGCACGCTCGAGCAACGACGCGATGATGAATTCATCGGCCGACACTGCAAGACCAAGCGAATCCAATGCCATTTGGATCTGGGATGTTACCGACGCCGCATTTCGCGGCTCCTCTGGCGGCAACGTGAGCTTTGCGGCCAAGATCCTGTCTTTGAAGCCAGGCAAAAACGCTTGATTCATTCTGAGAAGCTCTTGATGGGCCGCAGTACAGTCTAATGCCTGCTCGCCTCCGCTGAAGATCATTGTTCCGTGATTTACATCTTGAAATTTCAGGCTTGCTGCCGGTGTTGAGGTTAACATTATGTCGGTAAGTTGGGATGGATAGTTGCTAATCTTTGTTTTTGTGCAATCTGCAACATAATTCTGCCAGGATCGAAACCAATCGGTGTCAACGGAATAGCTGTTAGCGGCTCCTAACCCAGCAGGAACCTTGATGGTCGCCGTCGCAACTTCCTTAAGCGTGACGAGGGGAGCGACAAAGCCGTAGCTTGTCATGCGCGGTGTGCTGAACGCCTGCTCCATCAGGCTCGTGGTGCGCTCTCCCAAGGTTGAGATCACAGAACCAGCAATAGCAACGCCTCCTGGCACGTTTGCGACCACCCTAATCCGCCCCGAGTAAATGTCGTAAACGGTCACCGTTGTCGTTGTTCCATAGAGCCCGGAAAACAGAATGAGAGCTACGACAGTCTGGCCGATATTGATGCGGTTCGTGATTATGGCCTGAACCAGCGCGAGAATTATGCCGATCAGCATCCCAATTCTGCCCATGCCGGCAAAGGTGCCCGCACCTGTCAGCATCGCAAGCGAGTTCAAGACCTGCTCGAGCCACGCGCTATCACCGATTGAGTAGATCGTCCAAGACATTGTCATGTCCTTTTATCGAATATCGATGTCATATCACTGAAGGTGCACGACAGGATTTGGCCGGTCCATCGTTCGCTGGAGGCTTTCGTACAGAGTGAATACATTCGATCGCGGGCCGTAAGTCCCTTGGATTGAACTTAGCTCTGCCCGTAGCTCAGCATGCACTTGATCAAGCCGCTTTAAGAACTCTGGTTGCATGTAATGATCCTTCCCACTACTTGCAATCCGAACCGCTTTGTAAAGATCGCGAACTATCACTTCGACCATTTCATATGCAAGGAATGGAATAATCTGACGCGCAAATGACTCTGTCGCGTCATAGTTACCTGACTTTGACATTTGGATTACAAGGCCGCCAATTCCTCCCTGCATAGACGTGCTAAACGCTTTCTCCTCAGCAGTCATCTCCGAACCGTTACTAAGTCTTGGGTGGAGTTTCCAGACAATCCCAGGGCTACTGCTACTACCCAACAGTCGCTGCCGGATCATCTTGTGCAGGCCATCCATCGGTACACCCTGTGGTCTGCTCGCCGGCTTTTCACACCGTGAATACTCATCGCATCTGATCAGGCTCAACTCTAACGCAGAACTTGATCCAGACTGCGTCTCACCAGCGTAGAGGAGGTCATGAACCGTTAACTGATTTGGAACAAACACTACCGGATCGTCATCTCCGCCTTTGTCTTGGACGATGACGGTGCCAGTCAAATTCATGATTGCTTCCAACAGTCTGTCATCTCCGCCGGCGAACCATTGGGAGGCACTGCTATCCTTCAGAGCGCGCCATACCAGATTTACGGTAATCTTATCTCTTCGGTCCTGCTGTGCCTGCTGGGTTCCGCCGCTAGCAATACGCGTTCCTGGACTCCGCCCAGATCGCGACGACCGCGCGTCAAAATCGTCATCGAAAATACCCGCCGCACGCCCGATGAAAGTTTCCTCGTTGACCTTCTTACCGGTAGCGGCTCCGATGGTGTCGTTAAACAGACCCTGCCCCAACTGGCAACCGTTGGAGAAGAGCTCATTAAATCGCTGCACTCGATCCTGAATCCACGCAAGTGTATCTGAAAGGTTGGGCGCCATAACGTCGAGTGCGGCCATAAAGGCTGCGCCTTGCGCGCCAGCCCCAATATTCCTGATCAACTGCTCAAATTGCTCACCGTTAGCGAAGCTAAAACTACCAGCGTATAAGTCCAAACCTCCGCAGCCATAGTTAAAACGAGGGGGACTGAACGAAACCAAGTTCTCGTTCATGATTTTCTGACGCATTACAATTGAGCCGCCGCTCACAACCCCACGACGTTGCGTCTCCCATACCCCAGGCGGCGTGGCGTTTACCATGCTCCCGAACATGTCGTTCAGTTGCCGCTGCAGGTCGGCCTTGGCAGGCGAGCTGGCGGCCATCATCAAACAGGCCGCAAAGACGGTGCACACGAGCTTTTTCATCCCACCCTCCTCACATTCGAACCTTGCTGCGGATGTAGGCCACCAATCTCGCAGGGTCCTGAAGCTCCTGCGCAGAGATCTCCTGGGCGGCCGAACTGACAGCCCCGGCCAGGGAGGGCATTGGATTGACCGGCTGCGTGGATTTGAATTCGTCCTCAGTTATCCAGCCCGCGTTCAGTGCGGCCATTGCGATGCGGTCTCGCAGGGCATTTAGGGCCAGCACACCCTGAGCCAACGGCTGCACATCTTGTGGCGGGCGCATCAGGAAGAGCGCGGGCACAGAAGTCACCCCCAGCGCCTCGGCTTGGCCAGCGTTCACTATGTACTCCTCGAAGGGGCTATTTGGCATGGGTAAGCCGTCAACCGACACCGGTAGAACTTTGAACCCGTAGTTCTGTGCGAGCGCCTTAACAATAGGCGCCATCTGCTTGCAGAATTCGCACGTCGATAAGAAGAAGAACGTTATTCCAGTGTCATTTGCGACTTTGCGCAGCACTTGCTCCTGGCGGCTGCTTGCCGCTTCGTTCATCGCGTTTGCAGCAAAAGTTGCTGTTGGCCGTCGGGTGGTCTCATCAATCAACGGATCACCCATCACATACCGCTGGGTAGCGAGCGAGAATGCCGATGCCTTGTCGAAGGCAACCCGCTGCGTGTAGAGGTAAGCCAGCACGTTTTCGCGGGTCGGATTGTCTATGGCCTGCTTACGAAGCTTCTCCAGGTTCTCCTGCATCCAGTCGACGCTAAACGGCTGCGGACCGGCAGCCGCCGGCGCTGGAGGTAGAACTTGAGCTGGTGGAGGAGCTGGTGGAGGTGGCTTCTGTGCCGGAGGCGGCTCCGGCTCAACCTCGGCCGGCGGCTCCGGGTCGGGTTCCTCTTTATAGAACCACCATCCCTGGCGGCTGCCACGGAGGAACGATTGCTCTTGCGCCGCGGCGACGCTGGCGTAAGTGCAAAGGGCCACGATCAGCGGCGCGGCCTGTAGGATGCGACGAGTCTGCATGCCATGCAGGCTAGATTATGCCCAGCGTTCGGGCGCGCGCGCGCGGCGCAAAAAATGCGCGCGATTGTACGGCCGCTCTAGGCTCTGCAGCGCCAGTATGCCGCCCAAAGCATGACGATCAGAACCTGATCAAACAGCGGCACCCGGCAGTAGCGGGGACGACCATGGACCACCAGCCGAACATATCCATAGGGGGCGATGGTGGCATCGTACCTATCTCCCCACCCTCCCCGCTCCAGCATCACGCGGTAGACCGACAACTGTACGATATCCCGGAGACGCACCACCGCACGGGATCTCACCTTCGTTTCGACCGGAACCAGCCAGCCTTTGTTGTTTAGGTACACTGCGTCCGGCCGGCCACGTAACGGCACAGGAGTAAGCGTGCTGATAAGCTCCTCGGCAATCACGAGACTACCAGCCTCCAACTCCTTCGGCATCTGCTCGAAGTCGAGCCAAAGCTGGCGCTTCGCTGCTTCCTGTAGGCCGGCAACAAACGACCGATCAAACATGGCTTCACCTCCTCAGTTCCGCTGGAAGCGTGTGGACAATGCTGCATGAGCATCATGCTCACGAACCCCATTTCGCATGGCTTCTGAGTTCCGCGGCACGTGCGTCATGCCGTCGTTCAGAAGACCGGCGAGGCTCGTCGCATCGACCTTCCGTGACGCAAGCCAGTGCCGCCCTGACGGACTCGAGGCCAGCATCGCTATGGTCCCGACGGGATCAGCGGTGAAGGTTCCGAGAGCCACTCCTGTTTCCGTCAAACCAATGCCGCGGTAAACCTCAGCCCAGAACGTGCTTAAGTCGTCCATCATTTTATATCCGTTGTCGAGTCGCGACCGCCGAGACTGAGAACTACCCCATCGCTGCGCCCGCTGCAGTATGACTTTACATCGCTTTAGATCGCTATTATACCTCACAACCGCCCACCACTCAACCGCGGGAGCGACCGCCGCGCGACGATTGATCGTTTTTTGTCGACGTTCGCTCCTGCCCCGCTCAACATATGGGAGATACCATGGCATTCGTTATCGGGATGGATATCGGCTATTCCGGACTGAAGATCGCACATGGAGCGTCTGATGCGTCTGCTCCGACCACAATCCTTCGGCCATCGGGAGCCGGGCCGAAGGAATTCCTGCCCCACCGTATCACTGGGTCGGAGAACTATGTGCTGACGCTCGTTGACGGGGAGCCCTGGGCGGCCGCCACCGAGCACGACCGCTTCCAGGGGTACGACCGCGAGCTTCATAAGGATTTTACTAGCACCCGCGCGTACACAGCCCTCGCCAATGCAACTTTAGCGTTGAGCGGACAAAACACGGTAGACGTGCTCGTCACCGGATTGCCGGTGGTTCACTGCACGCAAGCGAACATCGACGCTCTAACGGAGAAGCTCACGGGCAAGCACCGGATTGCCGAGCGTCGAGAGGTGGAGGTCAGAAAGACCGTGGTGATCCCGCAGCCCACCGGCGCGTATATGGATCTTCTCTCATCCTACGACGATCCGGAATTCCTTGCTGAGGCCCGGATCGTGGTAATTGACCCCGGCTTTTTCTCAGTCGACTTTGTGCTGATCGAGCGAGGCGAGTTGCGTGATAAGCTCTCGACCAGCTCGACGCAGGCCATGTCCGTCCTTCTCGCTACGGCCAATCGGATATTGATGGAGCGGTATGGAACTGGGCCTGGAGTCGAAGCTATCGAGGTGGCTCTCCGCAACGGCAAATCTTACGTCCTGGTCAGCTCGAACAAGGAAGAGCTGAAACCTCTTCTTACCGCCGCCGCCCAGGAAGTTGCTCCCGAAGCTCTTAAGGCTCTGCGCACTTCTATGCGCACTGGGCAGACGAACGTGGACTTGGTCCTGCTCGCCGGCGGTGGCGCCGCGATGTACGAGCCGACAGCTCGTGATCTCTTTCCCAATGCTCGCATTATCACCGCTGATGAGCCGGCGCTTGCGAACGCACGCGGTTTTTGGGCTTATGGCACAAACCTGTAGGGTGTTAGGTGATGGCCCGTCGAAGACAACTAGATGAGGGCGCGGATGACTCCGCACCTAAGCCAACCAAGGTTTTGGTAACGATCGGTACTGATACGCCAGAGCTCCTTGCGGAGTTGAATGCTGTTCATTCAAGTGACCGGGCCGGGCGTATCAGGCTTCTCGCGACGCTCGGCGCGCTGCACCTGCAGGGTCGCTTGGTTGTGCCCGGTTCGGCCATTGCACCAGTTGCACCTTCCGCTTCAGCATCGGCGGCAGTTCCTCCGCAGCCCGACCCGAAGGAAGCCGCGAGAAAGGCGCTAGCGCGGCAGTTTATTCGCAGCACCACACCCGCGCAGGGTGCCGAGAGCGCCTAGTCGCTCATCAAGGCGAGGGCAGGGCATTGCCCACCCTCGTCACCCTGCCTTCTCGCAGCAGTGCATCTTATCCGCTGGCCGCACATAAGCGCCATGCTCCAACATCAGTAAGATATCCACCGGGCGCTGGTACGTCATTCCCGTGCGACACCGCGCTCCGGAACTGCGGCGCATAAGTGCTGATTCAGGACGGCCCCACTTTCCGCTGTTGCTATTTGCAACACCCTCTCCCCAACAGCAGTCACTGTAGCGCGCCATCCTGGGATGCTTGGGTGCTTCAATAGTGGGTAGTCGGTTTTGCCCGATCCAGGCGTTTCTTGACGAATGTGGGCGCTACCTGTATTGAGGATCCTGACACTACTTTCCATCGGAGCCGCGCATGCTAGGGGACAATATAAAGGCGTTCCGCGAGCGACTCTCCTTAAGTCAGCCGGAATTCGCGACTTGGCTCAATGAACGTCTCGCACGCCGATATGACAAGCAGAAGATCAGCGGGTGGGAGCGTGGAGCAGACAAACCGCCTCAGGTCGTGATTGACCTGCTACATCGTGAGATCACCGACATTGGTGTCAAGCACGGCCCTGCCCTCGTCGTTTCCGTCAGCAATCAGAAAGGCGGCGTCGGCAAGACCACGACCAGCGTAAATGTCGCGACGATGCTAGCACAAGGCAGGCACAGGGTGTTGCTGATCGATGCCGATCCCCAGGCGAGTGCCACGATCCACCTAGGTTTTAACGCGATTGAACTCCACCGGCAGCGCCGCACTCTCGATGCCGTGCTCCGCAAAGAAGTCGCACTCGCCGATGTCGTGGTGCAGGTGGAGGGCACGGGCCTCGATGTCGTCCCTTCAAGCATCAGACTAGCAAAGGTGGAAGGAGAACTCCAAGGACAGGTCACCGGGATATTCACGCTTCGCAAAGCCCTCGCACAACTTCGAGAAACCTACGATTTCGTCGTGATCGACACGCCACCGCACTTGGCACAGATGACGATGAACAGCCTAACTGCCTCGGACACAGTCCTCATCCCATGCCAGACCGAACTCATGTCCGTGCTCGGCATCGAGTATATCCTCGAGTCGATCTCGGACATTCGTGACACTGTCCAATCGACATTAACCGTGCTCGGCATTCTCCCAACGATGTTTAATCAACGGCTCACTCAAGATCGGGAATCACTACTAGAACTGCGAAAGGCCTATTCTGGTACGACGCGAATCTTCGACCCACTGCCTCGTGCAACAATCTACAGCCAAGCATTTGCAGCAGGGCAGGCCGCTGTGAGCGCTGTATCTAATGCCGCCGGCGCCGACTCTTTGCGCAGTGTGGCCGATGCCCTTGTCTCCGAACGCACGAAGCGCTTCGGTCTGAGATTGAGCGAGGTGGCTCATGTCGCGTAAACTTGGGCGCACTAACAGCGCAATGCTCGGCGTTCTTCGTGAAGGCCGCGAAGCCAAGCCCGTGGGGGAGAGCGCTCTGCCGGTCTCGTTCCAGACCCGCAACAGCCGCACAGCGCAGATCGAGGTCGACTCGATCACCACCAACCCTGACCAACCTCGTCGAGACTTCGACGAAGCTGAGTTAACCGCATTAACGGAGTCCATCGACCGCTATGGCCTCCTTGAACCGATCGGCGTGAAGCCACTTCCGAACGGCTTGTACCAGCTCGCCTACGGCGAGCGACGACTCCGTGCCGTCCGTGCCCTTGAGCATCCTACTGTCACCGCTGTTGTGCTTGATTCCGATGTGCCTGCCGATGAGATCGCGCTTGTAGAAAATCTTCTTCGCTCAGATCTCAACCCGTTCGAGATCGCAGACGGCTTCGCCAGCATCATGGCGAACCGGCGGTGGTCACAAGGCGACATAAGCAAGCATTTCGGAGTTGCAAAGTCAGAAGTGTCACGGACCCTGAAGATACTCGAGCTCCCCGTCAGGGTTCGAGAGGAGTATCTCCAGGTAAAGGTCCCGATGAAGGTACTAAGGCACATTGCTGGCCTTACTGATGTCGCAGCGCAAATTGCCGCCTGGGAAGCCGCAAAATGCGCATACCTCAGCACTGAAGTCGAACAAGACAATGCTGGCAGGGCGCCGAAAGTGAAGTCACGGCTTGCTTCTGAGGAGCCTGCCGAGATTATAAATTCGGCTTTGCCCAAGCGTGTCGCCCGGAGTGTTCTGACCACGCGCGATGCATTGATTTCTCTGCGGACGGGATCAATGGGCAAGCCGTTGGCCGAGACAGACCGCGCGATGCTTCGGGCGGTGCGTGAGGCTATCGACTCCTTGTTGACTGGGGAGGACGTGGACTGAGGCGAGACACCCAGAGCGTTGCTACTTGCAACACTTCACTCGTGTCAGACCGCCCATGGCAGGTGTTGCAAATAGCAACACCTGCCAACGGAAGCGCTCGCATGGAATGATGCTCCCAGCCATGTTATTATGCGAATCTCAGTTCACGATGGCCCCACACCAGAATAGAGCTTTACGCCGAATGCTGGGTCTCCATTTACATCACGGTCCATGGGCTAGGGCGCAGCACACAATGATGCGGTGCGTACGCCAGCCGATCTCTCGAACCCAATCAGGGTATTGGTTAGGCGCTCAGCACCATTGCTGATCCTGAGAAATGTGCCGCGCAGGAATTGCGCCAGGCCATCGTAAAAACCAGGGTCGCCCCCATCTTTAGAAGTGACGTACGCGCCACTATTTTATGCCAGATGAACGCAAACATCCAATGCCTAACGTTCTCTCGGAATCGTCTGATCAGACGCTACCCGCGGTCGGCCAACGCGTCACATCAACATGTGCTCCGTGACGCGTCACATCCACACGACATGTTCCTAGGAGCTCGCTTAACGGTAGTCCGCTGCCACTTTGAGGTAATCCGCAGCGGCGGCAAATGAAGTTCCTTGGATGCACTAGTGTACCTTACGACATAAGCTCTATTCCTGAACTAAGCCTACCAAGAAAAGGCGCTTTTTGACTCGTGTTTTCCAACGCATATAGTTAAAGTTACCGAACTCACCCCTACCTCGCAATGCCATGACCCGACCCGTCAATAGCCCTGCACCGCCGCCTTCGTTTTGCGCTCTTGGAACTGACTCAACCGTTCCAGGAGGGGACGAGCGCCCCGACCGGGCCACCATAGCTGCCCGTATAATGGCAGCGCGCATCGCCTTTAAGCCCATTGAGGCCATCGGTCTTTCTCATATAGACAATGCCGGACAGATTACTGTCGATGAGGCACGCGCTGACCAAATCGTCGCGAGAATTGTCGACGAAATTAGTCCACTAACAACTGATGGAACGCTCCAGTAATAACCTTCGTCAGATTTTCCATAACCTACACTTGTCCTGGTTTGGCTTTCTCATTGGCTGAATGGGTTTTGCTCCCGAATTTTGGCCCCACAGGACGATTTCTCCCACCCACCAACTTGCTCCCTGTCGATTACAAAGCCGCAGCCTCGAAGCACCTCGCAGCGCCGTCAGACTCTGCGGCCAGTCCCCTCTCTATTTCATCCGTTTCGGCGGCGCAAGGGGCAACCAATGAGTTGGCTGAAGTACGCGTCGGCCCACGCGCCAGGCAGAAGTGTTGTCACTAGTGGACCAGGTGAATGCTGCCATGAATGGGCGTTCGTCCCACACCAAGCGTGGCTTGCCGTCCTGCGGGGCAGTGGCAATCGGCTGCCAGTACATCGGGCTGCCAGCCGGCGGTTCTGATCGGCGACGGGAACGCGTTGTGCCCAGCGGACCGGAAACCGCTATGGGCTCGTTCACCACGTAGGCTAGTGACCGCGCCGCCGTCCGGCCTGGGGGAGCGTCATCATCTCGCCATGCGGGGACACCGCGCAGGATCCCAGCATCCACTAAAGCCGCTAGAGCACCGCGGGCCGCACGCTCGGATATGCAGAGCAGCGCGCCAGCACTTCGGACGGTCAGGACGGGGTTAGCCCAGAGATGATCAAGAAGCGTCCGAGCGCCGGCGTCACGCCGGCGTCCGATGAGTGCAGCCCGGCGGGACGCGTCGCATTTCGCCGAAGAGGTGAGGGCCTCCACCTCCAAATCAGCCTGATCGGCGAAGCGGTCGAGCAACCAGCCCACTGCTTCATCCTCCCCAGCTACAAGCATTGACCGGAACAACGCTGGCGATTTCGCCATTGCCACAGCGATGGGAAGATGAGTGCGGTCGATACCGCATGCAGCACGCAACAGCGCCGGGCCGGCGAGGCGCGCGAGTGAGGGCCAGAACCGAGCCGTCGGGGCAGAAGCCTGAGATTGGCCGCGTAATTGACGAACCGTGGGGTGCTCAAACGGATCATGCTTGGCCCGCCGGCGGATCGGCGGGTCGTCACGGTGGTGGAGATGGAGCAAGGCGCGGATCGCACCAACCAGCCCCGGTGCCCCGACAACGGCGCGCTCCACCGAGGCAATGCCGTCGACGACTGACTCAGCAGCGTCGCTATGTAGGGTATCCGGCAACCCCTCCACGGTAAGCCAAGCCTGAAAGGCAGCCACGCCCCACGATGCACTCCACGGCGCAAGCTCTCGTGGCGCGGAGGGCTCCGCAGGTTCGGTCTCCTTGCAGACAATCGCGACGGGATCACCTTCGAGCATCGCCAACCCCTCCAATGCTGCCTGCAGTCCCGCCGCTGTGATGCTGCTGACGCCGCCAGCTAGCCTTCCCGCAGCAGACCCATCCACGGCAGGTTGGACGGTGAAGCGGCCGATATCGAGAGCGTTGGCAAAGCTCACGAGGGCGACGCCGCGCGACGCCGCAATGCGGACACCGGGTGCGACGGCGTCAGGAGCGCCCCCCATCAGCACAAGGTCTTCCTCCGTGAGCAGCGTGCCATCGAGCCGCAGGCTGGCGAGGGCATTCCGCCGAATTGCGCAAGGGGTGTGCCACGCGAGCCTGATAGGGTCGGCCAAGGCGGCGTCGAGACGGCCGAGGGCGCGTTCGGCGGCGGCAAGGGCGGGAAGATGGCGGGCGATGAGCATGAACGAATCCCGTGTTTTTCTTCTAATCTATTGATATTACGTGTTATGATGGATCTTACAACAGGCTTCCTTTTCTGCGGCACTTCGGTTGACCCCAACAAGCGACAAGGGCCTTTATCGCTCGTTGGTGCTGCGCTATAGCTCCGGGCACGACGCCCGAAACCGCCCCGGCTGCCCCATGATTCCCCCGTCCACCCCGCCCACGGCCTTGCCGATCGCCACCGAAGACACCGACGCGCACGCGGTGATCGAGCGCAATCTGCGCCGTCATGCCGAGATCAGCATCGACAGCTATGCCAAGAACACCAAGCGGGCATTGGAGGGAGACACCCGCCTGTTCCAGGCCTGGTGCGCCAAGCATGGACACTGCCCCCTGCCGGCGGAGCCCAGAGCGGTCGGCGACTTCGTCAAAGCCATGGCCGCCGGCGAGGTGGTCACGGTGACGAGCCGCGACCGCCACGGCCGCCCCCGCACGCGCCGCCTCGGCGGCGTGCGGCGCCCGGCCACGATCGAACGCTATTTGGCCTCCATCGCCCATTGGCACCGCGCCGCCGGTCTCGCCTTCGACCGCACCCATTCCGAAATTCGCCAGCGGATGCGCGGCGCCAGGCACAAGCTCGGCATCCGCCAGCGCCAAGCCCGGGCTTTGCGGTGGGAGGAGATCCTGCGGATCCTGCCGCCCGATCAGCCGGCACAGCCGCCGTATGATCCGTTCTGGGAACGGCTGCACGGCGAGGAGCGCGGACGGCGCAAGGCCGCGGCCCGCCTGCAGTGGCTGACCAGCCTACGCGATCGGGCCCTGCTGCTGGTGGCCTATGAGACGCTGTGTCGGCGGGCCGAGCTGGTGGCGCTGCGCATCGAGAACATCCTGCGCGCGCCGGACGGGGTGACGGTGTTCGTCGAGCGCACCAAGACCGACCAGGCAGGGGAGGGCAGGCACCGGCCCTTGCGCCGGCGCACGGTGGCCGCGATCGACGCGTGGCGAGCCGCGATGGACTGGAGCGAGCGCGAACGGCTGTTGGGGCAGGGGAGGACGCGGCGCGCGGTGGTCGCCGCGCCGTCCGTTGCCGACCAGGGACCGCTGTTCCGCTCGATCCACCGCTCTGGCCGGGTGCGCGATGCCGCCTTGCCGGCCAGCACGGTGCCGGTGATCCTCAAGAGGCTGGCCGCCGCGGCGGGGATGGAGCCGGAAGCGGTGGCCGGGCTGTCCGGCCATTCGACCCGTGTTGGCGCCGCCCAGGACCTGCGGCAGGCGGGCGCCAGCGTGCTCGACCTTCAGGCCGAGGGTGGTTGGCGCGATCCGCGGATGCCCGGTCGGTACACCCGGGAACTCGACGCCAAACAGGGTGCGATGGCGCGTCTTGCCCGCATCCAGGAGGGGGAGGGCGAATAGCGAACCGGGAACCAAAGCTTGACAGTGCTCCTGATTTGATGAACAAAACGGGAACATAATCCTTCCGCCGTTGTCTAAAGGGACATGTCTCCTGACCCGCGCTCCACTCTGCAGGACCTCAGAACACGCATCCGCCAGATCGAAAATGGCGGGGGGCGCTCCCTACGGGTGTTGCCCTTCGGTCAGCCTGAGATCGACGATCAGCTGCCGGGGGGCGGCCTGCCTCTCGGCGCCGTGCACGAAGTGACCGATGGCGGTGAGGAGCAGGCCCACGTCGCAGCGGCGACTCTCTTTGCCGCCGGGATACTTGCTCGGACCACGGGCCCAGTGCTCTGGTGTCTGCGAACTCCCGACCTGTACGCTCCCGCTCTGGCTCAGGTCGGCCTGGAGCCGGACCGCGTCATCTATGCCGAGGCGCCGGACGATCGGACATTGCCGTTGCTGATCGAAGAAGGGCTGCGCCACCGCGGCTTGGCGGCAGTCGTTGGCGAACTGTCACAGCTGCCGATGGTCGCCTCTCGCCGATTGCAGATTGCCGCCGAGCAGTCGGGTGTAACGGCGGTCCTGTTGCGACGCTGGTTGCGACCGGCGACGGCCGCTGTGGAGTTTAGCCAGCCCACCGCCTCCATGACACGCTGGCGGATTACAGCTCTGCCATCCACGCCACTGCTGGCGCCAGGGATTGGCCGACCACGGTGGCGTGTCGAGTTGGTCAGGTACCGAGGCGGTAGGGCAGGGGCATGGGAGCTGGAGGGGTGTGATGCGACGGGTCGTCTCGGTCTACCTGCCCAGATGGCCCACCGACCGGCTGCGCGCCAAGGGCAGGGAGGCACAGGACCGTCATTTGCGGAGCTGCGCGTCGGCTGATGCGTCTCCTCAGCCGGATCACCCCCTCGTCATCGCCGACGCCGGCAATCCGCGGCTGATCACCGCCACAGATTCCGCCGCGTATCGGCTGGGTTTGCGCCCCGGTATGCCACTGGCCCGGGCCAGAGCGCTTGTCCCGACTCTTGTGGTGGCCGATGCCGAGCCGGACGCGGACGCCGACGGCCTGCAGCGGCTGGCCCAATGGGCAGTGCGTTACAGCCCCATGGTGTCCACCGATCCGCCGGATGGCTTGTGGATCGACATCACCGGTGCCAGTCACTTGGTCGGCGGAGAACGGGCGCTGCTCGATGATCTGGTCAAGCGTCTGACCGGTATGGGCGTAAGCGCACGGGCTGCCGTCGCCGCAACGGCCGGCGCCGCCAGCGCCATTGCCCGCTTCGGCCACCGTCCGATCGTTATCGTCGACGACGGACTTGATCTCCTCCATAGCCTGCCCGTGGCGGCCTTGCGCCTGCCGGGAAAAACCGTGGTCGCACTGCGACAACTTGGTTTCGAGACTGTCGGCGATCTGGAGCAGACGGCCCGAGCGCCCCTGGCACATCGCTTCGGAGCCGCCTTGGTGCGGCGTCTGGACCAATTGTACGGGCGCATCGATGAGCCGCTGGTGCCGATCTCCGTCCCAGACGTCATCCAGGTCAAACGCGGCTTGGTCGAGCCGATCAGCACCGCAGAGGCGTTGCAGGTTGTCATCTCCGCGCTGGTCGAGGATCTCTGCCATCATCTGGAGCAGCGGGGACTGGGGGCGCGGACGCTCGATTTACTGCTGCACCGTGTGGACGGGTCGCGGCAGGAGGTTCGCATTGGAACAGCTCAGCCTGTTCGCTCCGCCGCACACCTCGCTCGTCTGCTGACCGAGCGCATCGACAGCATTGACCCAGGATGGGGCATCGAGCGCGCCGATCTCGCGGTGACGCTCACCGAACCCCTTGGAGCCAAGCCGGTTGGACACCTCTCCCTGGCCGGGACCGGGTTTGATCCTGCGGTAGACATGGCGGACCTTGCTGCCTTGGTCGATATCCTTGGCAATCGGATCGGTCATACCCAGCTCTACCGCCTTGCACCCGTAGAAAGCGACGTTCCGGAGCGCGCCGTGACGCGAGTGCCGCCCCTGTCGCCGCCGACGGGGGTGAGTTGGCCACCGGACTGGCCCCGTCCAGGGAGGCTGCTGACGCCGCCGGAGCCGGTCGAAATCATGGCTCTGATGCCCGATCACCCGCCGATGGCCTTCACCTGGCGCGGCGTGCGGCGGCTCATCAAGCGGGCGGATGGGCCTGAGCGCATCCACGGTGAATGGTGGCGCCGGGATCGCGAGATGGCGGCCGCGCGCGACTACTACGCCGTCGAGGACCATACGGGCGAGCGCTTCTGGCTCTACCGGTCCTGGGACGGTTCCCCAGATACCGGGCCGATGCGATGGTTCATCCACGGGCTGTTCGGATGAGCGCGGCCGAGCAGGGGCGGGGTCCCGTAGGCTCGACATACGCCGAGCTCCAGGTGACCACCCACTTCAGCTTCCTTCGCGGCGCCTCATCTGCGGAGGAGTTGTTCTCGCGGGCGGCGGCGCTAGGAATCCCCGCTCTGGGCATCGTCGACCGGCACTCTTTGGCGGGCGTCGTCCGCGCTCACGAGGCGGCACGGCAGACTGGCGTGCGGCTGGTCATCGGCTGCCGAGTTGATCTGAGCGACGGCACCGCGCTGCTGCTTTATCCCATGGACCGGGCGGGCTACGGCCGGCTCTGCCGTCTGCTGACGCTCGGGAAAGGCAGGGCAGGGAAGGGGGCTTGCGATCTGGCGTGGGAGGACGTCGCCGATTGGTCCGAGGGCCTGCTCGCCATCCTGGTGCCGGACGAGCCGGACGACCGCTGCGCCCGGCAACTGGCGCGGCTGCGCCACACCTTTCCCGGCCGGTGCTACATGGCCCTGACGCTCCGCCGGCGACCGGGCGATGTCCTGCGGCTGCACCTGCTGTCAGAACTGGCCGCGGCCCACCGTGTGCCGACCGTGGTGACCAACGACGTCCTGTATCACGCGCCGGAGCGCCGGATCATGCAGGACATCGTCACCTGTATCCGCAAGGGCTGCACCATTGATAGCGCCGGATTCCGGCGGGAGCGGTACGCCGACCGCTTCCTCCAGCCACCGTCGGAAATCGCCCGCCTCTTTGCCCGACATCCGGAGGCGGTGGCCCGCACGCTGGAGATCGTGGAGCGATGCCAGTTTGGGCTGGACGAGCTGCAGTACCAATACCCGGAAGAGGTCGTGATACCGGGTCTAACGGCGCAGCAGTCGCTGGAGCGGCTGACCTGGGAGGCCGTTGCCGACCGCTATCCCGTTGGCGTGCCGGAAAAGGTCCAGGCCGTGCTATGCCATGAGTTGCAGCTCATCGACCAGCTGGGCTACGCGCCCTACTTCCTGACCGTCCACAGCATCGTCCGGTTCGCCCGCTCTCGTGGCATCCTGTGCCAGGGCCGGGGCTCGGCGGCAAACTCGGCCGTCTGCTATGTGCTTGGCATCACCAGCATCGATCCCGAACGTCACAACCTGCTGTTCGAACGCTTCGTGTCGGCCGAACGTCGGGAGCCGCCGGACATCGACGTCGATTTCGAGCACAATCGCCGAGAGATCGTCATCCAGTGGATCTATGAGACCTATGGCCGTCACCGCGCCGCCCTGACGGCGGTGGTCACCCGGTACAGGGCCCGCGGCGCCATCCGCGATGTCGGGAAGGTGCTTGGGCTCACCGAGGACGTCACAGCGACACTGGCAGGGCAGATTTGGGCTTGGTCGGACGAGGGTGTCGAGGAGCAGCACGCGAAGGAGCTGAACCTGAACCTGAAAGACCGGCGTCTGCGTCTGACGCTGGAGCTTGCTCAACAGCTGATGGGCACGCCCCGGCACCTGTCTCAGCACCCGGGCGGCTTCGTCCTCACGCAAGACCGGCTGGACGAGCTCGTGCCGATCGAGCCCGCCGCCATGGACGACCGGCAGGTCATCGAATGGGACAAGGACGACATCGACACGCTGAAGATAATGAAGGTCGACATCCTGGCGCTGGGGATGCTCGGCTGCATGCGCCGGGCCTTCGAGCTGCTGGAGGAATACAAGAACCTCCGCATGGATTTGGCAGGCATCCCGGCCGAGGACCCCGCGACCTACGCGATGATCCGGCGGGCCGACACGTTGGGCGTCTTCCAGATCGAAAGCCGCGCCCAGATGGCCATGCTGCCGCGGATCAAGCCGCGGACCTTCTACGACCTCGTCATCCAGGTGGCGATCGTCCGGCCGGGCCCGATCCAGGGCGACATGGTGCACCCCTACCTGCGCCGCCGCGAAGGGGTGGAGCCGGTGGACTACCCCACACTCGAGCTCAAAGCGGTGCTGGGATCGACGCTTGGCGTTCCGCTCTTTCAGGAGCAGGCGATGCGGGTGGCGATCGAATGTGCCGGCTTCACGCCCGGCGAGGCCGACCAGCTGCGAAGGGCGATGGCCACCTTCAAGCTAACCGGCGGTGTCAGCAAATTTGCGACCAAGCTGGTCGACGGCATGGTGGCGCGCGGCTACAGCCGGGAGTTCGCCGAGGGTACCTTCAAGCAGTTGGAGGGGTTCGGGTCCTATGGTTTCCCGGAAAGCCACGCAGCGAGCTTCGCGCTGATCGCCTATGCCAGCAGCTGGATGAAGTGCCACCATCCCGAGGTCTTCACCTGCGCCCTGCTGAACGCTCAGCCCATGGGCTTCTATGCGCCGGCGCAGATCGTTCGGGACGCGCGCGACCACGGCGTCGAGGTCCGGCCGGTCGACGTCAACTCCTCGCGCTGGGACTGCGCGCTGGAACCGGTGGGGCAGGGCAGGTTGGCCGTCCGCCTCGGACTCCGGCTGGTGAGGGGCATGACCAACGCCGCCGGCGCCGGGATCGTCAGCGCCCGCGAGGATCGCCCCTATGGCAGTGTGGAGGACCTGTGGCGCCGGGCCGGGGTGCCGGTGGCGGCGCTGCGCCAGCTGGCGGCCGCCGACGCCCTCACCGGAATGGGGCTGACGCGCCGCCAAGCGGCGTGGGCTATCCGCGCACTCCGGGATGAGGCTCTGCCACTCTTCGCCGCCGCCGGCGCCGAGGGGGAGGCCGACGAGCAGGCGGTCACGCTCAGGCCCATGTCTGTGGGCAGCGAGGTGGTCGAGGACTACACGATGACGGGTTTGAGCCTGCGCAGCCATCCGGTAGCTCTCCTGCGCCAAGACCTGAGAGTGCAGGGCATCATCCCCTGCGCCGATCTCGCTCGGACGCGGGATGGGCGCAAGGTGACGGTGTCCGGCCTGGTGCTGGTCCGGCAGCGACCGGGCAGCGCCGACGGTGTTCTATTCGTGACGCTGGAGGATGAGACTGGCACGGCCAACGTCATCGTCTGGCGACAGCTGTTCGAAAAGCAGCGCCGGATCATCTTGGGCGCCAGCATGATGACAGTGACGGGCAGCGTGCAGATCGAGGGCGAAGTCATCCACCTGATCGCCGACCAAGTGGCCGATCACACAGACCTGTTGCGGTCGGTTAGAAATAGGGGGATGCCGCACCAACCTCTCGGCATTCCTGCACAGACGTAGCGTCACCAAGGTTCAAGTTGCTTTGCTGGGCCGGGCCCAAAGAGCGGAATGGCTAAAGCGGGACGCGGTCACCAGCAAGCCGGGCCAGTGCTGGTGCTGATCGTCGCCGAAAGCGCCAGGTGCAGGACGACGTCGGCGAGTTAAGCCCTAACCCCCCGATTAGAAACTCCGATGTTGCAACCGGATAGAAGTGTCAGTGGTTTGCGCAAAGTAGGACTGTCAGCAGGTCAGGCTTTGGCTTGACGGTGTGTCGGGGGGGCCGGCCTTTTCCGGCATATCTGGCATGGATGCGTTCGGGTTCGGCTCGGCGGCGCGGTCAAGCCCCATCGCCGCTTTGCGGTGCGCCGTAGGCGCAGGGCTTGACGGCGGCGACGATCGCCGAACCATCATCCTGCTGCCAGAAATGCCGGCCGCATCGGGTCTTCAAGTCGGGGGCAAACACCTGCGGTCAGTCGGTCGCGCAGGCACTGTCGGGTGGTCCGCCCTGCCGCTTGCGCCGGCCTGTCTTGCGGTAGCCGTTCTTCTCGCTGTTGG
>NZ_VTTO01000018.1 GCF_008364825.1 Azospirillum sp. B21
CCTCGTCTTCGTCATCAGACACCTTCCCGCTCCACTCGGAGCTTAGCTGTGGTGTCCACCGAAGCAGGGCAAGATCAACCGGGCCTCAGGGTGATCTGCGGCGATTGCGTGGAACTCCTCGCTTCTGTGGCGGCGCAGCAGGGTGACGGCGTGGAGCTGGCCCAACCGCGTGGCGCCGGCTGATCGGGACCTTCTTGCGCGGCCGTGCTATCGGCCGTGGCGAGACGGTGCTGCGGTCTTCCTGCAAGCCCGTCCGCAAGGACTCCGGGGCGGCGTTCCGGAAAGCTCGGTTCGCCCTCGCGGCAGAAACGTCTCCGCGGGCACCGGTGCTCCCTGTGTAGGGGGCCGAGTAGCAGCGGAACAGAAAACCTAGGTAAGGCCGCGGCGGATGCTGGCTGACGGCGTTACCATTCAGGCGTCCTCATAGGCCAAGGCCACCGGACTGCGTAGTGGCCGCAGTTCACCCCGAGCCACCGGCTCGGGCAGGGTGAAGGCGTAACGGCCGAGCATGTTGATGTGCTCATGGGCGAGCGGCGACAGGCGGGCTACGTCCTCGTTGCGAACGTCGAAACCTTCCATTCGCAGTTGGTCAAGCGCGGCGTCCATGTAAATCGTGTTCCACAGGATGGTGGCGTTGACGACCAGACCAAGGGCGCCGAGCTGGTCCTCCTGACCTTCCCGGTAGCGCTGACGCAGTTCGCCCCGCTTGCCATGGAAGACGACGCGGGCGAGTTGGTGGCGGCCCTCGCCACGGTTGAGCTGGGTGAGGATGCGGCGGCGATAGGCTTCATCGTCGATGTAGGCCAGCAGATAGAGCGTCTTGATGATCCGGCCCAGTTCCTCCAGCGCCCGTGCCAGCCGGGTTGGCCGGTCGTTCGTCTGGAGCGTCCGCATCAGCCCGCCGGCCTGCACGAGGCCCAGCTTGAGCGAGCCGGCCAGGCGCAACAGATCGTCCCAATGCTCGGCGATGAGGCCCGTCCTCACCTTGTGCGCGGCCAGCTTGTCGAGGGGGCCGTAGTCGGCCGCCGGATCTGCCCGCCAGAATCGGGCGCCGCCGACATCGGCGATCCGCGGGCTGAACTGGTAGCCGAGCAGCCAGAAGATGCCGAAGATCACGTCCGTGTAGGCGCCGGTGTCGGTCATGATCTCGGTCGGCTCCAGCTCGGTCTCCTGTTCCAACACGACGCTCAGCAGCACCAAGCTGTCGCGCAGGATGCCGGGCACGGTGATGGCGTTCAGGCCGGTGAACTGGTCGGACACGAGGTTATAGTAGGTGACGCCGCGTTCGGAGCCGAAGTACTTCGGGTTGGGGCCGGCGTGGATGGTGCGCACCGGTACCACGAAGCGCAGCCCGTCGGCGGAGGCGACATCGCCGCCACCCCACCGCCGCGCCAGGTCGATGCCGTTCTGGGCGGCGACAAGGCGGGCATTGGCCAGGGTCAGGGTTTCTGCCCGCAGATAATTCTGCCGAACCCAGCTCAGGCGCGACCGCCGGAGCGCCGGCAGGTCCGGGCGCACCAGCGGTTCCAGGCCGGTGTTGCACGCCTCGGCCAGCAGCATGGCACACAGCGTCGTCGGCAGGTCCTGCGCCCGCGCCTCGGCTTCGCTGGCATGGGTGAAGGCGCCAGCGAAGCCGGTCCGGGCATCGATTTCCAGCAGCAATTCCGGCAGATCGACACGCGGCAGGCGCGCTGTCACGGCGTCCCGCAGAGCGACGAGGCTGGCCGGCTCGTCGAGGCGGTCGAGGCCGGTCAGCACCAGGTCCTCGTCGGTGCCATTCCGTTCGATGCGGATACCGGCATTTTGAGGAAGGTTGTCGGTCACCGTTCGGAACGCCTGATCGAGCCGCTCGGTCAGTTGACCGATCTCTTCGCCCGCATTCTGCGACTTTCCCAGCGTGCGGCAGACGGTTGGCCGCGCGGCCTCCCAAGCGGCGCCGTCGAGCAGGCCGATGCGGGGATCGGCGAAGCGCAGACTCGGCGTCGCGAACACGTCACGGCGCCGAAGCGCGCCGCGCAGTCGATCGACCAGACAGAGGGTCCAGGCGCGCCGATCGAGAACGCCGTTCCGGGTCACCCGGCGTTCCCAAGACTTCGGCACGAACTCCGTGGGCCACGGCGCAACGCGGGCGCCGCCGTCCTCAACTGTCCGGAGGTGCTGCAGGGCCTTCAGTACCGGGCGTCCGGCCGGCATGGCGCCCAGGCCGACCACGCGCACGAAATGTGGCAGGAAACGCCGGATGCGGCGGTGCTGCGCCAACAACTCGTCGAAGTAGGGATCGTCCGGCGGCTTGGTCAAGCCGTCCACCTGTGCTACGGCGGCTTCCAGGGCAGCTTGCGGGACGGCCGCGAAGACCGCGGCTCGCAGATCGGCATCGCCGACAGCATCGTCGAGCACCAAAGCACAGACCCTGCTCAGGGTGCGCGCGGCGGCGTCGAGGTCGCCCAGGCTGCGCAACCGCGCCTCCCGGCCCTTGCGGACAGCATCGACGAACATTCGGGTGACGAGCAGGTCGAACAGGTCGAGCACATCGTCCTGCGCGCTTGCCTCCAGCGCCCGGAGAAACGCCAGCAGGGTGGCGGCGCGGCGCTCGTCCGGCAACCGGGCAACCGCCTGGGCCTTGGCGACGCCGGCGAACCGCGCCAAAGCCAGGATGCGGGTTTTCGGCAGATGGTTGGTGAGCGGCAGACCAGCCACGAGGTGCCGCACCTCGTCGAGGCGCTCGATCGCGCGCACCAATTCATTGGTGCTTTGCAGGGTCGGTCCCGAGCGGAGCCGGTCCATTGGGCTCTGTCGCTCCCCCTCCGGCACCACCAGTAGGGCGTCGAGCCGCGCCTTCTGCTCGAGCGTGATCCGGGCCGCCAACAGGCGCCACAGGCGGCTATTGGCACGGGACCGTACCCGCGCGACGGTCCGTTCGAGTACGCTCGCCCCCGGCAGCAGCACCTTGTGCGTTACCAGCCAGGCCGTCGCTTGGTCGAACAGGGCCGTCGGCCGGTCGGTCCCCGTCCAGCACAGTGCGTAGAGCCAACGCTGGAGGCGCCATTGCGCGGCGGAATTCGAAAAATCGCGGTAGCCATAGCGTTTGCGGATTTCAATCGGGTGTCGCCAACGCCATTGGCTGGCCTGGTATGCGTCGAGCGCTCCGTTGACGGGCACGCCAAGTTGGTCGCCAAGGAAGCCGACCACGCCCGGCGGTACCTTGCATGGATCTTCAAGAAACGTTCCGAGAAACCGCACCGTGCCGAGTTGAACGGCGCAACCGAGCCGCATGTGGGGGCCGCGGTGCGCCAATATGAACGCGTGATCCGCGTCATCGAGGTGGAAAAACCGGGCCAGCTGCTCGGCGGACACATCGGCCGGAAACTGGCCGTACCGCCCTTCCTGTTCCGGGGTGAGAAAGCTGACCGGCATCAGGTTCGATCGGTGCCGGCGAGCACTCGATAGACGGATGCGCGCCCGATCCCGAGCCGCTGGGCGATGGCGGTTGGTCCCAGCTTCTCTTCGGTCCGCAAGCGCCAGACCTCCGCCGGGTCGATCGACGGCTTGCGGCCCTTGTAGACTCCCTTGGCCTTGGCGCGCGAGATGCCCTCCATCTGGCGCTCCCGGCGTAGGTTGGTTTCGAACTCGGCGAACACGCCGAGCATGTCGAGAAATGCCTTGCCGGCCGAGGTTGAAGTGTCGATGGGCTGTTCGGTCGCCTTCAGTGCCACGCCCTTGGCGCGCAGCTCGTACACGATGTCCTGGAGATCCTTGATCGACCGTGCCAAGCGATCGACGCGGGTGACCACCAGCGTGTCACCGGGGCGGAGGAACTGGAGGAGCAAAGCGAGTTCCGACCGGCCGGCGCGGGTCGTGCCACTCGCCTTCTCCGAGCGTATGACCTCGCACCCGGAATGGCGAAGCGCCTCTTCCTGGATTGCGACGTCCTGATCCAGCGCGGAGGCGCGGGCGTAACCGTAGACCGCCATGAATCGTCTCGTTTGCCTTTAGACCAGCAGACGGTAGCGTCTCGCTTCCACGAAATCCATCCAAATGAGACGCTGAGGATCGTCTCACGGCACCGTATCTTATGGGTATACCCTAACATTACATTGAGATGGCGATGACGCTCGCTTGCTGTACGGGTCATCTGGACACTCGGTATTCATGATATTAATGATAACAGCACCATCATATTCTTGTTGACCGCTGAATATGATATGAATTATATCATTACCGCATGGCGGTGGTAGCGCCTGGCGCGCAGCTGATAGTCGCGCAAGAAACGTCAGCAAAGAGGGCTGCCTTCACCTTGGGCGGTGACCTTTTCCCAAACGCAGGGTGAAGCGTGACAGCCCGGAAAGACGGCACCCACTCACATTCGAGGCCCCCATCATGTTCTCGTTGGATCGCTCACTCCTGCCTGCAGCCAATCAATTTCTCGCCGATCTTGATACGCAATGGCGTGCCGCGACCGGCCTCAACAGCAGGGCCGATTACTCGATCAACTATTCTCCCATTTGCCCTTGCCCTCTGATGGTCCTCGGCCTCAATCCGGGCGGCTCCGCAGACAATTTTCAATTGGTCGATGTCGCTGTGGGCGGCAGCGAGTACATCGAGGGCTATGGGCCGACTTCGCAGAACATCGGTCGCCTGCTTCAGCGAGCACTGGGTGTTTCATCGCCCGAGGGAATTCGGACCGTGCAGGGCAGCAATGTGATCTGGCGCCGGTCCCCCAACATGCAAAGCCTGGGCATCCGTGTTCCTGTAGCCGCCAAGGAAACCGCTCCGCATCTGGCTCGGCTGATCAGCTATATTGGTCCTCGCGCCATCTTGTTTGGCGGCAAGGCCGCCTACGATGCTTTCCTTGGTGCCCACAAGGCTCGTGTCGTGACACAAGGCGAAACCATCCTGGGGCCGAATGGCAGCAGCCAAGCCGTTTACTTCGGCCACAGCGCCTTGTCGCTGCCGTACCTATCAGGCAACGTCGAGGCATTCATCGTCCTTCATCCCTCCAAGGGCCTTCGAGACCCCGCCGTCAACCGTTTGAAGTTCCACTTTGCTCGCCTATTTGCCGCCTGAGGAGACAGCCGTAATGATCCGCCGCGAAGACTATGTTCGCGAGTTGCAGCAGGGAATTCTCCTGATCGCTGACCACCTCGCCCGACTGAAAGGGGAGGATGCCGCCGTTGCTTTCGCGGGCTTCCCGGCAGAAGGGGATTATGCAGACGATCAGCCGGAAAAGGTCGACCTGACCCAGTTTGGGAACGGTATGCCCCTGTTGCTCATGTACGACTTCGCCATGGGGTTGTGCGCCCTGGAGCCCAGTGGGGACTTTGAGGAATCGGCTTTGGCGTCTTTCATCGATCTGGTTCCACGGACTAATGCTTACGGCGAGCCCGCGGCCTGGCCCGAGGACCCACTGACGGCCCAAGTGCTGGACATGTTCCGGGCTCGGCAAAAGCTATCGGACCCGAACCAGCGATCAACCGCCGTGTTTTCCGTCCGAGAACTGGCGCTACTGGCCGATATGAGAGAGGGCGCCGTTCGAAATGCCCTGAGTGCCAAAGAACTGGCATCCCACCGCGAAGACGGCAAGGTGGTGGTCAATTGGGCCGAAGCTGCGGCTTGGCTACTAAAAAAGCGGGGTTTCAGACCAACGCCTGACACCACTTCCCATTATATCGAGTTCGAAACGGCTTCATCGCTCACACAGCTGCTGGCGGCTCTGGCGGCGTTCCCTGGTGCTGAAGGCAACCTGCCTACGGAGTGGCTGTCCGGACGGTGGTCTGGAAATTTGAGTGAGGTGCAGGCAGTAGCGCACGCCCTCCGCATCGACCCGGAAAAGCTGGCCATCCATATGAGCCGCCTTTGGGTGCGCGAGCAACAGTGATCGGGTGATATCAGGCGGCAGTGTAGTGGCAGAGCAAGCAAGGATCTTCGCCTAGGGCAAACTCCGACTGTGCCTCAGGGAAAAGCTCCAGATGCCAATAATACCCCTTACCTAGGTTTTCTGTTCCGCTGCTACTCGCATCCCGAAACCTACATCCGTCTTGGACTGCCCTGGTACGAGATCTACGACCGGGATGTCCCCGGAGTAAGCCCATCTCCACCTTGCGGGTCCGGAGCGGTCGACGTACCGGACGGGAAAACGCAATCCGTTTGAGAGGACGACGTCGTGCCGGATGATCCTGAAACCCAGTTGCGCCGCGTCGTGCCGGATGATCCCGAAACCCAGCTGCGCCGCGTCGCGGCGGATATGCAAAGCCGCTTCACGGTCAGCACGCTGACCGTATGGTTGCAGCAGCGCCTCGGGCAGCAGTTGGGAACGCTGACCTCGTCCGGTGATTTCGGCCAGATTTGCCTTGATGTGGTGCAGAAAGCGGAGGAGCAGAAATGGCTCGACCGCCTGCTGATGTCCCTCATCCTGGCGGCGCCGAACAGGGAGTCAGCACTTCAGGCCCTGCTCAGCGCTGTCGATTCTTTCGCCAAGGTGGATCTCATTAGGAATCTGCAGGAGGCCTTTCCCCGCGTCTGCCGGATCAAACTGTGGACCCCTGAGGGCGACGTGCACGGAACCGGCTTCCTAGTCGGCCCGGATCTGGTGCTCACCAACTACCACGTGGCACAGCCGCTGATCGAGCGCCCCGAAGACGTCGAGCCGGACGACATGGTGATCCAGTTCGACGCCGTCGAACCGAATGCCGAGAGCGCGGATATCGTCCACTGCCGGCTGCATCCGGAGGGTTGGCACGTGGACTCCAGTCGCTATCATGCGCTGGACGACCAGCCGGACGATCCCGGTGATTCCTACGAAGTGCCCGACCATACCGAATTCGCCGACCATCTCGACTATGCGCTGCTGCGCCTTGAGAAGACGGTGGGGTCCACCGTCAGCAGGCTCTTCAACAGGGAACGCGGATGGTATTCCCTGCCGGAAAAAAGGAGCGCTTCGCCGATCAGGCGACGATCATCATCGTGCAGCATCCGCAGGGAGATCCGCTCTGCATAGCGTGGAGACCAGGCGGGGTCGTCGGAGTGAACAGATCGCACACGCGGGTCGCATATGCGGTCAACACGAACAAGGGCTCTTCGGGTGCTCTGTGCTTCGACAACAACGGCGCCCTGGTCGCTTTGCACAACCTTGGCATCGAACGGCGCTACAATCGCGGCATTCCCATCAGCATCATCCGTGCATGCATGAATGGTCGGGGCAATCTGCCTGCCACGCCCTGTGTCCCGGCGACGCGGTCCGCCTCCTCCCCGCCGGCGCCGCGGCTGGATAAGTTGTCAATGGTCGGCGGGCTGCCGTTCGTCGGTCGATCCAAGCTGCGCATCATCCTGTCCGACATCCTCACCGGGAACGGACGCAACACGCTGATCGTGACCGGACTTGCCGGCAGCGGCCGCTCCTTCACGGCCAGGGCTCTGGTCCATCTTCTGCGCCCGGACAAATTCGATGTGGTCCGGCTCTCCTGCGCACCGCCGCACGGGCGCGATCCGGACAGCATCATCCAGCAAGCCGCACGCCAGATCGCCCTGCCCCTGGACGGCCTGCCGCCGGAGCCGCAAAACCGCCAGGATGCCCGCTGGCTGTCCGAACTGGCCGACTGGTTCGCAGGTCAGGTTCGGTGGCGGAATGGCCCTGAAGACAAACCGCTCTGGCTGGTCATCGACGGCTGCGACAAGGTGCAGGACAGCGACGATCTGAACGCCCTGGCCAACAGCCTCATGCAAGCGGCGATCGGACACCCGACCCTGCGCGTCGCGCTGCTCGGCTATACCGGAGACGTCAACCCGGACATCGTGGACGACGTCGAATTCGACGAGGTGCGAGTGGCCGAACGCGCCGACGTCGAGACCTTCTTTCAAAACCTGCTGGCGTTGAACGGGCGGCAGGTGACCGACGACACGCTCGCGGCCATCGTGGACAAGGTCCTGACCGCGGCTGGGAACGCCGCCATGGCAAAGCTAACGGCCGATGACATGGCTTCCGCGCAGGTGGGCGCCGTCATGGCGACGGTGCACAATCACTATTTCATGGGCGAACTTCGAAACGCCCTCACTGAAACCATACGGCTGCTGGGCATAGGAGAGGCGCGATGAGCCGCCGCACGACAACGGACCTGTCGCCGAACGATGTGGCCGTGGCACTCGCCACGCTTCCCCAGGCAATGCGCGAGAGGGACGCTAAGAAGGCCAGCGCTTATGCCGCGGCCGCAGCCGTCCTGTCCTGGTTCGATCCGGCCCGCCACGGGCAGCGGCCCCATCCACCATAGCGACCGTGGATCGCAAAACGTTCCGATTTGCTAAACCGAGCGTCTCACCGAAGCTGGGGTCGAGCCCTCCGTGGGCAGCGTCGGCGATTCCTACGATAGCGCGTTGGCCGAGACCATCAACGGTCTCTACAAGACCGAAGTGATCCGGCGCCGCGGGCCATGGCGCACCAGGGAGGCCGTCGAGTTCGCCACCCTGGACCACCCTGGAGTGGATCGACCGGTTCAACCACCGGCGCCTCCTCTGACCCATCGGCAACATTCCTCATGCCGAGGCCGAAACCCGCTACTATGTACAAACCGAGGACGTCGCTATGGCGGCGTGACTCAACACAAATGGCCTCCAGGAAACCCGGTGCGGTTCATATCTTTCACGCTGTTCGTCTGTCCACATCCACCAGCCCTCCTGTTGCCAACAACAGCAGGATCGCCATCTCGGTCAAACAGGCTTTGAACGGCTCCGTCAGTTTGGGATGACGATCCTGGCCTTGATCTCTAGACTCCCCTCATGGATCAGGCCGGGACGGATTACGGCGACGATCTTGTTCATGTTGCCCTTGACCGGAGCGCTGTAGTCGCCGACTTCGTCGAACTCTGGATTTCGGACGCTGCCAACCTCCGGCAGGATCAGTTGCAGCCTGCCCTGGGTTTGTGATTCCAGCCACGAAGCGATCCGGCGATAGAAATCCATCCCTTCCCGTTGAGGGAGATATTCCTTGACCAGCCACTCTCCAAAGCCTAGCAGGGAGTCGCCGGTCGACACCAGTTCGCGCAAGGTGATGGGATCGGCCGGCCGGCCGGTCAGTTGCGTAAGATCCGCGCTCCATTGACGCAGAAGTGCGTTTTTCCACTCTTCCCCCGGAGCGGAAGCCGGCTGAGGATGACTTGAAGGTGGGGGAGCGGACGCGGCAGGGCGGTCGACCTCCGCATTGGGCGCCACGGGAACAGCCTCGGAGGGCGACGAACGCCTCTGGACGACAATCCTGCGTTCCTGACGGGGCGCTGGCGCGGGGACGCCGGACTGAGACCTAATCAAGGCCACGAATTCTGAGGTCTTCACCTTGAGTTCATTCTGGCATTTATTGATAGCCGCCCGGTCCTCCTGGCGCTCTCGGTCGATTCGCTCTAGATTTCTCTCCAGATCGATTTGGAAGCGATCGATGGAATTCAGGGCGATCTGCATCGAGTTTCTTTCTGTAGCGACCTTTTCGAGATTATCTTTCAGTAGATCGATCTGGGACTGCATGTTTTCTATCAATAGCGTAAAGTTGTAATCAGGGGCGGCTGGCTGAATAGGAAAGGGATTTGGGACAACTTCTGAATTCAAATTGATGACACAGTCGGAGTCAGATGAGCCAGCTCTATCGCTGAAGCGACCCGTATATTTGTGGCGGATACCTTCCCTGTTGCGGATAATAATTACAACGATAAAGGAAAAAGCTCCAACAAGCAACAAAGCTACTATATAAACACCGCTTCCCCCTTTATTTCTTTCAGATATTTTTTGAGTTAGATCAACAATTTTCCTTTTCTGTTCATCAATCATGCTTTTCATGCTATAAATATCATTCCTTACTTCATAAATTTCTTTATCGATCATGAGCCTCATTTTGATTTCTGTTTGGTCTGCCTTCTGATCCGCAGTAGCTTTTGGTAGAATTCCGCGCCGCATCAAGAGAGAGGAGAATTCTCTGGAAAGAGTTTCATAATGACCAAACCTTGTGGAAGATGATTGATTCATTAGTGGAAGCGCAAACTTAAAATCGTCTTTGCAACTAGGGACTCCAATGCAGACAAAATATTTAATTGCAGCCTCTTCTTCTTGGTCGAGATTTTGGGCATTTTTGTTGGTGTCGGATAAGATCCTATCTGTCCGATATATTTTGTTACCGTCTCCAAATGCAGAAATACTTTGGTTTTTACATAAAAAATCGATTATGACTTCAATGCCAGCATCAAAGTCATCTAAATTTTGAATGTCAGAGCCGATAAACTTTAGAAATTCTACCGCTTGATCGGAAAGCTTTTTTGAGTCTGCTCCCTGAATTGTTACAATTTTTTGCTCGATCGGCAACTTATTTGGATCGATTGCCTCTTTTAGAAAATCGCTAAAGCTATTTATTTTGGCGCGATTGTTGCCCGCAACTGAATAAGAGACACCAAATGAATAGATCGTCCAAGGTTTACCATCTTCCACTGAGGTGCGCACGACCACCGTACGATAGATTCCAGCCTTTCCTGGGCCCGGGCAAACGCCCGGCTGGCCCGGCGCCGGCGGCCAATAATAGGTAAAGCTGTACAAGGTCTCCTGCGCGGCTCTGGCTGGAGCCGCGATCGGCAGCAGCAGCGCCAAGGCAAGAAGGATGCGCATCGGAAGCCACCGGCCGCAGACTGGCCACACCATCACTCGCACTCCTCCCCGGACGCACCGGCACTGCAGGCACCAGCGACAAGGGCGATGGAACCAAGCTCCACCATCTCGAAGGTTGAAGGATCGTTGACGTCTCCGTCCGGGGCGGGCCAGCCCAGGCTGACGGTCAGGCAATGCTCCCGGCGTGCTTCGATCAGCACATGCAGGTTTTCCGACTGCTGCACTGTCAGCTCAACCCGATTCGACACGACATATTCCTGGCGGAACCGGGATTCCTCAAGGTCGCCCTCCCGTGTCGCCACTCCCAGTTCGACCCGGCGATCGAGGTTGCCCGGCGGAAGCGGGCGGTGCACCGCGCAGATGCCGTCCGAAGGCGTCGGATAGCCGTCGCAGAGCTTGAGAAAACGGCGACGGCCGGATCGCAGGTCGAGGTCGCCGAGGATGCCGAACAGCGTCGACGCCTCCGAGCGGAACTGCATTCCAGTGGTGTTCAGCACAAGCTCGGCCAGATAGAGGGCGCCCAAGCTGGTGATGTTCTTCAGGAATTCGGTATCGATGAAGCGGAGGTCATGTGCCCTTTTGCCGAGGGCGGCGGCAACATGCCCGCGGATCATCTGCCTGACCAGGGGGAACAGGCTGCCGCGCCCAGAGACCAGAACATGGAGCACCTGCCCGCGCGGGCCATCCGACGGCAATACATTGCTCAGGGTCTGGCGCATCGGCGTCGCCATGCTCGCCCAGAAATCCGCAACGAATCCCGGGAGATCGAGTCCGAGACCCTCCGGCCCCCAATGGATCTCCAGGGTCTCTCCGTCGACCGTGACAAGCGCCAGCGGCGCACCGTCAAGCATTTCCGCCGCCAGGATCGAACCCTGGTATGTCGAAAGCCATTTTACGACCGCCTCGTCCGCCGGATCGATCGGGTGCCCCTCCCCGAACTGCTGGACGAATGCACTCAACATTGTCAGGAACGGCCCGCCCTTATAGCCGTTCTGAAGAGAGCGCAAAAGCCTGGCCACCGCCCGTCCATTGCGCGCCGCGGTCGCGTTCACGCCGCCAGGCGGGATTTCGTCCCATGGCAGATGAATCGGCACGCGGAAACGCTGGATGCCCCGCTTCTGAAACCAGAGGTCAAGGCTGATCGACAGATGGCGGAACAGCAGCGCCGCGATGCCGTTGCCGCACAACACAACCGAACCGTCCGTCGCAACCTCGCGGACGGCAATGCGCGACCGGTCTGCCACTTCGATGGTGAACATCGACAGGTCGGTGCTGCCACCACCGACGTCGTAGGTCAGAACATGGTGGGTCCCGACGAAAGAGGAGCCGAGTACGCTACCGTCTAGCGCATCCTTCTGCACCGCCTCCAGATGCGGCAGTGGCTGGGCCAGGATCAGCGGCGACCAGCTTTCGGATACCAGAACCTCGCGCCCACCCCCCGAGCCGATCCCCATCGGCGCCATGCCGGCCTTCCTGAAGGCGGCGAACAGGCCGGCTGTCGCCGGGCTGCTGAAGCGGGCCGGACGGGTCGGATAGGCCCGCTCGACGCTGGCGGCGATGCTGGGATGCTCCTCGATCCGCTCCTTGAGCATCTGAAGATAGTCGGCGGCGATGTCGATCCAGGACACGGAGTCCCCGTTCGGCAGCGACAGCATCTCCGCGGTGCCGATGCGCCACTTCAGGTTGTCAAGAACGATGATGGATGCGCCATTAGGCGATTCCGCACGCCGCCGCGCCTCGTTGCCGATGTAGCGCGTCAGCGTGTTGGCGTCGGCATCATAGGCGTAGGCGATGGTGGTCGGCACGAAGGCGTCCGTCGGCTCCAGCGACAGGACCCGCGGTGGCCCGGCCTCGTCATGGCGTAGATAGGCCACCGCCGTCGCGGAGGTTCCAAAATCGATGGCGATATAGCCGTTGAACGGCTGGACGGGCCGCACCTCGACCGCCACGGTTCGTTTTGGAACGGAGAATCCCTCGTCGAGAAATCCGAGTTCGACCTCGCAGAAATAGGTCCGCGGAGCGAGCATGCCGCCGTTGCCCAAGCGCAGGGACAGCGGCAGAACCACCGTGCGCTCCTCGCCGGGTTCCAACGCGGCGTCAGCACCCGTGAATTCCAGCGTGCCGGCGATGCGTTCGGATCCAGCGTTCAGCCGCGCTTCCAGCGTGTGGAGCGTGCACGCGGTGCCGCCGTGATTGGTCAGCGTGATCGGCAGCCGCGCCGTTCGCCCGTTCAATCCGGTGATGCGGTTGGGAATGCTGAACTCCGGCTTTGCCGGCGTCTTGAACCGCATCAGCAGCGGCAATCGGATCGGCTCGCCGCGGTTGCGCAGCCGGATCGCCAGCATGACCCGCATACCGCCGGGCATCAGGCGGAGCCGGCCGATGTGCGACCCTTTCAGAACCAGCGACGCCTGGAAATCGTCGCCGGCCGCCAGCCGGGAGGGTATGGGCGGCAGTTGCACGAGCGGCGGAGCGTCCCAGCCGCTGATCGCCTCCATATCGACGTCGATGTGTTCGATGGGAGCCAGTGCGCCGGCCCTCAATTGCAGCCTGATCGGAACCGTCGCCTGCTCCTGGGACAGCAGGACCGGTTCGACCGTATCCTCGGCCAGCGCCAGCATTGGATCGGACAGGCCGAAATCGAGATCGCACAAGGTACGCCGGTCGTCCCGTCCGGGGATCCGATGTTCGATGCGGCCCTTCCAGAGCGGCGTGGCGACAACGGAAGGCGGCAGTGGAATATCGCAATCCATACAGTCGCCGCGCGTCGACAGCAACCCGTCGGGCAGCTCCCTCCGGTACAACTCCTGCTCGCTTGCCCGGTCGATCAGAACAATCACCGTGCCAGCGGGATCCACGGGTCCGTCGTTGGTCAGCATAACCGTCAGCACGGATGGATGCGCATTCGGTTGGCCGGCATAGGTGTATTGCGGTGTGGCGCGGGCGGTCAGCACGATGAAGCTGCGCCCGCAGTGGCCGCAAAAGCGGTCACTGCTGTGCCTGCGCCAGCCGTGGCAATCGGGGCAGATCAGCATCGTCACACCAGCACGGTCTTGGGAACGGGAAGGCAGCGGAAGCCCGATCCCTGCGGATTTTCTTCCGACCAGTGGTTCAGCGTCTCGCCGGCCCTCTTGATGTACGGCTCGATGCCGGGGTTGGCCATCTCCTGCTCACGGGCCATGGCGTTGAGCACGGCGGCGAAGCCGGCATGGCCAACCGGGTTGTTGCGTGCGGAATAGTAGAGCAGGAAAAGCCAATGGCCGAGTTCCTCGTCGGTCAGGTCACCAAGCCGTTCCGCCGTGGCGGCGCGGATCGCGTTGGCCTGCTCGAATCCGTCCGCCGAACAGAGTTTGCGAACCGCCAGCGAGAACACGCCGAGCGGCAGCGTCTCGTTGAAGAAGCCGCGCTTGTCGGCGAAGAAGAATTCGGTGACGCCGTGGCGGCTGCCTGGCGCATTCCGCATCCGGCCGATCACGACCCCAGCGAGAATGCCAGCTCCCAGTGTTTCCAGCGCCGTCAGATAGCTGTCGACCTCCTCCTGCCTCTTGAGCAGCAGATCCTGGAACTTCTCGAAATTCACGTCGGTATGAAGCGCAAATCCCCGCTGCAGGTGAGGGAAGTAGCTGGCGTTTCGGTAGCGGTCGAGGTCCGGAATGGCCATCAGCGGGAAGGCCGCCAGTTCGCTGCTGACATAGACGCGGTCCGGGGTGCTGTCGGCGCCGGCCAGCGGCTCCTTCCACTTCTTGCCGAGCGTCCGCTCGAAATCGGTTCGAATCTGTGTCGGCGTTTTCTTGCTCAGCGCGACGATGACTTTCTCTTGCACATTCCTCATCGAGACGGTGTCGTTGATGAAATGCGTCGCGTTGTCGAGCCAGGGCTGACCGTAATCCAGCAGGCGCTGTACCATCGCAATGTATTGCGGGGAGTCGGGAGGCGATTGCCGGCTCAGCCGTTCGACGACATCGACGGTGCGGTCCTCCAGATGGCGGGTGACCGAACGGGTAAAATCCAACAGTTCCTCGATCGTCCGCCGGTTGCCTTCGGTCTGGAGCACCTGCCGCATGTCCCAAAGGCTGCGTGGGCGGCCGGGTTCGGCATCCTCGAAGAAGCGGCGATCCAGATCGGCCAGCGCTCCCCCGTCGATGCGCCGCCCGTCGGGCATCACGTAGAAATCCTGGAAATCATGCTCTTCGTAGAGGTTCTGGTAGATCGCCGAGGATTGAAGCCGCCGTAGACCATCGACGCGCGCGGCAATGGCCGCCCGCAGATCACGGTCGAGCAGCCGTTCCAGGTCAGCCAGTTGCTTCAGCAGCCCAGTCTCGATCAGTTGCTCCTGTCCCTTCGCGTCCCGTGTCAGCGTCCCGCGGCCAATCAGATCGGCCAGCCGTTCACTGATCTTCGCACCGGCGGTGCATACCTGGGCCCGCAGTTCGAACACCGCGCGTTCCTCGGCGAAATCGAGAACCACGTCGATGATCGTGCGGCGCGTGCGCTGACCGGTGCAGTCGGCTAGCCACCCCAGCCGTTCGGCAATGTCGCGCATGGCTCCGGCAGCGCGGGTGCGGGCACGTTCGGCAAGCTCCTCGAAGTCGCGCCGCTGCTCGTCGAGCAGGACGGCGACACGGCGCAGAACTTCCCGGGCGAAGGGAATGCGCTGGGCATGGGCTGACAGGATCTCCCGTACCATGCTGTCCAGTTCGCTCGATACCTTGGCGAACAGCTGATCGCTGTGCTGTTGGGTGACCAGGCGTGACAGCAAACCCCAGCGCGATGGGTCGGGATTGGCGATGTCAAGCTGCTGGACGAGAATCGTGGAGTTCAGCCAGCTCTGCAGGCGCTCGCCGATGTCCGGCTGCGCCGCCCCCTGAAGGAATGCAGCCCTCCCTGTCTGGAAGGTCTGACGTAGAGTCTCCTCGACGGTCTGGCCCTGGCCGACGCCGATCAGTTCGCGATAGAAATGACCATCTCGGCCGCGGTCGCCAAGACGAAGGCGCGGGAGATACTGACGTGTGACCAGATCGTCGAAATTATTCGGTATCTCCTTAAAATGTAACCAGTGCTGGACAAGGTCAACGGCGAGCTGGTGTCGGACCAGTGTCGCGATCCTCTGCACCGGAATGTGGAGTTTGCTCAGGCCAAGGCTGGAATAGCGGCAGGAGAACTCCTCGGTGAAGGAGCGGTCGCCCCCGCTGACGCTGGTGTACTGGTACTTCACGATACCGGTGAGATAGTCGTCGAAATTCGACCGCTTGCTTTGCCCTTCCGCCGCCAGCGGCTGGGTAGCGCCGCCATAGCGGATGAACAGGGTCTCCGCCAGCATCTCGCACAGGGAATTCTTGTCCTTCAGGGCCAGCGTGCCGCCGGAACCGCGCGGCTTATTCCCGACCAGATAGGCCGTGCTGAACGCAGGACCATCCAGGTGCTGGTTGCTCTCGTACTGCTCGCGGGTCCAGGCGACGGGGAAGCGATGCGCCCCGCCGGTGGTCTTGGCCAGATTATAGTGCTCCAGTTCCATCAGCGCGGCGTAGGAATTGCCGAAGATCCGATGCTGGAAATCGCTGCTGAACACGGAGGGCAGCAACATGATCGCCTGAAGGCCGACGTTGGGATCGGCCTCCTTCAGGGCGAAGGCCAAGTCAAGGAACATGCCGCTGCCGGTGCCGCCGGCGACCGAGAAGATCAGCCAGGTCTCTACCTTCGAGGCATCTACCTGGATGCCGTAATCGGTCATCAGGGTCGCGTGATGGGCCGCATCGCGAATCTGCGCGTACTTCTCCCGGACGCGGCTCATGATCTCCTTGTAATAGTGGAAGAAGGCGAGCTTTCCGAAGCAGCGGATGGCGCCGGCGCCGTTTTCGATCCGCCCATGCTTTTCGAGCGACGGATCGAACCATGAAAAGATGTGCGGATGGTCGCTTTTGTGTTCGTAATAGTTCTGGAGATCCGCCGGGCGCAACTCGGTGTTGACCCGCTCGGTGGCTTCGAAATCGACCTCCTTCAACAGGAAGTTCATGTCTTCGCCGTCGAGCGTCAGGTTGCTTGGATCGGTGTCGATCCAGATGTGCCCGATGTGCGGCAGCGTGGCCTTGCCGTACTGGTCAAAGAACATCCGCCGCAGATTGAGGAGCACCTGTTTGCCCGTTCCACCCACGCCGATCAGGAGGACCGGACGCTGCTGGCGCAGGCTGTTCACGGTTTCGTCAGCCATTGCGTAAGAACTCCTTCATTGCTCGCTTATGCGACACCGAAGACGGGCAGCAGGGTGAGGACCAGGACCACCAGCAGCAGCGCCGCGATCCACAGCAGCAGTGCCTGCTGCATGAGGATCGTGGCCATGCAAGCGATGAGGATCAGCGGGACGAACGTCGTGAAATAGCCGATCCCGATGGTCGGCATGGCGAAGTAGGCGGCGGCGGTCACCGTCGTCACGGTCCACAGAATCAGCGTGTTGGACAGGATCTTAGGGTGCACACCTTGCTGTACCTGGCTCTTGAGCGCCATGAAGTACAGAAGCCTGAAGAAGAAGACGGCAAAGACCGCCGCCAGGGCGAAGATCAGAAGTCGGGAGGCCACCGGCAACCCAAAGGAGAAGTCGAACCAGCGCTCCAGCCCCGATAGCCCTCGCGCGGGCAAAAGCCGGACCGTGGACCCATGGTCGCCGAAGGGGGACTGCGACGCCGCCTCCCCGATGCCGCCCCCAGTACCGACGAGGATCGCCGCAACGGAAACGAGCCATGGCTTCATGTGAAATCCTTCCATTCTCTGCGTCTCGCCTTTTTCGTTTCGGACATCCGGGGCATGGGGGCGCCGGGTTACACCGCCCTACCAATCCTGCCCGCCGTGTCGGGGTCCGTTTTTCGATCCGTTCTTTTGCTTCGTGACCTGGAAGCTGTAGGTGTCGCGCATCTCGCCGTCCCTCCAAGCGACGCGGACCATCCCGCCAGCGGCTGATCGCAGCTGCGAGCCCAGGATGCGGCCGCCCTGGGCACGGACCAGCAGAGCGCAACCCAGCCAAGTCAGAGCAAGCGAGCAGCGGCCGTCGTCGCTCTGCACCGGGCTGGTCGAAAACAGGCCAAGCGTGACCGGCTGGGGCTTCGCCATGCCGGAAGCGACCTCGAAATGGCGCGGCTTGCCGGCCTGCCGGAGCAGCCAGGCGAGCGGCAGCAGGACGAAGATGGCGGCGACGACCAGAAGTCCCAGCGCCACGGTCGAGTAACGCAGTTCGATCCACACCCGTCGGCGGACGATCTCATCATCCAGGCCGTCGGCCGGTACCATTCCCTGCACGAGTTCCTGAACGCGGTAAAGGCGCCGATGGATTTCCCGGTTGTCGCTGCCCAACCCCTCGGGCGCCCCGTTGTAGCTCCACCGCTCTGCTTCTGGACCGACGAACAGCACGCCCTGCCGGTGGACTTTCGAGTGGACGACGATCTCTCCCTGGATCGTCGTGGAGGTGCTGAAGGCCAGTTCGATCTGCCGGGCGAGTGAGACGCCGGAAAAGAACCCGATCGGCGCGATCTCGAATTCGACGTCGAATTTCCTGCCCTCCCGCGGACGAAAGTTGGCCTGTCGCGGATTGACCTTCGCGGTGATGAACTGCTGGCTCGCAAGGTCGGCATCGCTCTCCAAGGCGATGCTGGCGCTCAACTCGGCATTGCGCATTTCGAAATTCGGTCCCGGAGTCACCTCCGCCTGGAAGGACAGCTTGACGCCCTGGTTCATCTCCAGGCCGCCGATGATCAGCCCCCATTTCGGGTCCAGGCGAATGTCAGCCCCCGATCCGGATTCGATCTTCAGATCAATGGAGGGCTTGGACTTGTCCCAGCTTTCCCCGAACGGCATGATGCGGATCAGCTCATGCTCGATGTTGTGCCTTTGGAGAATTCCACTGACCATCCGTTCAAAGGCGAAACGGTCGCTTTTGTCGGCGCCCACCCTGTGAATCACGTAGAACGCGATGGCTCGCTCACCGGCATAAGTCGCTCGCGGGCTGTTCTTGGGGGCGGTCACGGTTCCCTGGAACGGCAGAACGGCCGGGATCAGCGTGACACCTGCGATCTTCTGCGTGTTGCGCAAGAGATTGTAGAAGCGCTGCTGTGCGTCCCACGATACGCTGTCGCTCGTATCGGCAACGTTGTCGGTGACCATCACCACTGCATCGCCAGTATCCGGCACGTCCAACCACTGCTGCAGCGGCACATCGAGCGCCGTGTTGTCGTAGATCGGCGTGACGTCCTTCAGCGGCCCCCTGATCTTGACCACCGAATTGCCGAACTGCCATTTTTCCGAAGCACCGCCGTCAAGTTCCTGCAGCACAGCCTTCCATGGGCTGTTGAGAAGCTTGGCGTGGTAAAAGCCAGTCATCGATTTCGATGCGTCGAGCAGCACCGCATATTTCGCCACAGGCTGCGCCGACACCGGCGACGTGCTGGCGAGCAGCAGGAATGCAACGGCAAACCGCCAGAGCCTCCGGGCCAGTCCCCATCTTCCCATTTCAGGGCTCCCCGACGGATTCGGTTTCTGCGACGCGGATAACCTGGAAGCGGTGGTCGCGCCCGGCCTTGGTCGCCACCACCATGGTGCCGGCAATCAGAAGCGGCGGCAGGCCGCGCGACGGAACGCCCTTCATGCGGACGCTGACGCTCGGCTCGATTCCGCCGTTGCCGTGAGCCGGGCGTTCGAAGAACCGCAGTTCTGCACCATGGTCCGCCGCCATCGCGCTGGCGCTCTGAAGAGGCCGGATGGCGACAAGCCAACCCTGCGCAACCAGGGGCGGGATGTCAGTCGCACCCTCCAAGACCGCCGGATTGCCACGGGGCTGACCAGCGGCGAATTCCTGGATACGGTCGCCGGTGCCGACGAAAATGCTGCCGGATTCCATGCCAGCCGTGATCCAGCCTGACCGGCTCAGGCGCGCCAATGCCCGGGACTGCACCGTATCGCCGATGCGCACATACCGGGCCACGCCACCCTCGCCGACGTCCCTCCCTTCCGACGGCACGATCAGCGCGGCTTCCGTGCGGTTGGAGACGATCGCCAGCGGATCGAACAGCCCATTCGCAAGTCTCGTCCGCCAGGGAAGGCTCACTCCCCCGAGCGGTGGCAGGGAATGGCTGGAAATCTCAATGCCGGCAGAGCGGCGGGCGAGTACGAGTGATTTGTCGGCAAGCACCCAGAGGGCGCCGTCCTCCGGGAATCCACCAATCCACGCGCCGTCATCCTCTTCCAGCCTCATTGGGATTTCCGAGACCGGACGCCAACTTTCGCCCTGGCCGTTGCCGGCGAAGGCGGTCACTTCGCCGCGCGGCCCAGAGACGACGAGCAGAATGCCCCCCTTGCCATCGACGCCGGCGCCGTGGATTCGCCCTCCCTGTACCGGCACCTGTAGCGATACGCGTTCGAACGGTTGCCGCCCGCCATGAGCACGGAAGACCTCCACGCCACTTCGGGTCACGATGAACAAGCCGTCTTCGGTCAACAGCGGTTTTGACACCCAGCCGCCGGCATCGGGAAGATCGGTCGCCAGCGTCCGGCTGCGGCCGACGAACAGCGACGAGGCCTCGATGAGGTCGAGACGAACCGGCCCTGACTCCCGCATGCTGAAAGTGAAGACGCCCGCGGTGCCGCCGCACCATAAAAACGGGCTCCAGCCGTTCGGAAGGTTCAGCAGAGAGGATAGAACGAGCGTCCGCTCGTCGGACGTTTGGAAACCGTCCCGGATCGTCTTGCGCGGCAGCAGCCTGGATGCGTATCGCGGCAGCGGCATGCGCGCGCCGCATTGAACACAGAAGCGGGCCGCAGAACGATTGCTCTGACGGCAAGCCGGGCAGCTTATGATGGGGCCGCTGCAGGTCTTGCAGATTTCGACGCTGCCGCGGATTGGTTGGAAAGCATGTCCATCAGGATCGAAAGGATGTGGGCAAGCACTCAATGACCGCCCTCCCATGTTGTCGCGAAGGGAGTGCCCCCGCGATGATCGGGCCAGTGCGCGGCGATTGGAAAAAGAATACATATAGATGATTTTATAAGCTTCATGATTCCGTCGCCATGCGCGGTCGATTTATGCTGAAACTGAATATACAGAATGGTAGGCATATGCAAGAGGAACGAGCAATGAGTACAATTGAATGCTTTAGAATATCTTGTTTGTGGACGAACTAACAAGCCAATGATCTGTGTTTTTTTAGATTTCATTTCGATTTTCCGCGGAGGATTGGATGGCAAGGCCGAAGTCTGGCTGGGAATCGGGTACGGCGATCCGCCTTCGCTGGCACCGCATCTCGGAAATTCTAGGCATTATCGCCGCGATCTTCCTGATGGTCCGCTATGACATTCTGGTCCCGGAACTGGTGACCATTTTCGCTCCATCCTGGTGGCCCGCGCTCTACGGAACCCCGGTTCCCGAGACCGTCGGCCTCAATGCCAAGATCGTGTTCACGGTAGCCAATCTCGTATTCTTCTTGCTGCTGGCAAGACGAACCGCCGGCCAGATGAAGGTTTGGCGGACGCTGCTTCATGCCAGCAAGCGGTTCATGCCGCCCGGCTGGCCCGGGGCGAGGACCGCCTCCAACACGTCGGAGCGGGTGCGGCTCGCGCAGGAGACGCTGAGCAAGGTCGAGGTTTCGTGCATCCAAGGTGGGCCGACTTCCCTGCCCTTTGCCAACAAGGTTTACGACCTGTCAGCCGCGATCGGCATGCCGCATTCGGATGCCCAACGGCCAGCACAGTCGTTGAAGAGCATCTCACCCGAGATATCGACCGTTCCGGCGCTACGTGCACTCGATCACTCGCTGGTCGTCGCTCTGCTGTTCTCAGGCATCATCGGCACTTTTTTCGGGCTGATGGAATTCTTGAAGAATCCAGAGTTGGAAGCCCTGGTCGGAAGCATGAAAGGCGCCGGCGGGGGGTTGTCCAACATCAACATCGCTCATATACTGCACGGCTTTTCTGTCGCATTCTCGGCGAACCTCGTCGCTTACTTCCTCTATGTCTTCGGACGGCTGATGCTCGATCTTTGCGAGGAGGAATTCGAAGCGGCCTGCCATGTGTTTTCCGAAACAGTCAGTGAGCCGGTGCTTCGACTGTTCCCCGAGGATAACAGCGTCGGGGTGGTGTCGCTCGATCCGGAATCGGCCGCTCGGCTTGGAGAGGCGGTCGAAGCGATCTCCGCGGTGCTCCATGCGACGAAGCCGATGATCAGCGGGATGAGCGAAGTAACCGGTGTGATCACCGCTGCCGGAGCAGCGTTGGCCGCAGCCGCAGTCGAACTGCGCAGGCTCTCGGGAGACATGGCCGAGCATGCCGAACAGACGATCGCGGCGACGAAGGAGGCGACAGAGCATTGGCGGGCCTCGACCAGCCGGTTCGACGAAAGCGCCAGTTCACTGGCCAAGGGCAACAGCCAGATGGCCGAGTCCTTCGCCGCCGCGGTGGAGCGGATGGATTCCTTCGAGAAAGCCACCGCCGGCCATGTCGAGGGCATCATCGCAGGCATGAAGGTCGCCGCCGAACGCAATGCGGAAGTGCTGGCCGAACATGCACAGCAGATCGGTCACCGGATGGAAATCGCGGCGGGCGACCTGCTGCGGCATATGGACGAGGTGGGGACGGCGCTGAAAACCCAGATCACCGATTATGCCAAAGTTGCCGCCATCCTGGATGAGACCGCGAAGCAAACCCAGGAGGGCCGCTCGTCGCTCCGCAACAGCATCACCGACCTGAGCAATCTGCTGACGACGGAGAACAAGAAGGTGGTCGCCGTCATCCAGGGCCTGGGCGCTGGCGAGACCGCGCGCACCGAGCGGCTGACCGCGGTTCTGGCCGACATCCAGCGCCAGTTGGCGGGAATGCGTAGCCATGACGACACGCTGAGACAGGTTCTGGTTGGCGCCCCGCCCGACGATCTGCCAAGCGTGCTCCTGGCACTGCGCAGGGCGCTTACCGACGTCGGACGAATGGTCGCGACAGGCAGCTGAATCGGCATAAGGAAGGCGCGATCATGCTGAAGAGACAGGGCACCCACCGTACGGACGAAATCGCCATCGTCGATGTGGCGATGGCCACACTCGGCCCGGTGGCCTTGCTGATGATGGTCTTCATGGTGCTGGCGGCAAAGACGATGGCATCATCCGTGGCCTGCGATATCCCGACGGAGCAGGAGGTTGCTGCCGCAGCCAATGCGCTGAAAGGATGGATGGGTGAATATGCCAAGGAAACCGCCGACCATAAATCCAAGCTGAGGGCCACCTGTCCGGCGATTGTCCCTGTCGAGCCGCCGGCCGTTTCCGCCGACCTCTCCGTCTCGCCGTTGAAGCCCTTTTGCGCCGCCAACCAGAATGAAATCATTTCCAGGGCAGGTCTCTCGCGCAGCGATGTCGAACATGTCCTGACGGAACGCGCAGGGGTGGACAATGCGGTGCGGCAGTGCTTCGGCAATCCGCAAAATGCGCAATGCAGGAAACCGGACGCCAGCCAGTCCAAAGCCATGGCGGCGGAAGTAACAGCGCTTCGCACCCAGGTCCGTCAGCAGACCGAGCAACTGGCACACGCCGCGCGCAACCTTTGCGGCGAGTTGCCGACACTGCGCCCGGCCGATCTGAAGCAGATCATCCTCCCCGAAAGCCTGCGTCGGCTCTGCCACTCGGAGGTGGAGCAGGTGATGACCGATGCCGGCACGACGCTCGAACAGGTCGGACGCGAACTGGCGATGCGCGATGCAATGCAGGCGGCGCTCCTGACTTGCTGGACAAGAACGCCCGGTCTGGAAAGCTGCCGCCCGATCGCCGCGGACGCTAGGTCGGGGGAGATTGACAGGCTTTCCCGTTGGGCGGAGCAGACCAGGAGCGGCAATGCCGCGCGGATCGCCCACATCCAGAGGGATTGCCCGCAGCCGATCCCGGCACCGGAAGCGGCCGGATTGCCCGGTTTCCTGCAAGCAATCTGCCCGGGGGACCTTGCCATCCTTCTGTCGCAGTCAAGGCTGACCTGGTCTGAGGTCGCACAACTGGAGGCTCAAAGCCGGCGGACGCTGGAACTCGTGGAGCAATGCACGGCACCGCAGAGCGAGAAGGTATCGGACAGATACTTCCGGTTCGAGTTTGAATCCTGCAACGATAGGCTTGCCAACGGCATTGATCCCGTTCCCCTGTTCGCCGACGAGGCGGCCGAGATCGCGAAGGCCTTCCGCAGTGGCGTCTACAATCGAATCGACATTTTCGGCCATACCGACCGCAATGCGGTCATCGGCCAGTGCAGGAACGGGGCGAAGAATAACATCGAGCTCAGCTGGACGCGCGCTCATTACTACAGAGAAGTGCTGACCTGGACGTTTCGCAACGATCCGCAATATCGGGACATCGTAGAGAGGCTGGATAGGAAAGAACTGAAGATGTACGAGATCGGCGTCGGCGAAGCGGAGCCGATCGACCAGGCTCCGACCGCGGCAGCCGACAGGCTGAACCGCCGTATCGAAATCCGGTTCGTCGCTGACCGCAGTGCGCCGTGGGCACCATGACGGCGGCAATCCTCATCCCGGTGAATGTTCCAGGCGGCTGGGCAAGGATCGAAGGGGAGGAACCCTATCCCCCTCATTGGCGGCGATGCCCCTCCTTCGCGATCTACGGGGTACGAAGCCATGCCGGGGCGCAGAATGCCCAGCCCTGGCTTACGGTCGAGCAGATGCTGACGGTCTGCGCCGATGGGCGCTACGAGATGGCGCGGCAGTGCGATCCGCATCGGCTTCGCCGTCCCGAAGATATCCTCGGGCCATCGGTGAGCGGGGCTTATGGCCGCATCCCAACGGCACTTACCGCGCAGGAGGCGGAATTGCTGTGCCGATTGGCCGGAGGAACTTTGGCGGACGAGATCCAGGCGCGCATCCTGTGCAGCCTGTACCGCCCGCTCGGCATGACCGTTCCCGCCTGGACGCGGAGTCCCTGGTCGGACTGGAGTGACCACCTGATCGCCTATGGAATGGTCGAGGGCATGACGCAACCCAGATGGTTCGCAGCCGAAGACCGCTGCCTGCCCATCGACGACCCATCGGGTTGCCGGCGGGTGATGATCGAGGCCGGAACTCCATTCAAGCGCCTGTCGGGCTGGGCCGGCGTTTCCAGCGCCGCGGGACCGGACGACCGGATGCTGGGCGCCGCGTGGCTGGTGACGAACGAATGATTCGCTTGGTTTGGACATTTTCCAGAAGGCTTTTAAACCGCCTGCAGCACCTGTTCCGGGAACAGCCCCCTCTTCCATCCATCGACGAGGCGGTCGTCTGCCCGACCTGCCTTTGTCCATCGGATCGCAGACATCTGAAGGCTCTGTGTTCGCCGGATTGCGACAGGAAGTCCGCGCAACCAGTCTTGCTGTATGAACAGCGCCTCCGCCTGACCGAACCCTGGGGCCAGTCCTCGCCATGCGATCGCGAGCACTGCCGGAGGATTCTGACGCGGGCGACCATCGGGGCGTGCGACCGGCCCCTGTCCCATCCGGCCGTGTTGCCGCGCAAGCGCCTGAAGCATGTCCTCGTGCTTGCACTTGATGGCCATGACGCCACCATGCTGGCGACGCAGGCGGCTTTGGCGGTCGCTCTGTCGAAAAGCGGACTTCAACCGGCGACCCCCGCCACGTGGTCGATGTGGCGGGAGGCACGGCTTGCGGATCGTTTCGTCATCCCGTCGCCGGAGCGGATGCCAGGCCTGCGGGAACCCATCGCTTTCGGCCAAATGCCCTCAGACACCGATGACGCTGGATTGCGGGTCTATCTGCATGGATGGTCAATGAAGGAACTGGTCGAAGAAAACGGGAACCCAACACCAGATGCCTGCACGGAAGCGTTGACCGTTCCCGCCTTGCAGCGCGCGTTGTCCGCCGACTGGATCGTATTCGCCTGTTCGAGCAACGATCTCTTCCCACTGGCTGCCCGCGAGGGACTAAAGGCGACGGTCGCCGCTTTCGGGAAGCGATTGCACGGCATCATTGGGCGGATGCCACACCAGACGCTTCCCGGACTGGCGACCATCGTGGGAGACGCCACATCGCTCTATCGCCGTCTCGGCACCGGCACCGTGCCGCTGTCGGACCTTACCCCAGCGGAATGCCCGAAGGTGATGGAGCAGTATGTCCGCCGTGCCCTGCGGATGGACGAGGTCCTGGCCCCGGTGCTGAACATCGGATGGACGGAAAAGCGCCACTTGCTGTGGAACAGTGACGCGCATGGAGTCGATAGCCTATCGCCGTGGGTTTCTGAATTGCTGGGGAGGCAGGGATGAGCGGCAAGGAAAAATTGTCCGTCAAGCGGCGCGCGCATGAGTTCATGCTGCGAACAATTGGTGGCTGCATTGCCAATGAATGGCGAAAACATGGGGACTTGGATCCAGATCATATACGGTTGAATGTATGTATATTTTTCCAAATAATCATGCCAATACCTACAGCGATATTAGCGGCAGTACTTTGTATTCTAAAGTTTGTTGATGATGGGGAGGTCATGATTTTTGGTATTGGCTTTCTAGGAGTTGTATACACAACAACATTAGCAATTTTCAAAGCAAGCATTGGCAGTGAATTAGAATTTTTAAGGTGCGGATCAATAGAACCAGATAATTCGAACTATCACATTGAAATCGTTAATGACAATCTTAGGGCAATTTGCGCAACTTTTGCGGCATCTTACTTCTTAATAATTATAGTTTTGTTCTTATTCGGTGAATTTCTTGGTTTAATCTTAAATTTATTTACTGGGCACCTCATACCAATATTCAGCATCGTTATTGTAGCCGTTGTCTTACAGCACGCTACCATGGCTTTGGTCTATTTTACCAATAATCAATTTGGATGGCGCGCTTTCGGACTGGACCGAATATTCCGCAAAATTACGGTCTGGGAGATTGCCTTCCTTTATCGTCTCGCATTTTATGGCCTGCGCTTGGTAAACATTTGGCCCACGATCCGCCATCCCACGGCGCCGAACAGTTTCGGAAATCCGTTCCGTCACGACGATCATGCCCCGCGACAATGCAGTGCCTGTAAGCAAGCCCTGGTCAGCAACTGGCCCAACCCGGATCGACCCTGGATTGAGCGTTGCGCGGCATGCGGCACGCTGCATCCCACTTGGATTCGTCTGGACGAGAACAGGACAGGAAGCCACCATCCACAGCTGCCGGTACACCTTGTCGTGCCGCAATCGATCCTGTTTCTCGTCCCGAATGCCAACGCCGGTGCGGTACTCCGGCGCCAACTCTTTGGGAACGGAGCGGAGCGGAACGGTCGGCAGAACACCTTTATGCTGCTGGCGGATGGCGGTTCGCCCAGGGGAGCGGCGGTGCAAATCCATGCAGCGGACGAGGGACTGATCTGGTCCGGCCAGTTCGATCTGATCATTGTTGTTCCTCCCAAGCCGCGGCCCGGCAACCCTCTCGCCCGGCCTGAGGACGACCTGACGGCGCTGCTGTCCTGTATCATGTTCCCTGCCGCTCCATGGTCGAAACGGCGGCCGAACGCCAGCCGCCATGTGCCGGCCACGTCGCCACCGGGCTGGCTCCGCGCTTTGTCCAGGCGTATCACGCAGCCGCCCGCGCAATACAAGCCCCATGAACTCGATTGGCTGTATGCCTCCGTGCCGATTCTTGCAGTCTGGGGCGATGCTCCAGACCAGGAGACCGTCGCCAGCCAATTCGGCCGGATCGAGCGCGTGTCCTCGCCTGCCGACATTGCTGCCCTTTTGTCCGAGGGCCGCCGAAATGCCCAAGCGACCGTCGTAGAAACGGAGAGCGTACAGGAGCCGGAGGCCGTGTCCTGATCATGAAAGTGGAGTTGGAATGGCGCCCACGCGCTGGCAATGCTGCGCTGGTGCTGAAAAAGAGCGGTCTTTCTCAGGACAAACTGACGGTCTATGTGTTGGATCCCGCCCCAGCCGATCATGACCGCCGCGATAATCACAGGCGGCTGATCGAGTCGATGATCTATAGCCATACAGACGCCGCACAGCCCGCCTGTCTGTGCCTGCTCGGCAGTGCCGGCCCGCCGCTGTTCGGCGTTCCGGGCTCCGCAGCGGTCGCTCAACGCCTTTCCCTGGAGGTGCTGCTCAGGAATCCTCCCGCCTTCGGACGCTGGTGGACCCCTACACGGGAACGGATCGAGGAATTGCAGAAGGAATTCTCAAGGTTCCGACTGATAATCCGAATATTATTGAACCACCACCAGTTGCTGCCGATCGACTGGGACGGCTTTTCGTTCCTGAATACCGACGCCGACATCGTCATCGTGGCGGATGCCGTTATCCCGGGGACCATCGGCTGCAAAGTGATCTCATGGCCCGAGTTCCACGCCTCGATGATGCGGAGCGATGTGATGCCGCCAACCGGATATGCGCCCCGTATCACGATCCACGGGTCCCCTGACACTGCGCTTGCCCTCGCGCCGGACGCGCAAGCCCTCGGATGGAGGATGGACACGGAAAATGCTCGCAAAGTCCTGCTTCATCACGATTTCCGTATGCCCCAGGGCGCAGCGTCGATCACGCTGGCGATACTGGAGGGAGGGGCCTGCGGCCCGGGGCCGTTGCCCCATGCCGTGTTCGACAGGTCGGCGGACAGGGAAAATCGGTGATGCCCTGCTGGCGTGGTCGTATCTCATGACGTGGTGTAGGAGCTGTCGGGAAGCGGCCTGCCGAAGCGCCTCCTCAGGCCCATCGGCAACATTCCTCCCGCCGAGTCCGAAGCACGCTATTATGCTCAAACCGAAGACGTCGCCATGGCGGCGTGACTCAACACAAATGGCATCCGGCAAGCCCAGTGCGGTTCATTCGGCGCCAGCATATTGAAAAGACTTGGGGTTTTTGTTGAAGCGGGGACCCGGCCGGCGCCGGGCTGGTCCCCGCGTATTGATAGAAGGTTGGTGTGTTCACCGAGGTTGCATCAGTCTTGAAAAGGGATCCCGCTTCCAAGCCGGTTGACAGGGTTCCGACCTTGGCGCTATTCGCCCGTCAAGGAGGCGCAGCACGGTTCCGACTGTCCGGCGCTGTGCCTCACTCATACACGACGCCGCGTGGGCCGGTATCTCCCAACGCCATTTTGACGAAGGCGTCTGCCGTCAGGTCTGCGTCGAGCAGCGCGCCATGATGGGCGAAGCGATCACTCCGGTCGAGCCACAGCCGATCACACAGCGCGTCGAGCGAGCCGGAAGCGCCGGGGAAGACCTCGTGCGACATCTCCTTGGTACAGATGAATCGGTCCGCTGAGAACGTGTCGCTCCCCCATGCGGCGCGTCCGCAACGCGCGAACTCGTAGTTCAGGAAGTCCATCTCGTTCTCATATGCATGCGCCACCAGAAGATCCTCGCCCAGAAAGGCGAGAAGCGCGTCGGCCACCTCGGGAAAGCGGGGCGCCGCCTTCAGGTCGGCGGGCTTGATGCCATGCACCTTGATGGCGTCGGGATGGAGAGGGGCGTCGGGGTTGACCCGCGACTCCCAGCTGCGCGCTTTCCTCCAGCCATCGCCCTCACGGATGATCTCAAGACACCCGATTTCGATGATGATGCCGGGCTGACGCAGGCCCTTGGGCGCCTTACGGATGTCCTGGAGGCTCGGCAGACGCCGTCCGGTCGTTTCGATGTCGATCGCGACCAGCCGGTCACGCCCTTCCCATGGCTGCATGCTCATTGAAATCCAATCTTTCATCGGTGGAGCCGCCTGTGGCACGGATGTGAAAACAGGACAACGCTCCGTCACGCCGCTCAGAGTAGCATGTCGAGTGCGTCGGCCGCTGATCAGCTTCGCCACGGTGAGGCAACTAACGAGCGTTGTCAGAGTTTGCAACAGAGCCCTCCCAGGTATCGGACCAGGCGATCTTCATCATCGGTGCAGCGGTGATGGCCGACGGCGGCATCCCGGTCGGGATGGGTCCCGTCCGGGCTGACCAATGCGCATTGCCGCGTTCGAGCTTGATCCCGCGCGACTTCGGAGCCGATCATGCCACGGAGAGCGCCGCGCCCAAGGCAGAGTCGGCAACGCTGCTCCCATGAACCGCGTTATGAGGAAGAGACGTGCAGCCAACGATAATCGAGATCTCCGAGCAGAACACGGCGTTAGCGGTGCCCGCCCTTCAGGTATTGTGGCCGAAATATGAAGCTGCGGAGATGATCCGCATCGTCGACACGGTGCTACGGCCGAACGGCTATCGTCTTTTCGGCATCGTTCCGGCCGAAGGCGAGCCGGCCGCCTGCATTCTGGGATACCGCCTGCAGCATTCCCTGTGGCTGGGAAAATCCTTCTACATCGTCGACATGGCCACGCTGCCGGAATGGCGCGGACACGGCTTCGCCTCCCAACTTCTGGACTGGGCGGTGGAAGAGGCCGGGCGGCTCGGTTGCGACGCGCTCCATCTCGATTCCGGGGTCGGTCCCGACCGGAGCGACGCGCATCGCCTGTACATGTCGAAGCGCTTCCAGATCGGCTGTCACCATTTCGTACGCAAACTCCGGTAGTTCCCTGGCTCCATTTCCCAACACCGCTGAATCCGCCATGCCGCCCGGCTCGACGGTGACGGTGCGTGAAATGGAGCCAAGCACCTGCCCGGCACCGATCACTCGGCCGCCATACGTTGCATCGGCGTGGAGTGGAACTGTGCCAGCAGATCGTGCAACTCCGCTTCCGCCTGTGCCATGGCCTTCTCCTTCACATGTCCATAACCGCGAATGCGCTCGGGAATGCTGGCGATCCGCACCGCCGGTTCCAGCGTCTCCGGGGCAAGGCTGGCCAGCATCCCGAGGATCGCCCGTTCATAGACATCGACCAGCCGGCGCTCGGCCCGGCGCTCGGCGGTGCGGCCGAACGGGTCGAACGGCGTTCCGCGCAATTTCCTGAGCTTCGCCAGCATCTGGAACGCGGTCAGCATCCAGGGGCCGTAAACGCTCTTCTTCAGGCGGCCGGTCTGCGGATCGCGGGCGGCGAGCATGGGAGGAGCCAGGTGGAAGCGGAGGCGGAAACCCGTCTCGAACTGCTCGCCCAGCCGCGCGAGAAAGGCGCCGTCGGTGTAGAGGCGGGCGACCTCGTACTCGTCCTTGTATGCCATCACCTTGTAGAAAGAGCGCGCCACCGCCTCGGTCAGCCGGACGTTGCCCGCGGCTGCGGCCACCTCGGCCTGGCGGACCTGATCGACCAGCCGCCGGTAGCGCTCGGCATATGCGCTGTCCTGGTAGGCGGTCAATTCCCCAACGCGGCGGGAGATCAATGCATCGAGGTCGGCGGGTGGGGCGGTTTCGGCCGGGGGTATGCCCAGGAGTTCGACTTTCTGCGCCGGCACCGCATCGGGATCGGCGGCGGCCCGCCGGCCCCAGGCGAAAGCTGCCCGGTTTGCGGCGACACCGGTGCCGTTCAGGACGATGGCCTCGTCGATGGCCGAGGCCGACAGCGGGATCAATCCCTTCTGCCAGGCATAGCCGAGCAGGAACAGGTTCGCCATGATCGCGTCGCCGAGCAGCCTGGTGGCGATGGCGGTGGCGTCCAGCGCATCGACCGCCTCCCCTCCCCCGCAGGCGTCGGCGACCCGGCGGACCAGCAGTGGCAGCGGCAGTCGTTCGTCCGGGTTGCGGGTGAAGGCGCCGGTGACGGTTTCATGGCGGTTGAGCACCGCACGGGTTCGGCCCGCCCGCATGCGGCTCAGCCCGTCCTCGCCTGCAGCGACCAGCAGATCGCAGCCTAGCACCGCATCGGCCCCGCCGGGCGCGATGCGGGCGGCGTGGATCTGATCGGCCAGGCGCGCCAGCACGATGTGCGACATCACCGCGCCGCCCTTCTGCGCCATGCCGGTCTGGTCGAGGATGGAACAGGCCATCCCCTCCAGATGCGCGGCCATGCCGAGGATCGCACCGATGGTCACCACGCCGGTGCCGCCGACCCCGGTGACGAGCAGGCGGTAGGGCTGGTCCAGGGCCGGCAGCGCCGGTTCGGGCAGGGCATCGGCAGCGGCGTCCGCACCGGCGGCGGGCGCTGGGGCCAAGGCCGGGCGTGACTTGCGCAGCGTGCCGCCTTCCACCGTCACGAAGGAGGGGCAGAAGCCGTTCACGCAGGAGAAATCCTTGTTGCAGGAGGACTGGTCGATCGTCCGCTTCGTCCCGAACTCGGTGTCGACCGGCACCACCGACAGGCAGTTCGACTGGGTCGAGCAGTCGCCGCAGCCTTCGCACACCCGCTCGTTGATGACGACCCGGCGGCCGGGGTCCGGCATCCTGCCGCGCTTGCGGCGGCGGCGCTTTTCCGCGGCGCAGGTCTGGTCGTAGATCAGCGCCGAAACGCCCGGCACCTCGCGGAACTCGCGCTGCACGGCGTCGAGTTCGTCGCGGTGATGGATGGTGACATAGGGCGGCAGGCCGGACGACGACCCGTACTTTTCCGGCTCGTCGCTGACCACGGCGATGCGCTGCACCCCCTCGGCGCGCACCTGCCAGGCGATCGCCTGCGGGGTGAGCTGGCCGTCGTGGGACTGGCCGCCGGTCATGGCGACGGCGTCGTTGAACAGGATCTTGTAGGTGATGTTGACGCCGCCGGCCACCGCCGCGCGGATGGCGAGCAGCCCGGAATGGAAGTAGGTGCCGTCACCGATGTTCTGGAAGATGTGGCGGGTCGACACGAAGGGCGCCAGTCCAACCCAGTTGGCCCCCTCCGCCCCCATATGGGTGTAGGTGGCGGTGTCGCGGTCCATCGCCTGCGACATCCAATGGCAGCCGATCCCGGCATGGGCCCGCGAGCCCTCCGGCACCCTGGTCGAGCTGTTGTGCGGGCAGCCGGAGCAGAAATAAGGCGTGCGCTTGGCCACCGAGCCGCCAGCGCGGGCGGTGCCGGGAGTTTCAAGACGCGCCAGCGCTGCGGCATCCACCTCCACGCCGCAGCGGGCCAGCCGCCGGGCGATGGCCCGGGCGATCTCGGCGACCGACAACTCGTCGTGGGAGCGCAGCATCGGCGCGCCGGAGTCGTCGCTCTTGCCGGTCACGCGCGGGCGCCTGTCGGCGGGCACGCCGTAGAGGATGTCTTTGATCTGGCCTTCGATCAGCGGCCGCTTCTCCTCGACCACCAGGATCTCGTCGAGGCCGGCCGCGAAGGCGCACAGGCCGTCGGGCTCCAACGGCCAGGGTACCGCCACCTTGAAGACGGCGATGCCGAGCGCCGCCGCCTGCCCTTCGCCGATCCCGAGTTCCGCCAGCGCCTGCCGGACGTCGAGATAGGCTTTGCCGGCGGTGACGATGCCGAAACGGGCGCCGCTCCCGCCCAGCGCCACGCGGTTCAGGCCGTTGGCGCGGACATAGGCCAGCGCCGCCGGGATCTTGTGCAGATGAAGACGGGCTTCCTGCTCCTGCGGGCTGTCCGGCCAGCGGATGTTGAGGCCGCCGGGCGGCAGGACGAGATCCGCCGGCTGGCGGATGACGGGAAAGGCCGGGTCGAGGGTCATCGAAACGCTGCGGTCGGTCAGGTCAGCCGTCACCTTCATGGCGGTCCAGCAGCCGGACAGGCGCGACAACGCCCAGCCGTGCAGCCCGTATTCGATCATCTCCGGGACGCCGGCGGGGCTGAGGATCGGCATCATCGCATCGACCAGGGCATATTCGCTCTGGTGCGAGGTGGTAGAGGATTTGCAGGTGTGGTCGTCGCCGGCCAGCACCAGCACGCCGCCCCGCGCCGCCGAACCGGCGAGGTTCGCATGGCGGAAGGCGTCGCCGGTGCGGTCCACCCCCGGCCCCTTGCCGTACCACAGGCCGAAGACGCCGTCCCACTCCGGCTGGTCCTGCAGATGGATCTGCTGGCTTCCCCACAAGGCGGTCGCGGCCAGATCCTCGTTGACGCCGGGAACGAAGCGGATGTCATGGGCCTCCAGGAAGCCCCGCGCACGGCCCATCTCCATGTCGATGGTGCCCAGCGGCGAGCCCCGGTAACCGCTGACCAGCCCGGCGGTGCGCAGGCCGGCGGCACGGTCGCGCCGCTTCTGGAGCAGCGCCATCCGCACCAGCGCCTGCGTCCCGTTCAGGAAGACGCGGCCGTGCTCGGCCCGATACTTGTCGTCCAGCGTCACCGCGCCCGTCATCGCCACGCCGTCCGGCATGTGCGCCCTCCCTCGGTGTCATTGTGCATTCTGAAGTGTACACACTTTCACGGAGGGGGCAAGTGCCGCCTGGGCCGGCTCAGCTTGCGATGCGGCCCATGTAGATCCGCGCCAGCCCTTCCTTCATGGCGGCCACGGCGTCGGCGACGCTGATGCCGATGTGGTCCGACATGCAGGACACCGCCCGGTCGCGGTCGCGGGCCTTCAGCGCCTCGGCGATCGCCAGATGCTCGTCGAAGGTGGTGGTGCGGCGCAGAGGGTTCTCGATCTCGATGCGGCGGACGAAGCGGATCCGCGCGTTGATGCTCTCCAGCATGCGGACGAGCTCGGGGTTGCCGCCCATCGCGGCGATGCGGATGTGGAACTCCTCGTCGCGGCTGGTCAGCTCCTCGGCATCCATCGCGGCGCGGTTTGCCCGCACGCCGTTCCAGAAATCCATCAGTTCGGCGATGCGGACGTCGCTGGCGCGTTCGGCCGCGAGTTCCACACTGAGCCTCTCCAACGCCGCGCGCACCTCAAACAGGCTTATGATCTGCTCGGCGTCGAAGGGGCGGCAGTAGAAGCCCTTGTTCGGCACCAGCGTGATCAGTCCTTCGATCACCAGGCGGTTCAGTGCTTCGCGCACGGGCGTCCGGCTGACGCCCAGGGTGGCGGCAAGCTCCACCTCGTTGATCCGCTGTTCAGGCCGGAACTCGAAATTCACCGCCATGCGCTGGATTGCTGCATAGACGCGGTTCACGCTGTCGGCGGCGCGGGGTGCGGGTGCCGACTTGATGGGCTTCTTGCGCGGGGTTCCCGCCATGATCGTCCTATGTGTTTCCTGCAATGCCGGTGGAACAACACCCGGATAGCGATACCGGTTTCCGACGGCGAAGTCCCGGCGACACACCTTGGCGGTGCATCGCGCGGGACCATAGCACCGACGGAATATGCAGGCCAGTATACACAGCTGCGACCAAAGCGGTTGCAGGCCGGGGGTCAGTGCACCGGGCCAGCCCCCAGATAGAGGTGCCCGACCGTCTCGTCCTCCAGGATTTCCTGGGCCGTGCCTTCCCGGTGCACCCGCCCCATGACCAGCACATAGGCGCGGTCGGAGACCTCCAGCGATTCCGCCGCGTTCTGCTCGACCATCAGGACCGAAACGCCTTCGCGGTCGCGGATGCGGCGGATATGGGCGAACAGCTCGTCCATCATCAGCGGCGACAGGCCTGCCGACGGCTCGTCGAGCAGCAGGTGACGCGGTCCCGGCATCAGCGCGCGGGCGAGCGCCAGCATCTGCCGCTCGCCGCCCGACAGGCTGTCGGCCCGCGCCCCGGCCTTGCGGCCGAGGTTGGGATAATGCTCCAGCAGTTGCTCCAGCCGGGCCTTGCGGGCGGCGGGCTCGACGAACTGGCCGCCCAGCTCCAGATTCTCGCGGATGGTGAGCGGGCCGAAGATGTTGTCGAGCTGCGGCACATAGGCGACGCCGCAGTCGCGGATGCGCCTGTGGACCGGGATTCCGGCGAGATCACGGCCGTCGGCGACGACGCGGCCGGCACGCGGGCGGAGCTGGCCGACGACGGTCTTCAGCAGCGTCGACTTGCCCGACCCGTTGGGGCCGAGGATGGTGACGATCTCCCCCGGCTCCACCGTGACGGACAGGCCGTTCAGGATGTCGGCGTCCGGCACATAGCCGGCGCGCACCTCATGCACCGAAAGCGTCATGCTCTGGCTCCGCTCGATTTGGCGCCGGCCGTTCCCCCGGCAACGACCCGCAGTGGAACGCCGGGGCGGCGGCGGCCGAGATAGGCCTCGACCACCTGCTGGTTGCCGCTCAGCTCGTCGGGCCGGCAGTTGGCGATCACCGCCCCCTTGTCCAGCGCGAGGCAGCGGTCGCACAGGTCGCCGATGAAGCCCATGTCGTGCTCGACGATGACCAGCGCGGTGCCGCCCTCGCGGATGCGGCGCAGATGGTCGGCCATGCGCCGGCGCAGCGACGGGTTGACGCCCGCCGTCGGCTCGTCGAGCAGCAGCACCGCCGGGTCGTCCATCAGCGCCGCCGCCAGCCCGAGCAGCTTCTGCTGCCCGCCGGACAGGCCGCCGGCCGGATGGTCGGCGAGGCCGGCGAGGTCGACCTCCGCCAGCAGGCCCATCGCCTTGTCGAGGAAGGCCGCCTCCTCGCGCCGCACCGCCCCCGGCGTCAGCAGCGACCGCCAGGGCGAGGCGCCGGCCGGCAGGCGTCCACCGGCCAGCATCACCTCCAGCACCGACATCCGGGCCGGGAGCTTGGGCAGCTGGAAGGTGCGACGCAGGCCGAGCCGGCTCGGCTGCCAGGCGCGGCGCGCGCTGACGGCGGTTCCGTCGAAGCGGATCTCGCCGCTGGTGGGGGCGAGGAAGCCGCTCAGCAGATTGAGCAGGGTCGTCTTGCCCGAGCCGTTGGGGCCGACCAGACCGACGATCTCGCGCGCGCCGATCTCCAGACTGACATGGTTGACCGCGGTCAGCCCGCCGAAGCTGCGGGTGACGTCATGGGCGCTGAGCATGGAGCCTCCGCAGCCGTTCGGGGACCAGCCCCTGGGGTTTCAGCATCAGGGCGGCCAGCACGATCGAGCCGATGGCGAAGACGCGCAGGCTGCCGGTCAGGTCGGACGGGAGGGCGACGATGTCCTTCAGGAACGGGATGCCGGCGTAGAGCGTGGTGACCAGCAGGGCGCCGACCACCGCCCCCGCGACATTGCCGAGCCCGCCGAGCACGACCATCGTCCAGATCAGGAAGGTCTCGAAGGGCAGCAGCTGGTCCGGTCCGATGAAGGCGAGGTAGAGGGTGTAGAGCCCGCCGGCCAGCCCGGCCATCGCCCCGCCGATCGCCAGCACCTTGACCTTGCAGGCGACGATGTCGTGGCCGAGCGCGGTGGCGAGGTCGGGGTTCTCGCGCATCAGCCGCAGCACGCGGCCGAACTGGGTTTCCCCAAGCCGCCGCGCCGTCAGCGCCGTGGCGAGCAGGAGCGCCGCCGCCAGCGCCAGGGTGGCCAGTGCTCGCGCCGGGCCGTCGAGACCGGGGAACAGGCCGGTGATGCCGCCGATGCCCTGCGGCCCGCCGGTCAGCCAATCCTCGTTGAGGGCGACCAGCCGCACCAGCTCGGCCACCGCCAGCGTCGCCAGCGCCCAGTATTCGGCGGCGAGGTCGCGCCCGAGCCGGCCGATGGCGAAGCCGCCGAGCGCCGCCGCAGCCATGCCGGCGAGCAGGGCGGCCGGCCAGGGCAGCCCGGCACGGGTCAGGATGGCGACCGCGTAGGCGCCGATGCCGAACAGCGCGATCTGGCCGAAATTCAGCAGGCCGCTGGTGCCGGCCTGGAGGTTGAGGCTGACCGCGGCGATCCCGAAGATCGCCGACATGATCAGCACATGCAGGCAGAACTCAAGCACGGCGCCCTCCCCGGCTCAGCAGCCCTTCCGGGCGGTACACGAGGGTCACGACGATCAGCGCGAAGCCGATGCCGGTCAGGTAGCCGAGCGGCAGATAGCGCGGCCCCTCGCCCGCCAGAAGTCCGAAATCGATGCGCATCACCAGCGTCTCGGCCAGCGCGATGGCGAAGGCGCCCATCACGGCGCCCGGCAGGCTGCCGAGCCCGCCGACGATGGCGGCGGCGAAGACCGGCAGCAGCAGCATCTGCCCCATGCCGATGTCGAGTTGGGTGACCAGCGCCAGCAGGATGCCGCCGGTGCCGGCCAGTGTGCCGCCGAGGAAGACGGTGACCAGCGTGACGCGCCGGGCGTCGATGCCGGACGCGGTGGCAAGCGCCGGGTTGGCTGCGATGGCGCGGATCGAACGCCCGAGCGGGGTCAGCCGCAGCATGGCGAAGAAGCCGATCAGGCAGACGGCGGTGATGACGATCGCCGCGATCTGAAGATCCGACAGGATGGCGCCCCACAGATCGTGCGGCGGGGTCAGCGGCGTGTCGAACTGCTGCGGCCGGGTGCCAAAGACGGCCTGGAGACCGGCCCGCAGCATCATGGCGATGGCGAGCGAGCCGATCAGCGCGCTGGCCGGTCCGACGGCGGCGAGCCGCTCGAAGGCGAAGCGGTGCAGCAGCATCGCCGCCAGCCCGGCGGCGAGCGCCCCGGCGATGGCGGCGCCGACCAGCCCGCCGGCGGGAAACAGGGCGGCCACGGCCAGCGCCACCGCCGCGCCGAGCGGCGCCATCTCGACATGGGCGACATTGGGGAAGCGGCTGACTCCGTAGGACAGGCTGAGGCCGAGCGCGATCAGGGCGAGGTCGCTCGTCCGGATCAGGGTGTCGATCAGTATCTGGATCACGGGCGTGTCTCCGGTCGGCCGGATCGGGGCTCCCGGCCGACCGGGAACCCCTGTTTGCGGAAGGTCCGGGCTGGAGTGGCGGCTCCTACTTGGCCGCCGTCTTCAGCTCGCCGCTCTTGTAGGAGACGACGATGTAGGGCTGGGTCTTGCGCTGACCCTGGGCGTCGAAGGCGATCGGCCCGGTCGCCCCGGCATAGTCGCCGAGCGCGGCCAGCGCGTCGCGGATCTTAGCCGGTTCGGTGCTGCCGGCCTTGTTGATCGCGGCGGCGGCCATCATCACGGCGTCGTAGGTGTAGCCGCTGAAGGTGGTGGCGAACTCCTTGCCGAATTTCTTCTGGTAAGCGTCGCGGTACCATGCGCCGTCGGGACCGACATAGTTGACCTCCATGCCCATCTGGCCCTCGACCGTTTCCGGCCGTGAGTCGGCGGTGCACATCGACAGGTAGATGCCGAACCACGGCGTCTTCGACAGGCCGAGTTCGAAGGCCTCGCGGTTGATCGTCGCCGCCTCCTGGCCGTAGCCGGAGTAGATGATGACGTCGGGCTTGGCCGCGGCGATGCGCTGCAACTCGCGCCGGTAGTTCGACTGCCCCTCGGTGTAGAGCAGGTTGGCAACCATCTGGCCGCCCAGCGCCTCGAACGCCGCCTTCGTCTCGGTGTAGACGCCCTGGCCATAGGCGTTGTTGGGGGCGAGGAAGACCGCCTTGCGGTGGCCCATGCCGTAGACGGCCTCTGCGGTGAATTTTCCGGCGACGTCGTCCAGCCCGATGGTGCTGAAGGACCGGTCGCCGATGGTCTTGATCACCGGCGAGGAGGAACCGGGATTGATGTGGACGATCCCCTCGCGCTGGAGATACTGGCCGACCGGGATGGTGTTGCCCGACGAATACTCGCCGATCACCACCGGGGTCTTCGACACGGACACCAGCTTGCGCGCCGCGTCGATGGCGCTCTGTGCCCGCCCGCCGGAATCCTCGACCGCGACCGCCAGCTTGCGGCCCAGCACGCCGCCATCGGCGTTGACCTTGTCCACCGCCAGTTCGATGCCGCGGCGCTGGTCCTCGCCGATGGTGGCGCTGGCGCCGCTCAGCGGCAGGACGGCGCCCAGGGTCACCGTGTCCTGCGCCCGCGCCGCGCCGCCACCCAGCAGCGCCAGCGCCATCGCGCCCAGCAGCGCCCCATTCGCGGAACGCCGGGTCAGGCCGCTGCTCATGACCCGGGGCAAGCCATTCATCCTCGCCATCGCACATCTCCCTGACGGTGAACGTTAATCTGAATGACAATCTGTATACACTTAAGCGTATCGCCACGCTCATTGCCCCGTCAACGGAATTGTTCGTTAGGCAATCATTTGTGCAACTGCACAAGATTTAGGCCCGATTTATAGGCGATGCAGCATCGGAGAGAATTCTGTGGACTATTCTGTATACAGTTACGTATCGTGCTTGGGAGAAGCGGTGCCGCCATCCGGTCCGCAGGCGTTATAGGAGACAATCATGAGCATCCAGCGTATCGAGGTCGGCCCGCGCATGAGCCAGGCCGTCGTCTGCGGCGGTCTTGTCTACACCGCGGGCGTGGTGGCGCTGCGGGCGCCGGGCGCCTCCGTGGCCGAGCAGACCACCGACATCCTCGGCCGGATCGACGAACTGCTGGCCGCTGCGGGCACCGACAAGACCAAGCTGCTGACCGCCACCATCTGGCTCGCCGACATCGCCGGCTTCGCCGAGATGAACGGGGTGTGGGACGCCTGGGTGGCCTCCGGCAACACGCCGGTGCGCGCCTGCGTCGAGGCCAAGCTCGCCGCCCCGCAGTTCACCGTCGAAATCCAGGTGACCGCGTCGCTGTGACCGCCCCGGCCGGGGAAGCGTGCATCCCAGGGAGGCTTTCATGAAGGTCATCGTGATGGGCAGCGGGGTCGTCGGGGTGACGACGGCCTACTGCCTTCTCAAGGACGGACACGAGGTCACCGTCGTCGAACGGCATGACGGGGCGGCCGACGAGACCAGCTTCGCCAATGCGGGGCTGGTGGCGCCCGGCCACGCCTACACCTGGGCGTCGCCGAAGGCCCCGAAAATCCTGCTGAAGTCGCTGTGGCGCAACGACCAGGCGCTGCGTTTCCGGCTGCGGTTGGATCCGGCGCTGTGGTCCTGGTCGCTGAAATTCCTCGGCAACTGCCGGGCGGATCGGGTGGCGGTCAACACCGCCCGCAAGGTGCGGCTCAGCCTCTATTCGCAGGACATGCTGCATGAGGTGGTCGAGGACACCGGGGTCGCCTTCGACGGCGCCAAGGGCGGTCTGCTCTACCTCTACCGCACCCCCGCGGCCTTCGAGGCCGGGGTCGCCAAGATGAAGATCCTGACCGACAACGGCCTGCCGCTGGAGGTGGTGGACCGCGACCGCGCCGCCGCCATTGACCCGGCCCTGCTGCCGACCAAGAACCGCATCGTCGGCGGCATCTATGCGCCGTCCGACGAGAGCGGCGACGCCCGGCTGTTCACCCGCAACCTCGCGGACTGGTGCGCGGAGCGCGGCGTGCGCTTCCTCTACGGCACGACGATCCGCGGCGTCGAGACCGCCGCCGGCGAGGTGTCCGGGCTGCTCACCGACAAGGGCAGGCTCACCGCCGACGCCTATGTGCTGGCGCTGGGCTGCCAGAGCGCGGCACTGGCGAAGCCGCTCGGCCTGTCGCTGCCGATCTACCCGATCAAGGGCTATTCGGTCACCGTGCCGGTGGCGGGGCGCAACAACACGCCGCGCATCGGCGGGGTGGACGAGGAGAACCTCGTCGCCTACGCGCCGATGGGCGACCGTCTGCGCATCACCGCGACCGCCGATTTCGCCGGCTACGACAAGCGTCACAGCCCGGCCGACTTCCAGACCATGCTGGCGGCGGCGCGCGACCTCTTCCCCGACGCGGCCGACTACAGCCGGCCCAGCTATTGGGCGGGGCTGCGGCCGATGACACCCGAAGGGACGCCGATCTTTGGACGCGGGCGCCAGCGCAACCTGTTTCTCAACACCGGGCACGGCCACATGGGCTGGACCATGTCCTGCGGGTCGGCCCGGATCACCGCCGACCTGATCGCCGGCCGCACTCCGGCCATTCCGCTCGACGGCATGCAGGCCGTCCACTGACAGACGCGCGGGCGGCGCCGCGTCCATGGCGGCGCGCCCACGCCAATGGGAGACCTCCCGAGATGGATACCAACATCACCGTTGACGAAGGCGGCGGCGTTTCCCCGGCCGCCACCCCAAACGCCGCCCCAACCGCCACCGTGGTCCTGCCCTTCGCGACCGACGGCGGCCTCGCCGCCCGCGCCGCCATCGGGCTGCTGGTGCTCGCCACCGACCAGACCATCGAGCATGAATGGCGCTTCCTGCTCGGCCAACCGGGGGTCGCCGTCTACAACGCGCGTCTGTGGAACGACAAGGAGATCGTGCCGGAAACGCTGGCCCGGATGGAGCAGGACATCGCCCCGACGACCCGCCTGATCCTGCCCGAGCTGCCGCTGGACGTGGTGGCCTTCGGCTGCACCTCGGGCAGCATGGTGATCGGTCCGGAGTGCGTGCGCGAACGGATCCGCGAGGCGCGGCCAGGCATCGCCACCACGACCCCGGTCGAGGCGGTGGATGCCGCCCTCGCCGCCCTGGGCGCGCGGCGCATCGGCCTCGTCGCGCCCTACCAGCGGAGCGTCGGCGAAGCGATGCGGGATTACTTCGTGAAGGCCGGCTATCGGGTGCCGGTTCTGGCGATCTTCGACGAGCCCGACGATACGGTCGCGGCGCGCATCGCTCCGGACTCCATCGCCGCCGCGGTCGAGCAGGCCGCCACCCACCCGGAGGTGGACGCCGTCTTCGTCTCCTGCACCAGCCTGCGCGTCGCCGAGGCGGTCGAGGCGCTGGAGGCGCGCACCGGCAAGCCGGTCACCTCAAGCAACCACGCGCTGGCCTGGCACAGCCTGCGCCTTGCCGGCGTCATGGATCCGCTGGATGACCGTGGCCGGCTTTTCCGCACACCCGCATCGGCCTCTCCGGCGGCATGAGGCATGCCTGCCCAGGCACCCCGGCGACCTACGCGACGATGCCCGCATCATGAAGGCGGCCGATCTCCGCGGAAGGCAGCCCCAGCAGATCGGCCAGCACCGCGTCGGTGTCCTGCCCCAGACGGGGGGCCGGGCGATGATCGGTGCGCCCGCCCATGCCCGGAAAGCCGAGCGGCGATCCGGGAACCAGCAGCGACCCGACGCCGGGCTGGTCGATTTCACGGAAAAGCGGGTTGGCGGTGGAGCAGCGTGCGTCCTCGGCGACGAGCTGGCCGAAATCGCGGTAGGGCCCCCAAAGCACGCCCGAGCCGGCGAACGCGCCCTCCACCTCCGCCAGCGTGCGCGCGGCGAACCAGGGGGCGAGCACGGCGGAGATCGCATCGCGGGCCTGGAAGCGTCCGCCTTCGTCATCCATGTCCACGCCCATCAGCGGGCCGATCATCGCCAACCTGTCGGCCAGCCCGGTCGCTTTGCCGAGCGCCTTCCACTGTCGGTTGGAAATGGCGACGACCATCGCGCGCCGCCCATCGGCGGTGGGGAAGTCGCGGCCATAGGCGCCGTACAGGTCGTTGCCCATCGGCTGGCGCACGGTGCCGTTCACCCGGACGTCGGCGAGGTAGCCGAGATTGCCGACGGTCGCCAGCATCACGTCGGCCAGCGCCACCGTCACCTCCTGCCCCCGGCCGGTGCGGCGTCGATGCCGTTCGGCGGCCAGCAGCCCGGTGGCGAGGTAGAGACCGGCCGCCACGTCCCAGGCCGGCAGAACATGGTTCACCGGTTCCCCTCCCCTGCCGGTCGCCATCGGGAATCCGCCGGCGCAGTTGACCGTGTAATCCACCGCGGCCGATCCGTCCGGATTGCCGGTCAGCCGCATCATGATCAGGTCGTCGCGCTTGGCGGAAAGCGCCTCGTAACCCATCCAGCCGCTGGCCGGCAGGTTGGTCAGCAGAAAACCGGCATCCTCGCCCGACGCGGTGATGATGGCCTGGGCGATCTCCCGCCCCTCCGGCTTGTCGAGCGCCAAGGTGACCGACCGCTTCGCCTTGTTCAGCGCCGTCCAATAGAGGCTGGTGCCGTTGGGCGCCAGCGGCCAGCGGCGGTGGTCGATGTTGCCGCCGATGGGGTCGATGCGGATCACCTCCGCGCCCAACTGGGCCAGGGTCATGCCGCCCAGCGGAGCCGCGACGAAGGCCGAGACTTCGACGATGCGCAGATCGGAAAGTAGCGAGGACATGGGAGACGGGTTCCGCTCGCGGTGGATGGAGAGGGGGATGGGACTGAGTCAGATCGGAGCGCGGACGCGCCCCGACCTTGCACGACCCATCCTCACACGCACCGGCCGCCGTCGATCTCCAGCACCACGCCGGTGATGAAGGCTGCCTCGTCGGAGGCGAGATACAGCGCGGCGTTGGCGACGTCGGAGGGCTGGCCCAGGCGGCCGAGCGGCACGATGCCCAGCATGCGCGCCCGCTTCTCCGGAGTGTCGCCGCCCATGAAGGTGGCGAGCAGCGGCGTTTCGGTGGCGACCGGAGCCAGCGCGCAGACGCGGATGTTGTCGGGCGCCAGTTCCAGCGCCAGCGACTGGGTGATGTTGTGTACCGCGCCCTTGGTGGCGTTGTACCAGACCAGGCCAGGACGCGGACGCAACCCGGCGGTGGAGCCGAGATTGAGGATCACGCCGGACTTCTGCGCCCGCATCGTCGCCACCACCGCCTTGGAATAGAGGTAGATCGACTTGACGTTCAGGGCGAAGACGCGGTCGAATTCCTCTTCGGTCACGGTCTCGAATGGGCCGTTGGCATGGGTGGAGCCGGCATTGTTCACCAGGATGTCGAGGCGCCCGAATTTCTCGACCGTGGCGGCGATGGTCATCTCGACATCGGCGGTTTTGGTGACGTTGGCGGCGATGCCGATGGCGGCCTCGCCCAGCCGCTCCGCCACCGCACGGGCGGCGTCGCCGTTGATGTCCACGACCGCCACGCGGGCGCCCTCGCGCACGAAGGTCTCGGCCATCGCAAGACCCAGGCCCTGCGCCGCCCCGGTGATCAGGGCAACCTTGCCGTCCAGGCGCTTCGTCATTCTCGGTTCCTTCCCCAGGGAATTATGTGGTGATGGGGGGAGGCTATCCGCGCCGAACGGGCCGTGCTATGGACCATCCGTCATAACTGCTATCAGCAACCAAAGCATAACGGGGTGGAACACGGCCCCAGGCGCCTCCAAAAGTCTCCTTCAAAGCGCGCTGTCCTCCCCCGCGCTGCCGGGAGCGACGACCTTGCCCTTCAGCACGCCGTTGGCGACGCATTTGACGACTTCGACATGGATCAGCCGCAGCAGGGCGCGAGTCGCCTTCGATACCGGCTGATGCAGCGGCGTCGCGGTGACCAGCATGGCATGCATGTCCTTAGACGTGATCTCGCGCGCGATCAGCCGGCCCTGGCGCACCTCGCGGTGGACGGCGCCGAAGGGAAGGATGGTCGATCCCATTCCCTCCTCCACCAATTGCTTGATGGCGGTGACGGAGTCGATCTCCATATCGACCTGCAGATCGATGTCGGCCCGGCGCACCGCCGCATCCACCACCCGGCGCAGGCCGTTTTCCAGGCCGGGCAGCACGAAACGCAGGTCGGCCAGCATCTCCACCTCGACCGGCCCGTCGTTGCCGGCACCGGCGTCCTTCGCCGACTGCACCAGGAGCAGGTTCTCCACCAGCAGCGGCGACGACAGCATGCTGCGCCCGCGCCGGGCGTCGTAAAGGACGGCGAGGTCGAGGCGTCCGCCCTCCACCCATTCCAGCAGCGTGCCGCTGAACACCTCGTGGATGCGCAGCGTGGCGTCGGGATAGTTCTCGTGGAACCGGCGGGCCAGCGGCGCCCCCAGCGTTGCGCAGATCGATGGGGGCAGACCCAGGGTGACGGACCCGGTCAGCCGTTCCGACTGGTCCTGGATCTCCTCCTTGATCTCCGACAGCGCGCCCAGCAGATGGCGGACCACGTCGTACAGCTTGCGCCCTTGCTGGGTCAGCGACACGCCGCGTCCATGACGGTAGAACAGGCTGGTGCGCAGCTCGTGCTCCAGCTTCTGGACCTGCCGGCTCAGCGCCGGCTGCGTGATGCCCAGCTTGACCGAGGCCTTGGAGAAGCTGCCAAGATCGGCCACCTGAACGAAATAGCGCAGTTCCAGAAGTTCCATCGCGGGCGGCCTTGTCCTTTCAGTCCTCCCCGTCGGATAGCGAATACGCCGGTATGATACAAGCGTGGTCGCGACAGGTCAGTTCCGCCCGCCCGGCACCCCTCAATTGCGGCGCGACAGCAATCCACGTGCGACCACCTGGGCCTGGATTTCCGCCGCTCCTTCGAAGATGTTCAGGATACGGGCGTCGCACAGCACCCGGCTGACCGGATATTCGACGGCGTAGCCGTTGCCGCCATGGATTTGCACCGAGTTGTCGGCGTTCGACCAGGCGACGCGCGCAGCCAGCAGCTTCGCCATGCCGGCTTCGATGTCGCAGCGACGGTCGCTGTCCTTCTCCCGCGCGGCGAAATAGGTCAGCTGGCGGGCGATCATCGTTTCCACCGCCATCCAGGCCAGCTTGCCGGCGACGCGCGGGAAGGCGGCGAGCGGACGGCCGAACTGGACGCGCTCCTGGGCATAGCGCAGGCCAAGCTCCATGGCGTTCTGCGCCACGCCGACGGCACGGGCGGCGGTCTGCACGCGGGCGGATTCGAAGGTCGCCATCAACTGCTTGAAGCCCTGGCCCTCGACGCCGCCCAGCAGGTTCTCGCGGGGGACGGCGAAGCCGTCGAAGCCGATTTCATATTCCTTCATGCCGCGATAGCCCAGCACCGGGATCTCGCCGCCGCTCATGCCCTCCGCCGGAAAGGGATCATCCTCGGTGCCGCGCGGCTTCTCGGCCAGCAGCATCGACAGGCCGCGATAGCCGGGGGCGTCCGGATCGGTGCGCACCAGCAGCGTCATCAGATCCGACCGGCTGCCATGGGTGATCCAGGTCTTCGCCCCGGTGACGCGGTAGAGGTCGCCGTCCGGCACCGCGCGGGTGCGCAGGCTGCCCAGGTCGGACCCGGTGTTGGGCTCGGTGAACACGGCGGTCGGCAGGATCTCGCCCGACGCGATGCGCGGCAGCCAGCGCGCCCGCTGTTCGGCGGTGCCGCCCATGCGGATCAGTTCGGCCGCGATCTCCGCACGGGTGCCGAGAGAACCGACGCCGATGTAGCCGCGCGACAGTTCCTCCGTCACCACGCACATGGCGAGCTTGCCCATGCCCAGCCCGCCGTCCTCCTCCGGCACGGTCAGGCCGAACACGCCCATCTCCGCCATCTGCTCGACGACGGCAAGTGGGATCAGCTCGTCCTTCAGATGCCAGTCGTGGGCATGCGGCTCCACCGCGTCGGCCACGAAGCGGCGGAACTGGTCGCGGACCATGTCCAGCGCCTCGTCCTCTAGGGCCGCGTCGCCGAAGCCGCCGCCATGCAGCGCATCGGTCAGCAGTTCGGCGATGCGCAGCCGCAGGCCGGAGGCGTTGCCGGCGGCGATCAGCCGGCGCACCGCCTCGGTGCGGAAGGCGTCCCGCTCCGCCTCGCCCAGCCCGAAATCGGCGGGCCGGACGATTTCGCCCTGGCTCATCGCCAGACCGCCGTCGAGCTGGGCCAGATACTCGCCAAACGCCGCCTGGAGCATGGCCGCTTCCAGTTCGCCCAGCCGGCCGGCGTGATCCAGCCGGTCCGCCCAGCCCCGCATCTGGCGCAATGCCGCGGCATAGGTCGCGACCCAGGCGAAGCCATGCGCCGCCACCTGATGGCGGTCGAGCAGTGCGGCGTCCACGCGCCCATCCGGCGCCACCAGCGCCGCGACGCCGCGCTCCGCCGCCTCAGCCAACTGCGCCACCGCGTCGAGCGCCGAGGCCGTGGCCTGCAGCAAGTCGGGAAGCAGATGCGGATGGGCTTCGGACGGGCTGACGGTGCTCAAGGTGGAAGACATCGGCGCGTTTCCCCGGTGTTCGTTGTACGGTGTTTGCTATCAGGTCAAACTGTCGCTGAAGACGGGCGGCTCGTCACTCCGCTGCCGCTTTTCCGCGGGACGGCAGGGAGGCCTCGATTCCGGCGGCGGCCACTCCGGCGAAGGCCTGCTCAACCAACCGGCGCTGGTCGGCGTCGTGATCGCCGTGGAAGCTGCCGGCGGGAGAGGCCGCCTCGGCACGGGCCACGCAGGCGACGCGCGGCTCGGCACAGCCGGCAGCCCCCCGCAATGCCTCCAGCCGGCGGTCGAGGTAGGTCCAGGCGCCCAGGTTTTCCGGCTCCTCCTGCACCCACAGGCAGGATGCGTCCGGCCAACGGCGGAACAGAGCCGACAGTTCGGCCTCGGGCAACGGATACAGCATCTCCAGCCGCACCACCGCCACATCCTCGACACCCAGGGCGGCGCGTTCCCGCTCCAGCTCATAAGCCAGCTTGCCGCTGCACAGCAGGATGCGACTGACGCGCTCGCCGGCGGTGACGACGACCGGCTGGAACCCGGTGCCGGACGCGAAGTCGGCCAGCGCCGACACCGCCGCCGGCAAGCGCAGCAGGGTCTTCGGGCTCAGCACCACCAGCGGCTTGCGGTCGCGCCGCAGCATCTGCCGGCGCAACAGGTGGAAGTAGTTTGCCGGGGTGGACGGATGCGCGATGCGGATGTTGTCGCGCGCCGCCATCTGGAGGAAGCGCTCCGGCCGGGCGGAGGAATGCTCCGGCCCCTGCCCTTCCAGCCCGTGCGGCAGCAGGATGACGAGGCCGGAGGGCTGGCGCCACTTGTCCTCCGCGCTGACGACGAACTGGTCGATCATGATCTGGGCGCCGTTGGCGAAATCGCCGAACTGCGCCTCCCAGATCACCAGCGCGTCGGGCCGCTCCAGGCTGTAGCCGTATTCGAAGCCGAGCACGGCATATTCCGACAGCGGGCTGTTGACCACGTCGAAGCGGGCCTGGGTGACGCCCAGATGGTTCAGGGTGACATGGCGCTTCCCGGTGACCGCATCGGTCAGGGCGAAATGCCGGTGGGAGAAGGCGCCGCGCACCACGTCCTGGCCGGTCAGCCGCACCGGCACCCCGTCGGCCAGCAGCGTGGCGAAGGCCAGCGCCTCGCCGGTCGCCCAGTCCAGCGGCTCCTCGGCGCGGCGGCGGATGACGCGCTCCACCTTGCGGTCGACCGTCAGTCCGCCGGGGATGGCGGCCAGCGCCGCCAGCAGGGCCTGCAGCCGGTCGGGACCGATGCCGGTGTCCGGTTCGACGGCAGCCGATCCGCCGGAAGCGAACGGCGCCCAGCGTCCGCCTGGGAAGCCGTCATGGTTCGGCCGGTGATCGGCGGCGGCGGCAAGCGCCTCCTGGAAGCGGGCCTTGTGCCCGGCGGCAAGCGCTTCGACGGCGCCCTCCCCGACTACCCCTTCGGCGGCCAGACGCCCGGCATAGAGCACGCGTACGGGCGGGTGGGCGTCGATCGCCGCGTAGTCCAACGGCTGGGTGAAGCGCGGCTCGTCGATCTCGTTGTGACCGTTGCGGCGGTAACCGACGAGGTCGATCACCGCATCGCGCCCGTGCGTCTGCCGGAAAGCGACCGCGAGGTCGGCAGCCTGCAGCGCCGCGTCCGGATCGTCGGCGTTGACGTGCAGGATAGGGCTGTCCACCGCCTTCCACAGCCCGGTGCAATGGAGGGAGGTCCGCGCCTCGTCGCGTTCGGTGGTGAAGCCGATCTGGTTGTTGACGATGATATGGATGGTGCCGGCAACGGTGAAGCCGGCGACGCCGGACAGTTGCAGCGCCTCGGTCACGCTGCCTTGGCCGATCACGCTCGCGTCGGTGTGCAGCAGCACGCACAACACCTGGCGAGCCTCGCCGCCCTGCTCCCGGACCAGATCCTGACGCGCCCGCGCACGGCCCAGGGTGACCGGATTGATCGCCTCCAGATGCGACGGGTTGGGGGACAGGGTCAACGCCAGTGTTCCTTCCCCGAAGGACAGGCTGCTTTCCACCCCCATGTGATAGGGGACGTCGGCGGGAACCGGCGGGTCGGCCTGGAAGGGATGCATGCCCTTGATGCCGGCAAAGAGTTCGACCAGCGGTTTGCCCAGCACATTGGCCATCAGGCTGAGCCGGCCGCGATGCATGGTTCCGACCTGCACCTCGGTGACGCCCGCAGCAGCCGCTGCCGCGAGGATGCGGTCCAGCAGCGGAATCAACGTCTCCATTCCCTCCGCGCCGAACCGCTTCTTCGTCGGGTAGCGGGTGCCGAGCAGCCTTTCGAATTCCTCCGCCGCGCTCAGCAGCGACATCGCCCGGCGACGTGCCTCCGCCGATGGGGCGGCAGCGGTCCCCTCATAGGCGTCGCGCAGCCAGGACCGCAGAGCCGGATCGTCGATATGGGCGGTTTCCAGCGTCAGCGTGCCCTGATAGAGCCGGCGCAGCCGCAAGGTCTCCGCATCCTCGGACGCCGGCCCGGCGGGAGGCGCGGTACGGCCCAGCGGATCGAGGGCGGCGGCGGCATGGCCGCGCTGGCGGATTTCCTCCTGCTGCAGCGACAGCCGATCGGTCGCCGGCCCGCCGGATGCCGGCAAGGCCGGAGTGACCGCGCCCAGTTCGTCCAGGATCTGGAAGACGGCGCGCCAGCTCACGTCCACCGACGCAGGATCGTCGCGGAAGCGCTCCTGCAACGCTTCGAGATAGGCGGCCCCGGCGGCGTTGAGCGGAGAGGACGGCCTAGACATGGCGCTTACCGTTCATGCGGTTGAACATCCGTCGTTTGAGGCGGTTGGGAACAGTTCGCCACAGACTATCGATCGGCCGCCCGTCGCGGAGCGCATGGCGTGCCTGTAACAGATATTCATTGCGGGCATAGCAAACCGTCAGCACCCACCCCGGTTTCGCAGGGCACCGCGGGGCTCGGCCGAAACAGTTTGTGTGGCTGATGGCTTGCTTGGCTTATGGCTGGTATGCCCACGAAACACATTCCTCTGTGCGGCCGCTTGCTCCACTGTCAGGGTCACCACATGGACCCGGCCGTTGTCGGCCAGTTGCCATCGTCCCCAGGAACAGACACCGCCAATTCCACGGACCCCGCGAGCAAGGAGACGTCGCCCCCGCCGTCAGTCGTTAGAAAACAGGATGTCAATCTGCTCCTTGCCGAACAGACGGATGTCTTGGCGACGACAGCGGCCGCGGAGGTTCAGCCGATATCGTGCCGTCACACAACAAGAACTTCGGGAGGAACAACAGCATGAAGCGCCGTCAATTCTTCAAGGGTGCCGCCGTCGCCGCCGGTGCCTCCACGCTTGCGGCCCCGGCCATCGCACAGTCGGAGCCGACGATCCGCTGGCGCTGCGTGTCCAGCTTCCCGAAGAACATCGACGTGCTCTATGGCAGCGCCGAGGTGATGGCGAAGAACGTCGCCGAGGCCACAGACGGCAAGTTCCAGATCCAGGTCTTCGCCGCCGGCGAGGTGGTCCCGGCGCTGCAGGCGCTGGACGCCGCCAGCAATGACACCGTCGAGATGTGCCATACCGCGTCCTACTATTATGTCGGCAAGGATCCGGCCTTCGCCTTCGGCTGCTGCCTGCCCTTCGGCCTGAACACCCGCCAGCAGAACGCTTGGTTCTATCACGGCGAAGGCGGCAAGCTGCTGGAGGAGTTCTATGCCGGCTACAACCTGAAGGCGCTTGCCGGCGGCAACACCGGCTCCCAGATGGGCGGCTGGTTCCGCAACGAGATCAAGAGTGTCGAGGACCTGAAGGGTCTGAAGTTCCGCATCTCCGGCCTGGGCGGCCAGATCCTGGCCAAGCTGGGCGTGGTGGCGCAGCAGGTCGGCGGCGGCGACATCTACCCGGCGCTGGAACGCGGCACCATCGACGCCGCGGAGTTCAACGGTCCCTACGACGACGAAAAGCTCGGGCTCTACAAGATCGCGCCCAACTATTATTATCCGGGCTGGTGGGACGGCACCTCGCTCCAGCATTTCTTCATCAACACCAACCGCTGGAACAGCCTGCCGAAACACTATCAGGCTGCCCTGACCGCGGCCGCGGCGCTGGCAAACGTCGACAGCGTCGCGCGCTACGACGTGCTGAACCCGGCGGCCCTGAAGCGCGTGGTCGCCAGCGGCGCCAAGCTGCGCGCCTTCCCGCAGGACGTGCTGCAGGCCAGCCACAAGGCGGCGATGGACCTCTATGACGAGCTGTCGGAAAAGAACCCGGCCTTCAAGAAGTTCTACGAGAGCTACCGCCGCTTCCAGAACGATTCGAACCTGTGGCTCCAGGCATCGGAATATGCCTACGACAGTGCCACCCTTCGCCTGACCCGGCGCTGATCCGCCGTCTCTCCGTGCGATATCCCAGCCATGACCGGGTGGCGGCACAGCCGCTCCCGGCCGTGGCGTCGTCGCGGCGTTCGCGACCGGTCTTCCGGGAGAAGCTGCCCCCATGACGAGACCACCCCCCTCCCCCCTGATGACGGCCCTCGTGCGGGCTTGCCAACTGGTCGACACGGTCACCGCGTGGCTGGGCAAGACGATATCCTGGCTGATCCTGCTGGCGATCCTGGTGTCGGCCGTCAACGCCGTCGTCCGCAAGCTGTTCGACGTCAGCTCCAACTCGTGGCTCGAACTGCAATGGGTGCTGTTCGCCGCCGTGTTCCTGCTCTGCTCCCCCTGGACGCTGCGGGACGACGAACACATCCGCATCGACATCGTCAACGCGATGCTGAGAAAGCGCGCGCGCGACGGCATCGACCTGTTCGGCCATATCGCCTTCCTGCTGCCTTTCAGCTTCGTGATGATGATCACCTCCTGGCCCTTCGCACTCGCCTCCTTCACTATCGAAGAGCAATCGATGAACGCGGGCGGCTTGCCGCAATGGCCGGCGAAGCTGCTGATCCCCCTGGGCTTCACCGTACTGTTCGTCCAGGGCCTGTCCGAGCTGGTCAAGCGCGCCGCGATCATGGCCGGCCATCTGGAGGATGCCAATCAGCGGGCCGGGGGTCATCAGGCGGCCGCCGAGGCCGAGGCCGAGCGGCTGCTCGCCGCCGAGCGCGAGCGAACCGCCCATCCCGACACCCTTCCCAGCCGGTAGACGCGCGATGAGCACGACCTCCCCCTCCCTTTCGACGCGCACCGCCCGGCTGTCCGTCATCTCCCTGCTGCTGCTGGCCGCCGTCGCCGTGGCGCTCTATGTGCTTCCGGTGCCGGGGGCTGGCGCGCTCGCCGAACAGGATGGCTGGCGCGGCTGGTTCGGCCACAACATGGCGCCGATCATGTTCGGCGTGCTGGTGGTCATGCTGCTGCTGGGTTATCCGGTCGCCTTCGCGCTCGCCGCCAACGGCCTGCTGTTCGGCCTGATCGGCATCGAGCTTGGCCTGTTTCGCCCCGACCTGTTCCAGGCCCTGCCGGAGCGCGTCTACGGCACGATGAACAACGACGTGCTGCTGGCGGTGCCCTTCTTCACCTTCATGGGACTGGTGCTGGAGCGCTCCGGCATGGCCGAGGATCTGCTCGACACCATCGGGCAGCTGTTCGGTTCGATCCGCGGCGGCCTGGCCTATGCCGTCATCTTCGTCGGCGCCCTGCTGGCGGCGACGACCGGCGTGGTCGCCGCCTCGGTCATCTCCATGGGGTTGATCTCGCTGCCGATTATGCTCCGCTACGGCTACGACCGCCGTCTGGCATCCGGCATCATCGCCGCGTCCGGCACGCTGGCCCAGATCATCCCGCCGTCGCTGGTGCTGATCGTCATGGCCGACCAGCTCGGCCGCTCCGTCGGCGACATGTACGAGGCCGCCTTCGTCCCTGGCCTGCTGTTGTCGAGCCTGTACGCCCTCTACGTCTTCGTCGTCTCCATGATCTGGCCCAACTCCGCGCCCGGACTCCCTCCTGAGGCCATCGCCTACCGCGAGCCCAACGGCGCGCGCGGCGTCTGGCAGCTCGGCATGCTGGCGCTGTTCTCGGGAGCCGTCGCCTATTGGGTGATGGGCCGCACCGATGTGAAATCCGGCGCCGACTATGTCGTGCTGCTGCTGTCGGTGGCTGTGACTGTGGCCTTCCTGGCCGCCACCTTCAACCGGACCTTCGGCGCGCGGCGTCTGGTGCTTCAAACCGCGGTGACGGCGGTTCTGACGGCGGGAGCGGCGTGGCTGACGCTGAACGGCTGGTCCACCCTGGCCCTGATCGGCGATTCCGTCGCAGCCGGCGCGCTCTACGCCCTGGCCGTGGCCTTGGTGGAGCGGGCCAGCGGCCGGCGGCTGATCTCCCGCATGGCGGAACAGGCGACCTTCGTCATGGTGCCGCCGCTGGCGCTGATCTTCCTGGTACTCGGCACGATCTTCATCGGCCTCGCCACCCCGACCGAGGGCGGCGCCATGGGTGCCGTCGGCGCGCTGTTGCTGGCGGCGATGAAGAAGCGGCTTAGTCTCGACATGGTGCGTCAGGCCACCTACTCGACGGCGAAGCTGGCGGCCTTCGTGCTGTTCATCCTGATCGGGGCGCGGGTGTTCTCGCTCACCTTCTACGGCGTCAACGGCCATGTCTGGGTCGAGGAGCTGATGGTCTCATTGCCGGGCGGACAGATGGGCTTCCTGATCGCCGTCAGCGTGATGGTGTTCCTGCTCGCCTTCTTCCTCGACTTCTTCGAGCTGGCCTTCATCGTCATCCCGCTTCTGGCTCCGGCGGCCGACCGGCTGGGCATCGATCTGGTGTGGTTCGGCATCATCCTGGCGGTGAACATGCAGACCAGCTTCATGCACCCGCCCTTCGGCTTCTCCTTGTTCTTCCTGCGCTCGGTGGCGCCCAAGCTGCCCTACATCGACCGGGTGACGAAGAAGGAAACCGCGCCGGTCCTGACCAGCCAGATCTATTGGGGGGCGGTGCCCTTCGTCGTCATCCAGCTGGTGATGGTGGCGCTGGTGATCGCCTTCCCGCAGATGGTCATGCATTACAAGTCCGCCGCGGTCAAACTGGACGACAAGCAGATCGAGGAGCAGTTCCAGGGGCTGGGCAACAGCCTGGACGACGACATGCCGCCGCTGGAATTCAAGTGAGACAAGGAGGAATGACACCATGCGCATCGCCGTCGTAGGAGCCGGCGCCGTGGGCGGCGCGCTGGCTGGGTATCTCGCCGCGACCGGCTGGCACCAGCTGTCGCTGCTGGCGCGCGGGGAGCATCTGACGGCGATCCGCGAGCGCGGGCTGACCGTCCAGACGCCGAAGGGAACGTTGACGTGCAGACCGCAGGCCAGCGACTCCGCCGCCGAACTGGGCCCGCAGGACGTGGTGATCGTCACGGTCAAGGGGCACGGGCTGCCGGCGCTGGCGTCGTCCTTTCCGGCGCTCTGCGGCCCGGACACGCTGGTGGTGGCGGCGCAGAACGGCGTCCCCTGGTGGTATCTGTACGGCGCCGGGGACCACGTGACGCCGGAACCGCTGGACGTGGTCGATCCCGGCGGCGCCATCTGGTCCGCGATCGGGCCGGAGCGGGTCGCCGCCTGTGTGATGGAGGTTCTCCCCGCCCGCATCGTCGAGCCGGGCATCGTCGCCCACACCGCCATGCCGGTGCTGGCCTTCGGCGCCCCCCGGCCCGGAGACCATGCCGCGAAGCTGGCGGCCCTGGTCGATTCCTTCAACGCCGCCGGCGCCACCGCCCGCCTTCCCGGCGACATCCGCGTCACGCTGTGGAACAAGCTGATGCTCAACATGGCCGTCGGCCCGACCAGTGTGCTGACCGGCGCCACCATAGGCGCCATGGAACAGGCCCCCGGCATGGCCGCCGTCCAGGGCCGGCTGATGCGCGAATGCCTGGCCGTGGCGCGTGCCTGGGGCGTCGACCTACCCGACGACATCGACGAGCGGCTCGGCCGCGGCAGCGGCGTCCCCGGCCACAAGCCGTCGATGCTGCAGGATTTCGAAGCGGGACGGAGCATGGAGATCGACCCCATCGTGACCGCCGTCCTGGACCTGGCCCGCCGCCGCGGCGTGGCGGTGCCGACCATCGAGACGCTGTGGGCGCTGACCGCCCTGAAGGAGCGGGTGGCGCGCGCCGGCTGAACCCGCCCGCCGCCCCCGCCTCGAACGAACAGATTTCCGGAGAAGACTCGACATGTCCCCCGACACCCGCCCGATCACCAACTTCATCGCCGGCAGCTGGCGGCCGGGCCGCGACCGGCTCGACATTTTCAATCCCTCGGATCTCGACGAGTTGGCCGGGTCCTATACGCTGGCCGGGGCCGACGACGTGGCGGAGGCGGTGGCCGCCGCCCGCAGCGCCCAGCCGCAGTGGCGCGCCGCCACGGTGGAGCAGCGCTCGCTGGTGCTCGACGCCATCTCCCGCGCGCTGTTCGACGGCAAGGACGAACTGGCACGGATCGCCGCCGCCGAGGGCGGCAAGACCATCCCCGATGCCCTGGGCGAGATCGTCCGCGCCGCCCATCTCGCCCGCTTCTTCTCGGCGGAGGCGTTACGGGCGCCGGGCGAGACGCTGGGCTCGGTGCGGCCGGGGGTCGAGGTGGACGTGACCCGCGAGCCGGTCGGCGTCATCGGTCTGGTGACGCCCTGGAACTTCCCGGTCGCCACGCCGATGTGGAAGATCGCCCCGGCGCTGGCCTTCGGCAATGCGGTGATCTGGAAGCCGTCGGAAAAGACCCCCGGCATCTCCATCGCCGTCACCCGCATCATCGCAGCGGCTCTCGAAGCGCACGGCATGCCGGCCGGCCTGTTCAATCTGGTGATCGGCGCCGGTCCGAATGTCGGCGCGGCGGTGGTCGATGCGGTGGACGCGGTGTCCTTCACCGGGTCCGTCAACACCGGACGGCGCATCGCCGTGCGCTGTGCCGAGCGGATGATCCGCGTCCAGCTCGAATTGGGCGGTCAGAACCCGCTGGTGGTGCTGGGCGACGCCGATCCGGAGCGCGCCGCCGAGATCGGCGTCAACAGCGCCTATTTCCATGCCGGTCAGCGCTGCACCGCCACCGGCCGCTTCATCGTCGAGGACAGCATCCACGACGCCTTCGTCGCCGCGATGGTGGAGCGGATGGCGGCTCTGCGCGTCGGCCACGCCCTGTTGCCGGAGACGCAGATCGGCCCGGTGATCGACGAGTTCCAGCTGACCAAGAACCTGCAATACATCGACACCGGCCTGAACGAGGGCGCCCGGCTGGCGTCGGGCGGCACGCGCCTGGAACGGCCGACGCGCGGCTACTTCCTGGCCCCGACCCTGTTCACCGAAACCAGCAACGCCATGACCATCAACCGCGAGGAGGTGTTCGGACCGGTCGCCAGCGTCATCCGCGTCAGGGATTACGAGGAGGCGCTGGCCGTCGCCAACGACACCGATTACGGCCTGTCGTCGGGCATCATCACCAACTCGATGAAACACGCCCGCCATTTCCAGGCGAACATCCAGGCCGGCATGACCATGCTGAACCTGCCGACGGCGGGCGTCGACTACCACGTTCCGTTCGGCGGCCGGAAGATGTCGAGCTATGGCCCGCGCGAGCAGGGACGCTCGGCCATCGAATTCTACACCATCATCAAAACGGCCTACCGCGCGCTGTGACGCGGGCCCGAAGCCCAGGGAGAGCTCCCTTGCCGAACGACATTCAGACCAGCGGGCAGACCAGCGGGCAAACCGCCCTCCGGCCGGACTTCGAGACGGCCGTACTCGCCCCGATCCGTGCCATCGTCGGCGACCGCGGCCTGATCACCGATCCCGACACCATGAAGCCCTTCATGGAATCCTGGCGCGACGGCTGGGTCGGCCGGTCGCCCGCCGTGGTGCTGCCCGACAGCACCGAGGCTCTCGCCGCCGTCGTCCGCGTCTGCGCTGAAACCCGCACCCCGATCGTGCCCCAGGGCGGCAACACCGGATTGACCGGGGCCAGCCAGCCGCATGCCGACGGATCGGAGATCGTCATCTCCACCAACCGGCTGAACCGCATCCGCGAGATCGACATCGACAACGACACGATGACGGTGGAGGCCGGCTGCATCCTCGCCAACATCCAGAACGCGGCGCGCGACGTCGGGCGGCTGTTCCCGATGAGCCTCGCCGCCGAAGGGTCGTGCCAGATCGGCGGCAACATCGCGACCAACGCCGGCGGCGTGCAGGTCGTGCGCTACGGCAACATGCGCAACCTCGTGGCCGGGCTGGAGGTGGTGCTGCCCGACGGCCGGATCTGGGACGGGCTGCGCGGCCTGCGCAAGGACAATGCCGGCTACGACCTGAAACAGATCTTCATCGGGTCGGAAGGCACGCTGGGCATCGTCACCGCCGCGGTGCTGAAGCTGTCACCGCTGCCGCGCGCCACCGCCACCGCCCTGGTGGCCGTGTCGGCCCCCAGCGACGCCGTCGATCTGCTGACCCGCGCCAAGGGCGTGGCCGGCGACCGCATCGTCACCTTCGAGCTGATCCAGCGCGCCTGCATCGACGTGGCCCGCCGCCATGTGCCGGATGTGCCCGATCCGCTGCGCGACCGCTATCCTTGGTACGTGCTGGTGGAGCTGGCCGATCAGGACTCCGGCAACCGGCTGGCCGAAATGCTGGAAAGCATCCTCGAGGCGGGGATGGAGGCCGGCGAGGTGCTGGACGGCGTGGTCGCAGCATCGAAGGCCCAGGCCGATTCGCTGTGGCGCATCCGCGAAGGCATCCCGGAAGGGCAGAAGCGTGAGGGCGTGTCCTTCAAGCACGACGTTTCGGTGCCGATCTCCCGCGTTGCGCGCTTCCTCGACCGCACCGACGCGGCGCTGGAGCGGGCCTGTCCGGGCATCCGCCCCTTCTCCTTCGGCCATCTCGGCGACGGCAACATCCATTACAACCCGATCCAGGCGGAAGACGGCGACCCGGCCGAATGGCGGGCGAAGCTGGCGACGGTCAATGCCATCGTCCACGACATCGTCGTCGATCTCGGCGGATCGATCTCGGCCGAGCATGGCATCGGCCGCCTGCGCATCGACGAGATGCCGCGCTACAAATCCCCGGTGGAATTGGAGATGATGGCGACGCTGAAGCGTGCCTTCGATCCGCACAACATCATGAATCCGGGAAAAATCCTGCATTCATCCGGAGTGGCGCCGTGACGTTTGGTCATTTGAAGGACTGGATTGGCCGGGTGGAGAGGCGGACGGACACCGCCGCCGCCGCACCGCTGGCCGGGCTGGCGGCGACGCTAGACCACGACACCCCGCCCTGGCCGGCGGGGGAGTTGCCGCCGCTCGGCCACTGGCTGCATTTCCTCCCCAACACGCCGCAGCGGGACATCGCCGAGGACGGCCACCCGCGCAAGGGCGGTTTCCTGCCGCCGGTGCCGCTGCCCCGCCGGATGTGGGCCGGCAGCGACATGCGCTTCCTAGCGCCGATCCCCATCGGTGCGGAGATGCGGCGAACCTCCACCATCGAATCGGTGGAGCACAAGGCCGGCCGGTCGGGCGAGATGGTGTTCGTCAGCGTGATGCATGAGATCGCGACCGATGCCGGCGTCGCCATCCGCGAAAAGCAGGACATCGTCTACCGCGAAGCCGCCAAGCCGGGCGAGGCGGCGCCCCCGGCATCCGCCGATCCGCTGCCCGCGGCCGACTGGACCGGCAGCGTTACCCCCGATCCGGTGCTGCTGTTCCGCTATTCGGCACTGACCTTCAACGGCCACCGCATCCATTACGACCGCCCCTACTGCCGCGAGACGGAAGGCTATCCGGGGCTGGTGGTGCATGGACCGCTGACGGCGACCCTGCTGATGGATCTGGTGCTGCGCAATCTCGGCGACCGTAGCGTCGCCGGCTTCCGCTTCCGCGCCCGCCGGCCGCTGTTCGACACCGCGCCCTTCACGCTGAACGCGGCGGAGAGGGGGGATGGCGAGATCCATGGATGGGTTGTCGGTTCGGACGGTCAGGTCGCCATGACGGCCGAATTCGCGGTCACGCCATGAGCGAAGCGGTTCGAGACGGAGAAATTGCCGGCCAGCGGCCCCGTCGCAGCTGGCTGTTCACCCCGGCGACGCGCCCGGACCGCTTCGACCGTGCCGCGCGGTCCGGCGCCGATGTCCTGATCATCGATCTGGAGGACGCCGTGCCGCCTGCCGACAAGGCGGCGGCGCGCGATGCTGCGTTGACCGCCCTGGCGGCACCTGCCGCGCCAATCCTGCGGGCGCTGCGCATCAACGCACCGGTAACGTCCGAGGGTCTCGAGGATTTGCTGGCCCTGATGCGCCGCCCGCAAAATGGCGGGCCGGATTTCGTCATCGTGCCGAAGGTCGACAGTGCCGAGATGATCCGCTGGGTCGACACGCTTCTGAGCGGAGCGGGCGGGCCCTTGCCGCTGGTGGCGCTGATCGAATCCGCCCATGGCGTCGCGGCGGTGGAGGACATCGCCTGCGCATCGCCCCGGTTGGCCGCCCTGTTCTTCGGTGCCGCCGACCTGTCCGCCGAGTTGGGCTGCGCCACCGCGTGGGAGCCGCTGCTGTCCGCGCGGTCCCGGCTGATCAATGCCGCGGCGCTGGCGGGCATCGAAGCGGTGGACTCCCCCTTCTTCGATCTGACCGATAACGCCGGGATGCAGCGGGAAGCCGCCGCCGCACTGGCACTGGGATTCGGGGCCAAGGCGGCAATCCATCCCGGCCAGATATCCACCATCAACGCGACATTCACCCCGACCGAAGCCGAGATCGCCCAGGCCCGCCGCATCGTGGCGGAAAGCGCCAAAGGCGTTTCGGTGGTCGATGGCCGCATGATCGACGAAGCGATGGCGCGCAAGGCCCGCCGCATCCTGTCCCGCGCCACATGTGCGGCCCAGCCGCAAGAGGACCGACTGCCATGAAAATTCTCGTCCCCGTCAAGCGGGTCGTCGACTACAACGTGAAGATCCGCGTCAAGGCGGATGGCAGCGGCGTCGAGACCGCCAACGTGAAGATGAGCATGAACCCCTTCGACGAGATCGCCGTCGAAGAGGCCGTCCGCCTGAAGGAGGCCGGCAAGGCGACCGAAATCGTCGTCGTGTCCGTCGGCCCGACCCAGGCGCAGGAGACGCTGCGCACCGCTCTCGCCATGGGCGCCGACCGCGCCATCCTGGTCCAGACCGACGTGACCACCGAGCCGCTCGCCGTCGCCAAGGTCCTCAAGTCCCTGGTCGAGAAGGAGGCGCCGGGACTGGTGATCCTCGGCAAGCAGGCGATCGACGACGACTGCAACCAGACCGGCCAGATGCTGGCCGCCCTGCTCGGCTGGGGCCAGGGCACCTTCGCCTCGAAGGTCGTTGCCGGCGACGGCACGGTCGCGGTTACCCGCGAGATCGACGGCGGCCTGGAGACGGTGGAGTTGAAGCTGCCGGCGGTGGTCACCGCCGACCTGCGCCTCAACGAGCCGCGCTATGCCTCACTGCCCAACATCATGAAGGCGAAGAAGAAGCCGCTGGAGACGGTTTCGCCGGATGCGCTGGGTGTCGATGTGACGCCGCGGCTGAAGACGGTAAAGGTCGCTGAGCCGGCGAAGCGTCAGGCCGGCATCAAGGTGCCGGACGTCGCCACCCTGGTCGACAAGCTGAAGAACGAGGCGCGGGTGATCTGAGGACTGGTTGCACCGGGTGCCCCCTCCCTAACCCTCCCCCGCTCTCGCGGGAGAGGGAACTCCGCCGCTTCGGCATTTACGTCACGCCGACAAGCGTCCTACCCCCTCTCCCGCAAAGCGGGGGAGGGATGGGGAGGGGGCAATCCGGAGCCCGCAGCCGATACCTCGCCACCCGCCAACCAAGGACCCGCCCCATGCCCATCCTGATCCTCGCCGACCACGACAACGCCAGCCTCAAGCCCGCCACCGCCCATGCGGTGACCGCCGCCGCCAAGCTCGGCGGCGACATCCACATCCTGGTCGCCGGCCGCAATGCCGCCCCCGCCGCGGATGCCGCCGCCAAGCTGGCCGGCGTCGCCAAGGTGCTGCTCGCCGACGACCCGGCCTACGAGCACGCTCTGGCCGAGCCGGTGGCGGCCCTGCTGGTGTCGCTGGCCCCCGGCTACAGCCATGTCCTCGCCGCCGCCACCTCCACCGGCAAGAACGTGCTGCCGCGCGTCGCCGCCTTGCTCGACGTGGCGATGATCTCCGACATCACCGCCGTGATCTCTTCGGACACCTTCGAGCGGCCGATCTACGCCGGCAACGCCATCGCCACCGTACAGTCGGCCGATGCGGTGAAGGTCGTCACCGTCCGCACCACCGCCTTCGAGGCTGCCGCCGCCACCAACGGCGCCCCGGTGGAAAGCGTCGCCGCCGTGGCCGACCCGGCCCTGTCGAGCTTCGTCTCGGCCGAGCTGTCGAAGTCGGAGCGTCCGGAGCTGACCTCCGCCCGCATCGTGATTTCCGGCGGGCGCGGCATGCAGTCGGGCGACAACTTCCACCTGCTGGAGGCCATCGCCGACAAGCTGGGCGCTGCGGTGGGCGCCAGCCGCGCCGCCGTCGATGCCGGTTTCGTGCCCAACGACTATCAGGTCGGGCAGACCGGCAAGATCGTGGCGCCGGACCTGTATGTTGCCGTCGGCATCTCAGGCGCGATCCAGCATCTGGCCGGCATGAAGGACAGCAAGGTGATCGTCGCCATCAACAAGGACGAGGAGGCGCCGATCTTCCAGGTCGCCGACTACGGCCTCGTCGCCGACCTGTTCAAGGCCCTGCCGGAGTTGCAGCAGGCGCTGTGACGCGGGACAAACGCACAAGGGCGTGCTGCCGCATGCCGGTAGGCCGGGAGGACGTCATCGGGCATCGTCACGTAGACAGCGGGGTTGGCGATCGTGACAAGGCTGATGCTGCGCGCCGTCTTCCGGCTGGCGCTACGCAGGACCGAAGGTCTGATCCCCTCCGTCCTGCAACTGCTCGGCCTCGGATGCCCGAACTCCATTCGCGTCACCTGATCGGCAGTGGGGCCGGGCGATTTCCACACCTCGACGCCTCGCTGCAAAACGCCGGGCGCTGCGTCAAAAGGCCGACAGGGATTCCTGAAGGAGAGTGCTACTAAGTGTCATCGCGCCACGGTGCGTCCTGAGTTCCTGCCCTGTCCTGGTGGGAAGGATATTGCGTGTTCAGACACTCACTGGCCCGGCTGGTGCTCGCCCTGCAATGGGCGTCTATTCTGGCATTGGGCCTGATCACCAGTCTCCTGGCGGGGCAGGAATGGCTCGCCTATCTCGACGCGCAGCGGATCGTCGGTTTGACGCATGCCGACCGCGTCCTTTTCCAGTCGATGACCGGTATCCGCTACGAGGTCGGCGTGACCGGCGTGGCGGTGCTGACGCACGACGATGCACGCGCGCTGGTCCATGAATCCTATCGGACGGTCGATGCCTACTACAGATCGGCGCTCGCCTCTATTGGCGAAACCGGCATCGAGGAACGGGATTCGATGCTCGAGGCGGCCCGGCAATCCTACGCCGCTCTCGAGCGCACGCGTGTCCTGATCGCGGAGCAGCTGCGGCATCCCCTGACGGACCGTGACATGGCCCCGGCGGAACCCTGGCGTCAGGCGATGTTCGATGTGGTCGGTCGGCTCGGCGATGCCTCCATCGCGGTCGGCAACACTGTGCGGATGCTCGACCCCACCATCGCCGAACTGGTGCAGGTGCGGCAGTCGTCCTACGTCATTCGCGAACGGTATGGACGCCCGTGTTCCACCTTCCGGCCCAACATCCAGCGCAATGTGCCGCTCGATCGCGGTCAGCTGGAGGCATGGAGGGAGGATGTCGGTGCCTACACGTCCCGCTGGCGGGATCTTGAGACCATTCTGCGACGTCCCGGAGCGCCTGCTCAGCTGATCGAGGATGTTCGGGCCGGCCGCCTCATCACGGAGGCGGTGCAGGCACGGATGGACGAGATCCTCCACGGATTGAACGGATCCGGGGGGCCGGCCATGCCGGCTGCCGAATGGTCGCAACTGTGCGTCTCCGCCTACGACGCAATCCTGACGCTCGGCGAGCATGCGCTCGACCTTGCCATCGCCCGCGCCGACGAGCGCAAGGCGGAGGCCTTCCTGATGCTGGTGGGCATGGCCGGGCTGGCGGTGACCAGCCTCCTGCTTGGAGGATTGTCGATCGTCGTGGTGCGGCGGCGTCTGTCGCAGCCGATGACGACGCTGGTCGCCACCATCGGCCGGCTGTCGCGGCAGGAGTTCGACGCACCGGTGCCCGCGACCGGCTATCCGGACGAGACGGGGGTGATGGCGGGCGCGCTGGAGGAATTGCGGATCGGCGCACTGCGGGCGCAGCATCTGCATCGCCTGCTCGACGAGGCGCGGGACGGTGAGATCAGGCAGGCGAACGAACTCAACCGCGCCAAGACCGCCTTCCTTGCCACCATGAGCCACGAGGTGCGGACTCCCCTGAACGGCATCCTGGGCATGGTTCAGTTGCTCGAGGACAGCCCGCTGACGGACCGGCAGAGGCAATGGCTCGACGCGATCTCGAAGTCCGGCTCCCTTCTGCTGGCCGTCCTCAACGATGTCCTCGATTTCTCGAAGATCGAGGCCGGGCGGATGGAGTTGGAAGCCATTCCCTTCAGCCCGGAAAGCCTCCTGCAGACCGTCACCGCGACCATGAAGCCCCAGGCCGCTGCCAAGGGCCTGTCCTTCCATTGCGAGCATCCGCCCCTGCCTGCCTCGCTGCTGGGCGATCCGGCGAAGCTCGGTCAGGTGCTGCTGAACCTTGTCAGCAACGCCGTGAAGTTCACGCACGCCGGCGGCGTCACCCTGAGCGCCCGGTGCCTGGAAGAGGCTGCCGGATCGGGTCGGGTTCGCCTGGAATTCAAGGTTGTCGACACCGGCATCGGTATGACGCCGGAGGCGGTCGGCCATGTGTTCGACGCCTTCGCGCAAGGCGATTCGTCGATCACACGGCGCTTCGGCGGCACGGGGCTGGGCCTTGCCATCTGCAAGCGCATCGTCGGGATGATGGGCGGCGACATCGCCGTGACCAGCGTTCCAGGCCGCGGCAGCACCTTCACGGTCGTGCTGGAGGTCCCGGAAGCGGTAACGGGCCCCGGTGTTGCAGGCCTTCCCGCCCTTGCCGAGCCGCTGCCCAGCCTGTCGATCCTGCTGGCCGAGGACAACGAGGTGAACGCCGCCGTTGCCGTCACGATGCTGGAGCGGATGGGGCACACGGTCACCCATGCCGCGGACGGCTGTACCGCGGCGAAGCTGGCGGCTGAGACCGACTATGATGTCGTGATCACCGATCTCGCCATGCCGGGTCTGGATGGCGTCGGGTTGACGCGCTGCATCCGTGCCCTGCCGCACGTGACGCGTCGTGAGGTGCCCGTCGTGGCGCTCACCGCCGACGTGGCGACCGACCGCCTGCAGCATTGCCTCGCCGCGGGCATGACCGGCTATCTGGAAAAGCCGTTCCGCCGGGATGACATCGAACGGGTACTGGCGGAGTCCATCGGCGCCCTGGAGGCGATCTGCCGGCCACCGTCCGAGACCACCCTGACGCTGCTGGAAGAGCGCGCGAACGATCTTGGCGAAGAGCTTGCGGGCCGGATCGTCGAACTGTTTGCGACAACCGCTCCGGCCCTGTCCGCCGAGGCGGCGGAAGCCGCCAGGATCGGCGATGCCGGGGCGTTCGGCGACGCGGTGCACAGGCTGAAGGGAGCGGCCGGTCAGGTCGGCCTGCGGACACTGGCGCAGTTGGCACGGCAGGCGGAACAGGCGGCGGCCAGCCATCCGGAGCGCATTCGCGACTGTGCCGAGGCGATCACGGCGGAGGTTCCGCTGGCCGTGAGGGCGCTGCACGATGCCTGGGTCGACGTGCTCAGCGAACGGGCCCGGCGAACCGGTAGCCCACCCCGTGTTCCGTGACGATCAGGTGCGGATCGGCCGGATCGGCTTCGATCTTCCGGCGCAGGCGTGCGATCAGGACATCCACCGTTCGGTCGTTCGGCGGTCCGTCGCGATGGCTGATCTGGTCCAGCAGGGTGTCGCGCGACAGCACCTGTCCGGGATGGCGGATCAGCGCGGCGAGCAGTTCGAACTCGCCACGGGTGAGCCGGACCTCGTGCCCATCGGTGGTGGTCAGGATGCGTTGGGACAGGTCGAAGGTCCAGTTGGCGAAGCACCGCGTGAGGTTGTGCCGCTCCGGCCGGAAACCGTCCGTGCTGCGCCGCAGGACGGTGCGGACCCGCGCCAGCAGTTCGCGCGGTGAAAAGGGCTTGGTGATGTAATCGTCCGCCCCCAGTTCCAGCCCGAGGACGCGGTCGATTTCGTCCGACCGGCTGGTCACGAAAATGACCGGCAGACCCGAGCGACTGCGCAGTTCCCGGATGATGCTCAGCCCATCCTCGCCGGGCAGGCGGATGTCCAGCAGAACCAGATCCACCCGTTCCCGGCTAAGGACGCCATGAAGACCACGTGCATCCTCCACCGCGGTGATCCGGTAACCCTCCCGTTCAAGATACCCGGCAAGGGTTTCACGGGCGACCGGCTCGTCCTCCACAACAACGAGATGAAAATCATTCATACTCAACATCCCTGGTGCGCCGTCTGCGACATATCGTCCTGTTAATATCCTGTTCGCAACCTGACGAACGCGTATTCATACCAGCCGGATATCTCCTGATCCAAGTATTCCGCAACTGGCGGACGGAACAGGAGAGCCGAAATGTTTGGTCGGACCTCACGACTACGGAAATGGCTGAAGAAGCCTGTCGGCGTCGGAGCGATGGTTGCGGTGGCGGTGCTGTCTGCCGGCGGCGCCTTGGCGGCGTGGGGGACCTTCTCGGTCGTCATCGAAAAAACCAACTCGCTGGAGTTCTGCGTTTCCTGCCACTCGATGCAGGCGACCGTCTATCAGGAGTATCAGAACTCCCCCCATTTCAAGAACGCGTCGGGCGTGCGCGCCATCTGTTCCGACTGCCATGTGCCCAAGCCCTTCATCGACAAGATGATCGCCAAGGTCACCGCGGCGAAGGACGTCTATCACACGGTGCTCGGCACGATCGATACGCCGGAGAAGTTTGAGAAGAACCGGCTGCACATGGCGAAGACGGTGTGGGCCAAGATGGAGGCCACGGATTCGCGCGAATGCCGGTCGTGCCATTCCCAGGACGCCATGGACGTCCATAAGCAGCGCCCGAAGGCCCAGAGCCTCATGGCGAAGGGGATGGAGCAGGGACAGACCTGCATCACCTGCCACAAGGGCATCGCCCACAAGCTTCCCGACATGTCGAGCGGCTACCGGGCGATGCTGACCGAGTTGAAGGACGCAGCCCCGGCCAAAAGCGGCTCCGCCGGCACGCTCTATGCCTTCGAGAGCACCGAACTCTACAGCGAACGGCCCGAAGGGACCCCCGGCAAGGGTGACGGCACCGTCTTCCCGCTGACGGAGGCCAAGGTTCTGGAGCGCCAGGGCGACTTCGCCAGGGTGGAGGTCCAGGGCTGGCTGCAGGAAGGCGCCGGCCGCCTGCTGGTGGCAGCCAAGGCCCGGCGCATCTTCCAGATCACGATGACGCCGAAACTGGCCGACAGCGTCGCCAGACAGGGCGAGGCGGAAAGCGATCCCGACACCGGCCTGTCCTGGCAGCAGGCCAGCGTGACCGGCTGGGTGAAGAGCGCGGCCTTCACCGCCGACCGCACGGCACTCGATGCCTATGGCGCGGAGATGGCCGGCGCGGCTTGCGGCTCCTGCCACAGCCAGCCCCATGCCGACCATTTCCCGGCCAACCAATGGATCGGGATCATCAAGGACATGAAGGACAGCACCGCGCTCAGCGCCGAAGACGTGCGGTACCTCCAGTCCTACCTCCAGCGCCAGGCAAAGGACATGGCGAAGCACGGCTCCTGAGCCTGGGCTGCGCCAAACCCACCCATCAAGACGGAGACAGACGCCATGTCCGCCCGGTCCCTTTCCGCCACCGAACTCGCCGACATCTGCGGCGAACTTGCCGGCATCTTCGGGGCGCCTCTCGAACTCGAAGACATCCGCGCCCTGCGCCGGCACGGCAGCTTCGGGCCGCTCCAAGCGCTTGGCGCAGACCCGCTCTACGCGATCGATCTCCGGCGCGCGCTGGCCGCGGTGCTGGCCCCGGCTTCCGACGAGGAGGCGGTTTCGCTGCTCAACAGCAGCTACTGCCAGCTGTTTCTCGGCATCGGCGGAGCCGCCGGCGCTCCTCCCTTCGAATCTGCCTATCGCGGTACCGGGCGCCTGTTCCAGGGGCCGGCGGACAGCATGGCGGAGCTTCTCGCATCCTGCGGGCTGCAGCCGGCGGACGGCTTCGCCGAGCCGACCGATCATGTCGCCATCGAACTGTCCGCCTTGGCCCTGCTGATACGGCCCGGCGCCGGCATGCCCGATATCGCCGACGGGCAGGCCGTTGCCTTGCGCGAGCGTCTGGTCGAATGGGTCCCCACCCTCGCCCGGGCCTGTGCCCGGTTCGATCGTTCCGGCTTTTACGCGCCGCTGGCGGCCCTGCTCACGAACCTGCTCGAAGACGGCACCCTGGCTCTGGCCACCTGACCAGCCGGCCTTCCGACCGAGTCTTTTGAAAAGGAAAATCTCTCATGATGGAACAAGACACACTGCGCATCTCCCGGCGCCGGTTCCTGCAGACGACGTCGGCGGCCGCGGCACTCGGCAGCCTGTCGGGAATGCCCTTCGGGCTGTCGAAGGCCTTTGCGGCGCCCGCGAGTGCGGCCGTGGCGGACGGCGAGTATCTCCAGGCTTCGCACTGGGGCGCCTTCTGGGCCAAGATCGAGAAGGGCCGCTTCGTTTCGTTGCGCCCGTGGGAGAAGGACCCGCACCCCAGCCCGCAGCTGCTGGGCGCCTGGGATCAGGTCTATTCGCCGACGCGGATCCGCTATCCGATGGTCCGCCGCGCCTGGCTGGAAAAGGGGCCGGGGGCCGCGCCGGAGACCCGCGGCGCCGGTGATTTCGTCCGCGTGAGCTGGGAGAAGGCGCTCGACCTCGTCGCGGGCGAGATCAAGCGGGTGCAGACCGATTTCGGTCCCTGGGGCATCTACACCGGCTCCTACGGCTGGGGTCCGATCGGCCGCGTCGGCAACCCGCAAACGATGCTGAAGCGCCTGATGAACCTGACCGGCGGCAGCGTGGTGTCGTCCAGCAATTACTCGAAGGCCGGGATCGAAGCGATCATGCCTTATGTGGTGGGCTCGATCGACGCCGAGGGGCCGCAAACCAGCCACCAGACCATTCTCGACAACACCGACCTGATCGTCTTCTGGGCCTGCGATCCGCTGAAGAACAACCAGATCTCGGCGGCCATTCCCGACCATGGCGAATATGGCTGGTTCGAAGCCATGAAGAAGGCCGGGAAGAAGGCCGTCTTCATCGATCCGGTGCGGACCGAAGGCTGCAAGATGCTGGGGGCCGAATGGCTGCCGGTGCGGCCGCATTCCGACGTCGCCCTGGCGCTGGGCATGGCGCACACGCTGCTGGTCGAGAACCTGCACGACAAGGAGTTCCTGGAGAACTACACCTTCGGCTTCGATCAGTTCGCCCAGTATCTGCGCGGCGAGAAGGACGGCACGCCGAAGACCGCGGATTGGGCCGCCTCCCTGTGCGAGCTGCCGGCGGACACGATCCGCGACCTCGCCCGCCGCCTGACCAAAGGACGGTCGATGCTGGTCAGCGGCTGGACGCCGCAGCGTCAGCAGTATGGCGAGCAGTTCCCCTGGGCCTTCGTGACGCTGGCCGCCATGGTCGGGCAGATCGGCCTGCCGGGCGGCGGCTTCTGCCAGCGCTACCACCTGGACAATGCCGGCACACCCAGCGCCAACGCACCGGGTCTTGCCGGTTCGCTGCAGATCGGCAAGCGCAAGGAGATCAAGCCCTGGCCGAAGGAAAAGGGCACCACCAGCATTCCCTGCGCCCGCGTCGTCGACATGCTGCTGAATCCGGGAACGACCTACCAGCACAATGGCGGCACCCACATCTATCCTGAGATCAAGCTCTGCTATTGGGCGGGCGGCAATCCGTTCCACCACCATCAGGACCGCAACCGCATGGTCGAAGCCTGGGCGAAGATCCAGACCTTCATCGTGCAGGACTTCCAGTGGACGGCGACCGCGCGGCATGCCGACATCGTGCTGCCGGCCACCACCAGCGTCGAGCGCAACGACATCGAGCGGGTGGGCGTGGTCGCACGCAAGGCCGTCGTCGCGATGAAGCAGCTGATCGACCCGGTCTTCGAATCGCGCAACGACTACGACATCTTCGTCGAACTCGCCAAGCGGCTGGGCGTCGAGCCCGAATTCTCCGAAGGCAAGACGGAGCTGGAGCGCGTCCGCGAGATCTATGAGGACGCGCTGAAGCAGGCGACCGCCAAGAAGATCCCGATGCCGGATTTCGACACCTTCTGGAACAAGACCGGCGTGGTCGAATTCTCGACGCCGGATTCGGCGGTGCGGCGCACCAAATACGCCGATTTCCGTGAAGACCCGGTCATCAACGCATTGCCGACGGCGACCGGCCGCATCGAGATCTACTGCAAGGCCATCGAGAAGATGGGCTATGACGACTGCCCACCGCACCCGACATGGCTCGAACCCAGCGAATGGCTGGGCCAGCGGGAGCGGAAATACCCGCTGCACGTCAACTCCAGCCATCCGCAGTTCCGTCTGCACTCGCAGCTGAACGGCACGAAGGTGAGGGAGCTGTATGCCGTCGGCGGGCGCGAACCCTGCCGGATCAACAGTGCCGACGCTGCAGCCCGCGGCATCAAGTCCGGTGACGTCGTACGGGTCTTCAACGGCCGCGGCCAGTGTCTGGCCGGCGCGGTGGTCTCGGACGATATCCGGCCGGGCGTGATCGAACTGCAGGAGGGCGCCTGGTACGATCCGGCCGAGGGCGGCAAGCCCGGCACCCTGTGCAAGTACGGCGATCCGAACGTACTGACGCCGGACATCCCGACGTCCAAGCTGGGACAGGCCACCTCTGCGCACACCTGTCTGGCCGAAGTCGAGCTCTACAAGGGCACGCCTCCGGCGGTCACGGTGTTCGACACGCCGAAGGACGCGTAATCACCGTCCGGCAGCTGGCAGTCCCATTTCGCAAAGGGCTGCCGGCTGCCGGACGGACCATTCCAGGGGCCATCCAGGCCGAGGGCCCTACCATGGCGCGTATGGTATTTCTCAGCGATACGGAACGCTGCATCGAATGCAACGCCTGTGTCACCGCCTGCAAGAACGAGCATGATCTGCCCTGGGGCATGAACCGCCGCCGCGTCGTGACGACCAGGGACGGCAAGCCGGGCGAGCGGTCCATTTCGATATCTGCATGCACTGTTCCGATCCGCCCTGCCTCGCGGCTTGCCCAGTGAACAGCATCTATCGAACCGTCGACGGGGTGGTTCTGCACGACAAGGACCGATGCATCGGCTGCACACCGGCCGAGCGTCGCCGCCTGGCCGACTGCGGAGCGCTCACCCGCGGCGATCACGTGCTGCGTCACCGCGCCGTCCTCACCCGTCACCTCCACCATTAACCCGCCACTTCATCGCACACCCGGTTCGCTGCCTGCCGGACGCGCCGTATCATCCTCCCCCCAGGTTTGCGACGGTCTCTTGGGGAATTGCCGCCCTTCAGCGGAAGACGCGCGACAATGCGCCGTCGATGGCCGCGACGATGCGGTCGATGTCATCGGCGGTGGCGATCAACGCCGGGCTCAGGCACAGCGTGTTGTTCAGGCCGGGAAGCGAGCGGTTGGTGGCGCCGATGATGACGCCGTTCGCCATGCAGTCGGCGACCACCGCCTGCACCAGCCTCTCCTCCGCCGGTTCCTTCGTCGCCCGGTCCTGGACCAGTTCGACGCCGCAGAACAGCCCCTTGCCGCGCACGTCGCCCACGGCCTGGTGGCGCTCCGACAGCTCCCACAGGCCGGACATCAGCCGCTCCCCCATCGCCTGGGTGTTGGCGAGGAGATTTTCGTTTTCGATGATGCGCATGTTCTCCAGCGCCGCCGCCGGCCCGGCGACGCAGCCGCCGAAGGTCGAGATGTCGCGGAAGAAGGACATCGGGTCGGAGGGTTCGTCCTTGAACAGCTCGAAAATCCGCTCGGTCGTTACGGTGCAGGAAATCGCCGCATAGCCGGAAGCCACGCCCTTCGCCATGGTGACGAAGTCCGGCTGCACGCCGTAATGCTGGTAACCAAACCACGTGCCGGTGCGCCCGAGACCGCATACAACCTCGTCGATGTGCAGAAGCACCTCGTGGCGGCGGCAGATGTCCTGCACCTTCTCCCAATAGCCCTTGGGCGGGGTGATGACGCCGCCGCCTGCGGTGATCGGCTCCAGGCACAGCGCGCCGACCGTGTCGGGTCCCTCCCGCAGGATCACCGCTTCGATGGCGTCGGCGGCCAGCTCGCCGTAATTCTCCACCGCGCCGTACTGGCTGCGGTATTCCAGGCAATGTGGCACCTCGACGAAGCCCTCGGGGAAGGGACCGAACTGGGCGCGGCGCTGTGCCTGCCCCGCCGCCGCCAGCGTGCCGAGCGTGGTGCCGTGATAGTCGCGCTCGCGGTAGAGGATCTTGGATTTGCGGCCGCCATGGTGCCGGTGCGCGATCTGGCGCACCATCTTGAACACCTTCTCGTTCGCCTCCGAACCGGAGTTCGAGTAATAGACCCGGCTCATCCCCGGCATCTTGCCGATCAGCTTTTCGGCGAAGCGGGCGCCGGCGATAGATCCGGCAGAGTTGGCGAAATAGTTCAGCTTGACCAGCTGGTCGCGCACCGCGTCGGCGATGCTGGCCCGGCCATAGCCGACATTCACCGTCCACACGCCGCCGGACACGGCATCGAGATATTCACGCCCGGCGGCATCCCACACCCGCATTCCCTTGCCTTCGACAAAGATGCGCGGGTCGGCTGTTTCGAAGCCCTTGTGCTGGGTCAGATGGTGCCAGACATGGGCACGGTCGGCCTCGATCACATGTCGGATGTCGTTGACGCGTGACACGTCGTTCCGAAGGACGTCATCCATCGGTCATCTCCTAGGGGTCGGATGCGGTGCCGGTTACGGCGGGATTAGGAAAGCGCGTCGCGGTGGATCTTGAACGGCGCCCAGGACTGGCTCACCGGCATGATCTCCACGCTGTTGATGTTGACATGCGGCGGTAGCGAGACCACCCAGCGCACCGTCTCGGCGATGTCCTCCGGCTGCAGCGGGTTGGCGCCGCCATAGAGCGCGTCATAGGCCGCCTTGTCGCCGCCGGTGCGCACCAGGGTGAATTCGCTTTCCGACAGACCCGGCTCGATGGAGGTCACGCGCACGCCCTGCGCCGACAGGTCGCAGCGCAGGCCCAGCGAGAACTGCTTCACGAAGGCCTTGGTGCCGCCATAGACGTTGCCGCCGGGATAGGGCCAGTTGGAGGCGACTGACGCGAGGTTGACGATCAGCCCGCGCCGGGCGATCAGCCGGTCCAGCAGCAGCCGGGTGATCGTCACCAGTCCGGTGACGTTGGTGTCGATCATGGTGCGCCACTGGTCCAGGTCGCAGTCCTGCGCCGCCCCGGTGCCGAGCGCCAGCCCGGCATTGTTGACCAGGACGGAGATGTCGGCGAAGGCGTCGGGCAGGGTGGCCAGCGCGGCGCGCGTCGCCTCCTCGTCCCGGATGTCGAAGCACAGCGGATGGACGACATCCGGGCCGCCCAGCGCCTCGACCAGGGCGTCCAGCCGGTCCCGGCGCCGGCCGGTGGCGACGATCCGCCAGCCTTCCGCCACCAGCCGCCGGGCGATGGCATCGCCGAAACCGGAAGTGGCGCCGGTGACGATCGCCGTTCCGGCCGTGGCGGTTTTCGGGGCGTTGTTCGACATCGTGTGATCTTTCCTCATGACGGAGTGGTGAAGCTCAGGCCAAGGGTGACGGCGGTTTGGATCAGGCCGGCCACCGCCACGGCGAACAGGCCCCCGGAGGCCAGCCGCCGCCAGCCGTCGAAGCTGAGGCGGGCGGACAGCAGCCGGCCGGCGGCGAACCCGGCAAGCGTGGGACCGATGAAGGTCGCCAGCAGCCCGACGACGCCGGGGTCGATGGCGCCCACCATGGCGCGCCCGGCGAGGCTCAGCGCGTCGACCGCGCCGAAGAAAACCGCCAGCGTGCCCTTGATGGTCCGCCGGTCCCGCCCGCCGGCCAGCAGCCATGCCGCGATCAGCGGCCCGCCGACGGCGAAGGCGGCAAGCAGTACGCCGACAACGAAGGCGATGCCGGCCCCGATCACCCGGTGCCGCAGCCAGCGCGGCGGCTCGCGAACCAGGGCGACGCAGGCCGCCGCGAAGATCGTCACCGCGACCAGCACCCGCGAGGTTCCCTCATCGAGGCCGGCGGCGATCAGGCTGCCGCACAGCGCGCCGGCGAATCCCATCGCCAGCAGCAGCCCCGCCACCGTCCAATCCACCCTCCCCTGGTCGCGGTCCAGCAGCAGGAAGCAGGTCAGCAGCAGGTCGCTGACCAGGATGAAGGGGATGCCGGCGGCGGGCGAGGGCAGGAACAGCAGCCCCAGCGCCGCGATCAGGGCGTATCCGAACCCCGTCACCCCGCGGAAGGCGGCGGCGAGGAAGGTCACGCCCCCGAAGAGGAGCATCGACATCGGACCCGATACCTTCCCTCAGTGGCTCAGACCTTGCCCTTCCAGGGCACCAGACGGCGTTCCAGCCAGCGCATGCCGAATTCGAACAGGGCGGCGAAGGCGCCGATGACGAAGATCCCCATCAGCACGATGTCGGTGCGCAGGAAGTTGGAGGCATTCAGCACCATCTGTCCGATCCCGGTGGAGGCGGCGACCATCTCCGCGGCGACCAGCGTCGTCCAGCCCACCCCCATGCCGATCCGAAGGCCGACCAGGATGTCGGGCAAGGCCGCCGGCAGCACCACATGCACCACCACCTGCCAGCGGCTGGCGCCCAGCGCACGGGCGGCGTTGACCTGATCGGCCGCCGCCGCCGACACGCCGGCCCGGGCAGCCAACGCCACCGGGGCGAAGCAGGCGAAGAAGATCAGCAGGACCTTCGAGGTCTCGCCGATGCCGAACCAGATGATGACCAGCGGCAGATAGGCCAGCGGCGGCAGCGGCCGGTAGAATTCGATGAAGGGGTCGAGCGCGGCGCGCAAGGCGGGGCTCAGGCCCGTCGCCAGCCCCACCGGAATGCCAATCAGCGCCGCCAGCAGAAAGGCGCTGACCACACGCACCAGACTCATGGCGATGTGCTCGGCCAGAGGCGCGCCGTCGATCCGCCCGTCCACCGCATCGAGGAAGGCCTGGAAGACCGTCCCGATCTTCGGCAGGAACAGCGGCTTGACCACGCCCTGGCCGGTCAGTGCCGCCCACAGCGCCAACGCCGCCAGGATGGCCGCCATGCTGATCAGCGCCGGCTGCGACCGGAATCCCTGCATCCGGCGGCGCAGCCGGTTCAACGGCACCATACCGGCCGGAATGCCGGCCAGACCGTCGGAGGACTTCGGCCGATCCGGGAGGATGGTTTCCGTGACGGTGGGTTTCATGCGGCCTCTCCTGTGGCGGCGTCGCTGTGGCGGTCGCTGCGCTCGTGAATGAAGCCCAGGACCCGTTCGCGCATCGCGATGAAATCGGGGGAGGATTTGACCGACCGGGCATCCTGCCCGGCCAGAAAGCGTTGGCTGAAATCCAACGGGATCGTCTCGGCGATCCGGCCGGGGCGCGGGGTCATGATAATCAGCTTGGTGGCGAGGAAGATCGCCTCCTCCACCTCGTGGGTGATGAAGAAGGCCATCTTGCGCGTCTCCGCCCACACCCGCAGGATCAGCTCCTGGATCTGCTCGCGCGTGAAGGCATCGAGCGCGCCCAGCGGTTCGTCCATCAGCAGCATGCGCGGATCGGCGGCCAGCGCGCGGGCGATGCCGACGCGCTGCTGCATGCCGCCCGACAGCTCGTAGATCCGCTTGTCGGCAAAGGACGCAAGTCCGACCAGCTCCAGCATGCTGCGGGCGCGCCGGCCGCGTTCCGCCTTGCCCATGCCCTGCATCTTCAGTCCGAAGGCGACATTGTCGGCCACGCTCAGCCAGGGCATCAGGGCGTGGCGCTGGAACACCACGCCGCGGTCGGCCCCCGGCCCGGTGACCGGCTTGCCATCCAACAGGATTTCTCCGTCCGTCGGCGGCAGGAAGCCGGCGATGCAGGACAGCAGGGTGGTCTTGCCGCAGCCCGACGCGCCGAGCGCCACCACGAATTCCCCCGGTTCGATGGTCAGATCGACCCAGGACAAGGCGACGGTAGCGCTTTCCCCGCCGCCATACTGGACGCTGACATTGCGGACTTCGAGCATGGTTGGTTTCCCGGCTTGAGGGAGGGATGGAGCTGCGGGCCGGATCGTTACTTGGCCGCCGCCTTGACCACGTCGGCGGTCACGAAGGGGCCGTAATCGGGGGCCAGTTCGGTGACGCGGCCCTGGCTCTTCAGGAACTCGGCGGTCGATTTCAGCGCCTCCGCGGCGCCTCCGCCCAGCCACTCCTTCGACGCCTGCTCTTGCACGGTCAGGAAGCGGTAGGCGGCCAGCCCATCCGGCACGTCGGCCGGGGCCGCACCCGTCCATTTGGCGACGGCCGCCACCTGCGGCGACCCGACGGTCCAGCTGTCCCCGGTCTTGGCGTAATCGGCATCGGCGGCGGCCAGCAGCTTGACGAAGGTCGTCATGAAGTCGGGGTTGGCGGCCATGAAGGCCTTGGTGGCAACGATGCCGTCGAAGGTCGCCTTGCCCTTCTTGGCGAAGTCGCCGGCACTGGCGATGACGGTACCGTTCTTCTTCGCGGCGGTCAGGACCGGCGCCCAGATGAAGGTGGCGTCGATGTCGCCGCGCTCCCACGCCGCGGCGATTTCCGGCGGACGCATGTTCAGCAGCTTGACGTCCTTGCCCGACAACCCAGCCTCCTGCAGCGCGTACATCAGCTGGTAGTGGGAAGTCGAAACGAAGGGTACGGCCACCGTCTTGCCTTTCAGGTCGGCGATGGACCTGATGCCGCTGCCGTTGCGGGCGACCAGTTGTTCGGCGTTGGCGATGTCGTCAAGGATCCAGAACAGCGTGATGGGAAGACCCTGCGAGGCCGCCGCGGCGATGGGGGAGGAGCCGGCTTCGCCGATATCGACGTTGCCGGACGACATGGCGCGGATCACGTCGCCGCCGCCGCCGAACTTCACCCATTTCACGGCATAGCCGGTCTTCTTCTCCAGCTCTCCGCTTTCCATCAGGACGCGGATGGGCGTCATCATGTCCTGATAGGCGAAGGTGACGGTCTTCTCCGCGGCCACGGCCGGGGCGGAGGCCCCGAACAGCGCGCCGATAGCGACGAAGGCGGTGGCGAGCAGGGTCTTGCTGAAGGTCATGGCGGGGTCTCCGTCGAGGCCGGTCAATCCGATGCGACCATTAGGACCCAGCCGCCGCCTCCGCCGAAAGGTCCAGATCCTCCCGGTTTGCGGCAGTGACTGGTCCGGCGCCCGAACTGCTGCCCCATCCCGCGCCATGTGGCGCCTCTTTGGGCAGACGCCCGTCCGGTAACCATCCCGGCTGCCGCAACCAACGCCTTTCGGCCCTTCACCGGCCGGCACCCTTCTTGCTTTTCCGCATACCGGGGCACGCAGCCCGACGTTATGCCCTGGGAAAGAAGGACGGTTGCACCATGCAGATCGACACCGCCTGGCGGCTTCTTTTCGGCGGGATGGAGCGAGACCCGCAGGGATTGAGCGCGCGCGTGAGGGGGATCATCGCGGACGCCATTGAGACCGGCCTGCTGGCACCCGACATGCGGGTTCCCTCCAGCCGCAGCCTTGCCGAGGCGCTGGGAATCTCGCGCAACACCGTCAACGCCGCCTATCAGCATCTGATCGACGATGGGCTGCTGGTCGCGCGGGAGCGCAGCGGATGCTTCGTCGCCTCGTCGGACGACCGGCGGGGGGCGGAGCACACGGACGCCGGCATCGCGGCCGACAAGGCCGGCGGCTGGGCAGCGCGCTTCGCCATTCGGCCATCGCGTCTGCCGCAGATCACCAAGCCGCGCAACTGGATGGACTATCCCTATCCCTTTCTCTTCGGGCAGTTCGATCCCAGCCTGTTCCCGACCAACCCGTGGCGGGAGAGCGTGAAGGCGGCGTCCAGCGTGCAGGAGATCACCCGCTGGGCCCGCGACATGATCGATGACGACGACCCCGACCTGCTGGACCAGCTGCGCCACAAGGTTCTGCCCCGCCGCGGCATCTTCGCCGGTCCGGGGGAGATCATCATCACCATCGGTTCCCAACATGCGCTGTCGATGCTGGTCCAACTGCTGGTCGGCCGTGACACGCCGGTTGGAATCGAGAATCCGGGCTATCCCGACGTGCGCCACATGGTCGGCATCGCGACGGCGGACATGCGGCCGCTGACCTGCGACGGCTTCGGCGTCGTGCCGGATGCAGTTTTCGCAAGCCGCCGGGTCGCCTTCGTGACGGTGGGGCACCAGTGTCCGACCACCGCCGTCATGCCGATCGGGCGGCGGCGCGCCCTGCTGGACGCCGCCGCCCGCCACGACGTCGTCCTGATCGAGGACGATTACGAATCCGACTTGTCGGTGGAAGGGGATGCCGATCTCCCCTGCCTGAAGAGCCTCGACCGGGTGGACCGGGTGATCTACACCGGCAGCTTCTCCAAGATTCTGGCACCGGGACTCCGCATCGGCTACGTCGTGGCGCCAAAGCCGGTGATTGACGAGTTGCGCGTCCTGCGACGCCTGATGCTGCGCCATCCGCCGACCAACAACCAGCGCAGCCTCGCCACCTTCATCCAGCTCGGCCATTACCGGCAGCATCTGCGCCGGACCGCGACCGTGCTGGAGGAGCGGGCCGCGCGGATTGCCGACCTGCTGCCGGAGCTTCTGCCCGGCTGCCGCTTCCGCCGCGATTTCGGCGCGAAAAGCTTTTGGGTTGAGGGTCCTCCCGACCTGGACAGCCGCGATCTGGTTCGCAGGGCGCGCGACCAGGGCGTTCTGATCGAGGCCGGTGACATCTTCTTCCTCGATCCGGCAGAGGGCCGCCGCTTTTTCCGGCTCGGCTTCACCTCCATCGCCACGCACCGGATCGAACCGGGACTGCGCCGTCTGAGCGCCCTGCTGCGGAACGAGGCTGTCTAGCAGGCTGCTGAGAAACGCCCTTCCCGTCGCGGCTTGGTTGTGATTCGCTGGCCTGACGGCGGTCAGGCGAGGCATCCGCTGCGGGCGATCCGGTTTGGCACCCGACGGTGTTCACCAGGAACCGCGATCGCTTGTTCGCTGGCGAGGTGGCCGGAGCCTTTCAGAGCTTCCGGCCCAAAGACGGGGCGACCCGGACCAGAAAGCTGGTGCACATTCTTGCGGCCGAATCCGCCCCGCTGCAACAAGGTCCCCATAAATATCATCTCGCGCCTGCCGGCAAACTTTGCAGCAGAGCCCCTGACGGAACCCGCGCTCCTCTGCTGGCTACGTTTGATGATGAGGGGCAGACGTCATTACGCCTGGGTAGGCTCCCCTCCGCTGAGCACGGCCATGCGGATCCGGTCCGCCAGACGCTGGAGCGCTTCGTCGCCTCCGGTCAGCCCTTCGAAGGCATAGGGATTGAGGAATTGCCGCCCCATGAACAGCCGACGGTCCGTCTCGGTCACCTCGGCCTCGTCGCACGTTTCGGTCCAGAAACGGGCGATGCGCATGAGTTGATGCTCGACCACTTCCACCGCCTGCTTCCGCGACAGACCAAAGATCGGCGCAGCGTCAAGGCATACGGCAATCCGGCTGTGGTTTTCTTCGCCGGCGATCAGCATCGCCTGCGAGGCTTCCCGCCCGCTGCGCGCTTGCGGGCAGATGTCGTAAGCAGGGGTCAGCGTCAGCGCCGTGCCATCCCAGAAAGCGGCGTGGTTGCGGGCATGGTCGTCGGTGTTGCCGGCGAGGATGTTGAACACGATGCGGCCGAAGAGTTCGCGCCGTGTCGCTCCAGCGTTCGTGAAGCGCTGATTGACGACCTCCACGAGCTGGTCATAGGCCGCGTAGCGGGCCAGCATCTCGTCCAACTCAAGGATGGTCAGCGCCGACACCAGGGCTCGCCGTTCCCAGCCCGTGCCGCTCAGCACGCGGTCGAAGCGCTCGATGAGGAGCACGTCCTTGTGGGCGGCGCGCGCCATGCGCACCGGTGCGACGTCGAGGCCCGCGTGCATCGCCAGCCGCATGGCCACATATTCGCCCTTCACCATGCTGTAGGTGTCGTTGGAGGCCGAGAATTTGGCGATGAGCTTTTTGGCCCCGTCCTCGACCAGCGCCTTGGGGCGAGCCCCGCCGATCGACGTGCCGTGATTGAGTGCCTGTTCCAGATCGGGTGTCAGCGTCCGGCCCGCTTCGACGCGCTCGGCGGCCTCGATCAGTTCCTCAAGGGGAACATTCGCGCCCAGGCGCGGGACGTATTCCGTCGCCGAGGCTTGAAAATCCAGCGCGCCAATCCGGTCCGAGCCCGATTCCATCAGGTAGGTCAGTTCGTCCAGCGTGACCGTGTCGGCGTCCTTCCCCTTGGCCCCGACCAGCCGATTGATGATCACCCGCCGCCCCCAAGCGTCGGGCGATCCATCACGGATGCAGCTGGGCATCGTCAACAGCCCCTTGGGCACCTGCTGACCTCGCTCAAGCGGCAGTTCGGGAGCGTAGATCGGGATGGCGTCCCTGCGCCCGAGATAGCTTTGACCGTAGGCAAACTGCAGTCGCCCGTCAGCCCCGGTCAATAGGCGCCCGGCCACCACCGGGTCCGTCCGGCCCGGCAGCCAGATCCACACGTAGGCATCGTTCGGGCGGCGTTTAGAAATCATCCACGGGGTCCTCAGATCGCGCAGCCCGTATGCGCTTCGGCTGAGCTGCAAGCTCCAGTTGCGTCCGCTCCAGAAGATCCGCAACGCCCGTCGTGCCGAACAGCGGCACGCCAACGACGCTGCACACCTCGAGGACGAGCCCGAGCGTCACGCCAGGACTGCCGCGCTCAATTTTCTGCAGCGTCGCGCGCGACACCCGGGCGCGTTCTGCAGCCTCGACCTCCGACCAACGCTTTTTTCGCCGCGCCAGACGCACCTGCGCGCCCAGAAGGCGCCCGAGCAGCACGGCGTTGCGCGAGAACGCCCGGGCAGACTCCGTGCTCGGCGAGGCTTGCCTCGGTTGGGTTGACAACGTCATTTGTCTGCCATCCTAGGCATTAGAGCTATAACGCCTACAATAATAGGCATTATCGCGCCGCTCGTCAATGTCTGGAAATTCAATGAGGCTCTCGTTTGTGCCTGCTTAAGCAGTCATTGAAGGCATAACGCTTTGTATAGCAGTCATTAGGTGCCAAAGCCTGCGTTGCGAACGGTTCCGTCGAGTGTCAGGCCAAGCCTGAGCTGACGACGCCGAGGGTCGCCGGGTGGGCGTCATGAATTACGCGCTGGAGAGCATGTCGCGCAGCGCAGCGAGTCCGTGAATGGCACCGTCAAGTTCGGGCTGGCAGGGGCGCCTGGGTGATCTTCGAGTCGAGCGGAGGCTACGACCGTGTCCTTCGCGAGGCTTTGGAGACGGCGAATGTTCTATTCAGCCGCGTAAACCCACGGCAGGCCCGTGACTTCGCCCGGGCCATGGGCGACATTGGCAAGACTGACCGGGTGGATGCCCGGATGCTTTCGGAGCTTTGTACTCGCCTCCGCCCGGCAGTAACGGAGCCGCTGGCGGCGGCGCGGCGCGCCCTCCAAGCGCAGGCGACCCGTCTCCAGCAGACGGTGGACACAGCGAGTTTGCGTGTTGAGCTGGAGGAAAGGCTGCCTTCGCCCTCTTCATCGAACCGGCCATGGCCGCCCTCAAGGGCGGAGTTGGGTGACGCGATACGCCGCGATTCAAACCTGATCGCTTGGGAATTCCGGCGGGCCGGGAACACTGTCCGTCCCGCCCTACTTGACAACGTCCAGCAGAGGCATCTGCCCATCGCCGGCACTCGGCAGCGCCGCCCGACGGCGCCGACGGCTCTGGCTGGCCGTTTCGGGAGTAACGGGCACGAACCGCTTGGGGCGCCCGGCCTCGTCGAGATCCTCGTTGTTGACCACCAGGGAGAGTTCCCGCTCGTTGACGACGCGCTCCGCCACCGCCCGCCGGATCTGGTCGAGGAAGGATTGGGAGGGAGAGAGGGTATACTCGACGTCGACGTATTTCCGTCCTTCCTTGATCTCCTCGATCTCGATGCGGTCGAGTGCCCCGATCTGGACATCAGCAAGCGCTTTCACGACATCGTGAATCCGCAGCCGCATGTCGCGGAACCGCGACCACTCCGACATGCCCGAGTCACGGATGATGTCGCGGGCGGTGATGTGCACGACCGACTGCGAGGGATCCTGCCTCAGCGTTTCGGCGATGCGCTTGAAGAGCCAGCGCGAGAACGGGTTGCGGATCTTCATCAACGCTTCGTAGGAGATCGAATGCCAGTCGACCCGGCGGATCGCCTCGCGAAGCATCATGTTGAACTGCACGAAGGTCTCGGCATCGCCGCTCTCGTCATCGAGGATCGAGGCGTCATCGGCATCGTCCACCTCGCTGGGACGCTGACGCAGCCCGAGACCGGCGAAGATGCCGGAGTCCATCATGACCTTGCGGCGGCCCCGGCGCTCGATCTGGATCGTACAGCGCCGCATCACCATCAGCGCTTCCTTGATTTCCGGAATGCTCAGGGTATGGCGGACGGAGCGCAGTTCCTGCCAGACCTCGTACAGCGAGAAGCGCAGGATCGCCTCGCCGTTGTCCACCGACAGACGCGACGGATCCGAGGCCAGCTTGCGGATCACATCCTCGATGATCTGTTCGCGCTCGCCCGGATAGGCGTCGATTTCCTCCACCACATGAGTTCCATCGGCGTCGCGGACGAAACGGCCGTCCTTGCCCTTCACCCGGCGCTGAATGCGGGCGGGCACCACCGTGAGATGGTAGATCTGATCGGCAAAGGAGAATTGGCGGTGGATCATCGGAAGCCGGTCGTCCTGAACGGCGGCATCCTTCGGTTCCAGGCCGTGCGCAGACTGTCCGTTGGCCTTCGATTCCGGGCTGTCGAAAACATACTTTGGAGCCAGATCGTACAGGGAGACCATGTTGACGTTGTGCCGCCGGCCAGTGGCGGCGTCGATGTGTTCGAACAACGTGCCTTGCAGGGTCTGCCCCTGCGTCTCCGTACGGCGCTGCCTGACGACGATCTGCCCCGACATCTGGTGCCTCTCCGCAATCCCGAACACCGAGCCTATGCCGCCAGCCCTCTCCGGCGCAACGGCCTCGCATACGCCGCCGCAGGTGACAGGCGCGGCGTCGGTAGGTGGCAGGCGCGGTTCCGGTAGGCAGCGGACGCGCAAGCGGTAGGTCACAGGCGCATTTGGCGGATCGCCGGCCGACACGGAGCCGAATCGGACCGGTCCCCTCCCGCAGGACAGCCGATTGCCTCAGCGGCGGCGACACGCCCGGGCATCGGCAGGGGGCCTCCCCGCTTCACATCCCGACACCGCCACCCGGCGTCGGAACGCGCCTGTAACCTGCCGGTTTGCCGCAGACCGCGCTTTCCCCAAAAGGTGGACGGAACGAAGCGCGCCTGCGACCTGCATAAGCCGCGGAGATCCGAACGCGCCTGTGTCCTACAGCATGGGGCCGGAACCGCGCCTGATCCCTACAGGAGGCAGCGTCTCTGCCGTCGTCGGTGGAGTTCCCATAGGTCACAGACGCGCTTCGGGCCATTCCCCGAGTCGCGGCGCCGGCCGCGTCTGCCACCTCCATCTCCGCGTCTGCCACCTGCATGATCCGCGCCTGCGGCCTTTGCAAGTGCGCCTGTGACCTGCCCCGAGCGCGCCTGCCGCCTGTCGGTAGGAGACAGGCGCGCTTTGGCGACTCCGGCTCAACCGGGGAATCCTGCCAGCAAGACCGCCGGCCCACGCCGGTTCCATGATTTCGCGGGAGCACCGGATGACCACCACGACCGACACCAACAGCCGCTGGGGCAAAATCCCCGCTTGGTGGCTCGATCATCCCGATCTTGACGCCGACGGTTTCGCCGTCCTGGCGGCACTGGCCACCTTCGCCGACGAAACCGGGGTTTGCTGGCCGTCGCAATCCACACTGGCCGCGAAACTCAAGCGTTCGCGCCCCACCGTCAATCGCATCCTGCAGCGCCTTGACGACATCGGTCTGGTCGGCATCGAGCACCGCCGCGGCCGCGACGGCGCACGGCTATCCTGCCGGTACCGACTGCGCCTCGACCGGGACGAGGAGACCGTCGCCGGGACGGCTGTCTGCCCTGTTCGGGAAGACGACAGGGATGACTCGGACACGGACGCCCCCTGTCCGGCACCGAGTCAGGAACAGCTCCAATCCGAACAGATTCTGGACTCGCACGCTCCGGGCGTGCGCGAGCCAGTCCGTGATGTGCCTGCCGATTGGATGCCGACCGCTGACGACCTGGCCTGGGCCGGAAGCCGCTTTGGCACGGTCGATCTCGGTCGCCATGTCGAGGGTTTCGTGCTGCGCTGCCAGGCGCACGGTTACCGCTACCGCGACATTTCCGCCGCGTGGCGGGCGTGGCTGGCTCAGGATGCGGCGGCCGGCAAGGCGCCGTCACGGAACGCTGCCATCTTCGCCGACCCAGCCGGTGCCGCCGCCGGCCACAGCCGCCGAAGTGCTGGCGAACAACGCGCCGATGCCTGGATGTCCGTGGCCGCCCGGTTGAAAGCCACGCAGTCCAACGCGCGCTCCTGAGGAGGGTTCGATGTCCGCTGCCGTCATGCCCCTGCCGGACCGTTTGCCGCTGCCCTTCGATCCCGCGATGGCGCCGGCTGAACGGTCCGGACTCCTCGTCGCCGCCTTTCCGGACACGGTGCGGCAGGTCCTGGCCGCCGGTCGTCTGGAGCAGCAGCCGCGTTTCGGCGAGAACGGCTTCGAGGGGCTTCAGGAAATCTGGTCGCCGCCGCCGACCGTTTCGGCCCGTCAGGCCGCCATGGCGCAGCGGGTGCTGTACGAACTGGACACCACCGTTCTGGCGCCGGCCGACCCCGAGCATGTGCTCGGCCGCGTGTTGGCGCTGCTGTCCCATTTCGCCGCCAAGGGGTTGACGCCAGAGGTTGAGCAGATGGTGGCGATGGACTGGGTGGAGGACCTCGGCGAGTTCCCGGCTTGGGCCATCGACACCGCCGCGCGCAATTGGCGCCGGACGCGGAAGTGGCGGCCGAGCATCGCCGAGATGCGGGCTCTGTGCGAGGAGGCCTGCGCCGCCGAACGCGCCGTGGCGCAGCGGCTTCGGCAGATCGCCCGCGCGGTCGCGGGCACCAGCCCAGGGACGGGACTGTCAGCGGTGCGCCGGTTTCCATAGCCAGGCCGCACCAGCTGCGGTGCGCGGCCAGAATGCGCCACCCCGGGACCGGGTCGGCTGTTGATGCAAACCGGGTGCTGTCTGTCTGAAATGCCATCAACAGAACTTGTTCCACATACGCAACAAGATTGAAAACTGGGCAGTTCGAGGGTTGATGGCTGTTGATGCACCAGGGCTGGCATCGGCGAGACTTGACGGCATGATCGGCGGCCCCCTATGAGGAAGGGATGTCGATTGTCGGAGGGGGATCATGCGCGGCGAGGGTATGAAGGCATTCCGGGAGCGGCGCGAACTGACACAGCCCGATTTTGCGCTGTGGCTGAACGAACGCCTGCAGCGTCGTTACGACCGTTCCAAGATCAGCCGCTGGGAAAGCAACAGCGAAAAGATCCCCGAGCAGGTGGCGCGCTTCCTCCTTCAGGAGTTGGCTGGCCCGGAGGTGGACCACGGGCCGGCGCTGACCCTTGTCTTTGCCAACCGGAAGGGAGGCGTCGGAAAAACGGTGTCGAGCGTCAACGTCGCGGCCGGACTGGCGCAGCGCGGCTGTTCGGTCCTGTTCGTCGACTCCGACCCGCAAGCAAACGCCACGATGCATTTCGGCCTCAACCCCATCCACCAGGACAAGATCAACCAGACGCTCTATACGCCGTTGCGCGCGGCGATGCTGGACTCGCCGGGCGCGGCCACTTTGGCCGAATGCACGGTGCAAACCGGCGAGGGCAGCCTTCACGTCGTTCCGTCTGGCATGCGGCTTGGCGACGCCGAAACCGAGTTGCTCGGCAAGCCGGGCAGCGACTTCACGTTGCGCGAGATCCTGACGGATGCGCGACGGACATACGACTTCATCGTCATCGACACCCCGCCCCATTTCGGCGCCCTCACCATCAACGCGCTCACCGCTGGCGACGGCATCATCGTCCCGTGCCAGACGGAAGCCTTTTCGGTGACCGGCGTGGAGTTCCTGCTGAAGAACATCGATGCCATCCAGCGGCGCTCCAATCCGCGCCTGTCGGTCATCGGGCTGCTGCCGACGATGTACGATCACCGGCTCGTCCAGGACCGCGCCTCACTCGAGGACATGCACCGTATCTTTGGCAAGATGCTGCGGATCTTCCCGCCCATGCCTCGGGCGACCGTCTACGCTCAGGCCGCCGCCGCGGGGCGCACCGTGGCCGAAGCCCTGCCGGACGCGCCGGGCATGGCGGTCTACGAGGAGGTGGTGGCCGCAGTCGTGGAAAAGCGCAACCAGATGACGGAGGCCGCAAATGTCGTCGCGTAAGTTCGGCCGGCAGGGGGTGACGGCGGTGCTCGCCTCCGCCGAAGAAGACCGTGTGGCGCAAACCTTCGGCCTCGACAGCCCGGCCGGCCGGCGCGTGGTCGAGGTGCCTCTCGGGCGCATCGTTCCCAATCCGAGTCAGCCGCGGCGGCATTTCGACGCCGAGGATCTTGAAGGCTTGGCCAGTTCCATGCGCGAAAAGGGGCTGGTCCAGCCGATCGGCATCAAGCCGCTTGACGACGGCCGCTTCCAGCTGGTCTACGGCGAACGGCGTCTGCGTGCCGCCAAGATCATCGGGCTGGACAAGATCGTGGCGGTCACCGTCAGCGGTGACGACGACGAGCTCGCTCTCCTGGAAAACGTCCAGCGCAGCGACCTCGACCCGTTCGAGGAGGCCGATGCCATCGAGCGCCTGCGGCGGAAGTTCGACTACTCCTATGCCGTCCTCGGCCGAATTCTCGGCAAGAGCAAGTCGGAGATTTCGCGGGCTCTCCTGCTGCTGAAGCTGCCGCGGGCGGTGCGGGACGAGTACCATCTGCACAAGCCGACAAAGAAGCAATTGTGGGCCATCGCCGAGATCGAAGACGTCGATGCGCAGATCAGGACGTGGAACGCCGTCAAGTCCGCCAATGGCGGTCCGGCCTTGCCTCCGCTCCCCACTACGGCCACCGGCGATGCGGGAAGCGATCACGACTCCGCCACCCCGGCCGGAGCTCGGGCGGAGAGCCCGGATGTCGCGCTCAGCGCCCTGCCGAAACGGCTCGCCCGGCGCATTCAGCAGGCGCGCGAGGTTCTGAGTGCCCTGCGCGTCGAACCGAGGCCGCTGTGGGACAGCGACCTTGAGCTGCTCACACGAATGCGGGACGATCTCAACGCGGTGATCGACGGTGCCACCAGGGGGTAGCGTTCCACAGTGGAACGCTGTTCCCATCTGGATATAGCGTTCCACTGTGGAACGACGGCGACGCCTGTCCTGACGCGCGGAAGCAAAGTCGGATTGGCCGGCACCTCCAACCCATCGGCGACCGGCCAACTGGCTCCCTCTCCAACCGAACGATGGGATGCACCTCATCCGCTGAGGTTTGGCTGATCCGGGAGAGCATCAGCACCACGATGTACTTGTCCGGCGGCCGCGCGGGCGTATAGCCTACGGCGCCGGCGTCGGGGAGATCGAGCTGCACACCGGTGAGCCACTCGCGGAAGAACCAGGCGCGCCGGGCGAAGGTCCCGTTCGGCTCGTAGCGGAGGGCGAACTTCAGGTTCGTCTCCGACGTGTCGCCGCTGGCCGAAGCCGCCGGGGATTCCTCGCCGGCAGCGATGCAGGAATCCTTGGCCCAGACCCATTGGGATGCCGACGCCGTGCTGATCCTAGATGAGACCGGCTTCGTCAAGAAGGGTGATCGCTCGGTCGGCGGCTTCCTCGGTTACGCCAGCCGACGCGGCCGGGTGCTGCTCGACCGCGCGCTCTATCTGCCCAAGGAGTGGGCTGGCAACGACGAACGCCGACGGTGTCCCCGGTACGGCCGAGTTTGCCACAACCGACGCTGGAGCGGGCGATGCTGGAGCGCGCCGTGGCCGCCGGCCTGCCCTGCCGCTGGGTGGCCGCCGACTCCGTCTACGGCTGGGACTACGCGCTGCGGCTCTGGCTGGAGAGCCAACCGCTGGGCTACGTGCTGGCGGTCACCAGCAAAAAGCGCGCGCCCATGGGTTTCGACACGGTCAAGGAGCGGGCCGCCAGCCTCACCGCCACCGACTGGCAGCGGATGAGTGCTGGCGACGGGGTCAAAGGGCCGCGCCTCTACGACTTGGCGCAGAAAACCTACAAGCGTTTCTGGTGGCCGAGCTCAACCGGGTCTGCCTTGTCGACATCACCTACCTGCCCACCGCTGAAGGCGGGCTGTATCTGGCGGCTGTCGCCGACTTGGCAACCCGGAAGATCGTTGGCTGGGTGAACCGCTCTGGTTTTTCCGGAGGCCATTTGTTTTGAGTCACGCCGCCATGGCGACGTCCTCGGTTTGGGCATGATAGCCTGCTTCGGCCTCGGCGGGCGGAATGTTGCCGATGGGTTCGAGCAGGCGTCGGTGGTTGAACCAGTCGACCCACTCCAGGGTGGCGAATTCAACGGCCTCCAGGGTGCGCCATGGTCCGGGGCGGCGGATCACCTCGGTTTTGTAGAGGCCGTTGATCGTCTCTGCCAAGGCGTTGTCGTAGGAATCGCCGACGCTGCCCACGGAGGGCTCGACACCGGCGTCGGTCAGGCGCTCGGTATACTTGATGGCAACGTATTGCGAGCCGCGGTCGGAGTGATGGATGAGGCCGCTGCCCTGTGCCGGTCGGCGATCGTGGAGCGCCTGCTCCAAGGCGTCCAGAACGAAGCTGGCGTGGGCGGTGCGCGACACCCGCCAACCGACGATGCGGCGGGCGAAGGCGTCAATGACGAAGGCGACGTAAACGAAGCCCTGCCATGTGGCCACATACGTGAAATCTGCCAGCCACACGGCATTCGGGCGAGACGCCTGGAACTGGCGGTTCACTCGATCCTGCGGACAGGGTGCTCGGTCGCTGATCGTGGTGCGCACCGCCTTGCCGCGTGTCGCGCCCTTCAGGCCCATCTGCTTCATCAGTTGGGCCACCGTGCAGCGCGCCACGTCGAGGCCCTCCCGCCGCAGCTGCCGCCAAACCTTCCGTGCCCCATAGACCCCGAAGTTTTCATCCCAGACCCGCCGGATAGCCAAACTCAGTTCCGCGTCACTTCGCAAACGGGCCGGCGCCTTGGCCGGATCGGCCGTCCGGGCGGCATGGGCGCGGTAGGTCGACGGGGCGATCGGCAGCACTTTGCAGATCGGCTCGACCCCGTGAACGGCGCGGTGCGCGTCGATGAAGGCGATCATTTCCGAAACGGGCGGTCGAGCTCCGCCTGGGCGAAATACGCCGACGCCTTGCGTAGGATCTCGTTGGCTTGGCGCAGTTCCCGGACTTCGCGTTCTAGCGCCTTGATCCGCTCCTGCTCGTCCGTCGTCGGCCCCGGCCGCTTGCCCTGGTCACGGTCGGCCTGCCGGACCCAGCCGCGCAACGTCTCCGCCGTGCAGCCGATCTTCCCCGCGATCGAGCTGATCGCCGCCCACTGCGAGCAGTACTCGCCAGCGTGATCGAACACCATCCGCACCGCGCGCTCGCGGACTTCAGGGGCGTATTTGGGTGATGCCTGTTTCGTCATGATGACCCCCATCCTCTCAGATGATGGGGCCTCCGACAAACCCGGAGCGGTTCAGAGTGATTTGAAGGGCGTGCTGGGTGGTCGCTCGACAAGAGGGACCACCTCACAGTCACGTCTGCGGCAAAAAGGGGCATCGCTTTTGAGTGAATGCCTTGCCTACCCTGAACCGTCCTTTGGCAAGCTGGCCGTGTTCGTTAGTGGTCACAGTAGCCCTGCTGGTACGCGAACATGACCAAGACTTCATGAGTTTGATCTAATGTGCTCCCCCTATGAGATGAAGCTTTGGCTGTTTGCAGTCATGGGTCATCGCATTTTTGGAAATGCCAAACGTAGCAATGTGCCAGTGCCGTTGATCTGCTTCGCGTTATACAATTCTTAATATTTCAAAAGTTGTTTAATGTCACGAAATCGGAGGGTTGCTCTAAACCAAAGGGTGAGAAACCGAAGCAAAAATTCGAAGCAGCTGCGTGTCAGGCGCGCCGGACCGATCTACGGGACCGCACCTCAATCGGCGTGACCGCCGCGTCACCCGAAGCAAGGTCAGAACGGCGCGTGTCGCCCGCTCCCTGGGCCGGAGCGGGCAGACGAATTCGCAGATTCTGGTCAACAACTTTCATCCGTGCCGTCGCCACCATTCCGGGCCGCGGCAGCGAGGGCCATTGATTGAGGAATCCGCCATGATCGCTGGACGTCATCTCCGCCCAACACTTATGTCCGTCCTTGTTTTCCTCGTCGCCCTTGGTTGGAGCGCGGAAGGGGCACGTGCGGCCGAAGAAGAATGGCGGTCCGCTTTCCAGGCGGCCGACGCCTATTACCGGATGAGCATCGAGCTGGAAGGGGATGTCCGTTCGCTCGCCAAGGCGGTCCGTCTCGCGGAGCGGGCGGCCAGCCTTGCCCCGGCCACGCACAAGGCAACCGTCGAAGCGCTGCAGCAGTCGATCTCCGTCCAGCAGGAAATGGCGGCGGAGTCATTTCAGGGCGTTTTCCCGCTGGCGCGCCTGCTGGCCGGTGCCGCTCCCGAGGTTCCTCTGGAACTCCACGACCCGCCGGAATGGCTGGCCGCGACGACCGCCGTGCGGACTCTGCTGAACGACCTGTCACGGGGCGAGCGGGGGCGGACGCAGCTGCACGCCGTGATCGCGTCGCCACCGAACCATCGGCATCTCGACGGCGAGGTGACGGCCACGGCCCGTACCATTCCGGGTGTGCTTCTCCACCCGCGCCATGTGGTCGCGGAAGCGCTCGGTCATTCCCAGGCCGCGCTGGCGGAGCTGGATGAGGGCCGGCCGGGCAAGGACACGCTGCAGCGGCTGAAGACCGCGCTGGGCGCGCCCGACCTTCTGGTCGGCTCGCTGCGCGTGGTGCCGCTGGAGGATGGCGACGCGATGGTCGAGGCGCGCGGCACACTCGTCCGCGCCGGTTCCGACGTGGATGATCTGGCGGTCGCCTGGGGTTTCAACCGCGATCGCCGCCAGCTCTGGCTTCCCACGTTGGCCATGAACGCGGCCCTGGGGTTTGGGATCGTCCTGGTCGGCGTCGCGTTCCTCAGACGGTCCAACGCCGGGCACGGGGGGACGCCGGACGAAGGGCAAGAATGGGTCTCCCGGCTGCAGTCCGCCATCTTTCTGGCCAGCGCCTTCCTGGCCGGCCGGCTGCTGCCAATGGTGCTGTTCAAGGCCATGGGGGCCGCAGTGCCGCTGCCGGATGCGGGGGCCGACCTAGAAAGTGTGAAGTGGTGGCCGGCCGTCGCCGGCATCACGCTGTTCGCCGTGCCGCTTCTCGTCTGGCGCGCTGTGTCATTCCGCGCGGCCGCCGTGCTGCGCGAAATGGTCATCCACGGGCGTCTCGGCTGGGCCGGCGCCGCGCTGAGCCTGGGGGCCGCGGCCTACGGCGGCGGCCTGCTGCTGCGTTACTGGGGGCTGGACGCCGTGCCGGCCGCCATAGTGTTCGCCATCGGCGCGGCGGTGGCGGGCGGGCTCCTCGGCAGTTGCCTGGACCGCTTCGACGCGCTGCACCCGGCCTTCGCGGCGGCAGCGCTGGGACTGATGGCGCTGCTCGGCACCACCCTCTGCCTTGCCGAACCCGTCTACATCGAGGCGGCGGCGCTTCCCACGGCGTTCATCCTCGCCGGACAGCTATGGTCCTTCTTCCGCCAACCCGGAGAGATTACGGCATCGTTCCCGGACGCCGCCGGGCGGGGCGGGAAATGGGCCAACCCGGTCGTCGGCCGCGTGTGGGACGACATCGGCCGGCGGCAACCGGATGTCCCCTTGTGGTTGGGCATCCTGGGGCCGGAGACCTGCGGCAAATCGACGGTGGTCGATGAGCTCGTCAAGCGCATGCACGGTGACGGCCCGCTGACAGTGCTGCGCGGCAGTTGCGACCCGATTTCAGGATTGAGCGCGGCACCCACATACGGACCGTTCGAAAAGGCACTCAAGGGGCACCTTCAAGGGAGCCTGTCCTCCAACGGCTTGGACGCCGCGCTCGACGCCACGACGACGATCCTGCTGGCCCCGGTCACGTCAATGTTGGGCAGCGGGGCGGGCGAGCAGAATGTCCATGTCTACGTCACCAATCAAATTCAGCAGATGGCCGACGGCGCGCATGTCGTCCTGGTCATTGAGGGCGTACAGTGCCTGGACGGCGCCTCGCGCTCGCTGCTCGCCCACCTGCGCAAGAATTTCCGTACGGTTCCAGGGCGCCGCCTCACGGTCATCCTCGAGGGGCGCGACGAACCGTCCGTCGAGGAGCTTTGCTCCTATCTGGAGGTGACGCGCTACGACGTGCAACCGCTCGACCCCAAGGAACAGCACGCGCTCCTGAAATCGGAGGGGCTGACGCCGGAGGCGGTGGCTTGGGTGATTGCCTGGAACACCGGCGAGGGAACCCCACAAACACCCCAGGCCCTGCGCGAAGTCATCGATCACCTGCGCGACCACAAGCGGCTCATCCCAGGGAGTGCCAACGGGGGGCTGCGTCTGAACGACCAGACGAAAGAGGTGCCGGTCCTCGCCAGCATGGCCGAAAGCGTGCGGGACACGCTGAAGGCCGTGCCTACGGCCCGCGCGTTGCTGACGGCGGCGGCCTGCGCGGCGGTCAGCACCCGGTTCGACCTGGCCCTTGTGGCCGAGGCGCTCGGGCGCACGACAGCCAGCGTGACCGAGCTTCTGGACGAGCTGTGGCGCCGGCCTCGCCCCTTGATCGAGGAGGATGACGGCCGACACTACCGTTTCGTCTCGCAGCATGCCTTGGACGCCGTCCGTCGTGAGCTGAAAGCGGAACCCCTGGGACCGCACGCCGACCTTCCGCCACGGGTGCGCACCATCTATGGCCGGCTGGCCGACGTCATGCGCGGGCAACCCAAGACCAGCATTGAGGACGTGGAGCGGCTGGCCCTCTACAGCTATGCTGCCGGCCTGCAGCATGCCGACAAGGCAGTGGATGCGGCTTTCACCGCCGCTGAAGTGCTGATGCGTAGCGCCAACCAGTTCGACAAGGCCGCCGGCCTGATGGCCAAAGCGGACGAGATCACCGTAGCCGCTCCGCATTTGCGGGCGCTCGTGCAGCGCGAGCGGCAGAGAATGCGTCTGCTGGAAAGCCACCTGACCAACAACCCGAAGATGGCCGCAGAGCAGGCGCGCGAAGCCCTGAAGGTGCTGACCGACAATCTCGCCGACCCGCTGCTGCCGGCCGCCGCCCAGGGATGCTTCGACGGTATGGGAGCGGACCGCGCTCTGCGCGAGGAGGCCATCCGCCTTGCGGAACGGCTGGCCGGGTCCGACACGCCCCACGCGGTGGAAGGTCTTCACATCCAGGCGCTTTGCCACGAGGGCCGCTCCCCGGAACGGCGGGAATTGCTGCGCCGTGCCCTGGACATGGCACGCGGCCTGAAAAACCGCGAGGCGGAGGCGCGCATCACCAACTCCCTGGCGGAAGCGCTAAGCCTCAGCGAAGCGGCCGCCGACCGCGCCGAAGCGGAGCGTCTGTTCAACAGCAGCATCGCGCTGAAGCGCACCCTCCCCATCCCCGACGGTCGGGGCGAAGCGCGCTCCCGCGGCGGCCTGGGCCGCCTCGCCTACTTCGGCACACCGCGGAACGTGAACGCTGCCCAGAAGCATTTCGAGGAGGATCTCAGGCTGTCCATCGATTTCGGCGACCTCCGCGGCCAATCGCAGATGTACAGCCTGCTCGGTGCCTGCGCATTCGATAACGGAGATTGGGCGAAGGCGATCGAGATGCATGGCAAAACGATCGCGCTGAACGTTCATGCCTTCGATGTCTTCATGTCCTACGCCGGCCTGATGCAGGCCCACCGCGCCAACAAGGATGAGCGCGGCTTCCGCAACGCATGCGCCGCGTTCGAGGCGGCCGGGGGCTTCGACGCGGCTCCCGAGGGCACGCACAGGACGCTTCGCGCCGCACTCGCGGAAGCGGCGGTCGAGACGGCATGACTGGAATGGCCCCCCCCACATTCCGGCACCGCTTCGTAACGGCCGGGACCGCGGCCCCGCACTCGGTCCCGGCCGGCGAACTATGGCTCGACGTCGGAAACGCGGCGGCCGAGGGTGTCTACGATCACCATCAGGGCGGCGCCTCCAGCACGGCGGCCTTGGTGATGGACCGGGCCACGGAGATCATCGCGCGGACGGCGGGGAGTAGGGAGCTTACCCTGGTCAGCCATACCGCTCCGGATTTGGACGCCGTGACGGCCGCTTGGCTGGTTTCCGGCTTGGCGGGCGCCCGCCGTTCGCCACCGGAAGCCGCCCTGCACCGCATCGTCACGGCCGTGGCCGAGCACGATCAGGGTCATGAGGATGACGGCCCACTCGACCAGAATCTGGGCATGGTTTTCAATCTGCTGCTGCTCGATGCGGCAGATGACACCGACCGGATGGCGCGGGGCATGGCGCTGCTCGACAACATCGGACGGCGCATGGCCGGCGGCTGCGGGCTGGCTCAGGCGGTCGCCGCGGAAGGGCTTGGCCCGCGCATCGCGGCCGAGGCTGCGGCCTACGCCATTGACAGGGCCGAAGCCGAGTGTTTTCCCGTTCTCCTGCCGACGCGCACCGGCGGTGCGCGGGCCTGCGACGTGCTGGCCTTCGTGGACCCGCGCTGCGCGCTGCTGAAGCACTTTGCGCGCCGGAGCCACGACGGTGCCCTGCTGGTGTCTTGGGAGCTCGGCGGCTCTCCCCCCGAGTGGCGTCACATCGTCAGCGTCGACCCCGACAGCGGCCTGACGCTGGAACGACTTGGCGACGCGCTGGAGCGCGCCGAACGCGCCGTGGAGGCCGCTTCGACCGTCCCGCTCCGGCCTGGACGCCATCCGGTGGCGCCGGGACGGGGGCGGTTCGGCGGCGATCTGCCGTCGCCCTGGTATGACGGGCGGGGCCACCGCCACAGCATCGTCGACTCACCGAGCATAGCCGATCCGGCGCGCCCGCGCTGCGCCTCGCTCCTGTCCCCTGCCTCAATCCGCGAAACCATGCGCCGGATCTACCCACGCACGCCGGAGACCACCGCCCGATGACCGTTTCGACCGACGCACTGCTCGCCGAAGTCGGCCGCATCCTGCCGGCGCTTCTCGACCTCATCGGCGAAAAGGCCGACAGCGCCGGTCCCGAGCAGGCTTACCACCTGACGAAGCGGGCCAAGAGCCGGCTGGGCACCGAGAAGCTGGGCCATGCGCTGGCGCTCGATCCCCGCAGCGAGCTGGGCATGTTCGAGGGCGTGTTGAAGGATCTCGCCAACCGCGTCGGGCGCCCGACCCCGACCCTGGCCGAGCAGCGCAATCTCCAGATCGCGGCGTTGCGCATGCTCGACTTCTGCGCCCTGATCGCGCAGCGCCTGGGCCGCGACGACCTCGGTCCCAAATACCAGCCGGGGGTGGATGAGGATCTGGGACGGCGCCAGCTGCGCGCGTTGGAGCTGTTGGTGCGCAGTCTGGTCGACGAGGCGTCCGGCGGGCAGGAACACCTGCGCCGCCGCCTGGAATCCGCGTTCGGCCCCGACAAGGTGCAGACGTGGCTGAAGACCGCCGATCCGAACGACCTGCTGTCCGGCACGACGTTCAGCGAGCTCGTCAGCATCTTCGTCGACAAGCAGACCTTCAAGACGCACCACGGGCCGCTGTTCGAGGACACCGCGTTCCTGCGCTTCCTGCGCGACCAGCGCGAGACGATCCGCAGCTTCCTCGACGATGTCCGGCGCTTGCGCAACATCGTTGCACACAACCGGCGTATCACGCCGATCCAGCTGGCGCTGCTCGACCTCTATTACGGTGAGCTGGCAAAGCCGGTCGGCGACGCGCACCAGAAGCGGAAGACCGCCGTCGATCCCGACGCCTACCTTGAGGTCAGCAACGCCCAGCTGGACGCTTGGTTCGGCGCGCTGCAGGAGGATGTCGGCGCGATCCGGGACGATCTCAGGGGCATCGCCGATACGACCCGAACCATCGACCGGCGCACCGTTGTCATCGCGGCCGGCGTCAAGGCGCTGCTCGCGGCGGCGGTCATCAGCTCCCTGCTCGCTGGTTGGGAGGTGGTGCTCTACATCGCCCACCGTTGGGAAAGCCGCACCCTCGCCAACCGATATGCCGACGTGGCCGACGAGATCTACCACCACCAGAACAATCCGGAGGTGGCGCTGGCCCTGATCGAGCGGGCGATCGCTCTGGACGGTGACAATCCGCGCTTCCAGACCAGCAAGGCCTACATGGACGGCATGTCGGCGGTGCGGGAGCTTCTGAACCTCGATCGTCCGCTGTTCAAGGAGGAGCTCGACCGCGCCCACCACGCGCTGGCCAGCGCCCTCTGGCTGGAACGGCTCGACGAGCGCCAGCCGGCGCCGAACATCCTGCGCGGGCAGATCTACATGGCCCTGGAGCAGGACGATCTGGCGCAGGCGGCCTTCGAACGGGCCATCGCGCTCGCTCCGACGAACAGCTTCGCGCTGATGCGCCTAGCCGTCTTGAAGCAGCGGGTCGGCGACGCCAGCGGCGCGCTGGAACTGCTGGACCGAGCGCTGGCCGTGGATCACCGCGACAAATGGGCTTGGCTGTGGAAGGGCGTCGTGCACGCCGAGAATTTGCAGCAATGGGACAAGGCGCGCGGCTTCTATGCCGAGGCATTGAAGATCGACCCGCGCTTCGACCTTGCCCACTACAACATCGGCTGGACCTGGGTGAACCAGAAGCCGGTCGACTATGCGATGGCCCGCGCCGCCTTTGAGCAGGTGCTGAAGATCAACCCCAATTACAAGGAAGCCTATCACGCGCTGGGCTTCACCTTCGGGCTTCAGAACCAGTACGAGATCGCCAAGCGCCACTACGACCGCGCGCTCAAAATCGACCCGAACTTCGTCACCGCCTGGAAGGGGCGTGGACTGATCAACCAGGAACTGGGGCTGATGGACGAAGCACTGGCCGATTACGGCCGAGCTTTGGAACTGTCGCCCCGCGACGTGGACCTCCACGTCCGCCGCGCCCGCGCCTACCTGCTGGTGGAGAAGGACACCCAAGCCATCGCCGATCTAACCTTCGCCAGCCAGCTCCGCCCCGACCACGCGCGCACCTGGACGACGCTGGGCGACATCTATCGTCGCACCGGCCAGCACACGGTTGCCATCGAGAGCTACAGCCGCGCCCTGGCGATCAATCCCAAGGACGAGGTGGCGCTGGCCGGCCGGGGCGATTCCCGTTGGGCCACCGGCGACAAGGCGGGCGCCCGGGAGGATTACGATCTGGCGTTGGCCGCTGTCAGCTATCGGCCGGAGCGCATCTGGCTGCGGCGGGGCCGCCTGAACGAATGGGGGGGAAACCGCGAGGACGCGCTCCGCGATTTCCGGGAGGCACGCCGCGTTGCGCCGAAGGATTTCGAAATCTGCCAGGCAGAGGCGAGCCTGCTGGTCGATTTGCGTCGTGCCAAGGAAGCCGCCGTCGCCATTGCCGCTTGTCGTCAAATGCGGCCCAAGGACGCGGCGGTGACGGATCTGCAACGGCGCCTCCAGGCCCTTTCCGACACCGACGCCAACCCATAAGAGGAAAACGGATGGCATCCTTGAGAACAGCCCTATGCGCCGGAGCCTGCCTGTTGGCAACCGCCTGCGTTCCGACAATGGATAAGCTGCGCGAAATGGCCGGCAAGCCGGTCGTCCATGAGTCCAACATCAACCTTCAGCAGCCGGCTTTCGTCGCCTGCCGCGACCTCGCGCTCCATCAGACGCCCGACCGCTGGGCGGTTCGTCAGGCAACATTGCCCTTCGGCAGCGCCGTGATGCCGATCGATTACGCCGGTTACTATACGCTTCCCCAATCGCAGCAGGACAGGTTTTCGGGGCGCGACCTGCCGCCAGAGCCGAAGATGGGCGCATCATGGGTCAAAGTCCGCGCTCCCGGCGCCGAAGGTTGGGTCGCGGGGGCCTGTTTGGTCGACGGCCGTCTGATGGAGCGCCAGGACCCCAACAGCCGGCTCCGCACCGTCTACAGCACCAAAATGCGGAAATTCAGCGAGGACGAGCATGCCGACCTGACGACCATGCGTGGCGGGGTCGGCGAGGCGAAGCTCGTATCCTGCAAAACCGGCTGCAACGGTCAGGACCTCGTCGACCGCCTGATCATCGACAGCGCCGTCAAGGATTCGCTGGAATCCACACGAACGTTCCGGTCGGAAGGCCGGCTGGGAGAGTACAAATGACCACTCGCCGTCGTTTCCTCGCATCGGCCGTTGCCTATGCTGCCGTCGCGCCGACCGCCGCGATGGCCAAGGGCCTGACGTTGGAAGACGTCATGCGCGACGCCGAAGCCGCGCGCATGGGGCCGGTCGACCACTTCATGATGGGCCGCAAGGCCGCCGTGGAACTGTTGCAGGGGCAGAAGCTGTTGCCCGCCTCCTCCACCCCGGCGGTCTATGTCCGCAAGGTTCTGGACACGTTGATGCTGGGTTCCAACCAGCCCTATTCCTATCGCGGGCCGGTGTTCGGCGTAATCGACAGCCACGAGCTGAACGCCTACGCGGCGCCGGGGCCGTTCATCTTCGTCACGACGGGGATGCTGCGCTTCCTGCAGGACGAGGAGGAACTGGGCGCGATCCTGGGGCATGAACTGGCGCACGCGGAATTGCGCCACGCCGTCTATGAATATCAAAATGCCCTTGCGGGACGTACCTTCGCCAGAGCGACGGACGGCGGCTTCAACGACATGATGCAGAAGATGATGCCAACCATCCGCCAAGGATATTCGGTGGAGATCGAGGCGGAAGCAGATGCCCGCGCCATCGATTTGGTCGCGGCCGCCGGCTACCGCCCATCCGCGCTGATCAATGTGTTGGACCGCTTCAAGGCCCAGACCAACAGCTACGGCGGCGCCAAGTATCCGATCCAGCGCACCCACCTGCTCCAGCAAAAAGTCGGACAGTTGGCGGAGCCGGCCGCGACCGCCGTGGAGGTGCGCGCGAAGCGCTTCCAGAAGGCTATGACCGGATTGCCTAAATCGGCCTGACGCCGAACCGCCCCGTCATCGGCAGCGGGGCGGTGCCCCCCGCAAGCAATCACGTTTCCAATTCAGAAAAAAGGCCCAGGGACCATGTCCACGATCCTCGACGACGCAGCACACCGCAAGCCTTCACCTTCGCAAACGGTGTCGGACAGTTTACCGGTTCGTCTCATCGAAATGGCTCTGATCGGTTCGCGCTGGCTCGTCGTACCCCTTTTGTTCGGCCTGATGACCATTCTGGTAGCCTTTGCCTACAAGATGGTTCAGGAACTCATCCATGTTTTCTCGCATCTGGCGGCGACGACGGAGGCCGATCTCGTGATCGTGGCCCTGAACCTGATGGACCTCGTGCTCGTCGCCAATCTCGTCACCATGGTCGCTCTCAGCGGCTACGAAACGACGGTGTCGCGCCTGCAAGGTGCCGGTGAAATGCCATCCTGGCTCGGCAAAATCGATGCGGCGGCGCTGAAAGTAAAGCTGGCAGCTTCGGTAGTTGCGATTTCCTCCATCCATTTGTTGCGGGCATTTTTGAACAGTGCGGAAGTGTCGGATCGACAGATGTCGTGGATGGTCGGCATTCACGCGCTGTTCACGCTCGCGGCTCTGGCGATGGCCTTCGTGGACCGTGTCGCTTTCGCAGGGCATCGCGATCACTGAGCGGAGGGAAATGCCTGGAGCCATTCCGCCCATCGCTGACCGACGGTCCGACATTCCCGGACCGCTGTGTTCCCGCGCCCCGCTGGTTTCGCGCCTTTCGGAAGGCACGCCATGGAGACTGAACCGTCATGAAGCACCCAAGGGGGCCGGGTATTGGTTTGGTGCACGAACGCGGCGGTTGCCCAGTCCGATGAGGTCGGGATGAAAGGCGGGGCCATTGCTGATCTCCCCGCCCGAGCCTAACCGTTCAAGCACAATGCCGATCGCCGGCACCGGATTCCGAAAGGCCGCTACAGGGTGACGAACTGGGCTGCCTATGAGGCCGGGCTGCGTCAGCGCGGCTCCCTGACGATCAAGGAACCACGGCTGCGCTCCTCCCTTGCGCATCCGTGCAACAGAGATGCGTGTTGGGCCTTAATAGAATTGCAAGAAATTTGAAAATAAACCCGACCACAGAATGCTCGCTTCAGGCTTTTCTGCGCTTGGCGCTTTAAGGCCAATTTATGAGACACATTGCACGTCACCAAATTCTGCAATATCGGAGCGTCAATGGGCAGCCTTGGTCAAGCCTTCGAAACCGCTCTCAGAAATGCCGGCCTTGAGCAGCTTCTCGAACGGTTGACCGCAATGGCCGCCGCGGGTGCAGTGATCGATCCGGCAGATAGGCGGGCGGCGATCATCAGCGGAAAGGGCTGGATGCTCGTCGGTCTTGGTATCGGCGACCAGGATCACGCGGCGCTCCTGGCCGCCGTCGACAGCATGCAGACATCCCAATTCTCGGCCGTCGACGCCTTATCCGTCGCCTCGCGCAGCCGGTGTCTTGCGGACACCCCCACTCATCCCTGGATAGAGGCCGTCGAGACACGCTGGCCAGCGCCGGTCGCACACGAATACCGCCATCTGCGTGAACTTCTGGCGGAAGGGCAGATCATAGGCGCCTTGTGGCAGTTCAAGGACGCCGCCGAGATGCTCGTCAAGTTCCCAGCGGTGGCGATGCTCCGGGACATCCAGCGGCACGCCGACCGATCGACGCCCGCGGCGCACGACGCCGTTGTGGCCGCGGACGCGGAACTGCGCCGACTGCTGCTGGCGAAGCCCCCCGCGCTGGGCGATTGGATCATGATCGCTGACCGGGCCGCCCGGTTCGTCCTCGAACGGTCAAGCGGCCTGCTTGTGCCTGAATTGGCAAGCCTGTTCCGGAAATCCACCGGAAGACATGACGGGCAAGCCTCGCCTTTTGCACGGTGGCTTTCCAAAATCGCGGCGCAAGGTCGTGTCCCAAGCTGCCGAAGCTGGCTGCCCTGCTCGACGAGGCCGAGGAGGACGTGCTGGCCTTCATGACCTTTCCCAAGGAGCACCCCGCCAAGATCCTCACGTTGCCCGCTGCGGCCGCGTGACCGTCCCGGCCAGACCTACCTGAGACCAGATGAGCGCCCCGGCTCCTACACCACGCTTCGGGACACGATCCGACTGCTTCCTAGGTGAGCCAGAAAGTCGTCCCTGGCACGCTCCCACAAAGCCTTGATCTTCTCGACGGTGTGCGTCCGCGATTGGAAGGTGATGGCCTCCTGCAGCCGACCGGCACCGTCATCTGCAAACAGACCGGCGTATCGGTCCGGGGTAGGGCGGGGCAGCTTGACCTTTCCGTCCAGCTTCACTGTTTCACTCCCAGAACGTCGGCGATGAACCGCCAGTTTTCCCACCACATGTCAGCCGTCTTGGCACCGCGCAACTCCACGACACCGATGCCGACATCATAGGTCCGATGCACCTCAGCCAGATCCGGGATGAGGGCAGGCGCCACCGTGACACCGACGGCCAAGCCACGATAGGCGGCGCTCATTCGAAAGTACAAACGCGCGGTCGCAACGGTACAAGCCCGACCTGTGGAGAACCGATGCGGTCGCGAAAATACAAGGGTGCGGGACTGCGAATCGGACCGAATCAGGATACAGCCGGCATTGGCGCAAAAATGGGGTTCCGTTGCATAGTTCGACGGCAAGCGCGAAGATCGGCGGATGCTGCGTCCTCAGGCGGCCAACCCGAAGAGGTTTGCGATGAAGGTCGTCTGGTCAGGCATGTCGTTGGCGGGAATGGCGGCGACATGCCCTTTGCGGACCATCGCCAGGATCACGAAGCCGGCGATCGTCTGGCGCGCAGTGTGGAATGTCTTTTGATGCCGAGCCCCGGTCGAATGAACTGCGGCCCGGAAATGAGACACCCGTCTGGGCTTGTTCAGGCGGCCAAGGGTAGCTCGGCCATGGGTGTCTGATCAACCCGGCGTTGGTCAGCGCGCACCTGGTCTGGGGTGCGGTGGCCATGCCGGGCGACGAGCCAGGTTTTGTTGCAGTGGTGGGCGAACTCGACCACAGCGCGGCGCAGGTCCTCAATCGTCTCGTAGGTGTGAACCCACAGCAGGTTCTCTTTCAGCGTCCGGATGAAGCGCTCGGCCACGCCGTGGCCCTCCGGTTCGTGCACGAAGGAGGGCGAACTGGTGATGCCCAGGCACTTGATCTCGGCCTGGAAGTCGCCGGACATGTAATTGGAGCCATGATCGTGGCGCAGTTTCAGCCCGGCGGCGATGCCCGGGCCGATAGCGCCGAAGTGGCGCAGCACGCCTTGGCGGACTGGTTCCCGGGCTTCGAAGCGGTTGCCGCTCTTGGAGGCGTGAATGCCCACCACCTCGGAGTTGGCGTGGTCTACGGCCACGAAGACGCGCGCCACGCCCTCGGCCGCGGTGATCGTCTCGGTCATGTCGGTCCCCCACATCACGTTCACCGTCTCAGTTGCGATGGTGCCGTCGTGCGCTCGTGTGCGGGGCCGCCCGACCCGGTGCGGCGCCAGCAGCCCGTGCGCGCCCATCAGCCGCCGCACCCGGCGGGCCGAGGTGCGAATGCCCGCATGCCGCAGACGCGCCAAGATCTTGCGGTAGCCCTCGCCATGGAAGCGCGAGACGAGGATCTGCTGGCGGATGTGCTCGACCAACTCGCCATCCGAGCAGGGGCCAAGCGGGCCTCGGCGCCCGGGCATCGGTGCCGGGCCGACCGTCCGGTGACGGTAGATGGTGGCGCGCGACACGTGCCAGGTTCGGGCAACGCGGGCCAGACCGTAAGGGCGACCGGTGGAGGTCGAGGTGGTCCGGCTCATCGTCTCGACCTCCGCCGGGCCAAAGGGCGTTTGCCCTCCAGCGCGCTGATCTTCTCGCGCAGCAATTCGTTGTCCATGGTGATCTCGTCCAGCTTGGCCTTGAGGCGGGCGATCTTCGCATCGCGCTCGTTGCGTTCGCGCTCCATCATCGCCGACGCCGCGGCCGCCAGAGCGCGCTCGCGCGACTCCGATAGGCGCGCCACCGTGACGTTCAGCTCACGGGCGACGACCTCCAGCGACTCCTCCCGGAGCAGGCGCGCGACCGCCGCCACCTCGCGTGCCGCGGAGAACCGTTGGGGCATGCTCGCGTCCGCGTCCGGGGGGCGCCTGCGCCAGCGTGTTGGGCGCGCTCCGGCGCCCCCTCGGGCTTACGCCCTTGTTCTTCATCCATCGTTCAGACCTCCGGTTGCGGTTCAATCTACCGCAGTCGGGTGTCTCACCGCACCGTGCCGCGCCCCAGCCTGCTCGTCCGACAGACCGTATAGCGCCTGCAGCACAAGGATCTTGAACATCATCACCGCGTCCGGCGGCGGCCGACCACCCCGGGAGCGATCCTTGCGTCCCAAGGCAGCGTCCAACGTCGCACGGAAAATCTCCAAGTCCACAACCGACAGAAGACATTCCAGCGGATCGCCGCTCTTGCTCAGCTCCGCGTAACGGTCCTGAAGATCGAATAGACCAGCTTGATTGGCCATTGCTTTCTCCCCATCGCCCGTCGGGGCAAGAGAATCACGACAGCGCCAGCAGCACTATGGTTTTTCGGGGCGCTCAATAGCTAATCTTGGTTCCCGTATGTCAGTTTGTTAATACCGCAGCAGATAATTGACTAAAAGCAAATGCAAACGTCTTTTAACACCGCGCTTAGAGGTGGTCATACAATAGTATGTAATCCCGGCATGTTCTTCTGGGCATATCCTTTGTGCGCATATTGCAATCACAAAAAATCATCGTATCGCTGGAGCCTCATTGACATAGTTAATCTTAAAGATACCCGATATAGTTATTTGCTTTTCTTGTGTTAAGCATATAACATTATAGCCGTTTTTACGTTTTGCTAATATATAGAAGGAAAAAGCAATTCTATGTGCCATCTTAAATAGGTATGGCTCCAGTGTTGCCATGATTGCTGGATGTGATTGTGTGAAGCAGAATTTTCAAGTAAAAGAACTGGCAACTTTCTTTGCGGCATTCATTTCAATGTCATGAAATTTAGTCATTTTTCACTTATTCGTGCGGTGTCGGTGATGGTGATGTCACCTATTTCATTGAGAGTTTGGGAATTCATTGGATTTGCTTCTTGTATATTATAGGTGAGTTTTAGATCGGCGTACATCCTGAGCGGTTATGATGGCGGGGAAACGGAACAATCCGTTCTGATGCTGCGCTCGCACTTTTCGGATCAGTCTAAGGCACTCCATTTTCTCAAAGAGTAGTTAGAAAATATTTTCCTCTGATTTTATTCACAAAGCTTTTCCTGATCTATTCACCTGCGAACACCCTGGCAGTCGTACCAGCCCGTTTCCAGCGAGTTCTTTCCACTCCCAGCCAAGGAGGGGCCAATGAGACCAGGGTGCGGCGCGAGCGAACCTGCCGGAGCAATCGAGGCATTCGACCGCGAACATGGCTTGGAGACTGCACCCGCGTCAGGCCCGGCGGTTTCACGCCGGGTGATCCTCAGCGGACTCGCGCTGATGGCGTCACCGGTTTCCCTTGGTCTCGCACTGGATAAGGGCGACCTGCACGTTACCCGGGATTTGGACGGTTTGCTCGTATACGCCTCTGGGTCGGTACTGCGGTTGTCGAGCGCAAGATTCGGATCGGCCGACGCTTTATCAGCACCACGCCGAACCGGCAATGTGTGGACGGTCGAGGTTGCTCCATTCCTCTTGCCGGGCGCCAACCCGTTGCGCGGCACGCTGACGTTCCGGCGGCTGCCGGACGACAAGGGCGGAGAGTGGGTCGTGGAATTGCGGATCCACAACTTGATCCGTTTTCAACCTGTCTCTTACCACGAGTGGAGTGTTGGTAAGGCTCAGCTGGAAAATCGTATGTCAGGCGCTGGCGGTCGGACGTTCCTACGCCGTTTGCTGGGAGGGGCGTTCACGGTTCGGGGAGCGGCCACCGTTACGCTCGGTCCGGATCTGCTGTGGAAGATCGCGTCCCCTGCCGGCATCGTTGCAGCGGACGCTGCGGTGACGATGCCTGCCATTGCCTTTGGCATCGTTCCACTCGACCGGGAACCAAACATCGACGGTCTTCCCATCGGGCCGGGCATCGCGTCACAGATCGGTTCGTTCAAGGCCGAAGTCTCAGCTGCCGAGGTCCGGTCCAAGGATATGATAACTCTGACCGCGCCAGATCGCGCCCAAGTGGCGATAGAGGCGCGCGGATCTGGTGGATTCCTGTGGTCCTGCTGGCGTCGGGAGACCGACCGATCGATTGTTTGCCTGTCAGAAGTGAAGGCGCCCATGGCGGCACGATTCGTCGTGCGTGGTGGTGACGAAGGGCCATTCCCCGGTGACCGTTCGACGTCGTGGGTTGTACGCATCGGTCAGCGAACCTACCGTCGCATTGACATTCCAGTTCCATCGAAGGTCATCCGCATTACAACCGCGGCGGGAAGCCTCGCGATCAGCGGTGAACTGGTCGGCGAAGCGGAGCAGGGAAGGCACGTAGATCGACTTCGGTTGCTCGCGATGGGCGATCTGCTGACCGGCTGCGACGGCCGCGTCTTGGTATCGCAGGTGCCCTTGGAGATCGGCGGCGCTGACTTCAGTCGTCTCGATATGGGCATGATGCCCGTTGCGCTGGAGATGAGCGCGTTTCCCGGTCCGCAGCCATCCGCGGCGCTGGGCCGGCTCGTCCTGGGTCGCAAGCGGCGGGGCAAGGATGTCGAGCCCGATCTGGTTGTCCCGCTGGACCGCTCCAGTTTACGTCTGTCGCGGGCTGTCGACTTGGTGCGGCTGACCTGCCGTTTCCGCGGGGTATCCCTGCATGTCGGCGGCGGGGCTCCGCGACTGCGTATCACCGCCGATACGACGGACCCACTGATGGCCGTCGAGTTCCCGCCCCAGCACGTTGCCGAGCGTACCTTCTTCCGACAGATCCACCAGGAACCCGAGGTGCTGCTGTCGGAAAACGAGATCGCGTCGATCCCCGAAATGACTCCCGCGCTCCGCGCCGACCGTCTTGAGGCGCTGAAGGAGCAAAAGGACCTCGACTATAAGGCATTCCGTGCCCGCTTTGCGGAAGCCCAAGCGGAGAAGCGGCCGGAGCTGTCCCGCTATTACGGTCCCCTTAACCGCGAAGCCCATCTGTCGCCGGAGACTGCCAAGGCGATCGGGGACTGCGCTCTCGCGCTACTCGCGGTTTCGAATCCCGAGGAGGGCGAAGCTCTTCCTGACATCGTCGAGGCGCGGCTGTCGGGCCCGTCGCGCATAGTGTTCCAATTGCGATGCCTTGCCTCCGCGGGGCCGGGGGGAGGCGCGATCCCACTGACGATTGAGGCACTCACCCGCTGGAACGCCTTCGACCTTGCGGTCGTCCGGCGGGCATCCCGGTCACCGGTGAGGATGATCGATTCCGACAACGGAACGACGATTCCCGAGCTAGGCGACGATCTGGTGGTCAGGATGCTCGACCACTATGGAGTGGCGCCGAACAATGGCACGCCGGAGGAGAATTGGGCTGCACGTTTGCGGGACCTCGAGAAACAGACGCGGCCCCCGTCCGCCTTCGAAACATCCATAGAGTTACCGTCCCGCCTGATGCTGTCTCCAGCCGACGACGCCCGCTTCTGGACTCCCGACTGGAGCTTGGCCTCCGATCCCTGGTTGGGGCCGCAGGGGACGGGTACTGTCTGGCGCACTCGCCATGTTCCGCTCTGGCGGGCCGAACTGGACGAAAGCGTGGGCGGGGCCGGAACACGCGCCGTATGGTCACCCGACTTGCGCCCGGCCCTGTTTGAACCCACACCGCTGGCGGCGGATCCTCCGCCCCGCGGCCCTTGCGTGCCCTGGGAAACACGTAAGGGTGGCAGCGACTGCACGCCCGGCCAAATCGGCCGCTTTCGCATGCCGATGGACGCTTACGATCGGCACGAAATCGTCCTGCTCTCGTCAGTCCACGGCATGCCGGTGCGCCGCTCCCAGACCTCCCCGACGGAAAAATCGTGGCGGCCGGCCGGCTGGCAGATTCCTGCACCCGCATCCTACGCCTTATCGGTGTCCGATCACGCATCCGACGGCGGCAAGAGCAAGACGACGGAAACCGCCATCTATGTGCCGCCGCCGTTTCACATGCGCGAGCTGTCTTTGAGTTCACTCGGCGGGTCCATAGACTTGGACGCGCGCTTCGAACCGCCGACCCTTCTGCGCGAAGGCATGAACGCAATCTCCTTCTCGGTGGAGCGTTGGCGCCAGCGCAGCGTGCTCGGGCGCGACATCTTCGTCGAGGTGGTCTACAAGGGTTTTCTGTTCCCGCTTGGTATGCGCTGCTCGCTGGTGAAGCAAACGGAACGGCGGATTCTCGCCCACCCCTTCGGCGGCTATCCGGTCGCCTACCTCGTGCAGCGTATGTTCCTGCGCGTCGGCAACCCTGAAAAAAACTTTCCTCCGGTCGGGCAACCTTTCGGGGGGCGGCGCTGGCCGGTGTCCAACCTCCGCCTGCTCACCACCCGCACGCCCGATATCGAGGATCCAATGCCGGGCGATGGCGTCGCGTCCACTGCCGACGCCCGTGTGCAGGGCAACGGCCGAATCCGCCTGCCCGGAGGTGCCGATCGAGGGCTCATCTTCCTGCCCCGGACACAGGCGGAGAAGGGCGCTGAGGTGTGCTTCTCCATCCTGGTAGAGCGTACCGACACCGTGTCCATGCCGCTGATCTTCGTCGACAACGTCGCGGCAAACAATCAAGCGGCAATGCGGGAGTTGTGTGTCTACTACAACAAGCTGGCCGGTGCCGGGCAGGAAGCGAAGGGGCCGTCGCGCGTCATGCGGTACGGTGGGCGCAGCCGCCGCTATGCCGAGGCGACGAAACCCGGCGAAACCACCTTCGAGACTGAATCCTGGACCCTGCTGGCAGAGGGGCGTACGGCCAAGGGCACCGCCGCGCCTATGGAGGTCATCGGCGCCAACGTCGACTTCTCCATCGACGCCATCATGGAGGGTGCCGACCAGCCCCCCTTCTATCCCGGCATCCACACGGCGCGGATTCGGATCGGTCAGATCGAGAGATTCTCAGGGCAGCCCACTGGAGTCACGACAGTCGGCTTTCCGGACGATTACCTGGAGCACGGCCTGGACAGAACCAGGAATCCCGCCGAGATTTTTCTGCATCTCGACACAACGGTTGCGCTCGATCTTTCGCAGGGAGGCGACCGCTCCGGCGGCGTGGCGCAGCCCAACGCGCCCGTTGTGTTCCTGTCGCGCAGCATCGGTCCGGTCGGCGACACGAAACTCCACTCCACCCCCAACCTGGAGCGTTTCCAGAATTTCCAGCCCGCGTCGTTCTTCGCCGGCGCCGGCGGTGGTATCGGTGAGGCCAAGCTGCTCGGTCTGATCCCGCTGAGCAAGGCGATCGCCACCATCACCAACCTGCCCATGTCGAAGACCGCTCCCAAGCTGAAGGAGGTGGTGGACCGCTGGATCGATCGGGATCAGGTCGAAGCTCTCGTGCGTATCCTGACGAAGAACGTTGTCCAGCCGTTGCGTGAAGTGAACAGAATCAAGTTGCCCGGCGAGGTCTCCGCGGTCGGACAGCCGCTCTATCCCGACCTCGACCGGGTGCTCACGGGATTGGACGACGCGCTGAAACTCTTCGCCGCCTGGCCACCGGCGGATGGCAGCGCCCTCGACGCGCCGTCTCGGCTCTACGAAGCCGGTGGGCAACTCGTCGCCGTGCTGAACCGGATCGCCGCCGATCCGGGCGGCCCGATCAAGGATCGGACACGCGCCGTGCTGGGCCGCATCCCCGCAATGGTGGAGGGCTTTACCGTCAAACTGCTCGACCCGACCGGTACCGCCGGGGAGTTGGTCCGGATCCGGGAGACGGTCCGGCGGGGGGTGCGCAATCTGTTCTGCGAACCGGCGACGCTGGACTGGGCACGTCGCGTCGTGACGCTTCCGATGCCGGTTGACACGAACGTGTTCCAGCGGGCCGGGCTGACCCCACCGGATGTTCCCGGGATCATTGCGCGGGCCTGCGAGACGGCCATGCTGAAAGCAACGTTGCCGGAATTCCTCAATGCGTTGCACGACGACGTGAATGCGGGGCTGACCGTTGAGATACAGCGGCTGCGCAGCGAACTCGGCAACGCACCCGCGAATGTCCAGCGCGCGGTCCGCCGGGAAATCGCCCGGCTCGAAGGCGAACTGCGTGCTGGCGCACGCGGATTCCTGTACGACCGTGTCGAGCCTCTGCTGCGGAGGATTGAGGTCGAGGCCGACCGGCTGCAGGCGGTGGTCCAGGGGCGTGCCGAGAACATTCTGAACAGTCTGTTGGTACCCGTCAGCGGCTTCATCGATGCCCTGACGGTCCTGATTGCCGAAACCGCCTCGGCCGGAGGGATCAGGCGGGCCGAGGCGGCCTGCGCCTCCGTTGCCGAAGCAATGGAGCGGGCCGTCCTCGTGATGGTGCCGGAAGCCGGCGAGGCCCTGTGCCTCGACCTTGCGGAGGCCGAAACCCTTCCGGCCGCCACGGCGTGCCCGGTTCCTCCCGCGGGCGGCAGCACGGCGCTGGCACGTTCGTGCGGGCGGCTGCTCGACGGCCTCAACGCCCTGGTCTGCGCCGAACAGGACATCCGGGCCTACGCCGCGATGCACGCCACGCCGGAGCCACTGCGCGTCCTGCTGGCCAAACCAGCGGCGGCGCTGGGGAACGCCAGAATATCACTCGCCAGGAGCGCTGACGTATTCGGCGATTCCCTCGAACGGCTGATCCAGGCGCGGGGAGCCTTCGTATCCGCTGCCGACCGCCGGGAGGTGTGCCGGCCGGGCGGGAGCGCCGACGTCGCCCTCGGCGCACTCGCCACCGTCGTCCACGCCCGCGCCGCCGCGTTGGAAGCGTTGGCCGCTCTAGGTGCGCAGACCGCGACGGCGGGCCAGCTGATCGTCGACGCCATTCCGCCGGAGGAGCACGTGTTCCTGACCTTGGCTGAGGTTTCCGAGCAAGCCCGCTCCCGGATCACTGGCGAGGTGGAGGACCGGATGCGGCAGGGGCTCGCGGCGCTGGCTCCGGTGATTGCCGCAATCGGACACACGCTTGATGACCTGACCAGCCTTGCCCGCGCCATCGACCGGGAAGACAGCCTGCTCCCGTTGCCCGACCCGCTCGACAGCCTGCTGAAACGGCTACAGGACGCCGAAGATGCATTGCGATCCCTTCCCGGCATGGCCGGATCGGCTGACGGCGTTGCCGAGGTTCGCCAGCGACTGACCAGCGTGGACGGACAGGTCAGGAAGGAAAAGGAGCGGCTCGATCAGCAGGTCGCGGCCATTGAGCGGGAGCTCTCGAGGGGAACGGCCGGGTTGGAATCGCTCGCCCGGATTGTGCGAGACCGGCGCGGCCACGTGCTGGCTGCCTTGCAGGCGATACAGGAACGGTGGATCAAGGGCGTCGAGGCGGCCCTTCTCGACCAGCTCACGCGGCTTCTGGCATTCGGACCCGATGTGGCGCAACGCCTGACCGCGGAGCTTCGCGAGCCGTTAGCCGCCATCCTCAGCGTTGTCGCACGGTTGTACACCGCCGTTGCCGACGAGCGCGACAAGATCGTGCGTCAGATGGCAAAGGACAACGACCCTTCGAACATCGATGCGCGGCTCTTCGGACTTTTCTGGCGGCTGTTCATCATCGCCGGTCCCGGCGAAACGATACCGAACGAGCCGGAGCCAGCGCTCGAAGACCGGTTGCGCCGCGACGCCACTCGTCTGACGGTCCTTGCCGGCAAGACCGGGCGGGGCGAGCCGCTCGATACGGCTGACCAGGCCGACCTCCGCCGCTTCGTGGACGAGGTGAACCGGAGGAACGGGCAAACGACGTCGGTCGAGGCCCTTGTTGACACGATCGGCACGGCCTTCGAGCAGACTTGGCGCGGTGACTTCTCGCGGCTAATCGATATCGGCGCCCTGCTGCGGCAACTGGAGCAGGAACTGCTGAAGCTCCTGCCGTCGAAGGCGACGCTCAGCTACGACTTTGATACCGACATCGCAGTGCCCGACGAATTGAATGACATCTTCGTCATCAATCCCGCAGACCGGACGGACGGCAGGAAGGATCTGTCCTTGCAGACCCGGGTCACCATCGACCTGCTGGATCCGACACGGCGCCGGATCAGCACCACCGGACGCCTGGGGCCGTTCAGTGTCCGGCTCTTCGGGAGCAGCATGTTCGCCGTGCAACTCGACTTCACGGAGGCGGTCTTCCGCAGCGGCGGCGGTCGTGACACATTCGACGTGCGGGTCCGGAACGTCGTGCTCGGCCCCCTGGTCCAGTTCATCAAGCCGCTGGAGGCCTATTGCTCGCCCCGGGGCAAGAATGGCTTCTTCCTGAACCCGCGCGTCGAGCGCCCCGGCGTGGAGGCGGGATATCAGCTGAACCTGGGCACCATCTCCATCGGCACGTTGGCCTTCCTCAACGTCAGCTTGAACGCGTCCTGCACGCTGCCGTTCGACAACGCCCCGGCAACCTTCAGCATCGCGCTTTCGCGTCGCGACGCGCCGTTCCTGATCTCGGCGGCGCCCTATGGCGGCGGCGGCTTCTTCCGCCTTGAGGCGACCTCCGACGGCATCGTCGGCTTCGAGGCCTCGTTCGAGTATGGAGGCGTCGGCGCCTTCGCCTTCGGTCCGTTGGAAGGGCAGGGGAGGCTGACGCTGGGCATTTACGTTCGTAAGGCGCCCGGCGGCGCCACCATAGACGGGTTCTTCTTCTGCGGCGGCTCCGCACATATCGCCTGCTTCGGGGTCGCGGCTTCCCTCACGGTGCGGATTTCGCAGCGGGAAGGCGGGAGCATGGCGGGCAGCGCGGAGTTCACCTACTCCTTCTCTCTCGGTTTCACCGACATCGACTTCACCGTGACGGTATGGCGACAGCAGGGGCAGGGATTCCAGGACGACACCGTGAACCAGCAGCAGTCCGCCCTCGACGACAGCCGCGGGCGCGATTTCGCCAACCTGCCGGACCGGATCCGGGTGGCCGCGCTCGAAGCGCCGTTCGCGCTTGCGGCGGCGGTTGCGGCGAACTCCGACCCGGTCGCCGAACGGCGCCGCAAGCGCAAAGAGATCAAGAAATACAACGCCGTCGTGGAAACCAGGACCGCGTCGCCGGAGGCGGACTGGCTGACCTACCGAAGCTACTTCGACGATGATCTCGTGTTCAATGAGGAACGGCCATGACGGTGGGGAACGGGAAGTGGGAGGTGCGGGAACCCGGCACCGAAGATGGACGGCTTTCCGACACCGTGGGTGTCGCCGCGCGGGTCGTGGCCGCCGGCGTGCCGAAGCAACACCGCGACGGCCGGCGTCGCCTGCAGGCGACGCTCGTGCTCGTTCCGATCGCCAACCCGGGCAGGCACGACCACCGGATCGCACTTTCTGACTGGCCAGCCGAAATCGAGCGGCTCATCGCGCGCGACGGGATCGACGTCGCGGTCTCCGGCGCCCGTTCGCAAGGGAACGAGCGGCCCGCACCGAGCAGGGCCGACCTAGACAAACGAGTGCGCGCCACCCGCATGGCGCATCATCCGCTTTCGGTGCCAAGCTGGCCGGACGCCGGCGACCTGCCCCTGGTCGGACGCTACGGGGAGTCCCGTCAGCGCCGGCCCGCCGCCCCACCGAAGGGCAGCGATCTCGCGGCGGTCACGGATCTGTGGCGCCGCCTCATGGGGCCCCGGCTCTCCCCCGACATGCGGATCGACATCAGTTCCAGGGACGACCCGGACCCGGACCCCTGGCGGGAGCTGGTTGACGTACTCGCATCGGCGGGTGCCGCGGCAACTGTTCCGCAGGCACCGCTCGTGGTGGTGCCGAGCAGCGACATCGCACTGACCGTGGCCCTGTGGCGGGCCCGCGTCGTGCTTGCCGCGCTGGGGCGCGATTGCGGCGACCCGATCTGCGATCCGCTTTGCGACGGTACACCGCCCGCCCGGCCATGGCTCGTCGATCCCACGGCCCTCGACCGCATCAGCCAGCGCTACGCCGGCTGCGTGCAGGATACGGCGGAGTACAAGGAGCTCATCGCCCGCGTCCGCGCCGGTGCAGAAGAGCAGATGCAGGCGGTCCGCAACGTCCTGTGCGCGTCCGACCTGCGGACGGCCGTCGACGGCATCCGCGCCTTCGCGGGCGAGCACCTCAAGGCCTGCCGCGCGCCGGTCAGCATCGCCGAAGCGCTGGCGGCCGATGGCAGCCCCGCGCACAGGGATCTCGTCCGGGACCTGACCGGCCTGTATATGGCCTCCCTCGCCCCCGACCCTCAACGCATCGGATCGGCGGACCAAGCCGCGCCAAAGCCGCCGCCGTTCGATGCACCGGCGTTGTCGCTGTCAGGGGTGGCGGCGCGCCGGCTGTTCGCTTTGCAGGCGCACCCTCTGCTCGGCCGGCTGTTCAACATGGTCCTAGACGTGATGATCGACGTCGATCCGCCGGACGCCGCCCCGCCGGGTCCGGGAGCTGTCCGCTGCCTCGCCGAATGCGCGGGCTTTGTCGAAGCCACCCGTTTTCACGAGACGGATGTCGTCGACGCCGACCTGGCGGACGACGGCGACATCGCGGCGGTGGAGTGCCGCGATGTCCGCTTCCTGTTCCTGTCGTCGGCGTTTGGGCGCCGCGACCCGGCGGCGGCGCAAGGCCGCTCGCCCATCTGGACCACGGCGAAGCTGCGCCTCCACGATGCGCCCTGGCGGGACGTTGGGCGGGACGCTCATTTCTGGCCCTGCGCACGGGCAGAGATCGACTTGGCCGCGGCGCGGGGCCATGCTGGACTGGACGACGCGCTCGACCTCTACGATGGAGTGCTCAACCTTGGGGTCGGCCAGGGCACCCGGCAGCCCCGCTACGACATTGTCTCGCTCGACACCAACTGCGCCATCGAGAGCGAGATCCAGAAGATCCGGTCGGAGAACAGCGCCCGCCTCACGAATGAAAAAGGCCAGCGGCGTATCCTCGATTCATCGCCCCCTGTGCTGCAGCCGGACGAAAAGGGACAGGGCTGTGCGGTTGCCGAGGCCGACAGGCCCCAGGCCGATGCGGTGGAAGACGCGAAGGTCAGGGCGTGGTTCGCCAACCCGGAACGCCGGGCCGTCATGCGGCCGACCCTGCGCACCGCTGGACTGACCGTGGTCGACCGCTGGCGCCAATGCACTTTGACCGGTCGGCGGGAGACCCGGCAGCGGCACCGCTCGCTCTGCGCGCAGACGGATTCTGCCGCTGACGCGATCGTCGAGGACGCCGAGGATCTCAATCTCGGCTTCAGGCTGGACGTGGGAATCCACGTCGCACGCGCCGGGCGCCATCTCTGGCGCAGCCTGACCAACAGGACGGTGGAGTTCAGCGATCCCATTGAGCCGAAGAACCGGTGGATCGACGACCTGCTCCGTCGGATCGTTCCCGATCAGGAGGAGCGCACGCGGCTGGCATCGACGCAAGAGTTGGGCGGCCTGTTCGTCCGTAAGACCGAAGGGGGGCCGGCGGGTGTGGAGCGTCTCGACTTCGGCCAGGATGTCATCGCCGTGTGGCGGGGTGATCCCCTCGGGGCGCCACTGGGTGTTGCGGAGCTTTACGCCAACCCCGGCGCCGACTTGGCCATCGGGCAATCCTATGGCCTCTTGGGTGGGAACCGGCACGACGCATACCGACCGCCACCGCTCGTCTTCGGCTGGCGCTACCGCTTGGGCATCCGGGCCGTTTTCGTGGGCGGGGGATCGCTTCCACTCGAACGGGCCGCCGGGCGCTACGAACGCGAGCATGGCGGGACGCTGGCCCTGCCCACCCCGCCCCGAAGCCCGGGGTCGGCCGTTGTCGCCGGGCCGGACCACGAGACGGGACACCGCTTCCTGCGCCACGAGCGGATTGATGCGCCGATGTTGGCCATCAGTGCGCGGAACGTCAAAGCCCGGTGGCGGGGCGGGGTCGATTCCACGCGCAAGGTGCCGTTGGATCCTGCATCCCGGATGGTGCTGCGCGCGGTCGAAGCGGAGCATGAGCGCGGTTTCGGAACGACGACGGCGCGCCGTGTGCTCTTTGTGCCAGTGGTAGCGCAGTCCTTCGCGACAGCGCACCGGGCGTTCGACGGTGTGCCCGTCGTCTCGATGAACGGCATGAACCGGCCGCGCGACGGCCTGGTCAACGTGCGCTTCAACGCAGAGGACGGTGGCCTCCCGTACCGCGGCAGGGATGACCGGATCGTGACGGCCAGCGTGAAGCACGAGCCGGCAACGCCGTACCTGTCGGAGGATCGACGCGAACCGCTGGATCCGGTCTTCCAGGTCGGGTGGGAGGCCGATCCGACCGCCCTTCGGCGGCGGCTCCCCTACTATCCCGACCCCGGGGCGATGGCCATGGCTGTCGCCGTGCGCCGCCGTCCGGCCGACGGCACGCCGGTGAGGAACCACCATTATCTCGACGGCACCGTCCTTGTGCTTCCGCTGTACGGACTCGGCCGACGCTACCCCGACGCGGTCCCCATTATATTGGACCTGGAGCATGACCCCGACGAATCGGCAGCCGATCCGCGCTCCAATCCCCCCGGCGGCCCGGAACGGCGGATGCGGCCGGCAACGCAGGAGAGCGTCGTGCAGCACGATGCGTTTGCCGACGTCGGCGTTCTCGACGGGCTCGAGCGCTTCTCTCCGCGTGCCGCGTCCGACCTTGCCCGCTGGGACGGCGGCGACGCCACTGTTCCCGTCCGGCGCGTCCGGATCCGGCTGGCACCGGGAGAGGACTTCGACATCGATGTCTGGTGCCTGCCAGGTGACAGGAATGTGGGAGATTGGCGCGAGCGGACAATCGGCCACAGTGATTTGGTGCGGCATGCGCGCGTCTTTGCCCGGACCTTCGACCTGGTCGAAAGCGCCGCCATGCTGGCGGTGATCAAGGGCGGGCAGGTGTCTGGCGTCGATCAGGCGTGTGCGGCCGGGTTGGGAGCTCTTACCGGCTTGGCCGAACTCGCGGTGCTGCGCGATGCACTTGTCCAGGCAGAGGCGGTTGGCATCGAGGTGGCGTTGCGCTGCGGCGCCGGGGGGTTGTCGCTACCCTGCCGCGACGTGATCGAGGCGGTCGGCACTGAGATCTTGCAGCGGCTCACCAAGGTCCCGGTGCCAGAGGTCAGCGCGGTCACAACCATCCAGGTGACCCATGCCCTGCAGCGCCCTTTGCACAGGCCGACCTTCGATACGCCTGCTGGTCTGGACCTTTCAGGCCGTGTGGCTGGCGTTCACGTTGTGCGCCGGCGGCTTGCTGAATGGCAGGATGTCGAGCGCGCCATCCTGGATCGACAGCGCGCCGGCGCGCCTGACGAGTATCTCGACCTGAGCCAGGCCGGCGAGAGCGAGCAACTGTTTTTGGGAACCGTGTTCGCCGACGTGGAGACCACCGGAGCAGTGGACGTGATCGCCCGCACGGCGGGGCTATCAGGGACCCTCCTCGACGACCCGGGTCGTCGGCTCCACGTGACGGACCCTCGCTACCGCGCCGTCATGGATGGTCCTCCGGCGACCCGCAAGGACGCATTTGCAAGCCTGTTCGAGAGCGTCTACGGTTTTGCGGTCGACGACGAAGGGTTCGTTACGCTGACGCCTCACACCGTGCCGCTGCTGCGCATCGACAAAATTCAGCCAGAGGAGGCGGTGCCCAAAGGCCGCGGGCTTCGACCCATCGACCTGCTGCGTGGTCCCCATGGCGCGCTCCGGACCTACGCCCTGCGCCGGCCATTCGCCGATACCAGGGCACGCCGCCTCGAACTTTCGTTAGTGGCCGAGACGCGGTTCCGGCCGCTGCTGGTCGACACGGCGGGTGCTTTCCTCGGCCTTAATGAAACCCCGGATTCCGTGGATTACACCGAAGCACCGTTGAGCGTGGAAGAGAAGCTCGCCAGCCGGGTCCTGGCACTGGAGCCGTCGGAGATCGCGTCCGTTCCGGAGAAGCACCGGTCGGTCTGGGTGCCTGCGACCTGGCGGCCCGCCCGGCTCAGTCCCAAAAGTCTTCTGCCGTCCTTCGTGTGGTCGGTCGAACGCCCGACCGCCGGCACGTCGCGAACCCTCCGGCGCACCTTCGTTCGAGTCAGGATGCGCCGGCCCTGGTTCTCGTCCGGGGAAGGGGAGCAGCTGGGAATTGTGGTTTGGCCGCCTGACCTGTTTGAGCTCGACCCGCGCAAGGTCTCTCGGAACAAGCTGTTCGATACCGCGTCCGGACAAGTTCAGGAAAAATCATGCGAACCGTTTGACGACTGCCAGCTTGGCAATGGGGGCGCCTTCGTGAGCCGCTGGGCAAGCGACCCGATCCGCCGAGGACCGACCGCAGACGGCTGGTTCATGCCGCGCGAGGTCTTCGCCGACGCTTTTGATGCTTCGGGAGCGGTGCGGACGTCCGGTGACGGCGAGGTGGTGCGGCGCGTATCGATGCCCATTCCTCGAATGACCGAGGGCGATTTCGACACGCAGAAGGACTTGGCCGATGCTAACCGCGAGAGTCTGAAGGTATCGCTCGTTCTCTACACGCCGCGCTTCGACTGGCGGGAAGACGTCTGGTATGTCGATGTCGAACTGAACGCGTTCGATCTGCCGGACCCGTTCATCCGGCTCGGTCTCGTGCGCTATCAGCGGCATGCGCCGGAGGCGCTCAGGGTTTCCGAACCGGCTATGGAGTTCGTCCAGATCCTCCCGCGGCGGACGGTCGAGACCCGCGTCGGTGGCTACGATCCGCAACGCAAGGGATATCCGGTGGAGTTCACCATCTTTGGGCCGGGCTCCGTCCGGGCGGGCGACCTGATGTCCCGGGGGCGCGACGACAAGAATTTACCATACCCGGAGGAGGATCCGGACGACCGCCCCCGGATGCGGGCTTGGGTTCTGCGCAATGAGCGGCGCGGCGATCTGCGTCTGTGCGATGTGGCCCTGCAATCAGGGTGCGTGGAAGCATACTGGGAGAGCGATCCAATGACCGCACCGCAGCGTAGCGCCGATGGACTGAGGTGGTCGCACACGTTTGTTATGGCCGAAGATCCGCGGATTTCGACCAATCAATTGGACACCACGCTGTTCATTGAGGAATTCGAGCGACGACCATCGGCTTCACCGGACGAGAACGCTGGACCGGATGGCAGGTCCCGTCTTGTCGAGTCGGGACCGCGCTTTGCTGTGAAGGTGCCGCTCGGCACCGGACGGATATAGCAGTTGCCGGCAACACTGCTTTCACGGACGCACCGGGTTCCCAAACACCTTCAGCGGAGTGGCATACCATGCGATCTGCATCTGTTTTCCCGACCCTCGTGTTGTTGGGGATTGCCGCACCAGCACTTGCGGACGATCCAACCTTCCTCATCGAACAGCAGGTTGGCCAAGCCACGAGCGACACCTGCCAATCCTACGTGCTCGCGATCGCCTTGGCCTTCAAGCGCGATCCCGCCTTTCCCCTCAGGGATTGGCGATCGCTCCGGACTATGGAGGAGCGTCTGCGGGCCGAAGTCGTGAAGGCGCGTAACGCCCGCTATGAAACGGAAGCCCCAGGAACCCCGGAAAGCAAGCGTTTTGCAAACGTCAAAGACTACAAAATCGCTATCAACAACGCCACCAACAGCAAATACACGGTTCAGGAGAAAGCCTATGATATAGACGCCCTAGGGAACACCATAAGCGGTAAAACAGGAATTTCGTCGAAGTCCAATTTAGGCGCATCGTTCATTCTCGGAAACGCGGTAAAGGATGTCGCAATCTCATCAGCGACCAAGATAGGAGACAAGATCTACAAGGACGGACACCTCTTTACGATCCTAGGCGTCTCCGGTCCTCCCAACAGCACGCGCGAATATTTGGTTCTCAATAGCGCTGCTTACAAGATCAAGGGAAGCCCACCATTTAACGCATGTCAGGAATCACTGCCTGATTCCACTGGTCCGTATTTTGCTACGCTTGCTTGGCGGAATGATATCGAATGGAAGCTTTCAGGCGGAAAATACCGCGTGATTACAATAGAAAACCAATAGCAATAAATGGGATTAGTCATAATATTTATAGTCCTATTTGATGCTTCTGTGAAGACCCCAATTGAAGAACCGTGACGGTGGTGCATAAGTTGGACGGAGATTGATCTCGGTCAGATGGCGGGCTGCGAAAGCGGCACGCTGACGTTGGGATCCCTGGCAAAGTCAGACAAGCGAAAGGGCGCCGGTATGGCTTACCGATCCGGTGATGTGGTCCTATTTTCTGGAAGGGGTCCCCCTGTACCGTCGTCTACAGCGCCACCTCAGGCGCCCTTGGGCGCAGACTGGCCTCGTACTGGTCCTTCCGTCCATGCCGGAACCGCTCCTTTTTGCGGCAACCTCGATTCCGCTCGTCGCGGATCTCGAAAATGGAACGCTCCGGACCGGGGTGCGCACAGTCCCGCTTGCCGAGCATTCCGCCCGTTTCGAAGGCAACATCGCCGTTCGCCCTCTACGGCCACCCCTCAACGCCGAGGCCTTGGTCAGGCTCGTCGCGTACAGGGTGAACCGTTCCGGGTTTGTCGGAGGCCATTCGGCTTGAGTCACGCCGCCATGGCGACATCCTCAGCTTGGGCATAGTAGCGTGCTTCGGCCTCGGCGGGAGGAATATTGCCGATAGGTTCGAAGCAGGCGCCGGTGATTGAACCAGTCCACCCATTCCAGGGTGGCGAATTCGACGGCTTCGAGGGTGCGCCATGGTCCGGGGCGGCGGATCACCTCGGTTTTGTAGAGGCCGTTGATCGTCTCTGCCAAGGCGTTGTCGTAGGAATCGCCGACGCTGCCCACGGAGGGCTCGACACCGGCGTCGGTCAGGCGCTCGGTATACTTGATGGCAACGTATTGCGAGCCGCGGTCGGAGTGATGGATGAGGCCGCTGCCCTGTGCCGGTCGGCGATCGTGGAGCGCCTGCTCCAAGGCGTCCAGAACGAAGCTGGCGTGGGCGGTGCGCGACACCCGCCAACCGACGATGCGGCGGGCGAAGGCGTCAATGACGAAGGCGACGTAAACGAAGCCCTGCCTTGGGGCCGCGCTGGAGCGGATCGCCCTCTGTTCCAACGATCCCGTCTGCGCCGACCACGAACCGGCGTCGAGCGCCGACGACTGGGCACTCAACGGTGTGGCCTGCCACGGCTGCCTGCTGATCGCGGAGACGAGTTGCGCGATGCGCAACATCCTGCTGGACCGGCCCCTGCTCGTCGACACGATCGCCGATGACGGCTGCGGGTTCTTCCCGTTCTGACCGGAATTGCGGCTGAAACGACAGCTTTGCCTTGTGCTCGACTCATTCGTGAACCGTGGGGGCTGTTCGGCCGCGCGTGCGCGGTAGTCTCCCTCGGCAGACACAGCCGGGACCCCAGCAGAGGACGACCAACACTCTACCCTAAGAGGAATTGACCAAGCAATATTGCTCGCGCAGCATGACCCTGATCAACATCTGACGGGGAGGCAACAATGCGCATGTTGACTTTCGCGGCTACCTTGTTTGCTCTCGTTGCACCAGTGAACGCTGGTGGACTGATCGGAGATATCGTGAACGTGGTTGTCCCTGGCGCGGGGACCGCGCTCGACGACGCGAACCGGCAGGTTAAGGAGGCCATTCCGCCCTACAAAGCTGTCGAGGAGGGTGCATCAGGTGTGGTGAGGCACGTTGCGAACGAGGCCGCCGGTGAGTTGGGTGGACCGGCCCTTGCGGCTTGGATTCGGGCATCCAAGGGTGATGTTGTCGGGGCTGGCGTCAAGCCGATGCCGCCACAGATCTATGCTGCCCTTTCCGGGTATTTCCCTGAGGAAATCCTTCTGTCAGTGCGCTACCGTAGCGGGTGGGGAAACGAAGTTGCCCTGCCCGCGCTTTCTTTTCAATTCGGTGATGCGGCCGCGATCACACTCGACGACGCCGTCATGTTCCGAAATGAGGATGATGCACAGTACAACCTCGGCCTCTGGGCTCATGAAGTGAGCCACGTCCAGCAATACAAGCGCTGGGGAGTTGACGAATTCGCCAAGCAGTACACTAAAAATCATGGCGATGTGGAGGCAGAAGCAGAGGACAATGCGCTGAGGTTCCTCACATGGCATGAAATTCAGGTGAAGAACAAGCAGGTCACCTTCCAGCAGAGCGTTCCAGCTTACCCAAACCAGCCCGCACCCGGCGCGGCATCCCCGTTCGGCGCTTGGCCCCAGGCGATTGGAATGCCGCAGCAGGTGAACATCTGCCGCACTCCGTTCGGGGCATGCCAGCTTCCCGTCAATGGACCGGTCGGAGTCAGCTGCTGGTGCGGAACCCCTGGTGGACCAGTGTTCGGTTCGCTGATGCCCTGAGGCAGTGACGTCCTGGGTCATGGGCGATATGGGCAGGAGCTGGGGGAGGGCTTTGGCCTTTCGTCCCCGCCCAGGGTCAGGCGTCCGACTGTGCCACTGACGAGCGCGCCGATGGCGCGGACCAGTAGAAGGATTGTCGCCCCAGTTCGGCAGCATACCGACGCTTCCAGCTCAGCGCCGGTCTGTGCGGGTGACCGGCGCGCTGCGATCGTGTCCCCGGCCGTGGTGTAGAAACGGGGAGGCGCTCCTTGTCTCCGGCTGGTCTGGCCGGGATCGTCCGGCAGCCACAGCGGGCAGGCTGACGAGGAAATCATCGCCGAGCAGGGCGATGGCTTCCAGCGTCATATAGCGCGCCCGCTGAACGGCCCACTCGTCACTCTGCTCCAAGAGAATGGCGCCGGTGAGGCGTGTAATCGCTTCCTCGTTGGGAAATATACCGACAAACTCGGTGCGTCGCTTGACATCGCCGTTGAGGCGTTCAATCGGGTTGGCCGAGTGGAGCTTGGCGCGATGCTCCTTGGGAAAGGTCATGTAGGCTAGGACGTCCTCTTCCGCCTCGTCCATCAGGGCGGCCAGCTTCGGCAGCTTTGGACGAACCTGATCAGCAACTTGCCGCCACTGCGTTCGTGCCGATGCCGCATCATCCTGCGCGAAAGCCGTGGCGATGAAGGCCGCCACGACACGGCGCCCCTGGCCGGTTCGTCCGCCACCCGGACGGCTACCAGAACTCTGACGTCGAGCGGGTGCAGCGTCACCTATCAGCGGGCCGACAACGGCCGTTCCTGCCGCTTCGTCGCCACGCGGCTCCGCAGTTCCCTGACCGGCCCGTGGAATTACCCGACGGTCAACACGACCGCCAGCAGCAGCGGCATCATCTGCACCTACACCATCACCAGCGTCAGCTCGAACGACGATTGGGCCGTGACGCTCAACGTGAACTGATCGTAGCCGGGGCGGCCGGACGCTTCGGACCGAAGAGACTCACAAGCGGGGCGCCCGAACGCCCCTCTATTCTGAGGAGGGTGTTGCGATGATGATCTCCGACCAGAGCGCGGCAAGCGCCGCTGTTGCGGTCAAGAGCGCCAAAATCTCCGCGGACGCACGACCGGGGCGGCGGCCGGTGGGCCCGGCACCGCCGCTGGAGGGATCGCGGTCAGGAAGGACTTCGCCACCGTCGCCAATTACGCGCGCGCCGCGCTCGATGCCGTTTGCCGGCAACGCGGCAAGGCCATGGACATGCACACGTCCGGCAAGGATTGGGGGGCCGCCTTTCAGGGAAATTCTCGCGAACGCGATGGAGGCCGGGGCCAGATTCCTCGACTCGGTCGGCGACGAGGAAAAGCAATCGGTGACATGGGCCATGTCCCGCGCGTCGGTGCAGCAGCACGGGCATCCAACAGATCGGTGCCCATTGCCCGGAACTGGGCCAGCGCGTGCCGCTTGGCAGCGTCACCGATGGCGAGCATGGCGATGAGCGCTGCCGTGCCGATGCCGATGCCCAGCAGCGCCTGCAAGGACCGCTGCCGCACCTCAGAATAGAACCTGCCCGCGCTCACACAAATGTTGCGCCCGGGTAGAAGTGTCAGTGGCTGGAGCAAAGTAGGAGTGTCAGCGGGAGCGGCTTCGGCTTGGCGGTG
>NZ_VTTO01000019.1 GCF_008364825.1 Azospirillum sp. B21
CCGTCGATCTCGCGCGTCACCGCCACGGCGTCACCAGCCGGCGCGACCTTCGAGGCAAAGGTGCCCTGGCCCCAGCCCAGCAGAGCGGCCAGCATCTGGCCGGTCTGGTTGCAGTCGTCGTCGATCGCCTGCTTGCCGAGGATCACCAATCCCGGCGCTTCCTTGTCCACCAGAGCCTTCAGCACCTTGGCGACGGCGAGCGGTTCGGTCGTCACGTCGGTCTGCACCAGGATGGCGCGGTCGGCGCCCATGGCGAGAGCGGTGCGCAGCGTCTCCTGCGCCTGGGTCGGGCCGACGGACACGACGACGATTTCGGTCGCCTTGCCGGCTTCCTTCAGGCGGACAGCCTCCTCGACGGCGATCTCGTCAAAGGGGTTCATCGAGAACTTCACGTTGGACGTCTCGACGCCGGACTGGTCGGTCTTCACCCGGATCTTGACGTTGTAGTCGACGACGCGCTTCACGGCGCAGAGGATCTTCATGGCGCGGGTCCCTTTGAAAATGGACGGCGTGCAGGCATGGGAGAGCGCTGGCCCCCTTCCCATCCCTCCCCCACCTACGGTGGGAGAGGGGGCAGGACGCTTGTCGGCGTGACGTAATTGCCAAAGCGGCGGCAGTCCCCTCTCCCACCGAAGGTGGGGGAGGGTTAGGGAGGGGGCAGAGTGCCCCTTACAGCCCCTCGGTCTGCTTGCGCAGGACGTATTTCTGGATCTTGCCCGTCGAGGTCTTCGGCAGCGGGCCGAACACCACCGTGCGCGGGCACTTGAAGTGGGCCATATGCGACCTGCAGAAGGCGATGATATCGGCCTCGGTCGCGGTGGCTCCATCCTTCAGCGTGACGAAGGCGCAGGGCGTCTCGCCCCACTTCTCGTCATGGCGGGCGACGACCGCGGCCTCCAGCACCTCCGGGTGCTTGTAGAGGACGTCCTCCACCTCGATAGACGAGATGTTCTCGCCGCCGGAGATGATGATGTCCTTCGAGCGGTCCTTGATCTCGACATAGCCGTCTTCATGCCAGACGGCGAGGTCGCCGGTGTGGAACCAGCCACCGGCGAAGGCCTCTTCGGTCGCCTTGGGGTTCTTCAGGTAGCCCTTCATGACGTTGTTGCCGCGCATCATGATCTCGCCCATCGTGCGGCCGTCCTTCGGCACCGGCTCCAGTGTGAAGGGATCGGCGACGATCACCGCCTCCAGCATCGGGCCGCGCACGCCCTGGCGGGCCTTGATCGCCGCCTTCTCGTCGAGCGACAGGCCGTCCCAGCGGTCGTGCCAGACGCAGACCACGGTCGGGCCGTAGCATTCGGTCAGGCCATAGACATGGGTGACTTCCCAGCCCATGCGCTCCATGCCGGCGATGACGGCGGCGGGCGGGGCGGCACCGGCGACCATCACCTTCACCTTCTGCTCGATGCCCTGCTTCAGCTCGGCCGGTGCGTTGTTCAGCATGTTCAGAACGATGGGCGCGCCGCAGAAATTGGTCACCCGCTCCTCGCGGATCAGCTTCAGCACGGCGTCGGGGCGGACCTGACGCAGGCAGATCGCGGTGCCGGCGGTGACCGCGATGGTCCAGGGGAAGCACCAGCCGTTGCAGTGGAACATCGGCAGCGTCCACAGATACACGGGCGCGTCGCCCATGTTCCAGGACAGCGCGTTCGACACCGCGTTCAGATAGGCGCCTCGGTGGTGATATACGACGCCCTTCGGATTGCCGGTGGTGCCGGAGGTATAGTTCAGCGCGATGGCCTGCCATTCGTCGGCCGGCAGGGTCCAGGGATGTTCGGTCCCGACGTCGCTGATGAAGGCTTCGTAATCGCGGTCGCCGATCAGCTCGCCGCCGGTGTAGGTCGGATCGTCGATGTCCACCACCGGGATCGGCGCATCCAGCAGGGCCAACGCCTTCTTCGCCACACCGGAGAACTCGCGGTCGACGATCAGGATCTTCGCTTCGCCATGCTTCAGGATGAAGGCGATGGCTTCGGCGTCCAGCCGGGTGTTGACGGCGTTCAGCACGGCGCCGGCCAGCGGCACGCCGAAATGCGCCTCGAACAGTTCGGGCGTGTTGGCGGCCAGCATGGCGACGGTGTCGCCCTTGCCGATCCCCAGGTTCGCCAGCGCCGCGGCTAGACGGCGCACACGGACGAAGGTCTCGGCCCAGGTCCGGCGGACCGGGCCATGGACGACGGCCAGCCGGTCGGGCCACACCGCGGCGGCGCGCTCCAGGAAAGTCAGCGGCGTCAGCGCGACGAAATTGGCGGCGTTGCGGTCGAGATCGCGTTCATACGGGTTGGCGCGGACATCGGCTGCGGCGGCAGTATCACTCATCGGACCGTTCTCCCCAGGGGTTCTTGTTGCGCGCCGACATTGGGCGCGGCGGTGTTGGAAACAGCCTGTACCAGATCAGCTTTGCGCAACTTTCTCAGGATTATGACCAATTGTTATTGGAGTTGTTGCGGCGCCGGGCAAGCGAGGTGCCCCATCCATCGTAATCCCGGTCACCGTATCCAGGTCACGTCGCCGGCGAACAGGTATCCGGCACCGTAGACCGTCTTGATCAGCCGCGGAGCGCGGGGATCGTCCTCGATCTTCTTGCGGATGCGCGACACACGGACGTCGATGCTGCGGTCGTAGGGAAAATCGTCACGGTCCTGATCGGGACCTTGCAGATGCTCGCGCGACAGCACGCGCTTGGGCGCCTTCAGCAGGGTCAGCAGCAGCGAGGCCTCCGCCGCTGTCAGGCTTTCCTGGCGGCCGTCATCGGCGCTCAGCGTCAGGTTGCCGAGGTCGAAGACCCAATTGCCGAAGCGCGCCCGCGCGGTCTCGGCCGCGGCCGTGGCGCCGGCCAGCTGTTCGCGGCGGCGGATGGCGCTGTTGACGCGGGCGACCAGCTCCCGCGGCTCGAAGGGCTTCACGATGTAATCGTCGGCGCCCAACTCCAGCCCCAGGATCCGGTCGGAAGTGCCGCCGCGCCCGGACAGGATGATGACGCCGAAGCGCACGTCCTCCCACAGTTCGCGAACGAGGGTCAGCCCGTCCATGTCCGGCAGGCCGAGATCGACAAGGCACAGGTCGGGGGCCTGGCGCTGGATTGCCGCCCGCGCCTCCCGCCCGCTGGCCCAGCAGGACACCTCGTAGCCGTATCCCTCCAGCACCTCTTTCACCAGCCGGCGGATGTCGGCCTCGTCCTCGACCAGATAAATGCGCTTCTTCTGCACCACGCGCGTTTCCCCTCGGCACTCGTCGCCCTGTTTTCCAGGTGCGTTCATTTGGTCCGATCATATCAGGCCGGCGCGGGTTGGGCGGCGTGGCCGATGGCCGCCACCAGGTCCCGCTTGTCCCATGGCTTGCTCAGTATGACGGCATCGGCGGGGATATCGCCATACTCGACCGTGAATCCGCTGACCAGCACCACCCGCATGTCCGGCCGCAGCAGCCGGGCTCGCCGCGCCAGCTCCACCCCCGACAGCCCGGGCATGACGATGTCGGAGACCAGCAGAGACAGCCCGTCGATCTGCTCCACCAACTCCGCCGCCTCGTCACCGCTCGCCGCCTCCACCACCGAGAAGCCGAGATCGACCAGTTGCTGGCGCATCACCTGCCGGACATCGTCATTGTCCTCCGCCACCAGCGCCAGTTGGCCGGACCAGCCGCCGCCCAGGGGTTCGACCGTCGCCGCTTCGGCATCGAGCAGGCGGGCCACCGGTTCGGCGCGCGGCAGCAGCAGGGTGACGGCGGTGCCCTCCCCCGGCCGGCTGTCGATGCGCAGATAGCCGCGCGACTGCTTGACGAAACCGTAGACCATCGACAGCCCCAACCCCGATCCCAGCGCCTTGGTGGTGAAGAAGGGTTCCACCGCGCGGGCCAGCGCCTCCGGCGTGAAGCCGGTGCCGGTATCGGAGACGCGGATTTCCAGGTAATCGTCGGGGCGGACCGGCTCGTCGAAGGACAGGGTGTCCTCCACCCGGCGGATGCCGACCGCGATGTCGAGCCGGCCGCCGCCCGGCATGGCGTCGCGCGCGTTGATGGCGAGATTGACCAGCGCATTCTCCAGCTGGGTCTGGTCGGCGATGGTCCAGCATTCCCGCCCCTCCTCCGGCACGCCGATGGCGATGGAGCTGGGGAAGGAGCGGCGCAGCAGCACCGCCATGTCGCGGAGCAGCCCGCACAGTTCGATCGGCTCAGGCTTCAGCGGTTGCTGGCGGGAGAAGGCGAGCAGCCGGGCGGTGATGTCGGCCCCGCGGCGGCCGGCACGCTGGGCCGGCTCCAGATAGGCGTCCAGTCCCTTGACCGTCGCGTAGTGCTCGCGCGCCGCCGCAAGGTTGCCGATGATGATCGACAGCAGGTTGTTGAAATCGTGCGCCAGCCCGCCGGAGAGCTGACCGACCGCCTTCAGGCGCTGCGCCTCCACCAGCTGGCGTTCGGTCTGCTTCTCGTCGGTGATGTCCAGGGTCAGCACGAACAGGCCGGTGACGGCGCCGTCCTCCGCTCCACCCTCGCCACGATGGGGAATCAGCGTGGTCTTGGTGACGATGTCGCGGCCGTCGCGCGGAAAGGCGTATTCGAAGGTGACCACCTCCCCCGACAGACAGCGGTCGAGATGGGGGCGCAGCACCGCCATGGCGCGCCGGCCGACCACGGCGGCAAGATCGCGGCCGATCACCTCGGCCTTGTCGCGGCCGACCAGCTCGGCCCAGCGCAGGTTGGCGAAGGTCAGCCGCCCGTCGCGGTCCAGCCCGGCGATGCTGGCGGGGATCGCATCCAGGATCACGCGCTGGCGCGTCTCCGCCTCCGCCAGCGCCGCAGTGCGGTCGCGCACCCGGCTGTCCAGCGTTGCAACGGTGTCGCGCAGCTGTCGGACCATCCCGTCGAAGGCGGAGGCCAGCAGCCCGATCTCGTCGCCGCGGCGGATGCCGCTCTGCGCACCGAGATCGCCGGCCCGCACCTGCGCCGCGGTGTCGGCCAGCCGGCGCAGCGGCCAGACCAGACGCCTGACGGCGATGTAGCCCAGCAGGCTGCCCGCCGCCATCAGCGCCATGCCGATGGCGAGGATGCGGTTGCCCAGCACCACCGACGACTTCCGCAGCTCGTCCACATAGACCGACGAGGCGATATACCAGTCGAAGCCTTCGAAATGCCGGACCCAGCTGATCTTTTCATAGGCGTAGTTGCCGGGATCGTCGGGCTTGTCCCACAGGTAGGTCAGCGGCTCCCCCCTGGCCGCGGCGGCTTTCAGATCCTCGGCGATCGGGCGGCCGGTGGCCGAGTTCAGCCGGTCGCCGAAGGCCGTGCCCTCGATGTTCGAATTCGGGTGGATGATCATCCGGTTCGCCGAATCGAAGATGTAGAGATAGCCGGTACGGGCGATGCGCAGCTTGCGCAGGGCTTGGCGCAGATCCTCGATGGCCTCGGCCTTGCGCCGCTCCACCTCGGCGTCGACGTCGGCCAGATAGGCGCCGGTGCCGACAATGATGCCGCGCTTGGGCAGATCCTTGAAGAAGCTGAGCTTCGGCGCCCGCTCGTCGCCGTTCGGCCGCCACCACGGATAGGTCTGGAAGCCCTCGCCCTCCCGCTTGGCGGTGGCGACGATGGTGGGCAGGATGTGGCGGCCCAGATTGTCGCGCAGGTCGTCAGATTTCCGCCCCTGATAGTCCGGCGAGGGATGCGACAGGATCACCGAGTCGTAGCCGATCGCCCAGACATAATCGCCGTTGCCGTAGCGGAAGGCGTGCAGCCCCTCCATCGCCTCGCGCCGCGCCTCCTCCGCCGTGATCTCGCCGCGGTCGGCGCGGGCGTGGACATGCTCGATATAGCCGACGGCCAGTTCCAGCACGTCGCGCAGGCGGGTCTTGTAGGACTCCACCGTGGTGCTGCGCTGCTCCTCCAGCCCGCCGCGGATCCGGCTGACCAGCTCGAACACGTTGTCGAGGATGGTGCGGCTGGCGTCGCGTTCGATCTCGTAGGCCTTCTCCTCGATGAAGGGAACGGAGAAGACATAGGCCGCCGCCGAGAACAGCCCGAGCGAGATCAGGATCGCCGAGAACAGCCGGAGGAACAGGGGCGAGCGGATCATTTTCCGGACGGAGCGGCGGGATAAGGGGATCGGTGGAATCTCCGCCATCATTCCAGCTTCGCTGCCCCGGCTCAATGCGAATCGGTGGAATTGTTACCGGAATTGCGCTGAAACAATTCGTCATATTTCCGGGAAATTTGCGAAACAGTGTTTTGTTAGCCGGAAAAGCATAAGCCCGAACAGGGTGCCACAAGGACGTTTACCGTCTGGAGGAAACATGCACTCCCCCGCGAACACTCCGGTTTACGAACGGGTCCGCCGGAACCCCAAATTCCAGGAACTGGTCCGCCAGCGCAGCCGGCTGGCGCTGATCCTGTCGGCCATCGTCCTGGTCGGCTACTACAGCTTCATGATGGTGGTGGCCTTTGCGCCGGACATGCTGCACAAGCCGATGTCCGACGACTCGGTCCTCAGCGTCGGCTTCCCCATCGGGGCCGGGATCATCATCCTGTCCTGGCTGCTGACCGGCGTCTATTCCCATTTCGCCAACGGCCGCTTCCAGGACCTGACCGACGAGATCACGCGGGAGACGCTGCAATGACCGCCCGCCGGATTCTCCTGACGGCGGCTGCCGCCACCCTGTTCGCCCTGCCGGCGCTGGCAGCCGGCGATGTCGGGCAGCTGGAAAAGCAGCCGGTCAACCTGTCCGCCATCGGCATGTTCCTGGCCTTCGTGGTGATGACGCTGGGCATCACCTACTGGGCGGCCAGCCGCACCCGCTCGACCTCCGACTTCTACACGGCGGGCGGCGGCATCACCGGCTTCCAGAACGGGCTGGCGATCGCCGGCGACTACATGTCGGCCGCGACGCTGCTGGGCCTGTCGAGCCTGGTGTTCGCCAAGGGCTATGACGGCTTCGTCTACACCATCAGCTTCTTTGTCGGCTGGCCGATCATCCTGTTCCTGCTGGCGGAGCGGCTGCGCAACCTCGGCCACTTCACCTTCGCCGACATCGCGTCCTACCGGCTGGACCAGGGCAAGATCCGCACCTTCGCCGCCATCGGCTCGCTGACGGTGGTGTGCTTCTACCTGATCGTCCAGATGGTCGGCGCCGGCCAGCTGATCAAGCTGCTGTTCGGGCTGGACTACAACGTCGCCGTGATCGTGGTCGGCGTGCTGATGGTGGTCTACGTCACCTTCGGCGGCATGATCGCCACGACCTGGGTGCAGATCATCAAGGCGGTGCTTCTGCTGGGCGCCGGCGTGATCCTGGCCTTCCTGGCCCTGTCGCGCTTCGGCTTCAGCCTGGAGGCCATCGCCAAGAGCGCCATCGCCTCGCACAAGGACGGCGTGAAGATCATGGGGCCGGGCACGCTGCTGGCCGACCCGGTGTCGGCGGTGTCGCTATCGCTGGGCCTGCTGTTCGGCACCGCCGCGCTGCCGCACATCATGATGCGCTTCTTCACCGTCCCCAATGCGCGCGAGGCCCGCAAGTCGGTCTTCTACGCGTCGGGCTTCATCGGCTTCTTCTTCCTGATCGTCTGCGTGCTGGGCATGGCGGCGATCACCATCGTCGGCACCGACCCGCAGTTCTTCGAAGGCGGCAAGGTCGGCGGCAAGCTGATCGGCGGCGGCAACATGCCGGTGATGCATCTGGCCAAGGCGCTGGGCGGCGACTTGTTCCTGGGCTTCCTGTCGGCGGTCGCCTTCGCCACCATCCTGGCGGTGGTGTCGGGTCTGGCGCTGGCCGGCGCCTCGGCCATCGCGCACGACCTCTACGCCCGCGTCATCCGCAAGGGCGAGGCGACGGAGCGCGAGGAGATGCGCGTCTCCAAGATCGCGTCGCTGGTCCTGGGCGTGCTGGCCGTCGTGCTGGGCATCGCCTTCGAGAAGCAGAACGTCGCCTTCCTGGTCGGCCTGACCTTCGGCGTCGCGGCGTCGGTGAACTTCCCGGTGCTGATCCTGTCGATGTACTGGAAGGGCCTGACCACCCGCGGTGCGCTGGCGGGCGGCATCGCCGGCCTGATCTCCGCCGTCACGCTGGTGATCCTGTCGAATGCGGTGTGGGTCGTGGTTCTGAACAACCCGAAGCCGATCTTCCCGTACGAGCAGCCGGCCCTGTTCTCGATGACGCTGGCCTTCATCGTCACGATCATCGTGTCGAAGCTGGACAGCAGCGCATCCGCCCGTGCCGAGCGCGACGCCTTCGAAGACCAGTTCGTCCGCTCCCAGACCGGCATCGGCGCCGCCGCCGCGGCCAAGCATTAACGGTCTGATCCTCTAACGGAAAGCGCCCTTCCCCACCCCGGGAAAGGGCGCTTTTCTTTTGTCAGCCAGCCGCCACACTGTTGTCCTTGCGGCGCGACAGCTGCACCTGACCGTCCACGCATTTGACGTAGCCGGTCTTGCCCGGCTTCAGCCCGTCGAGAATCGTCACCAGCGCGCGCGGGATCGCCGCGAACTCCTTGGAGCCGCGCGACTGGCCGTTGTAGACGGCGATGTGCTTGCGCAGGTCCTCCTTGGACACCGGCTTTCCGTCATTCCCGATCATCCCGTCCGCCTTTCGCTCCGTTCACCGGAGACAGGCTTACGCCTGCATCCCATCGGCCGCAACCGGCTGGGCAACACGGTCGGCGGGGAAGCGGACGGTGACGACGGTGCCGCAGCCCGGCTCGCTGTCGATGGACAGGCTGCCGCCATGCAGGGCCATCAGGTCGCGGCAGATCGACAGGCCGAGCCCGGTGCCACCGAAGCGGCCGGGAATGCTGCTGTCGGCCTGCTGGAACGGCTCCAGGATGCGGGCCAGCGCGTCGGCAGGAATGCCGATGCCAGTGTCGCGCACAGCGATGGCAAGCCCACCTTCCGGCTCCAGCCCTGCCGTCACCGTCACCCGGCCGCCGCGCGGGGTGAACTTCACCGCGTTCGACAGCAGGTTCAGCAAGACCTGCCGCAGGGCCCGCTCGTCGGCCAGCAGCCTGGGCAGGCCGGGAGCGCAGTCGCTCTCCAGCGTCACCCCGCCGGCATCGGCCGGAACCGCCGCCAGCGCCCGGCAGGTGTCGATGGCGTCGGCCGGCTCCAGCCAGCTTTCGTCCAGCGTGTAGCGCCCGGCCTCCAGCTTCGACATGTCCAGCACGTCGTTGATGAGGTCCAGCAGATGGCGCCCGCTGTTCTGCACATGACGCGCATAGTCGTGATAGCGCGGGCTGCCCAGCGGACCGAACAGCTCGTGCAGCATGATGTCCGAAAAGCCGATGATGGCGTTCAGCGGCGTGCGCAGCTCGTGGCTCATGGTCGCCAGGAAGGCGCTCTTGGCGCGGTTGGCGGCTTCCGCCTGATCGAGCGCGGCGGCAAGCCGTTCGGCCGCCTCCACCCGTTCGGTGATGTCGCGCGCTTCGATCACCAGCAAGGCCACCGCGCCGCGGTCGTCGAAGACCGGCTTGATCGTCACGTCCATCACCCGGGTGACGCCATCGGCGATCACGTCGGTCTCATAGCGGACGAGGCGGCCGGACGCCGCCTTTCCGATCGACTCGCGGAAGGCGTCCGCCAGTTCGCCGGTCCGGGCCCAGCCGCGGAACTCCCAGGCGCGGCGCCCGATCAGCGCCTCCGTCGGCAACCCGGCCAGGGCGCAGGCAGGCCGGTTCAACGCCAGCACCCGCCCGTCGGGGGACAGCAACCCCATGATCTGGAAACTGCTGTCGAACAGGGCCTGCGACCGGCGTTCACTGGCCCGCAACGCCTGCGTCGTCGTCTCCAACCGGCCGAGCTGCCGCAAGGCCAGCAGGGCCAGGAGCATGACCACCACCGACACCGCGGCGGTTTCCAGCACGCGCTTCCAACGGTCGGCATACCAGCCGGCCAGCACATCGTCGGCGCTGATGCGGACATAGACGTAGAGCGGCAAGTCCGCCACGCGACGGACAGTGCCGATGCGGTCGCGCCCTTCCGACGGATCGAAGCCGGACAGTGTCTTCGCGCTTTCCCCGCCGGAGAGGCGCGGCAGGATGGAGGCGAAGACGGCACGGTCGCGGTCCAGAGGCTCGCTCGGCCGTGAATAGGCCAGGACCACACCGTCCTCGCCATACAGCAGAATGATGCTGCGCGGGCCGATATCCTGTGTGGCGTAGAGCCGGGCGAAGCGGTCGAGGTCGAGCATCGCCACGGCCGCGCCGCTGCCGTCGGCCAGCGGCCGGACAAGGGCGGCGCGCCAGCCGCCGGGTTCCCGGTAAGGGCCGACGAAGGCAGCCGATCCGGTGCGCGCCGCCTCCGCCGCCGGGGTTCCCGCAAGAGAGGTCTGGGCATCCAGCCCCGCAGCCTCCCTGACCCGCCCATCCGGTTCCACCACCAGCAGGCTGCGCAACGCTATGCCCGGACCAGCCTCGATCCCTGAAGACGCAGCGGTGTCGGCGAGCAGATAGGGGGGAATCCGCCCGCCTTCGGCCATCGCGTAGAGCGCGCGACCGCCAACGTTCAGGATGCGGCGGGCATCCTCCTCCAGCAGGCGCGACAAATTGGCGGTCTGGCGCAGGCCGTCCTGCAACGCCCGCTCGCGCGCACGCTCCAGATCGGCGTAGGCCACCAGCCAGAAGCCGGCGATCACCGCCGCGAGCAGGCCGATTCGCACTCCGGCCACCGGTGATAAAGGCGACGCGCCTGAGCGCAACTTCCGCCACCATCCGCGCGCCGCGCCGACCGGTTCGGAGAAATCCGTCAATGGCAAGAGTCCGCCGCAGCTGAATTCCAGAGAGCGTCAAGCCGGTTCGGCCGGACGTGGCAAACTGTAGCATGCCCTGCCGGGTGATTTCACGCTCGCGCACTCCTGATGCGGGAGGAAAGCCGCAGGGCGGCGGGCGCATCCGAATGCCGGTGCGGGAAAAGTTTGGCTCGACAAAGCCGGCTGCCCGCGCTTCTCTGCCCCTCAATCATGGGGAGGAGGGTCCGGGCCGGCATGCTTGAGGATTACGTCAACAGCCCGCTGCTGGGGCTTATGCTGTTCCAACTCGCCATCGTCTGGCCGATGGCGCGCATCCTGCACCGGGCGGGCTTCTCACCCTTGTGGGCATTGTTCGCGCTGCTGCCGCTGGGCCATGTGGTCGCGATCGGCGTGATGGCGCACAGCCGCTGGCCGGTGCTGCCGGTGCGCGAAGCCCGCAAGGTCAAGGCGCGGAGGACGGCATGACGGACACCATCATCCATCTGGGTTTCTGGGAACTGCTGATCGGGTCGATCGTCACGACCTATACGCTGATCGCCGGCGGCTGGGTGCTGGCGAAGGCCGGACGCAGCCCGCTGTGGATCCTGCTGCTGCTGTTCCCGTACCTGAACGTGATCGCCGTCTGGGTCTTCGCCTATATGCGCTGGCCCTTCGTCGACCGCCCTGCCCGTCCGAGCATGCCGGACGGCGAACGCTGAAAATCGGCAGGTTCAGGCCGTACCGTCGTCCTCGATCAGGCGGACGATCACGTCGACGCGGGCGACACGGGTGCCGGCCGGGGCGGTGGGCAGGTTCTGCACCATCAGACGGTCGGCGGGGATGTCCTCGAGCCGGCCGGTGGATTCGACGAAGAAATGATGATGGTCGCTGGTGTTGGTGTCGAAGTAGGACTTGCCGGCTTCCACCACAACCTCGCGCAGCAGACCGGCGGAGGTGAACTGGTTCAGCGTGTTGTAGACGGTCGCCAGTGACACCGGCAGGTCGGCGGCCAATGCCTCGCCATGCAGTTGTTCCGCGGTGACGTGCCGGTCGCAGCCTTCGAACAGCAGCCGGGCAAGGCCGAGGCGCTGGCGGGTCGGGCGCAGCCCGGCGCCGTTCAGCCGGTCGAGGGCTCGCTTGAATGGGCGTTCGGCGGTCATCATGGGCGCGGCACCCGTACAGTCGACACAGGGAGCGGACACGAAGGTCCGGGACAGGACCGCGGCACAAGGCCGCAGACCGTTCAACTGTAAAACCATTCGGAAAGGCGGCGCAAGTTATTGTCGCACCGACGTCAACCGGCCAGGCATCGACCGGACAGGCGTCAACCGGATCCGTCCAATGCAAAGGCCGCCGGCAGTCACCCGCCGGCGGCCCTGTCGGTCCGGTATCGTGGGCGGTCAGTAACCGGTGGCGATCCGCTCCACGAGCTGCTTCACCGTCGGGATGAAGCCGTCGTTGTAGTAGGGATCGCTGGCAAAGCGGTAGGCGTTGTGCCCCGCGAACATCAGCTGGTTCTCGCAGTCGTCGGTGTGGCTGACCGCCTGAAGCGTCTTCTGGATGCAGAAGGAGCGCGGATCGGCGCGCTTGCCCGTCGTCCCTTCCTCGTTCTGCGCCCAGTTGGAGAAGCCGCAGGCCGACAGGCAGCCCATGCAGTCGACCTGATCGTGCAGGATCTTTTCCGACTGCTGGGGGGTGACGAAGACCAGCGTGCTGTCCGGCGTCTTCAGCGCGGTGGTGAAGCCCTGGGACAGCCAGCCTTCGGCGCGCTGCTTGTCGCTTTCGGTCACATAGACCGGGCGGCCGCGCGGACCGACCGGGAATTCGGCCGAATGCTCGCCCACCGGCTTGGACAGATAGGCGATCTGGCGCTCCGACCGGGCCATCAGGTCCAGCAGGAAGGGGTTCTTCACCGCCGACGAATAGAAGCCGGTCGGGGAGAAGCGGTTCAGGAAGACGTCGCCCGCCTGCAGCGCGACCAGCTTGCGCTTCCACGCCATGGAGATCGGGCTCTCCTGGGTCAGCAGCGGACGGGTGCCGAACTGGAAGGCGATCGGCCCCAGATCGGGGTTGTCGATCCAGTCCTCCCACTCCGACAGCCACCAGACGCCGCCCGCCATCACGATGGGGGTGTCGTTCAGGCCGAAGCTGTTCATCATCTGGCGCAGGGCCAGGACGCGGGGGAACGGATCCTCCGGCTTCTGCGGGTCTTCGGAGTTGGACAGGCCGTTATGGCCGCCGGCCAGCCACGGGTCCTCGTAGACCACGCCGCCCAGATGTTCGCGGAACTTGTGATAGGCGCGCAGCCACAGCGCACGGAAGGCGCGGGCCGACGACACGATCGGGTAGTAATGGACGCCGTAGCGCACCGCGATCTCGGCAACCTTGTAGGGCATGCCGGCGCCGCAGGTGACGCCGTGGATCAGGCCCTGCGAGCCTTCCAGCACGCCGTGCAGGATGTGCTCCGCCCCGCCCATTTCCCACAGGACGTTCATATGGATGCGGCCTTGGCCGTTCGACGTCTCGTGCGCGATGCGCGCCTGGGCGATGCCGCCCTCGATGCCGAAGGCGATCAGCTCGTTGTGGCGCTCGCGCCGGGTCTTGCCCTTGTAGATCTGCGGCAGAAGGTTGCCGTTCTCATCGTAGCTGTCGGCGTTGACACCCGAAAAGGTGCCAATCCCGCCGGCTGCCGCCCAGGCGCCGGAGCTTTCGCCGTTGGAAACGGCAATACCCTTGCCACCCTCGACGAGCGGCAAAACCTCCCGGCCGGACATCTGCAACGGCTTCAACGCCTTCAACGAACCCTCCAAAGACCGAACGTGGCGCCCAGCGGGGCACCGGATCAAAAGCGGCGGACAACCAGACGACGAAAAGCTCCGCCGGAATCCACGTGGGTTCCGGCGGGATCGCCAATGCGGTTCTATATATGAGGAATTGGCCCGCCCTACGAGCGGATTCAGCCCCTCGCGCAAAAAACGTTCACGATTTGCCGCAGTTGCGAACGGAAGCGTCAGCGTGTCGACCGCTCCGCCGACTCAACATCAGGCATGCTCGTCAGGCATCCGGCCCCAACTCCCGCGCCAGCCGGCCCGGTGCGTCGGTGAAGATCGCCGACACCCCCCAGCCGAACAGCGTTCGCGCCCGGTCGGCATCGTTGACGGTATAGCTCAGCACCGGCCGTCCGGTGGCGCGGTATTCCGCCACACTGTCGGCAGTCTGGCGCTCCTGATCGACATTCAGGGTCGCCGCCCCGATGCGGTCGGCGATGGCCGCCCAGTCGGCCGGCGGATCCCACAGCAGATAGCCGCGGGGAATTTCCGGCCACAACCGCTGCGCAACATCCAGGCAGGGCACCTCGAAGCTGGACAGCAGGAGCGGCCGGTCAGACGGCCAGAGCGGACGCAGGCTGTTCAGCGCCACCTCCGCCGTGATCTCCTCCTGCCCCGGATAGGGCTTGATCTCCAGGTTCAGGCCGAGGCCGAGGTCGCGGATCAGCGCCACAGCTTCTTCCAGCGTCGGCACCCGTTCTCCGACGAAACCGGCATCGAACCAGCGTCCGGCGTCGAGCTGCCGCAGATCCGCCAGATCCATGAGCGGCACCGGGCCGGTGCCGGTGGTGGTGCGATCCAGCGTGTCGTCATGGATCAGCACCGGGCGCTGGTCGCGGGTCAGCATGACATCCACCTCGACCCAGCGGGCGCCCTGGCGGGCAGCCTCCCGGATCGAGGCGAGCGTGTTTTCCGGCGCATTTTCCTTGGCGCCGCGATGGCCGATCAGGCGGGGAAGAGTCGACAGCATGGGTCTCGCAGGAGTAAGAGCGGTCGCTTTCCTACATGACCCATTCCGTCGAGACGGGAAAGAGCGATGAAGGCCCTGCACAGCGTTTCCGATCTGGTGGCCGCCGGGCTGATGACCCCGGAGGCCGGCGACGCCGTGCGTACGGTCACCGACCGCTACGCCGTGGCCCTGACCCCGTACCTGCGCGAGACGCTGGCCGGACGTACGGACCCGCAGGATCCGCTCTATGCCCAGTACGTCCCCTCCTCCGCCGAGGCGTACAGCACGCCGGAAGAACTGGAAGACCCCATCGGCGACGGCGCGCGCAGTCCCGTGAAGGGCATCGTTCACCGCTATCCGGACCGGGTGCTGCTGAAGCCGCTGCATGCCTGCGCGGTCTATTGCCGCTTCTGCTTCCGCCGCGAGATGGTCGGTCCGGGCGGGGAGGCGCTGACCGCCGACGAGATGGACGCGGCCCTGGCCTATATCCGCGACCATGAGGAGGTGTGGGAGGTCGTCATCACCGGCGGCGACCCGCTGCTGCTGTCGCCGCGCCGGCTGCGTGGGATCGTGCAGGCGCTGTCGGCCATGCCGCATGTCGGCATCGTCCGCCTGCACAGCCGCATCCCCGCCGCCGACCCGGAGCGCATCACCCCGGAACTGCTGGAGGCGCTGACCGCCCCCGACCTCGCCACCTGGATCGCCGTCCACATCAACCACGCCGACGAGCTGACCCCGCCGGTGCGGGCGGCACTCGCCCGGCTGGTGGAGGCCGGCATCCCTCTGGTCGGCCAGACCGTCCTGCTGAAGGGGATCAACGACAACCACGCGGCGCTGGAAGCCCTGTTCCGCGGCATGGTGCGAAACCGGGTGAAGCCCTACTACCTGCACCATCCCGACCTTGCGGCCGGCACCAGTCACTTCCGGCCGACCCTGGCCGAGGGGCAGGCGCTGGTGACCGGACTGCGGGGGCGGCTGTCCGGCCTGTGCCAGCCGACCTATGTCCTCGACATTCCCGGCGGGCATGGCAAGGCCCCCGCCGCCGCAGCCTGGATCGAGGAGCAGGGCGAGGGTAAATATCGCGTGACCGACTTCACCGGCCGGGTCCACGATTACCGCGGCTGAGCGTCGGCTCTCAGATCGCCTCCGCCCCCAGCGCCGCAACCCAGTGGGCGACCCGCGCCTTCAACGCGGCGGCGCGGGCGAAGGCAAGCTCCTCGTCCTCCAGCCGCTCGACAACTTCGAAGACCAGCGACTCGGCGCCATAAGCGTTCCAGGCCGCCTGCAGGCTGCGGTGCGGACAACCGCCCATCTTCAACTGGAACCAGATGCGGTTCTGGATCTTGTCGAGATCGGGCGCGCCGCCCACCCATACCGAACCGGCCGACGGGCAGCGGAGAGCGAACACGCCGGCCACGCTCTTGCGCTCCTTGTAGGCCGCCACCGCCGCCTTGCGATCCTCTTTCCCAACCACGTTCGCCACCTGCCGTCTCCCCACGTCGAACATCGTTCCCGACTTATTATATCCGGGTGATATTCAGCGCAAGGTTTTTATCCGGGTGTTATCCCCAGAGGGCCGGAGTGCCGAACAGCGGATCGGGGTTGATCAAGGCATTGTGGATGCCAACCACCGACGCGAAGCCGGTCCACAGGATCAGCGGCGTCCAGATCAGCGCGATCCTGCGGTCGTCCCGCGCCACCAGCGCGATGCAGAGGGAGGTGATGATGAAGAAGGACACCGTCCAGGCCGCGGCGAGGATCGAGCTGCCCAGCGTGAAATAGACGAGGCTGAAAGTGGCGTAGATCGCCCAGGTCACCGCCTGCAGGCCGATCAGCAGTCCACGGCTGCGGATTCGCCGCGCCGGGTCGAGCAAGCGTATGTCGCCCCAGATCTGGAAGACGTTCAGCGTGAACCACATCACCGGGAAGGCCCAGCCCGGCGGCTGCAGCGGCGACGGCTGATGGCCGGGGAAGGGCTGGCCGCCGCGTTCGACGAAGCCCCAGGCGTTGACGATGACCCAGAACAGCAGGGGTTGCCACCAGCGGACCCGGAAGGGGGCGGGCGGTGGCGCGGTGTAGGTGGCGTCGCTCATGCCCCGCGAGATAGCGCGCGGCCCGCAACGGTCAAGTCAGCGCCCCTTCAGCGCCGCGCCCCCAGCGAGGCGAGCTGGAACAGAACGCGGGCGCACAGCGTCTCGTCCGGCATGTTGGTGCGCTTGCAATCGGCCTCGGCATCGACCAGCCGTTCCAGCGCCTGCCGGACATGGCCGGGCGACCAGTGACGGGCCTGTTTGACCAGCCGGGTCTTCAGCTTGAAGAAAACCGGCGGGCGCAGCGACTCGACGGCGGCCTCCGGCGACTTGCCGGCGGCGACCTGGGCGCAGAGCAGTTGCAGGCGCTGGAAATGGCGCTGGGCGCCGCGCAGGATCGGCACCGGCGAGGTGCCCTCGGCGAAGAGCCGCGCCAGCGAGCGGTCGAGGGTGGCGAAATCGCCCTCCGCCGCCGCCCACACCGGCTCGTCCATCGACAAGGCGGCGCTGTCGCCGATGCAGGCCTGTGCATCCTCCAGCCGCACGCGCTTCGCGTCGCCCATATAGAGCGCCAGCTTCTCCGCCTCGCCGCGGGCGACCATGCGGTCGCCGACGAGGTTGGCAGCCAGGAAGCTCAGCGTGTCGGGATCGGCGGTCAGGCCATGGCCGTGCAGGATGTCGGCGATGACCCGGCCGAGCGACGCCTCCTCCTCCACATAGCAGGGAATGGCGGCGGCACCGTCGGCGCCTTCGAACAGAAGCCGCAGCTTGGAGCGGGCGGACAGATCGCCCGACTCGACCACCACCAAGCTGTCGCCCGGCGGCAGGTTTTCGAGAAAGGCGGTGAAGGCGGCCGTGCTGTTGTCTTCCGCGTCGCGGACGCGGATCAGGCGCCGGCCGCCGGTGAAGGAGATCGCCGCAGCCTCGTCCGCCAGCCGCGCCGGATCGTCGGCCAGCGCACGGCCTAGGAATTCGGCAACCCGGAAGGGATCGGACAGGTCCGTTACCACCGTCTTGCCCAGCGTCTGGGCGCGGTCGCGCACGAGGCCCGAATCGGGGCCATAAAGCAGCACCGCCCGGACCTTGGGGTCCGGGCTGCGCAGGAAACCGTCGATCGCCTTGGGCTGAAGCTTCACCCGAACATCTCCTGCCGGTCAGGACCCACGGCCGAGATACATGGCGACGCGGGTGGTGATGTCGTTGGAGATGTCCTCCAGCGCCCGGTCATAGGCGTTCTGCACCGTCACGATGGCGGCGTAGTGCTGCTCCAGCGTGTTGTAGCTGATCATCGAACGAGAGCTGGACTGGAACACCACCTGCCCCGTCTGGGTGTCGGTCAGCCGGTAGGGCGCGTTGACCAGCAGCTGGGCGCGCACCGCAGTGGCGTCCTTCTGCAGGGCCAGCTTCTGCTCCGACGCCGACAGCGCCACGTCCAGCCGGTAGCGCGGATTGCCCGGCCGCTCCGACGGATAGAAGTTGTCGATCAGCAGGTTGCGGAGCTTCTGCCCTTCCCGGTTGGGGATCGACGCGATGTCGACCTCCATCAGCCGGTCGGCCGCGGCTGCGCCAACCCCCTTGCCGCCGTAGAGCGGCTGGAAACCACAGCCCGACAGCGACAGGGCGGACAGACCGAGCGCGAGGGCGAACAGCCCCCGCGTCACGGTCTGCCGGATCGGGCTCCGGCGGTACGGTCTGGTATCAGACGACGACATTGATCACCCGGTTCGGGACGACGATGACCTTGCGGGCCGGCTTGCCGTCCATGGCACGCTGGACGTTGGCATCGGCAAGCGCCGCCTGCTCCGCCGCATCCTTGTCCATGTCGCGCGGCAGCTCCAGCGTGGCGCGCAGCTTGCCGTTGACCTGGACCGCGACCTTGACGCTGTCCTCCACCACCAGGGCGGGGTCGGCCTCCGGCCAGGGCTGGTCGGCCAGCAGGGTGGAGTGACCCAGCTGCGCCCACAGCTCCTCGCCCAGGTGCGGCATCATCGGACCGACGAGGCGGACCAGCGACTCGAAGCCCTCGCGCAGGACCCAGGCCTCGCCCTCGCCCTTGCCGTCCAGCTCGCCCAGCGCATTGGATAGTTCGCGGACGCGGGCGACCGCCTTGTTGAAGCGGAACTTGTCCAGATCCTCCGACACGCCGGCGATGGTCTTGTGGACCAGACGGCGGGCGGCCTCGGCCTTCGGGCCGAACGACTGAGGCGCGGGCGTGCCGGCGGCGGGCAGTTCCACCGGCGCCTCGGTCACCATCCGCCACAGGCGGTTGATGTAGCGCCAGGCGCCGTCGATGCCGGCCTCGGTCCACTCCAGATCGCGTTCCGGCGGGCTGTCGGACAGCATGAACAGGCGGGCGGCGTCGGCGCCGTAGGTGCCGATGATGTGCGCCGGGTCCACCACGTTCTTCTTGGACTTCGACATCTTCTCGACGCGGCCGACATTGACCGGCGCGCCGCTGTCGGCCCGGACCCACTCGCCCTTGTCGTTCCTGGTCAGGTCGGTCGGGGCCAGCCAGGCGCCGGTGCCGGCGTCCTTGTAGGTCTCGTGGTTGACCATGCCCTGGGTGAACAGGCCGGTGAACGGCTCGTCCAGGTTCAGGTAGCCGCAGGTCTTCAGCGCGCGCGTCCAGAAGCGGCTGTAGAGCAGGTGCAGGACCGCATGCTCGATGCCGCCGATATACTGGTCGACGCCCAGCCAGTAATCGACGGACTCGCGGGTGAAGGCCGCATCCTCCGTCTTCGGCGAGCAGAAGCGGGCGAAATACCAGGACGACTCGATGAAGGTGTCGAAGGTGTCGGTCTCGCGCAGCGCCGGCTTGCCACAGGTCGGGCAGTTGGTGTGCTTCCAGGTCGGATGATGGGCCAGCGGGTTGCCGGGCTTGTCGAAGGTCACGTCCTCCGGCAGCACGACCGGCAGCTGGTCGTCCGGAACCGGGACGATGCCACACGACTCGCAATGGATGACCGGGATCGGGCAGCCCCAATAGCGCTGGCGCGATACGCCCCAGTCCCGCAGGCGGTACTGGGTGGTGCGCTCGCCCTGGCCCGCCGCCTCCAGCCGCTTGCCGGCTTCTTCCTTCGCCGACTCGGTGTCGAGTCCGTCGAGGAAGGCGGAGTTCCGCAGCACGCCGGGGCCGGTGTAGGCCTCGGTTCCGACCTCGAACGCGGCCGGGTCGGCGTCGGCGGGGATCACCACCGGACGGACCGGCAGGTTGTACTTGCGGGCGAAATCCAGGTCGCGCTGGTCATGCGCCGGGCAGGCGAAGATTGCGCCCGTGCCGTATTCCATCAGCACGAAGTTGGCGACATAGACCGGCAGCTCCCACGACGAATCGAAGGGATGCACAACCTTCAGGCCGGTGTCGAAGCCGCGCTTCTCCGCCGTCTCGATCGCCTCCTCGCTGGTGCCCAGCCGGTTGCACTCGGCGATGAACTCGGCCAGTTCCGGGCTGGAGGCGGCCAGCTCGGCCGCCAGCGGGTGATTCGGGGAGATCGCGGCGAAGGAGGCGCCGAACAGCGTGTCGGGCCGGGTGGTGAAGACCTCCAGCTCCTCCTCGCGACCCTTGATCTTGAAGCGGAAACGGACGCCGGTGGACTTGCCGATCCAGTTCTCCTGCATGATGCGGACACGCTCGGGCCAGCGGTCCAGCGTCTCCAGGCCCTTCAGCAGGTCTTCGGCATAGGCGGTGATCTTCAGGAACCACTGCGACAGCTTGCGCTTCTCCACCAGCGCGCCGGTGCGCCAGCCGCGGCCGTCGATCACCTGCTCGTTGGCGAGAACGGTGTTGTCCACCGGGTCCCAGTTCACCCAGGATTCCTTGCGGTAGGCCAGGCCCGCCTTCAGGAAATCCAGGAACATCTTCTGCTCGTGGCGGTAATACTCCACGTCGCAGGTGGCGATCTCGCGGTCCCAGTCGATGGACAGGCCCATCGTCTTCAGCTGCCCGCGCATGGTCGCGATGTTCTCGCGCGTCCAGGCGGCGGGATGGACCTTCTTCTCCAGCGCGGCATTCTCGGCCGGCAGGCCGAAGGCGTCCCAACCCATCGGATGCAGGACGTTGAAGCCCTTGGCGCGCTTGAAGCGCGCGATCACGTCGCCGATGGTGTAGTTGCGGACGTGGCCCATGTGGATGCGCCCCGACGGATAGGGGAACATCTCCAGCACATAGTATTTGGGCCGGGAGGCGTCCTCGCGCGCGGTGAAACAGCCCTTGCCGTCCCACACGCCCTGCCACTTCGCCTCGGTTTCCTTGACATTATAACGCGACATGAGCGCGACGCCGTTTTCCGTTGTACCAGATGCTCGAAGACTTGCCCGACAGTCGGACCGGCCTTGAGGACCGCCTTGAGGAGCGCCTCGGGCCGGCCGCCGCGTCAGCGGGCGGCGGCGTTCTGCGACACGCGAAGCTGCCGGGCGCGGGTCAGCACCGCATCCTCCAGCTGGCCGGCGGTCTCCGGACCGACGTTGATGTCGCGCCAGTCGTTGCCCGTCCGCTGCTGCTTGAACACCGAAACCCGGACGCCGTCGGCGCGCAGCTGGCGGTCCATGATGTAGAGGTTGACCTTGAACCGCTCGTTCGGCGAATCGGGCGGGGTGTACCAGTCGGTCAGGATCACGCCGCCGAACGGATCGGCCGAGGCGATCGGCATGAAGGAGAGCGTGTCGAGCGAGGCGCGCCACAGGAAGCTGTTGACGCCGATGCCGCCGGCGCTGTCCTGGTCGCCGCCGCGCTTGTTCTTGCCGAACAGGTTCAGGCCGCCGTCGGTGCCGAGCAGGCTGCCGAACTTGTAGTCCTTGTTCTTCATCTGCTCTTCGACGGTTTCGGTCTTGCCGCCCCAGCTTGCGCAGCCGGCGATCGAGACGGAAGCCGCGAGCAGTACAGGGACAAGGCGAAGGGCGGTCGAACGGCGCATGGTCGGGAACCCGGTTCAGAAAAGGGGTTGCCGCGCGCGAGTCACGCGCGGAATGCCGGTGAACAGACCATAAGTGGACGGCCCCACGCAACAGCGGATGCGTCTTTGCCCCGCCCCGCCACAACAGGACGACAACAGTCCGCTCCTGCCCTGCTCGACTGTGGCGGGCGGGCCGGAGCCCCCCTTCTTAGTGTGCTCCGTGCGACACACTGTCCCCCCAATGCAGCAATCCCGGAGATTTGCCGCTTGCTGGCAAGGGCCGGGGTGCGTACGAAAGTCTCAGCCAGGACGTCAACCAGGCTGAAACATCTGCTGCCAGGATGGAGGCAACAATCATGAACCGTTATCTGCTGGCCGGCGCTGCCGCCGCTGCTCTCGCTCTCGGTGCTGGCGCTGCCAACGCCCAGGCCAAGTTCGAAGTCAAGGTTGGCGGCGACGCCTACTTCGAAGCCGGCTACGTCGATCAGGATCTGGACGCCGGCCTGCGCTCGACCGAGTTCCGCAACCGTCTGCGTATCAACATCATCCCGTCCGCCAAGGCCGACAACGGCCTGGAATACGGTGCCCGTCTGCGCTTCCGCGCGAACGCCGGTGCCAACAACGGCCGCACCACCGACGCTGACCGCGCGTACATCTTCGCGCAGGGCACCTTCGGCCAGGTCCGCCTGGGCGTGACCAACTCCTTCAACGACGAGACCTACGTCTCGGCCCCGACCGACTACCTGCCGCTCGGCCTGGTCGATCAGGTCCAGAACTGGTTCGGCCCGAACACCAACATCGGTGGCAACGGCCCGGCCTCGACCGTTACCGGCAACAGCATCATTTGGCCGTCGCTGAACGCCGATGCCAACGCCACGAAGATCGTCTACTTCTCGCCGCGTTTCGCCGGTCTGCAGCTGGGCGCCAGCTACACCCCGCGTAACGACAGCTCGCACACCGACGTGAACCGTACCGACACCATCGGCACCTTCGCCGCCGGTGGCAACGGCACCTACCAGGACATGGTGGAAGTCGGCGCGAACTACAACAACACCTTCGGTGGCGTGACCGTCAAGGCCAGCGCCGGCTACATGTGGGGTGAGGCCGTCGGCAACGTCGCCGGCTCCAACTACAAGGACCTGAACGGCTGGCAGGCCGGTGCCACCGTCGGCTACGCTGGCTTCAGCGTTGGCGGCAGCTACACCGACTACGGCAAGTCGGGCCTGAACGACCGCGCCGGTCTGTTCACCGAGAACACCCGTAACTGGGTTGTCGGTGCTCAGTACACCACTGGCCCGATCGTCGTCGGCGCCAACTACAAGAACGGCAAGGACGCCGGCTCGGTGGCCCTGCGTGGCGACCGCGAGCTGCAGGTCTACGAAATCGGCGTCGGCTACACCGTCGCTCCGGGCCTGACCCTGCAGGCTCAGTACGACTACTTCGACCTGGACGCCGAGACCTCGGCTCTCAGCGACAAGGGCAACGTCGTGCTGGTCCGCTCGATCCTGGCGTTCTAATCGGTCTTCCGATCAGACGTCCGGCAACGGACAAGAAGGGCGGTGGCTTCGGCCACCGCCCTTTTTTCTTGCGCATTTTCCAGGCAGGCCGCCCAAAATCAGGGCTGCGAATGTGCCAGAAATTCGGCACGTCCTAATTCCTATTATATATCAACAGGTTAACTGTGTGCTTTTGTTGCAACTGTGTTGCGGACGCGTGGAAGCGCTGCAGTTTGCCTCTTGCCGGCCGAAACAGCGCACGGTTAAGTCATAGCTACAAAGACAACCGCGCGCTCCCGCTCATACGGGGCGTACGCACAAGGATGGACAATCCATGAAGCGCTCTCTCGTCATCGGCTGCGCCGCCGTTGCCCTCGCCGCCGGCTGCGGCACCGCCTCGGCCCAGTCCAAGTTCGACATCCTGATGGGCGGCGACGCCTTCTTCCAGGGCGCCTATGTCGACCAGGACAACGACAACGGCCTGCGCAAGACCGAGTTCGCCAACCGCTTCCGTCTGACCATCACCCCGACGGCCAAGGCCGACAACGGTCTGGAATACGGTGCCCGCCTGCGTCTGCGCGCCGCCAACGGCACCAGCAACGTCCGCACCACCGACGCCGACCGCGCGTTCATCTTCGTGAACGGCACCTTCGGTTCGGTGCAGGCTGGCGTGACCAACGGCCCGTCGGACGACTCGGGCGTCATCGGTCCGAACGTCGACGGCATCTCGGGCAGCCCGGACGGCTTCTACAGCAGCTATTACGGCGTCACCACGCTCCCGTATGTCGCGTATAACCTCCGCACTCTGGAGTCGGGCGACGCCAGCACCAAGATCGTCTACAGCACCCCGAGCTTCGCCGGCTTCAAGCTGTCCGCCGCCTACACCCCGACCTACGGCAGCAGCAACACCGACGTGAACCGTCGCAAGAACGTCACCTATAACGACATGGGCGAAGTCCAGGCTGCCTATAAGGGCACCTTCGGCAGCATCGGCCTGGAAGCGAGCGTCGCCTACCAGTTCGCCAGCGCTCCGTCGGGCGTGGAAGACCTGTCGTCGGTCCATACCGGCGCCACCCTCACCTATGGCCCGTTCGCCATTGGCGGCAGCTACGCCTTCAGCGGCGACAGCGGCTATGCCACCGGCACCCGCGGTGTGGACGACCAGCAGGTCTGGCTTGTCGGTGCCCAGTACACCCTGGGTCCGGTCATCCTGGCCGCCACCTACACCGACATGAAGGGCATCGACAGCGGCTTCGTCGGCCTGAATTCCCGCGCCCATGTCTATCAGGCCGGCGTGACCTACACCGTCGCCCCCGGCCTGACCACGGGCCTGGAGTACAGCTACGTCGACAACAAGGTCGGCGGCGTGAACAACGACGCCAACATCGTTCTGTGGGACACCCGCTTCTCCTTCTAAGGGGCAGGCTTCCTGGCAGCAAACGCGAGGGCGGCGGAGAAATCCGCCGCCTCTTTTTATGTCCGCTCCGGCGGACTTTTTCATGTGCGCAGCCCGGACGGCGAGGCTCCGCAACATGACGGCCATTCGATCAAAGCAGAGCTTACGCTCCAGCCGTTTATTTTTGCCCGCAACAGCCATGCCATCGCTCTCCATCAAGTGGATTACCCCATCCGAGTGACATTGCGGTGATATCCGATGAAGTCATCACTGAAACAGGAGCGGCCGCTTAGCGCCCGAAGCAACATGGTCCGGGATTCCGTGTTTTCCGCGCAACTGTGTCTGGATTGCGAAGACTGCACGTCTCTTTGCCGCTTGCCGGTCCTCGGGGTGCGGGATTAAGTCATGGTGTACAAAGACACCGCTGGCACCCCGGGATCGCAATCAGGACCGCCGGGATGCATGCATCGAGGATGACATCCATGAAGCGTTCTCTCGTCATCGGCTGCGCCGCTGTTGCCCTCGCCGCCGGCTGCGGCACCGCCTCGGCCCAGTCGAAGTTCGACATCCTGCTGGGTGGCGACGCCTACTTCCAGGGCGCCTACGTCGACCAGGACATCGACACCGGCCTGCGCCAGACCGAGTTCGCCAACCGCTTCCGCCTGACCATCACGCCGACGGCCAAGTCCGACAACGGCCTGGAATACGGCGCCCGCCTGCGCCTGCGTGCCGCCGGCGGCACCGGCAACAATCGCAGCACCGACAGCGACCGCGCGTTCATGTTCGTGAACGGCAGCTTCGGCACGATCCAGGCCGGCGTGATCAACGGCCTGTCGGACGAATACGGCATCATCGGCCCGAACGTCGAAGGCATCGAAGGGTCGCCGGACGCCCAGTACCTGAACTACTACGTCAACGCCAACGGCGCCCCCTATGTGCTGGGCAGCCTGCGCACGCTGGAGTCGGGCGACGCCAGCTCCAAGATCATCTACCTGTCGCCGAGCTTCTCCGGCTTCCAGGTCGGTGCCGCCTACACGCCGACCTACGGCAGCAGCAACACCGACGTGAACCGCGTCAAGAACAGCACCGCCTACCGCGACATGGCCGAAATCCAGGCCACCTACAAGGGCGAGTTCAGCGGCTTCGGCGTGGAGGCGAGCGCCGCCTACCAGTTCGCCAAGGCGGCCAGCGGGCTTGAGGATCTGTCCTCGGTCCATGTCGGCGCCAACGTGTCCTACGCCGGGTTCAAGGTCGGCGGCAGCTATGCCTTCAGCGGCGACAGCGGTTATGCCACCGGCACCCGCGGCGTGGACGACCAGCAGGTCTGGATCGTCGGCGTCAACTACACCATGGGGCCGGTCATCCTGGCCGCCAACTACACCGACGCCCAGGGCATCGACAGCGACTTCGCCGGCTTGAATTCCCGCGCCCATGTCTGGCAGGCCGGCGTGACCTACACCGTTGCCCCGGGCCTGACCACCGGTCTGGAATACAGCTATCTCGACAACAAGGTCGGCGGCGTGAGCAACGACGCCAACATCATCCTGTGGGACACCCGCTTCGCCTTCTGAGCGGCGGGTTCCGGACCGGAAACGAAGAAGGCGGCGGAGCGATCCGCCGCCTTTTCGTTTTTCAGGCCGCTCACTTCTTCGGGGCGGATTTGGGCGGCTCCGATTTGGCGCTCTTGTCCGCGGTCTCGCACATCATGAACAGCACCGACGATTCCAGCGGCGTCCAGACCAGCAGATAGCGCGACTTCTCGCGATCGGCGAGGAAGGCGATGGTCTCGGGATCGGTCACCGCCTTGGGATGGATTTCACCCAGCAGATAGCCGATGCGGCCATAGTTGGCCATCGTGCCCTGGAAGATGAAGTCCAGCCGCTCCTGGTCGTCCTTGGCAACCTCCCAGCCGAACTGCTCCTGGCGCACGCAACGGCGGCCGAATTCGTCCAGGATCTTGTCCATATAGCTGCGGTAGGTGCCGTCATCGGTCAGCGGATAGGCCGGCTCGCTGAAGCGGACCTTGGTCATCGGCGACCCCGCCATGACCTTGGCCTTCCCCTGCTTGCCGGTGGGCTTCGCCGGTGCCGCAGCCTTCGGTGCAGGTTTCGCGTGCTCTTCGGCGCGGACGGGGGTAGCGGCGATCAGGCCGGCGGTCAATGCCGCCGGCAAGGCGGCCGCGGCGGCAAGCAGGCTGGCGGAGAGCAGGGAACGAAACGGACTCCGCATGCGGAGGTCTCCTCGATGTGCAGACGATGACGATGCCGGTGCCCCCATCCGGGCGCCCCCGTCCAAGTGCATTGGGTAGGGCGCGTTGGGGCGCTTGCGTTTCCGCGGACCGTCCGCTAACACGCCGCGGAAGCGCTGTACACCCGCAGCGACCGGATTGGGGGCGGCCATGACGACGACGCAGGGCACTGGCAAAGATACGCAAACCGGCGGCGAAGCAGGCGGTTCCGCGACGGCGGACGGCGTGACGGCCCGGCTCGACTCGGTGCGCCGCGCCATTGCGGAAACGGCTGCGGCCTGCGGTCGCGGCGAGGGGGTGGTGACGCTGGTCGCGGTGTCGAAGACCCACCCCGCCGAATCGGTGGAGGAAGCCCTGTCGGCCGGCCAGCGCGTGTTCGGCGAGAACCGTGTGCAGGAGGCCAAGGCCAAGTTCCCGGCGCTGAAGGAACGGTTCCCCGATCTGGAACTGCACCTGATCGGGCCGCTGCAGACCAACAAGGTCAAGGACGCCGTCGCGCTGTTCGACGTGATCCAGACCCTGGACCGCCCCAAGCTGGCCGAAGCGCTGGCCGAGGAGATGGCGAAGACAGGCCGCCGGCCGCGCTGCCTCATCGAGGTCAACACCGGCGAGGAGCCGCAGAAGGCCGGCATCGCCCCGGCCGAGGTCGAAGCCTTCCTGGCCGACTGCCGCGACCGTCTGGGGCTGCCGGTCACCGGGCTGATGTGCATCCCGCCGGTGGACGAGGAGCCGGCCATGCATTTCGCCCTGCTGGCGGAGATGGCGCACCGGCTGGGGCTGGCCGAGATCAGCATGGGCATGAGCGGCGACTACGAGACCGCGGTGCGGTTCGGCGCCACCCATGTGCGGGTCGGCACGGCGATCTTCGGCGCGCGCCCCTATCCCGCAGCGTAACCTCCGCCTGCATCATCCCGCCGGTGCGGCGACGCTCAGCGCGCTGCCCGGCCCACAGTCCTTCAGCAGGCGCAGCATGTCATCGGGCGCCAGCGCGACGCAGCCGGCGGTCGGCGTCCGGTCCGGCCGGGTCAGGTGCAGGAACACGGCGCTGCCCAGCCCCGGCACGACCGGGTCGTCGTTGTGCCCCATCACCACCACGATGTCGTAGACATGGTCGTCCCGCCACATCGCCTCGTGGCTGGCGGGATAGGGGCGGAGGACGGGACGGTTGTAGGCCGGATCCTCCGGCGCGTCGCACCAGCCGTCATCCTCGGCGATGGCGCCGAGCGGCAGGCCGGTTTCCGGCGGCGGCAGCCGGTCGGCGCGCCACAGGACACGGCGCAACGGAAAGCGGCCGACCGGGGTGGCGCCGTCGCCCTCCCGCTTGTCGGTTCGCACGCCACCACGGCCGAGCACGCAAGCGACATCGCCGCCGGGCCAGCGCAGACGGCCGGTGGTCGACTCCGCACCGCCGTCCGGCGTCACGACGATCTCGATGCTCATCCCGATACCCGCGTGGTGGTGGTGGCACCCTGGGCCGTTTTGCGCGACTGCTCGTACTTCGCCAGATTGCGCATCATCGTTTCCGACAGCATGTCCGGCGGAACCGGCGCCGGTCCGGCGGGTGCATCGCCGGGCGCGGCGTTGGCGGGCTGGACGGGCGCCCCCTGGTTGCCGTTGGCGGGAGCGGCACCGGCGGCGCGCGCGGCGGCCATGACCGATCCGGGGACCGGTGCTGCGTTGCGGGGCACGCTGTGCTTGGCCAGGGCGGAACTGGCGAGCGGGGTGTCGCGCGCCGGCATCTTGCTGGGGTGCGGCACCGCGCCACCGCCCGCCAGCTGCGCCACCAAGGCCGGCGACGCCTCGGTTGCAGGAGCAGGCGCAGCAGCGGGTGCGGGAGCGGAGAGCTTGACCGGCTGCCCGGTCGCCATGGGGGAGTTCGCAACGGAAGCGGCCGAAGGTGCCGTCGGGCTGGCCGCCAGTGCCGCGGCGAGACCACCCGCGGGCGGTGCTCCCTCCGCGGCCTTGGACGGCTGCTTACCGGACGGATCCGCGGGGGAGCCGGATTTGGCCGGCCCCCCCGAGGCGTCCGCGACGGCCGTGGGGGTGGCGGGATGGTCACCGTCCCCAAAGCCGAGCGAGGCCATGACCGTGTCCCCGACGTCCTTGCCCGTCGATTGCTCGATCACCGCGTTGGCGATCGACGCCATGCCGCCGATGACGCCGCCATACAGGATGTCGCCCATGACCCGCATGGACGGCTGGATGGTGTCGCCGGTGATCTCGCGATAGACGGTGCTGACGATCGGGATGTGCTGCAGCGGGTTGATGATGTCCAGGAAGTCCCAGAAGGACATGTCGCCCTGGATTTCGACCGACCCGCCATTGTGGCCGCCGTCGATGACCGGCGACGCCTTTTCGCGCGGCGCCGGACGATGGACGGCGCTGCTGTCGATGGTGGTGGCGTCGATGGCCATGGGCGGTCTCCCGGCTCGGTGGTCACGACAGGGTACAGCAATCCTCGTGCCAACCGGATCGGTTCCTCCCGGTCCGGAATCCCGCGATTTGGGAGGTTCGGGGTGGTCCGCACCCGGAATCCGATTCCCAGTAGCGGGGGCGATGGCGGATGGCGGCAAGAACTGCCGGGCCGACGGGGCGATTCGTGCCCCGCCAATCCGGCTTACGACATCCGCCTCAGAACATGTGGCCGCTGCGTTCCGCCTTGGTGCGCAGATAGCCTTCGTTGTGGCCGTTGGCGGGGAAGATATGGGCCACCCGCTCCACCACCGCGATGCCGCAACGGGCGAGCTGGCGCAGCTTCTCCGGGTTGTTGGTCATCAGCCGCACGGCCGAGAAGCCCAGCTGGCGCAGCATCTCCGCCGCCGGCAGATAGACCCGCTCGTCCGCTTCGAAGCCGAGGATCTCGTTGGCGTCCACGGTGTCGAACCCGCGGTCCTGGATCCGGTAGGCGCGCAGCTTGTTGACCAGCCCGATGCCGCGCCCCTCCTGCGCCAGATACAGCAGCACGCCGCTGCCCTGCCGGGCGATCTCGGCGATGGCGCCGCGCAGCTGGTCGCCGCAGTCGCAACGCAGGGAGCCGAGCAGGTCGCCGGTGAAGCACTCGGAATGCAGGCGGGCCAGCACCGGCTGATCCGGATCGGGATCGCCGATGACGATCGCCAGATGCTCCGGCCCGCCATCGGCCGGGCGGAAGGCGTAGATGCGCGTGTTCTCCGACCCCACCAGCGGCACCCGCGCGTCGGCGACGCGACGCAGGGTGCGCACCACATGGACACGGTAATCGCCGACGTCCGACGCCCGAACCAGCAGCAGGTCGTTTTCCGCAGCCCAGTCCGCTGCGCTCACACCGGCCGCCGGGCCGGAGGACGGCAGGTCGGCGGTGATGGCGGCGGGAAGCAGGCGGGCCAGACGGGCGAGATCGACGGCGGCGGCCTCGCGGCTACCGGGACGGGCGTCGACGACGGTCAATCCGGCCGGCAGCGCGCCCTGCGCCTGCGGGTGCTGTTCGGGATCGGCCAGCGCATGCGCCTGATCGGCGGTCAGCCCGCCGGGCCGGTCGAGCGCCATGGCGCCGAAGCTTTCGGTGGAGGACCCCGGCGCCTGATCGCCGGCGATGTCGCTCACCGGCTGCGCCGCGTCGGCGGAGGCAAGCCCCAGCACCACGGCCCGGCGGCGGGTGACCACCAGCCGCGGCGTGCCGCCGGTCAGCGCCTTCAGCCGTTCCACCGCGTCGAGCGCCACCGATTCCACCGACACCGCCGCGCCGACGGTGCCGTCGGCGGTCTCGATCGCCACGACCTCGCCACGGCGCAACGCGGCAAGCGCCCGGTCGACGGCGCGCACGGCAGCCTCGTCGATGGGCGCGGAGGAAGCCGCGGGTGCGGACAGGGTGGCCGTCGTGGTGGTGTCGGTCGGGTGTTCGGCTTGCATCGTCAGCGGCTTTGCGTAGCGGGAGCGCCGGTTTCGGCGCAAGAACGGGACATGGTGCGTTCGGCGGCCGAAGCAAAGCGCAGGTGGCGCGCCCCTGTCCAGCGATTCCCGCGCGCCACACCGTTGCCGAAGGCGCAACGATCCCGCTAGCCTGCCCCGATCTTACCCTCATCCGGAGCCCCCGCCCCGTGACGATCCAGCCCCTGCCGCCCCACGAGTCCCCCGCCGCCCTCCATGCGGTGATGCCGGCCGGGCTTCCCGCCGACGCCTATGGCCGCCGCATGGTCGAGGTGCTGCGCGCCGCCGGGGCCGGCATGACGGTCCACGCCCTGCCCGGCCCGTACCCGCAGGTCGATCCGTCGGCGATTCTGGCGGCCGACATCGCCCTGGCCCGGCTGCCCGACGGCGCGCCGGTCCTGCTGGACGGCAACGCCCTGTTCAATCTGGCCGCCAGCCTGCCGGCCGACGACCGCCGCCTGCGCTTCGTCGCGCTGGTCGACCGGCTGCACTGGATCGATCCGGACCTGACCGCCGACGAGGCCGCGGTGCGCCGCAACCTGGAACAGGGCGCGCTGTCCCTCATGCGCCGGGTCGTGGTGCCGGACGACGAGACCGCCGCCACGGTGCGGGCGCTGGGGGTTCGGCCGGACCGTGTGGTCCGTGCCGCTGCGGACGATGGCGGTGCCGCGGCGCTGATGGCGGTGCTGGCCGCGCTGTAGGGGCTTGCCCGGTGGCGTTCTGCCCCGCCCTTCTGCCCCGCCCACAAGCCACCACGACAATCCACCGCCGCCATGCTACTAAGGCGCGGCCCCGGCCTTGCCGTCCGGCGGCGCCCGCTTTCCGTTTTCGTGCCGCACGCCCCATGATCCCTGCAAAGCGCATCCTCCTGGTCGATGACGACACCGCCCTGCGCCAGTCGCTGGCGGAACAGCTGCGGCTGCTGGAGGAGTTCGAGACCGAGGAGGCCGGCGACGGCGCCGGGGCATTGAACGCGGTCCGGGCTGGTGCCGCAGCAGGGGCCGCGGGGGCCGGCTTTTCCGCCATCCTGCTCGACGTCGGGCTGCCGGACATGGACGGACGCGATGTCTGCAAGCTGCTGCGGCGCGAGGGCGTGCGCTGCCCCATCATCATGCTGACCGCATCGGCCAGCGATGCAGACACCATCCTGGGGCTGGAATCCGGCGCCAACGACTATGTGACCAAGCCCTTCCGCCTAGGGGTGCTGATCGCCCGGCTGCGCGCCCAGCTGCGCCAGTTCGAGCAGACGGAGGACGCCGTCTTCGCCATCGGCCCCTACAGCTTCCGCCCTGGCGCCAAGCTGCTGCTGGACGAGGCCACCAACAGGAAGATCCGGCTGACCGAAAAGGAAACGGCGATCCTGAAATACCTGTACCGGGCCGGCGATCTGGTGGTGGGTCGCGAAACCCTGCTGGGAGAGGTCTGGGGCTACAACGCCGCGGTCACCACCCACACGCTGGAGACCCACGTCTACCGCCTGCGCCAGAAGATCGAAGCCGATCCGTCCAACGCCCGCATCCTGGTGACGGAGCCCGGCGGCTACCGGCTGGTGCCGTAAGCAGCGTTACCGCGCTCAGCAGGTCGCAGTTCAGCGTCGCCCGCAAGGGGCCAGCCCTCGCCGGCTTCCCCGTTCGGCGATGGTGACTTCGCCGGCGAAGCCCAGCCAGCGCTGGCGTTCGCGCTCCCCCGATGGATGCCGGCCCAGCCGCGCGGCGCCGAGGCCGATGGCGGACGGCCCGCCCCACAGGCCGCGGCCGCGGGGCACCACCGGAAGCAGACGCAGCTTGCGCCCGACGATCGCCATCCTGCGGCGCCAGTGACTGACGTCATGCGGCGATACGCCGACGCGGCGTGCGATCTCGCGGTCGGACAGCAGAGCGCTGCCGGGGTCCTGCAGCAGGTCCAGCACGGCACGGCGCTTGTCGGTGTCGGCGTGGCGGGAATGCTTGCGCTCCAGCGCCTTGCCCATGTCCCACAGCTTTTCCGCCGTCTCACGCGCCAGGGTGCGCCAACGGTCGGCCTCCTCGCGCTGGCGGTCGGCATCGCCCGACGCCTTGTCGAGCTGGCGGCGCAGGGTGGCGAGTTCCAGTTCCAAATCCTTCACCTGCCGGCGCAGGCCCCGGACAAGTTCGTCCGGCGGCGGCGGCGGGGCCGGCGCACCGGCGGGCTCGGCGGCAGGAGGCGGTTCGGGGAATGGGGGCATCGGCGTGCGTGCGCGCTCCGCAAGGTCGCGGAAGGACAGGCCGGCGCGCGACAGCATGATCCGGGCGGCGCGCAGTGCGGACAGCGCCTCGCCCTGATGCTCCGACTCGGCCATGGCGAGGACTTTGGCGAGCTTGTCAGGATCCATCCGCGTCGGGTTCCGCCGGAGCCGGTCCCCACCCGCGCGGGGACCCTGGTAAGTCATGCCGCGCAATGCGCGACGAGCCCCAACCTACCACATCTTATGGGTTTGGACAGGTGCCCTTCGTGGGTCGTCGACTCGCGGTCCGCCCGTTCGAAAGGCGCGCCACCAATCAACACCCCGTCCGTAAGGGGAACCGCTGGAAGAGTGACTGGGGTAAGAGATTTGCTAGACTTGGACAAGCGGGATCGCCACCATGGCGCCGTCATGACCGTCCGTAATACGATCGATTCCGTTCCCCCGCCCGCCCTGGAAGAGGCCGGCGGCACGTCCCCTTTCACCGTCCGCTTCTGGGGGGTGCGCGGCAGCATCGCGTCGCCCGGGCCGACAACCATCCGCTATGGCGGCAACACCGCCTGCATCGAGGTCCGCTGCGGCGGCGCCCACATCGTCTTCGACTGCGGCACCGGCATACGCCCGCTCGGCGAGTCGCTGGCTAGGGGCGGCGGGCCGGTGGACATCGACCTGCTGCTGACCCACAGCCATCTCGATCACATCTGCGGCCTGCCCTTTTTCGCCCCCGCCTTCGATCCGGGCAGCAGGCTGCGGCTGTGGGCCGGACACCTGCCGCCGGAGCGGCCCTTCCGCACCGTGCTGTCGGACATGATGACGGCGCCGCTGTTCCCGGTGCCGGTGGAGATCTTCCGTGCCGACTGCCAGTTCCGCGACTTCCAGGCCGGCCAGACGCTGGAGCCGGCGCCGGGCGTGGTGGTGCGCACCTGCGCGCTGAACCATCCCGACGGCGCAACCGGCTATCGGGTGGAGCATGGCGGCCGCAGCCTGTGCGTCCTGACCGACACCGAACATCCGACCGAGGGGCGCGACCCGGTGATCCTCGATCTGCTGCTGGGTGCCGACCTGATGGTGTATGACAGCACCTACACCGATGCCGAATACCCGGCACGCATCGGCTGGGGCCATTCGACCTGGCAGGAGTGCCTGCGGCTGGCCAACGCCGCCGGCGTCGGTCGCGCGGTGATCTTCCACCACGACCCCGCCCGCACCGATGACGAACTGGACGCGATTGCGGCAGAGGCGGAAGCGATGCGACCGGGATCGCTGGTGGCCCGCGAAGGGATGGAACTGTCCCTGTAAGACCTCCCTCCGTCCGGGTTGAGGTCCGAAAAATCTTTCCATCCCTGAAAAGCGCTTGTGCGTGTCGAATGCGCCACAGGTTGCTTTGTCACACTGGCCTCTTGTGACATTCTTGGTATTAGATCGGGCCTGCAACCCCGCCACGATTGGGGCGGGCGGGGATCGTTGGGGCGTGCAAAGCTTGGGGGGAAGAGCGATGCGCATGACCGGTCGTGCCTTTGGTGTGCTTGCCGTCCTGACCGTCGCGACGCAGCTTGGCGGCTGCGCCACCGCGCCGCCGCTGGAAAGCGCAAAGCTTGACGGCTCCCCGCGCAGCGTGGTCCTGCACCACCCGGCCAGTGGCGAATCGGTTTCCGTCACCTACTGGCGTCCCGGCGACGGCTATGACCCAGCGGCGATGCGCGAGATCTCCGTGCTGTTCCGCGACCGCCGCAGCGACGAGGCGATCCCGATCGACCCGGCCCTGGTCGACATGCTGGTGGAGCTTCGCCAGCGCGTGGGCGCAGCGCCCGAGTCGCCGATCCGCATCACCTCGGGCTACCGGTCGGGCGCCACCAACGCCAGCCTCGCCCGCAGCAACCCGAACGTCGCCGAGAACTCCTACCACCTGCGCGGACAGGCGGCGGACTTCTCCATCGCCGGCGTGCCTCCGGCCCGGCTGGCGGAGGAGGCGGCGGCGATGCAGCGCGGCGGCTATGCGATGTACGCCCACACCGGCCATGTCCATGTCGACACCGGCCCCTTCCGCACCTGGACGCCGAAAACCGGCGAGCCGCGTGCGCCGCAGATCCTGGAGGCGCAGGCCCGCGCCCGCGCCAAGGCCCAGGCATTGGCGCTCGCCCAGAAGGCCGGCAACGCGAAGGCGCGCGTGCAGGTGGCCGACGCCGGAGCGAAGCCGGCCAAGGCTCCGGTCAAGTCTCCGGCGAAGGCCCCGGCGGCTCCCGGAGCCAAGGCGCCGCCGCCCGATCTGGCGCGCGTCCGTGTGGCTCTGGCCCAGATCAAGGAAATGCCGGTGCAGAAGCCGGCGAAACGCTAAACTGGGGGCGCCTCCCAACATCCGCGTCCCGGTATCGTCATGACCACCCTGCTGATCCTCCGCCACGGCCCGACCGCCTGGAACGCCGAAGGGCGCATCCAGGGCAGCATCGACGAGCCGTTGTCCGACGCCGGCCGCACTCGGGTCGCCCTCTATCGCCTGCCGCCCGAGTCGGCCGGTTTGCGCTGGGTCGCCAGCCCGAAGCGCCGCGCCTGGGAAACCGCGCTGCTGCTCGGCCTCGACCCCACGCCGGAACCGCGGATCGTCGAAATGGATTGGGGAGCGTGGGAGGGGCTGCGCACCGAGGATCTGCGCGCCGACGGCCGCATGCCTGCCCGCCACGACCGGCTGGGTCTGGACTACAAGGCCCCCGGCGGCGAGAGCCCGCGCGAGGTGCAGGCCCGCCTGCGCGGCTGGCTGGCCGACCTTGCCGCCGACGGACGCCCGACCGGCGCCGTCGCCCACAACGGAATCCTGCGCGCGCTTTATTCTCTCGCCACCGGCTGGGACATGCGCGACGAGCCGGCAGAGGAGCTGCGCAACGGCTGCGCCCACCTGTTCCGATTGGCGGAGGATGGCACCCCGTCGGTGGTGCGGATGAATATCGGGATGTTGGAGTAGACGGGAGCGGAAGGGGGCCGCGGCGACGCCCCCCCTTCCCCATCGATCAGACGTTCAAATCGACGATCACCGGCACATGGTCCGACGGCTTCGGCTCCCAGCCGCGGGCATCGCGCAACACCTTGATGCCCTGCAGCGCGCCTTCCAGCGGCGGGGTCACCCAGATGTGGTCCAGGCGCCGGCCGCGGTTGGAGGCGGCCCAGTCCTTCGCCCGGTAGCTCCACCAGGTGTAGAGCTTCTCCTCCGGCGGCACGAAGCGGCGCATGGCGTCGACCCAACCGGCCGAGGACTGCATCGCCGCCAGCTTCTCCACCTCGATCGGCGTGTGGGAGACCACCGACAGCAGTTCCTTGTGGCTCCAGACGTCCTGTTCCAGAGGCGCGATGTTCAGGTCGCCGACCAGCACCATGGGACGGTCGGGCGTCCGCTCCGTGCCCAGCCAGTGGGTCATCTCGTCCAAGAACTGGAGCTTGTGGGCGAACTTGTCGTTCACCGCCGGGTCGGGAATGTCGCCGCCGGCAGGGATATAGACGCAGTGCAGTTCGATCCCGCCCGGCAGATGGGCAAGCGCGTGGCGGCAGTCCTGCTTGCCGCACCAGTGCTGGACGTCGTGCGAAGAGAAAGGCAGGCGCGACAGGATGGCGACGCCGTTGTAGCCCTTCATCCCGTGGATGTGGGCGTGGACATAGCCGCGCTCCGCCAGGGGGCCGAGCGGGAAGTCGGCGTCCACCACCTTGGTTTCCTGCAGGCAGATCACGTCCGGCCGCTCCTCCTCCATCAGGCGGAGGAGGAGGTCCAGACGCATGCGGACCGAATTGATGTTCCAGGTCGCGATGCGCATGTCCGGCGGCTCAGGCGATGGTCAGGGTCAGGGTGCCGACGCCCTCGACCTCGCCGGTCAGCACGTCGCCGGCCACCACCGCACCGACGCCCTCCGGCGTGCCGGTGTAGATCAGGTCGCCCGGCTGCAACTCGACCAGCCCGGACAGGTAGGAGATCGTCTCCGCCACCGACCAGATCAGGTCGGACAGGTCGCCCTTCTGCCGCGGCTCGCCGTTCACCTGCAGGGTGACGGCCCCCTTGTCCGGGTGGCCGATGTCGGCGACGGTGCGGATGGCGGAACACGGCGCCGACCGGTCGAAGCCCTTGCCCATGTCCCAGGGCTTGCCTTCCTTCTTGGCGGCGTTCTGCAGGTCGCGCCGGGTCATGTCCAGCCCGACGGCATAGCCGAACACATGATCCAGCGCCCGGTCGACCGGAATGTCGCGGCCGCCGGTCTTGATCGCCACCACCAACTCGATCTCGTGGTGCAGGTTGGCGGTGCGGGGAGGATAAGGAATGGTGGCTCCGTCGGCGACGATGGCATCGGCCGGCTTCATGAAGAAGAAGGGCGGCTCGCGGTCGGGATCGGCGCCCATCTCGCGCGCATGGGCGGCATAGTTGCGGCCGACGCAATAGATGCGGCGCACCGGAAACGGATCGCCGCCCACGACGGGGACGGCCGGCTGGGACCATAGGGGAATGGCGAAGGCCATGACATCGGCTCTCAAGGTAGGGACGCTCCCGAACAGCTAACCCGAAAGCCGCCGACGGACCAAGCGTCCAACCATCCGCCCTGCCCTGCAAAGCAATGTCGATTTCCTGTTCAGGGGAGGGCGACTCGGAGCCCACCGGAGCCCGAAAACGAAGACGCCCGGTCTGGGGGGGACCGGGCGTCGGAAGCTCCGATTCGGGAACCCGCGCGCGGCAGGGGAAACCGCAGGGCGGGCGATCGGCGTCAAATCGGCGTCGACCACTTCTTGACTCTTCAAGATGGAATTTGTATGGGCGCCAACCAATACGTTTCACGCATATCTGGTATGCATATCATGTCCCCCGTGCGGTTCTTGCTGACAAACGTAAGCCTTGCCCGCATTTTATCCGTTCATCCGATAATTCATCCAAAACATGGCATCCACGGTGACTGACAACGAGCGCTCCACCCCAGCCGACCGGCGGTCGCGTCTGCGCCCCGGGAAAAACGGCAAGCTCGCCCTTGGCCCCCTTCCCGAGCTCGTGGGTTACAACCTGCGCAAGGCTCAGGTCGCGGTGTTCCAGAGCTTTCAGAACGCGGTCGCCCCGCACGACATAACGCCCGGTCAGTTCGGCGTGCTGATCATGATTCGGGAGAACGAGGGACTGTCGCAGTCCGACCTGGGCACGGCGGTCGGCATCGACCGGTCGACGATGGTCGCGGTGATCGACCGTCTCGAGTCGCGCGGCCTCGTCGTCCGCGCCCCCTCGCCCAACGACCGCCGCTCCTACGCACTGCGCCTGTCGCCGGAAGGCCAGACGCTGATGGACGACCTGACTCCGCGCGTCCAGGCCCACGACCAGAGCATGGTCAAGGATCTGTCCCCGGAAGAGCAGGCGCAGTTCATCGACTTCCTGCGCCGCGTGTCGCGGGCGAAGTAAGGGGCGTCGCCCCTTCCGTTCCAGGCACCGGAAACGACTGACAGCCCGCTCCGCTCCGGCAATTGCCGGATGTGGGGCGGGTTTTTCTATTTGGAGTATTCGCAGGAACGAAGGCTTTCGGGACCAAAATGAAAAAGGCTCAGCTTTTCAGCCGAGCCTTTTTAGCGGGTCTATCCCGGAAACTTAGTGGCGGAGGGAGAGGGATTCGAACCCTCGATACGCTTTTGACGTATACACACTTTCCAGGCGTGCGCCTTCAACCGCTCGGCCACCCCTCCGTAGAGGCCCGCGTTATAGCCAGAGGTTCGCGGCGATGCAAGCCTCCGTTTCACGCGGGCAACGCTTTTTTTCGTAACGCCTCAAACCACCCCGATTTCATCCACCAGGGCGCCGACGGTGCGGCACAGCAGGTCCAGATCCTGGGCGCGGGACAGGCGGTGGTCGCCGTCCTTCACCAGGGTGACGCGGACATCGTCGCCCGTCAGCGCCTCGGCGATTCGCAGGCTGAGTTGCCAGGGAACGTCGGGGTCGCGCTGACCGTGCAGCAGACGGACGGGACCGCCATAGGGGATGGGACCGCGCAGCAGCAGGTGGTTGCGGCCGTCCTCGATCAGGGCACGGGTGATCGGCTGGGGTTCCGGGCCATAGTCCGACGGGCGGTTCCATACGCCCTGCTCCATGATCTGCCGGCGGACGTCGGCATCGAAGATGTCCCACATCAGGTCTTCGGTGAAATCGGGAGCCGGCGCGATGCCGACCAGCCCGGCCACCCGCTCCGGACGGCGGGTTGCTGCCAGCAGCATCATCCAGCCACCCATGGAGGAGCCGACCAGGATCTGCGGCCCCGTCGTCACCTGGTCCAGCACCGCCAGCGCGTCGTCGGCCCACAGGCCGATGGTGCCGTCGGCGAAACGGCCGCTGGAGGCGCCATGGCCCTGATAGTCGAAGCGGGTGAAGGACAGGCCGCGCTCCACCGCCCAGGCCTCCAGCGTGGTCGCCTTGCCGCCGGTCATGTCGGACATGAAGCCGCCCAGGAACATAACGCCGGGCTTGCCCTGCCCCGATGGACCGGCAGGGGTGTGGTGATAGGCTATGGTCGCCGCACCGCGCGTTAGGCTATGGTGCGCGCCGCCCGGTTGGGCTGCGGTTTCGGTCATACGGTCACCTTCGGCAACGGATACCGGCATACGGTCGGACACCGGTTCGACGGACACCGGCATGCCGGGGCCCGCGGCCGGTCCCGGGCCGCCCCTTGCGAAGCAGCCGGCATCATGGATTTCGACCCCCACCTTACCACCGACCCATCCCCGCGCAACGCGGACGCCCATCAGGCCACCCAGCTCCCCCACTGGCCGGGTGGCCGGGCGCCGACGGTGCTGCAGGTGGTGCCGACGCTGGTCACCGGCGGGGCGGAGCGCGGCTGCATCGACATGGCGCTCGCCCTGCAGGCCGCCGGCGGCACACCGCTGGTGGCATCGGAAGGCGGGCCGATGGTGCGCGAACTGGACCGCGCCCGCATCACCCACCTGACCCTGCCGTTGGCCTCCAAGAACCCGCTGACCATCCGCCGCAACGCCCGCCGGCTGGCCGCCATCATCCGCGAGCATAAGGTGGACATCGTCCATGCCCGCTCCCGCGCCCCGGCCTGGAGCGCGTGGCTGGCCTGTCGCGAGACCGGCGCGCGGTACATGACCACCTTCCACGCCCCCTACAATTTCGGCAGCGGGCCGGTCGGCGGCCGGCTGAAGCGCTGGTACAACTCGGTGATGGCACGGGGCGAGCGGGTGATCGCCATCTCTGGCTTCATCCGCGACCATGTGCTGGGCAACTATCCGGTCGATCCGGCGCGGGTGCGCGTCATCCACCGTGGCATCGACCGCAGCGTCTTCGCCCCCGACCGGGTCAGTCCGACGCGGCTGGTCACGCTCGCCAAGCAATGGAACCTGCCGGACGATCGGCCAGTGATCCTGCTGCCCGGCCGGCTGACCCGTTGGAAGGGCCAGATCGTGCTGATCGACGCACTGGCCAAGCTGGGGCGCAAGGACGTGCTGGCCCTGCTGGTCGGCTCCGACCAGGGCCGTACCGGATACCGGGAGGAGTTGGAGAACCGCATCGCCACCAACGGCCTGCGCGGCGTGGTGCGGATGACCGACCATTGCAGCGACATGGCCGCGGCCTACCTGTTGTCGACGGTGGTCGTCTCCGCCTCGCGGGAACCGGAGGCCTTCGGGCGGGTGATCGTGGAGGCGCAGGCGATGGGCAAGCCGGTGATCGTCTCGGCCATCGGCGCCTATCAGGAGACCGTGGTCCCCGGCGAGACCGCCTGGGTGGTGCCGCCGGACGATCCCGACGCGCTGGCCCGCGCGCTGGACGAGGCGCTGTCGCTGACGCCGGAGCAGCGCGACGCCATCGGCGCCCGTGCCATGGCCTTCGTGGCGGACCGCTACACCAAGGACCGTATGTGCGCCGATACGCTGGCGGTCTATGCGGAGTTGCTGCAACCACGCTGAGACCGGCTTGTTGACGCAATCCGACCTTCAACCCACCATCAACCGACCGGACACCATGGCCGACATCCGACAGATTTCCGGCATCGCCGAGGTCATCGACCGCTATGACGGGTTCATCCTGGACCTGTGGGGCGTTCTGCATGACGGCGAGCAGCCCTATCCCGGCGTGCCCGACTGCCTGGACCGCATGCGCGCCGCCGGCAAGACGCTGTGCCTTCTCTCCAACGCCCCGCGTCGCACCCCCGGTGTGATCGAGAAGCTGGACGGCATGGGGCTGGGGCGCGACCGCTACAACCATGTCATGACCTCGGGCGAGGCGACCTATGAAGCCCTGCGCGACCGCGACGATCCCTGGCATGCCGCGCTCGGCCGTCGGCTCTACCACATCGGGCCCGACCGCGACACCGATGTCTATGACGGGCTCGGCTATCAGGTTGCGGCAACTCCGGCCGAGGCAGACTTCGTCGTCAACACGGGCATCGTGACCTTCGGCGAGACGGTGGCGGATTATCAGCCGCAACTGGACGCCTGCCTTGCCGCCGGCCTGCCGATGATCTGCGCCAACCCGGATCTGGTGGTGATGGTCGGGCCGATGCTGGTGATCTGCGCCGGCACGCTGGCTGCCCGCTATGAGGAGATGGGCGGCGACGTGCGCCAGCACGGCAAGCCCCATGCCCCGGTCTATGAGCGCTGTTTCAAACTGTTGGGCATCGCGGACAAGAGCCGCATCCTGGGGGTGGGCGACAGCCTGCGCACCGATGTCGCCGGTGCCAATGCCGCCGGGATCGACGTGGCGCTGGTCACCGCCGGCATCCACCAGGAGGAATTGGGCGGGGCGGCCTGGGGCGAGGCGGTCGACCCGGTCAACCTGCGGGCATTGGCCGATGCCTCCGGCCATATGCCGACCTATGCGATGCCCAGCCTGCGCTGGTGAGCGTTCGTTGCCCGAGCCTGCGCGCGATCAGTCCATCGGAACCGCGTCGTCCAACGCCTTGCGCAGGAGGGGCGACGGACCGTCTTCCGAGAAGCCGCGGTTGCCGATGGCGGTGCGGAAATAGCTGACGATGAACACGCGGATGGAGGCGGTCAGGTTCGCCTCCCCCCGCCGTTCGTCGATCCGGCTGCAAATCTCGTTCAAGCTCAGCCGTTCACGCTCGCAGATTTCCTTCAGCGAGTCCCAGATGAACGGCTCCATCCTGAGGCTTGTTCGACGCCCGCTCACCTTCACGTTGCGGCAGAGCAGCCCCGGCCCTTCCTTACCTCCGCCCGTGCCCGCCATGGGAATTCCTGTTCCTCATCCGTTGCGCGTTCCGCCCGCTGGTTCGAGCCAATACATCCATTTGTGTGACGATATTGCAAGCGGCGTGTGCCGTCCAAGTCAATTTCGACCCACGGCTGCGGTTCGACGCGACAATCGGGCGCAGGCGGGTATCGCTTCCAACCGCAGATCGGCAGGTTGCCGGGAAAAGCCGCTTCCCTTGGCTCACACCTTCGCTATACCAGTGCCGAATCATTCCTGCGGGAATCGGGCGGACACCGATGGGGCGGAACGGCCTGACGGACGGACCGGGCGGTGGAAGAGGAAGGATCGGCGATGAAGCGACCGGGAAACGGACGATTCGCGGGCTGCGTCGCGGCCTGCACCATCGCTGCCCTGTTGGCCGGCGGAGCAACTCTTGCCCTGCCCTCCGGATATGCCCGGGCCGCGGAATCCGCCCCCACCGAACAGAGTCTGGAAGCCGCCATCCGTGCGCGCCTCGAGGCGATGCTGCCGGCGCCCTGGCGCATCGAAGCGCTGATGGTGGAGCCGCTGCCGCCCCCCGCCGCCCAGTCGCCGGAACCGCAAGCGGCGGCGCGGGTGACCGCCAGGGTGGTGCTGGGCGCTCCGACCTATCTGATCGACAGCCGCGAAGGGCCGGTGACTTTCCTGCGCCCGGCTGCCGATGCCGGTCTGGCGAAGAGCTGGGTCGCGACCGCGCTCGGCACCCGCGGCGCCGGCGGCTGGACGGTCACGCTGACGCCGCAGACCCCCGGCTTGCTCGAGGGCATCGGCAAGCCCGCGACGGAATTGCCCGGCCGCACTGTGGTGCTGGGCACGGCCGAAGCAAGGAGCCTGCGCGAGCAGTTGGACCGCGACGCCGCCCAACGGCTGGCCGACGACACCGAACGCCGCCGGCGCGAGGAGGAACGGCTGGCCCAGCAAACCGCCGCAGCCAAGGCCGAGGCAGCACGTGCCGAGACGGAACGCCGGGCGGTCGAGGCGCGCATCGCCCAGTTGGCGGACCTGCGCGGCAAGCTGGCCGGCAACGACCGCGCGATGCGGCTGGCCGCCTTCGAAGCGGCGCTGGGCGGCAACGACCCGGCACTGCGCCAGACGGCGATGGAGGCGGCGCTGCAAAGCCGCGATCCGGTGGTCGCCAATCTGGCGCTGAAGGACTGGATCGCGCGGCGCCGCGCCGTGCCGGTCCAGCTCTATTCCACCAAGGAGGATCCGAGTTCCGAGGTGGTGGTTCAGAATCTGGGACCGATGACCCTGGAGATCGACGGCTTCAGCCCGGTCAACGGGGCGTTGGCCGGCAAGCTGGGCGCCCCCGGCTACAGCATCGCGCGGCCGTCCAGCATCGTCGGCACCCTGGCGCAGACCGAACTGGCGGTGAACTCCTTCGGCTGCGCCCTGACCCTGCGGCTGACCGAACACCGGACGCTGGACGGGCTTCTGCGCTGCCAGACCCTGCCGACGCTGATCGCCCGCATCACGCTTGACTGAGGGGTGAGGGCCGATGGGCGACGCGTTTCCGAAAGAGCTCCGGCGGGCTTCGGCGCTGTCCCTGCTGCTGCTGACAGCCCCCTCCGGTGTGCTGGCCCAGATGCCAGCCCAGATGCCGGCCCAGATGCCGGCCGAGCGTTTCACCCCGCCCGCCGCCCCGATCGTCGCCCTGCCCCGCCTGACCCCCGCTCGACCCGTCTCGCCTTTGCCGAATCCTGCCGTGGTCTGGGAACATCCGCCGGAGGTGCCCGCCCCGCTGTCGCCGGTCAGCCCGCAGGCCGGCCCGGCTGCCACCCCGATCCGGACACCCACCCCGGCGGCGAGAACGCCGGAGCCGAAGCCCGTCGATCCCCAGGACATCGGCCAAAAAAGTGGCGATGCGGGGCAAGCCCTCGCCGCGGTTCCTCCACTGCCACGGGTAAAGCCGCAGCCCGAACCTGCCGGCCAGCCGGCGCCGAAAGAGCCGGAGAAGACCGTTGCCGCCCGGCGGACGATGGTTGCCACCGCCGGCATCTACCTGCGCGCCACGCCGGACGCCAAGGGCCGGGTCCTCGACACCGTGGAGAAAGGCGACCGTGTGGAGGCCTTCGGTGCGCCGGTGAATGGCTGGCAGCGGGTGGGGCGTGCCGACAAGCCGCAGGGCTACGTCACCAGCGCCTACCTGACGGAGGTCGCGGCTGACCGCGGCGAGCCCGCCTCCGCGCCCAAGGCCGGCCGCTATGCCAAGGCCGACCGCGAGGACCGCGGCTGCGCCCTGCCCGGCGACTTGCCGGAGCGGCAGACCGCCCGACTGCCCCAGGGCACCGTCGCCCGGCTGCGCGCCGCCGGCAATTTGCGCGTCGCCCCGGTCTGCGATGCCAAGGTGCTGGACGTGCTTGATGCGGGCGAGCGCGTGACGGTGATGGAGGCGGTCGGCGGCTGGTACAAGGTCGGGCGGAAAGGCAAGGCGCTGGGCTATGTCGGCGCGGCGCTGCTCGTTCCCGCCAAACGCTGAAGGGGCTGCGCCGGAAAGCGGTACGGAGCTACCCGGAAGGTCACGCAGCGACCCTCCGTGAAGGGGCTTGTTCGCCCGTGAAAAAGGATTCTACAACAAGGGGGAGGCCGAACTATCGCGGACGAACGGAGCCCCTGCAAAAATGAGCCGGGGCGTACCCGTTACCTCCGACGGTTCGACCACTCCCGCCGGCCATGCGGTGCCGGTCCGGCCGGGCGGGGGCGCGAAGCACGACCGGGACAAGGATCCACACGATGTCGACCCAACACAAACAAGCCATGGACGCGGTCCTGCAGGCCGCCGCGCACGACATCGTCGCCACCCTGCAGGAGCGGGACATCACCGACCGCCACAGCGAGGAAGGGGATCTCGTCGTCCTCGACGTCGCCATCCTGCACGCATACCGCATCTTCATGCGCATCTGCGAGGAGAATGGCCTGGAGGTCGACGCCGGCTATTTCGCCGATCTCGCCGCCGACCTCGCCGAGGAAGTGGCGCAGGACCAGGATTACGAGGACTGAACTCGGGAAACCGAGGTCGAGACGAGAATGCCCCCGCCCTTCCCCGCGCAGCACGGGAAGGGCGGGGGCACGTCCTTTTGTGAAAGCCCCGCCAAGTGCCCCATACCACCCCTGACGTGGCAATCGTCGGCGCCGGCCCCGCCGGGCTGATGGCGGCGGAAATCGTCGCAGCCGCCGGCCTGCGGGTCGCCGTGTTCGATCACACGCCCACCCCGGCGCGCAAGCTGCTGCTGGCCGGGCGCGGCGGGCTGAACCTGACCCATTCGGAACCGCTCGACCGCTTCCTGCCGCGTTACGGTGCGGCGGAACCGCTGTTCCGCCGACTGCTGGCCGGTTTCTCGCCCGACGACCTGCGCGGCTGGGCCGCCGGGCTGGGCATCGAGACCTTCGTCGGCAGCAGCGGCCGCGTCTTTCCGGTGCAGATGAAGGCCTCCACTCTGGTCCGGGCTTGGCTGCGGCGGCTGGACGGGCTGGGCGTCACCCTGCACAGCCGCCACCGCTGGACCGGCTGGGACGAGGCCGGTGCTCTGACTTTCCGGAATGGCGAAGAAACCATCACCGTCGCCCCACGCGCCACCCTGCTGGCGCTGGGCGGAGCAAGTTGGCCGCGCACCGGTTCGGACGGCGGCTGGGTCCCGCTGCTGGAGGGGCTGGGGGTGGAGGTGGCGCCACTGGTGCCGTCCAACATGGGCTTCGAGGTGCCCTGGTCCGATCATCTGCGCAGCCGCTTCGCCGGCCAACCGGTGAAAAGCGTCGGCTTGTCCGCTGCCGGCCGCCGGTTGAAGGGCGAGTTCGTCATCACCGAGACCGGGATCGAAGGCGGTGCCGTCTATGCGCTGAGCGCCCCGCTCCGCGACGCCATCACCGCGGAGGGCTGGGCGACCCTGACGCTGGACCTGCTGCCGGACATGGCCGAGGCCGAACTGGTCAAGCGCCTGCGCCGCCGCGGTGCGGAGTCGCTCTCCACCTTCCTGAAGAAGTCGCTGTCCTTGACCGGCCCGCGCGCCGCGCTGCTGCGCGAGTTCGCGCCCGCCGCCGACCTGACCGACCCGGTGACGCTGGCCCGGCAGATCAAGGGGCTGTCGGTGGTGCTGACCGGCGTCCGCCCGATCGAGCGCGCCATTTCCTCGGCCGGCGGCGTCCGCCTGCCGGAACTGGACGAGCGGCTGATGCTGACCCGCCGCCCCGGCCTGTTCCTGGCCGGCGAGATGCTGGACTGGGAGGCGCCGACCGGCGGCTATCTGCTGCAGGGCTGCTTCGCCATGGGTGTTGCGGCCGGCAAAGGGATAGTGGAGTGGCTGGGGATGAGGATCTCGGGCGCGGAATGACTTCGGCTTCGAGGGTAATTCGGCATCCCGAGGCAACATTTACACGGATATCACGGATTTAAACACGGATATCACGGATTTTTATTATGGCTTGCTGGAGCCGATGTTCCTTGGCCGGCGGCAGCCTTGCCGGACAACATCCGTGAAATCCGTGTCTAAATCCGTGACATCCGTGTCGATCTTGCCTGACACCTCCGCTCCTCCCAAGAGACCAGAACCTAAAAGAAAAAAGGGCCGCCCCACCGGGACGGCCCTTCTTTTTCAACCCCACGCCCGCTTAGTAGCGGTAGTGGTCCGGCTTGTACGGGCCGGCGGTCGGCACGCTGATGTAGGCGGCCTGCTTGTCGGTCAGGGTGGTCAGCTTGGCGCCGATCTTCTCCAGATGCAGGCGGGCGACCTTCTCGTCCAGGTGCTTGGGCAGAACGTAGACCTTGTTCTCGTAGTTGGCGGCGTTGGTCCACAGCTCGATCTGGGCCAGCACCTGGTTGGTGAAGCTGGCGCTCATCACGAAGCTGGGGTGGCCGGTGGCGCAGCCCAGATTGACCAGACGGCCCTGGGCGAGGACGATCAGGCGCTTGCCGTCGGGGAACACGACCTCGTCGACCTGCGGCTTGACCTCTTCCCAGACCAGATTGCGCAGGGCATCGATCTGGATCTCGCTGTCGAAGTGGCCGATGTTGCAGACGATGGCGCGGTCCTTCATGGCCCGCATGTGGTCGATCGTGATGACGTCGACGTTGCCGGTCGCCGTGACGAAGATGTCGCCCTGCGGAGCGGCATCTTCCATCGTCACGACCTGATAGCCTTCCATGGCGGCCTGCAGGGCGTTGATCGGGTCGATCTCCGTCACCAGGACGCGCGCACCCTGCGAGCGCAGGCTGGCGGCCGAGCCCTTGCCCACGTCACCGTAACCGGCGACGACGGCGACCTTGCCGGCGACCATGACGTCGGTGGCGCGCTTGATGCCGTCGACCAGCGACTCGCGGCAGCCATAGAGGTTGTCGAACTTCGACTTGGTGACGCTGTCGTTCACGTTGATGGCCGGAACCTTCAGCGTGCCCTTCTTCATCATCTCATACAGACGATGCACGCCGGTGGTGGTCTCTTCCGACAGGCCGCGGACGCCGTCCAGCATCTCCGGATACTTGTCGTGCATGATCTGGGTGACGTCGCCGCCATCGTCCAGGATCATGTTCGGGGTCCAACCGTCCGGACCGCGCAGGGTCTGCTCGATGCACCACCAGAACTCCTCCTCCGTCTCGCCCTTCCAGGCGAAGACCGGGATGCCGGCGGCGGCGATGGCGGCGGCGGCCTGATCCTGGGTGGAGAAGATGTTGCAGGACGACCAGCGCACGGTGGCGCCGAGCGCGGTCAGCGTCTCGATCAGCACGGCGGTCTGGATGGTCATGTGCAGGCAGCCGACGATGCGGGCGCCGGCCAGCGGCTTGCTGTCGCCGAACTCGGACCGCAGGGCCATCAGGCCCGGCATCTCGGTCTCGGCGATGGTGATCTCCTTGCGGCCCCAGTTCGCGAGGCTGATGTCCTTGACCTTGTAGTCCGTGAATTCGGCGGCCATGAGGGATGACTCCTGGTGGGCGGTGACGATTCGGGCAGCGGAGATTCAGGCGCGCCGGATCCCCGGCCCTGCCGCTGTAATTGGCGAAGGGTGTATCAGCGGTTCCGGAACCATGCAAGCATAAAGATATCTTTATGTTTGCTGGGTATGCTCGGCAAACCAAGCACCGATGGCGCTTTTGTTCGCTTTACGTTCTAGTTACCCGCGGCTAAGCTGCCGCCATGGATGAGATCAAGCGACCGCCGATCAAGGGACGTGGTGCGGTGAGCAACGCCACCGGCCGCTTCGAGCGCGAGACCCGCGTCCTGACCGACGACGGCTGGACCGGCTATGCGTCCGGCGGGAACGAGGCGCTGTCCGATCCCGTGCGCACCACAGTAACCCCGGCGTCGGCCAAATCGATCATCGCCCGCAACGAATCGCCCGACATCCCCTTCGACCGGTCGGTGAACCCGTACCAGGGCTGCGAGCACGCCTGCATCTACTGCTTCGCCCGGCCGACCCATGCCTATCTGAACCTGTCGCCGGGGCTGGATTTCGAGACGAAACTGTTCGCCAAGCGCAACGCGGCGGATCTGCTGGCGAAGGAGCTGCGGGCGAAATCCTATGTCTGCCAGCCGCTGGCGCTGGGCGCCAACACCGACGCGTACCAGCCGGTCGAGCGGACGGAAGGCATCACCCGGCGCGTGCTGGAGGTCTGCCGCGACTTCAACCAACCGGTCAGCATCATCACCAAATCGGCGCTGGTGCTGCGCGACCTCGACATCCTGGCGCCGATGGCGGCGCAGGGGTTGGCATCGGTGGCGATCTCCGTCACCACCCTGGACCGCGACCTCGCCCGTGTGATGGAGCCGCGGGCCAGTACCCCGCCGCGCCGGCTGGAGACCATCCGCACCCTGGCGGAGGCCGGCGTACCGGTCGCGGTGCTCGCCAGCCCGATGATCCCGGCGCTGAACGACCACGAGTTGGAGTCGATTCTGGAGACGGCGGCCGGTGCCGGAGCCACCGCCGCCAGCTATATCCTGCTGCGCCTGCCGCTGGAGATCGCCACCCTGTTCGAGGAGTGGCTGCGCACCCACGCCCCCAACCGAGCCGACCGCGTGCTGAGCCTGATGCGGCAGAGCCGCGACGGAGCGCTCTACCGCTCCGGCTTCGGCACGCGGATGAAGGGCACCGGTCCTTACGCCGAGCTTCTGCGCCACCGCTTCAAGCTGGCCTGCCGGAAGCACGGATTGGGCGACCGGAGTTGGCAGCTCGACTGCAGCCGCTTCCGGGTGCCGCCGGCCGCCGGGGACCAGCTGTCGCTGTTGTGACGGTCAGGAGCGGCGGAGCATCTTGGCCCAGGGCGACAGCGGGTCGGCCGATTTGGAAACGGCCGACAGCGGAAGGCGGCCGGTCGCCAGCATCGCCATCACCAGCGCGGGATGGGCCGGGCTGGCGGTGTCGTGGCCGGCATGATCGGCCTGCCCGGTGCCGGCGTCCTCGTTCAGCGCCTCGTTGATGCGGGCGAAGGCTTCGATATCGTTGATGTGCAGCATGGTCCGTACCCCTCGGCTTCGACTTTTGTGCGTCGCAGCAAAAACGAAGGTAACAGCTCTGCCCTCGAATGATCTCATGTGCGGCGCTTTGACGCGGCCTTTTTAACGGGCCGGTTCGCGAACCGCCAGCATAAGCCCGAATCCGATCACGAAGAAAGCAAGAACCGTCGCCATGCCGACGCGCTGGCTGGCGAAGGCCTGGGTGGCCAGCCCGAACAGCAGCGGCCCGAAGAAGCCGACGAAGCGTCCGGTCAGGCTGTAGAGCCCGAACATCTCGCCCGCCATGCCCGGCGGGGCCAACCGCGCCATCATCGAGCGTCCCGCTGCCTGCGCGGGTCCGAAGAACAGCCCCAGCCCCAGCGCGAAGACCCAGAACCACAACCGGTCAGTCGCCAGCAGCAGCGGCACGCTGCACAGAGACATGCCGGCCAGCGCGATCAGGATCACCGGCTTGGCCCCCGCCCGGTCGTCCATCCAGGCGAAGCCGATGGCCCCCGCCCCCGCCACCACGTTCAGCACGATGGCGAAGACCAGGATTTCCTCGAAGCTCATGCCGAAGGTGCCGGCGGCGAAGATGCCGCCGAAGGCGGTGATGGTGTTGATGCCGTCGCGGTAGAAGGCGCTGGCGATCAGGAAGCGCATCACCTGCCGGTAGCGCCGGGCTTCGCGCAACGTGGCGACCAGCGTCGCCACCCCCTCCCGTGCCGCACGCAATAGGCCCTGGCCGGTGGAGGGCTCGTCCGGCACCCACAGGAAATAGGGCAGCGCGAAGACCCCGTACCACACCGCGGCCAGCAGCGCGGTAGCACGGACATTCGCCTGCTCCCCCCAATCCACCCACTCCAGTCCGAACAGGCCGAACAGCGGGGCCGGCGCCTGGACGAAGCCGACCAGCGCCAGGACGAGGCAGGTCAGCCCGCCGAAATAGCCGATGCCCCAGCCCCAGCCCGACACCCGGCCCAGCAGCCGTTGCGGCACCAGCCCCGGCAGGGTGGCGTTGTAGAAGACGTTGGCCAACTCGAACGACACCGTGGCGATCACCACGCAGGCGAGCGCGTAGGCTGCATCGGCCGGATCGGGCCTGACCCACCAGAGCGCCACGGTGAAGGCCACCGTCAGCCCGGTGAACAGCGCCATCCAGGGCTTGCGCCGCCCCGCCCGGTCGGCGATGGCACCCAGGACCGGGCTGAGCAGCGCAATGGCGACGCCGGCCGCGGTCATCGCCGCCCCCCAGCGCGCCGTGCCCTCCACCGGGTCGCCGACCACACCGCGGGCGAAATAGACCGAGAAGACGAAGGTCGTGATGATGGTGTTATACGCGGAATTCGCCCAGTCGTAGAGGCACCAGGACGCGATGGCGCGGCGGGAGGGGACATCGCTGGAAGGAAGCTGGCGGTCATCAGTCATCGGTGGGCGCACGGCTTGGACACTCCCGGATGCCGGCGCCCGGACCGCGCCGTCAGACGTTCTTACACAAGCCTTCACGTTCGACAAAGACGCCGACGGCACTCACGAAAACATCGCCGACCAGCAGCTTCAGAATCATCGGATAGGTGAAGAGGCTGACGCCGGGCAGGTAATCGACAAAGGCGCAATCGCCCGACCGGTTGGCCCAGTTGGTGTCGTTTTCAGCATAGGCGCAGGCAGCGTCGAAAGACTGGCGCAACCCCACATACATTGAGCGGTTTTGTTCGTTCACCCAGCGCAGAAGCGCAGGATGCTGATGCAGAACCCAAGTCGTCATCAGTGAAGGCCGGCCGCCCTTTCAAACGCTTCCGCAAGATTTCGGGGCCGGGTGGGACGGGGGACGAGCTTTTCGGCCAGTTCCTGCTTGAACCAGTCACGGATCATGGTGTTGGGGATGACCTTGCGCTTCGGTCCTTTCCCCTCCCCGTGGTTCCACACCCGGTCCCAGGGAGAGCCGCCCTCGTGGGTCAGATCCACCAGTTGGGAGGAGTGGAGCCTTGCATACTGATCCCAGACATTATCGATCAGACGCTTGGCACTGGACGATAGAACATGATCGGGCTCGGTAAGGAGATAGGGCGGAAGCGGATCACTGCCGCAGTCCTTGAACCGATCCAGCAGTTCCGGCACCACAGGTCCCAATGGCAGTGCGCGAATTTCTTCGCGGAACAGCGGCTCGTCGGTCAGGGCGAGATGCCAGCCTTGGCAAAGATAGACCAGCTTTTGCAGGCCGAGTTGCTTCAGCGGCTCGCCATCCGGCTTGCAGCCTTTCGCAATCAGGTAGTCGGCAACGAAATCGACGTCCAACCGCGTTCTCGCCAGACATAAAGTGGTATGAGGCTTTTTATCCTATACTTCCGAGTCGGCGCTGTCCACACCTTACCACTTATCCCCCCATCAATCCGTCGATCCCGAAGGAGATCTGGTTGTTGTCGTAGCGGGCGACGATGCGCAGGCGGTCGCCGGCCGACAGCGCGATCGGCTTTTCCAGGAAGGTCATCGCCTGCTTCCAATGGTTGGTGCGGGCGCGGCTTTCCGACTTGTAGACCACCTCGTCGTCCATGAAGAGGTCGAACCAGAAGGCGACGCCGTGGCAGGTGCCGGCGGTGACGATGGTCACGTCGATCACCCGCTCACCCTCTTCCGGCATGTTGCGGGTGAAGTCGAAATCCAGCGCGGTGAAGGGCGTCGACAGCGGCGTGTGGGCGTCGGCGCCGAGGTCGATCTGCTGGTAGCCGGGGGAGCGGAAGACGTCGAAGCTGCCCATGTCGAAGCCGTCGATGCTCTCCACCGGGTTGATGCGGGCCAGTTCCGGCGTCTCCACCAGCATGGCGTAGACGGTGGAGGCGCGCGGGATGATGGCGCCGCCCGGCTTCACCAGATGGGTGCGGGCATGCTGCAGCACCGACAGCATGCGCGGGGCCAGCATGCCGATGTTGATCAGTTCCGACACGAAGACGTCGGCCTTTTCCGGCAGGTCGCCGCCCTCCCCCACCGTCAGTTGGGTGGACAGGCGCGGCACCACGTCGATGCGGTCGGCATAGCCGTTGCGCGCCACCGTTTCCTTGGCGACGCGGGCCAGGATCGGGTTGACCTCGCAGGTCACCACCTTCTTCGCGCCGGCGCGCGCCGCCATCATGGCGACGATGCCGGAGCCGGTGCCGATCTCCAGCACCAGCTGGCCGGGCGTCACCGCCCGTTCCAGCGACTGCTTGTAGGCCTCGTTCCGCTCGAAATCGTTGATCATCGGCAGGTGCCAGCCGGGCACCGCGTTGGAATAGATCAGCCGGCGGGTGAACTTCACCATCGGGTGGTCGGGCGCCTGCTCGCGCGCCGCCTCGATCACCTCGATGGCTTCGGCGGCGCGGTCCAGGCTCTGCAGCACATGGGCGAGACCGACCTGGGCGGGGACGAAGCGCGGGGCGGCGGCCAGCACGACGCGGAACTCTGCCTCCGCCTCGACCAGCCGGCCGCGGGTGGAGAGCAGTTCGGCCAGGCTGTAATGGACGTCGAGATAGTCGGGGGCCTGCTCCAGCGCGGTGCGGAAATGCTGCTCCGCCTCCTCCAGCTCGCCCAGCTCGCGCAAGGTGGCGGCGAGGAAATGGTGCATCTCCGGCGCCACCGGCCGGAGGTCCAGCGCGGCGCGGAAGCAGTCCGCCGCTTCCTCCAGCCTCGTCTGCACCTTCAGGGCGTTGCCGAGGTTGCCGTGCAGTTCCGGCAGGCGCGGGTTGATGGCGAGGCCGGCGCGAAAGGCCTCCTCCGCCTCCGCCGCGCGGCCCTGCTGGAAGAGCAGGCTGCCGCGGCTGTTGTGGAAGGACGGGTCGTTGCCGTTCTCCACGATGGCCTGGGCGAACAGGGTCAGCGCATAATCGGGATGGTCGGTGTGGGCGGCGACCAGTCCCAGCAGATGCAGCGCCTGGGCATTGTGCGGATCCGTCGCCAGGATCGCCCGGCAGACCTCCTCCGCCCCCGCCAGATCGTTGCCGCGGAAACGCTTGGCCGCTTCCATCAGAGTCGGGACGGGGGTGTCGGTCATCGCTGCGGCTCCAGGGGACGGCGGGAACACGAAAAGATCGCCGCACAATACCGGGAATTGCCGCTCCGCTACAGCCCTTCGATCTGGGGCGTTGGACCCGGGATGCACGCTCCCCCCTCTACCCCTCGCCGGCATTCTCCCAGCCCCAGCGGTCCCAGGCGCCGTCGAGGAAGGCGGTCAGGCGCGGACCGGCGGGAAGGCCGGAACAGGACAGCAGCGACGGGGCGACGCGCCCGGCGCCGCGGGTCCACCACAGGCTGGCATCCTCACCCAGCGGGCCGGACAGGCGGGTCAGCAGGGCGCGGGTGGCGGGGCTGACGCGCTCCGGCTCCGGACGGCCGAGGATGGCGAGGCGGGCCGGCAGCCCCTCCACATCGGCGCCGGCGCGGCAGGCGTCCGCCGCCAGAGCCTCGGCACGGGACAGCCACGCGGCGCAGGCGGCGGGGGCGGCGGCGATGTCGAAGCCGGCGGGGAGGCCGGCGGCGATGGTGAAGGGGTACTGGCGGCCGACCCGGTCGGCGCTGGGCATCCACACACCCACCAGCGGGGTGGCGCCGCACAGGCCGGCGGACAGGGCGAAGCGCCAGACCGGAGCCTGGGCGAACAGCGGGTCCCACTCGCCGCCCAGCCGCCGCCCGGCCTCGCCCAAGGCGGCCGACAGCCAGCGGTCCCAGGGGCCGAGAACCGCCGCCGGCAGGCCATGGCCGACGAAATCGCCCCGCGCCGGCACCTTGCCATGGAAGCCCATCACCGGATCGGCGCCGCGCGGCGTGCCGAACGATCCCATCATGGCAGCGCGGCCCGGCCGGATTGGGGTGTCAGTTGCGGAACGGACTGGGCCAGCACCTCCTCGACACGGGCGACCAGCGCCTCGTCGGGCGGGACGGGGGCGAAGCCGATGGCGAACAGGGCGGCCAGATGGTCGCCCAGCGCGCGGCGGCGTGCCTCGTTGGCCGGGCCGGACAGCGTGCGCTGCCAGTCCAGCGCCACCCATTCCGCGAGCGCACCGGCATCCATCGTCTCCGCCCCGCCGACCATGCGGTAGATGCGCAGGGTCCGGCGCAACTGGTCGGGCAAGGCCCAGTCGGCGCGCAGCCGCTCCTCCAGCCGCAGGGCGATGCGGGCAAGGAACTGGGTGCGCAGGGCTCGGCGGTAGGCCTCCTGCGCCGGGTCGGCGATGCGCCCACCCTGGTACAGGCCGCCGGCCAGCGCGGGCTCGGCCCAGCTGTGCGCGGTGTCGAAGGCCATCGGCAGGGCGCGCAGGGCGTCCAGCGCCGGCAGGATCGCCGCCGGGTCGGCGTCATCGACGCGAATCAGGGAGCGCGGCGGCGTGTCGAGCGGGCGCAGCGCCGCCTCCACCGCTGCGGCGCCGGCATCGGCGCGCTCCAGCAGGGCGGCGTTGCCGCGGGCGCTGACCAGCCACCAGCCGCCAACCAGCAGGGCCAGCGTCAGTGCGGCCATGGCGGACAGGGCGCTCCGGCGGCGGCGGGCGCGCTCCACCGCCCGGTCGAGCCGGGCGAGGTTGGCCTCGGGGAAGACCATTTCGGGCAGCAGGCGGTCCAGGAAATAGGTGGAGGCGCGGACGGCCGGGTCCGGCTCCAGCAGGGCGAGCGCCCCGCCGGTCTGGGTGGCGCTGGTCAGGTACAGGCCGCGCAGACGGGGCGTCTCCTCGCCATGCTCGGAGCCGAAGACGGTGTCGACGATGTCGGCCAGCGCCGGCTCCAGCTCCGCCACGCGCAGCGGCAGGGCGAAGGCATCGCCGCGGCGGCGCAGGTCCGGTTCCTGATGCAGCCGGTCGAGCAGCCGTTCGTCCAACCGGCGCACCAGCCCGGCATAGAGATCGCGGAAGACCGGCAGCGGGCTGACGGCTGATTTGGCCGCCCGCTCGTCCGACGGCAGGGTCAGCCCCCATACTTGCGAACGCGCCTCGCGGTCCAGCGGATCGAAGAAGGTGGTGAAGCCGTCCAGCAGGTCGGCCTTGGTCAGCAGCAGATAGACCGGCAGCCGCAAGCCCAGCTGCACCCGGAGCTCGTTCAGGCGCTGGCGGATCAGGATGGCGTGGTTACGCCGCTCCACCTCGTCCCAGGCGGCGAGGTCCGGCAGGCTGAGCGTCAGCAGGACGCCGTTGGCCGGCTGGAGCGGCCGGTGTTCCTTCAGCAGGTCGAGCAGGCCGGACCACACCCGCCCGTCCACCGCGCGCCGGCTGTCCTGGGTGGTGTAGCGGCCGGCGGTGTCGATCAGCACGGCACGGTCGGTGAACCACCAGTCGCAGTTGCGGGTGCCGGCCAGCCCGGCCAGCGGCTCCACGATGCTGCCGTCCGCCGCGGTGGCCCCAAGCCCAGCGTTGGTCAGCGCCGTCGTCTTGCCCGAACCGGGGGCGCCGATCACCAGATACCAGGGCAACTGGTAGAGATAGCGGCCGCCGCGCCGCTTGCGCAGCCGCGCCAGCACCGCGTCCATCCGCTTGCGCACCGTGGCGATCTCTTCCAGCGAGGCCTTCAGCTCCGGGTCGCGGGTGGCGGCCAGCGCTTGCAGCAGGCGGGCGTTGGCGGCGCGCTCGCGGGCATCGATCCGGCGGTTGACCGCCACCCAGCCGGCCAGCGCCAGCACCAGCGGCAGCAGCCGGACGCTCCAGTCGGCCTGGACGGTCGGCACCAGATGGGGAGCCAGCACGGCGGCCAGCCGCGGTAGCAGCAGCCAGCCGGCCAGTCCAAGCGCCAGCGCCCCGGTCAGCGACAGCGCCCAGCGGGTGCGGGCGGAGCGGTGCGGCGACGGAACGGCGGCGGGCTTGCGGCGGCGCTTGGGCGGTTTGGCGCCTGCCTTTGCGGGACGGGGATCGGCCATGGCGGGCGCCCTATTGCGGGTAGAGGCGGATGTCGATCCGCCGGTTGGCGTCGCGCCCGGCGGGCGTATCGTTCAGGGCGACAGGTTCCTGGTCGCCATGCCCCTCGGCCGACAGGCGGGTGGAGGCGATGTTGCGCTCCAGCAGCTTGCGCACGGCTTCGGCGCGGGCGTCGGTCAGGGCCGGGGCGGTGGGCAGCCGGCCTGTCGCCGGGGTCTGGTCGTCGGTGTGAGCGACCACCAGGACGCTGCCGGGCTCCGCCGCCAGGGTCTGACCCACCCGCTCCACGATGGCGCGGTGGCGAGCCTTCACGGCGTCGCTGCCGGTGGCGAACATCGCCGCCGCGGGGATGCGGATCACCAGGGCGCCGTCCTCCCCTGCCAGAACCTCAACGGCGCCGATGCGGATTTCCGGGGCGAGCTGGCCGGTGATGCGGGCGATCAGGGCGGGGCCGGCGGTGGGCGGCGGCGGCGGGACCATCCGCGCGATTTCGATCGGGCGGTCGGGCAGCAAGGCGGCGATGCGGGCGGCCACCGGCTCCGCCTGCCGGTCCAGGGTGCCGGCGAGATGAACATAGAGGCCGGACAGGCCCAGCGCCACCACCGCCCAGACGATCCAGCCGGGCAAGGTGCCGCCCCCCAGCGGGCGGAACGGCTCCGCCACCCCGGCCCAGGCGGGAGACAGCTCCGCCGCCACGTCGCCGCGGGCCCGGCGCAGGATGCGGTACAGCTCGTCGCGCAGGCGGGCGAGGTCGTGAGCGCCACCGGGCTTGTCGCGGAACCGCCCTTCGAAGCCCAGCGACAGGCAGGCGTAGAACAGCTCCAGCGCATGCCGATGGCGGCGCGGGTCGCCCAGCATGCCGTCGAGCAGGTCGAAGAAGCGCACCCCGGCACCGGGCTCCGCGACCGAGGCCCCGCCATGGCCGGCGGCGCGGGCGACATCGTCCAGCGTGGCGGACAGCGCGACACGGGCGGCGGCGATGTCGTCCGGGTCGAGGCCGGCAGCGGCGGCCTCGCGGTCGAAGTGCTCCAGCGCGGCAGCGGCGGCGGCGCGGGGCGGATCGGCGAGGGCGCGGTCGCGCAAGCTCCCGGCCAGCGCCAGCACCGGGGCAGCGACGGTCAGCAGCGGGTTGAGGGAATCGCGGGGGCGGGGGGGTGGATCGGTGGCGTCTCGGGTGGGCAGGGGCGCGGCCTCCGCCAGCAGCGCCGCTCCGTCCAACTGTTCGTCCGCCTGCATGTCTCGTCCGCTGTGGGGGAATTTCGGGGGGAGGTATAGCAGCGCCGGGGCGGTGGGGGGAACCTGGGGGTGGGGCTGCGTTGCGGATGCCCCCTCCCCATCCCTCCCCCTCTTCGAGGGAGAGGGGGAAGGATGCTTGTAAGCGTGGCTTGGATGCCGAAGCTGCGGCAGTCCCCTCCACCTCGAAGAGGGGGAGGGTTAGGGAGGGGGCACACCGCAGCAACGCCCCCTCCCCTACCGTACCCCGCTGTTGCTGTAGTCGTACTGCACCCGCGGCGCGGTGACGGGGGTGCCGGCGATCTTTTCGATCAGGGAGCCGATGCCGCCCGACCGTGGCTCGGCGGAGGCGACCGGGACGCCGCCCTGCGGCACCGCACCGGGCGGTGGCGCCCAGGCGGGGGCACCGTCCAGGCCGGGAAGCGGTCGGGCGGGCTTGCCGGCGTGGGCGTCCATCATGAAGTCGCGCCACAGCTTGGCCGGCAGGCTGCCGCCGGTGACTTTCTTCATCGCGTCGTTGTTGTCGTTGCCCAGCCACACCCCGGCGACCAGATCGGCGGTGAAGCCGACGAACCAGGCGTCGTGATAGTCCTGGGTGGTGCCGGACTTGGCCGCCGCCGGGCGGTTCAGCCGGGCGCTGCGGCCGGTGCCGTAATCCAGCACGCCGCCCATCATCTGCGTCAGCTGCACCGCATGGGCGGGATCGACCACCGCCCCGCCACCGCCGCCCTGGCGCCGGTACAGCACGATGCCGTCGCGGCTCTTGATCTCGGTGATGGCATAGGCCCAGACCGGGGCGCCGCGATTGGCGATGCCGGCATAGGCGCGCACCAGCTCCAGCGGCGTCACCTCGCTGGTGCCGAGCGCCAGCGACAGGTCGCGGGTCAGCGGCGAGGCGATGCCGAGGTTAGAAGCGATGCGCCGCACGCGGTCGGTGCCGACCCGGTCGATCAGCCGTGCCGTCGCCGTGTTGGAGGAATGGGCCAGCGCCGCGGCCAGCGTGACGGTGCCGCGATACTTGCCGTCGTAATTGCCGGGGCTCCAATTGCCGAGTTGGACCGGAGCGTCGTCGATCTGGCTGTCGGGGGACCAGCCGGCCTCCAGCGCCGCCAGATAGACGAAGGGCTTGAAGGCGGAACCCGGCTGGCGCATCGCCTGGGTGGCGCGGTTGAACTCGCTGCTGTCGTAATCGCGGCCGCCGACCAGCGCGCGCACCGCGCCGTCGGGACTCATGGCGACCAGCGCGCCCTGGCGGACGTTGGCGGCGGCGCCGGGACCTGCCAGCAGCGCCTCCATCCGCTGTTCGGCGGCGCGCTGCATCTTCAGGTCCAGCGTGGTGCGGACGATCACGTCGCCATGGTCGGGACCGGCGAAGCCCGCCACCAGATCGGTCACCCAATCGGCGAAATAGCGGCCGTCGCCGCCGGGCTTGCGCTTCGGCGAGGGCTTGGCGGCGCGCGCCGCCTCATACTGCGCCTGGGTTAGGTAGCCGGCGTCCAGCATCGCCGCCATCACCACCCGCGCCCGCTCCGCCGATTCGTCGGGGTTGGAGCTGGGGGCGTAGCGCGACGGCGCCTTCAGCAGGCCGGCGAGCACCGCCGATTCGCGGACGTCCACCTCGGTCGCCGGCTTGCCGAAATAGGTGCGGGCGGCAGCGTCCACCCCGAAGGTGCCGGCGCCGAGATAGACGCGGTTCAGGTAGGCGGTGAGGATCTGGTCCTTGGTGAAGCGGCTCTCCAGCCACAGCGCCAGCATCGCCTCCTGGATCTTGCGCTTCAGCGACTTCTCGGGCGTCAGGAACAGGTTCTTGGCCAGCTGCTGGGTGATGGTCGACCCGCCCTGCACCGCACGGCCGGAGCGCCAGTTGACGTAGACGGCACGCGCCAGACCCAGCGGGTCGATGCCGAAATGGCTGTAGAAGCGGCGGTCCTCGATCGCCAGCACGGCATCGACCAGATGCGGCGGCAGGTCGCGCACGCTGAGCGTCGTGCCGTGCAGATCGCCGAAGCGGGCGAACTCCGTCCCATCGGAGGCCAGCACGGTGATCGAGGCGCGGCGTTCGAACTGCGCCACCTTGGAGATGTCCGGCAGGTCGAGCGCGAACCAGGCCAGCACCATGCCGAGGGCGATGCCGCACCAGATGGCGGCGACCAGCCCCCCCTGTACCAGCCGCCTGCCCCACCCTCCCCCCTTGCGGGGAGGCTGCGGCGCCCGGCCGGGACGCCCGCCGGGCGGGGCCGGCGGCTGCGGCGGCAGGGAGCCGCCGGACCGGCGCGCGGAAGGCTTGGACGAGCGGAGTTTGGGCGCGCTGAGCTTGGGCAAGGAGATCCTTGGCAAGGTGAAGGACGGAAGCGTGAAGACGGGCAGCTTGAAGGAAGACCGGCGGCGCGGCCGCTGGACCGGCTTGTAGGGCGTCGGCGGCGGGGCGGCCGACGGCGGCGGCGCCTTGCGGCGCGGCTTGCCGCGGCCGAGCGACGCCAGCGCCGCGGACGCGACGGTGCGGGCAAGGCCAAGGGCGATGCCGCCGGCGGACAGCCGGCCCGACAGTTTGTCGAGCGGCGACGGGTCGTCGCGGGTGCGGACAGGGAGGGGGCCGGCATAAAGCTGACCCGTCCGGTGCTGCTCCGTCATGTGGTCCGGTCGGTCGGCGGTCACGGCGCGCTCGCAAAGCCCAGTAAGGTCGGTGTCTTGCCGGGAGAACGTCCCCGCAACGGTCCTAATACGCCCACACCCGCTTCGCCGAAAGACCGGTGGTGGTCCGGCGATTATTTGTCCCGCGACCGTGGCGAAAGAATGACGCTGTCCACAATTGCGGGGTAGCTGCCGGCGCGCCGATATGACGGCTCTATGAAGTTTGTCGGGGGCTCCACTTCGGACATGGACGGGGCGCTTTCGTCTCAGGCACACTTTGCGCCTTGAGCGGAGCCGCTTTGCCGGCCGAATCGCCAGCCCTTCAAACGCCACCAAAGAGCCAGGGAGACCGGACGTCATGTCCAAGATCGAGAATGCCCAGACCGATCGGGTCCAGACCGAGACCCAGCGGTCCAGCGCCGAGACGCAGCGCGCCGCCAAGAGCTTCACCCGCCGCCTGCTGCTGCAGAGCGCCGCGGCTGCCGCCGGTGTCGCCTCGGTCGGTCCCTTCGTGCTGCGCGAGGGCCGCGCCGCGTCGGGATCGGTGAAGATCTTCTCCTGGGCCGGCTACATCAGCCCGGACATGTTGGCCGATTTCGAGAAGAAGACCGGCGTCAAGGCGACCCTGACCGAATACGGCACCAACGACGAACTGCTGAACCAGCTGAAGGCCACCGGCGGCGCCGGCTTCGACATCATCCACCCCACCGTCGACCGCGTGCCGAACTATGTCGAGTTCGAGCTGGTGCAGCCGCTCGACGAATCGAAGGTGAAGTGGGACGGCTGCCTGAAATCGTCGGTCGAGGGCTCCGCCGGAATGGGCGGCGTCGTCGGGGCCAAGCGCTATTTCGCCCCGGCCGACTGGGGGACGGAGGCGCTGGCCTACGACATGAAGAAGGCGCCGCTGGCCTACGGCACCGCCAGCTACGGCGACCTGTGGGCGCCGGCCAATGCCGGCAAGGTGACGGTGCGCGGCCATTCCTCGCTGATCGGCATCGCGCTGTGGCTGGAAAGCCAGGGCAAGCTGCCCCACCCCGTCCGCGACCAGTTCAAGGACGAGGCGAAGGCGCGGGCCAACTTCGACGCCATCCTGAAGGTGGCCGCCGCCAACAAGAAGTCGGTCGCCCAGTTCTGGACCAACGAGAACGAGGCCCAGGGCGCCTTCCGCACCAACGGCTGCGTCATCGGCCAGACCTGGGACAGCAGCGCCGTCGCCCTGCGCAAGGAAGGCCTGCCGATCCGCTTCGTTGCGCCGAAGGAGGGGGCTCTCGCCTGGATGGAAGGCTTCGCCATTCCGAAGAAGGCGGAGAATCTGGAGAACGCCTATGCCTGGATCAACTGGTTCTACACGCCCCAGGCCGGTGCGCTGTACACCAACCATTCCGGCATCTCCAGCACCGCGGTAGGCGCCGAGGCGCACCTGACCGACCTGAACAAGCAGTTCTTCGCCGACGCCTACCCGGGCGACGCCCTGCAGAAGCTGTGGTGGTGGCCGATCCAGGAGGCGTGGTACGTCTCCATCCGCAACGAGTACCAGGATCGCTTCCTGGCGGCGTGAGGAAGGTTTTTGCCCCCTCCCTAACCCTCCCCCACCTGCGGTGGGAGAGGGAACTCCGCCGCCCTTGCGCCTAACTCCCTCTCCCGCGATCGGATCGGCCTTTGGCCGACCGAGGGTGGGGGAGGGTCGGGGAGGGGGCAAAATTGACCCATGTTGGAGGGTTCAGGGTGGGGCAAGCGTAACTTCATGAGCCAAGACGTCCAACTCGACCACGTCACCATGCGGTTCGGCGACACCGTCGCCGTCCGCGACGTGTCGCTGACCATCGGAGCCGGGGAGTTCTTCAGCTTTCTCGGCCCCTCCGGCTGCGGCAAGACGACCATCCTGCGCATGATCTCCGGCTTCATGGAGCCGACGGCGGGCGCCGTCCGCATCGGCGGCCGGGACATGAAGGGGATCGGGCCGAACAAGCGGCCGACCGCGCTGATCTTCCAGAACCTCGCCCTGTTCCCGCTGATGACGGTGGCCGACAACATCGGCTTCGGGCTGGAGGTGCGCGGCGTGCCGTCGGCCGACCGCAAGCGCCGCGTCCGCGAACTGCTGGAACTGGTCGCGCTGCCCGACACCGCGGATAAGCGGGTCACCGACCTGTCCGGCGGCCAGCGCCAGCGCATCGCCATCGCCCGCGCACTGGCGGTGGAGCCGGCGGTGCTGCTGCTCGACGAACCGCTGTCGGCGCTGGACCTCAAGCTGCGCCAGCACATGCGGGCGGAGCTGCGCGATCTTCAGAAACGCACCGGCGTCACCTTCATCTACATCACCCATGACCAGGGCGAGGCGCTGACCATGTCCGACCGGATCGGCGTGATGTCGCGCGGCGTGCTGGAACAGGTGGGCGACGGCAAGACCATCTACGACCACCCGGAAACCGCTTTCGTCGCATCCTTCGTCGGCGAATCGAACCGCTTCTCCGGTCCGATCGTAGAGGCGGCGGAAGGCTGGGCGGTGCTGGACACCGCCTTCGGCCGCCTGCGTGGGCGCAATCCGCGGGGGTTGGCGGTGGGCGACCGCGCCACCCTGTTCGTCCGGCCGGAGCGGCTGGCCCCGGAACGTCTGGAGGCGGGCGAGAGCGACAACAGCCTGAGCGCCCGCGTCAGCCACAGCGACTTCGAGGGCGCCTTCGTCAACGCCTTCCTCGATGGCGGGCTGACCGTGCAGATGCCGCATCTGGGTCAGGAGCCGGCCTTCGTCCCCGGCCAGACCGTGCGGCTGGGCTTCCGCGCTACGGACGCGGTGGTGTTGCCGTCGGGGTGAGGAACTGCACCGAATCCCCCCTCTCCCCCCCGGGGAGAGGGGACATCTTCGTGGGTAAGAGCATACAAACGAAAACGCCCCGGCCAGATGGCCGGGGCGTTTCGCATTGGGAGGACCGAGTCGTCAGCTGGCCTGCTGGATCGCCGACAGCTGCCACTGGCCACCGCGCGGGCGGACGAAGGTCCACAGCTCCGTCGCTTCGGTCGGCTGCGAGGCGTTGCCCTCCACCACCCGGCCGCTGGCGCGGTCCACCGTGGTGTCGATCAGCGAGAAGCGCATGGCGACGGTGGCGTATTCCTGCACCCCTTCGCGCCAGCCCTCGGCCAGATCGCCCTGCAGCAGGCGGACGTCGCTGACCTTGTTGACCACGCCGCGGTTGCGGTTCTCGGTCAGGTCGTCGGTGAAGTAGGCCAGCATCTCCGGCGTCGTGGCGGCGCGCAGAGCGTCCACATCCTCACGCCCGTAGGCAGTCTGGACGGTGACGAGCAGACGCTCGAACGACTCGAAGTCGGCCGGCTGGATGCCGATCTCGTCCGAGGCCTGACGGCGCTGGGCCGGGCCGGCATTGCCGCCGCCCATACCGCCACCCACCGGGTTGTAGCGGACGTCGGCCGCGTCGCGGTTCAGCGGGCTACCCTGCGGGCCACCGGCATAGGCCGGGTTGCCGCCGCCCATCTGGCTGCCGAGCGGGCCGCCGGCCGGCGCGGTGTTCGCCGTCTGCGAGCGGTTGCGGAAGAAGCGCATGGCCAGACGGACCAGGAAGACGACCAGCAGGATCTGCAGGATGAAGCCCAGGATGCCGGCGAAGCTGCCGAGCCCCTCGAAGAAGCCGCCGCCGAACAGCATCGCGCCGATGCCGGCGCCGATCAGGCCACCCATCAGGCCCGACATGAAGCCGCCGCCGAAGAAGCCGCGCGAGGGCGCCGCCGCCGGAGCGGTGGCCTGAGAGCCGGGGCGCTGCACGCCCGGAGCCGCCGCCGGGGCGGCGGAGCGCTCCATCGGCGAGACCGCGTTGGGCGCGGTGGAGGTAGCGGCCGGCGCCTCGGTCGTGCGGCTGCCGCGGCTGCCCGAGGAACTGCTCTTGCCGGCGCGGGCGTCGGCGGTGCCGGCGGCCAGCGCCATCACCAGCGCAACCGCCACGGCGGTGGCCGCGCGGGCGCCCCGGACAGTGGTGGAGGTGGCGGAAAGGCTCGAAGGTCGGGTCTTCTCGCTCATGATCGTGCTCGCTTGTCGCATCTGGTCGGTTATCCAGCCTTCCCACATGGGGGTGGTGGCCGCCCCGTTTAAGAGGTGGTCTTACTTTTTTCCAGCAACAATCGGCACTGCCGCTTAGTCGGTTTCATTCTGCAGCGCAGCATCCATCAGGGGATCGCCCTTCAGCGCATCGATCGCCCGCCGGTCGCGTTTGGTCGGGCGCCCGGCGCCGGGCTGCTGTACCGGCGCGCGGTAGGGATCCTGCAGCCGCTCCTCCGGAACCGGCGGGGCGAGGTCCTCGTACAGCGCCTGAGCCTCCGGCGCCGGCCCGCGGCGGCTGCCCAGCGCCACCACCTTGATGACGCGGATGTGCCGCCCCTGGGCGAAGGTCAGCACGTCGCCCGGCTTCACCGACGCATGCGCCTTGGTCACCACCGCCCCCGACAGCCGCACGCCCCCGTCGTTGCACAGCTTGGCGGCAAGGCTGCGCGTCTTGAAGAAGCGCGCGTACCAAAGCCACTTGTCGATCCGCAGCCGGCCGGGGGTGGAGTCGTCGGTGTCGGTCATTGAGCGCCCCCCAAAGATCCCCTCTCCCCCCCGGGGAGAGGGTTAGGGTGAGGGGGACGCGCGGCGAGGATTTTCACCAATCGCGCGGGCTCCGCTCCCTTACCGAATCCACGCAATGCATCCCCCTCACCCCGACCCTCTCCCCGGGGGGGAGAGGGGGAAAAGTCGCTGATCGGCTGTGCGTTCATTCCACTCCCCACACTTATTCACATCCCCGACAGCTGCCGCAGCTTGGCGAACGGATGGTCCTCGTTCGTCGGCTTCTCGCGCCGCTGCCTGTTGGCCTGCGGCCGCTTCCGCTTCCAGGTCACCGCCCCATCCTCGGCCACGATCCGCACATAGCCGAGCCCGGTCAGCACCGCGCCCAACTCCTCCGCCGAGAGCCCGACGCGCTGGCCGAGCGCCACTTCGCGGATCGGCGCGTTCGCCTTGGACGCCGTCAGCAGTTCCGTCTCCAGCCGGTCGAGCATGTCGACGCGCAACGCCCGGCCGCCGGCCAGCGGGTAGCCGATGGCCTCCCAGAAGGCGGGCGGTGCGCCGCCGTCCTTGACCGGCGGGGCTTCCACCGACACGCGGCCGGGCGGCGGGATCGGAACCGGCAGGGGATGGCCCTTCGACACCGCCCACAGCAGCCCGCGCAACGCCACCGCGGCCGGCTTGGCGAGCGCCGTCAGGTAGAGGTGCGACACGCCCAGCCGGACACCCAGCTTGCTCAGCGCCTTGCGGTCCTCGCGCTCAAGCTGTTCGACCATGGCGGCGACGGGTGCGCGCGGCAGAACGCCCAGCCCTTCCACCAGTTGGAAAGCCACCCCGCGGCCGGGGCCGGACAGCCCCTCGGCGGCGGACAGGGCGAAGAGCGGCTTCAGCCGGGCGGCGATGTGGTCCTTCAGCCAGCGGTCCAGCCGCGCCCGCACCCGCTCGCGCTGGGCCTGGTCCAGCATGCCCTCGTCGAAGGGCACCACCAGCGGCGTCAACACCGACGGCCCGGCGGCCAGCCGCGCCACCGGCAAATTGTCGGCGCTCAGCACTCCGTCCGGCCCCAGCGCGAAGACGTCGTCCGGCTCGGCCTCGAAGGCGCGCAGGCGCTTGGCGAGTTCGTCGCGCAGTGCCCGGCGGGCGGCGGTCAGCAGCGACTTCGCCTCGTCGGAGCGGTCCGGCGCGTCGGGGACGAAGCGGAAGCCCTCCAGCCGCCCGACCACATGCCCCTCCACCACCACCTCGCCGTCGGCGCGCACGCCGCCCAGCAGCGACCGCCCGTCCTTCAGCGTCCGCGCCAGCGTGGCGGAGCGGCGGTCGATGAAGCGCTGGGTCAGCCGTTCATGCAGGGCGTCGGACAGCCGGTCCTCGATGGCGCGGGTGCGCTCCTGCCAGTGCAGCGGGTCCTTCAGCCAGGTCGGCCGGTTGGAGATGTAGGTCCAGGTGCGGATATGGGCGATGCGGGCGACCAGCGCGTCGATGTCGCCCTCCGTCCGGTCGAGCCGGGCGATCTGCTTCGCCACCCAATCGTCGTCCAGCCGGCGCATGGCCCCCCGCAGGCTGCGGAAGACCTGGGCCAGCAGCTTGGTATGGGCATCCGACAGCACCTTGCGGAAATCGGGGACCTGACAGACCTCCCACAGCAGCTTCACGGCGTCCCGGCCGCGGGCGAGGTCCATGATATCGGGATCGCGCACCAGCGCCTGCAGGGCCAGATGGTCGTCGGCCTCGCGCACGCGGCTCAATTCCGGGATCGGCGCCCGTTCCTCCAGCGATTTCAGCAGGAAGCCCGGCGTGTCGAAGCGCAGGGCGCTGTTGCGCCAGGACAGCGTCTTGACCGTCTCGAATTCGTGGTTCTCAACGCGGGTGACCAGATCGGCGTCCAGTTCCCCCACCTCGTCGGTGGTGCCGAAGGTGCCGTCGCGCATGTGGCGGCCGGCGCGGCCGGCGATCTGCGCCACTTCGGCAGGCCTCAGCCGGCGCGGGGCGAATCCGTCGAACTTGACGATGCGGGCGAAGGCGACATGGTCGACGTCCATGTTCAGCCCCATGCCGATGGCGTCGGTCGCCACCAGATAATCGACCTCGCCCGCCTGATAGAGCCCGACCTGCGCGTTGCGCGTGCGCGGGCTGAGCGCCCCCAGCACCACGGCGGTGCCGCCGCGCTGGCGCCGGATCATTTCGGCGATGGCATAGACATCTGTGGCGGAGAAGGCGACGACGGCCGAGCGCGGCGGCAGGCGCGTCAGCTTCTTGTAGCCGGCATAGGTCAGCTGGGAGAAGCGCGGCCGGCTGATGAACTCCGCCTTCGGCACCAGCCGGCGGATCATCGGCTGCATCGAATCGGAGCCCAGCACCATCGTCTCGACCATGCCGCGGGCGTTCAGCAGCCGGTCGGTGAAGATGTGGCCGCGCTCCGGATCGGCGCAGAGCTGGATTTCGTCCACCGCGAGGAAATCGACGGCGCGGTCCAGCGGCATCGATTCGACGGTGCAGACCCAATAGGACGGGTTGGGGGGCAGGATCTTCTCCTCCCCCGTCACCAGCGCGACGGCGTTCTTTCCCTTGATCGAGACGATGCGGTCGTAATTCTCCCGCGCCAGCAGGCGCAGGGGAAAGCCGATCATTCCGGATCGGTGACCGAGCATGCGCTCGATCGCCAGATAGGTCTTGCCGGTGTTGGTCGGCCCCAGCACGGCGACCACACGGCCCCCCCGCCCGAGACCGCCGCCCGCCGAAGCGTGAGAGGCCGAAGCCATAGAGGAGATCATGGGGTTAAGCTTTGGGGTGCGCGAGGCCGCAATGCAAGCGGCGGCTTATCTTTATCGCCCTGCCCAAACCGCAAGAGATCCCCTCTCTCCCCCGGGGAGAGGGTTAGGGTGAGGGGGACGCATCGTAGGATGCCGACAAGGGTCCGGCATGTGCGTCCCCCTCACCCTCCCCACTTCGTGGGTCCCCTCCCTCTCCCCGGGGGAGAGAGAGGGTGTTTGTTCCCAGAAACGACGAGGGCCGCCGAACGGGAATTCGGCGGCCCTCAGTCTCACGGCGGCTGCGTTGGGGGGCTTGGGGTTGCCGCCGGGAGCCTGTCTGTTACGTCAGCCCTTGGGCTGCTCCTGCGGTGCCGGCGCCGGACCCTTGCCCGGGCCGTTTCCCGGACCCATCCCACCGGGCCCCATCCCACCGGGTCCCATGCCGTGATGGCGCGGGCCGTCGTGGTCGCCCCAGCCGCCATGATGGCCGCCCATGTGCTTACCCATGTGACCGCCCATATGGCCGCCGGGACCCTGGTTCAGCATGCGGTCGGCCTGCTTCTGCTGGTCGGGCGTCAGCTGGGCGTAGAGGTCGGTCAGGGCCGGGCGGACGGTCTGGACCTGCTGCAGGTGGGCCTGCATCATCTGCTCGGCGCGTTCCAGGCGCTGCGGCAGGGCCGCCGGACGAGGGGCATCCTTGAACTTGACGCACAGATCCTGGGTCGGCTTCAGGCTGGAGCGGGCGGCGTCGGCGAACTTGGTCCAGGCGGCGCGCTGCTGCTCGGTGATGTTCAGCTTCTTCTCCGCATAGGCCAGCTTGCCGGCCAGACGGGCCTCCTGGTCCTCGCACATGCGGGCGAAGTGGCGGTCGGGTCCGCCGGCGCCGGGACCCATGCCGGGGCCGGGACCACCCGGCTGCGGGCCACCCTGGGCGAAGACCGGAACGGCCACGCCGAGACCGGCGACCAGCAGGGCGGACGTCAGAAGGGCGCGTTTCATGGTGACAACTCCTCAGTGTTTGGACCGTGTATCACGGTGCTGACTAAACCCCGGATGGAGGGGGCTTATTCCGTTGGGACCTTGCCGGCTGCATCGCCGCCGTTGTCCCGATGACCAGACAATGGGCGCCGAACGTTGCGGTCGAATGTCCGCAAACCCGCCATTTGGTAACAGAGTGTAACCGCCGGCCGTCCCGTAACCCGGCGTTACACATTTCCCCTTCACGCCCGGCGCGCCTCGCCCGATCATGAAAGCCATGGACCGCACGCCCCACCTCCTCGTCGTCGACGACGACCGCGAAATCCGCTCTCTCGTCGCCCAGTTCCTGACCAAGCACGGCTTCCGGGTCACCGGTGTGCGGGACGGGGCGGAGATGATGCGCACGCTCGACGGCGCCCGCGTCGACCTGATCGTCCTCGACCTCATGCTGCCGGGGGAGGACGGGCTGTCGCTCTGCCGCCGCCTGCGCGCGACGCCGCAGACGGCGCAGACCCCCGTCATCATGCTGACCGCCATGGGGGAGGAGACCGACCGCATCGTCGGGCTGGAGATGGGCGCCGACGATTATCTGGCGAAGCCGTTCAGCCCGCGCGAGCTGCTGGCCCGCATCAAGGCGGTGCTGCGCCGCGTCTCCGCCCCGCCGGTGGCGGGCGCCCCGGCGGCGGCCGGCACGGTGCTGCGCTTCGAAGGCTGGTCGCTCGACCTCACCAAGCGGGAGCTGCGCTCGCCCGACGGCGTGCTGGTCCAGCTGTCGGCCGGCGAATACGACCTGCTGGTCGCCTTCGTCGAGCATCCGCAGCGGGTGCTGACCCGCGACCAGCTTCTGGATCTGGCGCGCGGCCGCTCGGCGGTTCCCTTCGACCGCTCCGTCGACGTGCAGGTCAGCCGGCTGCGCCGCAAGATCGAACCCGACCCGGCAGAACCGACCTTGATCAAGACGGTGCGCGGCGGCGGCTATCTCTTCACCCCGTCGGTGACCAGCGGCGGACCGGCATCATGACGGCCCGGCCGGACGACATCGCCGGAAAGCCGGAGGCGCCGCGGCGCCCGTCGGTCCGCCGCCGCGCCTTCCGCCGCCTGGGCCTCCGCTTTCCCGACAGCCTCGCCGCGCGCATCGCGCTGACGGTGGTGCTGGCGCTGCTGCTGACCCAGGCGATCAGCGCGCTGGTCTATCTGACCGACCGCAGCGAGGGCCCGCCGATCCACGGACCCAACGTGCTGGTCCAGCGCATCACCGCCATCGTCCAGCTGGTGGAAAGCACGCCGCCGACGGGCCGCGAGCGGGTGGTGCGCGCCATCGACGATCCGGTCCTGCGGGTGGAATGGCGCGCCGACCGTCCCCCGCCCCTGCCGGCGGAGACCTATTCGAGCAGCCGCTTCGACGGGCTGAAACGCCGGCTGCGCGAGTCGCTGGACACGCCAGACCGCAACATCATGATCGAGGTCCAGCGCCCACCGCGGGATGACGACCACCATCACCCGCCCTTCATGGGCGACGAGAACCGGCGCTGGGGTCCGCATGTCCGGCTTTCGGTGCGGCTCGGCGACGGGTCCTGGCTGAGCTTCACCGGCGGCGATCCGCTGGCCGGCCCCTTCGGCATCGTCCGTTTCCTGTTCTGGATGGGGGCAGTGGTGGCGGTGATCCTGCTGGTCTCGCTGCTGGCCGCCCGCCGGGTGACGGCGCCGCTCGCCGGCTTCGCCGCCGCCGCCGAACGGCTCAGCGTCGATGGCGAGGCCCAACCCCTGCCCGAGGAGGGCCCGCGCGAGCTGCGCGCCGCCACCCGCGCCTTCAACCGGATGCAGGCGCGGCTCGCCCGCTTCGTCGCCGACCGCACCCAGATGCTGGCGGCGATCAGCCACGACCTGCGCACGCCGATCACCCGCCTGCGCCTGCGCGCCGAGTTGGTCGACGATCCGGAGATGCAGCGGCGGATGCTGGCCGACCTGGACGAGATGGAAGCGATGATCTCCGCCACGCTGGCCTTCGCCCGCGACGATGCCCAGCGCGAGCCGCGCGTCCGCTTCGACCTTGCCGACCTGCTGCAGAGCCTGTGCGACGACCGCGTCGATGCCGGCCACTGCGCCGTCTATGACGGTCCCGCCCATGTGGTGGCGGAAGGCCGCCCGGTGGCCCTGCGCCGGGCCTTCGCCAACCTGATGGACAACGCGATCAAGTATGGCGGCGGCTTCGCCGTGCGGCTGGAGGATGGGCCGGGGATCGACGGGCAGGCGTCCGGCCGGCAGGCGCGCATCCACATCGACGATGACGGTCCCGGCATCCCGGAGGCGGAGTTCGAAAAGGTCTTCGCCCCCTTCTACCGGCTGGAACGCTCGCGCTCGCGCGATACCGGCGGCGTTGGGCTGGGCCTGTCCACCGCCCGCAGCATCATCCGCGGCCATGGCGGCGACGTGACCCTGTCCAACCGCGAAGGCGGCGGTGGGAGCGGGGGCGGTTTGCGCGCGACGGTGACCCTGCCGCTCTGATCCCGGCCGCTCTGATCCCGGCCGCCTCACATCACATAGAAGCGTGCCTTGACCGTCACCCCTTCCGCCCCGCGCAGGACGGTGCGGTTGCGGCCGCTGCGCTTGGCGAAGTAGAGCGCCTCGTCGGCCTGGGTCATCAGATCGTTGACCGAGTCGGTGTCCTGAACCAGGCACATGCCGATGCTGACGGTGAAGGCGAAGCTGGCCCCGGTCCCGGTTTCCACCATGAGTTCGGCGGTGGAGCGGCGGATCGCCTCGACCCGCGCAAGCGCCGTCTCCAGGTCGCCGGCGGGCAGGCACAGACAGAACTCCTCCCCGCCCAGCCGGCCGAGGAAGCCGCCGTCCGGCACCTGGGCGGCGCAATGGTCGGCGAAGCGCTTCAGCGCGAGATCGCCGTTGGTGTGGCCGTGGGTATCGTTGATCGTCTTGAAATGGTCGATGTCGAACATGGCGACCGCCAGCGCGGTCCCCTTCTCCTTCGCGGCGCGATAGGCCTGCTCCAGCCGCTCCATGAAGTAGCGGCGGTTCAGGACGCCGGTCAGGTAATCGGTGTGCAGCATCTCCACCATCACCCGGTGCATGCGGGTGATGCGTTCGCCGGCCCGCACGCGGGCTCGCAGCATCGACAGGTCGATGGGCTTGGCCAGGAATTCGTCGGCGCCCGAGTCGAACGCTTCGATCCGTCGGGCGGTCTCGGTGTCGCCGGTCATCAGGATGGTGAAGGTGCGGTGCTGGTCATCCTCCGCCCGGACGTGCCAGCACAGTTCCAGCCCCGTCATCACCGGCATTTCAAGGTCGGTGATCAGAATGTGGATGTCGTGGCTGCGGTAGATCGACAGCGCCTGCGCCCCATCCTCGGCCAGCAGCACCCGGTAGCCGTTGCTTTCCAGATCTGCACGAATCTGTTCACGGAAGTATTCGGAATCGTCGGCGACAAGAATATTTGTTTCCACCGCAACACCCATGCCGTCCGCAAAGAATCCGTGCGGGCGGACCTTAGCAAACTTCCCATGGCGATGGGATAGCGGCGTGGCGACACGCCGCGGTTGATCAGCGGATCAAACGATCTTCAGCTTTCGAGCATCCGGCGCAGCAGCTCCACGTCTTCGGCGAAGGACGGGTCGGTGGCGCGCAGTTCATCCACCTTCTTGACCGCGTGCATGACCGTGGTGTGGTCGCGGCCGCCGAACTTGCGGCCGATCTCCGGCAGGGAGCGGGCGGTCAGCTGCTTGGCCAGATACATGGCGATCTGGCGCGGGCGGGCCACCGCGCGGGCGCGGCGGGCGGAATGCATGTCGGCGACGCGGATGTTGTAATGCTCCGCCACCCGCTTCTGGATCTCGTCGATGGTGACGCGGCGGTCGTTGGCGCGCAGCAGGTCGTGCAGCACCTCCTGCGTCGTCTCCAGCGAGATGGAGCGGCCGACCAGATCGGCATGGGCGACGATGCGGTTCAGCGCCCCTTCCAGCTCGCGGACGTTGGACGTGATCTTGTGGGCCAGGAATTCCAGCACCTTCAGCGGGATGGAGGCCTGGAGCGCATCGGCCTTGGCCTGGAGAATGCCGAGGCGCAGTTCGTAGGTGGTCGGGTGGATGTCGGCGACCAGCCCCCAGCCCAGGCGGGAGCGCAGCCGCTCCTCCATGCCCTCCAGGTCGGACGGGCTCTTGTCGGCGGAGATGATGACCTGCCGGTTCTGGTCGACCAGCGCGTTGAAGGTGTGGAAGAACTCCTCCTGCGTGCTGTCCTTGCCGCTGATGAACTGCACGTCGTCGATCATCAGCACGTCGACCGAGCGGAACTGCTGCTTGAAGGCCATCGTGTCCTTGAAGCGCAGCGCCCGGATGAACTGGTACATGAACTTCTCGGCCGACAGGTACAGCACCTTGCGGTTCGGGTCGTTCTTGCGGATTTGCCAGGCCAGCGCGTGCATCAGGTGGGTCTTGCCCAAGCCCACCCCGCCATAAAGGAACAGCGGGTTGAAGGTCACGGTGGTGGCGTCGGCAACGCGCCGGGCGGCGGCATGGGCCAGCTCGTTCGGCTTGCCGACGACAAAATTCTCGAAGGTGAAGCGCGGGTCGAGGGCGGCGGACAGGTCGGACCGGTCCTCCAGAATCGCCGGGACGGCGTTCGGCGACTCGTCCGACGCCCCGCCATAGGAAGCCGAGGTGTAGACGGTCGACGGTGCCGAATCCGCGGAGAAGCCGCCATCGGCCGGACGCGGGGGCGGTGCCGGACGGGGCGCCGGGCGCGACTCGGCGAAACGGGAATCTTGGGCGCCTTGGGCACGGGACGCCGGAGCGGGGCGGTCGTCGCCGTTGTCGTCATTGTCGGCGACCAGCGCCGCGGGCGGGTTGGTGGAAGCGACGATGACGTCGATCGACTGGACTTCCGGATTCTCGCCGGACCAGAGGGCGCGGATTCGGTCGGCATAGTGGGTCAGCACCCAGTCGCGCATGAAGCGCGTGGGCACGACGATGCACACCTCGCCGCCGACAAGGCTGGCGACGGACAGCGGCTGAAGCCAGCTCCGGTAGGCGATCTCGCCGACCTCTTCCTTCAGGCGTCCGCGAATGCGCGCCCACTGCTGATCCAACGACACGCCGACCGACATGCTCCCTTACTCCCGCTCCTTCCCCCCGGCCAGCCCCCACCGCCGAGGCGGCGCGGGATCGACCCCGCGGCCGGAACCGCCGTTCACCGGTGCCGAACACACCGATGGTGTGCCCGCCGACTGGTGCCCCGGCCGCCCGCCTGGTCCCGCCCGTATGTGTACAGGCAGGGTTGACCCCGAACGGAACATTATACCCAAAACGCACACGCATGAGTCGACGGGATTGTAAATCCCGCCCCAAGCGCGACAGCTTGTAAGTAAAAGAAGATCGTGCGATCGACCGGGACTCAACAAGCCCTGATCCGGCGTAAGACCTTCAGTATTTCACTTCTGTGTTCGGCAGGACACAGAGTGTTGCATCACCCTATTTCGCCCCGCCGAATTGGAGCAAAAGTCTAACCATACCAACAAAATCTGGCAATGGGACAGATGGCGAACGGCCTAAAAAGATAAAACCCATCGCTCCGACCACAAGGCCGATCTCGAATCTCATAAGCGCGCCTAACAACAATCTAAGACAATTGTCGAGTACCCATACATTTACTTTAAACGCAAAAAGCCGCGCCCCGAGTCACGGGCGCGGCTTTTTGAAACCAGCGGATGAAAGCTCTATCAGAGAGCCTTGATCGCAGCCGACAGACGCGACAGCTTGCGCGACACGGTGTTCTTGTGCAGCACGCCCTTGGAGACGCCGCGCATCAGCTCCGGCTGAGCGGACTTGAACGCGTCGGCGGCGGCGGACTTGTCGCCGCTCTGGATCGCGCCCTCGACCTTCTTCACGAAGGAACGGATGCGGCTGATGCGGGCACGGTTGACTTCCGTGCGACGCTCGGTCTGACGAATGCGCTTTTCAGCGGACTTATGATTGGCCATGGAAACCCTACTCCGAACGACACGGCTGTCGTGATGCGAGCGCGCCTTATACGCGGCAGCGCACCTCGAGTCAAGGCGTGGACGCCCGATGATTTTGACTAATCGTACTCAGACGACATCTTGATGGGATCTGGTCCGTCCCCCGCAAGATGCAGGGGACGACCCAGGTGGCAGAGTCAACGCAGGTGCAGCGACTCAGCGGTTCTTCCAGCCGGCCTGGCGCTTCTCGGCGAAGGCGGCCATGCCTTCCTTCTGGTCTTCGGTGGCGAAGGTCGAATGGAACAGGCGGCGCTCGAAACGGATGCCCTCGGCCAGGGTCGACTCATAGGCGACGTTCACCGCCTCCTTGGCCATGGCGATGACCGGCTGCGACAGCGAGGCGATCTTGGTGGCGACCTTCACCGCCTCCTCGACCAGCTCGGCGGCCGGGACGATGCGGGAGACGAGGCCGCAGCGCTCGGCCTCGGCGGCGTCGATCATGCGGCCGGTCAGGACCATCTCCATCGCCTTGGACTTGCCGACGAAGCGGGTCAGGCGCTGGGTGCCGCCGGCGCCGGGGATGGTGCCGATGGTGACCTCCGGCTGACCGAACTTGGCGGTGTCGGCCGCCAGGATGAAGTCGGCCATCATCGCCAGTTCACAGCCGCCGCCGAGGGCGAAGCCGGCCACCGCGGCGATGGTCGGCTTGCGGCACTTGGCCAGCCGCTCCCATTTCGCGGTGATGAAGTTGGAAGTGTAGACATCCATATAAGAGAAGCCGGCCATCTCCTTGATGTCGGCGCCGGCGGCGAAGGCGCGCTCCGACCCGGTGACGACGATGGCGCCGATGGCGCTGTCGGCCTCGAACTCGTCCAGGGCCTGGCCCAGCTCGGTCACCAGCTGGTCGCACAGCGCGTTCAGCGCCTTCGGACGGTTGAGCGTGATCAGGCCGACTGGGCCGCGGGTCTCGACGAGGATGGTTTCATACGACATGGCTGCAGCACTCTCCCGATGGCGCGAGCCCGGTTGCTTCCGGGACTCGTGGTTGTGTAGGGGTGTCTGTTGAGGATCGTCGCGAGTATGGCGGGTGTTCCCGCCGTCAGCGCGGCGTCAAGGTGAAGCGGACGGCGGTCGCGGACTTGGGTTTGGCCTGCTGGGGGAATTCCAGCCGCAGTTCCTCGCCCTCGCGGACGAAGACGCGGTCGGATGCCCGGCGCCAGCCCAGCTGCGGCAGGGTCTGGTCGTAGAAGGCCAGCACCGCCTGGCGCGGCACCTCCCCCGACAGCACGGCCTGGACGATCCGCCCGCCCGGCTTGTCGAAGACCAGCGGCTCCGATTCGGCGGTCGCCAGCCCGGGCATCACCGGAACGTCGGTGAAGCCGGGGACGAACGGCCCGGAGTCGGCAGCGACCAGTTGAGCGGCAAATGCCGGAGGAATGGGAATAAGGAAGCTCCCCAGGCCCGCGACCGCGGGGCCGGCAAGGAGGAAAGCGGCGGACGCCGCCCGGAGCATGGCCGGTAGAGCCGTCATGCCCCAGCTATATCACCGTTGGCGCGCCGCACAAAAGAAAGTCGAGCGGCCTGACTGTACAATCCGCTGAACGCCCCCCGTCCGGGAGCGGTCGCAGTCGCAATCGGGGCAGCCCTCCCCCTCCCGGTCGTAGACGGCGAACTGGTGCTGGAAATAGCCTAGCTCCCCCGACGCCTGCCGGTAGTCGCGCAAGGAGGAGCCGCCGGCGGCGATCGCGCGCTCCAGCACCTCGCGCACCGCAGCGGCGAGACGGTCGACCTCTTCACCGGTCAGGCTGGCGGCGCTGCGGGTGGGCAGGATGCCGGACTGGAACAGCGCCTCCGACACATAGATGTTGCCGAGACCGGCGACGACGCTCTGGTCCAGCAGGGCGGCCTTGATCGGCGTCATCTTGCCGGCCAGACGGCGGGCGAGCTCGGGGCCGGAGAATTCGTTGCCCAGCGGCTCCGGTCCCAGATTGCGCAGCATCGGGTGGTCGCCCAGCGCGTCCGCGACCGTCAGGTCCATCAGGCCGAAGCGGCGGGCATCGTTGAAGGTGACGACGGTGCCGGCGTCGGTCTCGAACACCACATGGTCGTGCTTGTCGAAGGACTCGGGCCGTTCCGGGGCGATGATCATCCGCCCGGACATGCCGAGATGGGCGATCAGCACGCCGCCGTCATCCAGATGCATCAGGATGTATTTGGCCCGCCGCCGCACCGACTCGACCAGCCGGCCGGTCAGCCTTTCGCAGAAGCGCGGCGGAAAGGGGGTGCGCAGGTTCGGTCGCCGCTGCTCCACACGGACCAGCCGCCGGCCTTCGAGATGCGGGGCGAGGCCCCGGCACACCGTCTCGACTTCGGGAAGTTCAGGCATCGGCAGAGTGTGGGGTGGGTGGGGGACGGGTGCAAGGGTGGTTGTCGCGAACGGGGAGCGCGGGAGCGGCGGGCAAGATGAACACGGATGTCACGGATTGAAGCACGGATTTCACGGATGTGGCGCTCCGAAGCGGCCGCAGTCGGCACAGTCCGGAGCGCCGCCAAGCCCAGAAAAATCCGTGTAATCCGTGTCTAAATCCGTGACATCCGTGTCAATCTTGTCCTCCGACTCAGCGACTCCCCGAAGCACCCGTCACCGATATTCCTTGAACCGCTCCGTCGCCTGGATGAGTGCCGCGCGGATGCCGGGCTCCATGGCGGAATGGCCGGCGTCGGGAACGATGCGGTAATCGGCTTCGGGCCATGCGCGGTGCAGTGCGTCGGCGGAGATCACCGGACAGACGATGTCGTAGCGGCCCTGGACGATCACCCCCGGCAGATGGCGGATGCGGGACACGTCGCGCAGCAGCTTGTCTTCCGGCGTGAAGCGGTTGGAGCGGAAGTAATGCGCCTCGATCCGCGCCAACCCCAGGGCGTGGCGGTCCTCGCCGCTGGCGGCGATCAGGTCGGGCGACGGCAGCAGGGACGAGCAACTGCCCTCATAGATGCTCCACACCCGCGCCGCGGCCATGCGCACCATCGGATCGGACGAGTCGAGCCGCTTCCAATAGGCCTCCAGCAGATCGCCGCGCTCGTCTTCCGGGATGTGGCCGGCGAAGGCCGCCCAGGCTTCCGGGAACAGGACGCGCATGGAATAGAGGAACCAGTCGATCTCGCTCTTCCGCATCAGGAAGATGCCGCGCAGGATCAGGCCCAGGCAGCGCTCCGGATGGGTTTCGGCATAGGCGAGCGCCAACGTCGATCCCCAGGAGCCGCCGAACAGGTGCCAACGCTCGATGCCCAGATGCCGGCGCAGCGTCTCGATGTCCTCGACCAGCCTCTCCGTGGTGTTCTCCCGCGTTTCGCCCAGGGGCGTGGAGCGGCCGGCCCCACGCTGGTCCATCACGACGATGCGGTAATGGGCGGGATCGAAGAAGCGTCGGTGGGTGGGCGAGGCCCCGGCCCCCGGCCCGCCATGCAGGAACATCACCGGCACGCCGCGCGGGTTGCCCGCCTGTTCCCAATAGACCGTGTGGATCCCGTCGACGGCGAGCGTGCCGGTCTGGAACGGGTCGATGGGCGGATAGAAGTCGCTGCGGGGCATGGCCATGCATCCAGTGGTGCGGGCCACAAGTGTAGAGGAGCCACCGGGGCTCGCGCCAGAGCGACGAAGTCGTGAAACGACAAACGCCGCCTGGAAGCGCCCCATGCCGGCCGCCGCAGGTTACGGCGCGATCAGCCCCAAAGAGATGGCCCGCGTGACGGCATGGGTCTTGGTATGGACGGATAGTTTCCGCATCACATTTTTGAAGTGGAAATTCACCGTATTCTCACTGATCCCGAGGATGATGCCCACCTCGGCCGCGGTCTTCCCCTGCGCCCCCCAGGACAGGCAGTCGCGTTCACGCGCAGACAGGGTCGGCGTCTCGCCCACGGATTTGGTGTTCTCGCTTCCCCGGATCACCGCCACGCGGTCGTTGCAGCAGTGAATGAACATTTGCAGCGACAGCCGCGCATCCGCGACGAGATTGTCGAACTCTTCCCCCGACTCCGACCAGAACATGGTCGTCAGGGAGGAAACGGGGGAGCCATCTGCCGAGACGCCATGAAAGGGAAGGGTCAGACCGTTTTGGTAGCCGTGGTCGAAGGCAAATCCCATCACGGCATTCGCATCCTCCCCGCTTCCCGAACGCGCGCCGCTGGCCCGCCTTTGCATCAACTCGCTCCAGGAAAAGGCCAGATTGGTCCGCCGCACCTCGTGGGCAACCGGATCGATCTCATACATGCGCTGGGCGGCATAGTCGGCGATGAAGTCCGTCCGTGCCGTCGTCAGGTAATAAGGCGTGATTTCCGTCCTGGCCCCTGAAGATATCATGCGGACATCTAGAAAACTGACACCGGAAAAGCCGAGTTTCCGCGCCACACCGTCCATAAGGTGGACAACATCTTCAGCGGTTTCGCATGAATCAAGCAATCTTACATTGTCAAGAAAATCTATACGCATTCGGCGAATGCTCCCCAAGACTTCGGCGGTGCCGTCTCCCTGCCGACGATCCCTACCAGATCTGGTAGTCGCGATTCACAACAAAAGAACTTAAAAAGCGCGCGAGTTTTTGCCGCAGCCAATCTCGAACACCACAAACTCCGTCCGGCGGGCGCGGTGTTCTTCGCAGATGGCATCAGATGAAATCAGAGGATGATCGTCGAAATAAGATTTTCTTGATCACGCTTTCACATCGTTTGCCGTTCCGATCAAAGGTATAGGCCGTCCACGGCATCAACAACCAAAAGATGGGACATCAATCGCGCTGCTGGGGCGTTCCGACGCAAGGCCTCCCAGGCGGAGATTGGAACTGGAAAAGGAAAACCCGCATGCGTACCCCGCTGGCTCTGGCCACGCTTCTTGGTGCCGGCCTGCTTCTGTCCGGCTGTCAGACCGGCCCCATGAACGCCAACCTGCTCAATACCGGCCTTGAGATGTTCAATGCCGCCACGATGACTGACGAGCAAATGGCGCAGACGTCGCTTGCTGGCATCCGTTCGATGGACGCCTCGAACCGGATCGCACCGGCGCAAAGCAAATACGCACGCCGGCTCGCCAAGCTCACGAAGGCTTACGACAGCGTCAACGGACGACCGCTGAACTTCAAGGTCTACATCTCCCAGGACATCAACGCCTTCGCGGTGCCGGACGGCAGCATCCGCATCATGAGCGCCCTGATGGATCACATGAGCGACGACGAGTTGCTGTTCGTGATCGGGCACGAGATCGGGCACGTCTATCATGGCCATGCCCGCAAGCGCTTCCAAACGGCCTACGCCATGTCCGGGCTGGTCAAGCTGGCGTCATCCTCCGGCGGCTTGAACGTCAATGCGTCGCAGGCTGGCGCGCTCGTCTCCGAAGTGGTCAAGGCGCAGTTTTCCCAGGAGAACGAACGCGAAGCCGACGATTACGGCTACGACGTCGCCGTCCGCGCCGGAGCCTCGAAGACCGCCCCCGCCGCCGCGTTGCGCAAACTTGCGGCGCTGTCCCAGAGCCATTCGAACGCCATCGCCCAGATGCTCGCCACCCACCCCGATCCGGCCAGCCGCGCAGCGCGCATGGACGAGCGGGCGCTCAAGGGCTGATCCCCGTGACGCGCCCCACTTCACCACCCATTCAGCAACGGAAGGAATCGCGGATGTCCACCCAACGGCTTTCGACCGCTGCCGCTGCCGCTCTCGCACTCGCTGCCGTCGTCTCCGTGTTCTCGCCGGCACGGGCGGAGGAATTGGCGCTTCAGAAAAGCGCCTCCGCCATCGAAGCCAAATACAACGGCCTGGACATGGGGATCCTGACCCTCGGTCCGACCATGTCGGCAGCGGAGGCCAAGGCCGCGCTGATCAAGGAATATGGCGATGTCCTGAACGTCTCCGAGGGAACGATCGGGATTTCCTATAAGTCCATTCCGTTGGAATCGCAGGTCTACACCACGAGAATCGCCGCCACGAAGCCAGGCGACGAGATTTCGGTGCTGTTCGGCACTCCGGCCACCGGCAACACGGTCGTGAACATGACCCGCCGCCTGACGTTCGAGGACGCGCGCACGGCACCCGAAGCCGGCGCGGTGCTGGCGCAACTCGTCTCGAAATACGGAAACCCGTCGCACAACAAGCCCGCTGTCACCGGACGGGCATCGGAGATGTACCGGCTGACCTGGGTGTTCGACACGAAAGGCCCAAAGCCATGCCCGACATCCGGCTGCTGGGTTGTCTACTCCTCCTTCCAAGTCGATCAACTGGCCGACGAAAAGCGCCGCCTCGCCACCGGACACGCCGTCGAGATCATGGCCACGGCGTTCACCCATTCATCCGATGGCAACCGGGTGCGGACACTGGAGGTCACAGCGAACTACGTCGCCAACAAGGTCCTTACGCTGGAGGAGGCATTCCAGCAGTTCCAGAAGGCCGGCGAGGAACTCTACCGCAAATCGGCTACGCCGGCGGCGGCGCCGAAGCTGTGACGGAGGCCTCGGCCTCAGCCGGGCCAGTCATCAGAACGATTTTTTCAGGAGACACCGAACATGCGGCACGACGGTATTTGCGGTTTCTGCGGGAGCGACGTGCGGAACGGATTCGACACCTGCGCTCACTGCAGCGCGATGTGGGCCAGGGGTTTCACCTCGCAAGGGCGCAAGAAGGGTCTGCTGATCCTGCTCGCGTCCGGCGTGCTCGCGGTGCTGTCCATGATTCTTCATAACAGCGCCACGGGAAGCATTTTCGGGTTTCTGTCCGTCATGACCTTTCTGGCCATGATTCTGGGGCGCTTCACGTTCCTGAAGTCGTGGGCGTGGTTCAAGTCCGTCTGATCCTGACAGGCGCAAGGCCGGCCCCCGGCATCGCAAGCAACAGGGCAGCAACGATGTCTCCACGGGCCCGTGCCCGCGAAGGAGAATTGCCTGGGAACTGCGCCAATTGACCAAAGTCGAGCGGAAATCCCGAACAGTCGGGCTTTCCGCTCGACTGCGTTCTGCCGGTTTCCGACAGCTTTTCCCGCATTTTCGGTATCCACTGCCCGCCAGGGATGAAGGGGCGCAGGAAGAAGCGCGGTAGGAAACCCCGGAAACACGAAAGGCGGCCAGAGGCCGCCCATTCGTAAATACCTGTTTTCTTGGAGGATGGCGCGCCCGAAGAGATTCGAACTCCTGACCCTCAGATTCGTAGTCTGATGCTCTATCCAGCTGAGCTACGGGCGCCTTGTCCACCAAACGTCTCGCCGTCGAAGTGTCCCCCGGCGTCGAGGCGCGCAACCTACTCAAATCCGTCATCGAAGGCAAGAGCTTTTCACGACGAAAAACGCGAAGCTTTCTTGCGGATTTCGACGGTATCCCAGACGACAAAGGCCACCGCGGAGGTGGCCCGTCTTGTCGAACAGAAAGGATGGCGCGCCCGAAGAGATTCGAACTCCTGACCCTCAGATTCGTAGTCTGATGCTCTATCCAGCTGAGCTACGGGCGCCTTATCCACCGTCTGTCCCGGCGTCGGCGGCAGGCCGTCGGCGTCGAGGCGCGCAACATACTCAAAGCCCCCCTGCCCCGCAAGCGCTTTTTTCACGAATTTTCGCCTGCCTTCCCACGCCCCTGCGCGCCCCCTGCGACGGTCGGTCCACCGCGTACGAATCGCCCCCGATTGCCGGGCGGCGGCGGCTGGGTTATACAGTCCCCTTGCTGTTTTTGGAGAGTCAGTCCCGTGGCCGAAGCCCCCTTCAACAAGCATTTCCCGGTGTCCTGGGAAGAGCTCCACCGCAACGCCAAGGCGCTGGCCTGGCGCCTGATCGACCGTGGCCCGTGGAAGGGCATCATCGCGATCACGCGCGGCGGCATGGTTCCTGCGGCGATCATCGCGCGCGAACTCGAGATCCGCATGATCGACACCGTCTGCGTCTCCAGCTACGACCACCAGCAGCAGCGCAATGCGACGGTGCTGAAGGGTGTCGAGGGCGCCAATGCCGGCGACGGCGAGGGCTGGCTGATCATCGACGACCTGGTCGACACCGGCAAGACGGCGGAAGTCGTGCGCAAGATGCTGCCGAAGGCGCATTTCGCCACCGTCTACGCCAAGCCGGCCGGCCGGCCGCTGGTTGACACCTTCATCACCGAAGTCAGCCAGGACACCTGGATCCACTTCCCCTGGGACATCGAGCTGCAGTTCTCGCAGCCGATCGCCAAGCTGCGGCAGAGCTGACGGCCAGCCACCGGCACGGCTCCCCGCGGCTGCGGGGGCCATGCCGGTGCGCCGGTTCCCGTTTTCCCGCTCATTACATAAAAATTTACCGTTTGCGTCCTAAATGGCGCCCGGCGGAGCGTCTGCGCCCGCCAGCGCCTTACCAACATCGCGTGGCGGCCCGCGCATGACCGACGATTCGACCGGCGATATACGCCCGGATGACCTGCACCAGGACGAGTTGCGGCAGAAGATCGACGCGCTGGTGGCACGGCTGCCGGCAAGCCTCGTCTACAGCCTGCTGAGCGAGATCGAGGGCATGGACAGCGAGCCGACCGATAGGGTCCAGCTCGTCCGCCAATATGTCATCGAGTATCTGAACCGCCAGCGCACCAACCGCGCTCGGCGCCTGTTCACCAACCTGTTCGAAGCCTTCCTGATCGATGACGACGTGCTGTACCACGCCGGCCTGTCGATCCCCGGCATGCTGCAGCGCGTCGATGTCGGCGCCCTGTGGGAGGCGCTGAGCCGCGACGCCTTCCCGCTGTTGGCGGTGGAGGCGCAGGAGACGCTGGACGAGATGGCGCGCGGCGACGTGATCGACCGCATCCTGCGCTCCCCCGTCGCCATGGTGATGAAGGAGCGGATGCGCGTCGCCGCGGTGAAGCATCTGGACGCCGTGCTGGCGAACAAGAAGGCAACGGACGAATTGCTGGCCGGCCTGTCGCGCAACCGGCCGCGCCGCACCCGCCTGATGTCAGGATTCCTGGAAAAGACGCCGGCCATCGACATCGGCACGCTGCGGCTGATGCATCTGGTTCTGGCCAATGCCGAAGGACCGGTGAAGCCTGTCGCCGACCGGCTGGAGGAGTTCCCGGCCACCTGCGGCAGCGAGGCGGAGGCGAACCGGTTGGCCGACCTGCTGCAGGACGCGACGGAGCAGCTGCGCGACCGTTGCGGCGACGATCTGGCGAACCTGCTGCCGCTGTCGGTCCTGACCGTGAAGCGCAATTATCCGGTCGCGGCGCTCTATATCCGGCAGAGCGGCGTTGATCCCGGCCGCGGCGATGCCATGACCGCGGCGCTGACCGGCCATTTCGTCGGCGTCACCCGCGCGCTGACCGCGGCGCTGACCGTCATCCTCAAGCTGAACGACCGGGTTCCCGGCTCCGCCATCCGGCCCAGCGCCAAGGAGAAGGCGCGGCTGGAGGCGCTGGTGCAGCGGTTGGACCAGTTGGTCCACGCCGCCATCTCCGCCGGGCTGATGGAGGATCGGCGCAGCGAGCCGGCTTTCCGCAATGCCTGGACCCAGGCGGCCAAGATCATCGGGGCGCGGGTGGCTGCCGTGGCGATGGAACGCTCCGCCCAGGCCGCCGCCGCCCGGCGCCAGCCGGTGATCGACCATGGCGACGTGGTGTGGCTCGACCGGCTGCTGTGGCGCTGGCAGGCGATGTCGCGCGACTTCGGGTTCGAGACCTACGATCTGGTGAAATGGCGCGAAAACCTGCTGGAGGAGCTGCGCGCCAACGTCGAGAAGGCGATGAAGTTCGAGGATGCCGACCCGCTCGACGAACGGATGGAACATCTCCTGCGGATCAACGCCATCGCCGGCGTGTTCGGCCAGCGCGTCAGCGCCTGGATCCCCACCTTCAGCCACAACATGACCCGCCTGCTGTCGCACCGGCTGGAGCGCGGCGGGGAGTTGGGCGCGGAGGAGCAGGCGATCATCGACGACCTCGTCGCCACGGCGCGTACCGAAGTCGGCAAGTCGCGCTATTGGAAAAGCAACGAGCTGATGGACCTGATCGAGCTGTCGGAGCGGACGCGGCCGGTGGGGTGAGATGTTGCCGCTCCTTGCAGCGTTACCCCCTCACATCACCCCCGACGACCGATGCCGCGGGTCGAGCCAGTCGCGCAGGCCATCCCCCAGCATCGTCAGCCCCATCACGCAGAGCGCAATGGCGACACCGGGAAACACCGCCTGAAGCGGCGCGGTGAACAGATAGGTCTGGGCGTCGCCCAGCATCTTGCCCCAGCTGGGGCTGGGCGGCTGGATGCCGAGGCCGAGGTAGCTCAGCGCCGCCTCGTTGACGATGGCGACGGCGAACAGGACCGTGGCCTGGACCACGATGATCCCGGCGATGTTGGGCAGCACATGCACCAGCGTCACCGACAGCGGTCCCCGCCCCAGCGCCAGCGCCGCACCGACGAAGGGCCGCCGCCACGCCGCCAGCGCCGCGCCGCGGGTGACGCGGGCCAGGACCGCGGCGTTGAACAGGGCCAGCGCCACCACGACGTTGATCGCCCCGGCACCCACCGCCGCGGTCAGCAGGATCGCCGTCAGTACGGCGGGAAAGGCGAAGACCAGATCGCCCAGCCGCGCCACCACCTCGTCCCCCCAGCGCCCCAGCCCGGCGGCCAGCAGCCCGAGCGGAACGCCGCCCAACAGCCCGAGCCCGACCGCCGCCGCCCCCACCGACAGCGAGTTGCGGGCGCCGACCATGATCATCGACAGCACGTCGCGCCCGAAATGGTCGGTGCCGAGCCAATGGGCAGCGCTGGGCGGCTTCAGCCGGGCGATCACGCGCACCTGCTCCGCCGGATAGGGCGTCCACAGCAGAGACAGCAGCGCCATGGCGACCAGCAGCAGGGTCAGGACGGCGCCGAGATGGAGGGAGAGGGGAAGCTGCCGCCTCAAGACGACACCCCTTTCGGCCGCGGGTCGGCCAGCGCGCAGGCGATGTCGACGAGCGCGCTCACCACCACCACGAACAATGCCAGCAGCACCACCACCCCCTGCACGACGATCAGGTCGCGCTGGCCGATGGCCTGATAGAGCAGCCGGCCCAGCCCCGGCAGGGTGAAGACATTCTCCACCACCACCGCCCCGGCCACGAGGAAGGAGATCTGCAGTCCCAGCACCGTCGCCACCGGGATCAGCGCGTTGGGCAGGGCGTGGCGCAGCAGGACGGCGGTGCGGCCCACCCCCTTGGCGCGGGCGGTGCGGACATGGTCCTCGCCCAGCGTGTCGAGCACGGCGGTGCGGGTGACGCGGGCGAGGATGGCGGCCTCCGGCACCGCCAGCGCCAGGGCCGGCAGCACCAGCGCATGCAGCGCCGGACCGATGCCGCCGCCCCATCCCGGAAAGCCGCCGGCCGGGAACCAGTGCAGGGTCAGCGAGAACAGCAGGATCAGCAGGATGGCGATCCAGAAGCTGGGCATCGACACGCCCAATTGAGCGAAGCCCAGCACCGCCCAGTCGCCGCCCCTGCCCCGCCGCGCCGCGGCATAGAGGCCGAGCGGCAGGGCCAGCACCGTGCTGATCGCCAGTGACAATAGGGCCAGCGGCAGGGTCACCGTCAGCCGTTCCACCACCAGCTCCGCCACCGGGCGGGCGTAGGTCAGGCTGACGCCGAGATCGCCGCGCGCCAGCCCGCCGGCCCAGTCGAGGTAGCGGGTAAGGATCGGCTGGTCGAGACCCATCTGGCTGCGCAATGCCGCCAGCGTATCGGGCTGGGCATTGACGCCCAGCATCAGCAGCGCCGGATCGCCGGGAACCAGCTGCAGCACGGTGAAGACCACGATTGTGGCCAGCCAGACGGTGACGATCAGGCTGGCCAGCCGTCGCAGCAGGAAAGCGAGCACGCTGGGGCTATCCTTACTTGCTCGACGCTATTTCCAGGCGGCGTTGGTGACGTCGTTGGCCTGGACCGGGCGGTTGACCCACATGCCGGTCAGGCCGGCCTTCTGCACCGTCACCGACGGCAGCATGAAGAGGAAGCCGTTGACCGCATCCTCTGCCAGAATCTTCTGCTGCTCGCCGTAGAGCGCGTTGCGCTTGGCCGCGTCCTGGCTGCGGTTCAGCTCCTCGTTCAGGGCGTTGAAGCGCTCGCTCCTGTAATTGAAGTAGTAGTCGGGCCGGGCGTAGATGTCGATGTCCAGCGGCTCGGTATGGGCGATCATGGTCAGGTCGTAATCCTTGCCCTTGAACGTCTTTTCCAGCCAGGCCGCCCATTCCACCGGCTCGATCTTCGCGCGGATGCCGACCTCGGCCAGCATGGCGGCGACCAGCTCGCCACCGCGCCGCGCATAGGGCGGCGGCGGCAGGCGCAGGGTGGTGTCGAAGCCGTTCGGGTAGCCGGCCTCGGCCAGCAGGGCCTTCGCCTTGGCCGGGTCGTAGGGGTAGAGGCCGGTCAGGTCGACATAGCCCTCGCGGTGCGGCGGAAAATGGCTGCCGATTGCGGCGCCGTTGCCGTACAGCACACCCTCGATCAGCGTCTTGCGGTCGATGGCGTGGGCCATGGCGCGGCGGACGCGGACATCGTCGAAGGGCTTGCGGGCGTTGTTGGTGGACAGGACCGTTTCGCCTTCCGTCGAGCCGACCGTCACCGCGAATTTCGGATCGTTGCGGAACTCCGGCAGCGCCTCGTAGGTGCTGAACAGGGTGAAGGCGTCGATGTCGCCGGCCTTCAGCGCCGCCACCTGGGCGGCAGGGTCGCTGACGAAGCGGAAGGTGACGCGGTCGAGCTTGGGCTTCACGCCGTCATAGTCGGGGTTGCGGACCAGCACGACGCGGTCGCCGGCCACCCAGCGGTCGAACTTGAAGGGGCCGGTGCCGACGGGCTTCTGCTTGTTGGTCGGCGCCGATTCCGGGGCGACGATGGCGGCGTCGCCGCTGGCCATGTGGAACAGGAACAGGCCGTCGGGGCGCGACAGGGTGACGACCACCGTCTGCGGGTCCGGCGTTTCCACCTTGGCGATCGGGGCGAAATAGGCCTTCTGCGCGTTCACCGAGTCCCCGGCGCGGGCGCGGTCCAGGGTGAACTTCACGTCGGCGGAATCGGCGGCGGTGCCGTCGTGGAATTTCGCGTTGGACCGCAGGGTGAAGCGGTAGGTCAGCCCGTCTTCCGAGACGGTCCAGCGCTCCGCCAGGCCGGGAACCAGCTTGCCGTCGCCATCGACGCGCAGCAGCGGTTCGAACAGGTTGGCGTAGGTGACTTCCTTGATGGCGCCCGCCGCCCCGGCGGTCGGATCGAGGTGCGGCGGCTCCAGCGCCATGCCGACGACGAGGTCGGTGCGCGGCTGGGCCAGAGCGGCCTGGGATGCGGCGGCCAGCGCCAGTCCGGCGATGGCGGCCAGGGTGACGCGCTGTGTGACGCGCTGCTTGGCGGTCGACATGATGGCAAACTCCCCCGTCTCGTCGTTGGCGACGTTTTCGTTGCCGCGATGATGCGGTGCGGCGCGGGAGAGCGCAAGCGAAGCGGCTTCGGCGGCGGTCTGGATGCCCTCTTCCCGGAAGGGGTAGAGACGGGGGGCAAGATCTACACGGATGTCACGGATTTAAACACGGATTACACGGATTTTTCTTGAGCTTGGTTGCGCTCCGGACTTCCGGGGAAAGCGATGCTGCGGCAACGCCACATCCGTGTAATCCGTGTTCAAATCCGTGACATCCGTGTCGATCTTGTTCTGCGTCTCCAGTACTTGAACGGAATCGGGATCAGGCCGCGCCGGGCACGCCCTTCGAGGTGGAATATTCGAAATGCAGCGCCTCGCCCGGATAGACCAGCGGGCGGATGGAGTGGGCGGCCTGGGCCGCCTCGGCGAAGCCGCAGAGGATCAGCTTCAGCTTGCCCGGATATGTGGCGATGTCGCCGATGGCGAAGACGCCCGGCACGTTGGTGGCGCAGCCGGGCTGGGCAACCGCGACGTGGCTCCGCTCCAGATCCAGGCCCCAGTCGGCGATGGGGCCGAGATTCATCGACAGGCCGAAGAAGGCGAGCAGGGCATCGGCCGGCAGCGCCTTTTCCTCGCCGTCCAGCGTGGCGACGCGCACGGCGGTCAATTGGCCGTTCTCGCCGTCCAGACCGGAGAGCTGGTAGGGCACCACCATCTCGATCCGCCCCTCGCGAACCAGGGTTTCCATGCGGGCCACGCTTTCGGGCGCCGCGCGGAATTTCGGACGGCGGTGGACGACGTAGACGCGCTCCGCCACATCGGCCAGGGAAATGGCCCAGTCGACCGCGCTGTCGCCACCGCCGGCGATCACCACCTTCTTGCCGGCGAAGTCCTGGCGGCGGCGCACCATGTAGAAGACCGATTTGCCTTCATAGGCCTCCAGCCCGTCGAGCGGGGGGCGGTTGGGGCCGAAGGCGCCGCTGCCGGCGGCGATGATCACCGCCTGGGCGTCGATCTTCGTGCCGATGCTGGTCTCCACCAGCCAGCGCCCTCTGTCCTGGCGGGTCAGCTTTTCCACCTGCTGGCCCAGGTGATAGGTGGGCGCGAAGGGAGCGGCCTGTTCCGCCAGCCGGTCGATCAGGTCGGCCGCCTCGATCGAGGGGTGGGCCGGGATGTCGTAGATCGGCTTCTCCGGGTAGAGCGCGGTGCACTGGCCGCCGACCATGTCCAGCGCATCCACCACATGGCAGCGCATCTTCAGCATGCCGCATTCGAACACGGCGAACAGGCCGACGGGGCCGGCGCCGACGATGACGACATCGGTGGTGAGGACGTCGTTGCTGGATGCGGTCTGCGACATGAAAGCCAATTCCTTGAGACGGGGTGCCGGGTGGAGGATGCCGGGTGAGGGGATGAAGGTGCGCGAATGGTCCTTCCATTGTCCGCATTTCCCGGCCGGGTCAACCCCCAGCAAAGGGAAAGCGGTGCTGTGTCGCGCATGGGGCCGGGTGCGGCGGGGGATGGCGGCGCAGGTTTCGCAATTTCGCATAAATTCGCTTAAATTTGTCGATTGCGCACCGGAGAGTGCAAGACCGACAGTAGGAACGTACGGCGGATGGCCGGGCCTGGCAGCCCGGAGGCCGGTCCGGATGCCAGTCGGGTGGAGGCCCGGAATGAAGGAACTTCGCTGTCTGGTCTTCACCGACCAGGAGGTTGTGCGGGCCGTGCTCGACCGCCGGCGCCGGGTGAAGGATCCGCTGCCGGTCGGCACCGTATCCAGGATCGTCTACCACCGCAACGAGGGGCCGGAGCAGGAGGGCATCGAGACCCGCCTATCCATCACCGACGATGACGGCGCGGTGACCGAACTGGTGCTGGCCGAAGCCGAGGTGACGGCGGCGCTGGTCGGCTATTGCATGGGCCGGCGCATTCCCCTGCCGGTGGCATCGGACAAGATGCTGCACCTGATCAACGGTGCGCTGACGCTGATGATCACCATGAACTTCAACAAGGCGCCGCGGCTGGTGGTGGCCGGTGCTGCGGAAGGAGCCGGACCGGGAGCGGGTGCGGCGGACCGGCTGTCGCCGAAGCGGCGGGTCGGCCGGTAAGCCTGCCGCTGACCCACCCTTCTTTACGGCTTGCGGGCGGGCGGCGGCTTCGCACAGTATCCGCGCCATGTCGGACATCTCCCCCTACACCCTCGCCGTACCGCTGCCGGACGAAGCCGCCACCGCGGCACTGGGCCGCCGGCTGGGCGTCCTCCTGCGGCCGGGCGACCTCGTGGCGCTGCGCGGCGATCTCGGCGCCGGCAAGTCGGCGCTGTCGCGGGCATTGATCCGCAGCGTCACCCATGAGGACGCCGAGGTGCCGTCGCCCACCTTCACGCTGGTGCAGACCTACGACACCGCAATCGGCCCGGTCTGGCATTTCGACCTCTACCGTTTGTCGGGACCGGACGAGGTATACGAGCTGGGCTGGGACGATGCGCGGGCAGAGGCCGTGGCGCTGGTGGAATGGCCGGACCGGCTGGGTCCGCTGCTGCCGCCCGACCGGGTGGAGGTGACGATGGAGCATGACGGACCCGACGCCCGCCGCGCCACGCTGACCGGCCATGGCGCGCTGGCGGCGCGGGTGGCCGCCGCCGACTGGACGCTGTGATGGCTGACCTGTCCTCCACGCGGGAGGCGGAGATCGCCGCCTTCCTGGCCGCCAACGGCTTGGCCGAAGCCGTGCGGGAACCGCTGGCCGGCGATGCTTCCGCCCGCCGCTATGAGCGCCTCCGCAAGGCCGATGGCGGAACGCTGATCCTAGTGGACACGCCGGCTCCGGCCGACGACCTCGTGCCCTTCATCGCCATCGGCACCGAGTTGGCCGGCATCGGACTGTCTGTTCCCACCGTGATCGCATCGGATGTGGAACGAGGCTTGGCGATACAGGATGATTTCGGAAGCGAAACATTCTCCCGCCTGCTGGCCGACGGTGCCGATCCGCAACCGCTCTACGAAATGGCGACCGACGCGCTGATCGTCCTCCATCACGGCTTGCCCGAGGGAGCGGCGGGACGTTTGGCCCTGCCTGTCTACGATCCGGCGCTGTTCATCGCACAGACCCGGCTGTTCATCGACGCCTATGTGCCGGTGGCGCTGGGGCATCCCCTGAGCGAACAGGATCGTTCCGATTTCGATACGGCTTGGCGGACGGTGCTGGAGCCGGTTTGCGCCGGGGCGCCGTCGCTTCTGCTGCGCGATTATCATGTCGACAACCTGATGCGGTTGCCGCGGCCGGCAGTAAGGGCGGCCGGGCTGATCGACTTCCAAAGCGCGGGCTGGGGGCCGCGGGCCTACGACCTCGTCTCGCTGCTGGAGGATGCGCGGCGCGACGTGGCGCCCGATCTGGCGGACGCGATGGTCGTGCGCTACCTCGCCGCGTTCCCCGACACCGATGCCGCCGCCTTCCGCCGCGCCATGGCGGTTCTGGGGGCGGCGCGCCACACGCGGATCGTCGCCATCTTCGTCCGTCTGGCGCTGAGCCAGGGCCGGCGGTCCTACCTTGTCCATCTGCCGCGGGTCTGGCGCCTGCTGGAGGCGCAGCTGGCGAAGCCGGAGCTTGGGCCGGTCGCCGCCTGGTTCGACCGCCATCTGCCACCCGAGGACCGCGCCGCCTTCGTCGTTCCGGAGACGATCTGAGATGACCGTGATCATTCCCGACACCGCTATGGTTCTTGCCGCCGGCCAGGGCCTACGGATGCGCCCGCTGACCAACCACATGCCGAAGCCCCTGATCCCGGTGCTGGGCAAGCCCATGCTGGACCATGCGCTGGACCGGCTGGCGGCGGCCGGCGTCGGCCGGGCGGTGGTCAACAACCACTATCTGGGCGCGATGATCGGGGAGCATTTGAAGGACCGGGTGGCTCCGGCCATCACCCTGTCGCCGGAGGATACGCTGCTGGAGACCGGCGGCGGGGTGAAGAAGGCGCTGCCCCATCTGGGCACGGCGCCGGTCTATACGGTGAATGCGGACATCTTCTGGCTCGACGGCCCGGTGCCGGCTCTGCGCCGCCTGGCATCCCATTGGAACCCGGCGGAGATGGACGCGCTGCTGCTGCTGATGGCGACGACCAAGGCGGTCGGCTATGACTGGCTCGGCGACTATCACATGGACCCGCTGGGCCGCCTGACCCGCCGGGCCGAGCGCGAACTGGCGCCCTTCGTCTATGCCGGGGTGCAGATCGTGAAGCCGGAGCTGTTCGCGGCCGAAACGCCGGACGGCGCCTTCTCCACCAACCTGATCTGGGACCGCGCGCAGGAGGCGGGGCGGCTGTTCGGCCTTGCCCATGACGGGCTGTGGTTCCACATCGGCACGCCCGCCGGGCTGAAAGAGGCCGAGGACCTGCTGGCCATCGGCGGCGTGCGGGCGGTGGCGCATTGAGGGCGGTATTGGGGTATCATCCATTCTGTCGAATGAGTTGCTGCTGAGTGCCCCCTCCCCAGCCCTCCCCCGCTAACGCGGGAGAGGGTGCCTTCCGCGAAGCGGCGGCAGTCCCCTCCACCGCCAACGGCGGGGGAGGGTTAGGGAGGGGGCAACCGGCGACTGCACCATCAAGCATCAGTCCGGACACTCCATGACCCACCCCAAAGTCTACAGCATCCCCGCGGGCGCGCCTTTCGTCGACATGCTGGCGGCCGGGATCATGGAGCGGGTCGGCGGCGATCCGATGGCGCTGGCCGGGGTCACGGTGCTGCTGCCGACGCGGCGTGCCTGCCGGGCGCTGCAGGCGGCCTTCCTGCGCCGCTCGGGCGGACAGCCGACCCTGCTGCCGCGGATGGCGCCGCTGGGCGAACTCGACGCCGGCGACCTCAGCCTGACTGAGGAGGAGCTGCCCGACGTTCCGCTCGACCTGCCGGAAGCGATCTCGCCGCTCAACCGGCAGATGACGCTTGCGCGGCTGATCCTGGCAAGCCCGCTGCCGGCAACCACGGCGCAGGCGGTGCGTCTCGGAGCAGATTTGGGACGGCTAATTGATGCGGTATGGACAGAACGTATCGATTTCGAGCGGCTCCATAACCTTGTTCCCGATGATTACGCAGAACACTGGCAGAAGACCTTAGATTTTCTCAACATCATCATTACCAATTGGCCCGCCATCCTCGAGTCGACCGGAGAAGCCGACCCGGCCAAGCGCCGCAATCTGACGCTGGAGACCCAGGCCGCTCTCTGGCAGGCGGCCCCACCGCCGGGCATGGTGATCGCCGCCGGCTCCACCGGCTCCATCGTAGCCGCGTCCGACCTGCTATCGGTCATCGCCCGGCTGCCTCACGGGGCGGTGGTGCTGCCTGGCCTCGACACCGGGGCCGAGGAAGAGATTTGGCAGGCGATTGAGCAGGATGAATCTCACCCGCAGCACGGGCTGTCGCAACTGATCCGCCATCTCGGCGTGGAACGGCAAGAGGTGCGGCCCTGGACCGACGCACCGGAGCCGCTCGGTGCCCGCGCCCGGCTGATCGCTGAGGCGATGCGACCGGCGGCGACCACCGAGGGCTGGCGCGAGTTGTCGGGTGTGGACGCCTCGGCGCTGGATGGGCTGACCCGCATCGACGCCGCCACCTCGGAGGAAGAGGCGCAGGTCATCGCGCTGCTGATGCGCCATGTGCTGGAGACTCCGAGCAAGAGGGCGGCGTTGGTCACCCCCGACCGCAACCTTGGACGCCGGGTCGCCATGGCGCTGGCACGCTGGGGAATCCTGGTGAACGACTCGGGCGGCCAGCCACTCGCCCACACCGCGGTCGGCACCTATCTGCGCCTGACGGCGGAGCTGGTGGCCAGCCGCGTCCATCCGCTGGCCCTATTGGCACTGGCCAAGCACCCGATGGCGGCCGGCGGCCGCGACTCGGCGGATTTCCGCGCCGCCGCCCGCGCGCTGGAGCGTGTGGTGCTGCGCGGCCCCCGCCCGGCCGAGGGGTTTGACGGCGTGCTGGCGGCGCTGGAACAGGCCGACCGCTTCGACCATGAGGAGCAGCAGGAGTTCCTGCGCACATGGCTGGTCGACATCGGCCAGCGCGCCGCCCCCTTTCTGGAGGCGCTGACAACCGAGACGCCGCTGGCCGACCTCGTGCGCGCCCATGTCGCCTTCTGCGAATCGCTGGCCGCCGACGACGCGCTGACCGGTGCGGAGCGGCTGTGGCGCCAGGACGACGGCGAGGAGGCCGCACGCTTCGTCCACGATCTGCTCGACGCGGCGGAGGGCTTCCCGGCGATCCCGGCCAAGGATTACCCGGCGCTGCTCGACGCGCTGATGAGCGCGCGAGCGGTGCGTCCCCGCTATGGCCTGCACCCGCGGCTGTCTATTCTGGGTCCGATGGAGGCGCGTCTCCAGCATCCCGACCTGACCATTCTGGGTGGGCTGAACGAGGGGACATGGCCGCCGGCGGCATCTGCCGATCCCTGGATGTCGCGGCCGATGCGGCGCGATTTCGGCCTGCCCAGCCCGGAACGGCTGGTCGGCATGTCGGCCCACGACTTCGCCCATGCCTGCGGCGCGCCGGAGGTGGTGCTGACCCGCGCCGCGCGGGTGGAGGGCACGCCGACCGTGCCGTCGCGCTGGCTCTTGCGGCTGGAAACCGTGCTGAAGGCGCTGGATCTGGACGGCGTGATCGAAGAGCGCGGGGCCTGCTGGCTCGGCTGGGCCCGCGGGCTGGACGAGCCGGACCGGGTGCAGCCGGTGGCCGCACCGGAACCGCGTCCGCCTCTGACTGCCCGGCCGCGCAAGCTGTCGGTGACGGAGATCGAGACTTGGATGCGCGACCCCTACGCCATCTATGCCCGCCACGCCCTGCGGCTGCGGGCGCTCGACCCCATCGCCGCCGATCCCGGCGCGTCAGACCGCGGCCAGATCATCCACGACACGCTGGACGCCTTCGTCCGCGAGTATCCCGGCCCGCTGCCGCATAATGCGCTCGACCGGCTGATCGCGCTGGGGCGCGAACGCTTCGGCCCGCTGCTGCGCAGCCATCCAGATGTCTGGGCCTTCTGGTGGCCGCGCTTCGAGCGTGTGGCCGGCTGGTTCGTCGATCTGGAACGCGAGCGCCGCCCCCGCATCCGCCCGCTGGCGACCGAGGTGCCGGGCCGGCTGGAGCTGTCCGGTCCCGGCGGCCCCTTCACCCTGACCGCCAAGGCCGACCGCATCGACCGCGGCCCCGACGGGCTGGTGGTGATCGACTACAAGACCGGCACCCCGCCGAGCACGCGTGAGATCGAACTGGGCTTCGCCCCGCAGCTGCCGCTGGAGGCCGCCATCGCCGCGGCCGGCGGCTTCAGCGGAGTCGACAAGGGCGCGGTGGCCGAACTGACCTTCTGGCGCCTGTCCGGCGGCGACCCGGCCGGCGAGGAAAAGCCGGTGAAGGGCGACCCGGCGGTGTTGGGGGAAGAAGCGCGGGCCGGACTGGAAGCGCTGATCGCGCAGTTCGACGACCCGAACACCCCCTACCGCTCCCGCCCGCGCCCGGCGATGGCGCCGCGCTACACCGACTATGCGCATTTGGCCCGTGTCCAGGAATGGTCGTCGGGCGGCGGGGAGGGAGAGTGATCCTTATCAAAATCAACCGGAAGGTTAATTGCCGCCTTATTGCCATACGTCTGTGTGAGCGTTCAATTTCCAGCAGCTCATTGGCCGGATGGATTGGGGAAGACAGGCAAGGCATCTCAGGACCGGATGTAGCGGCATCGTAAACGTCGCCATAGCCCAATTTCCTGTACCCCCATAAATTCTCTTGCTGCCGGAATTTTTCGGGGGTACGATAATTCACCTAAAGATCACATTCGATCCCGCCAAGCGTGACCGGACCCTGAGCGAACGAGGACTCGACTTCGCCGACGCGGCCGAGGTGTTTGCCGGCCGGACGATCGACATTCCCGATGAGCGGTTCGACTATGGCGAGGCTCGCATCCTCTCCATCGGACACCTGAGAGGGCGGATGGTGATCGTGGTCTGGACGCCGGCGGGAGACGCACGCCGCATCATTTCGATGAGGAAGGCCAATGACCGGGAGCAAACGCGCTTTGGGCAGCGACTCTCTGAAGAGCGACTTGGCAAAGGTTGACGAGCATGTCATCCAGCCCGAGGAATACGACGAGATCCCGGAGATCACAGCGGAGATGTTCGCACGCGGCACGGTGATGGAGGGCGGCAAGCCGGCCCGCCGTGGTCGCCCCCCGGTCGAAGCGCCCAAGGAAGCGATCAAGCTTCGGCTGGATGCCGACGTGCTGAAGCATTTCCGGGAAACCGGGCCGGGATGGCAAACGCGCATCAACGCCGCGCTGCGGCAGGCCGCCGGCCTGTCGAAGTGACGGTTGATCCGACCCGGTCACCTGATCTTTCGCCCTTGCCCCGCCCCCGGCATCTGGATCAGCATCCGGCCCTGACCCGGCACCGGAAGCTCTACGCATGACCATGACCGACCTGCCCCCCCGCAGCCTGCCGCTCGATCCCAACGTGGCGCAGCGGCGGGCCTCCGATCCGACCGCGTCGGTGTGGGTCGGGGCGTCTGCCGGGTCGGGCAAGACCAAGGTGCTGACCGACCGGGTGCTGCGGCTGATGCTGTCGGGCACGCCGCCGGCGCGGATCCTGTGCCTGACCTTCACCAAGGCCGCCGCGGCGGAGATGGCGATCCGCATCAACCGGACGCTCGGCCTGTGGGCCACCCTGCCCGACGAGGCGCTGGAGGATCGGCTGGCCGACCTCTGCGGCGAGCGGCCGTCGATGGAGGCGCGGCTGAACGCCCGGCGCCTGTTCGCCCAGGTGGTCGACTGCCCCGGCGGCATGAAAATCCAAACCATCCACGCCTTCTGCCAATCGCTGCTGCGCCGCTTCCCGCTGGAAGCCGAGCTGGCGCCGCATTTCGACGTGATGGACGAGCGCACCGCCGACGGGCTGCTGACCGAGGCGCGCGACGCCGTGCTGCATGCCGGCCGGACCGAACCGGACAGCCCGCTTGGCCGCGCCATGGGCCGGCTGACCGGCGACCTGAATCCCGAGGATTTCGCCGAGCTGCTGGCGGAGCTGGCCAGCCAGCGCGGACAGGTGGAAAGGCTGCTGAAAGACTTCGGCGGGCTGGACGGGCTGATCGACGCCATCCACGATACCCTCCAGGTGCCGCCCGGCGTGACCGAGGAATCGATCCTGACCCACGCCTGCCACGATGACCAATGCGACCCGCCGGCCCTGCGCGAGGCCTGCCGGGCGCTGTCGGGCGGCAGCGCCGGCGACCAGGAGCGCGGCATCGCCATCCAGCACTGGCTGGACGCCGCCGACCGCCGGGTGCGCGCCTTCGAGGCCTACAAGCGCCTGTTCCTGACCGCCGAGGGCAGTCCGCGCAAGACGCTGATCACCAAGAAGCCGGCCACCGCCTACCCGCAGGCTCTGCTGTCCCTGCAGAAGGAGGCGGAGCGGCTGGTGGAGATAGCGGAGCGGGTGAAGGCCGCCGGGGTCGCCGCATCGACCACCGCGCTGCTGACCCTGGCGCAGGCGATGCTGGACGCCTACCGCGACCGCAAGGCGGCCCGCGCCCTGCTGGATTACGACGACCTGATCCTGGCGGCCAACCGGCTGCTCAGCGGCAAGGACGGCACGCCGCGGGTGCCCTGGGTGCTGTACAAGCTGGACGGCGGCCTGGACCATATCCTGATCGACGAGGCGCAGGACACCAACCCCGACCAGTGGGCCATCGTCGCGTCGCTGGCCGGCGAGTTCTTCGCCGAGCTGGAAGCCGCCGCCCCGGACGGCAAGATCCGCACCGTCTTCGCGGTGGGCGACGAGAAGCAGTCGATCTTCAGCTTCCAGCGCGCCGATCCTGCTGAATTCGCCCGCATGCGCCGCCATTTCCAGGACAAGGCGGAGTCGGCCGAGCGGCTGTGGGCGGGGGTGGACCTCGACATCTCCTTCCGCTCGACCGCTGCGGTGCTGGAGACGGTGGATGCCGTCTTCGCGCTGGACCGTGCCCGCGACGGCGTGGCGTCCGAGGCCAGCCCGGTGATCCGCCACCGCGCCTTCCGCCGCGGGCAGGCCGGACTGGTCGAGCTTTGGCCGCCGGTGAAGCCGGTGGAGGCGACGGAGACGCCGGCCTGGGCACCGCCGGTGGCGCGCGAGTCCGCCGACTCCCCCTCGGCCCGCCTCGCCTCGGTCATTGCGGCGACGGTGCATGGCTGGATCGACAGCGGCGAAAGGCTGGAGGCCAAGGGACGGCCGGTGCAGCCCGGCGACGTGATGGTTCTGGTCCGCCGCCGCACCGCCTTCGTCACCGAACTGGTGCGGGCGCTGAAGGACCGCGGCGTGCCGGTGGCCGGCGTCGACCGCATGGTGCTGACCGAACAGCTTGCCGTCATGGATCTGGTGGCGCTGTCCGACTTCCTGCTGCTGCCCGACGATGACCTGACGCTCGCCACCGTGCTCAAGGGGCCGCTGATTGGGCTGACCGAGGAGGAGCTGTTCCGCGTCGCCCATGGCCGGCGCGGCACGCTGTGGCGCTCCCTGGTGGCGCTGGCGGAGACCGAGCCGGATTTCCGCCCGGCCCGGCGCTATCTGGGCGACCTGCTGGCGCGCACCGACTTCTCGGCCCCCTATGAGCTGTTCGCCGGGCTGCTCAACCGGCCCTGCCCGGCCGACGGGCGATCGGGACGGCGGGCGATCCTGAAGCGGCTCGGCCCCGATGCCCAGGACCCGCTGGAGGAGTTCCTGGCCGTCTGTCTCGCCTTCGAGAAGACGGAACCGCCGTCGCTGCAGAATTTCCTCGCCTGGCTGGCGGCAAGCGACGCGGAGATCAAGCGCGAGCTGGAACAGGGCGGCGGCACCGTGCGGATCATGACCGTCCACGGCTCCAAGGGGTTGCAGGCGCCGATCGTCTTCCTGCCCGACACGCTGGGCAGCCCGACCCAGAGCCCGCCGATCCTGTGGCCGGACGAGGATTGCCCCGTGCCGCTGTTCGCCGCCCGCCGGTCGCAGGAGGACGCGCTGTGCGCCGAGGCGCGGGCGCGGGCCAACCGGCGGCGCGACCAGGAATACCGCCGGCTGCTCTATGTCGCGCTGACGCGGGCCGAGGACCGGCTCTACATCTGCGGCCACCAGGGCAAGCGCGAGCCGTCCGACGAGTGCTGGTACCGGCTGGTCGAGGAGGCGATGCGCGAGAACGGCGTGCCGCATGACTTCAACTTCACCGGCCTGTGCCCCGATGGCTGGGCCGGCGAGGGCTGGCGGCTGGTCGGCGCCCAGACCGCAGCGGTGCCGCGCCATGTCGAAACGGAAGAGAGTGCGTCCGCCGAGCCGCCGCCGCCCTGGATCGCCGAGCCGGCCCCGGGCGAGCCGGAGCCGTCGCGCCCGCTAACCCCGTCGCGGCCGGATGGCGAGGAACCGGCAGTGCGCTCCCCGCTCGGCAACGATGACGGCCAGCGCTTCCGCCGCGGCCTGCTGGTGCATCGGCTGTTGCAGACCCTGCCCAATCTGGCCGAGGGGGCGCGGGAGGCCGCCTGCCGCCGCTTCCTGGCGCGGCCGGCGCACAAGCTGACGCCGGAGCAGCAGGACGCCATCGCGCGGGAGACGCTGGCGGTGCTGAGCCATGCGGAGTTCGCGCATCTGTTCGGCCCCGATTCGCGGGCGGAGGTGCCGCTGGTCGGCGTGGTGGCGCTGGGTGACGGCAGCCGGGCACTGGCCGGCCGCATTGACCGGCTGGCCCTGACCGGGGACACGGTGTGGATCGTCGACTATAAGACGAACCGGCCGCCGCCGCGGGCTCTGGAAGACGTGCCAATGGTTTACCGGCGCCAGATGGCTGCCTACCGCGAGGCGCTGCGGGCGGTCTATCCGGGGCGCCGGGTGCGCTGCGTGCTGCTGTGGACCGACGGCCCATACACCATGGAGTTGCCGCCATCGGTGCTGGACGCGGCGGCGGCCGGACTGGCACACAGGGTGGCGTGAGGAACGGCCGGCGGGTCCCCCGAAAGATGGGGTGACTTGACCGGCCGGGCGCCTCCGCCCTACATTTTGCTCAATTCCACTGACGGGGCGATGGCCGCCGGCCTTCCACAACCGGTCCGCGGCGCTTCCGAATCCAGGCTAGAGGTCACATGAGCACCACCATCAAGGTTACCGACGACAGCTTCGAGCAGGACGTCCTGAAGGCCACCGGCCCGGTCCTGGTCGATTTCTGGGCGGAATGGTGCGGCCCCTGCAAGATGATCGCCCCGGCGCTCGACGAGCTGGCCCGCGACTATGAGGGCAAGGTCACGGTCGCCAAGCTGAACATCGACGAGAACCCGGGCACCCCTGGCAAGTACGGCGTGCGCGGCATCCCGACGCTGATGCTGTTCAAGGACGGCAGCGTCGCCGCCACCAAGATCGGCGCCCTGCCCAAGGGTGCGCTGTTCCAGTGGGTCGACTCGGCGCTGTAAGCCGTTCGGGTCCGTTCAGGTAAGGAAAAAGCCCCGCCCGCGGTTGCCGCGGCGGGGCTTTTTCGTTGGGGGTGCCCCCTCCCTCCCACGGCTTCGCCGCGGGTCCCTCCCTCCCCCGCTTCGCGGTAGAGGGTGGAGTTTGCGAGCTGCGGCAGTCCCCTCTCCCTCGATCGGGCGGACCTTCGGTCCGCCGAGGAGGGGGAGGGTTAGGGAGGGGGCATCGTCAGCCGACACCTCCCCTCACTGCACCTTCTTCGGCGGCTCCTTCGCCTTATCCTTACCCGCAGTCCCCGCGACCTCCGCCGTGCGGGCGAGGTTGTCGGCGGCGGCGCGGCCCCATTCGCTGTCGGGGGCGACGCGGCGGGCCAGCGCCCAGTCGTCGCGCGCGGCCCCCAGGTTTCCGCCCAGCGCCTTGACGTTGCCGCGCAGCAGGATCGCCTCCGGATCGCCGGGCTTCAACTCCAGCGCATGGTCGATGTCGGACAGCGCCTGCCGGTAGTTGGACAGCGCCTTGTGGGCGGTGGCGCGATAGAGATAGGCGTCGGCCCGCCGCGGGTCGCGCGACAGCGCCGCGTCCAGATCGGCGATGGCGTCCCAGAAGCGTTCGCCCTCGGCACGGGCGAAGGCGCGGTCGATCAGCAGATCCACGTCGCCCGGCGTCTTGTCGAGTGCCTTGCTGTAGAGCTGTTCCGCCCGCCCCTGGTCGCCGCCACGCAGCCACGCCCAGCCCGCCCGGCCGAGCAGCGAGGCGGCGGCCCTGGGATCGTCCTTGCCCAGCGTCGGCACCAGCGCCTCAATCTGGGTGCCGGCCGCCTTGAAATCGCCGGCGTGGAACAGCGCCAGCGCTTCGCAGAGCTTGGCGTGGTCGCCGCCGCCCTGCTCCTGCCAGCGTTTGGCGTCGGCCTTGGCACCGTCGGGGTTCGCCTCCGCCTTGGCGGCGCAGGCCTGAAGCTCGCGGTTGCGGTCCAGGGCGGACGAGGGACCGGATGCGGCATGCGCCGCCGGCAGGGCTGCGAACAGCCCGAGGGCCAGCGCGCCGGAAAGGTAAGGATTGCGTCGGGTCATGGTGCCTTTACACTCCGCCATCGCCGGGCAGGGCGCAAGCCCGCAAGCCGAGCCCACAAGCCACGCCCCGGCGTTACGGATTCCCCTGCCCCAACCGGAACCGCCCGCAATGACCGATCCCCGCCTGTTCGTCTTCGGCCCCGGCTACAGCGCCCGCGTCTTCGCCGACGCGCTGCGCGCCGATGGATGGCGCATCGCCGCCACCTGCCGCAGCGAGGAGAAGAAGGCGGAGCTGGAGGCCCAGGGGATAGAGGCCTTCCTGTTCGACCGCGGCCGGCCGCTGGCCGATGCCAAGGCGGCGCTGGCCGGCACCACCCATCTGCTGGTCAGCATCCCGCCGGATGCCAAGGGCGACCCGGTGCTGGACCAGCATGCCCGCGATCTGGCCGACCTGCGCACGCTGGACTGGGCCGGATACCTGTCCACCACCGGCGTCTACGGCGACACCGGCGGCGAGTGGGTGAGCGAAGCAGCGTGGCTGAAGCCGACTGGCGAACGCCAGAAGCGGCGGGTGGAGGCGGAACGCGGCTGGCTGAACCTGTACCGCCAGTATGGCGTGCCGATGCATCTGTTCCGTCTAGCCGGTATCTACGGGCCCGGCCGCAGCGCCATCGATTCGGTGCGCGACGGCACCGCCCGGCGGGTCGACAAGCCGGGTCAGGTCTTCTGCCGCATCCATGTCGAGGACATCGCCAGGACGCTGCGCGCCTCGATGACGCGGCCGACGCTGGGCGCGGTCTACAATGTGGCCGACGACCTGCCGAGCCCCTCGCACGAGGTGGTGGAGTATGCCTGCCGCCTGCTGGGGGTGGAGCCGCCGCCGCTGGTTCCCTTCGATCAGGCGGAGATGTCGCCGATGGCCGCCAGCTTCTACGCCGATTGCCGCCGAGTGAAAAACGACCGCATCAAGCGCCAGCTCGGCGTCACGCTGGCCTACCCCGACTATCGCGCCGGACTGGAGGCGCAGTTGGCGACCGGGCTGTGACCGGAAATCCGGGGAAAGGTAAAGCTAAGGTTACAAAGCAAATGATTGGCATATACCGGCAATCGTAAGATTTAGCCAAAGACACACATGGAAAAGGCAAAACTTATTTAATAATCTCGCGGGATCATAAGCGTCCGGGCGACGACTATCCCGCGAGGTGTTGGGCGCATGAACAGCACGCCGACGGTCACGACCTCCCTCCCCTCCGCCACCCCCGCGGCGGGCGTGGATGCCATCGACTCCAGCGCCTTCCGCCGCCAGATGGACGAGGTCGTCTCCCGCATCCCGATGCACGCCATCCGCTCCGTGCTCGACGCGGTGGAGGGGGCGGCCAGCCCGAACGGCGAGCGGGCGCGGCATCTGCGCGACGCGCTGGTCGAGCATTTCAACCGCCTGCGGCCGATGAAGGCGCGCCGGCTGTTCACCAGCCTGTTCGAACCCTTTCTGGTCGACGATCCCATCCTGTACCGCTCGCCGGAGTCGGTGCCGGCGCTGATCCAGCGGGTCGACATGGGCGGCATCTGGGCGGCGCTGGCCCGCTACGCCTTTCCCGGTCTCGCGGCGGAGGTGCAGAGCCGGCTGGACGCCATGGCGCGCGAGTCGATGCTGGACGCCGTGCTGGCCAGCCCCGACGCGATGGTGATGCGCGAACTGATGCGCCGGGAGGCGCTCGACTTCCTCTACGCCATGTCCGGCGACCGCAAGCTGACCGACCGCTTCCTGGCGATGGCGAACGACGAGGCTCTGCACGACGCCGGGTTGCGCACCCAGTATCTCGGCCGCAAGGCGCCGATCGACGGCGACCTGCTGGGCTTCGTCCGCGCCCTGCTGGAGCACAACGAGGTTCTGGTGCCGCTGACCGAGCGGATGCGCCGCGATATCGAGGAAATGCAGGGCACCGGCGACCCGCGGTCGGCCGAGGTGGATTGCCAGTCGGCGCTGATGGTCGGCTTCGTCCGCCGGGTGCGCGATCTCGGCCTGCCCTTCCGCGACCAGTCGCAGGTGCTGGCCTGGTTCGCCCCGCTCTATGGGCTGAACGTCAAGCGGCGCTACGACGTGTTCCTGCGCCATGTGCGCGAGCATGGCGGCCCGGCGGTGCGCGAGTCGCACCCGCTGCTGCGCGCCCTGCTCTGCCATTTCCACGCCGCCTGCACCACCATCCGCGAGGTGGTGGACGGCATGTTGGGCGACATGGAAATCCAGGACGGCGGAGTCCTCTCGGCTCCCGCCCCGACCCGGGCCCTGCTGGGCGAGGCGGTGGAACGGTTCGACCGTGCGCTGACGGCGCTGTCCGGCACCGGCTTTCTCGCCAGCCGCTCCACGGGACCCGCGCTGCGGGCGGAGCTGGCGGCGGTCAGCCGCGACCTGACCGGCACGGTGATGCCGGCGCTGGCCGCCCGGCTGCAGGCGGCGATGACCGCCCGCCACGCTCCCGTGCCCGACCATGAGGACATCGTCTGGCTGCTGGAACTGGTGTGGCGCTGGGGCCGCACTCTCGGCAATGCCGGCTATGCCAACCCGGAGTTGAAGTCGCTGCGCCTCTATGCGGTGGAGACCGGGCGCCTCGCCTTCCTCCAGGCCATGAAGGCCGAACCGCATGAGAAGCCGGCCCACCGCATGGCCCACCTGCTGCGCATCCGCCGGCTGATGGCGGCGATGGGCGAGACGGTGGACGGCTGGATCAGCCCGGTCAGCCAGGGCCTGCACCGGGTGGTGCACAGCTATCTGGAAGCGGTGGGCGAGATCGCCGACGACGAATGGGCGGTGATCGACGCCTTCGTCTGCAGCGTGCGCAGCGAGCTGAGCCGGTCGAGGAACTGGCAGAGCGCGGATTTCGTTGACATTCTGCGGCTGCATGAGGGGAGACGGCGGGGGGAGTGAGGCGAAGCGGTCGCGCGGATGCCCCCTCCCCAACCCTCCCCCGCTTACGCGGGAGAGGGAACTCCGCTGCCTTCGCACTTGGCCCCCTCTCCCACGAAGTGGGGGAGGGTTGGGGAGGGGGCACCCGCTGCGACCACTCTCCAGCCGAAGGCCTTAGCCGCAACAATTTGGTTCGACGCAACCATCGATGTGGTATGATGCGCGCCCGCTCGGGGCGGGACGGCCGGACAACGGTCCGCAACCCCGGTGGGTCCGCAAAAAGTTCTCCCTCCGGCCGAGACGACGCCAGCATGAACATCACCATCGAACGCGCCGCCCTTCTCCGTTCCCTGGGTCACGTGCAGAGTGTGGTCGAGCGGCGGAACACCATTCCGATCCTGTCCAACGTCCTCCTGCGCGCGGGCGACGGCGAACTGTCGCTGGCCGCCACCGACATGGACCTGGAGATCGTCGAAACCGTCCCGGCGACGGTCGGGCGTCCCGGCGGCACCACGGCCCCGGCTCACACCCTGTTCGACATCGTCCGCAAGCTGCCCGACGGCAGCCAGGTGGAACTGGACATCGGCGGCGACGGCACGATCCTGACGCTGCGGTCCGGCCGGTCGCAGTTCAAGCTGTCCTGCCTGCCGGTGGAGGATTTCCCGCAGCTGTCCAGCGGCGAGCTGAAGCACAATTTCTCGGTCGCCGCCGCCGACCTGCGCGGGCTGATCGATCGCACCCGCTTCGCGATCTCCACCGAGGAGACGCGCTATTACCTGAACGGCATCTACCTGCACGCCGCCAAGAGCAAGATGGGCAGCCTGGAGACGCCGGTGCTGCGCGCGGTCGCCACCGACGGCCACCGGCTGGCCCGGGTCGAGATGCCGCTGCCGGATGGGGCGGACGCCATCCCCGGCGTCATCATTCCGCGCAAGACCGTCACCGAAATCCGCAAGCTGGTGGACGAGGCCGCCGACCGCATCGAGCTGTCGCTGTCCGATAACAAGATCCGCTTCGGCTTCGACAGCGTCGTCGTCACCTCCAAGCTGATCGACGGCACCTTCCCCGACTATGAGCGGGTGATCCCGGTCGGCAACGACAAGGTGATGGAGGTGGACGCCAAGCTGTTCGCCGCCGCCGTCGACCGTGTCGCCACCATCTCCACCGAAAAGAGCCGGGCGGTGAAGCTGTCGCTGGTACGCGGCGCGCTCACCCTGTCCGCCACCAGCCCCGAATCCGGCAGCGCCACCGAGGAGCTGGAGGTCAATTACGCCGAGTCCCCGCTGGAAATCGGCTTCAACTCTCGCTATCTGCTGGACATCACGCAGCAGATCGAGGGCGAGGGCGCCCAGTTCACGCTGGCCGACGCCGCGTCGCCGACCATCATCCGCGACGTCGCCGACTCCACCGCGCTCTACGTCCTGATGCCGATGCGTGTGTGATGGGGCTGCGGGGATCCTCCCCGCCCCAGGCGGAACGGACCAGTTGCAGCACACGGCAGTTTCGATGAACGGCGGCGCTTCGGTGCCCGCCGCCCCCCTGACGCCGGCCCTGGCCGTGCGGCGGATGACGCTGACGCGTTTCCGTGGCTACGAGTCGGCACGCCTGGAGCCCGACCGCCGCCCCGTCGCCCTGATCGGCCCGAACGGCGCCGGCAAGACCAATCTGCTTGAAGCCGTCAGCTTCCTTGCCCCCGGCCGCGGTCTGCGCGGCGCCCGGCTGGCCGAGGTGGAACGGCTGGGCTCGCCCCCCGGCGCCGGCTGGGCGGTGGCGGCAACGCTCGACACCCCGATGGGCCCGGTGGAGATCGGCACCGGCCGCGAACCCCATGACGGCAGCCGCAATTCGGAGCGCGACCGCCGGCTGGTGCGCATCGACGGCCATCCGGCCAAGGGCCAGACGGCACTTGCCGACCATGTCGCCATGGTCTGGCTGACCCCGCAGATGGACCGCCTGTTCATCGAAGGGTCGAGCGGACGGCGCCGCTTCCTCGACCGGCTGGTCTTCGGCTTCGATCCCGCCCATGCCGGCCGGCTGTCGCGCTACGAGCATGCCCTGCGCGAACGTGCCCGGCTGCTGCGCGACGGCCGCTTCGACGAAGGTTGGCTCGGCGCGCTGGAGGACCAGATGGCGACCACCGGCATCGCCGTCGCCGCGGCTCGGCGCGAGGTGGTGCAGCGGCTGCGCGCCGCCTGCGCCCGCTCGGTCGGTCCCTTCCCCGGCGCCGACCTCGCCGTCGCCGGTACGGTCGAACGCTGGCTGGACGAAGGTCCGGCGCTGGCGGCCGAGGACGCGCTGCGCGACAGCTTGCGCTCCGGCCGCCGCGCCGATGCCGATGCCGGCGGTGCCACGGTGGGACCGCACAAGAGCGACCTCGCCGTCCGCCATGCGCCCAAGGACATGCCGGCCGCCTTCTGCTCCACCGGCGAACAGAAGGCGCTGCTGATCGCCATCGTGCTGGCCAACGCCCGGCTGCTGGCCGCCGAACGCGGCGCGGCGCCGATCCTTCTGCTGGACGAAGTAGCAGCCCATCTCGACCCCGACCGGCGCGCCGCGCTGTTCGGCGAAATCCTGGCTCTGGGCGCCCAGGCCTGGATGACCGGCACCGACGAGGGGGTTTTCGACCCGCTTGGGGACGACGCCCGCCGGTTCCGCATCGAAGACGCCCACATTCGCCCCGGATAGGGGTGGAAATTTGGGCCGTGACCCAAAAAAAAGGCGTGTTCACGCACGCTAAACCGCCGAATCCGCAACCGAATCTGTTATAGTCGACGCATGGCACAGGAAGCACTGAAGAACGACCTCCCGCAGTCGGAGCCCCAGCAGGCGGACTACGGGGCGGAGTCGATCACCGTTCTGCGCGGGCTCGATGCCGTGCGCAAACGCCCCGGCATGTACATCGGCGACACCGACGACGGGTCCGGCCTGCACCACATGGTGTATGAGGTGGTCGACAACGCCATCGACGAGGCGCTGGCCGGCTATTGCGACAAGGTCGAGGTTCTGCTGAACGCCGACGGATCGGTCACGGTGCGCGACAACGGCCGCGGCATTCCGACCGACATCCATTCGGAGGAAGGCGTCTCGGCGGCCGAGGTCGTGATGACCCAGCTGCATGCCGGCGGCAAGTTCAACCAGAACAGCTACAAGGTCTCCGGCGGCCTGCACGGCGTCGGCGTGTCGGTGGTGAACGCGCTCTCCGAAACGCTGGATCTCCGCATCTGGCGCGGCGGCCGCACCTGGACCATGCGTTTCCGCCACGGCGTCGCCGAGGCGCCGCTGGCCGACGTCGGCGAGGCGCCGATGGTGCCGGAGAAGGGCAAGCAGCTGTCGGGCACGGAAGTCACCTTCATGCCCTCGGCCGAGACCTTCACCAACATCGAGTTCGATTACGCCACGCTGGAACACCGGCTGCGCGAGTTGGCCTTCCTCAACTCCGGCGTCCGTCTGGTTCTGACCGACGCGCGCGGAGTGGAGCCGAAGGTGCAGGACCTGCATTACGAAGGCGGCCTGGAAGCCTTCGTGAGCTGGCTCGACCGCTCCAAGACGCCGCTGCACAAGCCGGCGATCACGCTGAAGAACGAGCGCCCGACCGAGCATGGCGGCGTGGTGACGGTGGAATGCGCGCTGCAGTGGAACGACAGCTACCACGAGACGACGCTGTGCTTCACCAACAACATCCCGCAGAAGGACGGCGGCACCCACCTCGCCGGCTTCCGCGCGGCGCTGACCCGTGCCATCAACAACTATGCGACCGAGTCCGGCATCGCCAAGAAGGAGAAGGTCAACCTGTCGGGCGACGACGCCCGTGAAGGCCTGACCTGCGTCCTGTCGGTGAAGGTTCCGGATCCGAAATTCTCCAGCCAGACCAAGGACAAGCTGGTCTCAAGCGAGGTTCGTCCCGTCGTCGAGGCGGTGGTGGGCGAGGCGCTGGCCCAGTATTTCGAGGAACATCCGGCCGACGCCCGGCGCGTCGTCCAGAAGGTGGTGGAAGCCGCCGCCGCCCGCGAGGCCGCCCGCAAGGCGCGCGAGCTGACCCGCCGCAAAGGCGCGCTCGACATGGCCTCGCTGCCCGGCAAGCTGGCCGACTGCCAGGAACGCGACCCGGCGGCGTCCGAACTGTTCATCGTCGAGGGCGACTCGGCCGGCGGCTCGGCCAAGCAGGGCCGTTCGCGCCAGTTCCAGGCCATCCTGCCCTTGCGCGGCAAGATCCTGAACGTGGAGCGCGCCCGCTTCGACAAGATGCTGGGCTCGGCGGAGATCGGTACGCTGATCGCCGCGCTCGGCACCGGCATCGGCCGCGACGAGTTCAACGCCGACAAGACGCGCTACCACAAGATCATCATCATGACCGACGCGGACGTGGACGGCAGCCACATCCGTACCCTGCTGCTGACCTTCTTCTTCCGGCAGATGCCTGACCTGATCGAGCGCGGCTATCTCTACATCGCCCAGCCGCCGCTCTACCGCATCAAGCGCGGCAACGCCAAGGAGCGGTACCTGAAGGACGACCGGGCGCTGGAGGAGTATCTGGTCGAAGCGGCGCTGGGGGACCTGTCGGTCCAGCTGTCCGATGGAACCCTGCTGATCGGCGAGCAGCTGTCCGGTCTGGTCGATCAGGCCCGCACCGCCCGGCCGGCGATCGACACGCTGTCGCGCAAGGTCGGCAACGCCATGGTGGTGGAGCAAGCGGCGGTAGCCGGCACACTCTCCGCCAGCTTGGCCGAGGACAAGGTCGCCGCCGAAGCCGCGGCCAGGGCGGTGGCCGAGCGGATGAACAGGATGGACGTTGATGGCGGCTGGCGCGGCGAGGCCCTGCCCCAGGGCGGCTATGCGGTCATCCGCGCCCGCCGTGGCGTCACCCACCGCCATCTGTTCGACGTCGACCTGCTGAAGAGCGGCGAGGCGCGGCGGCTGGACGGGCTGGCCGCCGACCTGAAGCGGGTGTTCGGCACCGCCGGCAAGGCCTTCGAGAAGCAGAAGGAGACCCGCGCGCTGACCGGTCCCGTCGCCCTGTTCGACACGGTGATGGAACTGGGCCGTCGCGGCGTCACCATCCAGCGCTACAAGGGTCTGGGCGAGATGAATCCGGACCAACTGTGGGAAACCACGCTGGACCCGACCAAGCGCTCGCTGCTCCAGGTCCGCGTCAGCCACGCCGATCAGGCGGAAGAGGTGTTCTCCACCCTGATGGGCGACATCGTCGAGCCGCGGCGCGAGTTCATCCAGGACAACGCACTGAAGGTGTCGAACCTGGACGTCTGATCCACGTACCCTGAGACGTCGGAAAGGGGGTGGTGCCGCAAGGCTCCGCTCCTTTTTCTTTGCGGATTTCTTTGCAGATCAACCGCGGTGCCGCAAATCGTTGTGGATGGCGGTTGCGGCGATCGCCGCCTCTCCCATGGCGACGGCGATCTGGTTGAGAGTTGAGACGACATCGCCGGCGGCATAGAAGCCGGGAACCGAACTGCGCTGGTGCCGGTCAACGATCAGGCGCCCATCAGCATCCATCTCGGCACCGACCTGCTCGGCCAGACCGGACCGGGCGGTTATGCCCAGCGCCGAGTAGAGCGTATCGAATTCAAGGATTTGACCGCTTTCCAAGGTCAGGCGGGTGCTCTGGTCCGCCCCGGCATCGACTGCAGTCACCGGCTCCTCGATCACCGCGATGCCAGCGGCATCGAGGTCGGTGCGCTCCTCCATCGTCAAAGTCATCGGTTCGCCCAGTGTCAGCAGCGTGACCGCGGGACTGTAGGTACGAATGAAGCGCGCTTCTCCGACGGCCTGTGCGCCATGGCCGAGAACGGCGATCCGCTTGTCGATGACTTCGTAGCCGTCGCAGATCGGACAGACCCGGATTTGGCCGCGCTGCATCGCCTCATAAAGATGATGTACCCGCGGCTGGCCGTCGATGACGCCGGTCGCGAGCAGAACGGCGGTCGCGTTTACCTCCCTGCCGTCTCCCAGCGTGGCGCGGAAGCCGCCTGCCACCCGCTCCAGCGCGGCCACCGACCCGGTTTCGATGTGGCCGCCATAGGTTTCGGCCTGGGCGCGGATGCGGGCGAGCAGATCAGTGCCGCGGATGCCTCCCGTGAAGCCGGCGAGATTGTGGGAGGTCGGAATCCAGGCGCAGCGGCTCTTCGCCTCGTCCACCACCAGGGCCGAGCGGCGATAGCGGGCCAAGTAGATGGCGGCAGTCAGCCCGGCAGGACCACCGCCGACGATCAGGCAATCGAGCATGGATGGCATCGCGTTCCTTGTCCTGAACCGGGCAAACGAAGCGTGCCCTTCGGCTCATAGACAAGCGGAGCGGCCGGATGTCACGCCCCGCGCCCATCGGACAAAATATGCACAGCAAAAAGCCCGCCGAGCGTAAGCTCGGCGGGCTTTTTGCTGATTTGGTTGCGGGGGCAGGATTTGAACCTGCGGCCTTCAGGTTATGAGCCTGACGAGCTACCGGGCTGCTCCACCCCGCGGATGTCTCAGTATGGGATGATGGATGTCGTGACGATGCCAGCGTATATGCTTTGGTTTGACGTCTCTTGAGCCTGAGTGACCTGGCGGCGACCTACTCTCCCACGTCTTA
>NZ_VTTO01000001.1:0-440826 GCF_008364825.1 Azospirillum sp. B21
CACCGCCAAGCCGAAGCCGCTCCCGCTGACACTCCTACTTTGCTCCAGCCACTGACACTTCTACCCGGGCGCAACATATGTCCCTTCTGGCTGGGGTCAGGATGGCTGCTCACCGGTCAGGCCGCGTGCCATCTCCAGGCACGCCTCCCGATCAGGCCGAAAATCCTCGGCAATCCACCAGCCTTCGATACGTTTCAGAACTTGGCCGACGGCCGGGCCGCGCGGGATGCCGAGATCCAGCAGGTCGCGGCCGGCGATCGGCAGGCGCAGCATCGGCAGGTCGCCGGCCACGGACATCGCGGCGCGCAATGCGGTAAGGTCGAGCGGGCCGTCATGGATTGCGGCGGCAATCAGGAGCAGGTCGCTGAACAGCTCGCCGTCGCCAATGCGGTACAGTCCTTGGCGCAATGCCTTGCGGTCGTCGGACGGCGCCAGCGCGACCGGCGGCTCGACGAGCGCCAGCAGCCGGTCGCGCTCGTGGTTGGACAGCCGGAGCGCTTCCGCCGCGCGCAATGCTCCGGGGCGGTCGCTGTCCAGAACGGCCGCCAGCCGCCGGGTCGGGTCGAGCGTGATGCCGAGGTCGCGTTCGACGGCGATCAGCCGGTCCAGCCGGTCGGTGTCCATCGCCTCCGGCAGCAGGTGGGCCATGATCCCCTGCCCCATCATCAGCCGCCAGACCGCCGCCGCGCAGGGCGCGGTCAGCAAGCGGAACAGTTCTCCCCGCACCCGTTCGCCGGACAGGGTCGGCAAGCGCGGCGCCAACTCGCGGCAGGCGGCCAGCGCCTCGGAATCGGGTTCGCCGCGGCCGTAATGGGCGTGGAAGCGGAAGAAGCGCAGCAGGCGCAGCACATCCTCCTCGATCCGCCGCCGTGCCTCGCCGACGAAGCGGACGCGGCCGGCGGCAAGGTCGGCCAGACCGCCGAACGGGTCGAACATCGCGCCGTCCGGCGTGCAGCTCAGCGCATTCATCGTCAAGTCGCGGCGGGCGGCGTCCTCCACCCAATCATCGGTGAACTCGACACGGGCATGGCGGCCATCCGTCTCGACATCGCGCCGCAGCGTGGTGATCTCGTAGGGCTTTCCGTCGCACAGCGCGGTGACGGTGCCATGGTCGATGCCGGTTGGGATCACGCGGATGCCTGCGGCCTCCAGCAGTTCCATCACCCGCTCCGGCGGAGCATGGGTGGCGATGTCGATGTCCTTCACCGGCCGGCCGAGCCACGCGTCCCGCACGCAACCGCCGACGAAGCGCGCGTCCGCGCCGCCGGCATCGAGGGCGGCGAACACCGCCCGGCTTTCGGGCGCGGTCATCCAGGGCTGGGGGGACAGGCGTGCGGCGACGGTCATGGCGCGGCGACGCTAACCGATTCCCGACGCGTCTTCCACCGCCGTCAGAGCGGGCCGGGGGATGTCCCGCCCTCCCCGGCCTCACGGGCCGCAGCACCCAGCACGTCGCGCAGGTTCACCAGCATGCCGGCGGTCGCGCCCCAGATGTAGCGCTGCGGATAGGGGAAGGCGTAGAACCAGCGCGGCTTGCCCAGGAATTCGCGGCTGTGGCGCTGCGGGTTGGACGGGTCGAGAATGAAGGACAGCGGCACCTCGAACACCTCCGCCACCTCGGTCGGGTCGGGCGTCAGGATGAAGGGCGGTGTCACCACCCCCACCACCGGCGTCACCCGGAATCCGGTGCGGGTGACGTAGGTGTCCAGCCGGCCGACGATTTCGATCCGGCCACGCTCCAGCCCGATCTCCTCCGCCGTTTCGCGCAGCGCGGTATCCTCGGGACCGTCATCCTCCGGCTCCATCCGGCCGCCGGGGAAGCTGATCTGCCCGGCATGCGCGCTCAGCGTCGCGGTGCGCTGGGTGAAGATGACCGTCAGTTCCTCCGGCCGGTCGACCAGGGGAACCAGCACCGCCGCCTCGCGCAAGGTCGTCGGCGGCCCCAGATCCGGATTCAGATCGTGGTCTCCGCGGATTTTGGCAGCGTGTTTCGGCGCCATCCGGTTAGACCGGACCGCGTTCTCCACCGCCGCGTCGTCGCTCATCGCCGGAAAGCGCCGGCGAACTTCCTCCAGGCTCAGTCGCCAGGCAGCCTGCCCAGCGCGAAGAAGACCTTGTTGCTCCATAGACCCACCTCGGACTCGCCGGTTTCGGTGCGGCGCGTCTCGCTGCGCTCCACCATGTCGTAAAACACGGGCCGCAGGATAAGCGCCTCCAGCCGGCTTCTTATCTGGATGTAGGGTGCCGGCTCCCCGGTTTCAGGGTTTACGGCCACACGGATCGGATGGTCGGGGCCGGCTTCGACCTGATGGTCGAGGTTGGTGCGGAAGGAGAGGACCTGATCGGCCCCACTGCCCGCCACCGTCATCTCCACCGCGACGAAGGGTGCGTCCTCCACCACGATCCGGCCGCGTTCGACCGGCGTGATCAGCCAGTAATCGCCCTCGTCGTCGCGCTGCAGGACGGTTGAGAACAGCTTCGCCAACTCGATCCGGCGGATCGGATCGCCATTGTGGAACCAGGTGCCGTCGCGCGCAATGCGGATGTCGTACTGCTCCAACGTCGGAGTGCGTCCCAGCGCGGCCGGAACATCCACCGGTGTTTCCGATACGGTTGGCCCATCTGCGCGCTTGTCTTTCGCCATTGCGTTACCGACCTTCATGGAATTGGGAACCGTTTTGTCCCCGAACATGCGTATTTTCGCCACACTCGACCGCTAGGTCCACTCCAATGGTCCGCCGGCCCTACCCGCTCCGGCAGCGGGATCCGGAAAATGGGTGTCGACAACGCGCAGGAACAGGGCCAACCATGCGGATCCCGTGTTTCCCGTCGCGGACGACCGCGACTGCCACGCCGAACCGTCCCATTCCTGGGCCAGCCCATCATCGGGGGAGCAGCAGACCTTGAGCGCACAGGACATCCTGAGGGGGCAGCCACCCGTGCCGGAGGACCCGCAACGGCTGATGGAGGAGATCGAGGCGCTTGGCGACCGTCTGGCGTCCGTCCGCGACCGCATCGGCCGCGTGATCTTCGGCCAGCAGGAGGTGATCGACCGAACGCTGGTCACGCTGCTTGCGGGCGGCCATGTGCTGCTGATCGGCGTTCCCGGCCTCGCCAAGACGCGGCTGGTGGAAACGCTTGGCATCGTGCTGGGTCTCGCCGAAAAGCGCATCCAGTGCACGCCCGACCTGATGCCCGCCGACATCCTGGGCTCCGAAGTGCTGGAGGAGGGCGAGAACGGCCGCCGGTCCTTCCGCTTCCTGCCCGGCCCGGTGTTCAGCCAGCTTCTGATGGCGGACGAGATCAACCGCGCCAGCCCGCGCACCCAGTCGGCGCTGCTGCAGGCGATGCAGGAGCATCGCGTGTCGGTCGCCGGCCAGTACCATCCCCTGCCCCAGCCCTTCCACGTCCTGGCGACCCAGAACCCGCTGGAGCAGGAGGGCACCTACCCGCTGCCGGAAGCCCAGCTCGACCGCTTCCTGATGCAGATCGACGTCGAATATCCGGACCGAGAGGCCGAGCGCCGGATGATGATCGCCACCACCGGTTCCGCCGACGAGCGCGCGGTGACGGTGCTGTCCGCGGCCGACCTGCAGGCGGCGCAGCGCCTCGTCCGCCGCGTTCCGGTGGGTGAAGGGGTGGTCGACGGCATCCTCGACCTCGTGCGACGCGGCCGGCCGGAAATGTCGGAGCTGATGGAGGTGCGCCAGCATGTCGCCTGGGGTCCCGGCCCGCGTGCCAGCCAGTCGTTGATGCTCGCCGCCCGCGCCCGCGCGGTGCTGGACGGCCGGCTGTCGCCCTCGCTGGACGACGTGGTGGCATTGGCCAAGCCGATCCTGAAGCACCGCATGGCGCTGAATTTCGCCGCGCGGGCCGACGGGGTGACGCTGGACGACGTCATCGACCGCCTCTGCGCGCCTCTGACGTAACCCCTGGAGCGGAGCCGCGATGCCGCGAAGCCCTCAGCAGAAGACCCAGGCGGCGACGACGCTGCTCGCCCGGCATCGCGCGGAGGAGCTTGCCTCCGCCCTACCCCCGCTCCTGGTCGCGGCGGAGCGGGTGGCCGCCACCGTCGCCCAGGGCGTGCACGGCCGGCGCCGCGTCGGGCTGGGCGAGACCTTCTGGCAGTTCCGCCGCTACCAGCCCGGCGACGCGCCGTCGATGATCGACTGGCGCCAGTCAGCCAAGACCCAGCCGGTCTATGTGCGCGAGAATGAATGGGAAGCGGCGCAGAGCGTCTGGCTGTGGCGCGACCGCTCGCCCTCCATGGATTTCCGATCCGCCACCGGCCTGCCGACCAAGCGCGAGCGGGCCGACCTGCTGACGCTCGCCACCGCCGTCCTGTTGGCGCGCGGCGGCGAGCGTGTGGCGCTGCTGAACAGCGGCGTGCGTCCCGACCACGGCAAGACCGCCATCGACCGCATCGCCCGGCTGATGACCGACCCGCGCGCCGCCGCGTCGCCGGATCCCCTGCCGCGGGTGGAGCCCCTGCCCCGCCATGCCCAGACGGTGCTGTTCGGCGACCTGCTGTCCCCTTTGCCGGAAATCCATGCCGCCGTCGCCGGGCTGACCGGGCGCGGCCTGCGCGGACATCTGGTCCAGATCCTCGATCCGGCGGAAGAGACGCTGCCCTATGACGGCCGCGTCGATTTCCATGGCTTGGAGGGCGAACAGAACCTGCTGGTTCCACGTGTGGAGGCGGTTCGCGAGGCCTACCGCGAGCGGCTGAAGGCACAGCAGGACGGCTTGGCCGCGCTTGCCCGCACCGCAGGATGGAGCTTCGCCGTCCACCGCACCGACCGTTCCCCGCAATCGGCGCTGCTCACCCTATGGGGTGCGATGGCGATGGAGGCGGTGTGAAGCGGCGGACGGCGTCCCATACTCATGAACGGTCGTCATCTCCGCGCAGGCGCGGATGACCGACTTCCGCCCCTCCCCCTCTTGAAGACGCGCCAATGCTGGGTCTCGGACCGATCGCCTTCGCCGCCCCCTGGGTCTTGACCGCACTGGCCGCCTTGCCGGTCCTGTGGTGGCTGTTGCGCGTCACGCCTCCGGCGCCGCGCGCCGTTCAGTTTCCGGCCATCCGCCTGCTGCGCGACCTGACCGCGCAGGAGGAGACGCCGGCCCGGACGCCATGGTGGCTCCTGCTTCTGCGGCTGATCGTGGCGGCGCTGATCATCCTGGCGCTGGCCGGGCCACTGCTGAACCCGCGGGCAGCGCTGCCGGGCGGCGGGCCGCTTCTGCTGGTCGTCGACAATGGCTGGGCCGCCGGGCGCGACTGGCCGACGCGCAAGCGCACGATGGACGAGTTGATCGCCCAGGCCGAGCGCCAGCAACGCCCGGTCATCCTGCTGCCGACCGCCCCGCCGGCGGACGGCCAGCCGATCCATGCCAGCGCCGTCCTGCCCGCCACCGAGGCCCGGCGTCTGGCCCAGGCGATGGCTCCCCTGCCCTGGCCCACCGACCGCGCCGCGGCGCTGGAGGCGTTGAAGGCGGTCGCGGCCCAGACAAACGGCAGCGGTTCCATCCATGCGGTTTGGCTCAGCGACGGTGTCGGCGACGGCCGTGCCGCGGCGCTGGCCGCCGGGCTGCAGCGGTTGGGTTCCGCCGACGTGCTCGACGATTCGGCCGAGCGCCCGCCTCATCTGCTGCTTCCGCCGTCGAGCGAGGGCACGGTGCTGACCGCCCGCATCGTCCGCGCCGACCCGTCCCGGCCGGAGCCGGTGACCGTCCGCCTCACCGCCGCCGACGGCCGTCTGCTGACCCGCCAGACCGTGGCTTTCGAGCCCGGCCAGAAGATTCGCGAAGTGCGCCTCGACGTGCCCACCGAGCTGCGCAACGACGCCGCCGCCCTGCGGGTGGAGGGCGACACCACCGCCGGCGCCACCGTGCTGCTGGACGAGCGTTGGCGCCGCCGCCCGGTCGGGCTAGTCTCCGGCCGGTCGGAGGGGGAAAGCCAGCCGCTGCTGTCGGACCTCTATTACCTTGAACGTGCCCTGTCGCCCTACAACGAGGTGCGGCGCGGCGACACGCTGGACCTGCTGAAGCGCGATCTTGCCGTGCTGATCCTGTCCGACATCGGCGCCCTGACCGGCAGCGAGGTGCAGGACATCGAGGATTGGGTGAAGAAGGGCGGCGTGCTGCTGCGCTTCGCCGGGCCGCGTCTGGCCCAGCATGCCGATACCCTGGTGCCGGTCCGGCTGCGCATCGGCGACCGTGCGCTGGGCGGCGCCCTGTCCTGGTCTGAGCCGGCGCGGCTGCAGCCCTTCCCGGCCAAGTCGCCCTTCGAAGGGCTGGCGATCCCCGCCGACGTCCAGGTCAACCGGCAGGTTTTGGCCGAACCGGCGCTGGATCTGGCCGACCGAACCTGGGCGCGTCTGGCTGACGGCACGCCGCTGGTGACCTCGCAGAAGCGCGGCGACGGCTGGATCGTGCTGGTCCATACCACGGCCAATCCGGACTGGTCGAACCTGGCGCTGTCCGGCCTGTATGTCGACATGCTGCGCCGTCTGGTGGCGCTCAGCGGCGGCGTGACGGGAACGGCGGCGACCACCTCACTCGACCCGGTGGAGGTTCTGGACGGCACCGGTCGGCTTGTTCCGCCGCCGCCCACCGCCTTCCCGATCCCCGGCAATGCCGGCGCCGACGTGATCGGGCCGCGCCATCCGCCGGGCTTCTACGGGACCGACGATGCCCGCCGCGCCCTGAACCTGTCCTCCGCCGTCACCACCATCGACCCGCTGCCGCCCATGCCGGCCGGCGTCGGCCGCGACGGCTATGGCGGCCGGGGCGAGGTTCCCTTGAAGCCGTCGCTGCTGGCGGCGGCGCTCGCCCTGCTGTCCATTGATTTGCTGATCGCGCTGGCGCTCCGCGGCCTGCTGCGCACGCCCCGCCTGCGCCGTGGAGCCGGCGGGGCGGCGGCCGGGCTGCTGCTGGCGGTGGCGCTCGCCACCGCACCTCATCCGGTCCGGGCGCAGGACCAGGAAAACGCGGTCAAGGTGACGGCGGAGACCTACCTCGCCTACGTCCAGACCGGCGACAGCGGGGTCGACGACACCTCCCGCGCCGGACTGGAGGGGCTGGTCAGCGTGCTCGGCCTGCGCACGGCGGTGGAGGCGGCGGGAGCGGTCGGCGTCGATCCGGAGCGGGACGAGCTGGCCTTCTATCCCCTGCTCTACTGGCCCGTCTCCGACCGGCAGAGGCCGCTGTCGGATCAGGCGCGCCAGCGGGTGAACGAGTACATGCGCAGCGGCGGCACCATCCTCTTCGACACCCGCGACCAGGCGCCGGGCGGCGGTTCAGGCATTCTGCAGCGTCTGGTCCAGGGGCTGGACATCCCGCCGCTGGCCCCGGTGCCACAGGACCATGTTCTGCGCAAGTCCTTCTACCTGCTGACCGACTTCCCCGGACGGCAGGCAGGCGGCCAGCTGTGGATCGAGGCGCGGGAGGGGCCGGCGAATGACGGAGTCTCCTCCGTCGTGATCGGCGGCAACGACTGGGCCGCCGCCTGGGCGGTCGGCCGCAACGGCCAGCCGATGTACGCGGTCATCCCCGGCGGCGAGCGCCAGCGCGAGATGGCCTATCGCTTCGGCGTGAATGTCGTGATGTACGCCCTGACCGGCAACTACAAGGCCGATCAGGTCCATGTGCCCGCCATCCTGGAAAGGTTCGGCCAGTAATGCCCGTCGATCTGCTCTCCGGACTTTCGGTGGCTCTGGCGCCGCTGCTGCCCTGGCCGGTGCTGGGCGCCCTGATCGGCTTCGCCCTGCTGGTGGTGCTGGTCGCCGCCTTGCGCCGGGCGCGCGGCACGCTGCTCCGCCTGCTGGCCGTGATCGTGCTGGCGCTGGCCCTGATCAACCCGTCGCTGGTGCAGGAGAAGCGCGATCCGATCAAGGATGTCGCCGTGGTCGTGGTCGATGATTCGCCCAGCCAGGCCATCGGCGACCGCCGCGCCCGCACCGACCGGGCGGTGGAACAGCTGACCGATCGGCTGAAGCGCTTCGACGACCTCGAGGTCCGCGTGGCGCGCACTGGTGAAGGGGGCGAGGCCGGCGGCACGATCAACGAGACGCATCTGTTCGACGCGCTGAACCGCGCGATGGCCGACGTTCCGCGCCGCCGCATGGCCGGCGCCGTCTTCATCACCGACGGTCAGGTGCATGATGTCCCCCAGGTGCCGGGCAAGCTGGCCGACATCGGCCCCGTCCACACCCTGCTGACCGGCGACCGCAACGAGGGCGACCGCCGCATCGCCATAGTCCAGGCGCCCAACTACGGCCTTGTCGGCAAGTCGGTGGAATTGACGATCCGCGTCGACGACATGCCTGGACGCCAGTCTCCCGACGCCGCGGTGACCCTGCGCCAGGACGGCGGCGCGCCCGGCACCATCCGCGTTCCGGTGGGACAGGACGTACGGATCGACCTGCCGGTCACCCATGGCGGGCAGAATGTTCTGGAACTGGAGGTGGAGGCGGCGAAGCAGGAGCTGACGCTCGCCAACAACCGCGCCGCAGTGGTGGTGAACGGCGTCCGCGACCGGCTGCGCGTCCTGCTGGTCTCCGGCGAGCCCCATGCCGGCGAGCGCACGTGGCGCAACCTGCTGAAGGCCGACCCGGCGGTCGATCTGGTCCATTTCACCATCCTGCGCCCACCCGAAAAGCAGGACGGAACGCCGATCCGCGAGCTGTCGCTGATTGCCTTCCCGATCCGCGAGCTGTTCGAGGTGAAGCTCGACGAGTTCGACCTGATCATCTTCGACCGCTATCGCCGCCGCGGCGTGCTGCCCCAGATGTATCTTGAGAACATCGCCGACTATGTGCGTAAGGGCGGCGCCCTGCTGGAGGCGTCGGGCCAGGGCTATGCGTCGCCGCTGTCGCTCTACCGCACGCCGCTTGGCTCCATCCTACCGGCCGCCCCCAGCGGGCAGACGGTGGACCGTCCCTTCCTGCCGACCGTGACCGAAATCGGCCGCCGCCATCCGGTGACCGCCGGGCTGCCCGGCGACCGAATCGATGCGCCGCCGACCTGGGGCCGCTGGTTCCATCAGGTCGATGTCGCCCCCAATGGCGGGACCGTGGTGATGCAGGGGGCCGACAATCGCCCGCTTCTGCTGCTGGACCGCGTCGGCAAGGGCCGGGTGGCGCAGCTCGCCTCCGACCAAATCTGGCTGTGGAGCCGCGGTTTCGAAGGCGGTGGCCCGCAGGCGGAGCTTCTGCGCCGCCTCGCCCATTGGCTGATGAAGGAACCGGAACTGGAGGAGAACGATCTGCGCGCCCGCGTTGACGGCAACCGCATCACGGTGGAACGCCGCTCCCTCACCCCGGATCCGCGCTCGGTCACGCTCACTGACCCGTCCGACCAAGCCAGCACGCTGCAATTGGCCGACAACAAGACCGGCCGCGCCATCGCCACGGTGACGGCCAGTGCGCCCGGGATCTACCGCATCTCAGACGGGGAGCGGACGACGCTGGCGGTGGTGGGAGCGGTCAACACGCCCGAACTGGCAGACGTCCGCTCCACCGGCGACCGGATTCAGCCGGTTGCCGAGGCGACCGGCGGCGGCATCCACTGGGTCACCGACACCGACAGCGGCCCCAATCCCGGCATCGAGGTGCGCCGGACCCAGGCCGACCGCAGCCAGAGCGGTTCCGGTTGGATCGGCCTGCGCGCCAACGGCGACTATACGGTGACCGGTGTGACGGAGGTGCCGCTGCTGCCGGTCGGTGCAGTGTTGGCCCTGGTGCTTGGCGGCCTGTTGATGGCGTGGCGCCGGGAGGGACGCTGACCTTTTGCGAGGCTGATTTGGCGGCGAAAATTTTCCGAAAACAGCCTGTTGCGTTCGGCCGGGCTTCCGATTATGGTGCCGCTCCTTCCGGCGATAAGAGTTGATCGCCGCGCCGGTTGGGGCGTCGCCAAGTGGTAAGGCAGCGGTTTTTGGTACCGCCATTCCCAGGTTCGAATCCTGGCGCCCCAGCCAACTTTCCCTGAGATCGAGATCGTCGGTTCACCCCGCCCCTTGGCGGGGTTTCGCGTTTTCGGTCGGAGGAGCCGCATCGATGGCGCCATTCTTTGGGAATGGGTATCCTGCGATGTCGACCGGGAGAGCCTACATGAACCAGCCGCATCTGAAGCTTGCCGTCGATAATGCACGACAGGAGGCGGCCCGTCCCATACCAGAGGATTATGGCCTGACGGCGGAGGATCTCCGCATCTGGTACGCCCCTGGGAGAGTCGGCATTGCTTTGGCCCTGCTCGTTGCGAGCGGAACCATCGTCATGCAGGGGATCGAAGGAGCGCGCTATGCGCAACCTTGGGTGCTTGGTGCGCTGTCGGGTGGAATTTATGGCGCTTTCATCGGCAGCTTCGCCGGCTTGGGCACCATGGTGGCGGTGATTTGGGCCGATCCGTTTGTGGCTCGCGCTTGGCCGACCTATGGCCGCCTGCGTCGCTATCGGGATGCGCTTACAACGGCAAAGGCAAGGACAATGGCGACGGGCGGCAGTTCGAAAGATTGACCTTGTCTTCGGTGAGGGTCGGACCCCGCTCCGCATCATCACCGGCGGAATGCGGATGAATCAAGCTCGTTCCCACCCCCTTGGGCGAGGTCATTGATCTGGGCTGCGTCTACGCATGGAGTTTGCGATCTGCGCCGCCCGCACGCGTACGACCGACCTCCGCGCCGAGGCCATCCGATCCCTCCGGCGCAGTGCCTCGGCCGAGGTCCGCAGCCACTTCGACATCACCGACGACGGCAGCATCCTGCTCGACGCTTTGACCTTGGAGACCGAGCCGGTTTAACGAGATATGCCCGGATCGTGCCAGGAATGGCCCGATCCGGGCAAAGCTGCGGGCATCCAGTGCCAAATGGGAAGGGTGGTTAAGCAGGAACGGCCCCTTCCCGCCGGTCAAGCGCGCCGCTCGCCAGCGTCAGGACCAGTCCGCCCAGCACGAACAGGCCGCCGACCCAGGGTGTGGCACCAAGGCCGAGCGGCGACGAAACCACCTGCCCGCCGAAGAAGGCACCGGCGGCGATGCCGAGGTTAAAGGCGGCGATGTTCATGGCCGACGCCACGTCCACCGCGCCCGGCGCATGGCGCTGCGCCAACTGCACGACATAGAGCTGAAGCCCGGGGACGTTGGCGAAGGCCAGCGCCCCCATGCCGGCCAACGTGATCAGCGCCGGGATCTTGGCGTCGGCGGTAAAGGTGAAGACGATCAGCACCAGCGCCTGCAGGGCGAACAGCCAGGCCAGCGCCCGCACCGGCCGTCGGTTTGCGAGCCTGCCGCCGACGACGTTTCCGACGGCGATGGCCGCACCGTATAGAACCAGCACGAGACTGACGGTGGCGCTGGAGAATCCGGTGATCGTCTCCAGAATCGGAGCCAGGAAGGTGAAGGCGACAAAGGTGCCGCCATAGCCCAGCGCGGTGATGGCGAAAGCCAGCAGAAGCCGCGGCTTCGCCAGCACCCCGACCTGCACGCCCAGACCGGCGGCCGGCGGCTGGCTGAGACGGGCGGGCACCAGCGCCGCCACCCCCAGCCCGCCTATCACGCCAAGGGCCGAAACCGCCAGGAAGGTGGCGCGCCAGCCGAAGGTCTGCCCGATCCAGGTGCCCAGCGGCACGCCGGTGACGATGGCGATGGTCAGGCCGGAGAACATCATGGCGATGGCGGAGGCGCGCTTGTCCTCCGGCACCAGATCGGCCGCGATGGTCGACCCGACTGAGAAGAAAACGCCATGGGCGAAGGCGCTCAGCACCCGCGCCACCAGCAGGGTCTCGTAATTCGGGCTGAAGCCGGCCAGCAGGTTGCCGGCGACGAAGACGCCCATAAGCCCGACCAGCAGCGGCTTGCGCCGGAGTCTGCCGGTCAGGGCGGTCAGGACCGGCGCGCCGAAGGTGACGCCCAGTGCATAGACGCTGACCACCATCCCCGCCAGCGGCAGGCTGACGTTCAAGTCGCTCGCCACCGTGGGCAGAAGGCCGACGACGACGAACTCGGTCGTCCCGATCGCATAGGCGCTGATCGCCAGCGCCAGCAGTGCGAGAGGCATTTCAAAGGTCTCCATTTCCGGAAGGTCTGTTCTGGGGAGACCATGTGCGCCATAAGGTTCGAAACGGGAATGCCCGCCGCATTCCCATAATTTTGTCACTCAATGACAAAGTTGATGAAAGGTGGCCCCGTGAGCGATCCTCGTGCCTGGGAAATGCGTGTGTTTCTGCGGGTGGCCGCCCATGGCAGTTTCAGCGCCGCAGGCCGCGACGTCGGCATGACGCCCTCCTCCACCGCCAAGCTGATGACGCGGCTGGAGGAACGGCTGGGCGTGCGGCTGGTGGAGCGGTCGACCCGGAAGCTGCGCCTGACCGCGGAAGGTGAGCTTTACCGCGAGCGGGCCGAGTCACTGCTGGGGGAGATGGACGCGCTTGACGCCGAGATCGCCGGTGGCGCGCGTGCGCCGACCGGACTGATCCGCGTCAACGCCTCCGTCCCCTTCGGTCAGCATTGCCTGCTGCCGCTGCTGCCGGACTTTCTACGCGATAATCCCGGCATCACGATGGATGTGACGATGACGGACGAAGTGGTGGACCTCTATGCCGCCCGGGTGGACGTTGCCTTCCGCGCCGGACCCTTGAGCGATTCGGCGCTGCTGGCCCAGCGGCTTGGTGTGGTGCGCCGGCAGATCGTCGCCTCTCCCGCCTATCTGGAGCGCCGGGGCGTTCCGCAGACCGCGGCCGACCTGGAGGCGCACGACTGTCTGGGCTTCAACTTCCGTCGTGCTGCCGCGGTCTGGCCTCTGAAGTCCGGCGGACGGCTGGTCGACCGGGAGGTGCCGACACGCATCCTGGCGAACAATGGCGAGACGGTGCGGCACATGGCGCTGCTGGGCCTGGGGCTGGCTCGGCTGGCCGACTATCACGTGCGCGACGATCTGCGCGACGGGCGGTTGGTGGCGGTGCTGGACGATGTGCTGGTGGACATGGAGGAAATTCACGCCGTGTACACCGGCCGCGACCGCGCCCCGCGCCGTGTCCGCACCTTCCTGGACCACATGGCACCGCGCCTGCGGTCGCGCTTGGCGGAGTGATCTCGGAACAGTTCCCGTTTCCCAAAAACGACAACGGCCGGATGACGGGCATCCGGCCGATGAGGTGTACCGTTGGGGCGTTCAGCCTCAGAACGGGATTTCGTCGTCGAGGTCCTCGTGACGGGGCGGAGCGCCGCCGCCGCCGCTGCGGCCACCCGACGAACCGCCGCCGTAGTTGCCGCCGCCGCTGCCGCCACCATAGCCGCCGCCGCTGCCACCGCCACGCGATTCGTAGCCACCGCCGCCACCGCCGCCGAAGCTGCCGCCGCCCTCTTCACGGGCGCCGCCGGTGAAGTCGATCTCGGCCACGCGGACCGACAGGCCAGCGCCGCGGGTGCCGTCGCGCTTCTCGTATTCGCGCAGGGTCACCTCGCCCGACACGACGACGCTCTTGCCCTTGGTCAGGTGCGGAGCGAGCGACTCGGCGCGGCGTCCCCAGATGGAGCAATCGACCCATTGGGTCGTCTTGCGATCGCCGAAACCGACGTCGTTGGCGACGCGGAAACCCAGCACCTTCTCGCCGCTCTGGGTCGTGCGCAATTCGCCGTCCGCGCCCAGGCGTCCCGTAAACGTCCAAACATTCATCGCTCGTTGCTCCTAAGCGCGAGTGTCCCAGCATCCATGCCGACCCGTCAGGATGCCCGGCGGAGGCACCCAGATGCCGAGGGTTCCCATTCGCAGGGCCGGCTGTTCAATGGCGACCATCCCCCCGGTCCCGCGCAACGAAGCACGAGGGACAGAGGCCGGTCAACCGCCGTCGGAAATGCAATGGCTATACCCGGCCCGGCGCACTCGCCCTGCCGTTCCGGACCAGAACACTCCATGAACAAATATAGCAGAGCAACAGGCGTCGGAAAACCGTTTCCTTCGAAGTAGCGCCGGTTTCTGGTCAGCGCAAACGCCGTGCGGCCAGATCCAGAGCCACTTTCAACTGGGCATGGGAGAAGGGCCTGTGGACGACGCCGAGCGGATAGGTCTCGGTGATGCGGGCCATGGTGCCGTGGTCGCTGTTGCCGGACAGAAAGATGCAGCGCAGGCCATGGTCCAGGTTCAACCGCCGGGCCGCCGCAATGCCGTCACCGCCGCCGAGCCGGACGTCAAGCAGCGCCAGATCCGGCCGTTCGCGCAGAGCGAAATCTGCTGCTTCCGCCTCGGTCCGGGCGACACCGCAGACGGTATGGCCAAGGTCGCCGACCACCACCGCCAGGGCATCGGCGGCTGTCTCGTCGTGCTCCACCACCATCACACGCAAGGGTTGGCCGGGGACGCGGGTGCGGTAGGTTGACTGCGGTTTGGCGATGGCGTCGATCCTGAGCATGCGACCGACCTCCGGGACACGTGGCGTTGCGCGATAAGCGACAAATTTTGGCAAAATTGCATTTGACGCTACGCTGTTTGTACTACACCACCTCGAATTTGCAAGATCAATCGTTCAGGATCTGACCTTTTTCTCCCATTGGTGCAGAAACACCTCACCTCGAGTCGGAGAGTCTCGGATGGCGGCAGTAATGCCGGACAGAAGCTCAGCGTCCTGCCGGGCCGAGCCAGTCGATGCCGCCGGGCGAGCGTGGTCTGCCGGTTCCATTGCTGCGCGCCGTCGCCGCCCTTGACGGCGGCGACGGCGGAGCGGGCTCGCCGGATAGCCAGGCGGCCTGGGTATCGGCAGGCAGGGAGGGTGCTGCGGACGAGGCTGCCGGCGGCTGGGTAGGCGAGAAGGGCGAGATCGGGGCGGCGGGGGGCGGTGTGGATAGGCCCGCTGCCGAATGGAACGGCTCGGCCACTGGATCCGGCGCGGTCGGTGCCATCAATGCCTTTTGCGCCGGCCGGGCCGGCGGGTCGGCCGGTGAGGCGGCCGGCTGGTCGGATGGCGGAACCGGGGCCACGGGTTGGGACCGGGGCAGCGGCGTTTCCTCACCCCACGCCTCGCCCCAGGCGGGCGGCGGCGCGGCCGGGCGCAAGCGTGGCGCCTCCGCGGCCCCCAGCCAGGAGGGACGCTCGTCGTCGGCAAGCGGGCCGGTGCGGGTGTTGAGCTGCCGGGCTTGCTCGCGGATCTCCAGCAAGGTGGTTACCGCAAGTTGCAGCAGTGGGGCCAGGACCATGGGATCGGCCATTTCCTCCGCACTCAGGGCGGCGAATCGGTCGCGGACATCCTCCACCGCCTGTTCCACACCGTCACGCAACGTTCCGGCTTCGTGGGCCAGCCGCTCCAGATCTTCGCGCAACGCAGAGATCTCGCAGGCCTGCCGCAACTCGTGGAAGCCGATTCCCGCCCCCAGTGCGGATGCGGATCGCCGGTCCCGTGATGAACCAAAATCGTGAGGCATCCTGCCCAACCCCGGTTCCAAGCCCAGCCCAGTGAAAACACACGTCGCGACGAAAACAGCCGGACGCCCGTATTGCAAACCGCGCAACCGGACAGCGGTTCCAAAAGCCAACGTCATGGTCCGGCTTGCCGGAGCGTCGGCGAAGTTGCCGCACGTCACGGTCGGCGCGCCTGATCGGAGAGCGATGTTTAGCGCCGTTGATGTCGTTTGGAAACCGTTTGCGCGTGATGGCCGCTTGTACTATTTTTTCGGCCCCAGGGGAAAGGATTCCTTGTGATCCAACGTCCGGGCGCCTCCCCGCCGCCATTTCATCTTGCCGGAATCCCATACGGTGTCGATCGACCGCTCGGAACTTGAACGGCTCCTTGCCGATCGCCCGGCTGGCAACCGCAGCGCCATGCAGGCGGTGCGCGAAAGCTATGCCGATATCGGGCTGATGCGCGAACGCGGTCTGTCCTGGGCCGAAATCTCCGATCTGCTGGCGAAGCTGGGCATCACCGCCCGCGACAGCCAACCGATCTCGCCGGTAACCCTGCGCTCCGCCTTCTTCCTCGTCGGGAACGAGGGACGCGGCGAGGCGGCCGAAGATCATGGCGGTGCCGCCGCGGCCATGCCGGCGGAAACGCTGGCCGCCGTTCATGAGGCCGCCCTGTCGGCCGGGCTGGAGGGTGAGGACGAAGAGCCCCCAGAGATCGCTGAGTCCGCCGAGATCGCGGAGATCGCCGACTCAGATCATGCCGACGAGGCCGCCGCAGTGTCCATTGACGCTGCTCCTGTCCCGCCGCCGGCGAAGGCGCCTGAAGCTGAGATGGAATCGGCTAACTCCGTCCTCGAACCCGTTTCCGAACCCTTCCCCCCTGCCCCGAGCCTGCTGGCGCCGGCGGCGAAGGAGGCCGAAGATCAACCGGCGGCGGACACTGGAATGGGCGCGGAGGCCGGTACCCCGGAACCGGAAGCCGCTGTAGAAAGCGAAGCGGAAGACGAAGCGGAAGAGAGTCCGGCCCCCGAACCTGTACCGGAACCGATGCCGGAACCGACACCCGAGCCGGCGCCGCAGCCGGCTCCCCACCCGACGTCCACGGCGGCCGCGCAGAACACCGGCTCCTTGATGTCCCCCCCGATGCTCCAAGACGACTCAACAAACGTACACTGGAAAGGCGATCGCATGCTGGGCACGATCTTCGTCCTCAATGACCGCGGCGGCGTCGGCAAGACGCTGCTGTCCCATCACCTGATGGCGACCGCCATGCTGGAAGGCCTGCAGCTGAAGGTCGTCGAGTACGAGGTGAACGAGCGACTCGCCCGCCTGTTCGGCCCGGACGTGGTCGAACACCGCCGCATCACCCAGGACTTCATGAACATGATGGGGTCGGGCGACGGCTTTTACGAGTTCTGGGACCTGATCGGGCCGGAGCTGCAGCGCGGCGGCCGCCTGTATGATTTCGGCGGCAACATCTCGCAGTGGTTCTTCAACTGGGCCGAGGTGTCGGGCTTCGACTATTACGTTGGCGACGGCGAGCGGCTGACCTTCATGGTGCCGGTGACCGTCGACCTCGCCTCGCTCTCCACCGGCATGACCACGCTGGAGCGGGTGGCGACCATCGCGCCGAAGGCCAAGCGTGTCCTGGTGGAGAACGGCTTCTCCGGTCCCTTCTCGCAGTTGGAGGACAGCCAGTACGCCCGCCGCAAGGCGGAGATGGTGGAGCGCGAGGGGCTGCAGGTCATCTCCATGTCGCCCTGCACCGCCCCCGCCTGGGCCCGCCTGACCGGCCACCGGATCGATCAGGTGGCCACGATGACCCGCGAGGATCTGGTAAAGCTGGGCATGACCCCGCCCGTCGCCTCCCGCTCGCTGATCATCATCCACGAATGGCTGCGCAACATGCGTCAGGCGTTGTCGCCCTATCTTCACGACGCCTTCCGCCAGACCCCGGCGACCGCCAAGGCGCGCTGAACCTTACGGGCCAACCGGCCCGCTCTTCGAAGCCCTTCTTCCCCCGCGGAAGAAGGGCTTTCTCTTTGTCGGTCAGGCTGCCGCGTTGCGGGCGGCGCTTGCGCTGTAGAGGTCTTCCTTCACCGCCGCCACCGACTTCACCTGATAGCCGGGTCTTGCGCTGAACCGGCGACTGGCGCGTTCGGCAGCCTCGCGTTCCGATTCCGCCCAGACCAGGTAATCCCGCCCGCGCGCCCATTCGACGGCCAGCGGGTGAGCGGCGTCGATCTCGCCGATCTGCTGGTTCACCACGGTGACCAGCCATTCCTTGTCGCCGGGATTGCGGCGGTCGGTCAGGATCAGGATTTGCGGACGGCGGCGGTTCTGTGCCTCGGTCAGGCGCTGATGCACCTCGACCTGCTTCTTGCGCAGTTCCACCATGTCGCGGACCAGCTCCTCGATCTCGCCATGGAGGTTCTCCTCCTCCCGGTGCAGGCGGTGGATCGTCGCGTCCAGCTTGTCCAGCGTGCCGCGGACGCCGCGGACGCGCTGCCGGGCCTGCGACACCCGCTGTTCGACCGACAGCAGCACGTTGCCAAGCCATGCGCCGATGGCGATGATGCCCAGGATGATGATGAAGTTGATCATCATGTAGCGGAAGCCTTGGCGCGCGCCGTCGCTGGGGGCTGGGGCACGCCGCCTTTAGCAGCACCCTTCACCCCGCCAGTCCGCGCGTCGCCGCGCATAAACGACTTCTGGAAGCCCAGTTTGAAGGGAAAGGCGACGTCGACCATCTGCTTGGCCTCGTCGAAGCTGGACGCCCACACCTCCGCTACGTTGGCGCAGCGCCAGATGGGGTTGACCGGCCCCCGGTCACCGGCGGCTCTGGCTGCGGCCGATGCCTTTTCCTGCGTGACGGTCGCGACGAACTTCATCAGCCCGGCCTGCGGATCGCCGACCTCATGCACGAACAGCGGCGGCTGTTCCGCCAGATCCCTGATCTGCTTTTCCGCCTTGCGGATGTCCGTTTCAAGCCGGTGGCGTTCGGAAGACTGGCTGTTGCGGCGCTGGACCAGTTGATTGACGCGGTTCTGAAGCTCGTGCGCCTCGGCATGCAGCACATAGACGCGGTTCTCGATCTGCTCCAGGCCGCTGCTCTTTTCCAGGATGTTCGGCAGGAAATCCTTCAACATCATGGCGACCGGGATAGCGGCCAGCATGATGATGACGATGGCGATCAGGAACAGCGTCGTGTTCGACATCCGCCCGCCCGTTCTCCTCGCGAAATCCGCACCATGCGACCTGCCGGAATCGGCGCGATCGGCTCCGGTACGGAACTTAGAAGATCAACGAACAATCCAACCCCGTCAACGAATCGTCTCGGCTTCGTTCGAAATTCGTCGGAAATGAGTCAGGATGCCGCCATTTCCGCCACCCGCTTCACCGCGTCGCGCACCGGCCCCGGCCGGCGTTCGTCCGCCAGAGTGGTAAACCAGTGCTCCGGCGGGTTGCGGCCGGCGGCGCGATGCCAAGTGAGGGCGCGCAGCACCGCTTCCGCCTCCGCCGTCGGCGGCACGGCAGGGTCGATCCCGTTCATCACCGCCCATATGCCGGCCCAGCAGCGCCCGACCGACCAGGGGTTATAACCGCCACCGCCGACCACCAGCACCCGCGGCGCCAGCGGCAGCAGGGCCGCCACCGCCTCCCACAGCGCTTGGTTGGACAGCTCCAGCCGGCTCAGGGGATCTTCGGCCAGGGCGTCGGCGCCGGTCTGGATCACCATCGCCTGCGGACGGAAGGCACGGGCCAGCGGCAGCACCGCGGCCTCCATGACATGCTCCATCTCGCTGTCGTTGAAGCCCGGCGGGACCGGCAGGTTGCGGGCCATGCCGCCGGCCCGATCCTCCGCCTTGCCCGTATAGGGCCAGCGCCCGTCCTCGTGGATGGAGACGGTCAGCACCCGGTCGTCCTCGGCGAACGCCTCCTCCACTCCGTCGCCATGGTGGGCGTCGAGATCGACATAGAGAACCCGCTCCAGCCCATGGTCGAGCAGTTCCAGGATGCCCAGCACCGGCGCGTTGAAATAGCAGAAGCCGCTGGCCCGGTCGCGGCGCGCGTGGTGGGTGCCGGCAGCCGGTGCGTAGACCAGCCCGGCCGCACGGTCGCCCAGGATCCGCGCCGCCTGCAGGGCCGACCCGCTGCTGTGGGCCGGCCGCCGGTACATCTCGGCGAAGACGGGGTTCTCCAGCTTGCCGAGATTGTGGCGGGTCGCAGTCGCCTCGTCCACCCGCTGCTCCACCTCCGCCCGCTTCAGCGCGGCGATGTAATCGACGGTGTGGAAGCGGGCCAATTCGCGTTCGCTCGCCACATGGGTGTCGAGATAGACCTCCTCCGGCAGCCACCCCATGGCGCGGCTGAGGTCGATGACGGTCGATACGCGCGGGATCGCCAGCGGATGCTTCGGGCCATAGGTCGAGCCGCGATAGATCTCGCCGCCGATGAACAGCGGGGTGCGGAGAGGCGTGGTCAGGGGATGATCTCCATCGGTCCCGCCAGAAACTAGGCGGTGACGCGCGCCGGTCAAGCGGCACCCCACCGCTTCCATGCTCCGGAAGGGCTTCCGGCAATGCTTGCGGTCACGGATCGTCCGCGCCTATAGTCGCCGCCTTCACTGGGGGGAGCCGATGGGCGGCTGAGAGGTCCCGTTGCGGGACGACCCCTGGAACCTGATCCGGTTCATGCCGGCGTAGGGATCAGTGATGGCAGATCGCACACGTACCTTCTCCGCCCTCCCGCCATGCTCGCCGCGATGACGGCCCCGATGCCGGCGACTCCGCCGCTTTCGGTCACCGTTTCGCGGGCACGGCTGACCTATGGCGGCACGCTGCTGTTCTCCGACCTGACGCTGGATCTGCCGGCGGGACGGACCACCTGCCTGCTGGGGCCGAGCGGCGTCGGCAAAACCACGCTGCTACGCATCCTCGCAGGGCTGGCCGAACCGGAGCCGCCGACCTGCGTCACCACCGGCGACGGGCAACCCCTGGCCGGGCGCATCGCCTACATGGCGCAGCAGGATTTGCTGCTGCCCTGGCTGACGATCCTCGACAATGTTCTGCTGGGCGACCGGCTGCGCCACCGCCGCCCCGATTCTGGACGGGTGGAGCGTGCCCGTGCGCTGCTCGACCGTGTCGGTCTTGCGGGGCGGGAGCGCGACCGCCCGGCCGCCCTGTCCGGCGGTCAGCGGCAGCGGGTGGCGCTGGCCCGCACGCTGATGGAGGACAAGCCGCTGGTCCTGATGGACGAGCCCTTCTCCGCGCTCGACGCCATCACGCGGCTGCGGCTGCAGGAGACGGCGGCGGAGACACTGGCCGGCCGTACCGTGCTGATGGTCACCCACGACCCGCTGGAGGCGCTACGCATCGGCGACCACCTGCATGTGATGACCGGCCGTCCCGCCGTCATGGGGCCGGCGCTGGAGCCGTCCGGCCCGGTGCCGCGCCGGGTCGACGATCCCGGATTGCTGGCGCTGCAGGCGGAGCTGTTGCGGAGGCTGGCGGAATGAGGGCGCTGCTGCGCGGCTTGGTGACGCTCGCGGTGCTGATCGCCGGCTGGCAGGCGCTGGTCTGGGCCACCGGGCTGCCGCGCTACCTGCTGCCCGGTCCGCTCGCCGTGGCGGATGCCATGCAACGACAGGCGCCCCTGCTGTGGAGCCATGGGCTGACCACCCTGACCGAAATCCTGATCGGTCTGGTGGCCGGCGTGGCCCTGGGGGGCGTCAGCGCCCTGCTGCTGGCGCGGTTCCGCGCCGCGCGGCGCTGGCTGATGCCGCTGCTGCTGGTCAGCCAGGCGATCCCGGTCTTCGCGCTGGCGCCGCTGCTGGTGCTTTGGCTGGGCTACGGCATGGCGTCCAAGATCGCCATGGCCGTGCTGGTCATCTATTTCCCGGTGACGACCGCGCTGTTCGACGGGCTGCGCCGCACCGATCCCGGCTGGCTCGACCTTGCCCGCACCATGGGCGCCTCGCCCGCCGCGATCCTGTGGAACATCCGCCTGCCGGCCGCCCTGCCCGCCTTCTGGTCCGGCGTCCGGGTGGCTGCTGCGGTGGCGCCCATCGGTGCGGTGATCGGCGAGTGGGTCGGGTCGTCCTCCGGTCTCGGCTACCTGATGCTGCACGCCAATGCCCGCATGCAGATCGACCTTCTGTTCGCCGCCGTGCTGGTGCTGGGCCTGTTCGCGGTGACGCTCTATGCCGCCGTCGATGCGGTGGCCCGCCGCGCCCTGCCCTGGCAACCCGATACGCAACCGGCCGAAGACGCCAATCCTTGAGGGGGAGAGAAACCCGATGAAGCACCTGTTCGCCGCCGGCCTGATGGTGGCCGGCCTGATGACCTCGCTTCCGGCGTTGGCCCAGGACAAGCTGTCCGTCATGCTGGACTGGTTCGTCAACCCGGACCATGCCCCGCTGGTGGTGGCGCAGGAGAAGGGCTTCTTCAAGGATGCCGGGCTGGAGGTGATGCTGACCGCTCCGGCCGATCCCAACGATCCGCCGAAGCTGGTCGCCGCCGGCGGCACCGACCTCGCGGTGTCCTACCAGCCGCAACTGATCCTGCAGGTGGCCGAAGGGCTGCCGCTGGTCCGCGTCGGCACTCTGGTGTCGACCCCGCTGAACTCCGTCGTCGTGCTGCGCGACGGGCCGGTGAAGACGCTGAAGGACCTGAAGGGCCGCAAGATCGGCTTCTCCATAGCCGGATTCGAGGATGCTCTGCTCGGTGCCATGCTGGAGAAGCACGGACTGAGCCTGAAGGACGTTGAACTGGTGAACGTCAACTTCTCACTGTCGCCGTCGCTGCTGTCGGGGCAGGTCGATGCGGTGGTCGGCGCCTTCCGGAACTTCGAACTGAACCAGTTGGAGATCGAGAAGCATCCCGGCCGCGCCTTCTACCCGGAGGAGGAAGGCGTGCCGCCCTATGACGAGCTGATCCTGGTCGCCCACAAGGCCAAGGCGAACGACCCGCGCGTCAAGCGCTTCCTGGCGGCGGTGGAGCGCGCCACGCTCTACATCCTGAACCATCCGGAAGAGTCGCAGGCCGCCTTCGTCAAAGGCCGGCCGGAGTTGAACGACGAGTTGAACCGCCGCGCCTGGGCCGACACGCTGCCGCGCTTCTCCCACAGCCCGGCCGCCCTGGATGCCGAGCGCTACTCCCGCTTCGCCGAGTTCCTGAAGGCGCGCGGCCTGATCAAGGAGGTGGCGCCGGTCGACCGGTATGCGGTGGTGGTGAAGTAATCCGCGAATTTGACGACATTGCCTTCCGGGCCGGCGGCGCGTTACCTAGAGGAAAACCGCTCCGCCGCCCAATGATCGGCGACAGCATAATTCGGGAGACGCAAGGGTATGCCGATCAAGACCATCCTGCTGCACATGGCCAACGACGACGCCCACGCCGGCCGGATGGCCGTTGCCGCAGCGCTGGCCAAGCAATTCTCCGCCCATGTCCAAGCGCTCTATGTCGCCACGCCGGTGTCGATGCCGGCGGGCGCCACCGGCCGGGCGGCGTCATACGTCTTCATGGCGGAAGCCACCGCCATCGCCCACGAGAATGCCGAGCGGATCGAGCGGGAGGTGCGGCAGGCGCTGGGCGGCCTATCCTTTGACTGGACGGTCGAAGAAGGCGATCACGTCGAATTGCTGGCCGAACGGGCCTCCTACGCCGATCTGGTCGTGGTGGCGCAATCGGCGGCAGTCCGGGCGGGGGAGCGCGTCTCCCTGCACAACATCCCCGACCGCCTGCCCCTGGAAACCGCGACCCCGGTGCTGGTCCTGCCACCGGGCCAGCCGGCGACCGCCGCCATCGGCCGGCATGTGCTGGTTGCCTGGAAGAACAGCCGCGAATCGGCCCGCGCCGTCCGCGCCGCCATGCCCTTTCTGGAGACGGCGGAGAGCGTCACGGTCCTGACGGTGGAGCCGCCAGGCCAACACGGCGACGAGGCGGCCGCGCTGGTCGACTGGCTGCACCGTCACGGCATCGCCGCCCGCCCGCAATCGGTCATCGCGTCCGGCGGGGAGGTCGGCGACATAATCCTGTCCTGCTGCACCGATCAGGGCGCCGACCTGCTGGTGATGGGTGCCTACGGCCACTCCCGCCTGCGCGAACTGGTCCTGGGCGGCGCCACCCGCACGGTGCTGGAGGAACTGACGCTGCCGGTGCTGATGACGCACTGAGAGGGAGTTCGAAAGGCCCCCTCCCTATCCCTCCCCCGCTTTGCGGGAAAGGGAACTCCGCTGCCCGCTTTGGCAACATCACGCTGACGAGCATCCAATCCCCTCTCCCGCGGAACGCGGGGGAGGGATAGGGTGGGGGCAAAACGCTCGCCCCGCTCAGCACTCACCCAAACAGCTGCCCATGCAATGCCCGCCAACTGTCGCGGTCGGGCGCCAGCAGGATGCTGCCCCGCAGCAGCCCCGGCCGATAAGGCGTGCCGTCGATCAGCGCAGAATAGCCGCCGGCCTCGGCGTGCAGGAGCACGCCGGCCGCGTGATCCCACGGCATCAGGCGGTGATAGAGCGAATAATGCGCCCGCCCCTCCAGCAGGCGGAGATACTCCTGCGCGGCACTCGACAGGCAGGCGCGCTCGCCGAGGCCCGCGCTCCGCTCTTCCAACTGCCGGCTCATCTCTTCGGCGCAGAATCGGGTGGACAGCGCGCCGACCATCTGCGGCAGCGGCACCGCCGGCGCGACGTGGACCTGGTGGCCGTCGAGCCATGCCCCCTGCCCTTTCGCCGCCGTCGCCATCCGCCCGTCCACCGGGTCGTGGATCCAACCGGCGACCGTCTCGCCCTTGCAGGCGAGCGCCACGATCACCGCAAACATGGGCCGGCCCTGGGCGAAGTTGATGGTGCCGTCCACCGGATCGATGATCCAGACCGGATCGTCGCCATGGATGCGGTCGAGCACGCGTTCGTCCTCCGACGCCGCCTCCTCGCCGATCACGCGGCTGCCCAGAAGCAGGGCCGACAACGCCGGGGTCAGCGCGCGTTCCGCCGCTTCGTCCGCCAGGGTGACGAGGTCGGTCGGCCCGGTCTTCTGCCGAATGCCGGATGCGTCGAGCTTCTGGAAGTAAGGCATGATTTCCGTCCGGGCGACGGAGCGGATCAGGTCGGACACGCGGCCGATGTCGGGAAGCGGGAAATCCGTCATGGTTGGACGCTCTCACTGCATTCGAGGTGTTGGACCGTCACGGCTTCGCCGCCGGCTTGGCCGGATGGCTGTCCAGCTTCAATGTCGGATCGCCGCCGCCGGGGTTGGTCAACAGCACCTTGCCGTCCAGTCCGCTGTCCTTCAGCGCCTTCGACAGCGCGTCGAGCGTGGCGCGGTCGGCTGCTGCAGCCGCGGCCTCCTTGGCCTGATCGGGCGGCGGCGGCGGCACCGGACCGCCCTGCGCCGGTTGTCGCGGTGCATTGGGGTCGATCCGGGGCGGCGGCGGTGGAGCTGGCGGGGGGCCGGCGGTTTCCTTCTCGGGCTCCGGCGGCGGCGGGGGCGGCTGCCAGAGGCGGAAACAGTCGGTGAAGGCCGGCTGCTTGCACTCCTTCAGCAATTCGACGGCATCCGGTGCGATGACCAGCGGTTCGTCGGGGGCGAGGGGAAGTGGTTGCGGCGGGGGCGGAAGCGGGTCTTCCGGCGGGACGTCCGGTTCTTCGACATAGCCGGGGGGAAGGGGCGTTCCGGGCCGCAGAGGTTCCGCCGCATACGGCGCCGCAGACGGCAGGGCGAGCGCCAGAAGCACCGGCAGGGCCGGCAGCAGGCGACCGGCACCGGTCAGGACGGAACGGGAGGGGGAACGGAGCACGACAAGACCGCGACGATGGCGAACGGCCCATTATGGCCCGCCATCGCCCGCGCAGTCATCCATCAAGCGTGTGTCAAATCACCATCATGCGGCGGCGCGGTGGTTTCCTTCCGCGAAGCCGGCGGACCGCCGCCCCTCGCCATAGCCCCAGGCCGAAAGTTCGCGGCAGATCGCGGCGATCTTGGCGGCTTCGTCGGCATTCGGCTCCCGCTGCGCGGCAGCGTCGATCAGGCGGATCAGCTTGGCACGTCCTTCCGGGGTGCGCGACAACTCCTGCAGTCGCAGCAGCGCCGCACCCGGCGGCAATTTCTCTTCACGCGCCACGAGAGCGACCTGATCGGCGAGGAAAGCCGTGATCGAAAAACACGACGGGTCGGTTTGCAACCGCATTGGCAGTCCTCCTCCTGGGCGAGCGTGTTGCTCCGTTCCCATAATCGGACCCCAACGGGGAAATGACCACGCCGCATTCGTCGTAAGACCGGAGTAGGGTGCAACAGGTCATAGCCGATCGTTGCACCCTTTCCGTTTGGCCAAAGCGAATAGGCACCGCTTAGAGTTGCCCCGGCCGCATAGGTCCTGCCGCACCGTCAGGCCTGGGATTGCGGCTGGAACCGCTTCTCGAACCGTGCGAGGTCGGCCGGATCGAGGGAGACGTGCAGATGCGCCCGCTCCTCGTCGTCCCGGCGTTCCAGCACCTCGCCCTTGGCATAAAGCCAGGCGAGCGCCGCACCGTCGCCCAACTCCACCGACAGGTCGACCACCTGCCGGTTGACGTTCATCCGCTGGTCCAGCAGGCGGTCGAGATCGTCGATTCCCTCGCCGGACAGGGCCGATACCGCAACCGCACGCGGGTTGCGGCTGGTCTGGGCCAGGATCGCCGCGCGGCTTTCGCCGTCCAGCGCGTCGATCTTGTTCAGGACCTCGATCACCCGGTCGTCCGTTTCCGGATCGATATCCATGTCGGACAGCACCTCATGGACGTCGGCCTTCTGGGCGTCGCTGTCGATGTGGGCGATGTCGCGGACATGCAGGATGATGTCGGCGGCGTCCACCTCTTCCAGCGTGGCGCGGAAGGCGGCGACGAGGCCGTGCGGCAGGTCGGAGATGAAACCGACGGTGTCCGACAGGATCACCTTGCGGCCCGATGGCAGGGTCACCTGCCGCATGGTCGGGTCGAGCGTGGCGAACAGCAGATTCTGGGCAAAGACGTCGGCATTCGCCAGCCGGTTGAACAGCGTCGATTTGCCGGCGTTGGTGTAGCCGACCAGCGCCACCACCGGGTAGGGCACCTTGGCGCGCGCCTTGCGGTGCAGGCCGCGGGTACGCCGCACCTCCTCCAGTTCCTTCTTGATCTTGATGATCCGGTCGCCGATCAGGCGGCGGTCAAGTTCGAGCTGGGATTCGCCGGGACCGCCGAGGAAGCCGAAGCCGCCGCGCTGCCGCTCCAAGTGGGTCCAGGAGCGGACGAGCCGCGATTTCTGGTAGGTCAGCGACGCCAGTTCGACCTGCAGCATGCCTTCCCGCGTGCGGGCACGGGCACCGAAGATCTCCAGGATCAGGCCGGTGCGGTCGATGACCTTGGCCTTCAACGCCCGTTCGAGGTTGCGCTGCTGAACCGGCGACAGGGCATGGTCGAGGATGACCAGCGTCGCCTCGGTCTCCTCCACGACCTGAGCCAGATGCTCCACCGTGCCGGAGCCGAGCAGGGTCGATGGCTGCGGCCGGTTCACCTTGGCGCATTCGGCATGGATCACATCCAGCTGAATCGCTTGGGCAAGACCGATCGCCTCCTCAAGCCGTGATTCGGGAGGGCGCAAGTCCCCGTCCGCCTCGTTGCGGAGGACGGGGTGGACCACGATGGCCCGCGCGGCGCCTTCCGGGGCCGCGCCGTTACCATTGGTCAAGGGATCAGACGCTTTCACCTTCCTTGGGCGGCTCGAAAAGTTGAATGGGATGGGCCGGCATGACCGTCGAGATTGCGTGCTTGTAAACGAGCTGGGAGTGCGCGTCGCGCCGCAGCAGTACCGAGAAGTTGTCGAACCAAGTAATGATGCCCTGGAGTTTCACGCCGTTCACGAGAAAGACGGTTACGGGAGTCTTGTTCTTGCGGACGTGGTTCAGAAACACATCCTGCACGTTCTGGCTTTTTTCAGACATTTTTCATGCCCCCTTCTTCAATGTTCTTGGGACCCCTCGTCTAAAGGCGGTCCGCTCCCCGTTTCACGGTGTAGGTTTGGTGCGCGCAGGTACCGTCTCGACAGCCGTTTGGAGGGATATGGTATCACCATTGCCATCCACCAAGCCACACAGGACGCTCTGCAGCGCCGTACAGTCGGTGTGGCGATGGGCGGGAGGAAAACGGTCGAAGCCGCTCCCCTCGCCAAGCCCTATTAGCACCGGAACGAGACCGGCGCCATGGGCGCATTCCATGTCGATGTCGGCATCGCCGAGAAGCCAGACGTCGGCTCCCGGTTCGATGCCCGCCGGCTCCAGCGCCATCCGCACCGGGGCGAGGTGCGGCTTGTCGAACTCCGCGTCCTGGGCGCCGACCAGCTTGCCGAAATAGCGGGTCCAGCCCAGCGCCTCGGCCTCCGCCCGCAGGAACTTGCCGTTCTTGTTGGAGACGACGGCCTGATAGACGCCGCGCTCGTGGAAATGGCGCAGCAGGGTCTCTGCGCCGGGCAGCGGCTTCAGCCCGTCCAGATGATGGGCGGCGAAATAGCCATAGAAGAGGTCGCGCGCCTCGGTCCAGCGCTCGCCGAAGATGCGGGGGAAGCTGTCGCGCAACGACGCCTTGATCCGCTCGCGCGCCTCCTCCGCACTCCAGGGGGCAAGGCCGAAGGATACCAGCGCATGGTTCAACGCCTCGCGCACCGTGTCCCAATTGCTGACCAGGGTGTTGTCCCAGTCATAAATGACGGCGCGCGGCAGGGTGATGGAAGCGGACAAGGAGGGCTCCGGTCAAAGTCAGTGGAGGCGGACCTGGATCAGCAGGCGTGTACCCGGATGGCCCCAGATGTGGCTGCATATTCATGGATCAGCCTGTCCCGGGTCATGAGAGGAACGCCGAGTTCGCGGGCGGTGGCGATCAGCATCCGGTCGGCCGGATCATTATGAAGCGGCTCCGGCAGGTTCGAGGCTCCCAATGCCGCGTCGAGTGAGAGCGGCAGGCAGCGCAGCCCGGCAGATGCCAAGAACCGCTGCATCCAGGCCGATGCCTCCAGATCCAGACGAATCCGGCCCTTGCGCACCAACGTGCCGATTTCCCAGGCCGAGACGGTCGAGACCAGGATCCCGCCGGCCGACCTTTCCTGCTCTATGCGCTCTCGTGCATCGGCAGAAAGCTCGATCCCGGCGTCGAGCCATAGGATCGCGTGGGTGTCGAGAAGGATCATTCGGCGGTCACCGGTGCAGGATCCCGCTTTCGGCGTCGAAGGCGTCGTCGTCGAATGTCGGCCGGGTCAGGTCGTAGCCGCCCACCACCTCCACGGAGCCGGAATGGGCGCCGAACAGCGGCGGCAACTCGCGATCCGGCGGGTTCAGTTCCGCAACCGGACGTCCATGCCGGGTCACCACGATCTTGGCAACGCGGCGGTCTTCCAGATCGTCGAACAGCGAAAGGCATTTCGCCTTGAACTCGGTCACGCTGACCGTCACCACCGGCAATCCCATGGCAGCCTCCGCCAAAATGGTCAATTCAATATGACCATTTTGGCGGTCCCGTACAAGCGGCCACTCACTCGATGAACATCTTGCCCTTCTCGCTGCCATGGACGCCCAGCGACTTCAGCTTGCGGTGAAGGGCGGAGCGTTCCATGCCGACGAAGGACGCGGTGCGGGAGATGTTGCCGCCGAAGCGGGTGACCTGGGCCAGCAGATACTCGCGCTCGAACACCTCGCGGGCTTCGCGCAGGGGCAGGCCCATGATCTCGCCGCCCTTGTCCCATTTCAGGACGGTCGGCGTGATGGCGCCGATCTCCGGCGGCAGGGTGTCGGCGCGGATCGGCTCCTTCGGGTCGCCATGTGCCATGATCAGCAGCCAATCCACCACATTGCGCAGCTGCCGCACGTTGCCCGGCCAGTCATAGGCCTGGAGCGCGGCCATTGCGTCCTCGCCGAATTCGCGGATCGGCAGGCCGGACGCCTCGGCGGAGCGCTGCATGAAATGCCGGGCCAGCACCGGGATGTCCTCCCGCCGCTCTGCCAGCGACGGCACGCGGATCGGCACCACCGACAGGCGGTAGAACAGGTCCTGGCGGAAGCGACCCTGCTCGATCTCCGCCTGCAGGTCGCGGTTGGAGGTGGCGATGACGCGCACGTCCACCTCGACCCGCTGGCCGCCGCCGACGCGCTCGAACACCTGCTCCTGCAGGGCGCGCACGATCTTGCCCTGGGTTTCCAGCGGCATGTCGGCGACCTCGTCCAGCAGCAGCGTGCCGCCATGGGCCTGCTCGAAGGTGCCGATCTTGCGGCCGGGGCCGTCGACGCCGGCCTCCGTGCCGAACAGCTCCATCTCCAGCCGTTCCGGCCGCATGGTGGCGCAGTTCAGCCCGACGAAGGGACCGCCGGCCCGGCGGGAGCGGGCGTGGATCAGGCGGGCGACCACCTCCTTGCCGGCACCGGGCGGGCCGGAGATCAGCACGCGGCTGCCGGTGGGCGCCACCTTGTCGATCGATTGGCGCACCTGATTGACCGCCGAAGACCGGCCGATCAGTTCCGCGTCGCCGCCGGCGCGCAGCTTCAGTTCCTGGTTCTCGCGCTTCAGCCGCGCCGCCTCGATGGCGCGGTCCACCATCAGCAGAAGGCGGTCGGCCTTGAACGGCTTCTCGATGAAGTCGTAGGCGCCGACCTTGATCGCCTGCACCGCGGTTTCGATGTTGCCGTGGCCGGAGATCATGATGACCGGCAGGTTCGCATGGTCGCGCATCAGCTGTTCCAGGATCTGCAGGCCGTCCAGCCTGCTGCCCTGCAGCCAGATGTCGAGCACGACGAGGCTCGGCCGGCGCGCCGCCACCTGGGCGAAGGCCTGATCGGCGTCGGCGGCCTCGCGGGTCTTGATGCCTTCGTCGTTCAGGATGCCGGCAATCAGCATCCGGATATCGGCTTCGTCGTCGACGATCAGAATGTCATGCGCCATGGGCTTCGTGCCTCATCTCTCCGCCGGTCTCCGCCGGCCTGTCGTCACGGCCGCCCGCGTCGTTCGCGGCCGTAACCGGGTGCGGAACGACCAGGGTCACGCGCGCCCCGGTCCCGCCTTCGCGGTCCTCCAGGGTCAGCACGCCGCCATGGTCCTCCATGATCTTCTTGACGATCGCAAGCCCCAGCCCGGTGCCCTTGGCCCGCGTCGTCACATAGGGTTCGGTCAGCCGGTCGCGCTGCTCGCCGCCGGGCAGGCCCTTGCCATTGTCCTCGACGGTCACGACGACCTTCTCACCGTCATCCTCCACCGCGATCGATACCTCGCCGGGCGGCAGTTCCGAGCCGTCGGCGGGTTGGGCGCGCCCTTCGATGGCATCCGCGGCGTTCTGCAGCAGGTTGGTCAGCGCCTGCGAGATCTGCCGGCTGTCGCAGGCCACCGTCAGCGGTCCCGCCGGCAGCCGCGTCTCGAACCGGATCTTGCCGGTATGCGCGCTGGATTGCAGGAAGACCGCCTGCCGGACCAGATCGTTGATGTTGACCGGCTTCATCACCGGCTGCGGCATGCGCGCGAAGGCGGAGAACTCGTCCACCATGCGGCGGATGTCGTCCACCTGCCGCACGATGGTGTCGGTGCACATGGTGAAGACCTCCGTATCGCTGGAGATCTCCTTCAGGTACTTGCGGCGCAGCCGTTCGGCAGACAGCTGGATCGGCGTCAGCGGGTTCTTGATCTCATGCGCGATCCGGCGCGCCACGTCGGCCCAGGCCGCCTTGCGCTGTGCCGACACCAGTTCGGTGATGTCGTCGAAGGTGACGACATAGCCGCGCACGTTGCCGTCCCGCACCTCGGCGGCGATGCGGACCAGCAGGGTCAGCATCGGCTTGCCCGGCCGGCGGACATGGATCTGGTCCTGCACGACGCGGCCGGGCTTCTTCGGCGCGTTCTCCAGCAGTTCGCCCATGTCCGGCAGCAGTTCGACCAGCGAGAGGCCGACCAGCCGCTCCGGATCGTCCTCGCCCAGCAGGCGCGCGGCGGACAGGTTCGGCAGGTTGATGACGCCGTCGGCATCCAGGCCCAGCACGCCGGCCGACACGCCCGACAGCACCGTCTCGGTGAAGCGGCGGCGTTCGTCCAGCAGGCGGTTGGTCGACAGAAGCTCTCGCCGCTGCCCCTCGATCTCGGTCGTCATGCGGTTGAAGGCGCGGGACAGCAGGACGAATTCGTCCTCCCCCGGCGGTTCCGACACGCGGACAGTCAGGTCGCCGGCACGCACCCGTTCGGCGGCGCCGATCAGCGCGCTGATGGGGCGGACAAGCCGGGTGGCGAAGTTCAGCCCGGCCCACACCGCAGCCAGCAGCAGCAGCATCGCCACCATGAGGAAGATCAGCGTGAAGGTGATCTGCAGACTGCCGCGCTGGCTTTCCAGCGCGCTGTATTCCTTCACCGCCCCCTCGGCCGCCGCCATGTGCTGCAGGACACGCGGCTCCACCATGCGGCCGACATAGAGGAAGGTGTCGGACATCCGGTCCAGGCTGACCAGCGCGCGCACGCGGTCGTCGGATTCCTTGACGATCAGCGCGACCTCGCCATTGCGGGCCTGCTGCAGCTTCTCTTCCGGGATCGGCTCGAACTCAAGGGTGAAGGTGTAGCCGACGCGGGCGACGATGGCGCCGGTGGTGCCGTTGAAGACGATGGCCTCCGACAGGGCGCGCAGCATCGCCTGGGTGGCCACCACCTGCTCGAACCGCTGCGGATCGCTGGAGAAACGGGCCTCCTGCGACAGGTCGTTGGCCATGGCCAGCGCGTCGGCGCGGATGTTCTGTTGATGCTCGTGCAGGTAGGCGCTGGCGACCACCAGGGACTCGTTCACCGCCGTGCGGACGCGGTCGCTGAACCAGCTCTGCACCCCGGCATAGAAGAACAGGGTCGAGAAGACGGTCATGATGATGGCCGGCGCCACCGCCAGAACGCTGAACACCAGGACCAGCCGGGTGTGCAGCCGCGAGCCGGCCAGCCCGCGCCGCCGGCCGATCATGATCGCCACGATGCGCCGAGCGATCAGCACGCCCAGGGTCAGCAGGATCGCAAGGTCGAGCGTCAGCAGAAGCGTGACCGTGCGCGGATTGGCCTGCCCGAAGGGCGCACTTTCGGTCATCGCCGCGTAGGTGGCGAAGCCGGCGGCAAGCGCCGCCAGCGACAGCGCAAAGGCCAGCCGCTTGCCCAGGCCGACCCGCCGGGACCATTGAAGGAATCTCTGCCAAACCGGCATCTGGCCGGCCGCAGGGGTGTCGGTTGTCAGGGGCATGGTCCGGCGCTAATCTGTTGCCGGAAAGATACACTTCTGTTGCGGCCCTGCCAAGATGCAATGGCTCTGTCTTTCGGACAGGGCGCCGATATGCCGGCCGATATGGGCTGCGGGGACGGATATGTGCCTTGGGGGCGCATCCGTCCGTGCCTGGGGCGTGTCACAATTTTGGCACGGACGGGTTGCGGCGGCGTGGCGGAACCGCTACTTGATCCCGCGCATCACCTGAATGTCCAAGTCGCGGATCTTCTTGCGCAGGGTGTTGCGGTTCAGCCCCAGCAATTGGGCGGCCTTGATCTGGTTGCCGCGGGTCGCCGACAGGCTCAGCGAGATCAGCGGCCGTTCGATCTCGCGCAGGACGCGGTCGTAGAGGCCGTTGGACGGCATGCCGTCCTTGTGCGCGGCGAAATAGTCCTTCAGATGGCGTTCGACCGCGGAAGAAAGCCCTTCGCTTTGCGGCTCCTCCACCGGCTGGGAGGCAGGGGTGGCGTCGGCAAGCTCCGCCTCCACCACGTCCAGGCCGATGACCTCCTGCGAATAGAGGGCGGCCAGCCGGCGGACGAGGTTTTCCAGTTCGCGCACGTTGCCCGGCCAGCGGTAACGCTTCAGCCGGTCCATCGCCGCCTGATCGATGCTCTTGGCCGGGAGCCCTTGGGCGATGCCGAGATTCAGGAAATGGCGGACCAGCAGCGGAATGTCTTCGGTACGCTCGCGCAGCGGCGGCAGGCGGATGGGCACCACGCACAGGCGGTAGAACAGATCCTCGCGGAACAGGCCCTGGCGGATCAGCGTGCGCAGGTCGCGGTGGGTCGCCGCGATGATGCGCACGTCGGTCTTGATCGCGGTGCGCCCGCCGACCGTGGTGTATTCGCCCTCCTGCAGAACGCGCAGCAGGCGGGTCTGCGCCTCCAGCGGCATGTCGCCGATCTCGTCCAGGAACAGGGTGCCGCCCTGCGCCTGCTCGAACCGGCCGGTCGACCGGTTGGTGGCGCCGGTGAAGGCTCCCTTCTCGTGGCCGAACAGTTCGGATTCGATCAGTTCGCGCGGGATGGCCGCCATGTTGATGGCGACGAAGGCGCCGTTGCGCCGCTTGCCGTAATCGTGCAGCGCGCGGGCCACCAGCTCCTTGCCGGTGCCGGACTCGCCGGTGATCATCACCGTCAGATCGGTGCCCATCAGGCGCGCAAGCACCCGGTAGATTTCCTGCATCGCCGGCGAACGGCCGATCAGGGGAAGCTGTTCCTCGCTCTCCTGGTCGCCGCCGGGCATGGGAGCGGGCGCGTTGTTGGCGTTCAGCGCGCGCTCGACGACCGACACCAGTTCCTTCAGGTCGAAGGGCTTGGGCAGATATTCGAAGGCTCCGCGTTCCGCCGCCTTCACGGCGGTGATCAGCGTGTTCTGCGCACTCATCACGACGACGCGCAGTTCCGGCCGCAGCTTCTTGATGCGCGGGATCAGGTCCAGGCCGTTTTCGTCCGGCATCACCACGTCGGTGATGACCAGATCCCCCTGCCCGTCCGCCACCCAGCGCCACAGCGTCGCGGCGTTGCCGGTGGTGCGCACCTCGTGGCCCAGGCGGGCGAGGGCTTGCGTCAGGACGGTGCGGATGGCGCGGTCGTCATCCGCGATGAGAATGGTCGCCGCGCTCATCAACGACTCCCCCGGCCGCCCTTGGACTGCGAGCCAGCGTCAGAAATCTTCGAATTCCCGGGAAGTTTCGAGTCTTCGTATTTCGAATCATCGTACATCGGCAGCGACACCTTGAAGACTGTCCGGCGAGGCTGGCTGTCGAACTCGATGGTTCCGCCATGGTCGCCTATGAGTTTCGCCACCAATGCAAGACCAAGGCCAGTCCCGTTCACCTTGCTGGTCACGAAGGGATCGAACAGGTTCGACTGCAGGTCTTCCGGAATGCCGTCGCCATTATCCTGAACCGTCACCAGCAGCGGCAGATGCCTGCGCGTGTCGCCGCCTGGCAGGGCCATGCGCACACCATGCTGGTAGGAGGTGGTCAGCGTGATCTCGCCGCCTGATTCCGGTGCAGCCTCTGCCGCATTTTTAATCAGATTCAGGAAAACCTGCACAAGTTGGTCGCGATTGCCGTAAACGGGAGGCAGTGACGGGTCGTAACGCTCGACAAAGCGTATTTTTCGGGCAAACCCGCTCTGGGCGACCTTGCGCACATGCTCCAGCACGGTGTGGATGTTCACCGCGGCCCGCTCCAGCGGCCGTTCGTCGGAGAACACCTCCATCCGGTTGACCAGCGCCACGATGCGGTCGGCCTCGTCGCAGATCAGGCGGGTCAGCACGCGGTCCTGGTCGCCGGCATTCTCCTCCAGCAGCTGGGCGGCGCCCCGGATGCCTGACAGCGGGTTCTTCACCTCATGGGCCAGCATCGCCGCCATCGCGGTGACGGAGCGCGCGGCGTGGCGATGGGTCAGGGAGTGGTCGATCTTGCGGGCCAGCGACCGTTCATGGATGGTCAGCACCACATGGTCGGGCGGATCGCCCATGGCCGCCACCTGCACCGTCACATGGTGCGGGCCGATGCGGGGCGTGTCGATGACGACGCCGTCCTGCGACACCCGGCGGCTGCCGCGTCGAACCTGCTCGATCAGCCCCATCACCGGACTGTCCGGCGGCAGCAGATCGGGCAGCGGCATGCCTTCCATCGCATTGGCGGACAGGTCGAAGAACTCCTGCCCTTCCAGGTTGACGAAGCGGATCTCTCCGTTGCCGTCCACCACCAGCACCGGATCGGGCAGGCTGTTCAGCACCACCAGGGAGTCCAGCCGCGGCGCCCGCGAGGCACCCGACCGGTTGCGGCCACGCTGGCCCGGGGCGGTCCCGCGGCTGGTCATGGGTACGGGATCCATCAGGCGGCCATCCTTTCGATTGCCGGTTCGTAAAAGGCACGGATACGGTCACGCACCGCGTCGGGATCGCCCAGCCGGTTGACCTCCTGCCGAAACTCGTTGGAGTCGCGCAGGCCGGTCGAATACCAGGACACATGCTTGCGGGCGACCTTGATGCCGCCGTCCGTGCCGTAATGGCTCAGCATGCTGTCGAAATGCTCCAGCAGCGTTTCCATCTGCTCATGCAGCGGCGGATCGGGCAGCCTTTCGCCTGTGCGCAGGTAGTGCATGACCTGGGACGGGAACCAGGGGCGGCCGTAGCTTCCGCGGCCGATCATCACGCCGTCGGCGCCGGATTCCGCCAATGCCTGGTCCACCGCCTCGAAGCTGGTGATGTCGCCGTTGACCACGATGGGGATCGACACCGCGTCCTTCACATGGCGGACATAGGTCCAGTCGGCGGTGCCGGTGTAGAACTGCATGCGGGTGCGGCCATGGACCGTCACCATCCTGATGCCGCACAGCTCGGCGATGCGGGCGAGGTTCGGGGCGTTGCGGTTGGTCTCGTCCCAGCCCAGCCGCATCTTCAGCGTCACCGGGATGCTGACGGCTTTCACCACCGCTTCCAGGATGCGGCCGGCCAAAGCTTCGTCCCGCATCAGGGAGGAACCGGCATGGCCGTTGACCACCTTCTTCACCGGGCAGCCGAAATTGATGTCGACCACTGCGGCGCCGCGATCCTCGTTCAGCTTCGCGGCTTCTGCCATCACCTCGGGTTCGCAGCCGGCGAGCTGGACGGCCATCGGGAATTCTTCGGGCTCGGTCTCCACCATGCGCAGGGTCTGGCGGTTCTCGCGGATCATCGCCTGGCTGGCGATCATCTCCGACACCACAAGGCCACAGCCTGCGCGCTTCACCAGCCGGCGGAACGGCAGGTCGGAGACACCTGACATGGGCGCCAGGATCACCGGTCCGGCGAGCGTGATGGGTCCGATTTTTATGGTCATTCTCACCTGCCCGATTGATGGGCAAAACAACAAAGTGCCAACATTTTAAGCAAGTTATCACGCAGGCCCGGCGCGGTGCAAGGGCGAAGCCCATGGCAGGGGTCAAGCGCCGTCTACCAAGTCCATTGCCCGATCAGCACGTTGGACACGAACTTCACGCCTGGATAGGCGAGCGTCGCCAGCAGATAAACGATCAGCATCGTCCGCGCCGCCGTCCGTCCGCGCACGCCGGTGCGGTATTCCGCCAGCAGCAGAATGCCGATCACCACGAAGGTCGCCAGCGACAGCAGGCTCTTGTGATCGGTGCGGAACAGCAGCCCCTGCTCGAAATAGAGCACTGCCATGCCGGTGGCGAGGCCGGCGCCCAGCACCACCTCCGACGCGATCAGCAGGCGCAGCTGAAGCCGCTCGCTCTCGGCCACCGGCGGCAGGAAACGGCTGAGCGGGGTCGGCCGCTTGGTTTTCAATGCCCGCGTCTGCAGCACCGCGGCCAGCGACGCCACGGCGCTGAGCGTCAGAAGGGCATAGGTGAAGACCGACACCCCGATGTGAAGATCGATCCAAACGCCGGGAGCATTGCCGCGCATGACCGGAGCCGGCGCATCCTCGGTCAGCGTGGCAAACAGGCAGACGATCAGCAGATAGGGCAAAAGCAGAGGCGACAGCCTCCAGGCCGTGCCATGGAACAGGCTGAGCCCGATGAACAGCGCCATGCAGGCGGCGGTGGTCACCCACAGCGCGGTGGAAAAGCCGGTCTGCCACTGTCCCGCGACTTGCAGGATCGCCCACATGCCCGGTCCTGCGGCGGCGAGCAGAAGAGCGCCCCAGAAGGACCAGCCGCGCCCCTCCACCCCCTGCCCCGCGATGCGCCGGTAGGGATAGAAGGCGGCCGGCACCAGGGTCACCAGCGCCGTCAGGCTCAAGAGAATGTTCTGCGACATGGACCCGAACGCACTCCCGTCTTTCCGCCCCGACATGCCGCCGCCGTCATGTGGCCATCGACCCGCCGGGAACCGTCCGGCGATGAAACAGGCAGGCTCGGCACTTGGCGGAACCACGGCGACAGGCTAGGCTCCGCGACGTTTCCGTCAAGTGGCTATCATATCTTACGGTTTGCCTCATGCCCACCCGCATCGCGCCCACCTGCATCGCCCTGATCGTCGCCGGCGGATCCGGCCAGCGGTTCGGAGCCGAACGGCCGAAGCAATATCTCGACCTCGCGGGCAAGCCGGTGCTGCGCCGGACGGTGGAGGCATTCCTGCGCCATCCGCAGGTCGGCGGCGTCCGCGTCGTCATCGACCCGGCTTGGCGCGACGCCTATGACGCCGCGGTCGCGGGGCTCGGTCTGCCCGACCCGGTGGCCGGCGGGCCGAGCCGTCAGGAGTCGGTGCGCAACGGGCTGGAGGCGCTGGCCGCCGGCGCTCCCGACCTCGTGCTGATCCACGATGCCGCGCGCCCCCTGATCGACGAAGCCACCATCGGCGCGGTGATCGCCGCCCTCGACGACCAGCCCGGCGCCATTGCCGCGGTGCCCGTGGCCGACACGCTGAAGCGCGCAAACGACGGCACCATCGGCGCGACGGTGGACCGCGAGGGGCTGTGGCGGGCACAGACCCCGCAGGGCTTCCGCTTCCCCGCCATCCTGCAGGCTCACCGCGCCGCCGCCGGCCTGTCGCTGACCGACGATGCCGCGGTGGCGGAGCGCGCCGGGCTGGCCGTCGCCCTGGTGCCGTCCAAGGAGGACAATTTCAAGGTGACCACTCCCGACGACCTGACCCGCGCCACCCGCGCGATCATGAGCAACCTGTGGGACGTGAGGACCGGCAGCGGTTTCGACGTCCACCGCTTCACCGACGGCGACTTCGTGACGCTCTGCGGTCTGCGGGTTCCGCACAGCCATGGGCTGGAGGGGCACTCCGATGCCGATGTCGGACTGCATGCCCTGACCGACGCGATTCTCGGTGCGCTGGCCGCCGGCGACATCGGCAGCCACTTCCCCCCCACCGATCCGCGTTGGCGCGGGGCCGACAGCGCCAAGTTCCTGCGCCACGCCGCCGACTTGGTGGCGGAGCGCGGCGGCGTCATCGCCCATGCCGACGTGACCATCATCTGCGAACGGCCGAAGGTTGGTCCCCACCGGGCAGCGATGGCGGAACGGATTGCCGAAATTCTGGGCATCGAGGTCGGGCGGGTCAGCGTCAAGGCGACCACCACCGAACAGTTGGGCTTCACCGGCCGCCGCGAGGGCATCGCCGCGCAAGCGGTGGCGACCGTCCGCCTTCCCGGCTAAGATCCGACCCGACACCACGAGCCGGGAGAGGCCGCATGTTTCCCGAGACCATCCGCGACCTTGCCGCCCAGACGCTGGCCGAATACGGCCTTGCCGGCTACATGATCGCGACCGCCGAATCCTGCACCGGCGGTCTGATCGCCGGCGCGCTGACCGACATCGCCGGCTCGTCCAAGGTGGTCGACCGCGGCTTCGTCACCTACACCAACATCGCCAAGACCGAGCTTCTCAACGTTCCCGCCAGCCTGCTGCACGCCCATGGCGCCGTCAGCCCCGAAGTGGCGATCGCGATGGCGGTGGGCGCGCTGGCGAAATCGCGGGCGGACGTGACCGTGGCGGTGACGGGGATCGCCGGCCCGGGCGGCGCCACCGAAACCAAGCCGGTCGGCCGCGTCTATATCGCTACCGCGGTACGCGGCGGTGCGGCCAAGGCCAAGGAATACACCTTCCCCGGCGACCGCGACGCCGTCCGGATGGCGACCGTCCAGGCGGCGCTGGAACGGCTGCGGCTGGCCCGCCCGACCGGAAGCATACGCTGAAAAAACGCCTGTAAGCACTTTACACAAAGAGGAAAAGGCCCGATGCCGACCATCAACATCCAGCTTTTCGAAGGCCGCACGGTCGAGCAGAAGCGCGAATACGCCAAGGCGTTGACCGAAGCGACCGTGAAGGTGCTCGGCTGCTCGCCCTCGGCGGTGGACATCATCTTCCAGGACGTGAAGAAAAGCGATTGGGCCAGCGGCGGGGAACTGTGGTCGGACAAGACCTGACCCGCCTGCCTCCGTCAGGCCCGCAGGGCGTCACGCCGGTTGCGTCGCCCTGCCCGGCCCATACAGCTGGGCTGCGCGCGTCTCGAAGGCCTGCACCATGCGGCGCACGGCTTCGTTGAACAGCAGGCCCATGATCTTCTGCAGCATCTTCGAACGAAATTCGAAATCGACGAAGAAGTCGACGCAGCAGCCGCCGGGATGGTCGTTGAAGATCCAGTGGTTGTTCAGGTACTGGAACGGCCCGTCGGTGTATTGCACGTCGATGCGGCAAATGGATTCGCTCAGTTCCACCCGCGAGGTGAAGCGTTCGCGGACCATCTTGAACCCGATGATCAGGTCCGCGAACATGACGTTGCCTTCGCGCTTGCGGATGCGGGCCGCCAGGCACCAGGGCAGAAACTCCGGATACTTCTCCACGTCGGCGACAAGGTCGTACATCTGCCGGGGGGTGTAGGGAAGAACCTTCTTTTCCGCGTGCGTGGGCATGCCCGTACCATATCCTTTCTTATTGAGCCGCCTGCATCAGGCGGCCGCGACCCCCAACTTGCGCAGCCGGGCTTCGCGCAGCTTCTCGAAATCGGCGCCCGCATGATAGGACGAGCGCGTCAGCGGCGACGAGGCCACCAGCAGGAAGCCCTTGCCGCGGCCAACAGTGGAATAACCGTCGAACTCCTCGGGAGTCACGAAGCGATCCACCGCCGCATGCTTGGGCGTGGGCTGGAGATACTGCCCAATCGTCAGAAAGTCCACATCGGCGGAGCGCAGATCGTCCATCACCTGCCCGATCTCCTCCTTCGTCTCGCCCAGCCCGACCATCAGGCCGGACTTGGTGAAGATCGTCGGGTCGAGCTCCTTCACCCGCGCCAGCAGCTGTAGCGAGGCAAAATAGCGGGCACCCGGGCGGATGTTGGGGTACAGGCGCGGAACCGTCTCCAGATTGTGGTTGAAGACGTCGGGCTTGGCCTCCACCACCACCTCGACCGCACCCTTCTTCTTCTGGAAGTCGGGGGTCAGGATCTCGATGGTCGTCGTCGGCGACGCGGCGCGGACGGCGCGGATGGTGCGGGCGAAATGCTCGGCACCGCCATCGGCCAGATCGTCGCGGTCGACCGAGGTGATGACGACATGGCTGAGCTTCAGCTTGCCGACCGCCTCGGCCACATTGTCCGGCTCATGCGGGTCCAGAAGGTCGGGTCGCCCGGTCTCGACATTGCAGAAGGCGCAGCCGCGCGTGCAGATGGAGCCCAGGATCATGAAGGTCGCGTGCTTGTGCTTCCAGCACTCCCCGATATTCGGGCAGGCGGCCTCTTCGCACACGGTGTTCAGCTTCAGCCCGCGCATCAGCTGCCGGGTCTCGTTGTATTCCTGGCTCATCGGCGCCTTGACCCGGATCCAGGCCGGTTTGCGCTGGATCGGGTTGTCGGGCTTATGGGCCTTTTCGGGGTGGCGCTGCTTCTCGGTCTGGTCGACGAGGGTCATGGTCTAAAGCTCCCGATGGCCGACGCGATGCCCCGGCCCCGACAATAGGTGCGATGAGGGTGTCAAACCCGCCATTCCGGCGGAAACAGCTCGGCCGGATAGGCCGGATCGAGCGCCTGGTCAAGCGTGAAAGGCGGCTCGACCGGGAAATGCCCGTCGGGGACATCGGCCTCAACGGCGGCCCGCAGGCGGGCATCCGAGTAAACCTCGGCGAAGACATCGGCGATGTAGGGCCGGAGGCTTGGGCTGTCCTTGATCTCGCGGATCAGCTTCTTGCGCTGTTCCCGGACGGTCAGACGCCAGCCACGCTCGCAGCGTTCCCGAAGGTCCGGGCAGAACATCCACTTCAGCAGATGGACCAGCAGAACGCCAAGGCGGCTGTCGATCTCGGACTTCTGGCTGCGGCCCATGCTCTCGATCTCCTCGGCGACGTTCTCCCAGTCGACCGGGGCGTTGTTCCGCTCGGCGCCGGCACGGCGAAGCTCCTGCGCCTGGGCTTGCGTCCAGGCGTAGAAATCCTCGTCATACGCGGCGCTGCTGCGGTCCATGGCTCCGTCCGGTTGGGAAAAACGCCACCTCGGAAAATCTTATTTAAAAGTGGATCGCCCGGCCATAGGCATCAAGGACCGACTCATGCATCATTTCCGACAGGGTCGGGTGCGGGAACACCGTGTGCATCAGCTCGGCCTCGGTCAGCTCCGACGACTTGGCGATGCCATAGCCCTGGATCAGCTCGGTCACTTCCGCGCCGATCATGTGGGCGCCCAGCATCTCGCCGGTCTTGGCGTCGAAGATGGTCTTGATCAGGCCTTCCGGCTCGCCGAGCGCGATGGCCTTGCCGTTGCCGACGAAGGGGAAGCGGCCGACCTTGATCTCGTAGCCGGCTTCCTTGGCCTTCTTCTCCGTCAGGCCGACCGACGCGATCTGCGGGTGCGAATAGGTGCAGCCCGGGATGTTGCGGACGTTCAGCGCATGCGGGTGCTTGCCGGCGATGTGCTCGGCCACGATCACGCCCTCGTGGCTGGCCTTGTGGGCGAGCCAGGGGGCGCCGGTCACGTCGCCGATGGCGTAGACGCCCGGCTCGTCGGTCTCGCACATCGGGTTGGTCTGGATGTGGCCGCGGTCGGTCTTGACCTTGGTGTTCTCCAGCCCCAGCCCCTCGGTGTTCGGGCTGATGCCGACGGCGACGATGACGCGGTCGACCGTGATGTCCTCGGTCTTGCCGCCGGCCTCGACGGCCACGGTCACGCTGTCGGCGGCCTTGCGCAGATTGCCGGCCTTGGCGCCGGTGATGATGCGCATGCCCTGCTTTTCGAAAGCTTTACGGGCCATTGCGGAGATTTCCTCATCCTCCACCGGAAGGATGCGGTCCATCACCTCGACCACTGTAACTTTCGCGCCCAAGGCGTTGTAGAAGCTTGCGAATTCGATGCCGATGGCACCCGACCCGATGACCAGCAGCGACTTCGGCATGGCATCCGGCGTCATCGCCTTGCGATAGGTCCAGACCAGCTTGCCGTCATCCTCCAGGCCCGGCAGCGTGCGGGCACGCGCACCGGTGGCGATGATGATGTGCTTGGCGCCGAAGGTACCGACCGGGGCGTCGCCCTTGGTCACCGCCACCGTGCCCTTGCCGGCCAGCTTGGCGGAGCCTTCGATCACCGCGACCTTGTTCTTCTTCAGCAGGTGCTTGACGCCGCCGTTCAGCTGGCCCGCGACCTTGCGCGAGCGGGCGACGACCTTGTCCAGGTCGAAGGACGGGTTCTGGATGACCAGGCCGTAATCGGCGGCATGCTTGGCCAGATGCAGGACCTCGGCCGAGCGCAGCAGCGCCTTGGTCGGGATGCAGCCCCAGTTCAGGCAGATGCCGCCCAGGTTTTCACGCTCGATGACCGCGGTGTGCAGGCCCAGCTGCGCGGCGCGGATCGCCGCCACGTAACCGCCCGGCCCGCCGCCGATGACGATGACGTCGTAATTCATGTCGGCCAAGGGTGTTCTCCCCATTCAGGAGCGAGGCGCATCCTCGCGGCCGGCGGCAAAGATGCCTTCCTCGACCCGGCACGCCTCGTCGATGATCGTCTGGTACAGGGTGGCCATGAAGTCCGGATCCAAGCCATAGGCCAAGCCCGCCTCGGCCGCCCGCCTTTTCACCGCTTCGACACGGTCAGGCAGGACGGCCGGCAGACCCTCCGCCATCTTCACCGCTGCGACGCGGTGGACGACGGACAGGCGCTTGCCCAGCAGCGCGACAATCTCGTCGTCGATGGCGTCGATTTCGGCGCGAAGCGGGGCAAGGCTTTTCGACATGGATCCGGTCCTCAAACCGTCAGAGCAGCATCGAGAGCGGATCCTCGAGCAGCTTCTTCACCGCTCCAAGGAATTCCGCACCGACGGCGCCATCGGCCACGCGGTGATCGAAGGTGCCGGTCAGGCTCATCACCGTGGCGATGGCCAGAGCGCCGTCCTTCACCACCGGGCGCTGCTCGCTGGCGCCGACCGCCAGGATGCAGGCCTGCGGCGGGTTGATGATCGCCTGGAACTGCTTGATCCCCATCATGCCGAGGTTGGAGATGGAGATCGTGCCGCCCTGATACTCTTCCGGCTTCAGCGCGTTGTCGCGCGCCTTCTTGGCCAGCGCCTTCATCTCGTTGGAGATATCGGCCAGACCCTTGGTCTCCGCCTTCTTGACGATCGGGGTGATCAGCCCGGTCGGGGTGGCGACGGCGACCGAGATGTCGGCATGCTGGAACTGCAGCATCGCCTCGTCGGTCCAGGCGGCGTTCAGCGCCGGAACCTTCTTCAGCGCCAGCGCCACGGCGCGGATGATGAAGTCGTTCACCGACAGCTTATAGGCGTCGGAACGCCCGTTCAGCTCGGCGCGGACCTTCATCAGCGCATCGATCTCGACATCCACCGTCAGGAAGTAGTCGGGAACCGTGCGCTTCACCTCGCCCAGACGCTTGGCGATGGTTTTGCGCATGCCGCTGTTCGGCACGGCGGTATAGGCCATGCCCAGCTTGTCGGCGAGCGCTTTGGCGTCCACACCCTCGGCCTTCGCCGGAGCCGGAGCCGCCGCGGGAGCCGGGGCGGCGGCGGCCGGAGCGGGAGCAGCCGCGGGAGCGGCAGCGGCCTTGGCGGGACCGGCGGCCTTGGCGGCCTCCACGTCGGCCTTGACGATGCGGCCGTGCGGGCCGGTGCCCTTGACGCTCTTCAGGTCGACGCCGGCCTGCTCGGCGATGCGGCGGGCCAGCGGGCTGGCAAACACGCGCTCGCCGGAAGCCGCCGGGGCCGGAGCGGCGGCGGGGGTCGGAGCCGCAGCGGCCGGGGCAGCCGCCGGAGCGGGAGCCGGAGTTGGAGCAGCAGCAGGCGCCGGGGCCGGAGCGGAGCCGGCCGAAGCCAGGGCGCTCTCGTCCTCGCCCTCTTCCAGCAGGATGGCGATGGGGGTGTTCACCGCCACGCCCTGGCTGCCGGCCGGGATCAGGATCTTGCCGATGCGGCCTTCATCGACCGCTTCGACTTCCATGGTGGCCTTGTCGGTTTCGATCTCGGCGAGCACGTCGCCGGACTTCACCGTGTCGCCTTCCTTCTTCAGCCACTTGGCGAGGTTGCCCTCGGTCATCGTGGGAGAGAGGGCGGGCATCAGAATCTGAACGGTCATCCTATCAGCCCTCCTCTCAGCGATAGCAGGCTTGCTTGGCGGCCTTGACGATGTCGGCGACCTGCGGCAGCGCCAGCTTTTCCAGGTTGGCGGCGTAGGGCATCGGCACGTCCAGGCCGGCCACGCGGGCCACCGGCGCATCGAGATAGTCGAACGCCTGCTCCATCATCAGCGCGCACATTTCCGAACCGATGCCGGCGAAGGGCCAGCCTTCCTCGACGGAGACGAGACGGTTGGTCTTCTTGACGCTGTTGACAATGGTGGCGGTGTCCAGCGGACGGATCGTGCGCAGGTTGATGACCTCCGCATCAATGCCTTCCTTCGCCAGTTCCTCGGCGGCGGCCATGGCGTGGCCGACCATGATCGAGAAGGCGGTGATCGTCACGTCCTTACCGGCGCGTTCGATCTTGGCCTTGCCGATCGGCAGGACGAATTCCTCGTCCTCCGGAACCTCGAAGCTCTGGCCGTAGAGAATCTCGTTCTCCAGGAAGACCACCGGGTTCGGATCGCGGATCGCCGCCTTCAGCAGGCCCTTGGCGTCGGCCGCCGACCAGGGCGAGACGACCTTCAGGCCCGGGCAGTGGGCGTACCACGAGGCGTAGCACTGCGAATGCTGGGCGGCGACGCGGGCGGCGGCACCGTTCGGACCGCGGAAGACGATCGGGCTGCCCATCTGGCCGCCGGACATGTAGAGCGTCTTGGCGGCGGAGTTGATGATGTGGTCAATCGCCTGCATGGCGAAGTTGAAGGTCATGAACTCGACGATCGGCTTCAGCCCCTTGAAGGAGGCGCCGACGCCCAGGCCGGCGAAGCCGATCTCGGTGATGGGCGTGTCGATGACGCGACGCTCGCCGAATTCCTGCAGCAGGCCCTGGGTCACCTTGTAGGCGCCCTGGTACTGCGCGACCTCCTCGCCCATGACGAAGACCTTCTCGTCACGGCGCATTTCCTCGGCCATCGCGTCGCGCAGCGCCTCGCGAACCGTCTTCTTCACCGTCTTGGCGAAGAACTTGTCCTCGTCCGAGTCCGGAGCCGAAACCGGGGCGGCCGGCACGGTTGGAGCCGGAGCAGCGGCCTGCACCGCCGACGGAGCGGCCTTGGTCTCTTCCGAAGCCGGGACGGCGTTGGTCGGGCCGGGCGTGGCCGGGGCGTTGCCACCCTTGGACAGCGCGCTCTCGTCCTCGCCCTCTTCCAGCAGCATGGCGATGGGGGTGTTCACCGCGACATTGTCGGTGCCTTCCGGCACCAGGATGCGGCCGACGCGGCCTTCATCGACCGCTTCGACTTCCATCGTGGCCTTGTCGGTCTCGATCTCGGCGAGCACGTCGCCGGACTTCACCGCGTCGCCTTCCTTCTTCAGCCACTTGGCCAGCTTGCCCTCGGTCATGGTGGGCGACAGGGCCGGCATCAGCACTTCGATCGGCATTCCTCAACCTCCGGCGGCGCGGGGGAACCCGGTTGCCGCTCCCAATCTGGGGGCAACCCGTTCCTGTCGGCGCCGCTCCTGCTTATCGTTGACGTCAGGACCAGACGGTGGATTCGACGATCAGGTCTCGACCAGGATGTCGGTCCACAGTTCCGACGGATCGGGCTCGGGGCTCTGCTGCGCGAACTCTGCCGATTCGGTGACGATCGCCTTCACTTCGCGATCGATCTCCTTCAGCTTGTCCTCGTCGGCATGGCCGCCGCCCAGCAGCTTGGCCTTCAGCTGGTCGATGGGATCGGATTCCGACCGCATCTTCTCGACCTCCTCCTTCGTCCGGTACTTGGCCGGATCGGACATGGAGTGGCCGCGGTAGCGGTAGGTCTTCATCTCCAGGATGACCGGGCCGTTGCCTTCGCGGATGTAGTTCACCCACTGGTCGGCCGCGGCCTTCACCTCGAGCACGTCCATCCCGTTGACCTGATAGCCGGGGATGCCGTAGGCGGCGCCGCGCTGATGCAGTTCGCCGGCCGAGGCGCGCTCCTGCGAGGTGCCCATGGCGTACTTGTTGTTCTCGATGACGAACAGCACCGGCAGCTTCCACAGCGCCGCCATGTTGAAGCTCTCGTACACCTGGCCCTGGTTGATGGCGCCGTCGCCGCAATAGACCGCGGAGACGCCGCCGTCATTGAGGTACTTGTGGGCGAAGGCGAGGCCGGTGCCGAGCGGAACCTGGCCGCCGACGATGCCGTGGCCGCCGTAGAAGTTCTTCTCGCGGCTGAACATGTGCATCGAGCCGCCCTTGCCCTTGGAGTAGCCCCCGATGCGGCCGGTCAGCTCGGCCATCACGCCCTTGGCCTCCATGCCGCAGGCCAGCATGTGGCCGTGGTCACGGTAGCTGGTGATGACGGTGTCGCCCTGCTTCAGGGCGGCCTGCACGCCGACCACGACGGCTTCCTGGCCGATGTACAGATGGCAGAAGCCGCCGATCAGGCCCATGCCGTACAGCTGGCCCGCCTTCTCTTCGAAGCGGCGGATCAGCAGCATCTCGCGGTAGTAATGAAGAAGCTCTTCGGAAGAGACGGCTTGAGCGGGCGCGGTGTCGGTCTGCGCCTTGGTCGGACGGCGTCGGGACGCGGCCATGATTCCTCCCCAGGGTTCAAGCGGCATTGGGCCTTAAACAACCCTTGCCGCCACGCGTTGCGGGCATGCGAGAGCCCGCACCGGAAGCGAATATGGCGCGCACACTACACGAGCTTTTGGGCCCGCGCAAATCCCTGTTTTTGCAGCGCTATTTTCGATTAACCGGATTCCGGTTAATCGGCTGATATCCCCTTATTTATGCACCGGCGCCCCTTCCGGGTCGGCCAGCTTGGGCAGCTTGACGATGACGTCTCGCGGATTGGAGAAGTTCAGCATCAGACGCGCCCGCTCCTCCAGCATGTCACGGTCGAGCCCGTCGCCACGCAGAAGCTGGGCGCGCCGCTCCATCTCCTCCCGCTCGGTGCGGAGCTGGTTCAGGACCTCTTCGGCCTGGGCGATCTCCCCCTGGATCTGCTTCATCGCCACCAGCCCGCGATCGCCATGGATCGCGTAGTAGGCGAAGTAGGCGACCACGCAGGCGCACAGCGCCGGCATGATGGCTTGGCGGATCGCGCTCTTGGCAGCGCGGGCGAGCGTGTCGGTGAAGTCGGCGATCATCGTCATGGTGGTTGGATGGAATCACAGCGTCTTTCCACCGGTCAAACGAAAAAGATGGAACAGCCAAGTCGCAAAAGTGTCGTGTTCTTTGCGCAACCCAGTAATGGGTACCTGCCACGCCTGCGCCACAAGTTGTCAGAACGTTCCGTGAAAGTTCTCCTCACCGGCCGGCAGGACAAATCCGGCGTCCCTCGGGCGCGCCCTGCCCCGCCGCCGGACGGCACCCACTCGGCATAGTGCTAAGGGGGAATGGAATGAAACCGGCGGTGGCGTGTTTCGACCCACACACGGCGTTGCCGGAGCCTTATCGGGATTCGTGAAAGCGCTCCCGGTTGCCGGCTTCCAGAGCGGCGCCGCCCAATGGCTGAGGAGATGCACTCCATGCGCAGCAAGTTTCTGATCGCGGCCCTTCCCGCCCTGCTTCTGGGGCTGGCGGCCTGCGACGACCAAAACGCCCAGAACTCCAACGCGGCGAACCAGACCAGCCCGACCACCAGCAGCGGGTCCAGCAGCGACTCCACCACGGTCCCGCCGCCCTCGACCGGTGTTCCGGTTCAAGGCGGAACCTCCGGCAATTCGATGAACGAGACCAGCGGCGCAACCACCACGGTGCCGGGCGGCTCCACGGCCGGCGGCTCAGCCGGCGGCGGCGCCAGCACCGGCGGTTCGGCCACCCCGTCCGGCGGTCAGTAAAGTCCAGCGGTCGTCAAAAGCCCCTCTCCCGCAAGGGGAGAGGGGCTTTGTCAGCGGCCGGACTTAGTCACACATCGACCACCCGCCGCCCTTCGGTGGCCAAGCCGGTGCTGCCCGGTTCGAAGGCGATGCCCTTCACCAGCGCCACCACGGGGCGGCCGGGCGTCAGGTCCAACTCGCGAACTGCCGCGCGGGTGATGCGCGCGATCAGGAAGGAGCCGCCCACCGCCAGCCGCACGTCGGCGGAGGATGGTCCCGACTCGGCGACCTCCACCACCGTCGCCGCCAGCGCGTTGCGCACGCTCACGCCGACCGGCTGCTGCAGAGCTACGATGACGTCACGGGCATGGATGTGCAGGCGCACCGAGGCGCCCGGCGCACGCTCCACCCGCGGGACGGTCAGATGGCCGCCGTCGAAGGCCAGCACGGTTAGCCCATCCTCCGGGACATGGCGTTCCACCGTCAGGTCCAACACGGCACCGGCATCCTGCGCCCCGGTCACCGCCGACAGGTCGAGCCGGCCCATCACCGTGCCCACCGGCCCCACTGCCCGCACCCTGCCCTCCCCGATCAGCACCATCGTTGTGGCGAGCCGCACCACCTCGTCCAGCGCATGGCTGACCATGACGATGGGGATGTTCATTTCGTCGCGCAGCCGCTCGATGTAGGGCATGATCTCCGCCTTGCGGGCGGCGTCGAGCGAGGCCATCGGCTCGTCCATCAGCAGCAGGCGCGGCTGTGCCAGCAAGGCGCGGCCAAAGGCGACCCGCTGCTTCTCCCCACCCGACAGCCCGCGCGGACGGCGGTCCAGCAGATGGCCTAGCCCCAACAGTTCCACGACCGGGCCAAAGGCGATGCGGCGATCCGCAGCCGGCACCCGGCGCAGGCCGAATTCCAGATTGCTGCGCACGGTCATGTGCGGGAACAGGCGCGCATCCTGGAAGACATAGCCGATGCGCCGCTTTTCCACCGGCACGTCGATGCGCCGCGCGCTGTCGAAGAACATGGAGTCGCCGATGTGGATGTGGCCAGAATCGGGTCGCGTCAGCCCGGCGATGGCGTTGATGACGGAGGTCTTGCCGGAACCGGAGCGGCCGAACAGGGCCGTCACCCCGCGCTCCTCGGCGGTGAAGGCGATGTCGAGCGTGAAAGCGCCCAGCCTCTGGCGGATCGAAAGATCGATCATGGTCAAGTCTGCCCGATCAGCCGGCGGACCCAGTGCGCCAGAAACTCCGACAGCATCAGCGCGATCAGGGCGACGCCAAAGGAAATCGACGCCAGCCGCGCCGCCACAGCGTCGCCGCCCGGCTCCTGGGTGGCGGCATAGATCGCCAGCGGCAGGGTCTGCGTCTGTCCGGGGATGTTGGAGACGAAGGTGATGACCGCGCCGAACTCGCCCATCGCCGCGGCGAAGGCGACGATGGCGCCGGACAGCAGCCCCGGCGCCATCAGCGGCAGCAGGATGGTGAAGAAGCGGTCGACGGGACCGGCGCCCAGCGTGCGCGCCGCCGCTTCCAGCCCGCCATCGATCGCCTCCACCGATAGGCGGATGGCGCGCACCATCAGCGGGAAGGACGTCACGGCCACCGCCAGGGACGCGCCTTCCGCCGTGAAGATCAGCTTGATGCCGAAGGTCTGGTACAGCCAGCCGCCGACCACCCCCTTGGTCCCCATGGTCACCAGCAGGATATAGCCGGTGACCACCGGCGGCAGGACCAGCGGAAGATGGACCAGCCCATCGACCAGCGTCTTGCCCGGAAAGTTATAGCGCCCGAGCACCCAGGCGGCGAGCACGGCAACCGGCAACCCCAGCGCGATGGCGACGCCCGCGACACGCAGGCTCAGCAGCAACGCGGTGGTCTCCATCGGCGTCAGGATATCCATGCCGCAAAGCTTACGGTGCTTTGGGGGCCGGAACGAAGCCGAATTCCTTCCACACCGCTATGCCCTCCGGCGACTTCATGTAGTCGAGGAAAGCGGCGGCCCCGGCGCTTTTGGATGCCGCCACCAACGCTGCCGGATAGATGATGGGCGGATAGCTGTCCGGCGGGAACACGGCCGCGACCTCCACCCCCGGATCGATGGCGGCATCGGTACGATAAACGATGCCCATCGGCACCTCGCCCCGGCTGACCAGCACCAGCGCCGCCCGCACGCTGTCGGCCCGCGCCAGCCTCGGCTCGACCGCTTTCCACTGGCCGAGAGACTCCAATGCCGCCTTGGCGTACTTCCCGACCGGAACGTTCGATGGGTCGCCGGTGGCGAGCCTGCCGTCGCCCAGCTGCTCCGCCAGCTTGCCGCCCTTCGACAGGTCCGGCTTCAGCGCCGCTCCCTTCGGCGCGACCACCACCAGTTCGTTCCCCAGCAGGTTCGTCCGACTGTCGGTCTTGATCAGATTGCGCTTCTGCAAATAATCCATCCAGTCGAGATCGGCCGAGATGAAGATGTCAGCCGGCGCATCATTCTCGATTTGCTTGGCGAGGGCGGAGGACGCGGCGAAGGACGAGGTCACCGACAGTCCTGACTTCGCCTTGAACTGGGAGGCGAGCTTGTCCACGGCATTCTTGGTGGAGGCGGCGGCCAGAACGAGCACGTCCTGCGCCATTGCTGTCGGGGCCGCAAGGGTCAGGCCGAAGCCCAGCACCACCGCCGACATCGCAAGCCTGAACCCGCTCCGCCCCAGGATCAAACGCACACAAACCATCGCCACCCCCTGCCATGTTTGACGCTGAACCTATATCCAGATGGATACAGCGCTTCGCAGTTGCGGTAAAGGGCAAACGGCCGGGCTCGCGCTGCTCTGTCCTGGCCGGGGCCTTCCCCGGGGCCTTGCGGAATTCACATCATGTCATGACTTGCCGCGCCGCCCCGTGATAGGAAGTGCGGCGAATCGGACCCGGTCCCAGCCCTCCCTCTGCTTCAGGAACTTCCCATGCGCGCCGTGAAGATTTCCCCCTCGATTCTCTCCGCCGATTTCGCCCGGCTGGGCGAGGAGGTCCGCGCGGTCGACGCCGCCGGCGCCGACTACATCCACATCGACGTGATGGACGGGCATTTCGTCCCGAACCTCACCATCGGGCCGGGCGTGGTGAAGGCGCTGCGGCCGCATTCCGCCAAGGTTTTCGACGTGCATCTGATGATCTCGCCGGTGGACCTCTTCGTTCCGGACTTCGCCAAGGCCGGAGCCGACATCATCACCGTCCATCCGGAAGCCGGGCCGCACCTGCACCGGACGATCCAGCTGATCAAGTCGCTGGGCAAGAAGGCCGGCGTGTCGCTGAACCCGGCGACGCCGGTGGACGCCATCCAGCATGTGCTGGAGGACATCGACCTCGTGCTGGTGATGACGGTCAACCCCGGCTTCGGCGGCCAAAGCTTCATCAAGAGCCAGCTGCCGAAGATCCGCGACCTGCGCGCCCGCATCGATGCGCTGGGCAAGCAGATCGACCTGGAGGTCGATGGCGGCATCAACCCGGAAACCGCCCGTTTGGCGATCGAGGCCGGCGCCGATGTCCTGGTCGCCGGCACCGCCACCTTCACCGGCGGTCCGGAGCAGTACGCCGCCAACATCAGCGCCCTGCGTTGAGCCGCAACTGAGAACAGGCACGGCCCCGCGCCGCCCCCATGGGGAGCGGCGCGGGGCCGTTTCCTACATCGGCCTCTCAGACCAGCCGGATCAGCGGACGCTGGCGAGCGGGGCGCTGGCCGCGATTCCTTCGATCTGGTTCAGGTGCTGCTGCAGCTTCGGCAGAGTCTGCTGTGCCAGGCTGCGGTAGGGCTGCAGGTCCGGATCGGTGCTCCGGGCGACGGCGCCGTAGAGGTCCACCGCCTCGCGGTGCGCCAGCACCTGCTGGTTCACATACATGCGGTCGAAGGCGACACCGCGAAGGCCCTGCAGCTGGCTCAGCTTCTGCTGCTGGTCGAGATCCGGCTGGGCCGGCGGCTCCAGACCGCTGGCGCGGGCCTGGGTCTTCACCAGTTCGCTGGTGGTGGTATGATCCATGATCATATGGCGGGCGAACTGGCGCACCGGCTCGGTGGTGGCGCGGTCGACGGCCATGCGGCTCGACGCGATCTCGAAGAGGTCGCTCTGCGAGGCGCGGTTCACGAAATCGGCCGCGCTGGCCACCGGCGCCATCCGGGCGGCGCGGTCCTGGTCGGCCGTGCTGCCGCCGGCGATGCTGCTGCCGGTCATCGCCGCACCCGTGCCGGCGGTGGACCCGGCGATGCCGGTCGCCATCTGCTGTTCCATGCGGCGCTCCTCGGCAAGCCGGCGGGCGCCGATGCCTTCACCCAGCACCACCACCTTCCCGCCCTGCGGCGTGTCGGTGACCGGCAGCCCGCGGGCCGGCGCATCCAGCGGCGGGATGCCGCCCGACGGTGTGCCCATGGTGTAGCTCGATCCGGCCTGCGGCGAGGTCGCGCCGCCCACCTGGGCCATCGCGGTGGTCGACAGCAGAACCGCGCCCATGGCGGTGAAAACGAACGTCCTGGTCATGAAAATTCTCCCAGCTTTCCTTGCGGAACGGTCCGGCCGGCAAGGCCTGGAGGCGTTCCGGTCCACCGCGTCAGCACCGAAGCGCGACGGCGGTCATGTGCTGCGGAGAACATGGTGCCTATGCGAAAAGTTCCGGCTGCCCAAAAGAGCATCGGGCCAAAAGATCCGCCGGGAAGGAGAACCATTCGCCGCTTTGCCCGTTATTGGGCATGGGAAGACGGTCCCGTAACGGAAGGGAAAACAACCATGGGCATTCTCTGGACGATCATCATCGGCTTCATCGCCGGCATCGTCGCCAAGTTCCTGATGCCGGGTCGCGATCCGGGCGGCTTCATCATCACCACGCTGCTGGGCATCGCCGGTGCCTTCGTCGCCACGTATTTGGGTGCCGCCATCGGTTGGTACCGGCCGGGTGAAGGGGCGGGATTCATCGGCGCCATCGTCGGCGCGATCATCATCCTGGCCATCTACCGCATGATCGCCGGCCGCCGCCACACGGTATGACGGGCGCTGTTTGAAGGCGGCTTGCCTGAAAGCCGCCTTACGGAAAAAGGGACCACGGGTTCGCCGACGGTCCCTTTTTTCATGGGCATGATCGGTCGAAGACCGTCAGGCCAGCGCCACCGGCTGCGGCATGAAGATGGCCCGCGAAATGGCCGCCTGGATGCCCGCGTTGGTGAAGGGTTTGCGCACGATCTGCCCCAGATGGCGGGCATCCAGCGCGCGGATGTCGTCGTCGAATGCGGTGACGAAGATCGTGCGCAGGTCACGCACGCGCTTCAGCCGGCGGGCGATCTCGATCCCGCTGCCGCCATCGGCCAGCCGGACGTCCAGCAGGGCCAGCGTCGGCTTCTCCGCCTTCAGCAGGGCCAGCGCCTCGGTCTCGTTGACGGCGGTGCCGCAAACCACATGACCCATGTCGGCCACCAGTTCCCCCAGCTCCATCGCCAGCAGGGCATTGTCCTCTACCACCATGACCCGCTGGACCATGGCGGCGCGCACGCGGGCGCGGGCGGCTTTCAGCCGGTCGATGGACTCTCCCGCCGGCAGCTGCAGCACCTTCGCCGCTTGTGGAATGCTCAATCCCTCCAGCGCGGTCAGCAGATACAGGCGACGGTCGGCCTCCGGCAGTTCGGCCAGCGCACGCTCGATGGGATGGGGCGACGGCAGCGGCCGGCCGGGCGGGCCGAACTCCTCCGGAGAACGGTCGAACAGCAGGTTCAGCAGCGCATACATCGACAGGCGAGAGCCATCGCCGCCGCGGTCCAGGCCGAACCGGGACGGTGCCATCACCGCAGCCTCGACGCAGCGCGTCACCAGCGCGTCGCCACGATCGGTGGCACCCGTCAGGGCCCGCGCATAGCGGCGCAGGATCGGCACCACCTCGAACAGTTCACATTCGTAAACGAGCATGCCCGTGACTCCGCTCCCTGCCGGGAGTTACCGCTCTGGGATTCAGCCTCTCCGATCGTTCGCCGGGCAAACCTGCCGGCCTGTGGAGGTCGTTATTCATCTTGGCGGAATCCTACCATGCCATTCGGAGCGGTCGAATGGGAAATGGGGGTGCGGCACACCAACGAACGGCCACAGGCCGTTGGTCACTGCCAAAGGGCACGGGCCGAACGACAAACTCCGGCTGCCCACAAGGCGGTTCGCTCACTTTGCCTTCTCGCGCAGCTGGCGCGAGCGCCATTGCCACGGCTTCTCCACCTGCCCGGCCCACAGCCCCATCCGCTTGCTCTGGGCATAGGCTTCGCCCTTCTGGTAGGCGGGCGACAGGCTGGCATACTGAAAGGCCCAGCCGCGCGACACCATCGCCGCCCCCAGATCGACCCCGCGCACCCGGCATTCGCCCTTCTTCTCGCCGGTACGGTCCTGTTCGGTGACGGTGCAGGTCACCTCCTCGCCCTTCACCATGTTGGCGAGCACGGCGGTGGCCACCTTGAAGCAGTCGAGCTCATGACCGTAGCGGTTCTTGCACTTCTGTCCCGGATCCGGGGCGTCGATGCCCATCAGCCGCACCGCCACGCCGTTGACGGTCAGCAAATCCCCTTCCACCGCCATGGCGGAGCCCGTCAGGGTCTGGTCCGGCGTGTTGGCAATGGGGCCGCGCCCCTTGGCAGCCTGATTGGTCTGCGCCGCGGCGGGACCGCCGAGGACCAGACCGCAGAGCACGACCAGCGCGAGTCTCCCCACCCTCATCGGCTCAGAACAGGCTGGGCTGTTTGTCGTCGGGCTTACCCTTGGCCGGCTTCCCATCGACCGGCTTTTCCATCACGGCCGCCGCCTCTTCCGGCGGATCCAGGCAGGAACAGTCGTCGTTGCGCACGCTGTTCACCCGCGGCCCCACCGGGACCACGTCCAGCCAGTCGTCCGGTGCAGAGCGGATCAGTCCCTCCACCATCGGCAGCGGGGTCGCCGGGTCGAGCCATGCGTCCCAGTCGGCGGGATCCAGCACCACCGGCATGCGGTCATGCAGGAAGGACAGGCCGGGGTTGGTCGCCGTCGTCACCACCGTCGCGGTTTCCAACGGCGGGTCCAGCGGTGGGGCGCCCTTCGGTCCGCGCCAGCGCTCCCACAGCCCGGCCAGCGCGAACAGGCCGCGGTCGCGGCGGCGGATGACGTGGCCCTGCTTGCGCGGCTTCGCCCCCTCCCCCACGCTGGTCCATTCATAGAAACCGTCGAGCGGGATCAGGCAGCGGCGCTTGCGGAAGGCATCGCGGAAGGCCGGCTTTTCCGCCACCGATTCGCCGCGCGCATTGATCATCCGCCCACCGATGGACGGATCGTCCGCCCAGGGCGGCACCAGTCCCCAGCGGACCATCGACAGATGACGGCCGTCCTCCTCGCGCCGGATCACGGGGATGTCCTGCGTCGGGGCGATGTTCCAGCGCGGCATCAGGTTCGGCCGTTCGGGCACGCCGAACAGGCGCTGGACCTCGCTGACCGGGGTGGTGAGTAGCATGCGTCCACACATGCCACCGAATATGGTCCCTGCAGATTGCCGGCGCCAGTCCGCAATGGCGCGCACCGCTTGCCGCCGCCGGGGGTTTCCCTGACGCTTCAGCCGGCCTATCTTCGCGGAGCACAACAATCGCATCGAACCGGAAGGCGGGAGTTCACCCATGAAGTTCGGCATCGGACAGGCGGTTCCGCGCACCGAAGACGCCCGGCTGCTGACCGGCGGCGGCCGCTACACCGACGACGTGTCTCTTCCCGGCCAGGCCTATGCGGCCTTTGTCCGCTCCCCCCACGCCTTTGCGGCGATCGGCTCGGTCGATGCGTCGGACGCGCTGGCGCAGCCCGGCGTGCTGGCGGTCTACACCGTCGCCGATCTCGACGCCGAGAATGTCGGCATGATCCCCTGTCAGGCGGTGCTGAAGCAGCGCGACGGGTCGAACTATGTCCGCACCCCGCGTCCGGCGCTGGCCCGCGGCTTCGCCCGCCATGTCGGCGATCCGGTCGCCATGGTCGTGGCCGAGACGCTGGAAGCCGCGCGCGAGGCGGCCGAACTGGTGATGGTCGATTACGAGGACCGCGACTCCGTCACCGGAACGCTGGAGGCGTTGGAGCCCGGCCGTCCACTGGTGTGGGACGGGGCGCCGAACAACCTCTGCTTCGACTGGGACACCGGCGACGAGGCGGCGGTGGAGGCGGCGCTCGCCGGCGCCCACCGCGTGGTGGACCTGGAGCTGGTCAACAATCGCGTCGTCGCCAACCCGATGGAAGGCCGCGCCTGCGTCGCCGGTGTGGAGTCCGGCGCCGACGGCGCGCCCGGCCGTCTGCTGATCTACGTCACCAGCCAGGGCGTCCACGGCCTGCAGAAGCAGTTCGCCAAGATCCTGAACGAGCCGGACTCCCGCATCCGCGTGCTGACCACCGATGTCGGCGGCGGCTTCGGCATGAAGCTGTTCAACTACCCGGAATATGTCGCCTGCCTGTTTGCCGCCCGCCGGCTGAACCGCGCGGTAAAATGGGCCGCCGACCGGATCGAGGGCTTCATCAGCGACGACCATGGCCGCGACCATGTCAGCAAGGCGCGTCTGGCGCTCGATGCCGATGGCCGCTTCCTGGGCCTGCGGGTGGACACCGTCGCCAATCTCGGCGCCTACCTGTCGAATTACGGCCCCTTCATCCCGACCGATGCCGGATCGGCGATGCTGGTCGGCTCCTACCGCACGCCGGCGGTCTATGTGCGGGTGAAGGGCGTGTTCACCAACACCCAGCCGGTGGACGCCTATCGCGGCGCCGGCCGGCCGGAAGCCGCCTATCTGCTGGAACGGCTGATCGACCATGCCGGGCGGGTCACCGGCCTCGGCCCGGCGGAGATCCGGCGGCGCAACTTCATCCCGCCGACCGCCATGCCCTATGCCACGCCGATGGGGCAGGTCTATGACACCGGCGATTTCGCTCAGAATCTTGAGGATGGCCTGATCCTTGCCGACGTGGCCGGCCTGCCCGCCCGCAAGGCGGAGGCCAAAGCCCGCGGCAAGCTGCGCGGCGCCGGCTTGGCCACCTATATCGAGGCCTGCTCGGGCGGCGGGCCGGAGCAGGCGACCGTCCAGGTCAACGGCGACGGCAAGGTCGTGCTGATGATCGGCACCCAAACCAACGGCCAGGGCCACGAGACCGCCTACAAGCAGATCCTCGCCGACCGGCTGGGCGTTCCGCCGGAGGATGTCGAGGTGGTGCAGGGCGACACCGACCGCGTCAGCTGGGGGGCCGGCACCGGCGGCTCCCGCTCCGTGCCGGTGGGCGGTTCGGCGCTGGCGGAGGGGGCGGCCAAGGTGGTGAAGGCCGCCACGACGGTCGCCGCCGACCTGCTGGAGACCGCCGAGATCGATGTCGAGTTCGCCGACGGCCACTTCACCGTCGTCGGCACCGACCGCGCAGTGTCGCTGAGGGAGGTGGCCGCCAAGGCTGCCGAGGGTGGCACCGGCATCGCCTTCTCCGAGATGGCGCGCTGGACCCCGCCGGCCAGCACCTTCCCCAACGGCTGCCACGTCGCGGAGGTGGAGATCGACCCCGCCACCGGCGTGATCGAGGTGGTGCGCTACAGCGTCGTCGACGATTTCGGCACGGTGATCAACCCGATGCTGGTGATCGGCCAGATCCATGGCGGCGTTGCCCAGGGGCTGGGGCAGGCGCTGCAGGAGCGGGTGGTGTTCGATCCCGACAGCGGACAGCTGCTCTCCGGGTCCTTCATGGACTACCAGATGCCGCGCGCGGTCGACATGCCGCCGATCGAGGTGAAGCTGAACAGCGTTCCCAGCACCACCAACATGCTGGGCATGAAGGGGGCCGGCGAGGCCGGGGCCATCGGCGCGCCGCCGGCGATCATCAATGCGGTGGTCGATGCGCTGTCCGACCTCGGCATCACCCACATCGACATGCCGGCGACGCCGGAAGCGGTGTGGGCGGCGATCCGCGGTGCCGAAACCCGCATGGCGGCGGAATAGGCCGGCAATTCTCACCGGGGGCGTAAGGGAAAGTCCTAGTCGGAAGGTGCGGCACTTGCCACACCTCTGTCCGATGAAAACCGTGGCATTGTTGCTTACCTAAAGGTGGGTTCTCTGGTCTGACGGGGGTAAGGCGATGGCGTTTGGTGACGGCGGGTGCGGTGGACAGTGCGCGGACAGGCTCGATCTGGACTTCACGATGGCGTTCCAGCCCATCGTCGATGTCGTTGGCAGCTCCGTCTGGGCGCATGAGGCGCTGGTCCGCGGCACCGCCGGCCAAGGTGCCGGCTGGATTCTGGGGCAGGTGACCGACGCCACCCGCTACGCCTTCGACCAGTCCTGCCGCATCAAGGCGATCGAACTGGCCTCATCCCTGCCGATGAACGGCGCCCGCCTATCCATCAACTTCCTGCCCAACGCCGTCTACAAGGCGGAGGCCTGCATCCGCGCGACGCTTGCCGCCGCCCGGCGCACCGGCTTCCCAACCGACCGCATCATCTTCGAAGTGACGGAGAACGAGCGGGTGGTGGACCACGACCACTTGAAGAGCATCTTCAACGAATACAAGCGCCAGGGATTCCTGACCGCCATCGACGATTTCGGCTCCGGCTATTCCGGCTTGAACCTGCTGGCGGAATTCCAGCCGGACATCATCAAGCTGGACATGGAGCTGACCCGCAACATCGACACCGAACGGGCGCGGCGCAGCATCGTCAAGGCAATCCTGGCGGTGTGCGAGGATCTCGCCATCACCCCCATCGCCGAGGGTATCGAGACGGCGGACGAGGCCAAGACCCTGCGCGATCTCGGCGTCACCCTGATGCAGGGCTACCTGTTCGCCAAGCCGGCCTTCGAGGCGGTGGTGACCGATCCGGAACTGGCGATGCTGGCGGCTTAAGGCCGCACCGGCGCCGTCATGTAGCTCATCCCGCCGCCGTAACTCTCAAGCTTGGCCTTCAATGCCGGTCCGCCGTCCCGGTACGGCGTGAAGCCGACCCGGTCCCAATAGCTCCGCGCTCCCGGTGTCGAGGTCAGCGCCAGCCACCGCCACCCCTCGCGGGCCGCCAGCCCATGCGCATAGTCCAGCACCGCCGCCCCCAGCCCCGTGCCGCGCGCCTCAGGCAGCAACGCGATGTCGTGCAGGTAGAGGCAGTCCGCATCCGGCGGCAGTTTTCCCAGCGGCGTGTCGAGCGGCGGCGGGACGCCCAGCCTGCCCGGATGCATGACGCCATAGCCGATGACTTCGCCGCGACACTCCGCCACTCGGCAGCCGGCGGGGTAAAGTGCGAGCCTCTCTTCGAACACGCTGCGGTCTTCCGGGTAGGTCGGATGCACGATATCCGCAATGGCGAGCAACCGGTCCAGATCGGCAGCGGTCATAGCACGCCATAGAGCCGATGCGCCTGCACCGGCCACCCGCCCACCCTCCGACCGCTCTTCCACCGTCATCCTCCTTCTCCGTTCCACACCCGTTCAAAAGCTTCCGGCCCGCTGTCGGGCACGGTATGCTGACCGTTCATACCAAAGGGAGTTCACCCCATGCCCGATGCCGCTGTGGCGAGCCTGCTGCCGACGGTCCGCACCATCGCCCATGAGGCCGGTCAGGTCATCCTGCGCTTTTACAACGACGGCATCGACGTCGCCACCAAGGTTGACGGCAGCCCTGTCACGCAGGCCGATCAGGCGGCGGAGGCGGTGATCATCCCGGCCCTGCACCACCTTCTGCCCGGCGTCCCGGTGGTCGCGGAGGAGGCGGTGGCGGCCGGCCACCGGCCCGACATCTCCGGCGGACGCTTCTGGCTGGTCGATCCGCTCGACGGCACCAAGGAGTTCATCTCGCGCAACGGCGAGTTCACGGTGAACATCGCGCTGATCGAAAATGGCGTGCCGGTGCTCGGCGTCGTCTATGCCCCGGCCACCGGCGACATGTACACCGCGGCCGGTCCCGGTACCGCGGTCCATTGCGCGGAGGGGCGGCACGACCATGCCATCTCCGTCCGCAACCCGCCGCCCGACGGGCTGACCGTCGTCGCCAGCCGGTCGCACGGCAGCGGGTCGGTCCTGGACGAGTTCCTCGGCCAGTTCACCGTCAAGGACCGGGTGTCCTGCGGCAGCTCGCTGAAGTTCTGCACGGTGGCCAGCGGTAAGGCCGACCTCTATCCGCGCTTCGGACCGACCAGCGAGTGGGACACCGCCGCCGGCCATGCCGTGCTGATCGGCGCCGGCGGCCGGGTGGAGCAGCCGGACGGCTCGCCGCTCGTCTATGGCAAGGACGACATCCTGAACCCGAACTTCGTCGCCTACGGCTGGAAATGACCTCCTCTGTCTCGTGCCTGGGCGATGCGGCGACCGCGGTTCTGACCACCGCGGCGCCGCTGGAGAAAGTGCGCCTTACCCGTGACCACGCCGCGGCATGGCGCGACGGCCTGCTGTCGCCCGACGTGCCCGTTCCGCCGCCCGACCGCCCTGCCCGCCCCGAGCGGCCGGAGTTGAAGCTGCCGCGCGACATGCCCAAGCGCGGGCGCGGCGGCAGCGCGCAAAACCGCATCGCCCTGCTGCACGCGCTGGCCCATATCGAACTGAACGCCATCGATCTTGCCTGGGACATCGTCGCCCGATTCGCTCCTCTCGGCCTGCCGAAGGGCTTCACCGACGACTGGGTGCAGGTGGCCGACGACGAGGCGCGGCATTTCCGGATGCTGGAGACTCGGCTGAACGCGCTGGGTTCCTCCTATGGCGACCTGCCGGCCCATGACGGTCTGTGGCAGGCGGCGACGGAGACCGCGCACGACCTCGCCGCCCGGCTGGCGGTGGTGCCGATGGTGCTGGAGGCGCGCGGGCTGGACGTCACGCCGGAGACGGTGCGCCGCCTGCGCGATTTCGGCGACGCGGAGAGCGCCGACCTGCTGCAGACCATCCATGACGAGGAAATCAGCCATGTCGCCGCCGGCCACCGCTGGTTCGTCCACCTCTGCGCCGAACGCGGGGCGGAGCCGGTCGCCCTGTGGCAGGAACTGGTCGGACGCCATTTCCGCGGCGGGCTGAAGCGCCCCTTCAACGTCGGCAGCCGCCAACTCGCCGGCTTCGGCCCGGAATATTACGAGCCGATCACGCCCGAAATTGACCGCAAGCCGGAAACCCGGTAAGGCGCTGCACATCATGGCCGTATACACCGAAGTCACCGACGAGGATCTCAGCACCTTCGCCGCCCAGTACGATCTGGGCGCGGTGCTGTCGTGCAAAGGCATCGCGGAGGGGGTGGAGAATTCCAACTTCCTGCTGGTGACCGAACGCGGCCCTTACATCCTGACGCTCTACGAGAAGCGCACGAGGAAGGAGGATTTGCCCTTCTTCCTCGGCCTGATGGAGCATCTGGCGGACAAGGGCATCGCCTGTCCCCTGCCGGTGGCGGCGCGCGACGGCGTGGCGTTGCGCGAGCTGTGCGGCCGGCCGGCGGTGATCGTCACCTTCCTGGCCGGCATGTGGCCGCGCCGGATCATGCCGCAGCATTGCGCCCAGCTGGGCGAGGCTCTGGCCCGCCTGCATCTGGCGGTCGGCGACTTCCGCATGGAGCGGCCGAACGCTTTGGCCCTGCCCGGCTGGAAGGACCTGTTCGCCAAATCGGCAGAGCGTGCCGACGAGGTGGCGCCCGGCCTGCGCGCGACGCTGGAGGCGGAACTGGCGGCGCTGGAGGCAAATTGGCCTGTCGGCCTGCCGGCCGGCGTCATCCATGCCGATCTGTTCCCGGACAATGTCTTCTTCCGCGGCGACAGCCTGTCCGGCCTGATCGACTTCTATTTCGCCTGCAACGACTTCTTCGTCTACGACGTGGCGATCTGCATCAACGCCTGGTGCTTCGAGGTCGATGGGTCCTTCAACGCCACCAAGGCCAGGCTGCTGCTGTTCAACTACCGCAAGGTCCGCCCTCTGTCCCGCGAAGAGCTGGACGCCCTGCCCTGGCTGTGCCGCGGCAGCGCGGTGCGTTTCCTGCTGACCCGTCTCTATGACTGGCTGAACCATCCGCCCGGCGCCTTCGTGCGGCCGAAGGATCCGCTGGAATATCTGCGCAAGCTGCGCTTCCACCAGTCGGTCCGCGGCCTGGGCGACTATTTCCTCGACGACTCCGATGCAGGCGGGCGATGACCGACGGCTCCACCCCGACTGAATCCGGCGGCAAGACCGTCGACATCTTCACTGACGGTGCTTGCAGCGGCAATCCCGGTCCCGGCGGCTGGGGCGCCATCCTGCGCTATGGCGAGGTGGAGAAGGAGCTGTATGGCGGCGAGCCGGCGACCACCAACAACCGCATGGAGCTGATGGCCGCCATCATGGCGCTGGAGGCCCTGAAGAAGCCGGTGACCGTCCGCCTCTTCACCGACAGCGAATATGTGAAGAACGGCATCACCAAGTGGATCCATGGCTGGAAAGCCAAAGGTTGGATGACCGCCGACCGCAAGCCGGTGAAGAACGTCGATCTGTGGCAGCGCCTGGAAGAGGCGAAGAGGCAGCACCAGATCGAATTCCACTGGGTCCGCGGCCATGCCGGCCACCCGGAAAATGAACGCGCCGACGAACTGGCCCGGCGCGGCGTGGCCGACGTGCGGGCGCGGGGCTGAACGAAGATCCGGGCGCTGGCGAGCGCACATCAATGTGCGCTATGGTTGTGACGGTAAGACCTGATGCCTGGGATGCCGCAGCATGGCCGACAACGCCGACCTCAGCCTGTTGATGGAGCGCGTCAACGAGATGATCGCCGGTCAGCGGCGTATCCAGGACGACCTCACCACCTTGCGCAGTGATGTCTCGTGGCTGAAGCAGAATGCGGCGACCCGCAGCATGATGCTGGCGCAGACCGAAGTCATGAGCCAGTTCGACAGCGTCCTGGCGACACTGGACGGGCGGATGGCGACCATCGAGGCGAAGCTGGCGATCTGATCGGCCAATCAAAAGGAAACGCCGCGCAGGAGATCGAGTCCCGCACGGCGTCTCGTAGACTCAAACCTTCTCCAGCACCGCCTCGGCCGAAGACACCTCGAACTTGCCGGGGGCCTCGACGGCGACGTGGGTGACTTTGCCGTCTTCCGCCACCAGGGCGAAGCGCTGCCCGCGGGTGCCCAGGCCATAGCCCGAACCGTCCATGGTCAGGCCGAGCGCCGTGGTGAAGGTGGCGTTGCCGTCCGGCAGCATCTTCACCTTGTCGCCGACGCCGCCCTTGTCACCCCAGGCGCGCATCACGAACGGGTCGTTGACCGCGAGGCAGATGATGCTGTCGACGCCCTTGGCCTTCAGCGCGTCGGCCTGCTGGACGAAGCCCGGCAGATGCTTGGCGGAGCAGGTCGGGGTGAAGGCGCCGGGGACGGAGAACAGGACGACCTTCTTGCCCTTGAACAGCTCGTCGGTGGTCACTTCCTGCATGCCGTTGTCGGTCAGCCACTTCAGCGTGACGGACGGAATGGTATCGCCAACCTGGATGCTCATCGTCTCTAACCCTTCCCGTTTTTGGGTTTGTCCCTATTGGTCGGGCCGGACCCTCTTCGCGGAGCCCGGCCCCGCATCCCTTCTATCCCCCGCGGCCGATGGCCGCAAGGTAGGGTTGGCGTCCCACACGGGCGGCATCAGGCCTTCTTCACGAACTCCGACTTCAGGTTCATGGCGCCGATGCCGTCGATCTTGCAGGCGATGTTGTGCCCGTCCGCACCGTCGACCAGACGGATGTTCTTCACCTTGGTCCCGCCCTTCACCACCAGCGACGAACCCTTCACCTTCAAATCCTTGATGACGGTCACGCTGTCGCCGTCGCTCAATGGGTTGCCGTTGGCATCCCGGATGCCCTGCCCGGCCTCAACGTCCGCAGCGGCCGTGGCCGTGTCGGGGTTCCACTCGTGCCCGCAGTCGGGGCAGTTCCACAGGCTTCCGTCATTGTAGGCGTTTTCGGAGCCGCACTGCGGGCAGTTGATCTGATCGTCCATCATCGTCCTCATGGCGCGGGAGAGCCTCCCGGAGGCGCCCTGTTACCGCAGAATAGCCGCAACGGCCATAGGCCTTTTCCCGATGCCCGATCAGGCTCCCTTTCCGGCCGCCCTGTTCAGCGCCTCCAGCACCGCGCCGTCGCTCAGCAGTTCCGGAAGGGCGATGCCGTCCGGCGCGCCGGGGCCGTAGACGATGTTGAAGGGGATGCCGTACCGGCCGTGGTCGGCCAGGAACTTGGCGATCGCAGCGTCCGGGCGGGTCCAGTCGGCGCGCATCGCCACCAGCGACGGGTCCTCCATCCGCTTGGCGACCTCGTCGCGGTTCAGCACCAGCTTCTTGTTGGCTTGGCAGGTGATGCACCAATCCGCGGTGACGTCGACGAAGACGATGCGGCCGGCTGCCACATGGTCGCGGATCGCGGATTCCGCAAAGGGCACCCAGCGCGTCTTGGCCTCGCTGACCACCGGCGCCGCACCGGCGGAGGGTCCGACCGCAGCCGGCATGGAGAAGGCGGCGATTGCCAGCACTCCGGCGAGCGCCGGTCCGGCGATCCGCGCCGCACCGCGGGCGCTACGCCCGATCCAAAGCGCCAGCACCAGCCCCGCCATCAGCAGCCCGACCGTGGCGGCAGCGACTTCGCCGATCTGCGCAGTCAGCACCGACAGCAGCCAGACCGCCGTCAGCATCAGCGCGAAGCCCAGCACGATCTTCAGCGTCGCCATCCAGCGCCCAGGGCGTGGCAGGCAGCCGGCCACCCGCGGCCATGCCGCCACCGCCAGATAGGGCAGCGCCAGCCCAACGCCCAGCGCCACGAAGATCGCATAGACCTCCACCGGCCCTTTGGACAGCGCGAAGCCGACCGCCGTACCCAGGAACGGCGCCGAGCAGGGGGTTGCCAGCAGGGTGGCGAACATTCCGGTGGCGAAGGGGCCGGCCAGCCCCTCCCCGCCCAGCCGGTCGGCCAGCACGCGCGGCAGCGGCACCTCGAACAACCCCCAGAGGTTGGCCGAGAACAAGGTGACCAGCACGACCATGAAGACCAGGAACAGCGGCTGCTGGAACTGGATGCCCCAGCCGACCGCCCCGCCCGCCGCCTTCACACCGACCAGTACCGAAGCCATCAGCAGGAAGGAGGTCAGGATGCCGGCGGCACTCGCCAGGAAGCCGGCGCGCACCGCGGCCGGGGCCCGCCCGCCATGCTTGACCACCGACATAAGCTTCAGCGACAGCACCGGCAGCACGCAGGGCATCAGGTTCAGGATCAACCCGCCGAGCAGCGCCACGCCCAGCATCGCCGCCAATCCGGCACCAGCAGGAGCCGACAGGGCTCCACCGGCGGATGCCGTCGCCGGCGCCTCCACCGCCTTGTCGCCATCGACCAGCGTCAGGGTCATCGCGCGCCCGGCGAGATCCAGGCCCGGCTGCGGTTCGGTCACGGTCAGCGTCAGGCGGACATGGCGGTCATTGTCCGAAAAGACGGTCTTGGGTGCGGAGAAGGTCAGCGGTGGTTCGGTCTCCACGAACAGGTCCGGGGTGACGAAGCCGTCGGCCGCGGTCGCCTCCACCTCCAACATGGTGCCGGTGGCGCGCACCGCGTCGATTCTCAGCAGTCCGTTCGGCCCCCGCGGCACCAGTGCCTGCGCGCGCGCCACGTTGTTCGCGGCATCGCTCGGCTCCGCCGGTCCGGCCGGCAGCGCAAGGGCGAGGTTCAGCGTCTGCGGCACGCAGATGTCGGAACAGACCAGCAGTTCCGCCGTCAGCGTCAGATCGACGGGCTTGCCGGGCTCGGCAGGCTTGCCCTGGATCGGGAACAGGACCGCGGTGTCATAGCCGGCGGTCTCGAACCCCAGAACGGAGAAGCGGTGCGGGGCCGGATAGGACAGCGTCGCATCGGTCAGATTGCCGGAGCCGCTCCAGTCGAGCCGCGGGGCGAATCCGGCATCGCCGGGGGAGCGCCAATAGGTCTTCCATCCCGGCTCCAGCCGCAATTCCAGCCCCAGCGGCAGCGCTGTCAGGTCACCGGTGCCGCGCACGGCGGAAACCAGACGCGCCTCGACCTGCCCGGCCTTGACCCAGGACCCGACGCCGTTCTGCGCCGCGGCGGGAAAGGCGCCGCCCGCCAGAATGGCCAGCAGCAGCACTAGGAGGGAGGCATGTCTTTTCATCGTGCGCACTGTTCTCTTCCCGGGAAGGGGCGCAACCGTGCCCCCGACGCCCTATATGATAGCTCATATACAGGTGACAAAGCTCGACCGGTGCTGTCACACTCCGGTGAAAGCGTCGCCAGAGCGCCAACCACAACCGACCGTACGGACGGAAGCGGTTTACCGCACCGGACCGACGACAAGGATAATCGACCATGCCGCGCCTGACCAAGTCTCCGGACTCCAAGACCACGGAATCGCTGACCGGCCAGCTGCTGATCGCCATGCCCGGAATGGAAGACCCACGTTTTCAGCGTTCGGTCATCTATGTCTGCGCCCACAATGAAGATGGTGCGATGGGGCTGGTGGTGAACCGGCTGTTCGGGTCGATCACGTTCGAAGACCTTCTGGAACAGCTCGACATGAACATCCCGCAGCCGATGAACAACCTGCCTGTCCACTACGGCGGGCCGGTGGAATCGGGCCGAGGATTCGTTCTGCACTCCACCGACTATGTCCGTGACGGCACGTTGGTGGTGAACGACGATGTCGCGCTGACCGCCACCATCGACATCCTGCGCGCCATCTCCGAAGACCGCGGCCCGCGCCGCAACATCCTGCTGCTGGGCTATGCCGGCTGGGGTCCGGGCCAACTCGACGCCGAATTCCAGGCGAACGGCTGGCTGAACGTGCCCTGCGACGAACAGCTCCTGTTCGACACCGACCTCGACGCCAAATGGGAACGCGCCATCGGCAAGCTGGGCGTCAGCGTCTCCATGCTGTCGGGCGAAGCCGGTCACGCCTGACCGGCCCGGTTCCTTCCACTCTTCACTCCGCCCAGCGCGCCGCCGCGGCATCGTCGCTGTCCTTCGCCTCGACCCAGCGCTCGCCGTCCGGCGTGGCCTCCAGCTTCCAGAAGGGGGCCTTGGTCTTCAGCCAGTCCATCAGGAAGCGACAGGACTCGAAGGCGGCATCGCGATGGGCCGACGCGGTGGCGACCATCACGATGCGGTCGCCCGGCTCCAGCCGGCCATGACGGTGAATCACCAGCACATCGTCCAGCGGCCAACGCCTGCGCGCCTCCTCCTCGATCGCTTCCAGCTGTCTTTCGGTCATGCCGGGATAGTGTTCCAGCGTCATGGCGCTGACGGCCTCGCCGCCGGCGATGTCGCGCACCAGCCCGACGAACATGGCCACCCCGCCAACGCTGGTGCGACCGGCGGTGAAGGCGGCATATTCGGCGCCGACATCGAAATCCTCGGCCTGGACGCGGATCGCCATGGCGTCAGCCCCCCGTCACCGGCGGGAACAGGGCCACCTCGTCGGTCGCCGCGATGGGGTGGTCGTAGGGCACATGCTCCTGGTTCACCGCCACCTTGACCACCTTGCTGTTGGCCAGCGCCTCGGCATGGCGGGGGCTGCGGGTCTTCAGCCACTCGACGAGATCACCGGCGGTGGCGACCTCCGCCGGCAGGTCCACCGTCTCCGTCGGCACGCCGATCTTGCTGCGCAGCCAGGCGAAATAGAGAATCTTCATCACGCGTCCCCTAGAGGAATTCTTTGAAAGGCACGAAGTCGACGATCATGCCGGGTTCGACCCGGGCAAGATCCTCCGGCAGTTCGATCAGACCTTCTGACTCGACCAGCGACGACAGGACGCCCGCCCCGTCGCGCGGGTATTTCATGGCGGCGAGCGCGCCATCCGGCTCCCGCATCAGCGACCCGCGCAGGAACTCGCGCCGGCCCGGCTTCTTCTTGTGGGCGAAGGCGGCGCGCACCGGGATCGGACGCGGAGCCTCGTCCAACGCCCCCATCAGTCGCAGCAGGATCGGCCGGGCGATGCGCAGGAAGGTGACCACAACCGCGACCGGATTGCCGGGCAGCCCGACGAAGACCGCATCACGGACACGGCCGAGGGCGACCGGCCTCCCCGGCTTGATCGCCAGCCGCCAGAAATCAAGCCGCCCGTTCGCCTCCACTGCCGGCTTGACGTGATCCTCCTCGCCGGTGGACATGCCGCCGGAGGTGATCAGCGCGTCATGGCCGGCCGCAGCCTCCGCCAGGGCGTCGCGAATCGTCTCGAACCGGTCCGGCAGGATGCCAAGGTCGGTGACTGCGCAGCCCAGCCGGGTCAGCAGCGCGATCAGGGCATAGCGGTTGGCGTCATAGACGGCCCCCGGCTCCAGCGCCTGCCCCGGCTGCCGCAGCTCGTCGCCGGTGGAAAAGACCGCCACCCGCAATCTGCAGCGCACCTCAAGCGTCGCATGGCCGAGCGACGCGGCGAGCGCGATGTCCTCCGGCCGCAGACGGCGCCCGGCGGCCAGCACGACCGAGCCCTCGCGCACATCCTCGCCGGCCAGCCGCCGGTTCACGCCTCGGCGGTTCCCGGCCGGAAGCGTGACGGAGGCGCCGTCGCTGCGGCAATCCTCCTGCATGAAGACGGTGTCCATCCCCGCCGGCATCGGCGCGCCGGTGAAGATGCGCACCGCCTCCCCCCGCGCCGCCGGCCGGCCGAGCCATTGCCCGGCGGCAACCCTTGCCCTGACCGGGAGGACCGTAGGACCGTCGGCGGCGAGGTCATCGAAGAACACGGCGTAGCCGTCCACTGCGGCATTGTCGTGCGGCGGCACGTTGAAGGGCGCGACCAGGTCGGCGGCCAGCACCCGTCCCAGCGCGTCGGTCAGCGGAGCCGTCTCGGTCGCCGTCACCGGTCCGACCCGTCCGGCCAGCAGCGCCAGCGCCGGCTCCACCGCCATCATCGGCCCGCCGAAGGCGAAGCAATCATTGTCGAGTTGCACCATGGCCGCCACTCTAGTCCGTCGCGGCGCCGGCTGCGAAGAGGGAAAAGGCATGCTTTCCGGGACGTGGCACTTAGCCGCCGAAAAGCCCGGCAATCTCCTCCACCCGTGTCAGCAGCCGATCCGGCCGCCGCGCCGCCAAAGCATCGCCGCGGGCATAGCCCCAGCTCACCGCGGCACATCCCATGCCGAGCTTGCGCGCGGCGTCGATGTCCCGCACCTCGTCACCGATGCCGACAGCCCGGTCGGCCGGAACGCCGGTCACCTGCAGCATCCTGCGGAACTTCGCCGCCTTGCCGAACAGCGAGGCGCCACAGCCGTAATGGGCGACATGCCCCGCCGCCTCCGGCCCCAGGATCGCGCGGATGTTCGCAGCCGAGTTGGAACTGACGATGGCGACGGTCACGCCCCGGTCGTTCAGCGCGCGCAGCATGCCCGGCACCCCGTCGAATAGACGGATGCCGTCTATGTCGCGCGCCATCAGGCGGCGCATGTGGTTGGCGATGAAGGGCAGCTTCCAGGACGGGACGCGCAGGTGCCGCATGATCTGCCGCGCGTCGTATCCGCGCAGTTGCTCGACCTCGTCCGGCCGCACCCGGTTGAAGCCGTAGCGGTCGGCCACACCGTTCAGAACGCCGATGAACCAGGGAAACGAGTCGGCCAGCGTGCCGTCGAAATCGAAGATTGCGAGTTGGTAGGACAAGACGAAATTTCGCTTACGCTAGTGGGCCGAAGCCTGATCGCCACGAGGTATGCCTAGGCGATGTCGTAAGTTTCTTTGCCGTTTTTGATGACGAACTTACCACAGACCCAGCACTTGACCAGAAACTTGGATTCTGGATCGTTGCGAGTGTACGTATACATCACGTAAGAGTTCGCCTTTCTGCGGACCCAAAGATCACCAGCGTTGGTTCCATTGATTGCATAGTCGCTGCCCTGATCCGGTATTCCATGAAGGCTGTCGACTATGTCGCGAACATCGTCCTGTTCAGCTGCCGATATCGTGCTCAGGCGCTGATCAAATTGACGGTGCAACTCAATCAAAACTTTTGGCTTTGGCGTCAGGGATAACGGCTCATCCGACACTTAAATCAACCCTTTTTGTAGGGCAACCAGCCTCCCGGCTTGTCACCTTCAATCTTCAAATCTGAAATGAGATCGGAAATTTTCTTTTGGCTCTTTGCATTCAACGCGATCTTGACTGGCGCCGTTGGGGGCTTCGTTCCCGTTGAAAGGGGCTGTTGCGGTTTCGGTGCCGTCATCGCGGGCCTCACTAATAAATCGGTCTCTAACATATATGTGGCGACCTTTATCCTGTGGAGTCAACGATAGCAGATTCAGACTTTGCGTATAGCACTGTCAGAGTCAGGGATAACTCTAACGTCCAAACGCTAGAAAGTCACTTGCAAAAAATCAACGAAGGTTGCAACGCGACCGGCGATCACCCCAAACCGCAACGCTTCACGATCAGCGCCGCAACCGCTTCCGCGTCGTTCAGGTCGAGGACCGGCACCGGACAGTTCGGCACGGGGCTATCGCTGGCCACCGCGATGATTGTGGGATCGTCCGGCGCGATCAGCGGCTTGTCGACATCGGCGCGCCAGACCTCGATCTTCTCGTGCCGGTCGCGCTTGAAGCCCTCGATCAGCAGAAGGTCCACCGGCGCCACCTTGCCGATCAACTGGTCCAGCGTCAGTTCCGGCTCGCCATCGCGCAGTTCGTGCATCAGCGCCCAGCGGCGGGGGGAGCTGACCAGCACCTCGGTCGCGCCGGCGACGCGATGGTTGTGGCTGTCCTTGCCGGGATGGTCGATGTCGAAGCCCTTATGCGCATGCTTGACCGTCGAGACGCGCAGGCCCCGCCCGGTCAGTGCCGGGATCAGACGCACCATCAGCGAGGTCTTGCCGCTGCCGCTCCAGCCGGTCAGCCCGAAAATCTTCATCTTGGAAACTCTCAACCGGCGCTGCGGGCGGAACGGGCGGAACCGGGCTTCGCCGGTTGCTCGGCCATCATGTGGGTCAGTCCGGCACGCATGTAATCCCACCCGGTGTAGAAGGTCAGGGCCGCGGCGATCCACAGACCCACCGTGCCGATGATGGTCACCGGCAGTTCCGCCGGACCATAATCGCCGACGATCAGGAAGCCCAGCGCGATCATCTGGATCGTCGTCTTCCATTTGGCCAGCCAGGTCACCGGAACGCCGACATGCAGGCCGGCCAGATACTCGCGCAGGCCCGACACCAATACCTCGCGCAGCAGGATCACCACCGCCGGCAGTATCGACAGGCCGGTCAGCCGATGGAACCCCGCCAGCATGATCAGCGTCGCCGCGACCAGCAGCTTGTCGGCGATGGGGTCCAGGAACTTGCCGATCACGCTTTCCTGCGCCCAGGCGCGCGCGAGATAGCCGTCGAACCAGTCGGTGATGCAGGCGGCGGCATAGAGCGAGCAGGCGGTATAGGCGGCCCAGGCCTCCGGCACATAGAACAGCCCGACCACCACCGGGATCACCGCGATGCGCGACAGGGTCAGCAGGTTTGGCAGGCTGGTCAGCATGACGGAAAACTCGAACCGCTGGAGGATGTCGCCGCACGGCGCCCGTGAGGAAGCCGCCCGTTTGAAGGTGCCCGCATTCTAACCATCGGGATGGAAGTGATCGTATATCTTTTTCGCAACGGCACGATTGATCCCTTCCACCTCTTCAAGATCGGCCAGCCCGGCCCGCGCGACCGCCGCTCCGCTGCCGAAATGGTGCAGCAGCGCCTTCTTCCGGGCGGGGCCGATGCCCGAGATTTCGTCGATGGGCGACTTTCCGATGGCCTTGGTCCGCTTGGCCCGGTGGGTGCCGATGGCGAAGCGGTGCGCCTCGTCGCGCAGCCGCTGCAGGAAATACAGCACCGGGTCGCGCGGTTCCATCTGGAAGGGCGGGCGATTCTCCATGAAGAAATGCTCTCGGCCCGCGTCGCGGTCCGGCCCCTTGGCGATGCCGACCAGAGTCACGTCGTCGATTCCCAGCTCCGCGAACACCTCCAGCGCCACGTTCAACTGGCCCAGCCCGCCATCGATCAGCACCAGATCGGGCCAGCTTCCCAGGCTGCGCTCCGGATCCTCCTTCACCGCCCGGCCGAATCGGCGGGTCAGCACCTCGCGCATCATGGCAAAGTCGTCGCCGGCCGCACCCTCGCTCCGGATGTTGAACTTGCGGTAGGCGTTCTTGATGAAGCCGTCCGGCCCGGCGACGATCATCGCGCCGATCGCATGGGCCCCCTGGATGTGGGAGTTGTCGTAGACCTCGACCCGTTCCGGCGGCGCATCCATGCCGAAGGCTGCAGCCACCCCGTCCAGCAGGCGCGCCTGGCTGGAGCTTTCGGCCAGACGCCGCCCATGCGCCTCGCGCGCGTTGGTCAGGGCATGTTCGACGATCCGGCGCTTCTCGCCACGCTTGGGCTCCGCCAGTTCCACCTTGTGCCCGGCGCGGACGGCCAGCGCCTCGCTCAGCAGTTCCAGTTCCGGCAGGGCGTGGCTGACCAGCACCAGCGGCGGCGCGGCCTTGTTCTCATAGAACTGCGCGATGAAGGCGGCCAGCACCTCATCCGTCTCCGCCGCCTTGTCGTGGCTGGGGAAATAGGCGCGATTGCCGTAGTTGCGCCCGCCGCGGAAGAAGAAGACCTGGATGCAGGTCACGCCGCCTTCGGCATAGGCCGCGATGACGTCCGCATCTTCCACCACCCCCTCGACATTGATGTCCTGGTGGGCCTGGATCGCAGTCAGCGCGCGGATACGATCGCGGTAGCGCGCCGCCGTCTCGAAATCCATGGCGTCGGAGGCGGCCATCATCCGGTCGGCGAATTCCGTCTGGATGTCGCGGCTCTTGCCGGACAGGAAGGCGCGGGCCTGATCGACCTGCGCCCGATACTCCGCCGGGCTGACACGCTCCACGCAGGGCGCCGTGCAGCGCTTGATCTGGTATTGCAGGCAGGGCCGCGTGCGGCTGGCGAACACGGTATCGGCGCAGTTGCGCAGCAGGAAGGCGCGCTGCAGAGCCGTGATCGTCCGGTTCACCGCCCCCGCAGACGCGAAGGGACCGAAATAATCGGCGTCGCGCCCGCGGGCGCCACGATGCTTGGTCAGCTGCGGATAATCGTGGTCCTTGGTGATCATGATGTGCGGAAACGTCTTGTCGTCCCGCAACAGCACGTTGTACCGCGGCATCAGCTTCTTGATCAGGTTCGATTCGAGAAGCAGCGCCTCCACCTCGGTGTGGGTGTTGACGAACTCCATCGTCTCGGTCTCCGCGACCATGCGCTGGAGCCTGATCGGCAGCTTTCCCACCTGGGTGTAGTTGGTCACCCGGCGCTTCAGGTTGCGCGCCTTGCCCACATACAGGACTGCCCCATCGCCCGCCAGCATGCGATAGACGCCCGGCGTCTGCGGCAGCGTCTTCAGATGCTCACGAATGATCTCGACGCCCCGGTCGATGTCGGCCGGGCGCCGCTTCGGCCGTGCGGCCGCGCTTTCGCCGGCCGCCGCATCGGCAGAGGACATGGCGTCGGCGGCGTCTGCCGGCTCTGCGGCGACAGGAGCCTGGGGGTCGGAGGAATGCGTTTCGGACATGACCAGAATGTCGTCGAGCGGCCGGCGCGGGTCAACCGTTGGGCACAGGGAGGGAACAAATGGAGCGACTCACCCCTCCGAAAGAATATCCACGAAACCTGTGGATAAGTTTGTCGATAACGGAGGGAGTAGCTCGCCCGGAGCTAGGCGCCGCAAGGGCTCCCATGCATCCGCCTATTTTTTAGGCATTTTCGTCAACCCATTGATTTCCTTAGGCCAGGTCCGAGTCAAGGGAGGGAATTGACGCGCGACCGCAAAAATGTCGCGGGGTCGCCGGCGCCTCTTGCGCGGGGTGGGGCACCTGTGTAAAACGCGCGGTCATTTTCCCGGCGGCGGGGACGCCGGGGCCATGATCCGGCCCTGCCCGCCTTGGCTCAATACGGTTTCCGCCTTGTAACAGGCTTCTATTCGTTGGGGACGAAGCCATGCGTCGGCTGCGCCCATCCCAGATGTTCCCCACCGTCCAACGCGATCATCTGGCCGGTCACCGCCGGGGCGGCGATCAGGAAGCGGATGGCGGCGCAGATCTCCTCCGGGGTGCTCCCGCGCCTGAGCGGCGTCGAGTCCCACTGGGCGGAGAACTCCTCCTCGGTCTGGCGGTCGTTGCGCAGGATAGGGCCGGGGCCGATACCGTTCACACGGATGCGCGGGGCGAGTGCCATCGCCATCGTGCGGGTCAGCGCCCACAACCCCATCTTGGACAGGGTGTAGGAAACGAAATGCGGAGTCGGGTTCCACACACGCTGGTCGATGATGTTGACGATCAGACCGCCGTCGCCCTCCGGCAACCATGAGGCGAAATCCTGCGACAGCACGAAGGGCGCCCGCAGGTTCGCCTCCATATGCGCATCCCACGATTCGCGGGTGACGTCGGCGACCTCGTCGCGCTCGAACCGGGAGGCGTTGTTGACCAGCAGGGTCAGCGGGCCGAGTTGCTCGGCCACCGCAGGCACCAGCGCCTTCACCTCCGCCTCACGGTCCAGATCGGCGGCGAAGGCCATGGCCCTGCCGCCTGCCCGCCCGATCTCCGCGACGACGGCATCGGCCTCCTCGCGGGAGCTTCGGTAATGGACGGCGACGTCCCACCCCTGCCCCGCCAGATCGAGCGCGATGGCTCGCCCGATGCGCTTGCCGGCCCCGGTGACCAGGGCCGCTTTCCTCTTGATCTCGACCATGCCGCCATAGGTACCTTGCGACCGCCGCGGGTCAAGGGGGGAGAAGCGACCGGCCATGCTGCGCGAAGCGATCGAATATCTGACCACACCCTGCCAACCGCTGGCCCGCCGCTTCGGCTATCTGGCGGAAATGGTGGCGCTCGGCGCCCGTTATCGGCGGCAGCGGCGGGCCTGGGCGCCGCATGTGGCCGCCTGCCACCGCTTCGTCGAACAGGCGATCCAGCGGGTGGAGCCGGGCGGCCGGGCACTGGTCGCCGGATCCGGGCTGCTGATCGAAGTGCCCCTGGAATCATTGACCGCGCGATTCGACCAGGTGGTGCTGGCGGACATGGTGCACAGCCGCACGGTCCGTCGCCGCGCCGCCGGTCTGCCGAACGTGCGTTTGCTTGAACTGGATGTCAGCGGCGCCCTCGCCCCGCTCGCCGCGGCACTCGACAGCGGCGCCCCCCTGCCCACCGGCTTCGAGCCGCCGCCGATCGACGGCGAGCCCTTCCGCTTCGCGCTGTCCTGCAACCTCCTGTCCCAGCTGCCGCTTCTGCCGCTGGAGGCGGTGGAGCGCCGCGCCCCACACACATCGGATGCGGAAAGGCTGGCCTTCGCCCAGCGCATGGTCCAGGGCCATCTCTGCTGGTTGTCCGATATTGCCGAGCGGGCGGCGCTGTTCACGGACATCGACAGTTCCTGGCTGCACCGCGGCACCGTGACGGAGGTGGAGGAGTCGACCTGGGGCCTTCCCCTGCCCGCGCCCGACATGTCCTGGCTGTGGGACATCGCCCCGGCGCCGGAACAGTACCGTCGGCATGACCTGCGCCACAGCGTCGGCGGCTGGTTCGACCTGCATGCGGTGACGAGCGCGCTTCCGCCCTGTTGAGGAAGACCGAGACCTCACACAGCAGACGGGAGAGCGCCCATGGCCCCCAACGACCGCAACACCGATACCCGTAAAGCCGACGACCGGCGCGGTGACGACAGGCCGCGTGACGACAGGAACATCGGCAACGCCACAGGTCCCAGCGACAGCGGCGGCATCGACGAACGTCCCATCCCGCTCGACATCGCCGAAACGCGCGATCACCTGGACGTCGATGAAGAGATCGAGGGGTTCCAGCGCATCATCGGCCCCGGCGCCGGCGGTCCCATCGACCAGCCCGACGAGGATTTCGGCATCCCCGGCAGCGAGGAGGCAAGCGGCCTCGGCACCGGCCCGCTGCCGCCGCGCCAGCCCGATCGTCCGATGGGGCAAACGGCGGGACAAAGGGAAGGCGCGCCCGATGATCGGATCGTCTCCGATCGCAATGTCGCCGTGGATGGAGCCAGGGACGGCAAATAATCGGAAAGGCGAACTGTTGTCGAGGGTTGACCGACCATGGCCTGCGACAATAGTTCGCACCTCCGTTAATTGGGGAAGCTGATACGGAAATCGTCAGGCGGCATTGCGTGGACCGCACTTCTTAGGGCAACGGCTCTGCCCTATCTTAAGCCTCACAAGGCAAACAAATTCCAAGGGAGTGGACGTCTCTCACCTCACGTGGAGATTCCCAGAGCCATGAACACTCTTTTCAACGAAGTCCGCGATCCCCGCAGCCACGAAGAAATCATGCTGGCGGCCCGCCAGATGCGCGCCGACTACCTGCGCGAACTGTTCGGCAAGCTGCGCGCCACCCTGTCCGGCGACCGTGACCATCACGGTCCGGCGGCGCTGAGCCCGAGCGCGCGCTGACCGATACACCCGCCCGGCGGCGGGTTCATGAAGGTCCAGCCATACATGAAGAGAACGGCACTGCGCGACGCCGCGCGGTGCCGTTCTTCATTTCAGGCCGTACGATTTCAAGCCATGGAGCGGTCGGCACTCAGGCCTGTTCCGACCCCGGTGCGCCGGTGCTCCACAGCAGTCCCAGCACCAGACCCTTGCAACGCGGCAGCAGAATTAGCGTCAACACGAGCGTCAGCAATGGCCACACCGCCAGATGCACCCAGGTCGGCGGTTCGTAGCTCTGTTCGACCGACAGCAGGGCCGGGATGACGATGTGCCCGACGATCAGGATCGTCATCCAGGGCGGCGCGTCGTCGGCGCGCAAATGCCCATAGGCCTCGCCGCAGGCGGCGCAGCGGTCGACCGGCTTCAGGAAGTTCCGCAGCAGCCGGCCTTGCCCGCAGTTGGGGCAGCAGCCGATCAGGCCGCGGAAGGAGGCGAGAAACTTCGACGGGGCCGCTTCGGTTCCAACGGTCATGACCACTCCTTCCGTGCTGCGGACAATATAGCCTCTCGCCCGCCAAACCACACCCCCGATTGCGGGCGGGTCGGCCATGCCAAGGCGCTTCCAGTCGGAATCGGGGCTTTTTCACGCCTGTCCTTATCGCACGTCCCGCCTCGTGATATGAGGATACGGGCCGTTTGCGGACGCGGAGGGACATGATGGATCGAACATCGGATGAAACAGTGGAACAGTCTCCGGGATATGGTTCATAGCGTTTCAAATGTTCCATCCCAGCCTGTCCGCACCCCGCTGCCGAGTTGACGGCGGAGCCGCCGCGGTCTAGGGGGAAGGCCTTCCGTGTCCAGGAGAACCGCAGCCATGTCCTTCACCCGTCTGTTGTGCGCCGCCGCGGCACTCGCCGCCTTCGTCGGTCCGTTCGCCACCCCGGTCGAGGCGCTGGCGCAGAGCAAGACCGTCGCCATCACCGCCATCGTCCAGCACCCGGCGCTCGACGCCACGCGCGACGGCGTGGTGGAGGCGCTGAAGGACGCCGGCTTCGTCCAGGGCCAGAACCTGAAGGTCGAATACCAGAGCGCGCAGGGCAACCCGGCCACCGCCGCCCAGATCGCCCGCCAGTTCGCCGGATCGCGGCCCGACGTGATCGTGCCGATCTCCACCCCCTCGGCCCAGGCTGTGGCGGCGGCGACCCGCGACATCCCGGTGGTCTTCACCGCGGTGACCGATCCGCTGTCGGCCCAGATGGTGAAGTCGATGGACAAGCCCGGCGCCAACATCACCGGCCTGTCCGACATGGCCCCGGTGGCCGAGCATGTCGCCCTGATCCGCGAGATCGTGCCGCAGGCCAAGCGGATCGGCGTGCTCTACAACCCCGGTGAGCCGAACTCGGTCGTGCTGATCAAGGCGCTGAAGGACGAGGCGACGAAGGCCGGCCTGACGGTGGTCGAGGCCTCCGTCCCGAAGTCGTCGGATGCCCAGCCGGCGGTGCGCAGCCTCGTCGGCAAGGCCGATGCCGTTTACATCCCGCTGGACAACACGGTGGTCTCGGCATTGGAAAGCGTGATCGCGGTGGGACAGCAGGCCAAGCTGCCGATCTTCTCCGCCGACACCGACAGCGTGGCCCGCGGCACGGTGGCCTCCATCGGCTTCGATTACTTCCAGGTCGGCAAGCAGACCGGCGCCATCGTCGCCCGCGTCCTGAAGGGCGAGAAGCCCGGCGACCTGCCGGTGGAACTGGCCAAGGGCACCGACCTGTTCGTCAACCCGAAGTCCGCCGCCGCCATGGGCGTCACCCTGCCCGAGACTGTGGTGAAGCGCGCGACGAAGGTGGTCGGGCAGTAAGGCCGCCGGCTCCGAACGCCCCCACCCTAACCCTCCCCCGCTTCGCAAGGGAGGGAACTCCGCCGCTCTCCCGCACAAGAACTTGTCCCCTCCCCCGCCCAGCGGGGGAGGGTTAGGGTGGGGGCAAGTGTCTGCCCTTTCAAAAGCACCGCAATGACCGAAATCGCCCTCTTCGGCGCCATCGAGATCGGCCTCGTCTATGCGCTGGTCGCCATCGGCGTCTATCTGTCCTTCCGCATCCTGGACTTCCCCGACCTGACGGTCGACGGAAGCTTCCCGCTGGGCGCGGCCGTCTGCGCGGTGCTGCTGATCGCCGGCGTCAATCCCTGGCTCGCCAGCCTTTCCGCGGCGCTGGCCGGGGCGGTGGCCGGGCTGGTGACGGCGACGCTGAACGTGCGCTTCAAGATCCTGCACCTGCTCGCCAGCATCCTGACGATGATCGCGCTGTTCTCCGTCAATCTGCGGGTGATGGGGCGGCCGAACGTGGCGCTGCTGATGCAGGACACGGTGCTGACCCCCTTCTACGGGCTGGGGATTCCGGACCATATCGTCCGTCCGCTGGTGGTCGGCGTCATCGTCGCGGTGGTGGTCCTGCTGCTGGCGCGCTTCCTGGCGAGCGAGTTCGGGCTGGCGATGCGGGCGACCGGCGTCAATGCCCGGATGGCGCGGGCCCAGGGCGTCGACACCGACGGCCATGTCTATGCCGGCATCGCGCTGTCGAACGGGCTGACCGGGCTGGCCGGCGCGCTCTTTGCGCAGACCAACGGCTTCGCCGACGTGACCACCGGCATCGGCACCATCGTGGTCGGTCTGGCCGCGGTGATCGTCGGCGAGACGGTGCTGCCCGCCCGCGCCCTGGCGCTGGCGCTGATCGGCTGCGTCGCCGGTTCGATCCTCTACCGCTTGGCGGTGCAGGTGGCGCTGTCGGCCGACAGCATCGGCCTTCAGGCCTCCGACCTCAATCTGGTGACCGCGGTGCTGGTCGCCGTCGCCCTGATCCTGCCGCGCCTGAAGGCCAAGGCGTCCCGCAGCGCTCCCCGCAACCCGAGTGCCGCCAAATGATCGTCGTCGAGGACATCCACGTCACCTTCGGCCGCGGCACGCCGCTGGAGAAGCATGCGCTGCGCGGCATCGACCTGACCATCCCGGAGGGCGAGTTCGTCACCGTCATTGGTTCCAACGGGGCCGGCAAGTCGACCTTCCTCGGCTCGCTGGCCGGCGACGTGCTGGCGGAGCAGGGGCGCATCTCCATCGACGGCACCGACGTCACCCGCTGGGACACGCCGCGCCGGGCCGGTCTGGTCGCCCGCGTCTTTCAGGACCCGATGGCAGGCAGCTGCGCCGCCCTGACCATCGAGGAGAATATGGCGCTCGCGGCCGCCCGCGGGCGCCGCCGCGGCCTGGGCCTCGCGCTGGGCAGCGACCGGCGGCGGGGCTTCCGCGACCGCATCGCCGAACTCGGCCTCGGGTTGGAAAACCGGCTGCACGACCGCATGGGGCTGCTGTCCGGCGGCCAGCGTCAGGCTGTCAGCCTGCTGATGGCGACGCTGGCGGGCTCCAAGATCCTGCTGCTGGACGAGCACACCGCCGCACTCGATCCCGCCACCGCCGACTTCGTGCTGGACCTGACCCGGCGCATCGTCCGCGACAATCGGCTGACGACACTGATGGTCACCCACTCCATGCGGCAGGCGCTGGACTATGGCGACCGCACGCTGATGCTGCACGAGGGCCGCGTCGTGCTCGACGTGGCCGGCGACGAGCGCGCCGGCCTGGACGTCCCGCACCTGCTGGCGCTGTTCGCCAAGCAGCGCGGCGGGGTGGAGATCAGCGACGACAGCCTGCTGATCGGCTAGGCATTGGCCTTCGACGTGGCTTCGCCATCCACATCGTCCTCCCGGTCGGCCTCGAACAGCGACTGAAGCTCCGCCGCGGCGTCGCGGGAACTTTGGATCAGCTTGGTCTCGTCATTGTGGACGGCGTGTTGGCGGACCAGGGTGCGTTCGTCATGGGCGCGGAAGGTCTCGAGCGTCCGCGACACTTCCCCTTCCACCAGCCCCATCTGGCGCAGCACGTCGCCGGTTAGGCGCAGGCTGGAATCGAAGGTCTCTCGCACGATGTGGGTGACGCCGCGGTCCATCAGATGGTGGACATGGCGACGGTTGCGGGCGCGGGCGAAGACGGTCAGGTTGGGGAAATGGCGCTTCGCCATCTCCACCACGCGCAGCGACTGCTCCATGTCGTCCAGCGCCACCACCAGGATCCTGGCCTTGTCCGCTCCGGCTGCGCGCAGAAGCTCCACTCGGGCAGGATCGCCGTAATAGGCCTGGCTGCCGAACTTGCGGACGAAATCGACCTGGGCGGCGCTCTGCTCAAGCGCGGTGAAGGGAATGCCGCGCATCCGCAGAACGCGGCCGACCACCTGCCCCACGCGGCCGAAGCCGCAGATGATGACCCGCGGGTTGTCGTCAGGCGGCGAGTCGAAGGGCCGCTTGGGCTTCGCCGTCATCAGCCGCGGGGCGAGCCAGCGCTCCTCCGCCGCGAACAGGAAGGGGGTGGCCAGCATGGACAGGGTGACCACCAGCATGGCGGCCGACGCCTGTTCCCCTGCCATCGTCCCACCGGCGACCGCCAGCCCGAACAGCACGAAGCCGAATTCGCCACCCTGGCTCAGCACCGTCGCCATCCGCATCGCGCCGGCCCAGGGCACCCCGGCGATGCGGGCCAGCACCAGCATCACCAGCGCCTTCACCATCAGCAACGCCAAGGCAAGGCCGAGGAAGCGGATCGGATGCTGGAGCAAGGCCGGGATGTCGGCGCCCATGCCTACGGAAACGAAGAACAGGCCGAGCAACAGCCCTTCGAACGGCTCGATATCGGCCTGCACCTCGTGCCGGTATTCGGAATCGGACAGCAACACGCCGGCCATGAAGGCGCCAAGCGACATCGACAGCCCGGCTTCCTGGATCAGCACGGCGGTGCCGATCACGATCAGCAGGGCGGCGGCGGTGAAGATCTCTGGCGCGCCGGCCCGGTCGACCGCGCGGAAGATCGGGCGCAGCAGATAGCGCCCGCCGATCAGCACGACGACGATGGCGACCGCCGCCTTGCCGACCGCCAGCCATGCGCCGTCGGCCTGCGGCACGGTTCCGTTGCCCAGCAGGGGCAACAGCGCCACCGCCGGAATGATGGCGAGATCCTGGAACAGCAGGACGGAAAAGGCATTGCGCCCCGACTGGTTGGCCAGCAGGCCGCGCTCCGCCATCATCGGCAGGGCCATGGCGGTGGAGGACAGGGCGAAGCCAAAGCCGAGCACGACCGCCGTCGGCCAGGCAAGGCCCAGGACCAGGACGCACAATCCCGCGATGACCGCGCCAGTGACCGCAACCTGCGCCCCGCCCAGCCCCAGCACCGATTTGCGCATCACCCACAGGCGGGCCGGCCTCAGCTCCAGCCCGATCAGGAACAGCAGCATCACGACGCCAAGTTCCGAGGCATGGGCGATCGCCGACACATTGGTGACCAGCCCCAGCCCCGCCGGCCCCACCGCGAGACCGGCGGCGAGATAGCCGAGCGGTGCCCCGAACCCGAACCTTTTTGCCACCGGCACCGCGACCACCATCGCCGCCAGCAGCACGACCAAAGTCACCAGCTCCGCCATGTCCCCCGCCGTTCGTCTGTCACCGAGGGACTATGGCGCGATTGCCGCGGCCGGCACCAGACGCTTAACCGGCAGCCCGGCTATACCTTGTGTCTATTGAATCACCGGACGGGGCTGGCCACACGGGAGGAACCGCGGGCCGCCCAGCGGGTCAGCAGCAGGATTGCCGCAACCACCGCGACATAGGCGATCATCTGCGCCTCGGTCGGACGGTCGGTATAGCCGACCAGTACATGCAGGGCCTGCCCAATCAGGCTGTTGTCGCGCAGGATGCCGGAACTGTCCCACAGGATGGTGCCGCCCGCCATCAGGATACCGGCCTGTGCTAGGAAATTGACCGCGGTGGCGGCCATGCCGGCTGCCAGCAGGGTCAGGAGCCATGTGGTTGTGGAGAAAAGGTGGCGCGTCGGGATCTGCACCAGTCCGGCATAGAGGAGCACGGACACCAGGGCGCCCAGCGCCATGCCGCCCAGCCCCCCGGCGGCGACGGTGGCGATGCCGCCCTCCTCCGACGCCAGGATGCCGGTCAGGAACAGCACGACCTCCGACCCTTCGCGCAGAACCGCGACGCCGATGACGATCGCCAGCGCCGCCAGCGACTTCTCGCCGCTCCGCACCGCATGGCCGACAGCCTTCATGTCGCGTGCCAGTTCGCGGCCATGCTGCGCCATCCAGGCATTGTGCCAGGCCAACATCACCACCGCGATCAGGAGAACGCCGGCATTGAACAATTCCTGCCCGGTGTCGGCGAACAGCGCGCTGATGGCATCGGCGAAGGCGGCGACGATGCAGGAGCCGACGATGCCGCTGACGATGCCGAGCGCGATCCAGCGCGCACGCCCGACAACCCCCTGGGTCGCCGCCAGCACGATGCCGACAATGAGGCCCGCTTCCAGGACCTCGCGGAATACAATGATCAGACTGGCGAGCATGGTCGTCTCCTGGGCTTCGGGGCGGTCAGGACCGCGTCACTCGGCGATCACGGCGCCCTGCGCCGTCGCTTCGTGGAACTCGCCGAAGAAGGGATAGCGCCCAGGCTTCAGAGGGCCGACCATCACCTTGATCTGCTTGCGCCCGCCGACGATCTTCTCGACCTTCATCTCGTTGCTTTCGAACTCCTCGGACGTGGCGTCCTGGTTGTCGACCAGCAGGGTCACGCGCTTGTTGGCGGGGATCTTCACCTCCGCCGGTTCGAATTTGTGGTCCTTGATGACGATGGTGACCATGTCGTCGGCACGGGCCGCACCTGCCGGAACAAGCGCGGTGACGGTCAGGACGATGGCGCAGGCGGCGGAAAGCAGCGTGAGACGACGCATTCGCGGGGTACCTCGGCACTGGAAGGGCGTTGCTTGTGAAAATCATTCTCACCGCTTCTACCGAGGGTCAAACAAAAGGCTCCCGCGGATGCTGCAACGCACCTGCGACGGAAACGCGCATCCACCGTAGATGCGGCCGCCCATGCCCTTCACCGGATCACCCGTGACGACGTCGTTATTCGACCTCGGACGAGCCGGGAAACCGCTCTAGCCCGTCGGTGATCTCATAGTAATCGGCCTTGCCCTCGACATAGCCGTGGCGGAGCGTCTTCAATCCGGTCGGCTGGTCCAGGCTGCCGGCGGCGATCTCGATCTCCAACCTGCCGTCGCCCTTCCAGAATAGGGAGGAACCGCAACGGCCGCAGAAGCCGCGCTCCGCGAAGTCCGACGAACGGTACCACGTCAATGTTTCCGCCGCGTCGAAGACGACGGTGTCGCGCGGAACGGTTATGTAGGCGCCGATATGGCCGTGGAAGCGTCGGCACTGCCCGCAATGGCAGTTGACCACCCCGTCCGGCCGCTCGGCCAGCAGGAAACGCACGCCGCCGCACAGGCAGGCTCCGGACAGCGCCGGTCCCGGCTCGCCGACGACGCCTTCCCGTTCGTTCCCGCTGCCGCTCATGCCACGATCTCTCCCGTGCTGGTCCGCCGTTCGACGCCGTCGTCACCGATGTCGTAATAGGCTCCCTTGTGGTCGACAAAGATGTGCCGCTCCACCCGCAGGCCGGTCGCATCGTCCAGGCTTCCGGCAGTCACCGTGATGCGCGGTTCACCGTCCGCCGGACCCTGGCCCATTGCCTCCCAGAACAGCCCGGCACCGCAACACGCGCAAAAGCCGCGGTGTGCCCGACTTGAAGAGGCGTACCACGTCAGCGTCGCGTCGTTGAGCAGGCGCAACGCCGCACGCGGCGCACCGGTATAGGCCCCCACATGGCTGTGCTGGCGGCGGCACTGGGCACAATGGCAGAAGGAGATCGGTTCCGGCCGGACATCGATGGCATAGCGCACGCCGCCGCACAAGCATCCGCCGGTCCAGACCCGATCCTCCTCCCTGCCTTGCTCCGTCGCGACGGTCGACGTGCCGGCCATGGGGTCAGCCCTGCCAGAAGGGCTTGTGAGCTTCCTGCTCCGCATCAGCACGGGAGATGCCGATGTCCGACAGCAGATGGTCGGGCAGAGCCTCCAGCGCCCGCCGCTGGCGCCGCCGCTCGCTCCAGGTCGCGAAGCGGTCGAACAGACTGATCATCCATTGACCGGCACCCTTGCTCTCCTGGGCCGGAGCGCGGTAGGGCAGATCGGTGCTGGAGAGGAAGGACTGCGTAACCTTTGCCATGATCCGGTCTCCTCCGGGGAAAGGGAGCGGGGCATCCGCCTCGCCGCTCCGGTTCGTGTGTCTTGCTTGTGGAGTTGAGGATGGGGCAGAGGCCGCTTGCCGACAAACGACGGTTTCTCATAGAATCGATTAGCTGATCTAATCCGAAGCCACTCACCGGTCCCTTCCCGCATGTCCCGCCGCCTGCCCCCGCTGAATGCGCTGCGCGCCTTCGAAGCCGCCGCGCGCCATCTTTCCTTCACAAAAGCCGCGGACGAGCTGCATGTGACGCAGGCCGCCGTCAGCCACCAGATCAAGGCGCTGGAGGAATGGCTCGGATTACCGCTGTTTCGCCGAATGAACCGGGCGCTGGCCTTGACCGAGGCCGGGCAGAGCTACCTGCCGCCGGTGCGCGAGGCGATGGACACCCTGTCCCAGGCGACCGACCGGCTGATCCGCGCCGACAGCAGCGGAACGCTGACCATCTCCACCATGCCGAGCTTCGCGTCGAAATGGCTGGTGCCGCGGCTGATGCGCTTCCAAAAGCGCCATCCGGAAATGGATGTGCGGGTGCACAGCACCGCGCAGGTGGTGGATTTCGCCCGCCACGACGTCGATCTGGCGATCCGTTTCGGCAACGGCCTGTGGCCCGACCTGCGGGTGGAGCGCCTGCTGACGGAGGACATCTTCCCGGTCGGCCACCCGTCGCTGCTTGCCGGCGACCGCCCGCTGGTGAATCCGGAGGATCTGCGGCACCACACGCTTCTGCACGACGACTACAACATCTCATGGGCGGTGTGGTGCCGGGCGGCGGGAATCGATGGCGTGGACACCGAGCGCGGCCTGCGATTCGACGATTCGTCCTTCACGCTGCAGGCGGCGATCAACGGACATGGTATCGCGCTGGCCCGCGGGGTGCTGGTGGCGGACGATGTCGCCGCCGGACGGCTGGTCCGCCTGTTCGAGGTGCGGCTGCCGGGAAGCCTCGCCTATTACGTGGTGGCGCCGCCGCATTACTTTTCCCGACCCAAGGTGAAGGCCTTCCGCGACTGGCTGTTCGAAGAGGCCGGGACCGGCTGAAAGTCGCAGCAAAAGTCCTGCTTCGAGCCGTCGTCTTGAACGGCTTGCGGGCGTGCCGGACCGCTCCTATAGTCCGCGCCCATGAGCGCGAACCCGTCCCCCGACACGGTCTTCCCGCACCGCCATCTCCTCGGTATCGAGGGGCTGCGGGCCGGCGAGATCACCCAGATTCTCGACCTCGCCGACGGCTATGTCGAGCAGAACCGCCGCCCCGTGAAGAAGTCCAGCCTGTTGGACGGCCGCACGCAGGTGAACCTGTTCTTCGAGAACTCCACCCGCACCCGCACCAGCTTCGAGCTGGCCGGAAAGCGGCTGGGGGCCGACGTCATCAACATGTCGACCGACAGCAGCTCGGTGAAGAAGGGCGAGACCCTGATCGACACGGCGATGACGCTGAACGCCATGCACCTGGACGCGCTGGTGGTTCGCCACGCCGATTCGGGCGCGGTGAAGCTGCTGGCCGACAAGGTCAACTGCTCCGTCATCAATGCCGGCGACGGACACCACGAACACCCGACCCAGGCCCTGCTGGACGCGCTGGCCATCCGCCGCCGCCTCGGCCGGCTGGACGGGCTGATCGTGGCGATCTGCGGCGACATCCTGCACAGCCGCGTCGCGCGCTCCAACATCCACCTGCTGAACGCCATGGGCGCGCGGGTGCGCTGCGTGGCGCCGCCGACTCTGCTGCCCTCGCAGATCGAGCGGCTGGGCGTCGAGGTTCATCATTCGATGAAGACCGGCCTGCGCGACGCCGACGTGGTGATGATGCTGCGCCTGCAGACCGAACGGATGAGCGGCCAGTATGTCCCATCCACCCGCGAGTATTTCTACTTCTACGGCCTCGATTACGAAAAGCTGGAGGTGGCGAAGCCCGACGCGGTCATCATGCATCCGGGTCCGATGAACCGCGGCGTGGAGATCGATTCGGAGGTCGCCGACGATCTCAAGCGCTCGATGATCCTCGATCAGGTGGAACTGGGCGTGGCCGTGCGCATGGCCGTGCTCGACCTGCTGACCCGCGAACGCCGCCAGTCCGACCTTGCGGGAGCCGCCCGATGAGTGCGCCAATGAATGCCCGTGTCGTCTACCGCAACGCCCGCCTGCTGGATCCGGCGACCGGGCTGGACCAGCGCGCCGACCTGCTGATCGACGGCGAAACAATCGCCGATTTCGGACCCGGCCTGTTCAGCGATGCCACGCCCGAGGGTGCCGAGGTCGTCGATCTCGCCGGCCAGTGCCTCGCTCCGGGCCTCGTCGACATGCGCGTGCTGATCGGCGAACCGGGCGAGGAAGAGAAGGATACGATCAAGAGCGCGTCCCGCGCCGCGGCGGCCGGCGGCATCACCGCCATGGCGCTGCTGCCCAACACCGACCCGGTGCTGGACGAGGTCGCCGGGCTGGAGTTTATCGCGCGGCGCGCCCGCGAGGTGAAGCTGGTCAAGGTCTTCGCCTACGGCTCCGCCACGCGCGGCACCGAAGGCAAGGAGATCACGGAGATGGGGCTGCTGAGCCATGCCGGCGCGGTCGCCTTCACCGACGGCACCAAGGCCATCGTCAGCGCCAAGACGATGCGCCGGGCACTCAGCTACGCCAAGACCTTCGGCAAGCTGATCGTCCAGCACCCGGAAGAGCCGTCGCTGGCGTCCGGCGGCATGATGAACTCCGGCGAGATCGCCACGCGCCTCGGCCTTGTCGGCATCCCGCGCGAGGCCGAGATCATCATGATCGAGCGCGACCTGCGGCTGGCCGAGCTGACCGGCGGGCGCCTCCATTTCGCCCACATCACCACGTCGGAGTCGGTCGACCTGATCCGCCGCGCCAAGGCACGCGGGCTGAAGGTGACCTGCGACACCGCCCCGCATTACTTCGCCCTGACCGAGACCGATGTCGGCGATTACCGCACCTATGCCAAGGTGTCGCCGCCGCTGCGCGGCGAGATGGACCGCCGGGCCATCGTCGAGGGTCTGTCCGACGGCACCATCGACGCCATCGCGTCCGACCATGTGCCGCAGGACCAGGACCAGAAGCGCCTGCCCTTCGCCCAGGCCGCGCCCGGCGTGATCGGGCTGGAGACGCTGTTCCCGCTGACGCTGGAACTGGTGCACAAGGGCAAAATGCCGCTGCTGAAGGCGCTGGCCTGCGTCACGTCCAACCCGGCGGCGATCCTCGATCTGGCCGTCGGCCGCATCGTGAAGGGCGGACCGGCCGATCTGGTCGCCTTCGACCTCAATGTTCCCTGGCAGATCGACGTCGGCCGCTTCAAGTCGAAGTCGAAGAACTCGCCCTTCGAGAACCGCCCGGTCCAGGGCCGGCCGCTGCGCACCATCGTGGATGGTCGCACCGTCTGGCAGGCGGAGGACTGATCCGGTGCTGACTCTCGTGCTTGCCGCCCTGCTGGGCTACCTGCTGGGTTCGATCCCTTTCGGGCTGGTTCTGACCCGGCTGGCCGGGCTGGGCGACATCCGCCAGATCGGTTCCGGCAACATCGGCGCCACCAATGTGCTACGCACCGGCAACAAGCCGCTGGCCCTGGCGACCCTGCTGCTGGACAGCGGCAAGGGCGCCATCGCGGCCCTGCTGGCCCTGTGGTGGGCCGGTCCCGAAGCGGCGGTGCTGGCCGCCGGCGGCGCCATGCTGGGCCACAGCTTTCCGGTTTGGCTGGGCTTCAAGGGTGGCAAGGGCGTGGCGACGGCGATCGGCGTTCTGCTGGCGATTTCCTGGCCGGTCGGTCTGCTCGCCTGCCTGACTTGGCTGGTGATGGCGGCCCTGTTCCGAATCTCGTCGCTCTCGGCTCTGACGGCGCTGGGCATCAGCCCGTTGACCGGATGGTACTTCGGCGGGCCGCTGGTCGCCGGCCTCTGCCTGTTCATCGCCATCCTGGTCTTCATCCGCCACGAGGCGAACATTCGCCGCCTGCTGAAGGGCGAGGAACCGAAGATCGGCGCCGGCAAAAAGAAGGCGGCGTGAACGGACGGCTTCCCTCTCCGTCAGTTTGAGGGAAGCCCATTTTCCCCTCAGCCACTGGAAGGACCGCCGGCGCTGAACGGCTTTGTCGTCCTACCCGCCCCTGGCTCGTTGCATCCTGAACCATCACTGTGTTTTTGGCGCCGTACAGGTGACCGGGGCGAACATTTTGATATACTAGCACTCTAAAGCTCACGTCTTTTTGTTTGTGCCCTTTAACCAGTCCAGAAACAAATTTAGGGGCGACTTTGCTTCTTCAATAAGAGTACTTTCGAACATCAAAAAACTACATAAAGAATTATCTAGCTTCATCCTGATGATGAATAGAAAATTACCCGCGTTTCGCGCGGAAATTAAAATACAGCGCCTAAGTAATTTTTAGAATACATTACCAAGTCAATTGGGGGTGCGGCCTTTTGGCATTTAGTTCCCGCTTAATTTTCTTGCGACATACTGGCGTATGAAACCGTGCGCTACCCGGGCTCGCTGCGGCGACGGGCGAGCGCGTGGAAATCATGCGGGGGGTGTCGATGTTGGGTGCGCTGAAAATTCGGACGCGGGTGAACGCCGGATTCGGCATGGTTGTCCTTCTGCTGGTGCTGCTCGGGGTGGTCTCCTGGCGTTCGGCCCAGCATTCGAACGACAGCCTGAACAGTTTCGCCGACCAGGGCCTGATCGTTGAGCAGCTCCAGCAGGTCGATTCGGCCGTGTTGCGCGCCCGAATGGCCTTCCTTCGCTATATGGCGACCGGCAAAGTGGAGAATACCCAGGCGATCTACGCCGAGATGGCCAATGCGGAACGGGAGTTGGCGGCGACGAAGCCGATGATGCCCGACGATGTGTCTCGCCGCCCGCTCGACGAAGAAGCCGCCAAGATGCAGTCCTACATCCAGGCAGTCCGCGACTATCAGGCTCGCCGCAGCGAACTCGAGCGGCTGACCAAGGAAGTGGTGTACGATGCCGGCTCCGCCCTGCGCGCGCAACTGGTGGAGATGCGCACGGCCGAAGAGAACGCCAATCACTTCGGGACGGTCGCCACCCTGAACAAGCTGAGCGAGGGCGTGTGGACCACCCGCATCCTGGCCTTCCGACTGTTGGCCGGCGACAAGGAATATGATTTCGACAGGGTCGCTCTTCGACTTGGCGAGGCATCCAGCGCCATGAAGGAGTTGGGGGACATGCCGCTTGCCGAAGGCCAGCAGGCACGAATCGCTACCGCGAGCAACTTGCTTGAAAAGCTCGCCACCGGCCTGAAGTCGATCGAAGGTCACATGAAGGCGATGGACGAGATCATCAACTCCCGTCTCAGCCCGATCGGCACGGCTATCGCCAAGCAGCTCCAGGAAATCCGCGACCCGGTGTCGGCCGGTCAGGCGGTGTTGCGCAAGAGCGCGATCGAGACCGCCGACGAAGCAGAAACACTGAGCGTGATCCTGACGCCTGCGGCAGCGCTGCTTGCCGTCCTGCTGGCTTGGCTGATCGGCCGCAGCGTCGCCAATCCGGTGGTGGCGATGACGGCGGCGATGGGCCGGCTGGCGAAGGGGGACCTCTCCGTCGACGTCCCCGCCGCTGGCCGCCGTGACGAGATCGGCGCAATGGCGTCGGCCGTGCAGGTCTTCCGGGACACCATGATCCAGACCCGGCGTATGGAGCAGGAGGCGAAGGAGGCGGAGATCCGTGCCGCAGCCGACCGTCGCGCCGCAATGCTCCAACTGGCCGACAGCTTCGAAGGCAACGTGCAGGGCATCGTCGAGACGGTCGCCTCCGCTGCGACGGAGATGCAGGGCACGGCCAGCGCCATGTCCGCCACCGCCGACCAGACCAGCGCCCAAGCGACCAACGTCGCTGCAGCGGCCGAACAGGCCTCCGTCAACGTGCAGACCGTTGCCGCGGCGACGGAGGAGCTTTCCTCCTCCATTGCCGAGATCGGCCGGCAGGTCACAGCTTCCACCCGCGTCGCCGCCCAGGCGGTGGAGGATGCTCGGCGGACCGGTCAAGCCATCGAAGGTCTGGTGCAGGCAGCCCAGCAGATCGAGCAGGTGGTGGTGCTCATCAATTCCATCGCCGGCCAGACCAACCTGTTGGCGCTGAATGCAACCATCGAAGCGGCCAGGGCCGGCGAGGCCGGCAAGGGCTTCGCCGTCGTCGCCAGCGAGGTGAAGCAGCTCGCCAACCAGACTGCCCGCGCTACCGAGGACATCCAGGCCAAGGTGAAGGAGATCCAGTCCGCCACCGCCGGCGCGCAGACCGCCATTACCGGCATCGCCAGCACGATCGACCAGATCAGCGACATCTCCACCGGCATCGCCGCCGCCATCGAGGAACAGAATGCCGCGACCGGCGACATCGCCAACAACGTGGCGCAGGCCGCTCGCGGCACTGGCGACGTGTCTTCCAACATCCTGGGGGTGAATCAGGCGGCGTCGGAAACCGGCACGGCGGCCGGACAGGTCCTGCATGCGGCCGGCGACCTTGCACGCGACGCGGAAAAGCTGCGCCGGGAGGTTCAGACCTTCGTGGCCACGATCCGCGCGGCGTGATCGCGCACGTGTGTTCGACATCGGGCGACGCCGACGGCGGGGAGGAAACTCCCCGCCGCTTTCGTTTGTAGCCTGTTGATTTCGTTCCGCTTGCCGCCTGCCGGCCCCTGCCCCATTTCGCCCACCGGGGGAAAGACAACTGGTGCGGCCATGCGTTATGCTGCACGGCAATCCGGGACACGAACCAACAACCCGGCAGGCGAGCCGGCCGCTGACGCCGGTGGATAACGAGACGCTGAGGGAACCGAGAATGGACACTCCGCTGTGGAGCCCGAATGAGGAGCGCATCGCGCAGGCCAACCTGACCGCCTTCCGCGAGGCGGCGAATGCGCGCTTCGGACTGCGGCTGGACGATTACGACGCCCTCTACAACTGGTCGATCGCGGAGAAGGAGCGGTTCTGGCGCTTCCTGTGGGAGTGGGCCGGGCTGACCGGTGAACTCGGCAGCGTCGATCTTCTGGACGGCGACAAGATGCCGGGTGCCCGCTGGTTCCCGGAAGCAAGCCTAAGCTATGCCGAGAATCTGCTGGCCGGTGCGCTCGATGAGAATGCCGTCGTGTTCTGGGGCGAGGACAAGGTGAAGTACCGCTGGAGCGGGGCGGAACTGAAGGCCACCGTTTCCCGCCTGCAGCAGGCGCTGAAGGCCAAGGGTGTCGGCAAGGGCGACCGGGTCGCCGCCATCATGCCCAACATGCCGGAAACGCTGGCGGCGATGATCGCCACCACCAGTTTGGGGGCGGTCTGGTCCTCCTGCTCGCCCGACTTCGGCATACAGGGCATCACCGACCGCTTCGGCCAGATCGAACCGAAGGTGGTCTTCGCCCCCGACGCCTACTGGTACAACGGCAAAAGTCACGATGTCCGCGCCAAGGTGGCCGAAGTCCTGAAGGACCTGCCGACCGTGGTCGCCACAGTGATCGTGCCCTATGTCGACAAGTCGCCGGACATCTCAGATATCCCGGGTGCCGTCGGCCTGCAGGATTTCATGGCGCCCTATCCGGCAGCCGAGCCGACCTTCGAACGGGTCGCCTTCGACCATCCGCTGTTCATCCTCTATTCCTCCGGCACCACCGGAAAGCCGAAATGCATCGTCCATGGGACCGGCGGCACCATCCTTCAGCATGTGAAGGAACACCGGCTGCATTGCGACCTGAAGCGCGGTGACCGGCTGTTCTACTTCACCACCTGCGGCTGGATGATGTGGAACTGGCTGGTGACCGGTCTGGCCAGCGGCACGACGCTGGTTCTCTATGACGGTTCGCCCTTCGCCCCCACCGGCAACATCCTGTTCGACTATGCGGATGCGGAGCAGGTGACGCTGTTCGGCACCTCGGCCAAATTCATCCAATCGCTGGAGAAATCCGGGCTGGAGCCTGCGAAGACCCACTCACTCGCAAGCATCCGCGCTCTGGCCTCCACCGGCTCGCCGCTGATGCCGGAGAATTTCGAGTTCGTCTACCGCTCCATCAAGCAGGATATCCATCTCGCCTCGATCAGCGGCGGCACCGACATCATGTCCTGCTTCGTACTGGGCAATCCAATCGCCCCGGTCTGGAAAGGCGAGATCCAGACGCGCGGCCTCGGTATGGCGGTGGAGGCGTTCGACGACAACGGCGTTGCCGTGCGCGGCGAAAAGGGCGAGCTGGTCTGCACCCGCCCCTTCCCCAGCATGCCCATCGGATTCTGGGCCGATCCGGACGGGGCGAAGTACCGCTCCGCCTATTTCGACCGCTTCCCCAATGTCTGGGTCCATGGTGACTTCATCGAGCAGACCGAACATGGCGGCTGGGTGATCTACGGCCGCTCGGACGCGGTGCTGAACCCCGGCGGCGTGCGCATCGGCACGGCGGAGATCTACCGTCAGGTCGAACAGCTGCCGGAGATTATGGAAGCAGTCTGCATCGGCCAGGAATGGGACGGCGACGTGCGCGTCGTTCTGTTCGTCGTCCTGCGCGAGGGCATGAAGCTGGACGAGGCGCTGGCGGCGACCATCCGCAAGCGGATAAAGGACAATTGCTCCCCCCGCCATGTGCCGGCGAAGATCGTGCAGGTCACCGACATTCCCCGCACCCGGTCGGGCAAGATCACGGAGCTGGCGGTGCGCGACGCCGTCCATGGCCGACCGATCAAGAACACGGAAGCCTTGTCAAACCCGCAGGCCCTCGACGAGTTCCGCGAGCGGGCCGAACTGAATGGGGCGTGATGTGGCGGTGAAGCTGTTCCTCGACCTGGACGGGGTATTGGCCGATTTCGACCGCGGCGTCGTCGCGGTAACCGGCAAGCGGCCGGAACAGCTGCCGATGAAGGAGATGTGGCGGGCTTTGTCCCGCCACTCCGACTTTTTCGGCACGTTGGAGTTCATGCACGACGCGCAGGAGCTCTGGCAGTTCTGCGCTCCCCACCGGCCGACCATCCTCACAGGCCTGCCGCTGGGCAGTTGGGCACCCGAACAGAAAAAGCGCTGGGTCGCCCGCATGCTCGGGGCCGACGTGCCGGTCATCACCTGCATGGCCCGCGACAAGGCCCGCTATGCCAACCCCGGCGCCGTCCTCGTCGATGACCGCGAGAAGGCCCGCGACCCTTGGGAGGCGGCCGGTGGCCGCTTCATCCTCCACCGCAATGCGGCGGACAGCATCGCGGACCTGATCAAGCTGGGGTTCTGAACGAAGAAAAGGGGCGGCACCCGTGTGCCGCCCCCGTTCCCACCCGATAGTTTACTCGGCCGCCGCGGTCTTGGTCTCCCGGCTGGTCTTCCACAGCGACACCAGCACACCGCCGCCGATCAGAGCGAAAGTGACGCCCAGCGCGATCAGCGGGTCGGGCTTGCCGAAAAACTGCGTGTAGAAGATCTTGCCGCCGATGAACACCAGCACCAGAGCCAGCGCGTATTTCAGGTAGCGGAAGCGATGGACCATCGCAGCCAGAGCGAAATACAAGGCACGCAGGCCGAGGATGGCGAAGATGTTGCTTGTATAGACCAGATACGGATCGGTGGTGATGGCGAAGATCGCCGGCACGCTGTCGACCGCGAAGACGAGGTCGGCCAGTTCCACCATGATCAGCGCCAGCAGAAGCGGGGTGGCGGCCCAACGCATCGCACCGCCCGGACCGCTCGGCTCCTTCACGATGAAGTGATGGCCATGGAAGCGGTCGGTCACCCGGATATGGCTCTTCAGGAAGCGAAGGGCGGCATTTTCGCCGAGATTGGTCTCCTCGTCCTTCGTGAACAGCATCTTGATCCCGGTCAGCACCAGGAAGGCGCCGAAGAGATAGAGGACCCAGTGGAACTCCGAAACCAGCGCCGCGCCGGCGCCGATCATCAGGCCGCGCAACACGATGACGCCCAGGATACCCCAGAACAGCACACGATGTTGCAGTTCGCGCGGTACTGCGAAGTAGCTGAAGATCAGCGATATGACGAAGACGTTGTCCAGTGACAGGCTCTTCTCGACGAAGAAGCCCGTGTAGTACTGAAGGCCTGCCTCCGAGCCCATCGAGTACCAGACCCAGCCGCCGAACAGCATGGCGACCGCAATGTAGAAAGCCGACAGCTTCAGGCTTTCGCCTACGCCGATGACATGATCGCGGCGGTTCAGAACACCCAGATCCAGAACCAGAAGCGTCAGCACCACGCCGATGAAAACAAGCCAAATCCAAATTGGTTTTCCCAAAAATTCAAGGAAAACCGTCGCAAGCATACCATCCATAGCAAGACCCACTTGATGACGCTGCGTCAGCGGTGAAATCAAGCGGTTCCGACATCACGACCGACGCCTCGGTCGCCAGAGGGACCCGGACCCGAACTTTCTGGCAGATGGTGTCGCCGTTGCCGCGGTCAAGATGGTCTAAGACCGAGTTTTTGCATATTGAGCAAAGCTGACCGGGCATTCTTCGTCGTGACTGAATTTCAACGGATGCGGACCTTCGGCGAGTCGCGGCGTCCATGGTGTGCCTAGGGGCGTCGCACAGGCGTGCGGACGCGGAAAACTGCGGCTGTAGAGGCTTTGGCGGCTCCGGGACTCGGCGCTTGATGCAATGCCGCCACAGATCGGGAACGAATGTCGCGCAAGAAAAACACCGATGGTTGCCCAATCTGTGTTCGCTCTTGTGCGGATGGTGCCGTTCTGCCAATAACTCCGAAAAACCGAAACCAAACCGACCAAATGGAGTTTTGCATGAACCAGGCCGAGCTGATCGAAACCGTCGCCACCAACGCCGGCATCAAGAAGGCCGACGCGGCCAAGGTCGTTCAGGCGGTGTTCGAGGGCATCTCCGGCGCGCTGGGCCGCGGCGAGGATGTGCGTCTGGCCGGTTTCGGCATTTTCGAGGTGGCCGAGCGCGCCGCCCGTGAAGGCCGCAACCCCCGTACCGGCGAAGTCGTAGCGATCGCCGCTTCCAAGGCTCCGAAGTTCAAGCCGGCCAAGCAGCTGCGCGATCTGGTGAACGGCTGATACGCACGCAACCGCGTCCCAGGGGGAGCGCAGCCATGACCATCGATCAAACCGAACTGCAATCGCTGACCGCCAAGGTCGTTGCCGCCTATGTCGGCAACAACTCGGTGCCGGTCCACGACCTGCCCACGCTGATCAACAGCGTCCAAGTGGCTTTCCGCAATCTGGGCGAGGACAAGCCGACCCAGGCGAAGGCCGAGTTGGTCCCGGCGGTCGCGATCAAGAAATCGGTCACGCCGGAATACATCGTCTGCCTGGAAGACGGGAAGAAGCTGAAGATGCTGAAGCGGCATCTGAAGACCGTCTATGACATGACGCCGGACGAGTACCGCGCCAAGTGGGGACTGCCGGCCGAATATCCCATGGTCGCGCCGAACTATGCCAAGGCCCGTTCGGAAATGGCGACCAAGCTCGGCCTCGGCCGCAAGCGTGCGGCGGCCGAGTAAGCGGTCTTCATCCGCATGAGCTTTGAAAAAGGCGCGCTCAACCGGGCGCGCCTTTTTTCGTATGTACCCTCCAGGACCAATGGCGGGGGTGCAAGTGAACCGCAAGCTTTCAACCGTCGGCACGCCCTCCCCCGGCTTACCTCCAGTCGGTTCCGACGGCCTATGACCAATGTTCGGGTGGCGAAGCGGATCGGCCTTCCCATCTAGGGTTCCGGTATGATTGAGGGACCACGGGCGGTCCTATCACCATCCTCACCGCAGAGGCATAGTTGCCTCGCGCACCGCCGGCTGACCTGCAGCCGATCCATTTCGCGGGTGCGGCATATCGACGGCAGTCCGCCCGGACATTTGCCGGACGATCGGAAGAGGAGCTACCGCCCGAACGTCACCCGGCTGAACGTCAGGGGTCATAGGATTGGCTCCTCTCCCAGACTGCCGGTGCGGGTGGAAGAAGAGCCTGGGTATACGCCGAAAAACACCCGGAACATGCCCTTTCCTGGCTTGATCCGCCGCAAATCCGCGGCCACATTAACATTGTCAAAAGGACGCAGTTCCTTGAGACGCCGGGCAAAATACAAACCCCACAACAGCTAAGGTCGGATCGACGGACGTTATTCCTACGTTCGCGCCACAGTCCGCCGTTGGTTCATCGCCTCGAAGGCGATCCCTGCCATGGGTCCCGACAGGGGCCGGCCCCGACTGGGGGCTGCCCCGTGAAGCGTTGGAGAGGAGGCATTCGCGTGCTGAAGAAACTGCTGACCGGTGAAAGCGCCAGCCTGACCCGCTACATCGAGGAATCCAAGCGCTTCCCCATCCTGGCGCCGGACGTGGAGCGCGACCTCGCCATCGCTTGGCGTGAACGCGGCAGTCCCCAGGCGCTGGAGCAGCTCGTGGGCAGCCATCTCCGCTTGGTGATCAAGATCGCCCGCGGCTTCGGTGGCTACGGCCTGCCGCTGGTCGATCTGGTGGCCGAGGGAAATGTCGGCCTGATGCAGGCCGCCCAGAAGTTCGATCCGCAGCGCGGCTTCCGCTTCGCCACCTATGCCACCTGGTGGATCCGTGCCGCTATCCAGGAATACATCCTGCACAGCTGGTCGCTGGTGAAGATGGGCACCACCGCTGCACAGAAGAAGCTGTTCTTCAACCTCCGCCGGCTGAAGAGCCAGATGGCCGAACTGGAGCAGGGCGACCTGTCGCCGGAGACGGTGGCGACCATCGCCGCCGAACTGGACGTGCCGGAAACCGAGGTGGTGGAGATGAACCGCCGCCTTGCCGCGAACGACAGCTCGCTCGACGCCACCCTGTCGACCGATGGCGAGACCAATTGGCTTGAACTGCTGGCGGACGACCGCCCCACGCAGGACACCATGCTGGCGGAAGCCGACGAACTGGCGCTGCGCCGCCGGCTTGTCGGTCAGGCCCTGGACCGGCTGGACGCACGTGAACGCCGCATCCTCTTCGAGCGCCGCCTGAAGGACGATCCGTCGACCCTCGAAGCGCTGAGCCAGCAATTTTCGGTGTCGCGTGAACGCGTTCGCCAAATCGAAGTGCGGGCTTTCGAGAAGCTTCAGAAGGCCGTGCTCAGTGCCGCCCAGGCCCTGCGCCGGCCGGCCACCCCGATGGTGGCCTGATCCCACCGCGTTTCCCGTCCGGCGCGGGCTCCGCTCCGGACGGGCCTCATGCGGCACCGGCCATCCGGACGGATTCCGCCGCATCGCTCCCGCGGGCTGCGGCCCGCCTGTTGCCTCCAGACCTGTAAACCTGCAAGCCGGCGGCGCCCTCGGGCTCCGCCGGCTTTTTTCTTTCCGATATCGAGCAATAAGCCGACCCCCGTGGGGGCCGTCACGACGCTTGATTACCCGCGGTAGAGGTTCTGCGACAAAGTGACCGGTTCAAAGATGCGAGTGCCTGCGCATGATGTGCCGCTCGCGGGAAAGTTTGCAATTTTGGCAATTCTTAGTACGCTCGTCATATTTCAAATGGGAGAGGGGCTCCATGTCGCACGCTGCCCAGACTCAGTCGATCATTGACCGCATCACCTTCCTGCGCATCGACGAGGCGACGAAGGCAACGCTTCGCGAATTCCAGCCCTATCTGGCGCAACGGATCGACCAGATTCTGGAGGAGTTCTACGGCTATCTCCACACGGTCCCGCAGGTCGCCCCCATGCTGGTGAACCCGGCGGTCACCGGCCGCGCGCGGGACCTGCAGAAGCAGCACTGGCTGCGCAATGTCTTCACCGGCACCTTCGACGAGGCCTACGTCAATCAGGTCCTGAAGATCGGCCAGACGCATCAGCGCATCGGGCTGGAGCCGCGCTGGTATACCGGCGCCTATTGCTTCACGCTGAACAAGCTGATCGAACTGGCTGCTCAGATCCACCGCAAGAAGCCGGAGAAGCTGTCGCAGCTGCTCCAGGCCATCAACAAGGCGGTGTTCCTGGACATGGACCTCGCCACCTCGGTCTATATCGACCTGAACACCGCTGCAATCATCGCGCGGGAGCTGGGCAGCACCGCCGACAGCTTCGAACGGGAGGTGAAGGGCGTCGTCCAGGCGGTGGCGAGTGCAGCCCAGCAGCTTCAGGGCACCGCCCAGACGATGAGCCGCACCGCTGAAACCACCAGCGAGCAATCGACCCAGGTGGCCGCCGCCGCGGAAGAGGCGTCCGTCAACATCCAGACCGTTGCGGCCGCGGCCGAGGAATTGACCGCCTCAATCGGCGAGATCAGCCATCAGGTGACGCAGTCCGCCGCCATCGCCAACGCTGCGATGACCGAGGCCGAGCGGACCAACGCCACGGTGCAGGGGCTTGCCGACGCGGCCAGCCGCATCGGTCAGGTGGTGAAGCTGATTCACGACATCGCCAGCCAGACGAACCTGCTCGCTCTGAACGCCACGATCGAGGCGGCGCGCGCCGGCGAGGCAGGCAAAGGCTTCGCCGTGGTGGCGAGCGAGGTCAAGAGCCTCGCCAACCAGACCGCCAAGGCGACCGAAGAGATCAATTCCCAGATCGGCGCCGTCCAGGGCGCCACGCAGGAGGCGGTTGGCGCCATCAGGTCCATCTCCGGCACCATCGCGCGCATCAACGAAATCTCCACCTCCATCGCCACCGCAATGGAGGAACAGGGCGCGGCCACGACGGAAATCGCCCGCAACGTCCAGCAGGCTTCCATCGGCACCCGCGAGGTCAGCGAGACGATCGTCGCCGTCAATGCCTCCGCCAACAATGCCGGCGAAGAAGCCAGGCAGGTTTTGGAGGCGACAAACGAATTGTCGCGTCAGTCCACCACCTTGCGGACGGAGGTCGATCGCTTCCTCGCCCGCGTCCGCGCGGGCTGACTGATACCAAAACCGCCTGGGTGACCAAAAGAAGAAGGGCGCGTTCCGCCGAACGCGCCCTTTCCCATATCTGCTCGCCGTCGCGCAAGGCGGCGATGCTGTGAAACCACTGATCAGGGCAGCGTACGGACCACGAAATCGCTTACCGCGATGTTTTCCGCCTGGGCGGCGTGCCGAACCTCTTCGGCACTGCGCCAGTGGCTGCGCCCACCGAGGCTGGTGAGAACCCCGCCGCGCATCGCGACGAAAATGCCGGTCCGTCCAAGATTCACAATTCTCATCATGATCTTATCTCCCGCCCAATCACCGTAATTTTAGAGAAAATCCACCCAGTTCATTTTTTGAACGGAGATCCCTGTGGTCTTCAACAGTTATCAAAGCGTATCGTGTTGCGTCAATAAGACTTCAGTCACTCAACCTAGCTCCGGCTTCATAGGCCATCCTTCGCCTGAAAGTACCACTCCATTCCAAAGCCTCGCATTACATCTGCATTGCTTTTTGTGATAAATTTTATGTTTATTTTCGTCTGTTGCCCTTCGGGAGCCGCGTCACCGGCATGGCCAAAAGCCTTATCCCGACCGAACAGCGTCGGAACGACGGCACGCCGTGTAGGTTGTCACCGAGAGCCGCGATCCAAGCGGCGCCCGAAGGCGGGAAAGCACCTGCGAGGCATCGGCACATGGCAACAGCACACCGCCGCACCGAAACGAGCGGCACAGGCGCCAACGGGCAGTTCGGGACGGAAGCGGGAGAGCAGGACGGCCATGCGACGCTTGCCCTACCCGTGACCATCCGGCCGGCAAGGCAGGACGACCTGCCGACCCTGGAATGGTATGGCCTGCACTCGCCCCACCGCGAGATCATCGCCGGGGCATTCCGCCTTCAGGAGCGGGGTGACGGCGCGATGCTGCTGGCGGACGTCAACGGGTTTCCAGTAGGGCAGATCTGCATCGATTTCCTGCGCAAGCGGCCGAGCGGCCGGGCCACGCTATGGGCGTTGCGTGTGTTCCAGCCTTTCCGGCGGCTAGGGCTCGGCGTCCGGCTGGTGCGGGCGGCCGAACGGCTGGTGGTCCAGCGCGGCGTGCCCTTCGCGGAACTGGGCGTCGACCGCGACAATGCGGGGGTGCTGCCCTTCTACGAGCGGCTGGGATATGAACATTGCGGCAGGGAACGCGGACAGTTCCTCTACCACACGCCGGAAGGCCGGTTGGTCCGCGTTGCCATCGACCAGTGGCTTTTGCAGAAACGGATGGCGGAAGCCGCCAAGCCGCAAGGTGGCCGCGGCCTGCGCCTGGCCACCGACTAGCAAACCCGGCGTTATTCCGCCGCCAGCGCCGCGACGGGCGAAAGCGGCACCAATCGGGCCGACCGCCGTCGCGGCAGATAGATGCGGGCGCCGTCCAGGATGGCGCCCAACTCGCGCATGGCGTCGGTTGCCATGCACAGCGCGACCAGTGGAAGCCACCGGTCGAGATACTGCGCCGCGACCTCCGCGTCGCCGTTCTGCACCGCGGCCAGGGAGTCGAGCAAGGCCGCCTCGTCCGCACTGATGCGGCTGCAGGCCGGGCAGCGGATCTCGGGCTTGCGGGCCCCCGACACGGCGAAGGTGCCGAGCAGCGCGAACAGCGGCAGCAGCGCAGTGTTCGGCACGCCGGCGACATTCAGACCGATGCGCATCGACGCCATCGCACCTGCGGTTCCGGCACGGAACCACTGCCGTACGCCGGTCAACAGCGCCCGTTCGGCCGTCGTCAGGTCCGTCACCGTCCAGGGCGACGGCCGCCCTTCTTCCACCGTCCCGCACATGCCGATGCTCCTTCGTTCGGTTGCGTGCGCATCCTAGCGCCACACGCGGCAAACTGCGAGTCATTCTTAGTTGCAGAACTGGGCTGTGACAAAATGTGGCTACCGGTGGGCATACGGAATGCCGGAAAGGACGCGTTAACCACCGGAGCCAATCCTAGACCGACTCGCAGTAAGAGGGATCGGTGGGGATGATGCGGACGTTTCGGGGGGCTGTTCTCGGACTGATCGCGATGGTCGGATTGGGCATTGCGGGGGGCGTGACGGAGGTCCGCCCGGCGGCGGCCCAGATCGTTCTGAAGCCCGCCTATGGCGAGGCGTCACTGTCCGGGCCGGCCAGAGCACGCGGCGCGGTGGTGTGGAGCCATGGTCGTTCGGTGGATTCGGAGGACTCCGAGGCCCCTACCCCGCTCTATATGAAGACGCTGCGCGATGCCGGGTGGGACGTCTTCCGGCTCGACCGCATGCGCGTCAGCGACACTCTGCCCAACAGCGCCCGCGCGCTGGCGGGCTATTCGGACATGCTGAAGACCAAGGGCTATCGCCGCGTCGCGCTGACCGGGCAATCTTTCGGCGCCTTCATCTCGCTGATCGCGGCGGGCCAGACCAACGCCATCGACTCCGTCATCGCCACCGCGCCGGCCGCTTTCGGCAACTTCACCGAAGCCTATGACAGTTACCGCGAGAACGCCGCCCAACTCTGGCCGATCCTGCGAGAGGTCCGTCGGGCTCAGGTGATGATGTTCTTCTTCCACGGCGACGATTTCGATCCGGGCGGACGCGCGGAGCCGGCGCGCAACATACTGGCGCAGCGTGGTCTAAGCAGCCTGATCGTCGACCAGCCGTCGCTGCTGCCCGGCCATGGAGCCGCCAACACCGGTTTGTTCGTCCGCCGCTTTGGCGCCTGCATCGTCCGCTTCGCCGAGGCGCCGCCGGCCCCGAACGATCCGCCCTGCGACGAGTCCTGGGGCCGCAGCCCGAGCGCCGAACTCCTGCAGGCCGCCTTGCCCGCCAACGCCTCCGGCTCTGCCAAGAGCGATGTCGATACCACCGCCGCCCTGCGCCCCTTCATGGGCATGTGGTACGGAAGCTATATCAATGGCCGCGAGGTCGCGTTGTCGGTCGAGAAGACCGAAGGCGACGCCGTCTATGCCGACTATCTGCTGGGTGCAGGCATGGAGGCCGACCAGCCTTTCGAGCGGGTGCGCCGCAAGGGACGGATCGAGAATGGCGAACTGGTCTTCGACGAGAAGGGCCGCAACATGCTCCGCTATCGCCTGCGGCCGGACGGCCGGGTCTCCGCCACCTGGTTGGACAAGGACGGCCGCGGCCGGCTGGACACGGTGCTTCGCCGGGTGAACTGAGGCCGTCGCCCTTGCTGTCTTGAATGCTCAGTCCTGGGCCAGGAAATTGCGGACGATCGCGATCTGGTCATCCGTCATCAGGGACGGGGCATGGCCGGTGTTGGGTATTTCCACCACCCTCACCAGTCCGGCCGCCCCCGGGCCACGCTCCGCCATCCGCTCCGCCGTCTCGGCGCTCAACAGGTCGGAGTCCGCACCGCGCAGGACCAGCACCGGACAGCGCACACGGTCCCACAGCGCCCACAGATCGACATCGCCGACCGGCGCGGTCTTGAAGGCTTCGCCGATACCGGGATCGTAGGCGAGGCGGAACCTGCCGTCAGGCAGGGGGCGGGCGCTGTGCTCCGCCATATGGCGCCAGCATTCGTCGCCGATCGTGCCGAACCCCATCAGGACGAAGCGCAGGTAGGATTCGAGTGCCTGCAGATCCTCGAACACCGGGTCCTTGCCGACATAGTCGGCGATCCGCTGCAGGCCGGCTTGGGCGATGAAGGGGCCGACATCGTTGATGACCATGCGGCGGATCGGGCTGTTGGCCTGGGCCGCCAGCGTCATGCCGATCAGCCCGCCCATCGAGGTGCCGACCCAGTCGACCGTCTCCGCCCCCATGCGGGCGATGAGCGCCACCATGTCGGAGCAATATTGCGGATAGCCGTAGAGCGCCGGCACCGGCAGCCAGTCGCTGCGCCCGCGTCCGACCACATCCGGGCAGGCGACCCGCCACCTGTCCGCCAATGCCAGTGCCAGCCTGTCGAAATCGCGGCCATTGCGCGTCAGCCCATGGACGCAGATCGCGGTCCGCGCGGCATCGTCACGCCCCCACTGCGTATAGGCGACCTTGTGGAAGCCGGCGGCGCTGAGGCCGAGGACACTGCGTTCGGACATCGGCACGGGCGGGCACTCCTGTTCAGCGGTGAGGGGGGCTTATCCCTTTTTCGGCGATTTGACGCTGCGTGGCAACTCCGCCTCGACATCACGCACGGCCGCATCGCGGATGGCGGGGAGTGCGGACGACGGCGCCGCCACCGAATTGTCGAAGGGATGGCGGACCGCGTCGTAGTTCCGTCGGATGATGCGGACGTAATTGCGGGTTTCCTCATAGGGCGGGACGCCCTTGTAGCGGTCCACCGCACCTTCGCCGGCATTGTAGCCGGCCAGCGCCAGCGTCACGTCGCCCTGGAAATAGGCCAGCAGCCAGCGCAGATACTTCACGCCGCCGGTGATGTTCTCCTTGGGATCGAAGACGTTGCCGACGCCGAACCGGTCGGCGGTGTCCGGGATCAGCTGCATCAGTCCGGCGGCGTCCTTCGGCGATACCGCGTCGGTCCGGAAGGCGCTCTCCGCCTGGACGACCGCCAACACCAGCGCCGGGTCGACGCCGTATTTCGGTGCGATGGAGTTGACCAGCGACACGACCTCGGCCGGGGGCGGTCCGACCTCGCGCACGGGGCCGGCACCCGGGCGGCACCAGGGGCGGATGCGTCCCATGCGGCCGGGAACATAGTTGACCAGCTGGCGCGCTTCCGGATGCCCGCGCGAGGCTGCCGCGCGCAGCCAAGCGGTGCCGAGCCGCCGGTCCTTGCGCACGCCCTTGCCGAACAGATAACGGCGGGCCAGCCGGAAGGCGGCATCGGCGTCGCCCTGCTCCGCCAGTTCGCAATCGCCGGATTTAGTCTTGGGCGACGGCGGAGGCAGTTCGGCGACCGACGCCGGCTTGCCCGAGGATTTGGCATCCGCCGCAGCGGCCATGGGTACCGATGCCAACCCGGCGCCCGACAGCGCCAGTGCCATCAGCGGCACCATCACGACACGACGAAACGGCAAACCCAATCCTCCTGCGAACCCGCGTCATCATACGGGAAGCGGGAGTATGGTGATGCAACCTGTTTGGGACAAGGGCGGCAATAAAAAGCCCTCTCCCGCCCCGGGAGAGGGAGTGTTCGGTCACGGCCCGCGACGGCGCCGCCCCTGCTTCTTCGGTGCGCCTTCGGGAATCCCGCGGCCCTGGCGGGCGCTGCTGATGCCGATGCTGCCGGGAGTTTCCAGGCCAAGATCCATCGCCTCCAGCCGGCGCAGTTCGTCGCGCAGGCGGGCGGCCTCCTCGAACTCCAGGTCGGCGGCGGCGGCCCGCATGCGCTTTTCCAGATCGGCGATGACGCTCTTGAGGTTGTGCCCGACCAGCTCGTTGGAGTTCAGGCCGGTCTTCACCGTCACATGGTCGCCGCGCTCGAACACGCTTTCCAGGATGTCGCCGATGGCCTTCTTGACCGATTCCGGCGTGATGCCGTGTTCAAGGTTGTAGGCCATCTGCTTTTCGCGGCGGCGAGCCGTCTCGTCGATGGCGTATTTCATGCTGTCGGTGATCTTGTCCGCGTAGAGGATCGCCCGCCCATCGACGTTGCGGGCCGCGCGGCCGATGGTCTGGATCAGCGACGTCTTGGAGCGCAGATAGCCCTCCTTGTCGGCGTCCAGGATCGCCACCAGTGCGCATTCCGGAATGTCCAACCCCTCGCGCAGCAGGTTGATGCCGACCAGCACGTCGTAGGCGCCGAGCCGCAAATCGCGGATGATCTCGATGCGCTCCAGCGTTTCCACGTCGGAGTGGATGTAGCGGACGCGCAGGCCCGCCTCGTGCATGTATTCGGTCAGCGCCTCCGCCATCTTCTTGGTCAGGGTGGTGACCAGCACGCGATAGCCCTTGGCGACCACCTCCTTACACTCGCCGATCAAGTCGTCGACCTGGGTCTCGGTCGGGCGGACGATCACCGGCGGGTCGATCAGGCCGGTCGGGCGGACCAGCTGTTCGGTGAAGACACCGCCGGTGCGCTCCAACTCCCACGGGCCGGGGGTGGCGGAGACGAAGACCGTCTGCGGCCGCATTCCCTCCCATTCCTCGAACTTCAGCGGCCGGTTGTCCTTGGCGCTGGGCAGGCGGAAACCGTAATCGGACAGCGTCGACTTGCGCACCAGGTCGCCGCGGTACATGCCGCCGATCTGCGGCACCATGACGTGGCTTTCGTCGACGATCAGCAGGGCGTCGCCCGGCAGGTATTCGAACAGCGTCGGCGGCGGCTCGCCCGGCGCGCGGCCGGTCAGATAGCGGGAGTAATTCTCGATGCCGGCGCAGGATCCGGTGGCCGCCATCATCTCGATGTCGAAGGTCGTGCGCTGTTCCAGCCGCTGCGCTTCCAGCAGCTTGCCTTCGGCGGCGAACTCCTCCAGCCGGTCCTTCAGATCCTTCTTGATCTGGTTGATCGCCTGATTCAGCGTCGGCTTCGGCGTCACATAGTGGCTGTTCGGGTAGACACGCACGGCCTCCAGCGCCGCCAGCTTCTCGCCGGTCAGCGGGTCGATCTCGTGGATGCCCTCGATTTCGTCGCCGAACAGCGAGATGCGCCACGCCCGGTCTTCCATATGGGCGGGGAACAGTTCAACCGTGTCGCCGCGCACACGGAACAGACCGCGGCCGAAGGCGGCGTCGTTGCGCTTGTATTGCAGCTCGGTCAGCTTACGCAGCAGCTCCGGCTGGGCGATCACCTCGCCCTTGCGCAGGTCGACCGTCATCTCAGAATAGGTTTCGACCGAGCCGATACCGTAGATGCAGGACACCGACGCGACGATGATGACGTCGTCCCGTTCCAGCAGGGCCCGCGTCGCCGAGTGGCGCATGCGGTCGATCTGCTCGTTGATCGAGGATTCCTTCTCGATATAGGTGTCGGTGCGGGGAACGTAGGCTTCCGGCTGGTAATAGTCGTAGTAGGAGACGAAGTATTCCACCGCATTGTTCGGGAAGAAGGACTTCATCTCGCCATACAGCTGCGCTGCCAGCGTCTTGTTGGGCGCCAGAATTAACGTCGGGCGCTGCACAGTCTGGATGACATGCGCGATGGTGAAGGTCTTGCCCGACCCGGTGACGCCGAGAAGAACCTGATCCTTCTCGCCTTGGCGCAGGCCGCCGGTCAACTCCTCGATGGCGTTCGGCTGGTCGCCCGCAGGCGTGTAGTCCGATACGATGACGAACTGCTTTCCGGCTTCCAGCTTCGCCAGTGGCTTGGCGGGAATGGCGGACAGGACGGGACTTGCCATGGGGCGGCGATCCGGATCAGGGAGGGGGGTACGGAACGGGAACCGATTATATGGCCGCAACGCCCCCGTCTGTCGAGCGCAGGCTGAGCGGCACTGCGCCCCGCGCAGAGCGGAACGCAGTGCCGCTCAGGCCCCGCCTTACTGTTGTCCCAGCGCCTTCGGGTTGGAAATTCCGAGCCGCGCTTGGACGATGGCTTCCAGCGAGTCCATCAGCACCTCCTGGCCGTCATGATCGAAGTCGCCGGCGGCGATCTCGATGCACAGGCGATGCTGCAGCGCCTCCACCCGCTTGCGCAGGTCCTCGCCGGACAGAGCGTCGTCGGCGTCCTCGCCATAGAGCAAGGCGAGCGCCCCTAACATCGAATGGCCCGCGGTATCCAGCCCCTTCAACTCCCGTTCGGCGATCTCCAGCGCGTTGGCGACCATCAGCGCGGCAAAGCGAGCTTCGGGGGCGACATGGGGAAGCACGTCCGCCCGAAAGGTGGAGGCGGCGATCTGAAGCAGGCCGCGGGCGTCGGGATTGGCGCGCATCAGGCCACCTTCTCCACAGCGCCGGAGGCCATGCCGCCGATGGAGCGGAGATGGCGCAGCATGTCCATCTCGATTTCCGGCAGCATCCGTCCGGTCAACGCCAATTCCAGCGAGGGTTCGTCGCCGGAACTGTGGCGAAGCCCCTGCTCCACCGCGATGGCGGCCCAGCGAAGGTAGGCCGCCGTCTCCCAATAAGCGACGCGCGCCGGATCGACACGGCGGCCGGAGGTTTCCTCATAGCCGGCATAGAAATCCGCCCGGTCGGCGATGCCGCCCGCCTCACGGTCCGGCCGGCGGAAGCGCCAGGACCGGGCGCAGAACCAGCCCAGATCCTCCATCGGGTCGCTGAATCCGGCGAACTCCCAATCCAGGATCGCGGTCAATGCGCCATCCTTGACCAGATAGTTTCCGGTGCGGAAATCGCGATGGCACAGCACCACGGCCCCCGGCAGCGGCGCGTTGACCTCCATCCAGCGCAGCCCCCAGGCGATCACCGGATCGCGGCGCCCCAGGTCGCCGAACCATCGGCGGTACTGGGCAAGTGTTTCCTGCGCCGGGCAGTCCGGCGCCTCGCCCAACCGCTCCAGCCCTTCGGTTTCCGGCGTGATCCGGTGCAGAAGTCCAAGCTGCCGGCCAAGCTCACGCGCCAATTCAGGCTGCGCCGCCTCCGACCGCGTCACCGCATGGCCGGCGCCCAGCCCTTCGGCCCGGCGCATGATGTAGAAATCGTGGCCCAAGATGGCGGGATCGTCGCAGGCGAACAGCGGTTCCGGCGCCAGCACTCCCGCCGCGAAGGCGGCGCGCAGCACCACATACTCCCGCAGCTTGCCGATGCTGGCGGAGATGCGCCCGCCGCCTTCGGCCCGCAGCACGCAGGCATGGCGCCCGGCCAGCGGCCCGCCGTCGACGTCCAGCGTCACGGCGAGGTTCAGGGAAATCGCACCGCCACCGAGCCGTCCATCTTCCGTCACCGCGACGCGGGATGCGCCGGCCTGCGCAGCCAGCCAGCTTTCCAGACGGGCACGGTTGTCATCGGACAAAAGCGAGGCCGCGGACTGGTCGGACGCTTTCACGACGTGCATGGCGTTCTCCCTGCGAAGAGTGCTTGGCGCGCTCGCTCGCGCGTCTTTGTCGAATTCAGCGGCCGATGGTAGGCACGAAGCGGTGTTGCCGACAAGTTTCACCTTGGTGAGAAAAGCGCTTCCACCCCCAAAAAAGTCGGCCCCTCTCCCGCCGGGCGGACGGGAAAGGGGCCGTTGTTGCATAAGGAGGAGAGAGATTACGCCGCGATCGGCTGGTTCGCCCCCTGCTCCTGGCCGGCCGGCTTTGCCTGCTGGGTGGCGGGGACCGGCGCCGGCTTGGTCTCGCGGACCGGCAACATGTCACCGATGCCGAAGGCGACGGCCATCAGGTTCGGCACCGCCATGGCGGCGAGCAGCATCGACCACAGTTCCAGCGACAGGGTGCCCAGCGGGTTGGCCAGCGCGGCGGTGGCGGACGCGGCAACCAGGGCGGCGGACAGCCAAGCTTCCGGCTTGGCGCAGAAGCGGCCGGCGGTGCGCTTGCCTCCCTTGGCGGTCACCCGGAAGGCGTCGTGCTTGCGGAACAGGCCACGGACGACGGCCAGGGCGACGGTGGTGGACAGCGCCATGCCGACGGCGCAGGCGCCCAGGCTCTCCTTCCAGCTGTTGCCGGAGGCGTAGCGCGAGGCCAGCAGGCTGGAGCCGGCACGCAGGACCAGGGCACCCAGCACGGCGGCGGTGGCGGCCACCGGCGGCAGGTGCAGCGGCAGAACCAGCGAGGCGAAGGTCCAGACCACGGCGGCTGCGGCGGCGAACAGACCGACGGCGTCGGACCACCAGCGGATCCAGTTGGTGACGTAGCCCAGCTTCTGCCGCGCGCTCAGCTCGGCCGAACCCGGCAGGAACTTCTTCCAGTGGGCCCGGACGATCTGCGTGGAGCCGAACACCCAGCGGTCACGCTGCTTGCGGAACTGCATGAAGTTGTCCGGGGCCAGACCGGCGCCCAGCCGTTCGTCGGTGTAGGCGGCGCGGTAGCCGGCCGACAGGATGCGCAGGCCCAGCTCGGTGTCCTCGCAGATGCCGGCTTCCGACCAGCCGCCGACCTGATCCATCGCCGACCGGCGCAGCATGATCATCGTGCCGTGGCAGATGAAGGCCTGGGACGACACGCCCTCCTGCATGCCGACGTCGAAGAAGGGGCGGTACTCGGCGGTCATGGCGGCCTTCAGAGCAGTCTCGTGGCCGTCGCGGTGCTCCTGCGGGGCCTGAACGATGCCGACCGACGGATCGGCGAAGGTCGGGGCCAGCTTGGACAGCCAGTCGGGCGACACGGTGTAGTCGGCATCCAGCACGGCGACGATCTCGGCATCCTTATCGGTGTGGCGCAGCGCGGCGTTCAGGGCGCCGGCCTTGAAGCCGGAGATCTTCTTGTACCAGTGGAACTTGAACTTCGGACCGAGCGCCCGGCACATCTCCTCCACCGGGCGGACGAGATGCTCCTCCTCGGTGTTGTTGATGAGGACGACGACCTCATAGTTCGGATAGTCCAGCCGCGACAGCGAGGCCAGCGTGGCGTTCAGCACGTCCGGCTGCTCGCGGCAGGCGGCGACGTGGATGGAGACCATCGGCTTGTGCTCGACGGCGGGAACCGTGTGCGGCAGCAGGGCCGGGGCGCGGCCGGTCAGCAGACGGCGGGCGACGTCGACCAGATCGGCGAAGGCGACGCTCATCATCAGGGCGCCCAGCGCGAAGGCGGAGCCCCAGGTGGTGACCGCACCGAAGGTCAGGTACTCGGCGAAGGCACCGGCAACCGCCGAGCCGATGGCGAAGCCGATGATGTTGGCGCCCATCGAGGCGGCCAGCGCGAAGCCGGCGTTGGTCCGGCGGCGGAACACTGCGAAGGCCGACAGGGCAAGACCGACGGCCAGGGCGACGCCCGCACCGACCCGCTCGCCATAGGAGGCAGCGACGGCGCCGGTCATCGCCCATTTGGGCTGACGGTCGGCGTCCAGCACGCCCCAGGTCGGGCCGGGCGAGCCTTCGATGGTCGACTTCCAGATGCCGTCGAAAGCCTCGACGACGTTGTAATGAATCCCAAGTGCATTGGCTTCCGCCGCGAAGCCACGGACGACGGCGGCCTGCGCTTCCGGCGTCGGGTAGGCGTCGTGGAAGTTTTCGCCGCCCGACGGCCAGCCGACCTCACCGACGAACAGGGGCTTGCCCGGGTGCGACTTGCGCACGGTGTCAAGACGGTCGCGGATCCAGGTCAGAGCATCGGAAGCCGGCACGCCTTCCCAGTAGGGCAGGACGTGGACGCCCATGAAGTCGGAGGCCTTCACCGTGGCGTCGGCCTTGATCATCTCCGACCACACGTCGGCGGTGCCGACCTTGATGGTGGCGGGAACGGCGGCGCGCACGCGCTTGATGTAGGCGGCCAGTTCGGCATCGGTCAGTTCGGCGCGCAGCAGCGTCTCGTTGCCGACGATGATGCGCTTGATGCCGCGGAATTCCTTGGCCAGAGCGACGGCGTGCAGGATCTCGCGCTCGTTCCGGGACTTGTCCTCGCTCAACCAGATGCCGAGCGTGACGTCCAGGCCCTTGGAGATCGCGATTTCCGGGACCTCGCCCTGCGAACCGAGCGTGGAGTAGGTACGGACGCCATCGGCGAAGCCGACGATGGCGGCCATGTCCTTCTCGATCTCCTTGCGCGGCACCACCGGCTGATCGTTGGGATCGTAGCTGCGGCCCGACGGCGAGTAGGATACGGATTCGATACGTCCGGGCTCCGCCTCCACCGGCGTCGGCGCATTGCGCCAGGACCAGAAGGACGCGTGGCCGGCGGTCACGGCCAGCAGTGCGGCGGCGATGGCTGCGCGCCGGATCGAGTTCTTCGGGTTGCTCATGGGGAGTTCGCGTTGCCCTGTTGCAGGGTGGCCGTTCGCCACCGGACGTCAGCACAAACGGACAGACCGACTTCCCTATTCCATGCTCTTCAAAAAATTTTGTGCGCTGCGGGGGCCGGAACTTGGCCGGATGGGACCTGTTGGACAACGACCCGTTCAGACACAGCCCAGCTCAGGAGAAATTCCCATGGCAACCCGCCACGAAGACAGCCCGGAACACAAGAAGGCCCACGATCTGGCCGAACAGGCCCTGGACAAGGCCGCCGACGGCGACGCCCGCAAGGCGCGCGACCTGATCGAGGAAGCCAAGAGCATCGATCCGAAGATCGGCGAGGAAATGTCCCGCGAGGCCGCCGAGGATCAGAAGAAGGCCGACAAGTACGTAGACAAGACCGACAAATGAGCTGTGAGGTTTCCCTCTCCCGCACCGGGAGAGGGAGGGACCCGCGCCGAAGGCGTGGGAAGGGTGAGGGGTGATCCAAGGTTCCGGCACTTGGTTCCTTGAATCACCCCTCACCCTTCCCGCTTCGCGGACCCCGCCCCTCTCCCCAGGGGGAAGAGGGAGTTTTTACTCCGCCGCCAGAGCCTCCGCCACGACCGGCGGGGTCCAGCGCAGGACCGGCTTGCGGGCCGCAGCGGTCTCGTCCAGGCGACGGCGCGGCGTCAGGCGCGGAGCGGCCTGGAAGTAGGTCACATCGCCCGACTTCGCCCGCTCGGCCAGCGCGCGCAGAGCCTCGACGAACTGGTCGAGGCTGGCCTTGCTTTCCGTCTCGGTCGGCTCGATCAGCAGGGCACCGTGGACGACCAGCGGGAAATACATGGTCATCGGGTGGAAGCCCTCGTCGATCAGGGCCTTCGCCATGTCGAGCGTGGTGACCCCCGTCCCCTTCAGGAAGCGGTCGTCGAACAGGCACTCGTGCATGCACGGCCCTTCGAAGGAGGCCGTCATCACGTCCTCCAGCCGCGCCATGACGTAGTTGGCGTTCAGCACCGCGTCACCCGATGCCTGCCACAGTCCATCGGCACCGTGGCTGAGCATGTAGGACAGGGCGCGGACGAACATGCCCATCTGGCCGTGGAAGGCCTTCATGCGGCCGAAGGCCGGGCCCTCGCCGGCATTCTCGACCAGCGCGAAGCCGTCCTTGCCATGCGTCACGTAAGGCACCGGGATGTAGGGTGCCAGCGACTCCGCGAACACCACCGGCCCCGACCCCGGACCGCCGCCGCCATGCGGGGTGGAGAAGGTCTTGTGCAGGTTGATGTGCATGACGTCGATGCCGAGATCGGCCGGACGCACCCGCCCGACGATGGCGTTGAAGTTGGCGCCGTCGCAGTAGAAATAGCCGCCCGCCTCGTGCACCGCGTCGGCGATAGCTATGATGTCGCGCTCGAACAGGCCGCAGGTGTTGGGGTTGGTCAGCATCAGGCCGGCCACGTCGGGACCGAGCTTGGCCTTCAGCGCCTCCAGGTCGACGCGGCCGTCGGCGGTCGCCGGGATGGCGTCGACGCTGTAGCCGCAGGCGGCGGCGGTCGCCGGATTGGTGCCGTGGGCGCTTTCCGGCACCAGGATCTTGGTGCGGCCGCTGTCGCCCTTGGCCTCATGCGCGGCGCGGATCGCCATGATGCCGCACATCTCGCCATGGGCACCGGCGGCGGGCGCCAGCGTCACCGCGGCCATGCCGGTCAGCGTCTTCAGCCAATGGGCCAGCTGGTCCATCAGTTCCAGCGCACCCTGCACCGTGCTGACCGGCTGCAGCGGATGCACGTCGGAGAAGCCGGGGAGCCGCGCCATCTTTTCGTTCAGGCGCGGGTTGTGCTTCATCGTGCAGGAGCCCAGCGGATAGAACCCGCTGTCGATGGCGTAGTTCTTCTGCGACAACCGGGTGTAGTGGCGGACCACCTGCGGCTCGGCGAGGCCGGGCAGCCCCACCTTGGCGCGCGGCTTCACCGCACCCAGGCGCGAGGCCACCTTCGGCACGTCGGGCAGGTCGACACCGGTGCGGCCGGCGCTGTCCTGTTCGAAGATCAGCGGCTCTTCGATCTGCAGGCCGCGGTTGCCGGTGACGGTGCCGGTCACGCCGTCGAAAGCGCCCGAGTTCGCAGGGATGGCCGACGGACGGCCCTGGTTGTTCATGCTCATGCCAGAACCTCGGTCAAGGCAGCCGCGAAGGCGTCCATGTCGGCGTCGGTGTTGGTCTCGGTGACGGCGACCAGCAGCAGGTCTTCCATCGCGCCAGGATAGAGGCGCGATACCGGCACGCCGCCGAGGATGCGGCGCTTGGCCAGTTCCTCGACCACCGCTGCGGCCGGCTTCGGCAGCTTCACGGTGAATTCGTTGAAGAAGCCGTCATTCAGCACCTGTACACCCGGCACCGCCGCCAGCTTGTCGGCCATCTGGACCGCTTTGGTGTGGTTCAGCTGGGCCAGCTGCGTGATCCCCGCCTCGCCCAACAGGCTGACATGGATCGAGAAGGCCAGCGCGCATAGGCCGGAGTTGGTGCAGATGTTCGAGGTCGCCTTCTCGCGGCGGATGTGCTGCTCGCGGGTGGAGAGCGTCAGCACGAAGCCGCGGCGGCCGTCGGCGTCCACCGTCTCGCCGCACAGGCGGCCCGGCATCTGGCGGACATACTTGTCCTTCACCGCGAACAGCCCGACATAGGGGCCGCCGAAGTTCAGCGCGTTGCCGAAGGACTGGCCTTCCGCCGCGACGATGTCGGCGCCCATGTCGCCGGGCGGCGTCAACAGGCCGAGCGACAGCGCCTCCGTCACCACGACGATCAGCAGGGCGCCCTTGGCCTGACAGGCGGCGGCCAGATCGGTGTAGTCGCGGACATGGCCGAACACGTCGGGGTTCTGCACGACGACGCAGGACGTCTTGTCGTCGACCAGCGCCAGCAGATCCTCGCCGCCGGTCGGGGCGGCCGGCAGGGCCACCGCCTCGAACCCGATGAAGCGGGCATCGGTGGTGGTCACGTCGCGGTAATGCGGGTGCAGGCCGCCGGACAGGATCGCCTTCTTCCGCCGGGTGATGCGGTTGGCCATCATCACCGCTTCGGCACAGGAGGTGGCGCCGTCATACATGGAGGCGTTGGCCACATCCATGCCGGTCAGCAGGGCGACCTGGGTCTGGAATTCGAACAGGACCTGCAGCGTGCCCTGGCTCACCTCCGGCTGGTACGGGGTATAGGCGGTCAGGAACTCGCCGCGCTGGACCAGATGGTCGACGGTGGCGGGCACATGGTGGCGGTAGGCGCCGGCGCCGAGGAAGCTGGGCACGCTCCCCGCCGGCACATTCTTGGCCGCCATGGAACCCAGCAGCCGTTCGACCTCAAGCTCGCCCATATGGTTGGGCAAGCCCCCGATCGGGCCGGCCAGACGGGCCGACTTTGGAACGTCGCGGAACAGGTCTTCGACCGATGTTGCGCGGATGGCCTCCAGCATCGACTGCCGGTCGGCCTCGGTCAGGGGCAGATAGCGCATGTTAGTGGGATTCCTCCACGAAGGCCTTGTAGGCCGCTTCGTCCATCAGGGCATCCAGTTCGGAGGCGTCCTTCAACTGGATCTTGAAGAACCAGCCGTCGGTCTCGGCGGCGCTGTTGACCATCGACGGGTCGTCCACCAGGGCCTGGTTGGCCTCGATGACGGTGCCCGACACCGGGGCATAGACGTCGCTGGCGGCTTTCACCGATTCGACGACGGCGGCTTCCTTGCCCTGCTCCAGCTCGCGGCCGGCTTCGGGCAGTTCGACGAACACCACGTCGCCCAGCTGGCTCTGCGCAAAGTCGGAGACGCCGACGGTGGCGATGTCGCCCTCGACGAGAACCCACTCGTGGTCCTTGGTGAATTTCTTGGTCATCTGAAGGAGCCCCTGTTCAATACGGTTGCTTGTGGTTGGTAATGCCGAGGCATCAGCCCCGGTAATAGCGTTGCGGCACGAAGGGCGTGGCGGCGACGCGGGCGGGCAGCGGCTTGCCGCGCACAACCAGCGTCAGCGGCGTGCCCACCGCGGAGTTCGCAATGTCGACATAGCCCATTGCCACCGGCGCCCCGGCGGTCGGGCCGAAGCCGCCGCTGGTGATCTCGCCGATAAGGGTGCCGTTGGCGTCCCGGATTTCCGTGTGCTCGCGGGCCGGCTGGCGGCCTTCCGGCTGAATGCCGACGCGGCGGCGGGTGGCGCCTTCGGTCAGCTGCCGGTGGATGATGTCATAGCCGGGGAAACCGCCTTCGGCGCGGCGGCGCTTCGGCAGCGTCCATTCCAGCGCGCCTTCCACCGGCGTCGTGGTGGTGTCGATGTCGTGGCCGTACAGGCAGAGCCCGGCTTCCAGCCGCAGCGAGTCTCGGGCGCCCAGCCCGATCGCCTCGACCTCCGATTCGGCCAGCAGCGCACGGGCGATCATCTCCGCATCGGCCTTGTCGCAGGAGATCTCGTAGCCGTCCTCGCCGGTGTAGCCGGAGCGGGTCAGGATCACCGGCACGCCCTTGAAGGTGGCGGACAGGTAGCTCATGAACTTCATGGTGGCGGCTTCCGGCACGAAGCGGGCCATCACCTCGGCGGCCATCGGACCCTGGAGCGCCATCAGCGCCAGATCGTCCAGCAGTTCGACCTCCGCCTTGCCGGCCAGCTTCTCGCGCAGATGTGCGACGTCCTGCTCCTTGCAGGCGGCGTTCACCACCAGGAACAGGTGGTCGCCGGCATTGGTCACCATCAGGTCGTCGAGGATGCCGCCCTGCTCGTTCAGGAACAGCGTGTAGCGCATGCGGCCCTGCGCCAGTCCCTTGATGTCGCCGGGGACCAGCGTTTCCAGGGCGGCGGCCGGGTCGGCCCCGGTCAGGCGGACCTGCCCCATGTGGGACACGTCGAACAGCCCTGCCTTCTCGCGGGTGTGCTGGTGCTCCTTCAGGATGCCCAGCGGATACTGCACCGGCATGTCATAGCCGGCGAAAGGCACCATGCGGGCGCCAAGCTCGACATGGAGCGCGTGCAGCGGGGTGGTCTTGAGAGCGGTTGCGGCCTCGGTCACGCGGGTCCTCCGACAAGGTTTCAGCGCCCGCACCGGGATCGGTGCAGGAAGCTGCCCCCTCTGTCTTGGACCTGAGAGATTCACCGCCGTCCGGTCGAGCCGGACACCCGGTTTACTCCTTCGGTGAGTCGCGGCGGGTGAGCGCCGAGGCTGCTTTCCAGAGTTGCCTTATCCCCTTGCGGTCCTTTTGCCTGAGAGTTTCCGGGGGCGGTTGCTCCTTCGGCGCCGCCTGCGAGGCTACCCGTTCCCGGATGTCTCGAAAGCGATCTCTCCCGCGAGGGATCATCGGCGTGATGGCGGCACACTGTCGCGAATAGACAGGTTTGTCAATCGACGGATCCGGCGAGATTGCCGGGCTTTTGCGGACCGTCATCCCCGCGAAGGCGGGGATCCAGACTTTCGGACCAAGCACTTGATACGAATGGATTCCCGTCTTCGCGGGATGACGGCCGACGACGCATGCTAACGATCCGCCTTACTTCTTCATCTGCGTCCGGTTGAACTCCAACTGCTCCGGCGTCAGCTGGAAGCCGAGATAGATCTTCCAGTCCTTGGCGTTGGCGTCCTTGGGCAGCGGGATCCGCGGGGCCAGTTCCTCCCTGGTGCCGGCGCGCGGCTGGCCGGTGACGAAGGTCACGTCGGTGTCGAAATAGGCCTTCGACACCAACGTGTCGTCAGGCTGGGCCAGCGCCACGAAATACTGGTACTTGGCGGTGTTGCCCGGCAAGGCCGGGCCGCGCTCGGCAACCAGGAAGACGTTCACGTTCACCGTGACGCCGCTGCTGGTGTATTCGCAGTTGCCGGTGTAATCGACCAGGGCGGCGCGCGACTCCAGATCGGTCAGATCCTTGCCGCCGGGGCGGAAGACCGTCACCTCCTGCAGGTCACGGACGATGTTGACCTTCGGGCAGGCCAGCGCCGCGTCCGCCGGGTCGTTCGGTCCCAGGCCGGAACAGCCGGACAGCACCGCAACGGCCCCGGCGGCGAGCAGCGCAGGGCGGCTCTTACGCATCAGGGACGCCAGCAGGCTTTTCCGGGCGGGGGTTCCTATATTACGGTCGCGGCGGTCCATCGGTTCGGCCTGATCGGTTAACGGGCTGTTGGACCGCGACTTTAGTGTCCCAGCTTGACCGGCACAAGACCGCGCGGGGGTTCTATCCCTTGCGACGGTTCGGCACAGGGCCACCTTAGGGCACGTATTCTACGCAAGGGCGGAACAGCGCATATGACCACCACCAATTCCCCGGCCCTCCAGCCCTTGACGATCCTGCTGGCGGCTCCGCGCGGCTTTTGCGCCGGCGTCGACCGGGCGATCCAGATCGTCGAGACGGCGTTGGACCGCTTCGGGGCGCCGGTCTATGTCCGGCACGAGATCGTCCACAACCGATTTGTGGTCGAGAGCCTGGAAGCCAAGGGCGCCGTCTTCGTCGACGAACTGACCGAGGTGCCGGATGGCCGCCCGGTGGTGTTCTCCGCCCATGGCGTGCCGAAATCGGTGCCGCAGGCGGCGGAGGCGCGCGGCCTGTTCTATCTCGACGCCACCTGCCCGCTGGTCAGCAAGGTCCACCGCGAGGCTGAACGCCATTTCGAGGACGGCCGTCAGATCGTCCTGATCGGCCATGCCGGGCATCCGGAGGTGATCGGCACCATGGGTCAGCTGCCGGACGGAGCCGTCGTGCTGGTGGAGAGCGTGGCCGATGTTGCCACGCTGGAAGTCCGGGATCCGGAAAACCTCGCCTACGCCACCCAGACCACGCTGTCGGTCGACGAGACGACGGAGATCCTGGCCGCGCTCCAGGCCCGCTTCCCCGCCATCGCCGGTCCGAAGAAAGAGGACATCTGCTACGCCACCACCAACCGTCAGGCGGCGGTGAAGGCCATCGCGCCGAAGGTGGATGCGCTGCTGGTTCTCGGTGCGCCGAACTCGTCGAATTCCAAGCGTCTGGTGGAGGTGGCGAAGATCCACGGCTGCCCGGCCGCCCAGCTGGTCCAGCGCGCCGCCGAGATCGATTGGAGCGCACTGGCCGGCGTCGCCCGGCTCGGCATCACCGCCGGCGCGTCCGCCCCGGAAGTGCTGGTGGAGGAGGTCATCGAAGCCGCCCGCGCGCGATTCGACGTAACGGTGGAGGAACTGCGCACCGCGACCGAGAACATCGTCTTCAAACTGCCGCGCGCGTTATCGGTGGAGCGGGAGACGGCTTGAGGCTTGCGGGGTTAGCCCCCCACCTTGATCCTCCCCCGCCGGGCGGGGGAGGATTAGGGAGGAGGCATTCGCCGGCCGATGCCCTTCTACTTCGGCGTCCCCGCCCACACCTGGAACTGCGTGGTCTCCAGCAGCATGTCGCTGTGACCGAAGGCCGCCTTGAACAGCTTGCCGACGCCGGCCGTCCGCTGGGTCACCGCCACCAGGGTGCCGCGCAGCTTCAGATACTGCTTGGTCCCCGCCACCAGCGCGTCGAGCATGCCGAAGTCCTCGTCCTTGCCGCGGTGGAGCGGCGGATTGGACAGGATCAGGCCGAAGCGTTCGCGGGTGCCGAGCCCCGTCAGCCCGTCGCTCAGCACCAGTTCGGCATCCGGCACATTCTGGCGGGCGGCGTGCAGCGCCACCGCGTCGATGTCCAGCAGGGTCAGCGGCGCCTCCGGCTGACGTTCCCGCACCGCCCGCGCGATCACCCCGGCACCGCAGCCGAAATCCAGCACCCGTGTTCCGGCGGCCACCTCCGGCAGCACCTTCAGCAGGCATTCGGTGCCGGCGTCCAGATGGCCGTGGGCGAACAGGCCGGGGTAGGACACCAATTCCAGCGTCCGGTCCGGCAGTGTCAGGGTGACGGTCTGCCGCCAATCCTCCAGCGCCCCCTTGGCCGGAACATCGGTGCGGTGCGTCAGCAGCAGCCGGGCGCGCCGCTTGATGATCAACGTCTCCGCGTCTCCGGCCAGCCCGTCGAGATGCTTCGGCGCGCTGGTCACGCCTTCGTCGTTGCCGCCGGCGATCCACAGCGGAGCACCGGGGGCAAGGCGAGAGGCCAGCGCATGCAACGCCATTTCGAACCCGGCCCAGCCGCGCGGCAGGCGCAGCACGGCGCCGTCGAACGGTCCCTCCGCCGGCCAGGGCGTGGCGGCCTGCCCGCCGACAGCGAGCCGGTTCCAAACCACCACCTCCGCCCCGCCGTCGCGCAGAGCCTCGGCGATGGCGCCGTCGCTGTCGAAAGCGACGAGAATCCGGCCTTGCGGCCGGATGTCGGACAGGGCTTCGGCGGCCACGGCGGCGACGGTCTGGTCGCGGTCCGTGGCCCGGTTGTCTAAACGTGCCACCTAATCAGCCCTTGTCGCGCATCAGCCGCGCCTTGTCGCGCTGCCAACTGCGTTCCTTCTCGTTCTGGCGCTTGTCGTGCTTCTTCTTGCCGGTGGCGAGACCGATCTCGACCTTGGCGATGCCGCGGTCGTTGAAGTAGACGGACATCGGCACCAGCGTGACGCCCTTCTGCTTGATGCCGGCCGCGAGCTTGTCCAGCTCGCGGCGGCGGACCAGCAGCTTTCGCGGACGCTTCGGCTCGTGCTGATCGACGCGGCCGGCCTGGAGATACTCGGGGATGTACGCGTTGAACAGGTACAGCTCCCCGCCCTTCAGGCCGGCATAGGCCTCGTTCACACTGGCGCGACCGCCCCGCAATGACTTCACCTCCGACCCGGTCAGCATGATGCCGGCCTCGAGGACGTCGTCGATGAAGAAGTCGAACCGCGCGCGGCGGTTCTGCGCCGCAAATTTTTTCGCTTCCTCGCGCGTCGCCAAGTCTCTCTCCTCTACGGCCCGTTCCGTCGCTTAGGACAACAGGCCGGCTTTGGTCATGGCTCCACGCACGGCGGCACGGGCGGTGTCGGACGCCGGAACCAGCGGCAGGCGCACCTCGTCGCTGCCGAGGCCCAACAGGCTGGCGGCGAACTTCACCGGGGCCGGGCTGGTCTCGACGAACATCGAGTCGTGCAGCGGCGACAGCACGTCGCGCAGGCGGAATGCTTCCCGAAGGTCGCCCTTGGCCCAGGCGGTCTGCATGGCGGAGCACAGCGCCGGCGCCACGTTGGCAGTGACGGAGATGCAGCCCACGCCGCCCTGCGCGTTGAAGGCCAGCGCCGTGGCGTCCTCGCCCGACAGCTGGATGAAGTCGGGGCCGACCTCCTGCAGCAGGCGGGACGGGCGGGACAGATCGGCGGTCGCGTCCTTCACGCCGACGATGTTGGGCAGCTTTGCAAGCCGCGCCATCGTCGCCACAGACATATCCACGACACTGCGGCCGGGAATGTTGTAAATGAAGATCGGCAAATCCGCCGCGTCATGGATCGCCTTGAAATGCTGGTAGAGACCCTCTTGAGACGGCTTGTTGTAGTAGGGCGTGACCACGAGCGCTGCCTGCGCGCCGGCCTGCTTGGCATGTCGGGTCAGCGCGATCGCCTCGTCGGTCGAGTTGGAACCGGTGCCGGCCATCACCGGCACCTTGCCGCCGGCCGCCTCGATGCAAAGCTCCACGACGCGGTTGTGTTCCTCGTGGGACAGGGTCGGCGACTCGCCGGTGGTGCCGCAGGGCACCAAACCGTGCGTGCCCTGGGCGACCTGCCACTCCACGAAGGACTGGAAGGCCTTCTCGTCCACTTTCCCGCCCTTGAACGGAGTCAGAAGGGCGACGATGGAACCGTGGAACATGGCTGCCTCCTCAGTCGGCTTAGCTGGAAAAAAGAGTTGCGCACATTATCCCTCCCCGCCGCCCTCGGCAAGAGCGCCCGGACCGCTGTTTTCGCGGGTCTCCTCACCCTTATCGCCGCGGTTCCCGGCGCCCTGCCCGCCGCGGCGCTGAGCGCCCAGGACATCGCCGTCTATCGCGAGGCTTTCAAGCTGGCGGACAACGACCGGCTGGCCGAAGCGCTCGCCACGGCGTCCCGCGCGCAGGACCCGTTACCGGCGAAGGTTTTGCGCTGGATGGCGCTCGCCAACCCCGGCGGCGGCAGCTTCGCCGACATCACGGCCTTCATCCGCGACAATCCGGACTGGCCCAACATGGCGGCTCTGCGCCGTCAGGCCGAACTGGCGATGCCGGACATCCCGCCGGCCGAGGTGGTGGAGTGGTTCCGCCAGTCGCCGCCGCAGACCAACGACGGCTTCGTCCGCTACGCCGATGCGCTGATCGCCACCGGAAGCGTGGAGCGCGCGACCGGCCTGATCCGCAAGCAGTGGGCCGACGCCACCTTCACCCCGGACGAGGAGGCGACCTTCCTCGCCCACTACACCCCCTATCTGCGTACGCTGGATCACAAGGCGCGCATCGACCGGCTGCTCTGGGCCAGACAGGACGCACCGGTGCGCCGGATGCTGCCCTTTTTCGACGAGGCCTATGACACGCTGATCGAGGCGCGCATCGCCCTGGACGGCGACAGTCCGGGCGCCGACGCGGCGCTGTCCCGAGTCGCCCCCGCCCTGCGCGACGATCCCGGCCTGATGTTCGACCGCGCCCGCTATCTGCGCCGCAAGGGCGACGATGCCGGCGCGCTGGAGATCATGACCCGGGCCGGCACCGATCTGGGCCGTCCGCAGGGCTGGTGGTCGGAACGCCATCTGCTGACCCGCCGGGCCATGGAGCGCGGCGACTTCAACCTCGCTTACCGTCTGGTCAGTACCCACGGCATGAGCGAGGGCAGCGCCTTCGCCGACGCGGAGTTCCTGTCGGGATTCCTGGCGCTGCGCTTCCTCGACAAGCCGTCGGAGGCATTCGCCCATTTCCACAAGCTCTACCGCTCCGTATCGGCCCCCATCAGCAAGGCGCGCGGCGCCTACTGGTGCGGTCGGGCGGCGGAGGCGCTGGGGCAGACGGAACCGGCCCGCGACTGGTACGCCAAGGCCGCCACCTACCCCACCACCTTCTACGGCCAACTGGCTTTCCGCCATGTCTCCAACGGTGCGGTGACCCTGCCGCCGCCGCCGTCGGTGTCCAGCGCCGATACCTCCGCCTTCAACCGGCGCGAGGTGGTGCGCCTCGCCCGCCTGCTGGCGGAGATCGGCGGCAGCACCGACGAGCGGCTGGGCAGCTTCGTCCGCCGCATCAGTCTGGATGCAAAGTCCCCGGCCGACTACGTGCTGGCCGCCCGGCTGGCGAGCGAGGTCGGCCGCCGCGATCTCGCCGTCGCCGCTGCCAAGGACGCCGCGCAGAATGAGGTATTCCTGGTCGAGGCCGGCTATCCGATGATCGACGCCCGGCCGGCGGCGCCGGAACTGGCGCTGGTCCACGGCATCATCCGGCAGGAGAGCACCTTCAACCCCACCATCGTGTCGTCGGCCGGCGCCCGCGGCCTGATGCAGCTGATGCCGTCCACGGCGCAGCTGGTGGCGGGCAAGCTCGGCCTGAAGCACACGCAAGCCCGGCTGACGTCGGATCCCGGCTACAACGTCATGTTGGGCTCGGCCTATCTGTCGGAGCTGATCGACCGCTTCAACGGCTCCTGGGTGCTGGCGATCGCCGGCTACAACGCGGGGCCGAACCGCGTGCGCCAGTGGCTGCAGACCTACGGCGATCCGCGGACCGAGGCGGTGGACGTGGTCGACTGGATCGAGCTGATCCCGATCTCGGAGACCCGCAACTACGTCCAGCGCGTGCTGGAAGCCGTCCAGGTCTACCGCGCCCGCCTGAGCGGCGACCTGGCGGAGCCGAATCTGGACAGGGATCTGCGGCGCTAGGGTGTCGCGGTGGCCCCCTCCCTCGCCCTCGGTGGGAGAGGGAGGAGCTTGCATGGCGGCGGTAGTCCCCTCTCTCTGGATCAGACCGACCTTCGGCCGGCCGAGAGCGGGAGAGGATTAAGGTGGGGCATCGAAGCCGACATCTCTTCAAAGCAAAAGGCCCCGCCTACCTTTCGGGAGGCGGGGCCTTTCATCCGATATCCGCTGTCGTCACTCCGGAGTGGAGGCTTCGCCGTCGGCTTCCGGGGTTCCCATCATGGCGTCGGCGACCAGACCGGCGTTGCCGCGGATCTTGGCCTCGATCGCATCGGCCATCTCGGGGTTGTTGCGCAGGTAGGTCTTGGCGTTCTCGCGGCCCTGGCCGATGCGGGTGCCGTCATAGCTGAACCATGCACCCGACTTGTCGACCACACCGGCCTGGATGCCCAGGTCGAGCAGCTCGCCGACCTTCGACACGCCCTCGCCGTACATGATGTCGAACTCGACCACGCGGAACGGCGGGGCCATCTTGTTCTTCACCACCTTGACGCGGGTCTGGTTGCCGACGACGGTGTCGCGGTCCTTGATCGAGCCGATGCGGCGGATGTCGAGACGCACGGAGGCGTAGAACTTCAGCGCGTTGCCCCCGGTCGTCGTCTCCGGGTTGCCGAACATCACGCCGATCTTCAGGCGGATCTGGTTGATGAAGATCACCAGGCAGTTCGACTTGGAGATCGAGCCGGTCAGCTTGCGCAGCGCCTGGCTCATCAGGCGGGCGTGCAGGCCGACATGGCTGTCGCCCATCTCGCCTTCCAACTCGGCGCGCGGCACCAGCGCGGCGACCGAGTCGACCACCAGCACGTCGATGGCGCCGGAGCGCACCAGCGTGTCGGCGATCTCCAGCGCCTGTTCGCCGGCATCCGGCTGGGAGATCAGCAGTTCGTCGATGTTGACGCCCAGCTTGCGGGCATAGGACGGGTCGAGCGCATGCTCCGCGTCGACGAAGGCGCAGGTGCCGCCGGCCTTCTGGGCCTGGGCGATGGCGTGCAACGCCAGCGTGGTCTTGCCCGAGCTTTCCGGCCCGTAAATCTCGATGATGCGGCCCTTCGGCAGGCCGCCGATACCCAGCGCGATGTCGAGACCCAGGGAGCCGGTGGAAATGACCTCCGTCTCGACCGAGTTCTCACGGGCGCCGAGCTTCATGATCGAGCCCTTGCCGAACGCACGTTCGATCTGGCTCAGGGCGGCATCGAGCGCCTTCTGCTTGTCCATGGAATCCTTCTCGACCAAACGAAGCTGTGCGGACGACATGCCCGGTACCCCTCTCTTAGAACACACGGTCGGCGCTCTTGCAACGAGGCTGAATGTACTCTCTTCGTTCTCATTTGCAAGGGCTGATGTTGCCTGTGCGTTCCTATTTTACGGGGGATTTCCGGGCCCGTTTTCGCGAACGAATTTGTATCTCCACCGGTCCCTCACCGCGCGTCGCGGATGACCTCCTTCACCTTGGAGGCCAGCTGCTTCAGCGAGAAGGGTTTGGGCAGGAAATGGGCGACTTCGACGCCGTCGATCTCGCCCAGACGGTCCTCGGCATAGCCGGAGATGAAGATCACCCGCATCTCCGGGCGCAGCTTGCGGACATGGCGGGCCAGCGTCGGACCGTCCATCTGGGGCATCACCACGTCGGTGATCAGCAGGTCGATGGACGCGCCGTTGGTCTCGATCTGCTGCAGCGCCGCCTCTCCGTTCTTCGCCTCCAGCACCTGATAGCCCTTGTTGCGCAACGCGCGGGCGGAGAAGACGCGCACCGCGTCCTCGTCCTCGACCAGCAGGATGGTGCCGGTGCCGGTCAGGTCGCTGCCGCGGCGCTCACGCGGCTCCGCCGTATCGACGGGGCGCAGTTCGCCCTGATGGTGCGGCAGCAGGATGGTGAAGGTCGTCCCCTCCCCCACCGCCGAATCGACCAGCACGAAGCCGCCGGTCTGCCGCACAATGCCATAGACGGTCGACAGGCCGAGCCCGGTGCCCGACCCGACCTCCTTGGTCGTGTAGAAGGGCTCGAAGATGCGCTGCAGATTCTCCCGCGCGATGCCGCAGCCGGTGTCGATCACGTCGATGGAGACGTAGCTGCCGGGCGGCACCGTCTCATGCTCCCGCCGTTCGGGCTGGGTGACGATGTAGTTGGTGGTGTTGATGGTCAGCTTGCCGCCGCCGGCCATGGCGTCGCGGGCATTGACCACCAGATTGATGATGACCTGCTCCAGCTGGTTCTGATCGACCTTGACCAGCCCCAGGTCGCGGCCGTGGATCATCTTCAATTCGATGTTCTCGCCGATCAGCCGGCGCAGCAGGTTCGCCAACTCCGCCAGCACATCGGTGACGTTGATGACGCGCGGCTGAAGGGTCTGCTGGCGCGAGAAGGCCAGAAGCTGCCGCACCAGGTTGGCGGCGCGGTTGGCGTTCTGCTTGATCTGCATGATGTCGCTGAAGGACTGGTCGCCCGGCTTGTGCCGCAGCAGCAGCAGGTCGCAGAAGCCGATCATCGCCGTCAGCAGGTTGTTGAAGTCGTGGGCGACGCCGCCGGCCAGCTGGCCGACCGCCTGCATCTTCTGCGACTGGGCGAACTGGGCCTCCAGGCTCTTGCGCTCGGTCATGTCGATGAAGTGCAGGATCAGGCCGACACCCAACCCATTCTTATCGGCCTGCCCGTTCTTCTCGGCCTCGCCGCGCCCATCCGTGCGCACCGGGTTGGCAAGGCGCCGGGCATAGAGCTGGGCCGTCAGTTCCCGGCCGCCGGACAGCCGGACCTCCAGCGGATGGGCCGGATCGGCGCCGCCCTGGACCGACTTCAGGCGGGCGGTCACCGCCTCGCGCTCCGCCGGGACGATCAGGTCGGCCATCGGGCGGTTGATGACGCTGCCGGCCTCGCTGCCGATCAGCGCCAGAAAGGCCTCGTTGCATTCCGTCAGTTGGCCGGTCTCGTCGACCAGCGCGATGCCGATCGGCGCATCCTCGAAGAAGCGCTGGAACCGCTGTTCGGACTGGCGCAGAGCCTCCTGCCATTCCCGTTCGGGCGACAGATCGCGCACCACCGACCGGGTGTGGATCGTCCCGTCGTCGGCATGCACAACGCTCTGTGCCACCGCCACCTGGAACCGGCGGCCGCGCAGCCCCACCATGGTCAGTTCGCCGCGCTGCTCGCCGCCGCCATGGTCGAACAGATCGTATGGTGCCGCGGACTGCGGCGGAGCGGCCAGGATACCGTGGAGGCATGCCTCCCCATCGGTTAGATCACCGGGAAAGGCCTCCAGCCATTGGGCCAGGGTTGCGTTGACGAACAGGAACTGGCCGTTCTGGTCGACGGAAAAGAAGCCGACCGGCGCATGTTCCATGAAATCGGCGAGCTTGGCCTGCTCGCGCAGCATCACATGCTCCAACTCGCGCCGCGCGGTGATGTCCTCGATCCGCCAATGGACGGAGCCGGCAAAACCGGGCACCGGCTGGCCCTGAACCTTGCGCCATTCCGGCGGATTGTGGTCCAGCGCCGGGATCGCCAGTTCGGCGGACGCCGCGGCTCCCGCCCGCACCCGTTCGCGCAGGCGGCGGAACTCGCGCGCGCTGTCGGGATCGTCGGAGAACTGGCGTGCCAGCGCATCCAGCGGCCGTTCACCGCGGCGCCAGCCGGCAAGCTCGCGGAAAGCGGCATTGACGAAGACCACATCGTCGGCACCGTCGCAGACCAGTTGGCCCGCGGGCATGCCTTCCAGCGCCCCGCCCAGCAGTGCGCCGATGCGCGCCGACCGCCGGACGACGGCGATGCTGCGGCCGATCAGCAGGGCGACGCCCGCTGCCGCCAGCACCGCTCCCGTCCATCCGATCTCTTCCCGGTCCAGCAGCAGGCCGGCGGCAAGGACCAGCAGCCCGGCCGGCGCCAGACAGTACTGGAGCAGCATCAAAGGCCCGCCGGACGGTGCCGCGCGGTTGACTGCGTTGCGTGCGGTGTCGGAAAGGGAAGTCGAATCGTCCACCAGATCTCCAGGCACCAGAACCCCAAGCCCCCAATGTCACAGCGCACGAAGGTCAGTCGTCCCACCCGGTGCCGTCAACCGTTCCAGGCGCGCATCAGTTGCGCAGCGACCGCCCTTTCAGCTTGAAGACATAGGTAATGACTTCGGCGACCGCCCGATAGTGCTCGGATGGAACTTCTTCGTCGATATCGCATGCGGCATAGAGCGCACGGGCGAGAGGCGGGTTTTCTATGACCGGGACGTTGTTCGATTCGGCGATCTCGCGAATCTTGAAGGCGACCTGATCCACACCCTTCGCCAGCACCAGCGGCGCGCCCATTTGGCTGGGATCGTATTTCAGGGCCACCGCGAAGTGGGTCGGGTTGGTGACCACCACATCGGCATTGGGCACGGCGGCCATCATGCGTTTGCGCGCGCGTTCGAAGCGAAGCTGGCGGATGCGGCCCTTGACCACGGGATCGCCCTCGGCCTGCTTGTGCTCGTCCTTCACCTCCTGCTTCGTCATCTTCATCTTCTTGTCGAACTGGGTCTTCTGCCACAGGAAGTCCCCGGCGGCGATGAAGGTCAGGACGACGAGGACCCAGATCAGCAGGCGGTGCGCCAGACTGTCGATCTGCAGCAGCATCGCGATCATGTCGATGCCGATATAGGTTTCCACAGCCCCAAACATCGGCTTCAGCGCCATGTAGGCGACGCCGCCGACCACCGCCAGCTTGGCGATGCTCTTCAACAGCTCCACCCCCTGGTTGGCCTTGAACAGGTTCATCAGACCGGGCAGCGGATTCAGCTTGGAGAATTTCGGTTCGATCAGCTTCCAGGAGACATTGAAGCCGATCTGCCCAAGGGTCGAGAGCACACCGGCCACGACGAACAGCAGGATCGGCAGCCACAGGGCCCACATGGCATCAGCCATCACTCGGAACAGCAGCGCACCGACCCCGGCGCGGTCGAAGGTGATCTGATCCAGGTTCTCGAAGTAGTAGTTCAGGCGGAAGACCATCCCCTTCATCGTGCCGGGCAGAATGGCGACCAGCACGACCAGCATCGCCGCAACCATCAACCAGTTCGCGGCCTCGCGGGTCATCGCGAACTGGCCCTGTTTGTGGGCCTCTTCCAGTTTCTTGGATGTCGGGTCCTCTGTTTTGGAGGATTCGTCCGCATCTTCCGACATCGGCGTCCTCCCTCTACAGCGGCTTCAGCAGCTCGATGAAGCTCGATTCGAACCGCGACAGCCAGAACAGCATCATGGCGCCCAGAGTCAGTGCGAACAGGAACAGTCCCAACAGCACCTGGACGGATGTGAAGATCTGGAACACCTGCACCTGCGGCGCCAGCTTGTTCAGCAGCCCGAGCGCCAGCGCGAACAGGATGCCGGTGATCAGGAAGGGGGCGGACATCTGAACCCCCAGCAGGAAGGTCTTCGACACCAGCTGCCCGATCACGTTCGCCATGTCGTCCACCGGAATCGCCGCTCCCGGCGTGAAGGTGACGTAGCTGTCGACCACTGCCATGATCAGCAGATGATGCAGGTCGGTCACGAACAGCAGGAGCAGTCCCAGCCAGCCCATCAGCGCGCCCGGCAGCGAGCCCGCAGTGGCCAGCGCCGGGTTGAAGATCTGGGCATTGGCCAAGCCGCTCTGCAGGCTGATGATGGTTCCGGCGACTTCCAGCGTTCCCATCAGCAGCCGCGCGATGGTGCCGAGGAAGATGCCGATTGTCATCTCGCCCGCCGCCAGCACCACAAGCTGAAAGGGACCGCCGGGCATTGGCGGCAGTTGCGGCCGGATCACCGGCGCCACCAGCACGCTGACCGCCAGCGCGAACAGCAGACGCGTGCGTGGGGTGATGAAGGCGTCGCCGATGGTCGGCATCACGCTGAAGGCGGTGCCGACCCGCAGGAAGACCAACATCCAGACGAAGATCTGCTCGCCCAGAAGCTGCTGAAGAACGTTCATCCGCCCGCCGCGGCCGCGGTCGGCGCCGGGGCCGGCGTTATGCCGGTGCCCGGCGTGAAGGGTGCGCCGCCATTGTCGTGGGCGCCGACGCCGATGGCGACGATGCGGTCGGCAACCTCATGCTCGAAGAACTCGGTCAGCTTGCCCAGCATGAAGGGCATCAGCAGGATGCTCAGCCCGAAAACAAGCATCACCTTCGGCACCATGGCCAGGGTCTGTTCGCTGATCTGCGTGACGGCCTGGAAGATCGAGATCACGGTGCCGAGAAGCATCATGATGACGAGAATCGGCCCGCACACGATCACCAGTGTGACAATCGAGGTGCGGCAAAGCTCGATGACTTCGGTCTCGCTCATGACGATGGTTGCTTCGGTGCAGGCTGCTTCGATGCGGTTGTGAAGGACGGCCAACCGTCACATCGGCATGCGCAGGATTTCCTGATAGGCGTTCAGAACCTTGTCGCGAACGGCGGTGACGGTCTGCAGCGTCACCTCGGCGTTGGTCACGGCCTGGACCACCTCGTTCAGGTCGGCCTTGCCGACGGAGGCGAGCGCCGACATGTCCTCGTTCTTCTTCAAGGTGCCGATGGTCTCCTTGGCCGCCTGTTCCAGCACATCGCCGAAGGAGGCGCCGTCGCGCGCGGCAAGGCCGGGCCCAGTCGTCTTGGCGGCGGTGGTGGCGTAGGCCGCAGCGGCGTTCAGCGGATTGATCATGGCGGCGGTTCCGGTCGGTCAGGGAGATGGAGCGATGGGACGGGAGAAATCAGGCGCGCAGAATGTCGATGGTGCGGGTCAGCATCTGGCGCGCGGTATCGATGGCCGACAGGTTCGCTTCGTAGCTGCGTTGGGCCTCGCGCATGTCCATCGCCTCGACCAGCGAATTGACGTTGGGCAGCAGGACGTAACCCTCGGCGTCGGCCGACGGGTGGGACGGGTCGTAGCGGCGCTGGAAGTCGCCCTTGTCGACGCCGACCTTGGCGACGCGGACCTTGTCCACGTCCATCGCCCGGTCCAGCTCGTTCTTGAAGATCACCGTCTTGCGGCGATAGGGCAGATCGCCCGGCGTTTCCGCCGTGGTGTTGGCGTTGGCCAGATTCTCCGCAATGACCTTCAGGCGCGTGCCCTGAGCCTTCAGGCCCGAGGCGGATACCGCCATCGACTTGTAGAGATCCATAGCAACAGCCTCCTCGAACGCCCGCAAACCCTAAACGACCGCAAACAAAGCCGGTCAGCCGCCGGAGCGGATCGCCGACTTGATCATCGTGACCTGCTTTTTGTACAGGTTGGTGATGGTCTGGTAATCCATCGCGTTCTGACCCATCCGCATCATCTGCTCTTCCAGGACGACGTTGTTGCCGTCCGGCGCCGTCTCGTACGGGTCGCGCACCTTCTGTTCCTTGGCGAGGCCGCCGGGACCGCGGGTGCCGGCCAGATGGGACGGATCGGTGGCCGCCGGGGTCAGCCGCCGGTTGTCGCTCAGCGCGTCACGGAAGCTGAAGGACTTCAGGTCGCGGCTCTTGTACTCGGGCGTGTTGGCGTTGGCGATGTTCTGCGAGATGACTTCCTGACGCTGGGTCAGCCAGTCCATCTTGCGTGACATCAGCTTGAAGATGCCGAGATTTCCGAGGTCCATGGCCCTGATCCCGTCCTTGATGCCTCCGGTCACGCCGACCGACGCAAAACGACCGACGCCAAACCTCCGGCAGAATAGCCATTGGAAGGCCGCACTCCCAATCGTCGCCGGTTTGCGTTAACGAAGAGTGAATCCCGGCAATCGCCAGTCGCACCGGCGGACCGCCTTTACAGTTCGTTAAGCCTACCGGTCCAGGATGCGGGCCAGGAAGGACCCCTTGAAAAGGCCGCCTTTTGTCCGCGCAGTCCCGCTCCCCCGCATCGAAGCCGGCCGGTACGCCACCGCGCCCGTCCGGGCCCATGCCTGCGCGGCGTCCGGTTGCCGTCGCGCTGAAATACGAACTGGGGACCCAGACCCTGCCGCGGATCGTCGCCACCGGCAAGGGAACGGTCGCGGAGCAGATCCTGGAGGTCGCCTTCGCCAACGGCGTCAAGGTGCGCGAGGATGCCGATCTGGTGGAGATCCTGTCGGCGATCGAGGTCGACAGCGACATTCCGGTGGAGGCCATCGCCGCCGTGGCCGAGGTCCTTGCCTACGTCTACCGCGCGAACGGCACCCTGCCGCCGGAACCGCAGCCGGAAGAACCTGCCAAGCCCATGGCCGCCACGCATATGGAGGACAAGCCGTGACCCGTCCGCCATCCCCTCCCCGCTCTCCTCAGGATGCCTTTTCCGTCGCAGAACTCACCCAACGGGCGGCAAGCCTCGGTGCCGCCCTGGAAGAGGCGCGGGCGGAGGCGGAAGCCGGCGTGCTGATCGACCTTGCCGGGCTGGAGGACCGCGTCGCCCGCCTCTGCGCCGAGGCGGAGGGGATGCCGCACAGCGAGGCGCGGGCCTTGCTCGGCCCGCTCGGCAACCTCGTCGCCGCCTTGGATCCACTGGCTGCCGCCCTGGCCGACCAGCAGGCCAAGCGTGAGCATTCCATCGCCGCCGCACTGGCGGGGCGCGACGATCCGCACACCGCCCGACAGCGCGCCGCCGCCGCCTATGGGCGTACCGGCCCCGGCCGCACAGACGAACTGCCCTGATTAGAGAAAGCCTGCCGCTCCCATGGATCTCGACCAGTATATCCGTTTCCTGATGGCGCTATTCTTCGTGGTGGCGCTGATCATGGTCGTCGCCTGGGTGATGCGCCGCGTCGGCATGGCCAGCGGCACCGTGCGCGGCCGCGCCCGCCAGCGCCGGCTGAGCGTGGTAGAGGCGCTGCCGATCGACGCCAAGCGACGGCTGGTTCTGATCCGCCGCGATGACCGCGAGCATCTGATCCTGCTGAGCGCCAACGGCGACCTGCTGATCGACAGCGCGCCGGCCGGCGGCTTCGACAGCGCGTTGGCCAAGTCGGCCGACACGGCACCCGCCGCTTCGCCCGCCGCCCCGCCCGCCGCCCCGCCCGCCGCCGCAGTCGCGGCGGGGAGCCAGCCGCAATGATAGCGGTCCTCCGTCGCCTCACGGGTCGCTGGAAGCCGCTCTCCGCCGGGCTGCTGCTGTCGCTTGCCATCGGCGTCTTCGTCGGCATCAGCGCCGGGCCGGCCCTGGCGCAGAGCCTGACCTTCGATCTGGGCGATGCCGGCGGCACCGCCACCGGCCGCATCGTCCAGATGGTTGCGCTGATCACGGTGCTGTCGCTGGCGCCTTCGATCCTGATCATGATGACGGCCTTCACCCGCATCGTCATCGTGCTGTCCTTCCTGCGCAACGCGCTGGGCGTGCAGCAGGTGCCGCCAACCACGGTGATGATGTCGCTGGCCCTGTTCCTGACCTTCTTCGTCATGGCCCCGGTGTTCGAGCGCAGCTACAACCAGGGCATCCAGCCGCTGATCAATCAGGAAATCGACGAGATGGAGGCGTTCCGCCGCACGGTGGCGCCGCTCCGCGAGTTCATGCTGAACCACACCAGCGAGAAGGATCTGCGGCTGTTCATGGACATGGCGCGCATCCAATCGGTGCCGGAGCCCTCCGACATGCCGCTGCACGTCCTGGTCCCAGCCTTCATGATCTCGGAGATCAAGCGCGGGTTCGAAATCGGCTTTCTGCTGTTCCTGCCCTTCCTGATCATCGACATGGTGGTGTCGTCGATCCTGATGTCGATGGGCATGATGATGCTGCCGCCGACCATGGTCGCCATCCCGTTCAAGATCATCTTCTTCGTGCTGGTCGACGGGTGGTACCTGATCGCCGGATCGCTGGCGCGCAGTTTCGGCACGCTCTGAGGAACGGATAGGGGCGGAAGACACACGCAGAGCGCGAACTGCCCTGCGCACTTCGTCGCATCCCCCGCGCCTGGGCTTCGCCGCGCAAGCGCGCGCTGGCATCCGCCGTCGTAAACGCGTATGAGGAAGCCGATGAGCGTAGGCGGGGAACCGGCAAGGGGGCCGGACCGCCGGACGGCTCCGACCTGTCGCGACCGCCCAACCGGGGTTCGACAGTCGGTGCCGTCACCGTCGCACCGGGCGCCATCGCAACGACGGACCAACCTCGGACCGCAACCACTGCATGACTGACACCGCTTTGAAGGCCGCGCCGCCAGACACCGGCAAGCTCGCGACGCTGACCCTGGGCGCGCTCGGGGTCGTTTTCGGCGACATCGGCACCAGCCCGCTCTACACGCTACGCGAATGCTTCGGCGGCGAGCATGGGCTGGCACTGACCCCCGACAACATCCTCGGCATCATGTCGCTGGTGTTCTGGGCCCTGGTGATGGTCGTCACCGTGAAGTATGTGGGCTTCGTCATGCGGGCCGACAACAAGGGCGAGGGCGGCATCCTGTCCCTGCTGGCGCTGGCGTCGAAGACGCGGCCGGATGCGTCGGGCCGTCTGACCCTGCTGACCGCGCTGGGCCTGTTCGGCGCCGCGCTGTTCTATGGCGACGGCATGATCACCCCGGCGATGTCCGTGCTGTCCGCGGTCGAAGGCCTGGAGGTGGCGGAGCCGGCGCTGGAATCGGTCGTGGTGCCGCTGACGGTCGCCATCCTGATCGCCCTGTTCGCCATCCAAAGCCATGGCACCTCGCGCGTCGGCGCGCTGTTCGGCCCGATCATGCTGGCATGGTTCTCGACGCTCGGCATCCTTGGGCTGGTCGAGGTTGTGCAGCAGCCGGGCGTCCTGGTCGCCTTCAACCCGCTCCACGCGCTGTCCTTCTTCGCCAACCACGGCGTGGCCGGCTTCCTGGTGCTGGGCGCCGTGGTGCTGGCGGTGACCGGCGGCGAGGCGCTCTATGCCGACATGGGCCATTTCGGCCGCCGCCCGATCCAAGTGGCCTGGCTGGCCGTGGTGCTGCCGGCGCTGCTGCTGAACTATCTCGGTCAATGCGCCCTCCTGCTGAGCGATCCGTCGGCGGTACGCAGCCCCTTCTATCTGTTGGCGCCGGAATGGGGGCTCTACCCCCTGATCGGCCTGTCCACGGCCGCCACCGTCATCGCCAGCCAAGCGGTGATCTCAGGCGTCTTCTCCCTGACCCGGCAGGCTGTGCAACTGGGCCTCTGCCCACGCCTGGACATCCGCCATACCTCCAACGAGGAGGAGGGGCAGATCTACATCCCCCGCGCCAATTGGGGCCTCCTGGCCGCCGTGCTGGGGCTGGTGGTGCTGTTCCAGTCCTCCAGCCGTCTGGCGGCGGCCTACGGCATCGCCGTGACCGGCGACATGATCATCACCACCACCCTGTTCCTGGTGGTGGCGCGACGCCGCTGGAACTGGAGCCTGCCGCTCTGCCTCGGCGTCGGAGCCGTGTTCCTGACCATCGAGATCTCCTTCTTCGCCGCCAATGCGGTGAAAATCCCCCATGGCGGCTGGGTGCCTCTGGTGATCGCCGTCCTGACGCTCGGCCTGATGGCCACCTGGCGTCGCGGCCGGGCCGTGCTGACCATGCGTCTGGCAGAGGAATCGCTGCCGCTCGACGCCTTCATCAAGCGGCAGGCGAAGTCCTCCGACATCCTTCGGGTGAAGGGCACGGCGGTCTTCATGACCTCCAGCTCCAACACCGTGCCGATCGCGCTGCTGCACAACCTGAAGCACAATCAGGTCCTGCATGAACGCATCGTCTTCGTCACGGTGGTGGTGGAGGACGTGCCGCGCGTTCCCGCCAAGGACCGCGTGGTGGTGGAAGGGCTGGCCGAGGGCTTCTACCGTATCACCGTGCGCTACGGCTTCTCGCAGGAGCCGAACATCCCGAAGGCGCTGCGGTTGTGCAAGGCATTCGGGCTGGAGTTCGACGTGATGGCGACCTCCTTCTTCCTCGGCCGCGAGACGCTGATCCCGCAGATGAACTCGCAGATGGCGCTGTGGCGCGAGAAGCTGTTCGTCGTGATGTCCCGCACGTCGGTCAGCGCCACCGACTTCTTCAAGCTGCCGCCCAACCGCGTGGTGGAGTTGGGCACGCAGGTGCAACTATAGGGCCGGCAAATCCGCTGTTCCCCCTGTCCGCCGCACGGTCGGGGGAACAGAAATCCGAAAGACCTACCTCCTTCGAGAAAAGAAAATCGGCACCTCGTCGGAGAACAGCTGTGATCTGACCGGAAGCCTCCCCCGTAACGGTGGTGTGTCCGCGGGAAGCGGACCTTCACCGACAAGAGGGAATGCTATGAAGAAGGTTGCCACCGTGGCGATCGCCACCCTTCTTTTTGCCGGTTGCGCCAATGCCGCCATGGAGAAGATGGTCGGCGGCGCGCCGATGTACCCCAACAAGACCATCGTGGAGAACGCGTCCCAGTCGAAGGACCACACCACGCTCGTCGCCGCCGTGAAGGCCGCCGGGCTGGTCGACACGCTGAACGGCAAGGGCCCCTTCACCGTCTTCGCCCCGACCAACGACGCCTTCGCGGCCTTGCCCGCCGGCACCGTCGACACGCTGCTGAAGCCTGAGAACAAGGGCCAGCTGACCAAGGTGCTGACCTATCACGTCGTGCCCGGCAAGCTGGACGCCAAGGATCTCGTGGCCGACATCAAGAAGGGCAATGGCAAGGCGATGCTGAAGACGGTGGAAGGCATGCCGCTGACCTTCACCCAGACCAGCGATGCCGTGATGGTCGCCGACGCGTCGGGCAACATGGCCCGTGTCACCATCGCCGATGTCCAGCAGTCGAACGGCGTGGTCCACGTCATCGACAAGGTTCTGCTGCCGAAGTAACGGCGCGGAAGGGGCGGCGGGACGGGTCCGTCCCCCCGCAGGGTGCGTCCCGCCGCCTCAGGATGTCGGCTTGTCCGCGGACTGCTTGCCGCCGCGATATTCCTTCAGGAACTTCTTGAACATATCCACCTCCGCCACGCGGGAGCGGATGGTCCCCACGTCGATCAGACCCATCGCCTGTTCGGGGCGGGTCAGGATGCGGAAGGCATCCTCGTTCGGCCCGCCCTTCATCGACCCTTCGAAGTCCTTCTTCAGCAGGTTCAGCCCGTTTCCGTCGCCGGCGAGCGCCAGCGCGACCGCACGGTTCAGCACCAGCTGCGACATGTTGGGGTCCAGCGGCTTGCCGGGCCCCGGCGGCGGCCCGATCACCTTGTTGAGGGCCAGCGCCGCGGCATCCCACTTCTGGCCCCTCCAGGCGATGTCGACGCGCAGCAGATTGGCATTGCCGCTGTCGTCCTGCGCCAGCAGCTGCATCGCCTCCTCACCACGGTTCAGTTCGGCCAGCGCCTTTGCCTGCATCAGCCGCCGTTCGGCCGCCAGATCGGCCGGCAGCCCGGCGATGTTCGAAAGTTCCAGCGCCTTCAGCGCCTCTTCCGGCTTGTTGTCGAGCAGACGGACGGAGGCGAGCCGCGTACCGATCCGCGCCTTGTCCAGACCGGACAGGCGGAATTCCACCTGATGCTGCAGAAGGTCGGCGGCCCGGTTCAGCAGATCGATGGAGATCAGCCGCTCCGCCAACTGCCGGATGATCTCGTCGCCGGCCTCGCCCACCGGGGTCAATTCGCGGAACTGGTCGTAGAGCTGCAGCGCGTCCAAGGTCGGCAGGCGCTGCGCCCCGTCCTTGAACAGGTCGGCGAAGATGCGCGACATCTCCCTGGTGATCGCCTCCGCCCGCGGCGTGTCGGCGACCAGGGCCGCCGTTTCCTTCATGGTGTTGAAGCCCTTGGCATATTCGCCACCGGCGATCAGCACCTCGCCCATGCGCGAGCGGATCTGCATCTCCAGGTCGTCGCCGCGCCAGGTGAAGGTCAGACCGGCCAGTTGCTCCGCCGCTGCGGTCGGCGACATCTTGCCTTCGGAAAGCTCAAGGTTGGTCAGCGCCAGCCCGGCCTTGGCGCGATAGAAGCGGTCGTAGCTGTTGAAGGCGGCGGTCAGCTGCTCGCGCGCCTGATCGGTCTCACCGGTCTGGGCATAGAGCAGGCCGCGCAAATACTGTGTCTGCGGATTCTCTTCCTGTTCCGGGCCGCTGTGTTCGATCACGCGGTCGAACAGCCGCTTGGCGGTGGCGGTGTCGCGCGTCTCCAGCGCCGCCTCCGCCGCCCGCAGGCCGAGCTTGCCGATCATCGGTTCCGGGTAGCCGTTCAGGATCTGGCCCGACGCCTTGAACCCGGCCATCGCCTTCGGCCAGTCGCGCCGGTCGGCGGCGATGGCGGCACGCCATAGATTGGCTTCCGGGTTATTGGCCAGCGACGGAATCGACAGGTCGGCCTCGCCGCCCTCCAGGTCGCCGGCCAGCACGCGGGCGGCCCCGCGCAGCGCGCGGAATTCCGGCCAACCCTCCAGGTCCGGCTGGTTCTGCTGCAGCACGTCCAGCAGGCCCAGCGTCTCCTGACCGAAACCGTTGGCGAAATAGAAGCGGGCGAGGTCGAGCTGCGCCTTTGCCCGCTCCGACTCCGGTGCGTTGACGACGGCAAGCTGGAGGTCCTGGCGCGCCTGGGTGAAGTTGTCCAGATCGCCGTGCTTCCAGGCCGGCAGGTTGAACAGTCGGCGACCCTGCGCCTGGGCCTGACCTTGCGCGGGCTGCGCCTTCGGCGGCTCCATGGACGAAGCACCGCCGGTCGGCGGGACGGGCTGCGGGGCGGCGGCAAGCTGGGCCGGCACCGGCTGCGGCGCCGACTGCTGTGCCGGGACGGGCATGGCGGCGGGTGGCGGTGCCACTGCGGGATTGCCGGCATCGGCGGCAGGCGACAAGTGCAGGCCGCCGGCGGTGGTCAGTTCCACCCCCTCCTTGATCGCGCGAACCGTCACATTGTCGGAGATCGGCCGCACCACAACGCCCTGGTAGGAGGGCATGACCTCCAGATCCGGATAGCGGTGGGGCTCGGGCAGGCCGCGCCCCGGGCTGGGCAGCGGCACCACCTGAATGCGGTCGCCGACGTCGGGATCGGCGAACTGGACGACGTTGGCCGCGTCGGGGGCGCGAACCAGCAGCCGGGCGCCCAGCAGGAAATCGGGATCGGGCTCGACCCGCAGGTCGCCGGCGCTGCCCATGTTGGCGGGACGGCCGGAGGACAGGATGCGCCAGGTCGTGCCCTGCCGCTCCACAGTCGGCCAGACCATCGGACCGATCTTGGTGCGGAACACGCTGCCGCCGGTCGCCGGCACCGGCTCCACCGCCCCCATCAGCTCCGCTCCGGGACCGCTGAGCTTGCCGGCGCCGATTGGCATGGGCCGGTCGAACACCACATAGAGCTGACCGGCGCGCGGATAAACCGCGATGGATGACGGCCCGCCGGTCTCGAAGGTCAGAACCGGCCCCTTGGGTCCGGCCACCGGCTGAGCCTTGGCATCCGTCGGTGTCGTCGGTGCCGCCTTGGCTTCCGCCGGAGGTGCCGGCTGAGCGCCAGCGGCCGCGGTGGCGGCGGGTGTCGCGGTCGCCGCATTGGCGGCGGTGGCCGAGCGGCTGGTCGTCGTCGACGCAACGATCGGCCCGTCGGCGGCAGGCGCTTGACTGCTTCCCTGGCCGCCCTGCGGCGGTATCGCCCCCTGCGATCCCGCGACCGGAGGCGCGGCTTCGGTCTTCGGCAGCCCGGCACGCGATCCCGGATTGCCGACCGACAGAATCACGGATTTGCCCGACGCGCTGTCGCTGACCTCGGCATCCTGCGGCACGGCCAGGGTAACGGCCAACGCACCGTCCGCCTGGCGGTAGGACTCCACGTTCTGGATGTTGCGCAGCTTCGCCTTGGTCACTGCAGACAGGTCGGCGGCGCCGCCCTTTTCGAAGAAGACCGTCACGGCCGCCCCGTCGCGCTTGACCGAATAACCGACCGGTGACGGCCAGTCGAAGGTCAGGCGGCTCTGGTCAGGTTGATCCGCCCCCCGCACCCGAACCCGGCCGGCGGACGGCACCGGCTTGGCAGCCTCCGCCTTTGCCGGTTCCGTTCCTGACGACGCCGTCGCAGCAGGTTGCGTTGTAGCGGGTTGGGCCGCGGCGGGGGACAGGTCGATGGCGACGGCGTTGCCGTTGCGGAAGCTCTTCAGCGAAACCGGGCGTTTCAGGTCGAAGGAGACAGTCTTGCCGTCCGCCTCCACCCGGCCGCCGGCCAAATAATCGGGCAGCGCCCGAACCAGACGGTCCAGTTGGGCGTCGATGGGCTCGGCGAAGGCGATGACCAGCCGCTCCCCCTCGACCGATGCGGTGTAGTCCACCTTGGCCGGCCAGTCGAAGACCAGCCGTCCGAATTCCTTGTGGGTGCCGCCACGCACCGGCACGGTAGCTGCGTCGGACGGCAGAGGGGACAGCAGGACCGGCACGGCCAGCAGCGCCACCGCGGCGGCACAGCCGCGCAGCCAGCGCTTTCTCCGATATGCCGACCGGTCAGTCACCTCAATCCGCTCCTTCCTCTCGCACCACGATATCCACCGGCAGGCGTCCGCCGCCAGCCCCTTCGACCGGCATCATCACGGCCCGCGCTACCAGATCGCGGCGATAGCCGGTTTCCCGCAACGCGGCGGAGACGGCGACCGCCCTGGTCAGCGCCCTTTCCCAGGCCACACCGCCGGCCGGGTCCTCGCGCTCCGCATGGCCGACCAGCTCGATCCGGTTGCCGATGCGGCCGATGACGGCGCCAAGCAGGAACAGAACCCGCCGCCCCTCCTCGGTGAAGGCGGCACCGGTCGGGTCGAACATCCGTTCCCCCGGCAGGCGGATGACGACGCGGTCGTCCTCACGCCGGACATCGACCACCGACAACTCGGCATTCGACCGCAGCTGGCTGCCAAGCAGGGCCGCCAGATAATGCAGGTCAATCGCCGCCCGCTGCTCCACCGCTTGCGCGTTGAAGGCTGCCGACGGATCGGCCGGCCGGTCGGATGGTGCGGCGGCGGTGGACCGCGCGGCGGGAATCGAGTCCGCCACGCCCTTCGCCAGACGGGTCCAGCGTTCGGCCTCCGGCTCGCTCATCGAATACATCAGAACGAAGAAGGCGAGCATCAAGGAGATCAGGTCCGTGAAGCTGATCAGCCACAGCGTCTTGCGCTGTCCGCCGCGATCCTCGGCTCCCGACCTGCCGGATATGTTGGGGACGCGGATCATTTCCGCACCTCCGGCCTGCGCCTGGCCGTCCCATCCTCGTCCCAGCGCAGGGAGAACAGCAGACGCACCCCGCCCGGCTCGCCGCGCTCGATTCCGACGGTGACGTTGCGGGCCGGTGCTCCGTCGGCGATCAGCGCGCGTGCCAAGGCGCCGGCACGGGCGACCGGTCCCGGCGGCTGGCTGGGCGTTCCCGTCGGGCCGATGCCCAGCAGCGCGTCCAGTTCCACCCGCTCGCCCTGGCGCGACTGGCGCAGCGCGTCGGCGATCCGGTCGATCAGGCCCTGACGGTCCGGCCGCAGCATCATGGTGCCGGGGACGAACAGGTCGTCGGCGGGCAGACGCACCTCCAGCAGCTGGCCGGGAGCGACCACCTCAACCTTCGCGACCGCAATTTCGGTGGCAAACAGCGTGCCGACGCCGTCGAGCCGCTGCACCGCGAAGACCGTCCCGGCGCGCGAGGCCACCGGATCCGTCCCATCGCGCAGGCGCGGATCGATGACGAAGCTCGGGAAGGTCCGCTCCAGCGAGGCGGCGACCGCCTTCACCTTCTGCACGGTGTGCACCGAATGGGCGTTCAGCACGATGAAGAAGACCAGCAGCAGCAGGAACAGCGACAGCAGAAGCAGGATGCTGCCGTTGTTGGGATTGGCATGTTCCTGCCCGCCCCCAAGGCCCCCGCCCCCACGGCCGGCCCGCAGCGTCACAAGCCCGGCGCCTGCCGGACCCGCTCCGCGGCTTTGGGTCGTCCGACCGTTGGTGAGCCCACTGGAGGGTTTGCCGGCCAGCATGGCGTCAGTCGAAGCTGGCGAGCAGGCGGTCGATTTCGTCCTGGTCCATGGCGTTGCCCGGCAGCTGCGGCCCATGCAGAAGCTGCTGGTCCGCCTCCTCCGCGCTCATCGGTTCGTAATGGACGGCGGCCTCGGCATCCTCCGCCGCCAGCTTGGCCAGCCGGGGGGCGTGGTTCTGGCGCACTTCGCTGCCGAAGGCGGCGACGATCATGTCCACCTTCGATTCGATGTGCTTCAGCGTCCGCACCACCTTGCTGATGCGCTGGCCGGTAATGTCCTGGAAGTTGCAGGCTTCGTAGATCGCCGTGATCTGGTCGTTCAGCTTGGCCGCGGTTTCCGCATCCGACTGCCCGGCGATGGCGCCGATGGCGTCGCAGGCGTCGAAGATGGCGAAGGTCGCCTTCTCCGTCGCGCCGATCACCGCGTCCAGTTCGTCCGTGGCGGTGCGGATATGTTCGTCGCGGATTTCCGCGGGCTGGAGCGCCGCGATCTCCTGCTTGGCCGTCTCGATGTATTTGGCGAGGTCGACGACCTCCTTGTAGAGCCGCAGGTCGGTTGCGGAGATGTCGCCATCCATGCTGCCCAGGATGGTCCGGAGGATGTCCGTCACCTCGTCCCGCGACAGGGGCTTGGCGGCCTCGGCGAAGGCGGCGTCGAGGCGCTGTCTCAGAAGCTTCTGTTCCGTCACGGCGGAATGGGCGGAGAAGGTCATCGGGCGTGTCCAGCGAGAGGGGCCAGGGCCTTGGCGGAATATGCCGGATCCTCCCCGGTCGGCGCCCTCCAGCGAGCGCCCGTCGGTGCCGCAGGGTGGAGGTGCAACGCTCCGACCGCTTGTGGCGCCCAACCGTCCCAGGAACTGTCCGAGCCGACCAAGCCTATGGCGCGAGGGTTAAGAGCCCGTAAAGACAGCCCTGCCGGAGCGCAGCCGTGGCCCGTTCGCCACAGAGTGAGCCACCCGTGACCGACCGATGAGCGACCGCAGCGGGTGGGCAGAGCGGGTGATCAGAACAGGCCGGCGGCAGCCGGCGCGCCCAGCAGGGCGATCAGGACCAGGATGGTGACGGCAACCAGCCGTTCCGCCGGCGACCAGCGTTTCCAATCTTTCCTGAAGCTTTTCAGTTCGTCGGCCATGACAGACCTTCCGGTTTCGAGAACTACACTGCAACGCAACGAAACTGCACCGGGTCCAGTTGATGCATGGTTAACACCCAGCACAGAAGCATTCTTCCAACCGAACTGGCACAGAAATGCCACAGTCGCCGTGTCTCGGCCGATGATTCAGGTCAAAGATCGGCCAAAATTTCGACATTGCCCAGCACCCGCGCGGCGATGATCGGTGCGCCGGTGGCGTGCCTCTTACGGCCGCTTCCGTAACCCGCAGGCAATTCCTAGATGATACGCTCTAGACCAAGCCGCCGGGGTCGGCCGGGCGGCACCGATGGGGGATGCGGATGGCGAAGGGAACCGACCTGAAGATCGGGCTTGCGCTGGGCAGCGGGGCAGCCCGGGGTTGGGCGCATATTGGTGTCCTGCGCGCGTTGGAGGAGAGCGGGATCGAACCGGACGTCATCTGCGGGACCTCCATCGGCGCCGCCGTCGGAGCCGCCTATCTGACCGACCAGATGGACGAGCTTCAGGCCTGGGCGCAGAAGATGGGCTGGCTCGGCATGCTGGGCATCATCGATCTCACCTTCCGGCGCGGCGGGCTGGTCGCCGCCGAAAAGGCGTTCGGCCGCTTCGACAACGACCGCAGCAACATCCTGATCGAGAATTTGCGGCTGCCTTTCGCCACGGTTGCCACCGACCTGTCGACGGGGCGCGAGATCTGGCTGCGCGACGGGCCGCTGATGTCGGCGGTGATGGCGTCGGCCGCCATGCCCGGCCTGTTCCCTGCGGTGCGGCGCGACCATCACCTGCTGGTGGACGGCGCTCTGGTCAACCCGGTTCCGGTGTCGCTTTGCCGGGCGCTGGGGGCCGACGTGGTGGTGGCGGTGAACCTGAACAGCGAATTGTCCCCGCTCGGCCGCCCCAATGGCCGCGCCAATGGGGGGCGTACGAACGGCAAGCCCGCCGCCAAGGCTCCGGCCCCGATGCCGGAGGCGGTGGTGGCCGGCGGCGATGCCGGCTCCCCGGCGCTGTCGCATCTGACCAGCCAGATCTCCACCTGGCTCGGCCGCAAGCCCAGCCGGCGCACCCAGTTCCTGGCCGACCAGATCGACGACGCCCACGCCCACAAGCAGATGCCTAACGCGCTGGAGGTGATGGCGGGCTCCATCGACATCATGCAGGACCGCATCACCCGCTCCCGTCTGGCCGGCGAGCCGCCGGACGTTCTCATCGCGCCGAGGCTGGCCCATATCGGCATTCTGGAGTTCGACCGCGCGGCGGAGGCGGTGGAGATCGGCTATGCCGCGGCGTCCATGCTCCGCCCATCAATCGAACTGGCCCTACGCCGCGCCTGACCGGCGCCCGGTCCCGTCGCCCCTTCCCTTTCCCTCGCAAGAGCCAAGCATCCATGAGCCAGCCCGTGCTGACCGACTACATCTCCGCCCTTCTGACCAGCGGAGCGCCGCATTGGGGTACCGGCGGAGCCGTTCTGGACGGCAGTTCCGTCGGCGGGGCGGTCACCGTCACCTACGGCTTCGCGACAAGCTCTCGGCAGGTGGCCGATGCGGACGCCGCCGGCTTCGCGACGATGAACAATGAACAACGCGCCGCCGTCCGGCAGGCGCTTGCGGCCTGGAGCGGCGTCGCCAACATCGGCTTCGTCGAGACGTCCGACGCTTCCGGCGCCACCATGCGGTTCGGCACCAACCGCCAGAACGGCATCACCGCGGCCTATGCTTATTATCCGTTCCCCTCACCGCAGGGAGGCGACGTCTTCCTCGCCAACGACAGCATCGGCAACGTTAACCCGACGGCGGGAAGCTATGCCTACATGACGGTCGTCCACGAGATCGGCCACGCGCTGGGCCTGAAGCATCCCGGCAACTACGACGCTGGCGACAGCACTGGAACCGAGGGGCCCTATCTTCCGTCGGCGACGGACAATTACGCGTACAGCATCATGTCCTATGTCGCAAACGGCGCGCTGCCATCGGGGACCTACCTGACCGGGCCCAGCCTCTACGACATCGCGGCGATCCAATATCTCTACGGCCCCAACATGGCCGCCGGAGCCGGGGACAGCAGCTATGTGCTGAACACCGGCAGCTTCACCACGCTGTGGGACCCGAACGGCCGCAACACGCTGAACGGCAGCGCGCAGGCGGCAGCACTGTCGCTGGATCTGCGGTCGGGCGCGTTCAGCAGCGCCGGAGGCACGACCTTCCTGGCGCTGGCCTATGGAACCACGGTCCAACTGGCGGTCGGCGGAAGCGGCGACGACACATTCACCGTCAACAGGCTGGGCAATGTGCTGGACGGTGGCGGCGGCACCGATACCGTGGTGTTCAGCGGCAGCCGGTCGCAGTATCGCGTGCAACAGCTTGACGCCAGCCGCTACGTCGTCAGCGGCGCCGACGGCGTCGATCTGCTGACCAACGTCGAATACCTGCGTTTCTCCGACACCGGCACCGCCCTGTCGGCCAGCGTGTCCGGCAATTTCGACCCACTTCGCTACATCGCGTCCAACGCCGACCTGATCGGCGCCTTCCGCACCGACGCCGCCGCGGCAACGCAGCATCTCATCGGCTCCGGCGTCTATGAGGGGCGTAGCCTGACCGGCTTCAATCCCTACAATTACCTGGCCGGCTACGGTGACCTGCTGAGCGCCTTCGGTAGCGATGTCGGAGCCGCGACCCGCCATTACATCGAGATCGGCAACCGTGAAGGCCGCAGTTCGACGCTGTTCGACACGCTGTCCTATCAGGCCGGCAACGCCGACCTGATCGCCGCCTACGGCGACAACCGGGAGGCGGCGGAACTGCACTACATCGTCAATGGACGCTTCGAGGGCCGCTCCCTCGCCGGCTTCAACGCCCCCGCCTATCTGGCCGCCAATCCCGACGTCAACGCCGCCGTGGGCGGCAGCGTCGCCGGCGCCAAGCAGCATTACGTCAGCTATGGCTTCGCCGAGGGGCGGGCGCTGGCGTGAACGCCGGCGCTCACTTCGCCGGCCACATCCAGGTCAGTTCGTGCTTGTTGTGGTGGAGGTGGAGCACCCTGCCGCCGGGGATCGCGGCGAAGGCGCGGGCGGTCTCATGGTCGGTTTCCGCTTGGAACTTCAGCGTGCAGACGAAGCGCTTGGCCAGTCCGCTGTCCATCCACTCCTTCACCAGCCGCAACAGGCGGGTCGGGTAGCAGATCACGTCGCAGCACAGCCAGTCGACCGGGCCGACGGTCGCCGGCTTCAGGCCGAAGGCGCTTTCCTGGCGGATCTCCACCCGCGGCAGCGCAGCGATGGCCGGATCAAGCGGCGCCTTGTCGACGCTGACCACCGACGCGCCCAACTCGTGCAGCACCCAGGTCCAGCCGCCAGGACAGGCGCCGAGGTCGAGGCAGCGATCGCCCGGCCCCGGCTGTTCCCCGAACAGGGTCAGGGCCTCCCACAGCTTCAGATAGGCGCGGTTGGGCGGAGCCGTGCGGTTCTCGACGAAGGTGACCTCGCCGTTGCGGAAGGGGCTGGCACAACGGGCGGCGGCGATGATGGTGGACTCGTCGGTCAGCGTCCAAGACCCCAGCGGCGCCGTCGGCAGCGGCGACGGGAAGATCACCGGCTTGGCCGAGACGTGCGGCAGGTTCTCCTGGATCAGGGCGGCACGGCGGTGATGCCGCTGCGACCACAGCGCCCAATTGCGCTGAATACCGCGCAACGCCTTCGCCCCGCTCTTGATCGAGGTGAATTCGATGCGCACCGGATCGTACCAGATGTTCTGCGCCCAGGCCGCGGGCCTCGCGGGGCCGTCGACGAAGACCAGCCGGCCGTCGACCGCTGCGACCTCCCCCAGTTCCGCCACCAGATCGTCGAGAAAGCCGTCGGCTGCCAGATAGACCGTCTGGCCGAGCGGGGTCACCACCGCGCCGGGAGCGGCTTGCGGCAGGGAAGCGGAGGTGCTTTGGGGGGTGCTGTCGTCCATTCCCCAGGGGCTACCGCTGCCGGCCGGCGAATGCAAGCGCAAGGATGCGGCCTGACACTTTCGCGGTGACGCGAAGGGGGCTGTGACAAAGCGTCTCGAAACCTCTTATATGCGACTGGTTCGCAAAGCAGGCGTTGACAACGATTCTCAGTCTCAGGTAATCCTGGGTTCAGGACAATCTTCTCACACCGCCGATCGCCGAGGGCTTATGTACGTCTGCATCTGCCACGCGTTGAACGACAAGAAGGTCAAGGCCGCGCTGGACAATGGCGCTACCAACCCGGCCTCGGTGTTCCGCCATCACAACTGCCAGGTCCAGTGCGGAAAATGCGTGCCGATGATGCGCAGCATGGCCAGCGAACATCGCGCCGCCATGGCCCAGCAGGCCGCCACCATCGCCGCGACCGCCGTTCCGGCCCCCTGCTGCGGCACGGCGGTGCCCGAACCGGCCAATGCCGAAGCCGTTCCAGCCTATGCAATCGCGGCCGAATAATCACTGTTGAGTAACGGCCACCGGGCAAACTGCGTTATCGCAAGCTCTACCACTTCCGACTTTCAGGTCGATACCGGGTCTACAACCTCGCCTTTCGGCTGCGACAGAATGCGCCCCGTCTATGATTTTTGGGCGGATTGACCCGACACACCCAATCCGGCACAAAAGCGTCACCAAAACAAAAGAACGTCGTCAAAATGTCGGCGTATAAAAAAGCCAATGGGCCGGATGAAACCGGCCCTGGAGGAAACGCAATCCAACCAGGAAGACTTCCTCGGCCACCGGGTTTGCCTTGTCCCTAAAGGATCGGGCAGCCCGGCGGGATTTGGATTCAGCACGCCGTTCCGCAACTGCTCACGTATTTCGCAACCGCATCGCGGCCATCTCCCAAACGGGCTGTGCCGCCTGCGCTTCCGATGCGTTTTTGCAGCATTGGTCCGGCGCTATCGTTCTGTCCGACCGGGACGTCTGAAACGGTTGAGGATCAAGGGAGGATTTTCATGAGCCGCCGCAACCGGCACGCCTTCGACACGCTGAGCCGCGATCTCGTCCTTCGTGCCACTGACCGGATGGAGACCCTCCGGTCGATGGTGGAGCGCGCGGACAGCGACCGGCGCGAGACGTGGGAGCGCACCCTCGACCGTCTCCGCGGCCTTAACAACCGCGCCATCGCCCGCATCGAGGCCGCTCATCTGGCCGATGACGACGCATGGCCCTTCGCCCGCGCCCAGGCCGATCAGGCGATGATGGACCTCATGCGCGCACTCGACGATTTCGACGGCCACCTGCGTCTGCTGGCCGCTTGAGGCCACCGGCCAGACCACCGGCCGCCGCCGACCAAAAGGAAATGGCCCTCTCCCGGTCGGGAGAGGGCCTTTTTCATTACGAAGCCCCGAAGTCGAGGCCCCAGGCAGAATAGCGTTCCGGATCGTCGACCCAGCCCTCGCGCACCTTCACGAACAGGATCAGGTGGACGCGGCGCTCCAGCATTCCCTGCAGTTCGCCACGCGCGGCAGAGCCGAGAGCCTTGATCCGCTGGCCGCCCTTGCCCAGCACGATGGCCTTCTGGCTTTCGCGCTGCACGAAGATGACTTGCGAGATCTTTACCGAGCCGTCCTCGAACTCCTCCCACACCTCGGTCTCGACCGTGGCGGAATAGGGAAGCTCCTGGTGAAGCTGCAGGAACAGCTTCTCGCGGGTGATCTCCGCCGCCAGCAGACGCATGGGCATGTCGGAGATCTGGTCTTCCGGGAAGTGCCACGGCCCTTCCGGCAGGCGATCGGCCAGGAACTGCTTCAGGTCGGCGACGCCGTCCTCGGTGAAGGCCGACACCATGAAGATATCGGAGAAGATCCCTTCTTGCCGGAAGGCGTCGGCGATGCCCAGCAGGACGTCGCGCTTCACCAGATCGATCTTGTTCAGGATCAGGATCGCCTCGCGCCCCTGCTCCTTCAGGCGGGCGACGATGCTGCGGGTGTCCTCGTCGATCGACCGGCGCGACACGTCGTACAGCACGCCGATGACATCGGCGTCCTCCGCCCCCTGCCAGGCCGCCGCCACCATGGCGCGGTCCAGCCGGCGCTTCGGCTTGAAGATGCCGGGGGTGTCGACGAAGATCATCTGGGCGTCGCCCTGGATGGTGATGCCCAGCACGCGGGTGCGGGTGGTCTGCACCTTCGGGCTGACGATCGACACCTTGCTGCCGATCATTGCGTTCAGCAGCGTCGACTTTCCGGCATTCGGCGCGCCGACCAGGGCGATGAAGCCGCAGCGCGGATGCTCGGGCATCGTCGGCAGCGGCGGCAGGACGGAGATGGGCTGCCCGCGCGGAGCATCCTCATCGTCATCCTCATAGTCGCCGTCTTCATAATCTTCGTCTTCGAAGTCGCCCTCTTCGGCGTCCTCACCCTCGACGTCGCCGTCCTCCTGGTCCAGCGCCTCGTCGTCCTTCACGGACTTCGACTCCTGGGATTCCGGCTTCGGCTCCGGAGCTTCGGAACTGGGCGTCTCACTCTTGGTCTTGTCGATGTCGTCGCGACCGTCAGTCATCGACTTGCACTCCTACCTGGCGCAGCAATGTGCTGGCAGCCTTCTTTTCCGCGATGCGCTTAGACGATCCGGAACCGCTGACCGGTTCCATTCCCGCTACATGCACCGCAACCACGAACAGCGGCTCGTGCGCCGGGCCGCTGCGTTCGATCAGTTCATAACGGGGCAACGGCTTGCCGCGCCCCTGCGCCCATTCCTGCAGCGTCGTCTTGCTGTCCAGCGGCGGCGGCGTCGCCTTGTCGATCTCGCCCGCCAGGGCTTGGCGGACGAAGCGCGTCACCGGCTCCAGCCCGCCGTCGAGATACATGGCGCCCAGCACCGCCTCGCAAGCGTCGCCCAGGATCGTCCGGTTCTCGCGCCCGCCGCTCGACGCTTCCGCCGGGGACAGGCGCAGATAGGCGCCCAGCCCGATGGTGTCGGCGACGCGGCCCAGCGATTCCCGGCGCACCAGCGCGGCATGGCGCTTGGCGAGCGCGCCCTCGCGTTCGTTGGGATAGCGTTCCAGCAGCCACTGCGCGACGACCAGCCCGACGACGCGGTCGCCCAGGAACTCCAACCGCTCATAGGCGATGCCCGGCCCCTTGTGCGACTTGCGGCCGGCCCGCTCCAGCCCCATCAGGCTGGGATGGGTGACCGCATCGCGCAAAAGCGACAGGTCGGCGAACTCATGACCCAGCGCGCGCGCCAGTTCCGCCACATCGGCGGATTGGACGGCGCCATCGGTCTCGGTTTCGGAGCCGGCCCCCGCGTCGGCGGGCGCATTGGTGACGGTGGACACTTACCGGACTCCGTTGAACAGGCGGCTGAAGCGCAGATCGACCGGCCAGCGCCAGATCTCGTAGAAGCGCGTGCCCTCGTCGAGCGAGAAGAACAGGAATTCGGCGCGGCCGACCATGTTCTCGATGGGAACGAAGCCAACCTGCGACGGCACGCGGCTGTCCAGCGAGTTGTCGCGGTTGTCGCCCATCATGAACAGGTTGCCGGGCGGAACCTTGAACACCGGCGTGTTGTCGAGCGGGCCGTTGTCCGACTCCTCGATGATGCGGTGGCTGCGGCCGTTGGGCAGGGTTTCGACGAACTGCGCGGTGCGGATGCTGCGGCCCAGCGAATCCGTGGTCACGTAATCCTCGATCCGCTCGCGCTTCACCGGCTGTCCATTGATGTGCAGGATGCCGCCGATCATCTGGATGCTGTCGCCGGGCAATCCGACGACGCGCTTGATGTAGTCGGTCTTGTTGTCGCGCGGCAGCTTGAACACCGCCACGTCGCCCCGCTCCGGCTGAGAGCCCAGGATCCGGCCCTCGAACAGCGGCAGGCCGAAGCCGACCGTGTATTTGCTGTAGCCGTAGCTGAACTTCGACACGAACAGGTAATCGCCGATTAACAATGTCGGGATCATCGACCCCGACGGGATGTTGAAGGGCTCGAACGCGAAAGTCCGCACGCCGAAAGCGATCAGAACCGCGAAGAACACCGTCTTCACGGTTTCGACGAACCCGGATTCCTTGCTCTTGGCGTTGGACGCCGTTTCTTTCTGAAAGGTCATTCTGGGGTCGCCGTATTGGTGGGCATTGTGGCCTCGATGGTGGCGGACTCAATCGGTTCGGCGCTGATGACGACGAAGGCCTCGGCCATCGGGTATTCGTCGGTCAGCGTCACATGGATGCGGGCGCGCATGCCCGGCGGCGTGATCGCCTCCAGCCGGGCCAGAGCCCCGCCGGTCAGGCGCATGGTCGGCTGGCCGGACGGCAGGTTGACCACCCCCATGTCGCGCCAGAACACCCCGTCGCGGAAGCCGGTACCCAGCGCCTTGGAGCAAGCCTCCTTGGCGGCGAAGCGCTTGGCGTAGGTCGAGGCGCGGGCGTTGTTCTTTGCCGCGGAACCGGCGCGGCGTTCGGACTTGGCCTGCTCGACCTCGGTGAAGATGCGGTCGATGAAACGCTGTCCGAAGCGCTCCAGCGACTTCTCCACCCGCCGGATGTCGATCAGGTCGTTGCCGATGCCGAGGATGGTGCCGGACATCATCATGCGGATGCCGCCGCGGCTCGCGCCGTGTCCATGGCCTTGCGCATGCGCGCGATGGAGTTTGTCAGACCGACGAAGATCGCCTCGCCGATCAGGAAATGACCGATGTTCAGCTCCACGATGGTCTGGATCGCCGCCACCGGGCCGACGGTGTCATAGCTCAGGCCATGGCCGGCATGGCATTCCAGCCCGATCGCCTCGGCATGTGCCGCGGCACGGACGATGCGCGCCAGCTCGGCCTCGCGCTCCGCCGGCTCGACGGCGTCGCAATAGGCGCCGGTGTGCAGTTCGACCACCGGAGCGCCGAGCCGCTTGGCGGCGTCGAGCTGCGCCGGCTCCGGATCGATGAACAGCGAGACGCGGATGCCGGCGGCGCTCAGCTCCCCCACCGGGCGCACCAGATGGTCGTACTGGCCGATCACGTCCAGCCCGCCTTCCGTCGTCACCTCGGTGCGCTTTTCCGGGACGAGGCAGGCGGCGTGCGGCTTGTGCCGCAACGCGATCGCCAGCATCTCGTCGGTCGCCGCCATCTCGAAGTTCAGCGGACGGTCGATCTCGGCCATCAGCCGCTCGATGTCGCGATCCACGATGTGGCGCCGGTCCTCGCGCAGGTGGGCGGTGATCCCGTCGGCCCCGGCCTCGATGGCGAGCCTTGCCGCACGCACGGGATCGGGATGCATCCCGCCGCGTGCGTTGCGGACGGTCGCCACATGGTCGATGTTCACGCCGAGGCGCAGGAAACGGGACATGCACGGACTCCAAAGCGTCGCCGCCCACCGGAACGGGCGGGAGCGATTCCGTCTATATAGCGGTGCGCCGGCGTTCCGTCACGCCGAACCGACCGATTCACCTGCGGATGACAGGGATTTCACCGTCGAATGACGGAGTGTTCAGCGTCCCCGTGCCCGCTCCACCGAATGGATGGCCGGGGTCGCACGCAGGGCGGCCATGATGTTGGTCAGGTGCTTGGCATCCTTCACGTCGATATCGATCAGCAGCTCGAAATAGTCGGTGCTGCGATTCGTGATCTTCTGATGGATGACATTTCCCTGGTTCTTGCCGATCACCGTGAACAGCGTGCCGAGCGAGCCCTGTTCATTGGCGATGACGACGCTGATGCGGCCGACATGCTCCTCCGGCGAATCCGGCCCGGTCTCCCACGACACGTCGATCCAGCGTTCCGGCGATTCGTGGAAGCTCTCCAGAGTCTCGCAGTCGATGGTGTGGATCGTCACGCCCTTGCCGGTGGTGACGATGCCGACAATGCGGTCTCCCGGCAGCGGGTGGCAGCAGCGGGCATAATGCACGGCCATGCCGGGGATCAGGCCGCGGATCGGCAGGGCCGATTCCTTGCGTGCCTTCGCCTTCGGCTTCGGCGTGCTTTCCTCCACCTCGCGGACGGCGGGGGCGGTCTGGGCCTTGTGCCCAGGGAAAACGGCGTGGAAGACCTCGCGCACGGAATGCAGGCCGGAGCCCACACCCGCCATCAGGTCGTCCACCGTGGGCTGCTGGAAGATCTTAGTGGCGGCCTCCAGGGCCTTTTCGGTGAACTCGTAGCCTTCCGACTTGAACTGTCGCATCAGCATGCCGCGACCCAGTTCCATGTACTGGGCGCGCTGCTGGGTGCGCAGGAACTTGCGAATGCGGGCGCGGGCCTTGCCGGTGACGACGAAGCGCTCCCAGCCCGGAACCGGCGTCTGCGCCTTGGAGGTGACGATATCGACCTGATCGCCGTTCTGCAGCTGGGTGCGCAGCGGCAGCATGCGGCCGTTGATCTTGGCGCCGACGCAATGGTCGCCGACCTGCGAATGGACGGCATAGGCGAAGTCGACCGGCGTGGCGCCGCGCGGCAGCGCGATCAGGTCGCCCTTCGGCGTGAAGCAGAAGACCTGGTCCTGGAACAGCTCCAGCTTGGTGTGTTCCAGGAACTCTTCCGGCTTCTGCGCGTGCTCCAGAATGTCCAGCAGTTCGCGCAGCCAGCGGTACTCGCCGCCGTTCGGGCGCGGCTGGTGGTCCTGCTTGTAGGCCCAGTGGGCAGCGACGCCCAATTCGGCGATCTCGTGCATGTCCTGGGTGCGGATTTGCACCTCGATCCGGTTGCGGCCGGGACCGATCACGCCGGTGTGCAGGCTGCGGTAGCCGTTGGGCTTGGGCGTGGAGATGTAGTCCTTAAAACGCCCGGGTACGACCGGATAATGCGCGTGGACGACGCCCAGCGCCTGATAGCATTCGCCGACCGAGCCGACCGTGATGCGGAAGGCCATGATGTCGGACAGCTGCTCGAAACTGACATTCTTGCGCTGCAGCTTGCGCCAGATCGAATAGGCCGACTTCTCGCGCCCCGACACCGTCGCGTCCGGCAGCCCTTCGGAGGCCAGCAGCTCACGCAGTTCGGTGATGATGGTCTGGACGCGATTCTCGCCTTCGCTGCGCAGGCGGGCCAGCTGGGCCAGGATGCTGTCGCGCGCGTCCGGGTTCAGCTCCGCGAAGGCAAGGTCGTCCAACTCGTCCTTGATCTTGTGCATGCCGATGCGCTCGGCCAAGGGCGAGTAGATTTCGATGGTTTCGCGGGCGATGCGCTTGCGCTTTTCCGGCTTTTTCAAGTGGAACAGCGTGCGCATGTTGTGAAGCCGGTCGGCCAGCTTCACCAGAAGGACGCGGATGTCCTCCGACATGGCGATGACCAGCTTACGGAAATTCTCCGCCTGCTTGGCCTGTTCGCTGTTCAACTCCAGCCGCGACAGCTTGGTGACGCCATCGACCAAACGGGCGATTTCTTTGCCGAACACCCGCTCGATGTCCTCGAGCGTGGCAACGGTGTCCTCGACCGTGTCGTGAAGCAGCGCCGTGGCGATGGTGCCGGCGTCCAGCTTCATCTGCGTCAGGATGCCGGCGACCTCCAGCGGATGGAGGAAGTAGGGATCGCCCGACGCACGCGTCTGCGATCCATGCGCCTTCATGGAATAGACGTAGGCGCGGTTGAGGAGATCCTCGTCGGCGTTGGGATCATACGCCTTGACGCGCTCGACAAGCTCGTACTGCCGGATCATGCGGCCCGACCCGGCGCGCGCGGCGCCTCAGAAGTGTTCGTGGTGGTTCTGTTCGAACCGAAGGGGAGCCGGATGCTCCCCGCCTTTCTCTTCGGGAAGGGGACGTTGCGCCCCCTCCAGGTCCTGCGGTCGTTGTCCAGAATCAGAGGTCTCCGTCGGGATCCTCGGTCATGGCGAAACCGGCGCCCGGCTCGGCGTCCATGTCGGCAGCGACGTCGTCGTCCTCGCCCAACTCCTCGCCGTCGCTCTCGCTCATGCCATCTTCATCGCCCAGCGAATTGTTGCCTCGGGCGGCCCAATCGTTTTCGCCGGCCATCAACTCGACGATTTCTTCTTCCGGCTCGTCCGGCTCGACATGCTTCTGGTGGCCCTTGATCAGGGCATTCTTCAGATACTCGAGCGACACCGTCTCGTCCGCGATCTCGCGGAGCGCCACGACCGGGTTCTTGTCGTTGTCGCGGTCGATCGACAGCGGAGCGCCGCTCGCGACCTCGCGGGCGCGCTGGGCAGCCATCATGACCAGCTCGAAACGGTTCGGAACCTTCAGGACGCAATCTTCAACGGTAACGCGGGCCATGCCAGACGAACTCCGGATTCATAGGAGGCTCTAGACTATATGGATGTGGCCCGATAGGTGCAAGCGCGAACGACAGCGCTGCTGCATTGCGTCAGAGGAACAGCCGCAAACTGACTGGCGTCCTGCCGAAACGATGGGTAGCCACAGTCAGTAAGCGTTGCCCCCTTGTATGTTTGCGCATGATACACTAGATTTCAAAACTGGAACGCGAGCTTTTTGCGCAAGTTCCGTCAATTTTCCACAATCAGCGATGAAAGGATTATGGCATTGGAGCGCAATTCGACTTTGCCGCGTGATGTCAGCAAGTTGTTTTACAAGGAAGAGCGCCTCGCTCTTTTCATAGACGGCGCGAACCTTTATGCCGCCGCGCGATCATTGGGCTTCGACATTGATTACAAGCGGTTGCGGGACGGCTTTGCCGGGGAAGGGCGACTCGTGCGCGCCTTCTACTATACCGCGCTCGTCGAGGATCAGGAGTATTCCCCGATTCGTCCGCTGGTCGACTGGCTCGACTACAATGGCTACACCATGGTGACCAAGCCGACCAAGGAGTTCACCGACGCCTCCGGCCGGCGCAAAATCAAGGGCAACATGGATATCGAGTTGGCCATCGACGTGATGGAGATGGCCGACCATGTCGATCATATCCTGCTCTTTTCCGGCGACGGCGATTTCCGCCGGCTGGTGGAGGCGGTGCAGCGCAAGGGTGTACGCTTCAGCGTCGTCAGCACGGTGCGCTCGCAGCCGCCGATGGTGGCCGACGAACTGCGCCGTCAGGCCGACAATTTCATCGAACTGCAGGAGCTGGCGCCCTTCATCGCCCGCACCCATCATCACCGCGAGCAGGCGCCGTCGAACCACGACCACCAGAGCGGCCCGACGATGTACGATCCGGACGACCGCGGCTGATACGGGTACGGAAAACGGCATGAAAAAAGGAGCGCACCGGCGCTCCTTTTTCTTTTGCGGGAGACGGCGTTCAGGGGATGGCCGGCTTCCGTCGGTTCCGCGCCATGTCCTCCGCGGTTCTAAGCGCCGCGATCAGGCTCGTCGCGTTCGCCGCCCCGGTCCCGGCGATGTCCAGCGCCGTTCCGTGGTCGGGCGAGGTGCGGACGAAGGGCAGGCCCAGCGTGATGTTCACGCCGCTGTCGAAATCCACCGTCTTCACCGGAATCAACGCCTGATCATGGTACATGCACAGCGCGGCGTCATAGCCGCGGCGGGCGGCGGCGTGGAACATGGTGTCGGGCGGACGCGGACCGGACACGTCGATGCCGTCGGCGCGCAAGGTTGCGATGGCCGGCGCTATGATGTCGATCTCCTCGCGCCCCATCGCCCCGCCCTCCCCCGCATGGGGATTGAGACCGGCGACGGCCAACCGCGGCCGCTCGATGCCGAAGTCGCGCGCCAGCGCCGCCGCGGTGACTCGGCCGGCATGGACGATGGCCTCCGATGTCAGCAGATCGACCGCATCGCGCACCGACACATGGATGGTGACGGGAACCACCCGCAGATCGGCGGCGGCCAGCATCATGATCGGCTCTTCGGTCAGGCCGGCCAGATGCGCAAGATATTCGGTATGGCCGGGATGGCGAAAGCCGGCAGCATAGAGCGACGATTTCTGAATGGGGTTGGTGACCACGGCCGCGGCCTGCCCTGCCTGCACCAGGGCGACCGCACGGTCGATGCTGGCGATCACCGCGGCACCGTTCACCGGGTCGGGAGTGCCGGCGACGACCGGGTCGCCGAGCCGCACCGGCAGGACGGGCAAGGCTCGATCGAACAGCGCCACCGCGTCGCCGGGGTTTGCGACCTCCCGGACCGGCACCGCCATTCCCAGCTTCGCCGCCAGCGCGCTCAGCCGGTCGGGATCGTCCAGGACGACGAAGGGCGGCACCGCCGCTTCATGGCGTGCCGCCCAGGCCTTCAGAGTGATGTCCCCGCCGACGCCTGCCGGCTCACCCATGGTGAGGGCCAGCGGCAGGCTGTTCGGCAGGGCGGCCGTCACAGGCGCGTCTCGATGAAGGCGGTGCGACGCAGATCGCGCAGGTACCGGCGCGACAGCAGTTCGGCCCGCTCGTTGATCAGGTCGCGTTCCACCTCGTCGCGACCCGGCAGCTTGGCCTCCTGGATCGGAGTCGGCGCGGGCGGCGGCGGCGGGGCCGGCTGGGCTTGCGGCGGCGGCTGGATCATCGGCACGTCGCGCTTGCAGACGATCAGGATGACCGCGGCGGCCTGGCTCATCAGCACCGGGCTGGCCTGCCCAAGCGGGATGCCGAGCGCGAGATTCTGCAACCCCGGCGCCATGTCCTTGACCCGCATGGTGCCCATATCGCCGGATTCCGGCATGCCGGTCTCCTTGGCGCGGGCCTGGAAGTCGCCACAGCTCTTGATCGACTTCCGCAGCTTTTCCGCCTGCTCCTTGACAGCCTTTGCCTGATCCGGGGATTCGATCGGAATGATGATCTGCTTCATGTTGACCGTGGCCTTGGCCACGTCGGGCCGCGGCTGCGGACGGGGGGCCGCCGGCTGGGCGGCCGGCATCGGCACCTCGCCGCCGCTGCTGCCGAACGGCCGCTGGCCGCGCACCAGCAGGATGTGATAGCCGGTGGCCGTGCGGATGGGCGCCGAAAGCTGGCCGCCGCGCATGCCGGACAGCGCCTTGTCGACCTCCGGCGAAAGCTCGCCGCTGCGCACCCAGCCCAGGTCGCCGCCCGACGCGGCACCGGCGGACTGCGAAAACTGACGGGCCAGCGCCGCGAAATTGCCGCCGCGCTTCACCTCTTCGACCAAGCGGTCGGCATTGCGCCGCACCTCGTCGTCCTGGTCGGGGCTGTCCACCGCCAGGAAGATCTCGGCGACCAGATATTCGGGCTTGCCGATGTTGGCCTTCAGCCGCTCCATCGCCGCGTCGATCTCGTCCTCGCCGACGACGACCTCCTGGCGGATGCGGCGCTGCATCACCTTCTGCCAAGCCAGCAGCGAGCGGATCTGGTCCTTCAGGGTGGAGACGGGCACGTTCTGCCGCTTCAGCATGTCCTGAAGCTGCTGGCCGTTCAGGCGGTTCTGTTCGGCGATGCGCTTGATCGCCTCGTCGATCTCGGCGGGCGAAACGGTGATGCCCAGGCGCTTGGCCTCCTGCATCTGCAGCCGCTCGTCGATCAGCAGGCGCATGACCTGCGGCGTCAGGCGCTGGATCGTGTCGGCGTTGCCGGCGGTGCCGGCATTCAGCAGGGCCATGCGGATGCGGGCGTTCACGTCGGAGACCGAGACCACCTCGTCGTTCACGACCGCGGCGATGCCCTCCGCCCCCGGCGCCCGTGCCGGACGGGCGGATTCGTCGCCCGTCCTCGGCGCCGCGGCACCGGCGGCGGCCTTGCTGGACTGCGCCGCGGCGGGCAGGGCCAGAAGCGCGCAGGCGGTCGCCACGGCGACGGTGGTCCGGACGGCTCGCAAACTCGACATGGTGCTCAAGCTCCAAAAACGGGTCGCCCGTTATTACGGTGGGGCCGGTGCCCCATGCAAACGGAATCGGACCTCGCCCTTTCAGTGCAAAACCAACGGGGCGGAATTATGACCGACAGGGATAATCCCGCGCTTTGCGGCGAATGGACCCACCCTTCCCGGCATGGGATCCGCGGCCCCGCGTCTCAGCCGTCCTCCAGATGCAGCAGCGCCGCAGTGCCCAGCAGCAGGCTGATTCCGGCCGGACTCCAGGCAGCCATGACGATGGGGATCGTTTCCGACATGCCGAAGGTGCGCACCACGTCGGTCATCACGAACAGCACGAAGCCGGTCAGCACTCCGCCGGTGACCATCGCCATGGTGCCGCCCCGCCGCGGCAGCCGCAGAGAGAAGGCGGCGGCGAACAGCACCATCGCCAGGAACAGGAAGGGCTGGGCGAGAAGCGACTGGTAATGCAGCCGATGGCGCACGGCGGGGAAGCCCGTCGTCTCCAGCGTGTGGATGAAGCGCGGCAGTTCCCAGAAGGAGATCGTCTCCGGCGGAGCGAAGCTCTCCTCGATCGTCGTCATGTCCAGTTCGGTCGGGATGGTGTAGGTGTCCAGCAGCTCCGGATCCTTCTTGGCCCGGTTCAGGATGGCATCCTGCAATTCCCACTTGCGGTCCCTCAGGACGGCGCTGGGGGCGTCGATACGGCCGAGATAGGTCTGGTCGGCGTCGAACAGGAACACGATGACGTTCGACAGTTCGAAGGTCACCGGGTTCACCAGTTCCGAATGGATGAAGAATTGCTCCTTCTCGTTGGTCTGGCGCAGCCATAGTCCGGATCGGGAGATGTTCAGCGTGCTCGACTGAAGCTTCAGGTATCGGTCCTGCAACTGTTCGTATTTGGCGACGAACACCGCTCCGACCGGGTTGATCAGCGTCACCTTCACCACGCCGATGGCGGCGGCGGCGAACATCACCGGCATCAGGAACTGCCAGGCCGACACGCCGACCGCGCGCGCCACCACCAGTTCGGCGCTGCGGGTCAGCCGCCAGAAGGTGAACATGCCCGCGAACAGGATGACGAAGGGGAAGATCTGCTGGCCGATTTCCGGCAGCTTCAGCAGAGCCATCTGGATCACCAGCCCGAAGGTGACGTTCGGCTTGCTGCCGGCGCGGCGCAGCAGTTCCACCGTATCCAGCAGCAGCACGATGGCGAGCAGGATTACCATCAGCAGGCAGAACCAGACGATGAACTGCCGCCCGATGTAACGGGAAAGCGTAGGCGAGGAATACATGCGGTGTCCGGTCTCCGGAGCCCCGCCCGGCGCCGGCATGGCGCTTGGGGCGGACTGGCGGGCCGCCGCGGTCGATGGGGTCGAACGCGGCACCCGCCGGAACAGGTTCCGGCTGTTTACCCCCGTTGCACAGCGATGACAACCGGGCGGGGGCGGCAACCACCGCAGGGCTGCATCGGCAGCGTCGAAATCCTGCCTCCTTTTCCGGCTGGACTTCCTGCATGGGCAATCCAAACTGTTGGTACAGAGGCTGCACGGGAGGGTCGGTCGATGACGGACACCACGGTCGCAATCCGCCAGGCACGCGCAACGGACGCCGCCGGCATGGCCCGCGTCCATGTGCAGAGCTGGCGGTCCACCTATCCAGGCCTGATCCCGGCGCAGTTCCTGGTCAACCTCTCGGAGCCGCCCGCCGCGCAGCGCTGGGCAGCCATCGCCGAAACGCGCGGCCCCGGCCAGGGCGCCTTCGTCGCGGTCGATGTCGCCGGCCTGATCGCGGCGCCCGATACCATCATCGGCATCGCCTCCTTCGGCACGCGGCGGGTCGCGGTGCAGGGCCATGCGGGGGAGTTCCATGCGCTCTATCTTCTCGATGACGCAAAGGGTTACGGCATCGGGCGGCGACTGATGGCGGCGATGGCCGACCGCTTCCTGGCCGCCGGGATCCGCTCCGCCGCGGTGTGGTGCCTGCGCGACAACCCGTCGCGCTGGTTCTACGAGCGGCTGGGCGGGATCAAGGTGGCGGAACGGCCGATCCGCTTCGCCGACACCGATCTGGTGGAAATCGCCTATGGCTGGCGCGACCTGACGCCGCTTGCACGCTTGTCGGCGGGGCCGGAGGTGCGGTAGTGAGGGGACTTGAGTCCCCACGCATCAGGATTCGCCGATGTCCAGCGCCGCTTCCCTTTCCGCCGAACGCGTCCTCATTCTCGATTTCGGATCGCAGGTCACCCAGCTCATCGCCCGCCGCGTGCGCGAGAGCGGTGTCTATTGCGAGATTCACCCCTTCGGCATGAGCGACGAGCGCATCCGCGAGTATGACCCGAAGGCGATCATCCTGTCCGGCAGCCCGGCCTCCGTCACCGAGGCGAACGGCCCGCGGGCGCCGCAGGCGGTGTTCGACCTGAAGGTGCCGGTGCTCGGCATCTGCTATGGCCAGCAGACGATGTGCCAGCAGCTGGGCGGCAACGTCTCCGGCTCCGACCATCGCGAGTTCGGCCGCGCCTTCATCGAGATCAAGGAGCCCTGCGCCCTGTTCGACGGGCTGTGGGAGGTCGGGTCGAAGGAGCAGGTGTGGATGAGCCACGGCGACCGCGTCACCGCGCTGCCCGACGGTTTCCGCGCCGTGGCGGTCAGCGACGGTGCCCCCTTCGCCGCCATCGCCAATGACCAGCGCCGCATGTACGGCGTGCAGTTCCACCCGGAGGTGGTCCACACCCCGCACGGCGCCCAGCTGCTGGCGAACTTCGTCCACCGCGTCGCCGGCATCAAGGGCGACTGGACCATGGCCGCCTTCAAGCAGCAGGCGATCGAGAAGATCCGCGCCCAGGTCGGCAGCGGCAAGGTGATCTGCGGCCTGTCGGGCGGCGTCGATTCGTCGGTCGCGGCCGTGCTGATCCACGAAGCCATCGGCGACCAGCTGACCTGCATCTTCGTCGACACCGGCCTGATGCGCGCCGGCGAGTCGGAGGAGGTCGTGCGGCTGTTCCGCGACCACTACAACATCCCGCTGGTCCACCGCGAGGCGTCGGACCTGTTCCTGGGCAAGCTGGCCGGCGTCACCGACCCGGAACAGAAGCGCAAGATCATCGGCGGCCTTTTCATCGAGGTCTTCGACGAGGAGAGCCACAAGATCGGCGGTGCGGAGTTCCTCGCCCAGGGCACCCTCTACCCCGACGTGATCGAGAGCGTGTCGTTCACCGGCGGCCCCTCCGTCACCATCAAGTCGCACCACAATGTCGGCGGCCTGCCGGAGCGGATGAAGCTGAAGCTGGTCGAGCCGCTGCGCGAGCTGTTCAAGGACGAGGTCCGGGCTCTCGGCCGCGAGCTCGGCCTGCCGCCGGCCTTCATCGGCCGCCACCCCTTCCCCGGCCCGGGCCTCGCCATCCGCGTCCCCGGCGAAATCACCCCGGAGAAGCTGGAGATCCTGCGCAAGGCTGACACGATCTATCTGGAGGAGATCCGCAACGCCGGCCTCTACGACGCGATCTGGCAGGCCTTCGCCGTTCTGCTGCCGGTCCGGACCGTGGGCGTAATGGGCGACGGCCGTACCTACGACCATGTGCTGGCCCTGCGCGCGGTGACCTCCACCGACGGCATGACCGCCGACTGGTATCCCTTCCCCCACGACTTCCTGGCGCGCGTGTCCAACCGCATCGTCAACGAGGTCCGCGGCGTCAACCGCGTGGTCTACGACATCACGTCGAAGCCGCCGGGCACCATCGAGTGGGAGTGAGGCGGGTAAGGCACTGACACCGGCCCGGCGGATCAACCCGCCGGGCCGTCATGCTGTCCGGGCGGTGCCACAGGTCGGCCGGCACCGTCGTCTCCCGCCAAGCCGACGCTTCGGTGCGCATGTCCAAGGAGCGCAAGATGGAAGAGTCCGGTTTACGCACCGCCATCCTGAGCGAACTGATCGCCCGCCTGCGAGGGCCGGCCGGAACCGGAGAAGCGCTTAAGGACATTTCCGCAGCCTGCGAATCCGCGCGTGCCGCCGGCCTCGGCAGCGACGTCGAGGCGATGGCGGCGCTGGACCATGCGACGGCCGATCTGGACCCCATCCTCCGGGAATCGGCGTTGGCCTATGTTTCCGGCGATCTGCGCCGCTATTCGCGCATTCTCGATATGCTGGACAATGTGCTCGATCTGGCACCGATGGACGGCATCAACCAGATCTACTGGAGCATGCAGCGCCAGCTGTTCCTGATGCGCATGGATATGGGGTCCGTCCCGGACTTCGTGGCCGGGCAGGTGTTGCCGTTCTATGAGCGCTTCCTGACGCAGATTTCCCTTCGGCTGGGTTTGGCACCGGCAGCCAGACCGGCGGGCAGACCGGCGACCGGCCGGGTCGTCATGGTCACCAACCAGTTCCTGTCCGACCAGCACCCGCCCTCGCGCTCCCTGCTGGCCCAGGCAGTCAGGCTGCAGCGGGACTTGGGCCGGACGGTCCTGGTGCTGAACACCAACATGATGCCGGACCGCTATTACAGTCCCTTCATCCCACCCTTCGCCGCCGCGGTGGAAGAGAGCCTGTCCGGCGACCAGACTGTCCGGTTCGGCAACGAGACCGTTCGCCTCCTGTCCTCCGCCGCGCCCGGCATCACCGCCGAAAAGCTCAACGGCTTCTTGTCGGCGGTGGAGGAGTTCGATCCCGATCTGGTGATCGCCTTCGGCGGATCGGTGATCGTCGCCGATCTGCTGGCCTCCGCAAGGCCGCTGCTGTGCATTCCGACGACCAGCGGCCAGACCGTCTCGCTCGCCGACATCGTCCTGGATTACGGCGGCCGGGCGGCGCCGCCGGGCGATGGGCGGCTTGCCCGCTCCTGGCGACCTTTCCGGCGGGGAATGGCGCTGCGGGAGGATGACGGTGCGGCCACGCGAGCCGAATTCGGTGCGACGGACGATGCCTTCCTGTATGTGGTCGTCGGAAACCGGCTGGATGCGGAGGTCGATGCCGCGTTCCTGGCCCTGCTGGAACGGGTGCTGGATGCGGTCCCGCAAGGCGAGGTTCTGTTCGCCGGAACCGTCGATGCGCTGCTGGGCCGTCTCGCCGCCTCCCGCCATGCGGCGCGGCTCCGTTGTCTCGGCCATGTCGAGCGCATCGGCGCGCTCCTTCGGATCTGCGATGTCTTCCTGAATCCCCAACGTGTAGGCGGCGGCGGCAGTGCAGCCCAAGCGCTGGCATCCGGCCTGCCGATCCTGGCCTTCGACGGTGGCGACGTGGCGAGCATCGCCGGGCCGGGCTTCCTCGTCGGCGACGGCGACACATTCGTCGGACGGGCGGTTGCGCTGGCCGCCGACCCTGCCCTGCTGTCCAGAAGCCGCGAAGAGTCGCGCAGGCGCTTCGCAGTGGTCAGACAGGAGGAATCCGACCCGAACCAGCTGCCCGTCTACATGGACGAGGTGATCGACCTTTACCGGCTGAGGACTTGATCACCTTCACCGCGACGTGGGGTAGTCGTAACCCGACCTGTTCGCCCACCTCAGAACAGCGGTTCGGCGGCCTGTGACCGGGTGCCCGGCTTCGTGCCGCGCCGCCTGCCGCGGACCGGCTTGGGGCTGGCCGGCAGCAGCCCTTCCCGCTGGGCGCAGAGATCGTGCCAGACATGTCCCGGCCGCTCCGGCGTCCAATACATGGGCTCGCCAAGCAGAACCTCTTCGCCGCAGCAGCTGCAAGGCGGATATGGGCTGGATGTGTGTTCGGACCGGTCCATCACACCGTTATGCCAGTGACGAGGCGACCCGTAAGTGATGCGGATCAAATCCGACCGCAAGAGGGTAAAAAATGTTCCGCTCAAGGTTGAGGGCGGAATCGCATACGCGATCCGCCCTCTCCCGACCACGGGGCGGGGCTGCACGCCCGCCCTTGCCATGTCCGTCCCCGTTACTGTGCGTCGGCCAACGCCACACACGCCCGGTCGCGGCCGGCGAGGCTGCCGCAGCCGTCGGCGCGCTGCGAGACGAAGCGCATGACCACGCGTTCCCCCTTGCCGACCGACTGCGGAGGCAGCAGGGCCTCGGCGACCTGGGTGGTGAATTGCGGGCTGACACGATGAGTCGACGAAGCCGGGCGCGGCTCGGCGTTGGCCACCTGGACCGGTATGACGGGTGCGGCGGCCGGCTGCGGCAGCGACGCGACAACGACCGGCGCAGGTGCCGGGACCGGAGCGGCCACCGGTTCGAGGGCCTTCTGTTCCGCCGGGCGCGGTTCCATGCGACGCGGTTCGACCGCGCGGGACGGCGGCGCTTCGGCGGAGGCGACCACGACCGGCGCCGGCTCGGACTGTTGCGGAGCCGGGGCCGCCGGCTGGCCGCCGCGCGGCTTCGGCGCGTCGTCCGGCACCACCGCGATCTCGATGGCGCCCGCGCCGGCCGCCAGCGACGGCTCGCGGGGGGCGGAGCCGCGCAGCACCGGGGTCAGCGCGGCCAGATACAGCTTGGTCTCGCGCGGCAGGCGCTGCTTGCCGGCCAGATGCTGGGCATAGCAACCCGGTCCGCAATTGTAGGCGGCAAGGAATCCCGGGGCGCCGAACAGGTCGTACATCTCGCGCAGATAGGCGGTGCCGGCCATGATGTTGTCGCGCGGATCGGACGGATCGGAACCAAGACCGTATTGCGCCCGCATCAGCTCATAGGTGCCGGGCATCACCTGCATCAGGCCGATGGCCCCGGCGGAGCTGGTCAGAACCTTGCCGTTGCGGCTGGTGGCGCGGCCATTGCTCTCCCGCATCATCACCGCGCGGATCCACTTCTCCGGCATATCGTAGCGTTGGGACGCCTCTCGGATCAGCGGTACCCAGCGAGACAGCGGATCGTTCGGATCGGGGACGTAGGCTGCTTCGACAGGGGGTGCCGTCTGCACCTGCGGCGCTTCGGTGGCACAGCCGGCAAGGCCGAGCGCAAGGCACAGCATAGCTCCGGCGGCGTTGATCGTCGCGAGGTTCAGTTTTACCACGAGGGGATTTCCGTGCTGTTGGCGCGGGCAGAACAAGAGTTGGATCGCTTTTCGATGTATAGCCCACGCCTGTCAAGCGACAACGCGACCGTTTTCCGAATCCTGTCCCGAAGATGCCCCAAAAAAGCCCTATTGATCCCTTGTTCTCAGGTGGGCAATTAGGATTTTCGGCAAATGTCTGTATGCCTATGTTCGCTGTCCCTTCGAACAGGACAGTTCCGTCACAAGCCGCGACAATGGGAACCTTGACGGAACATCGGCGCCACCCTTAATGGAGAGCGACGGCCGCGCCCTCAACCGGCACCGACATTGCCGGCGTCGATACTGATGACCGGGCAGGCCTGGCCGAACTGGATCGAGCATGATGACCGCCCCGCAACGGACAGTTCCCCCGGCCCCCCAGCCGCTCAAGCCGCACCGCCCCTCACCGCAAGACGACGCTCCTCCCCCGCCCCGCCCGCGGCGCTTCCAGTGGCTCGGCTGGCTCGTCGTTCTGCTGGTGGCGGTCGGTGGGCTGGTCCTGTGGCGCACCCAGGGCCCGGCAGCGACACCCGCCGCCCCGGCCGTGCCCGCCGGCGAGCGTCCCGTGGAACTGTCGGCGCTGGAGGTGACGGCCGTCGCCCCGCGTGCGCTGACCGAGACCGTCCGCCTCAGCGGCTCCGTCTCTCCGATGGAGCAGTCGGCAGTCAAGGCGGAGGTGGCGGCCCGGCTGGCCGAGGTGCCGGTTCGGGAGGGGCAGGCCGTCCGCCGGGGCGAAGTGCTGGCCCGCTTCGAAACGGTGGAACTCGCTGCCCGCCTCAACGAAAAGCAGGCCAATCTGGAGGGCGCCCGCGCCCAGCTGGTCCTGGCCGAGAAGACGCTGGCAAAGAACCGCACGCTGAACCGCAACAACATCGTCTCCGACACCAGCCTGGATCAGGCGGAAAGCAGCTTCGGTTTCCAGAGGGCGCAGGTGGACGCGCTGGCCGCCCAGGTGGAGCTGGCGCGCAAGGCCCTGCGCGACGCGGTGGTGGTCAGCCCGATCGACGGAATGGTCGCCACCCGCTCGGTCAATCCAGGAGAGAATCTGGCGGTGAACGCCGCAATGTTCACCATCGTCGACCTGGCGCGGGTCGAAGTGGAGGCGACCGTCCCGGCGGAACAGGTGGCGAAGCTCGCCGTCGGTCAGACCGCCCGGCTTCGCGTCGAGGGCTTCGGGGAGCGGGAATTCGCCGGCCGCGTCGCCCGCATCAATCCGATGGCGCGGGCGGGATCGCGCGCCATCCCGGTCTATGTGACGGTCGACAACAGGGACGGTGCGCTCCGCGGCGGCATGTTCGCCAGCGGCGAGGTTCTGGTGGCGGAGGCTGCGGGCGCCATCGCGGTGCCGCCGGTCGCCATCCGTCATGACGACCAGGGCGATTTCGTTCTGGTGATCGTCGACGGCCGCACCGTCCGCCGCCCGGTCACGCGGGTGGCCCAATGGGCGCGCGGCGATCTGGTGCAGGTGGAGGGGCTGGCGCCGGGCGACCCGGTCGTCACCGGCAACCTGCCCGGCCTGACCGCCGGCCGCGCCGTCGCGGTCGCCCGCACGGCCACCGGCTCCTGAGGACCGGACAGCGCCATGCCGATCACCCGCATCAGCGTCGACAACCCGGTCTTCGCCACCATGATGATGGTGGCGCTGATGGTGCTCGGCCTCTTCTCTTACAACCGACTGGGCGTCGATCTGTTTCCCGACGTGGATTTCCCGGTGGTGGTGGTCAGCACCAGCTATCCCGGCGCCAGCCCGGAGACGGTGGAGACCGACATCACCCGCCCGGTCGAGGATGCGATCAACACCATCGCCGGCATCAAGACGCTGACCTCGCGCTCCTACGAAGGCCAGTCGGTGGTGATCGCGGAGTTCGACCTGAAGACCTCCTCGGTCCAGGCGCTGCAGGATGTGCGTGAAAAGGTCTCGGCCATCCGCGCAACCTTCCGGGACGAGGTGAAGGATCCGCAGATCACCCGCTTCAATCCGGACGACCAGCCCATCCTGTCCCTCGCGGTGACGTCGGACCTGCGGTCCTTGCGCGACCTGACCACGCTGACCGACCAGATCATCCTGAAGCGGCTGCAGAATGTCCGTGGCGTCGGCAAGGCGACCATCGCCGGCGGGGTGAAGCGCCAGATCCTGGTCCGTCTGAAGCCGGAGAAGCTGGAGGCCCTCAACGTCGGCGTCGACGAGGTGATCGCCACTGTCGGCGGCGAGAACCAGGACGTCCCCGCCGGCACCGTCACCGGCCAGGGGCGGGAGCGCGTGGTGCAGGTGGAAGGGCGCGTGCGCAACCCGCTCGACCTTCTCGACCTGATCGTCGCCCGCCGCGGCGAGAGCCCGGTGCGGCTGGGCCAGGTCGCCGAGGTGATCGACGGACAGGAGGAGCAGGACTCCGCCGCCATGCTGAACGGCAACCCGGCGCTGGCGGTGGATGTGGTGAAGGTCCAGGGTGCCAACACCGTCGAGGTCGCGCGCGGCCTGCATGCGGCGATCCAGGATCTGCGGACCAACGGCTCGCTGCCGCCCGACGTCACGCTGGCGGTGGTGCGAGACAGCTCCCGCGGGATCACCAACTCGCTGAGCAACGTGCAGAAGACCCTGGTCGAGGGCGGCATCCTGACGATCCTCATCGTCATGGTGTTCCTCGGATCCTGGCGCAGCACGGTCATCACCGCGCTGACCCTGCCGGTCGCCGTGCTGGGCACCTTCGGCATGCTGGCGGCCATGGGGTTCACGCTGAACATGATGACGCTGATGGCCCTGTCGCTCGCCATCGGCATCCTGATCGACGACGCCATCGTGGTACGCGAGAACATCATGCGCCACCTCGCCCGCGGTCAGGGCCACCGGCAAGCCGCGCTCGACGGCACGGCGGAGATCGGGCTGGCGGTGCTGGCGACCACGCTGACCATCGTCGCGGTGTTCCTGCCGGTCGCCTTCATGGGCGGCATCATCGGCCGCTTCTTCCTGCAATTCGGCATCACCGTCTCGGCGGCGGTGCTGATCTCGCTGTTCGTGTCCTTCACGCTCGATCCCATGCTGTCCAGCGTGTGGTACGACCCGGCGGCGCACGGCAAACATGGCCGCTCCATCTTCGGCCGCTTCGCGGCTTGGTTCGAGCGCGGGTTCAATGCCGTCTCGCACGGCTACGGCCGGCTGCTGCGCTGGGGCCTGCGCCGCCGCTTTCTGGTGGCGATCGCGGCGCTGGCGATCTTCTTCGGCAGCTTCCTGCTGGTGCCGCGCATCGGCGTGGAGTTCGTGCCGGCTGCCGACCTCGGCGAGCAGATCGTGGAGGTGGAGACCCCGGTCGGCTCCTCGCTTGCCACCACCACGGCCAAGACGAAACAGGTGGAGGCGGCGATCCGCGAATTCCCGGAGATCGCCTACACCTACAGCACCGTCAACACCGGCGTATCGATCGGCCACAACCGCGGCAGCATCTATCTGCGCTACACCCCGATCGAGCAGCGCAAGCGGTCCCCCAACGATCTCGCCCCGCTGCTGCGCGAACGGCTGTCGGCGATCCCCGGCGTCACCATCGGCATCGCCATCCCCGGCGTCGGCGGCGTGCAGAAGCAGATCCAGGTGTCGGTGCAGGGCCGCGACATCGCCGAACTGGACCGGCTGTCGCAGAAGGTCATCGGCGCCATGCGCGCCATCCCAGGCTTCGTCGATGTCGACAGCACGCTGAAGGCGGCCAAGCCGACGCTGGCCGTCCGGCTGGAACGCGACATCGCCAGCGACCTCGGCATCGGCACCGCCAAGGTGGCCGACACGTTGCGCCCGTTGTTTGCCGGCGACACGGTGTCGAGTTGGAAGGCGCCGGACGGCGAGAGCTACGACGTGCTGGTCCGCCTGCCCGAAGGCGACCGCGCCGGCCGCGCCGACCTCGACCGCATCTATTTCTCCGGTGGAAAAGACGCCAACGGCACGCCCCGCATGATCCCGCTGTCCCAGGTGGCGGAGGTGGTGACGACGCTGGGCGCCTCGCAGATCAACCGGCGCGACCTGCAGCGAGAGGTGAATGTCCAGGCCAACGTCCAGGGCCGCGCCGCCGGCGATGCCGGGCGGGAGCTGCAGGCGGCATTGGCAAAGATCGAGCTGCCGCCCGGCTACCGCATCGTCTTCGGCGGCTCCACCAAGGACATCGCGGAGACCAGCAGCTACGCGGCGCAGGCATTGGCGCTCGCCGTCATCCTGATCTACCTGATCCTGGCCTCGCAGTTCGGCAGTTTCCTGCAGCCGCTCGCCATCATGGCGTCGCTGCCCCTGTCGCTGGTCGGCGTGTTCCTGGGACTTCTGGTGGCGGGATCGACGCTGAACATCTTCAGCGCCATCGGCTTCATCATGCTGATGGGTCTGGTGACCAAGAACGCCATCCTGCTGGTCGATTTCGCCAACCAGGCGCGCAAGCGCGGCGCCGACCTGCACGACGCGCTGGTGGAGGCCGGCATCATCCGCCTGCGCCCCATCGTGATGACCACCGCGGCGATGATCTTCGGCATGATCCCGCTGGCGCTCGGCATCGGCGAGGGCGCGCAGCAACGGGCGCCGATGGCCCACGCGGTGATCGGCGGCCTTTTGTCCTCCACTATCCTGACGCTTCTGGTGGTGCCGGTTGCGCTGACCTATCTGGACGGCCTGTCGCGCAGGATGAAGCGCTGGTTCGCGCACACCGACCCCGACGCGCAGCAGCACCCGGCGGAGTGAGGGTCACACGAGGGCGGGCGTCCGTGCCGAGCTTTCGGTGCCGACACGCCCCAGATTCTGCTCCACCCAGCGATCCGCGGCCTCCCGCCCGGCATCGCGCAGCCAGTTCAGGAAGGTCCAGTCGGTCATCAGCTTGGAATAGACGCCCAGATCCTGCAGATGTTCGTCGGCATCGATCAGATGCAGGCGCGGGGCATCGGCGCGCGCGGACAGGCAGCGCAGTTCCTGCAGCAGGGCGGCGTTGAAGGTGATCTGGTTCAGGCGGGCGGCGATGCCGGCAGGATCCTCCGGCGTGGTGGCGCAGGTCAGTGGATTGATCGCAACCACCAGCAGGTCGGCACCGGGACAGGCCTCGGCCAGCGGCGACAATGGCGGGTTGCTAAGGTAACCGCCGTCCCAGTAATCCTGCCCGCCGATCCGCACAGCGCGGAACAGGTGCGGCAGACAAGCCGATGCCAGCAGATGATCGACCTCGACCTCCGTCTCGTCGAACAGGCGCAGGGCGCCGCTGCGCACATTGGTGGCACTGACGAACAGCCGCAGACCGCTCCGCCGGATCAGCTCCGGTTCCACCATCTCTGCCAACAGCCCGCGCAATGGGTGAAAATCCGCCGACTGCGTCTGGTAGGGGGTGATCCAGCGCTTTGCCCAATCCACCATATGCGATCCCGGCGCATGGTCGACGTTCCAGCGGCCGAGCAGCCGGTCGGTCAAGCTCGGCTGGATCGGTCCAAGCCGCCCAGCCGCACTCACCCGCTCCCAGAAATTCGCCAGTTCCGCGCGCGCTCCCGCGCATCCGCCTCGTGTCCAGCCCTGCACCAGCATCGCGGCATTCATCGCCCCGGCGCTGGCGCCGCTGACGCCGACCAGCCGGATATCCTCTTCCAGCAGCCGGTCGAGCACGCCCCAGGTGAAGGCCCCATGCGCCCCGCCACCCTGCAACGCCAGCGCCAGCGTCGGTTTGGGCGGCGGCAGGGCCCGCATCGACCCCAGCCCCGGCTGTTCCAGCGGTTCCTCCGACTTGGCCGGCGTGACCTGCCGTTCGGTTGCGGGCTTGCGGCACACGCGGTTCCACAGCTTGCGGATCATGGTCATGTCGGCACGTCCTCGCTCGCCTATGCTGCATCGCAACATGAGCAGGGCCTTGAGCATCGGCAAGGGGGTATGCCTAGGGAAGGGGAGGATCGGCACCGCCCTGTCCGCCCCGGCATTGGAAAGCCGCCTCCATATGCACTAAGTAGGCACACACCCCAGTTGCCGAGTGCTCTCCTTGCCCATCATCACTCCGATCACCGACCCCGAGGATCCGCGCATCGAACCCTACCGCGACGTGCGGGAGCGCGATCTCGTCGGCCGTGACGGGTTGTTCATCGCCGAGGGGGCGGTGGTGGTGCGCAGCCTCGTGCAGTCCACCCGCTACCGCGCCCGCTCGCTGCTGATCGCCGACAAGCGGGTGGAAGCGCTGGAGCCAATGCTGGCGGCACTTCCCGCCGATACTCCCGTCTACACCGCCACCCAGCCCGTGCTCGACCGCATCGCCGGCTTTCCCCTGCATCGCGGCATCCTGGCGGTGGGAGAGAAGACCGAGGTGCCGAGCGCGACCGATCTGCTGGTCGCCTGCGGCCCGGTCGCCCGCGTGGTGATGCTGTTCGGCATCGGCAACCACGACAACATGGGCGGCATCTTCCGCAATGCCGCCGCCTTCGGCGCCGATGCGGTGATCCTCGATCCCGGCTGCTGCGATCCGCTCTACCGCAAGGCGATCCGTGTTTCGGTGGGGGCGACGCTGCTGGTGCCGACCGCGAAGCTTGGCGTCGGCGAGGACCCGCTCGCCCTGCTCGACCGGTTCGGGTTCGATGCGGTGGCGCTGAGCCCCGCCGGTGCCGAGACGCTCGCCGCCCTGAACCCGCCCCGCCGCGCCGCACTGCTGTTCGGATCTGAGGGACCGGGACTGCCGCAAGCATTGCTGGCCCGTGCCCGCAGCGTTCGCATTCCGATGGCCGGCGGCTTCGATTCCCTCAACGTGGCGACCACCAGCGGCATCGTGCTGCACCATATCGCCTCCGGACAAGCCGCATGACCGACGAGATTCCCGAGCTGCCGACCGACCCGCATCTGGTCCACGACCTCGCCGTCGCCCATCCGGAGGTGACGACGCTTGGGGCCGCCGGCGTGCTGCGGATGCCTGATGCCGAGGCGCGCGGACTGGTGCCGCTCGGCCTGCCGCTGCCCAAGGGCAAGCGCGACCTGCTGGTCCCGGCGGAGCGGCGAGAGGCCATTCTGTTGGAGATCACCGGCCGCATCGACCGCGCCCACCGCCGCGACGCACTGCTGGCCCAGGGTCGCCGCGCGCTTGCCGGCAGCCACACCGCGTTGCTGTCCTGCGAGGATCGCACCCGCGTCCGCGCCGTCCGCGCCGACGAAATGCCCTGGCCCGGCATGGCCCCGGCCATCCGGCTGCAGGTGTCGCGGACCTTCGACGCGCTGGAATTGTCGGACCTGTCCGATGCCGAACTGTCGGCACGGCTCGACCATGATCCCGCATTGCACGCCGCACTGGACGATGCGTTGTCCCGCGTGGCGACCCGGCTGCGCGATCTGGCTGAACGGGCCGGCGACGATCCAGATTGGGGCTTCCCCAGCCTCGCCGACCGGTTGGGCAAGGCCGCCCGCAACCGGACCGATGCCGACGAGTTGCTGGACCGCTGGGACCGCGAGTACGACCAGTGGCGCCGCGAACGGGCGGAGTTGCGCGGCCGGGCCTATGTCGACCGTCATTTCGACTTCTCCCGGTTCGAGCGGCTGTTCCCGGTGGCCCGCGGCATGAACCGCCGGCTGGTGCTGGTGATCGGCCCGACCAACTCCGGCAAGACCCACCGCGCCATCACGGCCCTCCGCGAGGCGCGCGACGGCGTCTATCTCGCCCCGCTGCGCCTGCTGGCACTGGAGGTGATGGAGCGGCTGAACGCCGAAGGCACCCCGACCACGCTCGTCACCGGCGAGGAGGAGATCCGCACACCCGGCGCCCGCCACACCGCCTCCACCATCGAGGTGATGGACCCCGACCGCCCGGTGGAGGTCGCGGTGATCGACGAGATCCAGATGCTGGCCGATCCGGCGCGCGGCTGGGCCTGGACAGCCGCGCTGATGGGCGTTCCGGCCGAAACCGTTTATATCCTCGGCGCGCCGGAGGTCCGCCCTCTGGTGGAGCGTGCCGCCGCCCATCTCGGCGAAGCGCTGGAGGTGGTTGAACTCGACCGCAAGACCCCGTTGTCGATGCTCGACCGCCGGCTGGACTGGGCGGAGGTGGAGCGCGGCGACGCCCTGATCGCCTTCTCCCGCCGCGAGGTGCACAGCGTCCGCGACACGCTGCTGGCACAGGGCCTGTCGGTCGCCGCCATCTACGGCGCACTGGCCCCGGCGGTGCGGCGGCGCGAGGCGGCGCGTTTCCTGTCCGGCGAGGCCGATGTGGTGGTGGCGACCGATGCCATCGGCATGGGCCTCAACCTGCCCTGCCGCCGCGTGCTGTTCACCGCGCTGGAGAAGTTCGACGGCAGCGCCGTCCGCCCGCTCACCGCGACGGAGGTGAAGCAGATCGCCGGTCGCGCCGGCCGCTTCGGCCAGTTCGAAGAGGGACATTTCGGCGTCATTGCCCGCGGCACGCCCGCCGCGTTGAAACGTCTGCTGGAGGCGCCCGACCGCCGCCTGCGCGCCGACGCCCCCCTGCCGGTCCGCCCGACCCGCGCCATGCTGGCCCGCCTCGCCAGCCACATCGACAGCGACGAGACGCGCCTGCTGGTGGAGTGCTTCGGCACCGCGGCCACTTCCGGCTCCCCCTTCCGGCTGGCCGATCTGTCGGACCTGCGCCGCGCGGCGCCGATGCTGGATGCCCGGCGGCTGGCCTTGGCCGCCAAGCTGGAGCTGCTGCTCGCCCCCGCCGATCTGGAGGAGCCGGAGGATGCCAAGGTCTTCGCCGCCATCCTCGACGCGGTGGAGGCGGGGGAGGTCCTGCCGCTCGCGCGCCTGATCCCGGCCCGGCTCGACGGGCTGAGCGCCGATGTGCTGGAAGCGGCGTCCCGGACCTGCGACCTCTATTTCTGGGCGTCCCGCAAGTTCCCCGATGCCCTGCCCGACCGAGACCGCGTGCGCAGCGCCCGCGACGCCATCGGCCAGCGTTTGTCGGAAGCGCTGGCCTCCCGCGCCCGCCGCCGCGAGCCGCCGCCCGCCGCCGGCTTTCGTGGAGCCCCGCGCAAGCGCTTCGGTCCGCGCCGGCGGTGAGGACCGCGGATGGTTCCCGGCAAAATTCGTCCGCATGGCACTGCTGCACTGCGAACGAAGTGACTTTCAGGCTGTTCTGAACTGGACCTGCTCCGGCAGAGCCCCCATATCGATAGACATGCCCTATTGCGATGTTCATAAACATCGATTGGACGCTATCGAACTGGCCGGCCATTCTTGCATCAGCGGTCAAGTCTCTGGCCGACAAGGACCGTTCAGGAGCAACCGGCGTGAAGACCGCATCCCCCACCATCGCCAACGACACTTCGCGCCACATCCCCGCGACCGGACGCCGGTTCTGGACCATGCTCGGCCCCGGCTTCGTGGTGGCCGTCGGCTACATGGACCCGGGCAACTGGGCAACGGACATCGCGGCGGGGTCGAGCTTCGGTTTCGCGCTGTTGTCGGCGGTGCTGATCGCCAGTCTGGCCGGCATCTTCCTGCAGGGGCTGATCGTCCGGCTGACGCTGGCGACCGGCAAGGATCTGGCCCGGCTGATCCGCGACCGCTTCCCCCGCCCGGTGGCGATGGCGGTGTGGGCCGTGTCCGAACTGGCGATGATCGCCACCGATCTGGCCGAGTTGCTGGGCAGCGCCATTGCGCTGAAGCTGCTGTTCGGCATTCCGATCATGGCCGGCGTGGTGATCTCCGCCATGCTGACCTTTGGCATCCTGGCCCTGCCGGGTGCGCGGGGCCGCGCGCCCGAACTGGTGGTCGGCGCGCTGATGAGCGTGGTCGTGGTCTGCTTCGCCTGGGAGTTGGTGATCGCCCGCCCCGATCCCAGCGCCCTGCTGGCCGGGCTGGTTCCGACCATCGAGTTGGCCCGCGATCCGGAGATGCTGTACCTGTCGCTGGGCATCATCGGCGCCACCGTCATGCCGCACAACCTGTTCCTGCACTCCGGACTGGTCCGCTCGCGGCTGGCCGAGGTGAAGACGGCGGAGGAGCGCCGACAGGCCGCCCGCTGGCTGACCATCGACCTGTCGACCGCCCTGGCGCTGGCCGGTCTGGTCAACGGCTCCATCCTGGCGGTCGCCGCGGTCGCGTTCCAGGGCGTCACCACCGGCAGCACCCCCGGCATCGAGGACGCGCACGCCCTGCTGGGCAGCAGCATCGGCGGGGCCGCCGCGCTGATCTTCGCCATCGCCCTGCTGGCCGCCGGGCAGAGCTCCACCACCACCGGTACCATGGCAGGCCAGATGGTGACGGAAGGCTTCCTGAACCTGCGCCTGCGCCCCGTCACCCGTGCGCTGATCACCCGCGGCGCCTCGCTGATCCCGGCGCTGGCGGTTCTGGGCAGTGCCGGCGACGGTGCGGTGGATGAACTGCTGGTCTTGAGCCAGGTGGTTCTGGCCCTGACCCTGCCCTTCATCCTGATCCCGATGCTGTTGCTGCTGCGCAACGACAAGCTGATGGGCGGGCTGGCGATGGCGCCGCTGACCCTGCGGCTGGCGAGCCTGACCGTCCTGCTGCTGACCGGCCTATCCGGCTGGCTGGCCGGCACCACGGCGATGGTTTGAGCAGAAAGGCACCTCGACCCGAAGCGGGGAATGGTCCATCTTGCGGCCCCTCCCCGTTTTTCACTGTCTGACCGGTGCCCCATGGATCCCGCCCTCGAACAGCGACTTATCGAAGAGCGTCTGGCCGACCTGGAAAGCCGCCTCGCCCACCACGAGCGGATGGCAGAGGAAATGTCGGAGGTCATCTTCGCCCAGGGCCAGACCATCGACCGCCTGACCGCACAGCTGAAGCGCATGCGCGACCGGGTGGAGGCGGCGGAGTACGCGATCGCCTCGCCGCAGGACGACCGACCCCCGCCGCATTATTGAGGGTTGAAACTGCCAAGGATGCCCCCTCCCTAACCCTCCCCCTCCATCGGACGGACCTTCGGTCCGCCGAGAGCGGGAGGGAGGGACCCGCGGCGAAGCCGTGGAAGAGAGGGGGCACCGGCACTTTGCCTTCGTTACCCCGCCCCCTCGACCACCACCTCCGTCATCATCCCCGTCGCCATATGCAGCAGGTTGTGGCAGTGGAGCGGCCAGCGGCCGGGGTTGTCGGCGTCGAAGGCCACCGTCACGCTGCCCATCGTCGGCACCAGCACGGTGTCGCGCACCGCCCCCACCACCGGGCGGCCGTCGATCGCCACCACCTGGAAATGATGGCCGTGCAGGTGCATGGGGTGCGCCATCATCGACGGGTTCTCGAAGGTCAGTTCCACCCGCTGTCCCTGCCGAACCACCAGCGGCGCGTGCGTGCCGAAGGTCCGGTCGTCAAGGCTCCAGACATAGGGCGTCATAGATCCGGTCAGGCGCACCCGCGCCGACAGATCCGCCGCGCGGGTGCCGAGAGACCGTTCGGCAACGAGCCGCCGCTCCAGCGACAGGTCGAGCGCTTCGGTCGCGGCCTCTCCCTGTTCCGCCACCCGCTGCACAATGGCGCCGGCCGTGGCGAGGATGAGGCCGGTCCGCTGCGCCGCGCCTTCGCGCAGGGCAAGGATCGGAAAGGCGCCGCCTTCGGAGGGCAGCGTCAGCCGGATGTCGAGCCGCTGCCCCATGCTGATCCCAAAGCGGTTGCCGGCGACCGGATGCACCGGATTGCCGTCCGCCGCGACCACCTCACCAGTCAGGCGCCCCAGATCGAGATGGAAGGCGGTTGATGTGGCGCCGTTGATCACCCGCAGCCGCGCCCGGCCGCCCCGCTCCACCCGGACCACCTCGGGGTCGGCGAGCGTGCGGTCGTTGGCGAGATAGGCGTCATACTCGACGTCGTTCAGGTCCATCGACATGCCGCCGGACATGGCATGCCCCGCGGAACCATGAGCCGCCCCGCCGTGATTCATGGACCCGTGCCCCATGGAGCCGTGGGAGCCATGCCCCATCTGGCCGTGACCGCCATGCCCCGTCCCGCCGGCCGATCCGGTCAATGACGCCAAAACCTCCGCCGGATCGCGAAAGGTGAAGTCATGCAGCAGGATGGTCACCTCCTGCTCGTCGGCACGGAGGTCGTCGGCACTTCGGACCACCAGTGGGGCGGCCATCAGCAGCTGTTCCTGCAGGCCGTGGTGGGAGTGCATCCAGTGCGTGCCCGTCCGCGGCGCGAAGTCGTAGCTTGCAGAGCCGCCGTTGGGGATGGTCGGGCGGTTCATGTCGGCAACGCCATCCTGGGCATAGGGCGGAGTCTGACCATGCCAGTGGATCACCGCATCTTCCCCCGCCCGGTTGGCGAGATCGACCAGGAACCGCCGTCCGGGATCAAGGACCAGTCCATGCGTACCGTCGGGCTGGCGGATGCCGAACACGCTCGCCGCCTTGCCGTTCACGTCCAGCGTACGGCGCTCGATGGTCAATCCAACGGGGGTCAAGCCGACGGGCTGATCCGCGGCCGGCGCGGCGGCCAGGGTGGAACGGGGAAAGGCGGGCAGCAGGGCGGCACAGCCGCCGGCCATGGCCGTCGACAGCAGACGGCGGCGCGAAAGCGCAAAAGTCATTGCGGACACCGGAATTTCGAATTGGGGGAATGTACCGAATGCGCCGTCACGCCCGGAGCGGACGCGGACAACGCGAACGCTTCATCCCAGCCGCGGTGGCGGCAGGTCCGGACGCACCCCCTGCCCCTCGCGCAACGGTCCGGCGGGCCATCCCGGCATCGACCTCGCCAGCACGACCGGAACAACCAACTCTCCCCCAGGCACAACCGCCGTCATGGCGGCGCAGGCCATGCCGCCGCAACAGGGCTGCAGTACAGCATGGTGAGCTGCTTCCTGATGGCCTGATCCTTGCGACTGGGCGGGAACCTGCCGGGCATGGTCGGTGATCGCCGCGGATTGCAGGTGTTGCGGCGCCTTGGCCGCGGGCGAAGGGCTGTAGCCGTCATGCGGGCATGCGGCGACGGCGGTGCCTTGCCACAGCAGCAGGACGAGCATCCCCAGGGCCATCGCCAGGACCACCGTCCCCGCCATGCCCGTCAACCTCCGCAGCCGGTCGGTGACGCCCATTGCTACCGCAACGCTCCCGCTTATTGCTCCGCCTTTTCAGATAGGCCGTCGGAGGGATGCGGTCAATCGCCGCCGGCCGCCGGATAGCCCCACTACCCATTCAGTCCTAAGAGCTTTCCCGAGCATGGAACTGCAACACAGCTCCCCTATATTCGCGCTCACCCGAAACAACCCACCTTCGTCGTGACCATGTCCGCCTCCGCCCGTCCGGCCAACACCCCGCACTCCGCGACTCGCCAGCTGCATTGCGCCTGCTGCGGCCGTCCATTCGTCCGTCCGTCGTCGCGGGGGCCGGCACCGCTCTATTGCTCTGTGGATTGCCAGAAGCAGATGCGGGTCCGCACACGGGTGTGGAGCCGGCGCGGCGACGCGTCCTTCGGCCTGCGCCGCGCGTCCTAGATCGTTTAATCCTCAGCGAATCTCGACGGTCGCGCTGTCGCTGCGGCCGTCGGCATCGAGCACCGTGACGCGAACCAGCCCCGGACCGTCCGGTCGCCACACCACCTCCCGCGCGATGGGCGACTGGGCGATCCGGCGCCCGTCGATCAGCCAGGACAGCGGCCTCCGCCCGCCGGTGGCGGTCAGGGTCATCGGCTCCCCCTTCCCGTCAGGCCCCAGCGCTTCCAGAACCATGTCGCTGACCGGGAATGTCAGGCGCAGCCCATCGATCTGGCGGGAGCCGGCAATCTCGACATCGCCGGGACGAAGGCGTCGCAGCAGTTCCGGCGGAGTCTCGTTGCGAACCGGGCCGGCGGGCCGGCCGCGGTCGGCCGGAAGCCGGTCGAACACCTCGAACAGCAGCGGTGCCGCGGTGTTGCGGCCGTAATGGTCGGGACTGGGCGTACCGTCCGGGCGGCCGACCCACACGCCGACCGTATAGCGCCCAGTCACGCCGAAGGCCCAGGCGTCGCGAAAGCCATAGCTGGTGCCGGTCTTCAGTGCCACCGGCCCGCTGCCGCGCAGTTCCTGCGCCTGCACCACGCCCGGCGGCGGCGGGGAGCCTTCCAGGATCGCCCGAACCTGCTGCGCCGCCGTGGCTGACAGCAGCCGGTGTTCCGCCCCACCCGACTCGTCGGTCCTGGTCCGCAAAGGCCCAACCAGCCCGTCGCGGGCAACCCCGCTGTACAGCGCCGTCATGTCCCACAGGCTGATCGACGCCCCGCCAAGGGCCACCGGCAGGCCCGGCAGCGTCGTGCCCTGCGGCAGCACCAGCCGCGCGCCGGCCCGCCGCAGCGCATCGGCGAAGCGCAGCGGCCCCACCCGGTCGAGCACCAGAACCGCCGGCACGTTCAGCGAGCGTTGCAGCGCCTCCATCACCGTCAGGTCGCCGGTGAAGCTGCGGTCGAAATTGCGCGGGGCCCAGTCGCCGAAGCGGGTGGAGACGTCGGCGATCTGCGTCAGCGGGTGGATGATGCCGTCGTCGAAGCCCAGCCCGTATATGAAGGGCTTCAGCGCCGATCCCGGCGAGCGCACCGCCCGCACCATGTCGATAGGCCCCTGGCGCGTCTCGTCCAGCGCGTTGGGGCTGCCGAGATAGGCCAGCACCGAGCGGTCGCGGTTGTCCACCACCAGCACCGCCAGCCCGGCCTGCGGATTCAGCGTCTCCGCCGCGCGTCGGCCAAGCGCCTCCACCGCCTGTTGCAGCGTGCCGTCGATGGTGGTGGCGATCTCTGCCCGGCCGGGATTGGCGCTGCGCAACCGTTCGGCCAGATGCGGGGCCAAGGCCGGCAGGGATAGCCGCGCCGACGGCACGGGCAGCGACTTGGCCTCCGCCACCGCCTTGGGCGACAGGGCGCTCGCCTCCGCCACACGGTCGAGAACCTTGTCGCGCGCCGCCTGCGCCCGCTCCGGGTAGCGGTCGGGCCGCAGCCGGGACGGCGACTGCGGCAGCGAGACCAGCAGCGCCGCCTCCGCCGCGTCCAACTCCACCGGCGATTTGCCCAGCAGCATCAGGGAGGCCGCGCGAATCCCTTCGATATTGCCGCCATAGGGGGCCAGCGTCAGGTACATGCCGAGGATGTCGCGCTTGCTGTAGCGCCATTCCAGCTGCGCCGCCCGCGCCGCCTCGATCAGCTTGGCCGTAAAGGTGCGCGGTCGCGGCTCCAGCAGGCGGGCAACCTGCATGGTGATGGTGGAGGCGCCGGACACCACCCGCCCCGCCCCCAAGTTCTGTGCAGCCGCCCGCAGCACCGCCAGCGGATCGACGCCGGCATGGCTTTCGAATCGCTGGTCCTCATAGGCCAGCAGCAGCTCGACGAACAGGGGCGACACGTCCTCGATCGTCGCCGGCAGACGCCATGCCCCCGCCCCGTTGGTGAAGACGCGCAGCGGCTGGCCCCTGCGGTCGGTGACCGTCACCGACAGATCGGCCAGCCGGTCCAGCGGCGGCGGGAACAGCCGGTCGAGCGCCAGCGCCGTGCCCAACAGAGCCGCGACAGCGGCTGCGGCGATACCCGTCTGCCGCACCCAACGCTGCCGGAACCACCTCCGCGCCAATCGTCACTCCGCCGGATGGACCGTGATCCGCCCGGTGTTTTGGCGGGCGAAGAAACGCGGCTTGTACATGTCCTCCACCGTCGCGCCCGGCAGTTCATAGGTGCCGGGGGTGATGGCGCGGACGATGAAGGCCAGCTTGAAGCTCTGCTGGTCCTCCGTCAGGTCCACTGCGGCGACATAGCGGTCGTCGCGCGCCTCTGTCGTGCGGGTGTAGCTGAGGTCGCCCAGCCACTGCATCTCCTCCGGCGTGCCGCCGCCCAGCTTGGCGTTCTCGATCTCCCAGCCGGCGGGCAGCGCGTGGGTCACCATGCCCTGATGGAACAGCTTGGTATTGGCCTCGCCTTCCAGCACCACCACGAAGACGTCGTTCTGCTTTATGCCGTCGAGGTTCAGCACCTCACCCTTGCGGGTGAAGAAGTTGCGCTTGATGCGCAACCCCTCGCGCGCGGCAGGCTGCGGCGCCACCGGAACGCCGGACAGCGACACCGCCTGCCACACCGCCGCCTTGCCCGAGTTGGCGACCGGGATGCCGGCCTTCAACTGTGCCAGCGTCGGGGTCAGGTCGACCCGTGCCCCGTCGCGCCGGGTGCCGCCCAGCGTCACCTCCACCTTGGCCGGCGCGCCGCGCAGCAGCGCGTCGGCGGCCAGCACCGACCACGCCTTTTCCTGCGTGTTGGTGCGGTTGGCGGCGGTGGCGGAGGCCGGCAGCCGGTCGATCAGGGCCGGGATGCGGTTGCCGGCCATGTTGACCTCGGTCATCAGCGCCACCAGTGCCGCGGAGTCGCGGACGGTGGAGCCGTAATCGACATGCCAGTCCTCGCGCGCCAGATGGCCGACCGCGCTGTCGAAGGCGCTGGCCGCCCGCTCCTGATCGCCCATGCGGGCCAGTGCCGCCCCCAGCTGGCCCTTGGCGAGCGGCGTCGGCAGCTTCTCCAGCGCGGTGTCGTGCAGGTAGCGCGCCGGCCCAGGCAGCGACACGCCGGCCAGCGCCAGCGTGTGCAGGGCATAGGCGCGCACCGTCAGATCCGCCGGCTCCGTTGCGCTGGCGATGGCGCGCTGACGCAGCCAGGACAACGCATCGGTCAGCGGCTTGTCCGGAACCGCCTCGCCCTTCTGCTTGGCGCGGATCAGGAACTCGGTGGCATAGGCGGTCAGCCAGCCGTCTGCTTCGTCATGGGCGCCCCACAGGCCGAAGGCGCCGTCGAAGCGCTGCTTGTCCAGCGTGCGGGAGATCGCCTGCTGAACCCGCGCCTCCAGGCCGTCGTCCGGCTTGCGGTCCTTGCCCAGTGCCAGTTCCACGTCGCGCACCACCAGCAGCGGCAGGGCGCGGCTGACGGTCTGCTCCAGGCAGCCGAAGGGATAGCGGTCGAGCGCCCGCAGGATGCCGCCGACATCGAAGGGCGGCGCCGTGGTAAAGCTGGCCGACCAGTTGGTCGTCCCCGGCAGATAGGTCGCCAGTTCCGCCCCGTCGAAGCGGACGCTCTCGCCGGGTGCGATCTGGCGGGTGACGAACTGCGTCTCCACCGCACGCGCCGGGCGGACGGTGATGCCGTATTCGTGGCTCAGCGCCAGGTTCTCCGGCCCCTTCACCGCGACGGCGACATGGCCGATACCGGCGGCGACACCCTTCAGCGGCACGACCAGCGTCTTGCGCTCGCCCTTCGCCAGCGGGACGGACAGGGTGCCGCCCTCCACCGACACCGCATCCTGCGCGGTGACCGCGACCTCATAGGTGCCGGCCGCCGCCTCCACATTGTGAAGCGACAGGGTCACCCGGCTGTCGTCGCCGGGGGCGAGGAAGCGCGGCAGGATGGCGTCGGCCACCAGCGGATCGCGCACCGTCACCGGCCCGGCGGCGGAGCCGACCCGGCCACGGCTGTAGGCCACCGCCATGACGCGAAGCTCGCCATTGAAGTCCGGCACGTCGAAACCGATGCGGGCGGTGCCGTCGGCCCCCACCTTCACCGGCCCCTGGAACAGCGAGACCACGGTGAAGGGCACCACCGGCAGACCGGCCCCGCTGGAATCGCCGCCCTGGCGCATGGCGCCATAGGGGCCGTCGAGCGGGTCGATCAGCCGGCCGTAATCGTCGCGGATGTCGAGCCCCAGCCGGCGCTTGCCGAAATAATACTTTTCCGGCTGCGGGCTGGCGAAGTCGGTCAGCCGCAGGATGCCCTCGTCCACCGCGGCCAGCGTGACATAGGTGTCTTCCATCGACCCTCCATCGGCGGCGGCAACCTTCACCCCGACTTCCAGCCGGCTGCGCGGGCGCAGCACCTGCGGCGCGTCGAGCGTGACGGCCAGCGTGCGGACCGAGGGATCGACGCCGACCCAGGCGACGCCCATGGCGCGCACCGGCTGGCGTTCGCGGCCCTTGACCGGCGGACGGTAGGCGGTGGCGGTGACATAGGCGCCGGGACCCCAGGCGGCATCGACCGGGATTTCCACCGTCGTGCCCTCGGCTGGGACCGAAATGGTGCGCACGTCGAAGATGCGGTCGGTCGCCACCGTCACCAGCAGTTCGCCGGCGAAGGGCGGCGCCACGCGGATGCGGGCGGTCTCGCCGGGCTTGTAGGACTGCTTGTCGGTCGAGACCTCCAGCTTGTCCGGGATGTCGGCCGTCTCGTCACCGCTCGCCCAGCCGGAATAGAAGCGGTAGGAGCTGGCGACGCCAGCCGCCTTGTCCGTCACCTCCAGCCGGTAGCGGCCGAAGTCGCGCTTGCCGAGCGCCACCTGCGCCGGTTTGTCGGCGGCGACATCGACGGTGCCGGACGCCAGCGGCACGTCGCGCACCGTGGCGTTGTAGCTGTAGCGGCCGTCGCGACGGAACCAGACGAAGGAAACCCGCTCCTCCACCAGTTCCCACGTGATGCCGGGCTTGGCGACGGCGCTACCGTCCGGCGCCACGGCGACGAGGTCGAAGGCGGCCTCCGCCCCCTCGCCGATGCGCCCATCGGAGAAGCGCGGGCGCAGACCCAGCGCATGGGTCTTTGGCCGGACCGGCACGCTCACCGACTTGTGGACCGGACGCCCACCCGGCTCCGACAGGGTGACGCGGATGTCGGCGCGCAGCGGCTTGCTGGTGTCCGGCACCTCCGGCAGCGTAACCGCGATGCGCGAAACGCCCTGATCGTCGGTGGTGGGAAACTCCAGCGGGTCGAGCCGCTCGGTCGGGTTGTCCTGCACCCGGCCGAAGCGGTAATCCTTGAAGGCCGGATAAGGCATCGGGTCGGGCTTCAGCGCTACCTCGGCGGTGCCGTCCAGGCCGGCGGCCGGCGGACCGTAGAGGAAGCGACCCTGCGCCGTCACCTCGAAGGGTTGCGCCGGCACCAGGATCGGCGCGCTGGCGGTCAGGTCGAGCGCCAGCTTGATCGGCACGAAATCCTCGACCTGGAACTCCCCGCGGCCGATCGGCTCGCCCTTGGGGTCGCTGTAGACCAGCACCGCCCAGCCGCCCAGCGGAGCCGTGCGGGTCAGGTTCAGCGGCAGGAAGAAGCCGCCGGCCTCCTGCCCCTTGAGGGCGCCGCTGTAATACTCCGTACCGCTGGGGCGCAGCACCTTCACGGTCAGCGGGAAATTGTCGACCGCCTCGGTCTTGTCGTCGCGGAGCAGGATCGACAGGTTCACCGTCTCACCCTGGCGGTAGACGCCGCGGTCGGCATAGACGAAGGCGTCCATCGGTCCCGGCGCCTGACGCCCGCCGACCCCGCGGTCGCTGAGGTCGAAGGCGGCGCCGGTCAGGTCCTGCATGGCGAAATCGGTACCAAGATAGGCCATCACCATCTCGGGCGCATTGCCGCCGGTCTTCAGCAAGCCGGGCGCGAAGCGGGCACGGCCGAACTCGTCGGTCTTTGCGCGGGCCAGTTCGGAATTGTTGCGGGCGACCAGCGCCACATCCACCCCTGGCAGCGGCTTGGCCGAGCCGAAGGAGCGGGCGAAGACGGTCAAACCGTCGGCACCGCGGAAGCTCGTCAGGCCGATGTCGGACAACAGCACCCACTGGGTCGCCAGCGCGTCCCAGCGGTCGGCATCCTCCGTGTCATGCGGACGGGCGGTGACGACATAGAGGCCGGCTTTCGGGTCGTCGCCCACCGCCTGCCGGAAGGGAATGGCGGCGGTGACGTCGCGGTTGCGCTCCCCCTTCACCTCCAGCGAGCCGGACCACACCAGTTCGCCATTCTCCTGGGCCAGCCGGTCGGCGGAATAGCCGGTCAGTTCGCTGAAGATGCTGCCTTCATACTTGTTGGACACCAGCGCGCGGTCGGCGATGCGGTAGACCGACACATCCAGCCGATCGGTGTTGACGCTGACCACCGGAATGCCGTCGGCACCCTTGCGCGGCAGGATGTAGGAAGAGCCGCGGAAGGCCGCCATCGACGGCCGGTCGGGCACGCGCACGCGCTGGGTCTCGTCGGCCTTCAACGCCACGCCATCCTCGCCGGACAGGCCCTGGCGCAGTGTGACGGTGTAGCCGTTGCCATGGGTGACGCCGCGCAGGCACAGGCTGTTCTCCCGCGCTTCGAGCGCGGTCTTGGTCGGCGGCTCCACCCGCACGTAATCGTCGAAGCGCAGGCCTTGCTTGCCACTCAGCCTGTCGGAGAACTGGAAGCAGACGCGCGGGCTGGTGCCCTCGGCGTTGACGGTGACGCCGGTCATCGCAAGCCCGGCCTTGCGGCGCATGGCGACGAACCGCTCCTCCAGCTTCGGCGCCTGGGTGTCGAGGGTGGCCGCTTCCAGCTTCGGCGCCAGTTCGCGGATGGACTTCAGCGCCTTGACCGCCTCGTCCGGCTTGCCGAAAGCCTCGTCCATCAGCGTGGCGATGCGCCAGAGGATGGCGACGCGTTCCTCGTCCTTCGGGTTGAACTGGCCGGCCATCACGGCGCTCTGCAGCGCGCGGTCCTTGTTGGGCGGAGTCGCCGCCATCCAGGCCGCGCTCAACTCCAGCCAGACCGACGGCGAGCCGCCGCCCTGGGTGATGGTCTTCTCATAGGCCTGGATGGCGCCCGCCATGTCCTTGCGGTCGCGGGCGGCGCGCGCCTGCTTCAGCAGGTCGGCGATCACCTGCGGCTTCGGCTGCGGCGGCGATTTCAGCAGCAGCCCGTTGGCATAGGCGGTGGCATCGGACAGCGCCCCCGGCGGCGTGTAGTCGGCGCGGACCGGAGTGCCTAGGAAGGCCATCACCGCAAGGACCCAGAGCAGCGTCAGCAGCCGTACCATCATGTCGCCTTACAACCGGAAGCGGGAATGCCCGGTTATAGCGCCGATAATCGGGCTATGGCGATAAGCCGAAGTGCCGATGGCACCTTACGATAGCCCTCCGGGATCTCCCTCTCCCTCCCGGGGAGAGGGTCGGGGTGAGGGGGAAGCACAGGTTGGATTTTCGGGAAAGTGCCGCACCGCGTCCCCCTCACCCTAACCCTCTCCCCGGGAGGGAGAGGGAATATCCCCTACCGCGACGCGCACGAACGCCCGTTCGGCGATGCTGCGGTAGCGGTCGCGGTGGCGCAGCAGATGGAATGGCCGGGCCGGTAAATCCAGCCCCTCCAGCGCGACGATCCGTCCGGCGGCAAGATCCTCCGCGACGATCAGGTCCGACAGAACGCTCGCGCCGATGCCGGCCAATAGCGCGGCCCGGATCACCCCGCCACCCGGCAGCGTCATCGCAACGTCTAGCCCGGCCGGCTCCACCCCCGCGCCGCGCATCGCCACCTCGAACAGTGCGCGCGTGCCGGAGCCGGGTTCGCGCAGGATCCAGCGCCCTGCAGCCAGCGCCTCGCGGTCCACCCGCCCAAGCGCTGCCCAGGGATGGCTACCGCCCACCACCAGCCGCAGCCGGTCGCCCTCGATCGGTTCGCTGACCAGTGCCGGATCGGCCACCGCGCCCTCGGCGATGCCCAGCTCGGCCCGGCCATCCCGCACGGCCTCCGCGACCTGTTCGGTGTTGCCGATGGACAAGTCGACGCGGATGCCCGGATAAGCCTCGGCGAAGCGCAACAGGCGCGGCGGCAGCCAGTGGTTGCCGACCGTCTGGCTGGCTGCCAACCGCAATGATCCGCGCGACAGGCCCGACAGCTCGGCCAGCATGGTGCCGGCCTCTTCCACCTTCGCCAGGATGGCACGGGCCTGACCATGCAGCAGCTGGCCGGCGGCGGTCAGTTCCACCCGGCGGCCGATGCGGTCGAACAGACGCAGGCCGTGCTCCGCCTCCAGCGCGGCGATGGCGGCGCTGACCGCCGGTTGCGACAGGTGCAGCACCTCCGCGGCGCGGGTGAAGTGCAGCATCTCCGCCACCGTGGCGAAGATGCGCAGCTGCTCCAGCGTCACGCGAACAGGCCGGTGAATGGCAGGAAATCGACCAGATCGCCCGGCCGAACGGCGGTTGCCTCGGCCGGCATGTCGACCAGCCCGTCGGCCTCCACCATCGAGGTCAGCACACCGGAGCTGTCGCTGGGAAACTTCACGGCGACCGGCCGGCCGTCTTCGCCACGCTCCAGCCGGGCACGCAGGAACTCGCGGCGGCCGGGCTTCTTGGTGAAGGTGAAGTCGGCGACCACCAGACTGCGCGGCGTGGCGATGCTGGACGCCCCCGACAGGCGCAGAACCAGAGGCCGGCCGACCAGCAGGAAGGTGACCATGGCCGAGACCGGGTTGCCGGGCAGCCCCAGGAAGGGCGTGTCGCCGACCCGGCCCAGCGCCAGTGGCTTTCCCGGCTTGATCGCCAGCGTCCACAGGTCGATGGAGCCAAGTGCGTTGACCGCCGCCTTGACATGGTCCTCCTCGCCCACCGACACGCCGCCGCTGGTGACGATCAGGTCGGCGGTGCCGGCGGCATCGGCCAGCGCCGCGCGGGTGGCCTCCGGCCGGTCGGGCAGGATGCCGAGATCGCGCACCTCCACCCCCAGCGCATCGAGCTGTGCCGCCAGCGTGTAGCGGTTGGCGTCATAAATGGCATGGTCGGGCTTCGGCACCCCCGGCTCCCGCAGCTCGTCACCGGTGGAGAACAGCACCACCGTCAGCCGCTTGCGCACCGTCAGGCTGGAACGGCCGACCGCGGCGGCGAGCCCGACCTCCTGTGCCCGCATCCGCTGGCCGGGGTGCAGAACGACGGCGCCGGCCGTCATGTCCTCTCCCGCCGAACGGATATTGGAGCCCCGCTTCAGCGAGGCCGGGACCAGAACGGCATCGCCGTCCGTCCGGCAATCCTCCTGCATCGCCACCGTATCGACGCCGGCCGGGGCCGGCGCGCCGGTGAAGATGCGCACCGCCTGCCCCGGTCCGACGGTTCCCTCGAACTTGGAGCCCGCCGGCACGCGCCCCACGATGTCGAGGCGCCGGAACCCCTCTCCGGCATCGGCGGCATAGGCCCAACCGTCCATGGCGGACACGTCGGCCGGCGGTACATTGACCGGAGCCATCACCTCCTCCGCCAGCATGCGGCCGAGCGCCTGGCGCAGCGGCACTTCCTCCGTCCCGGTCACGGCGCCGTAGCCCTGCGCGACGCGCGCGACCGCCTCGTCCAGCGACAGGGGGGTGGGGCCGTGTGCGGAGCAATCGTCCATGGTCTCGATGTCCTCGATAAAGGTGTTCGGCGACGCGCCGGTCGGCGTCGGCTATCGCGCTCGCCCGAAGGAGCGGCCAAGTCGCGTCACCGGTACCGTCAACTGCAGCGCGCGACCTTGATCGACGTCAAGATCCTGTTTCGGCATGTGCCGGTTGCGCGCCCCTTCCGCCTCCCGGCCGATCAGGCCGTCTCCACCCGCAGCCAGTCCAGATAGGCGGGATTGCCGCGCCCGACCGCAAGCTCCACCACGCAAGGGGTATCGTAGCTGTGCAGGTCGCGCACGCGGGCGGTCAGACGGTCGAACAGCGAGGATCGGGTCTTGGCGATCAGCACCGCTTCGTCCGCCTGTTCGACAGCGCCGTTCCATCGGTAGACGGAGGTCATGCCGTCCAGCACGTTGGCGCAGGCGGCCAGACGCTCCTCCACCAGGGTGCGGCCGATGCGGAGCGCTTCCTCCCTGGAACCCGCGGTGATGTAGGCGAAGACGAGATGGTCTGTGCCGGTTTCGGGCATGGAAGGGTTCCTCCTTTTCGATGCACCTGCGATGCGCTTTCGCGTAGGATGCCCCCACTTTGCCACAGCCCCCGCCGGGGCCGGCACCCCCCGCCCCATCCCGCTTCCGCAAGAGTTGCCCATCCATGGCCAAGCCCCGCCGTTCCCCGTCCCGCAGCGCCCCGTCAGACGTTCAGGGGGCTTGGCTGCGCCGCGGTCTGAACCAGCCGGGCGGCAAGCTGCCGCTGTTCGACGAACGGGGCCAGCGCGTGAAGAAGGCGACCGTCGAGGCCTGCCTGAAGGCCGGCTGGGCGGAACGCTGGTTCGACAATCCGCTGAAGCCGGACTGGTTGGTCTGCCGCCTGACCGAAGCCGGGCAGGTTGCGCTGAATGGACATGGCGGAAACGAAGAAGCCCCCGCCGATGGGGCGGAGGATGAGGCGCGCCAAGGTGCGCTGATCTGAGATCGATTGGTGGTGCGGCGGCACGACCGCCTCCGCCCTTATCGGACGCCCCCGTTACTGGGCGACCCTGTCACTGGGCGATTTGGGCGACGCCGTCGACGCGCTTGATCCGAAGCAGCCTGTCGACCTCGGCCTGCAGTTGGCGCGGGGTCACGGGCTTGTGCAGCACGGCCACGCCATGGGCGGAGACGTCGGCCAGCGTGTCGATGCCGGTCTCGCCGGTCAGGATCATGGCGGGGATCTCCTCCCCATAACGTTCACGGACGCGGCGGATCACTTCCGTGCCGACACGCCCCTCGCGCAGCCGGTAATCGGCGATGACGATGTCCGGCGCCCGGTCCAGAGCCTCCAGCCGGTCCATCGCCCGGTCGGGGCCGTCCGCCGCGACCACGCGGAATCCCCACTCGGTCAGCACCGTTTGCAGCCCCAGCAGCACCACGGCGTCGTCGTCCACCAGCACCGCCAGCCGCGGCCGGTCGATCACCGGCCGGCGATCCACCCCGCCCGCGCGGGTGGGGATCAGGCGGGCCGGAGCCAGCGGCACCAGCACCCGGAAGGCGGAGCCCTGCCCCTGCACCGAGCGCACCTGTACCGGATGGTCGAGCAGCTGCGACAGCCGCCGCACGATGGCAAGCCCCAGCCCAAGGCCGCGCAGCCGGTCGCGCTCCGGATTGCCGACCTGATGAAACTCCTCGAAGATGCGGTCGAGATGTTCGGGCGGGATGCCGATACCGGTGTCCTGCACCTCGATGGCCAGCCTCTCGCCATCGACCCGGCAGCGGATGCGGATGGCGCCGGCCTCGGTATAGCGCAGGGCGTTGTCGACCAGATTGCGCAACAGCTGCATCAGCAATCCGCGGTCCGTCCGCAGAACGGCCTCGCAGCCCTCCACCCGCCAGACCAGCCCCTTGGCGGTGGCCTGCTCGGCATAGGCGGAATCGAGCGCGTCTGTGATCTCGCTGGCGGCAAACGTGTCCAGCACCGGCGTGACCACGCCCGCCTCCAGCCGGGAAACCTCCAGCAAGCCGTCCAGCAGCCCTTTCATGGTATCCAGCCCCTGGTCGAGCCGGGACAGCAGGTCGCGCCCGTTGTGGTCGCCGACATGGCGGGCCAGGGCCGCGGACAGGAAGAACAGGGCTTGCAGGGGTTGGCGGAGATCGTGGCTGGCCGCGGCGAGGAACTTCGACTTGGCGAGATTGGCGCGCTCGGCCTCCTCCCGGGCGGCGTCGCGCTCCGCTTCCAGCGACTGAAGGCGATGAATGAGACTCATGCGACCACGGCTCTCACGGAGTATTGGGGTTCCCGAAGGCGCCCCGTTTCCATTTTAGAACAGAACCGGGGTTAATGTTAAACTGCATTAACCATAACTCTGCTGCAGCGCGCAACCCCTCCCAGGCATATGTGCCGCATGGGCAGGGTCGATGAAGAAAAGGTTAATGCCTGTGCATATGCGAAAGCCCCGGCAATTTCCCGGGGCTTTCCGCATTCGGGACTCGGATGGACCGCCGGGCGCCAGACGCTTTGGGCAAGCCCTTCGATAGTCCGGCTATCAATAGCCGCGACGAACCGCGTTGTGGATCTCGCCCCGGGTCAGACCGATGTCGGACAGTTCGGCGTCGGACATGTGGTTCAGCTCACTTTCCGCGCGACGAAGTTCAATTCGTTCGCGAACCCAATGAACGACACGTTGAAAGACAGTGCTTCCCTTTGTTCCGACATCAAACAATTCACAGGACGTTGACTGCATCGAAGAGTAGGCCATGATGATCTCCTGCGCTTGGCGCTCTATTACATGAGGCTATTTTGCCTTCCGCACCCGCGAAATCAATGGCAGGGCCTCTGCGGCGCGGCGGCGGCAGACCTGCGCGAATTCGATAGAACCTTCGTAGGCAAATGGAGCCAGATCAAAGCGGGCACAAAAAAACGCGCGGGGGTTTCCCTCCGCGCGTCTTCGAAAACAAAAGCTTGATGCTGTCAGGCTTACTTGACGGCCGGCTTGCGCGACAGGTTGTGGTGCGCCTCGATGTAGCGGACCGTACCCGACTTGGAGCGCATGATGACCGAGTGGGTGTAGGCGCCGCCCGGAACGCGGCGGACACCCTTCAGCATGGCGCCGTCGGTGACACCGGTCGCGGCGAACATGACATTGCCACGCGCCAGCTCGTGCAGGCTGTACTTCTTGTCCAGGTCGGTGACGCCCCACTTGGCGGCACGGGCGCGCTCGTCGTCGTTGCGGAACAGCAGACGGCCCTGGAACTGGCCGCCGATGCAGCGCAGGGCCGCGGCGGCAAGCACGCCTTCCGGGGCACCGCCGGAGCCGACATACATGTCCACACCGGTGCCGGCTTGGCTGGTAGCGATGACGCCCGACACGTCGCCGTCGTTGATCAGCATGATGCGGGCGCCGGCTTCGCGGACGCGGGCGATCAGCTCGGCATGGCGCGGACGGTTCAGGATGCAAACCAGCAGCTCCTGCACCTCGGTGCCCTTGGCGGCGGCCAGCGCCTTCAGGTTGTTGGCCGGCGTCTCGTCCAGGTCGACGATGTTGTCCGGCAGGCCGGCGCCGACGGCGATCTTGTCCATGTACACGTCGGGGGCGTTCAGGAAGCCGCCCTCCTCCGCCATGGCGATCACGGCCAGCGAATTCGGACCGCCGGTGGCGCAGATGGTGGTGCCTTCCAGCGGGTCGAGCGCGATGTCGACCTTCGGACCGGAACCGATGCCGGCACCGACCTTCTCGCCGATGTAGAGCATCGGGGCCTCGTCGCGCTCACCCTCGCCGATCACGACGGTGCCGTCGATGTAGAGCGTGTTGAGCGCCTGGCGCATGGCGTCGACCGCGGCCTGGTCGGCCAGCTTCTCGTCGCCGCGACCCATCAGCAGCGAGGCCGACAGGGCGGCGGCCTCGGTCACGCGGACGGCCTCCAGCGCGAGGTTGCGGTCCATGTGGGACAGATCGACATGCGTAGACGGCGTAGACATCGTGTGCTCCCCCCGACTCTTCGGTCGTATAAGGCTGTGTTCGGTTATTCTGGGAAACGGGGCAGGTCAGGACTGTCCTGTTTGGGAAGGGCTTAGAACTGCTCGATCCGGATCATCCGCGGCGGCTCCAGCACGTTGTCGCTGGCCGCGATGGTCGCAAGCGCGCGCTGCATGGCCGCCTCGTCGGTGTCATGGGTGGTGAGGACCACCGGAACGCCTTCGCCCGGCGAGCGGCCGCGCTGCAGGAACTGCTCCATGGAGACGTTCTGGTCACGCATCGCCGCTGCGATATCCGCTATCACACCGGGGCGGTCCACCACCATCAGGCGGACGTAGTACGACCCGCGGCGGGCTTCCATCGGCGAGGGGGTTGCCGCGCCCAGCCGATCGGCCGGAACGCCGAAAGTGGGCGTAGACCGCCCGCGGGCGATGTCGATCAGGTCGGCGACCACCGCCGACGCGGTCGGCCCGGCACCGGCCCCGCGGCCGACGAACAGAACGCGGTCGGCGAAATCCGCCTGGGCAACCACGGCGTTGAACACGCCGTCGACCGACGCGATCGGCGCGGTCTTCGGCACCATGCAGGGATGGACGCGCTGCTCGACGCCCGCATCGGTGCGACGTGCGATGCCCAGCAGCTTGATGCGGAAGCCCAACTGGTCGGCATAGTCGAAATCGACCGCCGAGACCTGCCGGATGCCTTCGATGTAGACGGAGGAGAAATCGACCGGCGTGCCGAAGGCGACGGAGGCGAGGATCGCCAGCTTGTGGGCGGCATCGACACCGTCGATGTCGAAGCTGGGATCGGCCTCGGCATAACCCAGGGCCTGGGCATCGGCCAGCACGTCGGCGAAGTCGCGGCCGGTGGTCCGCATCTCCGTCAGGATGTAGTTGCAGGTGCCGTTCAGGATGCCGTGGATTTCCGACACGGCATTGGCGGCCAGACCCTCGCGCAGTCCCTTGATGATCGGGATACCGCCGGCCACCGCCGCCTCGAAGGCGACGGTCAGGCCGCGCGATTCGGCCTTCTGCGCGATCTCGGTGCCATGGACCGCCAGCAGAGCCTTGTTCGCGGTGACCACATGCTTGCCGGTCTCCAGCGCGGTGGCGACGGTGTCGCGCGCCGGGCCTTCCGACCCGCCGATCAACTCCACCACCAGATCGGCACCGGCCTGGGCGGCCATGGCGACGGGATCGTCGAACCACTGGACGCGCGACAGGTCGACGCCGCGGTCCTTGCCCTTGGACCGCGCGCTGACCGCGACCACCTCGATCCGGCGGCCGCAGCGCTGTTCGATCAGCGAACCTTGCGTGTCCAGCAGCTTCAGGACACCGGCGCCGACCGTACCAAGGCCGGCGACGGCGATTTTCAGGGGGGCTTGCTGGGCGTTCGGCATCAGGCTTTCGCTTTCTCGGATTCCAAAAGGGCGGCGCGGGCCGCCGGGTCCTTGCTCGCCGCAACGCCGCCGGCGTTGGAACGGAAGAACTCCTTGATGTTGCGGGTCGCCTGACGGATGCGGTGGACGTTCTCCACCATCGCCAGACGGACATGGCCGTCGCCGTATTCGCCGAAACCGATGCCGGGCGCCACCGCGACCTCCGCCTGCTGCAGCAGCAGCTTGGAGAATTCCAGCGAGCCCAGATGGGCGAACTGCGGCGGGATCGGCGCCCAGGCGAACATCGACGCCTTCGGGCTGGGAACCTCCCAGCCGGCGGCGGCCAGCCCCTCGATCATCACGTCGCGGCGCTGCTTGTACATGTCGCGGACCTGCTGCACGCAGTCCTGCGGACCGTTCAGCGCGGCGGCGGCGGCGACCTGGATCGGCGTGAAGGCACCGTAGTCGAGATACGACTTGATGCGGGCCAGCGCGGTGATCAGCGTCTTGTTGCCGGTCGCAAAGCCGATGCGCCAGCCGGCCATCGAATAGGTCTTCGACATCGAGGTGAACTCGACCGCGATCTCGCGCGCTTCCGGGATCTCCAGGATCGACGGCGGCGGGTCGTTGTCGAAGAAGATCTCGGCATAGGCCAGATCGGACAGGATGTAGATGCCGTGCTTGCGGCAGAACTCCACGATCGGGCGGTAGAAGTCCAGCCCGACCACCTCGGCCGTCGGATTCGACGGGTAGTTCAGCACCAGCGCCAGCGGCTTCGGCACGCTGTGGCGCACGGCGCGCTCCAGCATGATCATGAAGCTGTCGATGTCGGTCGACGCCCCATTCTCCATGCCCACCGGCAGGTGGCGCACCGAGGCGCCGGCCAGGATGAAGCCGAAGGGATGGATCGGATAGCTGGGGTTCGGCACCAGGATGATGTCGCCCGGGCTGGTGATCGCCTGGGCGAGGTTCGCCAACCCTTCCTTCGAGCCGATGGTGACGATGCACTCGGTCTCGGGGTCGATGTCGACGTTGAAGCGGCGCTTGTAATATGCGGCATGGGCCTTGCGCAGGCCGGGGATGCCGCGGGAGTTCGAGTAGCGGTGCGTCTTCGGATCGCGCACGGCCTCGACCAGCTTGTCGACGATGTGCTGCGGGGTCGCCTGGTCGGGATTGCCCATGCCGAGGTCGATGATGTCGGCGCCGTTGGCCCTAGCTCGCGCCTTCATCGCGTTCACTTCGGCGAAGACGTAGGGCGGCAGGCGCTTGATGCGATGGAATTCGTTGTTCGACATGGACGCTCCGGAAGACCGCTCCGGTCACGCCACGAACCCAAGAGACCTGCGGACCGGGACTGACGTTCTACCGCCCTGACGCGACGGAAGCGAGGCAAATTTCGCGGGATGCGCGGCAGGGACGGTGCTTTCGCCGCAAGCCGCCGCGCAAGCGCCGGAAAGGCGGCACGGAAGAGCGACCAATCAATTCCCTCAACTATGTCGTGGTTAAACCTAACTGTGCCTTAACTCATTAGCCTTCATATTACTAAGGTCGGGTGCGTCGCAGAAGCGCCCAAACGCGACCAGACGGTCCCGTCTGCTGGAGATGTGAGATGGTTTCGCTTTTGAAGGCCGCCGACGGCCTCCTCGGCAATATGCGCGTCATGCGGAAGCTGGCGCTCGCCCTGTCCATTCCGATGGCGGGCGTGGTCGTGACATCGTCGCTGCTGGTGTGGGACCAGTTGCAGGCGAGCCGACGCGCCGACGATCTGGCGTCCGTCACCCGCCTGTCGGTCGGCATGACCAGCCTCGTGCACGAACTGCAGAAGGAGCGCGGGTCGTCGTCGGTGTTCCTCAGCGGAAAGCTGGACGAGGACCGCCGGCGGATGGAGACGGTGCGGACCGCATCGGACGGCAAGCTGGCGAACCTGATGCCGCAATTCGCCGCCGTGCGCATCCGCGATCCCCATGTGGCTGCGGCGATGAACACCGCCCGCGACGCATTGTCGCAGCTGACTGGCCTGCGCAGCGGCGTGAACGCCATGACCCAGTCACCCTTGGAGACCGTGGCGAGCTACACCGTCATGATCCGCAAGCTGCTGGACGCCGCCAGCCAAGCCCGCAGCATGTCCAACGACGGCGACCAGCTGCGCGCCGCCGACGCCATGGTCTCCCTGTCGGAGGCGAAGGAACGCTTGGGCCAGCAGCGGGCGGTCGGCGGCGCCGCCTTCCGCAAGGACCGGTTCCCGGCCGACGCGCATGAACGCTTCATCGAACTGAACGGCGAATACAAGGCGTTGATGTCCGGCCTGAAGGCCAAGCTGACGGCGGAAGAAGCCGCCTTCTTCGACCGCACCTTCACCGGCGGCGTCGTTGAAGAGGTGGAACGGATGCGCCGCATCGGCGTCGCCTCCGCCTATGGCGCCGGAAACCAGGGGGTGGATGCCGGCAAGTGGTTCGACACCATCACCGTTACCATCGACATGCTGCGCACCGTTGAAACGCGGGTGGCCGACAACCTGATCGTCCTTGCCAACCGGGACGTGCGGGACTCGATGGCCCGCCTCACCGGCGTCATCATCGGGGTGGCCGTGCTGCTGGTGGCGATGACGCTGATCGCCATTCTGGTCGCCCGCAACATCACCCGTCCGATCGCCCGCCTGAACTCGGACATGGCGCGAATGGAGGCGGGCGAGCGCGAGCTGACCATCGCCGGGGCCGAACGCGCCGACGAGTTGGGCGCCATGGCCCGCCGCCTGGACCAGTTCCGTCTCAGCCTCGCCGAGGCCGACCGGCTCGCCGCGGAACAGCAGCGGCAACAGGACGAGCGCCTGCGCGAGGCGGAGCGGCTGGAACGGCTGGTGGAGGAGTTCGACCGCCACATCGAATCGGTGGCCGAACGGCTGGCCGGCGCGGCCAGCGGCCTCCGCGGAAACGCCGAGCAGATGAGCCGCATCGCCTCCGACACCGAAGATCACGTGCTGTCGGTCGCCCGCGCGTCCGAAGGGGCGTCCAGCAACGTCCAAGCCGTGGCCGCCGCGACGGAGGAGCTGACCGCCTCCATCGCCGAGATCGGGCGCCAGATGGCGGGTTCCACCGATATGGCGGAACGCGCGGTCACCGACGTGCGCCACACCGCCGGCGTGATCGCCGATCTCAGCGACGCCGCGCAGCAGGTGGGCGAGATCGTGCGGATGATCACCGACATCGCCAGCCAGACCAATCTTCTCGCCCTCAATGCCACCATCGAGGCGGCACGGGCCGGCGAGGCCGGCAAGGGCTTCGCCGTCGTGGCGAGCGAGGTGAAGCAACTCGCCAGCCAGACGGCCAAGGCGACGGACGACATCACCGCGAAGGTCGCCGAGATCCAGTCCGCCACCAGCCAGACCGTGCAGGCCATCGGCGGCATCGGCACCATCGTCACCCGCATCGAGGAGAACATCTCCGCCGTCGCCGCCGCGGTGGAGGAACAGAACGCCGCAACCGCGGAAATCGGCCGCAACGTCCGTCAGGCGGCAGACGGCACCGACCAGGTCTCCCACAACGCCGCCCTGGTCAGCACCGAGGCCGGCCGCGCCGGAAGCATGGCGAAGGAGGTTCTGGCGATGGCCGACGCCCTCAAGCAGAACGCCGACAGCCTGCGCAGCGACGTGACGAACTTCATCGGGCAGATCCGGACGGCGTGAGGGGATGGGCGGGGTTGGGCGACCATGGTGAAGGCTCGTCGCTGACGGACGATCTCACCCCCGCCCCACCTCCGTCGCCTTGGCGTATTTCCGCTTCGCCACCTCCAGCGACGCCAGAAGCTGCTGCCCGGTCGCGCCGCCGTCGCCACTGACGCGGCCGGTCATCACCGCCTTGATCGCGTCCACATGGGCCTTGAACAGCAGGTGCTCGTTGGCGGTCACCGCGGTCAGGCCGCCGCGGGTGGCCTCGTAGAGCGACTTGGCGATGTGGGTGATCAGCGGATAGCCGAAGATGCCGCCCTGGCCGCGCATCTCGTGGGCCGAGCGGTTGACCTGGGCCAGCAGGCCGGACACGGCATCCGGTTCCCGCGGCAGACGGTCGACGCGACGGCCCATCTCCTCAACCTCCGCCCCGATCCAGACGGCATAATCGCCGGCCCGGTTAAGGATTTCCTCCTCCGCGGCGGCCAGCACTTCCGGCGGCAGGGTGGGCACCGGGTCGCGCGGGGCGATGCCGACCTTGGCGCCCAGCCGGTTGGGCAGGTCGAAATAGATGACCGGGAAGCGGTCGATCCCGCGCGCCTTCGACGCACTGTGCACCACCAGGATGTCCGACGGCGCAGTCGTCCGGCAATCCATGGCGACCGGCTTGTCGGCGCGGCGGCGGTCCGGTCCGAAATACCCCTTGGCCAGAACGAAGCGGCGCGGCCGGGCTATGGCGAACAGCAACCGGCTGGCGATGATGTGCGCGGAGAAGGGCTTGGCGATGAAGTCGGTGGCGCCAAGGTCGCGGGCCTGTTCCACATACTGGCGGTCGGCCGCGCCCGACAGCATCAGGACCGGCAGGAACTTGTCGGGGCTTTTCGGGCTGTAGCGGATCCAGCGCAGCAGCATCAGCCCGTTGACCTCGGGCATCACCAGATCGGACAGGATCAGGTCGACCGGGGCGGTCCCCGGCGGCAGGGCGGCGCGCCGTTCCTCAAGCCAGCGAATGGCGTCGGCGCCGCTCGCCACCCCTTCCACCCGGCCGATGCCGATGGTGCGCAGGGTGGCGGTCAGGACCGCGCGGATGAAGCTGCTGTCCTCCACCACAAGGACGGACAGAAGATCGAGCTTCGGCTGGGTCATCGCCATCTGGTTGGCGCCATCTGCTTGGTAGAGCGGGCCATATCCCCGCATTCAGTACCCCTTCTTCTTGCACAGCCACGCAGCGTTGGCGAGAGACAAGCGCACAGGACAACCCGCCGGATTCAGGCCGCACGAGACAGAAGGCGCGGCGGCGGTTACCCTCCGCCGGGCAAACAGACGCACCAACCAACAACGAGAGGAATCGCCCGATGCCGCAGCCCGATCACGTCATGGCCCTGCCCCTGCCGGAAAAGCCGGACCTCGACCCCGACATGCAGGCGCTGTTCGACAAATGCGTGGAAAAGCTGGGCTTCGTTCCCAACGTGCTCCAGGCCTACAGCCTGCGGCCAAAGAAGCTGCGCAACTTCGCCATGCTCTACAACGAGCTGATGCTGGGCGAGAGCGGCCTCAGCAAGCTGGAGCGCGAGATGATCGCGGTCGTCGTGTCTTCGGCCAACCATTGCTATTACTGCCTCGTAGCCCACGGGCAGGCTGTGCGCAAGCTGTCGGGCGACCCGGAGTTGGGCGAGGTGCTGGTCGCGAATTATCGCGTCGCCACGCTGGAACCGCGCCAGCGCGCCATGCTCGACTTCGCCTGGAAGCTGACGAAGGAGCCGATGGCGGTGGGCGAGCCGGACCGCGAGGCCCTGCGCGCCGTCGGATTCAGCGCGGAGGACATCTTCGACATTGCCGATACGGTCGGCTTCTACAACATGTCCAACCGTGTCGCGACCGCGGTGGACATGATCCCCAACCGCGAGTACCACAGCCAGGACCGTTAACGCTGGGTTTCCAGCGTCGTTCGTCCGGCACCACCGAGGCCACACAGGGTTGGAATCATGAGGATCGTCCGCTTCTTCGTGCGACTGTTCGCCGTCATCGGCTTCCTGCTGGTGGCCGGGGCGGTGGCGGTGGTGGTGCTGGCCGTCCGCCACGAACCCGCCCTGCCAGACGCGGTGGTGCTGGAACTCGACCTGACCAAGCCGTTGGCCGAGAGCGAAAGCGGCAGGATCGGCAGCTTCTTCGAACACAAGACGACCCTGCGCGAGGTGCTCGACGCGCTGGACGGCGGCCGGCGCGATCCCAAGGTGAAGGGCGTGCTGGCCCGCTTCAGCGACGACAGCATCGGTTTCGCCCAGACCCAGGAACTGCGGGCGGCCATCGAGCGTTTCCGCGCCTCCGGCCGCTTCGCCGTCGCCTTCGCGGAGGAGTATGGCGGGGGTGGGCCGGGCAACCGCTCCTACCTGCTGGCCAGCGCCTTCGACGAGGTGTGGCTGCAGCCGCTGGGCACGCTGGGTATCACCGGCCTGTCGGCGGAACTGCCCTTCGCCCGTGACGCCTTCGACCAGTTGGGCGTGCAGCCGCAATTCGCCCAGCGCGAGGAATACAAGAGCTTCGCCGAGACATTCACCAAGTCCGGCATGACCCCGGCCAACCGCCAGATGATGGAGGCGCTGGTCGCCGACCTCACCAACCAGATGGTCGAGGGCATCGCCACCAGCAGGCGCCTCGCCCCCGCCGCGGTGCGGACCGCCATGGACAATGCCCCGTTGCTCAGCCGCGAGGCACTGGACCAGAAGCTCGTCGACCGGCTCGGCTATGCCGACGAGGCGCGTGACGCGGCGCTGAAGCGTGCCGGTGCCGGGGCGGAGCTGGTGGAGCCGTTCGATTACCTGTCTGTGGCCGGGGGTCCCCACGACAGCGGCCCGACCATCGCGCTGATCCACGCCGTCGGCACCATCACCGGCGGCAAGAGCGAAAAGCCGGCGCTGGGCGAGGTCGCCGCCGGGTCGGAGACCATCGTGGAAGCCATCGAGGAGGCGGCCGACGATCCGGAAGTGCGCGCCATCCTGTTCCGCATCGACAGCGGCGGCGGTTCCGTCTCGGCGTCGGAGGCGATCCGGCGGGCGCTGGTCAAGGCGCGCCAGAACGGCAAGCCGGTGATCGCCAGCATGGGCGACGCCGCCGCATCGGGCGGCTATTGGATCGCGCTGGCGGCCGACCGCATCGTCGCATCGCCCGCCACCGTCACCGGCTCGATCGGCGTCGTCGCCGGCAAGTTCGGTGTCGCCGGCCTGTCCGACAAGCTGGGCGTCCATTGGGACCGCGTGCAGGGCGCCCGCAACGCCGGCCTGTGGTCGCCCGTGCGCCCCTTCGACGACAGCGGGACAGAGCGGCTGAACGCCATCATCGACGACACCTACGCCAATTTCCTGCAGCGGGTTGCGGAAGCCCGCCGGATGTCGCCGGACCAGGCGCGCAACGTCGCCAAGGGGCGGGTGTGGACAGGTGCGCAGGCGCGCGAGCTCGGCCTCGTCGACGAGTTGGGCGGGCAGGAACAGGCTTTGACGCTTGCCCGCACCGCCGCCGGCCTGTCCCCGGACGCCGCGGTGACGCTGACCCCCTTCCCGCCGCCGAAGTCCGTCACCGACCAGCTGATGGAGCTGATGTCCGGCCGCGGCGAACTGGTCGGCGCCCTGGCCGCGGTGGCGGAACTGCGCCCCCTGCTGGCCCAGCTGCGCCCGCTGATCGCGGCCGTCCAGGGCGACGGCGTCCAGGCCCGCATGCCGGCGATGACGATGGAACGCTGAGGACAAAGCCGTGCCAACCGGCGGGGCCCGCTTCAATTCCGCGGGTCCCCGTGCTACATCCTCGCCGCTATGCTGCACATCAATGACCTGACCTTCCGCTTCGGCGGCCGAGTGTTGTTCGACCACGCGACCGCGGTCGTGCCCAAGGGGCACCGCGTTGCGCTGGTCGGCCGCAACGGCACCGGCAAATCAACCCTGCTGAAGCTGATCTCGGGCCAGCTGCAGACCGATGCCGGCGCGGTCACGCTGCCGGCCGGCATGCGGATGGGCATGGTGGCGCAGGAGGCCCCCAGCGGCCCCACGACCCTGATCGATGCCGTCCTGGCCGCCGACACCGAGCGCACCGCCCTGCTCGCGGAAGCGGAAACGGCGACCGACCCGATGCGCATCGGCGAGATCCACGCGCGCCTCGCCGACATCGAAGCGCATTCCGCCCCGTCGCGCGCGGCACAGGTTCTCTCCGGCCTGGGTTTCGACGCCGAGGCGCAGCAACGGCCCTGCTCCGACTTCTCCGGTGGCTGGCGGATGCGCGTGGCGCTGGCCGGCGTTCTGTTCTCCCGCCCCGACCTGCTGCTACTCGACGAGCCGACCAACCACCTCGACCTCGAAGCCACCATCTGGCTCGAGGGCTATCTGAAGAACTACCCGCACACCATCCTGCTGGTCAGCCACGACCGCGAGTTGCTGAACGCGGTGCCCACCACGACGATCCACATCGACCAGGGCAAGCTCGTCACCTACAGCGGCAATTACGACCAGTTCCTGGCCCAGCGCCGCGCCAACCAGGAGCGTCTCGCCTCCATGGCCGCCAAGCAGGAGGCGCGCCGCAAACACATGATGTCCTACGTCGACCGCTTCCGCTTCAAGGCCAGCAAGGCCCGACAGGCGCAGAGCCGCCTGAAGCTGCTGGAGAGGATGGAGTCGATCACGCTGATGGAGGACGATCCCGAGGTCGTCTTCAACTTCCCGCCGCCCGACGAGCTGGCGCCGCCGCTGATCGCGCTGGAGGGGGTCAGCATCGGCTATGGCGACAAGGTGATCCTGCGCCGCGTCAACCTGCGCATCGACATGGAGGACCGCATCGGCCTCTTGGGTGCCAACGGCAACGGCAAGTCGACTCTGGTCAAGCTGCTGGCCAACCGCTTGGCCCCGATGGCCGGCGAGATGCGGCGGTCGTCCAAGCTGCGCATCGGCTATTTCGCCCAGCATCAGGCCGAGGAGCTGGACCTGTCGCTGACGCCGATCCAGCAGACCCAGCGCATCATGCCGCTGGCGCTGGAGGAGAAGGTCCGCGCCCATCTGGGCCGCTTCGGCTTCCCCCAGGCGAAGGCGGAGACCAAGATCGCCAGCCTGTCGGGCGGCGAGAAGGCACGCCTCCTGTTGGCGCTGATGAGCCGGGAAGTCCCGCACATCCTGATGCTGGACGAACCGACCAACCATCTGGACATCGACAGCCGCGAAGCCCTGATCGAGGCGATCAACGACTTCCCCGGCGCGGTCATCATCATCAGCCACGACCCGCACCTGATCGAGATGACCGTCGACAGGCTTCTGCTGGTCGCCGACGGCACGGTGCAGGCCTATGACGGCGACCTGGACGATTACCGCCGCTACCTGCTGGACCGCGCCAAGGCGGACCGTGCGGTCGCGAAGGGCGGCCTGGACCGCGATGCCGGCCCGAACAAGAAGGACCAGCGCCGCGCCGCCGCCGAGGCGCGCACCGCCCTCGCCCCGCTGAAGCGCAAGGCGACCGACGCGGAAGCCCTGGTGACCAAGCTGAGCGAGGAAAAGCGCAAGATCGAGGCGAAGATGGCCGATCCGACCCTCTACACCGGCCCGTCGGACAAGCTGACGAAGCTGCAGATCGATCTCGGCACGGTGGAGAAGAAGCTGGCGACCGCCGAGGAAAGCTGGCTGGAGGCGCTCGAAGCCTACGAGAGTGCCGCGGCGGAGGCCGGCGTTTGAACGCCCGCCGGCACATCGACGACGCCGACAGCGGCACGTTCGAAAGCGAGGCGCTGGAACGCGACGCGCAGCCGGACGGCGCCATCGCCCTGCCCGCGGCCTGCGCCGAGGTGGAGGAGGAACGCACCTCCGACGTGCTGGCCCGCTTCCGCGCCAATTTGCCGCCGGGACGGGTCACTTTGGGCGACCTGATCCGGGCACTGGGCGACCGGTCGCTCGGTACCATCCTGCTTGCCCTGTCGCTGCCCACCATCGCCCCGGTGCCGCTGGGCGTGTCCTGCCTGTTCGACCTGCCCATCGTGCTCTACACCGCCCAACTCGCCTTCGGCCGGCGCGGGGCGGGGTTGCCCGACTGGCTTCTGCGCCGCTCCATCGGCACCGGTCTGGCCGCCCGCACGCTGGATGCCGCCATGCCGCGGCTGGTGTGGATCGAACGGATGCTGAAGCCGCGGCTCCATCGCCTCGCCCGCATCGACCAGGAGCGCTGGTTCGGGCTGCTGCTGTTCATCCTGACGCTGACCTGCATCATCCCGCTGCCGCTGACCGGCTGGCTGCCGGGCTTCGCGCTGGTGCTGATCTCCCTGGGCCTGATCGAGCGCGACGGCGGCGCCATCGGAGTCGGGTTGGGGCTGACGGTGGGCGCACTGGTGTTTCTGACGCTGGTGGCGAGCAGCCTGTCATACGCAGGTCACCAACTTCTGGCAGCAACGCTGTAGCAGGGCGGTCGCCGACGGGCCGTCCCGACACAGGGAGGCTCCGATGACCCAAACGGCACCCGCCCCGCTTTCCGAATCCTGGCTGTTCTTCCGCCGCTGGCTGGCCGATCCCTGGGCGATGGGATCGATCGCCCCATCCTCCCGGTCCCTGCGCCGCCGCATCACCCGCGAGATCCGCTGCGACGCGGACGAGGTGGTGGTGGAGTTCGGCGGCGGCACCGGTCCCATCACCGCCGCGATCCTCGACTCCGGCATCCCGGCGGACCGGCTGTTCAGCTTCGAGATCGACCGGGACCTTGCCGGCCATCTGCGGAAGCGCTGCCCTGCCGTCACCGTCTTCGCCGACGATTGCCGCAAGGCGCCGGACCTGTTGGGCGAATCGCTGTGCGGCAAGGTGGGAACGGTGGTGATCGGCATCCCGATGATCACCTTTCCGCTCGCCTTCCAGCGCGAGGTGCTGGACGCAACCTTCCGCATCCTGCGTCCCGGCGGGCGCTTCCTGCTCTACAGCTTCATGCCACACTCACCCCTGGACCGGGCGGCGCTGGGTCTGCAGGGCCGCAGGCTGGGCTTCACCCTGCGGAACCTGCCGCCCGCATCCGTCTGGGGCTATTGGCGGGCCTGACGGCCGAAAGGCCGCTTCACGCCTCCCGCACCGACACATGGACATTCCCGCCGCCCTCGCGGTCCAGCAGGGCGGAGGCTTCCCGTTCCTGCTCGGGCGTCTCGACGCGCACCCACAGGATGACGCCGCCGGCCTCCAGGGCGCGGGTGAACTCGTCGGGCTTGGGGTGGCTGGTCAGCTCGTCCAGATAATCCTTGATCGCCGCCCCGCCCACGCCCGCAGCGACCAGGGCGGCCAGCGCCGCTTCGATCGGGCCGCCGACGATGGCGATCAGGCCGGCGGTGGTCAGGGGAAAGGCGTATTTCAGCTCACCCACCAGACCGGTCAGCGCCTCATCCCGCGGCTTGCCCTTCTGATCGGCCGCATCCAGCGAGGCATGGCTGGCCAGGACCGACAGGTCGGCGCGGTCGAAACCGGCGGCCAGCAGCGCGTCGACCGCTTGGTTGAAGCCGGCGCGGGTGGAAAAGAGGGCAACGACCTCCCGCACCTCGGCGGGTGCCGTATCCTGGGTCGTTTGCGTCATGATGGCCGTCTCCCTATTTTCATGGTCGGAGCTCCGTCCGATCGCGCGGGTTCCCCCGCAAGCGTCCCGGCGGGGCCCTGCCCTATTGTAGCGACCGGCGGCGAGCGCCAGTCAACCGCCATGGGGACGCAGCCGGGGCCGGTCATCCGCGCCAGATTGCCCCAACACCGGCCATCCCGCCTATCCCGCGGCTGCATATCCCGTGATAGGGTGCACCCCTGAAACAACACCCATCCACCGCCGCATGGTTCCCGTGTCCGACACCGCAGAAATCGTCATCCCGCCCGACGCCACGCCGATGATGGCGCAGTATCTGGAGATCAAGCAGGCGCATCCCGATTGCCTGCTGTTCTACCGGATGGGCGACTTCTACGAGATGTTCTTTGACGACGCGGTGAATGCCGCCGCGGCGCTGGACATTGCGCTGACCAAGCGCGGCCAGCATCTGGGCGAAGACATCCCCATGTGCGGCGTGCCGGTGCACAGTCACGAGAATTACCTGCAGCGCCTGATCCGCCAGGGTTTCCGCGTCGCCATCTGCGAACAGATGGAAGACCCGGCGGAGGCGAAGAAGCGCGGCTCCAAATCGGTGGTGAAGCGCGGCGTCATCCGCATCGTCACCCCCGGCACCCTGACCGAGGACAGCCTGCTCGATTCCCGCTCCTCCAACTGGCTGGCGGCGGTGGCGGAGACGGCCGGGGGGCTGGGGCTGGCCTGGCTGGAGATGTCGACCGGCGAACTGGTGGTGCAGCCGGTGGAGCGGACCGGGCTGGGTGCCGCGCTCGGCCGGCTCGACCCGCAGGAAGTGCTGATCTCCGAAAAGCTGTCGCAGACGCCGGAGCTGTTCGAGCTTTGGGGAGAATGGAAGTCGCGGCTGACCGTGCAGCCCACCCCCCGTTTCGACAGCGAGAACGGCAAGCAACGCCTGCTGACCCAGTATGGAGTCGGCACGCTGGACGCCTTCGGCAGCTTCACCAGGGCGGAGGTCGCGGCGGCCGGTGCGCTGGTCGGTTATGTCGAGCTGACGCAGAAGGGCCGGGTGCCCCGGCTGTCGCCGCCGCGGCGCGTCGGGCCGGGCGCGGTGATGGAGATCGACGCTTCCACCGCCCGCAACCTGGAACTGACCCGGACGTTGACCGGAGAGCGGCGCGGCAGCCTGCTCGCCACCATCGACCGTACCGTGACGGGGGCGGGCGCGCGGCTGCTCTGCGCCCATCTCGCCGCCCCGCTGACCGATCCCGCCGCCATCGGCCGCCGGCTCGACATGGTGGAGTTTGCGCTGACGGAGGAGCGGCTGCGCGGCGACCTGCGCCAGTCCCTGCGCAGTTGCCCCGACCTGGAACGCGCGCTGTCGCGCCTGACGCTGGGCCGCGGCGGTCCGCGCGATCTGGCCGCCATCCGCGACGGGCTGCGGCAGGCGGGATCGATCCGCGAACTACTGGCCGGGGCCATGCCGCTGCCGGACGGGCTGGCGGCGCTTGACAAGCGGCTGGGCGCCCATTCGGAACTGGTCGACCAGCTGACCCAGGCGCTGGCGTCGGAGCTGCCGCTGCTGGCCCGCGATGGCGGCTTCATCGCCCGCGACTACAGCTATGCGCTGGACGAGCTGGTGACCTTGCGCGACGAGAGCCGGCGGCTGATCGCCGGGCTGCAGGCCAAATACGCCGAGATCGCCGGGGTGCCGTCGCTGAAAGTCAAGCACAACAACGTGCTGGGCTATCACATCGAGGTCACCGCCGCCCATGCCGACAAGCTGATGTCGGACCGGGCGCGCGAGGTGTTCATGCACCGCCAGACCATGGCGAACGCCGTGCGGTTCGGCACGGTGGAACTGTCGGATCTGGAACGCCGCATCTCCGAGGCCGCCGACAAGGCGCTGGCGGTGGAGTTGGAGCTGTTCGCCGGGCTGGTGGACGCGGTGGCCGCCCGCGCCGATGCCATCGCCCAGGCGGCGCATGCGCTGGCGGCGCTGGACGTCGCCACCTCGCTGGCAGAACTCGCGGAAGAGCGGCGCTACAGCCGGCCGCTGGTGGACGACAGCCTCGCCTTCGCCATCAAGGGCGGCCGGCATCCGGTGGTCGAGGCGGTGTTGGACGCCGCCCATGGCGGGCCGTTCGTCGCCAACGACTGCGACCTTGCGCCCGACAACCGGCTTTGGCTGCTGACCGGTCCGAACATGGCCGGTAAATCGACCTTCCTGCGCCAGAACGCGCTGATCGCCGTGCTGGCCCAGATGGGCAGCTTCGTGCCGGCGGAGCGGGCGCATATCGGCGTGGTCGACCGGCTCTACAGCCGCGTCGGCGCCGCCGACGACCTCGCCCGTGGGCGGTCCACCTTCATGGTGGAGATGGTGGAGACGGCGGCGATCCTGAACCAGTCCGGGTCCCGCGCCCTGGTGATCCTGGACGAGATCGGCCGCGGCACCGCGACCTTCGACGGCCTGTCCATCGCCTGGGCCTGCGTCGAGCATCTGCACGACGTCAACCGCTGCCGCGCGCTGTTCGCCACGCACTATCACGAACTGACGATGCTGGCCTCCAAGCTGCCGGCGCTGTCCTGCCACACCATGCGGATCAAAGAATGGCAGGGCGACGTGGTGTTCCTGCACGAGGTGACGGCCGGTGCCGCCGACCGCAGTTACGGCATCCATGTCGCCAAGCTGGCCGGCCTGCCGCCCGCCGTGGTCGGACGGGCCGACGAGGTGCTGAAGCTGCTGGAATCGGGCGACCAGAACGCGACGATCCACCGGCTGGCCGAAGACCTGCCGTTGTTCAGCGCCGCGTTGAAGCGGCCGGCGCCGAAGGCGGAACCGGTGGCCGAGGCGCCTGCGGGACCGTCGCCGGTGGAGGAGGCCTTGGCGGGAATCGACCCCGACAGCCTGACGCCGCGCCAAGCCCTGGATGAGCTTTACCGCCTGCGCGGGCTGCTGCGGCACTGAGCCAAAGCCCCTGCCCCGCTCGCCGGCACCGGACGCCGAAAACAAAAAGCCCCTCCCCCGCAGTCGCGAGGGAGGGGCTTTTCCTTTACCGCTCGCCGACGATCAGCCGGCCAGCATCTCCAGCGCCTTCTGCAGCTTGTCGCGAGCCTGGTCGGCAGCCTCGCGGCGGTCGCGCTGCTCCTCGATCACCTCTTCCGGAGCCTTGGCGACGAACTGCTCGTTCGACAGCTTGGCGTCGATCTTCTTGATCTCGCCCGCAAGCTTGTCGATCTCCTTGGACAGGCGCGCCTTCTCCTTGTCGAGATCGACGATGCCTTCCAGCGGCAGCACCAGGGTGGTCTCGTCCAGCACCGCCTGCACGCTGCTCTTCGGAAAGTCGCCCTGCAGCGGCTCGACGCTGGACAGGCGGGCCATGCGCAGGATCAGGTCGCGGTGGGTGTCCAACCGTTGCAGGCTGACCGCGTTCGGGTCCTTCAGCTTCAGCTCGATCTGCGCCGCCGGCGGGACGTTCATCTCCGACCGCATGGAGCGGACCGAGGTGATCAGTCGCACCACCCAATCCATCTCGTCGCGCGCGGCCGGATCGACCATGTCGGCGGCGAATTCCGGCCATTCCGCCGAAATCAGGCGGTTGGCGCGGGCAGGCGACAGCTGCTCCCACAGCTCTTCGGTGATGAAGGGCATCAGCGGGTGCAGGATGTGCAGGATCTGGTCGAGCACCCAGGCGGTCGTCGCCCGAGTCTCGGCCTTCGCCGCTTCGTCCGACCCGGCCAGGATCGGCTTGGTGAACTCCATGTACCAATCGCAGAAGGTGCCCCAGGTGAACTGGTAGGCGGCACCGGCGGCCTCGTTGAACTTGTAGGCGTCGATCGACTCGGCGACCTTCTTCGCCGCATCGGCCAGCGCGCCGACGATCCAGCGGTTGACCGTCTGGGTCAAGCCGACCGGCTTGTAGCCGGCGACCGGCTCGCAGCCGTTCATCTGGCAATAGCGAGCGGCGTTCCACAGCTTGGTGGCGAAGTTGCGATAGCCCTCGACCCGGTTCACCGCCAGCTTGATGTCGCGGCCCTGCGCCGCCATAGCCGACAGGGTGAAGCGCAGCGCGTCGGTGCCGTACTGGTCGATGATCTCCAGCGGGTCGATGACGTTGCCCTTCGACTTCGACATCTTCTGCCCCTTCTCGTCACGGACGAGGGCATGGATGTAGACGGTGCGGAAGGGCACATCCTTCATGAAGTGCAGGCCCATCATCATCATCCGGGCGACCCAGAAGAAGATGATGTCGAAGCCGGTCACCAGCACGTCGGTCGGGTAATAGCGGTCCAACTCCGGCGTCTGGTCGGGCCAGCCGAGCGTCGAGAACGGCCACAGCGCCGACGAGAACCAGGTGTCGAGCACGTCGGCGTCGCGGGTCAGTTCGACGTCCTTGCCGTAATGCTTCGCTGCTGCAGCGCGCGCCTCCTCCTCCGTCTCCTCGACGAAGAAGGTGCCGTCCGGACCGTACCAGGCCGGAATCTGATGGCCCCACCAGATCTGGCGGCTGATGCACCAGGGCTGGATGTTGCGCATCCATTCGAAATAGGTGTTCTCCCACTGCTTGGGCACGAACACCGTCTTGCCGGTCTCCACCGCCTCGATGGCCGGCTTGGCCAGCGTCGCGGCGTCGACATACCATTGGTCGGTGAGCCACGGCTCGATGGCGACACCGGAGCGGTCGCCGTGCGGGACCATGTGGGTGTGCGGTTCGATCTTCTCCAGAAGCTCCAGCGCTTCCAGTTCGGCGACAACCTTCTTGCGCGCCTCGTAGCGGTCGAGCCCGCGATAGGCCTCGGGAACGTTGTCGTTCAGCCGGGCGTCGCGATCCATGATGTTGATCTGTTCGAGGCCGCAGCGCTTCCCGACCTCGAAGTCGTTGAAGTCGTGGGCCGGCGTGATCTTCACCGCGCCCGACCCGGTTTCCGGATCGGCATACTCGTCGCCGACGATCGGGATCAGGCGGCCGACCAGCGGCAGGCGGACCATCTTGCCGATCAGGTCCTTGTACCGCTCATCCTCCGGATGCACCGCGACGCCGGTGTCGCCCAGCATGGTTTCCGGACGGGTGGTGGCGACCACGATGAAGCGGCCCTCCTCCCCGTCGATGGGATAGCGGAAGTGCCAGAGGTTGCCCTTGATCTCTTTCTGCTCGACCTCCAGGTCGGAGATGGCCGTGTGCAGCTTCGGGTCCCAGTTGACCAGCCGCTTGTCCTTGTAGATCAGCCCCTGGCGGTGCAGCTCCACGAACACCTTGCGGACGGCACGGCTCAGCCCCTCGTCCATGGTGAAGCGCTCGCGCGGCCAGTCCGGCGAAGCGCCCAGGCGGCGCAGCTGGCGGGTGATGGTGCCGCCCGATTCGGCCTTCCATTCCCACACCTTGTCGATGAAGGCGTCGCGGCCGAAATCGTGGCGGGTCTTGCCGTCCTTCGCCAGATTGCGCTCCACCACCATCTGGGTGGCGATGCCGGCATGGTCGGTCCCCGGCTGCCACAGGGCGTCGCGGCCGCGCATGCGGTTGTAGCGGGTCAGCACGTCCTGGATGGTGAAGGTCAGCGCATGGCCCATGTGCAGGCTGCCGGTTACGTTCGGCGGCGGCATCATGATGGTGTAGGGCTTGCCGTTCCCCTGCGGCTGGGCGGCAAAGGCGCCCGACTCTTCCCACAGGCGGTAGTGCTTCTCCTCGACCTCGGCGGGCCGGTACGTCTTTTCCAACATCACCACGAACTTTCGCTAGAAACGTCTCAACCGGGGATCAGAAAGGCGGGGCTCAAGAAAGGCAGGATCAGAACTTCTGCGACCGCCGGATCATCCGGTCGATCTCCTGCTGTACGAGCCGCTCGACGACCGTCGGCAGATTCTCGTCCAGCCACTCCTTCAACAGCGGCTTCAGCAGTTCGCGCACCACCTCCTCCACCGTGCGGATGCCGATGGGCATCGGGCCGATGGACAGGTCGTCGCCCAACTCGCGCGCCAAATGGGTCAGGTGATGCGAGGCATCCTCCGCCGTCCGGCGGGAGATCAGCCCGTCATCCACCTCGACCGGCCGGCGGCGCGGACGCGGCGGGGGCGGCGGCTCGTCATCCTCGAACTCGTCGAAGGCCGGCATCGGCCGGCGCGCCGGGCGCGGCGGCGGCATGGGTTCGGGTTCCGGCTCCTCCCAACGGGGCGGAGGAGGCGGCGGGGGTGGAGAAGGCTCCGGAAACGCCGGCTCGTCGGGCCAGGGATCGGGGTCCGGCTGACCGAAGTCCGGGCGCTCGTCCGGCTCGTCCTCCACCATCTGGGTCAGTTCCAGGACGTCGTCGTCCTCATCCACCGGCGGGGGCGGCGGAGGCGGCGGAGGGGGTGGCGGCGGAGGAGGCGGCGAAGGCGCCTGGGTTTCCGACTTGGCCGGCTCACCGTCCTCGGAAATGATCCGCCGGATGGAGGCGAGGATTTCCTCCATCGAAGGTTCTTGCTGGCCCTTATCGCTCATCGTGGCAACCCGAGACGTCAATCCGACCCAAACCTAGGGCAGGGATGACAAAAAAGCCATAATACAAAAACGGCCCGCTTTCGCGGGCCGCTTCGTTCATTCGGTTACCGAAGTTCCGAACCACTTGCCCCGCGTCTTATCGTAATTCGCCTGCGGGTCGTATTTCTGGACCGGCAGGTTGAGCCGGTCGGCGGTCAACTGTCCGCTGGCCGCCAGAACATTGAAGGCCGCGACCATCTCGTCGTGCTGGGCACGGACTAGGAAGACGCGGGCGTTCAACAGTTCCTGTTCCTGGTTCAGCACATCGAGCACGGTGCGCGACCCGACCTGCGCCTCCTGACGGACGCCTTCCAGGGCGATCTGCGCCGCCTTGATCTGCGCCGAATAGGATTCGATGCTGGCGCGCGCGGTCTGCAGGGCCTGCCAGGCGCTGACAGCCGACTCGGTCACCTGACGGCGGCTCTCCTCGATCTGCAGGCGAGCCTGGTTGGCCGTCTGCTTGGCCTCGCGGACCAGTGCTTCGGGCTGGCCGGCCTGATAGAGCGGGATGGTCACCTGGGCGGTGATCTGCGCGCTGTCTGAGCGGTTCAGCTCGACGCCGGACGTGCGGCCCGGATCATAGGTGCGGGTGCCGCTGGCCGACAGGTTCACCGACGGCAGCAGGCGGCCGTACTGCTGGTCCACCGCCTCGCGCTGGGCCGCCTCGGAGTAGGAAGCCGACAGGATGTTGGGGTTGTTGGCACGGGCCAGTTCGACCAGCTCGTCCAGGTTCTTCGGCAGGCGGAAGGCCGGCTTGGGTGCCTTCAACTCGCCGGGGGCCGAGCCCACCAGACGCTCGTAGGTCGCGCGGGAGGCGCGGAGCGTGCCTTCGGCCGAGATCTTCGACGCGATGGCGGCCGACAGGCGCGACTCGGACTGGCTGACGTCGGTGCGGGTGTATTCACCGACGCGGAAACGGTCGCGGGCGGCGTCCAGCTGTCGGCGCAGCACCTGCTCGTTGTTGGTCTGCAGTTGCAGGATGGCCTGGTTCTGGACGATGTCCAGATAGGCCTGAGCAGCGGCGAGCAGCACCGACTGTTCCGACGCGATCAGGGTGGCGCGCTGCGCCTCGACCAGCCGTTCGGCGCGGCGGACGGCCGGAGCCACAGTGGCATCGTAGACCGGCTGGGTCGCGGTCACGCCGACGCTTTTCGCATTGGCCTCGGACCCCGTCGAACCGCCGTCGAATTTCGATTCGCCCATCGAACGCGTGATGCCGGCGGTGACCCGCGCCGTCGGCCGGTAGCCGGACAACGCCTGGGGCACGCCTTCATCGACGGCGCGCAAGCGGGCGCGCTGGGCGCCGATCGTCGGGTTGTTCGCATAGGCCTGGGCGAGGGCCTGTTCGAGGGACTGCGCCTGGGCCGTACCATCGCCGGTCACTGCTGTGCCCATGGTGGCGGTCAGGGTCAGGGCCGTCGCCAGCAGCCAGCGGCGCGCAAAACGGCTTCGCACGGTCATGTTCAGTAGACCTTCATGTTCGGGTCGATTCGGCGCGCCCAGGCATCGACGCCGCCATCGAGGTTGATGGCACGGTCGAAACCCTTGGAACGCAGCCACATGGTGACCTGCGCGCTGCGCCCACCGTGATGACACACGACGACGACGTCGCGGTCCGTCGGCAGCTCGTCCACCCGGCCGGGAAGCCCGTTCATCGGGATGTGCAGGCTGCCGTCGATGGCGCACAGCGCAAACTCCCACGGCTCGCGCACGTCGAGGACGACCATCGCGTCGCCGGCCTTCCGGCGACGGTCCAGCTCTTCCACCTCGATCTCAAACGGTGCGGCCATGGGTGTTCACTTTCGTGCAAGGATGGCGGCGACGGTAGCGCAGAACCGCGCAGAGGTAAACTGCACGGTTCAGTTCAAAGACCTCTCCAACCGGCTAAACCGGTCAGAACACGAAAGACGCCTTCTTTTCGAAGCCGGGCAGCGCGTGCGGCTTGGCTTCGAACAGGATGCGGCTGGACACGACGCCGGCGGTGCGCTGGAACAGGCGGACCTCTCCGACGCTGCTGCTGCCCTGAACCACGGCGACGAGGCGTCCGCCTTCGGCCAGCTGTTCGGTCAGCGCGGCCGGCACCTCCGGAACGGTACCTTCGACGACGATGACATCGTAAGGGGCGTTTTGGGCGTACCCCTCCGCCAGCGGGCCGGTGACGGCCTTGGCATTGGTGATGCCCTGCCCGGCCAGCGCCGCGGTCGCGGCGGCGGTCAGCCCCTCGTCGCAGTCGAGCCCGATCACCGAGGCGGCCAGACGGCCCAGCACGGCGGTGGAATAGCCGCCGGCCGCGCCGACGTCGAGCACCCGGTCGGTCTCCTGCACGGCGACCGCCTGCAGCATGCGGGCGAACACCATCGGCTCCAGCAGGAAGCGGCCCTTGCCGATGGGAAGATCGTCGTCGACATAAGCGACGCCGCGCGCCGACTCAGGTACGAAGGCTTCGCGCGGAAGCTCCGACAGGACATCGACGAGACGATGATCGGTCACCTTGTTGGGGCGGATCTGTCCCTCGACCATGAAATAGCGTGCGGCGGCGAAATCGGTCATGGCGGTCGCTTATTAATGTGTTGTGACGACACCGGCACCAAGCCGAACAGCGGACGGCTTCCTGCCATGGCGGTATATAGCCGCAAAGGCCGGGCGAACACAACGCCACAGGGATTCAGGCCACGGCTGTGTAGGGCCTTTGCCGGGAACCGGAAAAAACCGACCCCGGACGACCGCATCGGATTGAGCCGGCGGACAGGTTCGCACGGGACGTTCAACGATGTTCAAAAATCGTCACCATTCGCCTTGACCGCTCCGTTCCGTGCCGCTATACCACCGCTCCACACCGAGGGCGCACCGGAAACGGCGCGCCGGTGCCGGTCAGGATGGCGCGGTGGCAGAGTGGTGATGCAGCGGACTGCAAATCCGTGTACGTGGGTTCGATTCCCGCCCGTGCCTCCATACCTGACAACTTGACGATACAGTGACAGGCGACAGCCAAAGCCCCAGGCAACGGCCCGAACACAGCCCCGCTCCGGCGGGGCTTTTTGCGTTTGGGCCTTGTTTTCGCTGGTGGAATGGCCGCTCACCCCCTTCCGAAAATAAATTCGCTTTTCTGTCGGAATTGGCTTGGCAGGGCCGAACGGTTCGGCTATACACCCGCCACGCCAACAACGGCGGCCGCCGAAAGGCCGGTCACCGATCCCGGTTAGCTCAGTTGGTAGAGCAGCGGACTGTTAATCCGCTTGTCGCTGGTTCGAGTCCAGCACCGGGAGCCAGATTGAAAAAGCCGGATGCCCAGCGCATCCGGCTTTTTCTGTTTCCAGGCTATTGCTGCTTGACTGTGGCCCTTCAGTACCCGAATTCGGTTTAAAGCGGCCGGTCTAGGTCCGACGGCCGTCCGCTCTACTCAGAACTAGACCCAAAAGACGATCCAGACTTGCCGGAAGCGAAATGCCGCGCGAAGCCGCACGGCGTTAGACTTGATAACAATTCCGGACCTAAGTCGTGGGCCGGGCGTCTCCAGACGATGGAGGTTCGCCGTGCTTCTGCCATTCCAGTCCGAACGCTTCCGCACCGCCCCCCCGGTCGACGGCTCCGGCCATCGTCGATCGCCCGACAACGGCGAACAGCCGGTACGGACCATCGACTGCGTGACAGCCATCCTGCTGTTCGTCGCGGCGGTGCTGCTGGCCCTGCTGGCCTTCAGCGCCGATTGGGACGGGACGGCGACCGACAGCAGGCCGCAGGCCTACGAGAACACGCCGGTCCTGGTCATCCCGCCCCATCCGCGGTGACGCCCGGACTATTCGATCAGATCGTCGTATATGGTCCCGTCGGGGTCGGACGGATCGGCGCCGGCCGCGACGGCGACCCGTTTCCACTCCCCGCACCAGTCGGTGGACAGGGTGATGGGGAAATCGCCTTCCGGGCTGCGCGGGGTAACCACCGGCGGATAGCGCCGGCAGGTCCCCTTGGGCCCGCGCTGGCGGAGCCCCTGCCCCTCCCAGAATCGGCAGGTGTAGCAGGTGTCGAGTCGCTTCATCGCGGACCGGTCTCCTTCTGATGGCCGGCCTCATTGCCGGCCGCCCCGCCCGGTCGCCACGGTTGCCGCATTTCCTCCCCTCAACCGGTGGAGGGCGGCTTTCCCGGCCGGAGCGTGTTGGCGCACTTGGCGTAGTACGCCTTGATGTCCGCGTCCAGAACGCTGCGGCGGCGTCCCTCCTCCGACTCGTCCGGCGCGTCGCTCAGGCGCTGGAACTCCTGCACCGCCCGCTCCAGGTCCTGATCGCTGTTGATGGGCATGATATCGCCTTTCCGTATGACTCTTGGGTCGCACAGGACAACAGCGGGCGGCCCCGGTATGTTTCCGCACCTCCTGCCGGGCTCAAGACGAATGACGGCTTGATGAGCCGCGACTCGCACGCAATGTCATAACTGAGTCACCCGAGTCGCGACGGACAGGGCCGCGCGGCGGCGGGGGTGCCCTCTGGCCCTGCCATAGCGCGGGAGTTCGGTGTCATGCGGGTCCTCTCAACACCGGTCGCGCCGCGCTGGGCGGCCGGCTTTCTGTTCCTTGCCTTCGCTCTGGCCTTCGGCCCGGCCTTGGCGGCCGAACCGGAGCAGCTGGACCCGGAGCGCGTCGTCCGCTCCATCGTCGGCATCCGCGCCGTCGTGCCGCCCGACAGCCAGAGCGCCCGCAGCCTGGGAACGGAGCGCGAGGGCAGCGGCGTCGTCATCGACGGCTCCGGCCTGATCCTGACCATCGGATACACGGTGATGGAGGCCTCGCAGATCCAGGTCACCGCCGCCGATGGGCGCAGCCATCCCGCCAACATGATCGCCTACGATCCCGTCAGCGGGTTCGGCCTGCTGCGGGCGGAATTGGGATTCCAGGCGCCCTGGCTGCGGCTGGCCGATTCGGCGGCGGTGAAGGAGGGTGACACGCTGCTGGCGCTGAGCGGCGGCGACGGCCGCGGTGCCGCCGCCGTGAAGGTGGTCAGCAAGCGGGAGTTCGCCGGCTATTGGGAGTATCTGCTGGAGGAGGCGCTGTTCACCTTCCCGCCGATCCGCGCCTTCAACGGCGCCGCCCTGGTGAACCGCGAAGGCCGGCTGGTCGGCATCGGCTCGCTTCTGGTGATGGAGGCGATGGAAGGGCGCGGCCTTCCCGGCAACATGTTCGTCCCCGTCTCCGCCCTTGAACCAATCCTGGCCGACCTGCTCGCCTACGGCCGGCGGCAGGAGCCGGCGCGGCCCTGGCTGGGCGTCACCCTGCGGGAGGAGATGGGCCAGCTGATGGTGGAGAAGGTGTCGCCGCGCAGCCCGGCCGACTCGGCGGGCCTGCGCCCCGGTGACCGGATCGTAGGAGTCGGCGGTCAGCGCTTTACCGGACTGGCCGACTTCTACCGCAAGCTCTGGGGCCTGGGACCGGCGGGCGTGGTCGTGCCGCTGGAGGTGATGCGCGGCGCCACCTTGACCCCGGTGCCTGTGCCCTCGGCCGACCGCGTGAGGTTCCTGCGGCTGAATCCGACCCTTTGACCGCACCACCCGGCCGCGTGCTTGTCGGCTCCGTTCCGGCGGTGCACCCTGCCGGCAACAGCCATCCCCTGGGACCGTGCCGACCATGAACCATCCCGATATCGAGATTCTCGACAAGAAGACTCCCTACAAGGGCTTCCTGACCATCGACGTGTACCGCCTGCGCCACAAGAAGTTCGATGGAACCTGGACCGACGTGCTGCCGCCGCGCGAGGTCTGCGACCGCGGCGAGGCCGTGGGCGTCCTGCTGTACGACCCCGATCGCGATACCGTGGTGATGATCGAACAGTTCCGCGTCGGCTCCGCCGCGGCGGGCGGCCCGGCCTGGATGACCGAGATCGTCGCCGGCATGGTCGGTGAAGGCGAAACTCCGGAAGAGGTGGCACGCCGCGAATCGCTGGAGGAGGCCGGCTGCGAAATCCGCGAGATCGAGCAGATTTGCGACTATTACGTCAGCCCCGGCGCCTTCACCGAATTGGTCACCGTCTTCTGCGGCCGAGTCGACAGCCGCAACCTCGCAGCCTCCGGCGGGCTGGAGGAGGAGCACGAGGACATCCGCATCATGGCCCTGCCGGCGGATGAGGTGATCCGCATGATGGACGAGAACCGCCTGCGCAACTCCGTCGCCATCATCGCCATCGGCTGGCTCGCCCGCCATCGCGAGTCCCTGCGCAAGCGCTGGCTGGGTCAGGGGTGAGTGCGCTAGGTGCTTGCCCCCTCCCTTCTCATGCTGCGCATGGGTCCCTTCCCTCCCCCGCCTTCGGCGGTAGAGGGGAGAGTTTGCAAGGCGGCAGTCCCCTCTCCCACCGAAGGTGGGGGAGGGTTAGGGAGGGGGCATTCGAAGCCTGCACTCGATCAATTTTCACATTCAAACTGCGTTCAATGCAGCATTTCACACCCTCATCTTGAAACCGGTGACCGCAGCCCTGATAGTATCGGCAGCATTCCACATCAGACCTTGGGAGTACCCGTCTTGGACATCCGCAACGGCTTCATCGGCGCCATCGGCAACACGCCGCTGATTCGCCTGGAAGGGCCATCGAAGGCGACGGGCTGCGAGATTCTGGGCAAGGCGGAGTTCCTGAACCCGGGCGGGTCGGTGAAGGACCGCGCCGCCCTCGCCATCGTCCGCGACGCGGAACAGCGCGGGCTGCTGCGCCCCGGCGGCACCATCGTCGAGGGCACCGCCGGCAACACCGGCATCGGGCTGGCCCTTGTCGGCAATGCGTTGGGCTATCGCACCGTCATCGTGATGCCGGAAACACAAAGCCAGGAAAAGAAGGACATGCTGCGGCTGATCGGCGCCGACCTGCGCCTCGTCCCGGCAGTCCCCTATTCCAACCCCGACAATTACGTCCGCTATTCCGGCCGGCTCGCCGAGGAACTGGCGAAGACCGAGCCGAACGGCGTCGTCTGGGCAAACCAGTTCGACAACACCGCCAACCGCGAGGGGCACCGCACCACCACCGGACCGGAGATCTGGGAGCAGACCGGCGGCAAAATCGACGCCTTCACCTGCGCGGTGGGCAGCGGCGGCACGCTGGCCGGCATCGCCCTGGCGCTGAAGGAGCGGAACCCGAACATCCGCATCACGCTCGCCGACCCGATGGGTGCGGCGCTGTTCAGCTACTACACCAAAGGCGAGCTGAAGTCGGAAGGCAGTTCCATCACCGAAGGCATCGGCCAGGGCCGCATCACCGCCAACCTGGAAGACGCACCGATCGACGACGCAGTGCAGATCCCGGATGAGGAAGCGCTGCCGATCATCTTCGACCTGATCAAGACGCAGGGCCTGGTTCTGGGCGGCTCTTCGGGCATCAACATCGCCGCGGCGATGCGGGTGGCGCGCGACCTCGGCCCCGGCCACACGGTGGTGACCATCCTGTGCGACGGGGGGCAGCGTTACCAATCGAAGCTCTTCAATCCTGACTTCCTCCGTGAGAAGAATCTTCCGGTGCCAGACTGGCTGGCCTGAGTCCTTCCAAGGGAGCCCCAGGGAGACATGGACGCGCTATTCCGTGAGGACGCCTACGCCCGCAACTGCGTCGCCACCGTCACGGCGGTGGACGAGCGCGGCATCCGGCTCGACCGCACCGTCTTCTATCCGACCGGCGGCGGGCAGCCGGGCGACAGCGGGACCTTGCGCTTCGACGGGCTGGAAGTCCGCATCAAGGACACGGTGAAGGGCGACGGCGGCGCCGACGACGTCATCCATGTGCCGGAGGACGGGCAGGAGCTGCCCACCCCCGGCACCGCGGTGGAGGCGGTGATCGATTGGGAGCGTCGCCACCGCCACATGCGGATGCACACCGCCCTGCACCTGCTGTGCGCCGTCGTTCCGGGATCGGTCACCGGCGGACAGATCGGCGCGGACAAGAGCCGGCTCGACTTCAACGTACCGGCCGAATCGCTGGACAAGGATGCCATCGCCGAGGCGGTGAACAGGCTGATCGCCGCCGACACGCCCGTCGGCACCCAGTGGATCACCGACGAGGAAATGGCGGCGAAGCCGGAACTGGTCCGGACCATGTCGGTGAAGCCGCCGACAGGCAGCGGCCGCGTCCGTCTGCTGAGCGTGGAGGGCGTCGATCTGCAGCCTTGCGGGGGCACCCATGTCGCCCGCACCGGCGAGATCGGCGGAATCGAGGTGACGAAGATCGAAAACAAGGGCAAGCAGAACCGGCGCGTCGTCATCGCGCTGAAGGACTGAGCCCATTCACCGAGCTTCTTGAAGGACGCGCAGCATGAGCGACAGCACCGTTGACCCGCTGACCGGCCCCGTCGTCTCCACCGACTGGCTTGCCCGCAACCTCGGCCGGCCGGGCCTGAAGCTGCTCGACGGGTCCTGGCACATGCCGGCCCTGAAGCGCGACATCCGGGCGGAGTTCGCCGCCAGCCACATCCCCGGCGCCCGCCTGTGCGACGTCGACGAGGTGGCGGCGCCGGACACCCATCCGCTGCCGCACATGGCCCCCGACGAGGCGACCTTCGCCGCGAAGATCGGCGCGCTGGGCATCGGCGACGGCGACACGGTGGTGGTCTATGACACCGCGGGCATGGCGACCGCCGCGGCGCGCGTCTGGTGGCTGTTCCGCCTGTTCGGCTTCGACCGTGTGGCGGTTCTGGACGGCGGTCTGCCGAAATGGCTGGCGGAAGGACGCCCGACGGAAGCAGGTGAGCCGGCCCCGGCACAGCAGGCGAGCTTCACTGCGCGCAGGCGTCCGGAGCTGATCCGCAGCGCCGATCAGGTTCTCGCCAACATCGATGCGAGGGCCGACCAGATCACCGATGCCCGCGCCCAGCCGCGATTCGAAGGCGCGGTAGCGGAGCCCTGGCCCGGACGGCGCAGCGGCCGCATTCCCGGCAGCTTCAACCTGCCCCACACCGACCTGATCGATCCTGAAACCAAGACCCTGCTTCCGCCGGACGCCATCGCTGCCAAGGCGCGTGCCGCCGGTCTCGACCTCGACCGGCCGGTGGTCGCCTCCTGCGGCAGCGGCATCACCGCCTGCGTCCTCGCGCTGGGCCTTGCCGCCGCCGGCAAGCCGGACGTGGCGATCTATGACGGCTCCTGGGCCGAATGGGGTCTGCGGGAGGATCTGCCGCTGGAGACCGGACCGCGGGAAGCCGAAGCGCGGCGACCGTGACCGATCCCGTCACCGTCCGGCCCTGCAGCGCGGAAGACTGCGATGCCGTCGTGGCACTGTGGACCGCCTGCGGGCTGGTGGTGCCCTGGAACGATCCGGCGGCGGACTTCGCGCTGGCGCTGTCGAAGTCCAGTTCGACGGTGCTTGCCGCAGTCGACGGCGGCAGGATCGTCGCCACCGCCATGGTCGGGCAGGATGGACACCGCGGCTGGATCTATTACGTCGCGGTGGACCCAGCCCGGCAGGGCCGCGGCCTCGGCCGCCGTATGGTGGCGGAGGCGGAAGGCTGGCTGGGTGCCGCCGGCATGCCCAAGGTCCAACTCCTCGTCCGCGAGACCAACCAACGGGTGCTGGCCTTCTACGAACGTCTCGGCTATGCCAGATCGCCCGTCACGATGATGCAGAAATGGCTGACCAACCCTTCTCCCTGACCCGCCCCGCCGTTCCCGCCGCCAGCCGGCCGGGCCATCTGCCGGTGATCGTCACCTATCTGCAGATGACCGCGCCGCCGGCCCACGAGCCGGTGCGCCAGCCGAAAGGCAACCTGTCGCTGCTGCGGGCGAATCCGCCGACCTGGTCCTTCTACCGCTATCTCTACGACACGGTGGGCGAGCCCTGGCTGTGGCACGAACGCCGCCGCATGCCGCGCAAGGAGTTGGAGCGCTCAATCCTCGACCCACTGGTGGAGGTCTGGGTGCTTTATGTCGACGGCACGCCCGCCGGCTTCGCGGAACTGGACCGGCGGACCAGCGAGACCGACTTGGCTTATTTCGGGCTGATCCCCGACTTCATCGGCCACAAGCTCGGCCCCTGGGTGCTCGACAGCATCATCCGCAAGGCGTGGGAAGGCGGCGCGAAGAAGCTGCTCGTCAACACCTGCACCTTCGACCATCCGAAGGCGCTGCCGCTATACCAGAGCATGGGCTTCGTCCCCACCCGCCATGTCGCCCGCGAGGTGCGCGACCCCCGGCTGGACGGCGTTCTGCCGCGCAGCGCGGGGGAGCATATTCCGCTGGCGGGGTGAGGCTGGGGCATCGTCCGTCAACGCGCCTCCCCCTTGACCACCCCAGCCACCCCGCCCCATCTACCGCGGGATGCCGGAACCCATTTGCGGGCCGGTGCGTTCCTTCGGGCGAGGCGGAAGCTCCGCCGTGACGATGGGGAGATGGGGCCTTGGTGGGCTGGATCATTCGGACGCTGGTGCTGTGCTTCGTCGTCGGCTTCGTGCTGTCGTTTCTGAACATCAACCCGGCCAGCATCCTGACCAACAGTTGGCAAACGATACAGGACATCGCAGCGCTGTTGGTCGAAGCCGGCGGCTGGGCCTTGCCCTATATCCTGATCGGCGCCGTGGTGGTGGTGCCGTTGTCGCTGCTCGGGCTGATCCTGCGCTGGAACCGCTCCCGTCCGCCGTCCTGAAACCAGCCTGATCGCGGACAAAAAAACAGGAGGCACCGGAACCGGAGCCTCCTGTGAAACAGGGAGGGTTAGAGACAGTCATAGGTCTACGCCCTCATCCCGCCTGCCGCGTTGATGCATGTCAACGGAACGGCGCTTTTCACCGGCGGCCCTCCCGGCAAAGAAAAACCGGAGACATCCATGCGGATGCTCCGGTTCAGTGATACAGGGAGGGTTAGAGACAACACGGACCTTATCCGGAAACGGATATGCGCTTCGTTGATCTGCATCAAAAGCGGTGAAAATCTCTGTCTCCCGATCGCCTCGAAACCCTCGGCCCTCAACCGAGAATTTCGGCCAGCGCCACGACCAGCGCCTTGTTCTCCTCCTCGCGGCCAACGGTGATGCGCAGGCAGTCAGGCAGGCCATAGTCGGCCACCGGCTTCACCAGGATGCCGCGGCGGGCGAGATGGTCGATCACCGCCTGGGTGCCCAGCGACGGGTCGGTCGGAACGCGGGCCAGCACGAAGTTGCAGACGCTGGGATAGACGCGCAGCCCCACCCGCTCCAACTCGCGCGACAGCCAGGGCAGCCACTGCGCATTGTGGGCGAAGGTCGCCTCCTCATGCTCCGCGTCGCTCAGTGCGGCGGCGGCGGTCAATTGGGCGGGGAGCGAGACGTTGAAGGCGCCGCGGATGGCGTTCACCGCCTCGATGACCGTGGAGGGACCATAGCCCCAGCCCACCCGCAAGCCGGCCAGCCCGTGCATCTTGGAGAAGGTGCGGATCAGCAGGACATTGTCGGAGTTTTCGACGATCTCCGTTCCGTCGCTGTAGTCCGGCATCCGGCAATAATCGGCATAGGCGGAATCCAGAACCAGCAGCGTGTGCGACGGCAAGCCGGCGCGCAGCCGTTGCACCGCCTCGGCCGGGATGTAGGTGCCGGTCGGGTTGTTCGGGTTGGCGAGGAAGCAGATCCGCGTGCGCTCCGTCGCGCGGTCAATCATCGCCTCAACATCCACGACCATGTCGCGCTCCGCCGCGACGACAGCGGTGGCGCCGGTGGCGCGGATCGCCTTGATGAAACCGCGATAGCCGCGCTCGTGGCACAGCACCTCGTCACCGGGGCCGGCGAAGGCCTGGGCGACCAAATGGATCAGTTCCTCCGATCCGGCGGTGCAGACGATGTGGTCGGCGTCGATGGAATGGCGGCGCGCGATGGCATGGCGCAGCGGATCCTGGTCCCAGTCGGGATAGCAGTGGATGCGGGTTGCCGCCTCGCAATAGGCATCGAGGGCCAGCGGGCTGGGTCCAAGCGGGTTGTGGGTCAGGGACAGGTCGATCCACCGGCGGCCGTCGCGGGGCGGGCGAACGGGACGGTACGGCTTGATCTGGCCAACGCTGGGACGGGGGCTGAGCAGGTCCATAACCTCGGTCTCCGTGAGCGATTCGGTCGAGCAGCACGTCAGGCGACCGATTGAACCGCAAACCGGTGCGCAGCGCTACAGGACATTGCGCCGCGCACGGTGATCCGAGGTGTTTTGTTTCCGAATGACGGACCGGACGTAACCGCCGGTCCGCAGCCGGGATCAGTGGTTTAGAATTTGGCTGAGGAAGAGACGCGTGCGCTCCGACTTCGGATTCGAGAAGAAATTGTCCGGCGTGTCCTGCTCAACGATCTCGCCGCGGTCCATGAAGATCACCCGGTCGGCGACCGACTTGGCAAACCCCATCTCGTGCGTCACGCACAGCATGGTCATGCCGTCCTCGGCCAGACCGATCATGACATCCAGAACTTCCTTCACCATTTCGGGGTCGAGGGCCGAGGTCGGCTCGTCGAACAGCATCACCTTCGGGCTCATGCACAGCGACCGCGCAATGGCGACGCGCTGCTGCTGTCCGCCCGACAGCTGGCCGGGATACTTGTAGGCCTGCTCGGCGATGCGCACCCGCTTCAGGTAGCTCATCGCGATCTCCTCCGCTTCCGCCTTCGGCTTCTTGCGGACCCAGATCGGGGCGAGCGTGCAGTTCTCCAGCACGGTCAGGTGCGGGAACAGGTTGAAGTGCTGGAACACCATGCCGACCTCGCGCCGGACCAGTTCGATGTTCTTCAGGTTGTTGGTCAACTCGATCCCATCGATGACGATGGTGCCCTTCTGATGCTCCTCAAGCCGGTTCAGGCAACGGATCATCGTCGATTTGCCGGAGCCCGAGGGGCCGCAGACGACGATGCGCTCGCCCTTCTGGACGTTGAGGTCGATGTTCTTCAGGACGTGGAACTCGCCGTACCACTTGTTGACGCCCGTGCAGCGGATGATTTCCTCGCCGCTGAGAACGTGCTTGGCCTTGGCGTTGCCCTGGGACATGGCCTGGGACATGTGACGTGGTCTCCCTTGACGGCGTGGATCTAGCGACGGTGGCCGCGATTGAGATCGCGTTCCAGCTTCTGGCTGTACTTGGACATGCTGTAGCAGAAGACCCAGTAGATCACGCCGATGAACAGATAGGCCTCGCGGTAGAAACCGCGCCAGGACGGATCGGACAGCGCGGCCTTCGCGGTGCCGAGCAGGTCGTACAGGCCGATGATGATGACCAGCGAGGTGTCCTTGAAGAAGCTGATGAAGGTGTTCACCAGCGGCGGAATGGCGATGGCCAGCGCCTGCGGCAGGATGATCTTGCGCATCTTCTGCCAGTAGGACAGCCCCAGCCCGTCCGCGGCCTCGTACTGGCCCTTGGGGATCGCCTGCAGGCCGCCGCGGATGGCTTCGGCCATATAGGCGGCGGCGAACATGATGAAGGCGATCTGCGCGCGCAGCAGCTTGTCGATCGACACGCCGTTGGGCAGGAACAGCGGTAGCATCACCGACGCCATGAACAGCAAGCTGATCAGCGGCACGCCGCGGATCAGCTCGATATAGGTGACGCACAGCACCTTGACCGCGGGCATGTTCGACCGGCGACCCAGCGCCAGCAGGATCGCCACCGGGAAGGCCACGGCCAGACCGATCACCGACAGGATCAGGGTCAGCGGCAGGCCGCCCCACAGCGTGTTCTCGACATAGGTCAGGCCGAGGACGCCGCCCCACATCAGCACGGCGACCAGCGCCAGCCCTGCGGCCCAGACCAACCCCAGCCACGGCTTCCAGAAGCGGCGGTCGCAGCTGACGACCAGCAGCGCGATGATGATGCAGATCGTCACCAGCGGGCGCCACTGCTCATCCCACGGGAACATCCCGAACATGATGAAGCGCAGCTTCTCGCTGATGAAGCCCCAGCAGGCGCCGCCGGCATCCTGCCGGCAGACGGTGGAGGAGGAATCGAACCCGTGGGCGCGGATCAGCAGCCAGTTGACGAATGGCGGGACCGCCGACGCCAGAAGGGCCAGCACCAGCACGGTCAGGATGGCGTTGTACCAGGTGTTGAACAGATTGGTCCGCAGCCACGCGAGCGGGCCGACGGTGTTGGCCGGCGGACGCTCGTCCGGCAGGCCGACGCTTTGCACGTTGTCGGTCATGGCCGTTACCGCTCCACCAGCGCGATGCGCTTGTTGTACCAGTTCATGAAGATCGAGATGCTGAGGCTGATGACCAGATAGGTGCCCATGATCATCGTCACGCCTTCGATCGCCTGACCGGTCTGGTTCAGCGTCGTGTTGGCGATCGACACCAGATCCGGATAGCCGATGGCCAGCGCCAGCGAGCTGTTCTTGGTCAGGTTGAGATACTGGCTGGTCAGCGGCGGCACGATCACCCGCAACGCCTGCGGCAGGATGACGAGGCGCAACGTCGGGCCACTGGGCAGGCCGAGCGCGCGCGCCGCCTCCGTCTGGCCCCAGTTGACCGCTATGATGCCGCTGCGCACCACCTCGGCGATGAAGGCCGCGGTGTAGATGGTCAGGCCGGTCAGGATGGCGAAGAACTCGGGCGAGATGGCCGCGCCGCCGGCGAAGTTGAAGCCTGCCAGCTTCGGCACATCCATAGCCGCCGGCGCACCGCCCGCGATCCAGGTCAGCAGCGGCAGGCCGACGATCAGGCCCAAACCAGTCCAGCCGGCCGGGAAGGTCTGCCCGGTCCGTGCCTGCCGCGCCCTGGCCCAGCGCGATACGCCCCAGGCGACGACGATGGCGACCAGCAGGGCGATACCCATGTTGGCCCAGACGGGATCGGGTGCCGGAACCGGCACGCGCAGGCCGCGCTGGGACAGGAAGACGCCCGGCAGCGGGTTCAGGGCTTGGCGCACCGGCGGCAGGCTTTCCGACACCAGCGCATACCAGAAGAACAGCTGCAGCAGCGGCGGGATGTTGCGCACCACCTCGACATAGGTCGAGGCGAGCTTGGCGATCAGCCAGTTGCTGGACAGGCGGGCGACGCCGATGATCGTGCCGATGATCGTCGCCAGAATGACGCCGATGATCGACACCTTCAGCGTGTTCAGCACGCCGACCAGGAAGGCACGGCCATAGCTGTCCTTCGGCGAATAGTCGATCAGCGATTCGCCGATGCCGAAGGCCGCTTCACGCTCCAGGAAATCGTAACCGGTCGCGATCGAGCGCCGCGCGAGGTTGTCGAGCGTGTTGGAAATCAGGAACCAGCCGACCAGGACGACCGCGCCGACCACCAGGATCTGGTAGACGATGGCGCGGAACGTCGGGTCGCTGAGGGAAAACGATACGCCACCCGGCGGCGGAGCGCCTTGGGTGGTCCGGGTCTCGGTCGCCACGGACTACTCTCCCCCAACCATCGCGTCCCATACGGTGCCCACGCGGTCCCGGACGTTCTTCCGGGCATTTCCCACACCGTAGGGGATGCGACATGTCTCCCAATGCGGTCCCCTGCGCGGGCGCTTCACCGGCACCCTTCGCGACCGCTCCTCAAAAGTACCGGAAGGCCGCCCCCGGCAACGGGCCTGCGGGCGGCGCTTCAAACGGTGCCGTGTCTTACCGGAACGGCTGGGCGTACATCAGGCCGCCCTTGGTCCACAGGGCGTTCAAGCCGCGCTCCAGCTTGAGCGGGGTGCCCGGACCGACGTTGCGGTCGAAGATCTCGCCGTAGTTGCCGACCTTCTTCACGACGTTGTAGGCCCACTTCTCGTCCAGGCCCAGAGCCTTGCCCATGCCCGGCGTGGTGCCGAGATAGCGCTGGACGTCCGGGTTCTTGGAGTTGGTGAACTCGTCGATGTTCTTGGAGGTGATGCCGAATTCCTCGGCCTGGATGGTCGCGAAGACCGTCCACTTGACGATGTCGGACCACTGGTCGTCGCCATGGCGCACGGCCGGGGCCAGCGGCTCCTTGGAGATGACTTCCGGCAGGATGACGTGGTCGTCCGGAACCGGGGCGACACCGGCGCGGGTACCGGCCAGACCGGACACGTCGGTGGTCAGCACGTCGCAGCGGCCGGCGAAGTAGGCGGCGTTGACCTCGTCGTTCGATTCGATGACGACGGGGTTGTAGCTCATGCCGTTGGCGCGGAAATAGTCAGCCAGGTTCAGTTCGGTCGTGGTGCCGGACTGGACGCAGACGGTGGCGCCGTTCAGCTCCTTGGCGCTCTTCACGCCCAGCTTCTTCGGAACCATGAAGCCCTGGCCGTCATAATAGGTGACGGGGGCGAAGTTCAGGCCGACGGAGGTATCGCGGGTCAGCGTGGCGGTCGTGTTGCGCGACAGCAGGTCGACTTCGCCGGACTGGATGGCCGGGAAGCGCTGCTGGGCCGACAGCGGGGTGAACTTGACCTTGTTCGGGTCGTTGAAGATGGCGACGGCGACGGCACGGCAATAGTCGACGTCGAGGCCGGTCCAGTTGCCGGCGCTGTCGGGGTTGCCGAAGCCCGGCAGACCGGCGTTCACGCCGCACTGAACGAAGCCGCGCTGCTTGACGGTGTCGAGCGTCGCAGCACCGGCGGCGACACTGGCGGAAACGACCACGGCCGCTGCGGCGGCGGCCAGGAACCCTGACTTCATATTATGAACTCCACCCTGTTCTTGCGTTCTTCGCATTTGAGCGGTCTGACGACGCGCCTGACGACGCCGGCCGTTTGCTCCCGACAAGCCGGCACCAAGGCCGACCCTGTGGGGATCGCGACGCAGCCATGCGCGTGGATCAAGAGTGCATCAACTTGATCCGACTTGTCGAATCCTCCGTGCATTGGTGGTGTTACCAGAAGATCCCGACGGCCGGCGGCCTCCCCGGCACAATCGGTGATGGCCGCAGGGCTTCCGGGATGACACAATGTTCGGCCGTGCCGCCTTTGCCCCGGGGAGGCTACCTCACCGATGGGCGACTCAAAGCGGACCGGGCTACCGCTCCAGCCAAACGGACAGTCGATGAAGGACGTCACGCAGGACACGATTCTCGTTCACGCCGGCCGCGATCCGCGGAACAACCACGGCATCGTCAATCCGCCGGTCTATCACTGTTCGACCGTGCTGTTCCCGACCCTCGACGCGCTGGAGGAAAGCGACCGCAACACGCTGGAAGGCGTGCATTACGGCCGCATGGGTACGCCCACGACCTTCGCCTTCGAAGAGGCCGCGGCGGCGCTTGAGGGCGGATTCAAGGCGGTGAACACCGGCTCCGGGCTTGCCGCCATCGCGGTCGCCCTGTCGGCCTTCACCAAGGCCGGCGACCATGTGCTGATCACCGACAGCGCCTATGGCCCGACGCGCCGCTTCGCCAAGGAGACGCTGGCCCCCTACGGCGTCGAGGTGGAATTCTACGATCCCTGCATCGGCGCCGGCATCGACGCGCTGCTGCGGCCCAACACCAGCGTGGTCTTCCTCGAATCGCCGGGATCGCTGACCTTCGAGGTGCAGGACGTGCCGGCCATCGCCGTGGCGGCGAAGAAGGCCGGCGCCACGGTGATGATCGACAACACCTGGGCCACCCCGCTGTTCTTCCGCCCGTTCGACCATGGCGTCGACGTGTCCATCCATGCCGCGACCAAATACATGGTGGGCCATGCCGATGCGATGCTGGGTGTCGTCACCTGCCGCGACGAGGCGAGCTGGACCGCGGTGAAGAAGGCGGCGACCCGCTTCGGCATCTGCGGCGGCCCGGACGACCTCTATCTCGGCCTGCGCGGCCTGAGGACGCTGGCGGTGCGCATGCGCCAGCATCAGGAAAGTGCGCTGGCGCTCGCCGACTGGCTGTCGGCCCGGCCGGAGGTGACGCGCGTTCTGCACCCCGCCCGTCCCGACTTTCCCGGCCATACCCTGTGGAAGCGCGACTTCACCGGGTCGAGCGGCCTGTTCTCCATCGTCATCAACCAGGTCCCGCGCAAGGCGCTGGCGGCGATGCTGGACGGGATGGAGCTGTTCGGCATGGGCTACAGCTGGGGCGGCTTCGAAAGCCTGATCCTGCCGACCCGGCCTGCCGCCGTGCGCTCCGCCACCCGCTGGACCGATCCGGGGCAGGTCCTGCGCCTGCATGCCGGGCTGGAAAGCGCCGATGATCTGATCCGCGACCTGGACGCCGGCTTCCGCCGGATGTCCGCCGCCCTGTAAGCGGCCGGCGGACCTGTGAGGAGTGACTTGCCATGACGGACACACCGTCTCTTGATTCGGCCCCGTTCGAAGATGTTCTGGCCGCCATCCGCTTCACCGCCGACGGGCTGGTGCCCGCCATCGCCCAGGCGGACGGCACCGGCGAGATCCTGATGATGGCCTGGATGAACCGCGATGCGGTGGTCGAGACTTTGGCGACCGGCCGCGTCTGCTACTGGTCGCGCTCGCGCGGCGGGCTGTGGCGCAAGGGGGAGACCTCGGGTCAGGTGCAGCGGCTGATTGATTTCCGGGTCGACTGCGATGGCGATACCCTGCTGCTGATCGTGGAGCAGGACGGCGTCGCCTGCCACACCGGACGGCGCAGCTGCTTCTATCGCGCCTGGCGCGACGGGCGGCTGGAGACCATCCAGGAGGTCGAGACCGATCCGGCCATCCTCTATGGCGGGCATTCGCACAGCCACGGCTGAGAGGGTCGGACGGGAGACGAGTCGCTGCCACCGCGGTGAGGGTTTGCGATCGATCGTTGATCCACATCAACGCTACGCCCCAGCCGAAGGGTATAGAAACTCTCTTGTCTCTAACCCTCCCTGTATATGACTGCGCCGGGCGTTCCTATGAACGCCCGGTTATTTTTTGCCCGGCCGCCGGCTTCACAATCTCGGTCAACGGATGGCGCGTTTGCGCCGCCGAACCTCTTTCGGACGATCTGCTCCGTCACTGTCTTCCGACCGGGGCATAGGGCATTCCTTTGCGCAACAGGCCCTTCGGCCCGACGAACGGTGTCCTTTTGCAAGCGGAAGCCTGTCCATATGGGAGAGAAAACCCGCTTTCTGTCTCAACAACAACCCGCAGTCAGTCACAAATGCATCGAAATAAGAAACATAATGGACCGATGATTTAATCAATGTATGAACATCTGTGTCATTTCCTCAAATCCCCTTTGTATTGCTCCTTTATCGCTTTTCGACCGCCCCGGACCCATGGTTAACATCTGGTTAATCGTTAACAGCACGTTAACGGCACTGATGGAGAGACGCCATGCGCCAGTTCTGGGGGACTTCGAACAACGACACCATGACCGGCACCGCAACTGACGACCGTCTCGACGGTCTGGACGGGGACGACCGTATCAACGGCGCCGGCGGGAACGATCTGCTGTATGGCGAACGCGGAAACGACTCGCTGATCGGCGGGCTGGGCAACGACAAGTTCTATGGCGGCGACGGCAACGATTGGCTCGGCGATCCCTATGGGAACGAGCCAGGGAATGACTCGATGTGGGGCGATGCCGGCAACGACCAGTTGTTCGGTGGCGAGGGCAACGACTGGCTGAATGGCGGCACCGGCGACGACATCGTCAAGGGCATGCGCGGCAACGACACCATGATCGGCGGCAGCGGCAACGACATGTTGTACGACAGCTACCGTGACGGCGGCGCCGACCTGTTCCAGCCGGGCACCGGCAACGACAGCATGGTCAGCTACACCGACGGTCTGGTCGACCGCTTCCTGATCGAACAGGCGACCGGCGGCTTCGGCACCGATACGATCAATTACTTCGAGAAGGGCATCGACCAGATCGAGTTCCATGGCTATCGCGCCTGGGAGATGGGGATGACCAGCAGCGGTTCGGCCACGACCTTCGCCTTCACCGACGGCTCGTCGCTGACGGTCGATCAGATCGGGCTCAGCGCCGGCCAGGACTTCATCTTCACCTGACCTGTCCGGACGGAGGGCGCCCGCGGGCGATGGGGTCACCCCATCGGCGCGCGGGACCTCCGGCACGGCTTGCGCTGTTGCACTGGCGGACACACCTGCGCCCTTTGAAGGCGCGCCGCCAGAAGAAGGGCCAAGAACCGATGGACCAACGCCGCCATTCCTTCCGACCGCGCCACTTCCTCCTGTCGGTGCCTCTCCTGTCGGCATTGGCGCTGGGCGCCTGCGCCGGTTCCTCCGACATGGGCGGCGTTCCCTCGGCGGAGGTTGCGACCAGACCGCCGATCGAGCTGGTCGGCCTGACCGTGCAGACGCCGGACGGTCGGCGCATCCTGGGCAATGTCTCCGATCTGGTGATCGGGCCGACGAACCGGGTGGAGCAGGCGATCGTCACCGTCGGGGCTCCCCGCTACCCGACAGAGCACAAGGTGACGGTCAACAGTGAAAACCTGCGCTACGCCCACAACCGTCAGGCCGTGATTCTCACTGGTATGACGGTGGAGCAGTTCGCGGCCCTGCCGCCCAGCGGCGTCAGCGACCGCATGATGTCGCTTGGCGGCGGTCCGGGCTATGGGGCTCCCCTCGCAAGCGGCGGCACGGCGCCGACCAACTGGACCGGGGCCACCCAACCCCGCTGATCTCTTTCGCTGACCCTTTCCCGCTGGAAACGCACAAATAAAATGGGGGCCGGACGAACCGGCCCCCATTTTCGTTCAGGTTTCCATTCAGGCTATCGCCGTCACTTGCCCTGAAGCTGCTTCATGATGTCGTCGGCCTGATTGTTCTCCGGCTCGGCAGGAGCGCCGAAGGGCGGAGCCACGTCCTGGTTGTCGAAGGCCGGAATCTCGATCTTCACATCGTCCAAGTTGATCGCCGGGCCCTTGTCGCGGCCGGCATCCACCATCTGCGGGAAGGAGATGACGAGAGCGACCATGATGAGCTGGATGACTACGAAGGGCACCGCACCCCAATAGATCTGGCCGGTGGTGATCCTCGCGATCTTCTGCCCGGTTATCTTGTCTATGTAGTCCGTCTTCGGCGCCACTGACCGCAGGAAGAACAGGGCGAAACCGAAGGGCGGGTGCATGAAGCTGGTCTGCATGTTGACGCCCAGCAGCACGCCGAACCAGATCAGGTCGATGCCCAGCTTGTCCGCCACCGGCCCCAGCAGGGGGACGATGATGAAGGCCAGCTCGAAGAAATCGAGGAAGAAAGCCAGGACGAAGATCAGGATGTTACAGACGATCAGGAAGCCCAACTGGCCGCCCGGCAGGCTGGTCATCAGATGTTCGACCCAGAGGTCGCCGTTGACGGCACGGAAGACCAGACCGAACACGGTCGAACCGATCAGGATGAACACCACGAAGGACGACAGCTTGGCCGTGGAGTCCATCGCCTGGCGCATCAGGCCCCAGCTGAGCTGGCGCTTGGCCAGAGCCAGCAGGATGGCGCCGGCGGCACCCATGGCACCGCCCTCCGTCGGGGTGGCGATTCCGAGGAAGATGGTGCCCAGCACCAGGAAGATCAGCACCAGCGGCGGCACCAGCGAGGTGATGACGCGGAGAAGCAGCTGGAAGCCACGCAGCGTGCGGGCCTCCGGCGGCAGGGCCGGCACCGCCGACGGGCGGATGATGCTGGTGAGCAGAATGTAGCCGGTGTAAAGGCCGGTCAGCACGAGGCCGGGGACCAGCGCGCCGGCATACATGTCGCCGACCGACCGACCGAGCTGGTCGGCCAGCACGATCAGCACCAGCGACGGCGGGATGATCTGGGCCAGCGTGCCCGACGCGGCGATGACGCCGGTCGCGATCCGGCGGTCATAGCCGTAGCGAAGCATGATCGGCAGCGAGATCAGGCCCATGGAGATCACCGACGCGGCGACGACGCCGGTGGTCGCCGCCAGCAGCGCGCCGACGAAGATCACCGCATAGGCCAGACCGCCGCGGATCGGGCCGAACAGCTGCCCGATGGTGTCGAGCAGATCCTCGGCCATGCCGGAGCGTTCCAGGATCAGGCCCATGAAGGTGAAGAAGGGAATGGCCAGCAGCGTGTCGTTGCGCATGATGCCGAACACGCGTTCCGGCAGAGCCTGCATCAGCGCCGGGGTCAGCAGACCCAGCTCGATGCCGATCAGACCGAACACGAGGCCGTTCGCGGCGAGCGCGAAGGCGACCGGGAAACCCATCAACAGGAAAAGCACCAGCGCGCCAAACATCAGCGGCGCCATATTGGCGGTTACGAACTCGACCATCAGGGGCGCTCCCGGTCCTTAGGAATGGCTGTGCATCTTCTCGCCCGGCTCGTCACGATGGCCGGTGAGATAGGCGACACGCTTGATCAGCTCCGACACACCCTGTGCGGTGAGCAGGAAGAAGCCGACCGGGACCAGAATCTTCGCGGGCCAGCGGATCAGGCCGCCGGCATCGCTCGACATCTCGTGGGTGATGTAGCTGTCCAGGAACATCGGCCAGGACAGCACCATGATCAGGATCGTCATCGGGAACATGAAGACCAGGATCCCGAAGATGTCGACCCAGGCCTGCACCCGTTTGGAGAAGCGGCCGATCACGATGTCGATGCGGATGTGTTCATTGCGCAGGAATGTATAGCCGGCGCACAGCAGGAACACGGCCGAGAACAGATACCACTGCAGCTCCAACCAGGCGTTGGAGCTGGTATTGAGCCCATAGCGGATGACCGCATTGGCGGCGCTGACGATGACGGCGACCAGCACGAGCCAGTATGCCAGCTTGCCGATGCCCTCGTTCACGGCATCGATCAGCCCGCTTAGTTTGAGCAGACCTCTCAAAGGAGAAACCTCCCTGTTGCAGGGGGCGCGGCCTTGGCCGTCCCCTTTTGCTTTTGTTGCAGCCGCATGGGCGCGGCAGGTCGCAACCCTCTCTCGGACGGAGGGTATACCAAAAGATAGGATTGGACGGGACTATTCCTTTCCGGGCATTCACCGGCAAGGGCTACGTTGGAGCTACGTAGAAACCCGTAGAGCCGGCTGCGGTGCGGACCGGATGCGCCGGCTCCGGAGCCGTGTCACTCGTCCGCCGGGATGTCCGCGGTGCGCCAGCCGTCCTCGCCCAGGCATTCCAGCGGGTGGAACTTCGCCTTGTAGGCCATCTTGCGGCTGTGGGCGATCCAGTAGCCGAGATAGACATAGGGCATGCGGGCCAGTCGGGCCCGTTCGATCAGGCCGAGGATCATGAATGTGCCGAGGCTGCGGCGGTCCTGCGCCGCATCATAGAAGCTGTAGACTGCTGAATAACCGTCCGACAGCCGGTCGGTCAGCATGCAGCCCACCAGCTGGCCGCGCTCGTCGCGGGCTTCCAGCAGGCTGGTGTCCGCCCTGCCCTCGTCCACCATGGCGGCGAAATCGCCCATCGCCATGCGGGCCATGTCGGAATCGCCATGGCGGGAGTTCTGGTAGAGCGAGAAGAGCCGGTACTGCTCGGACGTGGCGTAGGCCGGCCGCTCGGCCAGCGTCACCCCGGCGTTCAGTTTCAGCACCCGCCGCTGCGACCGCGACGGCGCGAATTCCGCAACTGGTACGCGCACCGGCACGCAGGCCTGGCAGTTGGGGCAGACCGGGCGATAGACGATGTCGTGGCTGCGGCGGAAGCCGGCCCGCGACAGGGTGGAATTCACCTCCGTCGCGTAGGGACCGATCAGGCGCGTGAACAGCTTGCGTTCCACACGCCCCGGCAGATAGGGGCAGGGCATGGGCCCCGACCGGAAGAATTGCTGCAGGGGACGCTGCGGCGGCTGGATGACCGACATTCTGACCGACAACCACCACGACAGTGAGGACGATACGGAGGAGCGTCGCCGCCCCTCCGCCGGACCGGCAGCTTACTGCGACTGGCTCTGAACCGCCAGAGGCGGTTGGACGCCAAAGAAGGCCTGAGCGATCTCGGTGGTGATGACGCTCAATTGCAGCTGGATCCAGTCGAGATACTCGTGCAGGCCGTCGCGCAGCACCGCGTCGATCGGCCGGGACAGCAGGGCCGCCAGCAGCTCGTCCACCCGCTCCATCGCCGCCGACCCGCCGCGCAGGTCGTAGCGCGAGCGCATCCGCGTCAGCACCCCGTCGATCTGCCGCACGCACATCACCACCGACCGCGGGAACCCCTCGTTGAACAGCATGAAGCCGGCGACGGTGGCCGGCGACATGCCACGGGGATAGACGCGGCGGAAGGCGTGGTATCCGGCGGTGCAGCGCAGGACTGTCGTCCATTGGCTGACGTCCAGCGTGGACCCGACCTCGACCGGGGAGGGCAGCAGCGTGTGGTACTTGATGTCGAGCAGGCGCGTGGTCTGGTCGGCCCGCTCGATATACTTGCCCATCTGGTAGAAGTACCAGCCCTGGTCGCGGTAGAAGGTGCCCTCGGTGATGCCGGTGTGGGTCTGGCATTCCTCCTTGATCCAGGTGCAGACCTTGGACAGGTTCTGCGTCGCCACGTCCTTGACCGACATCTCCAGCAGCTTGTTGTGGAAGACGTTGATCTGCGTCCACATCTCCGTCGAGATCCAGGGGCGCAGCGTCCGCGCGTTCTCCCGCGCCATCCGCAGCATCGACAGCAGCGAATTCCGGTTCTGCGGGTCGAACATGTAATAGTGGATCACCGCCTCCGCCGTCGGGCGGTCGTGGCGGCTGAAGAAGTCCTTCTCGTCGGCGTTCAGCTGGACGATGGAGAACCAGTTGGTGGCCCCGCGGGTGTCGCGCGCGAAGGTCTCGTGCACGTCCAGGATGCGGGCCAGATTTTCGGCCCGCTCCATGTAGCGGGCCATCCAGAAAATGCACTCGGCGTAACGGGACAGCAGGTTCATGCCGCACCACCTTCCAGAACCCAGGTGTCCTTGGAGCCGCCGCCCTGGGACGAATTGACGATCAGCGTGCCCTTCTTCAACGCCACGCGCGACAGGCCGCCGGGCAGGACCCAGGTGCTCTTGCCGGTGATGGCGAAGGGCCGCAGATCGACGTGGCGCGGCTCGATGGCGTCGTCGCAGACGGTCGGGCAGACCGACAGGTCGACGACCGGCTGGCTGATGTAGTTGGACGGATCGGCCAGCAGCTTGGTCCGGCAATCCTCCAGTTCCGCCTTGCTGGCCCGCGGGCCGATGGTGATGCCGTAGCCGCCGGCCTCGCCCACCGGCTTCACCACCAGATCGGCCAGATTGTCCAGCGTGTATTGCAGGGCGTCCGGCTCGCGGCAGATGCGGGTGTCGACGTTGGGGATGATCGGATCCTGGTCCAGGTAGTATTTGATCATCCGCGGGACATAGCAGTAGACCGCCTTGTCGTCGGCAACACCGGTGCCGATGGCGTTGGCCAGCGCGACATTGCCCTTGCGGTAGGCCTCCAGGATGCCGGGCACGCCCAGCAGGCTGTCGGGGTTGAAGGCCTTGGGATCGAGGAAGGCGTCGTCCAGCCGGCGATAGATCGAATGGACTGGGGCCAGACCGTTGGTCGTCTTCATGAAGACGCGGTCGTTATCGACCACGAGGTCCCGGCCCTCGACCAGCGGAACGCCCATCTCGCGCGCCAGGAAGATGTGCTCGAAATAGGCGGAGTTGTAGGTGCCCGGCGATAGCAGAACCACCTGGGGGTCGTCGACCGGCGCGATCTCCACCATCGCATCCAGCAGCTTGTGGCCGTAATTGTCCACCGGGCGGATGCCGATGTCCTGCATCAGGTCGGGGAAGACCCGCTGCATCATGTGGCGGTTTTCAACGACGTAGGAGACGCCAGACGGCACGCGCCCATTGTCCTCCAGCACCCGGAAGGTGCCATGGCGGTCGCGCACCAGATCGGTGCCCATGATGTGGATGTAGGTGTTGAAGGGAACGTCCAGCCCGATCATCTGCGGGCGGAAATTATGGTTCCCTTCGACCAGATCCCGTGGGATCACACCGTCCTTCAGGATCTTCTGGTCGTGATAGATGTCGTGCAGGAACAGGTTCAGCGCGGCGACCCGCTGCGTGACGCCGGCCTCCAGATGCGACCATTCCGGCGCGGAGATCACCCGCGGGATGACGTCGAACGGCAGGATGCGGTCGACGGCGTCCTTGTCGGAATAGACGATGAAGGTGATGCCGAGATTGTAAAGCTCCCGCTCCGCATCCTGCGCGCGGCGGCGCAGTTCATCGAAGTCGAGTGCGGCCAGCCTTTGGCGGATCAGCGCCGTATGTTCGGCCGGCAAATCCATGGCTCCGAACAACTCGTCGAAGTACAGGCCAGGATTGTAGGATGACAAAAGGTCGGACGGTTTGCCCTCGGGTACGCTCACAGACTCCCCCGCGCTTGTATCTGACCGATCATCGCGGGCCGGGCGGCATCGCCCCGGCCATGTCGCATTGTGCAGGAAGTATGACCCATCGCCGCGCGCTTTGAACAGGGCAAACGCGTGCGCCGTTGTGCGACGCAATGACAAAGCAAGAATTCGGACGCAGAGGCTTTCGGAAATTAGCGCCAAAGTACCAATGGCGCGAAAGTGTTATCGTGCTTTGGTCGCGCCCGCCGCAGCATTGGGAGCGGCGGCATTCCCGGACTGGCCCCCGGCGGCTGGTGCCGCCTGGGTTTCGCGCAGCAGCACCATGGTGATGCGCCGGTTGCGCGGACTGTTGGGCTGGTCGGCGACGAGAGGGTCGCGGTCGGCCTTGCCGACGACGTCCTGGATTCGCGTCGGATCGATGCCGCCGGACAATAGGGCGCGGCGGGTGGCGTTCGCCCGCTCCGTCGACAGATCCCAGTTGTCGCGGCCCGACCCCGCAGGGAAGGGCGTGGAGTCGGTATGGCCGCTGATCGACAGCCTGTTGGGCAGCTTGGACAGGGCCTTGGCCACCTGCTGCACCAGCTGGCGGGTCTGCGGATACATCTGGCCGGAACCGCCGGGGAACATCGACACGCGGTCCTGATCGACGATCTGGATGCGCAGGCCTTCCGGCGTCTGGTCGATCATCAGGTTCTGGGCCAGCGGCTCCAGTTCCGGCACCGACTGGATGGCCTGACGGATTTCGGTCGCAGCCTGCTGGAACTGGCGGGCCTCCTTGGCCGCACCCTGCAGGCTCTCCATCGCCTCCTTCACCCGCTCGCCGAAATCGGACAGCTTCTCGCCGGGCTTCTGGCCGGGAATGCCCAACTGTCTGGCGAGTTCCTCCATCCGCTTCTGGAATTCGGCGCGGGTCTCGCTCGGCTTCTGGTCGGCGACATCCGCATCCGCTGCGGCGCCGTTGGCGGCGGCCTCCGTGCCAGACCGGCCGGGACCGGTGCCCTGGCCGGGGCCGGTCGCGGACTCGGTCGGGTCGTCGGCGTCCTCGGTCTGCTGCGAGGAATAGCCGGGCGGTCCCGACACCGGCACGTCGGCCGACATGGGCGAGCTGGGGGAGATCTGCGCACCCGGCACCGTGATGGTCTTGCCGCCCAGCATGCCGCCGGAGCCCGACTGTTCCCGGCTGACCGACACGGGCGAGAAATAGTCGGCGATGCCCTTGCGCTGGTCGGACGTGGTGACGTTCAGCAGCCACAGCAGCAGGAAGAAGGCCATCATCGCGGTCACGAAGTCGGCATAGGCAACCTTCCACGCGCCGCCATGGTGGCCGCCGTGCCCGCCCTTCTTCTTCTTGATGATGATCGGCCGCTCGTTGCCGCCGGAATTCCCGCTCATGCCCTGGCCGTGGCGAATGGTTCGCGGCCCGAAGGCCCATTTTCGCGCGCGGCCCCCGATGGATGCCGCGACGAAAGCAGCGGCCGTCCGCTGCGGCAAAACCCTGACCGGGTTTCATTAAGATCCGTTTAACGACGTTGCGCACGGCCGAGATGCGGCTTGCGCCGGGTGGCGCGCTGGACTAATTCCCGGTATCTCCTACTTTGAGTGTCATCTTCGGCGGCTCCAAGGCCGTCGGCGGTTGCCCTGCCCGCCCCCTCCACTTTGGCCCGTATCACAGGACGTCATGACCACCGAACAGCCGATCGATCCGCTTGCGTTCCGCTCCGCCCTCGGCTGCTTCGCCACCGGGATCGCCGTCATCACCACCATCGCCCCCGACGGGTTGCCGCTGGGGGTCACGGTGAATTCCTTCTCCTCGGTGTCACTGGATCCGCCGCTGGTGCAGTTCTGCCTCGGCCGGGCGGCGATGTCCTTCGAAGCCTTCAACGTCGCGCCGCATTTCGCCGTCAACATCCTGGCTGCCGACCAGGAGGAACTGTCCAACCGCTTCTCCCGCCGCGATCTGCAGGAGCGCTGGTCCGGTCTGGAGACCACCACCGGCCGCGGCGGCGTGCGCCTGCTGACCGGCTGCCTCGCGACGCTGGAATGCGACCGCGAGCATCTGCTGGACGGCGGCGACCACGTCATCGTGCTGGGCCGCGTGCGCAAGCTGACCTCGCGCGAGGACGGCGACCCGCTGCTGTATTTCCGCGGCCGCTACGCCCGGCTGGGGTGAGGAGCGCTCCCTAACCGGCCGCGCGGTGCAGGTCGCGGCCGGTCAGGTGGATGTTGGCATCGGGATCGAGCGCGCGCGCCAGGATGCGCTGTTCGGTCGCCCGTTCGAACAGGGCGCGGTTCATGCAGACCTGCTGAACCGCCTCGTCCGGCTTCGGTGTATGGCCGACGATGCCCTGCAGGGTGCGGCGGGTGACGAAGACCCGGCCCAGATATTCCCCGACCTGCACCGGAAACTCCACGGCGTCGGCCTCCTCGTTCCAGAAAGGCTCGTCGGGAAACAGGAAAATGGGCATCGGGTCCTCAATGGGCGGCGATCACTTCAGGACATAGGTGATATCATAGCCGCTGCGTTTGAAGCGCGTCTTCAGCAGCGTGCCGTCCGCCGCGAACCACAGGTCGCGTTCGACATCGCCTTCGATGCGGTGGTGAGCGGCCTCCACGGCCTTGCCGCCGGCCTCCACCGGCTCAGCCCCGACCTTGCGCGCCGCGACCTTGTAGGGGGCGCCGTCGATCACCGATAGAAGCTGGGTGTGCTTCAGCACCTGCGGAGTCCACAGGGTCAGCGGTAGGGTGCCGGCTGGCGCCTGCTGGGTCTTGCCGTCCACCGTCAGGCGATAGCCGGCGGCCTCGCGCGCCATCTCGATCCTGTGCGGCGTACCGTCGTCGTCGGTCGTGGCGGTCATCGACTCCAGAACGCCGCCCTTCCACAGCTCCTCCCGCTTGTGGTCGTAGCGGAAGTTGATGAACAGCACCTTCACCCGCGTGGTGGCGGTGACGGTGACCTTGGTGCGGTCGCCCTGCGGTTCGATCTTCACCTGTTCGTTGCCGATGGGATCCTCGCCCATCAGGATCTGATAGCTCAACGTCCGTGCTGTTCCCTGGGCCGTCCCCTGGGCAGCGGCGGTGCCCGTCAGGCCGGTCAGCAGCGCGGCCGCCATCAGGGCAGCGGACAGGGTGGCGCATTTGGTGCGCATCGTCGTCATGTGTGTTTCCTCCCGGTTCGGTGCGGTCGGCGGCTCTTGCGGCCGCTCAGTCGTCCAGCAGCTGCGCCAGCTTCATCGCGACGCTCATCGATCCCTCGACCTTCAGCTTGCCCATGGTGAAGGCCAGCATCGGGTTCAGCTTGCCGTTGATCAGCTTCTGCAGGTTTTCCGGCGAGATGCGGATGGTGCAGTCGGATTCGGCATCCTCGCGGCTGATGCTGATCGGATTGGCGCGGCCATCGACCCGGATCACCTCGCCCTCCTTGCCCAGCAGGAAACGGACCGAGGCGTTGAGCGAGCGCAGATCGCCGCTGCGGCTACGCAGTTCCTGCAGAATGTCGTCGACCATGAAAGCGTGCCCTCAGGATTGTTCGTAGGACTGGTCTTGACAGTAGGCGCACATTACGTTTACGTCAACGTCATAACGAAAGCGTTTCAGACGCCCGCCGCCTCTCGATTTCGGCTGTCAGGTGATCCGGAACGCGCCACCGCCGAGGGGAGCGAAACATGCCCGAGCCGCTTGCGCAGAGTGCCCACCCGACCTCCGCCGCCGCATCCGACGCCGCTACCGACTCCGCCCGGCCCTGGCTGGCGCATTATCCCAAGGGGATCGCCTGGGACCAGGACTTCGCGCCGATGCCGCTGCACATGCTGTTCGAGGAAGCGGCCGGACGCTATGCCGACCGCCCCTGCCTCGACTTCCTGGGCCGCCGCTACACCTACGCCGAAGTGCTGGATCTGGTGAACCGCGCCGCCCGCGGCTTCCAGGATTTGGGCGTCGGGCCGGGGGTTCGGGTCGGCCTGTGCCTGCCCAACTGCCCGACCTACGTGATCTCCTATTTCGCGGTGATGAAGGCCGGCGGCACCGTGGTCAATTACAACCCGCTCTATGTCGAGCGCGAGTTGGAGCACCAGATCACCGACTCGCAGACCGAGATCATGGTGACGCTGGACCTCAAGCAGATCTATCCGCGCGTCGCGGCGATGCTGGACCGCACGCCGCTGAAGCGGATCGTCGTCTGCCGCATGCCGACCATCCTGCCGGCGGTGAAGAGTGCGCTGTTCCGCGTGCTGAAGCGTAGCGAGATCGCCGCGGTGCCGCGCGACAACCGTCACCTCGATTTCGACAGCCTGCTGACGAATGACGGCACGCTGCGCCCGGTGCGCATCGACGGGCTGCGCGACGTTGCCGTCCTGCAATACACCGGCGGCACCACCGGCGTGCCCAAGGGCGCGATGCTGACCCACCACAACCTGCTGTCCAATGCGCGTCAGGTGCAGGCCTGGTTCCCCACTGTGGCGCTGGGCCAGGAACGCATGCTCGCAGTGCTGCCCTTCTTCCATGTCTTCGCCATGACCGTGGTGCTGAACATGGGGCTGGCCTGCGGGGCCGAGTTGATCATGCTGCCGCGCTTCGAGACGGAGCAGGTGCTGAAGACCATCGCCAAGCGCAAGCCGACCCTCGTCCCCGGCGTACCCACCATGTACAAGGCGCTGCTGGGCCACCCGCAGGTCGCCCGCTATCCGATGACCTCGATCCGCTACTGCATCTCCGGCGGCGCACCGCTGCCGATGGAGTTGAAGCGCCAGTTCGAGACGGCGACCGGCTGCGTCCTGATCGAAGGCTACGGCCTGTCGGAAGCCTCCCCCGTCTGTGCCGCCAACCCGCTGAGCGGCGTCAACAAGGAAGGCTCGATCGGCCTGCCGCTGCCCGGCATCACCATCGAAATTCGCGATCTGGAGGACCCGGCCCGCAAGCTCGGCATCGGCGAGAAGGGTCAGGTGGCGATTGCCGGCCCCAACGTCATGGCCGGATACTGGGGCCGGGCGGAGGAAAGCGACCGCACCGTGGTCGACGGCTTCCTGCTGACCGGCGATGTCGGGACGATGGACGAGGACGGTTACGTCTTCCTGCTCGACCGGCTGAAGGATCTCATCATCTGCAGCGGCTACAACGTCTATCCGCGCATGATCGAGGAGGCGATCTACCAGCATCCCGACGTGGTCGCCGCCTGCGTCATCGGCCTGCCCGACGATTACCGCGGTCAGACGCCGAAGGCCTTCGTACAGTTGAAGCCGGGTGCCACCCTGACCGCCGAAGCCCTGCGCGACTTCCTGCGCGACAAGATCTCCCGCATCGAGATGCCGACCGCCATCGAATTCCGCGAGGAGCTGCCGAAGACCGCCGTCGGCAAGCTGTCGAAGAAGGAGCTGATCGCCGAGGCCCAGCAGGCTCTGTCGAACGGAGGATGACCCAAAGTCACCATCCTGACCCGGACGTAAAGGGAAGCCTTATCACGCGACGGCAGCTGTGCTACCAAACGACAGGCGCATTGTGCCGGACACGAACAAAAGGTCTGCCCAGGGATGGAACAGCTCTACACGGTCAACCAGCTTGCGGAAGAGCTGGGCATCACGCCGCGAGCTCTGCGCTTCTACGAGGTCAAGGGATTGCTGGCGCCCAACCGTGTCGGCAACAACCGGGTCTATACGAAGCGCGACCGCGCCCGGCTGAAGCTGATCCTGCGCGGCAAGCGCCTGGGCTTCTCGCTGGCGGAGATCCGCGAATATCTCGACCTCTACAACGTCAATGGCGGGGTGGAGCAGCAGAAGAACCTGTTGAAGCGCGTGCAGAAGCGGCTGAAGGATCTCGCCCAACAGCGCGAGGATCTGGAGGCCACCGTGCAGGAACTGCACGACATCGAGGTGCAGGTCACCAACACCCTGGCGGAGCTGAAGGCCGCCGCGAAGGACAGCTGACCGGCCGGGCGCCCGACGCGCTCCGGCCGGCCCTGACGAGGGATCGGAGCATGAAGGGACAGTCTCGGCCTCAGGCGGCAGTCGCCTCCCACCCGGTTGATGCGGGGGAGCGGTCATGAACCTGATCTTCCGACTGCTGGCGGTTGCCGCCGCCGCCATCCTCGCGGCATTGCGCGGTCGCCGCGCCGGGCTGCTGGAGCCGTCGACGCTGCGGTTCCGGGTCTGGCCGACCGATCTGGATATCAACCTGCACATGACCAACGCGCGCTATTTCAGCGTGATGGATCTGGGGCGCACCGATCTGATGATCCGCGTCGGGCTGGGGCCGGCGATCCTGCGCAACCGGTGGCAGCCGGTGCTGGGCGGGGCCACCATCCGCTACCGCCGCTCGCTGCGGCCGTTCCAGCGCTTCACTCTGGTCAGCCGGGTCCTGTGCTGGGACGACAAGTACATCTTCATCGAACACCGCATGGAAACGCGGGGCGGACTGGCCGCGCTGGCCGTCGTCCAGGGCGCCTTCGTCGGTGCCAATGGCGTGGTCGCACCCGCCGAGGTTCTCGCCGCATTGGGCGCCACCGCCGCCTCCCCGCCGGTCCCCGATGCGGTCGCCGCCTTGCGTGGGCAAAGTCTGTCCGCCGCCTGAGTCCAATCAAGAACACCATCCGAGAGGAGACACGCCATCATGAAGGTGCTGGTGCCCGTGAAGCGGGTCGTCGATTACAACGTGAAGGTCCGCGTCAAGGCGGATGGCAGCGGCGTCGAGACGTCCAACGTGAAATTCTCGATGAACCCCTTCGACGAGATCGCCGTCGAGGAGGCCGTCCGCCTGAAGGAAGCCGGCAAAGCGACCGAGATCGTCGTGGTGTCCGTCGGCCCGACCCAGGCACAGGAGACGCTGCGCACGGCGTTGGCGATGGGTGCCGACCGTGCCATCCTGGTGCAGACCGACGTCGAGACCCAGCCGCTCGCGGTCGCCAAGGTCCTCAAGTCCCTGGTCGAGAAGGAGGCCCCCGGCCTCGTCATCCTCGGCAAGCAGGCGATCGACGACGACTGCAACCAGACCGGCCAGATGCTGGCGGCCCTGCTCGGCTGGGGCCAGGGCACCTTTGCCTCGAAGGTCGCGCCGGCTGGTGACGCCGTGGCGGTGACGCGCGAGATCGACGGCGGGCTTGAGGTCGTGTCGCTGAAGCTGCCGGCGGTGGTGACGGCCGACCTGCGCCTCAACGAGCCGCGCTACGCCAGCCTGCCGAACATCATGAAGGCGAAGAAGAAGCCGCTGGAGACGGTTTCGCCGGATGCGCTGGGTGTCGATGTGACGCCGCGGCTGAAGACGGTAAAGGTCGCTGAGCCGGCGAAGCGTCAGGCCGGCATCAAGGTGCCGGACGTCGCCACCCTGGTCGACAAGCTGAAGAACGAGGCGCGGGTGATCTGAGGACTGGTTGCACCGGGTGCCCCCTCCCTAACCCTCCCCCGCTCTCGCGGGAGAGGGAACTCCGCCGCTTCGGCATTTACGTCACGCCGACAAGCGTCCTACCCCCTCTCCCGCAAAGCGGGGGAGGGATGGGGAGGGGGCAATCCGGAGCCCGCAGCCGATACCTCGCCACCCGCCAACCAAGGACCCGCCCCATGCCCATCCTGATCCTCGCCGACCACGACAACGCCAGCCTCAAGCCCGCCACCGCCCATGCGGTGACCGCCGCCGCCAAGCTCGGCGGCGACATCCACATCCTGGTCGCCGGCCGCAATGCCGCCCCCGCCGCGGATGCCGCCGCCAAGCTGGCCGGCGTCGCCAAGGTGCTGCTCGCCGACGACCCGGCCTACGAGCACGCTCTGGCCGAGCCGGTGGCGGCCCTGCTGGTGTCGCTGGCCCCCGGCTACAGCCATGTCCTCGCCGCCGCCACCTCCACCGGCAAGAACGTGCTGCCGCGCGTCGCCGCCTTGCTCGACGTGGCGATGATCTCCGACATCACCGCCGTGATCTCTTCGGACACCTTCGAGCGGCCGATCTACGCCGGCAACGCCATCGCCACCGTACAGTCGGCCGATGCGGTGAAGGTCGTCACCGTCCGCACCACCGCCTTCGAGGCTGCCGCCGCCACCAACGGCGCCCCGGTGGAAAGCGTCGCCGCCGTGGCCGACCCGGCCCTGTCGAGCTTCGTCTCGGCCGAGCTGTCGAAGTCGGAGCGTCCGGAGCTGACCTCCGCCCGCATCGTGATTTCCGGCGGGCGCGGCATGCAGTCGGGCGACAACTTCCACCTGCTGGAGGCCATCGCCGACAAGCTGGGCGCTGCGGTGGGCGCCAGCCGCGCCGCCGTCGATGCCGGTTTCGTGCCCAACGACTATCAGGTCGGGCAGACCGGCAAGATCGTGGCGCCGGACCTGTATGTTGCCGTCGGCATCTCAGGCGCGATCCAGCATCTGGCCGGCATGAAGGACAGCAAGGTGATCGTCGCCATCAACAAGGACGAGGAGGCGCCGATCTTCCAGGTCGCCGACTACGGTCTCGTCGCCGACCTGTTCAAGGCCCTGCCGGAGCTGCAGCAGGCGCTGTGACCTGCAAGGCCGGGCCTTCCCAGCTTGAGGCCCGGCCGCTTCGCCCTTGCCGCGGCGGGCCGGCTGTTCTATCGCTGGCGGCACAGCAAACCGACAGCGGCAGGACGCCATGAGCATCGACGGCATCACCGGACTGGACCATCTGGTCATCGCGACCCGCGACCTCGACGCGGCGCGCGATGCCTACAGCCGGCTTGGATTCACGGTGACGCCGCGTGGGCACCATACGCAGCTGAAATCCGCCAACCACACCATCCTGTTCCCGACCGGCACCTATCTGGAACTGCTGGGCATCGAGGAACAGCGTCCAGTCAACGCCCATTACGCCGCCTTCCTGCGCCAGCGCGAGGGCATCGCCGCCATCGCGTTGAAGACGCCGGATGCCCGCGCCGCCGCCGGGCCGCTGTCCGCCGCCGGCTTCCCCGCGCCGGAGTCCGTCGATTTCGGCCGGCCCGTGGAACTGCCGGAGGGCACGCGCGACGCCAGCTTCACCATCACCCAGATCGATCCTGCCGCCACGCCGGCCGGCCGTGTCTTCCTGTGCCAGCATCACACGCCGGACCTCGTCTGGCGCCCCGACCAGCTTGAGCATGCCAACAGCGCCATCGGGCTGGAAGCGCTGGTCATCGCCGCCGCCGATCCCGACGCGGTGGCCGCGACCTATGCCCGGCTGCTGGGCGGCACGGTCACCGACCGCGGGGCCGCCCGCGTGGTGGAGCCGGTCGGCAGCGGCGACGGACAGGTCCCGGTGTTGGTCGCCACGCCGGACCGGCTGCATTGGGCCTGGACGGCCGATCCGGCCTTCGCCACCCCCCTTCCCTTCTTCGCCGGCTTTGTCGTGCGCGTCGCCGATCCGGTGAAAGCCCAGCAAGCCCTGCAGAAGAGCAAGGTGCCGACCGTGGTCGGTGGCGGCGTGATGCGGGTGAACTCGCCCGGCGCCTGCGGTGCGATGATCGCGTTCGCGCAGGATTTCGACCTCAACGCCCTGATTCCCTGAGTCCCTGAACCGGCAGCCGCCGCATCCGGTCCATATCGATACCGATATGGGCTAGCGACAATTCGCGTCGAATTGGTCATAGGACTGGCAAAATTGCTTGTGTAGTGTCCGGCGACAGTGGCGCCCACGGACGGGCGCCGGCTGTGGAGATGCACATGACGGCAGTGGATGGGACCAGGGATGCGGCGGGGGCTCCGGGGGCGGAGAACCACCCGATGCCGGATCCTTTGTTCGACGTCCTGCCCGTTCCCGCTCTGATGCGTGACGCCGAGGGCCGGCTGTGCGGCAACCGCTGTTTCCTTACCCGCTACGGCAGCGCGGACGCCATGCCGGCCGATCTGGCCGAGGCGCCCCCCGGTACGGTGCAGGAGGTTTCCACCGGCGCCGGTACGGGCGAGCCGCGCGACCTGCTGGTCCGTGTCGGCGGCCCTCCCTGGATCGCGACGGTGGAGGACGTCACCGACCAGCGCCACACCACCCGCAGCCTTGATCTGGCGACCGAGAAGCTGGAGGAGGCGTATCACACCGCCAAGCTCGGCTATTGGGAATACGGCATCCGATCGGGCGCACTGATGCTGACCGACGCCGCCCTTGCCGTGCTGGGTCAGGACCGCGACCGCTTCGCCCAGGGCTTCGATGCCCTGCTGGGCATTCTGCATCCCGACGACCGGCCGCGCTTCGGCAACATGCTGGAAAGCGTCGTCGACAACCCCAAGCGGGTCTATGTCGAGTATCGTGTCCATGACGGCGACGGGCGGGTCCGCTACGTCTCCTCCTCCTGCGCGCCGCGGCTGGATGCGGATGGCCGGCTGACCCACGTCTTCGGCGTGATGATGGACAGCACCGAACGGGCCGAGGCGGCGGCACAGCTGGAGGCCGCCAAGCAGCGGCTGGAGGAGGCTTACCGCACCGGCCATCTCGGCTATTGGGAATACGGCATCCACAGCGGCAGGCTGGTCTGGAACCGCGAGGCCTTCGGCATCTATGGCCAGGACCCGGAACGGTTCGAACCGACCTTCGACCGCCTGCTGGATATCCTCCACCCCGACGACCGCCTGTCCTTCGGCAACATGCTGGAGAGCGTGATCGGCAATTCCAAGCGCGTCTACGTCGAATACCGCGTGATAGATCCGGCGGGAGAGGTTCGCTACGTCTCCTCCTCCGCTGCGCCCCGCTTCGACCTGGATGGACGTCTGACCCACCTGTTCGGCGTGATGCTCGACACCACCGAACGGGCACGCGCCGCGGACGCCCTGCGCGCTGCCAAGGACCGGGTGGAGCAGGCCTATCGCGACCTGCAGGACGCCCAGGACAGCTTGGTGCAGACCGAGAAGATGGCCTCGCTCGGCCAGTTGGTTGCCGGGGTGGCGCATGAGGTCAATGGGCCGGTCGGCGTGGCGCTGACCACCGCCTCGCACCTGCTGAGCCGGGCGGAAGACGTGAAACGCCAGTTCGCCGCCAACGCGCTGACCCGCTCGGCCCTTGCCGGCTTCCTGGAGGTGGCGCAGGAGGCGGGTCAGCTTCTGGTCGGCAACACCGAGCGGATCGCATCGCTGGTCCACATGTTCAAGCAGGTGGCCGCCGACCAGACCGGCGACGAGCGCCGCACCTTCTACCTGCGCGAATACACCGAGGATGTGCTGCTGAGCCTGCACACGCAGATCGGTTCGTCCGGCCACCGGGTGGAGCTGATCTGTCCGGAAGCGCTTCAGTTGGAGAGTTTCCCCGGAGCTTTCGCCCGCGTGCTGACCCATCTGGTGCGCAACGCGCTGATGCATGCCTTCCGCCCGGAGCAGAGCGGCCGGATCGTCATCGACATCCACGCCGACGGCGACGACTGGATCGAGGTGGTGCACAGCGATGACGGACAGGGCATCCTCGAGGCCGACCTGCCGCGGATCTTCGATCCCTTCTTCACCACCGCACGCCATGCCGGCTGCGTCGGGCTGGGGCTCCACATCGCCTACAATCTGGCGACCCAGACGCTGGGCGGTCAGCTGAGCGCCGGTAACGCCGCCGACAACGCCGCCGGAGGGGGTGCCGTCTTCATCCTGCGGGTGCCGCGGCAGGCGCCGGACCTCGTCTGAGGCGTCAAATCCGAGCTCAAGCCACCGTCTGGCGTTCGCGCAGCAGCGGCTCCAGCGCCTCGGCGACGGCACGGCGCAGGTCGGCGGCGATCACCGGCTTGTGCATGACGCGGAAATTGCCGGCCTCCGCCTCCTGGGCGCGGGCGGGCGCGGTATCGCCGGTGACCAGGATGCCCGGCAGGATGCGGCCGAGGGCAAGACGAACCTCGCGGATCGCTTCGGTCCCGGTGCGGCCGTCGCGCAGGCGGTAATCGGCGACGATCAGGTCGGGGGGCGGTCCGCGATGGGCGAGATCCAGCGCCTCGGCACAGGATTCGGCCGCCAGCACCGTGTAGCCCCATTCGGCGAGCATGGCGCGCAGCCCCTCGCGCACGATCCCGTCATCCTCGATCACCAGCACTGTGGTCGCGAAGGCCGGACGCGGCGCGGAAGCCGGGGAGAGTTCCTTGGCGGTGGGCGGCGCGGCCAGCGGCACTTCGACCGAAAAGACGGAGCCCTGTCCGGGCATGGAGCGGACCGCCACTGAATGGCCGAGCATGACCGACAGCCGCCGCACCACTGCCAGCCCGAGGCCGAGACCCTGGTCGCGGTTACGGCTGGCATTGCCGACCTGCACGAACTCCTGGAAGATGTCGTCCTGCTGGTCGGCCGGGATGCCGATGCCGGTGTCCCACACCTCGATTCGCAACTTCCCGCCACGGCGGCGGCAGCCGATCAGGATGCGCCCCCTGTCGGTGTAGCGCAGCGCGTTTTCCACCAGATTCTGCAGGATGCGTCCCAGCAGCATCGGATCGCTGCGCACATGGGCGCGGCAGGGCACGATGTGCAGGATCAGCCCCTTCTGGACGGCGACGGACCGGCTGTTCGCGGCCACACGGTCCATAACCTCTGACAGGGCGAACACTTCCACCTCCGGCACCACGGCGCCGGCCTCCAGCCGGGAAACGTCGAGCAGACCGTCCAGCAGCATCTTCAGCGCGCCGAGCGCCCGCTCCATGGTGCCCAGAACGTTGCGCGTCATTCCATCCGTGACACGGCCGGACAGCACCTCCATCAGCAGCATCAGCGACTGGACGGGCTGGCGCAGGTCGTGGCTGGCGGCAGCGAGGAATTTCGATTTGGCGACATTGGCGCGATCGGCCTCCCGACGGGCGTCGGCCAGTGCCGCCTGGGCGCGCTTGTGCTCGGAGATGTCGCGGACGGTCGCGATCAGGCTGACCAGCCGGTTGTCGTGATCGCGCACCGGCGAGGCGCTCAGTTCCAGACAGCGGGGAACCTCCGGACCGTCGCCTGCCCGCGCCAGTTCCACCCGCGCGTCGCGGCCGACGACGATGGCGTCGCGCAGCGGCTGCAGAGCCGCCCGGTCGTTCGTGGCCCGCTCCAGCGCCGTCAGGGCGCCGCTGCCCATCAGGCCCGACATCGGCGTGCCAAGCAGTTTTTCCAGCGCCGGGTTGACATACACGATGGGCATGCCCGGCTGGGTAGCGTCGGCGATCATGATGCCGTCGTTGCTCCAGGCCAGCGCACGGTTGCGGACGCGCAGGGCCCGGTCGGTGTGGCGCCGCCATTGCAGTTCGACGATGAAGGCGATGATGAACAGCAGGATCACCACCGTGGTGGCGACCGCCCAGCCGATATAAAGGCGGGCATTGTCACGCCAGGGTCCGAACACCGTTTCCACCGATTCGCCGACGATCGCGATGACCGGATAGTCCGGGGGCGATCGGAAGGCCAGGATGCGCTCCACCCCGTCGACCGGGCTGACCATGCGAAGGTGGCCGATGGGGTTCTGTTTCACCGCATGCCAGAGTTCGGAGTTGGCGGTGCCACGGCCGGACACGGAATTGGAACTGACATTGCGGGCGATGATGACGCCATCCGTGCGCAGCAGCGCCGCCGCCCCATCCGGAGGAAGCCCCAGCACCCGGTAATAGCGGACGAAGGATTCGACAGGAATGTCGGCCACGGCGATGCCGGCGAAGGTGCCGTCGCCATTCTCCAGCCGGCGCGAAACGGGGATCAGGGCATCCTGAGTCTCCGACGACGCATAGGGCATGCCGATCACCAGCCCGCGCGGCGCGCTGTCGCGGGCGATGCGGAATTCGTCACGGTCGGTGACGCTGCCCTGGAAGGTCGCCCGTCCGCCGCCCATGGTCAGCAACCCGGCAGAATCGTAAACGCGCACACCCACCACCAGCCCTTCCTCGAAGGCGCGGCGGGTGTCCAGGCGCATGGACCGGTTGCGTTCCGTATTGGCGATCAGATCCAGCAGAAGGTCGTCGACCCGGCGGAAGGTGGAGATCGCATGCTCCTCCACCAGCCGGGCGACGACGGCGGTCTTTTCATGGACCGTGAGGTCCAGTAGCCGCTCCTCCCGCTCCAGCCGGTCGAGCAGAATCCACCACAGGGCGGCGATCGCCAGCACGACCGCCAAGGCGGGCAGGACCAATCGCCCGCCGAAACCGGAGAAAAGCCAGAGCGCCCGCTTCACGTATACCCCGAACGCAGTGGATCGTCCGCCTGCCGCGTCCATCGGCGAAAGGCGGACGGCGGCGGCAGGCGAACGCAAGCATGCCGCAACGCAGGTGCGGACGCAACGGCGTTACCGGGAAGGTGGCAGCGCAACGAAGTTGCTCCACCCATGCGAACCGGTCGTGGCGACGGCTCACCTCGAACGCTCCGGCTATGCGCTCCAGCGCACCACCCCGTCGGTCAACCCGCCGAAATGCCGGCTTTGCGGCGCTCCGGCCGGCCGCTATACCGCGTGAATGAGCTTTGCCCGCGCCATCGCCACCGTCGGCGGACTGACCCTGCTGAGCCGGCTGGCCGGCTTCGCACGCGACATTTTGACCGCTGCGGTCCTGGGCGCCGGTCCGGTGGCCGACGCCTTCTTCGTCGCCCTGAAACTGCCCAACCTGTTCCGCCGCCTGTTCGCGGAAGGCGCCTTCGGCGTCGCCTTCATCCCGCTGTTCGCCGCGGAACTGCAGACACGCGGCCGGGCCGCCGCCGTGCGCTTCGCGGAAGAGTCGCTGGCGATGCTGCTGGCGGTGCTGCTGCCCTTCACACTGGCGGCCGTGGTCGCGATGCCCTGGCTGATGCATGGTCTCGCCCCCGGCTTCTCCGACGAGCCCGCCAAGTTCGCATTGGCGGTGGACATGGCGCGGCTGACCTTTCCCTATCTGGCGCTCATTTCGCTGGTGGCGCTGCTGGGCGGCGTGCTGAACGCGCTGGACCGCTTCGGTCCCTTCGCCGCCGCTCCCATCGCCTTCAACCTGACCCTGGTCGCGGCCCTGCTGATCGCGCCGCGGCTGGGGCTGGAGCCGGGCATCGCCATGGCGGCGGCGGTCACCCTGTCCGGAGCGGTGCAGGTCGGATGGATGGCTTGGGCCTGCCGCAATGCCGGCGTGACGCTTCGCCTGCGGTGGCCCCGGATGACCGACAGCATGCGGCGGCTGTTCCGGCTGATCGGGCCGGGGGCCATCGGAGCCGGCGTCATGCAGATCAACCTGTTCCTGAACATCGTGCTCGCCTCGCTCCTGCCGTCGGGCGCCGTCTCGTTCCTTTATTATGCCGACCGGCTGAACCAGATGCCGCTGGGTGTCATCGGCATCGCCATCGGTACCGCCCTGCTGCCGGTGCTGGCCCGCCATGCCGCCGCCGGGGATGAGAGGATGGTGCGTCATTATCTGAGCCGCGCGCTGGAATTCAGCCTGCTGCTCGGCCTTCCTGCCGCGGTCGCGCTGGGCGTGGCGGGGGCGCCGATGGTGTCCGTCCTGTTCCAGCGCGGCGCCTTCGGCCCGGACGAGGCGCATGCCACCGCAATGGCGCTCGCCGCCTATGCCATCGGCATCCCGGCCTATGTGATCGTGAAGTCGCTGAATGCCGCCTTCTTCGCCCGCCACGACACGGTGACGCCGGTGCGCGTCGCGATCATCGTGACCGTTGCGACCGCCGCACTGGCACTGGCGCTGATGCCGTGGCTGCAACATGTCGGCATCGCGCTGGCGACCGGACTGACGGCGTGGCTGGATGTCGGGCTGCTGATTGCGGCGATGCGCAAGCGGCGCCTGTTCGACCTGGACGACCGGCTGAAACGCCGCGCCCCGCGCATCGCCGCGGCGGCCGTGGGCATGGGGGCGGTGCTGGCGCTGGGCGGCACGCTGCTGACCCCGTGGCTGGAGGCGCCGTCCACCGCAATGCGCTTCGCCGCCCTGGCTCTTCTGGTCGCCGGCGGTGCCGCGGCCTTCGGAGTGCTGGCGGTGGCACTGGGCGGGGCAAGCCTGGGGGACATGAAGGGGATGCTGTCGAAATCTCCCGTTCCTGCAGAGGAGAGGGGGTGAAGATGCGGGGCTACCCCACTTGACGGCGGTCATAGGCGGTCGTACAAGCGAACCCACGTGGTGATTTGGTCGACCGGCTTGCGGGCCACGTAAAACAACCCGCTAAAAAGGTCCGAGCCGCGTCTGCGCCTCGACCCGATCGGTCGGGGCTTTTTTCGTTTGCGGCCGGCCCTGCCCCACCGGCGATCATCAGGGGAGAGTGGCGGAATGTCGCGCACCGATCATCGCAATCCGAACGTTTCGGGCCTGCGCCCGCGGTCCAAGCTGGTCCATGGCGGCATCCGCCGCTCGCAGTTCGACGAGACCTGCGAAGCGCTGTACCAGACCTCCGGCTTCGTCTACGGTTCGGCCGAGGAGGCGGAGAACGCCTTCGCCAACGACGGCTCGCGCCACGTCTATTCGCGCTTCCGCAACCCGACCTCGGCGATGTTCGAGGACCGGCTGGCCGAATATGAGGGGGCGGAGTGGGCCTATGCCACGGCCAGCGGCATGGCGGCGGTGCATGGCGCGCTGATGAGCGGGCTACGGACCGGCGACCGCGTGGTTGCGCCGCGGGCACTTTTCATTTCCTGCTACTGGGTCCTCAAGGAGCTGTGCAGCCGCTTCGGCATCGAAACGGTGTTCATCGACGGCACCAATCTAGCGGAGTGGGAAGAGGCGCTGTCCAAGCCGACCAAGGCGGTCTTCCTGGAAACCCCGTCGAACCCCGGCCTGGAGGTCGTCGACCTGGAGGCGGTCTGCAAGCTGGCCCACAAGGCCGGCGCGGTGGTCGTCGCCGACAACGCTTTCGCAACGCCGGTGCTTCAGCGCCCGTTCGACTTCGGCGCCGATGTCATCATCTATTCGGCGACCAAGCACATCGACGGACAGGGCCGCTGTCTGGGTGGCGTCATCCTGGCCAAGGACGGGAAATACGCCTCGGAAGTGATCCACCCCTTCCTGCGCAACACCGGCCCGACCATTTCCCCCTTCAATTCTTGGCTGCTGCTGAAGGGCATGGAGACGCTGGAGCTGCGCGTGCACGCCCAGTCGGCGGCGGCGCTGCAGGTGGCGGAGTTCCTGGAAAGCCATCCGAAGGTCGCCCAGGTGCTCTATCCGCTGCTGCCCAGCCACCCGCAATACGATCTGGTGCGCAAGCAGATGACCGGCGGCGGCAACATGCTGTCGGTCTTCCTGAAGGGCGGAAAGACCGAGGCGTTCAATGCCCTGAACGGCCTGCGGATGGTGATGATCTCCAACAATCTCGGCGATTCGAAGAGCCTGATCACCCACCCCGCCACCACCACCCATTCCAAGCTGACCGACGAGGAAAAGGTCGCCGCCCGGATCGAACCCGGCCTGCTGCGCCTGTCCGTTGGTCTCGAGGACCCGCAGGACATCATCGAAGATCTCGACCGCGCGCTCGCCGAGGCGTAAAGATCGTGCCGGAACTTATGCTGCAGTGCAGCGTTGACGCTGAAGCTCCGGTTCCGGCAACGATTTGAGAGAGGCGACGCCCATGTCACGACAGAATTCCGGCAACGGCCATCCCACCGACCGGCTTATGGCGGTGGCGGGCCAGTTCACCAAGACCGGCCTTCGCAGCAGCGAAATGGGCGTCGCGGCAGCGCAGACAATCGGCTACCGCACGGCGATGATGGCGGCGGCGATGTCGAACCCCATCGACTTCGCCAACCCGGAATTCATCCGCATGGGCTCCGAAAAGGTCGAGGCGATGGTGGAGGCCTTCCACGCCGTCGCCACCGGCATCAGCGAGTTCGGACAGGCCTGGTTCACCATGGTGACGAAGCAGACCCAGGCGGCTGCCGTCACCATCGGCGGACTTGCCGCATGCAAGAATCCGGTGGAGATCGTCGACGTCCAGCAGCGCCTGCTGGCCGATGCCGTCGATGCCGGCATCCACGCCAACCTGCACCTGATGGAAACGACGGCGGCGTTGGCTGCCGCCAGCATGAATCCCGCCTACCGCAAGGTGCGGGCGAACGCCCGCCGCCTCGCCCGCGAACAGGCCTGACCGCTCACACCACGTCCGGCGGAGCCAGACGGCAGCAGCTGCCGTCATGTTCCACCTGGATGGTGGCGTGGCCGATGCCGAAGCGGTCCTTCAGCACCGACGAGATTTCCAGCAGCAGCGCATCGTCCTGGTTCATGCCGGGACGGACGAGATGGGCGGTCAGCGCGGTTTCCGTCGTGCTGATCGGCCAGATGTGCAGGTCATGCACCGCGGCGACGCCCGGCAGTCCGGCCAGATAGCGCTCCACCCCCGCCGGGTCGATGCCGTCGGGCACCGCATTCATCGCCAGCCGTACCGAATCGCGCAGCAATCCCCAGGTGCCGGCGATGATCACCAGCGCGATCACGATGCTGGTCACCGGGTCCAGCCAGAACCAGCCGGTGAAGCGGATGGCCAGCGCCGCCGCCACCACGCCGGCGGACACCGCCGCGTCCGCCACCATGTGCAGATAGGCGCCGCGCAGGTTGATGTCCTGCTTCTGTCCGCCCATGAACAGCCAGGCCGTCCAGCCGTTGATGACGATGCCGATCATCGCCACCACCATCACCGTGGTTTCCGCCACCGGTTGCGGTTCCACCAGCCGGGTTGCCGCCTCCAGCAGGATGGCGCCGACGGCGATCAGCAGGATCATCGCGTTCAGCAGCGACGCCAGGATCGAGGCGTTCCCGAAGCCGTAGGTGTAGCGCCCCTTCGGCAGCCGCCGTCCCAGCCACACCGCCCCCCAGGCCAGCAGCAGTCCCATCACGTCGCTGAGGTTGTGCCCGGCATCCGCCAGCAGCGCGGTGGAGTTGGCAAGAAGGCCATAGACCGCCTCCACCACCACGAACCCGATGTTCAGCAGCGCACCCAAGGCGAAGGAACGGTCGTAGCGGGCGGGGGCGTGATGATGGCTCCCATGGGTATGGGTGCCGTGGGTGTGACCGCCATGGGAATGGCCGCCGTGGATGTGTCCATGCGGCATGGTGGAAAGCCTCGTCGGAAGGTGCATTGCAGCACACGCAACCATGGGCCCGCCGTCGCGGGAGGGCAAGAGCCGCGCAACGGTGGTCCGCCCCCTCTTGCGCCGATCCGCTGCGGCGCCTAGCTTCGCGCGGTCACTCACACCAACCGTGAACGAAGGAATTGGTCATGAAGGCGCGCGTCACCTGGGTGGACGGCAAGATGTTCGTCGGCGAATCCGGCAGCGGCCATGCCGTGGTGATGGATGGCGCGCCCGAATCCGGCGGTCGCAACGCCGGCATCCGTCCGATGGAAATGCTGCTGATCGGGATGGGCGGCTGCACCTGTTTCGATATCGTGATGATCCTGGAGAAGGGCCGCCAGCAGATCACCGACTGCGTCGCTTCCATCGAGGCCGAGCGGGCGGAGACCGACCCGAAGGTCTTCACCAAGATCCACGTCCACTTCACGGTGACCGGCCGCAAGCTGGATCCGGCCAAGGTGGAGCGTGCCATCGCGCTGTCGGCGGAGAAATACTGCTCCGCCTCCATCATGCTGGGCCAGACCGCAACCATTACCCACGACTTCGAAGTGGTCGAAGCGCCGTAAGAGCGCTATTTGACGGTCACCATTGTCTTTTCGGTTGCATCCATACGCATGAAAAGCGAAGGATCGGACGAGATATCCGTTCCTTCGCGATCACTGCGTGCGCATCTTCGCCCTCATCATCCTCGCAGCCGCCTTTCCTGCACTTGCCCACGACGGGCGATCCAGCCTGTCCGGATCAAGTCTGTCCGATTGGGGCGGAATCGGGCTTTTGCAGATGCCGAATGCGCGGATGGCGCCCGACGGATCGATGAGCGGCGGGTTGACGGCGCTCGGCGACCTGCACCGTCACTATGCCATCTCCGCGCAGCCGCTGCCCTGGCTGGAAGTCACGGCGCGCAACAGCGCCTATCCCGGCTATTACGGCCTCAGCGAACCCGGCCTTGACCTCAAGCTTCGCCTGCGGCGGGAGGACGAACGCGGGCCGGCGCTGGTCGTCGGCGGGCGGGACGTCACCGGATCCGGGCTCGACCTGCCGGGCAAGGGGCGCTTTGCCGGCGAGTACATCGCCCTGTCGCGCCGCTGGTGGGACGTGGACCTGACGGTCGGCATGGGATGGGGAACGCTGGGCGAGGCCGGGCACCTGCGCAATCCGCTGCGCTTCCTGAGCGGCCGGTTCCGCCGCGACCGCGACCCGTCGGCATGGCCGACCAGCCGTGGACCGGGGGCATGGTTCAGCGGCGAACGGGTGGCCCTGTTCGGCGGGGCGGAATGGCACATGCCGGCCATGGGACTGCTGGAAGGGCTGAGCCTGAAGCTTGAGTCATCCGGCGACCGCTTTCGGGCGCAACGGCAGGACGAGCCGGGATTCGAGCCCGGCAGCCGCTACAGCCTCGGCCTGTCCTGGCGCCCGGCATCCTGGGCCGATCTGGGTGCCGCCTATGAGCAGGGACGGCGACTGATGCTGCGCCTGTCGGTCCGCTTCGATCCGGCGGTGGATGCCGACCGCTTCGAACGCCCTCCTCCGGCGGTCGGGCCGCGGCCGGCGGAGGGGGCTGGGCTGTCGGCAGAGGCCATCGCGCTGGTCGCCCGCAGCCGCGGACTGCCTGTCCGTTCCGTTCGCATCGACGGCGACATGGCGACCCTTTGGCTCGACCCAGCCGGCGGCGGACGGCTGCCGCTGGCCCGTGAAGTCGGTGACGCGGCACGGCTGCTCGCCGATCTCGCTCCGCCGCAGGTGGAGAGATTGCGCGTGGTCACCGGCGCCGCCGGGATCCTGTCCGCCGCCACAACGCTGCTGCGCCGCGACCTGGAGCGCGCCGCCGGTCACCGCGGCAGTTCCGAGGAGATCTGGCGCACGACCTTGATAGAGCCGTCCGCCGGCCCGGTGCCGGACTGGCGTCCACGGCTCGACCTGTCGACCCGGCTGGTCGCGACCTTCGATCTGGCGGAACTGGGAACCACGCTCGCCCAGCGCACCCACACCGATGTGATGCTGCGCGGCGAGCCCGTACGCGGGCTGGTGCTGGGCGGTGGCCTGCGCATCGACGCCGGCAGTGACCTCGACCTGCTGGACACCAACGCCCTGCCGGCCGCCCGTCCTGTGCGCAGCGATCTGCCGCGCTATGTGGAGCGCCCGCTGGCGCTCGACCATGCCTATGCGGCGTGGCTCTCCAACCCGGCGGACGGGCTGACCACCCGGCTGTCGCTGGGCCAGTTGGAGGAGATGTATGGCGGCATCGGGGCGGAGGCGCTGTACCAGCCGCTTGCCGCCCGCTGGGCCATCGGCCTCGACCTCAATCACGTCTGGAAGCGGCGGCCGGACAGCCTGTTCGGCATCGACCGCGGCGATGCGCGCGGCACCGGCCATGCCAGCCTCTATTGGGAGGCGCCGGGGGCGGGCACCACCACGGCGTTGCGGCTTGGGCGCTATCTAGGCGGAGACTGGGGTGGAACGGTGGAGGTGATGCGGCGCTTCGACGGTGGCATCGGCCTGACCGCCCACTCCACCTGGACCGAGGGGCCGGACGGTGCCCAAAGCCGCTTCGGCGGGCGGATGGATTGGGGGCTGGCGCTGGTGGTGCCGATCGGGGCATCGGGCTGGATGCCGGTCGGCGGCACCGTCGAGACGGCGGTGCGCACGCTGGGGCGCGATGCCGGGCAGCGCCTGCAGCAGCCGCTGCCGCTCTATGACGTGCGGGTGCCGGGAGGCTACGGCCGCCTCGCCGGCACATGGTCCCGCCTGTTGAACTGAAGTCAACGGACAACTTCACCGGTGGGCGTCGTTGTGGCGGCATGCGGGTCGAGGACCACGGTCGTCCATTGACCCTGCCGGTCCATCGCGCTGGCAACGTACCGGTCGCCATCCTTGCGGAAATCACGCACCGACACATAGCCGGCGGCGCTGAGCTGATTCAGCAGCGTGGTCTGCTGCAACTCGACCGGCTTCTGGCCGGGAACGCGGCGGGCGCGCATATCGGACGAGGCTCCGCCGGAGCTTCCCAGGCCGGTCGACATCGAGCGGTCGGCGCCCGTGCTGCCGGAATAGGTGCTTGAATAGGTATATTGCGCCATCGCGGCCGGAGCCGCCGCGAGCGTGACGGCGAAAGCCGCCAGCCAGAGCTTGGTCTTCATCTTTCCCTCTCCTGCGGATGGTCGCCGCGACAAGGCCGCGGCGTCGCCGGAGGTCGAACCGCCGGCCGTCAGGGAAAGGAAACGCCCGAGGGCGCAGGTTGTTGCATAAATGCCAGATCTCCGTGGTCCGTGAGCGCACGGGTATTTCGGCTGATACAGGACGCGGGAACATCGTGCCCACGGCATTGTTCTGTACTTCGAATGCCGCCGTACCGGCTGTGCTTACCGTCACCTTGGCCCGTCTTCCCGAACAGGAAGACATCGGGGTGCGGAGACGACGGGACGGCGGATGCGGCCACGACTTGTCTAATGCGCGACGCCCGAAGTCCTGTGAAGATCTTCGGCCGAGCGAGGGAGGGTATGATGCTCTATTGGGCTCTTGTTTTCTTCGTCATCGCGCTCATCGCCGGCGCGCTCGGGTTCGGTGGGATCGCGTCGGCCAGCTCCGGCGTCGCGCAGATCCTGTTCTTCCTGTTCCTGGTGCTGTTCGCCATCAGCCTGATCATGGGGCTGGTCCGGCGGCGGTAGTGCCACGGCATCCACCGGGCGATCCGCTCATGGCCTTTCCCGTAGGGGATGGAACCATCGGCGGACCGCCCGGTTGATTGCGGCATCTCCTGAGGCTGCAACACACTCTCTCCCCCCAAGAGGTGACGTCAGGGCTGGCGAGCCAGGGCGGCGCTTCGATTGTCCCCGCCTTCGGCGGCGTCTCCCCCGGACGCCGCCGTTCTTTTTTATGCCCGCTGTCAAAGACGGAGACGGGGGCCGGACATGAAAACGGGGCGCCCGACCACCGGACACCCCGTGTTTCACGATGGACGCTGCTTTGGATCAGGCGTCCGCGTCCTCCCCGGGATCGCGGCCTTCCATCAGCAGGCGGAGCGCGCGGCGGCCGCGTGAGAGGCGCGACTTCACCGTCCCGATCGAAATGCCGAGAATATCGGCCGCCTCGTTGTAGGAAATCCCTTCCAGTCCGATCAGCAGCACGACCTCACGCTGTTCGTTCGGCAGCAGGGCGAGCGCGCGACGCAGGTCGCGAAGCTCCATCCGCACGAACTGCGACCCGGGGGCCGCGCCGATGGCGGCCTGCGCCTCGGCGTCGATGTCAACCACCGGCTGGCGGCGGCGGACGCCGTTGATGTGCAGGTTCCGCAGGATGGTGAACAGCCAGGCGCGCAGGTTGGTGCCGGGGCGCCACAGATGCAGGCGGGACAGCGCACGTTCAAGGCATTCCTGGACCAGATCGTCGGCCAGCGTGGCATCGCGCACCATGGCGCGGGCGAAACGGCGCAGGCGCGGGATTTCCTCTTCGATCTGCCGGATCACCGCCGGATCCGGCGGTGCATTGGGATCGGGACGGAATTCGTCGGCAGGCGTACCGTCGGCTGGGTCGATGTGGGCCGCGTCCATCTCGGTTGCGTCGTTCTTGGCCGCATCGCTTCCGGCTTCGGCCTCGATGGCCTCGGCATGAACGTTCAAATGGGTCTCCGTCTGAGCCGCGGCATTCTGCGCGCCATCAGTGGCGGCACGGCCGTTACGGGCATCGGTGGGGTGCTTGTCAGTGTACGTCGGCGCGCGGTCCGAACGGGTCCGGCCGACGGCCTCGGCGCCGAAGGCTACAGGCTCGACCGGGGCCGGGCCGCGCATTCGGTGGCTCAAGGTGGTCGCGACGTGGTTCGCCATCGGTGAAACGATGCCTCCTTCAATGCCGTTCGCCACAGCCGCACCGACCACTTTCGCGGTTCTCCGGCACTGCCGGGGCCTCCGGCGCGACGGCCCCGGACGAGGTGTGCTTCCTTCGTCCGGGGCCGCCGAATTTGCAGCCGATTATCTGGCCCGATCCCTACGTAATGAGCGTACAAAGGGGCTGCCAGTTGGGAAAAAGGCTAGTGGGTCATACAATCGGGCCAGATTACCCCTAGAGTACCCCGTGTATCCCAGGGCGATCACCGTTCGGGCGTTGGCTTTAAATTTGGTCTTTCGTTATCTCTCCAACACGATTGGAGGACGCATGACCAACATGAAAAGAAAAAGACCGACCGAAACATCTCGATCGGTCTATGAATTTTTTATTGGCGGCGCCACATCAAGCAGTACTGGTGACGTAGTGACAGGCAGCCAGCCTTCCGTTTCGCATTATGCCGTCAACTCTGCCGGTAGGTGCAGCAGCCGCAGCGGCGTCCTCCCTGTGAGTTCTGACCTCGACCTTTCGATGGTCTCAAACGGCTTCAATAAAATCATACAGGGGGGTCCGGTGGAACACCACACGAACCTTTGCGGTACGCCGTCCGCGTCGCGCGCTTCTGCAACCCTGCAGCGTACCCGCCGACAGGTCTCCAGCCGTGCGCGCATCGGCGCGCTGGCCGCCGCCCTGATGCTTCCGGGGGTGCTGGCTGCCGTTCCCGCCAAGGCCGGCGTCGCGGAGAAGACCGTCGCAGCGCTGGAGGCCCTCGCCAACAAGGGCAGCGTCCGTGCCCAGTATGAGCTGGCGCAGCATTACGAACGGGCCGACGGGGTAAAGGCCGACCCGCGGCTCGCCTTATCCCTCTACTGCCGTGCGGCGCGTCAGGACTATGCCGACGCTGCACTGATGGCCGGGCGCATGCACATGGCCGGCGTGGGCGGCGTCAACAAGGACGCAGAGCTCGGCCGCGCCTGGCTGAGGAAGGCCGCCGCGCTGGGCAGCGAACAGGCGGAACGGCTGGTGGGCAGCGTAAGCAGCACCGTGAAGACCCCGGACCGCTGCGAACCGCCCAACCTGCGCTGGGGCATCATCCGCAAACCGCCGGCCGAAATCCGCGCCATGGTGCAGAAGATGGCGCCGACTTACGGCCTCGACCCCGATCTCGTCCTGGCAGTCATCGCGGTTGAATCCGGCTATCGCGTCGACGTCGTGTCGAACAAGAACGCCCAGGGGCTGATGCAGTTGATCCCGGAGACGGCGGAACGCTTCGGCGTCACCAACCCGTTCGACGCGGAACAGAATCTGCGCGGCGGCATGAAGTACCTGCGCTGGCTGCTGGCCTATTTCGACGGCAACGTCACCCATGCGCTGGCCGGCTACAATGCCGGCGAGGGGGCGGTCCTGCAGTACAAGGGCATCCCGCCCTACCGCGAGACGCAGGATTACGTCGTCAAGATCCGCAGCATCTACGCGCAGAGCTATCACCCCTTCAACCGCGGAATCGTGCAGTCCGCCGGCGTGGTCAGCACCGCGCGAGAAGAGGTTGCCGAGCTGTCGCTTTCGACCAGGGCGCGCAGCAGCGGAAAGCGCTGAGAACGACAGATTGCGACTCGGAAAAATGCGACTCGGGCGACTCGGAGCGCGTTTGGTTAACACTTTGGTTATAAAGTGACGATTACCCTCGGGGAACGACGGATTTCGCAAGTGCTGGCGTCTCGGACAAGGACGCCATCCCGCGTCACCCGCCAGCGTCTCACCCGCAACGTTTCATCCGAACGTTTCCCGAGGACCTGCCCGATGCCTATGGCCGCCGACGTCGACACCATCGAACGCACCTCCATCGTCGCCTACACGCTGCTGAACGAACTTCATGAAGTCCTGGCCCTGCCCAAGGCTCCGGACGACGTCACGCTGGGCATTCTGATGGGCATGGCCATGTTCCTCGACGACAAGGTCGGCCCGATGCGCGCCAAGCGTCTGATGAGCGAGGCGCCGTCCATCGTGCTGAAGACGGACGCTCACGTCACGGCCGACCAGACCCAGCGCATTATGCCGGTCCTGCGCGCCTTCGGCGACCACCTGAAGGAACTGCGCATGAAGGCCGAGCGTCCGGTGAGCGGCACCGTCGGCTGACCGCCCGCCGTCCACCAAACGGACCCTCGACCAAATGAACCCGGCGCCTGAAACGGCGCCGGGTTTTCGCCGTCTGCGTGCCGGCAACGGATTGTCAGGCACCTTGACCAATTGGTGAAATGGGCGGAAGCTTGCCGCCCATGGACTGGTTCACCGGGATCGGCATCGTCGCCATTGCGGCCGGCGTCACCATCAGCCTTGTCGTGCTGGTGGCCGTCGGGTCGATCCGCCGCAGCCTGAACGAGGCGTCGGCGCGCCAGTCCCGGCAAATCCGCAAGCTGACGGAGACGGTGGCGACCCTGTCTGCGCAGCATCAGGCGGCGCAGACCCGCATCCAGCAACTGACCGACGCCAACCGCAAGATGTCCGACGAGCTGACGGCTCTCGGTGAGCGGCTGAGCGATGCCGACACGGTCCAGCGCGTGTCCGGCACGGCGAGGCTTCTTCATTGACCGCGACACTGCTTTCCGACTCCGCCAGTCCCGACGCCGCCCGCGAGCGCGACCGCTGGGCCGCCAGCGCCGACGCCTGGGACCGCTGGGCCGACCCGATGGCCGATCTGGCCGACAAGCTGAACCGCCCGCTGCTGGACGCCGCCGGACTGGCGGAGGGCGAACGGCTGCTCGACCTTGCGTCCGGTGCGGGCGAGCCGGCGCTGAGCGCCGCTCGTCGGGTCGGGCCGGACGGGCTGGTGGTCGGCAGCGATCTCGTGCCCGGCATGATGGCAGGCGCGGTGCGCCGTGCCCGTGACGTCGATGGAGCGGCGCCAGCCTTCACCGCGGCGGACATGACCGCCCTGCCCTTCGCCGATGCCGCCTTCGACCGCGTGACCTGCCGCTTCGGGATCATGTTCGTGCCGGCGGTGGAAGCCGCGCTGCGTGAAGTCCGTCGTGTGCTGCGCCCTGGTGGAAGGGCTGCCTTCATGGTGTGGGGACCGCGCGCCGGCAATGGCCTGTTCGCCGAGATCGGCGATGTCGTGGCCGCCCATTTGGGCGAGGATGGCAGTCTGGACCCGCTGTTCCGCTTTGCCGAGCCCGGACTGCTCGCCGACGCTATGCGTGCCGCGGGATTCGGCGAGACCGCGGAGACCGACCTGACCCCGGTCCGCAAGGCGCCGGCCGGCCAGCCATTCTGGCGCGCTGCCCTGGACATGAGCTTCGGCCACCGGCTGGGCGGCCTGGACGCAGCACGGCGCGGCGCGCTGGAGGCGGACATCGCACGGCGGTTCGACGCGCAGGCGGTGGACGGGATCGTGCCGGTACCGTCGCATGCGCGGATCGTGGTGGGCTGGTAAGGCCGGCCGCTGCCGATCCTCTCCGAAAAGCAGAAAGGCCGGGCAAATGCCCGGCCTTTCCAATTTCAAACCACTTGTACTCAGGCGAAGGCCTTGTACGCAATCAGCGTGAAGGTGTCGCGGACTCCCGGCAGGGTCTGAACATGCTCGGTCACGAAGCGGCCGATGTCGTCGTCCTGCTTCAGATAGCACTTCATCAGCAGGTCGTACTGGCCGGAGATGGAATGCACCTCCGACACCTGTTCAATCAGCTGCACCGCCTGATCGGCGACCTCATAGGCCTTGCCGAGATCGCATTTGACCATGACGAAGATGGTCTGCACGGGCTCAGCCCTCCTGCGACTGTTCGGTCGAGGTTTCGGCGGACGGACGCGGACGGGCGGAGCGCAGCATGAAGGCCGGCATGTGGTCACCGAAACCGATCACCGGCACGTCATCGTCGTCGTCGTCACGGCGACGGCGACGGTCACGATCACGATCGCGGCGCGGGTCGTTGTTGCGGCGTGCTTCGGCGGCGGCCAGCGATTCGCGGGGCTGACGCTCCTCGCGAACCGGACGGTCGTCGCGGCTGGACCGCTCTTCACGGACGGGCCGTTCCTCGCGAACAGGCCGCTCCTCACGGGCGGCACGCTCTTCACGGGGCGCGCGCTCCTCACGCGGGGCGCGCTCTTCGCGACCGCCGCGGGGCGGACGGCCCTCCGACTTGGCAGCGCGGCCGCCACGGCCGCGTCCACGCCCGCGGGAGCTGCTGTCTTCCTCGCCGAACTCGGCCGTCTCCAGGCCGTCGATGGCGATCATGGGGATCTCCCGCTTGATGAGGCGCGTGATGGCGCCGACCAGTTTCGTGTCGTCGGGCGTAGCCAGCATGAAGGCGCGGCCCTGCTTGCCGGCGCGGCCGGTACGGCCGATGCGATGGACATAGTCGTCCGGGGTCAGCGGCACGTCGAAATTGAAGACGTGGCTGAGGCCCTGCACATCGATGCCGCGGGCGGCGACGTCGGAGCAGACCAGCAGGGTGATTTCGCCCTGCTTGAAGCGCTCCAGCGTCTCGGTCCGCTTGGACTGCACCATGTCGCCATGCAGCGCGCCGACATTGAAGCCGTGGCGTTCCAGCGACTTCTGCAGCACGGCGATGTCGCGCTTGCGGTTGCAGAAGATGAAGGCGTTCTTGACGTCCTCGGTCTGCAGCAGATGGCGCAACGCCTTGCGCTTGTCCATCTCGTGCACCAGGACCATCGCCTGCGTCACCGTTTCCGCCGGCGAGGCGGGCGGCGCGACGCTGATCTCCATCGGATCGGTGAGGAACGCATCGGCCAGACGGCGGATTTCCGGCGGCATGGTTGCCGAGAAGAACAGGGTCTGCCGATTCTTCGGCAGCTTGCTGACGATGCGCTCGATATCGGGGATGAAGCCCATGTCGAGCATGCGGTCGGCCTCGTCGATGACGAAGACCTTGATGTCGTTCAGCATGATGTTGCCGCGCTCGAACAGGTCGATCAGACGACCCGGAGTCGCGATCAGCACATCCACGCCGCGGTCGAGCTTCTTCACCTGCTCGGTGAAGGTCTCGCCGCCGATCAGCAGCGCCATGCTGAGCTTGTGGTGCTTGCCGTAGGTCTCGAAGCTTTCCGACACCTGGGCGGCCAACTCGCGCGTCGGCTCCAGGATCAGAGACCGCGGCATCCGCGCCCGGGCACGGCCCGACGCCAGGATGTCGATCATGGGCAAGGTGAAGCTCGCCGTCTTGCCGGTGCCCGTCTGCGCGCAGCCCAGCACGTCGCGGCGTTGCAGGACACAGGGAATTGCCTGTTCCTGAATGGGCGTCGGTTGGGTGTAACCCTTGTCCTCGATGGCGCGCAGGACGTCAGGGCCAAGCCCAAGTTCCGAAAAAAGCATCCAACCTGTTTCTGTTCTGGAGTGCGCAAATCGAGCGGTCATCGCTCGACGCCTGGATGAGGCCGAAGAATAGGTAGACAAAGCGCCATGTCAATAGATCCGATGTTCCGAACCTGAAAATAGGCGCGAAAACACGCCGCGTTGGCGAAATCGATCCCCTGCGCTAGGCTGTCCGACGGCATTGCTGCGAGTCGCGGACATTGCCGGCGCCCTGGGTAAGGGCGCCAAGCCCCAAATGGAACGGTCGAGTGCATTTGATGATTCTTCGTGCCCAGGAATCGGTGCTGGTGGTGGTCGACGTCCAGGAACGCCTGCTGCCGGCCATCCACGAATCCGACCGCGTCATCCGGCATGCCGGGATGCTGTTGAAGGCTGCGGCCGCCCTGTCCGTGCCGGTGCTGGTGACGGAGCAGTATCCCCGCGGCCTTGGGCCGACGGTGGAGGCGGTGCGCGCCGACCTGCCGCCCGGCACCCCGGTGATCGAGAAGATTACCTTCGGCTGCACCGGTGAACCGGCCTTCAACGCCGCGGTGGAGGAACTGAAGCGTCCGCAGATCGTGCTGTGCGGGACGGAGGCGCATGTCTGCGTCATGCAGACGGCACTGGGGTTGCGCCAGCAGGGCCATGCGGTCTATCTGGTCGCCGACGCGGTGTCCTCGCGCACCCCCGCCAACCACGCCGCCGCGCTGGAGCGGATGCGCGCCGCCGGCGTCACCATCGTCACCACCGAGATGGTGCTGTTCGAGTGGATGGAACGGGCCGGCACGCCGGTCTTCAAGGTCGTCAGCGCCCTGGTCAAGTGAGCGCAGGAGAAGCCCGATGTCGAACAGCCTCTCGTCCGGTCGCCCTGCCCTGATCCTGCTGCCCGGCATGCCGCTGGACGCGGCTCTGTGGGACCATCAGGTCCGCCACCTCGCAGACATCGCCGACCCGCAAGTGGTCGAACTGGCGGAGTGCGAGTCCATCGCCGCAATGGCCGACAGGGTGCTGGCCACAGCGCCCGACCGATTCGCCGTCGCCGGCCTGTCGATGGGCGGCTATGTCGCCCTGGAGATGCTGCGCCGCTCGCCGGAGCGGGTGGAAAGGTTGGCGCTGCTCGACACCAATGCCCGCCCCGACACGGCGGAGGCGACCGCCACCCGGCGCGAGGCCGTGGCGCTCGCCCGCCAGGGCCGCTATGGGCAGGTGATCCGCGCCGCCCTGCCCCGCCTGATCCACCCCGACCGCATGGCGGACGAAGGTTTCGTCCAGTCGGTACTGGACCAGATGGAGCGGGTGGGGGTCGACGGTTATGCCCGCGAGCAGGAGGCGATCATCAGCCGGCCGGACAGCCGGCCCGGCCTCGCCGCCATCCGCTGCCCCACGCTTGTGGTCTGCGGACGCCAGGACCTGCTGACCCCGCCGGCCCTGCACGAGGAGATGGCGGCGGCAATCCCCGGCGCGAGGCTGGTGCTGCTCGAGGACTGCGGGCACCTGTCGGCCATGGAGCAGCCGCAGGCGGTGACCGCCCTGATGCGCGACTGGCTGCTGCGGCACTGACGGCCCGCGACTGCCGTCAGCAGTCGATGGCGCCGCAGAACAGGTCGGCCCGCCGGCTGGGGAACAGGGTGAAGGTCATGTCGCTGATCAGGCTACGGAAATCGGGATCGTCCGGCCCCTGTGGCCGGTCAAGCCAGCCGGTGGCCGAGGTCAGCGCGCCGCCGGAGCGGCAGAACGCCCCCTGCACGACGATGGGGCCACCCGGCGGCGACGTCGGGATCGGACCGTCGGTGCAGAGGGACGAGTTCAGCATGTTCTCCGCGACGTTGAAGGCCAGAACCACCTTGTAATCCCGCCGTGCCGTCTCGTTCGGCGTGGTGGTGAGGTTGGTCTTCACCCCGGACACGCGGTTCTGCATGTGTGGCAGGACCTTTTCCGCGAAGCGCTCCGGCGGCAGGCCGAAGGGATCGCCATGCAGGACCACCCGCAGGTCGCGGTTCCCCGCCGCATAGGAGACCTCGCTACGCGTATAGGCCGGAGCCGGTTCGCTCGCCACCACCCTCTCGTTGGAGCAGGCGGAGAGGACCGAGGCACCCAGCAGTAGGGCGGCGAGCGGCGGGAGCATGCGCATGATCGGATCGTCCGTTGGTATCGCTGGGCGGGATATGGGGAGCGGTTGCCTGATGGGCGAGTGCTCCCCTGCGCCATGGACCGGATCCGTTACATGTCCCGCAGCCATTTGTCCGCGGCAGACGCGATCAAGACCGGATAATCCGGACGTTCCGGCCCGATCAGGGGAAGGTCGAACTCCGCAACGATGCGCGCCACCATCGCGTCGGTCAATTCCACCCCCAGCATCCGGGCGCGGCGGGCGATCGCCAGTTCCTGGCCCCAGACATAAACGCGCCGTGCGCCGGTGTTGCGCGCCATGACCCGGGACTGCTCCATGCGCTCGTCACCGTTGATCGGCAGCCAGATGTCGGTCATCAGCGTGTCGGCCGGTTCCTCGGTTCTGAATTCCAGCGCATCGGCATTGACGAGGACGATCTTCGCCACGGCCTCTGCCGGAAGCTGGTCGAACAGGCCGATGCGCCGGTTGACCTCGATCACGTCAGGGTCGAGTTCCACCACGGTGACCCGCGTCACTTCCGGCCGCAGCGCCGCATTCACCGCCGCCCAGCCCATGCCCATGCCCATCACCACCGTATGGCCGGCGGCCGCGCGGACGCCGATCTCCTGGCTCTCGATCTCCATCGGCGTCATCGACATCCAGCAGCGGGGGTCGCCATCCGCCTCGCGCCGGAACAGGGCGGCGGTGCCGGTCGTCATCAGCGCCGGGCTCCAATAGCCGGAGCTCACCAGCATCGGCGCCACCCGCAACTGCCAGCGCCCGACCTCGCAAGGCTGGTAGCGCGGCACGAACAGGTCGGTGGTGAAGGGGGTGAGCGACGACAGCGCCTCGGCAACCATCTCCGGCGGGATGGCGTCAGCCGGGATGTGCGCTCCAGGGAAGGCTAAGGGGTGCATGCGTCTCCTGCGGGGTCGGAAGACGTTGCGGGTAAATTCCCGGAACATCTGTGATCCAGATGATAGACCAGGCTAAGTCCTCCCCAAAACAGAGAAAACTCTTGTGGTTTTTCCACCCAACCCCCGGCCGAGACCGGGCCTCTCATCGCCTTGCCCTCGGCGATGACAGGTCCGTCGACAAGAGCATGACCTACACGTCGATGTCGTCCGCCTTCACGAACTTCGCGTTATCCTGGATGAAGCGGAAGCGAAGCTCCGCCTTCTTGCCCATCAACTCCTCGACCAGGGAGCGGGTGCGCTCGAATTCGGGCTTTTCCTCCGGATCGGCGGCGTTGGGCACCACCACGCGCAGCAGCGAGCGCTTGGACGGGTCCATCGTCGTGTCGCGCAGCTGGGCCGGCATCATCTCGCCCAGGCCCTTGAAGCGGCTGATGTCGGGCTTCTTGCCCTTGAACATCTTCGACAGCAGCTCGTCCTTGTGGGCGTCGTCGCGGGCGTAGACCTGCTTGTTGCCGTGGCTGAGGCGGTAGAGCGGCGGCAGGGCGAGATACAGGTGGCCCTCCTGGATCAGGCCCGGCATCTCGCGGTAGAAGAAGGTCATCAGCAGCGAGGCGATGTGGGCGCCGTCGACGTCGGCGTCCGTCATGATGATGACCCGCTCGTAGCGCAGCTTGTCGGTCGAGAAATCCTTGCCGATGCCGCAGCCCAGCGCCTGGGTCAGGTCGTTCAGCTCCTGATTGGCCTTCATCTTGTCGACCGACGCGCTGGCGACGTTCAGGATCTTGCCGCGGAGCGGCAGGATGGCCTGGGTCTCGCGCTGGCGCGCCTGTTTGGCGGAGCCGCCGGCCGAGTCGCCCTCCACCAGGAACAGTTCGGTGCCCTCGGGGGAGTTGCGCGAGCAGTCCGCCAGCTTGCCGGGCAGGCGCAGACGGCGGGTGGCCGACTTGCGCGTCATCTCCTTCGACTGCTTGCGGCGCGCCCGCTCTTCCGCCTTTTCGATCAGGCGCTCCAGCAGGGCGTTGGCGCTCTGCGGATCGCCGGACAGCCAATGATCGAAATGGTCCTTCACCGCGGTCTCGACGAGGCGCTGTGCCTCCGCCGTCACCAGCTTCTCCTTGGTCTGGCCCTGGAAATGCGGTTCGCGGATGAAGACCGACAGCAGGATGCAGGCGTCGCCCATCACGTCGTCGGCGGTGACCTGCCCGGCTCGCTTGTTGTTCGTCAGCTCGCCATAGGCTTTCAGGCCGCGGGTCAGCGCGGTGCGCAGGCCGGCCTCATGCGTGCCGCCCTGCGGAGTCGGGACAGTGTTGCAGTAGGTGTGAGAAAAGCCTTCGTCGTCGTCCGGCCACGCCACCGCCCACTCCACCCGGCCCTGGCCGTTGGGGAAGTCGAGCGCACCGGCGAAGGGCGACGGCGTCAGCGTCTTGCGATCCTTCAGCGCAGCGGTCAGATAATCCTGAAGTCCGCCCGGGAAATGCAGGGTCTCCGATGCCGGCGTGGTGGCGTCGACCGACAGCAGCGCCGGATCGCAGCTCCACCGGATCTCCACCCCACGGAACAGATAGGCCTTGGAACGCGCCAGCCGGTACAGCCGGTGCGGTTCGAAATGAGCGGTCTCGCCGAAGATTTCGGGGTCGGCGTGGAATCGGATGGTGGTGCCGCGGCGGTTGACGTTGCCACGGTGGGCCAGCGGCCCCTGCGGCAGGCCGCGGCTGTATTCCTGGACGTAGAGCTGCTTTTCGCGGGCGATCTCCACGGTCAGCCGGTCCGACAGGGCGTTCACCACCGACAGGCCGACGCCGTGCAGGCCGCCCGAAGTCTGGTAGACCTTGTTGGAGAATTTGCCGCCGGAGTGCAGCGTGGTCATGATGACCTCCAACGCCGACTTGCCCGGATATTTCGGATGGTCGTCGATGGGGATGCCGCGCCCGTTGTCGCGGACCATCACCGTGCCGTCTGCGGCCAACTCCAGGTCGATGCGGCTGGCATGTCCGGCCACCGCCTCGTCCATGGCGTTGTCCAGCACCTCCGCCACCAGATGGTGCAGCGCACGGTCGTCGGTGCCGCCGATATACATGCCCGGCCGGCGCCGGACGGGCTCCAGCCCCTCCAGAACCTCGATATCCTGGGCGGAGTAGCTGTCGGCCTTGGGGGCCGTGTTCTCGAAAAGATCGCTCATGACGGGATGATAGGAATTTCGTCAGGGGTGCGCAAGCGCATCCTGTGCCGTTTATAGTGCGGTACCACAAGCTTTTGTGCAGGAAATTTTCGTGACGCCGGAGGAAGCATGAGCGCAGCGCACGCATACGACTTCGACAATGGTCCCGCCCTGCGGGCCATCGCGATGCCGGCGGACACCAATCCGAACGGCGACATCTTCGGCGGCTGGCTGCTGGCTCAGATGGATCTGGCCGGCGGCACGGTGGCGGTGCGGCGCAGCCACGGCCGCGTCGCCACCGTTGGAATCGAGGCGATGACCTTCCACAAGCCGGTCTTCGTCGGCGACGAGGTCAGCTGCTTCGCCCGGATCGAGAAGGTCGGCCGCACCTCGCTACGCGTCCGCATCGAGACCTGGGTGCGGCGCGAGCGTTCCGGCTCCGACCCGATCAAGGTGACGGAGGGCGTGTTCACCTACGTCGCCATCGGCGAGGACCGCAAGCCGCGCGAAGTGCCGCCGGAGTGAGGTTCGTCTGGTCCGGGGCGGTGGTTGGAATGCCAAGCCGCATCGTCGCGGGCAAGCTGGAACACGGATTACACGGATTTTGACACGGATTACACGGATCGGGTTGTTTCCGCAGAACGCACCCGCGGGTACGGAAAGCGCTGCACTGCACAGTTCCGTGAAATCCGGCTCCAATCCGTGTAATCCGTGTCGATTCTTGTCGGCGCTTGCCGCAAGTCGCGGTCAGGCGGTTGCCTGTCCTTACGCCGCCGGCGCCTTGACGAAATGCTGGTGGCCGTGATCGCACTGGCCGCGGGCGTGCTTGTCGTCGCAGCTTTCGCCGGAGGTCAGGCCGATCCAGCCATGCAGCGTAGTGGGGTCGAAGCCGGCCTCGCGGCGGTCGCCGACCTGGATCAGCGGGCGGCGGATCAGGTCGCGGTCGGTCAGCATCGCGGACAGTGCCGCGGTCTCGTCGAGGCCGTCGGGATTCATGGCGCCCGACTTCACTGCGGCGGCGCGACGGTTGAACCAGGCGTCGACGTCCTTGTCGCCGAAGAAGGCGCGGAGGTCGGCGGCGGTCAATTCGGCGGTGGCAAGATCGCGTTCGACCAGCGTGTGACCGGCGGCGGTCAGCTGCTGCTTCTGCTTGGCGTTCGCCGGGCAACCGGCCATTCCGTAGAAAATCACCTCGGCCATTGGGCACTCCGCTGTCGGGTGGACGGTCCTGACCGGGGTTCAATCAGGACCGATTTCGTCCAGTCTAACGGCAGCGCAGCATGAAAAAGGGCGCGACGGAATGTCGCGCCCACATTTTTTATATGGGTATTCGGGAACAGAGCGCGAGGCTCACTTCTGCAGGCGCTTCAGGGCATCCTCGACATACTGGTTGGTGTAGGTCTTGGACAAATCGATGCTGGTCGACGCCACCGCCGGGTCGAAGGCCTTCAGCACCTTCAGCGCGGCATCGGCACCGACCTGGGTGAAGCGGCCGTCCGGCGAATAGGTCGGCTTCGAATGCTCGAAAGCCTGGGCGTAGAGCGACTTGTTGCCCAGGAAATACTCCTCCGGCATCACCTTCAGCACGTCATCGGTGCTGGCCTTGTTCAGCCACAGCATGGTGCGGACGAAAACGTCGGTCAGCGCCTGGGTGGTCTTCGGATTCTCCTTGATGAAGTCAGGCTTCATGTAGAGCACCGCGGCGGGATAGGGACCGCCATATACATCCATGGTGCCCTTTTCCGTCCGGGTGTCGAGCAGGACGGTGATGTCGCCATCGGCCTGGGCCTGGCTGATGACCGGGTCCAGGTTGACGATGGCGTCGATTTCCCCGCGCTTGATCGCCGCGATGGCGCTGGGACCGCCGCCGACGCCGATCACCGAGGCATCCTCAGGCTTCATGCCCATGGAGGTCAGCACATAGTTCAGCATGAAGTTAGTGGAGGAGCCGGGCGCGGTCACGCCAACCTTCTTGCCCTTCAGATCCTGAACCGACTTGACGGCGCCGGACTTGTTGACGGCGGCCAGCACGATGCCGGGATAACGGCCGAGTTGGGCCACCGCAACGATGGGCTGACCCTTGGCCTGCATCTGGATGGTGTGGTCGTAGGCGCCGGTCACCACGTCGGCCGAGCCGCCGACCAGGGCCTGCAGGCTCTTGGCGCCACCGCCGAAGTCGCTGACCTCGACGTTCAGGCCGGCCTCCTTGAAGTAGCCCAGCCGCTCGGCCAGCGTCAGCGGCAGGTAATAGAGCAGCGGCTTGCCGCCAACGGCAATCTTGATGTCGGTCTTCTCAAGCGTCTGCTGAGCTGCGGCCAGTCCGGCCGTTCCGAGTGTCAGGGCGACCGCGGCGGCCGCGATCAGCGATTTGAGCTTCATTGTTTTCCTCCCCCCGAAAATTGAAATCAGTGCTGCCCGCCGCTGGTATCCTGCGGGCGCCAGTGCAGAAGCCGCTTTTCGATCATGGTGACGGCGGCATCGATCAGGACGACGAAGATCGTCAGCACCAGCATGCCGGAGAAGACTCCGACGGTGTCAAACACGCCCTCCGCCTGATGGATGCGGTAGCCGAGCCCGGCGGCGGAGCCCAGATATTCCCCCACCACCGCACCGACCATGGCGAAGCCGACGGCGGTGTGCAGCGAGGAGAAGACCCAGGACAGGGCCGATGGCAGATAGACGTGCCGGAACAGGTCGCGGGAGCTGGCGCCCAGCATGCGGGCATTGGCCAGCACGACCGGGCTGACCTCCTTCACGCCCTGGTAGACGTTGAAGAAGACGATGAAGAAGACCAGCGTCACCCCCAGCGCCACCTTCGACCAGATGCCGAGCCCGAGCCACAGCGCGAAGATCGGTGCAAGCACCACGCGGGGCAGCGCGTTGACCGCCTTGATGTAGGGGTCGAAGACGAGGGAGACCAACGGCGCGCGGGCGAACCAGAAGCCGAAGGCGATGCCGGCAACGGTCCCGATGACGAAGGCCAGCGCCGTTTCCAGCAGCGTGATGCCAAGGTGATACCAGATGACGCCCGAAGCGAAATCCGCCCAGGTGCGGGCCAGCACCGCCCCCGGCGTGCCGAAGAAGAACGGGCTGAGGATCTTGGTGTCGGTCAGGACGTGCCAGATCAGGAAGAAGGCGATCAGAACGCCCAACTGAAGCAGCAGGATGACCGGACGGCCGGGCAGGCGTTTGGCATGGGATCTCATGATGTCGTCACCGCAGCTTGGTCTGGGCGTAGCCCTTCAGAACTTCGTCGCGCAGCTGGCCCCAGATTTCCTTGTGAAGGTCCAGGAACTGCGGCGTCATGCGGATTTCCGCCACGTCGCGAGGGCGCTCCAGGTCGATGCGGTACTCGCCGATCAGCCGGGCGCCGGGGCCGGCGGACAACACCAGGACCCGGTCGGACATGGCGATGGCCTCCTCCAGGTCATGGGTGATGAAGACCACGGACTTGCGGTCCGCCGCCCAGAGGTCGAGCAGCTCGTTCTCCATCATCTGGCGGGTTTGGACGTCGAGCGCCGAGAAGGGCTCGTCCATCAGGATGATCTTGGGATCGACGATCAGCGTCTGGGCCAGTGCCACGCGCTTGCGCATGCCGCCCGACAGCTGATGCGGAAATCGGTCGCCGAACCCCTCCAGCCCGACGCGGGACAGCCAGGGCAGCGCACGCTCCCGCGCCTCCGCCTTGGAGACGCCGCGGAACTCCAGCCCGGCGGCGACATTGTCGAGCGCCGATTTCCAGGGCATCAGCGCCTCTGCCTGGAACATGTAGCCAGCCTTGGGATTGATGCCGGTCACCGGCTGCCCGAAGGAAAGCGCGCGGCCCTCGCTGGGCTTGAGCAGGCCGGCGGCGACGTTCAGCATCGTCGACTTGCCGCTGCCGGTCGGGCCGACGATCGACACAAACTCGCCGTCCGCGACGGTGAAGCTGGCTCCCTGTACGGCAGTATAGGAACGTCCCCGGCCGTCGGGTGAAGGAAAGGTGCAGGTCACGCCGTCCAGCTGGAGGGCGGGCGCCGCGGCGGCCTCGGCCATATCGGTGTGGTCCTTATCGTTCGGGCGGATCACTTTGGTTGGGAAAGCATACTGTCCGAACAGAAGCATATCGGCAACCTCTTGAGATCACCGTCGAATCCAAAAGGGGCCATTCCGCAAACGCACCGCTTACGGTGTCAAAGAAGGGACCGGGGGCGTTAACGGTTGCCGCGGCGGCGGCATGTCCCGCATCAATGTCATAGACCGAAAGCCAGTCCCTATCTTTTCGCGGAGCCGAGATGCCTACGCTGCCGAAACGCCCGATGATTGCGCTTGCCGTCTTGGCCGCCCTGCTCGCCGCGTGGCTCGGATTTGCGGCGTGGTACGATCACAGCCAACGGGCGGACGAACAGCCGGCAACCTACAGCGCGCTGATCGAACGGGCCGGCCGCGGCGAGATCGAATCCGTAACCTTCGCCAATGGGACGGGCCATGCGGTGGCCACCGACGGCAGCCGCTATCGCATCGTGATACCGGTCACCGACGACCTGCTGAAGGAGATGCGCAGCCACAAGGTCGCCATCGCCTTCGACGAGGGGCCGGACGGGCTGATGGCGCAGACGGTCCGCGTGCTCGACCGCGCGGCTCCCTTCCTGGTGGTTGCCCTGCTGATCGGCGGGCTGCTGCTCAGCGGCGGGCAGTTCTTCGGCATGGGACGCGCCACCCGCGTGCGCCCGGAGGACACCAACACCGTCTTCGCCGACGTGGCGGGCGTGGACGAGGCGAAGGAAGAACTGCGCGAAACGGTGCAGTTCCTGAAGGATCCGCGCCGCTTCGCCATGGCCGGCGCCCGCGTGCCGAAGGGCATCCTGCTGGTCGGCCCGCCCGGCACCGGCAAGACCATGCTGGCCAAGGCCGCTGCGGGCGAGGCCGGCGTGCCCTTCTTCGCCGCATCGGGTTCCGATTTCGTCGAGATGTTCGTAGGACTGGGTGCGGCGCGCGTCCGCAGCCTGTTCAAGACGGCCCGCGCCAATGCCCCCTGCATCCTGTTCATCGACGAGATCGACGCGCTGGCCGGGAAGCGGGGCGAATCGAACAGCCATTCGGAACGCGAGCAGACGTTGAACCAGCTGCTGGTGGAAATGGACGGCATTGTGGAGGGTGGCGAGGTGGTGGTGATCGCCGCCACCAACCGGTCGGAGATGCTGGACGCCGCGGTGCTCCGCCCCGGCCGCTTCGATCGTCACATCCATGTCAGCCTGCCCGACGTGGCGGGACGCGAGGCCATCCTGGGCGTCCATGCCGGCCGGCTGACGCTGGCGCCCGACGTCTGCGCCCGCACCGTGGCGCGCGGCACCCCCGGTTTCTCCGGCGCCGAACTCGCCAACCTGACCAACGAGGCTGCCCTGTCGGCGGCGCGCCAGGGCCGGGTCGTCGTCACCATGGCGGACTACGAAGCGGCCAAGGACCGCGTGCTGATGGGCACCGAGCGCCGCAGCCTCGCCCTGTCGGCGCACGAGCGGCGGCTGATCGCGGTCCATGAGGCCGGTCACGCGCTGGTTTCCCTGCGCTGCCCGCAGGCCGACCCGATCCACAAGGCCACCATCATCCCGCGCGGCGGCGCGCTGGGCATGGTGGTGCGGCTGCCGGAGGGCGACCGCGTTTCGGTTTCGCGTGCCAAGCTGATGGCGGACATCGCCGTCGCCATGGCCGGCCGGGCGGCGGAGGAGATCGTCTTCGGCTTCGATCACGTCACCACCGGTGCCGAGGCCGACTTCCGCGCCGCCACCGACCTTGCCCGCCGCATGGTCACGGCGTGGGGGATGAGCGAGGAGATCGGCTATGTCGCCCATGCCGCCGCCGAGCCGGGCGCGCGGTCCGAGCGTACCGCATGGCGCATCGACGAAGAGGTCCGCCGCATCACCGATGAAGGGATGGAGCATGCCCGCCGCCTGCTGCGCACCGATCGCGCCGCGCTCGACGGCATCGCCAAGGCCCTGTTGGAGCGCGAGACCCTGAGCGGAGGCGAGATTACCGAACTGGCCGACAGCCAGCAGGAGCGCGCAACGGAAGCGGCCTGAGTCCTCGGGAGTTCGGGGGGTTATGGTCGGAATTTTCGGCCCGCCTGTTTACCGACTTCCGTCAGTCGCCAGCCGTGTCCACCGGCAGGAAATGTCCCACATTGCGACATAGGTGCATACCGGGGTAGATTAATCTTGGTTGTAGTGAGGTAACATGAGGGGGGGACGCGATGACGGGACCGCTATCCCGCCGCACGGTTCTGCGAACCGCGCTGCCCCTCCTCGCCCTCTTGCCCCTGCTGGCGGGCCGCCCGGGTCCGTCGCACGCGGCGCCTGCAAATGCTCCGGCAGTCATCAAGGTCGGCGCCTACGAATTTCCCCCTTACGTCGACGAATCGGGTGGCGGCGTCACCCGCGACCTGCTGGACCTGTTCAACGCCGCCCAGTCTGAACTCCGGTTCGAAATGGTCCGCACCGCGCCGCAGCGGCGGTACGACGACCTGGAACAAGGGCGGTTCGACATGATCGCCTTCGAATGCCGCAATTGGGGCTGGCAAGGCCGCCCGGTCGAAGCCAGCCGGCCGTTCCTGCGCGACGCCGAGGTGTTCATCGCCCGGGTGGCCCCCGGCATCGACCAGCGCTATTTCGACGATCTGACCGGCAAGTCGATTCTCGGACGGCTCGGCTTCCATTACGCATTCGCAGGGTTCGAGGCCGATCCGAAGATCCTCGAACAGCGGTTCCGCACCCGCGTCACGGTGACGCATGAGGGCAACGTCCGCAGCGTCGTCGCCGGCCGGGCCGATCTCGCCATCGTCACCCGCTCCTTCCTGACCCGCTTCCTGCAGCGCGAGCCCGAACTGGCCCGGCAGCTGGTGGTGTCCGAGCGCACCGACCAGATCTACGAGCACACCATCCTGACGCGCCAGGGCGGAGCCGTCGCGACCGCCTGGCTCGATTCGCTGCTCGACCGCCTTGCCGAGGACGGGCGCCTTGAGTTGCTGTGGCGGCGGAGCGGGATCGTGTCGTGAGGCGCCGCTCCTCACTGCTGGCGCGGGTGGCCGGGGCCATCCTGCTGACGACCGCGACCGTCGGATCGGCGGCCGTGCTGCTGTCGGAGTGGATCGTGGAGGGCCAGCGCCACCAGGACCTGCTGCGCCGGGCCGAACTGGTCGCGGCGACCCAGGCCGACGCGTTGAGCGGCCCGGTGTGGGAACTGGACAACCGCAGCGCCCAGCGGATGATCGAGGCGCTGACCGGCCGCGATCCCGCCATCCGCTCCATTACGGTTTTCGAGACCGACCGCGACGTGCCGCTGGCGGAGATCACGGCGACCAGCGAGGATAAGGCGGAGCGCATCACCGTCGAACGCCCCATCGTCCTGCATGGGCGCGAAGGCCGGGTCCAGACGGTCGGCACCCTGCGGATCGCCTATTCGACGGCGGAGGTCCGGCAAGCCACCCTGGATGCGCTGGTGCCGGTGGTCGGGCTGCTGGTGCTGTCGCTGCTGGGGGCGATGGCGGTGCTGGGCCTGACGATGAACCGCATGGTGCTGCGCCCGTTGCGCCGGCTGACCCAACTGGCCAGCGCCATGGCGCGCGGCGACTATGGCGCCCGCATGGACACCGGCCGCACCGACGAGATCGGCGTGCTGGCGGACGGCTTCAACCGCATGGCGGCCACCGTGCAGGACCACACCGGCACGCTGGAAAGCCGGGTCCGCGAACGGACCGAGGCGCTGGCCGCCACCAACCGCGCCATCATGGACAGCATCAACTACGCGCAGCTGATCCAATCCGCCATCCTGCCGTCCGCCGACACGCTGTCGGCCGGCCTCACTGAGCATTTCGTCCTGTGGCGCCCGCGCGACGTGGTCAGCGGCGATTTCTATGTCTGCCGGGAGGTGCCGGACGGATATGTCGTCGCGGTCGCCGACTGCACGGGGCATGGCGTGCCCGGCGCCTTCATGACGATGACCGCCAGTGCGATGCTGAACAACGCACTGGACCTTCTGGGCGCGTCCGACCCGGCGGCGGTGCTTGCCGCCGTCGACCGCAAGGTCCGCGCCACCCTGCACCAGGAGGGGGAAGCCCGCAGTGGAGACGAGTGCTTCGACAACGGTCTTGATCTCGCGCTCTGCCACATCCGACCGGCCGAAGGGAGGCTGGTTTATGCCGGGGCACGCATTCCCCTGCTGGTCGTCACCGGCGATGGCGTGACGGAACTGCGCGGCGACCGGCGCAGCCTGGGCTACCGTCCGGCCGGGCAGCCCGCCGGGAGGTGTGGGGCCGAGTCGTCCTTCACGAATCACAGCATTCTCCTGCGACCGGGCCAAACCTTCATCCTGGGAACCGACGGACTGGCCGATCAGAGCGGCGGCGAACGCGGACGCAGCTTCGGCAGAGCCCGCCTGCGGGAAATTCTCCGGCAGGGCGGCACCGGCCCACTGGACAGGCTGAAATCGGAGTTGGAATCCTCCCTCGACCGCTTTCAGTCGGGCCGCGAACAGCGCGACGACATCACACTGTTCGGGTTCCGCGTGCGGCTGACCGACGCAGCGGCCGCTCCCCAGCAGCGAACCGGCCGGCAGGCCGCATGAAAGGCCTGGACCGTTTGCGCGAATCTGTTACAGAGATGTCACCTTTTGTGACAGGTTGTGACGCGCCATCTGCGACAGGTCAGGGACAGGTTCACGGCTCGCTTTCGAGGCTTATCAACTTTGTTTTAAAATTTAGGCATCCTAGGGTATGTTCCACCCGTTGGAGTGGTGTGCATAGGCGCGGCAACAGGGAGAGCACGGCATGGCAGGTCCGACGATCGTCGTGGTCGAAGATGAGAGTTCGCTCCGGTCCGACATGGTGGAATACCTGACGGGCTGCGGATTTCATGCGATCGGCGCACGCGATGGTGCGGAACTCGACCGTCTGCTCCAGAGCAACGACGCGTCCATCGTGGTCCTGGATGTGAACCTGCCGGACGAGGACGGGTTCAAGATCGCGGCACGTCTGCGCGACGGCCATGGCGCCGGCATCATCATGGTCACCGCCCGCAGTTCCACCGTCGACCGCGTGGTCGGGCTGGAGATCGGCGCCGACGCCTATCTGGTGAAGCCGGTCGAATTGCGCGAACTGGAAGCGCAGGTTAAATCGCTGCTGCGCCGGCTGAGCGAGCGTGCCGCCGAGTCGGCAGTCCAGGCCGCCGGTACCGCCGCACCAGCCGACACCGTCCATGACGGCATCGACGAGGCGCGCTGGTCGCTGGACCCCACGGAATGGAGCCTGACCAATCCGGCCGGCATCCGCATCAGCCTGACCAGCATGGAAATGAAGCTGACCAGCCTGCTGGCCGCCCAGGCGCGCAAGCCGGCGACTCGCGACCAGATTTCCCAGGCTCTGTACAATCGCCGCTGGAACCCGGAAGACCGTTCCATCGACACCGTCGTCGGCCGCCTGCGCCACAAGGTGGAGGGCGCCATCGGCGGCCCTGCCCCGCTGAAGTCGGTACATGGCGTCGGATATGTCTTCTCCGCCCCGATCCGGGTGACGGGCGCGGCACAAGGATAAGTCAGTCCTGACCCGGCGTCCGGCACGGGAACAGCAGCGTGAAGCTGGTCCCTTGGTCCGGCATGCTGTCCACCGTGATCGCTCCTTTCAGAACGCCGACCACCAGATTGTGGACGATGTGCAGCCCCAGCCCGCTGCCGCCGCGCCCGCGACGCGTTGTAAAGAACGGCTCGAACACCCGGGCGCGGTGCTCTTCGCTCATGCCGCGGCCATTGTCGGTAAAGCGCAGTCGGACGGTATCCGGAGTCGGAAGATCCACCATGATCGCCATGTCGCCCGGCCGGCCATCGGCAAAGGCATGGGTCAGGGCGTTCATCACCAGGTTCGACAGGATCTGCGACAGCACGCCCGGATAGCTGTCCAATTCCAGATCGCCGGGGCAGCTCACCGCCACCGCATGGCCGGACGGCCGAAGCTTCGGCTGCAGGCTGACCAGCGTATCCTGGATATAGGCAGCAAGATTGACGCTGCGCCGCTCCGCGCTGGCCCGGTCTACCGCGACCTGCTTGAAGCCGGCGATCAACTGCGACGCCCGTTCGCAATTGCCCAGGATCAGGTCGGTGGTGTCGATGGCGGTGGTGAGATAGCGGGCGAATTCCGCCTTTCCCAATTCCCCTTCCTCCGCCCGGCGGCGCAAGGCCTGGGTTGCATCGGCAAGATGGGACGCGCAGGAAACGGCGATCCCGACCGGCGTGTTGATCTCGTGTGCGACCCCGGCGACGAGCGCACCGAGGGAAGCCAGCTTTTCCGACTGGACCATCGCCTCCTGCGCCTCGCGCAGGCTTTCCAGTGCGGCTTCAGCCTCGCTGCGCCGGCGTTCCAGTTCGTGGTTGGCGTCACTCAACTGGGCCTGCAGGCGATCGCTGACCCGCACCAGCCGCTGCTGCTCCCGCGTGCTGAGTTCGAAGGCGGCGACGAGTTCGCGGTATTCGGACAGGCACTGAGGTGCCAGCGCCTCCAGTCTCTTCTCCAGCGCGCGGGCCTTGGCGAGCGCCTCCTCCTCAGCAGCGAAGAGGTTGAAGCTCATGGGCTGCCGCCGGCGGGGATCTCCCGCATCCGGAAGACGACATGCCGCAGATCCTCGGCGAAATCCTCGCCCAGTTCGCGCATGGACTCGTCGTTTTCCTCCACGCACCAGGTCAGCGTCACCGGCCGGCCGGCCTTCGCCACGGTCTCCAGCATCTGGAAGATGTTCATCAACGCTTTGGCGCTGGAACTGTTGAAATACAGCAATTCCATGTCGAAACGGATCGCACCGCCATCTGGGCGGGCCAGATAGCCGCGCAGCGCGTCGAACACCGGGCCGAAGAAACCGGCAACGTCGTCGGGATAGGATTCGCCGGTCATTCGTAAATGGCCGCCGGCGAAATCGAAAGAGACGCCCGGCGTGCGTCCGGTGGCGGGAATGGTCAGGCTGTCCATGGCTCGTCGCTCGGTTCGGCCGCTCAGACGCGGACCTTGAGGCAGAAGAAGCTGCGGTCCGCGTCCATCGCGTTGAAATCATAGTCGATGGGATCGCTGGCCCGCCGGGCGATCTCGATCAGTCCCAGGGTCGCGCCGCGACTGCCGTCGTCCGGCTCCTCCCGAAGCTGTTCGCGGTAGTAGCTCTTGATGCCATTGCGGTCGAGGCTCTTCAGATGGTCCAGCCGCTGCTTCAGGCGCGGAACGTCGCCGTTGCGCACGGTGTTGCCGCAGACGATGAAGACCTTGCCGTCCTCCACCCCGATGGTCACCATTCCGGCGCTGAGTTCGACCGCGCGGCCGGCGCGGCCCGACATCTTTTCCGCCGAATAACGGATGATGTTCTGCATCTGCTCGACAAAGACGGAAAAGACCCGGCGGATGGTGGGGCCGTCTGCCTCTTCCAGAGCCATCTTTTCCCGCAACGCCTCACCCAGGGAGTAAAGTATCCCTTCCGACAAGTATCCGCTGAAGGAAAACAGAATACCTTTGTCATCCAGATCGCGTTTTATCGCCGCATACTGCTGTGCAAGCATGGGAGCCGCCGGATTTTCCGTCAGTGCCGGACATGTGCCGACTATCTCATTCCTTATGCCAAAGGGCCATACCCTTTCGATCAGGCGCGTCATCGGGTGCCATCACACCGGCAACACGACACGGAAGGTCGATCCCTTGCCGAGTTCGCTGTCCACCGCCACGGCACCCCCATGAAGCAGGACGATCTGCTGCACCGTGTGCAGTCCGATGCCGGTCCCCGGAACGCCCGAGGCGCCGGAGCCGCGGAAGAAGCGGTCGAACAGGCGTGGTATCTCCGGATCCGGAATGCCACGGCCATGGTCGGTCACCTCGATCACGGCCATGGCGCCGTCCGTATCGCCATGCAGCAGGATCGGGCCGCCCGGTCCCGAATATTTGACCGCGTTGTTCACCAGATTGGTCAGGACCAGCCCGATAAGATGGGCGTCGATTTCCACCCGATGCGGCAACCCATCCAGTTCCATCCGGAAATCACGGTCCGGATAGGCGACGCGAAAGGGACGGACGACGCCGCGGATCAGATCGGGGAGATCGACCTCCGCGCGTTCGAGCATCAGCGCGTTGCTCTGCAGCCGTTCGTCGGTCAGATGGGCGTCGATCAGGCCGGTCAAGCGCTGGACGCTGCCGCGGATCACCGCCAGCCTTTCCAGCATCTCCGGCTCCACCTGTTCCGCCTTCATGGCGAGCAGTTGGGCTGCGCTGTCGATGATGGCGAGCGGGGTGCGGAACTCGTGGCTGACCATGCCCAGGAACTGGCGCTGGCGGTCGCGCGCCAGCAATTCGCACTCCAGCGCCCGCTCCACCCGTTCCTTGGCCAGGATCAGCGCCTTCTGGTTGGCGGCCAGTTCGTTGGTGCGCTCCTCCACGCGCCGCTCGAGCGAGCGGTTCAGCGCCACCAGTTCCTCATACAGGCAGACATTGTCGAAGCCGATCGCGACACGGTTGCAGAACAGCTCCAGCAGCCGGTGCTCGTCGGGGGTGTAGGGCTCCGCCCGCTCCAGCCGGAAGACGGTCAGGCCATGCTCGCGCGTGCGGAAAACCAGGACACAATGGTCGTCCCGGTACAGGTTGCGCTGGCTCCGCAGCGCATCCTCGACCTCCGCCGCGGCGTCGGCCGGAAGAACATCGGAAACGGGCATGCCGATGCTGCGGGCGAACTCCCCAATTCCGGCCACCAGCGCGACCGACCGGCTGCCGTCACCGCGCTCCAGCGGCCGGCAGGCAAGCACGGAGGGAGTACCGCCCGGATCGACGAGGCGGGCAATCTGCTCCACCAGTTGTTCGACGAAGGCGCGCATCGACCGCATTTGGAGCAAGGAGGCCGATGCACTGAGGATCCGCTCCAGCCCCTGCCTGTTGCGTTCGATCGTCACGATGTCTCGCCACGCCCGCAACGCACTGACCAGCGTGGTGAACAGGCGCTGCGCCGTCAACTCGCTCTTGGCCTTGTAGTCGTTGATGTCGTAGCCGACGATGACGTCGCGCTCCGGCGCCTGCCCTGGCTGTCCGGTGCGCAGGATGATGCGCATGCGCTGGTTTCCCAACTCCTCCCGGATGTGTCGGACCAGCCTGAGGCCGGCATCCTCCGTCTCCATCACCACGTCCAGCAGGGCGACGGGAAGGTCCGGCCGCAGCGCCAGCACCGTCTTCGCCTCTTCCGCCGACAGGGCGCTGACCACCTCGAAGGGACGGCCGTCGAAATCGAAATCGCGCAGGAGCACCGCGGTCATGGCATGAACCTGCGGGTCGTCGTCCACCACCAGGATGGGCCAGGGCAAGCCGGACTGCCGTTGAGGACGTACCGCCATGACGATCCCGTCCTCCGGACCGAACAGCAGCTCGTCGTCCGGTCCGCCATCCATCCCCATCATGCCCCCACCTCCCCGTGACCTGCGCAGGTTGGCCCCGCCCCCTGCCCGACCTGCCTGTACGACGTTCAGGTGCAATGGAAGCATTGTAAGTCGCCGCTTCCAAGACCGATTCGCCTCCTTCGTTAGCATTCGTTTCAATTTGTCGCATATGACCGAAGATTGTCGCCGGCCGCTGATAATCTTCGGGAAGAAGATGCCGTCATGGTCAGCAACGGAAGCTTCCGCAGTGAAAGGTTCAGGGTATTTACGACCACGGGGTTTCCACCCGGCAACGTCGCGCCTCTGCGCGTCCTTTTCCCATGGGCCCGGATCGTTTCCTTCCGCGCCTCCCCGCCGTTACGCGCCGTGCGGCGATGTCCCCACTCCACGGCCCGACCATAGCGAGATAACCGCCCCACATATATCCCTACATGGTTGTAGGATGACGGGAGTGGGAGGTTCCGCTATGCTTGAACGTAGCCATCGTCCTCCATCAACGGAACGCCACGTCCAGATGACCCCTGCCGGCTTCGAACAGGATGCACGCGCCGCCGGGACTCCGATACCCGTGCAAAGGCCGGATGCGGTTCGAATGGAACGCAAGGCCGCCTCCCCGGCGGTCCTGGCGCTGCTGGCTGTCGCCCTTGCCCTGGCGGTCGCGATGCTGGCGATCGCCGCCCACCAATACCGCAGTCAGGTGATGACGGAGGCGGAGAGCCGCAGCACCGCGATCGCCCGCGTGCTGGAAGAACATGCGGCAAAGACTCTCGGCATCCATGCCATGACGCTGTCCCATCTGGAATGGATGGTCGACGATCTGGGATGGGAGCGGATAGATAGTTCCCCCCTGCTTCACGAACGGCTGAAGACGCTGGCCTCGCAAACGCCGGAGGTTCAGTCCTACTGGATCACCGACGAAACGGGACGTGTCCGCGCCAGCAGCTTCGAATGGCCGATGCGCGTGCTGAGCGCCGCCGACCGCGAGTATTTCCGCGCCCATCTCGGTGCCGGCGACGCCATCCATATCGGTCCGCGGCTGAGCGGCAAGATCAACTCGGAAATCTTCTTCACCCTCAGCCGCCGGATGGAGCTGCCCGGCAACCGGTTCCAGGGCGTGGTGCAGATCTCTCTTCTGCCGTCCTATTTCGCTGATTTCTACCGATCCGTGCTGCATGATCCGCGCGACGTCATCCTGCTTCTGCGCGAAGATGGCCGGGTGATCGTCCAGGAACCCCTGGGCAGCGCCCCAGACCGCGCCGACATCGGCCAATTTCCGGAGCTGGTCACCACGCCCGACGCGAACGGCACCTTCCGCGCCGTGACCTCCTTCGACGGGGTGGAACGGATTTTGGCCCGCCGCAAGGTGCCGAATCTCCCAGTCTATGTGGTCTATGGCACCGACATCGCCGCCATCGATGCGGCTTGGCGCAGCCGGGTGGAGCCCTATGCCCTGTTCGCCGTCCCGTCGATCGGACTGCTCGGACTGCTCGGCGTCATCGCGCTGCGCCGGTCGCGGCAGACCGCCGACGCACAGGAAGCGTTGCGCCGCGCCAACGAAGCGCTGGAGAGCCGCATCGCCGAGCGCACCCGCCACCTGGACCGGGCACTGGCCGACAAGGAGGTGCTGCTGCGCGACATCCATCACCGGGTGAAGAACAATCTGCAGGTCATTCTCAGCCTGTTGGAATTGCAGGCCCAGCGCTCGCCGGAACTGGAGGCGCCGTTCAGCGAAGCGCTGAGCCGCATCAACACGATGGGGCTGATTCATGAGCAGATCTACCGCTCGACCGGGGTGTCCTCGGTCCGGCTCGACAATTTCATCGAGGCGCTGGTCGGCCATCTCAGCAGCTTCCACAGGCGTCCGGGTCGGGAGATCGCCATTCATCACGACGTGGAGCCGGTGGCCGTCGATTTGAACAGGGTGGTTCCCTTCGCCCTGATCCTGAACGAGGTGCTGTCGAACGCCTTCAAGCATGCCTTTGCGGATCGCTGTTCCGGCACCATCACCATCACCGTCACGGCGGAAGACGGCATGTTGCACCTGGCGGTGGCGGACGATGGCACAGGTAGCCCCGAACCGGGGCCGGTGGCCGAGCCGGGACGGCGCTCCATGGGTATGGATCTGATCCGCGCCTTCGCCCGCCAAATCCGCGGCGAGTACCGCTACACCCGCACAGGCGGTACACGCTTCGACCTCGTCTTCCCGCAGGAGGACGAAGCGTCCTGACGGCGCGGTTCAGCGCTTTCCGCGTTTGGCAGCTGCGGTTGCCACGCCGTTGATCGGATCGTCGGACTTCGGCAGTTTTTCCGCGATCCCGAAGGCCAGTTCCCTCCGGCGCAGTTCCGCCAGGATTTCGTCGGGTGCGATGTCCAGGTCCGCCAGCAGGACGACAAGGTTGTAGAGAAGGTCGGCCCCCTCCATCACCAGCGCGTCGCGGTCGCCGCGCATTGCCTCGATCGCCACTTCGATTGCTTCCTCCCCCACCTTGCGCGCCATGCGGGCACGCCCCTGTGCCAGCAGCTTGGCCGTGCGTGAGGCTTCGGGAGCGGCGGAGGGCTCGCGCCGCAGGGTTTGCACGGCATCGTACAGGCTGCGGAGCGGATCGGGACCGATGTACTGAACCATGGACTTGAAGTCGTTTTTTCAGCCTGGACTGTCAAGACGTTGGTTGGTCGTCCAAACATTTCAGCCGCGCTGTGGGAGCACCTCCGACGGGCCGATCGGCCGCGGAAGGTTCGTTATACTGATTAATTGATAATCAAATGATCAGCCCAAGAAAATCTCGGACCAGCTGTAATTTTTGCAACAGCCAGCAATGCAGAGGAAGCGTATTTGGCATTGGGTATACCAGTATATAGTCTCCTCACCAGCTTGATGGAGACCGATCATGACCACCACCACTTTCCAGCCCGGCACCGACAACCACGCTTCGACGGACGCCCTGCACGCCGTCGCCGAATTCCCGGTGGCCTGGTTCGAAGCCACCCCCGCCTATCTGGTCTTGCGCCCGGTTGCAGCCTTCCTGCGCGAATGGGTCGCCGCCACCCCGGCCGGCATCGTCCTCGGCCTGCTGAAGCACTGATCCCACCGCCGACCCTCCCGCCTTCTTCAACGGAGACCATCATGAGCAGCCTCAGCCTTCATCGCGGTGATCACGACATCCATGGCGACGGCCTGTCGCTGCATCCGGTCCGCGATTTCATCGCCGACTGGCTGGAAGCCACCCCGGCGGCCATCGTGATGCGTCCGGTCGGCGCCTTCCTGGCGGACTGGGTGCGGGCCACCCCCATGGCGATCCTGTTCCGCTCGCTGCAGCGCTGACGTCGGCGCAGCACATCGACCGGAACCGAAAGGCGACCGCGGCACTGCCCGTTCACACGGGCGGCCGCGGCCTTTTCATTTTTGGGCTTGCTTGTCCTCCGACGGGCAGAGCCCCGTCGTCGGCGCGTCACACGCCGCCGCGGACATCCTCGACCAGCAGTTCCAGCTTCGGCAGGTCGCGCACCACCAGCGCATCGGAACGCCGTTCCAGAACACCGTCGCGGGTCAGATCGCTCAGCACGCGGGCCACGGTCTCGCGGGTCGTGCTGACGCGGGCGGCGATGTCGGAATGAACCGGAATGGGGGCGATGATCGCCGAGGCTCCTAGTCGCGTCCCCCGTTTGGCAAGGCGCAGAAGCTCGGCGTGGATGCGGTTATTGGCGCCAAGCGTCGACAGTTCCATGATGCGGTCGGTGGCGCTGCGCAGCTTGTCGCACAGCCGCAGCATCATCGCCATCGCCAGTTCGGGATGGGCAGCCACCAATAGCTGGAAAGGTCGGGCCGGCAGGAAGGCGATCAAGGCCCCCTCCCCCAGCGCCACGACCGAGGCGGAGCGCGGCCGGCCGTCCAGCGCCGACATCTCCCCGACCAATTCTCCGCTTTCAATGTCGCTGAAGCTCACCTCGCGCCCGCCGGCGGAGTGGCTGACCACACGCACGCGCCCGTCCACGATGAAGGCGACGTCACGGGTTTCCGCCCAATGGTCGATCAACTGCTCGTCCGGGGCGAAGCGGCGCCAGCGGCATTGCCGCGCCACGTCCGACCGCTGCTCCGCGGTCAGCGGATGCAGCAGCGCGATGCGGTCCAGCCCGGCGTGCGGCGCTTCGGGCGCGGCCTCCAGGTTCGGCAATTCGGCTTTTGACACGGGACTGTTGCGGCCTCCGGCCCGGATTGCTTGTTGCGCGAAAGGATAGCGCGACCTGCACAAAGGGGGAAGGCGTTGTGACCAATGGCCGGTGTCAACCCTCCGTTAACGCTGAGCGGGCAGAAGGGACTCAGATCCCGCCGACCATCCCCCCTCCGCCCTTTCACCTGCTGCCGGAGCGTCGATCATGCCCAGCCTGTTCTCCGTGCCCACCGCCCGCCGCGTCGACTCCCAGCGCCTGCTGTCGGTCGCCCTGATCCCCCTCGCCGCGTCCATCGCCATGGCGAGCACGGTCGCCGCCACCGGCTTCACCTCCAGCCCGCTTGGCGAATCGACCAGCACGCTTGGCTTCCTCCTGGACTTCACCACATTCTGCTATCTGGCCGTCGCCATGGCCCACCTTTCGGGCGCGATTGCCGACCGCACCTGCGGCGGGATGGCCGCCGGCCTGTCGATGGATGAGTACGACGCGCCGGAGCCGATCTCCGGCGAAGAGTTCTGGCAGGCTTTCCCCAACCATGTCGATGGTGCCGCCATCGCCGGGGCCGTCACCCTGCTGTGCGTGATTGCCGGATCGCTTGTGGGCTGACCCTTCCGCTCCACACGGCAGTTGAGAGCGGCGCGCGCTTGCCCCACTATGGCGCGGGCAGACGACAGGCGGATGGACAGGCGTGAGCGGAGATCAGAAGGACCTGAAGGCACAGGAAAAAGCCCCGCCGGTGGAGCCGGCGCGGCACCGCCGTGAAGGCATCGGCTTCATGGGGCGCCTGCGCGCTTATTTCCTGGCCGGCATCCTGGTCACCGCCCCCATCGCCATCACGGCTTATATCGCCTGGTGGTTCGTTTCGCTGATCGACGGCCATATCCGGCCCCTGATCCCCAGCGCCTACAACCCTGAAAACTACCTGCCCTTCTCGATCCCCGGCCTTGGCCTGCTGGTGGTGATCGTCGTCGTCACGTTGATCGGCGCCTTCGCCGCCGGCTATGTCGGCCGGCTGGTTCTGGGCCTCGGCGAAGGGGTGGTCGGGCGCATGCCGGTCGTCCGATCCGTCTATGGCGCGGTGAAGCAGATCTTCGAGACCGTGCTGGCCAAGAAATCCAACGCCTTTCGCGAAGTGGTGGTGATCCAGTATCCGCGCCCCGGCGTGTGGTCGCTGGGCTTCATCACCGGCAGCGCCCATCCGGAGGTGCAGTTGCAGTTGGCCGGACAGGCAGAGGACATGGTCAACGTCTTCATCCCCTGCGCGCCGCCCACCGCCGGCTATCTGGCGATGGTGCCGCGGCGCGAGGTGACCGCGCTGAACATGTCGGTGGAAGACGGCCTGAAACTGGTGATGTCCGGCGGCATCGTCGTTCCGCCCGATCGCCGCCCGACCCTGGTGGAGCCGCCGGCCGACAATAGCCCGGCCGACCATAGCCAGGATCAGGACGACGACCGGGATCAGCCCGACCGCAAGGTCTTGGCCGCCGCGTCGCGTTCGAAGAGGTAGAGCAGGGTCCGCAACGCCTGCCCGCGCGGGCTGGCGAGGTCGGGATCACGCTCCACCACCAGACGGGCGTCGTCGCGCGCCACCGCCAGCAGATCGCCATGCACCGCCAGATCGGCCAGCCGGAAGCCCGGAAGGCCGGATTGGCGCGTGCCCAGCACCTCGCCTGCACCGCGCAGGCGCAAATCCTCTTCGGCGATGACGAAGCCGTCCTCGGTGTCGCGCAGCGTTTTCAGCCGCGCCCGCGCCGTTTCGGTCAGGTTCGACTCGAACAGCAGAAGGCAGCTCGACGGCTTCTCGCCGCGCCCGACCCGGCCGCGCAGCTGATGGAGCTGAGCAAGCCCGAAACGCTCGGCATGCTCGATCACCATCACCGTTGCTTCCGGCACATTCACGCCGACCTCGATCACCGTGGTGGCGACCAGAACGTCGAGGCTGCCGGCGGCGAAAGCGGCCATCACCGCATCCTTGTCCGGTCCGCGCATCTTGCCATGGACCAGCCCGACCCGGTCGCCGAAGGTGGCGCGCAGGAAAGCGTGGCGTTCGGTGGCGGCGGCGAGATCGCTCTGTTCCGATTCGTCGACCAGCGGGCAGACCCAATAGACCCTGGCACCCTCCGCCACCTTGCGCTGGATGCCGTTGACAACCTCCTCCAGCCGGTCGAGCGCGATTGTGACGGTCTGGACCGGCTTGCGGCCGGCCGGCTTCTCGGTCAGGCGCGATACGTCCATGTCGCCATAGGCGGTCAGCGTCAGGGTGCGCGGGATCGGTGTCGCGGTCATCACCAGCACGTCCACCGCCCGACCCTTGGCCGACAACTGCAGGCGCTGATGAACGCCGAACCGGTGCTGTTCGTCGATCACCGCCAGCGCCAGATCCTTGAAGGCGACATCCTCCTGGAACAGGGCGTGGGTCCCGACCAGCAGCGGCAGTTCTCCCGACACCAGCCGGTCGAGCACGGCCTGACGCGCCTTGCCCTTGTCGCGCCCGGTCAGCAGCCCGATCTCCACCCCCGCCGCCTTGCACAGCGGCGCCAGGCTCTCGGCATGCTGGCGGGCGAGAATCTCGGTCGGCGCCATCAGGGCGGCCTGGGCGCCGGCCTCCACCGCGTTCAGCATCGCCATCAGCGCGACGACGGTCTTGCCGCTGCCGACATCGCCCTGCAGCAATCGCAGCATGCGCCGCTCGGCTGCCATATCGGCGTAGATGTCCTCCAGCGACGCCGCCTGCGATCCCGTCAGCGAGAAGGGCAGCGCCGCCAGCGCTGCACGTCGCAAGCTGCCATCGCCCTGCGTCACCCGTCCGGCCAACCGCCGCTGGCTGGCCCGCACCAGCATCAGCGCCAACTGGTTCGCCAATAGTTCGTCATAGGCGAGGCGGCAGCGGATGGGAGCGGTGGCAGCGAGGTCACCCTCATCCTCCGGCGTGTGCGCGCGGGTCAGCGCCTCGGCACAGGTCGGCCATTGCCGGCGAGCGAGCCATGCCGGGTCCTGCCATTCGTCGAGTTTCGGAATATCGCCAAGAGCGGCGCGCACCGCCTTGCGCAGGGTCTTGGCCGGCAGGCCGGCGGTCATGGGATAGACCGGCTCCACCAGTTCCAGCTCTTCCTTCGAATCGACCGGAACCACGGCATCGGGATGGGTGATCTGGGCGGTGTCGTTGAACCACTCCACCTTGCCGGAGACCACCATGGTGGTTCCCGCCGGGATCTGCTTCGACAACCAGTCGCCGCGGATGTGGAAGTACACCAGCTCCAGAACGCCGGTCTCGTCGGTGCAGCGGATCTTGTAGGGGTGGCGCGGGTTCACCGGCGGCGCGTGCGAATCGATGCGCACCGTCAGGGTGGCGATGCGGCCGTGCGGCGCCTGCGCGATCTTCGGCGAGAAGCGGCGGTCGACCACCCCACAGGGCAGATGCCAGAGCAGGTCGACCACATGGGCGCCGGCCAGCTTCTCCACCAGCTTGCCCAGACGGGGACCGAGGCCGGGGAGTGCCGTGACCGGTTTGAACAGCGGAAACAGGATGGCGGGACGCACGGGCGGGACGCTATCGGGAAAGCCTTGGACGGCCTTCAGAAAGCCGGTTGGACGAGGCGGCGTCAAGGCCGCTGGACGCGATCGGAGAAAAGGGGGATCGGGGAAGGAAGGAACGGCGGAGCGCACCCAGGGCCGGGGCCTGCGGTGGGGGGCAACGTCGGCCGCGAAATGGCCATGGACGCGCTCCGCCGATAGGTACCGTCCGGAGGCAAACGGGAGAACCGGACGGTCATGTCCGATGGCAGGGGACCATCGGGAAGAGACACCAGATGAGAAGACGCTCTGGATGACTGGCCGGTGTTTCAGGGGGGCTGGCCCGACCGCGTCACAAGAAGGACTTTAGCCCGGCCGCCCTGTCCCGAACCTGACCCGACCATGAAATCGGCGTCATGAACCGGCGTTCATGACGGGGTGGAGGGGCCGGGGTGGTGGGCCGGAGCGGCGGCCTCCCGCCGCTGGGCCGCGGAAGCCAGCCGGTACAGTTCGTCGCCGTCCAGGATGATGACGATGCGGCCGTCGTTCAGAAGGGAGACGCCGCCGACCCCGGGGACCTCGGCAAGGCCGGGATGGCTTTCGCGGACGAACAGGTCTCCCCGGCGCAGCAGCCTGTCGATCTCCAGCCCGATGCGGCGGTTGCCGTGGCGGAGCACGACGATCAGGCTCTGGCCAGGACCGACCGGCGGCCATTCGCCTTCCGCCGGGAAGCCCAGCGCGTCGGCCAGCCGGACCACGGGCAGTACCCGCTTGCGGCGCAGAACGGTCCAACAGCCGGACACAAGGTGGAAATCGTCGGCGGTGAAGCCGCAGACCTCCTCCACGAACCGGTCGGGAATCGCCAGCACCTGAGCGTCCACCTGGACCAGCAGGGTACGCAGGATTGCGGCCGACAGCGGCAGGTCGATGGCGAAGGCTGTGCCCGCCCCCTCCCGCGTGCGGATGGCGATGCTGCCGCCCAGCCGCGTGATGGCGTTGCGCACCACGTCCATGCCGACGCCGCGGCCAGATGTCTCGGTCACCGTGTCGGCGGTGGAGAAGCCAGGGGCGAAGATGAACTCGCGCGCACCCTCGGGCCAAAGCTGCAGACTGTCATCCTCGCCGATCAGACCCTGGCGAACCGCCTTGGCTCGCACCGACTCCGTGGCGATGCCGCGTCCGTCGTCGGCGATCTCCACCACCACGCGGCTGTTGCGCTGGATGGCGCGCAGGCAGAGCGTCGCCTGCGGCGGCTTGCCCGCAGCCTCGCGGTCGGCCGGCGTTTCGATGCCGTGGTCGATGGCGTTGCGGACCATGTGCATCAGCGGGTCGTAGAGCGTCTCCACCATGCTCTTGTCGATGCGCACCTCGCCGCCTTCCATGACGAAGCGCACCGACTTGCCCTGGATCCGCGCCAATTCGCGCACGACACGGGGGAACTGGTTGAACAGGGTTTCGATAGGCACGACCCGCAGGTCGAGTGCCGCCTCCCGCAACCGGTCGACGGAGCGGCTGAGCTGGGTGTCGAGGTCAAGCAGATCGCGGCGGTGATGCTCCACCGCCTCCTGCAGGGCGCGGAGGTCGGGATCGCCGGCGCCCAACCGCTCGGCCAGGGCCGCCAGCGCCTTCTCAAGCCGCAGGTCGTTGGCGGTGGCGTTCAGGTCGCCAGACAGCAGGACCATGCCGTCGATGCGCGCCATGAAACGGTCGACCACCTCCCCCGGCACACGCAGCACGCCGCCGCCGGGAGCAGCGGCAGAACGCACGGGCGCGACAGACGTGGCCGTCGTCGCGGCGGCTACTGCGGGAGCGACTGCGGGCAAGGCAGGGCTTGCCGCTTCCTCGACCGGCCCAGTGGCGGATGTCTCCTCGCCGTCCGCGGGCGGTTCGGAAGGGGTGCAGGAACGGATGCGCAGGAACCCGCCGCCGGGATCGATGCCGGCCAGCGCGTCGGCGAGCGCGGGAAGCTCCTGCGGCGAGGCGATCAGCACGCGCAGCCAGGTCTTGCCGTCGATGAACTCCGGCCAATTGGTGATCGCCCGTACCTTGCTGCCCATCCACTGGACGAAGCCGGACGCCACCTCCGCCGATGTCTCCAGGAAGGCGGTGACCTCATAAAGGCGGACGGACGGGTCGGCGATGGCGGCACGCAGGTCGGCGGTGCTGTCCGGCGACAGGAAGCGCAGCAGGCCGGGATCGAGACCGAGGCCGGACAGCTCGTCGGCGCTCAGCGGGCGGCGCGCTTCCCCGGCCTCCATCTCGGCGGAAACGGCATCGACGAAGGCACGAAGGCGCTCTTCCAACGCCGCAGAGCCATCGGTGTCCAGATCCTCGGCCGGGTCTCGGGAGGCCCGCTCCGCCAGATCGGCCAGTGCGCTGCGGGCGTCGGCCAGCAGGACGGGCCAGTCAGCATGGCCGGCGACGGGTGCCCGGCGCATCACATCGGCCAGAACCCGCAACAGGGCGGAGCCGCGCGGCAGCCGGACAATGTCCAGCGTCGACGCCATACGGTCGAGCAGGCCCGCCAGTTCGCGGGCCGCCGCCCCATCGGCCAGGGACGCCGGGTCGGCCAGCAGCGCATCGGCGCGGGCGCTGCCCTGGGCCAGAAGCTGGATATTGTGGTCGGCCAGCAGGGTCGCCAGGATCGCCGCCCCGGCGTCCTTGCCGGTCAGCCGGCCGATGCGGGCGCTGGCGGTGGCGACGCCCTGAAGCTCGCGCAGGATGCCGTCCGCATCGCGGACTGCCAGCGCTTCGCGGAATCGGCGCAACGTGTCGGCGAAGGGGAGGAAGTTCAGCCGCTCGCAGGCCAGTTCCAACCGGTCGGCGGTGTCATCGACGGTGCGGAGCCCCTCCTCGTCCATGCTGCCGAGGTCGAGCGCACGGGTGAGCGTCGCCATACCGTCATGCAGCAGCCCGACGAAGAGACCGAGCATCCGCTCGTTTTCGTGCAGCCGCGCCGGTTGGGGCGGCGGCGATGCGGGCCCCGGTTTGACGGCCGAGGTCTCACCGCCCAGCGCGTCGAGCCGCGCCAGCAGGTCGGCCGGCGCCTGCCCGTCCCGGCGGTCGCGAATGCCGAACTCCGCCAGACTGCGCAACACATCCAGCGCGTCCAGCAGCGGGGCGGCGACCTCTTCCGTCAGGGGCAGCACGCCGGTGCGCACGCGGCCGAGAATCGTCTCAGCCCGGTGGGCCACCGCCTCCATCGCGAACAGATCCATGGCACGAGCCGCCCCCTTCAGCGAGTGGAAGGAGCGGAACAGGGCGGCGATCCGCTCCGAGTCCGTCATGTTCCCGGGGGTGGCCGAGAGCAGCTTTTCCAGCAGGTCGAAATGCTCGCCGGCCTCGACGCCGAACTGCCGCCACAGGGTCTCGATCAGTTCGCTGCTCATGGTTCACCGCTCATGGGGTCACCGCTCAGGAGGCGTCGAGCCGGGGATCAGGGCTTCACGGGCGGGGGAAGGCCGGCGGCGCGGCGGATGGCTGCGACGATGTCGTGGCCCTTCTTGTGGGCGAGGTCGAGACTCATGGTGCCGGACGGCTTGGCGATGATCTCCACCGCTCCCAATGCGCGAGCCTCGGTCGCCTCGGGCGAGCCGACCTGGGCGACGGAGGAGATGATGATCACCTTCGCGCGCGACATCAGAGACAGATGCTCCATCACCTCCAGCCCCGACATTTCCGGCATTTCGATGTCGAGCAGGACGATGTCCGGTTTCAGGCTCTTGACCATCTCCAGGGCCACCTTGCCGTTTTCGGCCGCGCCGACGAGGGACAGCTCGTCGTCCGCGCGCACGATGTCGCCGATGATCGTGCGCATCAGCACCGAGTCATCGACCAGCAGGATCGTCGGCTTCGCCATGGGTGAGAGTTTCCTATGCTTGCAGTGCCACTCGGCATTCAGGTTCGGTGTTGAGATCAGGCGAATGTGAAGAGGGCGTTCAGCTTGCGGGCGATTCCCGCAACCGGCAACACCTCCGTGGCGACACCGGTGCGGATCGCCGCCCTCGGCATCCCATCGACGGCGCAGGTCGCGGGATCCTGGACCAGGACGGGAAAACGCCGCTCAGCGAAAGCGGCAGCCCCGGTGCTGCCATCTTCGCCCATGCCGGTCAGCACGACGGCGACAGGCGACTCCGCCGCCTCCGCGGCGCTGCGGAACAGCCGGTCGGCAGACGGATGGTAGATGGTCTCTGCGGGATCGGCGGCATGCAGGGAGAATCGGCCGGAGGGCAGACGGCGCACAATCCAGTCAGCGCCGCCGCGCAGGATGGTCACCGTGCCGGGGTCGAGGGCCGCTTTGTCGCCGCCCTCCACCACCGGCCGGCCAAGCGAGCGGGCGAGAAACACGGCGAAGCCCGCGGTGAAACTGGCCGGCATATGCTGCGCCACCACCAGCGGACAGGGCAGCGGCCCCAGCGTGCCCAGCAACTCCGCCAGCGCAACCGGTCCGCCGGTGGAGACGCCCACCACGATCAGATCGGGGCCATGCCCGCGGGCGACGAAGCGTGGCGCAGGCAAGTCCAGCACGGGCGTTGGCGGCAGGCCGGGGGCAATCTCTCCGGTCAGAGCCATGCGCCATCGGCCCCAATGGCGAACCTTCTCGGTCAGCTGGCGTTCGATGGACGCCATGTCGAAGGTGATGAAGGAGCTGTTCTTGCAAACGAAGTCCACCGCCCCGGTCTCCAGCGCCCGGATGGTGGCCGCCGCTCCCTCGGACGTCTCGTTGGAGACCATGATGCAGGGCGGCCCCTTCTCCGCCGCAATGGCCTGCACCGCTTCGATGCCGTCCATGATGGGCATGTTCAGGTCCATGGCGACAACGTGCGGTTTCAGCTTGCGCGACAGGCGCAATGCCTCGGCACCGTTGCGTGCCTCGCCGACGATCTCGATGTCGGAAGCCCGCTCCAGCATTTTGCGAAGCGCGATGCGCACGAAGTTGCTGTCGTCGACCACCAGCAGGCGGATACGCGGACCGGTCATGGCGCGGCGGTCCCGGCGGGAAGGGCTCCGGCTGCGGTGGAGACGGCGGAAGAGGCGGCGGAAGAGGCGGCGGTCAGCCCCTCCGGCCGCAGCACGGGAATCAGCGCATGGTCCAGACGGATGACGGCGGCGGTCAGGCGGTCGGACAGCGGATCGACGTCCTCCGCGGCGATCTTGCGGATGCGCTGGATCTCATCGGCGATCACCGCCACGGTGCCGCCATCGATCTCCACCAGGATCGCGATCCCGGGCGTGGCGGGTGCGGCGCCGACCGGTCCCTGCGACAGCAGCCGGCGCAGATCGAGCACCGGCAGGATGCGGCCGTCCACGTCGGTCAATCCGTCGAAGCTCTCCGCCCCCTGCGGCAGACGCAGGCGGTCCGAGGGTTCCACGACACGGCGCACCTTCTCGAACTCCAGCGCATAGACCCGCGCCTCGACCACGAGGGTCAGGAAGCGGCGGTAGAAGCGGCGCGGCAGGCGGCTTTCGGCCAGATCGTCGTCCGGATCGCCTCCCTCGGGGATGAAGCCGCCGATGTCGTCGAGATGATCGCCCAGCATGCGTGCCCCACTCCTCACGTCGAGCCAAGTTCCATCGTAATCCACCACCTGTGCCGGCGCACCGGCCTCCCCGGCGCGCATGCGGTCCAGCGGCACGCGCACCACCCCGCGCACGCCGTCCACCCGCACGCCGACGGGGCCACGGCGTGTTCGCAGCACGACGGTATAGCCGCCGGGACGGTCGCCCACCCCCAGCGGATCGGTGACCAGAACGGACCGCTTCGGCACCGGCGCCACCCCGCGGACGATGGCCGGCGCGTTGGGCAGAGGGCGCAGGCCGGCGAACGGGAAGACCAGCAGCAGATCGGCCATTTCCAATGCCTGCGGCCGCCCGGCGACCTCCACCATCAGCAGGCGGACGCCGGCCCGCTCGCGCGATGGGTCCGGCGGCTCCGCCGCGGCACCGGTCAGCGCGTCGGCATCGAACAGCCCGGCATGGACGGCACCCCACCCCAATTCCATCCGGTCCGGGTCGAGCAGGCGCAGCGAGCGGTCGCCATGGCGCAGGCGGCAGGCAACCGGCGTCCCGCCATCCTCCGGCTCCGCCCCGGCAAGCGTCACCCGCTCCGCCGGCAGGGTGCCGCCGATCCGGCCGGCACGCAGGGCCAGCAGCCCGGCACCGGCACGCAGGACGATCAGCAGCCCGCCCCGCCGGCCGCCGGCCCAAGCCAGCCCGAGCGCCCCATAGCCGGTGACGTCCAGAACCGGGAGGATGCGGCCGCCGACGGTCGCCAGTCCTTCCACCTGCGGCGGGGCGAAGGGCAGCCGGGTGGCGCGGGTCGATTCGGCAACCTCCTCCACCCGGTCGGCCGGAACGGCGAAGGGAATGCCGGCGATGTCGAAGGTCAGGAAGCCATGGGCGGTCATGGCGCGATCTCCCGCCGCCGGTAGGCGAGCGCACGGTCGCCGCGGTGACGCTCGAACCGGCAATCTTCTCCCATCCGGTCGGTGGTGCCCAGCACCAGCCAGCCGCCCGGCGCCACTGCCCCGGTCAGCAGGGTCAGCGCCCGGTCGCGGCTGTCGTCGTCGAAATAGATCATGACGTTGCGGCAGGACACGAGGTCGAAGCCTCCCTCCGGCACACTGTCCGGCAGCCCCGCATCCATGAGGTTGTGACGGGCGAAGCGGACGATGCGGCGGGCATCGGCACGCACCCGGCGGTGCAGCGGCGCCTCGCTCCCCAGCGGAACGAACCAGCACTCATAACCGTCCGGCATCTCGCGGAACGGTCCAAGCCCCTCCCCGCCATAGCAGGCGTTGGCGGCCTGCCGCACGGCGATGCGGCTGAGATCGGTCCCCAACACCTGCACCTCCCAATCGGTTTCCAGGCCATGGCCGGTCCGGCGCGCCTCTCCGGCGTCGGCCAGCGCCTCCAGCGTCACGATGGCGAGGCTGTAGGCCTCCTCCCCGGTGGCACAGCCGGCGCTCCACAGCCGCAGGCTCCGCGCGGCGCGGCGGTCGGCGATCAGCCGGGGGAGCAGATGGCCACGCAGATGGGCGTGGTGCGGCAGGTCGCGGAAGAAATAGGTCTCATGGATCGTCAGGTTCTCGATCAGGCTGAGCCAGTCCGGACTGTCGGCCGGCGCCCGCTCGATTTGCGCCACCCACTCCTCCAGCACCGGCAGGGGCATCGCCGCAAGGATGCGCGCCAGCTTTCGTTCCAGGGGGCGGTCGTGGCGGATGCCCGCTTTGCGCCGGACATCGTCCAACAACCGCCGCGCCAGGGCGTCGAGCGGGCTGAAAGGGGTCCTGCCTTCGCTCACGGCGCCCGGAAGCGTTCGGCCAGCCGCCGCGTGTCGTCGGCCAGCCGGGAGAGGTGGACCATTGTCGCGGTGATCTCCTCCGAAGCGGCGGCATTCTTTGACGCAACGGTGCGTATGTTGCCGACGTTCGATTCGATCTCGACGATGTGGTCCTGCTGATGGGCCATGGCGGCTGCGACTGATTGCACCATTCGGTCGATCTGGGCCACGCGCTCGGCGATGCCGTCCATCATCTGAACCACCTCGGCCGTGGCGGCCATCCCCTCTTCCGCCATCGCCGCGGCGGCCTCGACGATCTCGGCGATCTGGCGGGCACTCTCCACCGCGTTGTCGGCGAGCTTGCCGACCTCCTCGGCGACGACCTCGAAGCCCTTGCCCTGCTCGCCGGCGCGGGCGGCTTCGATGGAGGCGTTGACGGACAGGATGTTGGTCTTCACCGCGATCTGGGTGATCGCCTCGGTGATGCGGCCGATCCGGCGGCTGTTGTCGCCGATGGTCTGGGACACCCGGACGAGCCGCGCCATCTCCGCCTTGCCCTTGTCGGCGAAACCTGCGGTGACGCGCACCATGTCGGAGGCGGCGCGCGTGCTGTCCGTCACCTCCGCGATGGCGCGAACGGACCGGCCTACGGCGTTCGCCACCCGGTCGAGATCCTCGGTCTGGATCGAGGCGCCATCGGCGACCTGGGACACTGCCGTGCTGGCTTGGCCCGCAGCGACGGCGACCTGGGCCGCCTGCTGGCCGATGCGCAGGAAGGAGTTGCGGGCATCCTCCACCAACGCCGCCATCTCGGCATAGCGGCCGGGCAGCGCCGGCAAGGGATGATGGCCCTCATCCGGCTCGCGGGTCAGGTGGCGAAGCGCGGCGTGCAGCGCGTTCTGAGCCGACAAGGTGCGGGCCAGGGAGGCAGCGATTGCGCCGGTCTCGTCCCCGCGGCGCGGTGGTGCGGGAGCATCGTCCACGGCACCTTCTGCAAGTCGGGTGGCGGCATCCTGCAGCCGGGCCATCGCGTCCGACAGGTCGAGCGCCAGCACCAGCGCGATCACCAGCGCCAGGGCCAGCGCACCGCCCGTCGCCAGCCACAAGGATTGCGGCGCGATGTCCGGGACCAGGCGGGGCAGCAACAAGGGCAGAAACGCCGCGGCGCAAGGCAACAGGACGGCGATGCCGAACCGGGGAAGAACTCGCAGGCTGGCCGGAAAGGACATTGCGGTAACGGCTCCTCACGATCGACCACGGGCGCCCCGCGACAACTCGCGGACGACGCAGGCCACCCTTATGACTTGCCGGATGCACCCCAACCGAAGCAAGGTGATTCCAGTGGGTGGTGTCGGATGCCGCATGCCTCGGTTCCGGTCTCCCGTCCCCGTCCCCCGCTCAACCCGGCTCCGCCGCCACGCGGCCCTGAATGGACCTCCACCGGCATGTCGATCGCCACACGCATCGCCCTGGGTTTCGCCACCGTCCTGCTGCTGACCCTTGCCGTCGCCGTCGCCGGATGGAGCGGGCTGAACACCTACGCCACGCAGGTGGAGATCGCCGCCCGCACCTCCCGTCTCGACACGCTGCTGCTCAGCGCCCGGCAGGAGGAGGCACGCTATCTGATCGACGTCGATCCCTCCGCCAGCCGGCGGGTACGCCAACTGACCGAGCAGTTGAAGACCGAAGCCGAGGCCCTGCTGGCTTTGCCCGGCCATGCCGTCGCCCCCGACGCACTGCAGGAAGTGCTGGCGAAACTGGCAGCCTACCGGAAGTCCTTCGACGAGGTGGTCCAGTTGGAGGTCGAACGCTTCGCCAGCCTGGCGAAGCTCCGCAAGCAGACTTCAGCCCTCCTGGTGGTGGCGCAGACGCTGACGCACGAGCAATCGGCCCGCTATGCCGACGCACTGACACGGCTGAAGGCCGATCCCGGCGATGGAACCGCTCTGCGGACGCTGGAGTCCTCCGCCCTGCTGACCACCATCGCCGGGCGGCTGATCCAGGACACCCGCGGCGCCCTGCTGGACGTGCAGCAATATCTGATCGAGCAGGGCGGGTCCGGCCGCAATTCGCCCAACGCCGCCATCGACCGGCTTCTGGCCATCATCGGAGATGTCCAGAGGGCCTCCAGCGACCCAGAAATCCTGCGCGAGACGGAGAAATTGACCGCCGCCGTAATGGGCGTCGAAACGGAATTCCTGCTGGTCGCGGACATCGTGGTTCGGCGCAGCGCCGCCCGCGTGGCAATGCGCGATGCCGCCGCAACCGTCAGCGAACAGGTCGCACAGTTGGTCCACGCCCAGACCGCGGAACGGGAAGCCGGCCGGTCGCGTGCCGTGCTGCTTCTGTGGAGCGGCGCATTGGGCGCGCTGGCCGCCGGAGCGGTGCTGTCGATTCTGATCGCCCGCAGCCTGACCGGCCCGATCGCCGACACGACGGCAGCGGTCCAGCGACTTTCCGAAGGCGACCTGATGGTCGCGGTGCCCAACACCGGCCGGCGCGACGAATTGGGCTCCATCGGCCGCGCCGTCGCCACCGTCATCAAGGTGCTGCATGGGCTGCATGGGGAAATGCACCGGTTGTCCGGCAAGCCGGTGGATGCCCCCGCAACAGGGAGCACTCCGGCTTTCCAGGGCGCCTATGGCGAGATGGTGGCGCTGCTGCAGGAAACCGGTGCCGCCTTCCGCGCCATCGGGGAACAGGCGACCCAGGTCGCCGTCGCCGCGGGCCAAGCCAGCACGGCCATCGCCCATGTCTCCGACGGCGCATCGGAGCAGACCGACGACCTCGACCATGTGGTGACAGCGGTCGGTCAATCGGCCCGCGCCATCGCCCATGTCTCCGACAGCACCCGCGACGCCTCCGACATGGTGAAGGACGCCTCGGATTTCGCCGACCGCGGCCGGGAGGACATGGCACGCCTGCTGCGCGTGTCGCAGACCATCGCGGAGAACAGCCGCCGGATCGGCCGCATCACCGAGGCGATCACCCAGATCGCGGTTAAGACCAACATCCTGTCGGTCAACGCCTCCATCGAGGCCGCCCGCGCCGGCGAACAGGGCAAAGGCTTCGAAGTGGTCGCCGAGGAGGTCGGCAAGCTCGCCGACAATGCGGTGGAGAGCGCCCGCCAGATCGCCGAGATCATCGAAGCCGCGGCGGCTTTGGCCGAAGAGGGCAAGGCCGTCACCGAGCAGGCGCGACGCCGCATGGACGGGCTGGCCGAGCGGGTGGACCGCATCGACGGTGCCTTCCAGTCGGTCGCCGTGGCAATGGAGGAGCAGCAGGCGTCAGTGCGCGAGATCGAACGGTCGGTGGAAAGCGTTCGAACCGTCGCCTCGAAGAACGCCGCGGCGTCGGAGGAGATCGCCGCCACCATGGTCCATCTATCGCGGCTCGCCGACGAGACGCGGCGTCAGGTCTCGCGCTTCCAGGCAAACTGAAGCCGGCGTTTCGCGCGGTTGCTTCACATGGCATAGATGCGGCGGCCACGGATCTTGGGGCAGGCCGCAGGAAACGCGCAACCGCACAAATATCCAAAGTGGTAATTCTTAATCCCCCCGGCGGAGATATCCGGCATTTAAAGTTCTTTTAACCCTATTCCGCGCCTAATCCACACGCGGGAACGCTTGGTCCCGAGAAGACACTCACCCGAACATTAGACCCACACGATACCAAGGGAGCTACCCATGCCCGCACAGATGGTCGCCGATGAAGTCCGCATGGCCAGCCGCATCCACGCGCGCCTTCTGGACGCCTTCATCGACTTGACGGAGCGGGAACTGGCCGGCGTCGCTCCGGGCTTTGCCGAAGAAAGCCTGATGGAAGCGCTGGAAGCGCTGCGCGCCGCCCGCAAGTCCTATGGTTCGACCGCGGGGGTTATGGTCGTCTCGAACCTGCAACTGCCGCAGGCCTCCAACGCCGCCTAACGCGGCGTTGGCGATGTCCGATCAGGCCGTTACTGTCTTGCGGACCCGTGGCTTGCGCGCCTTGGGGGACTCGGCCGCCACGGCTTCCGGCTCGACGCCGTTCTGATCGGCTGTCTTGACGGCCTTCGGCCTGGCATTCGTCGTCTTGCGCGGCGCCTTTACGACCGCCACCACCGAGGAGCGGTCAGGAATGGCTGCCGCTTCCGCCAGGATCGCACGCTCGGCCTGAAACCAGTGCTCGGCATCGCGCCCTTCCGGACAGCCCTCGTTCAGCCAGATCGCATAGGCGCGGTCACGGATGCGCTGCTCGACATCCACGGTCATCACATCTCCCCAGGGAATGTTGGTCAGGTCTGCTGCAATGCAAAGACTGCCGAAATTGTGGGGAGGGTGCAACCAAGCGGATGGTTATCGGCCCTCCGTCCCGGCCATTGACCGTCATTCCGATGACGTTTCGCCGAGCTCGGGTTGCCTGTTCTGCTGAATCTCGCGCCACTTGGCGACATTGCGGTTGTGGTCCGGAAGCGACTTGGCAAAGACATGGCCGCCGGTGCCGTCGGCAACGAAATACAGGAATTCGTGCCGTTCCGGCTTCATCACCGCTTGCAGCGAGGCCTTGCCCGGATTGGCGATGGGGCCCGGCGGCAACCCGGTGATCTGATAGGTGTTGTAGGGCGACTCGAGCTTCCAGTCGTTGCGGGTCAATGCCCGCCCAAGTTCACCGCTGCCATCGGTCAAGGCGTAGATCACCGTGGGATCGGACTGCAGCTTCATGCCGGATTCGAGCCGGTTGACGAAAACGCCCGCCACCCTGGGCCGTTCCGCCGCGACGCCGGTCTCCTTCTCGACGATGGACGCCAGCGTCAGCGCCTGCTGCGGAGTCTCATAGGGAAGGTTCGGCTCCCGGTTCTTCCACGCTTCCGCCAGGGCCTGAGTCATCGCCGTCTGCATGCGCTCTATCAATGCAGGGCGGCTGTCGCCATAGGCGAAGTGGTAGGTCTCCGGAAGGAGGGACCCTTCCTTCGGCGGCTTCGCGATCCCGCCGGTCAACACCGTCTCGCGTTCAAGCAGCGCCACCACCTGGGCGGAGGTCAGGCCTTCCGGCACGGTAATGCGGCGCACCACGGTGCGGCCCTGGCGCATCTGCTCCAATACGCCTTCGATGCTGATTCCGGCGGGGAATTGGTACTCGCCGGCCTTCAACTCACGGAAGGTTCCGGTCAGCTTGGCCGCTGCGGCAAACACCAGAGGCGACCCGATCACGCCGGAGTCGCCCAGCGTGATGGCAATGGCCTCCAACCCGCTGCCGCGGGGGATGACGACCGTCTCGGCTTGTTCAAGCGGGCCGGGAGCCGTGTAGCGCTGGAACCCCCAGACGCCCACCCCGCCCGCCGCAGCGGCTGCGAGGGCCAGCGTCCCCGCGAACAATCGGAGACCCCAGCCCATCGCTCACCTCATGAAGGCCGTGAATCGCAACGCCGGTGCGGGGCTTCGCTTACGCGAATTCCTTGAACACCAGCGAGGCGTTGGTGCCGCCGAACCCGAAGGAGTTCGACAGGGCGGCGCGGACACGGCGCTCCTGCGCCACCTTGGGCACCAGATTCACGCCCATGCAGCTTTCCGAGGGATTCTCGAGATTCAGCGTGGGCGGAACGATGCCGTGGTTGATCGCCTTGATCGAGTAGATCGCCTCGACCGCACCGGCGGCGCCCAGCAGGTGGCCGATGGCCGACTTGGTGGACGACATCGCCAGATTGTCCATGGCATCGCCGAACAGACGCTTCACAGCGCCAAGCTCGATCTCGTCGCCGAGCGGCGTCGAGGTGCCATGGGCGTTGACGTAATCAACCTCGGACGGGTTCATCCCGGCACGCTTCAGCGCGGCCTTCATGGCGCGGAAACCGCCGTTGCCGTCTTCCGCCGGAGCCGAGATGTGGTGGGCATCGCCCGACATGCCGTAGCCGACGACCTCGGCATAGATGGTGGCGCCGCGCTTCTTGGCGTGCTCCAACTCTTCCAGCACGACGACACCGGCACCCTCGCCGATAACGAAGCCGTCACGATCCTTGTCATAGGGCCGCGAGGCCTTTTCGGGCGTGTCGTTGAAGCTGGTGGACAGGGCGCGCATGGCGGCGAAGCCGCCGACTCCGAGACGGCTGACCGCCGCCTCCGTACCGCCGGCGACCATGACGTCGGCATCGTCCCACATGATCAAACGGGCGGCGTCGCCAATGGCGTGCGCGCCGGTCGAGCAGGCGGTGACGACCGCGTGGTTGGGGCCCTTGAAGCCGTGCTGGATTGAAATGTGGCCGGAGGCCAGATTGATCAGGCAGGCCGGGATGAAAAAGGGCGACAGGCGGCGCGGACCCTTTTCTGCCAGGGTCACGGCGCCATCGGCGATGCCCGGAAGGCCGCCGATGCCGGAACCGACCATGACGCCGGTCCGTTCGCGCTCTTCATCGGTCTGGGGAACCCAGCCGGAATCCTTGATTGCTTCCTGTGCCGCGGCGATGGCGAAGATGATGAAGTCATCCATCTTGCGCTGATCCTTCGGCGGAACGAAGGCGTCGGCGTTGAACTCGCCCTCACCCGTTCCGCGCGGGAGCTGCCCGGCGACCTTGGAGGCCAGGTCCGAAGCGTCGAACCCCGTGATGCCGCGGATTCCCGACTGCCCGGAAATCAGCCGCTCCCAGTTCAGCGTGTGGCCGACGCCGAGCGGCGTGACCATACCGAGGCCGGTGACGACGACACGTCTCATGAGGCTGTTCCTTGACCTTTCCTCGAAATAACTGTCGACGAACAAGTCGTCGACGGCCAGGCCCCGCGTTGCGGATGAAGCAGGTGCGGTTTGCCTGGCCCTCGGGGGCTCAATGCCCGCGGCCCGATCAGGCGGCGGCGTTGGCCTTGATGAAGTCGATGGCGTCCTTCACCGACAGGATCTTCTCCGCGGCGTCGTCCGGGATCTCGACACCGAACTCCTCCTCGAAGGCCATGACCAGCTCGACGGTGTCGAGGCTGTCGGCGCCCAGATCGTCGATGAAGGAGGCGTTCTCCACCACCTTCGACTCCTCGACACCCAGGTGGTCCACAACGATCTTCTTCACGCGCTCGGCGATGTCGCTCATCTTTTAAGACCTTCCAATCCTTGAAACCGCTCGGGATAATCCGGTCGGAGCAACACGCGAAGAACGTGCCGTCCTGCCGCGAAAAGCCCCGTCCGATAACACATTTCAGCAGCCTTGACCAGCACCCGCGAGGGAGCCGGGTTGGCGCCGTTCTTCACACGTGGCGATGCCGCCCCGTCCGATCCTCATCAGATCATGGCCATGCCGCCGTTGATGTGCAGCGTCTGGCCGGTGACGTAGGCGGCCTCCTCGCTCGCGAGGTACACGACCCCGGCGGCGATCTCTTCCGGCTGGCCCATGCGGCCGGCCGGAATGGCGGGGAGCAGCTTCTGCTTCTGCTCGTCGTTCAGGGCGTCGGTCATGGCCGTGGCGATGAAGCCCGGCGCGACGCAGTTGACGGTGATGTTGCGCGAGGCCAGTTCGGCCGCCAGCGATTTCGACATGCCGATCAAGCCGGCCTTCGACGCGGCGTAGTTGGCCTGGCCCGGATTACCGGTGACGCCGACAACCGACGTGATGTTGACGATGCGGCCCCAGCGGCGCTTCATCATGCCGCGCATGGCAGCCCGCGACAGGCGGAAGGCCGCCGTCAGGTTCACGTCGATCACCGACTGCCAATCCTCGTCCTTCATCCGCATCGCGATCTGGTCGCGGGTCAGGCCGGCATTGTTGACGAGAATGTCGATCTTGCCCAGCGCCGCCTCGGCGTCCTTGAACAGCTGCTCGGTCGCCGCGGCGTCGGCGAGGTTGCCGGGCACGACGAAGGCGCGCTCGCCCAACTCGGCGGCCAGCGCCTCCAGCGGGGCGACACGGGTGCCGGACAGCGCGACGGCAGCACCCCGGGCGTACAGGGCGCGGGCGATCGACGCGCCGATGCCGCCGGAAGCGCCGGTGACGAGAGCCGACTTGCCGGTCAGGTCAAACATGGATGGCCTCACGAGGCTGATGTATCAGGGATCTGAAGGTCACAGGGTCTTCAGGAACGACTCGACATCGGCCGGCGTGCCGACCGACACCGCCGCCAGATCCTTGTCGATGCGCTTGGTCAGTCCGGCGAGCACCTTGCCCGACCCGACTTCGACCAGCCGTTCGACACCCTGTTCCTTCATGGAGAGAACGCACTCGCGCCAGCGGACCATGCCGGTCACCTGCTCCACCAGCAGACGGCGGATGGCGTTCGGGTCCGACACGGCCGATGCGGTGACATTGGCGATGACCGGAACGACCGGCGCGGAAATGGTGACGTTCGCCAGTGCCTCCGCCATCGCATCGGCGGCAGGCTGCATCAGCGAGCAATGGAAGGGAGCCGACACCGGCAGCCGGACCGAACGCTTCAGCCCGCGTTCGGCAGCCAGCACGATGGCGCGGTCGATGGCATCGGCGCTGCCGGAGATCACCACCTGCCCGACCGAATTGTCGTTGGCGATGCTGCACACCTCGCCCTGGGCGGCGTCGGCGGCGATCGCCTGTGCCTGGTCCAGATCGGCCCCCAGCAGGGCAGCCATGGCACCCTTGCCGACCGGCACCGCCTTCTGCATCGCCTGACCGCGCAGCTTCAGCAGGCGCGCGGTGTCGGCCAACGTAAAGGCGCCGGCGGCGCAGAGCGCGGAATATTCGCCCAGCGAGTGGCCCGCGACGAAGGCGGCATGCTTCGACAGGTCGACCCCGCCCTCGCTCGCCAGGACCCGCATCACCGCGACGCTGACCGCCATCAGGGCCGGCTGCGCGTTCTCGGTCAAGGTCAGGTCGGCCTCGGGGCCTTCGGCCATCAGGCGCGACAGCCGCTGGTTCAGCGCGTCGTCCACCTCTTCAAAAGTGAGACGAGCGACTTCGAACGCCTCGGCGAGTTCGCGGCCCATGCCGACGGCCTGGCTGCCCTGCCCCGGAAAGACGAACGCCCTGGTCATGCTTCGGTGAAACCCTGGATGAAAGCGCCCCGCCCCTGCGGCGGCACCATGGATTGGGCGACAGTCATACCCTCACTTTTTAGCAAGTCAAGCGACGCGCGATGACCAAAGCGCCAATGGCACGATAAAACGCTGCGTAATAAGGCAGAACGCCCACGAAAAACCGCCGGGTGGACGGGGTTGTTCGCGGGCGTTGCCCGCCGGGTCTTGCGCTGTTTCCTGCGCCGCAAACAAAGCGCACAAATCAAGGGCGGATCACGGGGAGATCAGGGGGCGGATCGGGGACGGACGGTCAGGCTTTGCCGACCAGCGCCACCCGGGTCCAGGGCCTCACCTGGGCCAGCGCCTCCAACACCATCGGCCCGACCAGCCCGGAGATCAGCGCAACGCAGAAGATCACCCCGTCCCCGGCATCCATGCGGTGCAGCAACACGCGGGCCCCGGCGGCGAACATCGCGTGATGCAGATAGATTGCGTAGGAAGACGCCCCCACCATGCGGAAGACCCGGCTCGACGGCATTGCATGGAGAAGGGTCACCGCTCCGCCCATGCCGCACAGCAGGGCAACGCTGCTGTTCCAGCCAAAATGGGGCAGATACCCCCAGAGCGAGGACTGGTGCAGCGCAACCCCCACCCCCAGCGCCATCCCGGCGCCACCCAGAAGCACATTGCGCGGCACCAGCGCACGAAAGCGGGTCACCCCGACACCCAGAAGGAAATGAGGCAACAGGAAGAAGGCCTCGTTCACCGACAGGACATTCGAGTCGAAATGCACGGTCAGGCAGGCGATCACCGCCAGCGCCAGCGCCAGCGCAAATCTGCCCGGCCGATCCATCAGGTTCGCCGCATCGAGAAGGGCCACCGCGGAGAAGATCAGGAACAGCGCCTGCAGGTACCAGAAATGGGCATAGGGGAAGACGTAGATCCGCCACATCGAATCGGGGACATAGGTCCCGTTGGCACCGGGTGCGTGAGTCTGCAGGAAATAGAAGAGAGCGGACACCACCAGGAACGGGAAGCCCAACCGGCGCAGCTTCTTGAGGAAGAAGGTCGTCAGCTGCTCGATCCGGGCGGGGTTCAGGGCATAGACCAGCCCGGAGATGAAGGTGAAGAGCGGCATGCGAATCAGCTCGAAGCTGTCGGTGGCGTATCGGTAGATCGATCCGTCCGCCACCTGCATGCCCGCCCCGGGAATGCCGACAACATGGTAGGCGACCAGCAGGATGCAGGCGAGCCCCCGCAACTCCACCACATGATACGGTAACAGGTTCTTGCGCATGGCTACTCCGGACACCGGGCTATCGTCGCCGCCTGGGGGCCGAACGGCCCGGATGTACCGGACCGCAAGCTCCGCCTTGAGCGACCTGCGGAACATGGCGCCTGCGCAGGTCGATTGCACTTCGGTCAAATGCGCTGAAGATATCCCGCGCGATATCCACTGTTGCACCGGGCCTACCTAGCGCACGGCCGGAGCGACGCGCCCGGGCTCATCCGGCCGGTTCCCTACCAAGGCGATGGATTTTCCGAAGGTAGGAGCGCGAGCGGCCGGATTTTCTCTTGCTACCACCGCCGGCCTGTGCATACTGCGCCGCTTCATAACTCCTTGCCGGCGGTCCGCCGTCGGCTAGGCCCGGGCGGCTGATCCGATCCATGAGGGATGGGGCGCAGCGCCGGACCATGAACAGCCATGGGGAGTGCAATGGCACTTTACGAGTGCGTGCTGATCGCGCGCCAAGACATTTCGGCCGCCCAGGCCGAGCAGCTCTCTGAGCAGTTCGCCCAGATCGTCCGCGACAACGGCGGCACGATCGCCAAGAGCGAATACTGGGGTCTGAAGACCCTCACCTACAAGATCAAGAAGAACCGCAAGGGTCACTACACCCTCTTCAACATCGACGCGCCGGCCGCCGCCGTCGCCGAGATGGAGCGGAACATGAGCATCAGCGAAGACGTGCTGCGCTTCATGACCGTGCGTGTCGACGCCCTCGATGCCAACCCGTCGGCGATGATGCAGAGCCGCAACGAGCGTGGTGAGCGCGGCGACCGTGGCGACCGTGGCCCGCGTCGCTTCGACGACCGTGGCCCGCGTCCGCCGCGCCGCCAGGAAAACGTTGCCGCCGTCGAAGGGGAGACCGCGTAAATGTCCGACAAGCAGACCACGGGCGCTCCCGCCCGCACCGGCGGCGCCCGCCGCCCGTTCTTCCGCCGCCGCAAGACCTGCCCGTTCTCGGGTGCGAACGCTCCGGCGATCGACTACAAGGACGTCAAGCTGCTGTCCCGCTTCATCTCCGAGCGCGGGAAGATCGTCCCGAGCCGCATCACCGCGGTCTCGACGAAGAAGCAGCGCGAACTGGCCCGCGCCATCAAGCGCGCCCGTTTCCTGGCCCTTCTCCCCTACGTGGTGAAGTAAGCCCGGAAAAGGGCCGATAGGTTTCGGTGAAGGCAGTCAAGGGGTTTCCATGGCCTTGGGTCCGGCCGGTCCGCTGGTGGTCGCCGTCGGCGGCGGTCTGATAAGCGCGTTCTTCTACCTGTCCGTAATGTTCGGCGGGATGGGAGCGCTGATCCTGGGCTATCTGGCCCCCCTGCCCCTGTTCCTCACGGGACTGTGGCTGGGGGTGCCCGCGGTGACGGTGGCCGGCCTGGCCGGCGCCGCCGCGGTGATGCTGGGCACCTCCGGCAGCATGCTGGTGGCGCTGTCTTACTTGGTGACCGGGGCCGCCCCGGCGATCCTGGTGGTGAGGCAGTCGCTTCTGGCGCGCTCCCGAGAGGACGGAACTCTGGAATGGTATCCGCCCGGGCGGGTCCTGATGGGCCTGACCGGGATGGGCGTGGCGGCGCTGCTCGCCGCGGTGATCCTGACGCTCGGACAGCCCGGTGGGCTGGAGGGGCTGATGCGGCAGACACTGGCTCGAGTCGTGGAGCCGGCGTTTCGCATGCAGGGCCAGCAGGCTCCGGATCCCGAGGCATTCTGGGTAGCGGCCGTCCTGCCGGGACTGGTGGCGGTGTCATGGCTTGTCATGACGATCGTCAACGCGGTGCTGGCGCAGGGGGCGCTGATGCGGTTCGGCCGCAACCGGCGCCCTGCCATGCGTCTGGCCGAGTTGGAGTTGCCCAACTGGCTGGCGCCGCTGTTCGCGGTGTCGGTCGCGGCAGCTTCGGTCGTGCCGGGAACCATTGGGTTCCTGGCGGTCAATCTGGCGCTGATCCTGGCGGTTCCTTTCGCCTTCGCCGGGCTTTCGGTGGTTCATGTATTCGCCAGCAGCCGATCGGCACGCACGCTGATCCTGGTTGGCTTCTACATGATGCTGTTTCTCTTCGGGTGGCCGATCCTGCTTTTGGTCGGCCTGGGCATGATCGAGCAATGGATCGGGCTGCGCCGCCGGTTTTCCCCCGCGGCCCCCGGTCAGGAGGACGAGTGATGGAAGTTATTCTGCTGGAGCGGGTCGAGAAGCTCGGCCAGATGGGCCAGGTCGTCAATGTGCGTCCCGGCTTCGCCCGCAACTATCTGCTGCCGCAGCGGAAGGCCATGCGCGCCACTAAGGCGAACCTGGCCGTCTTCGAGAAGCAGAAGGCCCACCTTGAGGCCGTGAACCTCGAGCGCCGCAAGGACGCCGAGCATGTCGCGACCAAGATGGACAACGTGACGGTCGTCGTGATCCGTCAGGCTGCCGAAACCGGCGTCCTGTATGGCTCCGTGACCACCCGTGACGTCTCCGACGCGCTGACCGCCGCCGGCTACAAGACCGACCGCAAGCAGGTCCAGATCGATACCCCGATCAAGACCCTGGGTCTGTTCAAGCTGCGCGTCGTCCTGCATCCGGAAGTGTCGATCACGGTCACGGTCAACGTCGCCCGTTCGGCCGAAGAGGCCGAGTTGCAGGCCCAGCGCGGCGGCATGATCACCGCCGCCGACCTGCGCGACGACGAGGACGAAGAAGAGACCTTCGTCGAAGAGGCCGCGACCGAGGAAGAGGAGGGCTGATAGCCCTTCTGCCGTCGGCGGACCGGATCAAGGTCTGGAGCCGCTGCGGCACCGTCGAATCGCTCGTCCGGAAGCCGCCCGCCCCAACAGGGGCCGGGCGGCTTTCCGCATTCCGGAGCAGCCTCTCCACTGAAGCGATATTCCGGCCGGCACGCATTCATCCGCAATGCCCGTTTTGGGTAGCAGTCCTGACCGATTGACGGATTGCCGCACCCCTCCCCCGGCGCCATGCTGAATTCGGCACCGCGGAAGGAGTTCGGCATGCTGCTGGTTCGTCTGCTTGCCGCCGCCATGGGCGACGGAACCCTGGATCTCGTCACCGCCGATGGAAAGCGCCATCAGATCGGCTCCGGCCCACCGAAACTGACGTTGCGGCTCCACGACCGCGCTGTGGAGCGGGACCTGCTGATCAACCCGCGCCTGCGTTTCGGCGAAGCCTATATGGACGGCCGCCTGTCGGTCGAGGGCGGGGGCATCTACGACCTGCTGTCGATGCTGATGAGCGGCAGCGAGGTGCAGGGGGCGCTCGGCCGCGCGGTAGAGATGCTGTCGCCGCTTCTGCGCCGTGCGCAGCAATACAATCCGACGCTGCGCTCGCGACAGAACGTCGAGCATCATTACAACCTGTCGCGCCAGTTCTATGAACTCTTCCTGGATCGCGACATGCAGTATTCCTGTGCCTATTTTCCAGAGCCGGGCATGTCGCTGGACGATGCGCAGGAAGCCAAGAAGCGCCACATCGCGGCGAAGCTGCTGCTGGTGCCGGGAATGCGCGTGCTCGACATCGGCTGCGGCTGGGGTGGCATGGCGCTTTATCTCGCCCGGCATTCAGGCGCGCGGGTGACCGGCATCACGCTGTCCTCCGAGCAGTTGGAGGTGGCGAAGCGGCGGGCCGAGGAGGCGGGACTGGCCGACCGCGTCAGCTTCGAACTGCGCGATTATCGCGAATTCGCCACCGCCCACCCGGCCGCCTTCGACCGCATCGTCTCGGTCGGCATGTTCGAGCATGTCGGCGTGCCGCAGTACCGTGACTATTTCGACGCCGTTCGCGACATGCTGAACGATGACGGCGTGGCGTTGGTCCACGCCATCGGCCGGCTGGAGGGACCAGGAGCCACCAATCCGTGGATCCGAAAATACATCTTCCCCGGCGGCTACTCCCCCGCCCTGTCGGAGGTGCTGCCGGTCATCGAGCGATCCGGGCTGTTCACGACCGACCTGGAGGTGCTGCGCATGCATTACGCGGAGACCCTGCGCCATTGGCGCAGCCGGTTCGACGCGCGGCGGGACGAAGCAAAGGCGCTGTATGACGAACGCTTCTGCAGGATGTGGGAGTTTTACCTGGCGGGTGCGGAGCTGGCGTTCCGGCTGCAAGGACACATGGTGTTCCAAGTGCAGGTCGCACGCTCCCTGGGTGCGGTGCCGCTGACCCGCGACTACATGGTGAATGCGGAACGCCATCTTGCAAACGCGTCGGCAGGCATCGACGCAACCGTCGGCAACGAGCCTAAGCTCCGGCCTGCACACACCCCGGAGTCGGCGACCTGAACGGTGGAGGAAGCTGATCCGCGCCTTTTGATCGGCTCCCGGCCTCTGGAAAGCCGCAATCTGGCCAACCGGTAATACCAATTGACCATCATGGCCGGCTGCAGTGCCGCGTTGCAAGCGGAATCGTGCGACATCGACGCCTAAGCCGCCGCCGTACCTTCCTTTCCGTCACGGGGCGATGCTATATAACCGCGATTGATTTCCGCCCGGGGTACCGGGGAGCCACCCATGCGGCATGCTCCCCGGCAACAAGCGCCCGCTGGACGACGCGCCCGGCTCCCAAGGAATGACAACGCCCTTACCCGTTCGGGGAGATCTCGCACCCATGACCAAGATCAAGGTAGCCAATCCGGTCGTCGAACTCGACGGCGACGAGATGACGCGCATCATCTGGCAGTTCATCAAAGACAAGCTGATCCTGCCCTACCTCGACATCGACCTGAAGTACTACGACCTCGGCATCGAGAACCGCGACAAGACCGACGACAAGGTCACCGTCGAGTCGGCGAACGCCATCAAGCAGTATGGCGTCGGCGTGAAGTGCGCGACCATCACCCCGGATGAGGCGCGGGTGAAGGAGTTCAACCTCAAGAAGATGTGGAAGTCGCCGAACGGCACGATCCGCAACATCCTGGGCGGCACCGTCTTCCGCGAGCCGATCGTCTGCTCGAACGTTCCGCGCTACGTCCCGGGCTGGACCAAGCCGATCATCATCGGCCGCCACGCCTTCGGCGACCAGTACAAGGCCACGGACTTCGTCGTTCCCGGCCCGGGCAAGCTGACCATCAAGTGGGAAGCGGCCGAGGGCGGCGAGAAGATCGAGCATGAAGTCTACGACTTCCCCGGCGCCGGCGTGGCGATGGGCATGTACAACCTCGACGAGTCGATCGAAGGCTTCGCCCATTCCAGCCTCATGTACGGCCTGGAGCGCGGCTACTCGGTCTATCTGTCGACGAAGAACACGATCCTGAAGGCCTACGACGGCCGCTTCAAGGACATCTTCCAGAAGATCTTCGACGAAAGCTACGCCGAGCAGTTCAAGGCCAAGGGTCTGGTCTATGAACATCGCCTGATCGACGATATGGTCGCTTCCGCCCTGAAGTGGGAGGGCGGTTTCGTCTGGGCCTGTAAGAACTACGACGGCGACGTGGAATCGGACGTCGTGGCGCAGGGCTTCGGTTCGCTGGGCCTGATGACCTCGGTGCTGGTGACGCCGGACGGCAAGACCGTGGAGGCCGAGGCCGCCCACGGCACGGTGACCCGCCACTACCGCGAGCACCAGAAGGGCAAGGAAACCTCGACCAACCCGATCGCCTCGATCTATGCCTGGACCCAGGGCCTGGCCTATCGCGGCAAGTTCGACAACACCCCGGACGTCGTCAAGTTCGCCCAGACGCTGGAGCGTGTCTGCGTCGAGACCGTCGAATCCGGCTACATGACCAAGGATCTCGCCATCCTGATCGGCCCGCAGCAGCCGTGGATGACCACCAAGCAGTTCCTGGACAAGCTGTCGGACAATCTGGAAAAGAAGATGGCCGCCTGGTCGTAAGGCCGGCGCTGCATTTCACAGGGTGCGACGCCGCGTCCGGGTCAAACCGGACCGCGGCTCGGCTAGGGTTCCGGCGGGGAGTTTCGGCTCCCCGCCTTTTTCTTGTCCAGTTCAGGAAAGGACCCCACCCGATGCCCAACGATCTGTTCCGCGTCGCCGTCGTCGGCGCCGGCGAGACCGGAACGCCCCTGCTGCGCAAGTTGCTGGCCGCCCCGTTCGTCGAACTTCTGGGCGTAGCCGACCTTGATGCAGAGGCGCCGGGCATGCGCCTCGCCAGCCACCGCGGTGTCAAGACCACCACCGACTTCCAGGAATTGGCTCGTCTGGGCGAGCAACTGGACGTGCTGATCGACGTCACCGGCGTGCCGGCGGTCCGCGAATCCCTGCGCAAGGCGATGCAGGAGACCGGCAACCATCACACGGTGATCGTCCACGAGATGGTCGTGCAATTGATGCTGTCGCTGCTGAATGGCGAATTGGTGCGCTTGAAGCACGACACGCAGGACTATTGAGGCGGCGGCATTTGCAGGCTCCGCGAATTGCCTCATGATGGGCGGAGGGTGACCACTGCGGCGCCCGCCCATGTCAGGAGCCCATGTCAGGAGCGGCCATTGATGGAACTCGGCATTCTGGTCATTGCGGCGTTCGTTCTGGTCGTCATCTTGGCGATCACCAGCGTCCGCATCGTCCCCCAGGGGTTCAACTTCATCGTCGAGCGGCTGGGCCGCTATCAGGAAACGCTGCTGCCGGGCTTCAACGTCATCTTTCCGGTCATCAGCTCCGTCCGCGCCAAGGTCGACATGCGCGAGACCGTGGTGGACGTGCCGTCGCAGAGCGTCATCACCAAGGACAACGCCGCGGTGACCGCCGATGGCGTGCTGTATTTCCAGGTGCTCGATCCGATGAAGGCGACCTACGAGGTCAACGACCTGCAGCGGGCGATCCAGACTCTGGCGATGACCACCACCCGCACGGTGATGGGTTCCATGGACCTGGACGAGTTGCTGAGCCAGCGCGAAGCGATAAACGCCAGCCTGCTCCGCGCGGTGGACGAGGCGACTGCCTCCTGGGGTGTGCGGGTGACCCGCATCGAGTTGCGCGACATCACCCCGCCCGAGGATATCGTGCAGGCGATGGGCCGCCAGTTGAAGGCGGAGCGCCTCCGCCGTGCCCAGATTCTGGAGGCCGACGCCGAGAAGGAGAGTCAGATCCGCATCGCTCAGGGCAAGCTGGAGGCCGCCAAGCTGGAGGCCGAAGCGCGGGAGCGGCTGGCCGAGGCGGAGGCCAAGGCGACCCGTCTGGTCTCGGAGGCGGTGGCGCAGGGATCGAACCAGGCGCTGGGCTATTTCCTTGGTCAAAAATATATGGAGGCGTTGAAGGCCTTCGCCGCCTCCCCCAACCAGAAGACAATGATCCTGCCGGTGGAATTGGCCGGCGTCGCCGGTGCCCTGGCCGGCTTGGGCGAGTTGGTGCGCGATGCCACCCCGCCCCGTCCGCCTGCCGCACCGCCGTCCACTCCGCGCAATCCATGGTCCGTACCACCGACCTCCTCGACGGACGGGGAGTAGCCGCATGTCGCCACTGCTGTGGGGAGCACTGGGTGCCCTGCTGATCGCGGCGGAGTTGGTGCTGCCAGGGATCTTCCTGATCTGGTTCGGCGGCGCGGCCTTGTTGACCGGCCTCGTCACCGCGCTCTGGCACGATTGGGGGCTGGTCAACGAAGCCGGCTTCTTCACCATCGCTGCCGGCGCTGCGGTGGGCCTCGCCATTGCCCATGCGCGGCGGCGCAATGCATCGGCGGACGGCAACGCGGCCCGGATCAATGACCGCGCAGGCCAATTGGTCGGGCGGGCAGTGACGCTGACGGAACCGATTGCCAACGGTCACGGACGCGTGTTCGTCGGCGACACGCTATGGGCGGTCGAGGGGCCTGACCGGCCGGCGGGAGCCGCCATGGTGGTCGCCGGCCACCGCGGAATGGTGCTCGTACTGCGCGATGCGGTTGAACTGCAGCAGAATGCGCGATAGCGGCAGCCAACAAAAAAGCCCGTCTCTCCCCCGAGAGCGGGCTTTTGAACAACCGTTCGGCGGATCAGGCAGCGCCGACGTTGCGGTCTTCGTCACGCTTCTTGCTGCCCGATGCCGGCTGATAGGCCAAGGCGGCATGTTCGGCGCAATAGGGCATGCCGGGCAAGGCGGTCTTGCCGCAGAAATGGAAGTCCTGATGCTTGGGATCGCCGACCGGCCATTTGCACATCCGCTCCGTCAGAGCAAGGATGGTGGCGCCACGCGTCGGCTTCTTCTTGATAGGCGACGGCCGGCCTGACAAGCCCAGACGGTGGGCCTTGCCGATGACCGCGTTGCGGGTGATGTCTCCCAGAATGTCGGCGATCTCGCTCGCGCTCAACCCCTGGGACCAGAGATCCTTGAGCTGTTGAATCCGCTCGTCCGTCCAACTCATCCCCGAGTACTCCCGATCCGGTGTCCGGTTATGTTGTGGCAAACAGGTCACGGTCTAGTGCCGTTTTCCATAAGCCGCAACATTTTGTGCCAGCCGTTGAGGAAGCTACCAGATGACGGCCGCTGACGATAGGGGGCGCGGCAACATTCCTGTTGATAAGTCGGTGGGTAGACTCATGAATTCAGAGCGCCATACACCTCCTCGGCGACGCCGGACAGAGTGTCCCGATCGAGCTCCCCGGTGACGGCCAGCGCCAAGCCATTGTCTTGCCAATACAAAGCGCGCACCCCGCCATCCTCGGCGAAACGGAACGCTGAACCGGAGGTGTTATGAGAAGGGCGGATATACAACGTGATGCGACGCCCGGCCGCATCCTCGTACATGTACAAGGCCACAGGTCCAACGGAATCGGCCAGAAGACGCCCACCGATCAGCTGGTAACCTCCTCGTGTGACTTTTGGGCAACGCATGTTTTTGCCCAGCCGCTTGGACAGCCAGTTCACCAGATGCGCCTCATCCTCCACGCCGATCTCGACCGGATGGCGGACCTCGACGGAGAATACGCGGTGGGCAGCGACGGCATCGGCGATGAAGGCGACGGTCGGGGGCTCTGCCCCCCCGGCCATCCGGCCGCGCAGAAGCCAGCCGCTGGTCCCGCCGGCAACGAAGACCAGGAGGGAGGCGGCGACCGCCGTACCCCACAGCGCGCCCTTGCCCCACTGCGCGACACTCCAGCGTCGGAATGCGGGGTCCGGATGCTCGCGCGCGGTGAAGGGCGGCGTCAGACGGTCGGGCAGCGGCCGATCGATCAGCGGGCCAAAGCACTGACCGAGCATGGCACGCTGAGCACGATAGCGTTCGAAGCGCTGGGCGATCTCGGGATGGTCGGCGAGGTGGCGCTCGACATCGGCCAGACGCTCCTCCGGCAATTCACCGTCCAGCCAAGCGTGCAGCTCGGCCTCGGTCACGGGATTGCGGGTGCCGCTCATCACTTGATCCTCCTGACCACCTGCTGGGTTCCACCGTCCAGCAGAACCCTCAGCTTTTCGCGCGCCCGGGCCAGCCGCGACATCACCGTCCCGATCGGCAATTCAAGAACCTCCGCCACCTCGCGGTAGGACAGCCCCTCCATTCCCGTCAGCAGCAGGATGGTGCGGTGTTCGTCGCTCAACTGCGCAAAGGCACGAGCGAAGTCGCGCACTGCCCCGCGGTCGGCCGGCGGTGCGCTCAGTGCCAGATCGTCGGCCAAATCCTCCACCGGCACCTCTGCCCCGCGCCGCCGCCGCCCACGCTGGCCGGAGATGTGCAGGTTGTGAAGTATGGTCATCAGCCAGCCGCCGAGCTTCGACGGGTCGCGCAGCGCATGGCGGTTGGCCAGCGCCTTTTCCACGCAGTCCTGTACCAGATCGTCGGCGTCGGAGCGGTTGCCCACCAGGGCGGTGGCATAGCGCCGAAGCCGCGGCACATGGTCGGCGATGGCGCGGTCATCGATATCGGGCGGGCTCATCAAAGATCCGGGAAGGGCGTCGTCACCGGTCATGACGCCCCGCCCTGCCGTTTTATTCCGGCCGCCGCCATCGAATCACTGACCCGGCGAGGAGAAGCCGGCCTTGCCGTCGAAATTGCAGAGGTTCTCGGTCTGGGTGAAGTCGATCCCGGCCTCTGCCAGCCGCCCCAGCAACTCGACGATGGCCCCGTGCTGCACCGGCCCGCCATGCGCCAGGAAGCGGCAGCGCCAATGATCGGTGCAGAAGACGTCGGCGTTGCCGTCCGGCCAGACCCGCTGCGAGCGGTTGGAGATGCTGGCGAGCGTCAGCGCCTCGGTCGACAGCGGCAGCACCAGCTCCGCCAGATCGTCGGGCAGGCCGCCGGACCATTGCAGGAAGACGTCGACCCCCACCAGTTCCTTGAGCGCGCGAACGCGCGGCGCCAGCCGGTTCAGCCCGTCATAGGCGGGCCGCATGGTGGAGTAACCGACCGGCGGCATAGTGACGGGGGTCTGACCCAGCCGCTCCACCACCGCCTCGGCGAAGGCGTTGGTGCCGGCGCGCACCCGGCCCAGACCGCGGGCGTAGATGTCGGCGGTATGGATGCCGTCCTCAATGGTCTTCAGCCACGCATTGTGGATGCGCGCGGCGATGTCGCCCTGGCCGATATGGACCAGCATCATCACCGCGGCCATCAGCAGGCCGGACGGGTTGGCGATCCCCTGCCCCGCGATCATCGGGGCGGAACCGTGGATCGCCTCGAACATGGCGCAGGTCTCGCCGATGTTGGCGGAACCGGCCAGCCCGACCGAGCCGGTCAGCTGAGCGGCGATGTCCGACACGATGTCGCCGTACAGGTTCAAGGTGACGATGACGTCGAAGCGCTCCGGCTGGTCGGCAAGCCGGGCGGCGCCGATGTCGACGATCATGTGGTCGGCTTTGATCTCCGGATAATCGGCGGCGATCTCATAGAAGATTTTCAGGAACAGCCCGTCCGTCATCTTCATGACGTTGTCCTTGACGAAGGCCGTCACCTTTTGCCGGTGGTTGGAGCGGGCGAAGTCGAAGGCGTAGCGCACGATGCGCTCCGACCCCGGACGCGAGATCAGCTTCACCGACTGGATCACGTCGTCAGTCTGCCGGTGCTCGATGCCGGCGTAGAGGTCCTCCTCGTTCTCGCGGATGATGACGACGTCCATCCGCGGGTGCCGGGTCCGCACATAGGGGTGGTATGACACGCAGGGACGGACGTTGGCGAACAGGCCCAACGTGGTGCGGGCGACGACGTTCAGCGACTTGTTGCCGTATCCCTGGGGCATGGTGATCGGCCCCTTGAGAAAGACGCGCGTGCGGCGGATCGAACCCCAGCCGGCGGCATCCAGCCCGCCGGGGTGGCCGCGCTTGTAGACTGCCTCGCCCGCCGGCACCTCTTCCACCTTCAGCCGCGCACCGGCGGCAGTCATCACATGGAGCACCGCGTCCGTGATCTCTGGGCCGATGCCGTCGCCGCGGGCGACCGTGACGGGGGTGATATCGCGCATGCACTCACTCCAAGGGGACGCGCGACCGTAGACGGAAACCGGGGGATTTTTCAATGGTTGGAGGCAGCGACGGATCGCAGCAACCGGCCGGCGGCGGCGGTGCGACCCCCTCTTCCCGCCGAGGCGAGGAAGAGGGGGCGGCAACCGGTCAGTGATGGGCTCCGGCAAGGCCGCCGCGGCCGTCCGGCACGCCGATGCTGACATTCTGCATCATGCCCTGGTCCTCGTGGTCGAGGATGTGGCAGTGCAGGACATACTCGCCGATGAAGCGCTCGTAGCGGGTGCGGACGGTCACCTTGTAGGTGCCCTTCGGCGGCTCGGTGGAGCTGAGCGGCTGGCTGATGTCGCTCTTCACCCAGATGGTGTCCTTCCACACGCCCTTCATGCCGGCATAGTCGGGATCGCCGGACCCGGCTTCGCTGACGTCGCGCCCGTCGGGGCCGATGATCGACACGACCTGGAACGGGTTGACGTGGATGTGGAAGGGGTGGCTGACGAAGTAGGACTGCAGTTCCCACTGCTGGGCCGTGCCCAGCACCACCGGCCGGTCGACCACGCCCGGCTGGTAGGCGGAAGCGCCCTTGGGGCCATAGGTGCCGTCGGGGTTCTGCACCACCTCGAAGCTGTTGGAGACCTGGAACAGCGGGTTGGTCCGCGTCGCACCCTTGGGCGGGATGTTGATGTAGAAGACCAGTTCCTGCTTGGGCTGGTGCACCACCTCATGCTCGGTGATCGGTGGATGGGCGGTGAAGCGGGTGAAGCGCGGGCAATAGGGGGTGTCGACCATCGTCTTGCCGCCCATTGCTTTCTCGGGGCAGCGGGCGTTCAGGTCGCCGATCACCTCCTTGGCGACGGCCGGCGCGTATTTCGTCGCGTTGACCGACAGTTGGCGGATGATCTCCTTCACCGGGTCCTTGACCACGCGGTCGCCGCGCACGCGGACGAAGCCGAGCACGCCGGTTGAGGTCGCGGTCTGGTCGGGGCTGGCGTTGGCCGCCGACGGCTTGTTGACGACGCAGTAGATGCCGGGTTCGGGGAAATTGACCAGCAGGTCGTCGCGATAGCCGGGCTGCATCGGCACGCTGGTGCGCACCTGCCCCTCGGTCATGGTCAGGCCGTCCGCGGCGGCCAGGATGTAGGGGACCGGCTGCCCGGTGCAGCGTTCCTTGGCGAAGCGGTCCTGCTCGGCGGACGACAGGGTCTTCTCCCGCTGGAAGAAGTCGGTGACGTCGAGCTTGCGGAACTCCACCGTGATGGGGGAACGCACGCCGCCATGGATCAGGCGCCAGCGTTCGGTCTCGCCGACCTTGGCATTGGCGAAGATCGGACGCACGCGGCCGTTGACGGTGGTGAAGCGCCCGGACTGCTCCCAGGTGCCCGGCCCGAACTGGTCATAAGACACGATCTCGCCCACCTCGCCCGGCGCGCAGCTCCAGTCGATGGTCTTCTTATCGGGATCGAGGTACTTCAGCTTGCCGTCCTTGGTGCAGGCGTAGGGGATCTGCTCGAACAGCAGGACCCGCTCGGTCATCGCCACGCCCTTGGGGCTCTTCAGCAGGGTGTCGAGATCGCCGTTGGCCTCGCGTGTCGGCGGGCGGTCGCCGCGGATGATCAGCGCCCCGGCCATGCCGCTGCCGACCTGCAGAGCGGTGGAGCCGTGGCGGTGCGGGTGGTACCAGAAGGTGCCCGCCGGATGATCGGCCGGGATGTTGTATTCATATTCGAACGCGACGCCGGGATTGATCGACACCAGCACATTGTCGCTGTTGCCGGTCGGGCTGACCCAGACGCCGTGGCTGTGCAGGTTGGTGCCGTTGAAGCAGTGCGGGTTGTTGATGTCCGCCGACGCCTGAGTGTTGCAGTCGGGGTCGGGCGGCAGCTGGTTCTGCAGCTTGATGCGCACCGTGTCGCCCGGCGTCGCTTCGATGGTGGGGGCGACATAGGGGTGGTTGGGATCGACATCGGTGCCGCGGTAGCTGCGCAGCCGCACCGGGTCGGGCCGCCCCTGCGCCGGGTTGCGGATGTAGCCGCCGGTGAAGGCCACGAACAGGTCGTAGTTGCGCACCTGGCCGGCATGCGGCCGGGGGGCCGCCTGCGGCTGGCGCAGCAGAAGCGAACCGGCGCGCGGCGAGGCCGAATTGTTCAGCAGCGGCGGATTGCCGAACGCCTCGCCGGCCGGCTCGGCACCGCCCTTGGCAGGAGCGGTTGCCGCCATGGCGGCTGGCGCCGCGCCCAGCGCCAGAGGCAGCAGCACGCCTATTAAATATACATTCTTCATGAAACGCTCCATCGGGAACCGGTCATGAAGCCTATTATGCGTCCTGAAAATTGTTAATTGTAACATTGTCACACGTTGAATCAGCGCCCCCCGGTCCCGCACCGCCTCCTGCCGGCCACGCCGGCCCGGGCGATGGCGGCTGGAACGTTTGAAACGCTGTGAACCGTTTTCGCGGCGGCGTTCAACCGTTCCATCCGTTCACCGGGGGCCGTTCATCGGGGGCCGTTCACCGGGGGCCGCTCACCGGCGGCGGGTGTAGGGCCCGTCCCCGCCCTGCCGTTCCAGCGCCGACCCGAGGTTCGGATACGGATCGCTGGGATTGTAGGTCCAGGGATAGACGCCCTTCGGCCCCTCGGCCTCCGGCCGGGCGAGGATGGCGGCGATGTCGTCCGGTTCGGGCCGCCGGCGCTCGCGGATCGCGCCGGGGACGCTGTCGTCGTCGAAATCGGAGACGGGCGAAGCGGGCATCTCGGCGGCCGGCGCGTCCGGGGCGGCGGGAACGGCGGCGCGGTTGCCGGGGGAGGTCTGGGCGGCGTCCGGCCGGTCGGCGCCGAAATCCTTCAGCAGGCCCAGCTTCTCGGCCAGCCAGCGCACGGTGCCGGGATCGCCGATGGACACCAGCCGTTCGATCTGCTCCGTCACCAGGGCGCGGAGCGAGGACAGGCGAAGCTCCGCCTCCCGGTTCAGTGCCTGCCTTTCCCACCAGACCCGATGGCGGAAATGCTGCGCGCCGTAATAGGCCCGCCACAGCGTGGTGCGGCTGCAGCCCATGGCACGAGCGACCTGCTGGAAGGAAGCGCCGCGCGCCAGCATGCCGGCGGCCATGATCCACTGTTCCTCGTGAAAGCGCGAACCGGGGACGAGGGAGCCGTCGGGCGGAACCGGCGGCTCTTCGGCCCAGCAGGGGAAATTGTCGGCGGGACGGGAAGTGGAAATGGCGGCTTCGGCGGGGTTCAGGCAGTCGGGCATGGGACGGCTCCTGGGTTGGGTGGGCGTGCACTCCTATTTCAGCGGGAAAATCGGCGATTTGGTAGGATAAAAATCATAATTTCTGGTATGGGCTTGTCCAGCAACCGAGCCGAGGCAGCACGGGCGCGAGCAGCAGGTGTCACCGCCATCGCCGGCCACCGCTCCGGCAGGCAACGAGCCGCACTTTTAGGGTGCGTTACACCATAATGTTATACCGATATGGATGCATCACACTAACTGATACATCTCGTTACAAAGAGTCCGCCACTTGACCGAGCCCATCACCGAAGGGATTGAAGCGCAATCTGAGGGCACGGAGTATCATCAACGACAATCAGGAAGCCGAAAAGCTCATTCTGAGAGATTAAGATTATCAGCGATGCCAATTTCCGTCATACACATGCAATACACAAGAAATACTGCATCGAGAAATCATGCAATTGTGTTCCATACATTTTGAATACGACCGTATATTAATGACTTATTTTGGCACATATATTTGATTCTTTTTGAAACAATCATTTCGTTGATCTAAAAGCCGAATGGAACGATCTTTCACTTGCACCGGGCAGCGACGTCTTGTGTGCGTTGAATTGGCACTAATCATAGAAACCAGGAGCATAGAAATGCGTTCTTCTTTCAAGGTTGGCATGATCGGCACCGTTCTGGCCATTGCGGCTTTTGCGGCCGGCGCCGCCCACGCCGACACCGTGGTCATCTCCTCCCACGCCAGCATCGGCGCCCCGGTGCAGAACCCCTCGTCCAGCATGACCTGGGCGGCGAACCCGACCACGGACAACCTGACGGTCCAGGTGGCGGGCAAGACCTGCACCCTGGTCAGCTCGGCCAAGGCCATCGGTGCCACCGGCTGCAACTATGCCCTGAACGTCGGCCCGGACGGCACGGTCACCGGCGCGCTGACCGCCGGCAACCCGGGCTGCACCCCGACCGCCCAGGTCGCCAGCAGCTGCAAGTAATGCGGTAAGCATCGGCGGCATGGTTCGCGCCATCGCCGCCGATGACGATCCGGCAAGCACCCCCGTTCTCGCGCTCCTCGCCGAGCCGACGCGGAGGGGGTGCTTGGCCGGATTCACTGTGTTTGGGGGCGGCTGAAAGGTAAGCACATGCGAGGTGCGGCAAAGAGACGGGGTCACGGAGCTCTTTGCTTTTGACGCTAAAAGACACCACCTGTAGGAATCGACACAGCTTGTCGGAGGTCGATCATGGGCACCCAGCGCAGACCGTTGGAGCATCGCAACAAGAAGACGGTCGGCACTGTCCGCGTCAGCCGTGACAGCGTAACCGGTCGCTTCGCGATGGCTGCACGCCCTGAGGCCGAACCGTCCTACAAGACGGAGACCGTCGAGCGCGTGAGGACGCTGGCGGAAGCCCCGGCTTCTGGAGAGGCGATGAACGGCGAAGACTATCTCCGCTGGTTAAACGGCTGACATCCTCATGGCGCCGCCCTCTGGAGCGTCGTTGCGCGCTTCGAACCAATCGAGGAATACCAGAGGCTATACCGGCGCTACAGGGACGACCATCCGGAGATCGTCGAGGCGTTTCACACATTCGTCCGCTGCAAGATCGAACGCCCGCCCACCGATTTGCCGCGCAGCATGCGCGACCATCACCTTACCGGCGAGCTGTCCGGCTTCCGCGAATGCCATCTGGCGGCGGATATCCTGCTGATCTACACCGACAAGAACAACGTCGTGCGACCGCTGCTGATCTGCCAGCATGATGATTTGTATGGGCCGCGCGGGAAGGCGTTGAAGAAGCGGGTGCGTGAATTCAGCGAGCGGTGAAGCGGAACTTCGGCACCAAAAAGCCGGTGAGGGAGAGCAACGGACATGGCTACGGTAAAGGTCACCAAGGAAATGGCGGAAGACGCGCTCCGGGAGATCGACTGGACGGCCGTGGACGCGACGACCGACGAAGAGATCGCGCGGCAAGTCGCCGGCAAACCCGATGCCGCCCCGATCCTGTCCGACGCCGACCTGGTTCGCGCGACCTTCGGCAGCGCGTGAAGGAGATTCGGGAGCGGCTGCGGTTGACCCAGCCGGCCTTCGCCGAACGCTTCGGCTTTCCCACGGCCAGCCTGCGCGACTGGGAACAAGGCCGCCGCAAGTCGGACGCCGCGACCACGGCCTATCTGGCCGTGATCGAGCATGAACTGGAAGCGGTGATGCAGGCGCTGGAGAAGTCGCGTGCGGCTTGAGGTTTGACTAACTCTCCGTTCCAGATGCGATAGGGTCACCCGTCTCGCCGCATCGGTATGCCCATCTAAGAACGCGGATCAAAATCTTGCTTTCGTGCGCTTAAGTTATTGATTTTTTCGGGCTATGAGAGGTTCTGATTGGCGCTCTAAACGTTGAACCGCCCTGAAGACCCTGTTAAGGAGGAGAACGTGAAGAACTCTGAGACTTTGGCCTGCTGTCCTGATGCTCACTTAAAGTGCCTATCAGAACCTGGGTCTGGTGCGTTGAAGCCGTTGGTTTTCCCATGCTCGGACCAGTTCTGATCGACACTCTTACCGCCATCTGTGCAAAATACATCTGGAAGAGAAACCTACCGATTGTAACGAGGGTTCATTTCTGATGGCCAAGTTCCACAGAAATAATTAAGAATTTCGCACATCATGTTATGGAATTCAACAACAACATTAACTACACTGTAGCTATATTCTGTGTATTTCAACCCAATCAACATATCAATATCTGGTTCACTGTCATACGTCATTTCAGCATATGTTCCACCAATACCTGCTATGCGGGGACCCATTACCTTTGCCTTTCCCATCCTTATAACACTTCCATCGTTAGACCTTATAACCGTGTTCTCACCGAGCTCAGTCACAGCAAATGAAGGAACAAGCATATTGTGCTTCTGCCAATTACTTAAATGATTTAGTTCTGCTAAAATTTTGTTTCCTCCCGAAATAAAATCACGGTGGGATCGAATTTTGTTTACAAGAACGTCCTTTGCTTTATCCCGCATGTCTCCAACAAAAGATTGGTCGACAATCTTTTCAAGACCCTTAGCATTATCGCAAATAGGAAGTGTTTTTTTCTGGTCTCCAATATTTTGTGACCTACGGAGTCCCATCCAACAAAAATCTCCAACGGAACGCAAATTATGGCAAATGTCCCCAATCATGCAGGGAATGGTGTCAGGAACCGGCTCGGTAAGCTCAACATGCAGAAGATAGCCAGTGAAATCAGGAGCTTTGACCAATGACACATTAAATGGTTTTTTATCAGAAAAAGCTCCAATTTCTTTTTTAAGGCTTTCTATTAACCCATACGACCACCTAATTTTACATGCAGCATGTTGAAATGAAATATGCGGCTCCATAAGCCCTCCTTTGCTGATAAGATTTGTCGTCTATTTCACAAAAATATTAGGCACAACGAATTTTTACTCGCCAACATCAATTGAAAGAAGCGGTCTTAATCATTATACTCCCCATGAGAAGAATATATGATACCTCATAAAATTAGCTAATTACGTCCGATTTTTCAACAACCAACCAAATGAAAACAGCCGGAAAAATATCCAACCATAGTATTCAAGACTCTCCTCTTGCTCCTCACCTCCCCAACTCCCGCATAGCCCCGTCCAGCCCCTCCAGCGTCAGTGGGAACATGCGCCCGCCCATCAGGCGCTGGAGCAGGCGGGTGCTTTCCGTGTAGTCCCAGTATTGCGGCGGGGTCGGGTTCAGCCACACCGCCTTGCCGTAGACCGACAGCAGGCGCTGCATCCACACCTGCCCGGCTTCCTCGTTCCAGTGCTCGACGCTGCCGCCGGGGTAGACGATCTCGTAGGGGCTCATGGCGGCGTCGCCGACGAAGACCAGCTTGTAGTCGGCGGGATAGGTGTGCAGGACATCCCAGGTGGACATGCGCTCCGTATGGCGCCGCGCGTTGTCGCGCCAGACGCCCTCATAGACGCAGTTGTGGAAGTAGAAGTGCTCCAGGTGCTTGAATTCGCTGCGCGCGGCGGAGAACAGCTCCTCCACCAGCCGGATGTGGTCGTCCATCGAGCCGCCGATGTCGAGGAAGAGCAGCACCTTGATCGTGTTGTGCCGCTCCGGAACCATCTTCAGGTCGAGCCAGCCGGCGTTGTTGGCGGTGGCGCGGATGGTGCCGGGCAGGTCCAGTTCGCTGGCCGCGCCGCTGCGGGCGAATTTGCGCAGGCGGCGCAGCGCCACCTTGATGTTGCGGGTGCCGATTTCCACCCGGTCGTCCAGATTCTTGAACTCGCGGCGGTCCCACACCTTCACGGCGCGGCGGTGGCGGCTCTCGTGCTGGCCGATGCGCACGCCCTCCGGGTTGTAGCCGTAGGCGCCGAAGGGGGAGGTGCCGGCGGTGCCGATCCATTTCGATCCGCCCTGGTGCCGGCCCTTCTGCTCGGCAAGGCGCTGGGCCAGCGTCTCCATCAGCTTGTCCCAACCGCCGAGCGCCTGGACCTGCGCCTTCTCCTCGTCGGTCAGGAAGCGTTCGGCCAGCTTGCGCAGCCATTCCTCCGGCAGGTCGGTGACGGGGACCTCCTCTCCGGCGGGGGTGTCGTCGGTCAGGCCCTTGAAGGTGGCGCCGAAGACGCGGTCGAAGCGGTCGAGATTGCGCTCGTCCTTAACCAAGCATGCACGACTGAGGTAATAGAAATCCTCGACGCGGAAGGACGCGGTGCCCTGCTTCATGGCCTCCATGAGCGTCAGGTACTCCGTCAGCGAGACGGGGACGCCGGCCTTGCGCAGATCGAAGAAGAAACTCGTGAACATGAGAGCGGTCCTTCGCACGGTCCTACCAAGCGGAGAGTAATACCCCAGCCGAGAGAACACCATGAGCCTGCCAAACGCTTCATTGCCGAACGCCCCCCTCCTCGATTTCGCGCGGGCGCTGGATTTCGCCGCGCACAAGCACATCGACCAGCGCCGCAAGGGCGTGCGCGCCGAGCCCTATGTCAACCACCTGTCGGAGGTGGCCCTGCTGGTGGCGGAGGCGACGGCGGGCAAGGACCCGGTCGTGGTGATCGCCGCCCTGCTGCACGACACGCTGGAGGACACCGACGCCAGCTATGAGGAGATCGAGCAGCTGTTCGGTGTGGAGGTGGTGCAGGTCGTCGCCGAGACCACCGACGACAAGCGCATGTCGAAGGCCGAGCGCAAGCAGCACCAGATCGACGCCGCGCCCCATGCCTCGACGCGGGCGAAGCTGGTGAAGCTGGCCGACAAGGTGTCGAACCTGCGCTCTATGGCGCACAGCCCGCCCGCCGACTGGCCGCTGTCGCGCAAGGTCGAGTATTTCGAATGGGCGCATGCGGTGGTCGCCGGCCTGCGCGGCACCGACGCCCGGCTGGAGGCCCTGTTCGACCGCGCCTATCACGACGGGCTGGCGGAACTGCGCGGACAGAATGGATAAAGCCGGGGCCGGATTGACATCGCGCAATGCGGCTTCATGACGGAAGTCTTATGGAGAAGGGACGAAGCTGACGCCACCCGTGCCGCTGACGGCCGAGGAACCACGCCATGTCCCTTCCGCAAGACGACTCCACCCTCACCCGTCGCCCCGCTCAAGCGGCCAAGCAAGCCGCACCGGCCCAGACCGAGCCGCATGAGGAGCCGGGCCGGCACTGGTTCATCAACCGCCCGAAAGTCTATGCCGCGGACGTCAAGGGGCGCTTCCGCCAACTGAAATGGGCGGCCCTGATCGTGCTGCTGGCGATCTACTACATCACGCCGTGGATTCGCTGGGAACGCGGGCCGGGCATCCCGGACCAAGCCGTTCTGGTCGACATGGTCGGGCGCCGCGCCTATTTCCTGTGGATCGAGATCTGGCCGCAGGAGGTCTATTACCTGACCGGCCTGCTGATCCTGGGCACCTTCGGCATCTTCTTCGCCACCACGCTGGCCGGGCGCATCTGGTGCGGCTATGCCTGCCCGCAGACGGTGTGGACCGACCTGTTCATGTGGGTGGAGCGCAAGATCGAAGGGCCGCGCACCGCCCGCATCCGGCTGGACAAGGCGCCGATGACCGGGGCCAAGCTGGCGCGCAAGACCGCCAAGCATGCGGCGTGGGTGGCGATCTCGGTGATGACCGGCGGGGCGTGGGTCTTCTACTTCAACGACGCGCCGACGCTGATGAACGACCTGCTGCATGGGAACATCACCAGCGGCGTGGCAACCTTCATCGCGCTGTTCAGCTTCACGACATATTTCTTCGCCGGCTGGGCGCGCGAGCAGATCTGTATCTATGTCTGCCCGTGGCGCAGCTTCCAGTCGGCGATGGTCGACGAGGACACCTTCCTGGTCACCTATGAGGACTGGCGCGGCGAGGGCCGCGCGCCGCTGCGCAAGTCGCAGAGCTGGGACGACCGCAAGGCGGCGGGGCTGGGCGACTGCATCGACTGCAAGCAGTGCGTCCATGTCTGCCCCACCGGCACCGACATCCGCGAAGGCCAGCAGATCTCCTGCATCGGCTGCGGCCTATGCGTCGATGCCTGCAACGACGTGATGCGGCAGATCGGCCGGCCCATCGACCTCGTGCGCTTCGACACCCAGTCCAACCAGATCGCCAAGATCGACGGCAAGCCGGAACGGGTGAAGCTGGTGCGCGCCCGCACCGTCATCTATTCGCTGATCATGCTCGTCGTGGCCTGCGCCATGGCGATCGCCCTGGTGCTGCGCCCGACGCTGGACGTCAGCGTGCTGCGCGACCGGGCGCCGCTGTTCGTGACGCTGTCCGACGGATCGGTGCAGAACGCCTACACCATCAAGGTGCTGAACAAGACGCACATCGCCCGCAATTATGCGGTGACGGTCGATGGGCTGCGCGACGCGCATCTGTCGGTGGCCGGCAATGACGAGGCCGGCAGCGGCGGCAGCCTGACGCTGCGGGCGGAGGCCGACTCGGTTGCGACCTACCGCGTGTTCGTGAAGGTGCCGGCGGCGGCGGTGAAGTCCGGCTCGACGGATGTGGCGGTGATCGCCAAGGACCAGACGAGCGGCGAAGTCGGCCGCCATGTCAGCGTGTTCATGGCGCCGTGAGAGCGTCGTTTTCCGGGGCGTATCCCCTCTCCCCCCCGGGGAGAGGGTCAGGGTGAGGGGGATGCGCGGCGGGACTTCGGGGGAGGTTCGGCATGTGCGTCCCCCTCACCCAGCCCTCTCCCCGGGGGGAGAGGGTTACCGCTCCGGGGGGAAGGGGTTTCTATGCCCCCGTCACCTTCGTCCGCGTCCGCTTCACGGTGGCAGGCGGCGGGGCGTCGCCGGTGGGATCGTCCAGCGCGCTCAGCAGGCGTTCCTTGATCTTCGCCAGCTTGCCCTCATGCGTCACCTTCAGGCCGAAGACGTCCTTCACATAGAAGACGTCGATGGCCTTCTCGCCGAAGGTGGAGACCTTGGCCGAGCTGATCTGCAGGGTCAGGTTCGAAAGCGCCCGGGTCAGGTCGTAGAGCAGGCCGGGTCGGTCGCGGCCGTTCACCTCGATCACCGTGTGGGTGGTGGAGGCGTTGTTGTCGATCAGCACGCGCGGCGGCACATGGAAGACGCGGGTGCGGCTGGCCTGGGTGGTGCGGCGGGTGGACAGGTCGTTCAGCGGCTTCAACTGGCCCGACAGCACCTTCTCGATCATCACCGACAGCTTGGCGAGCTTGTCGCCGCTTTCGAAAGCCCCGCCGCCGGCGGCGTCCTGGACGGAGAAGACGTCGAGCGCCATGCCGTTGGTCATGGTGAAGATGCGGGCATCGACGATGTCGGCACCACAGGCGGCCAGCGCCCCGGCAAGGCGCGAGAACAGGCCGCTGTGGTCGGTGGCGTAGATCGTCACCTCCGTCACCGCGCGGCCGCGGTCGACGCGGGTTTCAACCGTCAGGGGACGCTGCTCCCGCTCGGCATCGCGGACGATGCGGGCCTGATGGGCCAGCGTGTCGGTGTCGAAAGCCAGCCAATAGCCGGGATAGCCCAGGCCCTTGTGATGCTCGAAGGCGGCGTCGTCGAAGTCGGTCAGCTCGGCGCGCAGCGCCGACTGGGCGGCCTGGATGCGGCGTCCCCTGCCCTCCACCGTCATGCCGCCGGACATCACCTCTTCGGAACGGTTGTAGAGTTCGCGGAGAAGCGTGGCCTTCCAGTTGTTCCAGCGTTGCGGCCCCACCGCGCGGATGTCCGCCACCGTCAGCACCAGCAGCAGGCGCAGCCGTTCCGGCGACTGGACCAGCGCCACGAAATCGCGGACGGTCTTGTCGTCCTCCAGGTCGCGCTTGAAGGCGGTGTGCGACATGGCGAGGTGCCAGCGCACCAGCCACGCCACCGTTTCCGTTTCCTCCGCCGTCAGGCCAAGGCGCGGGCAGAGCTTCTCGGCGACGCGGGCACCCAGCACCGAATGGTCGCCGCCGCGGCCCTTGGCGATGTCGTGCAGCAGCACGGCGACGTAGAGCGCCCGCTTCGACACCACCTTGTGGATCACCTCGGTGGACAGCGGCAACTCGTCGGCATGCTCGCGCGAGGCGATCTTGTGCAGGATGCCGAGGGCGAACAGCGTGTGCTCGTCCACCGTGTAGACATGGTACATGTCATACTGCATCTGCGCGACGACCCGGCCGAAATCGGGGATGAAGCGGGCCATCACCCCGGCCTCGTTCATGCGGCGCAGCGTGATCTCCGGATCCTTCGGCCCGGTCAGGATGTCCAGGAACAGCCGGTTGGCCTCCGGATCGTTGCGCAGCTTCGGGCCGATGGCCGACAGCGAGCGGGTGATGGAGCGCAGCGCCGCCGGGTGGATGTCGATGTCGTGGATCTGGGCGGTATGGAACAGGCGGATCATGTCAATCGGCTGTTCCTTGAACTGCTTGTCGCTGCGGGCGTTCAGCCGCTCGCCGTCGACGATGAAGCCGTCCACGTCCTTGCGCCGGGCGACGGAGGCGAGGCGCAGCAGGTTGAACTTGGGCGGGCGCTTCGACTCAGCTTCCAGCGCGGCGCAGAAGATGCGCGTCAGGTCGCCGACATCCTTGGCGACCAGGAAATAGTGCTTCATGAAGCGCTCGACGCCCTTGGTGCCGGCATGGTCGGTGTAGCCCATGGCGGCGCCGATGCTGGTCTGGACGTCGAAGGTCAGGCGGTCTTCCAAGCGGCCGGTCAGGTAATGCAGGTGGCAGCGCGCGGTCCACAGGAAGTTCTGCGCCTTGGCGAAGCGCTGCGCCTCCTCCGGCGTCAGCACCTTCTTGCCGACCAGCTCGTCGACGCCCTCGACCCGGTAGAGGTACTTGGCGATCCAGAACAGGGTCTGCAGGTCGCGCAAGCCGCCCTTGCCGTCCTTCAGGTTGGGTTCCAGCACATAGCGGCTGTCGCCCATCTTCAGATGGCGGTTGTCGCGCTCCGCCAGCTTGGCCTCGACGAATTCGGGGCCGGAGCCGGCGACGACCTCCTTGTCGTAGCGCTTGCGCAGCTCGGCGAACAGCTTCCCCGGACCCCAGAGATAGCGCGATTCGAGAATGGCGGTGCGGATGGTGACGTCGGCCTTGGACTGGCGGATGCAGTCGTCGACGCTACGCACGGCATGGCCGACTTTCAACCCCAGATCCCACAGGATGTAGAGCATGTATTCGACCACCTGCTCCACCCGCGGCGTGCGCTTGTAGGGCAGCAGGAACAGCAGGTCGATGTCGGAAAAGGGCGCCAGCTCGCCGCGGCCGTAGCCGCCGGTGGCCGCAACGTCGAACACCTCGCCGGAGGTCGGGTTGGCGGTGGGGAAGATGAAGCGGACGGTGAAGTCGGCCAGTGTGCCCACCACCCGGTCGGCGAGGTAGCAGTTCTCCCGCACGCACTGCTCGCCCGACCCGCCGTCGTCGAAGCGCCGCCGCACCTCCGCCCGCCCCTCGGCCAGCGCCTTGCGCAGGCAGGCGATCAGCGCCGGGCGCAGCTTGTCGCCGGTGCCGTGTTCGGCGACCAGATCCTCAAGCTCCCCCGACAGCTGGCGGCGGGAGATGATAGCGCGCTTGTTCGGGATGGCCGGCGCGGGCAATTCGGGCGGAGTCGGCGTCTTGGAGCGGGCGGACAGCATCGGTCGGGGAAAACCTCGGCATTCTGGCGGCTTTCGGGCGATCCGGACTGGCCGCGGCGTTCGCACTATAGCGGTAAAGCCTTCAGGTAGCACGCCCGCACTGGAAAACCAGCCCCGCCGCCATGGCGGAGTGACGGCCGTCACAGCGGCACCCGGATTGCGGAGACAGACTGTCCCCCATGGATCGGAACAGGGGAGACTGACCATGACCGGCGGGAAGAGCACAGGTCGCGCGGTGGGCGAAGCCTCGGTGAAGGCGCGGCGGGAACTGGCGGCGCTGAACGATGCGCTGACGCTGGCCGAACGGGGCCTGGGCCGCCAATCGACGGCGGCGCTGATGGCGCGGCTTCTGAGGGTGGCGGCGATGTATCCGCGGTCGGTGGACGACACGCTGATGTGGCAGGTCACCGACCTCGTCACCGGCGACGACGTGTCGGATCCCGTGAAGCTGACGCTGATCCGCATGGGCTGGGCGTCCATCGTCCAGGCGCAGTACCGGGCGCATGGGCTGCGGCTGGTGGAGCGGCGGGTGGCGGTGAAGGCGGCGGCGTGAGGGTTGCAGCGCGCGTGTGGATCCCCTCTCCCCCCGGGGAGAGGGTTAGGGTGAGGGGGAAGCGCGGCGTGGACTGCCGAGGATCGGGCACTCCGCTCTCCAATCGACTCCACCCAATGCATCCCCCTCACCCCGACCCTCTCCCCGGGGGGGAGAGGGGGATTTGGGAGTTTAGCGCCGTTGCCCCGTGGCGACCGCCGCGCTTATGCTGGCCTCCCTTCCACGGCCATGGACCGTCCGGTGCTGTCCTTCATCCTGTCGAAGCTGCTTTGGGGCGTGGTGGCGCCGGGCAATGCGCTGGTTCTGGCCGTGGCTATGGGGGCGCTGCTGCTGCGGACACGGCGCTGGCAACGGGCGGGCAAGCGGATGGTCACGCTGGCGGCGGTCCTGCTGCTTCTGGTCACCTACACCGGGCTGGGCGCGCTGGTGGCGCTGCCGCTGGAAGACCGTTTCGCCAGGATCGAGCCGGAAGGGCGCATCGACGGCATCATCATGCTGGGCGGCGCCCTAAACCCGCCGATCACCGCCGACCGCGGCGATCCCTCTCTCAACGACGCGGCGGAGCGGATCCTGGGCTTCGCCGACCTCGTCCGCCGCCACCCCGATGCCAAGGCGGTCTTTACCGGCGGGTCGGGCCGGCTGCTGGGGCAGGAATACAAGGAGGACGTGACCGCCCGCGCCGCATTGGCGCAGGCCGGCATCCCCGACGACCGCGTGATCTACGAGGCGCAATCCCGCAACACCTGGGAAAACGCCGTGTTCAGCAAGGATATGGTGAAGCCGGCGCCGGGGGAGCGCTGGGTGCTCGTCACCTCCGCCATGCACATGCCGCGGTCGGTCGGCATCTTCCGTGCCGTCGGCTGGGAGGTGATCCCCTACCCCGTCGATTACCGCACCCGCACCGGCGCCAAACCCTATCTGCGCTTCGAGTTCGGCCAGAATCTGGTGATCCTCGACGATGCGGTGCGGGAATGGATCGGCTTGACCGCCTATTGGATGATGGGCCGCACCGAGGCGCTGTTCCCGGCGCCCTGATCTTCAGGGTCATACTCCGCCTGTGTCCCCCGCCTGTGTCATCGTGTTTCCCGACGTTTCCGGGCATTGGCGCGGCCGTGCCACTCCGCTAGAGTGCCGCCGCCTTGGCGGTTCGAGGCGACCGGGAGATCGAGGGGTTTGGCGGATGCGTCGCTGGCGCGGGGTGGGCAGGATCGTCGTGCTGGTCGGCGTGGCAACGCTCGCCGCCTGTGCGCAGAAGCCGGCCGGCACCGGCTCGGGCCTGCCGACCAGCGGCATCTACAAGGTGGGCAAGCCCTATCAGATCGCCGGCGTCTGGTATTATCCCAAGGAAGACTACACCTACGACGAGACGGGCATCGCGTCCTGGTACGGGCCCGGCTTCCATGAGAAGAATACCGCCAACGGCGAGATCTACGACCAGGACGAGCTGACCGCCGCGCACAGGACCCTGCCGATGCCGAGCCTGGTGCGCGTCACCAACCTGGACAACGGCCGTTCCATCGTGGTGCGGGTGAACGACCGCGGCCCCTACGCCAACGGCCGGATCATCGATATGTCGCGCCGCGGCGCCCAGCTGCTGGGCTTCGACGGTCCCGGCACGGCGAAGGTCCGCGTGCAGATTCTGGCGGAGGAAAGCCGGGCCATCGCCGCCGCCGCGCGCCAGGGAACCCCGGCGCCGCTGCTGGCGGAGATCGACGGCCCGCCGCCGAAGGCCGCCCCGCGCGGCCGGATCGAGGTGACCGGACCGTCCGGGCCGGTCACGATGATCTCAGCGTCGACGGGTGCGCCGCGCCCGGCGGTGGTCGGCGCCCCGGTGCCGCCGCCCGCCACCGTCGCCGGCAGCATGTCGGAAGGCCGGTTCGTACCGGCGCCGGTGGTGGCGCAGTTGCCGGTGAAGCCGCGGGAGTCGATCTATGTGCAAGTCGGCGCCTACGGCAGCGAAGAGAATGTGGCGAAGGCCCGCGCCCGGCTGTCCGCCATGGGCCAGCGTGCCAGCGTAAGCCTGACGCGGTCGGGCGGCATGTCCCTGCATCGCGTCAGGGTCGGGCCGCTGGACAGCGTCGATCGTGCCGACACCCTGCTCAACCAGATCATACAGGCCGGCCTTACGGAGGCCAAAATCGTGGTGGATTGATCCGGCCATCCGTTATCCACCCCGATCGCTCTGCCGAGCGCCTGTGACCGAGTGCCCTTGGAGGATTGTTGCCATGAACGCTGTTGTCGTCCGCCTGTGCGCCGTTTTCGGCCGTTCCGTCGCTGTCGCGGCCGGGATCGCGATGGCCGGGGCCACGATAGGCGCCGGCATGACCGCGGTGTCCGTCCAGGCCGCGACCATCGACACCATCGCCAAGCAGGCGATCCTGGTCGACCTCACCTCGAACACCGTACTGTTCGAGAAGAACGCCGACGAGCGCATGGCGCCGTCGTCGATGAGCAAGATCATGACCGCCTACCTGACCTTCGAGGCGATCAAGGCCGGCCGCCTGACGCTGGAGAGCACGCTGCCGGTCAGCGAGCGGGCCTGGCGGATGCAGGGTTCCAAGATGTTCGTGGAGCTTCACAACAACATCAAGGTCGACGACCTGATCAAGGGCATGATCGTCCAGTCCGGCAACGACGCCTGCATCGTGCTGGCCGAAGGTCTGGCCGGGTCGGAGGGCTCATTCGCCGAGCAGGCCAACCGCAAGGGGCGCGAGCTTGGCCTGAAGGGCAGCAACTTCGTCAACTCGACCGGCTGGCCCGACCCCAACCACTACATGACCGCCCGCGATCTGGCGATGCTGGCCGAGCACCTGATCAAGGACTACCCGGAATACTACCATTATTATTCGATCCGGGAGTTCAAGTATCACGGCATCAACCAGGGCAACCGCAACCCGCTGCTGTATCGCGGCATGGACGTTGACGGCATGAAGACCGGCCACACCGACGCCGGCGGGTACGGCCTGACCGCGTCGGGCGAGCGCGAGGGGCGTCGCCTGCTGCTGGTGGTCAACGGCCTGCCCAGCATGCAGGCGCGCGCCGACGAATCGGCCCGGCTGATCGAATGGGGCTTCCGTGAATTCGCATCCTACACGCTCTACAAGGGTGGCGAGACGATCGAACAGGTGCCGGTCTGGCTGGGCGAGCAGGAGACCGTTCCCGTCACCGTGCCGCAGAACCTGAGCGTCACCATGGGCCGCGCCGACCGCCCCGGCATGAAGGTGTCGCTGGTCAGCAACGCCCCGGTCGCCGCGCCGATCAAGAAGGGCGACACGGTGGGCAAGCTGATGATCTCCGCCCCCGGCTTCCCGGGCAAGGAGGTGCCGGTGGTGGCCGCCCAGGACGTGCCGAAGGCCGGCATCTTCGGCCGCGCCTTCGCCGCCGCCAAGTATCTCGTCTTCGGCAACAGCCTGTGACCGTGACGACCATGCCGACCTCTCCACATCGCGGGCGCTTCATCACGCTGGAAGGCGGCGAAGGGGCCGGCAAGTCGACGCAGCTGCGCCGACTGGCCGACACCTTGCGGGAGTCGCTGCGCGCCCGCGGCGTCGAGCTGGTGACGACGCGCGAGCCGGGCGGATCGCCGGGGGCGGAGGAGATCCGCGGCCTGCTGGTGACCGGCGAGACCGGCCGCTGGAGCCCGGTGACGGAGGCGCTGCTGCACACCGCCGCCCGCCGCGACCATCTGGAGCGCAGGGTCTGGCCGGCGCTGGAGGCCGGGAATTGGGTGCTGTGCGACCGATTCTTCGACAGCACCATGGCCTATCAGGGCTATGGGCTGGGGCTGGGGCGCGAGTTGGTGGAGACGCTGCAGACGGCGGCGCTGGGCGGCTTCCGCCCCGACCTGACGCTGATCCTCGACATCGATGTCGAGACCGGCCTGCGCCGCGCGGTGGCGCGCCATGGCGGCGAGGACCGCTATGAGCGGATGGACATCGGCTTTCACCAGCGGCTGCGCGACGGCTTCCTCGACATCGCCCGGCGGGAGCCGGACCGCTGTGCCGTGGTGGATGCCGACGCCGACCTCGACACCGTGCAGGCGCGCATCCGGGACGCGGTGTCGGGCCGGCTGGGGCTGGAGCTGAGACCGTGAGCAAGGCGCGCACATCGGCATCCGCCGCTCCGGCCGCGGAGGAGGCGCTCGCCCCCCGGCGCAACCCCGATCTCGTCGGCCATGATGAGGCGGAACGGCTGCTGCTGGAAGCCTGGAACTCCGGCCGGCTGCCGCATGCCTGGCTGATCGGCGGGACGCCGGGAATCGGCAAGGCGACGCTGGCCTTCCGCTTCGCCCGCTTCGTCCTGGCGCAGGAACAGCCGGGCGACAGCCTGTTCGGCGGACCATCGGGGGGTGCCGCTCCGGTCACGTCGCTGCATATCGGGCCGGACCATCCGGTGTTCCGCCGGGTGGCGTCGGGCGGCCATGCCGACCTGCTGACCGTCGAGCGCCAGCGCGACGAGAAGAAGGACCGGCTGAAGCGCGACATCGCGGTGGACGACGTGCGCAAGATCGGCCCCTTCCTGCGCCGCACCTCGGCGGAAGGCGGCTGGCGCGTCGCGGTGATCGACGGCGCCGACCGCATGAACCTGAGCGGCCTGAACGCCATCCTGAAGATCCTGGAGGAGCCGCCGCCCGGCGCCCTGCTGCTGCTGGTCAGCGACAATCCCGGCGGGATGCTGCCGACCATCCGCTCGCGCTGCCGCAAGCTGACGCTGAAGCCGCTGCCGGAAGAGACGGTGATCGACCTGCTGGGGCGGCACCGGCCGGACATCGCCGCCGACGACCGCCCGGCGCTGGCCCGTTTGTCGGAGGGCAGCGTCGGCCGTGCCATCGATCTGGCCGATGCGGGCGGGCTGGCGCTCTACCGCGAGATGATCGGGCTGCTGTCCGACCTGCCGCGCATCGACATCGTCGCGGCCCACGCCTTCGGCGACAAGCTGACCCGCAAACAGGACGACGGGATGTTCGAGACGGCGACGGAGCTGCTGGTCTGGTGGCTGGCCCGCTTCGCCCGCTCTCTCGCCCGTGGTTCCTGGCCGGCGGAGGTGGTGCCGGGCGAGGCCGCCCTGATGACCCGGCTCGCCAATGCCCGCGGCCTTGAACGTTGGGTGGAGGTGTGGGAAAAGGTTCAGCGTCTTTTCGCGCGCGCGGAATCCGCAAACCTGGACCGCAAGCAGGTGGTCCTGAACGCCCTGTCGGCGCTGGAAACGGCCGCCGCCTAGCGTTTTTTCGAGACGAGCCGACAAACCTACTGGAAGAAAGTGCCGCAAATGGCCGGGCCGAAGACCTTCTATCTGACGACGCCGATCTATTACGTGAACGACGTGCCGCACATCGGCCACGCCTACACGACGCTTGCCTGCGACGTCCTCGCCCGGTTCATGCGCCTCGACGGCTATGACGTGAAGTTCCTGACCGGTACCGACGAGCATGGCCAGAAGGTGGAGAAGTCGGCGGAAAAGGCCGGCATTCCACCGCAGGACTTCACCGACCGGGTGTCGCAGAACTTCCGCGATCTCGTGTCGCTGATGAACTATTCCAACGACGACTTCATCCGCACCACCGAGCCGCGCCACGTCACGTCGGTGCAGGCGCTGTGGACGGTGCTGAAGGAGAAGGGCGAGATTTATCTCGGGTCCTACGCCGGCTGGTATTCGGTTCGCGACGAAGCCTTTTATGGCGAAGACGAGCTGACCACCAATGCCGAGGGCAAGAAGATCGCTCCCACCGGTGCCGAGTGCGAGTGGGTGGAGGAACCGTCCTACTTCTTCAAGCTCTCGGCCTGGCAGGACCGGCTGATCGAGTTCTATGAACAGAACCCGGACTTCATCGCGCCGGCCGGCAAGCGCAACGAGGTGATGTCCTTCGTCAAGTCGGGGCTGAAGGACCTGTCGGTCAGCCGCACCACCTTCAAGTGGGGCATCCCGGTGCCGGGCGACGACGCCCACATCATGTATGTCTGGCTCGACGCGCTGGCGAACTACATCACCGCCGTCGGCTATCCCGACACGACGGGCGAGTATGCCAAGTACTGGCCGGCCGACCTGCACATGGTCGGCAAGGACATCCTGCGCTTCCACGCCGTCTATTGGCCCGCTTTCCTGATGGCCGCCGGTCTGCAGCCGCCCAAGCGCGTGTTCGCCCATGGCTGGTGGACCATCGAAGGCCAGAAGATGTCGAAGTCTCTCGGCAACGTCATCGCGCCGGACACGCTGGTCGACACCTACGGCCTCGACCAGACCCGCTATTTCCTGCTGCGCGAAGTGCCGTTCGGCAATGACGGCGACTTCTCGCACAAGCAGATGGTCAACCGGATCAACGGCAACCTCGCCAACGATTACGGCAATCTGGTGCAGCGCGTCCTGTCGATGATCGGCAAGAACTGCGGCGCCGCCGTGCCGACGCCGGGTGCGTTCACCGAAGCGGACAACGCGCTGCTGGGCTCCGCCTACGGCATCCTCGACATCGTTCGGGCGGAGATCAGGGCGCAGGCCTTCCACAAGGCGCTGGATGCCATCTGGGCCGTGGTCGGCGACGCCAACCGCTATGTCGACGAACAGGCCCCCTGGGCGCTGAAGAAGACCGATCCGGCGCGCATGGCGACCGTGCTGTATGTGCTGGCCGAGACGATCCGCCATCTGGCGATCCTGACCCAGCCGGTGATGCCGGATTCTTCCGCCAAGATCCTCGACCTGCTGGCCCTGGGACCGGATGCGCGCGGCTTCGGCACGCTGGGGCCGTCGGGGGCGCTGGTCGCCGGCACGCCGCTGCCGACGCCGCAGGGCGTCTTCCCGCGCTACGTCGAAGAACCGAAGGCCTGAGTTTCCAGTATGCTCGTCGACAGCCATTGCCATCTGGACTTTCCCGATTTCGCCGAAGAGCTGGACGCGGTCGTCGACCGCGCCCGGCAGGCCGGCATCGGGCGGATGGTCACCATCTGCACCTATATCAGCCGCTTCGACCGCATCCTGGCGGTGGCGGAACGCTATGACGACATCCTCTGCTCGGTTGGGGTCCATCCCCATCAGGCGGCGGAGGAGTTCGCCATCACCACCGTCGACAAGCTGGTGGAGCTGTCGCGCCATCCCAAGGTGATCGGGCTGGGCGAGACCGGGCTCGACTATTTCTACGACAAGAGCCCGCGCGACCAGCAGCAGGAGTGCTTCCGCCGGCACATCCGCGCCAGCCTGGAAACCGGCCTGCCGCTGATCATCCACACCCGCGACGCCGACGACGACACCATGCGCATCGTCAAGGAGGAAGCGGCCGGACAGCCGGTGAAGGGGCTGCTGCACTGCTTCAGCTCCGGCCGGGCGCTGGCGGAAGAGGCGGTGGAGTACGGCTTCACCTTGTCGCTGTCGGGGATCGTCACCTTCAAGAAGTCGGAGGATCTCCGCACCATCGTGAAGGACGTGCCGATCGACCGCATCCTGGTGGAGACGGACGCGCCCTACCTCGCGCCGATCCCCTTCCGCGGCAAGCGCAACGAGCCGGCCTATGTCGCCCACACGGCGGCCTGCGTGGCCGAGGTGAAGGGCGTGTCGGCGGAGGAACTGGCGCGCGTGACCACCGACAACTTCTTCCGTCTGTTCGACAAGGCCGCTCCAGGCAAGGCGGCTGCATGAGTGTGGACGGCGCATCAACCGGCATTTCACCCGGCGCGATGCGCGTGACCGTCCTTGGCTGCGGCGGGTCACGCGGCGTTCCGGTGATCGCCGGGGTGCCGGGTGGCCAGTGGGGCCGCTGCGACCCCGCCAATCCGAAGAACCGCCGCATGCGCCCATCGGTGCTGGTCGAGCGGAACGGCGTGTCGGTTCTGGTCGACACCTCCCCCGACCTGCGGCAGCAATTGCTCGACAGCGGCTGCGCGCGGTTGGACGCCGTGCTGTGGACCCACCAGCATGCCGACCATTGCCACGGCATCGACGAACTGCGCGAGATCTGCCGGCAGATGCATGCGCCGATCGACGCCTATGGCTGGGACGAACATCTGCGCGACATCGAGATACGCTTCCCCTATTGCTTCGATCCTCTGCCCGACGGCTACCCCTTCTACCGGCCGGTGCTGAAGACACATCGCATCGACGGCCCGTTCAACGTGAAGGGGCTGGAGGTGACGCCGTTCGAGCAGGACCACGGCTATATGCGGACGGTGGGCTACCGGTTCGGCGGCTTCGCCTATTCGACCGACGTTGTGCGGCTGGACGAGCGGGCCTTCGCGGCGCTGGCGGGGGTGGACACCTGGGTGGTCGATTGCGGGCGGATCGAGCCGCCGCATCCGGTACATGCGCATCTGGCGCTGACGCTGGAATGGATCGAACGGGTGCAGCCGCGGCGGGCCTATCTGACCCACATGGACAACAGCATGGACTACGACAGCCTGCGGCGGATCCTGCCGGAGGGGGTCGAGCCGGCGTATGATGGGATGGTGATCGAGGTTTAGGAGTCGGCGGGGGAGTAAGTGCCCCCTCCCTTCCCATGGCTGCGCCATGGGCCCCTTCCCTCCCCCGCCTTCGGCGGGAGAGGGAGTGAACCGTCGGGCGGCGGAGTTCCCTCTCCCTCGAAGAGGGGAAGGGTTAGGGAGGGGGCAAAAGCCTGCACCTCCCTCCCCTATCGAAAACTATTTACTTCTTCTTCTCAAGCGGCGGGGCCGCGTAGACGAAGCGGTCGAAGCTGTATTCGGCGACGCGGAACCACAGATACTCCTCCTCGCGGAACTTCTTCCACGCGTCGTAGATCTTGCGGAACTTCTCGTTCTTCGCGGCCTCTTCCTCGTACACCTCGATGGCGGCCTGATAGCAGGCCTGCATCACCTCGTTGGGGAAGGGGCGCAGCTGGGTGCCGGCGGCGACCAGACGCTTCAGCGCGGTCATGTTCTGGACGTCGTACTTGCCCAGCATGTCCAGCGTCGCGTCGGAGCAGGCCGCATGCAGTGCCGCCTTGTAGGCCGGCGGCAGCGATTCGAACTTCTCCTTGCCGAACATCATGGAGACCTGCGGGCCGCCTTCCCACCAGCCGGGATAGTAGTAATACTTGGCGACCTTGTTGAAGCCGAGCTTCTCGTCGTCGTAGGGGCCGACGAACTCGGCGCCGTCGATGGTGCCCTTTTCCAGCGCGGGATAGATGTCGCCGCCGCCGATCTGCTGCGGCACGACGCCCAGGCGGGCCATGATGGTGCCGGCATAGCCGCCGATGCGGAACTTCAGGCCCTTCAGGTCTTCGACCGACTTGATTTCCTTGCGGAACCAGCCGCCCATCTGGGTGCCGGTGTTGCCGGCGCCGATGGCGACGAGGTTGTGCCCGGCGAAGAACTCCGCCATCAGCTCCTTGCCGCCGCCATGGGTCATCCAGGCGTTCTGCTGGCGCGCGTTCAGGCCGAACGGCATCGCCGCGTCGAAGGCGAAGGTCGGATCCTTGCCGACGTAATAGTAGGAGACGGTGTGGCCGCACTCGATGGTGCCGTCCTTGACCGCATCCAGAACCTGGAGCGCCGGGACGATCTCACCGGCCGCGAAGACGCGGATCTGGAACTTGCCGTCGGTCAGTTCGGCCACGCGCTTGGACACGAACTCCGCACCGCCGTAGATGGTGTCGAGGCTCTTCGGGAAGCTGGAGGCGCAACGCCACTTGATCTCGGGCGAGGACTGCGCAATGGCGGGGGCGGCAAGCGTGCTGGCGGCGACGCCCACACCGGCCGAGGTCAGAAATGCACGACGTTTCATCCAGAAGCTCCCTTTGTCCGTTCTCTGTTATGCGTTGTTATGCGTTCTTGTTGCCGGACCGGGGTCTGCCGGCCCGCAACCGGACGAGCCGGACCCTCCACGGGACCGGACGGCACCGGTTGAGCGGGAAAAGCGGGAGTGGTTGGGATGCAGCCCGGCCGGATGCACGCATGACCGGATGAATGCTCGGCCGGCCCGGACGGCGCATCGGGGACACCGTGAAAGCCCACGCGCCTGCACATGGACGGCACGACCGTTCCCGGTCTCTGCTTGCGCTTCCTCCCATCCATCCGGGTTTGCGGCCGGCCTTCCGGCCGATCCGTCCCAGCTTTCTTTCGCTGATCAGATTATGCAGGAAGCGAATGGTCGGGATCAAGCGCGAAGCGGAATTGACGTCCATATTTCAGAGGTTTAACGCTGCGGCGCGAAGCCGCGGGTTCCATTCAACCACTCCGGCGGGACGACGTCGGCCGTGGGTCCCGCGGCATTGCTTCTCGACTCCGCCGCCCTTGCCCCCATCTGTTGCAGGCACGGCCGATGACCCGGAGGAATGATCCCTGGAAAGGTCGGGCGGCGGAGCTTAAGACCGCACTGGCGTGTTGATTGGGGGAGAGTGGGACCTTGCGGGTTGGACGGCCATGAGAGACGTGACTGTGGCGGAGCGTGGGGCGGAGCGTGGGGCGGTGTCTGCCGCGGCGCGTGACCTGCGGCTGGATTTCTTCCGCGGGCTGGCGCTGTGGTTCATCTTCGTGAATCACATCCCGGCCAACCAGATTTCCTGGCTGACGCCGCGCAATTTCGGCCTGAGCGACGCCACGGAGATCTTCGTCTTCATCTCCGGCTACACCGCGGCGCTTGTCTATGGCCGGACGCTGGACCGGCAGGGCATGCCGATGGCGGCGGCACAGGTGCTGCACCGCTGCTGGACGCTGTACGCCACCTACATCATCCTGTTCTTCGCCTTCACCGCCCAGATCGCCTACACCGCCCGCGCCTTCGACAGCCCGCTGTTCGCCGAGGAGATGGGCATCGCCGGCTATTTCCTGGACCCCGTCACCGCCCTGACCCAGGCCCTGCTGCTGAAGTTCAGGCCGGCGAATCTGGATGTGCTGCCGCTCTACATCGTGCTTCTGCTGGCCTTCCCCCTGATATTGCCTGTGCTGCGCCGCCGGCCGCTGGGGGTCCTGGCCGGTTCCGCCGCGGTCTATCTGGCGTCCCGGCATTGGGGCTGGAACCTGCCCACCCACCCGGACGGCGGCGTCTGGTACTTCAACCCCTTCACCTGGCAGCTGCTGTTCGTGGCGGGCGCGGCATTGCAGTTCCGGCCGGATGTGCGCGCCGTCCTGACCCGCTTCCGCCTGCCGGTGATGGTCGCGGCGGTGGCGATCCTGCTGGCCGGCCTGTACCTGACCCTGTCCTGGAAGTTCGCCCCGCTGCATGCGCTGATCCCCGACGCGGTGACGGAGTTCCTCTACCCCATCAGCAAGACCGACCTCGATCCGCTGCGCCTGTTGCATTTCTTCGCGCTGGCCTATGTCGTGCTCCGGTTGGTTCCGGCCGGGGCGTCCTGGCTGAACGGATCACTGGCCGCGCCGGTGCTCGATTGCGGGCGGCAGTCGCTGCAGGTGTTCTGCCTGGGCGTGCTCCTGTCCTTCGCCGGACAGACCGTGCTGGTCCATGTCAGCGGCTCGCTTTCCGCACAGTTCCTTGTTACCGTGCTGGGCATCGCCACGATGGTGCTGCTGGCCCGCTTCCTCGGCTGGTACCAGTCGGCCGAACGGGCGCGTCGCCACAGGGTCGCGGCCAGCAGGAATGTGGGTGCATGAGCGGACAGGGTTTGAGACGGTTGCTGACGGCCATGGCCATCGCGCTGGCGGCTCTCGCCCTTTCCGGACCGGCCCATGCGGCGAACGCCGCGGCGGTGGATCCCGCCTGCGCCGTGCCGGACACCGTGCTTGCCCCCGGTGAAGGGCTGCCACGGGTGTCGGCGCGGCTGGCCGCCGGCCGGCGCCTGTCGGTCCTGATCGTCCATTCCGCCAAGCAGGCCGCAAAGCCCGGCATCGTCGGCTATCCCGCCCGGCTGGAAGAGGAGTTGAAGCGCCGCTTGCCCGGCCGCGCCGTGCGGACCGCCGTGCTGAGCCTGCCCGGCGAACCTGCGCCCGCCATGGTGGCACCGCTGGCCGAGGCGGTCGACGACCAGCGCCCGGCGCTGGTGGTCTGGCAGACCGGCACGGTCGACGCCATGCGCAACCTGGACCCCGAGAGCTTCGGCACGGCGCTGCAGGCCGGCATCGCCGAGGTCCAGCGCCGCGGCGCCGACATCGTCATCATGGACATGCAGTACAGCATGCACACGGCGCAGCTGATCGACTTCGCGCCCTACGTGTCCTACATGTCCTGGCTGGCCCAGAGTTCCGACGTCTTCCACTTCCCCCGCTACGACATCATGCGGCATTGGGTGGAGGATGGCCGGGTCGATTTCGCCGACGAGGGGGACGAGGCGAAGCGGCGGTCTTATGATTTCGTTCACCGTTGCATCGGACAATTGCTGGCGGAAAGCATCGCCACGATGATCGCCCCTTCGGCGACAATCCCCCCGGCAGTGGCGCGAAGCAACGGAACGAGCCCTTGAACAAGCCCTTCAGCCTGCATCACGCCGCCCGCCTCCTGACACTGATCTCAGCCATCGCCTTATCCGCTCCCGCATTGGCCGCCGATCCGGCAGCCTCGGCGCAATGCCAGCTGCCGCGCGGCGATGCGGCATTGTCGGCCCCCCTGCCGCAGCTGTCCCAGCGCATCGCGACCGGCGCGCCGATCCGCATCGTCGCCATCGGCTCCTCCTCCACCGCCGGGGCGGGGGCGAGCGCGCCCGACAGGACCTATCCGGCCCGCCTCGCCCATTATCTCGCCGAGCGCTTCCGCAACGCGGACATCGCGGTGCTGAACCGCGGCATCAACGGCGAGACCGACGACCAGACCGAAAAGCGGATCGATGCCGACGCGCTGGGCGCCAGGCCCGATCTGGTGATCTGGCAGGTCGGCGCCAACACGGTGCTGCGCGACGGCGACCAGGGCCTGAGCGAGCGTTCGGTCCGCCAGGGGGTGGAACGGCTGCGCGCTGCCGGGGTGGACGTGGTGCTGATGGACCTGCAATACGCGCCGAAGATGCTGGACAAGACCGGCGTCGCCCCGATGCTGGCGCGCATCGCCGGGATCGCCGTCGATCAACGTGTCGGCCTGTTCCACCGGTTCGACGTGATGCGGTCGCTGGTGGAGAAGCGGGGGATGGCAGTCACCGACCTGATCGGACCGGATGGCGTCCACCAGAACGACGGCGGCTACGACTGTGTCGCCCGCTTGCTGGCGATGGGGATCGAGGACGCGGTGCGCGTCCATGAGAGCGGGGTGAAGCGGTAGGGGGCTCTCAGAGCCCCTCTCTCCGGGAAGTCTCCCTCTCCCCCGGGGAGAGGGGATTATCACCGCTGCATCATCGCGCTTTCCTTGCCGCAGAGGAAAAACACCTTCGAATAGACCTTCAGCAGCGCGTCGGTCAGCGCCTGGACCTCCGGGCTGCCCATGGCGCGCGGCTTGGCGGGGTCGACATGCAGGACGCAGCTGTCCTTCACATCGTTGAAGGCGGCCAGCGCGTGGATGCGGTCGGGGCGGAACTCGTCGGGGAAATTCTCGTCCATCAGCCAGAAGCACTGGAAGTTCCGGCAGGATTGCGGCCGCTCCTCGTAGATCGAGCAGCCCTTGCCCTGGTCGCAGGACGCGCACCATTTGGCCGCGGGCTTCTTCAGCTCCGGCACCCCCATCAGCTTGCAGCAGAGGGTGCATTCACCGCAGGTGCGGTCGGACATCACGCAAACTCCAAATCAACGGCTCGCAGCGGCCTTAAGCCGGTGCTGGCAGGGCGATGTGCTCGTCTTCGGCGGCCAGCAGCCTCTCCACCGCTTCCGGCAGGGCCGGGCGGGCGAAGTGATAGCCTTGGGCGTACTTGCACAGACCGCGCAGATACACCGCTTCGTCCGCCGTTTCCACCCCTTCCGCCACGGCGTCGAGCCGCAAAATGGTGGCAAGGCCGGCGATGACCTGGACGATGGCGGCGTTGCCCTCCCCCGTCGACACCGCGCGGACGAAGCTGCGGTCGATCTTCAGCACATCCACCGGCAGCTTGTGCAGATAGGCCAGCGAGGAATAGCCGGTGCCGAAATCGTCGATCGACAGCCGGACGTCCATGTCGCGGATGCTCTGCATCAGCATCCGGCATTCGTCCGGGTCCTGCATCAGCAGGCTTTCGGTCAGTTCCAGCTTCAGGCTGGACGGCGGGATCGGCACGGCGTCCAGCAGGTCGCGCACCGCCCCGACCAGATCGTCGTCACGGAATTGGCGGGTGGAGACGTTGACGCTCATGAACAGCGGCACGGGCCTCGGGAAGCGCGCCTGCCAAAGTGCCAACTGCCGCACCGCCTCCCCCAATGCCCAGCGGCCCATCGGCGCGATCAGGCCGGTCTCCTCGGCCAGCGGGATGAACTCCGCCGGCGGGACCAGTCCGCGGTCGGGGTGGTTCCAGCGCATCAGCGCCTCGAAGCCGGCGATGGCCCCGGTCTCCAGCAGGACGATGGGCTGGTAGTGCAGGCAGAGCTGGCCCTGTTCCAGGGCGGCGCGCAGGTCGGCCTCCATCCGCATGGCGGCCATCGCCTGACGGCGGAGGTTGGCGTCGAAGACGTCGATGCGCGCACGCCCGCCACTCTTGGCGCGGTACATGGACAGGCTGGCGTCGCGCAGCATGTCCTCCGCCCGGTCGTAGCCGGTCTGGCTCAGCGCCACGCCGATGGAGGCGGTCAGCACGAGGTCGCGGCCCTCCTCCAGCGTGATGGGACGGGAAATGGCGCGTGCCATGCGCTCCGCCGCCTCCAGCGCGTCGCCGGCATCGTCCAGCTCATCCACCAGCACGGCGAACTCGTCAGCGGACAGGCGGGCCAGCGTGTCGCCGACGCGCCGGCTGGTGTCGAGCCGCTTGGCGATGATGCGCAGTACGCGGTCGCCGGCACTGCTGCCCAGCGCGTCATTGATCGCCTTGAAGCGGTCCAGGTCGATGATGATCGCGGCGAAAGGCCGGGCGCCGGCCCGGCGGTTGCGGTCCAGCGCCTGCCCGATGCGGTCGAGCAGAAGCGTGCGGTTGGGCAGCCCGGTCATGGCGTCGTGGACGGCATCGAACAGGATCTGCTGTTCGGCCTTTTTGCGCGCGGTGATGTCGGTCATCGAACCGGCCATGCGGACGGCGCCGCCCTTTTCGATGCGCGCCTTCTCATTGCGCACGGCCAGCCCGCGCACCAGCATCCACATCTCCTGCCCGGCTTTGTCGCGGATGCGGAATTCGTGCTGAAGGTGCGGACGCTCTCCGGCCAGATGCAGGTTGATCGCGGTTTGCAGCCCGTCCAGGTCGCCGGGCAGGACGCGGCGGAACCACTCGTCGATGGTGTCGCCGATCTCGGCATCCTCATAACCCAGCATCGCCTTCCAGCGCGGGGAGTAGTAGACCTCGCCGCTGTCGATGTGCCAGTCCCACAACCCATCGGCGGCACCGGCGGCGGCGAGCGCATAGCGCTCCTCGCTCTGGCGCAGGCGCTGTTCGGCGAGCTTGCGGTCGGTGATGTCGGCGACGGAGCCGACCAGCCGGATCGGATACCCGGTATCGTCCATCACCGCCATGCCGCGGCAGACCAGCCAGCGCCATCGCGGTTTGTCGGCCGACTCGGCGGCGGCATCGGCACGGCGGATGCGGTGCTCGATCTGGAAGGGAACAGACAGCCCGACCATCTGCGCTTCGAACGAGGCGTGCAGCCAGTCGATGTCCTCCGGGTGGACCAGCGACAGCCAGTCGTTCGGCCGGTTGGTCTCGCGGCTGGGATCACCCGGGGGCAGACCAAGGAATTCCTTGAAGCGGGGGGAGAGGTACAGCGTGTCGCTGCGCAGGTCCCAGTCCCAGACGCCTTCGGAGCCGGCCTTTTCCGCCAGCAGATATCGGTCGATGTTGGTGTTCAAGACCCCTCGTCGGACCCGTTGGCGGCCTGCGATTGGTGGGGCCTCCCACCGTTGAGGTCACGATTGTGGGGGTGGTTTGGTGAAGAATCGGTGAATGCCCTCGACGCGGGCGGTTCCAATCATCACGACCGGTTCCCTTGGGGAGATTTTTTCCTATATTAGGATAGCTCGCCATCTCCCCTGCCACCTCATCTGCGAACGGCACCGATGGATTGGTCCGATCAGGGAATCGTTCTGTCCGCCCGCCCCCAGGGGGAAGGATCCGCCGTCGCGACCCTGCTGACGCGTGAGCACGGCCGCCATGCCGGCATGGTGATGGGCGGCCGGTCGGCGCGCCAGCGCGGCACGCTGGAGCCGGGAACCCTGGTCCATGTCCGCTGGCGCGGGCGTCTGCCGGAGCATCTCGGCCATTTCACCCTGGAGCCGGTGAAGGGCTATGCCGCCAATTTCTTCGACGACGCCCAGGCGCTGGCCGCCCTGATCAGCGCCTGCGCGCTGGTGGAGGCGGCCCTGCCGGAGCGGGAGGCCCATCCCGCCCTGTTCGACGGGCTGCTCGCCCTGTTCGACCTGCTGGAAAGCCCGGCCTGGGCGGAGAGCTATGTGCGGTGGGAGATCGGGCTGCTGGCGGAGCTTGGATTCGGCCTCGACCTCGACCGCTGTGCCGTGTCGGGGGCGAACGACTATCTCGCCTATGTCAGCCCGCGCACCGGCCGCGCGGTGACCGCGTCGGTGGGCGAGCCTTATCGCGACCGGCTGCTTCCCCTGCCCGATTTCCTGGCCGGGCGCGGCGGCGGCGGGCCGGCTGCGGTGTCCGACGGGCTGCGGCTGACCGCGCATTTCCTGGAACGCCACGTGCTGAACGGGCCGCTGCCGCCCGCGCGCGAACGCCTAAGAGAACGTTACGCGAACGCGGTAGCGCGCTCATCCTGAAACTGTTAAACCGACCTCATCATGAAGCCGCAAAACCCCGCCTCCGAGATTCTGGAAAAGCCGCTGGCCGACGCGCTCGGCGAGCGCTACCTCAGCTACGCGCTGTCCACCATCATGTCCCGCTCGCTGCCCGACGTGCGCGACGGGCTGAAGCCGGTGCACCGACGCCTGCTGTTCGCCATGAGCCAACTCCGGCTGGAACCGACGACGCCGCCCAAGAAGTCGGCGCGCGTCGTCGGCGACGTGATCGGCAAGTTCCATCCGCACGGCGACAGCTCGGTCTACGACGCGCTGGTGCGATTGGCGCAGGATTTCTCCGTCCGCTATCCGCTGGTCGATGGACAAGGGAATTTCGGCAACATCGACGGCGATAACGCCGCGGCGATGCGGTACACCGAAGCCCGCCTGACCGAGGTCGCCAAGGCCCTGCTGGAGGGTATCGACGAGGACGCCGTCGATTTCCGCCCGACCTATGACGGCGACGGCGACGAGCCGGCGGTCCTGCCCTCCAACTTCCCGAACCTGCTGGCGAACGGGTCCAGCGGCATCGCGGTGGGCATGGCGACCAACATCCCGCCGCACAATGTCGGCGAGATCTGCGACGCGCTGCGCCATCTGATCAAGCACCGCGACGCGTCGATCGAGACGCTGGTCGGATTCATGCCCGGCCCCGATTTCCCCACCGGCGGCGTGCTGGTCGAGTCGCGGGAAAATGTGGTCGAGGCCTACCGCACCGGCCGCGGCGCCTTCCGCCTGCGCGCCCGCTGGGAAGTGGAGAAGCTGGGCCAGGGCACCTGGCAGATCGTCGTCACCGAGGTCCCCTATCAGGTGCAGAAGGCCCGGCTGGTCGAGAAGATTGCCGAGCTGCTGCTGGCCAAGAAGCTGATCCTGCTGGAGGACGTCCGCGACGAATCGGCGGAGGATGTCCGCCTCGTCCTGGTGCCGAAGAGCCGGAACGTGGATCCCGAGGTGCTGATGGCCTCGCTGTTCCAGGCGACCGACCTGGAGATCCGCTTTTCGCTGAACATGAACGTGCTGGGCGCCGATCATGTGCCGCGGGTGATGAACCTGCGAGAGGTGCTGCAGGCCTTCCTCGACCACCGGCACGAGGTGCTGGTCCGCCGGTCAAACCACCGCCTGCGGCAGATCGACCACCGGCTGGAGGTTCTCGGCGGCTATCTCGCCGCGTATCTGAACCTGGACGAGGTGATCCGCATCATCCGCGAGGAGGACGAGCCGAAGCAGGAGTTGATCCGCGCCTTCACCCTGACCGACGTGCAGGCCGACGCCATCCTCAACATGCGGCTGCGCAACCTGCGCAAGCTGGAGGAGATGGAGATCCGGCGCGAGCACGACACGCTGACCACCGAGAAGAACGGCCTGCTGGAGCTGCTGGGCGACGAGACCCTGCGCTGGAAGCGGATCGCCGAAAGCGTGGCCGAGATCAAGAAGAAGTTCGGCGGCGGCGCGCTGGGCAAGCGGCGCACCGACGTGGCCGACGCGCCGGCGGTGATCGAGGTGCCGCTGGACGCGCTGGTGGAGCGCGAGCCGGTGACCGTCATCTGCTCCGCCAAGGGCTGGATCCGCACGATGCGCGGCCACCTGACCGACGCCGAAGCGGAGGACGTGAAGTACAAGGACGGCGACGCCCGCGGCTTCGTCGAGCGGTGCGAGACGACCGACAAGCTTCTTGTCTTCGCCAGCAACGGCAAGTTCTTCACCATCGGCGTCGACAAGCTGCCGCGCGGCCGCGGCTTTGGCGAGCCGGTGCGGCTGATGATCGACCTCGGCAACGACGTGGACATCGTCGACCTGTTCCGCCACCAGCCCGGCCGCACCCTGCTGGTGGTGTCGGAGGACGGCCGCGGCTTCCGCGTGGAGGAGGCGGAGGTGCTGGCCCAGACCCGCGCCGGCAAACAGGTGCTGAACCTGGAGGACGGCAAGTCCGCACGCATCTGCCATCCGGTGACCGGCGACACCCTCGCCATCATCGGCAACAACCGCAAGATGCTGGTCTTCCCGCTGGAGCAGGTGCCGGTGATGACCCGCGGCAAGGGCGTCCAGCTTCAGAAGTACAAGGACGCCAGTGTCGCCGACGTGAAGACCTTCACGCTGGCCGAGGGCCTGAGCTGGAGGAACGGCGAGCGGAACTTCAACGTCACCGACCTGACCGGCTGGATGGGCGACCGCGCCGGCCAGGGCAAGATGCCGCCGAACGGGTTCCCGAAGAACAACCGCTTCATGTGAGGGGAATGTGGGGGTGCTTGCTGGTGCCCCCTCCCTCCCACGGCTTCGCCGCGGGTCCCTCCCTCCCCCGCCCTCGGCCAACCGAAGGTCGGTCCGATCGCGGTAGAGGGTAGATTTGCATTGCGGCGGCAGTCCCCTCTCCCACCGAAGGTGGGGGAGGGTTAGGGAGGGGGCACCGCCGCGTGACCTCGCCCGCTACGCAACAACACCCCCTACTTCGGCACCGTCACCGTCGCCGACAGCGGCACGCGCCGCTCCACCAATGCCGAGGTGACCTCCTTGGCCTTGACCGGGTCCATGGCGGCCAGGATCGGGGCGGTCTTCTGCTCCTTCATCTTCTGGATGACGCCCAGCAGAACCGGCATGTCGAGTTCCTCGAAGATGCGGGCCGCTTCCTTCGGCTTCATCGTCTCGTAGATCTTCACCAGGCTTTCCAACTGGGCGGATTGCTTCTCGTCGCCCTGGGACATCAGCTTCTGGATGTCGGCGCGGGTCTTCTCCATCTCCGCGACCTTCTGGTCGATCCGCTTCTCGGCGGCGGCCAGCAGGGCTTCGCGCTGCTCCATCTCCTTGGTGCGGCGCTCGATCTCGGCACGGCGGTCGGCGAAATGCTGAAGCAGTTCCTGGTTGTTGATCGGGCCGAGCGGGACCGGAGGAGCGTTGGCAGCCGGTGCATTTGGCTGGCCGCTCGACCCGCCGGGAGCCGGCGGGGCTTCCTTGCCGGCGGGCTTGTTGGTGGCGGCGGGGGCCTGGGCAGGAGCTTGGGCGACGGTCAGGGCGGGAGGGGTCGCCGGGAGAGAGCTTTGCGGCCCTTGGGCGAGGCTGACCGGGAAGTCCGGCAGGCGGGCGTCATGGGTGGCGAGGCGCCACAGATCGCCGACCCGAACCCCCAGCATCATCACCGCGACGAAGATGGTCAGCGGCAGCAGGCGGAAGCGGAAACCGCGCAGCCGCGCCCGCAGCCGCTCGGTCAACGGCACGCGCGGCGTCGCAGGCTTGCGCGGCTTGCCCTTGGCCTTGCCCTTCTTCGCCGGCACCTTGCCCGCGGCGGGACGCACAGCCGGCAGTTGCGCCTGCTGGGCCGCCGCGAGGGTGGCAGAGGTGCGGACGCCGGTCGGCGCGGCACCGGCGGGGCGGATCACGACCTTCTGTTCCTGGGATGCCCCCGCCGCGGCGGGCTTGCCGTCACTGGTGCGCATGGTCATCCGAGCCCCTTACCGGCATTCTCGATCGCCTGCAGAAGTTCGCGTTCGGCCCGCGACAGGCTCTCGCCATCACGGGTGATGGGATCGCGTGCCTCGGCCGGCGGTTCGGCGCGGGCGGCGGCGCGCCGCGGCGGCGCGTCCAGCCGGGCCGGCGGCGGTGCGTGGTCGTCGTGGTCGTGATCATCCTCGACCGGCAGACTGCGCAGCGCCGGGCGCGGCGCCACCATCGGCGTCTTGGCCGGGATGCGCGAGGCCAGCGCCGGCGCCACGGCGTTGGAGCGCCCGCCATCGCGCCGGCCACCGTCACGGTCACCGACGCTGCCCAGGCGGTTGGCCAGCGCGTCGGCCGCCTCGATCATGAATTCCAACTCGTCGCGCAGGGTCTGCGCCTTGTTGACGGTGCGCTGAAGATCCTCGCCGGTGTCGCTGGCCGCCTTCTTCAGCGTGCGCACGCCGGTCTCCGCCCGCGCCATCGCGTCGTTCAGGCCCTGGATCAGTTCGGCCATCTCGCCGCGGCTCTCGCGCAGCGCGATGATCTGCCGGTTCAGGATGATCGCATAGGCGATGGTCGCGGCCAGCAGGCCGACCATCACGACGTCGATGATGATGGAGATCAGCGGACTCATAACCTCATGACCTCCTGCTTGGGCAGTTCCTTTTCCAGGCGGACGGCGATGTGCCCGCCCTTGCGCCCCATCCGCCCCTGGAACATCGAGACGTCGCCGCAGCGCAGCTCGATGGCGCCGTCGGGGGTGGCGTTCAGCAGGATGCGGGTGCCGACGCGCCAGTTCAGCACGTCGTGCAGCGTCATCGTCACCTCGTCCAGCACGGCCGACAGGTCGACGTCCGTCACCATCAGCTCGGACGCCAAGTGGGTTTCCCAGATCGAGTCACGGCCGAACTTTTCGCCCATGAACATCTGGAGCAGCAGTTCGCGCACCGGCTCCAGCGTCGCGTAGGGGATCATCAACTCCAGCCGGCCGCCGCGATCCTCCATGTCGATGCGCAGCTTGACCAACACCGCCGCGTTGGCGGGCCGCGCGATCGTGGCGAAGCGCGGGTTGGTCTCCAGCCGGTCGAAGCGGAAGGTGACGGGCGACAGCGGATCGAAGGCGGCGGACAGGTCGGACAGCACCACATGGACCATGCGTTCCACGAGGTTGCGTTCGATGGTGGTGTAGGGACGCCCCTCGATGCGCATCGCCGCCGTGCCGCGCCGGCCGCCCAGCAGCACGTCGACGATGGAATAGATCAGCGCGGAATCGACGACCATCAGGCCGTAGTTGTCCCACTCCTCCGCCTTGAAGACCGACAGCATCGCCGGCAACGGAATGGAGTTCAGGTAATCGCCGAAACGGACCGAGGAAATCTGGTCGAGGCTGACCTCGACGTTGTCGGAAGTGAAGTTGCGAAGCGAGGTGGACATCATGCGGACGAGGCGGTCGAAGACCACCTCCAGCATGGGCAGGCGTTCGTAGTTGACCAGCGCCGAATTGACCAGCGCCATGATGCCGGAGTTGTCGCCGTCGCCGGCACCACCCTGGTCGAAGCCCAGCAGGCTGTCGATCTCGTCCTGGTTCAGGACGCGGGTCGACCCGCCGCCGCCCATGTCGCCGACATCGCCGCTGTCCTCGGCCAATGCCGCCCATTCGGCGGCAAGCCGTTCTTCCTCGCTCAGTTCACCGGTGTCGCTCATCGGTCCACATCCCCACCTGACCGGGCCCTCACTGGACCAGCATTTCCTTGAACAGCACGTCCTTCACCTTCACCGGATAGGCGGCGGCGGTGATGCGCAGAAGCAGTTCCTGGCGCAGCCGGTACATGCCGGCCGAGCCGCGCAAATCCTCCAGCCGCAATTCGCGCAGATAGACCTGGAAGTTGTCGATGATGCGCGGCAGCACATGTTCCACCGCACCGACATCCTCCGGCTTCGACAGCTGGATGGAGATCTTGATCTTCAGGAAAGCCGGACGCTTGTTGCCGGTGTTCAGGTTCACCAGCATGTCCGGCAGGTCGTAGAAGACCGGGGCCGCATGCGGATCGGGCTTGCCGGGCTCGGCCTTGTGTTCACCTTCCGCCGCGGCATGCTCACCCTCCGCCGCCTGTTCCTCCTTGCCCAGCAGGCCGTCGAGCAGGCCGGAGAAATAGACGCCCGCACCGGCGCCGATCAGCAGGACCAGGGGAAGGACGACGAACAGAACCAGCTTCTTGCCGCTGAACTTCTTCCGCGGCAGGCCATCGGTCGAAAGTTCGCCTGCGTCGGTTTCGGCAGCCATGACATCCTGGATCGTTCGAGGTGCGCAACAGGCACAGGCATCCGCCCGCCCTACCGTCTGTCCATGCCAAAGCTACTTTTGGGATAGTTAATAACTCCTTTCGAGTGGCTGATGGGACACCCCGGACGAGCAGGTTTCACCCTGTTGTGGCCGTTTCGGCACGGTTCTTGATTGGGCCTGCCCGGCAGTCCGCCACCGCCCGGCCGTACAAGGCCGGACCACGCCCGGACTCCGCCCCTGGCCGCCCGCTGTCCCCCTCAGGGTCGCGGAGCTGCCGTCCATCGCCCTGCCGCACCAGCCGTGCGGCGGGAACGGGAGAGTCTTGCCCGGCAGAACCCGGCAAGGAACGCCCATACCCCGGCAGATTCTGCCCGGCATCCCCTGCCCCACGCGGCGGGACCGCCACCGCCTTGCCCGGATTCAGCGGCTCAGAGGGGTTCGGCGAAGTTGGCACGGCGCCTGCAATACCCCTTTCGCCGGTCGGACGCTGTCGCCCGATCCGTTCGCAAGGTGAAGAGGCCGCAAGATGGAAAATTCGATCTACGTCGCCCTGTCGCACCAGATGGCCCTGCGGCGCCAGCTGGACGTGACCTCGAACAACATCGCGAACGTCAACACGACCGGCTACAAGAACCAGCGGATGCTGTTCACGGAGTTCCTGGAACGGCCCGGTCTGCACGAGAAGGTCAGCTTCGTCCAGGACCGCGCGGTGGTGCGTGACCTGTCCAACGGCGCCATGACCCAGACCGGCAATCCGCTGGATCTGGCGCTGACCGGCCAGGGTTACTTCACCGTCGATACCGCCAGTGGCCCCCGCTACACCCGCGCCGGCAATTTCCGCCTGAACGACCAGCGCCAGCTGGTGGATGCCGGCGGCCTGCCCGTCCTGGCCAACAACGGCCAGCCCATCACCATCCCGGCCGGCACCAGCGACGTGAAGGTCAGCGGCGACGGCACCGTCGCAACCGAGTTGGGCCCGGTCGGCAAGCTGAACATCGTCACCTTCAAGAACGAGCAGCTGATGACCGAAGTCGGCAGCGGCCTGTACGTCAGCGACGAGCAGCCCGAGCCCGCCCCGGTCGAGACCAAAGTGGCACAGGGATTGCTTGAAGGTTCGAACGTGAAGCCAGTGGTCGAGATGACGCAGATGATCGAGCTCCAGCGCCAGTACATGTCCGCACAGAAGATGATGGACAACGAACACGAGCGCGTCCGCACGATGCTTCAGCGGCTGGGCCGCAGCGTCTGAACCAGACCGAAGACGAGAGGAGAAGACCACCATGCGCAGCCTCGCCATCGGCGCCACCGGCATGATCGCCCAGCAGCTCAACGTCGAGACGATCTCCAACAACATCGCCAACTCGACCACCACCGGCTACAAGAAGCAGCGGGCGGAATTCCAGGACCTGCTGTACCAGAATTTCCGCCGCATCGGTTCGACCTCGTCGGATGCCGGCACCATCGTGCCGACCGGCGTGCAGGTGGGTGCCGGCGTGCGCGTCGCCGCCGTGGCCCGCGTGCTGGAACAGGGCAACCTGAACATCACCGACAACAAGCTGGACGTGGCGATCAACGGGTCGGGTTACTTCCAGGTGACGCTGCCCAGCGGCGACACCGCCTACACCCGCGCCGGCAACTTCAAGCTGTCGCCGGAAGGCATGATCGTCACCGCCGACGGCTATCCGATCCAGCCGAACATCACCATCCCGAACAACGCGGTGGACATCTCCATCAACTCGTCGGGCGAGGTGCTGATCAAGCTGGACGGCCAGACCGCCACGCAGAATGTCGGCCAGCTCCAGCTCGCCACCTTCGCCAACGCCGCCGGCCTGGAAGCCACCGGCGACAACCTGTTCATGGAATCCGGCGCCTCCGGCCAGGCGGTGACCGGCAACCCCGGCGCCCCCGGCTTCGGCCGCGTCACCCAGGGTGCCCTGGAGACCTCCAACGTCAACGTCGTGCAGGAGATCACCACCCTGATCACCGCACAGCGCGCGTACGAGATGAACTCCAAGGTCATCAAGACCACCGACGAGATGATGCAGCAGGCCAGCCAGATGAAGTAACGCCGGCACCGCCGGCGCCTCGCCTCAGCCTCGAATTCGGGAACCACCGCCATGATCCGCCACCTCGCCACCCGCCGCCTGCCCGCCCTGATCCTCGGCGCCGCCCTGCTGACCGCCCCGGTCGCGGCGATGGCCGCCACGGTTCCGGGCGCGGGCGTGACGGCACCGGTTCCGGATGTCGTCTACGGCATGCCGCATGTCGAGGCGGTGCTGTCGGAGGCGCTCTCGCGGGTCGTCACCGTCGGCCGGCTCCAGATGGAGTTGGACAACCGCGCGGTGGAGATGCGGGCGCCCCAGGGCGCCGGCGGGCTGGCGGTGGAAAACCTCTATTACAGCCCGGTCCAGGGCCGCTTCGCCGCCGAGATCGTGGTGACGGGCAGCCAGGTCCGCCTGCCGGTGTCGGGCCGGGCCTTCGGCGTGGTGCAGATCCCGGTGCTGTCGCGCCGCGTCATCCCCGGCGACGTCATCGGTCCGGGCGACATCGACTGGCAGGACGTGCGCGCCGACCAGACCACCAGCGACACCGCCGCCACCGACGCCCAGCTGATCGGCATGACGCCCCGGCGCGGCGTGTCCACCAACCAGCCCGTCCGCCTGCGCGACCTGCAATCGCCGCGCATGATCGACAAGGGATCCCTGGTCACCATCACCCTGTCGACGCCGACGATGACGCTGACCACCCAGGGCAAGGCCCTGCAGGACGGTGGCAAGGGCGAGGTCATCCGCGTCGTGAACACCCAATCAAACCGGATCGTCGAAGCGACGGTCGCAGGCCCCAACGTCGTCGCCGTGGCAAAGCCCGGCACCATCGCGCAGTGAGGAGAAAGCTCCAATGTCCGCCACCAAGACCGCCCGCCTGATCCGCTTCGCGATGATCGCCGCCGCCGCCACCTCGCTGACCGCCTGCGGTGCCGCCTCGCGCATCGCGGACATCGGCAAGGCGCCGGAACTGTCCACCATCCAGGACCCGCAGGCCAAGCCCGGCTACCAGCCGGTCAGCCTGCCGATGCCGACCCCGCTGCCGACGGAGCGCAACCCGAACTCGCTGTGGCGGAACGGCTCGAAGGCCTTCTTCAAGGACCAGCGCGCCAACAAGGTGGGCGACATCCTCACCATCAACATCTCGATCGACGACAGCGCCAAAGTCGCCAACTCCAGCAAGCGGTCGCGCGCCAATTCCGAGGATGCCGGCATGCCGAGCCTGTTCGGGCTGGAAGGCGCCACCCTCAGCCGCGTCCTGCCGGCCGGCGCCTCCGCCGCCAATCTGGTGGACCTGACCAGCAACAGCTCGAACGACGGCAAGGGCTCGGTCGACCGCAACGAGCAGATCGACCTGAAGGTCGCGGCTCTGGTGACGCAATCCCTGCCCAACGGCAATCTCGTCATCCAGGGCCGTCAGGAAGTCCGAGTGAATTTCGAGGTCCGCGACCTGCAGATCCACGGCGTGATCCGCCCCGAGGACATCACCGCCCAGAACACCATCAGCTACGAGAAGATCGCGGAGGCCCGTATCTCCTACGGCGGCCGCGGCCAGATCAGCGACGTCCAGCAGCCGCGCTACGGCCAGCAGCTGTACGACATCATCATGCCGTTCTGACGATTGTCCGCGGAGTGGTGGCGGGGATGGGGCATGGGCGCTTCGCTCATGCACATCCCCGCCTGATGGGAAATTGCTGCCGCCCGGTGGGTTGTGCCGGGCCGATGTTGCCGGGCGCAGGAGATGCCTGCGGTCGGCGGCCGGCCGGGCCGTCGCTCATCGCCTCCGCCGCGGGCCGGCCAGCACGTAGCGGCAAGCGAGCCCCAGCAGCCAGGGCGCGACGGCCATCAGCGCGACCGAAAGGGCGTTCCACCTTTGCCCGCTCTCCAGCTCGGTCGCCAGAAGCGCCGCGAAGATCAGGATCAGAACGGCGATCCCGCAACCGGCCCAATAGAGAACATTGCCGAGGCGAGCGATCATGTCGATGCACGGGGCTTGTTGACGCAGGCGGACAGGATACCGCACCGGCTTTGAAATCCAACCCGAGCGACAGCCACGGAGAACGGAACGGAGAAGCGGATCGGATCGTGCCGCAGGAAGCCGCGACGGCCCAACGTGCCGTCGGCAGCGTTCCTGCGTTGCGAAGACCGACGGCGCCGCCTGCCGCTTCACCGTCGGCCGACGTGCCCTGTACTCGGCTATGCGGATTGACGCCTGACGGGGTCAGAGCGGCAGCCGGTTGTGTACATCCGTCGGAATGGCGATCCGCCGACCGTGATTGGCATCGAATTGCAAGGTCTTCAGATCCAGGCTCCAGGGAACCTGCGACGCGGCCATGCGGATGGTGATGACGCGGTTGGTCAGGTCCTTCACCACCGCCCACTGGGTATGGTCGAACTTTTCCTCCCGCTTGGGTTTATCGCCGGGCACCTCCCTGTAGGCGCGCACCACACCCTTGGTGGTGTGAACGGCGTTCAGCAGATGGAAGGCAAGGTTATGCGCGTCGGCTGCGTTCTTGGGTCGCTCAGCGAACTCTTTCAGAAGCGCGGTGCGGACAAAACGGCTGGGTGCCGTGGCATCGCCGGGAAGGCCGATCAATCCCGTGCCTGGGCTGGGAGCGCGCACGGTAAAGTCCCCGATGCGCCTCTCCTCGATATGATCTTGGGTGAGGTTGATGTAGGTCGCAAGATTGGTCAGGTGCCAGGAAAACGTCGGCAGGTTGGTCAATACCTTCACCGGGTTGTCGCTGATGACCGCCTTGCCGTCAATGAACTCGATGACGATGCTCTTGCCTTCGGCGTCATGAACCGCGAAATGCAGCGGAGCACTTTCAGTAAGCGGAGGATTATCGGTGACGTGGACCTTATGACTCTCCAGGAGCTCCCGGACCTCGGCAACAGTGGCGCAATGCCCCAGCATCCAGTCGACGAAGGTACCGCAAACGACGTTCGTCGCTTTGAGGTCGGCTTCTTGGAATTTCGTTCCGGTCAGCCAGAGTGCACCGACGGACAGACCCTGGCTGTTCATGCCGTCAGCACAGAGCGGGTAGCCTTTGACGGTCATGCCGACATATCCGTATTTCGGCACCAGATCAAATCGCCTTTCAATCCACTCCATCGCCGTGTCGATTTCCGCTCCGAACAGCTTGCGGGCGAGCCATTTGAACGTCGAGCCGCCCGGTTGGCTGGACAGATAATCGGATACAAAGCTGGCCACGATGGCAGCCTTGCCCGGCGCATGCACGATCAGGTCGCTTATCAGATCGTCTTCAAAATCCATGCTTCGACCGTTCACACATGTTTGGTCCTTCGCCACGACCATAAAATCCGTACACATGGTTGTATGTTTCCTTTAAATGCGTCTTAGAAGGAGAAATTATCTACAATCATATAAACTTCAAGGTGATTTTCCGGCGCGATGCGCCCGCTTCGATAAGAACCGGCGCAGCCCGGACAGGGAACGGCCCGGCCCCTTATCCGGGAGCCGGGCCGCCGCATGGTCGGTTCGTCGCCGCTTACCGCTTACTGATAACCGCCTTCGCGGGCGCGGTCCTTGGCGGCTTCCTCCTGGGCTTTCTCGGTGCGGCTGTCGATCTTGCCGCCTTCGGTCTTGCCGGTATCGCCTGCGGGCTTCTGCAGGTCGTCGCGCTGGGCGTCGGTTTGCTGCTTGTCTCGTTGATCGGCCATATTGGTGCTCCTCGGTCGCTTATCGATCGGCGATGAGGAGGAAACAGCACAGGCACCGGAACGTCGCGACCATTCGGTGACGCGGCCGGCGGAGGCGGCAGGTGCCGATTTCAGCCGGTCGGCGGATCGGTGTCGCGGTCGGTGTCGGCGCGGTCCAGGGCGGCGTTGATCTGGTCCAGCGTGCGGCCGCAGCCGGTGCAGATCTCGCCGTCGATGGCACACATGCCCAGGCAATCGGAATCGTCGCTCATGGACGTGGAGCTTCCTTGACAGTTGGCGGCCGGCACGCAGCAGTTCCCCCCCGACGCCTCACTCCGGCGATTGTTCCAGCGACAGGTCGCCGGTGACTTCGTGCGTCAGGCCGATGCCGTCGACGGTCAGGACCACGCGGACGGGCAGCGTCGTCACCCCGTCCAACCGGCCGTCCGCCAGTGCGCGGCCGACGGCCAGTTCGATTTCCCGCTGGGAGGTCACGCCGACCTGCTTCAGGAACTTGCGCAGGTCGAGGTTGAAGGTCTCGTTGTCCATGGATCGTCCCCCGGAGTCGGAACCGCAGTTTGCCCTGCCGTTCCGAACCCAGGAGAGCTGGCTTTGGTTCCGCCCGACCGTGCGCACATGCCAAAGGCACCGGTCGGGACGGCCGATGCCTTTGTCGGAACTGCGTGACGACAGTGGCGGCAACGCAGGGCTTCGCCACCGGCGACCGGGACCGGCGGCTATCCCCTGCGGCCACGCGACGTCAGTCGTCGCGCTGGGTCCGTTCCATCCGCTCGTGCCGTTCCTGGGCTTCCAGGCTCAGCGTCGCGATCGGGCGGGCATCCAGCCGGCGGACGGAGATGGGGTCGCCCGTCTCCTCGCAATAGCCGTAGCTGCCGTCGACGAGGCGCTCAAGCGCCGCGTCGATCTTGGAGATCAGCTTGCGTTCGCGGTCACGGGTGCGCAGTTCCAGCGCGCGGTCGGTCTCCGCCGAAGCGCGGTCGGCGATATCCGGTTCCTGGATACCGCCTTCCTGGAGGCTGTTCAGCGTGCCGGTGGATTCCGCCAGCAGTTCCGCGCGCCAGCGCAGCAGCTTCTGGCGGAAATACTCCCGCATGATCGGGTTCATGAACTCCTCGTCTTCCGACGGGGAATAGTTCTGGGGCAGAAGCGGCGACGTCATCCGAAAGCATCCAGCGAAAAAGGGGTGATCCGGGCGGCGCGGAGTATAGGCACGCCACGTCAGGACCGCAACCCTATGGTTCGCCCCCGCAACGACCAAACAAGCCCTTGGAATAAAAAAGATTTGTGACCGTGGCGAATCCGCCGCCCCAACCCGTGCGCGCGGGGCGGCCGGATGGACACCGACATGTCAGGAGGTGAGCTTCGCCAGTTCCACCTGCGCGCGCAGGTCGATCTCGTCGAGGATCTCGGCCAGACCGGGATCGTCGACCTGGGCGCGGCGCGATTGGACCACCTTGGCGAGATCCACCAGCTTCTGGACCGACAGGGTGCCGGAGAGCAGCCCGTGCTGGATTTCCTCCAGCCGGTCAAGCATCTCTTCCGCCCGCATCTTGCCACGCGACGCACGCGCGGTGGCGTCGTCGGTCGCATCGACCTCCTGGATGGCGAGAACGCCCGCAATCCCGGCCGTCGCGGCGGTGCCGCTGACCCCGTGGGCGGAGCCGGTCTCTCCCACCAGCTGCTTGGAGAACGCGGCGCCGGACGAGCCTTCGGCCTTGCCGGTGCGGCGGACCGAACCACCGCCGCGTATATTTCCGGTGCCTTCGACTTTCATGATCCGTGCAACCGTTTGCAGTAAAGGATGCGTAAACGCGCGCACTGTAGATGGATCAACCTTAACATCCGGTCAAGGCTTGCCGCAATTGGGCAAAAATTGCCGGGCGGCTGTGACCGAAACGCGTCATATCGCGGGCGTTTTTCAGGTCAACGACCGAAAGCCGCCGTTTGCCGCGTCTGGCATGGCGTTTGTATAGGACCGGGCACGAGTTCAGGAGTGTCCGCGTCATGATCCCCACCACCCTTCGCCTTCTGCGCCGCCGCACCGTTCTGGTCGTGCTGACCGCCCTGTTGGCGTTCGGTGTCCAGGCGGCACCGGCTTTTGCCGCGTCCGCCCGTATCAAGGACATCGTCGATGTGGAGGGTGTGCGCGACAACATGCTGATCGGCTATGGGCTGGTGGTCGGCCTGAACGGCACCGGCGACAGCCTGAACAACTCGCCCTTCACCGAGCAGAGCCTGACCGGCATGCTGGAGCGGATGGGCGTCAACACCCGCGGCACCAACCTGCGCACCAAGAACGTCGCGGCGGTGATGGTGACGGCGACGCTGGGCGCCTATGCGGCGCAGGGCACACGCATCGACGTCACCGTGTCGGCGATGGGCGACGCCAAGAGCCTGCTGGGCGGCACCCTGCTGGTCACCCCGATGATCGGCGCCGACGGCGAGGTCTATGCCGTGGCGCAGGGACCGATCGCGGTGTCGGGCTTCACTGCCCAGGGCCAGGGGGCCAGTGTGACGCGCGGCGTGCCGACCTCCGGCCGCATCTCCTCCGGCGCCATCGTCGAGCGGGAAATCCAGTTCTCGCTGGCAGAGCTGCCGGTCCTGCGCCTCAGCTTGCGCAATCCCGACTTCACCACCGCCCAGCGTGTGGCGACCGCCATCAACATCCAGCTGCGCGGCAACCGGGCCCAGGCGACCGACCCGTCCTCCGTCCTCATCAACGTGCCGGAGACGCGGCGCGGCGACGTGGTGGGGCTGGTGACGGAGATCGAGCAGCTGCGCATCACCCCCGATCAGGTCGCCCGCGTGGTGGTGGACGAGAAGTCCGGCGTCATCGTGATGGGGGAGAATGTCCGCATTTCCACCGTCGCCATCGCCCAGGGCAACCTGACCATCCGCATCACCGAGACCCCGCAGGTCAGCCAGCCGGGCCCCTTCAGCCAGGGCCAGACCGCGGTGGTGCCGCGCACCGACATCCAGGTCGACGACCAGTCCAACAACCGCCTCGCCGTGATGAATGCCGGGGTGACGCTGCAGGAGTTGGTACAATCCTTGAATGCGCTTGGCGTAGGGCCGCGTGACATGATCGCCATTCTCCAGTCGATCAAGGCCGCCGGAGCCCTGCAAGCCGAGATCGAGGTGATCTGATGTCCATGAGCTCCGCCCTTTCCGCCGGTTTCGGCGTGCGCACCCAGGCAAGGATTTCCGATCTGGAGGCTAAGGCCGACCCGGCAAAGCTTGCCCAGCTGCGCAAGTCCGCCAACGAGTTCGAGAGCCAGTTCATCTCGCAGATGCTGGGCCCGATGTTCGAGGGAATCGGCACCGACGAGACCTTCGGCGGCGGGCGCGGCGAGGAGATGTTCCGCCCGATGCTGATCGAGCAGTTCGGCAAGCAGATCACCCAGCGCGGCGGCTTCGGCATCGCCAATCAGGTCTACGGAGAGCTTCTTCGCGCCCAGGAGGCCAGCCATGGATAAGGTCGACGTCCGTTTCCCCCAGCAGTCCAAGCCGGCCGCCAACCTGCCGAAGAACGCACAGGAGCGCGCGGTGGCCCTGGTCGAGCTGATGGGCCGCCTGACCGCCCTGCTGGAGCGCGAGGCCGCCGCCGTCCGCGCCCGCCGCCCGGCGAAGGAACTGGCCCAGATCGTCAGGGACAAGCAGCCGATGACGCTGGTCTATGAGGAGATCAGCCGCCTGCTGCGCGTCGACCGCGAGGGGCTGATCGGCCTGGCGCCGGAGATGAAAACGGCGCTGAAGGATGCGACCGCCAGGCTCTATGCCGCCACCGCCGACAACGCCGAGGCCCTGCGCATCGGCGGCGAGGCCCAGAAGGTGATGGTCGATACCGTGGTCACCGTGATCACCCGCCAGCAGAAGGCGCCCGCGACCGCCTATGCCGCGCACATGGGGGGCGGCCGCGGCTATTCCCCGCCACCGAGCGGCCCGCGCACCTCGGCGGCGCTCAACACCCGGCTCTGAGCGACACTCGCCGATAGCCTTCATCCGTGACTGCCGAGACGTTTCGGACGGCCGCCTCCCGATCGGAGGCGGCCTTTTTCTTTGCCGGGATCGGTGAGCCGGCATCGGCAAGGCGCCGCGGCAAGAAAGACCCCGCATGGGGACGTTTTTGCCGGTAGCGGCCATGTCATGAGGCGGGAACTGCCGCCCTACCCCTCCCGGGCACCCCGGCGGAGCCCGTCCGACGTTTGGCCCGCCCGTTGCATTGATCCCGCCGCATCGCCGTCGGTGCGCTCCGCCGTCCTGAGAGGCCGTTCCATGGATATCCAATCGAACAACAACGCCGCATCCTTGTTCGACGGTCTCGGCCAGTCCCAGCAGACACAGGGAACGCAGGGGGCGGGGGCGAAGAACGACCTGTTTTCCAAGATGATGGACCGCATGCTGGCCGACGCCGCCGCGCGGAAGCGCGAGCAGGCCGCCGATGCCGCCCGCGACTCCGCCAACGAGGCGAAGGAAGCCCGCGACGCCCGCGCGGCCGACGCGCAGCGCAAGGCACCCGTGCGGGCCGAGCCGAAGCCCGAGCTCGGTCGCGACACCAGGGCCCAGGCCGCGCGCCGGAACGATGCGGATGCCGAGCCCGCCCGGACGCAGGAACCGAAGGCCGCCAAGACGGACGGCGACCGCGAGGTCCAGGCCGGTCAGGACGACCGCAAGCCGGTCAAGAGCGACAAGCCGAAGGATGCCGCCAAGGCCGGTGGCGCCGAGGCCAAAACCTCGAAGTCTGATGCGGCGAAGTCCGATGCTGCAAAGTCCGGCACGGAAACCGCCGGCACCGATCAGGCACAGGCGGGCGATGGGACGGATGCGGCGGTTGCGGACGCCGAGACAGCACAGACGGACATCGACGCGGCAATGGCCGAGGGGGGCGGGACCGGAGACGCGCCCACCGAGGATGCCGGGGCGGAAGAGCAGATCGCCGACCAGCCCCTGACCGTCACCGCGGAAGCGGAGTTGCAGCAGCCGGTCCCGCAGCCGAGTGACCTGATCCTCGCCGGATTGACGGCGCCCGGCCAGTCCGCCGCCGGTGCGGACAGCGATGCGGCGGTTGCGGCAGCTGGTGCGGTTGCCGGTGGCGCAACGGCAGGTACGGTCGATCCTGCCGCGCAGCTTGCCGCCCAACTTGCTCAGGCTCAGGCCACGGCCGGCACCCCGGGTGCGGCGCAGGCCGGTGCGGATGCCGCGGCAAAGAACGCCGCCGATGCGCTGGCCGTGGACGGAGACGGCACCCGGCAGGCCCAGGCCGCGGCCTTGACCGGGGTCGATGGCGGCCCCCAAAGCGGCGAAGACGCGGCGGAGGCTCTGCCGGACGATGACGCCGCCCTGCCCGACCGCTTCGCCGATCTGCTCGCCGCCGCCAAGGCGAAGTCCGGCGAGGCCAAACAGGGGGGCAAACAGACCGGCGCCGACGGCGGCAGCCGCAACGATTCCCAATCCCAGGCCATGCCGCAGCCGGCAGCAGTCGCTCCGGCGGTTCCGCCGGTCGCGGAAACGGTTGCAGCGTCGACCGCCGCCAAGGCGGCCGGAGCGCTGGAGGGGCTCGAGGGCGCAGGTGCCATCGCGGGCTCGGCCCATGCCGCTGGGGGCGTCCACACCCATCCGGCGCTGGCCGCAATGGAGGGGATGCACGGCAGCATTCCCGGCATCGACCAGCCGCAGGCGACCGCGACGCTGCGCCCGTCGCGCGGTAGCGCCGGCATGCCGATGGGCGTCCATGACCAGATCGCCGTCCACATCAAGAAGCAGGTCGCCGACGAGGTCGACCAGTTCACCATCAACCTGCACCCGGCGGAACTGGGACGGATCGACATCAAGCTGGACATCGGCGCCGACGGCCGGGTCAGCGCGATGGTCGCGGTGGAAAGAGCCCAGACTCTCGAACTTCTGCAGCGCGACAGCCGCGGACTGGAACGCGCCTTGCAAGAGGCTGGACTGCAGACGGACTCCAACAGCCTGAACTTCAGCCTGCGCGGCGAAGGCAACCCCTTCGGCAATGACGGTCGGGGCGACGGCAAGGGGAACGGAGCGGGCCGGCGCGGCCGCGGCCTCGACGGAAGCGGCGACCAGGACGCGTCCGACACCGCCGTCTATACCGCGACGCTCGGCAACGGACGTCTCGACATCCGCGCCTGACCCCGGCGGCACGCCCGCCGCACTCAAGACACCGGCCGCAAGAGCCACGAAGGACGACCGCCATGACCACGACCAACGCCACCACCACCCCGACCGTGAACAAGTACGGCACCTATTCGGGCGGCTTGTCGACCGGGTCGAAGACGGCGGCCGAGACGGCCAAGACCCCGCAGACCGACGCCGACAAGACGGCGTCGGCCACCAAAGGCCTGGGCGACAATTTCCAGACGTTCCTCACCATGCTGACCACGCAGATGAAGAACCAGGACCCGCTGAAGCCGCTCGACACCAACGACATGACCAAACAGCTGGTCGATTTCGCCAACGTCGAACAGAACATCGGCACCAACAGCCGCCTGGACAAGCTGGTGCAGCTGCAGTCCGCCGGCACCGCCTCCACCAACCTGGCCTATCTCGGCCGCACGGTCGCCTTCGAGGGCGACAGCTTCCAGTACACCCAGGGCATGACCCAAACCCCGCTGGGCTACGAATTGGCGACCTCCGCCAAGTCGGTGCGTGTCGACATCCTGGATGCCAACGGCAACATCGTCCGCTCCATGAAGGGCGAAACCAGCGCCGGGACCAAGCATGCGGTCAACTGGGACTTCAAGGACAACAACGGCCGCGCCGTTCAGCCGGGCGCCTACCGGATGAACGTCGCCCCGGTGGCCGAGAACAAGGACGATATCATCAAGGCGACCACCTACACCTTCGGCACCGTCGCCGGCATCGGCAACAACAAGGAAGGCGAGACCGTGCTGAACATCGGCGCCAGCGAAGTCCCGCTCTCCAAGCTGACCATGGTTTACTGACCGGCGTCATTGCCGGGAATTTCAGATAGGGCGGCCGGCCACCTCCGGCCGCCGGACGAGCGCGTCGCCCCTGCTGTCCATTCGGGTTAGGGGATAACCCGCGATAAAAAGTTAACTCTATCGTTTAGGCATTTGTTAAGTGCCGGCGCCTAAAGTACCCCGAAATCGTGGAATCCACAGTTTGGGTTGGAGCGTCCGCGCATGGCACTCATAGAACTCGACACCGCCGACGACTCTGCGGCCGGTGCATCGGTCATTGGTCCTGAGGGGCGTCCCATGACCGAAAACGACCTTCCCCCGCCCGACACCAAGCGTTGGGTGATGCGCCGCAAGGCGGAAGTGGTCGCCGGCGTCCGATCGGGCCTGATCAGCCTGGAGGAAGCCTGTCGCCGCTATACCCTGTCGGTGGAGGAATTCCTGTCCTGGCAGCGGCTGATCGACAGCCACGGCATGCGTGGCCTGCGCGCCACCCGCCTTCAGGACTACCGTCCCGGCCAGCCTGTCCGCGACCGGATCGGCGCCGACTGACGCATTGGGCAGAATTGAAGAAGCGCCGCAGGTCAAACCTGCGGCGCTTTTTGTGTTTCAGGTCGGTCGGTTAGGTTGGGGGATCGTCAGCCGATGACCCTCCACCACAAGCCCCGTCGATCAGCGCCGCCGCCGCACTTGCCACCGCCCCGTTGCCCGGGCCCAGATCCAGCGCGCGGCCGGCGGCGTAGGCACCTTCCATCAGCAATTGCAGTTGCCCGGTCAGCCGGTCCGGATCGTCCGCGCCGGCGGCGGCGGCCAACGCGCGCAGGCGGTCGCGGACCATGCGCTTGTGGGCCAGCGCGAGCGCGTGGGCGGGGTTGGCCGGGTCGCGCAGTTCGGCGGCAGCGGTGGTGAAAGGACAGCCCTGGAATTTGGGATGGTCGATCCAGTGGCCGAGCGCCACGAACAGCGCCTTCATCTGCGCCCGTGGATCGCCGGGATGGCGGGCGGTCACCCGGTCCCACCACGCCCCATGCTGGGCGATGTTGCGCTCCAGATAGGCGCAGACCAGGTCGTCTTTGGACGCGAAATTGCGGTACAGGCTCATCTTCGCGACGCCGGATTTGGCGATGATCGTGTCGATGCCGACCGCGCGGATGCCCTCGCGGTAGAACAGTTCCGCCGCCGTATCGAGAATCCGTTCCCGCGCCGGCTTCCTGACCGTTACCGCTTCTGCCATCCGACCCCACCCGTTCAGGACGGCCCCGCCGCAAGCTTGGCCGTTGACAATGATACAGACCTGTCTCTACCATCGCCCGGAAGAGACAGGTCTGTATCATAGCCGGCCGAACCGGCCCTGACCACCACAACGAACGGAGTTCCGGGGGATGCGCTATTTCGAGGATATCACGGTGGGCGACCGCTTCACCGGCGGGCCGCTGATGGTCGAGACGGCGGAGATCGTCGCCTATGCCGAGAAGTTCGACCCCCAACCCTTCCACCTGAACCCAGAGACGGCGAAGGACACGCTGTTCCGCGGGCTGGCGGCGAGCGGCTGGCACACCGCCGGGATGACGATGCGCATGATCGTGGGCAGCAACGCGGAGTTGGCCGGCGGCTATATCGGCATGGGCGTCGACCAGATCGGCTGGCCCCGCCCGACCCGTCCCGGCGACGTGCTGCGCATCGAGATGGAGGTGCTGGAGGCCCGGCGCTCCGTCAAGCGCCCCGACCAGGGCGTGCTGCGGGTGAAGACCACCACCTTCAACCAGAATGACGAGGTGGTGCAGACCATGATCGCCAACCTGCTGGCGCCCGGACGCCCGGCCTGAACAGGAAAAAGCCCCCGCGACCGGGCGGGTCGCGGGGGCCTTGTTCTTCATATTGCCGTCAGCGCTTCAGGCCGGCGGTGAAGGCGAAGTTGTCGAAGGAGTTCTCGGCCACCCGGAACCACAGATACTCGTCGTCGCGGAACTTCTTCCACGGCTCGTAGATCTTGGCGAACTTCGGGTTGGTCTTCGCCGTCTCGTCATACAGCTCGGTGGCGGACTTGTAGCAGGCCTCCATCACGTCGCGCGGGAAGGGGCGCAGCTGGGCGCCGCCGCCGACCAGACGCTTCAGCGCCGCCGGGTTCTCGGCGTCGTACTTGGCGGCCATGGTCACGTTGGCTTCGAAGCAGGCGGCCTCCAGAACGGCCTTGTACTGCTTGGGCAGCTGTTCCCACTGCTGCTTGTTGACCAGCAGCGAGACGTTCAGCCCGCCTTCCCACCAGCCCGGATAGTAGTAGTACTTGGCGACCTTGTTGAAGCCGAGCTTCTCGTCGTCGTACGGGCCGATCCACTCGGCGGCGTCGATGGTGCCCTTTTCCAGCGACGGATAGATGTCGCCGCCGGCGATCTGCTGCGGCACGACGCCCAGCTTGGACAGAACCTGGCCGGCGAAGCCGCCGATGCGGAACTTCAGCCCCTTCAGATCCTCGACGGTCTTGATTTCCTTGCGGAACCAGCCGCCCATCTGCACGCCGGTGTTGCCGGCCGGGAAGTTCACGACGCCGTAGCCGTCGAAGAACTCGCGCAGCAGCGGCATGCCGCCGCCATTGTAGATCCAGGCGTTCTGCTGACGGGCATTCAGGCCGAACGGCACCGTCGCGTCGAAGGTGAAGGTCGGGTCCTTGCCGACATAGTAGTAGCTGGCGGTGTGGCCGCATTCGACCGTGCCGTTCTGCACGGCGTCCAGCACCTGCAGGCCGGGGACGATTTCACCGGCGGCGAAGGGGCGGATGGTGAACTTGCCGTCGGTCGCCGCGGCGACGCGGGCGGCGATGGTGTCGGCACCGCCGTAGATGGTGTCCAGGCTCTTGGGGAAGCTGGACGCCAGACGCCAATGGATTTCCGGCTGGGACTGCGCGATGGCGGGAGCCGCCAGCGTGCTGGCGGCGACGCCGACGCCGGCCGAGGTCAGGAAGGAACGGCGCTTCATGAACGTTTCCTCATCGTTATGGCCATGACGCCCATTGCGTGAAGGCGTCTTTTGCCGAGCAGCAGACACTATGGTGCCTGAACAATCCTAGAAATCGCAGCGGCTTTCCGGCAATTCGTCAAAATGCATGGCTTCCATTCCGGATTTATTCCATCGCGTGGAAAATACAGCGCGAGCGCAGGACTGTACCGGCGCCGACATCCCGTCGCCGCCCCGGAGATTTTCAAAGCACTGCATCGCAGGACCATGCGAAGACCGGCGTCTGCTCCTGGAAGCATCCATCAGCCGCATCGATCAACCGCGGAACCGTCTTGCCACCACCAGAATGGTTACGTGTACCGATGATATATTCGACGTCCGGTAAGGTACACACCCCTACTTTCGTTCAGGGGCCAATCTTGCCTGCGGCGTCACAGTCCCATGCCGTGGGCAAGCGCTTCGCGCACACATAAAAGCGAGCGCAAGACACGACATACAACTTTCAGCTTCCGACTGGCGGGGATGCTTGGCATGTTTGCGCCGCGGTCGGGGCGGTGGAACGGCCACCGCCCGCGCCGCACTGACGGAGGGCAAGAGGATGAACCAAATCCTCACTCTCCTGATCCTGCTGTTGCAGTTGCTCAAGCTGGTGCTTGAGTATCTGAACCGCTGATCGGGTCGGCGTACCGGGGATTGGGCCTCGGTACGCCTTCCCCGAAAATAATGCGTTTTCACGCCGTCGGCAACGGTTCACCCCGCCACGATTCACCCCAAGGCGCGCTTCACGATCAGCGACAGCTTTTCCAGCATCGCCGGGTCGCGGTGGGACGGAGCGGTCATGATCGCATTGTCGAGCGCCGTGTGGCACCCCTGGGCGCAGGGGCCGTCGCGATGCGCCACTTTGGGCGCCAAGGCCGACACCAGCGAGCGCGCCTTGCCAGCATTGGCGACCACCACCTTGATCACCGCATCGACCGAAACATGGTCGTGACCCTCGTGCCAGCAGTCGTAATCGGTGACCATGGCGACGGTCGCGTAGCACATCTCCGCCTCGCGGGCGAGCTTGGCCTCCGGCATGTTGGTCATGCCGATCACGTCGCAGCCCCAGCTGCGGTACAGGTTCGATTCGGCGACGGTGGAGAATTGCGGCCCCTCCATCACCATATAGGTGCCGCGCCGCTGGTGGGGGATGTCCAGTTCGGCCAGCGCCTGCTCGATCAGGTCGCCCAGCCGGCCGCAGACCGGATGGCCCAGCGCCACATGGGCGACCAGCCCACTGCCGAAGAAGCTCTTGTCGCGGGCGAAGGTGCGGTCGATGAACTGGTCGATCACCACGAAGGTGCCCGGCGGCAGATGCTCCTTCAGCGAACCGACGGCGGAGACCGACAGGATGTCGGTCACGCCCAGCTGCTTCAGCGCGTGGATGTTGGCGCGGAAATTCAGGTCCGACGGCGGAATCCGGTGGCCGCGGCCATGGCGCGGCAGGAAGACCAGCTTGCGGCCCTCGAACTCGCCGGTCAGCAGCTCGTCGGACGGGTCGCCGAAGGGCGTCGTCACCTTGACCCAGCGGGTGTTCTCCAAACCATCGATGTAGTGAAGGCCGCTGCCGCCGATCACGCCCAGAACCGCGTCGTTCCCCATGGTCCACTCTCTCCCGCTGACGATGGCGCGAGTATTTCGGGCAGGGGGACGGATTGCAACCGCCCTGGAGACAATACCGGACGCCGCTACCCGACGGTTGCCGGCCGCCGGGGTCCGGCCAGACATAGCAGCAGCGCCCCCAGCAGCAACCCGGCGGCCAGTCCGCCGGCATGGGCGCCCCATCCGACTTCCGCCAGCGGAGAGCCGGCGGGCGGCGGCATCAGCGTCATCGCCGCGTTGAGCAGCGCGAACACCACGATCGCTCCCTGCACCAGCCGCCGGGGAAGGCGCCGCGACAGCAGCCCGAAGCGCGGGCGCATCCACAGGAAGGCACCCATCAGCGCGCAGATCGCCCCGCTCGCCCCGATCAGCGGCGCCATCCGGTCGGCCGCCAGCAGCCCCTCGGTCAATGCGGCCGCCACGGTGCCGGCGAAGAACAGCAGCAGAAAGCGCAGATGCCCGGCCTCGCGCTCCACCACGTCGCCCAACAGCAAAAGCACCGCCATGTTGGAGGTCAGATGCGTCAGGTCGCCATGGATCAGCACATGTCCGAACAGCCCGCGCCATAAGGCCGCGGTGGGCAGCGGCCCGGCCAGTTCGACCGTTCCGAAGAAATAGGCGGGGACGAAGGCGAAGGACTCCGGCGGAAGCCTCAGCACGAAAGCAAGGACGCACGCCAGGATGATGGTGCGGTTGGCATAGGGAGGAACCGCCACGGCGATGACCGGCCGTTTCCCGCCACCCCCGCCCCGCCCCTGCCGATCCCCCTGCCGATCCCCCTGCCGATCCAGAGCCAGCGCCATCCCCCGCCTCCGCCCGTCGGTCACGCCATGCCGGCCCGCCAAGCGCTGCCGCGGCGATCGGCCTCACCCCAATGTAGGAAGGGGTATTGTGGAAGAACAGGCGCTTTCCGCGAAATCCGGCTCCTTCCTATACCGGTCGTACGGATTGGAGCGGTGCCCTCCCGCTGTCACAGTGGTTCTACCATCCGGCGAGGATCCCTCCGCCGGACAAGGACAACCGGGGAAGAAACGACCATGAACGAACGTCAGGATACCGGCAGCATGACGGTGGAACGCCAGGGCCGCGTCATGGTGCTGACCATGAGCGACGCCGGCACCCGCAACGCGCTCGGCCTGCGGATGATGGCCGCCGGCCGCGATGCGCTGGACGAGGCAACGCATGATCCCAACATCGGCGCCATCGTGCTGACGGGGGCCGGCGGTGCCTTCAGTTCGGGCGGGCACCTGACCAATCTCTATCACCACGGCAGCCGCTCGCGGTCGGAGAACCGGGATGGGATCGAGCGTTTCCACGGCTGGGTCCGCGCCATGCGCGAATGCCCGAAGCCGATCGTCGCCGCGGTGGAAGGGCCGGCCGCCGGCGCCGGTTTCTCGCTGGCGCTGGCCTGCGACCTGATCGTCGCGGCGGAGGACGCGCAGTTCCTGACCGCCTATGTCAAGGTCGGGCTGACGGCGGATGGTGGCGCCTCGGCCTCGCTGGCCCGCGCGCTGCCGCCGCAGTTTTATGCCGAACTGATGCTGACCGGCGGCCCGGTGGATGCCGCCCGCCTGCATGCGGCCGGCGTCGTCAACCGCGTCACGGCGCCGGGACAGGCGCTGCCGGAGGCGGTCGCCTGGGCAAAGACCATCGCCGAGGGCCCGAGCGGCGCCATGGGTCGCGCCAAGAAGCTGATGGAACTGGCCTATGGCAGCTTCGCCACCCAGCTCGCCCGCGAAAGCGACCTGTTCGTGGAGGCCCTGCACCATGGCGAAGCGAAGGAGGGCATCACCGCCTTCTTCGAAAAGCGCCCGCCGGCTTTCCACAAGCGCTGATCCGGCCGAGGTCGTCAGCGGACCAGGACGTGCGCCGCCTCCTTGGTCCGTTCGACCGCTCCGGCCACCTGATTGACCGCCGTGGAGATTGCCGTGACGTTGGAGGTCACCGTCGCCACGGCGGCCGATGCAGTCTGCATGTTGGCCGACATGTTCTGAGTGACGGCGCTCTGCTCCTCGACCGCCGAGGCGGTGCCGGTCACATGCTCCCGCACGACGGCCACCGCCTCGCGGATGGCGTTCAGCGCACTGGCGACCTCGGTCGAGGTCGACTGGATGCCCTCGATCTCCGCCGAGATCTGCTCCGTCGCCTTACCGGCCTGATTGGCGAGGTTCTTCACCTCCGACGCCACGACGGCGAAGCCCTTGCCGGCCTCTCCGGCGCGTGCCGCTTCGATGGTGGCGTTCAGCGCAAGCAGGTTGATCTGGCCGGCGATGGAGTTGATCAGCCCGACGATGCCGTTCATCGCCTGGGCGGCGGCGGCCAGCCGATCGGTGCTTTCCCCCACCGCGACGGTGCGGTCGAAGGCGCCGTCGGTCGCGGCGCGGGCGCGGGCCATGCTTTGCGAAATCTCGCCGATCGAGGCGACGAGTTCCTCCGCGCTGGCGGCCACCGCCTGGACGCTGGCGGACGTCGAACCGGCGGCGGCGTTGGCGGAGCCCGCCTCGCCCAGCGACAGGCGAAGCGCCTGATCGACCTCGCCGAAATTCTTGTCGATCAACACCTTGAGATTGTTCAGGAGGGCCACCTGGGCGGTGATGTCCACTGCGAACTTCACGATTTTCGTCACCTGACCCTTCTCGTCGAAGATCGGATTGTAGGCGCCTTCGATCCACACCGGATTGCCGGACTTGCCGATGCGCTTGTATTGCGCGGCCTGGAATTCGCCACGGCGAAGCGTATCCCAGAAGCGGGCATAGTCGGCGCTGTCGCGCTGGGCCGGTTCGACGAACATGCTGTGATGCTTGCCGATCACCTCATCCCGGCGATAGCCCATCACCCTCAGGAAATTGTCGTTGGCCTTGGTGATGGTGCCGTCCGTGGTGAACTCGATCACCGCCTGCGACCGGCTGATCGCCGCCATCTGCGCGGCATAGTCGAGATTCTCCAGCCGCTCCTTGGCGTCGGCCCATTCGACGACGAAGCCGATGCGCTGCCCGTCTTCCGTCAGCGGGGTGACCAACAGGTCGAACTGATGGCCGCCGACCTTGATGGTGGCGCTGTACGGCTTCGTCAGGGTGGCCAGCAACCGGCGCTGGTGGTCGGGATTCTTGTGGAACACGTCGATGTTGCTGCCAACCAGACGACTCACGTCCAACCGGGGCAAATCCTTGCGCAGATCGCTCTCCGCTTCGCGCAGCATCGAGACCACGGCGGGATTGACGTGAACGATCGTCAGATCCTCGTCGGCCACCATCACCCTCGCCCGCAGGGCGTCGAGCGCCGACATCTTCCACGCCAACGCCCGATTGATCTTTCCCCGTCCGAACATTGCCCGCACCCCACCTCAGTCCATATATCCGGGGCTGATGATACCTAAACGTGGAGTGGGTTCTATTGGGGAAACTCCGGCATACGTCGCTTTTCCGAAAAGATCACAAACCACTGATTTGTCAGAATTCCATATTTCTTAATTGAGAACACCCGTCATCGCGACACACCCTGATGGAGGACTGTCGTCGCAAACGGATTTCAGCACAACGAAACTATATTACTTGTGAGCGGTGTTTCATTGCATTGACCGGCAACGCAGCCACGCGACACCCCGCTTCAATTGGCACAAGCACAGGGTCCACATGGTGTCGCCGGGCCGGCAGGGATGTGTCTCGGCCGGCGATCCAAGGAGGTGACGCGAGTGAAGAAGTTCCTGGAGTGGCTCGACCGCTTCTGGTTCAAGTGGAAGATCGAGTTCCAAGCCAGCTTCGACAAGGACCGTGATAGCTAAGGGCCGACGGGCGGGGCCGGGCAACCGACTCCGCCTTCAGGATGGAAACTCGCGTCACCTCCTGCACACAACGTTGTGGAGTTCAACGAGGCAGAAAGACGGCACGATGCCACCCGCCGGATTGCGGCAGCGACGACGCACACCATTGCAAGGAGATTTACCCGGGAGATCGCGTCTCCATACGTTTGCATGTTGATGGCACATATCGCTTGGTTGTATGAATTCCAAGCATGACACAACCGCGCCGCCCCTTGTCCGATGCCGAACGGCTCGACTGGATCCGCCTCATTCGCACCGAGAATGTGGGGCCGATCACCTTTCACCGCCTGCTGGAGCAGTTCGGCAGTGCCCGTGCGGCGCTGGACGCCTTGCCGGAATTGGCACGGCGCGGCGGGCGGACCAAGCCGTTGCGCGTCGCCTCCAAGACGGAGGCGGAGCGGGAGATGCAGGCGAACCGCCGCTTCGGCGCCCGGCTGATCTGCGCCTGCGAACCCGACTATCCGGAACCGCTGGCCGCGGTCGACGATGCGCCGCCGGTGATCTCGGTGGCGGGCCACGCCCATCTGCTGAAACGGCGCGCGGTCGCCATCGTCGGGGCGCGCAACGCCTCGCTGAACGCCAAGAAATTCGCCGAGTCGCTGGCGCGGGAACTTGGCGCGGCCGGGCTGCTGGTCGTTTCCGGCCTTGCCCGCGGCATCGACACCGCCGCCCATGCCGGCTCGATCGGCAGCGGCACCGCCGCGGTGCTGGCGGGCGGCATCGACGTCGTCTATCCGCCGGAGAATGAGGGGCTCTACCGCGACATCGTGGCGCAGGGCGTGGTGGTGGCGGAAAGCGCAATCGGCACCCAACCGCAGGCTCGTCATTTTCCCCGCCGCAACCGTCTGATCTCCGGCCTGTCGCTGGGTGTGCTGGTGGTGGAGGCGGCGCTGCGCTCCGGCTCGCTCATCACCGCGCGGATGGCGTTGGAACAGGGGCGCGAGGTGATGGCGGTTCCGGGATCTCCACTCGACCCGCGTTGCCATGGCACCAACAATCTGCTGCGCCAGGGGGCGACGCTGGTGGAACGGGCCGACGATGTGCTGCGCGCCATCGAAAACCTGCGCCCGCCGACGCTGGCGGAACGGCCGCGCGACCTGTTCAGCGCCGCCGGGCTGGCCCCCGGCCCTACCGCGGAACCGGACGAATCCGACCTTGCAAAGGCACGCGCCCTGGTGCTGGAAAACCTGGGGCCCTCGCCCGTCACCATTGACGAACTCGTCCGCGGGTGCCAATTGTCCGCTCCGGTGGTGCTGACTGTGGTTCTGGAACTTGAGCTTGCCGGCCGAGTCCAGCGTCTTCCCGGTCATCAGGTCTCTCTCGCCTGATCGGCATCGCCGTGGTTTGGGTGGGCATACGCGAAGGGCTGGTTTCTTGCCGGGCAGCAACGTCGTCATCGTCGAATCGCCGGCCAAGGCGAAGACCATCAACAAGTATCTGGGCGACGACTACACCGTCATCGCCAGCTTCGGCCATGTCCGCGACCTTCCGGCGCGGGACGGTTCGGTGCGCCCGGATGAAGACTTCGCGATGGAATGGGAGCTGGGCGACCGCTCCAAGCGCCACATCGACGAGATCGCCAAGGCGGTGAAGTCGGCCGACCGCGTCTATCTCGCAACCGACCCGGATCGCGAGGGAGAGGCCATCGCCTGGCACCTGTCGGAGCTGCTGCGCGAAAAGCACCTGACCGACAATCGCGACGTCCAGCGAATCACCTTCAACGAGATCACCAAGAGCGCGGTGCAGGCCGCCATCGCCAACCCGCGCGACGTGTCGCGCGAACTGGTCGACGCCTATCTGGCGCGCCGGGCGCTGGACTATCTGGTCGGCTTCACGCTGTCGCCGGTGCTGTGGCGCAAGCTGCCGGGGTCCAAGTCGGCCGGCCGCGTCCAGTCGGTGGCGCTGCGCCTGATCTGCGAGCGCGAGTCGGAGATCGAGGTCTTCAAGCCGCAGGAATACTGGTCGATCGCGGTCGGCTTCACCACGCCGGCCGGGGCCACCTTCACCGCGTCGCTGACCCAGCTGGACGGCAAGAAGCTCGACAAGTTCGGCCTTCCCAACCGCGAGGCGGCGGAAGCCGCGGTGGCGAAGATCCGCCCGCAGACCTTCGCCGTCTCGTCGGTGGAGCGTAAGCAGAGCCGCCGCAACCCGTCGCCGCCCTTCACCACTTCCACACTGCAGCAGGAGGCTTCGCGCAAGCTGGGCTTCGGCGCCACCCGCACCATGCGGACCGCGCAGAAGCTGTATGAGGGCGTGGACATCGGCGGCGAGACGGTCGGCCTCATCACCTATATGCGAACCGATGGCGTCAGCCTGTCGCAGGAAGCCATCGACGGCGCCCGCAGCCTGATCGGCTCCCAGTATGGCGAGCGCTACGTCCCGGCCCAGCCGCGCGTCTACAAGACCGCCGCCAAGAACGCCCAGGAGGCCCACGAGGCCATCCGGCCGACCGACCTGCAGCGCCGTCCGGACACGGTCTCCGCCTATCTGGAAGGGGACGAACTGCGGCTCTATGAACTGATCTGGAAGCGTACACTGGCCAGCCAGATGGAAAGCGCCGTTCTGGACCAGGTGGCGGTGGACATTGCCAGCCCGTCCAAGGACGTGGTGCTGCGCGCCACCGGCTCCATCGTCGTGTTCGACGGTTTCCTGAAGGTCTATCAGGAGGACCGCGACGACGCGGCCGAGGACGACCAGCAAGAGCGCCGCCTGCCGGCCATGGACCAGGGCGATGCCCTGGCCCGCGGCGACATCGCCCAGGACCAGCATTTCACCCAGCCGCCGCCGCGCTATTCCGAAGCCAGCCTCGTCAAGAAGCTGGAGGAGCTGGGGATCGGCCGGCCGTCCACCTACGCCTCGATCCTCCAGGTGCTTCAGGACCGCAATTACGTCCGGCTGGACAAGCGGCGCTTCATTCCGGAAGACCGCGGCCGGCTGGTGACCGCCTTCCTGGAGAATTTCTTCCACCGCTATGTGGAGTACAACTTCACGGCGGAGCTGGAGAACCAGCTGGACGAGATCTCCGACGGCAAGATCGACTGGAAGACCGTCCTGCGCGACTTCTGGACCGCCTTCGACGTGGCGGTGAACGGCACCAAGGATCTGACGATCACCCAGGTGCTGACCACGCTCGACAACGAGTTGGGCGCCCATTTCTTCCCCGCCGCCACCGAGGACGGCCACGACCCGCGGGTCTGCCCGGTCTGCCGCGAGGGGCGGCTGGGGCTGAAGCTGGGCAAGATGGGCGCCTTCATCGGCTGCTCGCGCTATCCGGAGTGCCGCTACACCCGGCCGCTGGCCGTCGCCAACGACGAGAACGGCGAGGCGCAGGAAGGCCCGCGCGAGCTGGGCAACGATCCGGAGACCGGTCTGCCGGTGACGGTTCGCCGCGGCCCCTACGGCGCCTACATCCAGCTCGGCCCGGCGCCCACCGTCGCCGCCCCGCCGGAGGAACCGGCCGTTGAGGAGCCCGCGGCAGACGGCAAGAAGCCCAAGGCGAAGAAAAAGAAGAAGGACGAGGCGCCGAAGCCCAAGCGGGTGTCGCTGCCCAAGGGCATGGCCGCGGCGGACGTCGATCTCGACACCGCGCTGAAGCTGCTGGCCCTGCCGCGGACCATCGGCAACCACCCGGAAACCGGCGAGGAGATCAGCGCCGGCATCGGCCGCTTCGGTCCCTACCTGAAGCATGGCAGCGTCTACAAGTCGCTGACGCCGGACGACGACGTGCTGACCATCGGCATCAACCGCGCCGTCGATCTGCTGGCCGGCGCGGCGAAGAAGGCATCGGCCCCGGCCAAGACGCTGGGCGATCACCCGAAGACCGGCAAGCCGATCACCATGGGCTCCGGCCGGTTCGGTCCCTATGTGAAGCATGCCAGCGTCTATGCCTCGATCCCGAAGGGGACCGAGCCGGACAGCGTCACGCTGGAACAGGCGCTGGAACTGATCGACGCCAAGGTCGCAAAGGACGCCGCCAAGAAGGGCAAGGCTCCGAAGGACGCCGAGCCGGCCAAGGCCGAGGGCACCGACGCGGAAAAGCCCGCCAAGGCGAAGGCCCCGGCAAAGACTGCGGCAAAGACCGCGGCGAAGAAGCCCGCCGCCAAGAAGGCGACCAAGGCCAAGGCCGCCAAGGATGCTCCGGCGGAGGCCGCCGCACCGAAGAAGAAGACCGCCAAGGCATCCTGACCGGGCGGAAGGCGGCGTATGGCGGGGACCTGAGCAATGGCGACGATCCGTGAAGCCCTGCTTGCCGCCCTCGACCATCACGCCTCCGGTCGGCTGGATGCGGCGGCGACGCTTTACAGCCGCATCATCGAAGCGGATCACGGCCAGGCGGATGCCCACCATCTGCTCGGCGTCGCGTTGACGCAGATGGGGCGCGCAATCGATGCCGTCGCGTCCTTCCGAACGGCGATCCGTCTCGCACCGGAGCAGGCCTCCTTCCGGTCGAACGCCGGAAACGCCCTGAAGGCGCTCGGGCGGCAGGACGAAGCCCAGATTTTCTACCGCATGGCTCTTGCCCTGGAACCCGATCATCCGGATGCGCTGGGCAATCTCGCCGCCATGACCGCCGATCCGGCCGAAGCACTGGCCATCGCCCGCCGCAGCGGCCGTCTCGACCCGCTGAAGGAGGAGACGCCGTTCAATTGCGGCGTTCTACAGCGCCGGCTTGGACGCAAGGGCGAGGCGCTGGACAGCTTTCGCGCCTGCCTGCAGCTTTCGCCCGCGCATGCCGCCACCCTTCATGCGGCAGCCGAACTGCTGGAAACGGATCGGCCGGCCGAGGCGGCCGCCCTGTTCCTGCGGGTTGCCCGTCTGGTTCCGGATTCCTTCGGGTCCACCCTTCGCGCCGCCACGGCCCTCTCGCGATCCGGCGCGGTGGACGGAGCCATCGCCCTCCTCGACGATCTGGTCCGCAAGGTTCCGGATCTGGCCGAGGTCCATTTCAACCGCGCCGGCCTTCATCACGAATCGGGCAGTCTGGAGACCGCGTCCGCAGGCTACCGCCGGACTCTTGCGCTGGCGCCGGGCGATGCCGAGGCATGGTACAGCCTCGCGTCCGTCGAGAAGGACCGGCACCAGATGGATGCCGCGGTCAGGGGATACCGCCGGGCGCTGGCTGTCGATCCCTCCTTCCAGGCAGCCCAACTCGATCTGCGCGTCGTTCTCGGCCGACAATTTCCCGCCTGGCATTTCACCATGCTGGCGGATCAGGCCCGTAACGCCGCCTACCAGCGTGCGATCGACGCAGCCGTGAAGCCCGGCATGATCGTCCTGGAGATCGGCACCGGTGCGGGCCTGCTCGCCCTGATGGCGGCCCGGGCCGGCGCCGCCCATGTCTACAGCTGCGAACTGTCGCGGCCGCTGGCGGAACTCGCGAGGGGAATCGTGTCCGACAACGGCTTGTCGGACCGGATCACCATCATCAACAAGCGGTCGTCGGAACTGCGCGTCGGGATCGATCTTCCCGAACCGGCCGATCTGCTGATCTCCGAAATCCTTGACGCCGGACTGCTGGGCGAGGGTGCCGCCGCAAGCGTGGCCAAGGCCGCGCGCGCCCTGGTGAAACCCGATGCCGTAATCCTGCCGCGAGGCGCGGTCATCAGGGCGATGCCGATCGAATGCCCCGCCTTGCGAAGCGCAAACCCGATCGGCACCATCGCCGGATTCGACCTGTCGCGGCTGGAGGCGTATCGCAATCCCTCCTACATGGTACTGGCGCTGAACGATCTGCCGCACCGGCCGCTGGCGCCGCCGACCGATGTCTGCTGGATCGACCTGCGCAATCCACCCGCGCATGGGCCGGTCGGGTCCGCCCGCCTTCCAATCGCCGCCGATGGTGCCTTGCACGCCATCGCCTTCTGGTTCGAACTGCACATCGACGACCACACGATGCTGTCCACCGCTCCGGGTTCGGAGTCGCGCCATTGGCAGCAGGCTTTGCAATTCCTGACGATCGACCGGCGGGTCCGGACTGGCGACATGGTCGAGGCCCATCTGAGCTACATCGCCGGACGGCTTCACTTCTCGGTCTGACCACGCCTGCCGCACAGACCGGGCGTCGGTCCGCACGGCTTGGCTCAGATGCATTCTCTATTAAAATAATAGATTTTTTAAGGGTTATAGCAAAAACACCTGTTGAATTCCTCCTCCACCTGTCGTCTCATTGTCCCTGCCCTGCAGGTTCCCCGTGTCACCCGCAGGCGCGGCGCGTTAAGCTGCCGGCGGTGCGCAACCAAAGGAATACGGGAGGACAACGACCATGAGCGCCGCGCTTTCCACACACGATCCCCATGCCCCTCTGGTCCTGCGCGAGGATCGCGACGGGGTCGCCACGCTGACGCTGAACCGGCCGAAGGCGCGCAATGCGCTGTCGGTGGGGCTGATGGCGGCGCTGCAGGGCGCGCTGGACGCCATCCACGAAGATCGCTCCGTGCGCGCCGTGGTGCTGGCCGGAGCCGGCGGCGCCTTCTGTGCCGGGCATGACCTGAAGGAGATGCGCGCCGCCCCGTCGCGCGAGCTGTACGAGGCGCTGTTCACCCAGTGCTCCCGCCTGATGCTGACGATCAACCGCATCCGCCAGCCGGTGATCGCCAAGGTCCGCGGCGTGGCGACCGCCGCCGGCTGCCAGCTGGTCGCCACCTGCGATCTCGCCTATTGCGAAGAGGAGGCGCGCTTCGCCACGCCGGGGGTGAACATCGGGCTGTTCTGCTCGACGCCGATGGTGGCGCTGACCCGCGCGGTCGGGCGCAAGGCGGCGATGGAGATGCTGCTGCTGGGCGACCTGATCGATGCGGATGAGGCGGAGCGCATCGGCCTCGTCAACCGCGCGGTGCCGACCGACCAGCTGGACGAGGTGGTGGACAGCGTCGCGGCGAAGATCGCCTCCAAATCGCCGCTGACCCTCGCCACCGGCAAGGAAGCCTTCTACCGCCAGATCGAGTTGGATGCCGAAGGCGCCTACGCCTATGCGGCCAAGGTGATGACCGAGAACATGATGGCGCAGGACGCCGCCGAGGGCATCGACGCCTTCCTGGGCAAGCGCACGCCCGTCTGGTGCGGTCGATGAGCGGGCAGAAGATCACCGAGCCGGCCGACTACACCGACGCGTTCCTGCGCGGCGTGCTGGAAACCACGAAGAGCATCGCCGTGGTGGGGGCCAGCGCCGACCCGGTGAAGGCCAGCTTCTTCGTGATGAAGTACCTGCGCGACAAGGGCTACACGGTAATCCCGGTCAACCCGAAGATGGCCGGCCAGACCATCCTCGGCCTGCCGGTCTATGCCAGCCTCAAGGATCTGCCGGAGCCGCCGGACATGGTCGACGTCTTCCGCAACTCCGCCGCCGCCGGCGGGGTGACGGACGAGGCCATCGCGGCGGGCGCCAAGGTGGTGTGGATGCAGCTGGGCGTCCGCAACGACGAGGCGGCGGCGCGGGCGCAGGCCGCCGGACTGACCGTGGTGATGGACCGTTGCCCCAAGATGGAAATCCAGCGCCTGTACGGCGAGATCGGCCGGATCGGGATCAATTCCAATGTGCTGGTGACGCGCCGTATGGCACCGACGAAATCGTTCAAAAAGCTGATCTGAAAAACTGGGGGAATCACACAGATGACTGAGCAGAAGAGCTTCGGCTTCGAGACCCGTGCCATCCATGCCGGCGCCGCACCCGACCCGGCGACGGGCGCCCGGCAGACGCCGATCTACCAGACCACCAGCTTTGTCTTCGACGATGTCGACGACGCCGCCTCGCTGTTCAACCTGCAGAAGGTCGGCTTCATCTATTCCCGCCTGACCAACCCGACGGTGGCGGTGCTGGAAGAGCGGCTGGCGAACCTGGAAGGCGGCGCCGGCGCCACCGCGACCTCGTCCGGCCATGCCGCGCAACTGCTGGCCCTGTTCCCGCTGATGGCGCCCGGCGACCACATCGTCGCGTCGAAGAAGCTCTATGGCGGCTCGCTGAACCAGCTCGGCATCAGCTTCCCCCGCGCCTTCGGCTGGCAGCCGAGCTTCGTCGACACCGACACCGTCGACAACGTCAAGGCGGCGCTGACCGAGAAGACCAAGGCGATCTTCGTCGAAAGCCTCGCCAACCCCGGCGGCGTGGTGACGGACATCGAGGCCATCGCCAAGATCGCCGACGATGCCGGCATCCCGCTGATCGTCGACAACACGCTGGCCACCCCCTACCTGATCAACCCGATCCAGTGGGGCGCCACGCTGGTGGTGCATTCGACCACCAAGTTCCTGTCCGGCAACGGCACCTCGGTCGGCGGCGTGGTGGTGGACAGCGGCAAGTTCGACTGGAGCAAGTCCGGCAAGTTCCCGGCGCTGAGCGAGCCCGACCCCGGCTATCACGGCCTGCGCTTCCACGAGACCTTCGGCCATCTGGCCTTCACCATCCACGGCCATGCCGTGGGCCTGCGCGACCTGGGGCCGAGCCAGGCGCCGATGAACGCCTTCCTGACGCTGAACGGCATCGAAACCCTGCCGCTGCGCATGCAGCGCCACGCCGACAGCGCGCTGAAAGTGGCGCAGTTCCTGGAAAGCCATCCGGCGGTCAGCTGGGTCAGCTATGCCGGGCTGGACTCGTCGAAGTACCGTGATCTCGCGAAGAAGTACCTGCCGCGCGGCGCCGGTGCGGTGCTGACCTTCGGCGTCAAGGGCGGTTTCGAGGCCGGCGTGAAGGTGGTGGAGAGCGTGGAGCTGTTCAGCCACCTCGCCAACATCGGCGATGCCCGGTCGCTGATCATCCACCCGTCCTCGACCACCCACCGCCAGCTGTCGGCGGAAGCCCAGGCCTCGGCCGGCGCCGGTCCCGAGGTGATCCGCCTGTCCATCGGGCTGGAGACGGCGGAGGACATCATCGCCGATCTGGATCAGGCGCTGAACAAGACGATTGCGTGAGGACTCGCCGGGGAGCGCGCCGGGAGGACCGGCGCGCCCCAACGGCGGACAGGTAGGTTCGTAATGACATTGTCATTGCGCTGTGGCAGGCTGTCTCCCTAACCGGAGGTGGCCGCCATGCAGCCTGTCGAACCGTCAGAAGAGAAGTCCCGGCGCGAGACGCTGAACATCCGCATCCGCCCGGAAGAGCGCAGCCTGATCGACCGGGCGGCCCAGGCGCAGGGCAAGAACCGCACGGATTTCATCCTGGAGGCCGCCCGCCGCGCCGCCGAGGATGCTCTGCTCGACCGCGCGATCATCGCGGCCAGCCCCGAGGCCTACGCAGCGTTCCTCGCCCGGCTCGACGCACCGCCCAAGCCTAACGAGAAGCTGCGCCGGACCTTGCGGACACCGGCACCCTGGGACAGCGAATGACGCTGTCCGCGCCCGAGCCGCTTGCATCCCACCATCGCGTCGACCTGTTCGAGTCCGGCACGCCGTCCTTGGACAATTGGTTGAAACGCCGGGCAATGGCCAACCAGGCCAGCGGCGCGTCGCGGACTTTCGTCGCCTGTGCCAGCGACGAGATCGCCGGCTATTATGCTCTGGCATCGAGTGCGGTCGCGGTTGCCGAAGCACCGGGACGCTTCCGCCGCAACATGCCCGATCCGATCCCGGTGGTGGTGCTGGCGCGGCTCGCCGTTTCCCGGACACGGCAGGGGCAGGGCCTCGGCCGGGCGCTGTTCCGTGACGCCGCCTTGCGGGTCGTGCAGGCCGCCGATCTAATCGGCGTCCGCGGGCTGATCGTCCATGCGCTGTCGGATGAGGCGAAGGGATTTTATCTTCGCCTCGGGCTCGATACCTCGCCGATGGACCCGATGATGCTGATGGTCACGTTGGCCGACCTGCGGGACAATCTGTAACGCACTTCACTCCGCCGCCGGCAAGGGGGCCGCCACCGGTTCGGCCTTGCGGCGGTCGTCGGGCAGCAGCAGGGCGGCGGCGAAGGCTAGGGCCGCCAGCGCCGACAGGGTCAGGTAGAGCATGGTGAACTCGCCGGTGCGCTCATAGACCCAGGCAACCAGTTGAACCGCCAGCGGACCGGCGCCGAAGGACAGGATGTATTTGGCGCCGAAGGCCAACCCGCGATGCTTGTCCGGGGTGTAGCGCGCCAGCAGCATGTTCTCCGCCGGGATCTGCGTCTGCGAGGCGATGACGACCATCGCGGCCGCGGCCACCAGCGGCAGGTCGGCCAGGACGGAAACCGCGGCCATCATCGGGATCTGGACCAGCAGGCAGAGCATATAGACGCGCTTCAGCGAATGGCGGTCGGCCAGCACGCCGCCGATCATCTGCGGCAGGGCCGCGATCAGGTAGACCGCCGTCACCAGCCCGCCGACCCCCAGCGTTCCGCTGCCGAGCCAGCCGCCCAGCCGCGCCTCGAACAGCTTGGGCAGCACGACCTGCATGGCGTTGAAGATCAGCCCGGCGCAGACCATGGTCAGCGACAGCACGAAGAAGGCGCGCACCACGTCGCCGCGCGACGGCTTGGGCTGCGGCTTCACGTCGGCATGGCGGTCCTGGACGATGCCGCTCATGATCAGCAGGGCCAGGGCGGCACCCATCACGAGGCAGATGGCGCCGGGGATGATGAAGGCCATGCGCCAGTTCAGCCACTCCGTCAGACTACCGGCGACGATGGCGGCGGTGGCGACGCCGAAGGTGCCGAACAGGCCGAGCCAGCCCATCGCCTTGCCGCGATTCTCGGCATTCGCCATCATCCAGGCCATGCCGACGGGGTGGTAGATCGATGCCCCCAGCCCCAGCAGGGCCAGCGACCACATCAGCATCTCCGGCCCATCCGACAGGCCCGCCATCACCGCCCCGCCGCCGGTCATCAGGTAAAAGACCGCCATCATGCCGGCCGAACTCCAGCGGTCGCCCAGCCAGCCGGCCAGCGGCGCCCCCAGCCCGATCATGAAGGCCCCCAGCGTCCACAGCCGGATCAGTTCGTCATAGGAGAGCTTCCATTCGGTTTCCAGCGCCAGCACGATGGTCAGGAACAGCGCCGACACGATGTGCATCAGCGTGTGCCCGACCCAGGCGAAGCCGACCGACAGACGGGCCGAGGTCGGCGACGGCAGGGCGGCGCTGGCGGATGGATGACTCATCGAACGTCTCCGGCCCCGGATTTGTCCTCACGGGGGAATGTTTCACGGGCAAGCGAAGGGCAAAGGCTGGCACGGGATGGTTGAGCCGTCCAATGCGCCTGCCTCATGGCGGGCATGTCTGCCTGAATCAGAGGACGGTTTCCCAGCACGCATGTTCAGCAGCGAGCCGCCTGATGTGAGAATCCGCCATATGTGACTTCACCACATCGCAGGATGTCGCCTATATTGAAGCATGCGTAAAGCCGCGCTCCTCCTTTCCCGCAAGACTATCTACGACGACGGTAGCATCGTCCAGGTACGGGTCTGGTCGGTTGCGGCTCCGGTGCCGCCGTCGGAACACCGGTACAAATACAGCCTGTTCTTCGGCAGGCACGGCGAGCGGATCGTCGGGTACGACAACGAGAAGGGAAAGGGCGACCACAAGCACGTCCGTGGTCAGGAATTGCCGGTTCGGTTCGAGACCATCGAGCAGTTGATCGACGAGTTCTTCACCGATGTCGCCGCAGTCAGAGAGGGAAGATTATGACGACGCTTCAGATCCACATCGGTGTCGATCTCCAGGCAGAGGCGGCTGCGATCAAGGATGCGCTCCGCCGCCATGAAGCGGGGGAGACCGTCCGGGAACACCACATCACCTTCGAATCCTTTGAGGGAATGGCCCGGATCCTGACGCCGAAGCGGCTGGAAATCCTTCGGTATCTGCACCGCAATCCCACCGCCAGCATCCGGGCGCTGGCCGGTGCGCTGGGCCGCGACTATCGCAATGTCCATATGGACGTGACCGCATTGGTCGAGGCCGGATTGATCGACGACCAGGACGGATTGCGGGTCGACTATGACGATGTCGAAATGAAGATGGCGCTCTGATCGGGAACGCTCAGTCGTTAACGTTCCCGCGCATCTTCTTCACCTCCGACCGCTTGGCCTTGCCTTCCAGCCGCCGCTCCTTGGAGCCCTTGGTCGGCTTGGTCGGACGGCGGGGCGGCGGCGGCGGGGCGGCGGCATCGCGGATCAGGTCGATCAGGCGCTCGCGGGCGTCTTCCCGGTTGCGGATTTGCGAGCGGTGGCGGTCGGCGACCAGGATCAGCACGCCGTCCTGGGTCAGGCGGGACCCGGCGAGCCGCTCCAGCCGGTAGCGCACCGGATCGGGCAAATTGGGCGAGCGCCGCACGTCGAAGCGCAGTTGGACCGCCGACTCCGTCTTGTTGACATGCTGGCCGCCGGGGCCGGAGGCGCGGACGAATTCCTCCTGCAGCTCGTTTTCGTCCAGGCTGATGCGGGGGGTAACCCGGATCATGTCGGCTTCTCCGACGGTGGCTCCAGAGGATGGCGGGCACGGAAGGCACGGGCGAGTGCGGCGAAGCCGGCGACGTCGATCTCCTCCGCCCGCGCGGTCGGGGCGAGGCCGGTCTCCTCCAGCAGGGCTTCGGCATTGCCCAGCGACTTCAGGCTCTGGCGCAGCATCTTGCGGCGCTGGCCGAAGGCGGCGGCGGTGACCTGTTCCAGCGCGCGCCAGTCCGCCGGCTCCGGGTTGGCCCGCGGGGTCAGGTGGACGACCGTCGACTCGACCTTCGGCGGCGGGGTGAAGGCGCGCGGCGGCAGGTTGAACAGCACGCGGGCGTCGGAACGCCATTGGGTGATGACCGACAGCCGGCCATAGGCCTTGCTGCCCGGTTTCGCCACCAGCCGGTCGGCGACCTCCTTCTGGAACATCAGCGTCAGGCTGACATAGGCCTCGATCCGCGCCAGCCAGCCGAGCAGAAGCGGGGTTGCGACATTGTAGGGCAGGTTGGCAACGATGGCGCGCGGCGCGGGGGCGAGGTCTTCCGGGTCCACCGTCAGGGCGTCGGCCTCGACGATACTCAAGCGGCCCTGGGACGCCTCGATCACGTCCTGCAGCGCCTCGATGAAGCGGCGGTCGCGTTCGATGGCGATGACCTTCACCGCGTTTGTCGCCAGCAGCGCGCGGGTCAGCCCGCCGGGACCGGGACCGACCTCGATGGCGGTGGTGCCGGCCGGCAGGTTGGCCGAGCGCGCGATCCGCCCCGTCAGGTTCAGGTCGAGCAGGAAGTTCTGCCCCAGCGACTTGCGCGCCTCCAGCCCGAAGCGCGCGATCACGTCGCGCAGCGGCGGCAGGGCGTGCGGGTCGAAAGCAGCCGGGTTGGATGCGGGCGCGGAAGCGGCGTGGATCGGGTCGGTCATCCCCGACTTATAGGCATCCCCCGCGCACTTCACCAGACGGCAGTTTGCAACAGTTGCTACAGCAGGCGGCGCAGCAGCACGACGGCGGCCACGCCGGCCGCCACCGCCACCACCATCGGCACACGGCGGGCGATCAGGCAGACGAAGGCGGCGGCCAGCGCGTCGGACGGCCGCGACAGGGCGGCGGGCGCCACCAGCGCCACCAGCACCGCGCCCGGCGTGGCTTCCAGCGCCGCATTGGCCGCCGGGCCGAGCCGCACCCGCGCCACCAGCCACGGCCCGCCGATCCGGGTCATCCAGGTGACCAGCGCCCCGCCCAGCACGATGGCGAAGACGCTCCAATCCAGATGCAGCGACTCAAGCATCGCGCGCCCTCCTTTTCCCCTGGATAGCCGCCACTGCCCCGCCGGCCAGCGCACCGGCGATGATGTGCCAGGTGCCGCCAGGCGACAGCGCATGGACGGCCAGCGCGGCGGCGGCGCTCGCCAGCCAGGGCGGCAGCGAGCCGACGCCTCGCCAGAATCCGGCGAGCAGGCAGAGGAAGACGGCGATGAAGGTGAAATCCAGCCCCCAGGCGGTGGGATCGGCGATCAGCGCCCCGGCCAGCGTCCCGGCCACCGTGCTGGCGAGCCACGCCAGATACAGCGTCGCCGCCACCCCGTACCAATAGGCCAGCGTCAGCTCCGGTCCGCGGCGCAGGGCAAGCGCCCATTGCTCGTCGGTCATGAAGAACAGCGCCAGACCGGCCCGCGCGCGCGGGATGCCGCGGAAGCGCGGCTCCAGCGTCGCCCCCATCAGCAGGTGGCGCAGGTTGACCAGCAGGATCGCGCCGATCACCGCCAGCCCGGCGCTGCCCCCGCTCCCATTCTTGTCCAGCAGTTCGACCGCGACGAACTGGGAACTGCCGGCGAAGACCAGCGCGCTCATCAGCCCCATGTCCAGCGCGGACAGCCCGGCCTTGGCGGCGAGGCTGCCCAGCAGGAACCCGAAGGGCACCGCACCCGCCACGATGGGCAGGCAATGGACGACACCCGCCGCGAACTCCTGCCGCGGGGATGCCGGAATGGTGATGCCGTCCGTACTCATATGTGTGCCATATGTTTGCTCATGGGCGGCAAGCTAGGCGACCGAGGCGCACGCGTCTTGGACGGGATTGCTGCCGCGCCGGTATTGACCGGGGGAGACGCCGACCCGCCCCTTGAACACCCGGTTGAAATGCGCCTGGTCGCAAAAGCCGCAGGCCAGCGCCACGTCGGCGAGCGGCAGCGGCCCGATGAGCATCCGCTTGGCTTGCGCAACCCGCCGGTCGGTCAGATAGCCATGCGGGGTCGTCCCCACCGCCGCCCGGAAGACGCGCAGCAGGTGGAACCGGCTGAGCCCGGCCGCAGCCGCCAGATCGGCCAGTTCGACCGGGCTGTCGAGATGGGCGTCCAAAAATTCCCGCGCACGCCGGACCGCCGCCGGCTCCCGCCCCACCTCCCGCGGGCGGGCGCTCAGGTCGCCGTGGCGCAGGGCCAGCGCGGTGAAGGCGCGCAACGCGTCGGTGTCGGTGCGCAAGGGTTCGCGATGCGGCCCCTCCAGCCCATGATGCAGGCCGCGCAAGGACTGGAACAGCTCCGGATCGTCCAGTTCGGTGGCGGCGAAATGCGGCGCGACCGGCCGGCCGACCGCGTCGGCCATCGCCTGTTCGATCAGGGCGACCGATGGGTAGAACATGCGATAGGCATAGCCGTCCTCCGCCGGCCGGCCGTCGTGCAGGACCTCCGGGTCGAGCACCACCACCTGCCCCGCCCGCGCCACCCGTTCGGCGCCGCGGCAGCGGTACAGTTCGGTCCCGGCGGTGATGACGCCGACCACATAGGTCTCGTGGGTGTGCGGCGCATAGCTGTGACGCTGGAAGCGGGCGTTCAGGCATTCCATGCCGTCGAAACGCGCCTCCCGCCACAGCCGGGCGAAGTCGCCGCCGACGGCCGGGGTTCGGATCAATGCGGAGTGCTGGTCCATGCCGCAGTTTAACAGGCGGGCGCGGCGGCCGTCTTGGATAGGATTGCCGGGACGGTGTTGCGGCCTACGCTACGCGCCGGCCGACGGCATGCTCCGCCAGGTCGCCGGGATGCTCGGGGAACGAAACCCCGTGGTACGGCTGGTGACTGTCATGGACAAGACAGGCATCGGCGATCAGCGGCCACAGGTGGGAGCGGAGGAAGCGCTGGTCCTGCCAGCGGTCGGCCTCCGCCGCAGCGAAGCGTTCGATCAGCGGTTCCAGAGGCGGCAAAAGGCCGGCGGTCCCGCCCCACATGCCCGCCAGCATCAGTTCGCTGTGCAGCGGGTGGTCACGCATGACGTGGAAGGGCTTGCCGGAGGCGATCCACGCCTCGACCGCCGCCCGTTCGCGCGGACCGACGCGCGAATCGCAATCGCGGCAGACGAAACGGCGGACGGTCGGATCGTCGGAGGCCAGGAAGCGCCAGTAGAGGCCGTTGACCGGGCCGCTGCCGGGCGGCATTGCCACCCGTTCCGCGCCCAGTTCGTCCAACTCCGCCAGAATCTCCGGCGGCACGCTGTCGTCGTGGTAAACCCGGCAGGTCCAGCCGGGATAGACCGACCGCACCAGCCGGGCATTCTCCACCGCACCACGGCGGTAGATGTCGGCCGTCCCCCACAGGCTGAAGGCAACCACGTCGCGGATGCGCCCCTCCGGAGCGGCCGGGCGGTCCCGAAGCGGCGGCAAAGCCAGCGCCGCGCCCTCCTGCGCCGCGATCCGCGCTTTCATCGCGAGGAGCCGGCTACCCTGCACCAGCGCCTCCTCCTCCCGGTAGGACTGGAAGAGAGTGATGGCGAGGTTCTCGCGGGCGTCGAGGAAATCGGGCGCCAGCGCCACCGCCCGGGCCAGAAACGTCGCCGCCTGCTCCAGCGCCTCCAGATCCAGGCCGGCCGCCTGCCGGGTGACGACGCCAAGGTTGAAGACCGCCCCGACATGGCCGGGTTGCAGCGCCAGCGACTGCCGGTAACGGGCCAGCGCATCGCCGGGCCGCCCGGCGCGTGACAAGGCGTTGCCGAGTTGGAACAGCCGCTCCGCCGTCGGCGGTTCCAAAGCGGGCAGGCGCGACAGATCGGCAACCGCCAGCTCCGCCCGCCGCCGCTCCAGATGGTCGAGGCCGCGCAACTCCAGCAACAGTCCCAACCGTTTCCGGGTTTCGCCGTCGCGCGGGTCGAGCGTCAGCGCCCGGTCCAGCGCATCGATGGCGGCGCCGGTGTCGCCCGTCATCTGCGCCGCCACGCCGAGGAGAGCCAGGGCCGCCGCATCGTCGGGCCGCAGGGCGGCGGCACGGCGCTGGCCGACCATGGCGTCCGCCGGCAGCCCGAGCGCCTGATGGACCTTGGCGAGATCGCGGTGGTAATCGGCAATGTCCGGCTGGGCGCGAACCGCCGCGGCGATACGCGACGCCGCGTCCTGCAGGCGGCCGGTCTGCGCCAGCAGCATGCCCAGCAGATGGGATGCGGCATGGGTTTCGGGAGCGGCGTCGAGGATGCGGCCATAGAGGATTTCCGCCTCCCGCAGCCGCCCGGCCCCGTGGTGGTCGACGGCGACCCGCAAGGCTTCCTGAATCGAGGCCATGACACTCCCCAAACACATCGCGCACAATGACGGGCTACACGGCCGATAACATGCCGGCCGGCGCGGCGTACACTGTTGCACAGCCGCACTCAGCCGGATATCGGCCAGTCACGGTCGCGCTGACGCCTAATCCTCCTCCCCGTCGCCAAGCAGATAGTCGATGTCGCCGCCATCGAGCGCGCTGACCAGCCCCTTGCCTTCGATGGTGGCGGCCGACAGGCTGCCCTTGCGGCGCTGGAGGTCGAGGATGCGTTCCTCCACCGTGTTGGCGGCGATCAGCTTGTAGACGAAGACCGGCTTGTCCTGGCCGATGCGATAGGCGCGGTCGGTCGCCTGATCCTCCGCGGCCGGGTTCCACCAGGGATCGTAATGGATCACCGTGTCGGCGGCGGTCAGGTTCAGGCCGCGGCCGCCGGCCTTCAGGCTGATCAGGAAGACCGGGACCTCGCGGGCTTGGAAGCGGTTCACCGGCTCGGCGCGGTCCAGCGTGCGGCCGGTCAGCTCGACATAGGGAACCGCCGCCTTCTCCAGCTCCAGCTTGATCAGGTCGAGCATGGTCGTGAACTGCGAGAAGATCAGGATGCGCCGGCCTTCCGGCACCATCTCCTTCACCATCTCGGTCAGGGCGGCCAGCTTGGCGCTGTGGCGCCCCTTGCCGCCGCCTGCGCCGCCGCCGACCCCGCCCAGCGATTTCAGCAGGCGCGGATCGCAGCAGACCTGACGCAGCTTCAGCAGCGCGTCGATCACCGCGATGGCGTTCTGACCCAGCCCCTTGCCGCTTGCGGCCAGCGCCGCGCGCACCGTCTCGTTCACCGACAGGCGGATGGTCTCGTACAGGTCGCGCTGGTCGCGGTCGAGGTCGATGCGCACCACCACCTCGGTCTTCGGCGGCAGCTCCTTCGCCACCGCCTCCTTGGTGCGGCGGAGCAGGAAGGGGCGGATGCGGCGCATCAGCAGGTTGGCGCGGGTGTTGTCGCCGCGCTTTTCGATGGGCACGCGATAGCGCTTGCCGAAATCCTTGCGGTCGCCCAGCAGCCCCGGCATCAGGAAGGCGAACTGGCTCCACAGCTCGCCCAGATTGTTCTCCACTGGCGTGCCGGACAGGCAGAGCCGGTGCCGTGCCGGCAGCGCCGCAACCGCGCGGGTCGCCTTGCCGTCCGGGTTCTTGATCGCCTGCGCCTCGTCCAGCACGATCATGTGCCAGGTCAGCCGCTTCAGCAGGTCGATGTCGCGCGCCACCACGCCATAGGTGGTCACGACGATGTGGGCACGGCCGATGTCGGCCAGCTTGCCGTGACGGTCGACGCCATGCAGCACCACCACCCGCAGATGCGGCGTGAAGCGTTCCGATTCCGCCACCCAGTTCGGCACGAGGCTGGTCGGCACCACCACCATGCAGGGCTCGGTCAGCCGGCCCTCATGCTCCTCCATGGCGATGTGGGCCAGCGTCTGGGCGGTCTTGCCCAGCCCCATGTCGTCGGCCAGGATGCCGGCGACGTTGTTGGCGCGCAGGCTCTGCATCCAGGCGAGGCCGCCGCGCTGGTAGTCGCGCAGTTCGCCCTTGAAGCCCGGCGGCGGTGTCATGTCGCCCGGCATCTCGTCGGCGCGCAGGCGCTGGAGATAGCCGTCGATCTGCGCCGTCTCGTCGCCGCGCCGGGCGATCAGGTCGTCGATGTCCAGCAGGGAGTCGGCCTCGGCCAGCGGCACCTTCAGCCGGTCGCCGCTGCTGCGCCCGCTGTCCAGCATCGCTTCCAGAACGCTGAGCAGCCTCTCGATGCGCTCGGCCGGCAGGGCCAGGACGTTGCCGTCGTCGAGAACGATGTGGGCGCGGCCGTCGATGATGCGGGTGGTCGACAGGCCGCCCTTCTCCACCAGCCGGGCCAGGATGGGCAGCAGCGGCTGGCGCTCGCCGTCGATCTCGACGCCGACGTCCAGGTCGAACCAGCCGTCGCCGGCATCCCTCACCGCGACCTCGACCTCGGCCCCCGGTTCGATCACCTTGGTGCCGAAATCGGCGCCGACCTCCATGACCCAGCCGGCCTTGGTCAGGGCCGGGACCTCGGTGGTGAGGAAATGCTGCCAGCGCTCCTCCACGTCGCGGCCGGTCAGCCAGTGGACGCGCGACCCGCGGGCGTTGAGCGCGCCCTTCGGCGGCTCGATCCGCGCCTGGGCGAAGCCGAGGCCGGACAGCCGGTCCAGCGCCGCCTGTTCGTCGGCCTTGTCGCGGCGGACGAAGGTGACGTCGCCGAAGTCGTCCTCGTAGCGGGCGAACTGGCGCTGGTCGTCGGGCTCGATCTCCACCGGCCGGCCGGGCTCGCCGTAATCGAAGGACAGCCGCAGCACATCGACCAGCCCGTCGGCCGGCGTCACCACGCGGCCCAGCCGCGCGATGATGCGCGGCGACCGCTCGACGATGGCCGCGGCATCGGCAGCGCCGCTGCGCACGCCGGGAATGCCGGTGTCGCGGAAGTTGGAACCCGGCATCGGCGGCGGCGCGGTGATGCGCGGCATCGACGCGACACCGCCGCGCGACGGGCCGAACAGGCGGGACGGCGTCGCTTTGGATGGAACCGGCGGCGGGACGGGAGCGGGCGGCACCGGCTTGGCCTTCGGCACCTCCACCACCTGGAGATCGACCGGGAAGACGGTGCCGGTGGCGCTGTCGACGCACCAATAGGACTGGCCCTTCACCAGCACGCTGCGTTCGGGCAGGCCGGTCGGGCGCAGCTTGCGGGTGGCGGGATCGCGGAAGGTGCGGACGGTGCGGCCCGGCGCCTCGGCCAGCGGAGTGCCGTCGCGCCAGCGCAGTCGCCCGGTGGAGAGCAGGCGGCGCAGCAGGCGGTCCACCGCCTCCCCCCGGCTCTTGGCGACGGGCGTGCGCTCGGTCCCGCCGCCGCCGAGCAGCCGGGCGATGGCACGGTCGGCGTCACCGTCGAGCGAGCGCGGCGCCTTCGCCAGCACGTCGCGCGGAGTGGCCGGGCTGCTGTCGGCCGATCCCTCCGCCACGAACTCCGCCAGGATGTAGCAGGCGACATCGCCCTGCCCCGGCTCCAGCGTCCAGCGCAGGCTGCGTACCGGCTCCGGCTTCGGCGCGGCCGGCGGAGGGGGAGGAGGCGCGATGGTGCGGATCGGCGGCGGGACCGGCGGGCGGACCAGCGACAGCGGGGGCTTCGGCGCGGGGGGCGCCGGTGGGGGCGCCGGTGGGGCCGCGGGCGGCTTCGGTTGCGGGGCCGGCGAGAGGCTTGCCGGCGCGGTCACCGGGGATGGGATCGGGGGTGGCGCAATCGGCGCATTCACGTCGGCGACGTCGAACAAGGAGGCGCGGCGCCATTCCGGGCGGCTTTCCAGCGCCAGCATCGCCGCCGCCGCCATGTGGGCGCAGGCGTTGCGGCCGCAGGTGCAGCTGCGGTCGAGCACGACGCCGCGCTTGCCCTGCACCGGGTACACCGTCACCCCCAGCCGGCGGCCGAGGTCGCTGACCTCCGCCTTGATCCGGTCGCCGCCGGGGGGCCCCAGCGTCACCGCACCGGTCATCATCAGCGTGCGACCGCGTTGCAGCGTCTTGGCATCGAAGACGCGCGTCAGGTCCTCCTGGGCGAAGGGGACGGCGGCGCCACCCGAAGGGCCACGCGGCAGGGCATCGAATAGCGACATGCGGTGCGGAAGTGACCTGGCCGGAACGGAACGGAAACGGGGCGTCGGTATAGGACCTTGCGCCGCGGGACGCAACCCCCTGGCTCACGCTTGCGGGGGTGCCGGGCTTCCGGGGGCTCGAACCTCCGGGTCATGCGCGACCGCCCGTCATACCACAGGACGCCGCCGGCTTCATCCCGATTGGTGGCTTATCCGCGGGCGCCCGGGAAGACCCGGCCGGCCAGTTCGCACAGTCCGGCGCCGCTGCCGAAATGGTATGCCACGCGGCGGATGGTTCCCTCAACGAAGGAGGGGTCGCCGGCATGGACCAGCAGGGCGAGCCCGAGCGCGAGAGCCCCCAGCAGCCAGGGCGAGATGCGCAGGCGCGGCGCGCCGTCCTTCCGGCTGGTCCACAGGAACAGCAGGACCGACAGGCTGCCGATCAGCAGACCGGCCACCACCTCCGCCCCCGAATGGGCCGACACCGCGACACGGGACGCGCCGATGGCCAGCACCAGGGCCACCGCCGCCAGCGGCAGGCCGATCCTGAGCCAGACGGATCGGGCGTCGCGCGCGGCCAGTGCAGCCACGGAACCGTAGAAGACGGCGGCGAAGGCGGCATGACCGCTGGGGCTGACGAAACGGTCGCCGGCGAACAGCGAGGGGAACAGTGGAAAATCAGGCAGGCCGCAGCCGTGCCCCACCAGCTTCAGCACCACCATGACACCGAGGCAGAGCGACAGCGCCAGCAGCCAGCGCAGCGCCAGCGGTGCCGAATGGTGCCGCCAGAGGGCGGTGGCGTAGAGGGCGGAAAGCGGGACGAGAAGGCTGCTGCTGCCCAGATGGGTGATGGCGCCGCTGGCGGTGGCGAACATCGGGACCCCGTAGATGGTGGTGGAGGCGGCGGAGGAAGGAACGGCTTTGCCAAATGGTGCGGCGCAGCACGGACGGCAAGGGCCGGGCAGTTCCGCCCCGCCCTATCCCTCCACTCGATCGGCGCGCGCGTCGGCGATGACGCAGTTGCGGCCCGACCGCTTCGCCTCGTACAGCGCCTCGTCGGCGCGTCTGATCAGTCCCTCGGCCGTGTCGCCCAGCCGACCGCCGATGGAGATGCCGATAGAGACGGTCACGTTGATCTCGCCGCGGTCGGCCGATACGGCGAAAGGGGTGTCGGCGATGCGCGAGCGCAGGCGTTCGGCGACGATCAGCGCGGCTTCCCCGTCGGTGTCCGGCAGGATGACGACGAATTCCTCGCCGCCCAGCCGGGCGACGAGGTCGAAGGTGCGCAGGTTGCGGCTGGCGCGCGCCGACACCTCGCGCAACACCTCATCGCCGATGGCATGGCCGTAGCTGTCGTTGACGACCTTGAAGTGGTCGATGTCGAACATCAGCACCGACACCGGCTTGTGGCTGTCGATGGCGCGTTCCAGCAGCCGCGGCAGATGGGCGTTGACGTATCGGCGGTTGAAAACGCCCGTCAGGCTGTCGGTCAGCGCCATCGACAGGCTCTGCTCGTAATTGGAGCGCAGCCGTTCCTGGTAGCGCTTGCGCCGGATCTGGGTGCGGGCGCGGGCCAGCAACTCGTTCCGGTCGACCGGCTTGACGACGTAGTCGTTGGCGCCGAGTTCCAGCCCCTTGGCCACCTGCCCCAGGTCGCCCTCGTCCACCATCAGCAGGATCGGCACCTGCCGCGTCCGTTCGTGCGAGCGCAGCTGCGAACAGAGCCGCAGCCCGTCCTCGTTCAGCAGGGTCAGGCTGACCACCACGAGGTCCAGCTCACTTCCCAGCGCGCGTTCCAGCGCCTTGGCGCAGGTGTCGGCCGACATCACCGTGTTGTGGTCGCGCCGCAGGGTCTCCGTCACCTTCTCCAGGTCGAGCATGGAATCCTCCAGCACCAACACGGTGGCATGCTCGAAGGATTCGCTCAGCATGGTGCCGCTGCGTTCGATGACGCCGAACTGGCCGGACGTGCTTTCGCGCAGGCGCCATTCGTCCATCATCATCTTCAGGCGGACCAGCGAGCGCACGCGCGCGAACAGCGCGATGTCGTTCACCGGCTTGGTCAGGAAATCATCGGCCCCGGCCTCAAGCCCGCGCACGCGGTCGGCAATGTCGGACAGCGCCGTCACCATCACGACGGGGATGTGCATGGTGGCGGGGTCGGAGCGGATCTTCTCGCACACCTCGAACCCGTCCATGCCCGGCATCATCACGTCCAGCAGGACGATGTCCGGCGATTCCCGCCGCACCATCTCCAGCGCGTCCGGCCCGTTGTACGCCGTCAGCACATTGAAGTACTCGCGCGTCAGCTTCGCCGCGAGCAGCTTCACATTGGGCAGAACGTCATCGACGACAAGGACACGCGCGGACATTGGAAGGCAAATTCCTGCAGAATTGCTACAGAGAAAACCGACTTACCCAAGAAACTTCTTGACGGTTTCGAGGAACTTCACGACCGAGATGGGCTTCGCCACGTAATCCTCGCAGCCGCCCTGACGAATTTTTTCCTCGTCACCCTTCATCGCGAAGGCGGTGACGGCCACGACGGGAATCGACTTCAGGTCCGGATCGTCCTTGATCCAGCGGGTGACCTCAAGCCCCGACACCTCGGGCAGCTGGATGTCCATCAGGATCAGGTCGGGGCGGTGCAGACGGGCCAGCCGCATCGCATCCATGCCGTCGCGGGTCTGCAGCGTGTCGTAGCCGTGCGCTTCGAGCAGGTCATGAAAGAGCTTCATGTTCAGCTCGTTGTCCTCGACGATGAGGACGGTCTTCGTCGGCTTACCACCGGCCAAGGTTGGACCGCCCGGCTCCGCTGACATGCATCCTCCCCTGGGTCTGGCCCCCGCCTTCACGCCATCCGATACCCGGTTGCGCCCGCCATTCGACCATCGGGCGGCGGGTACCCGTGCGGCATCGCACTCCGGTATACCCCCTTTCTGATTAGGTCGCGACGGTTAAATAGTCGTTACCCAACCAATGGACGTCACCCCTGACACTGCCCATCGCCCTGTCCGAACAGGAAAAACCGCCCGCGGCGGGCGCGGGCGGTTATGTGCGGGCGATCGTGGGGACGGGTGCCGCGTCTCAGGCGGCCTGCCTGGTCTTCCGCCTGGTGTCGCACTTGCGCTTGGCGTCGCGGCGGCGGGCACCCTTGGCGCCGTACATCATGGCGTCGGCGCGGCGCATCACCTCGTCCTCGCTGTCCTCGGCACCATAGGGCTGGGTGCCGACGGAGAAGCGGACCGGCAGGCTGTGCCCGCCCCATTCCACATGGGTGGCGTCGGCGATGGCCGCCAGCTGGCGGGCGCGGACGAGGCCGCTGGCGGTGTCGGTGTTGGTCAGCAGCACGGCGAACTCGTCGCCGCCCAGCCGGGCGACCACATCCTCCTGGCGGACATTGCCGACGATCATGCGCGCGACCTGCCGCAGATAGGCGTCGCCGGCGACATGGCCGTGGGTGTCGTTGATCGCCTTGAACCCGTCCAGGTCGATCATGACCAGCAGTCCGCCGGCGGACCCGCTGCGGCGGGCGGATGCCAGCTCGCGGCGGAAGTGGCTGTAGAAGCCGCGCCGGTTCAACAGACCGGTCAGCTCGTCCGTCATCGTCAGGCTTTCGAGGTAGGCGATGCGCTCCTGCAACTCGGCGATCGTCTCCTTTGCCTCGGAGAGCAGCGCGATCGTCTCGTCCAGCGTCTGGCGCTCGGTCCCCCGCAGAAGCCCGACGCGCGAGGCCAGCGCGACCGGCGACCAGCCCACCGGCACGTCGAAACGGTCGGAGGCATGATGCTTCAGGTCCAGGGCGGCGACGATGGCGTTCATGGGGTCGGCTCCTCTGATGAAGGTCGGAACACTTCGACCTCATACAAGCAACCGCCGTGCCAATCCCACGCACCCCGCAGATACCAAGCATTTTATCGATCGGCGGCGAAAAGTGCCTGCCGATCACCGGCCGGGTATGGAGCGTCTTTCCCACCCGGCCGGCATCTTCTGCCCATCGCCGCCCTTTAGTGGCAGGAAATCCCTGCCGGGCAGCCTTCGCCGGCCCCCGTCCGGGGTCGGTTCACACCACCCGGTCGGGCGCCGGACGGCCGGCCATCACCGCGTCGATGTTGTCCAGCGCCTTGAAGCCCATGGCGTTGCGCGTCTCCACCGTGGCGCTGCCCAGATGCGGAAGCAGGAAGGCGTTGGACAGGTCGCGATAGCCGGGATGCAGGTTCGGCTCGTTGTCGAACACGTCGAGCCCGGCCGCCGCCAGCCGTCCCTCCTTCAGCGCGGCGATCACCGCCTCGTCGTCCACCACGCTGCCGCGCGCGGTGTTGACCAGGATGGCCCCCGGCGGCAGCCGCCCGATCCGCTCGGCGTTCAGCCAATGCCGGGTTTCCGCCGTGGCGGGGAAGTGGAGCGACAGCACATCGCAGACCGCCAGCATCTCCTCCGGGTCGGCATGATAGGTGGCGCCCAATTCCAGTTCCGGGGGCAGGCGGCGGCGGTTGCTGTAGTGGATCGCCATGCCGAAGGCGCGGGCGCGGGCCGCCACCGCTTGGCCGATGCGGCCCATACCGACGATTCCCAGCCGCTTGGCCCCGACATGGGTTCCCATCAGCTGGGTCGGGGTCCAGCCGGTCCAGGCATTCGCCCGGATCATCCGCTCCCCCTCCGACGCCCGGCGCGCGGCACCCAGCAGGAGAAGCAGCGCGATGTCGGCGGTGGCGTCGGTCAGCACGTCGGGCGTGTTGGTGACGGTCAGGCCGCGGGCGCGTGCCGCCTCCAGATTGATGTGGTCGGTCCCGACGGAGAAGGTGGCAAGCACCCGCACCCGCTTCGGCAGGGCGGCGATGGCGGCGGCGTCGAGCCGGTCGCCGGCACAGCACAGAACGGCGTCGGCCCCCGCCTCAGCGGCGCGGGCGGCGATCTCCGTCCCGCTGAACGCCCGGTCTTCGGGGTTGAGGACCGCCCGGTAATCGCGCGACGCCCGCGCCTCCACCGCGTCGGGAAGGCGGCGGGTCAGCAGCACCACCGGACGGGCGGCGGCGTCCAGCGGGGTCTCGGCAGGGCTTGTCATTCCGGCTGTTCCCTTCCATTGATTAGGAATCAAGGGTGGCGGCTCTTTCGGACCGCGGCAAAAACACCCATACTTCACCCAGAGCCGTCAATCACCTGTGGATCCCGTCTTGCTCGACCGTCTCTCTGCCCTGCCGGCGACCGTCGGCACGGTCCTCGCCGCCACCGTCACCGCCGGTGCGCTCCTCGCGGCCACTCCCGTCCTGGCACAGCCGGCCGCCACCTCGATGGCGGCGGTCGCGGCCAAGATCCAGCCGCATCGGGCGATCTACGCCATGTCGCTGGGATCGGCACGCAACGGCTCGAAGGTCAGCGACGTCCGTGGCCGCATGATGTTCGAATGGGCCGACGCCTGCGACGGCTGGACGACGGAGCAGCGCTTCCAGCTGCGCTTCGTCTACAGCGAGGGCGACGACATGGCGATGAACACCAACTACACGACGTGGGAGGCGAAGAACGGTCTGCGCTACCGCTTCAACGTCCGCAAGCTGGTGAACGGCGAACTGGACGAGGAAGTACGCGGCGAGGCCAACCTGCAGGCCGACGGCGCCGGCACCGCCCAGTTCACCAAGCCGGAACCGCAGGAGATGGAACTGCCGGCCGGCACCATGTTCCCGACCGCCCACACGCTGGCGATCCTCGACCATGCCGAGCGGAACGAACCCTTCTTCACCCGCACCATCTTCGACGGATCGGATGCCGAGGGACCGACGGAGGTGTCGACCGTCGCCGGCAAGCCGGGCGCGCCGAAGGAAGCTGGCAAGGATCCACTGCTGAAGGTGGGCAAATCCTGGCCGGTCCGCATGGCCTTCTTCCCCGTGCAGAGCGATTCGGCGCAGCCGGAATATGAGATGAGCCTGCGCCTGCTGGAGAACGGCATCGCCGAGTCCATGCAGATCGACTATGGCGATTTCACCGTCAACGCCGTGCTGGAGAAGATCGAGGCACTGCCCAAGTCGGGCTGCTGAACGGGCGCTTGTCCGTGACAATCATACCCGTGTCATCGCACGGGATGGAAAAACCGCGGTTTCCCTGTTGATCGCGACTCGTTGCTGCGATTAACTGTGGGTTGAGTTTTGTGCAACAGGCCGACCCGCCCCCATCATGGGGCGCGGGCGGCCGTCCAAGGGTTTATCCGTCATGAGCAAGAAGCATGTCCAGATCGGGCAGGTTTTCCAACCGGTCGGCACGGCCGGCGGCCGCGGTTGGCGGGTGACGGCGACGGTCAACCTGCTGGGTATCCCCCACGCCCGCGTCGTCAGCACCGAAGACGACGGCGTGTCCAAGACCCTGAGCTGCTCGGTCCTGGCCGACACCAGCCACTACCGCCTGATCGCTGCGGCGCCGTCGGGTGGGATGGCGGCGTAAGAAATGCTGCTTTGGTGAGGTTATTGCCCCCACCCTAACCCTCCCCCGCTGGGCGGGGGAGGGAACAAGTGCTGATGCAAGAGAGTGGCGGCAGTCCCTCCCCCGCTCAGCGGGGGAGGTTAGGTGGGGGTCTGACTACTCCTCCCCCCGCCGCTCGCGCAGCTTGGCCCAGTAGTCCAGCCGCTTGCGCAGGTCGCGCTCGAACCCCCGCTCCACCGGCTGGTAGAACTCGCGCCGAGCCATGCCTTCGGGAAAGTAGTTCTGGCCGGAGAAACCCTCCGCCGTGTCATGGTCGTATTCGTAGCCCTTGCCGTAGCCGATGGTCTTCATCAGCTTGGTCGGCGCGTTCAGGATATGCTTGGGCGGCATCAGGGAGCCCGTCTCCTTCGCCGCGCGCACCGACGCCTTGTAGGCGGTATAGCCGGCGTTCGACTTCGGCGCCGTCCCCAGATAGATGACCAGTTGCGCCAGCGCCAGTTCGCCTTCCGGGCTGCCCAGCCGCTCATAGGCCTCCCACGCCGCGATGGCCTGGGTCAGGGCGTTGGGGTCGGCAAGCCCCACGTCCTCGACCGCGAAGCGGGTCAGCCGGCGGGCGATGTAGCGGGGATCCTCGCCGCCGTCCAGCATGCGGCTGTACCAATAGAGCGCCGCGTCGGTGTCCGACCCGCGCAACGACTTGTGCAAGGCGCTGATGAGGTTGTAATGCCCTTCCTGCGACTTGTCGTACAGCGGGGCTCGGCGCTGTATGGTGGCGGCGAGCGCGTTGGTGTCCAGCACCGTCTCGCCGGGCAGCGCGAACAGTTCCTCGCACAGATTCAGGCAGAAGCGGCCGTCGCCGTCGGCCATCGCCTTCACCGCTGCGCGCGCATCGGCATCCAGCGGCAGGGGCCGGCCCATTTCCGCCTCCGCCCGCGACAGCAGCTTTTCCAGTGCCGCATCGTCCAGCCGGTTCAGCACGAACACCTGCGCCCGCGACAGCAAGGCGGCGTTCAGCTCGAAGGACGGATTCTCGGTGGTGGCGCCGACCAGGGTGACGGTGCCGTCCTCGACGAAGGGCAGAAAGCCGTCCTGCTGCGAGCGGTTGAAGCGGTGGATCTCGTCGATGAACAGCAGGGTCCCCTGCCCCGCCACCCGCCGGGCACGCGCGGCGTCGAAGACCTTGCGCAGGTCGGCGACGCCGGAAAACACCGCCGACAGCGGTTCGAAATGCAGGTCGGTGCTGTGAGCCAGCAGGCGGGCGATGGTGGTCTTGCCGCAGCCGGGCGGCCCCCACAGGATCATGGAGGCCAGCCGCCGCGCCGCGACCATGCGGCCGAGCGGACCGTCCGGCTTCAGCAGATGGTCCTGGCCGACCACCTCGTCCAGCGTGCGCGGGCGCAGCCGGTCGGCGAGCGGGCGGGGTGCCGCCGACTCGAACAGGCCGGCATCACCGCCCGACTCGCCGCGTTTCGCCATGGCCGGTGCCTCAGCGCGCCGCGCCGCAGCGCTGATAGCACTGCTTCAGCTGGAAGCTGCAGTTGTCGGTCGGGCTGAAGGGGGTCGAATCGGTGCGGTCGATGCCGCCCTGATTGCGCGCGGCCACCGAGTCCATGCACACATTGTGGCTGCGCTCGCACTGGGCCTGGCAAGAGGCGCCGACGTCGGCACCGGTGCCGTTGTCCAGGCGCAGCGACTGGTCGTCGGCGCCGCCGCGCGGAGTCGACGGGCCGGGCACAACGGTGACGGTGGGCGCCGGGCCCGAAGCGGCCGGACGGTCGGACGGACGGTCGGCGCAGGCCGACAAGCCGAGCAGGGCGACGGCCACCAGCGGGGCGATGAGACGTACCGGACGGAACATAGCCACGACGGCTCCTATTCTTCTTGTTGTGAGGACGGCCGCGGGCATGGCGGAATGCCACACCCCTCTGGACCATCCCCCGTTCGGTCCCCACTATGCCGACAACCGCATCAAGAAGGGAATGACTGAAATGACACCGGAATCGGACGGCAGATCAACACGCAACCCGCCGCGCCACCGCTCCCTGCGGCTGCTGCTGGCGCTGCTGGTCCTTGGTCTCGTCATGCTGGCCTCGCGCGCGCTGGCCCTGCCCAACATCGGCATGGGGGAGATGATCATCCCCATGTTGGGCGGGCTGTTCGTGGCGGTCGCTATCGTCATGATCGTGCGCCGTGACCGTGCCGACCGCGACGCCCTGCCCCCGTCCCGGCGCAACCGCCAGGACCAGGGCATGCCGGACTGATCCGAGTTTTCCGTGTGATTCACGCTTCAAGCGGTTCCGCTTGAAGCGACCACACTCTAGACGAACTTGAAGCTGAGCAGGCCGCCGACCACCACGACCAGAAGGACGGTGGCCACCAGCATCAGGCGCTTTTCGATGATCTGCTGGACCTGCGGCCCGTAGAAGTGCAGCAGGATGGCGATCATGTAGAACCGGGAAAAGCGCGCCACGATCGAACAGAGGATGAAGACCGTCAGGTCGAGATGCGCGAAGCCGGCGGTGATCGTCAGCAGCTTGTAGGGAATCGGCGTGACCCCCTTCAGGATCAGGAACCAGGGGCCGAACTCGGCGAACATCTCCTGGAAATGCTGGAACGACTCCTGCGCATTGTAGAAGTCGATGATCATCCGTCCGACGCTCTCGAACAGATAGAAGCCCAGCGCATAGCCCAGCAGCCCGCCCAGCAGCGACGCCAGCGCGCAGATGTTGGTGTAGAACCACAGCTTCTTGGGCTTCTCCAGGCACATCGGCACCAGCATCACGTCCGGCGGCAACGGGAAGAAGGAGCTTTCGGCGAAGGAGATCGCCGACATCCACCAAACGGCATCGTCGCGGGCGGAGAGGCGCTGGAGGCGCGTGTAAAGGGAACGCAACATTCGACCGGCCACATAAGAGAAAACCCTTCCTTCGGGGGGTGGCCCGAAGGAAGGGTCTAATATATCACCGATATCGGCGGTTCCGTCCTGCGCAACACGGGGTCCTGAGACCCGATGCCGCACGGGGCAGAAGACCGGCGCGATGCCCGGTCATGTTACTCGGCGGTCTCGCCTTCGGCCTCGGCGACGTCCTGCGTCGGGCCGGAGTTCTGGCCCTTGGCGGAGACATCGCGGTCGACCAGCTCGAACACGGCCATGTCGGCGGCATCGCCATAGCGGAAGCCGGCCTTCAGGACGCGGCTGTAGCCACCCTGACGGTCCTTGTAGCGGTCCGCCAGAACGGTGAACAGCTTGGTGACCGTCTCGTTGTCGCGCAGCTGGGCGAAAGCCAGACGACGGTTGGCCAGGCCACCCTTCTTGCCGAGCGTGATCAGCTTGTCGACGATCGGACGCAGGTCCTTCGCCTTCGGCAGGGTGGTGGAGATCTGCTCGTGCTTGATCACCGCGTTCGCCATGTTCGAGAACATGGCCTTGCGGTGGCTGCTGGTCTTGCTGAACTTACGTCCCGAAACGCCGTGACGCATGGCGGTCCTCCTTCATGGCTTGGCCCCCCTCGGGGAGCCGATCGTGAACCCCGCCGCCCAGTCGAAACGCTGGTACGGCTTGCGGGTCGGGCCGTGGCGGCCCTGGGAAACGCGCCCTTCCCGTTCGGAGACCGAAAGGGCGCGGCAACAGCCGAGATGCTTAGTACGGCTCTTCCAGACGCTTGGCCAGCTCTTCGATGTTCTCCGGCGGCCAGTTCGGGATTTCCATACCGAGGTGCAGGCCCATCTGGGACAGCACTTCCTTGATCTCGTTCAGCGACTTGCGGCCGAAATTCGGGGTGCGGAGCATTTCCGCCTCCGTCTTCTGCACCAGATCGCCGATGTAGACGATGTTGTCGTTCTTGAGGCAGTTGGCCGAACGGACCGACAGCTCCAACTCGTCCACCTTGCGGAGCAGGTTCTTGTTGAACGGAACCTCCTCGTGCTTCTCCTCGGAGACGGCGTGCGTCGGCTCCTCGAAGTTGATGAACAGCTGCAGCTGGTCCTGCAGGATGCGGGCGGCCAGAGCCACCGCGTCGTCCGGCTTGACCGAACCGTTGGTCTCCACCGTCATCGACAGGCGGTCATAGTCGGTGACCTGCCCGACGCGGGCATTGTCGACCTTGTAGGACACCTTGCGGACCGGGGAGAACAGGGCGTCGATCGGAATCAGGCCGATGGGCGCGTCTTCCGGACGGTTCTGGCTGGCCGGGACGTAGCCCTTGCCGGTCTCGACCGTCAGTTCCATGTTCAGCCGCGCGCCGTTGTCCAGCGTGCAGATGACCAGTTCCGGATCCATGACCTGAATGTCGGGACCGGTCTCGATCATGCCGGCCTTGACCTCGCCCGGGCCTTCGGCGCGCAGGCGCATGCGCTTCGGGCCGTCGCCGCCCATGCGCAGACCCATCGTCTTGATGTTCAGGACGATGTCGGTCACGTCCTCGCGGACGCCGGGGATGGACGAGAACTCGTGCAGCACGCCGTCGATGTGGATCGACGTGACGGCGGCACCCTGCAGAGAGGAGAGCAGGATGCGGCGCAGCGCGTTGCCGAGGGTCAGACCGAAGCCGCGTTCCAGCGGCTCGGCGACCACGGTCGCGAAGCGGTCGGCGTCGTCACCGGGCTGGATGTCCAGCTTGCTCGGCTTAATCAGTTCCTGCCAGTTCTTCTGAAGCACGGATCGACCTCAAGATGCCATCGGGTGAACACGAACCCGCGGGGCCCGAACCATTCCCATGCTGAGGGGACCGCGATGGCTGCGGCCCCCTGTCCCGGAACGGTTGGTCCCCGCGGGTGCGGAAACGGTACTGAACTTAGACGCGACGCTTCTTCGGCGGGCGAACGCCGTTGTGCGGGATCGGCGTGACGTCGCGGATCGACGTGATCTGGAAGCCGATCGACTGCAGGGCGCGCAGGGCGGACTCACGCCCCGAACCCGGGCCCTTCACTTCGACTTCCAGGGTCTTCATGCCGTGTTCCTGGGCCTTGCGGCCGGCGTCCTCGGCAGCGACCTGGGCGGCGTAGGGAGTCGACTTGCGCGAACCCTTGAAGCCCATGGTGCCCGAGGACGACCAGGCAATGGTGTTGCCCTGCGCGTCGGTGATGGTGATCATCGTGTTGTTGAACGAGGCGTTCACGTGAGCGACGCCGGCGGTGATGTTCTTGCGCTCGCGACGACGCAGGCGCTGAGAAGCGGCAGAGGGCTTGGCCATTTTGCGTTTGTCCTCTTACTTCTTCTTGCCGGCGATCGGCTTGGCCGGACCCTTGCGGGTGCGGGCGTTCGTGTGGGTGCGCTGGCCGCGGACCGGCAGGCCCTTGCGGTGACGCAGGCCACGGTAGCAGCCCAGGTCCATCAGACGCTTGATGTTCATCGCGACTTCACGACGAAGATCGCCCTCGACGCGGTAGTCGGCGTCGATGGTTTCGCGGATCTTCAGGACTTCGTCGTCCGTCAGCTCGTTCACGCGACGCTCGGCCGGAATGGCCAGCTTCGCGCAGATTTCCTTGGCCTTGAAGGGGCCGATGCCATGGATGTAGGTCAACCCGATCTCCACGCGCTTCTGCGCGGGGATGTTGACGCCAGCGATACGCGCCACGCTGCTCTCCTCGATCTCGATATCTCAACGGCAGCCCGTCGGGCCGCCTACACACCGAGCAAATCCCGCCCGGCACAAGACCGGTCCTGGGAACGCACAATGTTACCCGCCACCCGGTGGGGCGGCGAGAGGGTGGGACTATAGAAAAACCCCGGAACTTGTCAAGGCCGATTACTCGGCCGGAACCGCCGTCCGCACGAGCTCCGGCACGGTATCGGGCGGTTCCCGGTCAGCGTCGGTGTCGTTGACCGCCATATCCCTGCCCGGAATCGGGCTCCGCGGCAGCCGCCCGGCACTCAGAAGCGCGCGGTCGCGGTTCACCTGCGGCAGGTCGAGGCAGAGCTTCAGCTCGATGTTGCGCCAGATCTGGCGCAGGCGCTGGACATGCAGATCCTCCCCAATGGCCTGCACAACCGATTCCAGGTTCTCCAACGTGATGCCGCGGTCGGCCAGCAGCACCGTGCCCTTGCCGTCCGTCTTTGGGCAGTTCAGCGCCTGGACCAGCCGGGGCCGCGACTCCGGCCGCGCCATGAAGCGCTCGATGTCGAAGATCGTCCGGACATTGACGACGCGCAGCGCCTCGATCTGGTCGAGGTCGAGCGCCAGGATCAGTTGGGCCTGCGCCACCCAGTCCACCGTCTCGTAAATGCCGTACGGTGTCTCCACGAAGAGCAGGATCGGATTCGCGGTGGCGAGGTTCTGCACATCCTCGATCTCGAATTCGGCCAGCCGGAATTTGATGGACGAGTCGATGCCCAGGATCATGTCGATCGGATATTCGCGGATGAAAGCCTGCGCCCGCGGGTCGATCCGCCGTACCTGCAACTGCGGCACCCGGCTGAGCAGCGTCTGCAGGCCGAGCTTGGGGAAGAATCCGACCAGGAAAGCCACGATCAGTTCCGGCACCCGATCGCCGACCGCCCCTTCCGGCACCATCTGCGCCAGATCCATATAGCCGTGGTGCAGGGTGACAGAGGTAACGCAGGCCAGGATGATGTGGCCGGTCACGCGCAGGAAGGAGATCGGTGACAGGTCATAGTTGGAAATTCGGCGAATCAGGTAATTGATCGACCAGACATAGGCGCCGAAGAAGGTGAAGGACAGCACCGCCACCGTCTGAAGCTGGTAATGCACCAGATCGACCGGCGTAACGCCGTCGACCCCGTACAGCGTCATCCCGCTGAACAGCGGCTGGAAATGGTCCAGGCGATCCTTGCCCAGCAGCATGCCGCTGGAGGTCAGGAAGCCGCTGAACGACACCATGATGAAGACCAGGACGGGAAAGAAGTAAGCCCGCCATTCCGATGGCTGCGTGTTCTCGGGCCCCTGCGGCAGGGCACGGTATTTGTAGGCGGCGAACTCGAAGGACGGGATCAGCTGGTCATGCTCGCACCCCTCGATGCGGAAGACCGACTCCAGGTCGGCGATGATCTTCTGCCTGACATTCTTGATGTTGCTGCGGCCGATGAAGATCGTCAGCGGCAGGATGAAGGACAGGCCGAGCAGGCCCAGTGCGCTAAGCACCCGCAATTCGCCGATGAAATGGATAGCTTGGTCGAACATCGTACCCCCGGCATCCGGCCCAACCGCACCGATTGCGGACGCGCAGGATTGAGACGGCGACCGCCCCCTGGTCGCATCACCGAAGGTTATACCTCTATCGCGCGTCTTTTAGGAGGGTATTGCTCGTGACAATCGGTAGCAGCCGATCCTGCCGGCCTGCCTAGAGGTCAGTACTGGCGGCGCGGTGCCGGAGGGCATCGGCCTGCGCCCGCACCCGGCCGAGATGCGGATTGATCTTCAGCGCCGCATCGAAGGCTCGCAGCGCCGGCTTCTCGTCACCCAGCGCCAGATAGACCAACCCCAATTCCACCAGCGCCCCGAAATGGCGCGGCTCCAGCGACAAGGCATGGCGCAGGTCCAGCATGGCCGACCGATAGTCGCCCAGCATGTAGTGAGTCGCAGCGCGCTTGTTCCAGCCTTCCGCATAGGAGGGATCGCGGGCAACCACCGCGTCGAAGTTCCGCAGTGCCGACGCGTAATCGTCGCTGTTCAGGCTGAGCACACCGGCGCGCATGTCGCGGACCATCGCCGGGTCGGGATGGTCGAGCCAGAAGTCCCAGATATGCTCCTCCACCGATTCGGCATAAGCGGCGTCGGTGGTGCTGTGCAGGGCTTGGAAAAGGCCGTCCAGACGCAGGTTTCCCTGCCCAGCCCCGGCCGGCACCCCGAGGGTCAGCAGCAAAAGCACAGTCAAGGAAAAGAAGCGCCGAATCATCATGCTCCAAATTTGGGCACGGATTCGACGCTCTGCCAACTATTTTTTGGTTGCAAAACGCTAAAGAATTGGTCAGAGGCGCTGACTCGGCGCCCCGCCCCGCTGACCTATGACCCTTATACCATCGGTGCAATCTCAGCCGGTTGGCGGAACGGACTTGAGCCGAAAGTTGAAGATTCGCCCATAACCTCTTGAAACGGCGAACGGCCGGCGGATTGCTCCGCCGGCCGTCTGCTTTACCGGGTGTGCCCCGATTGCCAGCCTGCGATTCAGGTCGGGCGATCAGGCGGCCTTGTTGCGGCCGGCCACGATTTCGTCGGTGACGTTGCGCGGCACCGGCTCGTAGTGGCTGAACTCCATCGTGTAGGACGCACGGCCCGAGGTCATGCCGCGCAGCTGGCCGATGTAGCCGAACATTTCGTTCAGCGGGACATTGGCCTCGACGGCGATGTTCGAACCACGCTCCAGCTGGCCCAGGACGGTGCCGCGACGACGGTTCACGTCGCCGATGACGTCGCCCAGATAATCCTCCGGCGTGACGATCTCGACCTTCATCACCGGCTCGAGCAGGATCGGGCCGGCCTTCGGCAGAGCCTCACGGAAGCAGGCCTTGGCGGCGATTTCGAACGTCAGGGCGTTCGAGTCGACGTCGTGGTACTTGCCGTCCACCAGGCGGGCGCTGAAATCGACAGTCGGGTAGCCGGCGAGGACGCCGTCTTCCTTCTGCATTTCCAGACCCTTGCCGACCGACGGGACATACTCGCGCGGAACCGAACCGCCGACCGTCTCGTCCTTGAAGCTGAAGCCGGCGCCACGCTCCTGCGGCTCGAAGATGATCTTCACTTCGGCGAACTGGCCCGAACCACCGGTCTGCTTCTTGTGGGTGTAGGTGTACTCGACCGGCTTGGTGATCGTCTCGCGGTAGGCGACCTGGGGCTTGCCCATGTTGCCTTCCACGCCGAACTCCGTGCGCATACGGTCCAGCGTCACTTCCAGGTGCAACTCGCCCATGCCGCGCAGGATGGTCTGGCCGGTCTCACGGTCGGTCTCCAGGCGGAGCGACGGATCGGCGCGGACCATCTTGCCGAGCGCGATCGAGAACTTCTCCTGCTCGCCCTTGGTCTTCGGCTCGACCGAGACGCTGATGACGGGGTCGGGGAAGCGCATGCGCTCCAGGATGACCGGGTGGGCGGCGTCGCACAGCGTGTCACCGGTCTCGGTCTCCTGCAGGGAGACGAGCGCGATGATGTCGCCGGCGCGGGCTTCCTCGATCGGGTTGGCTTCCTTCGCGAACATCTCGACCATACGGCCGATCTTTTCGCGCTTGCCGCGGGTCGAGTTCAGGATCGACATGCCCTTCGTCAGCACGCCCGAATAGACGCGGATGAAGGTCATCGAGCCGTAGGTGTCGTTCAGCACCTTGAAGGCGAGCGCCGAGAAGGGCGCGTCGTCGGAGCTGAGACGCTCGCCGTTCGCGTTGCCGTCCTCGTCCACCGTCTTGATCGCCTCGACGTCGGTCGGGGCCGGCAGCAGATCGACGACCGCATCCAGAACCTGGCAGACGCCCTTGTTCTTGTAGGACGAGCCGCACAGGACCGGGGTGAAGGCGCCGGTGATGGTGCCCTTGCGCAGGCAGGCGCGCAGCACGTCGGCCGACGGCTCCTCACCGGAGTCCAGGTAGGCTTCCATCGCCGCGTCGTCCTGCTCGAGAGCGGTGTCGACGAGTTCGGCGCGCAGGGCCGGAATGCTGGCGACGTTGTCCAGGTCTTCCTTGACGGTCAGGTTGAGCTTCTGGGCGAGATCGTCGGTGATCTCCCAGGTCTCCCACTTGGCGTCCTTGTCGTCGGAGAACCAGACATAGGCCTTCATCTCGACCAGGTCGACCATGCCGCGGAAGTTGTCTTCCGAGCCGAGCGGAACCTGGATGCAGACCGGGCGCGCGTTCAGGCGCTGACGGATCATGCTGACGCAGCGCTGGAAGTTGGCGCCCGAGCGGTCCATCTTGTTGACGTAGCAGATGCGCGGGACGTTGTAGTTGTCCGCCAGACGCCAGTTGGTCTCCGACTGCGGCTCCACGCCGGCGACGCCGTCGAACACCACGACCGCACCGTCGAGCACGCGCAAGCTGCGGTTCACCTCGATGGTGAAGTCGACGTGGCCCGGGGTGTCGATGACGTTGATCTTCTTGTCGCGCCAGAAAGCCGAAACCGCGGCGGACTGAATGGTGATGCCGCGCTTCTGCTCCTGCTCCATGTAGTCGGTCGTGGTCGACGTCTTCAGATCCTTCGTCTCGTGGACGTCGATGATCGTGTGCTTGCGACCGGTGTAGTACAGAATACGCTCGGTGGTCGTCGTCTTGCCCGCGTCGACGTGGGCGATGATGCCGATGTTCCGAATGTCAGACAGTGGCGTTTGGCGCGGCATGTTGCGGTTCCATTGCAGTAACGCGACAACCGAAGCGCGACCGTCAGGGTCGTCCGCTTCGGCGGCAGAGGTTGGTCGGGGTTTTACGGGCGATCTGTTAAGGCGTCATTAACATTCCGTAAACCGACAAGCAATTTGTCGGAATATTGAAGCGCGCGGCCCTCACAGCGTTCGGGCCACGCCGGCACACCCCAACCGAGGCTGCCGGGTCGCCCCGTTTCCGCCGCCTTATTTAGCAGCGGTGACCTGAATTTCAACGAGATACTCCGGGGCCGCCAGCTTGGCTTCCACCGTGGCACGGGCCGGCGGATTGGCCGGATCGACCCAGGCCTCCCACGCCTTGTTCATCGCGCCGAAGCTGGCGATGTCCACCAGATAGATCGTGGCAGACAACAGCTTGCTCTTGTCGCTGCCCGCTTCCGCCAGCAGGGCGTCGATCTGGGCCAGGATTTGGGCGGTCTGACGCTCGACGTCGGGCGTCGGCTCGTCGGCGACCTGACCGGCGAGATAGACCGTGTCCTTATGGACGACCATCTGGCTCATGCGCGGTCCGGTGTGGAAGCGCTGGATCGACATGACGAAAAGACTCCGGGTTCCGGGGGCTCGAAAAAGACGCGCGTACGTCTATGCCATTCAGAGCCGCGCGCGAAGTAAAAAATGCGCCGCCCCCGCTCAGGGCTGCTCCGCGGCGGTATCCTTCGCCAAAAGTGCGGCGAACCGGGAGGCGGCGACCGCGAAATTGCGCACGGCCGGGGCATTTCCGGCGGCGACGCCGACTCCGGCGACGGCCCATCCGCCACCGCTTGCCCCTTGCCGGTCCGCTGACCGCACCAGCAGCGGCCCGCCGCTGGTCCCGCGCGTGGCGTCGCAATCATGGACCAGCAGCCCGGCGCTCTCCCCCAGCATCCGGCAATCGCGGTCGGCCATCAGGATCTGCGCCCGGTCCTGGCTGTAACCGCCGAGCATCAGCGGCGTCCCGGCCGGCAGGGGCGCGGCGCTGACGGGCAGCGGCGGCACCGACTCCGGCGCCGCCTCGGCCAGCGTCAGCACCGCCCAGTCGGCCGAAACCATGGGGCTGGCCGCGGCGGGATCATAGGCCGGATCGGTCGCGACGCGGGCCACCGTGACATGCCGGGTGAACTCCCCCCGGTCATAGCCGAACAGGACATGCAGCGAAGATGCCTGCAGAAAGCGCCGCGTGCGCGGGTTGAACAGGCAATGGGCGGCGGTCAGCACCGTGCGCGGCCCGACCAAAGCCCCGGTGCAGCGGCCGGCAAGGTTGGTCTGCACCCGGACGACGCTGCGCCATGGAGCCGCCGACGCATCCACCGGCACCCGCCGGTCCCCCGGCCCGACGCCGGGCAGCAGCGGCCGTTCCGCATACGCTCCGGGCGCACCAGCCAGAATGACGAGCGCAAGCGCGGCTGCGACTATACGGCCGAGGCCAAGGTGGTGCCGACCACGCGCATGTTCTTGCTCCGTTTCCCTCAATCCCGTATTCTCCCGCGCATGGCGACCCTGATCATCACCGAGAAATCCAGTCAGGCGAAGGACCTGCGCGCGGCCCTGGGCGACCGTTACGGCCGCATCCTGCCGGCCGAGGGCCACCTGTTGCGGCTTGCCGAACCGGACGAGGTCGATCCCGCCTGGAAGCGCTGGTCGCCGACCCTGCTGAAGCCGGACGGGCTCTATCCCACCCGTCCCGACCAGGGCGGCAACAAGGCTGTGAAGCTGCAGGCGATCACCGCCGCGCTGCGCGCCTGCGACGAGGTGATCCTCGCCACCGACTGCGACCGCGAAGGCCAGTTGATCGGGCAGGAGATTCTGGAGCATGTCGGCTATCGCGGCAAGGTGCGGCGCGCTCTTTTCACGGCGCAGGACCCGAAGACCCTGCGCGACGCCTTCGCGGCGCTGAAGCCCAACGACAGCATGCGCCCGCTCTACGAGGCGGCGGTGGCACGCCAGCAGGCCGACCAGATCTACAATCTGTCGCTGACCCGCACGGCGACCAAGACCCTGCTGGCCCCGGGCACCCGAGGCGTCATCGGCATCGGCCGAGTGAAGACCCCGACACTGGCCATCGTCTGTCTGCGCGAGCTGGAGATCCGCAACTTCAAGCCCGAGGATTATTTCGAGGTCGTCGCGACCGCCACTGTGGCGGAGGGCAGCTTCCAGATGCGCCACGCCCCGGCGCCGAAGGACCGCATCAAGGACCGCGCTGCGGCCGAGGCCATCGCCCGCGCCGCCGACAATCACCGCGGCCCGCTGACCGTGACGGTGGAGGAGAAGCGGCAGGCCCCGCCCAAGCTGTACGACCTGCCTTCGCTGCAGAAGACCTGCGGACAACGCTGGGGCTGGACCGCCGACCGCACGCTGTCGGTGGCGCAGGAGCTGTATGACGGCGACGGCAAGAAGCTGATCACCTATCCGCGCGCCGAGGCGCGGTATCTGTCGGAGAACCAGATCGCCGACGTGCCGGCCATCGTCGGCGCGCTGACCCGGCTGCGCGGCTTCGCCCATCTCGACATTGCCCGCCCGGTGATCCGCAAGGGCAAGTCCGGCCATTTCTGCGACAAGGCGCTGGAGGGCGTGTCGCACCATGCGGTGATCCCCAACGTCAATGTGCTGGACGATCTGGAGTCGCGGCTGGTCCGGCTGACCGACGACGAGAAGCGGCTCTATGCGCTGATCTGCCGGTCCTACCTCGCCGCCGTGATGCCGGACTACGAGTATCGCCAGACCAGCGTGACCATGCCGGTGCCGGTGGGGGGCAAGCCCGTCGCCTTCCGCGCCGTCGGCCGCATCCCGCTGAAGCTGGGCTGGAAGGCGGCCTTCGGCTCCGCCGAATCCGACGGCAAACCGGAGGAGGAGGCCGAGCAGACTTTGCCGCCGCTGACCGATGGCGAGCCGGCGACGTTGAGCGACCCAAAGGTGGAGGCCAAGCGCACCCAGGCGCCGCCACGCTACAACGAAGGCACGCTGGTGGACGCCATGCAGAACGCCTGGCGGTTCGTGGAGGAGCCGTCTCTGCGCGACCGGCTGAAGGAAGCCAAGGGAATCGGCACCCCGGCCACCCGCGCCGAAGTCATCAAGGGGCTGCGCAAGCAGAACCTGCTGGGCGCGGACGGGAAGTGGCTGGTGCCCACGCCCGCCGGCCTGCACCTGTTCGAGACGCTGCGCGCCGCCGCCCCCACCCTGGTGGATCCCGGGACAACCGCATTGTGGGAAATGAAGCTGGACGAGGTGGTCACCGGCCGCGCCGACTTCCGCCGCGTGATCGACGCCATCGCGACGGAGGCGGAACGGCTGATCGGTGCACTGGTCGGGCAGCGAGGCACGCTGCTGGACCTCGGCCTGCCTGCTCCCAAGGCACGATCCGCTCGCCGGGGCGTGGCCGGGCGCGGTGCGGCGGCGCGCGGCGGCGCTATGGGAAGCGACAACTCCGCGAAGCCGGTGCGTCGGCGGACGCGCAAGGCCGCCACACCCGCCGATGGCGAACCGGCGGCACCGAAGCCGCGGCGCCCCCGCAAGGCCACGGCCACTCCGCCACCGGTGGCTGCGGTTGTGGACAGCGCGCCGGCAGCGGACAGCCCCTTGCCGGAGGGACGGCGACGCCGCGAACCGACCGAGCGCATGGTCGCCTTCGCCCGCAGCCTGGCTGAGCGCAAGGGCATTGCCCTGCCCGATCCCTGTCTGCGCGACTTCGACCAGTGCCGCAGTTTCCTGGACCAGCATGCCCGTTGAAGGTTCCATCCTGGGCGTCGAGAAATCCGGCCACTGCGACAGCTACCAGACCCCTATGTGCAGTATCCCGGCGATTGGATGATGTTGCCGTGCACGTCCTCGACACGGCATCGGCATGAAAGACCAGCCGCCCCCTGCGGTGAGCAGCGACCGGCGGAGGGGCGTCCCATCGGGCGCCCCGTTCCGGTGGTATCAGCAATGCTGACGTCGATCCGGTCAGGGTTGCGGCGTGGCCGGTGGAGAAGGTTGCTGAGTAACCGGCTGAGACGATTTCGGAGTGACCGGTGGATATGAAAGATCGGAATAGGCACGGTTTGTCGTTCTGCCCTTAAGGGCACGAACCGCTGCGATCTGCTCCTTGAACGCATACACCGCAGCGGCCTGTTGATCGGTAAGTTGTTTCATGTCGAGTGTTGCCAGAAGCACATCGACGGCATCAGCCAATCTGCCGATCTGACGCCCGTAACTCCCGACCTCATTCAATATTTCGCTCTCCGCTTTGGAGCTACCCGGGTTCCCGAGAACGATGTTGAACAACCCCCAGTTGGAGTAAGGGAGGTTCCAGGTCCAAGGGTTGATAGCCTGAAGGACATCGCCGGACAGCGGAGCTTTTCCAGCATACGTGGAGAAGGGCGCAAAGAATGGAAACATGTGAACCTCCATCGAGCGAGTCTTGAGAGATTGCACGCGCAACGTTTCTCCTGCCACAAATTTTCGCCTACAGTCTCTCCCATACACTTCTTGGCGGAGCTTTCACAGTCATCCCCTGTTACCCAGACACGACAAAGGCCCCGCAGTGGGGCCTTGGCGTCACAGACAATTCACTGAAAAAATTGGTGGGCGATGAGGGGATCGAACCCCCGACATTCTCGGTGTAAACGAGACGCTCTACCGCTGAGCTAATCGCCCGAAGCCTGAAAAAGGCTTTGCTTTCAAACGCTAGCCGGCCGGGTGGTGGCCCGGCCGGCCGCACTATGCCCTGAATGGGCCGGAAACTTCAAGCCTGTCCGGCTGAAGCTCAGTTCAGCGCGTCCTTGAGGGTCTTGCCGGCCTTGAACTTCGGCTGCTTGGACGCCGGAATGTCGATCTTCTCGCCCGTGCGCGGGTTGCGGCCTTCGGTCGCGGGACGCTCAGCCACCGCAAAGGTGCCGAAGCCGACCAGACGGACCTCATCGCCGTTCTTCAAGGATTCGGCGATGCTGTCGAACACGGCGTCGACGGCCTTCGTGGCGTCGGTCTTGGACAAACCGGACGCTTCGGCAACATGCGCCACGAGATCGTTCTTGTTCACGCAATCCCCCTTCCAAATTCAGCAAATACTGAAAGACAAAAGCCGCCCCAGGACTTTTCGTCCACGACTTATTGGAAGCAAAGGATAAGCACAGCGTTTGCCGCCCGTCAATTCCCGACGGGCGGCATAGCTCATCATGTTCCAAAAGTCGCGCGTCCGGTGGCGGCCACGATCGGATCGCAACCGCCGGCCCCGGATCAGTGACGTAGGGCCTCTCCGTCGGCGCCCTTCTCCTGGACCTTCGCCGCGGCCGGATCGACCTCCGGCTCGGTCCATTCGATGGGCTCCAACGGGCGCACCAGCGCGTTGCGCAGAACCTCGTCCACCGTGCTGACGGGCATGATCTCCAGCCCGCGCTTCACGTTGTCCGGAATGTCCGCCAGATCCTTCTCGTTGTCCTTCGGGATCAGAACATGCTTGATGCCGCCGCGCAGTGCGGCCAGCAGCTTCTCCTTCAGGCCGCCGATCGGCAGCACCCGGCCGCGCAGCGTGATCTCGCCGGTCATCGCCACGTCCTTGCGCACCGGGATGCCGGTCAGCACCGAGACGATGGAGGTGGCCATGGCGACACCGGCCGACGGGCCATCCTTCGGCGTGGCGCCTTCGGGAACGTGGACGTGGATGTCCTTCTTCTCGAACAGCGTCGGCTTGATGCCGAAGGCGACGGCGCGCGACTTGACGTAGCTTTCGGCCGCCTGGACCGATTCCTTCATCACGTCGCCCAGCTTGCCGGTGGTGGTGACGCGGCCCTTGCCGGGCAGGCCGACGGCCTCGATCGACAGCAGCTCGCCGCCAACCTCGGTCCAGGCCAGACCGGTGGTGACGCCCACCAGATCCTCCAGCTCTGCCTCGCCATAGTGGAAGCGGCGGACGCCGGCATACTTGTCCAGGTTGCGGCGGGTGACCGAAACCTTGGCGCCGCCGGTGCCCTTCAGCAGGATCTCCTTCACCGCCTTGCGGCAGAGGTTGGCGATCTCACGCTCCAGGCTGCGGACGCCGGCTTCCCGCGTGTAGTAGCGGACCAGATCGCGCAGCGCGTCGTCGGAGATGGTGAACTCGCCCTTCTTCAGGCCGTTCGCCTCGATCTGCTTCTCGATCAGGTGGCGCTTGGAGATCTCGACCTTTTCGTCCTCGGTGTAGCCGGCGACGCGGATGATCTCCATGCGGTCCAGCAGCGGCTGCGGCATGCGCATCGTGTTGGCGGTGCAGACGAACATCACGTCGGACAGGTCGTAGTCGACCTCCAGGTAATGGTCGTTGAAGGTGCCGTTCTGCTCCGGATCCAAGACCTCCAGCAGGGCGGACGACGGATCGCCGCGCCAGTCGGCGCCAAGCTTGTCGATCTCGTCCAGCAGGAAGAGCGGGTTGGAGGACTTCGCCTTCTTCATGCCCTGGATGACCTTGCCGGGCATCGAGCCGATGTAGGTGCGGCGGTGACCGCGAACCTCGGCCTCGTCACGGACGCCGCCCAGCGACATGCGGACGAAGTTGCGGCCGGTGGACTTGGCGATCGACTTGCCGAGCGAGGTCTTGCCGACGCCGGGCGGGCCGACGAGGCAGAGGATCGGACCCTTGACCTTGTTCATCCGGTTCTGGACGGCAAGATATTCGAGGATACGCTCCTTGACTTTCTCCAGACCGTAATGGTCGGCGTCCAGTACCTTCTGGGCCAGCTTCAGGTCGCGCTTCACCTTGGTGCGCTTCTTCCACGGAATGGACAGCATCCAATCCAGGTAGTTGCGGACCACGGTGGCTTCCGCGGACATCGGGCTCATCGACCGCAGCTTCTTCAGCTCGGCCAGAGCCTTTTCGCGGGCTTCCTTGGAGAAGCGGGTCTTGTTGATCTTCTCTTCCAGCTCCGCCGATTCGTCGCGGCCGTCCTCGGTCTCGCCGAGTTCCTTCTGGATCGCCTTCAGCTGCTCGTTCAGATAGTACTCGCGCTGGGTCTTCTCCATCTGCCGCTTGACGCGGTTGCGGATGCGCTTTTCCACCTGCAGAACGCCGATCTCGCCTTCCATGAAGGCATAGACCCGCTCCAGACGCTCCGACACCGTAGCGCATTCCAGAAGCTGCTGCTTTTCCGGAATCTTCAGCGCCAGATGCGAGGCGACGGTGTCGGCCAGCTTGCCGGCTTCCTCGATCTGGTTGATCGAGACCAACACTTCCGGCGGAATCTTCTTGTTGAGCTTGATGTACTGCTCGAACTGGGAGACGACGGCGCGGCTCAGGGCTTCAAGCTCCTGGTTCTCGCCGGTCTTTTCCTCGACCAGTTCGGCCTGGGCCTGGAAGAACTCCTCATTGTCGGCGAACTTGGTGATGGCGGCACGCTGGCCGCCTTCCACCAGCACCTTGACGGTCCCGTCCGGCAGCTTGAGCAGCTGCAACACGGTGCCGACGGTGCCGACGCTGTAGATGTCGGCCGGAGTCGGATCGTCCTGCGCGGCGTTCTTCTGGGTGACGAGCAGGATCTGCTTGTCATCCTTCATCACGTCTTCCAGCGCGCGCACGGACTTCTCGCGCCCGACGAACAGCGGCACGATCATGTGGGGGAAGACCACGATGTCGCGCAGCGGCAGGACCGGGTAGAGGGCACCACGGGAGAGTTCGATCATGGGCAGGGCCTCGATGAATGGATCGCCGCCAGCCCGGAATGGGCCTGACACAGCCCCCGCCTCGGGTTGAGCGCGGGGATCGCCTACGGCACTCGACTAACGTGGCACACGCCCATGCGCCCTTCAAGTGGCTGCGGCTTCCTTCGCGCCGTTTCCACGGGGTGAAATGGCCGTTCCACCGGCCAACACCGCGTTTATTCCCCTTTCGGGCGGCTTGAACACCGGTTCCGACCGGTTTGGCGCCCGTTCGGCGGCCCGATGGGGAGCATTGCAGCCCCGTTCTCGCCCCAACCCAGGACAGGACCGCCATGACGGCTCCGGAGAGGCGACGATTCGGATCGGAGAGCGGGCAACCCTTTGCACCGGAGGCACCGGGACCATGCGGATAGAAGGAAAGAGCGGCAGACAAAAGAAAAGGGGCGCCGAAGCGCCCCTTCATTCGCCGCGTCGCGATACGCGCGAGAGAGTGTCACCGGGTCAGGCGCCCGGCGCCTCGCTGCGTCGTTCGGCATGGACGTAGAGCGGCTTGGCGCGCCCTTCGACCACTTCCTTGTTGACCAGGATGCTCTCGATGCCGGTCAGGCCCGGCAGGTCGAACATCGGGTCGAGCAGGATGGCTTCCATGATCGATCGCAGGCCGCGGGCGCCGGTCTTGCGGGCAATCGCCTTGTGGGCAATGGCGCGCATGGCGTCCTCGGAGAACTCCAGATGGACGTCCTCCATCTCGAACAGGCGCTGGTACTGCTTGACCAGGGCGTTCTTCGGCTTGCTGAGGATCTCGACCAGCGCCGCCTCGTCCAGGTCGGACAGGGTGGCCAGCACCGGCAGGCGGCCGATGAACTCGGGGATCAGGCCGAACTTCAGCAGATCCTCGGGCTCGACCTCGTGCAGGATCTCGCCGGTCGCGCGCTCGTCGGCGGAGCGCACATCGGCACCGAAGCCGATGCTGGTGCCCTTGCCGCGCTGGGCGATGATCTTGTCCAGGCCGGCGAAGGCGCCGCCGCAGATGAACAGGATGTTGCTGGTGTCGACTTGCAGGAATTCCTGCTGCGGATGCTTGCGCCCGCCCTGCGGCGGCACGGAGGCGACGGTGCCCTCCATGATCTTCAGCAGGGCCTGCTGCACGCCCTCGCCCGACACGTCGCGCGTGATCGACGGGTTGTCGGACTTGCGGCTGATCTTGTCGACCTCGTCGATGTAGACGATGCCGCGCTGCGCCCGCTCCACATTGTAGTCGGCGGCCTGCAGCAGCTTGAGGATGATGTTCTCGACGTCCTCGCCGACGTAACCGGCTTCGGTCAGCGTCGTGGCGTCGGCCATGGTGAAGGGAACGTCGATGATGCGGGCCAGGGTCTGGGCCAGCAGCGTCTTGCCGCAGCCGGTCGGACCGATCAGCAGGATGTTCGACTTCGCCAGTTCGACGTCGTTGTGCTTCGTCCCGTGGGCGAGGCGTTTGTAATGGTTGTGGACCGCCACCGACAGCACGCGCTTGGCGTAGGACTGTCCGATAACGTAATCGTCGAGCACCGCATGAATGTCGCGCGGAGTCGGAACCCCATCGCGGGACTTCACGAGGGTCGTCTTGTTCTCCTCGCGAATGATGTCCATGCACAGTTCGACGCATTCATCGCAGATGAACACCGTCGGACCGGCAATCAGCTTGCGGACCTCGTGCTGGCTCTTGCCGCAGAAGGAGCAGTAGAGCGTATTCTTCGAATCGCCGCTGCTGGACTTGCTCATCGGTACTCCGTCATCTCGCGGGAGGCGTGGCCCCTAGGACCATGCCCGTTCGCGGCGCCCCCCGACGCCGGTCCTACTCAGGTTATCGCGGACGACGCCCGCGACAAGGTCATGCGCCGATTTGGCGACGCATCACGATCCGCATATCCGGGTCCCTCTCGGGACTTCCCCTATGACCGGATCGTGTCACTGCCATTCAACAACAGCGTCACGACCCGATCAACCCTTTGTTGGGAGGGCTCAGGAATGGTGGCTCACGAATGGTGGTCGGCGCCCGGGCGCTTCTCCACCACCTCGTCGATCAGGCCGAAGGCCTTCGCTTCTTCCGGCGACATGAACTTGTCGCGCTCCATGGCGGTCTCGATGGTGTCGAGATCCTGCCCGGTGTGCTTGACGTAGATGTCGTTCAGGCGCGAACGCAGCTTCAGGATTTCCTGGGCCTGGATTTCGATGTCCGAGGCCTGGCCCTGGGCGCCGCCCGACGGCTGGTGGATCATGATGCGGCTGTTGGGCAGCGAGAAGCGCTTGCCCGGCGCACCGGCGGCCAGCAGGAGCGAGCCCATCGAGGCGGCCTGCCCCATGCACACCGTCGAAACCTGCGGACGGATGTACTGCATGGTGTCGTAGATGGCGAGGCCGGCCGAGACGTATCCGCCCGGCGAATTGATGTAGAGCGCGATGTCCTTGTTCGGGTTCTCCGACTCAAGGAACAGCAGCTGCGAGCAGATCAGGCTGGCGACGGCGTCGTTCACTCCGCCGATCAGGAAGATGATCCGCTCCTTCAGCAGGCGCGAATAGATGTCGTACGCACGCTCGCCCCGGTTGGTCTGTTCGATGACCATCGGGACCAGAGCATTCATCTTCGGCTCGAAGTCGTACATGTGTTCTTCCCTGCCCCCGCAGTTGGCTGAACCGGTGATCGTTGCCGGCACGGAACCACATATAGGAACCTTTGGGGGCGGATGGTAGTCCGCCCCCACTCCTTTTGGGGAGTTAGGCGGCCTCAGCCTCGTCCTCGTCCTTCGTCAGCTCTTCGACGCTGACGGTCTTCTCGGTCACCTTGGCCTGATCCAGGATGTGATCGACGACCTTGTCCTCGAAGATCGGGGCGCGGAGATTCTCGAGCGCCTGCTGGTTCTGCTTGAAGAACTCGAACACCTGACGCTCCTGGCCGGGGAAGCGGCGGGCTTCGTTGATCAGGGCGCGGTTCACCTCGTCCTGGGTGACCTGGATGTTGTTGCGGCGGCCGACTTCCGACAGCAGCAGACCCAGGCGGACGCGGCGCTCGGCGATCGAGCGGTATTCGGCCTTCAGGTCGTCCTCGGACTTGTTGGCATCCTCGCCGGCCGTGCCGTTCTTCAGCTCTTCCTGCAGGCGGGCCCAGATACCCTCGAACTCGATGTCGACCATGCCGGCCGGCACCTCGAACGAATGGGCCTCGGCCAGCTTGTCGAGCAGCTGGCGCTTCACGCGCAGGCGCGACAGGCCGTCATACTCGCCCTTGATGCGGTCGCGGATGGCTTCGCGCATCTTTTCCAGGCTCTCCATGCCGAACTCCTTGGCGAGTTCGTCATTCACCTCGGCCGGGACGTTCTTGCGCAGCTCCTTCACGTCGACCTCGAAGACCGTCGCGGCACCCTTCAGGCGCTCATGCGGGTAGTCTTCCGGGAAGGTGACGTTGACGGTGCGGTGCTCGCCGGCCTTGGCGCCGATCAGCTGCTCCTCGAAGCCCGGCACGAAGCGGCCGGCGCCGAGTTCCAGCGGATAGTCCTTGCCGTCCATGCCCGGCAGGGCCTCGCCATCCACGGAACCGGCGAAGTCGATCACGGCGATGTCGCCGGTCTCGGCAGCGCGGTCCTCGGTGACCGGGGCCTGGGTCGAGTGGGCCGAGGCCAGACGGGCCAGCGCCTCTTCCACCGACTCGTCGGTGACCTCGGCGACCGGCTTCTCCAGCTCGATGCCGGTGAACTCGCCCGGCTCGACGTCCGGCAGCAGTTCGACCGCCATCTTGTAGGTGAGGTCGCCGCCGTCCTCGTACTTCTCGACCTCGATCTTCGGCTGCAGGGCGACGCGCAGGCCGCGCTCGCTCAGCGCCTGGCGCGAGCTGTCGGAGATGGCGTCCTCCAGCACCTCGGACAGCACGCCGCCGAAATAGCGCTGCTTGATCACGGTGACCGGCACCTTGCCCGGACGGAAGCCCGGCAGCTGGACCGTGCGGCGCAGCTCTTCCAGCTTGCCGTTCACCTTCTCTTCGATGTCCTTGGCGGAAATGACGACCTGAAATTCGCGCTTGAGGCCGTCGGTGCTGGTCTCGGTGATGTTCATCGGAACGAAAGCCTATCTCGTTGGTCCGGCCCGGCGGCGCCCGTCCGGGCGGCCCGAATCCGTGTTGTCCATGCGGTTCAAGGTGTTGCCATGGTGCGGGCGAAGGGACTTGAACCCATACGACCGAAGTCACTGGAACCTAAATCCAGCGCGTCTACCAATTCCGCCACGCCCGCGTTCATGGCAAAGGCAGCCGCGACGGGTGCCGCAACACCCGCCGGACCGCCGGCGAAGTCCGGTCTATAGCACAGCGCGCCGGAAGCAAACAGGCAAAATGGCCCCGCTCAATTGAGTGAGGTCAGACTGTTCGCCTCAGCCGCCGGCCTTGCCCAACGACCTTACCGCGGATGAGGTGATGATGCGCCCCTCGCCGGTATAGGCCTCGTGGTTGGCATCGATCTCGCCCAGCCGATAGCGGTAGTTGATCATCATCCCCAGCGACTGTTTCAGCCCCTTGGCAGACCGGTCGGCCAGCCAGTTCAGCCGTTCCATCCGGGCCCCGTTGGTCAGGTGGAAATGCGCCACCGGATCCTGCGCGCGGGCGCGGCCATGGCCTTTCGCCTCCTGCACCGTGGTCAGGTATTGGGTGCACATCCGCATCAAGGGACCGCGCAGGCGTTTCTGCAGTTCCTCGTCGTCCACCCAGCCGGGGCGGGACAGCGCGCGGACGAGCAGCGGCGATTCGTCGGTGCCGACACCGCCCTCGGTCGGCGCTTCGGTGTCGTCGGTCCTTTCCAGCGCGGACAGCCGCTCGGCGATGCGCTCGGCCTCCGTGTTGGTCAGCAGGGCGTCGCCGTCGCGGTCGAGCGTGCGGTCGAACCAGCGGCGGAAACCGGGGATCGGCGACAGGGTGGCGTAGCACTTGATGTTGGGGAACTCGGTCGCCAGCCCGTCGACCACCCGCTTGATCAGGAAATTGCCGAAGCTGATGCCGGCAAGCCCGCTCTGGGCGTTGGAGATCGAATAGAAGATGGCGTTGTCGGCGCTCTTGGGATCGCAGACCGGGGCGGTCGGGTCGAGCAGCGCCTGCACATTGTCCGACATGCCCTGGACCAGCGCGACCTCGACGAAGATCAACGGCTCGTGCGGCATGCGCGGGTGGAAGAAGGCGAAGCAGCGCCGGTCGGAATCGAGCCGGTCCTTCAGATCCTGCCAGCCGCTGATCTCGTGCACCGCCTCGTACTTGATCAGCTTTTCCAGCAGCGAGGCCGGGCTGTCCCAGGTGATGCGGTGCATTTCCAGGAAGCCGACGTCGAACCAGGCACGCAGCAGGTTCTTCAGATCGTCTTCCAACGCCTGCAGCAGCGGTTCGCCGCGCGCCATCTCCATCAACTCGGCACGCAGGTCGACCAGGAACTTCACCCCTTCCGGCAGGGCGTTGAACTGGGTGAGCAGGCGCAGGCGCGGCGGTTCCAGCGCACGGCGGAGAGCCCGCTCGGCATGGCCGCGGGCGACAGGGTCGGCCGCCGCCTGGAAGGTCACCATCGCGTCCATCACCGCATCGCGGTCGACGTCGAAGTCGCGCGCGAGCATCAGAAGGAAGTTTCGACGGCCCTGCGGATCGAGCGCCAGATAGGTGCGGCCGAGCTGTGCGGCGCGGGCGCGGGCGGAAACCTCGCCGCCGCGCGATTCCAGGCAGGCCTCGATCTGCTCCTTCAGCCGTTCGGCGTCCTCCCGGGGCAGGTGAGTGCGCGGGGGCGCGCCGACGGCGCCGCGGGCCGAGGCCGCGATCTCGCGCCAGCGGGTGCGCAGGTTGTCCAGCGCGCGGTCGAAGAAATTGGGCTGCGCGGCCTGGGATGGCGGCACAGGATCCAGCGTGGTCGTGTCGGGTGCGTCGCTCATGCCCCGGAGTCTGGCCCGCCTCGACCGGCACCGCAAGGGGGCGCGTGTACGCTGACGTCGGAGGTACCGCCAACGAGGCATTCGGGCGGCCCTTGGCAGGTGTCAGCCCTGCGCCTTCAGTGCCTTCAGCACGCCGGGAAGCGCCCCCGGCAGATCGTCGGAGATCAGGCCGGGGCCGAGCGCGCGCCCGGCCTCGCCATGCAGCCAGACGGCGGTGCAGGCGGCTTCGAACCCGTCCATCCCCTGTGCCAGCAGGCCCAGCACGATGCCGGCCAGCACGTCGCCGGTCCCGGCGGTCGCCAGATCGGGCGGCGCGTTCACATTGACCACGGCGCGGCCGTCGGGCGCAGCGACCACCGTGTCCGCCCCCTTCAGCACCACCACGGCGCCCGACCGGGCGGCGGCAGCACGCACCCGCGACAGCTTGTCGCCATCCATGCCGACGGAGTCGCCGAACAGGCGGGCGAACTCCCCCTCATGCGGGGTCAGGACGCAGCGCTTGTCCAAACGGTCGAGAAGCTCGTCGGCCGATTCGGCGAAGCTGGTCAGCGCATCGGCATCCAGCACGCAGGCCTTGCGGGCGTCCAGCGCGGCCATCACCGCTGCGCGGGTCTGTGCGCCCTTGCCCGCTCCCGGCCCGATCAGCACCGCGTTCTTCCGCTGGTCCTGCAGCAGGCGGGCGAAGGCGCCGGCATCCTCCAGCGGATCGACGATCACGCTGGCGCAGCCGGCGGCATAGATCGGGAAGGCCTCCTGTGGGCAGGCGATGGTGACCAGCCCGGCTCCGGCCCGCAATGCCGCGACCGAGGCCAGCCGCGCCGCCCCGGTCATCCGCGCACCACCGAGAACCACGGCATGGCCGCGCGCGTATTTGTGGCCGTCCAGCGCCGGCCAGGGGAAGCGGTGGTGCCACAGCGACGGCTCGTTGACGGCGGTCTGCGGAGCGATGCCATCCAGCACCCGCTCCGGAATGCCGATATCGGCGACCACCACCTCGCCGCACAGGGTACGGCCGGGCAACAGCACATGGCCGGGCTTGCGGCGGAAGAAGGTGACGGTCAGCGCGGCCTGGGGAGCGGCGCCCAGCACCCGGCCGCTGTCGCCGTGCAGGCCGCTCGGCACGTCCACCGCCACCACCGTGCGCCCTTCCATCGCCTCGACGATGGCGCGGGCGTGGCCTTCGAGTGGCCGGGACAGGCCCGCGCCGAACAGCGCGTCGATGACCAGGGGATTGCCTTTGAGGATGTAGGGATCGGCCGCCTCGATCGGGCCGGGCCAGCGGTCAGCGGCGACAGCGGCGTCGCCGGTGAGGGCCGAGCGTGTGCCAAGCAGCGCCAGCCGCACCGGCCAGCCGGCCTCCAGCAGGAGCCGGGCAATCACGAAGCCGTCGCCGCCGTTGTTGCCGGGGCCGCAGAGCACGGCGGTCGGGTGCGGCGCCCAGCGTTCGCACACCGCGCGGACCACGGCGGCGCCGGCGGCTTCCATCAGGGCCGGGCCGGGCACCCCGGCGGCGATGGCCAGCTGGTCGGCCCGATACATCTCCGCGACGGACAGAAGCTCATCCATCCCTCACTCCCCGGCATTGCCTTCCGTTGCGGGCGAACTTGCACGCCCCCACTCTACCCGTGGGCTGCGTCTTTGCCCGGAAAGGACGATGCAGACAAGCATAAACGCCCGCAAGACGGCCAGTAAGCCGTGCGGACGATAAGAAGAACGGATTTTGTGGAGAAAGGAAAGGGAAGATGGGGCGATGGATGGGACTCGAACCCACGACCACTCGGACCACAACCGAGGGCTCTACCAACTGAGCTACCACCGCCGCCGTCAGCGTTTCCGCCGTCGGGAGCCGCGTTATCCTCCACCGCGGCTTTCCGGTCAAGCGCCTTTTTCGCGAAAAGTGAAAAAACTTCTTTCGGGGTCGGAGCGCACCCATTTTGCCGCCGACTGCCGCCTTTGATGCCGCGCAGGCTGCGGAGCGCTTGCGCCATTTGCACAAATATTGTTCACTCCGCTGAATCCTTCGGCAGCACCCTGCCCCATCGGACGGCACACGACCGTCTTATGACCAGCGTCGATGCCGCCGGACCGGATCGGCCGAATGTGGCACGCTCCATGCTTACCGTCGTCGCTGTCGGCAGTGCCGTGGACGGTGCCTGCCGGCGTTGGCACCTCGTACACGAGAGACCCATGAAGAAGATCGAAGCCATCATCAAGCCGTTCAAACTCGACGAGGTGAAGGAAGCCCTTCACGAGGTCGGGATCAAGGGGATCACCGTCACCGAAGCCAAGGGCTTCGGCCGCCAGAAGGGCCATACCGAGCTTTACCGCGGCGCGGAATATGTCGTGGACTTCCTGCCGAAGGTGAAGATCGAGGTGGTGATGGAAGATTCCCTGGTGGAACGGGCGATCGAGGCGATCCAGCAGGCCGCCCATACCGGCCGCATCGGCGACGGCAAGATCTTCGTCACGCCCGTGGAGGAAGTGGTCCGCATCCGCACCGGCGAAAAGGGTGCCGACGCGATCTGATCGCGCCACGCACCCGTTCCCGCCCTTCCAACCGGCTCCCTTCCGACCAGCACCCGCCAACATGCGCCGCTTTCCCCACCCCTTCACTCCGGCCCCTGCCGCACCCTTCGCCGAACGGCCGATGGCCGCCTATGGCGAACGTGCGACTTTTTGGGTTGGCGCGTTGTACGGGGAAGAAAGGCGTGAGATAACGTCCGCCGCAAGCGCCGCCCTCCGCCGCCGAAGCCCCTGAGGGGCTGGGGCGGCGGCTTGACGCAGCGGGATCCAACCCTCTTAAAGCGTGGAAAAAGAGACATGTCCGACATCAGCAAGGTCTTCGACCTGATCAAGGAACACGACGTCAAGTACGTGGACCTGCGCTTCACCGACCCGCGCGGCAAGCTGCACCACACGGCCCAGCACGTCTCGACCATCGACGAGGATGTGTTCGAGGACGGCATCATGTTCGACGGTTCCTCGATCGCCGGCTGGAAGGGCATCGAAGAGTCGGACATGATCCTGAAGCTGGACCCGACGACGGCCGTCATGGATCCGTTCGCCGCCCAGCCGACGCTGAACATCCTCTGCGACGTGTACGATCCGGGCACCGGCGGCTCCTACGCCCGCTGCCCGCGCGGCATCGCGAAGGCCGCCGAGCGCTACACCGCGTCGGCCGGCATCGGCGACACCGTCTTCTTCGGTCCGGAAGCCGAATTCTTCGTCTTCGACAACGTGAAGTACACGGTCGAGATGAACAAGGTTTCCTACCAGTTCGATTCGGACGAGGGCACCTATTCGTCCGACAAGGACTATGAGGACGGCAACCTGGGCCACCGCCCGGGCACCAAGGGCGGTTACTTCCCGGTCGCCCCGATCGACAGCTGCAACGACCTGCGCGCCGAGATGCTGAGCGTCCTGGCCGAGATGGGCGTTCCGGTCGAGAAGCACCACCACGAGGTGGCCGCCGCCCAGCACGAGCTGGGCATCAAGTTCGACACGCTGGTCCGCACCGCGGACAACATGCAGTACTACAAGTACGTGGTGCACAACGTCGCCCACGCCTACGGCAAGTCGGCGACCTTCATGCCGAAGCCGGTGTTCGGCGACAACGGTTCGGGCATGCACTGCCACCAGTCGATCTGGAAGGACGGCCAGCCGCTGTTCGCCGGCAACCAGTACGCCGACCTGTCGGAACTGGCGCTGTACTACATCGGCGGCATCATCAAACACGCCAAGGCGCTGAACGCCTTCACCAACCCGTCGACCAACAGCTACAAGCGTCTGGTCCCGGGCTATGAGGCCCCGGTCCTGCTGGCCTACTCGGCCCGCAACCGTTCGGCGTCCTGCCGCATCCCGTACGTCGCCTCGCCGAAGGGCAAGCGCGTCGAGGTCCGCTTCCCGGATCCGTCGGCCAACCCGTACCTGGCCTTCGCCGCCATGCTGATGGCCGGCCTGGACGGCATCCAGAACAAGATCCATCCGGGCGACGCGATGGACAAGAACCTGTACGACCTGCCGCCGGAAGAGCTGGCCAAGGTCCCGACCGTCTGCGGTTCGCTGCGCGAAGCCCTGAACTCGCTCCGCGAGGACAACGAGTTCCTGCGCAAGGGCGACGTCTTCACGCAGGACATGATCGACGGCTACATCGACCTCCGCACGGAAGAGATGATGGCCTTCGAGACCATGCCGCACCCGATCGAGTACAAGATGTACTACTCGGTCTGATGTTGCCTCGCGGCGTCCGGCAACGGGCGCCGCGGCCGGTCATGCATCATTCGAAAGCCGTTCCCGGTTCGCGCCGGGGGCGGTTTTCTTTTTTGGCCTGTTCGATCCAGACGCCGACATCGGGCGGCGCGCAGCCCTTGCGCTCGGCACAATCGGCCTTCGCACAGGTGCAGGCCGGGAACAGGCAGCCATCGCCGTTCAGGTCGGTCGCCCGCACCGCAAGGTCGTAGCGGACACCGCGCATGATGGCGGGGCCGGCGGTGCTATGGCGTTCGTAATGCTCCACGACATGGCGCACGCGGGTGAGCAGTTCTCGCCGTTGATCGTGTCCCGGGTCCATGCAGTCGCCCCCAGTCGCCGGTGATTGCAGCCATGAACAGGGACGCCCGAAAGCCGCGTCCTGTTCCGGCATCCATGCGCAGTACGGCGCAAGGGGAGTTCAACGCACAGGAATGATGCCGCGGTCCGGCTGTTGCCACAGCAGTGTTCGAGATGAGTGACCAGGACGGGAGAGCATGATGGATCGCGATCGGCTGCACCGCGTCGCCAAGGCGCTGGGCGAGGTCCGCCTTTACGAGAAGCACCACACCGGTGAGTTCATCACCATGCGCCTGCGCGACTCCCTGGCCGACAACCCCGGCTATGACGAGGAGGAGGTGGACAAGAAACTGCTGGAACTGGCGCGGGTGGCGCTGGAGGCGGCAGAATAGCAGGGCCGAAGGGGACGAAGCGGCGGGCGGCCTGTTGGTGGGGGTGAAGCGTCCACCAGAGGGAGACTGCCGCCATGGCCGAAGAGAAGACGTCCGACATGCCGCAAGGCGACCGTCCCGCCACCAAGCCGATCCCCGTCAAGCCGGCGGTCGAGCCGATGAGCGACAAGGACGAAGCGCCGCCGGGCACGCCGGGGACGGGCGAGAACATCGATCCGAAGACCGGCGAGACCTATGTGCAGGGGATCGGCGGGGCTTGATGGATAGGTGTCTGCTGGCGATACCCCCTCCCTAACCCTCCCCCGCTCTCGCGGGAGAGGGGACTATAGGCGTTTTGCCAGCTTATCTATCCTTGCCAATCGCCCAAACGAAAAGGGCCGGCTCCCTCGAGCCGGCCCTTTCGCTGTCATCGCGCCCGCGTCACGCCACGAAGGGCGGAAGCGCGGTGAAGTTGGCGGCCTTCTCGACGACGTGGCCGACGCGCAGCAACGTCTCCTCGTCGAAGGGGCGGCCGATCAGTTGCAGGCCGAGCGGCAGGCCGTCGGCGCCGAGACCGGCCGGGACCGACATGGCCGGCAGGCCGGCAAGGTTGATCGGAACGGTGAAGACGTCGTTCAGGTACATCTGCACCGGATCGTCCATCTTCTCGCCGATGGCGAAGGGCGTGCTGGGGGCGGTCGGCGTCAGGATGACGTCGCAGCTCTTGAACGCCTCGTCGAAGTCCCACTTGATGCGCGTGCGCACCTGACGGGCCTTGTTGTAATAGGCGTCGTAATAGCCGGCCGACAGCACATAGGTGCCGATCAGGATGCGGCGCTGCACTTCCTTGCCGAAGCCGGCGCCGCGGGTGTTCTCGTACATCTCCTTGAGGTTGCCGCCCTCGACCCGCAGGCCGTAGCGCACGCCGTCATAGCGCGCGAGGTTGGACGACGCCTCGGCCGGGGCGATGATGTAGTAGGCGGCCAGCGCGTATTTGGTGTGCGGCAGGCTGACCTCGACCGGCTCGGCGCCGGCCTCCTTCAGCCAGGCGATGCCCTGGTCCCACAGCGCGGCGATTTCCGGCGACAGGCCCTCCACCCGGTATTCCTTCGGGATGCCGACGCGCAGGCCGCGGATGTCGCCGGTCAGCGCGGCGCGGAAATCCGGCACCGCCATGTCGACGGAGGTGGAGTCCTTCGGATCGAAGCCGCACATGGAGCGCAGCATGATCGCCGCATCCTCGACCGTGCGGGTCATCGGACCGGCCTGATCCAGCGAGGAGGCGTAGGCGACGATGCCCCAGCGCGAGCAGCGGCCGTAGGTCGGCTTGATGCCGACGGTGCCGGTATAGCCGGCCGGCTGGCGGATCGACCCGCCGGTGTCGGTGCCGGTGGCGCCCAGCGCAGCACGCGCGGCGATCACCGCGGCGGAACCGCCCGACGACCCGCCGGCGACGATCTTCTTCTCCCAGGCGCCGGGGGCGCCGGGGCTCCACGGGCTGACCGTCTCGCCCTGGTGGGCGGTGATGGTGGCGGAGCCCATGGCGAACTCGTCCAGGTTCACCTTGCCCAGCATGACGGCGCCGTCGCGCCACAGCTGGGAGGTCACCGTGGATTCATATTCCGGCTTGAAGCCGTCCAGGATATGGCTGCCGGCGGTGGTCGAAACGCCTTTGGTGCAGAACAGGTCCTTCACCGCGATGGGCAGGCCGTCCATCGGCCCGGCCGCGCCCTTCGCGCGGCGCTCGTCGCTGGCCTTGGCCATCGACAGGGCGGCGTCGGGGGTCTCGGTGATGAAGATGTTGAAGGGGCGCACGGCCTCGACCGCGCGCACATGCGCCTCGGTCAGCTCGACCGCGGTGAATTCCTTCTTGGCGAGGCCGTTGAGGGCCTCCGCCATCGTCAGATGCGTGAGCGCCGTCATCACTCGACCACCTTGGGCACGACGTAGAAGCCTTCGGCCGTTTCCGGACCGTTCGACAGGACCTGCGCGGCGTAACCGCCGTCGGTGACCTCGTCCTTGCGGCGGCGCAGCTTTTGCGCGGCCACGCTGGTCATCGGCGGCACGTCCTTCGTGTCGACCTCGTTGAGCTGTTCCACGAAGGTCAGAATCTGGCTCAGTTCCCCAGCCAGGGATTCCAGTTCCTCGTCCGGCACCTTGATGCGGGCCAGATGCGCGATCTTGGCCACCGTGGCCTTGTCGAGCGACATGCCTCTACTCTCTTCCAAAACATTGGAAATCGGCCGCGAAGCTATCACCCGCGCACGCGCACCGCAACGTTTGCGGCCCGCGCCCCCTCAGAAGGCGTCCGGATTTCCCGAAGCAGGGCCGGCAACCAGCGCCAGGGGGCATCCGCAGGACAGGCAAGAGGTCTGCCGGAGCACCTGCAGCACCCGGACATCGGGCAACGCCAGCCCAAGCGCGCGTTCCACCGCGGCGATCTGGCGCTTGTGGTCGGCGCTGGCGCCGCAGGCCACATCCAGCATGGCGCCATAGTCGGAGCGCGGCTGGGCCGTGATCGCCTTCGCCCCCCCGGCGGCGAAAAGGCCGACACCGCCGGCAGCCAGCCCGGCCAGCACCGCACGCCGGTTCGCACCCGTTCCTGTCCTGCTCATCCGTCCGCTCCGTCGATGGGGTGACCGACTATACGCCGCACGGGCCGGGGCGCCAGCGGCCGAATGATCAAGCAAGTGGACGCTCAGGCAGCGATGCGCGATGCAGACTGCCAGCTGGCATGGTCCATGCGCAACTTGAACAGTGCGATCGGCTCGCCCCAGGGCGTCACCCGCGTCTCCAGCGCTATCGGCGTCAGGCCGAGCTTGGCATAGAGCAGCAGGGCCGGCGTATTGGTGTTGAAGCAGTAGAGGGTCAGTTCGGGCAGGTGGTGGTGGTCAAAGGCGCGGCCGATCATCGTCCGCACCAGATATTCGGCGATGCCACGGCGGCGCAGGGTCGGGTCGACGCTGACATTGCCGATGCTTGCGGTTCGGCCGTCCTCGAAAGTGGCGTAGTTGGCATAGCCGACGACCCGCTCCCGCCCGTTTTCGGACAGGGTCACGACGGTCGGGTCGCGGCGGGTGCCGAGCGTGGCCCGGACCTGATCCGGGGTCAGCGGCCAGACCGCGCGCGGGAACAGAAAATACAGTTCTTCCGCGCTGCGGGGGAATCCACAGATGGTCGGGATGTCGCCGTCGGCAAGCGGCCGGTACGACAGGATGGGCGGGGTCGATGCGCAGCTCATAGTTAGAAGAATAAGTATCTTGAACAACAACTCAAGCGATCTTGCGGTGACAAGGCTGCGGCCCTATGGTCGGGTGATGATCCACACCCTCTCCGAACTCGCTGCCCGCCTGGGCAAAAACCAACGTTTGCTTGGCCTTGACGTCGGCACCAAGACCGTCGGGCTGGCGGTTGCCGATCCGGGACTGATCGTCGCATCCCCGATCGGCACCCTGAAGCGCACCAAATTCACCCAGGACGCGCGCGAGCTTGGCAAGACCATCCGCGACTACGGCATCGGCGGTCTGGTGGTCGGGCTGCCGCTGAACATGGACGGGACGGAAGGGCCGCGGGCCGAATCGGTGCGCGCCTTCGCCAAGAATCTGCTGGAACGCCCCGACCTGCTGGGCTGGGAAGCCGAGATCGCCTTCTGGGACGAGCGGCTGTCGACCTCCGCCGTCGAGCGCTTCATGATCGGCGAGGCCGACATGACCCGCAAGCGCCGCGACGAGGTGGTGGACAAGATGGCCGCCGCCTACATCCTGCAGGGCGCGCTCGACATGCTGGCGAACCAGCGCCGCCTCGCAGCGGAAGCGGAAGAGAACGACCGGGACGACGATTACGACGACCGGGACTGAAACGGGTTCCGGCGACAGTTCAATCAGAGACAGCGGGCCGAAGCAGCGCGGCGCGGCGAAGCAGCCCCGCGGGGTCGACTCCCTGCGACCAAAGCAGGGCACCGGCCTTGACCAGAGCGGCCGGCGTGGCGGGGGCGAGCGCCAGAGCCCGGCAGTAGCACCCCTCCGCCAGCGTGACGTGGCCGGCGACGGCCAGCTTTTCCGCCGCCGCCAGCAGGCCGTCCATCGCCATGGCGAGATCGCCGTCGAGGTTCAGCGCCCCGGCGAACGCCTGCACCGCAGCCGGCAGGTCGCCCTGGCTTTCCAGCACCAGCCCGTAGGTGGCCCACCAGACGGCGACACCCGGGCGGGCTGTGATGGCCTGGGCGATCAATTCCTGCGCGTCAGCCCAGCGCCCGGCCTGCGCGGCGATCAGGCCTTGGCGGTAGGTGCTTTCGGCCTGATCCGGCGTCATCGTCTTCGATCCTGTCTCAGGCTTCGGTACGGCCGAGCTGGTCCATCAGCTCGCGCCATTCGCGCTTGGACAGGCCGCTGGCCTCCTGCGTCACCGGTTCGCCGGCCAGCATGCGCTTCACCACATCAAGGCCGGTGCGCGACAGATGGGCGCCGCCCATGCGGTATTCCGTGAACGACTCGAAGACCGCGGGAACCCAGCGCTTCACCACATCCAGCATCGCGTCGGCATAGACGCGGATCTCGTACTGGGCGTGGGCATCGGCGCGCAGCGACAGGAAGTGCAGAAGGTTGTGGAGGTCGACCTTCCAGTACCACTGCGTATAGTAGTTCAGCGACAGGTTCATCCGCGCCAACTCGCGCGCCAGACCCTGGCGGGACGGGTCGATGACGGTGCCGTCCTCGCGGTGGTTCAGCATCTCTTCATAATGGCTGTAGGCGCGCTCGGAATCCTCGCGCAGCAGCCGCATGACGTCGGCCGCCTCCTCGCCCACCAACACGTCGCCGCGGCCCTGGCGGTTCACCACGGCCTGGGCGCCCAGCTGCTCCGGCGCCGGCACGTAGAACTCGCGGTCGAGGATGGAATAGCGCGCCGAATATTCGTTCACGTTTGCGGTGCGGTGGCGGATCCACTGGCGGGCGACGAAAATCGGCAGCTTCACATGGAACTTGATCTCGCACATCTCGAACGGGGTCGAGTGGCGGTGGCGCATCAGATACTTGATGAGGCCGGAATCCTCGCTGACCTTCTTGGTGCCCTTGCCATAGGACACGCGCGCCGCCTGCACGACCGCCGCATCGTCGCCCATATAGTCGATGACGCGGACGAAGCCGTGGTCCAGCACCTCCAGCGGCTGATAGAGGATATCCTCCAGGGCCGGGACGGTGGCGCGGCGGGTGGTGGCGGTGACGGCGCGCAGGCGATCAATTTCGTCGCGCTGCTCGGGCGTGATCGGCATGGTGACTCCGGGGTTACGGTGCCGGCTGTCTTACCAGACCGCGCGGCTGTCGGGAAAGGTGAACGAACGGTTCCGCCCGCGTCATCGCAACGCATTCGGCGATCATGTCACACACCCCCTTCCCTTGCCGGACGGGAGTGCCTATATTCGCGTCGTCGGTTCGCCGACTATGGCGATAAACGCCTTGTGGAATAAGCGTTGTGGACCCGGGGGCGGTACCCGGCGCCTCCACCAACCATACACCGGACTCGTTGACCGGGGTCGTTGGGGGCGAAATAGGATCGACACGCGTGGTAAAGGCATGGTTTTCGCTCGGCATGGTTCCGCCGTTATCGGGCCGTTGCAATAGTTGCCAACGACAACGTTGCTCAGGCTCGCCTCGCTGCCTAACGGCGGCTGGTAGCCTAAACCTAATCCCCGAGGGTTAGCGCCTAAGGGTGGGGCCGTGGGCCGCCTAGCAACAGAAGGCCCACACCTCTTCTTCCCAGCGTCCGCAACCGGCCATTGCGCCGGCGGGACGCCAGACCGATGCGTTATCAGGGACCCGCCCAAGCATGCCGAAAGAGCAGCTCCGCTATGACCGCATGGTCGAGACCGCGTTGCGCGGCGTTGTCCGCGACGCGCTGACCGAGGTTGCCGAGCGCGGCTTGCCGGGCAATCACCATTTCTACCTGACCTTCCGCACCGGATTTCCCGGCGTCGATATTCCGGACTATCTGGCATCCCAGTATCCCAACGAGATGACCATCGTCCTGCAGTTCCAGTACTACGGCCTGGACGTCACGGACGATCATTTCGAAGTGACGCTGAGCTTCAACAATGTGCATGAGCGGCTGGTGATCCCATTCGCCGCCATCACCACCTTCGCCGATCCGTCGGTAAATTTCGCGCTGCAGTTCCAGCCGCTGGCCGCCGCCGAATCGGCGGAGGTCTCCTCCATTCCACCTCGCCCCGCTGCCGAGCGCGCCGAGGAAAAGGCGGAGGAAGCCGCTCCGCCCGAAGAGCCGAAGCGTGGCGAGGTCGTGGCGCTGGACGCTTTCCGCAAGAAGTAACCTCTCCCACGGATGCCCGCCCGGCCGCCCAGCGACTATGTCGCCAATCTCTGCGAGATGATGGCGTCGCTGGGTGATGTGCGGGCGCGCCGCATGTTCGGCGGCTATGGCCTGTCCATCGACGGGCTGACCTTCGCGCTGGTCGCGGACGAGACGCTGTATTTCAAGGCGGACGACGTGAACCGCGGGTCGTTCGCCACGCTGGGCCTGGAGCCCTTCCGGCCGATGCCGGACAAGCCGACCACCCTGTCCTACTATCCCCCGCCCGACTCGGCGCTGGACGACCGCGAGGAACTGCTGCCCTGGGCACGGTCGGGGTTCGAGGCGGCCTTGCGGGCCGCCGCGAAGAAGGCCGCAAAGGCGGGGCGGAAGTAAGACGCCCTCTCCCCTATAGTCCCCTCTCCCCCCCGGGGAGAGGGTTAGGGTGAGGG
>NZ_VTTO01000001.1:440836-1003675 GCF_008364825.1 Azospirillum sp. B21
GCGCGGCGAGGATTCTCGGGAAAAGCACGCAGTGCATCCCCCTCACCCCGACCCTCTCCCCGGGGGGGAGAGGGAGAGTCACGCATCCCCTCAGATATTCTCCGCCATATGTACCGTCGCGTTGCTGGCCTGGGCGCTGGTGGTGCGCTGGCGCATCTGGCGGGCGAAGCGCAGGGGGTTGGGGAAGAAGTTCAGCATCGAGCCGATCTTGCCGACCGACGAGGTCGCCTTGCCCACCGCCATCACGTCGGCCAGCCGGCGGTCGATGAAGGCGCGGGTCTCCACATGCCCTTCCGACTGGTCGTCCAGCCAGTAGAAGGTGGAGGAACTGACCACCGCCGACAGCAGCGCCCGCTTGGTATAGTGGTTGTAGTCGGTGGAGGTGTCGCCGGCGGCGAACCACATGGCGTCCACCGTGCGGTAGAGCAGCCGCAAGCCGAGCGCCACATTCTGCGGCATGGCCAGATATGACAGCTGCCGGCGCTTGGCCTCGCGGTAGGGCTCCAGCACCTCGAAATAGGTGCGGACGGCGAGGGAGATGCGTTCGCGCACCTTCATCTCGGCGAGCGGCTGGGCCTCCAGCCGGTCGAGCATCTGGCGGTCGGTCCAGTCGGCGAAATGCTCCACCGCGTCGGTCACGCCGCCGGGGAAGGCCCGCAGCAGCGCGGACGGTTCGTGGCCGGCCATCTGGGTGCCGTCGCGCAGGGCCTGCAGGCTCCAGCCGTCGAACACCACATTGGGCAGGCTCGCCACCAGGATATCGTCGCGAAGCTTGTCGATGCTCATGGCCAACTCTCCCTGCGCCCGCCCTCAGGTCCGGGACGGCGCGTCCGTGGCCGCGACGAGCGCGGCGTTGATATGATGCATCTCCTCGGTGCAGACGAGGAGCCGCAGATCGTCCATACGATCAAGATAGAGCACGCCATCCAGGTGGTCGACCTCATGCTGGACCACACGGGCATGGAACCCAGACGCCTCGCGTTCGATGCGGGCGCCGTCCAGGCCGTAACCGCGATAGCGGATGCGCCCGTAGCGCGGCACCAGACCGCGCAGACCCGGTATCGACAGACAACCCTCCCAGCCTAGGATCTTCTCGTCGGACAGCGGCTCGATCACCGGGTTGACTAGGACGGTGTTCGCCACCTCCTCCCCCTCACCTCGGTCGGCGGGGACTCGGAAGACGATGATCCGGCGCGACTCCGATATCTGCGGCGCGGCCAATCCGACTCCGGGGGCATCCAGCATGGTGGCGATCATATCGGCCGCCAGCCGGGCGACGGCAGGATCGGTCGGGTCGGCGATGGGCTCCGCGATCTTACGGAGCACGGGATTGCCCATTCGGGCGATTGGAAGCACTGGCATGCCGCTATATCTGGAGTGTGGATGGGGCTGGAGCAACCGTTTCCTGTGGGTTCCTGCCCGGCTCATGCTTGCGGACAGAAGACACCCCTTCACAAAGGCGATGGGGCGTGCTACACACTGCGCCCACACAAGGGGTGCGCCCGCCGCGCATGCCTATTTGTTGCCTTTGCGCAACATGCTTCACTTGGAAGGGTGACGGTTAACGTGCAAGTTCTGGTCCGAGATAACAACGTCGATCAGGCCCTCCGCGCGCTCAAGAAGAAGATGCAGCGCGAGGGCATTTTCCGTGAAATGAAGCTGCGCCGTAACTACGAGAAGCCCTCGGAGAAGCGCGCGCGTGAGAAGGCTGAAGCGGTGCGTCGCACCCGCAAGCTGCTCCGCAAGCGGATGGAACGCGAGGGCTACTAATCGTCGGTCGCTCTTAGCGACTGCGATGGGCGCGTGTGATGCGCGCCCAAGACCCCTTGTGTCTTGCACCCGACCGTCCCGCGATCTTCGCGTGGGCGGTTTTGGTGTATCTGCGCCATTCTGCGTGGCCCGACTGTGCGCCGGGCAAGCGTATTGAGTGGTCAGCGAGCCATTACGCCGCAGCCAGTACCGGAAAGGCCCGATCATGAGTGCGTCCAACCTCACCGCCCGTCAGTCGGTCCCGGCGCTGCGCGCCCGCAAGGGGGGCGAGCCCATCGTCTGCCTGACCGCCTACACCGCTCCGGTGGCCCGGCTGCTCGATCCGCATGTCGACCTGCTGCTGGTCGGCGACTCGCTGGGCATGGTGGTCTATGGGCTGGACAGCACGCTGCCGGTGACGCTGGACATGATGATCGCCCATGGCGCCGCCGTGGTCCGCGCCTCCGAACGGGCCTGCGTCGTGGTCGACCTGCCCTTCGGCAGCTATCAGGAAAGCAAGGAGGCCGCCTTCCGTGCGTCTGCCCGCGTGATGGCGGAAACCGGCGCCCAGGCGGTCAAGTTGGAAGGCGGGCTGGAGATGGCGGAGACGGTGGCCTTCCTGACCGCCCGCGGCATCCCGGTGATGGGCCATGTCGGGCTGACGCCGCAGTCGGTCAACACGCTCGGCGGCTACAAGGCGGTCGGCCGCGATGCCGAGGCGGCGGAGCGGATCGCCGCCGACGCCCGCGCGATCGCCGAGGCCGGCGCCTTCACCCTGGTGATCGAAGGCACGATGGAGCAACTCGCCCGCCGCATCACCGAAGAGGTGGCGATCCCCACCATCGGCATCGGCGGCTCGCCGGCCTGCGACGGGCAGGTGCTCGTCACCGACGACATGCTCGGCCTGTTCGGCGCCTTCCAGCCGAAATTCGTCAAGCGCTACGCCAATCTGGGCGAGTCGGTGAGCGAAGCCGCCGCGGCCTATGCCGCCGAGGTGCGCAGCCGAACCTTCCCGGGGCCGGAGCATTGCTTCGGCGTGAAGAAGGCGGCAGCGGTTTAACGCCCTCTACTTCGTTCTTCCTCCGTTCCAGGCGATCCGGTAAAGTCCGGCCGCCATGGATGCACCCTCCCCTGCCCTGATCCCGCCCAACGTCGCAGCTTGGTTCCGGTCGCGCGGCTGGGCGCCGCACCCGCATCAGGTCGCCATGGTCGAGGCGGCGGAGCGGGGGGAGAGCGCGCTGCTGATTGCGCCCACCGGCGGCGGCAAGACGCTGGCCGGCTTCCTGCCCTCGCTGATCGAACTGGCGGAACGGCCGCGCGACGGCCTGCACACCCTCTACATCTCACCGCTGAAGGCGCTGACGGTCGATATCCAGCGCAATCTGGAACAGCCCATCGCCGAGATGCGGCTGCCGATCCGGGCGGAAACCCGCACCGGCGACACGCCGGAGGCCAAGCGCAGGCGCCAGCGCACCCATCCGCCGCACATGCTGATGACGACGCCGGAAAGCCTGGCGCTGCTGCTGTCCTACACCGACGCCGACCGGCTGTTCCGCAACCTCCGCTGCGTCATCATCGACGAGTTGCATGCGCTGGCCGGCACCAAGCGCGGCGACCTGCTGGCCCTCGGGCTCGCCCGCCTGTCGCGCCTCGCCCCCGCCGCCCGGCGCGTCGGGCTGTCGGCCACGGTGGCGGAGCCGGAGCGGCTGCTCGCCTGGCTGTCGCGCCGCGGCCGGCATGACGGAAGCGACTCCGACGACGTGCGCCTCGTGCTGGGCCGCTCCGGCGCGCAGGCGGAGGTCGAGATCCTGACCTCGCAGGAGCGGGTGCCCTGGGCCGGTCACATGGCGATGCACGCCATGAAGGAAATCTACGAGCGCGTCCGCCGCCAGCGCACCACCCTGCTGTTCGTCAACACCCGCGCCCAGGCGGAGCTGGTGTTCCAGGCCTTGTGGCGGGTCAATGACGACAATCTACCGATCGCGCTCCACCACGGCTCGCTGGCGGTGGAGCAGCGCCGCAAGGTCGAAGGCGCCATGGCGCGCGGGGAGCTGCGCGCGGTGGTCGCCACCTCCTCGCTCGATCTCGGCATCGACTGGGCGGCGGTCGATCTCGTGGTGCAGATCGGCGCGCCCAAGGGGTCGAGCCGGCTGGTCCAGCGCATCGGCCGCGCCAACCACCGGCTGGACGAGCCCAGCCGCGCCCTGCTGGTCCCCGCCAACCGGTTCGAAGTGCTGGAATGCCGCGCCGCGCTGGAGGCGGTTCACGACCACACGCTGGACGGCGAGGCGCCGCATCCGGGTGGGCTGGATGTGCTGGCCCAACATCTGCTCGGCATGGCCTGCGCCGCCCCCTTCCTGGCGGACGAGCTGTATGAGGAGGTGGTCTCCGCCGCCCCCTATGCCGCGATGACCCGCGACGAGTTCGACGACGTGCTGGATTTCGTCGCCACCGGCGGCTACGCGCTCGGCGCCTATGAACGGTTCCAGCGATTGAGGCTGCGCGAGGACGGGCGGATGTCGGTCTCCGGTCCGGCGGTGGCGCGGCAGTACCGCATGAATGTCGGCACCATCACCCAGGAAGCGTTGCTGCGCGTCCGCATGAACCGCGGCCCGGTGCTGGGCGAGGTGGAGGAGTATTTCATCCAGGGCCTGACCCCCGGTGACACCTTCCTGTTCGCCGGCCAGCTGCTGAAGTTCCTCGGCGTGCGCGAGATGGAGGCGCAGGTCGCCAAGGGCGGCACCGGCGACCCGAAGGTGCCCGCCTATGCCGGCGGGCGGTTGCCGCTGACCACCCATCTGGCCGAGCGCGTGCGCGCCATGCTGGCCGATCCGCGCCGGTGGGACGGGCTGCCGGAGGATGTGCAGGAATGGCTGCGGCTTCAGCGCTACCGCTCGGTCCTGCCCAACCGCGACGGGCTGCTGGTGGAGACCTTCCCCAAGGCCGGCAAGCGCTTCCTCGTCGCCTATGCCTTCGAGGGGCGGAACGCGCACCAGACCTTAGGCATGCTGCTGACCCGCCGGATGGAGCGCTTCGGCCTGGGGCCGCTGGGCTTCGTCGCCACCGACTATGTGCTGGCGGTGTGGTCCTTGCGCTCGCCCACGGACATGGACGCGCTGTTCGACCAGGACATGCTGGGCGACGATCTGGAAGCCTGGATGGACGAATCGTCGATGCTGCGGCGGACCTTCCGCAACGTGGCGCTGATCGCCGGGGTGATCGACCGCCGTCATCCGGGGCAGGAGAAGACCGGTCGGCAGGTCACCTTCTCCTCCGACCTGATCTATGACGTGCTGCGCAAGCACGACCCCGGCCATGTGCTGCTGCGGGCGACGCGGGCCGATGCGGCCGGCGGGCTGACCGACATCCGCCGCCTGTCCGATTTCCTGGCGCGGGTGCGCGGGCGCATCACCCACAAGGACCTCGACCGCATCTCCCCGCTGGCGGTGCCGGTGATCCTGGAGATCGGGCGCGAGCGGGTGGACGGCAGCGCCACCGACGAACTGCTCGCCGCCGCCGAAGCCGAATTGCTCGCCGAGGCGATGCCGGAACTGGCTGCGCCTCGGCCTGCGAAATCGGACACGGGGCGCCCGCAGCAGGGACGGTTGTCGTTGTGACACCGCCCCATGCCGCTCGCAGGTTACTTGCGCAGTTCCGGTTCCACTCCCGGCTCGCCGCTGAACTCGACAAGAATGGTCTCGTCACGGACGATGAACTGGCAGGCCAAACGGTAGGGCGGCGGGCGGTGGGCGTTCTCGGCCGCCTCCAACAGGTCCCTGTTCAGCTTGCCGTTGACGGACAGGGTGACTTTCTCCTTTTCGGTCAGATCGATGGCCATCGGAGTCTTTCCGTCCAGATAGGTCACCTTGACGAGGCAGGATCCGCACTCCCCGTCCTGGCACTGGAACGGGATCGGGATGTCGTGCTTCTTCGCCAGCGCCAGCAGAGTGCCGGTATCGCCGGCGACCGCGTAGACGGTCATGTCCTTGGGCATGTTCAGGCCGGTGAAGGTCACTGTGGCCATGGGTATCCTCCGGGTATGGTTGTCATCCGCCATGCCTCCACGACGGCGGCCCGTCCGGCTGCAAACATCATGCCCATAGAAATTTCATGGATATTGGCCATTTTCGATGATCGCCGGTAAACGAATGTTGTCACCTTCCTCCCAAGCTCAGGGCTCTGCCTGTCAGGGCGACGACAGCCGCGCCGCCCTGACCCTCCGCGGCGCCGATCTGCTGGCCGACGCGTCGGGGGCTCTGCTGTGGCCTGCCGAGAGCATTCTCGCCGTCGCCGACCTCCATCTGGAAAAAGGGTCCGCCTTCGCCGCGCGCGGCCGGATGCTGCCTCCATACGACACGCGGGCGACGCTCGACCGGCTGGCCGAGTTGATCGCGCGAGAGCGGCCGGTGCGCGTGCTGTGCCTGGGCGACAGTTTCCACGACCGCCGCGCGGCGGAGCGGATGGACCCGGCCGACGTGGAGCGGCTGCGCGGCCTGACAGCCGCCGTCGCCGATTGGGTGTGGATCACCGGCAACCACGACCCCGAACCGCCGCAGGGTCTCGGCGGCCGGGTGGCGGCGGAACTGTCACTCGGCCCGCTCACCTTCCGGCACGAGGCGCAGCCGGGCGCGGTGGGGGAACTGTCGGGCCACCTGCACCCCGCTGCCGCGCTGGCGCTGGCCGGGCGGCGGGTGCGCGAGCGCTGCTTCGCCCATGACGGCGCCAAGCTGATCCTGCCGGCGTTCGGCAGCTTCACCGGCGGGCTGAACGTGCTGGATCCCGCCTTCGACGGGCTGCTGGCGCGGCAATTCGAGGTGCTGATGACGGTGCGCGGCCGGGTCTACCGCTTCCCCTGCGCCCGTTTGTCGCCGGACCGCGCGCGCTGACCCGCTGGCCGAAGCGTGAGCGCGGCCTATATCGGTTGGTCCGGAGTAGACCAACCGAGCGCCGTGCATGTCCGCCCCCATCATCGTCTGGTTCCGCAACGACCTCCGTCTGGCCGACAACCCGGCGCTGACGGCGGCCGCCCAGGCCTCCGCCGAGCGCGGCGCGCCGGTCATCCCGCTCTACATCCTGGAGGAGGAAACCGGCGATCCCCCTTGCGATCCATGGACGCTCGGCGGGGCGCAACGCTGGTGGCTGCACGGCAGCCTGGAACGGCTCGCCACCTGCTGCGCCCGCCATGGCTCGCCGCTGGTGCTGCGCCGGGGCGAGCCGGGGGCGGTGCTCGACGCGCTGATCGCTGAGACGGGGGCGGAGTGCGTGCTGTGGAACCGCCGCTACACCCCCGCCCAGACCGCCCGCGATACCGCGATCAAGGAGCGGCTGAAGGCGCGCGGCGTCGATGCCCGCAGCTTCAACGCCGGCCTGCTGGCCGAACCCTGGACCGTGCGCAACAAGAGCGGCGGTCCCTTCAAGGTCTTCACCCCCTTCTGGCGTCACCTGTCGGCCACACTGAACCCGCCGCTGCCCACCCGCGCACCCTCCGCCCTGAAGGCACCGGACAAGGCGCCGGCCAGCGATTCGCTCGACGCTTGGGATCTGCTGCCGGTCAAACCGGATTGGGCTCCCGGCCTGCGCAAGCGCTGGGTGCCGGGAGAGACGGCGGCGCTGTCCCACCTCGCCGATTTCCTCGATGGGCCGGTCGGGGTCTATGCGACGGAGCGCGATCGGCCGGACCGCCCCGGCACCTCCGCCCTGTCGCCCCATCTCGCCTTCGGGGAGATCGGGCCGCGGCAGGTCTGGCACGCCGCCCGCCATGCCGCCGACGCCCGGCCGGAGCTGGCGCCCGGCATCGACGCTTTCCTGCGCGAAATCGGCTGGCGCGAGTTCCAGTATCATCTGCTCCACCATGCGCCGGAACTGCCCGACCGCCCGCTTGATCCGCGCTTCGCCGATTTCCCCTGGCGCGAGGATGCCGCCGGATTGCGGGCCTGGCAGCGCGGGCGCACCGGCTACCCCATCGTCGATGCCGGCATGCGCCAGCTGTGGGAGACCGGCTGGATGCACAACCGGGTGCGGATGATCGTCGCCTCCTTCCTGGTCAAGGATCTGCTGCTGCCCTGGCAGGAAGGGGAGCGCTGGTTCTGGGACACGCTGGTCGATGCCGATCTGGCCCAGAATGCCGGCAACTGGCAATGGGTGGCGGGATGCGGCGCCGATGCCGCCCCCTTCTTCCGGGTCTTCAATCCGGTCCTGCAAGGCGAGAAGTTCGATCCGCAAGGCGATTACGTCCGGCGTTACGTCCCCGAACTGGACCGGCTGCCGCCGCGCTGGATCCACCAGCCCTGGGCCGCCCCGACCGAGGTGCTGCGGCAGGCGGGCGTCCGGCTGGGCGACGACTACCCGCGGCCGATCCTCGACCATGGCGCCGCCCGCGACCGTGCGCTGGCCCTCTACAACGAGCGCAAGCGGCGGATCGAGCCGGCGTCCTGACCGTCATCTTCACCGAAGCGTCACCGCCATGCCCGCAAACGGTCACGCCCGGCCGTTATTGTGCCTCCAGCGGCCCGGTGCGGCCGCCCTGTCCCGCCCAGCCTTCCGGGTCAGAAGCGATAAGGACGCCGGCCGCTCCGCCGCGGTCGATGCATGTCCAGGCTTGCAAAGAGCCCGGCCCCAAAAAGAACAACCGCCACTCGGGAAGGCGGCCCCAGCCGCGGGGCCGCCTTTTCCATGCGCGTTGCGTCGTGGGTCGCAATGTTATAAAGTAACACACATGTCCGCACTTCACGACCATACCCACTGCATCGCCGATGCGCTGACCCGTGCCGACGCCCTGTGCACCGAACGGGGGGCGCGGCTGACCGCGCTGCGCCGCCGCGTGCTGGAGCTGGTGTGGTCCAGCCACCGGCCGCGCGGCGCCTATGCGATCCTGGAAGACCTCAGCCAGCAGGACGGCAAGGCGGCTGCGCCGCTGACCGTCTACCGCGCGTTGGAATTCCTGGTCGAGCAGGGGTTGGTCCACCGCATCGAATCGCTGAACGCCTATGTCGGCTGCGCAGCACCGGGGGCCGCCCATTCCGGGCAGTTCCTGGTGTGCGATGGCTGCGGCGATGCGGCCGAGATCGACGACCCAGGGGTCGGCTCGGCGATCGTCGCCGCGGCGGCCGAGCGCGGCTTCCATGTCCAGCGCCCCACCGTCGAGGTGCGCGGCCTGTGCAAATCCTGTCAGGAGAAACCCCGTTGAGCGCTCCCGCCGCCTCTCCCGCCCGCCTTCCCGTCTCGGTGCTGACCGGCTTCCTCGGCAGCGGCAAGACCACCCTGCTGCAGGCGCTGCTGCGCAACCCGGCCATGGCGCGCACCGCCATCGTCATCAACGAGTTCGGAGAGGTCGGGCTGGACCATCTGCTGGTCGCCAAGGCGTCGGAGAACATGGTGCTGATGGACAGCGGCTGCCTGTGCTGCACCATCCGCGGCGATCTGGTGGACACGTTGCGCGACCTGTTCCTGAAGCGGGTGAAGGGCGAGATCCCCGATTTCGACCGGGTGGTGGTGGAGACGACCGGGCTGGCCGATCCCGCACCCATCATCCACACCCTGATGTCGGACCCGCTGCTGGCCGCCCGTTTCCGCCTGGACGGGGTGATCGCCACGGTGGACGCGGCGCACGGCTCCCTCCAGCTCGACCGCCAGCCGGAAAGCGTCAAGCAGGCCGCCGTCGCCGACCGCATCGTTCTGACCAAGACCGACGTCGCCACCCCTGCGGCGACGGCCGCCCTGATGCAGCGCCTCGCCGCCATCAACCCGGCCGCCCCGGTCCTGCCCGCCGCCCATGGCGAAATCGACCCGAAGCGGCTGTTCGACGCCGGGCTCTACAATCCCGAGACAAAGAGCCCCGACGTCGCCCGCTGGCTGCGCGAGGAGTCCTATCGCGACGAACAGGCCAAGGCGCACGGGCATGAGCACCATGACCACGATCATGGGCACGAGCACGGGCACGAACATGATCATCATGATCATGGCGAGCATGACCATGGCGATCATTGCGGTCCCGACTGCGGCCATGACCACCATCACCACGACGCCAACCGCCATGACGACCATATCCGCGCCTTCTGCATGGTGATCGACCGGCCGATCCCGTGGAACGGCTTCGTCGACTTCATGGAGGCGCTGATCGCCCAGGCCGGCGAGAACCTGCTGCGGGTGAAGGGTCTGCTGAACGTTCAGGAAAGCGAGCTGCCCGTGGTCGTCCACGGCGTCCAGCACATGTTCCACCCGCCCGTCCGCCTGGAGGACTGGCCCAGCGACGACCACCGTACCAAGCTGGTCTTCATCACCCGCGACGTCGGCCAGTCGGTGATCGAGCCGCTGTTCAACGGGCTGGTCTGGGGTGAGGGGAAGTAGAGGCGGTCCTCTTACTTGCCTACGTCAGACCCCCACCTATCCTCCCCCGCTGGGCGGGGGAGGGACTGCCGCAGCCTTTCCAAACAAGCACTTACCCCCTCCCCCGCCCAGCTCTCGCACAAAGCTGCGCTTTGTGCTGACGCGACAGGCGGACCGTAGGTCCGCTGAGAGCAGGGGAGGGTTGGGGTGGGGGCACTCGAAGCCGACGCCTCACCGCCCCACCACCCGCCGCAGCGGGCTGTCGCCGACCGCCCACACCCCGCGGTCCACAGCCTTCGCTCCCTCGAACACCAACCAGCTCTGCCGTCCATAATGCGGCAGCGGCCGGACCAGCGCCTGCAGTGCCGCAGCGTCCGAGCCCGACACCACCAGCGCCGTCCGCCCGTCGGCCGCGCGCGGCACCCACACCCGCGCACTGCCGCGCCCGGCCAGTTCCGCCGGCACCGGCCCCAATCCGCGCCTCTCCAGTTCCCACGCCACCGCCGCGTCGGTCCCGACCAGCAACACCGGTGCAGTGCCTCCGCCGCTCTCCCTCCCCGCGCCGTCCATCAACCGGCCGGCCAGCGCCCGCGCCGCCTCTGCCGCGTCGCCATCGGCGGCGATCACCCGCTCGGCAGCGGGGCGCAGGGTGACGTCGCGCAGGATCGGCGGCGCCTCGCCCGGAGCCAAACGGCGGAACAGGTCGAAATCGGGATCGACGGACACCACCCGCACCGCCGCACCGGCCGGCACGCGCAGTGTCGCCTCCTTCGCGTCGAAACGGACACTGCGCTCCTCCACCCCCGCCGCCGTCTCCAGCCGCACCGGCACGGTCAGGGCATAGGGCTTGTCGGCCTCCTGCCGCAGCGTCAGCAGCACGCCGTCACCATCGGCACGGGCATCGACAAGCGTCAGCAACGGCGCTCCCCGCCGCTCCAGCCATTGCGCGAACAGCCCGCCGAGATCGCGGCCGGACGCCGCCTCGAAGGCGCGGCGCAGGTCGGACCAGCCGGCATCGCGGAAGGCGTGGTCGCTCCAGAAGCGCCGGATGCCGGCGTCGAAGGCGTCACGGCCGATCTCCGCCTCCAGCATGTGGAACAGCATCGCCGCCTTGCCGTAGCCGACGATCTGCGCGGCGTCATGCGTCTTCGACAGGAATTCCGTCAGCGGGCGGTCGCGCTCGGCCGGCAGGGCGGCATAGTCGCGCAACCAGTCCAGCCGCATCGCCCGCGCCGCGTCGGCGCCGCGGTGGCGTGCGGCGGCGTAATCGGCCATGTAGGTGGTCAGCCCTTCCGCCCAGTTGCCGCCGCTCCCCACGCGCACGCCGTTGCCCCACCAGTTGTGCATGATCTCGTGGGTCAGCGACTGGCTGCGGATGAAGGGAAGCGGCAGAACGGAACGGCCGATGGCGGTCAGCCCCGGAAAGCCCAGCCCCACCGGAGGCGGAACCGACACGATGCTGAAGCCGTCGAAGGGATAGGCGCCGATGCGGGCGGCACCGGCGGCGATCGCCTGCTCCGACAGGGCGAGATAGCCGTCGGCCAGCCCGGTCTGCTCCGGATGGCGGTAGAGCCGCAGGCGCAGGGCCCCGGCCATCCGCTCCTCCACCGTCCATGGGCCGGCGAAGACGGACGGCTCCTCCACGCTGCGGGTTTCCTCGAACACCGCGCGGTAGCCGGTGGCGTCGCGCCCCTCCTCCACCAGCCGGCCGGTGGCGATTGCGACGTAGGGTGCCGGCACCCGCACCGACAGCCGCCAGCTGGGCGGCTCGTCCCCATCGGCTACCAGGTCGGGTAGCCAGCCGCCCTGCCCCGGCAGGAAGGCGCCCTCCCGGTCCAACGCCACCCCGGTCCCGGCGGTGAAGCCCGGTAGCCGCCCGCCATAGCGGAAGGTCACCTGTCCGCCTCCCTCCGGCACCACCAGCCGCAGCCGGTTACTGCGCCGGTCGGCGGGAACAACGCGGTCGCCCACCCGCACCTCGTGCAGGGTCAGGGCGGGGTCGAGCTGCAGCGACTGCGCCCCGGCCGGCAGATTCAGCCGGTCCACCACCTCCAGCACGCCGGCGGCAGGGTCGAGCGTCAGGTCGACGTCGTGGTGAAGCGGTGCGGCGCCGGCCGGGGCGACCACGCCCAGGACCAGCGCCGCCCCCGCCAGGGCCCCAAGGACTGGGGCCCGGATGCGCAGGGTCGTCATGCCCCTCAAGATGGGCCGTGGACGACCGCTGCGCCAGCGCTGCCTTACGCGGCGCGGATGCTTGCCAGGAAGCCGTCGACTTCGCCGCGCAGCCGGTCGGCGACGCTGGTCAGCCGGCCGGATTCGCCCAGCATCTCGTCGGCCTTGGTGCCGGCGTCGGTCGTCGCCTCGCTGGCCACCGCGACGTTGGCGGAGACCGCCTGCGCACCTTGCGCCGCCTGATGGACGTTGGCGGAAATGTCGCGCGTCGCCGCCCCCTGCTGTTCCACCGCGGCGGCGATGGCGCTGGAGATGCTGGTCATCTCGCCGATGACATGGCCGATGTCGCGGATCGCCACCACCGCCACGTTGGTCGCCTGCTGGATTTCCGCGATCTTCCTCTGGATGTCCTCGGTGGCGCGGGCGGTCTGGTTGGCCAGCCCCTTCACCTCGCTTGCCACGACGGCGAAGCCCTTGCCATGCTCGCCGGCACGCGCGGCCTCGATGGTGGCGTTCAGCGCCAGCAGGTTGGTCTGCCCGGCGATAGAATTGATGAGGTTCACCACCTCGCCCACCTCGTTGGCGGCACGGACCAGCCCGTTCATCACCTCGTTGGTCTTGGTCGCCTCGGCGACCGCTTGGTTCGCCACATCGTTGGAGGCGCTGACCTGCCGGCCGATCTCGCCGATGGAGCTGGACAGTTCCTCGGTCGCGCCGGCGACGGTGTTGACGCTGACCGCCGCCTCTTCCGCGGCCTGGGCGGCGGCCGTGCTGCGGGTCGTCGCGGTGGCGGTGCTGGACGTCAGCGCCTGGGCGGTCTGGCGCATGGTTCCGGCCGACGCCGTCACCTGCCGCACCACCTCGCCGATCGACCGCTCGAAGCCGTCGGCCAGCTTCGACAGCAGGGCGACCCGTTCCGCCTCCGCCTTCACGCGCATCTCCTCCTGCTCGGCGCGCAGCCGGCGGTTCTCCAGCCCACGCTCCTTGAAGATGCCGACCGTCACCGCGATTTGCCCGATCTCGTCGCGCCGCCCGCCGTCGGTGACCTCCACGTCCAGGTCGTCGTTGGCCAGCCGGCGCATCGCCGCGGTCAGCCGCGACAAGGGCTGCGTGATCGACCGGGCGATCCATAGCGACAACAGCAGCGCACCGACCCCCAGTACGCCGCCGAACAGAGCGGCCTCGATCGCATGGCGGCGGAAATCGGCCTCGATGTTGTCGATATAGACGCCGGTGCCGACCACCCACTTCCAGCCAGGCGTCATCTGCGCATAGGCGATCTTTGGGCTGGGCACCGTCTGCCCTGCCTTGGGCCAGGAATAGGAGACGTAGCCGCCGCCCCTGCTGGCTTGCTCCACCAGAAGCTGCGCGAAGGGAACGCCGTTCGGGTCTTTGAACCCTCCGAGATTCTGTCCTTCGATCTGCGGCTGCCCGCCGTGGACTTCGATACGCGAGTCCAAGTCTGTGACGAACAGATATTCGTCTCCATCGTACCGCATCGCGCGGATTGCGTTCCGCGCCGCGAGGCGGGCGGCGTCCAAGGACATCTCCCCCTTGGCTGCACGCATCTCGAAGTCTTTGATCGTACCGATCGCCACCTCGACGATGGACTGAACCCTTTCCCGGCTTGTTTCCTCTTGGGTATCACGAAGAGAAGATAGAAGGATCGTTGCGATACCAATGATTGCGCAGAGCATGACTGCGGATATGGTGAGGAACTTTTTTCTTATGCTGATGTTTCGCATTCAAACGACCTCCCGGATAGACAGTTCGAAGTCTATGGATTCGGTTGGTCAGTGTCAAAACCGTACAATTCAGACACAATGCGCGGACAAAGTTCGTCGCCACATTACAAGACGACACAAAGTTCGGAGCAAATGATCACATTTGCCACAAAGACTCGACAGGGCGTTGTTCGGTCATAGATCAACCCGGATAACGCCGCACCAAATCATACAACTTTGACAACCTTTCATCGCGAATCCCTAGTTCGTCCAGATGTCGGACTGTGTTCGCGAGGTAATCGACGTTGGGTCCGCGCTGGCCGCAGCAGCCGGCGATGCGACAAACGACCGCAGCCTCGTCCATGCCTTTACAATATTGGGGATGGCTGCGGTCGACGACGAAGCAGCAGGCGCGCACCGTCTCCAACCCCTCGGCCGAGCGGCCACCGCGCAGGCGCACCTGCAGCATCTTCGGCAGATAGACGCGGTTGTCCATCTCCCGCTCCCACAGATAGTCGAGCGCCACGGGCACGTCCGCCGCCGCCACCCGGAAGACGATGCCGCGGCAGGAGCCGCCACGGTCGAGCCCCAGCACCAGCCCCGGCCGCTCCGGCGTGCCGCGGTAGCGGTGGGAGGCGACGCAGAAGCTGCGGTGATAGCCCGGCAGCGTCGCCGCATGCCGCTCGGCAAAGGGAAAGCCGGGGTTCCACATCAGGGAGCCATAGCCGAACACCCAGAGGTCGCTGCCGGGTTCGACCGCGATGTCGGCGGACCAGGCGGGACGCGGAAGCTGCGAATCGGGAGCCATTGAGAATGAAAGATGTCCGGGGGCGAATCGGCGATGCCCAAACCTAGCATGCGCCTTCCGGGCTCGCTATAAGGGTACGGAGATGGAACGGACATGCCACCGATGCGACCCACCGCCACCACTTCCGCGCCGCGCCGCCTGCTGACCGGGCGCAGGATCGCCATAATTCTGCTGCTGATGGTCCTGCTGCTGCCGGCCGTCGTCTATACCCTGTGGTGGTGGCAGGCGGCCCGCGCCGTGCGCAGCGGCTTGGAGGACTGGGTCACCGCACAGCGCGACAACGGGGCGGTGGTGGAACATGGCGGGCTGACCGTCGGCGGCTTTCCCTTCGCCCTGCGGGCCGAGTTGGAGACGCCGCATCTGGCCACCCGCGGCGCCGAATGGCAGGGCACGCGCCTGGTGGCGGAGGCGGCTCCCTGGAACCCCACCCAGATCGCCCTTACCCTTTCCGGCGAACAGCGCCTGTCGGTGGTGCAGCCCGGCCAGCCGGCGATCGACATCCTGGCCCCGCAGGGCGGCAGCGGCGACGTGACCATGCGGATGTCGGGCACGCTGGAGCGGCTGGCCCTGCGCTTCACCGGTCTGACCGCGCAGGTTGCCGGACAGGCGGTGCCGGTCGCAGCATTGGATATCGCCGCCGCTCAGCCGGACCAGCCGCCGGCCGAACGAACCACCGCCGGCCTGACGCTGACCCTGTCCGCCGACGGCCTGACCCTTCCCGACGACTTGCTGCCCACGCTGGGCCGCGAGGTGAAGCGGACGGAGCTGACCTTGCGCGTCATGGGCACCCCGCCCCGCCCCGAACCGGCCAGCCTGTCGGCCTGGAGCCGCGACGGCGGCACGGTGGAGGTCGATCGGCTGGCGCTGGACTGGGGACCGCTGGGAGCGGTGCTGTCCGGCACGCTGGCGTTGGACACGCAGTTGCAGCCGCAGGCGGCGCTGACCGCCGAAATCCGCGGAGCGCCGGCGATCCTCGACGCGGTGAAGCCGATGATGCGCCCGAACGAGGCCGCCATCGCCCGCACCGTCCTGACCATGCTGGCCCGCCCGACCGGCCCGAACGGCGAGCCGGTGGTCACCGCCCCCGTTACCGTGCAGGACCGCGCCCTGTTCGTCGGCCCGTTGCGCGTCGCCGCCTTGCCCAGGGTCGTCTGGTGACAAAAGCGGGGCACGCCCGCGCCGAACCGGCGGAAATGCAACACCCGACGGGCGGCGTGACGGTTCCGTGACTCCGCCCCCTTGTTTCACACCCCGCATCGGGTCAAATTGACGCAGTTCCTGTCGCGGCTGCCATGGTGCGTCGGTCGATGTGTCGGTTCCTTGCCTATTGTGGCGAACCTGTGTTCCTGGAAACGCTGGTCTGCACGCCCTGCCATTCCCTGATCGAACAGTCCATGCACGCCGCCGAGGCGAAGACCGAGACCAACGGCGACGGTTTCGGCGTCGGCTGGTACAGCGAGCGGACCGAGCCCGGCCGCTATTGCGAGATCCGCCCGGCCTGGTCGGACGAAAACCTGCAGTCGATCTGCAGCCATGTCCGCTCCCACCTGTTCTTCGCCCATGTCCGGGCCGCCACCGGCACGGCGGTGAGCCGGGCCAACTGCCACCCCTTCAAGGCCGGGCGCTTCCTGTTCATGCACAATGGGCAAGTGGGCGACTGGCCCCGCCTGCGCCGCAAGGTGGAGGCGATGATCCCGGACGAGCTGTACGGCGTCCGCACCGGCACCACCGACAGCGAGGCGATCTTCCTCGCCGCCCTCGGCCAGGGGTTGGAGCGGGATTCGGTCGGCGCCTTCCAACGCGTCCTGCACGCCATCCGCGACGAGATGCGGGCGCTGCACATCACCTCTCCCCTGCGTTTCACCGCGACCTGGACCGACGGCGAGCGGGTGTGGGCCGTGCGCTGGGCATCGGACGACAAACCGCCCAGCCTGTACTGGCGGCGCGGCGACAACGGCCTGATCGTGGTGTCGGAGCCGGTTGATTCCCAGCGGGACCAATGGCGCCCGGTCCCGCCCGGCGGCGGGCTGGTCGCACGCATCGGCGCGGCACCGGAGATGTTCACGTTTCATTGAGGGGGGTGGTTCCTTGCAGGCTTAGACCCCCACCTATCCTCCCCCGCTGGGCGGGGGAGGGATTGGACCTTTGTCGGCGCTCAGCGGCAGTCTCCTCCCCCGCCCAGCGGGGGAGGATTAAGGTGGGGGTCTAACGTCGCAAGGCTCCTACACCCCTCACCCCCCCAGCAACCGTTCCTTCGGCAGCAGGATCGTCACCGCCGTTCCCCGGCCCGGCGCACTGTCTACGTCCACACCGCCGCCATGCAGTTCGGCGAAGCGCCGGACGATGGGCAGGCCCAGCCCGACGCCCTCATGCTGGCGGATCAGCGAGCGTTCGGCCTGGGTGAAGGGGTTGAAGATGCGGCCCATCAACTCGGCCGGGATGCCGGGGCCATCGTCGCGCACGGTCACGCCGACAAAATTGTCGCGCTCCTCCACCACCAGCGCCACATGGCCGCCGGGCTGGGTGAACTTCACCGCGTTGTCCAGCAGGTTCAGCACCATCTCGCGCAGCCGGCGGCGGTCGATGCGCATGCGGAAGGCCGGACAGGGATGCACCGTCACCGCCAGCTGCTTGCCCACCGCCTTAGGCAACAGCAGGTCGGCGCAGCCGGCCAGCAGCTGGGGGACATCGACGTCGCTCTCCTGGATCTCGATCGAGCCGGTCGAGCCGCGGGTGTAGTCCAGGATGTTGTTGACCATGGTCAGCAGCGACCGGCCGCTGTCCTCGATCAGCTTCACATATTCCAGATAGTCGGGATGGCCCAGCTTGCCCATCCCCTCCCCCGCCAGCACGTCGGCGAAGCCGATGATGGAGTTCAGCGGCGTGCGCAATTCGTGGCTGACCACCGCCAGGAAATCCAGCTTGGCGCGATCGGCCTTGCGCGCCGCCTCCAGCGCGTCCGACAGTTCGGCCGTGCGTTCCGACACCCGCCGCTCCAGCTCGCGGTTCTGCTCTGCGGCGCGGCGGTAGAGCTTGCGGATCTCCACCATGTTGCGGACGCGGTGCAGCAGTTCCCAGGCGATGAAGGGCTTGGTCAGGAAGTCGTTGGCGCCCAACTCCAGCGACTTGCGCCGGGTTTCCTGGTCGGTCTGGGCGGTCAGCACCAGCACCGGCACGTAATCGTCGCCGAAGATGGGCTTCAGCCGCTCCATCAGTTCGAAGCCGCTCATGTGCGGCATGCGAATGTCGATCAGCAGCAGGTCGAACGCCTCGGCCGCGCAGAGATCAGGCACCTTGCGCGGATCGGTCTCGCCGAGAACCCGGGTATAGCCATCGTGACCGAGGATTTCGCGCAGAAGATCGACGTTGGACTGGTTGTCGTCCACGATCAGGATGCTGGCGTCCCTGACCTGCTGGGCGAGCGCCGGGTCGAACTGGCTCCTGTTCATTGGGGAGCTTGCACCTTTGACCATCCACACGGGCATTCAGATTTGCCTCTGAACGGATCAAATGCAAATGAAATGATCAGGAAAGGCAGCCTGCGGAGCCGTGGCGGTCAGGCCCGCTTTTCCCAGCCGCCACGCTCGGTCTGCTGCCAATAGGTCAGGGCGTGGCCGGCCGCCTTGCAGGCCTTCCAGCGCTGGCGGGCGGCAAGCACAGCCTCGTCGTCATTGCCGTCGAACAGGTCGCAGACGAGGTCGTAGCTGTCCATCCGGTCGCTGACGCAGCCGTCCACCGTGACCAGCACGGTGGCGCCATTGGGGTTCTCGTCGGCATCGGTCAGCCACACCGGCTGCTTGTCGGCGAAGCCGTCGCGCGCCGCCCCGTGCGGCAGGAAGGAGCCGGGATCGTAGGTCCACAGATGCTGGTTCAGCATGTCCACCCGCTCCGGCGAACCGGCGAGCACGACGGCGCGCCAGCTCCGCTCAAGAACCTTCTCCAGGATCTTGGGCAGCGCCTGCTCCATCGTGCGCCGTTGCAGGTGGTAGAAGCGGACTTCGGTCATGGCCCCTTCACGCACACATCAACCCTCTGCCATCAAGCCTCGTGGAAGTCCGCCACGAAGCGGTCGAGCAGGCGCACGCCGAAGGCGGAAGCGCCCTTCGGCACGGTCGCACCGTCCTTCTTCGCCCAGGCGACACCGGCGATGTCGATGTGCGCCCACGGCACGTCGTTGACGAAGCGCTTCAGGAACTGCGCGCCGACGATGCTGCCGGCGCCGCCGCCCGACCCGGTGTTCTTCATGTCGGCGGCCGGCGAGTCGATTTCCTTGTCATAGGCGTCGCCCAGCGGCATGCGCCACACCGGCTGGCCCACCTTCAGGCCGGCGGCCGTCAGGTTCATGGCGAGGTCGTCGTCGTTGGCGAACAGGCCGGCATGCTCGTGACCCAGCGCCACGATGACGGCGCCGGTCAGGGTGGCCAGGTCGATCATCAGCTTGGGCTTGTAGACGTCCTGCGCGTACCACAGGCAGTCGGCCAGCACCAGACGGCCTTCGGCGTCGGTGTTGATGACCTCGATGGTCTGGCCCGACAGCGAGGTGACGATGTCGCCCGGACGCTGCGCCGTGCCGGACGGCATGTTCTCCACCAGACCGACGATGCCGATGGCGTTGACCTTCGCCTTGCGGGCGGCGAGCGCGTACATGGTGCCGATCACGGTGGCGGAGCCACCCATGTCCCACTTCATGTCTTCCATGCCGGCCGCACCCTTGATCGAGATGCCGCCGCTGTCGAAGGTCACGCCCTTGCCGATGAAGGCGACCGGGCGCTTGTCGTCGGCATCCGGGTTGCCGTTCCAGCGCATGACGACCACGCGCGGCTCGAAGGCGCTGCCCTGGGCGACACCCAGCAGAGCGCCCATGCCAATCTTCTTCAGCTTCTTCTGGTCGAGGATCTCGACCTCGACGCCGAACTGCTCCAGTTCCTTCGTCTTCTCGGCGAGGGTTTCCGGATAGATGACGTTGGCCGGCTCCGACACCAGATCGCGGGTGAAGCGGATGGCGTCGGCCAGCGTGTCCAGCTTCTTGAAGGCGGCCTTGGCCGCGCCGTCATCCTCGACCAGCAGCGTCAGCTTGCGCAGGCTGGGCTTCGGCTCCTTCTTGTCGGCCTTCCGGTCGTTGGTCCGGTACTTGTCGAACTTGTAAGAGCGCAGCTGCGCACCGAAGGCGATCTCGGCCGCCGCGGCGGCGGGCGACTGCGTGGCGCCGTCGGGCAGCTCGACCAGCAGCGCCGCTTCTTCGGTGGCCTTGTCCAGGGCGACGGCGATGGCACCGCCGGCGGACTGCAGGATCAGGTCGGTCAGATCGGCACCCTTGCCGATGCCGACCAGCAGGATGCGGTCCAACTCGGTCCCGGCCGGGGCGAGCAGCGTCAGCGTCTCGTCCTTCTTGCCGTTGAAGCGGCCGGCGGCCATGGCGCGGGCCAGCGCCCCGCCGGTCTTCTGATCGAGCTCGCGCCCGAGCGGGCCGAGACCGCGGTCGGCGGCGACGGTCACGGCGAGCACGCCGGAGGCAGGCAGGGACGGCTTGGCGAAGGAGAACTTCATCTGGTCCTCTTGGGAGGTGGGGCGGATATGCCCGGACGAATTCGGCGGCGGAAAGCCTACCCCACCGATAAGGAGCGCGCCACCCCGGCTGTCAAGGGCGGGGGGTGTCGGCGCTTTGCGGCGTTAGGCCCCCACCCCAACCCTCCCCTGCTCTCAGCGGACCTACGGTCCGCCTGTCGCGTCAGCACAAAGCACAGCTTTGTGCGAGAGCTGGGCGGGGGAGGGGGTAAGTGCTTATGCGGGAGAGCGGCGGCAGTCCCTCCCCCGCCCCGCGGGGGAGGATAGGTGGGGGTCTAACGCCCCCAATCACTCACGCATCGATCGCCTTGCCCAGCTCGACCGGATCGACCTCGCCCTGCTCCAGCCCGACGTCGGACACGCTCTCCTCCGACACCGTCTCTTCCGCGCGGCGTTCCAGCACGGCGGCGAAGAAGCCGTCGGTATCGTGCTTGGCCGGCGTCAGGCGCAGGTACGGACCCTCGACCGGCGGCGCGCCGGCCTCTTCCTCCGCCCACACCTCGGAAACCGGCTTGACGATGAAGTCGTGGTGGGTCTGCAGGAAGGCTTCGACCTGCGCCTCGTTCTCGTCATGCAGCATGGAGCAGGTGGCGTAGATCAGCCGGCCGCCCGGCTTCACCAGACGCGCGGCGCTGTCCAGGATGTTGGCCTGAAGCGGCAGCAGCTGCTCCAGCCCCGGACCCAGCTGGCGCCAGCGGGCGTCCGGGTTGCGGCGCCAGGTGCCGGTGCCGGAGCAGGGAGCGTCCACCAGCACGCGGTCGAACTTGCGCTTGTGGCGCTTCACCCAGGGATCGCGCTCGCTGGTCAGCGGGTGCGCCTCGATGTTGTGCAGGCCGGCGCGGCGGAACCGCTCGGCGGCGCGCTTCAGGCGCTTGTCCAGCACGTCGCAGGCGACGACGCGGCCCTTGTTCTTCATCAGCGCGGCGACCGCCAGCGTCTTGCCCCCGGCCCCGGCGCAGAAATCGACCACCTGATGGCCGGGCTTCGGCGCGACGGCCAGTGCAACCAACTGCGAGCCCTCGTCCTGGATTTCGACCAGACCGTCCTTGAAGGCATCGACGCTGCCCAACGGCGGCCGGCCCTTCACCCGCAGGCCGAGCGGCGACCAGCGCGTGGTCTCCGCCGTGATCTGCGCCTTGGCCAGCGCCTTGATGGCACTCTGCTGGTTCGCCTTCAGCGGGTTGATGCGCAGGTCGAGCGGCGCCGCCTCCAGCAGCTTCTCCATCTCCACCCCGAATCGGTCGCCGAGCGAGGCGCGCATCGCCGCCTCCGCCCATTCCGGACACTCCACCCGCACCGTTTCCGGCATGTCGGGGTGGTCCATGGTGTGGCTTTCCAGCTTGCCGACCATCGCCAGTTCGTCGTCGGTCAGGCGGGCGGGGGCGAACTTGCCGCCGCTGAACATCTCCAGCACCACACCGGCGTTGCGGTTCTCCTCCAGCAGCAGATAGGCCAGCACGCGGGCGCGCGGGGTGGCGCGCTCGTAGCCCGCCCACTCGATCCACCAGCCGAGCCGCGCGTGGCGCCGCAGGATCGCGTAGGCCATCTGGGCGACGGCGGTGCGATCCTTCGACCCGATGTAGCGGCGGTTGCGGAAATAGGCGCTCATCACCGCGTCGGCGGGGCGAGGGGTCTCGTCGATCTCGGTCAGCAGATCGATGACCGCCTGGAGGCGGGCGGCGGGTGTCATGGCGTCTGGTCCCTTGGGGTGTCTCATGGCGGCGAACAGGACCGGGGCCGGCATGTTCCGGGTCGATGATCCGGATTTCGGGCGGTCCTTCGCGTATGGGCTGTCGATACCGCGTTTGCCGCGCGCTGTCACGCTTCGCCGCCGCGCGGCTGCCCAGACGGCGACTCGGAGGCGGTCCGTTTCCCCTCCCCCGTAACAACCGGCCGCGACCTATCCGAAAGTGCAGGTTGGATATTGACGACTCGGGGTAACCACCGGCACAAACGAACGGGTGATGTGACCTTGTCGTGACCTGACCGGCCCTGTGGCCGGCGGGCGGCGGGGTCTTCGACGGACATGACGGATTTTTACGGCGGAGTGCGCGATGGCGGCTGCGATTGGGGTGGCGTGTGCGCGTGTCTTGAAGCAGGCCGGACGGGCTTCGCTGGTCGCGGGCCTTCTGGCGACGCTGGCGGCCTGCGCCGGAACCACCCCGATGGTCGAGGGGCAGCGCCCGACGGCGCAGCGCCCGACGCTCGATCAGGTGGCACCCGATTTCCGCCATCTCGCCGGCTGGATCGACGACGACCATGCCCAGGCGGTTCCCGCCGTGCAGCGCACCTGCGGCTGGGTGAGGAACCAGCCGCCGGGCAAGCCGCTGGGGCAGTTGCGCGCCGCCGGCACCACCGACGACTGGCGCGCCATCTGCGCCGCCGCCCGTGATCTGCCGACGGGCGACAGCGAAGCGGCGCGCCGCTTCTTCGAGGCCTTCTTTGCCCCGCGCGATGTCGCCAACGGCGAGGACGGCCTGTTCACCGGCTATTACGAAATCGAACTCCGCGGCAGCTGGACGCGCACCGAGCGCTACAACGTCCCGCTCTACCGCATGCCGCCGCGCGGCAAGCACGGACTGCCCAGCCGCGCCCGGATCGAAGCCGGCGCGCTGAAGGGCAAGGGGCTGGAGCTGATGTGGGTGGACGACCCGGTCGACGCCTTCTTCCTGGAAATCCAGGGCTCCGGCCGGGCGATCATGTCCGACGGGTCGGTGGTCGGCATCCATTACGGCGGCCAGAACGGCCATAGCTATTACCCCATCGGTCGCCATATCATCGACCGCGGCGACGCCACGCCGGAGCAGATGTCCTTGCAGCTGATCCGCCGCTGGCTGAAGGACCATCCGGCCGAGGCCCAGCGGGTGATGAACCTCAACCCCTCCTACGTCTTCTTCAAGGTGAAGCCCGAGGTCGGCGCCCGCGGCGCCCGCAACATGGAGCTGACGCCCGGCCGCAGCCTTGCGGTGGATGCGGAGCATATCCCGCTGGGTGTGCCGCTGTGGCTTGAGGTGCGCGACGCCCCGGTGCCGGGCGGTGCCATCAACCGGCTGGTGGTGGCGCAGGACACCGGCGGCGCCATCAAGGGCCCGGTGCGCGGCGACCTGTTCTGGGGCCACGGCCGGCAGGCGGAGGAAGGGGCCGGCGTGATGAAGGCGCGCGGCCGCTACACCATGCTGGCTCCGCGCAACCTGTCGGTCGAAACCGCCCAGCGGCGATGACCGCGGATGCGATGACGGCTGGCGGCGACATCCGGCTGGAACGGCTGACCGCCCTGCCCGACCGGGAGGCGGCGCAGGCCGCGCTGGAGGAGATCTTCTTCGCCTCCACCACCCGGACCGAATTCGCATCGGAAGCGGATCGCGCCGCCTTCCTCGCCACCTGGACCGGCTGGTATGTGGCCGACGCGCCGCGGGACATCTGGATGGCAGTGACGGCGGACGGGCTGGTGGTGGGCTACCTCACCGGCTGCAAGGACAGCGCAGGCACGCCCGAGCTTGCCCGACGCATCCCGAAATACGAGGTCTTCGCCGACCGTTTCGCCGCCTACCCCGCCCATTTCCATGTCAATGTCCGGCCGGGCTGGCGAGAGCACGGGCTGGGCCGACGGCTGGTCGACCGCTTCGCCGAGGATTGCCGGGCTGACGGCCTGCCCGGCGTGCATCTGGTCACCGCCGTCTTCGCCCGCAATGTCGAGTTCTACCAGCGCGCCGGCTTCATCGACGCCTGCCAACGCGGGCCGTTGCTGTTCCTGGGCCGGAACCTGAAGGCCTGACTTTGGCGGCACGGCTGTGCTAGGCAGGGGCATCCTCTTGCCGGAAAGCCTGTTGCCATGACCCGCCCGCCCCTGCTGATCGAAAGCCCGCAGAACCCGCAGTTCAAGCTGTGGGAATCGGCGCTGGAAAGCCGCGGGCTGAAGAAGAACGGCAAGTTCCTGCTGGCCGGGCTGAAGACGGTGCCGGAGGCGCTGCGCCAGCATCCCGACCGCTTCGAGCGCATCCTGTTCACCGACCCCGCCCAGATCGCGGGCTGGCGCCTGCCGCCGGGGGTGGAGCCGGTGCAGTTGGCACCATCCCTGTTCCGCACGCTGGACGTGTCGGGCACCGGTTTCCCGCTGCTGGTCGGCGCGGTGCCGAAGATGCCGGCCATCGACCTGTCGCAGCCGCCGCAGGGCTTGGAGCTTCTGTGCGCGCTCGGCGACCCGAGCAACCTGGGCGCGTTGCTGCGCAGTGCCGCCGCCTTCGGCGTGTCGCGGATCGTGCTGCTGGAGGGGGCGGCGCATCCCTTCCACCCCAAATGCCTGCGCGCGGCGTCCAACGCCCAGTTCGCGCTGACACTGCTGCGCGGCCCGCGCTGGGCAGCGGTGAACGAGGCGGCGGGACCGCTCTATGCGCTGGATGGCGGAGGCGAGGATCTGACCCGCTTCGACTGGCCGGCGGACATGCGGTTGATCCTGGGCGAGGAAGGCCAGGGCGTGCCGACGGACTGCCCGGCGACACGGCTGTCGGTGCCGACGACAGGCGCGGTGGAGTCGCTGAATGCCACGGTGGCGGTCAGCGTGGCGCTGTTCGCGCGGTATGCAGCCGTTAAGGGGTAGGCTTCGGATGCCCCCTCCCTAACCCTCCCCCACCTTTGGTGGGAGAGGGAACTCCGCCGCCCTTGCGCTCAACTCCCTCTCCCGCAAAGCGGGGGAGGGTTGGGGAGGGGGCAATCGTCAGCCGACGCCCCCCTACCCCATCACCGAAGCCAGCACCTGCACCACCTGATCCGACCCATAGGGCTTCTTGAGCACCGGCACATCCGCAAACCGCTCCGGCACCGCGGCGGACTCGCCATATCCGGTCGCAAACACGAAGGGGATGCCCAATTCCCGGAGCCGGTCGGCCACAGCCACCGAGGTCTCGTTGCCGAGGTTGATGTCAAGCACCCCGACCACCGGCGGATCGTCGTCGAGCAGGCGCAGGGCATGGCGGACGCCGGCAGCGGTGTTGACGCGGCTGGCACCGAAACTCAGCAGCACGTCCTCCGTCGCCATGGCGATGATCATGTTGTCCTCCAGCAACAGCACCGGGCCGTCGATGGAGAAGTCCGCCGCCGGCACCGGCAGGCTGGTCCGGCCGCCGCCGGGCAGGCTGTCGGCGACGGTGACATACTGGGCCGGGATCATGAAGCGCGCCCGCAGGCCCGACAGCGCATAGGTCACCTCGGCCTCGCCCCGCAGGTCGTGCGGGACGGAGCGTTCGATCACCGTGGTGCCGAAGCCGGTCCGCGAGGGCGCGCGCACCGGCGGGCCGCCATTCTCCTGCCACTCAATCAGCAGCCGCCCACCCTCGTCGATCGACCAGTCCGCCTCGACCCAGCCGCCGCTGTCGCTGAGCGCGCCGTATTTCGCCGAATTGGTCGTCAGTTCATGCACCACCAGAGCGAAGACGGAAAAGGCCTGGGGAGCCAACAGCACCTCCGGGCCGGTCAATCGCACCCGCTCGCTCTTGGACGACAGATAGGCGCCGATTTCCGCCGCGATCAGCGCGCGGAGAGAGGCCGGTCCCCAATTGTCGGCAGTGATCTGGTCATGGGCGCGGGCCAGCGCCTCGATGCGGCCGGCGACGATGGCGGCGAACTGCTGCACCGTTTCCGCCCCGCTCTCGCTCTGGCGCACCAGCGCGCGGACGAGGCTGAGGATGTTGCGGACCCGGTGGTTCAATTCGGCGATCAGCAACTCCTGCCGCTCTGTCGCCTCCTTGCGGGTGCGCCCGGCGACGTCGGCCAGCCGCAGGACCACCTCCAGCAGCGTCACCCGCAAGGATTCGGCGCTGCGCTGATCCAGATCGCTCCAGGGCTGCGACCGGCCGCGCACGGTCTCCTTCCAGGCTTCGAAGCTCTTGCGCGGGGTCAGGCGCGGACCGTTGGGACCATACTGCGCCGGTTTCGACGGGTCGCCGCCCCAGGTGACGGTGCGGACCAGTTCCTTGCGGAAGAAGACCAGATAATCGCGCGGCGTGCGCGACACCGGGATGGCGAGCAGGCCGCAGGCGCGTTCGGTAAAGTCGCGGGCCGGCGGATGGACGGTTCCCAACTGGTCGGTGAAATAGACCTTGCTGGGCGGCGTCCGGTGCAGGAAGCGCATGACGCCCTGCGTCTCCTCCCGGGTCGGCGTCTCGCCTTCCATATGCAGCTGGCCGTCGATGCAGCAGGCGAAGCCGTCGCACTGGATCAGCATGCGCAGCTCGGTGGCGAAGGTGACGAGGCTGTCCAGCGGCGATTCGCTGTCGGCCAGCATCGACATGATGCGGACATGGGCACGGCGCACCTGCGCCTCTCGCTGGTCCTCCTGCTCGCGCTCCCGTCCTTCAAGCAGGAGCGAGACCATCTGTCCGAACAGTTCGGCGGTGGTGCGCCGTTCGAAGGACAGCGAGCGGGCCTGCCGGTGGTGGCAGGCGAACAGTCCCCACAGCTTGCCGTGCCGCAGGATCGACACCGACAGCGAGGCGCCGACCCCCATGTTGCGCAGATATTCGACATGGATCAGCGAGACGCTGCGCAGCAGGCTGAGCGACAGGTCCAGCGGCTGGCCGGTGGGGTCGAGCGCCGGGATCACCGGCACCGGCGGCGCGTTCACATCGGCGATGCATCGCAGCCAGTTGCGCTCGTACAGCCGCCGGGCCTGCTGCGGGATGTCCGAGGCCGGATAGCGCTGGCCGAGGAAGCTGCCGATGCCGTGCACCGCCGATTCCGCGATCACCTCTCCCGCCCCATCGGAGTCGAAGCGGTAGACCATCACCCGGTCGAAGCCGGTCAGCGCCCGCATCTGGCGCGCCGTCTCGCGGCAGAAGGCGTCGAAGCCGCGGGTGTTCTGGACCCGCCCGATCATGGAGCGCAGCAGCGATCCGGAATCCTGCGGTCCCTCGCCCTCGCTGGGTTCCGCCTCGATCACGATGGTGGAGCCGGAGAGATGCACGGCGACGTCGCAGACCGGGGCGGTTTCCGACAGATGAACGCCGAAGGCACGTTCGACGCTGCCGTTGATATGGGCGACCTGCAGCCTGCCGCGGATGGTGTGCAGTGCGTCCGCGTTGACCGCGCGCGACAGCGGCGTGCCGAGCAAATCCTCGGGCTCCACCCCCAGCCAGCGGCCGGTGTTGGCGGAGGCGTGCAGGACGATCCAATCGGCCGTTACGGCGATCAGGAAACCAGTGGGCTGGATGAGACCCAGCTGGTGGATGGGCTCCCGGTCACAATCGGTGAGGTCGACAGACCCCGAAGGAACCGGGCCGCTCATCGAGCAAAGACTTCTGACAAACGCGACCTCGAGCGGAAGCTAGACCAGTGGCGTTTGTCACGCCCTGCCAAGGGATGTGGACAACAATTTAGGCAGGACAATGGAGCGCCGCAACGCTCCAAAATGGCTATTCCTATGTTCTTATTAAGGCGCGTTAACTTAACATAGGATAATTTGTGAAGCGTACTGCGCATGATTTTGCCCAGCAAACAGTCATTCTGCGAATTGCAATTCGGATTTCCGGACACTCACCCACAACCACGGATCGTCAGCGCCGCAACTGTTCGCCGGTACGACGGAGAGGATGCGCAAGGAAGCAAGCCGGGAGTCCAGGCCTGACGGCGGACTCCCGGCTTGCGGATGATCGGACTGGAAAAAGAGGATCAGCCGCGGCCGGCGATCAGGCTGTCTGCCGCCGCGCGGGCTTCTGCGGTGACGGTGGCGCCAGACAGCATGCGGGCGATCTCCTCACGCCGCTCGTCGCCATCCAGTTCGGCGACGCCGGTGGTGACCTGCTCGCCCTTCTGCGACTTCTGGACCTTCAGGTGCACGGCGCCACGCGCCGCGACCTGCGGGCTGTGGGTGACGACCAGCACCTGCAGGCCATGGCCCAGCGTTTCCAGCCGCTCGCCAACCGCCGCGGCGACGGCGCCGCCGATGCCGGTGTCAACCTCGTCGAACACCAGCGTGCCGACGGTGGAGGTCTGGGCCAGCACCACCTTCAGCGCCAGCATGAAGCGCGCCAGCTCGCCGCCCGACGCGATCTTGTTCAGCGCACCCGGCGGGGATCCGGGGTTGGTCGCGACCTGGAAGGCGACGCGGTCGATGCCGGACGCGTTCCATTCCGCCTCGTCGAGCGGCTCGACCAGCGTACGGAACTTGGCCTTTTCCATCTTCAGCGGTGCCAGCTCGCCGGCAACCGCGACGTCCAGCCTGCCGGCGGCCTCGCGGCGGGCGGCGCTCAGCGCCTCGGCAGCCTTGTGGAAGGTGGTGCGGGCCTGCTCCGCCTCCTTCGCCAGCTTGGCCAGCAGGTCGCCCTGATCCTCGATCAGCAGCAGGCGGCCTGCCATCTCCTCGCGCAGAGGCGCCAAGGCGTCGACATCCACGCCATGCTTGCGGGCGGCGGCGCGGAGCGCGAACAGCCGCTCCTCCAGCTTTTCCAGCGCCCGCGGATCCATGTCGACGCCGCTGGAGACGGCCTGCAGGGCGGCGATGGCTTCCCCCGCCTCGGTCGCGGCACGGTCGAGCGCTGCGATCACTGGGTCCAGCGTGCCGCCGGCCCGGTCGGCGATGCGGCTCAGCGTGCGGATGGCGGAGGACAGCGCCCGTTCGACACCGCGGTCGCCCGAAAGCTCCGCATAGGCGGCGTTCATGCCGTCGACCAGCTTTTCCCGGTGCATCAGCACCGCGCGGGTCTCCGACAGTTCCTCCTCCTCGCCGGCCTTCGGGGCGAGCGCGTCCAACTCGGCCACGGCGTGGCGGAGATATTCCTCTTCGGAGCGGGCGCGGGCGATGTCGGCGGCGGCTGAATGGCGCGCGTCCTCGACCTGCCTCCAGGCGCGGTGGGCAGCTGCGACCTGCGCCGCTTGGGCCGACAGTCCGGCATAAGCGTCCAGCACGCTACGGTGGGTCTGCGGGTTCAGCAGGCCGTGGGTGTCGAATTGCCCATGGACCTCGACCAGTTCGGCGCCGAGCGACTTCAGCAGGCCGACGCCGACCGGCTGGTCGTTGACCCAGGCGCGGCTGCGCCCGTCGGTGTTGACGGTGCGGCGGATCACCAGCGAGCCGTCACCGGAATCGGCGTCCAACCCCTGTTCCTTCAGGATGGCGAAGGCGGGGTGGTCGCCGGACAGCTCGAATTCCGCGGTGACGGAGGCCTGATCGGCGCCATGGCGCACCAGACCGGAATCGGCCCGCGCGCCGAGGGCAAGCCCCAGCGCGTCGAGCAGGATCGACTTTCCGGCGCCGGTCTCGCCGGTCAGGGCGCACAGGCCCTTGCGGAAGGACAGGCTCAGCCGCTCGATCAGGACAACGTCCCGGATCGTCAGCGACACGAGCATGGAGCGGCCTAGAACAGGGAGTTCCAGGCTTTGCTGATCCACGACTTCTCGTTTCGCTCGGGACGCAGATTGGCGTCCACCAGCAGTGCGTAGCTGTCCGTGTACCATTCGCTGCCGGGAAAGTTGTGGCCAAGCACGGCCGCGGCGGCCTTCGCCTCGTCGGTCACGCCCAGCGCCAGATAGCACTCCACCAGCCGGTGCAGCGCCTCCGCCACATGGGACGTGGTCTGGTAGTTTTCAACGACGACACGGAAGCGGTTGATCGCGGCGGTGTACTGATGCTGACGCAGATAGAAGCGACCGACCTCCATTTCCTTGCCGGCAAGGTGGTCGTTGGTCAGGTCGATCTTCAGCTTGGCGTCGCGGGCATATTTGCTGTCCGGGAAACGGCGCACCACCTCCGACAGGGCGTCGAGCGCCTGCCGGGTCATCCGCTGGTCGCGGCGCACATCGGTGATCTGCTCGTAATAGCACAGCGCCCGCATGTAATAGGCGTAGTCGACATCCGGGCTGCCCGGATGAAGCTGGATGAAGCGGTCGAGCGCCAGGATGGCGTCGTCGTACTTCAGATCCTGATAGTGGGCGTAGGCGGCAAGAAGCTGCGCCTTGCTGGCCGAATCCGAATAGGGATGCTGGCGCTCCACCTCGTCGTAGAGCTTTGCGGCCTTCTTGAAGGACTCCTCGCGCATCGCCGCGTCGGCTTCCGACAGAAGCTGGTCGGCCGGACGTTCGACATACGCGTCCTCCTTGGTGGAGGAGCAGGCGGTCAGGGCGGCGGACAGAAGGATGGCCGTCAGCGGCAGGCGGTACGGGCGAGGAAGCATCGTCGTCTTGGGCGCTTTCGAAGTTGCCCCTGTATAGCACGCCGGGGTGAGGGCGCCGCAAGCGGTAACGCGGGGGTGGGCCGGGCAATCGGATTTGAGGGCGCAAATACGGTCAAGCCCCTCTCCCCTCGCGGGGAGAAGGGCCTTGATTCGCTTACCCGAACAGCGCGTCGATGTCGGCCTGGCTGATGTTGCCGCTGTCGGGGGTCGCTTCGGCCGGGCCGTGCAGGTCCAGGTCCTCGTCCTTCTTCGTGACGGACGGCGGCAGCGGCATCGCCTCGAACTCCCGCTTGTTCCACAGGCCCATCATGGCGTCGACGCGCTCCTCGATGAAGGACATGGCGCGGACGACCTTGGTGATGCGCTGGCCGGTCAGATCCTGAAAGTTGCAGGCCTCGTAGATGCGGACGATCACGTCGACCATGTCGTTGACGCGGTCGTTGTGATAGCCCTCCGGCAGGGACGACTTCAGCTCCGACACCACCTCTTCCAGCTCTTCGGCGCAGGCCATGATGGTGTTGGTCGCGGCCTCCGTCGCGGCGACGACGGCGCTCAGTTCCTGGCTGGCCTGCTGGAACTTGTCGTCGCCGGCCAGCGGGTGGCGGATGGCCGCCATCTCCACCTTGGTCGCCTTGATGCGGCCGGAGATGTCGGCAATCTCCACCTGGATCTGGTCGATCTGCGCCGCGTCCATGGTCAGGAAGCGGTCCAGCTTGGCGCCCAGGTCGCCGATGGCGCGCAGCACCTCGGTGTTGTCGGCCTGGACCACCTGGGCCGGCACCGGCAGCGCCGCTGCGGCGGCACCGTCTTCGATCAGCGCCTGGAACGGGTGCCCGGATTTGCGGGCCTTCTGAAGCTCGGCCATGAAGGGCTTGGTCATCTGCTTCATCCTCGGTCCCGCCTCTCGGAAACGGCCGCCTGTGGCCTGGGTGGTGAATATGTCGGGTGGTGGAATGTCTGGTTGCGTAGCGGGTCTGCGTTCTGGAGCCGTCAACCGCGCCGCATGGGGCCATCGGCCTGCCGGGCGGGTCAATCGGGGGAAACCTAAAGGGAAGAGATCGTCCGGACGGGCCGGCGCGGCTTCCCCGCCCTATCCGAAGAGAGCGTCGATGGCCGCCTGATCGAGCGGCGCCGGTGGCTCCGCCGCCGCGGGCGGCGGGGGCGGTGCGGCGGGCTTGGGAGCGGCCTTGGCCTTCGGCGCCGCGCCGGGCGGCTTCGGCACCGGTTTCTTCGCCGGAGCGGGCGCCGGAGCCGGGCTGTCGAACATGCTGTCGATGTCGGCCTGGCTCGACTGTACCGGTGCGGCGGCGGGCGCCGGCGCGTCGAACATGCTGTCGATGTCGGCCTGGCTCGACTGTACCGGTGCGGCAGCAGGTGCCGGCGCGTCGAACATGCTGTCGATGTCGGCTTGGCTCGCCTTCGCCGGGGCCGGCGGCGGGGGCGGAGGTGGCGCGGGTGCGGGCACCGGCGCGGCAACCGGGCTGTCGAACATGCTGTCGACATCGGCTTGGCTGACGCCGTGGCCGTCCAACTGCGGACCGTTCAGCAGATGCGCGTCCGGCCGGCTGTCGGTCTGCTCTTCCTTGACGACGATGCCGGCCAGCCCATCCTCGCCCCAGATGCTGATCATGGCCATGACGCGCTGCTCGATGTAGCGGAGCGCGTTGACCACCTTGCTGGTGCGCTGGCCGGTCAGATCCTGGAAGGAACAGGCGGTGAAGATGTCGTTCACCTGCGTGTCGATCTCGCCGCACATCGTCGGATCGGCCCCGCTCGCGCGCAGCTTGCCCGCCAGATCCATCAGCCGTTCGGCCGCATTCAGGATTTCGAAGGATGCGCGTTCGGTCGAGATGACGATGGCATCGAGTTCGTTCGTGGCGGAGAGGATCTTGTCGCCCGACCCGTCGGGGGGCCGCAGTGCCGCAACCTCCCGCCGCGCCTGTTCGATCGACGCCGCCATTTCCATCAGCTCGCGGCGCAGGACGCCGACATGCTTGCCGGCCTCCACCGCATCGTTCTGCCGGTTCCAGGAGTCGCGGAACTCCTGGAGCATCGCGCGCACTTCCTCCGTCGCGGCCCCGAGGGACCGCCGGTGGAGCCGCCGCAGGAACGCCCTTCCCTTCGCCGATCGGGCGATGGCGTCCTCGATCTGCTCGAACTCCTCATCGGACAGCTGCGGAAGCTGCTCCAAACCGGTCCACTCCCCAAACTGGATTCGCCAGCCGCCCCAAGGACCGGGCGCCGGGCGGCATGTGCCGCCGCCCACCCGGACCGGTCACGATACGCTTCGATCGCCCCTTGCGGGGCTCAGCCGCCGATGACGGCCTGGATCTTCTGCTTCAGCGTGTCGGCGTTGAAAGGCTTGACGATGTAGTTGTTCACGCCGGCCTGCTTGGCGGCGATCACGTTCTCGGTCTTGCTTTCGGCGGTGACCATGATGAAGGGCGTCGCCGCCAGCTTCGCGTCGGCGCGGATTTCCTTCAGCAGCTGGAGGCCGGTCATCGGCTCCATGTTCCAGTCGGAAATGATGAGGCCGAACTTGCTCTCACGCAGCTTCGCCAGCGCCGACACACCGTCGCCGGCCTCGTCGATGTCGGTGTAGCCGATCTGGGTCAACAGGTTCCGCACGATGCGCCGCATGGTGGCGTAATCATCGACGACGAGGATCTTCATCTAGACGTCTCCGCAATAATCCGTTGCCGGTGTCTGACCGGCCGTTACGCCCACCCGGCGCGGGGGCTGCGCCGTAATCCGGGAAGTGATGCCGACTGTAGTGCCCTAACTGCCGCCAAAAGTCATCCCCTTGGGACACACTGCATCAGCCTGGTAAAGAACGTGTTACCACGCGCGACACCATCTTGCCGAATCAGGGCTGTCCCCAGCACTTCGCCATGATTTGATACAGCCGCCGGCTCCCATCACAGCGGCGCCGTCGCCCCGGCGAGCCAGCGGCGGACCTCCTCGTCCAGCAGAGGAGACAGCGACTCGCGCACCCGCGCATGGTAGGCATCGATCCAGGCGGTCTCCGCATCGGACAGCAGCGCGCGCTCGATTGCCGAGCGGTCAATCGGCACCAGGGTCAGCGGCTCGAACTGCAGAATCGGGCGCTCCGCGCCGGCAAGCGCGCCCTGCGGCTCCACCGGCTGTACGACGATCAGGTTCTCGATGCGGATGCCGTAGGCGCCGGTCTTGTAATAGCCTGGCTCGTTGGACAGGATCATGCCCGGCTGCAGGGCCACCGTGTTGCCGACCTTGGAAATGCGCTGCGGCCCCTCATGCACCGACAGGAAGCTGCCGACGCCGTGGCCGGTGCCGTGGTCGTAATCCAGCCCCGCCTGCCACAGCGGCAGACGCGCCAGCGCATCCAGCTGCGAACCGGTGGTGCCGCGCGGAAAGCGTGCGGTGGACAGCGCGATGTGGCCCTTCAGCACGCGGGTAAAGCGGTCGCGCATCTCCGCGGCCAGTGCCGGATCAAGCTCGCCGACCGCCAGCGTGCGGGTGACGTCGGTGGTGCCGTCCAGATACTGCGCGCCGCTGTCCAGCAGGAACAGGCTGCCCGGCTCCAGCCGGCGGTCGGTCTCCGGCGTCACGCGGTAATGGACGATGGCGCCGTTCGGACCGGCCCCGGCGATGGTGTCGAAGCTGACGCCACGGAACCGCTCACTCTCCCGCCGAAAGGCCAGCAGCCGCTCCACCACCGCCAACTCGGTCAGCCCGCCCTTCGGCGCCTCTTCGGAGAACCAGTGCAGGAAACGGACGATGGCGGCGCCGTCGCGGGTGTGGGCGGCGCGGGTGCCGGCCAGTTCCGCCGGATTCTTGCAGGCCTTGGGCAAGGCGCAGGGATCGCCGTCGCGCTCCACCTTCGCACCCGCCAGATGCAGCCGGTCGACGATCCAGGCCGAGGTGCAGGTCGGGTCGGCCAGCACGCGGGCGGAGCCGCGGGCGACAGCGTCCAGCGCCGGCCCGAACTCCTCAACCGGCCGCACCCGCACCTGATTGCCCAAATGGGCGCGGGTCTGCGGTGCCAGCTTGCGCGGATCGAGGAACAGGTCCACCGACGCATCGGCCGACAGAATCGCGAAGGAAAGCGGCAGCGGCGTGCAGGGCACATCGGCACCGCGGATGTTCAGCAACCAGGCGATGCTGTCCGGCTGGGTCAGCACCGCGGCGGCGATCCCCGACTGCCCCAGCTCGTCGGCCAGCCGGGCCCGCTTGTCGGCGGAGCTTTCGCCGGCCAACGCCTCGTCCTGCGGCACCACGGGGGTGAGAGGGGCCGGCGGCTGGCCCTGCCACACCGAATCGAGCGGATTGTCCTCGCAGGCGATCAGCAGGATGCCGGCGCGTTCCAGAGCGGCGCGGGTCTTCTCCACCCAGCCGATGGTGTGCAGCCAGGGATCGAAGCCGAAACGCCCGCCTTCCGGCAATGCCGCGACGATCCAGTCGGTCAGCGGATCTTCGACGAGATGCTTGTATTCATACAGGTCGGACGCCACCTCGCTGCGGACCTGCAGGGTGTAGCGGCCGTCGACGAAGATCGCGGCGCGGTCGGATGTCACCACCGCGTTGCCGGCGGAACCGGTGAAGCCGGTCAGCCAGCCCAGCCGCTGGGCGCGCGGCGGCACATATTCGCCCTGATGCTCGTCGCCGCGCGGAACGATGAAGCCGTCGAGTTCCCGGCGCTTCAGCGCGGCGCGCAGATCGGCCAGCCGCTGCGCCGGACCGGGCCGCGCGGGCGGTACCTCCGCCGCCAGCACCGCCTTCAGCGCCTGGAGCTGTTCGGCCAAGGCCGGCGGCAGGGTCTCGCCCACCAGCACCAGCCACGCCGCCGGGTCCTCCCCCTCCGGCGCCGCCAGCACGCCGGCCAGCAGCGCGCGGACATCCGCGGGGGAGCGGCCGGTCCCGGCCTCGGTCAACAGGGTCGCAAGGGCGTCGTCGCCACGATAAGCGCCGGAGGGAGTCGCGCTGGACACGGAACGTGTTCCTCGGAAGGGTGAAGCCTGTGGCCCCAGGCTAGGCACCCGGCCGGGCATGCGCAAGCGGCGGGGTGGCGGCTATGCCGGTTGGGATGGGGGGCAGGTTTGGAGATGCGGAGTTAGACCCCCACCTATCCTCCCCCGCTGGGCGGGGGAGGGACTGCCGCCACCTTCCGGCATCAGCACTTAATCCCCTCCCCTGCCCAGCGGGGGAGGGTTAGGGTGGGGGTCTACCTCACAAGAATTCGTCTCTAAACCGGCAACCCCGCATCGTCCGGCAGCCCCAGCCGCTCCAGCACGCGCTTGCGGGCCTCGCCGCGCTCGATGTCGGACACATGCAGCAGGCCGCCGATGCGGCGCAGCAGGCTGGCCTCCAGGTCGTTCAGCACGCCGTCGGCGTAGGCGACCTCCCACAGCATCTCGATGATCCAGACACGACGGCCGGGCGGGCAGCGGTTCATGATGATGCTGACATAGTGGTGGTAAGGCGACACGTCCTCGGTGTCGAACACGGCGGCGGACAGCAGGTCCTGCGCCTCCTCCTCGTTCAGGTGGAAGTGGCGTTGCGCGACGGAGATGATGCGGTCGCGCTCCGCCTGGGTGATGGTGTCGTCGGTGCGCGCGGCCTCGACCATCAGGGCGGCGGCGGCGGCCTGCAGGGCGTCCTCGCCCGGCTCGGTGCCGTCGTCGTCGCCTGCGAACAAGGACCGGATGCGGTTCAGCATGGTGGCTCCCCAGGTGAATGTCGGAACATCGTCCCTAGGGGAAGTCGCAACCCGGCCCTTTGGTTCCAACGGCCGCTGGATTAACGCTTCACCACAAGAGTGGTCCATTCCCCGACCGGGATGCGCGCGACAAGCCGAAGGCCCTGGTTGCGGTGGGCCTGGATGACGTGGCGCTCCTGCCGGTTCAGCAGGCCGGCCAGCACCGCATAGCCACCTTTCTTCAGGTGGCGGCGCAGCTGCGGCGCCATGCGCGACAGCGGACGAGCCAGGATGTTGGCGGTGATCAGGGTGTATGGCTTGTGCCGGCCGACGATGCGGGTGTGGTAGCCGTCGCCGCCCTGGGCGCGGATCATGCCCTTCTGCCCGTTCAGCGCCGCGTTGATGCGGGTGACGCGCACGGCCTCCGCATCGATGTCGACGGCGGTCACCGGCACGCGCCAGCGCTTGGCAACCGCCAGCGCCAGGATGCCGGAGCCGCAGCCCATGTCGAGCGCGCCGCGCCGGCCGCCGCGCGGCAGCTTCAGATGGCGCGACAGCCGGTCGAGCGCCTGCAGGCAGCCGTTGGTCGACCCATGCTCGCCCGTGCCGAAGGCGGTGGCGGCGTCCACCAGAAGCGGGATGCTGCCGGCCGGCACGATGCCCTCATGGTGGGAGCCGTGGACGAAGAAGCGGCCGGCGCGAATCGGCGGGAAGCCCTGGTAGCTGTGCGAAACCCAGTCGATGGGGGGCAGGTTTTCGATCGCCAGCCGCGGCTCATCGATCCCCAGCGCCTTGGCCAGCACGGCGACGCGCGACTGCAGCCGCGCCTCGTCCGGGGCGCCGTACAGCGTCGCCTCGACCAGCCAGTTGCCGCCCTCCTCCAGTTCGAAGGTCGACACCGCATCGGCATGGTCGCCCACCGCCTCGGCGAAAGCGGGCGCATGGGCTTCGGGGACGACCAGCGCGATGCGCCAGAGCGGGGTTTGCGACATGACAGGGGCTTTCCGACGACGACGCGAGAAGAAGCGGCGTTTTTAGCATCAAGCCGGAAAGAGACCAAGGATTCCAGATAATGGGGAACCCTTATCCGTGCGCTTCTACCGCCCCGACAGCCGGTCGGCGATGTCGTGCATGCCCTGGGCGCGCAGGACCGACTGACGGTGGCGCACCAGGCGGCGCTCCAACGCCTTCTCCATCGCCGCCCCGCCGAGCAGCGCGCCGTCCGCCCCCTTCAGCCGGTCGGCAAGGTCGCGGGTCAGCACCCCTTCCGCCTTCGCGTCGCGCCGGTCGAGCGGCTGGTCGCCGACAACACTCTGGCGCAGCCGCTCCAGCAGGACGGCCCGGCTCTGCGGCGCGCGGCCCTGCAGGGCGAGGCGGCAGACCTGGCGCAGCGACGCGGCCATGGGCGCCAGCGCCGGGTCGGGATCGCGGTCGAACAGCGCGTCGGCCAGCGCGCAGAGCCCGGCATGCAGGCTGGGCTGCGCACCCAGCAGGTCCTTCATCGTGTCGGCGGAGCCCATGATGTCGGCGATCACCGCGTCCAGCAGGTCAAGATGCCGCGGCCACACATCGTCGTCGATCATCGCCAGCAGCAGTTCCAGCTTGCCGGCCAGCGGTCCGCCGCCTTCCAGCTGCTGGCATAGCAGGATCAGGAACAGCGTATCATGCCCCGCCTCCCCCACCGACTCCTCGATCCTGTTGCTGGTGCCGGGCAGGTCGGCGGCATCGAAGCGCGGCAGCCGGCGCCGTTCGGCCAGCGCATCGCGGGCGGTGGCGACGACCGCCTCCACCATCTGCCGCAGTTCGCGGGCGCGGGCGGCATGCGACACGCCGTGGAGATCGGCATGGTGGCGGGCCACCGCATGGATGGCGGCACCCAGCAGCGCGCCCTGCTCCTCCAGGCGGCGGAACAGTGGCCAGGAATGCAGCAGTTCGGTCGGGGTGATGCGCTGGGCGTCCAGATAGGGGCGCAGCAGCCTGCCGATGACCACCCGGCTTTCGAAACCGCGCAAATCGTCCGGCTTGCGGCAGAGCGGCGCCCCTTCCGCCGTGCCGCCCAGGGTCAGGCCCTTGCGCGCGGCCTGGGGCGCGGTCTTGTGCAGGATCACCGTTTCCAGAGACAGGCCGGCGATGGTGCGGAACTTCACCACCTTCGCCTCCTCCACCCCGGAGGCGGCCAGCTGGGAGCGGGCGGCCGACAAGGCGGCCTCCTGATCGGTATAGGCGCCTTCGATGAGCCAGCGTCCCTCGCGGCGGCTCTGCACCTCGTAACTGACGCTGCCCGTTCCGAACACGGCGGAAGACCTCCGGCTCCGTTGCAATGCTGCAATACTGGCCGGCGGCGGAGGCCGCGGCTGTGACGGCCGTCACAGTGCGGCAAACCGTCAACCGCCTTCTTTCTGCCCGCCCCCCTCAGCTCGCCTTGTCGGCAGGCACGACGAAGCTGTCCATCACCTTCTTGGCACCGGAATGGTCGAAATCGATCTCCAGCTTGTCCTCCGACACGGCGACGACGGTGCCGTAACCGAATTTTTGATGGAAGACGCGCGCGCCCTTGGCGAAGGGCGCATCGGGTCGCGGCCGCGGCGCCACGGCATAGGCGCCCTGGTCCAGCGTGATCGTCTTGGGCGCCGGCGCCTGCCGGGTGGAGCCGCGGAACTGGAAGCCCCCGGCGCTCCCGCCATAGCCACCCGCCCCGCCGCCGAAGCCTCCGCCGAAGCTGCCGCGCCCGCCGCTGCCGGCGAACAGGCCGTTGGCGGCCTCTGTCTCGACATTGTCCTGCGGGATTTCCTCGACGAAGCGGGACGGCACGGCGCTGACCCAGTTGCCATAGAGCCTACGGTTGGCGGCATGGCTGACATAGGCGCGGCGGCGCGCGCGGGTCAGGCCGACATAGGCCAGCCGCCGCTCCTCCTCCAGCCCGGCGATGCCGGTCTCGTCCAGCGCGCGCTGGTTGGGGAACACGCCCTCCTCCCAGCCCGGCAGGAAGACATGGTCGAACTCCAGCCCCTTGGCCCCGTGCAGCGTCATCACCGTGACCTGCTCGATCCCGGCGGCCTCGGCATTCTCCATCACCAGCGCGACATGTTCCAGGAAGCCCGGCAGGTTCTCGAACTCCGCCATGGCGGTGATCAGTTCCTTCAGGTTCTCCAGCCGGCCGGGGGCCTCGGGCGTCTTGTCCTCCTGCCACATGCGGGTATAGCCGGACTCGTCCAGGATGGTGCGGGCAAGTTCGGTGTGCGGCACCGTCGCCATCAGTGTCCGCCAGCGGAAGAAATCCTGCAGAAGCCCGCGCAGGGTGGCGCGCAGCTTCGGCTTCAGCTCGTCCGTCTCGGTCAGCGCCCAGCCGGCCTCGGTCAGCGAGATGCCTTGCGCCCGCGCCGCGGTGTAGAGGGTCTGCATCGCCGCCGGGCCGACGCCGCGCTTGGGCAGGTTGACGATGCGTTCGAAGGCGAGATCGTCGTCGCCGGAATTGACCACGCGGAAATAGGCCATCGCGTCGCGGATTTCCTGCCGCTCGTAGAAACGCGGCCCGCCCAGCACCTTGTAAGGCAGGCCGAGCGTGATGAAGCGTTCTTCGAACTCGCGGGTCTGGAAGCCGGCGCGGACCAGCACTGCGATCTGCGCCAGGGACGTGCCCTTGCGCTGCAGCGCCTCGATCTCCTCGCCGACCCAGCGCGCCTCCTCCTCGCCGTCCCACACCGCCTTGACCTTGACCGGCTCGCCACCGTCGGCTTCGGTCCACAGCGTCTTGCCCAGCCTGCCCTGGTTGTTGGCGATCAGGCCGGATGCCGCCGCCAGGATGTGGCCGGTGGAACGGTAGTTCTGTTCCAGCTTGATGATGGTCGCGCCGGGGAAGTCGGTCTCGAAGCGCAGGATGTTGCCGATCTCCGCACCGCGCCAGGCGTAGATCGAGTTGTGGGTGAAGATGCCGTCGGCGGAGAAGTTGTGCGTCGACTCGATATCCAGATCGTGGACCGTCCCTTCGTGGAACTGCCGCTCCACCGAGGCGACGATATCGTAGCTGCCATCCTCCGCGAACATCGCCATGCCCGGAAGCACCGAAGCGGCCGGCGTGAACGGAAGGGAGTTCGCTTCCGTCACATCGCCCTGGTTGGTCCCCAGCCGCGCCACGCGGATCAGGTTCGCCGAACCGAATGCGCTGCGGATCCGCTCCGCCTCGCCCATCAACTGACCGTAATCCTTGTTTGCCGTTTCCACGCGCCAGCTGTCGGAGCCCGCCTTCGCACCGCGCACGCTGAAGCCGAGTTCCTTCAGCGCAATGCTCCCCGGTTCGTCATTGCCGACGATGGAAATCCGGTGCATCGGCGTCGCACCGCGCCGGTCGCCGCAGAGCGTCACCACGACATTGCGCCGGCTGGCATTGCGCGAGCGCGGGCGGTGGTGCGGATGATCCGCCGGCAGACCGCGGTCGGCCAGAAGGCGCGCGGCGCTCGCATCGGTGTCGAAGGACGCAAAGACCTTCGACAGATAGCCGGCATCCTGAACCAGCCCGTTCTCCGACCTGCCCTTGCGCGGGACGAACGGCAGGGTCGGAATCCGATACCGCAACGAGGTTATGTATTCGTCGGCCCGCGCATCGTTCTCGCTGGCATGCGTCGCGACGATCCACAGCGCATCGGCCCGCTCCTGGAGCAGGCGCTGCATGAACCCGACCATCGGCTTGACCTGTCCGGCGGTATAGACCTGCGACGTCCCGAGCCGCCAGCCGATCCCCTCCTTGTGCATCAGGTAGGTGAAATAGGTCTGAGGCGTCAGCCCCAGCCGATAGCCGGCGAAATGGACGTGCTCCGGCGTGCTGACGATGCGGCGCCCGGCGCTGGTGCGGATGACCACCACCTCGCCGCGATACTCCTTGGCATGGGTCCGCGCGACCAGGGCCGGCCGGAGGTCGCCACTGCCGTAGTTCGACAGGACGGCATCACCGGCCCGGATCTCTTCGACGGGCCGCCGGCTGCCATCGGCCATGGTGACCGGCGTGCCCGCGATCAGGCACTGGTCCTCGTCACCGACGCAGCAAATATTCTTGTGGGCCTGGGACAGTATCCTCAGCCACAGATACTGCGCGACGTTGGTGTCCTGATACTCGTCCACCAGAAGATATTTGAACTTTCGGTGATACTCCGCCAGAACGTCGGGATGGTTCTGGAAGATGGCGAGGTTGTGCAGCAGCAGGTCGCCGAAGTCGCAGGCGTTGAGCGTGCGCAGGCGCTCCTGATAGGCACGGTAGATCGCCACCACGCGGCCGCCGGCCACATCGCCGCCGTCGGCGTCGGCGAGACGGTCGGGGGTCAGGCCGCGGTCCTTCCAGCGTTCGATGGCGCCAAGAACCTGCCGGGGCGGCCATTTCTTGGAATCGATGTTCTCGGCCGCCAGAAGCTGCTTGATCAGCCGCACCTGATCGTCGGTATCGAGGATGGTGAAGTTCGACTTCAGCCCGACCAGTTCGGCATGGCGGCGCAGAATGCGCGCGGCCAGCGCATGGAAGGTGCCGAGCCACCAGCCTTCCGGCTCGATCCCCACCAGATGGGCGACACGCTCGCGCATCTCGCGGGCGGCCTTGTTGGTGAAGGTGACAGCCAGGATCTGGAAAGCGGCGGCGCGGCGCGTCATCAGCAGATGGGCCAGCCGGGTGGTCAGCACCCGCGTCTTGCCGGTGCCGGCGCCCGCCAGGACCAGCACCGGCCCGTCCAGCGCCTCCACCGCCGCCCGCTGGGTCGGGTTCAGCCCGTCCAGATAGGCGAAGCGCTGCGCCGCGCTTGGAAAGCCCGTGGCCGAAGCGGCGGCGGGGGGAGCGGCATGGCTCAACGGATCGTCGTCGTACGCGTCTGACATGGGCGGCCCGGCTTGGGGAAAAGAAGAAAAATCGGCTCAAGCATGGGAATGCTGTCTTGCGGTTGGAACGTATATAGCACAGAGCGCCCCGGCACGAACCCTGCGACAGACCGCGTCTCCCATTCGGGATTGCGCGGTTGCGCGACCGAACCTAGGCCGAAGGGCGGGCGTTCAGGACATAGGACTCCAACCATCGGGCAGGGGCGCAATCCTCGCGCGGCCTATGCCGGCCGGGGTCGAAGTCCCACCATATTGCAACTGAGAAACATGACCAAGTCAGAGGCCCGTGGTTAACGATTTCCCCTTTTCTGTCACAGGCCGTTATTCCGCCCGACCATCAAAGTTCGAATTATGTCCGCATCTTGTCTTATCCGGTCTTACGGCATATGCCCATTGCTCGACGCGAAATTTACCTAAGCGAAATTTTGCGCCGCGCAAATCGGGGGTATCTATGGATCACAACGAGGCACCCCACACCCTGAGGGGGGAGCGGGCCGGACGCGAGAGCGAGCGGTCGGGGATGCCTCGGAAGCGCCAATCGGCGCCACTTTGATCGGAACGGAACAAAAGGCGGGCTGAGACCATGGATGCCATCAACGTTTTCCTCATCGATGCCAACAAGCTTTTCCGTGAAGGCATGAAGCGCCTTTTCGAGGGCACGCCTTTCAACGTCGTCGGCGAGGCCGGCAGCCTGCGCGAGGGTCTGACGGCGCTCGGCAGCGGCACCACCCCCGACCTGATCCTGATCGATCTGCCGAGCGGTGCCGACGAGGAAGTCGAGGCGATGCGCACGTTGCGCGAGGGCCATCCTTCGATCCGGATCGTCATTCTGACCAACGACCTGGAAACCCGCCGGCTGTCTGCCGCGCTGGGCGCCGGCGCCGGCGGCTACCTGCTGAAGGACATCGCCTGCGAGGCGCTGATGCAGTCGCTGAAGCTGGTGATGATGGGCGAGAAGGTGTTCCCGACCCATCTGGCCGAACTGCTGGTCAACGGCCGCACCGAGGACATGGGCGCCGAGCTGCCGACCCGCCGCAAGGGCCTGTCCCAGCGTGAGGTGCAGATCCTGCGCTGCCTGCTGAACGGCAACAGCAACAAGATGATCGCCAACCACCTGAGCATCACGGAAGCCACCGTGAAGGTTCACCTGAAGAGCCTGCTGCGCAAGATCAACGCGTCCAACCGCACCCAGGCCGCCATCTGGGCGCTGAACAACGGCATCGGCGACCAGGCCGCCGAGACCGGCGTCGCCGCCACGGTCTGACAGCCGCCGTCGGATCCTCATCCTAGTCCAGCGTTTCGCAAGGTCTCGCCCGCTATCCGTCCTGGCCGCCCGCCCCTTCCATCCGGGGTCGGCGGTCGGCGGGGCGGCGCGGCGCCGTTTCCGATTCCGGTATCGTGCGGCGATTGACGCCCCCGTTTCGGACGCGAAAGGCGCGGGCATAGAGGAAGCGGTCTAAGACGAAAAGCGAACTACAGCGTCAGAATGACCGTGCCTATGTGAACGTCCGGGCCGATGACGCCATCCCGGTGTGCCATCGCCGCAACCTTCCTGGAAATGCCCGCGATGAACGTGCTGATCGCCGACGATCACCTGTTGTTCCGAGACGGTCTGCGCCGCCTGCTGGCGCAATTCGACGCCGACATGACCTTTTTCGAGGCCAGCACCTATGACGAGGTGCGGGCGCTCTGCGACGGAACGAGACCCTTCGACCTGATCCTGCTTGATCTCGGGATGCCGGGCTGGACCGGATTCTCGGCGCTGGGCGACATCCATGTCAGCCTGCCCAAGGCCCTGCTGGTGGTGGTGTCGGGATCGGAGAAGCGCTCCGACCTTCTGGCCGCGCTGGAGAACGGTGCGGCCGGCTACATCCCGAAATCCTCCAGCGCCAAGGTGCTGCTGGGCGCGCTGCAACTGGTGCTTGCCGGCGGCATCTATCTTCCCGAACAGGCGATCCGCGGCGGCGACCGCGTCGATCAGATGCAGGGCGGCTATGGCGGCGGCTCTGCCGGCGACCAGACGGACGAGTCCGCGGCGCTGGGCAACGGCAACGGCGGCGACCAGCTGACACCGCGCCAGCGCGACGTTCTGGCCCGTCTGCGCGACGGCAAGTCCAACAAGCAGATCGCCCATGAGCTGGGGCTGACGGAAGGCACGGTGAAGGTCCACGTCACCGCCATCCTGCGGCATCTGGGCGTGCGCAACCGCACGCAGGCCGCACTGACGGCGCAGAGCCTTTAAACTTTTAAGCGTTACTTCCACGGTCATGCCTGAGAAGGCGAGGATCCGGGAAACTCCGCAATTCAGTTGCTGAGTCGGCTGGATTCCCGCCTTCGCGGGAATGACGGCCGACAAACATGCATCATTGGGCGCGGTCCCTACCGCTGCGCCCGCTCCACCGCGGAGACCAGGGCCAGCAAAGCGCCGCGCAGTTCGGCGGCATGGGTGCGCGGGCGGATGGCAACGGCATCGGGCACCGCGACGACGGTCAGCGTCCGGCAGCCGGTCAGCCGGCTTTCCAGGCGGGCGAACAGCTCCGCCGGTTCGCTTCCCTGCATCAGGGTCACCGGCACCCGAACCGCCGGCAGTTCCGCCTCCAACTCGCCGAGGCGGTCGGTCAGGTCCATGGGCCGCGCCCGGCCGAAACAGGCGGACAGGGCATTCCAGCGCCGCCGCAGCGGCGAATCGGCCCCGACATCGTCGACGATCATCACGCCGCCGACCTGATCCGGAAAATCCAGCGCCGCCACGATGGCGAGCGGCGCCGTCACCGCGCTCGCCACCAGCACCGGTCGCCGGCCGCCCCGCTCCACCAGCATCGACGACAGCCGCGCTGAGGCGGAGGCGGGCAAGGTCAGCCATTCCTGCCCCGACGGGACATGGTCGAGCAGGCGCCACCAGGCCCCCTTGCCGGGATGAAGGAAGATCACCCGCCGGCCCATCGGATCGCCCGCCCGGTCCGCCGTGCGGTCGCCGGCCGTGCCAACACCGATGCCGGCATCCATCCGGTCCGACGTCGGGCCATTCACCGCGAAGCGGACGGACTCTGCCCGTCCGGTGCGGACGGTGGAGGGCTGGGTGTGAAAGAACACGTTCGGGTTCCCCGGTGCTGGCGTTCCGCGATGGGACGTTCCCACCGCCGAAGCCAACCCTAACGAAGCCGAACGCAAGTCGTCCCGTACGATAAATCGGGCAAAACCCTTAAAGCGGCCCCAAGAGCCACCTTGCCCGCAAAAGGTTTCAGCCGCCGCCGAAACGGCTCAAAAGCAAACCAAATTCCATTACTTGCCGGTGCTGCTTTTTTGGCCGGTGCTGTCGAACGCTGCTCAATGCAGCGTCACCTCCATCTCCTCGCCGTCCGGCGCCACCGCCATCGGGCGGCGCAGTTCGCCCGCCAGGCTCCGCCATTCCGGCGCCCCGCCCAGCTGTTGCAGCAACTGCGCGGTGAAGGCGAAGACGGCATGCTCCAGCGGCCCGTTGTCCTCGGCGTGGGCGTTGACGGTCAGGCAGGACTCGGCCGCGCTTTCGAAGATGGCGGCGGCGGCGCTGGTGCCCGGCCCGGGATCGGGCAGCGGGATGGCCGTCGGCTTTTCCCCGCTGACGCGCAGGCGCGACAGGTTGTCGGCCAGCAGGCGGGTGCGGATGGCGTTGTCGACCGCGGCGGCCATGGTGTACCCGGCCTCTTCCTCGACGGTGGCGCGCAGGACGCGCAGGCCGGCGATCAGCCCGCGGACGACGTCGCCGCCGCTGCCGCGCTTGGTTGCCGCCGCGACGGCGGTGCCGAGGATGGCGGCGACCACCGGCGACAGCGATTCGCCCTCGCGCGGCATGTTCGGCGCATCGGCGCCGGGGTCGGTGTTCAAAGCCTCGTTCATGCGGCCTCCGATCCGTATGGTCCGGAAAACGGGCGGCCCGCCGGCGGTGCTGTCGGCGGAGGACCCGTCCGGACGCGTCGTCATGATGCCTCTACCGGATCTGTGGACCCTGCGGATCCGGTTCAAGGCATGGATTGCATGAACCTCCCCCTCTTTCGCGTCGCCGGACGGGGTGCCCCATCGTTGCGGCTGGTTTCGCAATCGAAAGCCGCCCCTCTGGTCCACGGCCGGGACCGTCCCCACATCTGCGGCGAAAGGGAGGGTTCGTGTCATGCCTCTGCTCAGTCTTCTCCTCAATGCGCTGTGGTTGATCACGGGCGGCATCTGGATGGCGCTCGGCTGGCTTCTGGCCGCGGTCCTGATGGCCCTGTCCATCATCGGCCTGCCCTGGGCCCGGTCCGCCCTGACCATCGCCCAGTACACCTTGCTTCCCTTTGGACAAACCGCCGTACGCCGGGATGAGTTCCGCGGACGCGAAGACATGGGCACCGGCGCCCTGGGCTTCATCGGCAACGTGGTGTGGTTCGTGCTGGCCGGTTGGTGGCTGGCCGCCGGCCATCTGATCGCCGCGGTGGGTCTCGCCATCACCATCATCGGCCTGCCCTTCGCCTGGGCGCATCTGAAGCTGGCCCTGCTGGCGCTCTGGCCGGTCGGGACCGAAATCGTGCCGGCCGACGACGCCGACCGCCGCCGCATGCTGGGCCGGATCTGACGGTCCGCCGATCGGCCGGGGGCGAACGTCGCGGCAGGACGCCCCCCTACCGTTCCCGCGTTCCATATGCGGTATGGTCGTTTTGACGGCGGCAAAGTTACGCCGCCGTAACCGATGCCTGGGTCATTAACCGTTACTAAAGGATATGCCCCCGAAACTGTGGAAATATGTCGGCGTGGTTTCAGGCTTCCGGAACGAGGGGACATCGCTCTTCATGTCTTGGCTGTCGATCTTTTCCGGGGGCAACAAGGCGACCGGCGACGCGAAACCCAGCGCCGGGCCGCAGAAGGAGCGCCCGTCCGCTCCGCCGACCATCGTCATCGACCACCACGAGTATGTGCCGGAGGAATTCGTCCTCGGCTCCTTTCGCATCCGCCCCTATGACGGCGACCTGATCGCCAAGCAGAAGTTCGATTTCCGCCTGCAATTCGACCTTGGCGGCGATCCGGTGGATGTTTCCTGCATCGGCATGGTGGTGAAGCTGACGGAGGAGGCCGGCCTCGTCGCCCGCTTCCAGTCGCCCCAGCCCTTCTACGAACGCAAGCTGATCGAGTACATGAAGGCCCTGAAGGGCCTGTAAGCGCGCGAATATGCCCGAAGATGGTGGTGCCGGGCGCCGGCTGCCACTATATCTATGGGCATGCCGATCCGTCTCCTCCCTGAAACGCTCGTCAACCGCATCGCCGCCGGCGAGGTGGTCGAACGTCCCGCCGCCGCCGTGAAGGAGCTGGTGGAGAACGCCATCGACGCCGGCGCGACCCGCATCGACGTGGTCGCGCGCGACGGCGGCAAGTCGCTGATCGCCGTCACCGACGACGGCTGCGGCATGACCGCGGACGAGCTGGTGCTGGCGGTCGAACGCCATGCCACCTCCAAGCTGCCGGGCGACGATCTGCTCGACATCCGCTCCCTCGGCTTCCGGGGGGAGGCGCTGCCCTCCATCGGCGCCGTCAGCTGCCTGACCATCACCAGCCGCGCCCGCGGCGCCGACAGCGCCTGGAGCCTGACGGTCGATGCCGGCGCCAAGGGGTCGCCGCAGCCGGCGGCGCTGGCCCAGGGCACGAGGATCGAGGTGCGCGACCTGTTCGCCGCCGTACCGGCCCGGCTGAAGTTCCTCAAGGCCTCGCGCACCGAATACGACCACATCGCCGATTGCCTGGAACGTTTGGCGATGGCCCATCCCGGCGTCGCCTTCACGCTCAGCGACGGCGGACGCGGCGGATTGCGGCTGAGCGCGGCGCAGGGCGACCTGCTCGACGCCCGGCTGACCCGGCTGGGCGCGCTGATGGGCCGCGATTTCCAGGAGAACGCCGTTCCAGTGACGGCGGCGCGCGAGGGCGTGACGCTGGCCGGCTGGATCGGCCTGCCGACCCTGCACCGCCCAACCGCCAAGCACCAGCACCTGTTCGTCAACGGCCGCCCGGTGCGCGACAAGCTGATGGTCGGCGCGGTGCGCGCCGCCTATGCCGATTTCCTGCCGCGCGACCGCCACCCGATGCTGGCGCTGTTCCTGGACATCGACCCGCAGGAGGTCGACGTGAACGTCCACCCGGCCAAGGCCGAGGTGCGCTTCCGCGACCAGGGTCTGGTGCGCGGCCTGATCGTCGGATCGCTGAAGCACGCGCTGGCCGAGGCCGGCCACCGCGCCTCCACCACCGTCGGCCTCGCTACGCTGGGCGCCCTGAGGCCCGAGCAGTCCGGCGAGACCGACAGCGGCTTCACCCCCTCCCCCCTGCCCTACGGCCGCTCCGGCGGCGGTTCGGGCAACAGCTGGGGCGGCTCCTACACGCCGGCCACCGTGCCGCGCGGACTGGCGGAGCGTTCCGCCGCCTTCCAGGCGCCGACCCAGACGGGGCTGCCGCCGCTGCAGGGCCGTCTCAGCGGCTTCGGCAACGGCTTCGCCCCCTCGGCCCGCCCGCCGGAATACCGCGCCCACAAGCCGGAGCCTCCCCCCGACAGCCATCCGTTGGGCGCGGCGCGGGCGCAGGTCCACACCACCTACATCGTGGCGCAGACCCGCGAGGGCATCGTCATCGTCGACCAGCACGCCGCCCATGAGCGGCTGGTCTATGAACGGATGAAGGCCGCCCTGCTGGAAGGCGGCGTGAAGCGTCAGGCCCTGCTGATCCCCGAACTGATCGAGCTGGACGAGCCCTCCGCCAACCGCCTGCTGGCCCGCAGCGCCGAGCTGGCCGAACTCGGTCTGGTGATCGAGGGCTTCGGCCATGGCTGCGTGATGGTGCGCGAGGTTCCGGCCCTTCTCGGCCAGTCCGACGTAAAGAACCTGATCCGCGACCTTGCCGAGGAACTGTCCGAACTGGGCGACGCCTTGTCGCTGAAGGAGCGGTTGGAGGAGGTCTGCGCGACCATGGCCTGCCACGGCAGCGTCCGCGCCGGCCGCACTCTGAGCGTGGACGAGATGAACGCCCTGCTGCGCCAGATGGAAGCGACCCCGCACAGCGGGCAGTGCAACCACGGGCGGCCGACCTATGTGGAGTTGAAGCTGGCGGATATTGAGAGGCTGTTTGGGCGGAGGTAGAAATCAGAAAATGAAAAATAGCGATATATAAATATATATTTGGTAACTTCTATTGCACAACACCTGAAAACTCACCGCACATTGTTGCATTTTCATGATTAATGACGAAAGACGGAAATCATACCGAACAATTATTTTTGGTTTTACTTAAAAGGAAGAAAAGCTGCACTTCTCATAGCCCTTTCGCATAGCGGCCTGTCGATCACAGAGCTATAGTGAAGGCAGCGCCTTCATTAGTTGATGAAGCACAAGTCAAGCACGACTGAGCATAAGCAGTATTACAAAAATTTCCTAAGGAGATGAAATTGGATATCCAAAGCCCTTCGATTTCTAGCTTAATGGAAGACGTAGTTAATGGGCGCGTTGTCCTTCCAGACTTCCAAAGAGATTTTGTTTGGAAAGTAGAAGACATCAAGGATTTGCTGATATCAGCTTTAGCTGATTATTACGTTGGAACCATGCTCTACATGGATGATTTAGTTGAGACAACAGATTTTGCTATTCGGTTGATATATGGGGTTGAGAGTAGGTTTCCTACCGTAGAGGCACGATCAATAGTAAAACTGTTACTTGACGGTCAGCAAAGATGCTCCGCTATTTTCTACGCGCTCTATGAACCAGATCTTCCTTTGTTTGGGAGAAAAAGCCCCTATCGTTTTGTTCTACACATTCCGAATGCGCTTCTGAAAAAATGGGACGATGCTGTTATCGGGTATGCAGTCACGAACAAACGTGATGCAGCACGTTATTCTGGCGAGGACTACATACATTTTAGAGAGTTCCCCGACGCATCAACACTAATGGCGCGCGTTAACAAAAGCAAATGGGCTGAAAAATTCACTGAGATCTTCAATATTGTAAATAATTTTAATCAATTTAAAATTCAGATGGTCGAGCTTAAGCGTGGCACACCGATAGATAAGGTAGTTGAAATATTTGAAAGAATTAATAGAACTGGCATGCCGCTGAATATTACGGACCTATTAACAGCTCGCCTGATCAGAAAGGATATTAAGTTACGAGATTTGGTTGAGGCGTCTCAAGAGTCATATTTATTTGCGCAGGACGATGTTGGCATACCATCAGAATTCATTCTGAGAACTATATGCCTTATGCAAGGAAAAGAGATAACAAAATCAAACATACTTCACCTCAGTTCAGACACATTTTCAGAAGATTGGAAAGACGCTTGCGAGTGCCTTGATCAAGCTTATCGGATGATTACGTCGACATCAGGAGGGTTTGGAGCAGCTGACTTCAAGAGGTTTGCACCATTCAAAACCATTATAATCCCTCTAGCCGTTATTCTTTGGCACCTAGAGAATGGCACGAGAGGAACAGCTCCTGACTATGCAAAAGTGTCGGAATGGTACTGGGCTTCCGTTTTTGGTAATCGATACAATGAAGCAGTAAATTCTACAACATTCAGTGATTGCACACGCATGCGAGACTGGCTGTCGGAGAGATCACCCGCTCCGGAGTTCATCAGAAAGTTCAACCATCAATCAGTAGACCTATTCGTGACATCTAAATCTAGCGCTACATACAGAGGTATCCTGTGCCAGATTTTGCTATATGGCGCATCTGACTTCAAAAGCGGAAAGCAGGCCACTCACGACCTAACTAAACTTCAAGACGATCACATCTTTCCTCGGGCAGGATTCAACGACAATTCGATTCTAAACCGGACCCTCATCACTTCTAATTCAGAAAAGTCAAATCAACACCCGTCTAAATACTTTGGCGCACTTGAAACAGTGCACGGTAGAGAAGGGTTGCTCGAAATCTTGCGTACACATTTAATGGATGAACAATGCTTGGATTCTCTCCTCGAAAACAATATTGAAATGTTTAAAAGAAGCAGAAGGGCCGTTTTAAGCAATCATATCGCATCACTGGTGCCATCCGCAGATGGAATGCTAAATCAGCAAAAAGAAGAAGAAGCTCAAGAGGAAAGCTAAGCTTTTAAATACTCAGAATCACCTATCAATTACCAAGTTTTTGAGGTCGAGCTCCAGCAGGTGCTTGCCAAACTGGCGCCCCTGCTGTCGCTCCGCCTCTGACGCCTCCCCTCAGTACCCCACCGTGAACCGCTTGCGCTCGTGCTTCGGCGTCTCGATCTCGTCGACCAGCGCCACGGCGAAGTCCTCGTAGGAAATCCAGCTGCGGCCGCTCGCGTCCGCCAGCAGCGCGTCGTCACCCACCCGGAACTTGCCGGTCCGCTCGCCCAGAACGAACTCGGCCGACGGCGACAGGAAGGTCCAATTGAGGTCGGACTCGGCCTTCAGGCGGTCGAGGAACTCGGCGCCCTTGGTGGCTTCGGCGCGGTAGGCCTCGGGGAATTCCGGCAGGTCGAGCACGCGCACGCCCGGCGCTACCTCCAGGCTGCCGGCGCCGCCGACCACCAGATAGCGCGGCGCGCCCGACGCCTTCACCGCGCCGATCAGGCTGTCGGCGTCGCCCATCAGGAACATCACGGCGCTGACCACCGCGTCATGGCCGGCCAGCAGCGGGGCCAGCGTCTCGGCGTCGTTGGCGTCGCCGGTCTTCACCGTCAGGCCGGGGGCGGCGGCGACCTTGGACGGATCGCGGACGATGGCAGTGACGGTGTGGCCGCGGCGGAGCAGTTCGGCCTGGATGCGGCTGCCTGCGCGGCCGGCAGCGCCGATGATGGCGACGTTCATGGCGGGTGTCCTCTCACTAGGTTTCCAATGGTGACTTGATGCCGCTTTGGAAATCTGGTGTAAAGAAGGCACCTTTTCGTTACATGGTCACCTGCGCGTAACCGCGGGCGGCTTTCCGTCGGGGGATGACCCATGCATCACTGCGCAACCGATCAGGATGGCAACGCCTATGCCTCCGGCTGCCCGACGCGGCAGGCGCTCGACCGCATCGCCGACAAATGGACGGTGCTGATCCTGGGATTGCTGGAAGGCGGACCGATGCGCTTCAACCAGCTGCGCCGGGAGATCGAGGGCATCTCGCAGAAGATGCTGTCGCAGACCCTGAAAAGCCTGGAGCGTGACGGGCTGGTCAGCCGCAAGGTGTTCGCCACCGTGCCGGTCACCGTCGAATACGCCATCACCCCGCTGGGGGCCACGCTGGCCGAAACGCTGGTGCCGCTGCGGGTGTGGGCCGAGACCCACATCGCCCAGGTGCTGGAATCGCGCGCCGCCTATGACCGGGACGAGAGCGACGCCCCGGCCCGGCTGGACGTCGCTTAAACCGGTTTGTCCGGCTTTTCCTCCGCCTCCGTCCGCCGCAGCAGGTAGTCCAGCCCGCCGACACGGAACCAGCGATAGCCGTAGGCCTCCAGCACCAGATGGTGGCGGCCCTCGCCGTCGGGCTCGCTGTGGTCCTCCGACAACAGGTTGACCAGCCGGCAGGTCTCGCCGTGGCCCTCAACGTCCAGCACGATCTCGCAGGGCTTGTCCGACAGGTTGTGCAGGACCACCACCCCGTTGTTGCGCCAGTCATAGCGCAGCGCCAGCACCTCCGGCCGGCCGGTCTTCAGGATTTGAAAGTCGCCCCACCCGATCTCGGGGCATTCCTTGCGCATGCGGATGATGCGTTCGGTCCAGTTCAGCATCGATTCGGGGTCGCGGCGCTGCACCGCGGCGTTGACCCGCTCATAGCCGAAGACGCCGCCGGTGATCACCGGGATTTCCGGTTCATCCGACTTGGTGAAGCCGCCATGCGGTTCGTCCGACCATTGCATCGGCGTGCGCGCGCAGTTGCGTTCCGGCAGCGACAGGTCGTCGCCCATGCCGATCTCGTCGCCATAGCGGATGACCGGCGTCCCCGGCAGGGTGAACATCAGGCTGTAGGCCAGCTCGATCCGCCGCCGGTCGTCGTGCAGCATCGGCGCCAGCCGCCGCCGGATGCCGCGGTCGTAGAGCTGCATGCATTTGTCAGGCCCGAAGGCGGTGAAAACGGCCTGACGCTGCTCCTCGGTCAGGCGGCCGAGATCCAGTTCGTCATGGTTGCGCAGGAAGCAGCCCCATTGGGCGGTGGCCGGGCGCGGCTTCGTCACCTTCAGAGCCTTCACCAGCGGCGCGGTGTCGGCGGTGGCCAGCGCATAGAACAGGTTCTGGTTGACCTGGAAATTGAACACCATGTGGCAGCGGTCACCGTCGGCGCCGAAATACTCCAGGTCGTCCTCCGGCAGGATGTTCGCCTCCGCCAGCAGAACGGCATCGCCGCGGCGCCACTGCACGAATTCACGGAAGCTGCGCAGCATGCCGAACTGTTCCCGCGGCTTGGTCACGTCCGCCCCCTTCTCCGCGATGATGAAGGGTACGGCGTCCATGCGGAATCCGGCGACGCCCAGTTGGATCCAGAAACCCATGATCTTCAGCAGCTCGGTATGCACCTCCGGGTTGGCGGTGTTCAGGTCGGGCTGGAATTTGTAGAAGCGGTGGAAGTACCAGGCCTTCGCCTCGCGGTCATAGGTCCAGGTCGATTTCTGCACGCCGGGAAAGACCATGCCGGTGTCGGCATTCGCCGGCTTCTTGTCCGACCAGACATACCAGTCGCGATACTTGCTGTTCGGATCGCTGCGGGCCGCCTTGAACCAGGGATGCTCGTCGGAGGTATGGTTGATCACCAGATCGATGATCACCCGGATGCCGCGCTGCTCGCAGGCATGGGTGAACTCCACGAAGTCGCCCAGCGTGCCGTATCGCGGATCAACCGTGTAGTAGTCGGCGACGTCATAGCCGTCGTCCTTCATCGGCGAGGTCTGGAACGGCCCCAGCCAAATGCAGGTCACGCCCAGCCCGTGCAGATAGTCCAGCCGGCGCAGCAGCCCCTGGAAATCGCCGATGCCGTCGCCGCTGGCGTCCATGAAGGTCGACAGCGACAGATTGTAGATCACCGCATTCTTGTACCAGAGGTCCCCGATCATGGCCGTTCCGTCCCGCCTCGTGCCGGTGGCGATCGCCGTCCCGATCCGGGATCGACAGGCGGGCAACAGCGGCAAGGCCACTTTGGTTGCGGGGCAATGTTGCGGAAGGGACTGACCATTTGGGGCGGTAGCACTGCGGCAAAGTTGCAGGTCAGGCATCCGGTATCTGGTATGCAAAACTTTTTGCGAAGGTATGCCAGTTTGCTTATGTTGCGTTACAGCATGGCCCTGGCTTGGCCGTTGGACGCCATCGTCCGCGACCGATGCTTTTCGGCGTCATGCGCTGTTGTCCCTTGTCGAACCCCCCTACCTTGGCCCTCCCCTAGCCCCTCCCTTACGATAAGGATGCCCCGCCATGATCGAGACCCAGGCCCTTCTGTTCCTCGCGCTGACCGGCATGATCGGCCACGCCGTCTACATGGCTGCCAGCGGCTGGGGCGGCTTCACCGTGATCGAGCCGGAGAAGGAGGAGACCGAGGAGGAGACCATCCTGTTCACCTCCGACCGCTTCCAGCAAACGCCCCAGAAGAAGCCCGGGACCGAAAAGGGCGAGGATCGTCCCTTCTGGCTTGAATGACGGACGGGCCGGGATCGCTCGTCGCGTCCCCGGCCCGTCGCCTGTCTTTTTCTTCTCCTAAGTCGACCCCTCAGGCCGATCCCTTACGCTTGTGCTCCTGGCCTTCGGCCCTTCAGCCGTTGGCGGTACCCGCTGCCGCCCCGACCGGGACCGTGCGGGCGGCTGCGCTCTGCTCCTCCCGACGTGCCAGTTCTTCGTTGCGGGCATGGTGGCGGGCCAACATCGGCTTGAGGACCAGCAGCGCACAGGCCGCGGCGGTGAGGTCCATGGTGGCGGTGACGTACAGCACGGTCGCCCAGGTGCCGGTGGCTTCCATCAGCAGGTTGCCCAGCGGGACCAGCAGGGCGGCGACACCCTTGGCGCAGTAGAGGACGCCGTAGATCTTGCCGGCATGCTTGGTGCCGAAGGTGTCGGCCGAGGTGGCGCTGAACAGGCTGTACACTTCACCCCAGGCCAGGAAGACCATGCCGCTGAGGATCAGGAACATCATCGGGTCGTGGCCGAACTTGCTGAGCATGATGATGCCCAGGCCTTCCAGGGTGAAGGCGACGAACATGGTCGCCTCACGGCCGATGTGATCCGAGATGAAGCCGAACAGCGGACGGGAGATGCCGTTCATCACGCGGTCCAGCATCAGGGCGAAGGGCAGAGCCGCCATGGTGATGCCGAGGACACTGACCGGCGCTTCCTTCACGCCCAGATCGTGGGCGATGACGCCCAGCTGGGCCACAGCCATCAGGCCGCCGGTGACGGTGCCGATGAACATCGCCCACATCACCCAGAACACCGGGGTGCGGATGGCTTCGCCCAGCGTGTAGTCGCGGCGGGTCTGGGCGACCTTGGTGGAGGCCTTGACGTGCTCCTTCTGCGGCATGCGCAGGAAGAAGGCGGCGGCGATGATGATCGCGCCCTGCAGCAGGCCGAACCAGAAGAAGGTGGTCTGATAGCCGCTGCTGTGGATCATCGCGGAAATCGGCAGGATGGTGAGAGCAGAGCCGGCGCCATAGCCGCCCGCCGTCAGGCCGACCGCCAGACCGCGCTTTTCCGGGAACCACTTCAGCGCGTTGTTGACGCAGGTCGCATAGACGCAGCCGACGCCGATGCCGCCGATGGCCGAGCCGACATACAACATGCTGAGCGAGCCGGCATAGCTGTCGATGACCCAGGACAGGCCGGTGAAGAAGCCGCCGGCGCCGACGATCACGCGGGGGCCGTACTTGTCGATGAAGTAGCCCTCGATCGGCGTCAGCCAGGTCTGCACGACGACGAAGATGGTGAAGGCGGTCTGGATCGAAGCGCGCGTCCAGCCGTGGGTCGCCTGGATTTCCGGGACGAACAGCGTCCAGGCGTACTGGATGTTGGCCGCAGCCACCATGCAAACGATGCCGACGACGATCTGCATCCAGCGGACTGTATCGGATACCGGCGCCTTTGCCGCCGCCGGTTGTGAATTCATATGAGCCATCGTGCCTCCCAATGATCTTGCCTGAGCCGGTGGTACGGCCCCTCTCCCGGGGACCGGCACACCAATCACGATTGCGGAATGACCCGGACGGACCGCTCTTGCTGACGGTTCCATTCCGGAACTCGGCGCGGATGCCGACAATCGCTCGGAGTTCGATTGTCCCGGTTTTGGCATGCCAGATATGTAATCTGGTATGCCAAAACCGGGGACAGAAAGACCCGGACGAACGGTCCGACGCCGTATGCACACGTACTGTCCAAGTAAAACTTACGCCTTGTGCCGCTCAGAATGTCCGGTCCACATCGGTTCTTGTGTCCGATCACTCAGTGCGACGCACATCCTGTAAAAAGAAGCCGTGCCGGTACCTGCACGGCCCCCTCGAACGAGGGTGTGCAGTCTTAGGAGATAGATAGATGCCGCCGTTTCCATAGAGGAACCGCATCGGCGACACATAATCTTTTACTCGGATTGTTTTGGAACTCAACAGTCCATTCGGGCTTTCCGTATGATGGAAAAACACCGGGAACCGCCTTGGATTGCGCGGCGTTCGCCCGACCCGGCCATCGGCCGCGGGCGCGAAAAATGAAACTCAGGCTTGGGGAAGGCGAGGCGGGCAGCCGGGCGGGAAAAGAAAAAGCCGCCCTGGCGGAGGTCAGGCCGCGCGGCGGACCGTCAGGAAAGCGACGCGGGTATCGCCGTAGCGGCGCTCATCGACGGCGATGAAGGCGTCGGACAGAGGCAGGGGATCACGGTCGGCCACCTCGACCACGGCAAGAGCGCCGTCGGCCAGCCAGCCGGCCTTCAACAACCCGTCCAGCGCACGCGGCGCCAGATCCTGGCCATAGGGCGGATCGAGGAAGGCCAGCATGCAGGACCGCGGGGCCGGCGGCGGCTTGGTTGCGTCGGCGCGCAGGATCCATGCATTGTCGGTCTCGCGCAGGGCATCGACATTGGCGCGCACGGCGTCCAGCGCCGGCCGGCCCATGTCGAGGAAACCGCACCAGGCGGCCCCGCGCGACAGGGCCTCCAGCCCCAGCGCACCGGTTCCGCAAAAGGCATCGACGACCGCGGCGCCCTCGAACTCGGGCGCCCAGTCGGCATGGGCCAGGATGTTGAAGATGGCTTGCCGGGTGCGGTCGGTGGTGGGGCGGGTGTCACGCCCGCCCGGCGCCACCAGACTGCGGCCGCGGTGCTTACCGCCGACGATCCGCACGCGGGCGCTCCGTCCGTCCGCCGGCACCGCCGCCCGACCTGTCGCCGGCGCCGCCGGCCTTCGGTCCACCCTTTGGCGCCGGACCGGCGCCCTTCGGACCCGCGGATCTGGAGCCAGCCTGTTTCGGACCGGCAAACTTGGCATCCCTCGGCTTGTCGTCCCGGGGCTTCGAGTCCCTGGGCTTCGCATCCCGGGACCTTGCGCTCTCGGAACGGGCGCTCTCGGAACGGGCGCCCTCGAAACGCGGGCCGTCCGACTTCGTGCCACCGGCCTTGAACCCGCCGGACTTCGGCACCCGCGGACCGCCCGCACCGGCAGGCTTGGCGGCGTCGCGGCCTTCGGGCTTGCCGGGACGGCCGGCTTTGGCCGCCGTCCCACCCAGCGACAGCGTGCCGCGCGGCGAGGTCCCGCGCCTGGCCGGCTTGGCCTCTTCGGTGCGGGCGGCTTCGGCCTCGTGCCGCTTGGTGGCGGAGCGCGGCGCGCGCTTCGGCGCAGCCTTGGCATCCGTCTTCGGATCGGCCTTCCCGGCCGTGCGTGCGCCGGCCGCCGTCTTCGCCGGAGCGGCCTTCCCCGCCGCGTCGGCTCTCGCCTTGGCGCGCTGCTTGGTGCCGGACTCGGAGGGCTCCGCCCCTTCGGGGGTGCCGAAGAAGGGTGCGATCTGTTCGCGGACGACGCGCTTCGGCACCTCCTCGACGGCGCCCTCCTCCAGCTTGCCGAGCTGGAAGGGACCGTAGGCGACGCGGATCAGCCGGTTCACCTGGAGCCCGAGCGACTCCATCACCTTGCGGATCTCGCGGTTCTTACCTTCCTTCAGGCTGACCGTCAGCCAGGCGTTGCGGCCCTGGACGCGGTCAAGCACGGCCTCGATCGGGCCGTACTTCACGCCTTCGATGGTCGGGCCCTTCTCAAGCGCGGCCAGCTGCCTCTCGTCCACCTCGCCGAAGACGCGCACGCGATAGCGGCGGGTCCAGCCGGTGGCCGGCAGTTCCAGGAAACGGGCCAGTTCGCCATCGTTGGTCAGCAGAAGCAGGCCTTCGGTCGTCAGGTCGAGACGGCCGATGGAGACCACGCGCGGCAGGTCGGCCGGCAGCCGGTCGAAGACGGTCTCGCGTCCCTTCTCGTCGCGGGCGGTGGTGACCAGCCCCGACGGCTTGTGGTAGCGCCACAGGCGGGCGGGTTCCGGCTCCGGAATGACCTTGCCGTCGACCTGGACGACATCGCCGGGATGCACCACGCAGGCAGGACTGTCGAGCACGCGGCTGTTGACCGCGACGCGGCCCTCGGCGATCCAGCGTTCGGCGTCGCGGCGCGAGCAGAGCCCGGCGCGCGCCAGTCGCTTGGCGATGCGTTCACCGCCATTGGTGGCGGAATCGGATTTCTTGGCTTTATCGGAGCGGTCCATGGCCGGACCATAGGGCCTGGACGCGCCGCCCGCAACACGAGTCCGGCGCCCGGACACCGGAATCCGGTTGACGTGCCCGGCGGGCGGTTGGCACCCTGCCCGGCCATGCCGTCTTCCAGCTATATGGACCTCGCCTTCGCCGCCGCCGAGGCCGCCGCCGCGCGCGGGGAGGTGCCGGTCGGCGCCGTCGTCGTCGATCCCGCGACGGGCGCCGTCCTCGCCACCGCCGGCAACCGGACGGAGGAGCTGTGCGACCCGTCGGCCCATGCCGAACTGCTGGCGATCCGCGAAGCCTGCGCACGGCGCGGCCAGCCCCGCCTGCCCGGCTGCGACCTGTACGTGACGCTGGAGCCCTGCGCGCTGTGCGCCGCGGCGATCAGCTTCGCCCGAATCCGGCGGGTCTATTACGGCGCCTACGATCCGAAGGGCGGCGCGGTGGATCACGGCCCGCGCTTCTTCACTCAATCAACCTGCCACCACGCGCCGGAGGTCTACAGCGGTATCGGCGAGACGCGGGCGGGCGCGCTGCTGCGGGACTTCTTCAGGCAGCGGCGGTAAGCGGTCACCAGGATTCGACGGGTGCGACGCGCATTATTGTTATCGAAGCCCGGCAATAGAATTGCTCCCAATCAACTTCGCACGCCCAAATCCACGTCGCAAGAAAGCCGGGCGAACTTCTTCCGGCCTCAGCAACCGGCGCCGCTGTTCGTGTAAAAACGATATATTCTGTTAAGTGTTTGTTTAGCGAATATATGCGCATGATGGGTTAACCGCTTCCAGCCATCAGGAGTTACGAATGTTGTCGTTCCGCAAGCCGCAGGACAATCAGGCGGCCGAAGAGTTGGCCCTGCTGGGCCGCCATGCGGGCGTCGGGCTGTGGGATGCGGTGATCCACAAGGGCGATCCGATGCACGCGCAGAGCCAGTGGCACTGGTCGCCGGAATTCCGCCGCCTCGTCGGCTTCGGTCATGACGACAAGGCCGGCTTCCCCGACAAGGTCGGCTCCTGGGCCGACCGGCTGCATCCGGATGATGCCAAGCCGACCTTCGACGCGTTCATGGCCTGCCTGAACGACCGCAGCGGCCGCACCGGCTATGACGTGAACTACCGGCTGAAGGTGAAGGACGGCAGCTATCGCTGGTTCCGTGCCATCGGCGGCGTCGCCCGCGACGGCAGCGGCTTGGCCCTGCGCGCCTGCGGCTCGCTGATCGACATCGATGCGGAGCGCCGGGAACTGGAGCGCGCCAAGCTGCTCGACCGCCATGCCGGCGTCGGGCTGTGGGACGCGATCTTCCACAACGGCGATCCGATGCATGCGCAGAGCCGCTGGCACTGGTCGCCGGAGTTCCGCCGTCTCGCCGGTTTCGACCGTGACGACACCATCGGCTTCCCCGACGGCGTCAATTCCTGGGCCGACCGGTTGCACCCCGACGATGCCAAGGGGACCTTCGACGCCTTCATGGCCTGCCTGAACGACCGCAGCGGCCGCACCGGCTACGACGTCGATTACCGCCTGAAGCTGAAGGACGGCAGCTATCGCTGGTTCCGCGCCATTGGCGGCGTCGCCCGCGACGGCAACGGTCTGGCGCTGCGCGCCTGCGGGTCGCTGATCGACATCGACGGGCAGAAGAAGGCCGAGCTGCGGCAGGCGGAGATGGACGGCGAACGGCGCCGCAGCGTCACCACCCTTGCCGAAACCCTGGACAGCGAAGTGGGGACCGCCGCCGACCGCGCCACCGCCAACGCGCAGACCGTCGCCGCCGCGACGGAGGAGTTGTCGGCCTCGATCTCCGACATCAGCACCCGCGCCAACGAGGCGTCCGGCGCCTCGCTGAAGGCTTCGGAGGAGGCGACGCGCACCAACGCCGCGGTCGAGGCGCTCGTCACCTCTGCCGAGCGCATCGGCGCCATCACCAAGCTGATCAACTCCATCGCTTCGCAGACCAACTTGCTGGCCCTCAACGCCACCATCGAAGCCGCCCGCGCCGGCGAGGCGGGCCGCGGCTTCGCCGTCGTGGCGAACGAGGTGAAGTCGCTGGCCCAGCAGAGCGGCAGCGCCGCCGACGACATCGCGGCACAGATCGCCTCGGTCCAGCAGGAGGCCCTGCACGCGGTCGACGCGATCCGCCGCATCGGCTCGATCGTCTCCGACGTTCAGCAGATCTCCACCACCATCGCCGCCGCCGTGTCGCAGCAGGAGTCGGCGACCAAGGAGATCGCCCACAGCGTCACCCGCGTGGTCCGCGACATCGAGGTGGTGTCACAGAACATCGCCACCGCATCGGAACGTCTGCGGGCGTGATACCGGAACGATAAAGGGACACACCGTAACGGAAAAGGGGCGCATCGCTGCGCCCCTTTTCCGTTCGTCAGAACCGAAGAACCTTACCGCCCCACCGCTCGCCAGCCGATGTCGCGGCGGCAGAAGCCGTCCGGCCAGTCCAGCGCATCCACCGCCTTGTAGGCCGCCGCCTGCGCCTCGGCCACAGTCGGCGCCAGCGCGGTCACGCCCAGCACCCGGCCGCCGACCGACAGCACCCGGCCGTCCTCGGCGCGCTTGGTGCCGGCATGGAACACGGTCACGCCGTCCACCGCACTGGCCTTGTCCAGCCCGCGGATCTCGGTGTTCTTGGCGTAGTCGCCGGGATAGCCGTTCGCCGCCATCACCACGCACAGCGCGGTCTGGTCGTGCCAGCGCAGGTCGATGCTGTCCAGCACCCCGTCGGCCGCCGCCACCAGCGCCGCCAGCGCGTCGGACTTCAGCCGCATCATCAGCGTCTGGCATTCCGGATCGCCGAAGCGGACGTTGAACTCCAGCGTCTTCGGCACCGGGCCGTCCGGCGTCTGCATGATCATCAGGCCGGCGAACAGAACGCCCTTGAAGGGCTTGCCTTCCGCCGCCATGCCCTTGACCGTCGGCAGGATGATCTCGCGCATCACGCGGTCCTGCAGGTCGGGCGTCAGCACCGGGGCCGGGGAATAGGCGCCCATGCCGCCGGTGTTGGGGCCGGTGTCGCCGTCGCCGACCGCCTTGTGGTCCTGGGCGGAGGCCAACGGCAGCGCGTTCTCGCCGTCGCACAGCGCGAAGAAGCTGACCTCCTCGCCGTCCAGGAACTCCTCCACCACCACTTCCGCCCCGGCGGCGCCGAAACGGCCACCGACCAGCGCGTCGTCGATGGCCTCGAACGCCTCCTGCTCGGTGCGGGCGACGGTGACGCCCTTGCCGGCGGCCAGACCGTCGGCCTTCACCACGATGGGGGCGCCATGCTTGCGGACATAGGCCTTGGCGGCTTCCGGATCCTTGAAGCGCTCGTAGAAGGCGGTGGGCACCCCGTATTTCGCCAGGATGTCCTTCATGAAGCCCTTGGAGCCCTCAAGCTCCGCCGCCGCCGCGCTCGGCCCGAAGGCCTTGACGCCCAGCGCGGTCAGCCGGTCGACCAGCCCCAGCACCAGCGGGCCTTCCGGTCCGACGACGACGAAGTCGATGGCGTTGTCCTGGACGAAGCGCACCAGCCCATCCACGTCTTCCGATCCGATGGGGACCAGCGTGGCGACGTCGGCGATGCCGGCATTGCCCGGCGCGCAATAGAGCGCGTCGCACAGCGGCGAATTGGAAATGGCCCAGCAGAGCGCATGCTCACGACCGCCCGATCCGACGACGAGGACTTTCATGGGGTGGCGCTCCTTCCGCCTTGTTGCGAACTGCGCGCCTTGTATCATGGCGGCGCCCCAACTCAAGAGCGCCATGACGTCCGAAAACGCACCCCTGATCGCCCCGGAACCGCGCCCCGGCTCCAACCTTCCGGAATTCACCGTCGGCGACCTCGCCCGCCGGCTGAAGCGCAGCATCGAGGAGGAATTCGGCTTCGTCCGCGTCCGCGGCGAGATCAGCCAGCCGAAGAAGCACAGTTCCGGCCACTGCTACATGCGTCTCAAGGACGACACCGCGGTGATCGAGGCGGTGTGCTGGCGCGGTACCATGGCGAAGCTGGCGGTGCGGCCGGAGGAAGGGCTGGAGGTCATCGTCACCGGGCGGATGACCACCTACCCCGGCCGCTCGCAATACCAGCTGATCGTCGAGTCGATGGAACTGGCCGGCGAGGGCGCGCTGCTGAAGATGCTGGAGGAGCGCAAGCGCCGGCTGACGGCGGAGGGGCTGTTCGACCCCGCCCGCAAGAAGCGCATCCCCTTCCTGCCCGACGTGATCGGCGTCGTTACCTCCCCCACCGGGGCGGTCATCCGCGACATCCTGCACCGGCTGAACGACCGCTTCCCCCGCCATGTCCTGCTGTGGCCGGTCGCCGTCCAGGGCGAGCGCGCGGCGGCCGAGGTGACGGCGGCGATCGAGGGCTTCAACCGCATCCAGCCGGGGGGGCACATTCCGCGCCCCGACCTGATCATCGTCGCGCGCGGCGGCGGCTCGCTGGAGGACCTGATGGCCTTCAACGAGGAGAATGTCGTCCGCGCGGCGGCGGCCAGTGCCATCCCGCTGATCTCCGCCGTCGGGCACGAGACCGACACCACCCTGATCGACTTCGCGTCGGACCTGCGCGCCCCCACCCCGACCGCCGCCGCCGAGATGGCGGTGCCGGTGCGCGGCGAGCTGCTGGCCCAGATCCTGGACGACGAACGCCGCCTGCTGGCCTGCGCGTCGCGCGCGGTGGAGGACCGCCGCAACCGGGTGGAGGGGCTGGCCCGCGGCCTCGGCGATCCCCGCGCCCTGCTGGAAGGCCACGCCCAGCGGCTGGACGACCGCGCCGAGCGCCTGAACCTCGCCGCCTCCGCCCTGCTGGAACGCCGCCGCACCCGCGTCGGCGAGCTGGCTGCCAAGCTGCGCCACCCGCGCGAGAAGCTGGCCCAGGCCGGGCAGAAGCTGGCGTCGGAGAGCCGGGCGCTCGACTCAGGCTTGCGCCATGCCCTGACCACCGCCGGCGGGCGGTTCGACCGGGTCGCCGGCCGGCTGTCGCTGACCCCGGCACGGGTAAAGCTGGATGAGGGCACCCGCCGCGTCGCCGACCTGACGCCGCGCCTCGACCGCAGCTATGCCAAGGGCGTCGCCGACAAGGCGGCCAAGCTGGCGTCGCTGGGGCAACTGCTGGAGAGCTACAGCTACAAGGGCGTGCTCGCCCGCGGCTTCGCCCTGGTCGAGGATCGTGACGGCCGTCCCGTCACCCGCGCCGATCAGGCGACGCCGGGTCTGGCGGTCAACATCGTCTTCGCCGATGACGCCAAAGTTGCAGCAACCATCGACGGCGGCGCGCCCAAGGCGGAGGCGAAGCCAGAGGTCAAGGCTGAGCCCGCTCCGAAGCCGGAGAAGAAGGCCAAGCCGCGGGTTGCTCCGGTGCAGGGCACGCTGTTCTGACGGCATCGCCCCGCCTGCCGCTGCCATCTGTCGCAGGGCGTCGGAGGTGGCGCCCCTTCCCAGGCGGCATTCGCCGGGACTAAAGCCATCGGCTTCACAGGCCCGCTCCGGACACCCCGGAGCGAGCCGCCCTCCGATGGCCGATTCATGACCTCTGCCCCGCGCGATTGCGACGTCCTGGTGATCGGGGGCGGGAACGCAGGGCTCTGCGCCGCCATTTCCGCCCGCCGGTCCGGCGCCGCCGTCACCCTGCTGGAGAGTGCGCCCAAGGCGTTGCGCGGCGGGAACGCCCGCCATTCCCGCAATTTCCGCGTCATGCATGACGGTCCGACGCCCTGGCTGCAGGGCCGTTACCCGGCACAGGATTACTGGTCCGACCTGGAAGCGGTGACGGACGGTGCGGCCGACGAAGGGCTGGCGCGCCTGCTGATCGCCGAGTCCGCCGGGATCGTCGACTGGATGGGCGGGAACGGCGTGCGGTTCCAGAGCGGTGCCGACGACGCCCTGCCCTACTCCCGCAAGACCGCATTCTTCCTCGGCGGCGGCAAGGCGCTGGTGAATGCGCTCTACGCCACCGCCGAAGCGCTGGGCATCACCATCCATTACGACAGCGAGGCCTGCGCGCTTCATGCCAAGGACGGGCTGCCCTCCGTCACCGTCCGCCATCCCAAGGCGATGCGGGTGATCCGGACCCGCGCGGTGGTCGTCGCCTCCGGCGGATTCCAGGCCGACCGCGGCTGGCTGCGCGACCGGTGGGGCGACGTGGCCGACCGCTTCGTGATCCGCGGCACGCCCCATGCGACCGGCGCCATGCTGAAGGCTTTGCTGGAGGACGGAGCCCAGCCGGTGGGCACAGCCGGCCACTGCCACATGGTCGCGGTGGACAGCCGCTCGCCCGGCTTCGACGCCGGCATCGTCACGCGGCTGGACGGAATCGCCCATGGCATCGTGGTGGACCGCGACGGGCGCCGCTTCGCCGACGAGGGCTCCCACACCGGGCCGACGCGTTTCTCGGCCTGGGGGGATCGCGTGGCGCGCTGCCCGGGCGCCGTGGCCTTCTCGATCTTCGACTCGGCCATTGAGACGCGCTTCCGTCCCTCCATCTTCCCGGCGGTCCGCGCGGACGGCATCGGCGAACTGGCGGTTCAGTTGGGCATCGACCCGGCAGCGCTGGAGGCCACGGTGACAGGCTTCAACGCCGCCATCGGCGGCGACGGCTCTGCCATGGCCATCCAGCCGCCGAAGACGCGGCTGGCCACACCGATCCGGGTCCCGCCCTTCGGCGCCTACCCGATGCGGGCCGGCGTCACCTCCACCTGCCTCGGCGTGCGGGTCGATGGACAGGCGCGGGTCCTACGGGAGGATGGTCGGGCCATGGAGGGCGTCTTCGCGGCGGGCGTCATAATGGCGCCTAACATCCTCGGCCGCGGCTATCTGGCGGGGAGCGCCATGTCCATCGGCGCGGTGTTCGGACGCATCGCCGGCCGGGAGGCCGCAGCCTATGCCCTGCACTGACGACAGCCCCGAGCGGATCGCGGCGGAGGCGCGGCGGGCGCTGGAGATCTGCAACGCCTGCCAATACTGCAACGGCTATTGCGCCCTGTTCCGGGCGCTGAAGTCGCGGCGGCAGGTCGGGAGGGCAGACATGCTCTTCCTGGCGAATCTCTGCCACAGCTGCCGGTCCTGCTATCACGCCTGCCAGTACGCCCCGCCGCACGCCTTCGCCGTCAACCTGCCGAAGAGCCTCAGTTTGGTCCGGCAGGATTCCTACCGCGACCATGCCTGGCCGCCGGTCCTGCGCGGACGCCTGCGCTATTCAGGGCGAGCGGTCGTCGTCGCCGCCCTGCTGGCGGTCGCGGGCCTCTCGCTGGCCGCCTTCCTCGCGGTTCCGCCGGAGACACTGTTCGGGCAGCATGCCGGCCCCGGCGCCTTCTACCGGGTGGTGCCGTGGGAGATCATGGCCGGATTGGCCGGGATCGCGATGCTGTGGTCGCTGCTGGCCATCGGCTTCAGCGTCGCCGCCTTCTGGCGCAGCATGGGGCCGGCACCTGCCAATGTGCCGCTGCTGCCGGTATTGCGGGAGACACTGCGCGACGCCGCCACCCTGCGCAATCTCGGCGGCGGCGGAGCGGGATGCGACGGACGTGATGGCGGGCTGTCCCAGGCGCGGCGGCGCTGCCACCATGCGCTGTTCTACGGCGTGGCGCTCTGCTTCACCGCGACCGGCGTCGCCACGCTGTACGACCATCTGCTGGGCTGGCAGGCGCCCTATCCGCTTTTCAGCCTGCCGGTCCTGCTGGGCAGCCTGGGTGGCGCCGGAATGATTGCCGGGACCACCGGGCTTGCCCTGCTGAAGCGCCGGGCCGATCCCGGACCGGTGGCGGCGAGTGTCACCGGTGCCGACTACGCGCTGCTGGTGCTGCTGTTCCTGACGGCGGCCAGCGGCTTCGCCCTGCTGGGCTTGCGCGATACGGCGGCGATGGGACCGGCGCTGCTGGTCCATCTCGGCATCGTGCTCGGCCTGTTCGCGACGCTGCCCTACGGCAAGTTCCTGCACGCGCCGTTCCGGGTCGCCGCCCTGCTGCGGGCGGCGATGGAACGGCAGGCCGAAGCCCGCGACCGGCCCCGCGCCTGACGGACAGGGCGGGACCGCCGCGGGCTTGCCTCAGACCGTACCGGCGAAGCTCCAGCGCAGGGTCTCGCCGCTGCGGAAGGGCAGCACGGCGTCGCCCTCGCTGACCAGGATCAGGTCGGGGGCGACCGACGGGCGGCGCTCCAGCGCCACGCGCTCCTCGCTGACCGGCATGTTGTAGAAACGCGGGCCGTTCAGGCTGGCGAAGGCCTCCAGCTTGTCCAGCGCCCCGGCCTCGTCGAAGGCCTCGGCATAAAGCTCCAGCGCATTGGCAGCGGTGAAGCAGCCGGCGCAGCCGCAGGCGGCCTCCTTGGCGGTCACGGTGTGCGGTGCGGTGTCGGTGCCGAGGAAGAACGGTCCCTCGCCGGAGATCGCCGCCTCGACCAGGGCCACGCGGTGCGTCTCGCGCTTGGCGATCGGCAGGCAGTACAGGTGCGGACGGATGCCGCCCTGGAAGATATGGCTGCGGTTGATCAGCAGATGGTGCGCGGTGATGGTGGCGCCGATCCGGCCGCTTGAGGCATGCGCCCGCACGAACTGCACCGCGTCCGCCGTCGTCACATGTTCCAGAACCACGCGCAGGGTCGGGTGCCGCTCCAGCAGCGGGGCGAGGATGGTATCGATGAACACCGCCTCGCGGTCGAAGATGTCGACCGACTGGTCGGTCACCTCGCCATGGATCAGCAGCGGCATGCCGATTTCCGCCATCCGCTCCAGCACCGGGGCGATGCGGGCGATGTCGGTGACGCCATGGGCGCTGTTGGTGGTGGCGTTGGCCGGATAGAGCTTGGCGGCGGCGAACACGCCGTCCTTGAATCCCTGCGCCAGATCGGCGGCGTCGGTGCCGTCGGTCAGATAGGCGGTCATCAGCGGGGTGAAGGCGACGCCGTCCGGCAGCGCCGCCAGGATGCGCTCGCGGTAGGCGACGGCATCGGCTGCCGTCGCCACCGGCGGCTTCAGGTTCGGCATCACGATGGCGCGGCCGAACTGGCGGGCGGTGAAGGGCAGAACCGCCTTCAGCATGGCGCCGTCGCGCAGGTGGACATGCCAGTCGTCGGGACGGCGGATGACAAGGCGGTCGTTGGGCATGGCGGAAGTCCCGGCACTGGTGTCGAGGGGGCGGTGAAGGATTGGACGACGTTCTATCGCCATCGCCGCCGCATCTCAACAGAGGCGGTTCCCGGGGGAGCGGTCCCCACCCGCCGGCCGGCGTTGGCGGGTGGGGAGCCGTCCTGCAGAGGCGTTACTGGATGTTGGTCGAGGTCTTCACCCCCAGGATGCCATCGATCTTCGCGGCCTGCTCGGCGGTCACCGGCTTGCCGCCGATGGAGGCGAGCTGCTGCCGCGCCTCGGCCACCGCCTTGTCGCGGGCGGCGGTGTCCTTCAGCGCATGGGCGGCCAGCATCTGCTCGTGATACTTGCCGAGCTGGACCGACAACTGGTCGGAGGGCTTGGCGCCCAGCTCCTTGGCGACGGCGTCGGCCTGGGCCTTGGTCACCTCGGCCTTCGGGGTGGCCGCGACCTGCTCATGCTTGGTCTTGCCGGCGTCGGCCTTGGTCGCGTCGGTCTTGGTATTTTCGCTCTTGGTGGCCTCGCTCTTGGTGGCCTCGCTCTTGGTGACGCCCTTCTGCTCGGCCTTCGCAGCCGGCGCAGGGGTCGTCGTCGTGGAGTCGGTCGTCGCGGCGGGAGCGGGCGCGGCCGGAGCGGCCGGGACGACCGTTGCGGCACCCGCGCTCAGCACGGGGGCTGTCGCCATCAGGGCGACGAACGCAAAGGTCGAAACGGACGAACGGATACGCGACCCAAAGACGGTGCCGGACATTTGGTTTCTCCATTTCGGTGAGCGATCCGCGCTGCGGGATCGTGCTTAGATGAACGCGGCCCCGCTGCCGTTCATTCCACGCCCTTCCGAAAAATTTTCGTGTCCTCCGAAAAATTTCCCCCGCGTTTCCGGGCGCAGGTGACGGGGCCGGCGAAAGGGGCTAGAAAACGCACGCTTTTCCTATCCAAGCGCGGACCTTCTCCGATGAGCCTGATCACGCCCCGCACCCCGCCCGGAACGATGGAGCTGCTGCCGCGCCAGCAGGTGGCCTTCCAGCGCATGCTGGACACCATCCGCCGCGGCTATGAGCGGTTCGGCTTCGTCCCCGTCGAAACCCCGGTGTTCGAGACGGTGGACACGCTGCTGACCAAGTCGGGTGGCGAGACGGAGAAGCAGGTCTATTTCGTCCAGTCGACCGGCGCCATCCAGCAGGGCAACAAGCCGGAGCTGGCGCTGCGCTTCGACCTGACGGTGCCGCTCGCCCGCTATGTGGCGGAGCATGAACGCGACCTCGCCTTCCCCTTCCGCCGCTACCAGATCCAGCGGGTCTATCGCGGCGAGCGGGCGCAGCGCGGGCGCTTCCGCGAATTCTACCAGTGCGACATCGACGTGATCGGCAAGGACAGCCTGTCCGCCCATTACGACGCCGAAATCCCGGCGGTCATCCACCATGTCTTCACCGAGCTGAACTTCGGCGGCTTCACCATCAACGTGAACAACCGCAAGATCCTGCTGGGCCTGCTCGACGGTCTGGGCGTCGCCCACGCCGACACCCGCGTGCTGGTGCTGCGCGAGATCGACAAGCTGGACAAGATCGGCCGCGACAAGGTGCGCGACAGCCTGCTCGGCCTCGGCGTGACGGAGCATGCCGCCGACACCATCCTGTCGCTGATCGACATGAAGGGCACCAACGCCGAGACTCTGGCGGCGCTCGGCGCGCTCGACATCGAGAACGCCATCTTCCGCGAGGGCGTCGGCGAGCTGACCACCGTCATCGAGGGGCTGAACGCCTTCCAGGTGCCGGAGGGCACGGTCCGCATCAACCTCGCCATCGCGCGCGGTCTGGATTACTACACCGGCACCGTCTACGAGACCTTCCTGAACGACCATCCCGGCATCGGTTCGGTCTGCTCGGGCGGGCGCTACGAGAATCTCGCCAGCCATTATACCAAATCGAAGCTGCCGGGCGTCGGCATCTCCATCGGCGCCACCCGGCTGTTCTACCAGTTGATGGAAGCCGGCCTGATCAAGGACGCCGCCCCCACCGCCCAGGTGCTGGTGACGCAGATGGACCCCGCCCTGTCCGCCGATTATTTCCGCATGGCGAGCGAGCTGCGCGCCGCCGGCATCAACACGGAAATCCAGCTGGACGGCGGCAAGATCGCCAAGCAGATGAAATACGCCGACCGCGCCGGCATTCCCGTCGTCCTGCTGATGGGCTCCGACGAGAAGGCCCGCGGCACCGCGACCCTGAAGCATCTGGTCAAGGGCGAACAGGTCGAGGTCCCGCTGGCCGAGCTGGCCGCGCGCGCAAAGGCGTTGCTGGAGGGGTAAGAGGCACCACTTTAAACCCCCGTTAACCATGAATCCCCTACCGTTCCGGCCTACACCGATCATGTGGGTCGGGCGACAGGGGACACGCATCCGGTATGGCAAAGGCGTGGGTGCAGGCGGGGCGCTGGGCGCGGCGGGCGGTGATCGGGGTCGCCTTGACGACCACCGTGGCCGCGGCCGGCTATGCCGGCTGGCGCGAGATGGAAACGTCGCGGCTCCAGGCGCGGCTGCTGTCCGGCGTCGCCCAGTCGATGACCGTGTCCTTGCGCGAAGGCCCCAATCCGGCAGCGCGCCATCCCGCCCACGGCCCCTATAACGAACGCCTCGGCTACACCGCCCTGCCCGGCTATCTCGACACGCTGACCCGCGACATCTACGCGGTGGAGCAGCAGGCGGTGCTGTCCCCGGCGCTCGACCGCTTCATGGCCGGCGGCGGCTTTCCGATCTACCGGGAAAAGACCCAGGCCGGCCTGACCCTGCTCGACCGCAACGGCGTGCCGATGTACGCCGCGCGCTTCCCCGAGCGGGTATTCGAGGGCTTCGAGGATGTGCCGGCGCTGGTCGCCGACACCCTGCTGTTCATCGAGAACCGCGAGCTTCTGAACGAGGACGAGCCGCGCCGCAACCCGGCGGTGGAATGGGACCGCTTCGGCGCCGCCGTGGCGATGCTGCCGCTCCAGATGATCCGGCCGGGCCAGCGCTCCCCCGGCGGATCGACGCTCGCCACCCAGATCGAGAAGTACCGCCATTCGCCGGACGGCCAGACCACCGGCAGCGTGGAGAAGCTGCGCCAGATGGCGTCGGCCAGCGTCCGCGCCTATCGCGACGGCGAGGACACCACCGAGGCGCGGCGGCGCGTCCTGGTCGACTACCTGAACTCCACCCCGCTGACAGCGCGGCAGGGCTTCGGCGAGGTGAACGGGCTGGGCGACGGGCTGTGGGCCTGGTTCGGCACCGACCTGTCGATCGCCAAGCGCGTGCTGGCCGAGCCCGCTGCCGAGCCGCGCGCCCTGCGTCTGAAGGCGCTGGCCTACAAGCAGGTTCTGGCGCTGCTGCTGGCCCAGCGGCGGCCGTCCTATTACCTGATCCAAGACCGCGTGGCGCTCGACCGTCTGGCCGACGCCCATCTGCGGGCGCTGGCCCAGGCCGGCGTCATCGACCCGGCGCTGCGCGACGCCGCGCTCGCCATCCGGCTGGCCTTCCGCGAGGAAGCGCCGTCGCCCCCCGCCACCTCCTTCATCGAACAGAAGGCGACCAACGCCGTCCGCGCCCGACTTCTCGGCATGCTGGGGGTGCAGAGCCTCTATCAGCTCGACCGGCTCGACCTGACGGCGCAATCGACACTGGATGCGGAAACCCAGGCCCGCGTGGTCGAGGTGCTTGGCAAGCTGAACGAGCCCGAATACGCCCGCACGCTGGGGCTGACCGGCGAGCGGCTGCTGGACGCCCGCAACAACGACCTGTCCAAGCTGGTCTATTCGATCACCTTGTACGAGCGCGGCCCCGAGGCCAATTACCTGCGCGTCCAGGCCGACAACCTCGACCAGCCGCTGGACATCAACGAAGGCGCCAAGCTCGACCTCGGCTCCACCGCCAAGCTGCGCACGCTGGTGACATATCTGCAGATCGTGGCGGAGCTGCACAGCCGCTACGCCCATCTGCCCAAGGAATTCCTGGCCGACGTGCAGGACGAGGCGTCGGACAACCTGACGCGCTGGGCGGCCTCCTGGCTGACGACCGCGCCCAACCGGCGCCTGCCGGCCATGCTGGATGCGGCGATGGAGCGCCGCTATTCCGCCAGCCCGGGCGAGGTGTTCTTCACCGGCGGCGGCCAGCACAGCTTCGTCAACTTCAACAAGGACGACAACGGCCGCATCCTGACCATACAGGAAGCCTTGCGCAGCAGCGTCAACCTGCCCTTCATCCGGCTGATGCGCGACATCGTCCAGTTTTACATGGACGAGGGGGCCGACGACGGCGCCGAGATCCTGCGCACGCCCGATCACCCCGCCCGTCAGGCCTATCTGGCCCGCTTCGCCGACCGCGAGGGGTCGGACTTCCTCAACCGCTTCTACAACGACTACCGCAAGCGCACGCCGGACGAGGCGCTGGCCCGGCTGGCGACCCGCTCGCGGCCGGTGCCCTACCGGCTGGCGGTGGTCTTCCGCACCGTGCGGCCCAAGGCCGGGCTTGCCGAGTTTTCCGCCTTCCTGCGCGCCCGGCTGCCGGACAAGGCGCTGTCCGATGGCGAGCTGTCGGCGCTCTACGCCAAATACGGGCCGGACCGCTTTCCGCTGAACGACCTCGGCTATCTCGCCCGCGTCCATCCGCTGGAGCTGTGGCTGGTCGCCCATCTCCAGAACAATCCGAACGCGACGCGGGCCGAGATCCTGGCCGCCAGCGCCGACCAGCGCCAGGAAAGCTACCGCTGGCTGTTCAAGAAGGGCATGGCCGCCCAGAACACCCGCATCCGCATCGGGCTGGAGGAGGAGGCGTTCAAGCGCATCACCGCCCAGTGGCGCAGCGTCGGCTATCCCTTCGACACGCTGGTGCCGTCGCTGGCGACCTCCATCGGCAGTTCGGCCGACCGCCCGGCGGCGCTGGCGGAGCTGATGGGGCTGATCCTGAACGACGGGGTGCGCCAGCCCACCGTGCGCATCCGCTCGCTGCATTTCGCCGCCGGCACGCCTTACGAGACGAAGCTGGGGCTGGGGCCGCTGAAGGGCGAGCGCGTGCTGCATCCGGAGGTCTGCGCCACCCTGCGCCGCGCCCTGATGGACGTGGCGCAGAACGGCACCGCCAAGCGGGTCTGGGGCTCCTTCAAGGATCCCTCCGGCGCCGCGATCCCGATGGGCGGCAAGACCGGCACCGGCGACCACCGGCTTGAACGCTGGGGTCCGGGCGGCGTGCTGCTGGAATCGAAGGCGGTGGCCCGCACCGCCACCTTCGTCTTCTACATCGGCGACCGTTTCTTCGGCACCATGACCGCCTTCGTCCAGGGGCCGGAGGCCGACGACTACCGGTTCACCAGCGCCCTGCCCGCCCAGCTGCTGAAAAGCCTCGCCCCGGCGCTGCAGCCGCTGGTCGACCACGACTCCACCCGCACCGCCGACACGCGGCCGGCCCCAGCCGGTCTTTAAGCGCCGCGACAACCGCCGCCCCCTCCTGTTGAGGCTGTCGATACAGCGCAAGCCGGAGGGCAGAAGGATGCAGGATCTGCAAGGCGCCGCCGTCGTGGTGGCCGGAGCATCGAGCGGGATCGGGCGGGCCACCGCACTGGCCTTCGCGCGCGAGGGCGCCCGGCTGGCGCTGGCCGCCCGCCGGGAGGAACTGCTGGAGGAGGTGGCGGAGGAGTGCCGCGGCCTGGGCGCCAGCGCCGTCGTCATCCCCACCGACGTCACCGATGCGGACGCGGTGAAGCGCCTCGCCGAGCGTACGGTGGAGGAATTCGGCTCCATCGACATCTGGATCGCCAATGCCGGCGTCGGCGCGGTCGGCCGTTTCGAGGACACCCCGGTCGAGGCGCATCGCCGGGTGATCGAGACCAACCTGCTGGGGCCGCTCCACGGCGCCCATGCCGTGCTGCCCCTGTTCCGCCGCCAGGGCCACGGCACCTTCATCGCAACCGTTTCGGTCGGCGCCTTCGCGCCCGCTCCCTATGCCGCGGCCTATGCGGCGAGCAAATACGGTCTGGACGGGCTGCTGGAAAGCCTGCGGGCGGAGCTGGTCGACAGCCCGGACCTGCATGTCTGCGGCGTCTATCCCGCCTTCACCGACACACCCGGCATGATGCACGGCGCCAACTACACCGGGCACGAGCTGTCGCCGGAAGGCCCGATCTACGACGATCCCGAGGACGTGGCGGCGACGATGGTGGCCGTCGCCCGCCGTCCGCGCGCCAAGGCGATGGTCGGGGCGCTGACGCCGCTGGCCCGGCTCGGCCACGCCGTGGCGCCGCGGCTGGTGGAGGCGGTGGCGGGCTATGGCGCCCACCGCCATTTCGACCGGCAGCCCCCGGCGCCGCACGACGACGGCAACCTGTTCCAGCCGGTGGAGAGGGGCCGCGACGTCACAGGCGGCTTCTACACCCCGCCGCCCGCCTGGGTCTCGCCCGTGCTGATGGCCGGCGCTGCGGTGGCTGCCTTTGCCGCCTACCGCGGCTTGCGGCGGCACTGATCGCACTTGCAGCTTCCGCTCGCACCGATCGGGATCGTCCGTAACCTTAAATTTCACCGCGCCGGAGGCTGCTTTCCGCTACAATCAATCCGCGAACAAACCTGCCTGATCTCGATCGGTGGCGGACGGTGACGACCGCGAATTGATGCCCGAGCGGCGCTGGAGAACGACGGCCCCCGCCACCCTTCGGAACTGCCACAACACCGAAGCCCCAGGAAGGGCACGGGGGGAGGGTACGCCATGCCTGCGACCACGCCTGCCATCGACATCGAACTTGCAAGTTCCGACGCGGAGGGTGTCGGGGGCAACTCCAACTCCTCCGCCCCGGTGATCTCCGCCGATGGAACCAAGGTGGTGTTCCAAAGCTCCGCCAGCGATCTTGTCCCCGGCGACACCAACGGCCAGTACGACCTCTTCCTGAAGGATCTGACGACCGGCGCCATCACACGGGTCAACACCGCCGCCGACGGCACGGTCGCCCAAGGCACCTTCTTCAGGTACACGTTGTCGTCCGATGGAACGACGGTGGCCTTCGCCAGCGATGCGGAGTTCCTCGTTCCCAACGACACCAACGGCACCTTCGACGTGTTCGTGAAGGACATGGTCACCGGGCAGGTGACGCTGGTCAGCCAGACCGCCGGCGGTGTCTCCGCCAACGGGTTCAGCACGTCGCCGGCCCTGTCCGCAGACGGCAGAATCGTGGCCTTCGAAAGCAGGGCAGACGACCTCGTGCCCGGTGACACCAACGGCCAGGGCGACATCTTCGTGAAAGACCTGTCCACGGGGGCCGTGACCCTGGCGAGCCTGACCGCCGACGGCGCCCAGACCAACGACTTCAGCGCCTCTCCGAAGCTGTCGGCCGACGGGTCGAAGCTGGTCTTCACCAGCGCCGCCACCAACCTCGTGCCCGGCGATGTGAACGGTGAGATGGACACCTTTCTCAAGGATTTGACCACGGGTCAGGTCACGCTGGTCAGCCAGTCGGCGGATGGAACCCAGCCGAATCGGCTGTCCGGCGGCATGGGCCTGTCGGATGACGGCAGCAAGGTCGTGTTCGTGACCGCCGCCGACAATCTGGTGCCGAACGAACTCAACGACACCGACGACGTGTTCTTGAAGGATCTGGCGACCGGCACCCTGACTCTGGTCAGCCAGACCGCCGCGGGCGTGCAGTCCAACGGCTGGTCGGGCGACGGGGACGTGTCCGGCGACGGAACGAAGGTGGTCTTCGTCAGCAGTGCCACCAACCTCGTGCCCGACGACACCAACGGACTGCCCGACGTGTTCATGAAGGACCTGACCAGCGGAGAGATCACGCTGGTCAGCCTGTCGCCGGACGGCCTGACCGGCAGCGGGGCCAATTGGGGCGATGCGGCGACCCTTTCCTCCGACGGCAGCCGCATCGCCTTCACCAGCGCCGCCCCCGACCTGTCGCCGGACGATGCCAACGGCCCCCTCCTCGACGTCTTCGTCGCGACGCTGGGGACCGAACCCGAGCCCGGCCGGAAGATCCGGGGCACGCGGCGGGCCGATACCCTGACCGGCGGCGACGGCGACGACACGCTCTGCGGCTGGTCGGGCAACGACCTGCTTGCCGGCGGGGCGGGAGACGACCTGCTGTTCGGCGGCCGCGGGAAGGACACGCTGACCGGCGGCGAGGGCGCCGACCTGTTCGTGACCGGCCGGGGCGGCGGCCGCGATCTGGTCACCGACTTCGATTTCGCGGAGGGCGACCGCATCGGCCTTGCCGGCAGTCTCCATTGGCGGGTCCGCTCCAACGTGTCAGGCGACGCGGTGGTCGATGTCAGGGGCTCCGGCAGCCTGACGCTGGCCGGCATCGCAGCGGACGAGGTCACCTCCGCATGGTTCACGGCGGTCTGACCGGAGGCACGTTTTCGTGGGATGCTTAAGCCGTCCCGTCAGCCATGGTATAGTGGACGGGTCAAGTCCTTGCCCGTGGAGGGCCCCGCATGCGCCGTCACCCACCCTGCGAAGTGAACAACTGAACAGGGTCGCGGAAACCGTTTCATACCGTTTCAAACGTTCCATCCGCCGCCTGTTCATGTGAAAATCCGCCACGCCCCTTGACGCAGCTCCCCGATTGCCGTAAGCACGCCGCGCACGCGTCGGCACCCCTGGAGGCCGGCGCCCTTTTCGTTTTGGAGCATCGTCATGACCAAGATCATTCCGCTCGGCGCTGAGACGCGCGAACGGGCCGGCAAGGGGACCGCCCGCCAGACCCGCCGTGACGGCCGCATTCCGGCCGTCATCTACGGTGGCAAGCAGGCTCCCCTGACCATTTCGCTCGAGAAGTTCGAGTTCACCCGCGTCCTGCATCAGCCGGGCTTCTTCACGCACCTGTTCGAAGTGACCGTCGACGGCGCCGCCCATCGCGTCCTGCCGCGCGACGTGCAGTTCCACCCGGTGACCGACGTCCCGCTGCATGTCGACTTCCTGCGCGTTTCGGCCGACACCCGCACCAACGTGCAGGTTCCGGTCGAGTTCGTCGATCAGGACAAGTCGGCCGGCCTGAAGCGCGGCGGCGTTCTGAACATCGTCCGTCACGAGCTGGAGCTGAGCTGCCCGGCCGACAGCATCCCCGAGAGCATCACGATCTCGTGCGAGGGCTTCGACGTCGGCGACTCGATCCACATCTCCTCGGTCAAGCTGCCGGAGGGTGTGACCTCGACGATCACCGATCGCGATTTCACCATCGCGACCATCGTTGCTCCGTCGGGCCTGAAGTCGGAAGAGGGCGCCGCTTCCTAACCGGAGCGTCCGTTCTTCGACGATGGGTACAGTGGGGGGCTTCGGCCCCCCGCTTCGTTTGTGGAGAGTGCTTTCCGAAGGGTGAGGGACATGCTGCTTCTGGTCGGATTGGGCAACCCCGGCAACGAGTATGCCCGCAACCGCCACAACATCGGTTTCATGGCGGTGGAGACCATCGCCCAGCGCCATCGCTTCACCCCGTGGAAGAAGCGCTTCCAGGGCCAGACCGCCGAGGGCACCGTCGCCGGCGACAAGGTGCTGGCGCTCGAACCCGCCACCTTCATGAACCTGTCCGGCCAGTCGGTGGTGGCGGCCCTGCAGTTCTACAAGCTGAAGCCCGAGAACGTCGTCGTCATCCATGACGAACTCGACCTGCCCCCCGGCAAGATCCGGGTGAAGAAGGGCGGCGGCCATGGCGGCCACAACGGCCTGCGCTCCATCGACGCGCATATCGGCAAGGAATACTGGCGCATCCGGCTGGGCATCGGCCATCCCGGCAACAAGGATCTGGTCAGCGGCTATGTCCTGCACGACTTCGCCAAGGCCGACCAGACCTGGATCGACCCGCTGCTCGACGCCGTCTCCGACAACCTCCCCCTGATGGTGGAAGGCCAGCCGGAGCTGTTCATGAACAAGGTGACGGTGGCGACGCAGGCGCGATAAGCCGCGGCCTGCCCGTCCCCTCCCCCACTTCGCGTTTGCGCTTTGGTCCCCATCGTAGGATAAAGCGCGTCAATTCCAGCATTTCCGACGGCGAGCACCCACCCATGGGCTTCAATTGCGGCATCGTCGGCCTGCCGAACGTCGGCAAGTCGACCCTTTTCAACGCGCTGACCGCCACCCAGGCGGCGGAGGCGGCGAATTTCCCCTTCTGCACCAAGGAGCCGAACGTCGGCCGCGTCAGCGTGCCCGACCCGCGGCAGGACAAGCTGGCGGAAATCGCCAAGTCGCAGAAGGTCATCCCGACCCAGTTGGAGTTCGTGGACATCGCCGGCCTGATCCGCGGCGCGTCGAAGGGTGAAGGGCTGGGCAACCAGTTCCTCGCCAACATCCGCGAAGTCGACGCCATCGTCCATGTGCTGCGCTGCTTCGAGGACGACGACATCACCCATGTCGAGGGCAGCGTCGATCCGCTGCGCGACGCCGAGGTGGTCGAAACCGAGCTGATGCTCGCCGACATGGAAAGCCTGGAACGCCAGCTGACCAGCCTGCAGAAGAAGGCCAAGGGCGGCGACAAGGACAGCAAGATCAAGGCCGACCTGATGGAGCGTGCCCTCAAGGTGCTCCAGGACGGCAAGCCCGCCCGCGTGGTCGAGGTGTCGGACGAGGAGCGGCCGGTGTTCAAGCAGTTCATGCTGCTGACCGCCAAGCCGGTCCTCTATGTCTGCAACGTGGAGGAGGCGTCCGCCGCCACCGGCAACAGCTTCTCCGCCAAGGTCGCCGAAAAGGCCAAGGCCGAGAATGCCGAGGTCGTCGTCATCTCCGCCGCCATCGAGTCCGAGGTCGCCCAGCTCACCGATCCGGCCGAGAAGGCGGAATTCCTGGAATCGATGGGGCTGGAGGAAACCGGCCTGAACAAGCTGATCCGCGCCGGCTTCAAGCTGCTGGACCTGATCACCTTCTTCACCGTCGGCCCCAAGGAGACGCGCGCCTGGACCGTGCGCCGCAACGCCAAGGCCCCGGAGGCCGCCGGCGTCATCCACACCGACTTCGAACGCGGCTTCATCCGCGCCGAAACCATCGACTACACCAGCTACGTCACGCTGGGTGGCGAGCAGGGGGCGAAGGACGCCGGCAAGATGCGCCAGGAAGGCAAGGAATACGTCGTCCAGGACGGCGACATCTTCCACTTCCGCTTCAACGTCTGATCGGACGAGGTTTGAGGGGACGGGGGCGTAACAGCCCCCATTCCACCTCCGCCGTCACCCAACTGTCATATTGTCGTAACAATCCGCACGCCCCACCCTTCAGTTAGGGGTGCGGCCTGACCGCCCCCGATCCGACACAGGGGGTGCGATGCAGGCGACGCGGGTGCTGCTGGAACTGGCCGGGAACGTCGTGCTGCTCCTGTGGGGGCTGCACATGGTGCAGAGCGGGCTGACCCGCGCGCTGGGCGGCGACCTGCGCCGCATCCTGGGGGCGGGGCTGCGCAACCGCTGGACCGCCTTCCTGTCCGGCATGGGCATAACCATGCTGCTGCAGAGCAGCACCGCCACCGGCCTGATGGCGACAGGCTTCACCGCCAACGGGCTGGTGTCGCTGATGCCGGCGCTGGCGGTGATGCTGGGGGCCAATGTCGGCTCCACCCTGATCGTCCAGGTTCTCGCCTTCGACGTCGCCCATGTGGCGCCGGTGCTGCTGCTGGGCGGCTTCCTTGCCTTCCGCCGCGGCAGCCGGACGCGCAGCCGCGACCTGGGCCGGGTCGCCATCGGGCTGGGGCTGATGCTGCTGTCGCTGCACCTGCTGCTGGCGACCATCGCCCCGGCGGAGAACGCGCCGATGCTGCAGCGGATGCTGGGCATGCTCACCGCCGATCCGGTGGTGGCGGTGCTGCTGGCCGCCATCCTGTCCTGGGCCGCCCATTCCAGCGTCGCCGCGATCCTGCTGATCGCCTCACTGGCCGGCGGCGGGGTGATCGCGCCGGAGGCGGCGGTCGCCATGGTGGCGGGCGCCAACCTGGGCAGCGCCGTCAACCCGGTCATCGAGGGACCGGGCGGGGACGGTCACAACCCGGCGGCCCGGCGGCTGCCGGTCGGCAATCTGGTCAACCGCGTCGTCGGCTGCCTGATCGTCGTGCCGCTGCTGGGGCCGATCACCGCCGGGCTTCAGACGGTGTCGCCGGATGCCACGCGGCTGGCCGCCAATTTCCACCTCGCCTTCAATCTGGCGATGGCCGCGCTGTTCATCGGCCCGCTGCCCTGGTTCGCACGGGTCCTGACCCGGCTGTTCCCGGAGCGTGTGGCCGTTGCCGACCCGGGAATGCCGCTCTACCTCGACCGCAGCGCGCTGCGCGTCCCCCACCTCGCCATCGCCAACGCGGCGCGCGAGGCGCTGCGCATGGCCGACACGGTGGACAGCATGCTGCGCGGCGCCCTGGACGTGCTGCACAGCGACGACCGCAAGCGGGTGCAGGAAATCCGCCGGATGGACGACGTGCTGGACCGACTGCACGACGCGATCAAGCGCTACCTCACCCAGATCAACGTCGAGGACCTCGATGAGCAGGATGCGCGCCGGGTATCGGACGTGCTGACCTTCACCATCAACCTCGAACATGTCGGCGACATCGTCGACCGCAACCTGATGGAGGCCGCGTCGAAGAAGATCCGGCGCAAGCTGCGCTTTTCCACCGAAGGGGCGGCCGAGATCGCCGGCATGCTGGAAAGGCTGAGCGAAACCCAGCGGCTGGCCGCCGCCGTCTTCGTGTCCGGCGATATCCGCTCCGCCCGCGCGCTGATGCGCGAGAAGGAAGTGATCCGCGACCTGGAGACCAGTGCCACCGAAGCGCATTTCGCCCGCCTGCGTGCCGGACGGACCGAAAGCGTGGAGACCAGCGCCCTGCACCTGGACATCCTGCGCGATCTGCGCCGCATCAACGCCCATCTGGTCGCCGCCGCCTACCCGGTGCTCGATCAATCGGGGGAGCTGCTGCCCAGCCGGCTCAAGCATGGGGCAACCCGTGGGTGAGGTCCCGACCCAAGGATGGAGTGCGGCAATGCCTACGCTTCGCCCTTTTCTTGTCACCGCCCCAGCAACGTTAATCCTTTCGTAACCATATAAAATTCGTCAAGCTCTTTCGCGACATGGTTAACAAATCATTGCTGTGGTTGTTATGCCAGGGAGAGCCGGGCAGCGACCGGCAAAGGTTGGCGGAATGGAGCGGACGGTGGCGAACACGCACGCGACGTCGAACGGGCCCGATACGCCGGGGACATCCGACGCCGGATTCGTCGAGCGGGTCCGCGACGCCATCGACCGGCACGAGCTGTCGCTGGTCTTCCAACCGCAGGCCGACGTCTTCACCAACCGCCTGACCGGGTTCGAAGTTCTGTCGCGCTGGCGCCTGTCCGACGGCACCATGCTGCCCCCCGACGTCTTCGTGCCGATGGCCGAACAGGGCGAGGCGATCCACCTGCTGGGCGAATGGACCCTGCGTGCCGCCTGCACCGCGGCGGCCGGCTGGCTTCGCGCCGGCATCGTCGACGTTCCGGTGTCGGTGAACCTGTCGGCCCGTCAGCTCGACGATCCGGGTCTGGTGCTGAAGGTGCTGGGGATCCTGGGAGAAACCGGCCTGCCCGCAGCCAACCTGAAGCTGGAGCTGACCGAAACCGCAATGTTCAGCCAGACCGCCGACGCGCGCGAGGCCCTGCTGCAGCTGCGCGGCGCCGGAATCCGGATGGTGCTGGACGATTTCGGCACCGGCTGGTCGTCGCTCGCCACCCTGCGGCGGGTGCCGGTGGAAGCGCTGAAGATCGACAAGCAGTTCGTCCAGGCGATGGTGGAGGACCGCGACGCCGCCGCCATCGTCCAGGCGGTGGTGGCGCTTGCCCATGCCCTCGACCTCGGCGTGGTGGCGGAGGGGGTGGAGACGGCCGAACAGCGCCTGTACCTTCAGGCCTACCGCTGCGACACGCTGCAGGGCTATTGGCTGTCGCGCCCACTGACAGCCGATGGCGTGGCGGAGTTCCTGGCCGAACGCAGCGTCGTCATCGGCCTGAAGCCGGGCGGGCCTTCCGCTGTTCCGCCGACATCAGGATGATCCGCCGGGTCTCGTCCCACTCCGTCAGGTCGCCGGCCTCATCGGCGGTGGCCCAGCAGGCTTCCAGCGCATCGTCGGCGCAGATCGGATCGCCCTCCGCACTGTCCGCCGCCACCTCCACCAGCGTGTAGTGGTAATGGACGCGGCCCTCGGCATCGGGGGTGATGGCGTCCACCACGGTGACGATGCCGGTCGGCACCACCTCCAGTCCGGTTTCCTCCCGCACCTCGCGGATCGCCGTCTCGAACACGGTCTCGCCCACCGACTGCGCCCCGCCCGGCAGGCTCCATTGCCCCAGCCGCGGCGCCTTGCCCCGGCGGATCAGCAGGACCCTGTCCCCGCGCCAGACGACAACCCCCACCCCCACCCAGGGACGGTCGGGATATTCGCGGCTGGAACGGTCGGGCTGGGTGGCGGTCGGATCAGATGATGCGGTCATGAGCCACAGCCTAGCGCACCGCTTGACAGCATGTCACCCCGTCCCGAGAATCACCGATATGGTGACGGAGTGCGGAGGGCAGGCGATGGGCGTTCTATACTCGAAGGCCGACGATCCCGGTCTGGATGCAGCCATCGAGCGTGCCCTTGCCGAAGGGCCTTTGACCATTGTGCGCCCCGGCAAGCCGTCGATGGTGATGCTGTCCGCCGCCGACTACGAACGGCTGCGCGGGGAGCTTGCCGTACCGTCCTCGCCAACGCCCAGAAATTTGATCGAGGCATTGCTGCGCCCTGTCGACGCGGCGGATATCGACCTCGATGATGCGATCGGCGGACGCCATGGACCGGAAACCCGCAAGCCGGTGGATTTCGGTGCAGATGCGATCTGATGGCATACCTGCTGGACACCAACATCCTGTCCGAACCACCTCGGCCAAGGCCCAGTCCGCAGGTGATCGGCTGGCTGGAGCAGCTTCCGCCTTCAGAGGCCTTTGTCAGCGTCGTCAGCATCGGAGAGATCCATCGCGGGATCGCCAACATCCGCCGCAGCGATGCCGCCAAGGCGGAGCAGCTTGAAACCTGGATAATGGGTGTGGAAGCCTGGTCGGACCGCATATTGCCGGTTTCGCTGACGGTGGCGACCATCTGGGGACATCTTCGCGATGCACATCGGAACTGCGATCCGGTGGACGCCCTGATCGCAGCCACCGCCCAGGCGCACGGGCTGACAGTCGCCACACGCAACACACGCGATTTCCAAGCCTTCGGCATTCCGCTGCTGAACCCGTTCGAGGCCCCATGAAGCTCAACGAAATCCGCACCTTCATCGCCGTGGCCGATGCGCAGTCGGTGCAGGAGGCCGGCAACCGGCTGGGGCTGACGCAGTCGGCGGTGTCGCGGCTGATCCAGCGGCTGGAGGCGGAACTGGGCGTCGTGCTGTTCGACCGGCAGACCAAGCCGCTGGCGCTGACCCGCGACGGGGAGCTGGCGCTTGCCCATGCGCGGCGCATCCTGGCGGCGGCCAGCGACTTCGCCGACGCTTTCGCCGGGTCTGCCGAACCGCGCGGGCTGCTGCGGCTGGGCGTGGCGCATGTGCTGACCGCGCTCGCCGCCGGACGGCCGCTGGACGATCTGCGCGCCGGCTTTCCGGGCCTGACGCTTCGTCTGCATTCCGACTGGAGCAACCCGCTGATCGAGCAGGTCCGCGCCGGTACGCTCGACGGCGGGCTGATCCTGATGTGCGAGGAGCAGACGCCGCCCGACGATCTGCCCGCCCGCCGGATCGGGACCGAGGATGTCAGCATCGTCGCCTCTCCCGACCGGTCGGTCGGCGCCGATCTGGCATCGATGAACGAACATGGATGGGTGCTGCAGCCCAACGGCTGCCGGTACCGAGAGGCGCTCCACCAGGCGCTGGCGCCGCTGGGACTGCAGCCCAATGTGACGGTGGAGGCCTACGACCAGAGCCTGCTGGTGTCGCTGGTGGCACGCGGCGTCGGGTTCGGACTGGCGCCTATGGGCCTTATCGCACCGATCCCCGGTGCCGCCATGGTCCGGCCGGTCGATCTGCCTGATTTTCGGATGTCGGTGACCATCTGGCTGATCCAATCGCGGACGACCGGACGCATCGCCCCGGTGTTCGACCGGCTGGAGGATGCGCTGCGGCGCGAGTTGGCCGCCGCTCAGCCGGTGAACCAAGCGATGGAGCGGGTCGCCTTCCTGCATTCCGCCGCGGAATGACCCGGTTACCGATTATGAATTTGCCGAACTGTTGATGCCCGCCTATCGTCGGTGACAACACAACACCACGATGCGCAACCCCGCGGCACGCGGTTCCGCAACACCGGCGCGCGACGCCGGCCCCTTCCGGGAGGACGCCTTGACCACCGCCACCCCCGCACCGGCGCCCTCCTGGAGGACGCCAGCACTCGTCGTCGTCTGCGGCTGCCTGATCTCGATGCTGGCCTTCGGACCGCGGTCCAGCATGGGCCTGTTCATCGGGCCGCTTTCGGAAACCCGCGGCTGGGGCCGCGACGTCTTTGCGCTGGCCATGGCGATCCAGAACATCCTGTGGGGCGCCGGCGGCCCCTTCGCCGGGGCGCTGACCGACCGCTACGGCCCCGCTCCGGTGCTGGCCGGCGGCGGGCTGCTGTATGCCGCCGGGCTGGCGCTGATGCCCTATGCGACGACCAGCGTCGAACTGTACCTGACGGCCGGCGTGCTGATCGGGCTGGGGCTGTCGGGCGCGTCCTTCGGCATCATCATCGCCGGCTTCACCCGGCTGCTGCCGCCGGAACAACGCAGCTGGTCGGTCGGCATCGCCACCGCCGCCGGATCAATGGGCCAGTTCCTGTTCGCGCCGCTGGGTCAGGCCTTCATCGCCGGCTTCGGCTGGCAGACCGCCCTGCTTCTGCTGGCGGCGTCGATGATCGCGGTGCCGCTGCTGGCCGGCGTCTTCCCCGGACCGAAGGGCATGACGGCGAGCGGCACCCCGGCGGTGACCGGCGCCAACATCGGCTACATCGCCGCGGTGCGCCAGGCCTTCCAGCACCGCAGCTATGTGCTGCTGGTCGCGGGCTTCTTCGTCTGCGGCTTCCAGCTGGCCTTCATCACCACCCATCTGCCGCCCTACCTGACCGAGGCAGGCATCAGCGCGTCGCTCGCCGCCTGGGCGCTGGCGCTGATCGGCCTGTTCAACGTCATCGGCTCCTACGCGTCCGGCGTGCTGGCGGGCAAGGTCAGCAAGCGCTACCTGCTGTGCGCCAACTATTTCTCGCGCGGCATCGCGACGGCGATCTTCATCCTGCTGCCGATCTCGCCGGCGACGGTGATCGTCTACGCCGCGGTGATGGGGCTGCTGTGGCTGTCCACCGTGCCGCCGACCTCCGGCCTCGTCGCGCTGATGTTCGGCACCCGCTACATGGGCACGCTCTACGGCTTCGCCTTCTTCAGCCATCAGGTCGGCGGCTTCCTGGGCGTTTGGCTGGGCGGCGTCCTGTACGAGCGCACCGGGTCCTACGACGTCGTCTGGTGGCTGGGCGTGGCGCTGGCCATGTTCGCGACCATCGTCCACTGGCCGATCGCCGAGAAGCCCGCCCCGTCGCTGGCGGCGGCCGAGGCGAAGGCGTAAGGTAAATCCCATGAGCGACCGCCCCGCCCCCTCCTCTTCCGGACTCCCCATCGGCCACGGCCTTGCCGCGGTACTGTTCGGCGGCGTTCTGCTGGTCTGGGCGGGGCTGATGGGGCTGTCGCTGCAACGCGCCGCCCTGCCCGATGCGACCGACGGCATGATGCTGGCGGTCTTCTCCCCCGGCACCAGCGACGCCGAGGCCATGGCGGCGATGGTGCGGGCGGGGGGCGAGCCGGTGCGCTCCACCTGGCTCGGATTCGCGTGGGTCGCCCGCGGGACGGAGCCCGGATTCGTCGGCCGGCTGAAGGCAGAGGGCGCGCTCGGCGCCTTCGGGGAGCTTCCGGTCGGGCCGACGCTGGGCGGCTGCACCGCAACCCCGGTCGATACCGCCAAGATCGCCGCGACCCGCCTGCAATAGGCCCCGCTTTCCACCATGCGGAGCAGCTTGGGCCTCACCAACGGTGGACGCGCGTCCCTTGCGGTGTCATAGTGCGGCCCGCATTCGACCAGCCCCGTGTCCGCGGGGCCAGACTCCGGAATTCGTGAGCGACGATGAGCGAGCCGATCTCCCTGTTCACCAAACTGGCGAACATCCACATCCGTTACGTCACGTGGCGTCGGGGCGCCAAGGTCGGCAGCGACCGCTTCGGCAACGTCTATTACCGCAACAAGGACGCCAAGCCCGGCACGCGCGAGCGCCGCTGGGTCCTGTATGCCGGTGAGCCCGACGCGTCCAAGATCCCGCCGGAATGGCACGGCTGGCTGCACCACACCACGAAGGAGCCGCTGCCCGAGGGGTCGAGCGCCTTCCACAAGCCCTGGCAGAAGGAACATCTGCCCAACATGTCGGGTTCGGTCCAGGCCTATCGTCCGCCCGGCCATGCGCTGGCCGGCGGCAAGCGTGTGCCGGCCACCGGCGACTACGAGCCCTGGACTCCGAGCTGATCCCTGCCAAGGACTGACCCTCACGTCAGAGCGGAAAGCCCGGCCCCTTTCGGGCCGGGTTTCGTTTCTGGAACTCGCAGCAGGATAGCTCTATGCGCCGGAATGTGATCGAAACCGTGCTGGGCGGAGTCGTGCTCGCCGTGGCCGCCGTGTTTCTTGCCTTCGCCTACAAAAGCGCCGATCTGCGCAAGGTGCAGGGCTATGACATCACCGCCAACTTCACCAGCATCACCGGCCTGCAGGGCGGTGCCGACGTCCGCATCAGCGGCGTGAAGGTCGGCACGGTCACCGGGCTGTCTCTCGACCCCACCAGCTATCAGGCGGTGGTCCACCTGTCGGTCGACAATTCGGTGAAGCTGCCGAAGGACACCGCGGCGGTCATCGCGTCGGAAAGCCTGCTGGGCGGCAAGTTCCTGTCGCTGGAGCCGGGCGGCGATCCCGACATGATCAAGCCGAACGGCAAGATCGAGTTCACGCAGAGCACGCCGGGCCTGGAGCAATTGCTGGGTCAGGTCATCTTCTCGCTGCAGAGCATGAACAAGCCGGGCGATTCGTCGAACGGACAGTCCTCACAGGCGCCGGCCCAGCCGCCGAAGCTCTGATATCAGGCTCTGGAAGCAGAGACCCGGCCGGAACCAGCGGCCACGCTCAAGCGTTCCTCCCGTATCCGGATGGCGACCATCAGACAGGCGCTGCCGGATCACGAAGCAGGAGGAAGTGCGATGCGTCTCTCCCACTTGGCCGTGTTGGGTCTGGCCCTGGCGACCGCAGCCTGCGGCGCCAACATGGAAGAGAAGTCTGCCAGCGGCGGACTTGGCGGTGCTGCCGCGGGGGCCGTGGTCGGCGGACCGGTGGGTGCGGTCGTCGGCGCCGGGGTCGGCGCCGGAGCAGGGGCGGCGACCCAGAAGATCGAAGACCGAAGCGAAGCGCAGACTGGCAGCGGCTCCACCTACAGCGCCCCTGCGTCGCGCAGCAGCGTCACGCGCTGAACCATCCGGCGCTGAACCATCCGTCACGGACAACCCATCCCGGCGTCCCCGCCACTGGACGCTGCCCCGCTTCCGGGCTAGAAGGCAAAGCGCCCCCGGCAGAGCCCATACCGACAGGCAGGTCCCGGCCGCAAGGGCGCCGTCCGCAATAACGGAAGCGATCCGACGTGACGCGACTCTCAAGATGTTTCCGGCCGACCGCTCTGCTGATGGGTGCCGCGGCGGTGCTGGTCCCGCTGGCCGTCCAGGCCGCCCCGGTCCCGAGCCAGATGATGGAGCGGCCGGCGGCAAAACTGCAATGGCTGGACAAGGTGACCGCCCGCACCTCCACCTTCACCATGAAGGTGGGGGAGACCAAGGCGATGAGCAGCCTGCGCATCACCCTGCGCGCCTGCCGCGAGAACCCGCCGATCGAGACACCGGAATCCGCCGCTTTTCTTGAGGTGACGGAGATCAAGCCCGGCGAGCAGGCGGAACAGGTCTTCAGCGGCTGGATGTTCGCCTCCAGCCCCGCCCTGTCGGCGATGGAGAACCCGATCTACGACGTGTGGGTTCTGGGCTGCGAGCAGTGAGGGCGTTTGGGGAGGTTAGACCCCCACCTATCCTCCCCCACTGGGTGGGGGAGGGACTACCGCTGCTTTTCTGAACAAGCACTTTTCCCCTCCCCCGCATCGGACGGACCTTCGGTCCGCCGAGAGCGGGGGAGGGTTGGGGTGGGGGGTTTACTCCGCCACCGCCGCGATGGGATTGCCCAGCGCCTTATCCAGATAGTCGTCAACCTGCGTCGCCAGATCGTCGGTGCGGTTGACGAAGAAGTGGCTGGCGCCGGGGACCACGCGGTGGTCGATGCGGATGTCCTTCTGGTGCGACAGCTTGGTCACCAGCTTGGTCACCGCGGCCTGGGGCACCACCTCGTCCTTGTCGCCGTGGATGATCAGGCCCGAGGACGGGCACGGCGCCAGGAAGGAGAAGTCGAACAGGTTGGCCGGCGGCGAGACCGAGACGAAGCCGTCGATCTCCGGACGGCGCATCAGCAGCTGCATGCCGATCCAGGCGCCGAACGACACGCCGCCGATCCAGCAGACCGGCGCATTCGGGTTGTAGGTCTGCAGCCAGTCCAGCGCCGCCGCGGCGTCGGCCAGTTCCCCCTCCCCCTTGTCGTAGGTGCCCTGGCTGCGCCCGACGCCACGGAAGTTGAAGCGGAGCGCCGAATAGCCGCGCTTGGTGAAGGACTGGAACAGGGTGAAGACCACCTTGTTGTTCATCGTCCCATTGTGCTGCGGGTGCGGGTGCAACAGCAGCGCAACCGGGGCGTTCGGCTGCTTGCCGTGGGTGTAACGGCCTTCCAGGCGACCGGCGGGACCGTTGAAGAGCACTTCAGGCATGGGAACGACGTTCCTGACGCGGACAAAGGGTTGTTGGGACCGCCTTGGCGACTGACCGGGATGATCCGACCTGCCGCCCCGACACACGGGGCCTTACGAGCCCGTCACGGATTTTCCCGCATTGGAGTGGGGTTTTTCGCACACAATTCTTGACCGTTTTGCTTGGTCATCATATATGCGTCGTAACGTCCTCCGGGGCAACCCGCCTGACCCGCCCGATCGGCCCAGCGCTAGCGGGACCGGCCGAAAGACCGGGTCCATGCCGGCCGGATCCGCAAGGTTCCGGACCGGAAGGTCCTGAACCGCAAGGTTCCGACAGGCCGAAGCCGGGCGCGGGCGGCCGATGAGAGCGGCGGACTATACCACGGCGGGTGATGGCGTGTTCAAGCATCTTCGCGAAGAGATCGACGGGATCATGGCGCGCGACCCGGCGGCGCGCTCCCGGCTGGAGGTGGCGGTCTGCTACCCTGGATTTCATGCGATCGTGCTCCACCGCCTTGCCCGGCGTGCCCGCGACGCCGGCTGGCACCTGACCGCCCGCCTCGTCTCGCAGATCGCCCGCTCGCTGACGGGCATCGAAATCCACCCCGGCGCCACCATCGGCCGCCGCTTCTTCATCGACCACGGCATGGGCGTCGTGATCGGCGAAACGGCGGAGATCGGCGACGACGTCATGCTCTATCATGGGGTGACGCTGGGCGGCACCTCGCTCGATCCCGGCAAGCGCCATCCGACGCTGGGCGACGGCGTGATCGTCGGCGCCGGCGCCAAGATCCTGGGCGCCATCACCGTCGGGCGCGGCGCGCGCATCGGCGCCAATGCCGTCGTGGTGGCCGACGTGCCGGCCGACACCGCGGTCGTCGGCATCCCGGCCAAGCCGGTCGCCCCGCGCGACCGGGCGGAAACGCGCAAATTCATGCCCTACGGCACCCCTTGCGGCGAGATCCCCGATCCGGTGGCCCGCGCGCTGTCCGGCCTGCTCGATCAGGTCACGGCGCTGCAGGCCCGCGTCGGCGAGCTGGAGGCGGCGAACCCGCCATCGGCCGCAACCCTACTTCCCCGTTCAACACCCACACCGCTGGAAGCGGTGGCGTCCCACCCCGTCGGGATGCACGAAGCCCAAGGAGATCCGCGATGAGACTCAGCACCAAGGGACGCTATGCCGTGATGGCGATGGTCGATCTGGCCGCCACCAGCCAAGGCAGCCCGGTCGCACTGGCGGACATCGCGGAACGGCAGGAGATCTCGCTGTCCTACCTGGAGCAACTGTTCGCCAAGCTGCGCAAGGGCGGGCTGGTCAAGAGCGTGCGCGGTCCCGGCGGCGGCTATCTGCTGGCCCACCCGGCCGACGCGACCCGGGTGTCAGACATCATCCTGGCGGTGGACGAGCCGATCCGCACCACCCGCTGCGCCAACGGCACGCCGCAGGGCTGCCGCACCAACCGCTCGCGCTGCCTGACCCACGACCTGTGGGAGGAGCTGGGCAACCAGATCCACATGTATCTCAGCTCGGTCACCGTGGCCGACGTGGTGGAGCGGCGGATCATCGGCACCAGCGGCCTGAACCTGCTGCGCCCGGCCCCGGCCGCCGACAGCGCCGCGGTCGCCGCCGCCGAGTGAAGACGACCCTTTCCGGACGCGAGCACGCCTGAAAAGTGACCATTCTGCCCGTCAGCCCGTTCCGGCGGACCGGAGTCTATCTCGACCACAACGCCACCGCCCCGCTGAAGCCGGAGGTGAAGGCGGCGATGGGTCAGGCGATGGATCTGGTCGGCAACCCGTCCTCCGTGCATGCCTTCGGCCGCAGCGCCCGGCGCGCGGTGGAGGAGGCGCGCGCCGCCGTGGCCGCGCTCGCCGGGGTCAAGCCGGCACAGGTGCTGTTCACCGGCAGCGGGACAGAGGCCAACAACTTCGCGCTGCGCGGCTTCGCCGGCCGCCGGGTGGTGACCTCGGCCATCGAGCATGAGTCGGTGCTGGCCGCCCGGCCCGACGCGGAGCGCTTCGGCGTGACCCGAGACGGCGTCGCCGACCTGGAGGATCTGGCACGCCGTCTGGCCTGTGGGGACGAACCGGCGCTGGTCTCGCTGATGCTCGTCAACAACGAGACCGGGGTGATCCAACCGGTGGCGGAGTCCGCCTGGATCGCGCACGCCCACGGCGCGCTGGTCCATTGCGATGCGGTGCAGGCCGCCGGACGGCTGCCCCTGTCGCTGTCCGCCCTCGGCGCCGACCTGATGACGCTGTCGGCCCACAAGCTGGGCGGTCCGACCGGCGTCGGCGCCCTGATCCTGGCCGAGGGTCTGGAACCCGACGCACTGATCCGCGGCGGCGGACAGGAGCGGCGCAAGCGCGCCGGCACCGAGAACCTGCTGGGCATCGTCGGCTTCGGCGCCGCGGCGCGTCTGGCGCTGGACGGGCTGGCGGAGGCCGCCGATCTCGCGGCCCTGCGCGACCGGCTGGAACGCGAGGCGCTGGCCGCCATGCCGCGCGCCCGCGTGATGGGCGCCGGTGCGGCGCGCGTCGCCAACACCAGCTGCCTGATGCTGCCCGGCCTGCCCGGCGAGACCCAGGTGATGACGCTCGACCTCGCCGGGGTGGCGGTCAGCGCCGGTTCGGCCTGTTCCAGCGGCAAGGTGAAGCCGTCCCATGTGCTGGCGGCGATGGGCGAGGATGACCAAGCCGCCGCCAGCGCCATCCGCGTCAGCCTGGGCTGGACCAGCGACGACGAGGCGGTGGACCGCTTCCTGACGGCATGGACCGCGATGGCGCGGCGAAGCGCGCCTGCGGATGGCTGAGGGTCCTCCAACAACCGGCACGGCTGCGCGACCATCTGTCTCCCATCCGGAAAGCCTGCATTCGCGCATTGCGCCGGATGCGGCTTCTGGGTATGACGCCGCGGAAGGCCCCTATGATGTCGGGCCGGATGGCGGCGGAGGCATGATGTCGGGTACACCATCCTATCGGCCGAGCCTTTCGGCGTTTTGACGGACAGCGCGCATGACCCGTTCCAAATCCGGCCCGCCCGGCAACAACAGCGGCGGAATTTCCGGCGCCATCGCCGGCGATCTGGAGCCCTGCGGCGCCTGCGGCCGCTCGGTTGCGCCGCGCGCCCTGTTCTGCCACGCCTGCGGTGCGGCACAGCCGCCGCGCTCCCTCGACCCCTTCACCCGGCTGGGGCTGGAACGGCGCTTCGACATCGATCTGGAGCAGCTGTCGAAGCAGCATGCCGGCTTCACCCGCGCCATGGATCCGGAACGCTTCGCCGCCCGCGGCCCGCGCCAGCAGGCCAACGCCAAGGCCCAGGTCGACGCCCTGCGCGAGGCGTACGAGGTGCTGCGCGACCCCATCCGCCGCGCGCATGCGCTGCTGTCCCTGCTGGGCGGCACGCCGTCCGTGGACGATGGGGCCGAAAATGGGGCCGAAAATGGGGATGAGGAGATCGCCGACCTCGCCGCCCGGCTGACCCGTGCCGACGACGCGCTGGAACTGGACCGCATCGGCCTGGAGCTCGGCCAGCGGATCGAGGCCTGCATCAAGTATCTCGCCCCCGCCTTCCGCAAGGCGCAGACGGCCTCCGGCCCGGACAGCCCGTCGGCCTTCGACGGTGCGGCCCGCATCCTGGCCCGGCTGGAACGGTTGGAGGCGCTGGCCGCCGACGTCCGCGACCGCCGCGCCGCCCGGACGCCGCCGCGGCCCTGATCCGGCCAAACCCGTCACCAAAACCCGCCCTTTCAATCGCTAGGCAACCTTAGAAGAACGAGGACCCCATGCCCAAGATGACCTTCATCGAGCCCGATGGCAGCCGCCGCGAGGTGGACGCCCCGCTCGGCCTGTCCGTGCTGGAGATCGCGCACAAGAACAGCCTGGACCTGGAAGGCGCCTGCGAGGGCTCGCTGGCCTGCTCCACCTGCCATGTCGTGATCGAGCCGGAGTGGTTCGACGTCTTGCCGGAAGCGCAGGAGGACGAGGAGGACATGCTGGACCTCGCCTTCGGCCTGACCAAGACCTCGCGCCTCGGCTGCCAGATCATCATGACCGAAGAGTTGGACGGTCTGGTCGTCCGTCTGCCGGGCGGCAGCAACAACGCGATGAAGTAACGGCGCGGGGGAGCCCTGTTCCGGCCGCCGGACCAGCGTCACGCGACGCAGAACCCGGCGGCCTCTTTCCCCTGCCCGTCCCCTGTTTCGATTTCCTACTTTCCCGGGCGCCTGCCCGTACCATATAGGGCGCCATGAACTCCCTCGGTCTTTCAAAGCGCCCCCAGGACACCCGCGTCGTCGTGGCGATGTCCGGCGGGGTGGATTCCTCCGTCACCGCCGCCGTGCTGCGGGAGGAGGGCTATGACGTCGTCGGCATCACGCTGCAGCTTTACGACCACGGCCTCGCCTTGCAGAAGCCGGGCGCCTGCTGCGCCGGCCAGGACATCTACGACGCCCGTCAGGTCGCCGACCGCATCGGCATCCCGCATTACGTCCTGGATTACGAAGGCCGCTTCAGCCAGGACGTGATGGACGATTTCGCAGACAGCTATCTGCGCGGCGAGACGCCCATCCCCTGCGTGCGCTGCAACCAGCGCGTCAAGTTCCGCGACCTGCTGAACACCGCCCGCGACCTGGGCGCCGACGCGCTCGCCACCGGCCATTACGTCCGCCGCATCGCCGGTCCGCAGGGCGCCGAGCTGCACCGCGCCGTCGATCCCGCCAAGGACCAGAGCTATTTCCTGTTCGCCACCACGCGCGAGCAGTTGGAGTTCCTGCGCTTCCCGCTCGGCGGCCTGACCAAGCCGGAAACCCGCGCGCTGGCCGAGCGCCATGGGTTGGAGGTGGCGGCCAAGCCCGACAGCCAGGACATCTGCTTCGTCCCCAACGGCAATTATGCCGACGTGGTGGCGAAGCTGCGCCCCGGATCGGTCGAGCCCGGCGACATCGTCCATGTCGACGGCCGCGTGCTGGGCCGCCACAAGGGCGTCGTCCACTACACGGTCGGCCAGCGAAAGGGGCTGGGCATCGGCGGCATCCGCGGCCAGGAGGAGGAGGCGCTCTACGTCGTCCGCCTGGAGCCCGCCCGCCGCCGCGTCGTGGTCGGCCCGCGCCGCGACCTCGCCCGCTCGCTGGTGATGGTGCGCGACGTGAATTGGCTGGGTCCCGATCTGGCCGAGGGGGACGGCATCGAGGTGTCGGTGAAGCTCCGCTCCGCCCAGCCCGCTGCCGCTGCGATCTGGCGCGCCGGACCGGACGGCAGCGCGCGGGTGGAGTTGCAGGAGCCCCAGCACGGCATCGCTCCGGGACAGGCCTGCGTCGTCTATCTGGGCGACCGCGTGCTGGGCGGCGGCTGGATCTCCGGCACCGCCGGGGGTGTGGACGCGGGGGCGGGGGTGAGTGAAACGGCGGCCTGAATCAGGGGGTTAAGCGACTTTCCGCCGGCCGGCCGAAAAAAATCGCACCCCCCGAAAATTCCGCGTTGACAGGCCAAGTCGCCCTATCCTATATAGCGGCTCCCGGCGGCAACGACGGGACACGATGGTAGCCACGGCGGCGGAAACGCCAACAACGGCGAACACGATGGCAGCGTAGCTCAGTGGTAGAGCAGGGGAATCATAATCCCTTGGTCGGGGGTTCAAATCCCTCCGCTGCTACCATCATAGGAAACCCCCTGATCTCCGAAAGGAAGTCAGGGGGTTTTTCTTTGCACGTCATCAGGTCAACTTGGCATCGATCATGGTTCGACCGTTGCGGACTGACTGCAACGGCAGTGCCTACCCCATCATCGACTTCGGCAGTGCGATCCGCGGCTCCACCTCCACGCGGTTGCGGCCGGCGTTCTTGGCGCGGTAGAGGGCGGCGTCGGCGCGGGCCAGCAGGGGTTCTATGCCGGCGTCGGTCGCGTTCAGCCAGCTCAGCCCCAGGCTGACGGTCACGGTTATCTCGCCGCCGCTCTCCAGCCGGACCGGCATGGTGGCGACGGCCTGGCGCAGGCGCTGGGCGACGGCGTAGGCGTTGACCGGCGGGGTTTCGGGCATCACCACCGCGAACTCCTCGCCACCCAGGCGACCGATGATGTCGCTGGTGCGCAAGCTCTCCTTACAGGCGCGCACGGTGCTGCGGATCGCCTCGTCGCCGGTGGCGTGGCCATAGGTGTCGTTGACCCGCTTGAAATGGTCGATGTCCAGCATCACCACCGACAGCGGGCGCTCGTAGCGCCGCGAGCGGCCGAACTCCTCATCCCCCCGTTCCAGGAAGCGGCGGCGGTTCAGGGCGCCGGTCAGGGCGTCGGTGGTGGCCAGTCGCTCCAGATCGCGCTGCATCGCCACCACGCGCGAAGCGGCCAGCAGGCGCGCCGCCGTCCATTTCCAATCCAGCGGCTTGCGCAGGAACTCGTCGGCGCCGGCCTCCACCAGCTCGTGGAACTGGTCGGTCATGCTGCCGGGGATCATCAGGATCAGGTAGAGGTGACGCAGCCCCTGGGCGGTGCGCAGGTGCCAGCACAGCTCGATCCCCGTCATGTCGGCAAGGCGGATGTCGGCCATCACCACGTCGAAGCGCTCGTTCGCCACCGCCTCGATGGCGGCGGCCCCGGTCTCGACCACGCTGGTCGCGTAGCCCAGCTTCGTCAGCTCATACACCATCATGGTGAGGTGACGCGGTGAATCGTCGACGATCAGAATCCGCAAATCGAAAGCTCCCGGCGATCCCTGCCCGTTTATGGAGCATGAGACCCGACTTGTGCAAATGTCCTTAACGTCATGTCGCAGAACGATAACGAAAAGCGGAGGTCATACTCAGGTATGGCGGAGGAGCTGTCCGCGATCGGCCGGTGGGCCTGTCTGATGCTTTTGCACATGTTGCCTACCGCGTCACCCGGTTGCTAATGTTTCGTTCAAATTTGTTCGCGGGACAAGCGGACGACATTGCGGGAGGCACGACCATGGACAGCGCACGCGCGGCCCACATCGATGAACTCGTCCGTGTCTCCATCGGTGTGCCGTCAGCCCGCGATCCGATCATCGAAAGTTCCTGGCGCCGCTGCGTCGCCGACCACAAGCTGGACCCCACAATCGGGCGCGAGGCGCACATACTGCCGCAGGAGCGGCTGCGCGAGCACCGCGACGCGATGGACGAATTCCTGCGCATGGCCCGCTTCGGGCTGGAGGCGCTGTACCGGCAGGTTGCCGGCATGGGGTACGTCCTGCTGCTGACCGACAGCAACGGCGTCACCGTGGACTTCATCGGCGACCCGACCTTCGACAACCATCTGCGCCGGGCCGGGCTGTATCTGGGCTCCGACTGGAACGAGGGGCATGCCGGCACCTGCGCGGTCGGCACCTGCATCGCCACGGCCCAGGCGCTGACCGTGCACCAGACCGACCATTTCGACGCCACCCACATTCCGCTGACCTGCACCGCCGCCCCCGTCTTCGACAGCGGCGGAGAACTGGCGGCCGTGCTGGACATCTCCGCCCTGCATTCGCCGGAACCGAAGATCAGCCAGTATCTGGCGCTGCAGATGGTGAAGGCCTATGTCCACAAGATCGAAACCGCCAACCTCTACAACAACTTTCGCCGCGACTGGGTGGTGAAGCTGTCGGCGTCGCAGGAGTTCGCGGAGGTCGACCCCGACTTTGTCCTCGCTCTCGACGGCGGCGGGCGGGTGGTCGGCTTCAACCACAAAGCCCATGATCTGCTGGCAGAGGACGGTGTGTCGCCGCTCGGCCGCTCCTTCGCCGAACTGTTCGACTGCGAGGTGGACGAACTGGTCCGCTTCGTCCGCGCGCTCCCGACCGAGCAGCGCACGCTGCGCCTGCGCCGCACCGGACTGCCGCTGTTCGCCCAGGCGATGCCGCCGCCCGCCGTGTCCCTGCCCCGCAACCACCCCCACGACCAGGGGAACGACCCGCTGCCGGAGCCGCTGCGCGTGGTGTCCGGCGGCGATCCGGCGTTGAAGGCGGTGCTGACACGGGCGGCGAAGCTGGTCAACACCCGCATGAGCCTGCTGATCCATGGCGAGACCGGCACGGGCAAGGAGCATCTGGCGAAGGCGCTGCACAAGTCCAGCGTCCGCCGCAACAAGCCGTTCGTCGCCGTCAACTGCGCCGCCTTGCCGGAAAACCTGATCGAGAGCGAGCTGTTCGGCTACGAGCCCGGATCCTTCACCGGGGCGACGGCGCGCGGCAAGAAGGGGCTGATCCTGGAGGCCGATGGCGGCACCCTGTTCCTTGACGAGATCGGCGACATGCCGCTGTCGTCACAGACCCGCCTGCTGCGCGTGCTTGCCGAGCGGGAGGTGACACCGATCGGCAGGACCAAGGCGGTGTCGGTGGATGTCCGCGTCATCGGCGCGACCCACCGCGATCTGGTGGAACTGGTCAAGGCCGGCAAATTCCGCGACGACTTGTACTTTCGTCTCAACGGCGCGGTGTTCACCGTTCCGCCGCTGCGCCAGCGCGGCGACCTGGACTGGCTGATCGAGCGGCTGCTGGCCGAACGGGCGGAGCGTGACGGCGTCGCCTACCGCCTGACCCCGGCGGCGCTGGCGGCCCTGCGCGGCCATGGCTGGCCGGGCAATGTGCGGGAACTGGTGAATGCGCTGGACTATGCCTGCGCGGTCAGCGACGGCGGGCTGATCGACCTCGCCGACATTCCGGAGCCGGTGCAGCACAGCGGCCTGTTCCAGGCCTGGCCGGCGGAGGCGGCGGGGACGGTGGTGGCGGAGGAGGATCCCGCCGCCCGGTTGCGCGAGACTCTGCGGCGGCACCATTGGAACGTGTCGGCGACGGCGCGGGCGATGGGGGTCGACCGTTCGACCATCCACCGGCAGATGCACCGCTTCGGCATCGTAGCGCCGCATCGGGCGGAGTGAGGGGCGAGGTAGCTGCCGCTGCAGTTGCCCCCTCCCCATCCCTCCCCCGCTTCGCGGGAGAGGGGGCAGGAGCTTTGCAAGGGTTCAGCGGCAGTCCCCTCTCCCGCGATAGCGGGGGAGGGTTAGGGAGGGGGCATCACACTCCCCCCCTACCCCACCGCCCCGAACCCGCCGCCGCCCGGCGTCTCCACCACCAGGGCGTCGCCCGGCCGCATCGTGGCGCTGTCCTGGGAGGCCAGTTCCTGCACGCTGCCGTCGGTGCGCTGGACCCAAGTGCGGCCGAGCGCGCCGTCCGCGCCGCCCTTCAGCCCGAAGGGAGCGATCTTGCGATGGTTGGCGAGGATGGCGGCGGTCATCGGCTCCAGGAAACGCAGGCGGCGGATCACGCCGTCGCCGCCGCGCCAGCGCCCTGCCCCGCCGGAGCCGCGGCGGATGTGGAAACCCTCCACCAGCACCGGGAAGCGCCATTCCAGCACCTCCGGGTCGGTCAGGCGCGAGTTGGTCATGTGGGTCTGCACCGCGTCGGTGCCGTCGAAACCGTTGCCGGCGCCGGACCCGCCGCAGACCGTCTCGTAATACTGGTGCCGCTCGTTGCCGAAGGTGGTGTTGTTCATCGTGCCTTGCGCCGACGCCATCACCCCCAGCGCGCCGAACAGCGCGTCGACGATGCACTGGCTGGTCTCCACATTGCCGGCGACCACCGCGGCGGGAGGGTTGGGCGACAGCATGGAGCCGGGCGGAATGATGATCTCGATGGGGCGCAGGCAGCCCTCGTTCATTGGGATCTCGTCATCCACCAAGCAGCGGAAGACATAGAGCACCGCCGCCCGGCAGACCGCCGAGGGGGCATTGAAGTTGTTGGTCAGCTGCGTGCTGGTCCCGGAGAAATCGACGATCGCCGAGCGCGCGGCATGGTCGATCGACACCCGCAGCTTGATGACCGCGCCGTTGTCCAGCGTCACCGCGAAATCGCCATCGCTCAGCACGCCGATGGCACGGCGGACCTGCTCCTCGGCGTTGTCCTGGACGTGGCGCATATAGGCGATGACGGTGGACAGGCCGTGCAGGCGGACGACGCGGTGAAGTTCGCGGGTGCCCTGCTCGTTGGCCGCGACCTGCGCCTTGAGGTCGCCGATGTTCTGTGCCGGGTTGCGCGCGGGGTGCGGGCCGGAGCGCAGAAGCTCCAGCAGGGCCTCCTCGCGGAACTGGCCGTTCTCCACCAGCGGCACGCAGTCCAGCAGCACGCCTTCGTCGGCGATGGTCTTGCTGTCGGGCGGCATGGAGCCGGGGGTGATGCCACCGACGTCGGCATGGTGTCCGCGCGAGGCGACGAAGAACAGCAGCTCCTTGCCCGCCTCGTCGAACACCGGCGAGACGACGGTGATGTCCGGCAGATGCGTGCCACCGTGATAGGGATCGTTCAGCGCGAAGCACTCGCCCGCGGTGAAGGTGCCGCCGCGCCGCTGGATGACGGCGCGCACGCTCTCGCCCATCGACCCCAGATGCACCGGCATGTGAGGGGCGTTGGCGATCAGCCCGCCATCGCGGTCGAACAGGGCGCAGGAGAAGTCCAGCCGCTCCTTGATGTTCACCGAGCGGGCGGTCTTCTCCAGCGTCACGCCCATGCGTTCGGCGATGGACATGAACAGGTTGTTGAAGACCTCCAGCATCACCGGGTCGACCTTCGCCCCGCCCTTGATCCCGGCGGCCTGACGCTGGGTCGCCGGCTCCAGCCGGGTCAGCACCAGATGGTTCTTGCGGGTGACCTCCGCCATCCAGCCGGGCTCGACCACGGTGGTCGAGACGGCTTCGGCCAGGATCGCCGGGCCGACCACCCGGTTGCCGGGCTGAAGCTGGCGACGGTCGTAAAGCGGAGCCTCGCGGCGCTGGCCACCGCTATGGATGGCGACGGTGGCGAGCCGGCGCGGCAGCACCGCGGTGGTGGCGGGAAGCTCGGGATCCTCCAATACATCGGTCAGGCCGACGGCCTCCAGCGTCACGGATTCCACCTCCAGCGCGGTGCCGGGGGTGAGGAAGCCGTAGCGGCGGCGGTGCGCCTCCTCGAAGGCCTTGGTCATCGCGACCTTGGAGCCGAAGGCGACGGTCAGCGTGGTATCGGAGCCGGCGGCCTTCAGGTGGACGCGGCGGTTGATCGCCTGCCGGTCGGCGGCGACGCCCTGGCGGGCCAGCTCCGCCCGCCCCTCGGTCTCCAGATCGGTGAACAGCATGGTCAGCCGGTCGACCACCGCGTCGCTCAGCGGCCCTTCGACCGCGCGCTCGCGGATGGCGACGGTGTCGGCCAGACCGATGCCGTAGGCGGACAGCACGCCGGCCTGCGGGTGCAGGAACACCCGCGTCATGCCCAGCGCGTCGGCGACGGCGCAGACATGCTGGCCCGCCGCTCCGCCAAAACCGTTCAGGGTGTAGCCGGTGACGTCATAGCCTCGCTCCACCGAGATCTTCTTGATTGCGTTCGCCATGTTGTCTACGGCGATGCGCAGGAAGCCTTCGGCGACCTCCTGCGGGGTCATCGTCGTGCCGAGCTTGGCGTTGACGGTGGCCGCCAGCTCGGTGAAGCGGGCCTTCACCACCTCGGCGTCCAGCGGCTGGTCGCCGTTGGGTCCGAAGACCTGCGGGAAGAAGCGCGGCTGGATCTTGCCGACCATCACGTTGCAGTCGGTGACGGTCAGCGGGCCGCCTCGGCGGTAGCAGGCGGGCCCCGGATTGGCGCCGGCGCTGTCCGGCCCGACGCGGAAGCGGGTGCCGTCGAAGACGCAGAGCGAGCCGCCGCCGGCCGCCACGGTGTGAATGTGCATCATCGGCGCGCGCACCCGAACGCCGGCCACCACCGCGTCGAAGGCGCGCTCATACTCGCCGGCATAATGCGACACGTCCGTGGAGGTGCCGCCCATGTCGAAGCCGATGACCCGGTCGAATCCGGCCATCCCGGCGGTGCGCACCGCGCCGACCACGCCGCCGGCTGGACCCGACAGGATGGCGTCCTTGCCCTGGAAGCGGCGGGCATCGGTCAGGCCGCCGTTGGACTGCATGAACATCAGCGGCACCGGGGTGCCGTCGACGCTGAGGTCGTTGGCGACCCGGTCGACATAGCGGCGCAGCACCGGAGAGAGATAGGCGTCGGCCACCGTGGTGTCGCCGCGCCCGACCAGCTTCATCAGCGGGCTGACCAAATGGCTGACCGACACTTGGGTGAAGCCGACGGCGCGGGCCAGCGAGGCGACCTGCCGCTCATGCTCCGGATAGCGGTAGCCGTGCATCAGCGCGATGGCGGCGGCGCGGAAGCCCTGGCGGTAGGCCTCCTCCAACCCGCGGCGGACGGCATGCAGGTCCACCGGCTTCAGCACCCGGCCGTCGGCCATCACCCGCTCCGGCACCTCCACCACATGGGAATAGAGCTGGTCGGGCAGATGGATGTGGCGGGCGAAGATCTTCGGCCGGGCCTGATGGCCGATGCGCAACTGGTCGCCCAGCCCTTCGGTGATCAGCAGGACGGTCGGCTCGCCCTTGCGTTCCAGCAGGGCGTTGGTGGCGACGGTGGTGCCCATCTTCACCACCTCCACCGTGTCCGGCGGGATCGGTTGGCCGGGCTTCAGGCCCAGCAGCTCGCGGATGCCCTGGACGGCAGCGTCGGCATAGCGCTCCGGATTCTCCGACAGCAGCTTGTGGGTGACGACCGACCCGTCCGGCCGTCGGCCGACGATGTCGGTGAAGGTGCCGCCGCGATCGATCCAGAACTGCCATCGGGCAGGCTTGACCTCCGCCGTCCCGTTCATCGCCGCGCCTTGAGTCTCAGCCATCGTCGTCGCACCCGCCGAATCCCTGCGCGGCAACCGCACCACGCGTGGGCCGGAGTTTCGCGATCCGGCAGCGAATTTCAACCGCCACCGTGCCCCACGCCCATCAGGGCAGCCATCAAGACGGGCGGCCGCGGCGGAAAGAACACAGGATCACCGATGAAGCGGCTCTGTCGTCAGGCTGCGAGCCGCCACCTGTTCAAGCGGCGAGCCGCTACCTGTTCAAGCGGCGAGCCGCTCGGGCCGGATGCCGGGCAGGCGGGCCAGGATGGCATTGCCGGACAGAATGCTGTTGAAGGCGCCACTGCCGTCCTCCAACGCTTCCAGGGCAAGCGAAAACTGGTTGGGCGGAGGCAGTTCGAACAGGGCCGCGACTTCGCCGCCGTCCAGCGCCAGCCGGCCGCCGAAGCGGCGGGCCAGTGCACGCATCCGAACATTGCCGGCCAGGCACATCATGTGGACATGGCGGATGCCGCGGTTGCGGGCGACGGTCAGGATGCGGCGAACCAGCGTGCTGCCGATGCCCTTGCCCTGCAGCCCCGATTCGACGCTGATGCCGAATTCGGCCTGATCGGGCCAGAGGAGGCGGTCGCCGCACAGTTCCACCGCGCCACGCAGAACGCCGTCCTCGAACGCGCCCAGCAGCACCGTACGGCCCCAGTCGATGGATGCGCAGTGCCGCTCCACAGCCTCGTCCGACAGCGTGCCGGTGAAGCGGGCATAGCGGTCGGCATTGTCCAGGCGGAGGAGATGCGCCCGGTACTGCGGGAGTTCGGTCGGCATGATCTTGCGGATGACAGGCATGGCTCTGCTCACGGTTCTCGAAATTCGAAAACGCATTCGCGCAGAACGTTTTTCCCCAGACCCCGGCACCGCACGCTCGTGACAAGCGCTTGGCGGCCGCCGTTGTTATCGAAACCGGCGCTCTCTGCGGCGCCCTTTATTGCAGTGCAACATGGCGTCCCGGGCGGATTTCGCAAGCGCTTATTAGAAATTCGCAATGCGAACAATGCTGGTCTGTTGTAGCCGCGCCACAGTTGGCTGATAACCGTACGGCGGCTATGCTGCCGGACGACAGGATGACGGGCGAGCGGAACGCGGAAGGCGAAGTATGAGCATTTGGGGCAGGATCCTGGGCAGCGCGGCCAGCCTGTTCAGCGGCGGGCCGCTGGGCAGCCTTCTGGGCGGGCTTGCCGGGCAAGCGGTGGACCTGTGGTCGCCCTGCGGCCCCGGCGACCAGCGCAAGGCCATGACCGATGCGGAGGCCGAGGAGGCCAAGCAGACCGTCGCCTTCACCATCGGCGTCATCGCCCTCGCGGCGAAGATGGCGCGGGCCGACGGCGTGGTGAAGCGGGTGGAGGTCGATACCTTCAAGCGGCTGTTCCGCGTTCCGGCCGACGAGTTGGCCAATGTCGGCCGCGTCTTCGACCTCGCCCGCCGCGACACCCATGGCTTCGAGGAATATGCCCGCCAGATTGCCAACCTGTTCGAGGACAGGCACGCGGTGCTTGAGGAGCTGCTCGACAGCCTGCTGATGATCGCCGAGGCCGACGACGAACTGCACGAGACGGAGGTGGAGTATCTGCGCGCCATCGCCGTGATCTTCGGCTTCGACGAGGCGGAATTCCGCCGCATCGTCGCCGGGCACCATATGGCCGGCGGTCCGACCGATTCGGACCCCTACGCGGTGCTGGGCGTGGCGCGCACCGCCGGCGACGACACGGTCAAGGCCGCCCACCGTGCACTGGTGCGCGAACATCACCCCGACCGGCTGATCGCCCAAGGCATGCCGCAGGAGTTCGTGGATCTGGCGACGCAGAAGCTCGCGCTCGTCAACGCCGCCTATGACCGAATCCGCCGCGAGCGGGAAGGAAGCGCCGCCCTGCTCTAGCATGTCGCGATTCGTCACGATGTGACTGGATTTTAAATTGCTTTGTCGTGGGCTTTATCCCGTTTCTTGACGTATCGTCCCCGATGGGGCGGGCGACCGGTTGCCCGCAGGATTTGGGAACGACACGACGATGCAACGCACGATCATCCGGACGATCTTCGCTGCGGCTTTGGGAACGGCATTGGCGGCAGGTACGCTCTCTGCCGCCCAGGCGCAGATCGCATCCATCGACAGCCCGGTGGTGCTGGGTCAGCCGCTGACGCTGACGCTGGGGGCTCCGCCGTCCGGCACCGATTGCCCGACGCAAGCCGCCGCGCTCAACGCGCAAGGGCTGGTCCTGGTCGCCAACGGCCAGACCATTCCGGGCGCCCGCGCCAGCTTCGGCTGCTCCGCCAAGGGGGAACTGGTGGGCACCGCCTCCACCTCCATCGCCGGCAACGGTGACGACGCGGCACAGCGGCGGGCGGCATGGCAAACCGCCTTCAGCGGCTTCTTCAGCCTTTCCGGCACCAAGACCCTGCCGATCGCCTTCGGTCCGGCCACCGGCGGCATGAGCACCGCACCGAAGCTGGTCGCCATCCAGGGGGCGAGCGACCGCGACCTCGGGCTGGCCGGCCTGTGGTTCGCGCTTGTGGCGGCGGCGTTCCTGTTCGCCTTCTTCCGCCATTTCGGCCGCATGGATTCGATCACCCCCGTTTCCGGCGTGCCGATGCCGGCCGATTACCGGGCGCCCTACAGCCTCGCCCGCTTCCAGCTTCTGTGGTGGAGCGGGATCGTCACCGCCTCCTACGTCGCCATCCTGACCATCACCGGATCGATGGACACCGTCACCACCGGCACCATGGCGCTGATGGGGATCGTCGGTGGGACCTCCGTGCTCGCGGCCTTCCAGGACCGCCGGCCGGGCGACGACGAGACGCGGCGCCAGCAGCATGCCGCCGCCTACCGGACCGCTGCCGCGGCCAACCCGCCCGATCAGGCGACGATGGCGGCGAGCCTGAACGAGGTCTATCCGCCGACCCAGGGATGGCTGGCCGACCTGCTGAGCGATGCCGCCGGCTACAACATCCACCGCCTGCAACTGCTGGCCTGGACCATGGTGCTGGGCATCACCTTCCTCTACGAGGTCACCCGCACGCTGGGCATGCCGGAACTGTCGGCCAACCTTCTGGCCCTGACCGGCATCAGCAACGGCACCTATTTCGGCTTCAAGATGCAGGAGCAGCAGGTGGCGACGCCGACGGGTCCGGTTCCGGCGGCGGTCTGACGGGAGCCCGGCTCCGCGGGACGCAACCCGCCCAACCGTTTTTCCGGGTCGCGGTGGAGGGGGACGGCGCGCTATAACCCATCCCCTTCCCTCGATTTTCCGGCGCACGAACGGTCCATGGCTCCTCCCGCACCCATCACGGCGCTCCAGGGCGTCTCCGTCACCTTCGGCGGCCGTCCGCTGTTCGACGGCATCGACCTGTCCATCGCCCGCGGCGACCGCGCCTGTCTGGTCGGTCGCAACGGGTCGGGCAAGTCGACGCTGATGAAGGTGCTGGCCGGGATGATCCACCCCGACGGCGGCACCGTCTTCGTCCAGCCGGGCGCCCGCCTTGCCTATCTGCCGCAGGAGCCGGACTTCACCGGCTGCGCCACCGTCCACGACTATGTCGTGCAGGGCCTGCCCGCCGACGAGCAGGACGAGGCGCACCGGGTCGACGCCGTGCTGGACCGGCTGCAGGTCGACGGCAGCCTCGACCCCCGCACCCTGTCGGGCGGCGAATCGCGCCGCACGGCGCTGGCCCGCACGCTGGTCGGCAACCCTGACGTCATGCTGCTGGACGAGCCGACCAACCACCTCGACCTCCCCACCATCGAGTGGCTTGAAGAGGAACTGCTGTCCTTCCGCGGCGGGCTGCTGCTGATCAGCCACGACCGCGCCTTCCTGAATCGGCTCGCCAAGCGCACGCTGTGGCTCGACCGCGGCACGGTGCGCGCCACCGAACGCGGCTTTGCCGAGTTCGAGACCTGGCAAGCCGAGGTGTTCGAGGCGGAGGAGGCCGCGGCCCACAAGCTGGACCGCAAGATCGAAAGCGAGATGAAGTGGCTGCGCGAGGGCATCTCCGCCCGGCGCACCCGCAACATGGGACGCGTGCGCAACCTGCTGGACCTGCGCGCCGGGCGGGCCGAGCAGATCAAGGGCGGTCAGCAGGCCAAGCTCGCCATCGCCGAGGCGGAGCGCGGCGGCCGGCTGGTGATCGAGGCGACCGGCATCTCCAAGGGCTTCGACACGCCCGACGGCCGCAAGACCATCGTCAAGAACTTCTCGACCCGCATCCTGCGCGGCGACCGGGTGGGTCTGATCGGGCCGAACGGCGCCGGCAAATCCACCCTGCTGAAGATGCTGACCGGCCAGCTCGATCCCGACGAGGGCACGGTGAAGCTCGGCACCAACCTGGACACCGCCTATTTCGACCAGCGGCGCGAGGGGTTGAACCCAGAGGACACCATTCGCAAGGTGCTGTGCCCGTTCGGCGGCGACGCGGTGGTGGTCAACGGCGTGTCGCGCCATGTCGCCGGCTATATGAAGGACTTCCTGTTCGACACCCGGCAGCTGGACAGCCCGGTAAAGGCGCTGTCGGGCGGCGAGCGCAACCGGCTGCTGCTGGCCCGCCTGTTCGCCAAGCCCAGCAACATGATGATCCTCGACGAGCCGACCAACGACCTCGACATGGACACGCTGGACCTGCTGGAGGACGTGCTGGGCGACTATCAGGGTACGCTGCTGCTGGTCAGCCACGACCGCGATTTCCTCGACCGGCTGGTGACGGCCACCATTGCGCTGGAGGGTGACGGCACCGCCACCGAATATGCCGGCGGCTATTCCGACTATCTGGTGCAGCGCCCGGCCAAGGCGGCCCCCGTCGTCGCCGCCAAACCGAAATCCGCCGCCGCGCCGCCGGCCGCCGCAGCCAAGCCGCGCGGCAAGCTGAGCTACAAGGACCAGCGCGAGTTGGACGAGCTGCCGGCCCGCATGGATGGGCTGGGGGCGGAGATCGCCAAGCTGGAGAAGGCGCTGGCCGACCCCGACCTGTTCACCCGCGATCCCGCCAAATTCCAGAAGACCAGCGAGCAGCTGCACGCCAAACAGGCCGACCTCGCCGCGGCGGAGGAGCGCTGGCTGGAGCTGGAGGCGATGCGCGAGGAGCTGGAAGGCGGCCGGGCATGAGTTTCGCCCACACGCTCCAGGCGCTGATGGTGATGGCGCTGTGGGGGCTGAACTTCGTCGTGGCGAAATGGGCGCTGGCGGAATTCCCGCCGCTGTTCGTCATGTTCATTCGCTTCGCCCTGGTGGCCGTGCTGATCATCCCCTTCTTCCGCATGCCGCGGGACAAGCTGTGGAAGATTGCGCTGCTGTCGGTGACGCTCGGCAGCATCCATTTCCCGATGATGTTCACCGGGCTGCAGGGGATCGACGCCGCCACCGCCTCGCTGGCGGCGCAGGCGCAGGTGCCCTTCTCCTCGCTTCTGGCGGCTGTGGTTTTCAAGGACAAGCTGGGCTGGCGCCGCGGCATCGGCATGGCCGCCGCCTTCGCCGGGGTGGCGGTGATCGCGGGCGAGCCGCGGCTGGGCGAGTCGCTCTATTCGCTGCTGCTGATCCTGGCCGCGAGCTTCGCCTTTGCGGTGGCGAGCGTGCAGATGAAGCTGATCGGCGCGGTGAACGGCTTCGCCGTCAACGGCTGGATGGCGCTGTTCGCCATGCCGCAGCTGCTGGTCCTGTCGCTGCTGCTGGAGCATGGCCAGATGGAGGCGCTCGCCAACTCCACCTGGGTGGGCTGGGCATCGATCGTCTACATGGCGGTCGCCGTCACCATCATCGCCTATGGGCTGTGGTATCCGCTGCTCGGCCGCTACTCCGTCAACCAGACCATGCCCTATCTGCTGACGGTGCCGATCTTCGGCGTGGCGTCGGGCGCGCTGCTGATGGGGGACCCGCTGACGATCAACCTCGCCATCGGCGGATTGCTGACCGTCGGCGGCGTCGCGGTGATCGTCCGGCGCGGGCCGAAGGCGGTCAACGAAACGGTCACGAATCCGACATGAGCGCCTTCCGCCGGATCGACCGCCCCTCCCCCAACCACGGCCCTCGGGCCGATGGCGCTCGGGTGGAACTGTTGATCCTGCACTATACCGGCATGCCGACCTCCGCCCATGCGCTTGACCGTCTCTGCGACCCTGCGGCGCAGGTCAGCGCCCATTACACGGTGGACGAGGACGGCACCATCTATGCCCATGTGCCGGAGGACCGGCGCGCCTGGCATGCCGGCCGGTCGAGCTGGCGGGGGGCGGAGGACGTCAACAGCCGCTCCATCGGCGTCGAGATCGTCAACCCGGGCCACGAGTTCGGCTACCGCCCCTTTCCGCCAATGCAGATGGCGGCGGTGGCGGAGCTTTGCCGCGGGATCATGGAGCGTCACGCCATCGCTCCCGCCAACGTGCTGGGGCACAGCGACGTAGCGCCCGCCCGCAAGGAGGATCCGGGCGAGTTGTTCGACTGGCCGGGTCTTGCCGCCCAGGGGATCGGGCTCTGGCCCACACCGTCCCAGGTCGACCACGGCCCCTTCAGCGAGGCGGAGGTCGCTATGCTGCTGGGACGCTATGGGTACGACCCGGCCGAACCGCGGGCCCTGCTGGCCTTCCAGCGCCATTTCCATCCCGACTGCCTGACCGGCATCCCGAGCGCCGAGACGATCCGGCGCCTGCGCGCGCTGCTTCGGTTGACGGGGCGATGAAGGCAAGCGCGGTTCTTCCGATCGATCGAACCGCCGCTTGATTTGGGATTTGCCCCCACCGCCGCTTCCCTATATGAACGGTCGCGCCAGATGGCCGGATGGCCGCCTTCGGTTTCGACCGGGGGAGGAAAGTCCGGGCTCCACGGAAACACGGTGCCGGTTAACGGCCGGCGGGGGCGACCCTAGGGACAGTGCCACAGAAAGCAAACCGCCGGCGTTTCGACGCAGGTAAGGGTGAAAGGGTGCGGTAAGAGCGCACCGCGGACCCGGCAACGGGGACGGCACGGTAAACCCCACCGGGAGCAAGACCGAATAGGAGCGGCCCGACCACCGTCCCCGCAATGGGACGGGCGTGGGTCAAGCGCGTTTCCGCGCCGCCGCTCGGGTTGGTCGCGCGAGGCGTCCGGGCAACCGGCGTCCCAGACGAATGGCCATCGCCTGCCCTTCGGGGCGGGATACAGAACCCGGCTTACAGGCCATCTGGCGCTTTTCCCACACCATCGCCCATTCCATCCCAGTTCGGGCAGCCGACCGGGGCACATGATCCCATGGCGCCCCATGGCGGCACCCGTTTGCCCCCGCCTTGCCCCTTTCGGCGGGTCTGGATGGGACGGCATGGGCGGATGACAGCTTCATCCACAGGGCGGATGCGACCGCTCCTCTCTCCGCATGCCGCGGATTGCCGGGCTTTCCCGCAGCCATCCCCAGGATGTGCACGGCCCCATCCACATTTTCCCCAGACTAATCCACAGCCGGTGGATAACTGTGGGGCGAATTCCCATGCCGTCCCATGCCGGACCGCCCTTTCCCACCCAAGGTCCTATGCAGTCGGAGGGGGTCGATTCGACGGGGCAACAAACCATGGACCGGTCGCATTTTCTTAAAACTTTGGAACATTCAGAGAACTTATGTGGATAACTTTATCCACATCGGCAGAGTCCAGCGGAATACTGCGAAGATTCCGGAAATTCGTACACCAACTTGCGCAGATGCCACAGCCTGACCCGAAAGTCTTGACACCCCCGTCTGAATACTCGGGGGGCCGTTGACGCCCATGCCGTCCCATGCTATCCCAAGAATGCCCATTTAAGGGGGGCTCTTACCCATTCTGGTTAACACCGGGGGCGGGGGCTGAATGGGCCAAGCGGGGCTAGCGCGGAGCACCCGACCGCGCACGGGGGATAGCAGGGGGGATCGCCGGGCCTATGGCCGTTTTCCTGTCCACATACGTCAACAAGGTTGACAGGAAAGGGCGTGTGTCCATCCCGGCACAGTTCCGGCAGTCGCTTGCCAAGACGTCGGCTCCCAGCACCGTCTATCTCTGGCCCTCGCTGAACCACCAGGCGCTGGAAGGCGCCGACCAGGACTATCTCGACGTCCTCTCCGAAAGCCTCGAATCCCCTGACCTCGATGCCGACGAGCGCGACATGATCGAGACCTTCATCTTCGGAAAGCTGATCCCCGTCTCTTCCGACGCCGAAGGCCGCATCGTCCTGCCCAAGGAGCTGGCGGAATTCGCCGGCATCACCGAGGAGGCCGCCTTCATCGGCCGCCGCAAGACCTTCCAGATCTGGGAACCCGACGCTTTGAAAGCCCACGAGGCGGCGCTGCGCGAGCAGGTCGTGCGCAAGGACATCTCCCTCAGCCAGATCGTCGCCAAGGCCTCCCGCGGCGCCGCCGGCCGGAGCGGGGAGGGCGCGTGATGACCGATACCCCCATTCACATTCCCGTCCTGCTGGACGAGGTGATCGCGGCACTCGCCCCGCGCGACGGCGGCCTCTATGTCGACGGCACCTTCGGCGCCGGCGGCTACAGCCGCGCCCTGCTGCGGTCGGCGTCCTGCCGCGTGATCGGCATCGACCGCGACCCCGCCGCGATCGAGCGTGGCCGTGCGCTGGCCCAGGAATTCCCGGGCCGGCTGGAGGTGATCGAGGGCCGCTTCGGCGACATGGACAGGCTGCTGGCCGACCATGGCGTGACCTCCGTGGACGGCGTGGCGCTCGACGTCGGCGTCTCCTCCCCCCAGATCGACGAGCCGGAGCGCGGGTTCTCCTTCCGCTTCGACGGCCCGCTCGACATGCGGATGGGACGGGATGGGCCGACCGCCGCCGACGTGGTCAACACCGCCGACGAGGCGGAGTTGGCCGACATCATCTATCACCTGGGCGAGGAGCGGATGGCGCGCCGCGTCGCCCGCGCCATCGTCGCCGCCCGCCGCGAGGCGCCGATCGAGCGAACGGCGCGGCTGGCCGAGATCATCCGCTCCGTGGTGCCGAAGGGGAAGGGCGACGGGATCGACCCGGCGACCCGCAGCTTCCAGGCGCTGCGCATCCATGTGAACGACGAGTTGGGCGAATTGCGGCGCGGCCTGTCCGCCGCCGAGTCGCTGCTGGCGCCCGGCGGGCGTCTGGCCGTCGTCTCCTTCCATTCGCTGGAGGACCGCGAGGTCAAGGCGTTCCTGCGGGAACGCTCCTCGCCGCCGCCCTCCCCGTCCCGCCATACGCCCGTGACCGCGGTCGCGGCGCATCACCCATCCTTCCGCCTGCTCTCCCGGAAACCCGTGGACCCGAGCGAGGCCGAAGCCCGCAACAATCCCCGCGCCCGGTCCGCCCGGCTGCGCGCGGCTGAACGTACCGAGGCGCCCGCGTTCCCGGCGCCCGGCAAGGAGGCAGCATGAAAGGCAAGACCTGGCTGTTCTGGGGTGGCCTGATCGCGGCCGCCGGTGGCGTGCTGTTCCAGACCAGCTACGACGTCCAGGATCTGGAGGAAAAGCTCGCCGGGCTGAACCGCAAGATCATCCATGAGCAGGAGTCCATCCAGGTCCTGAAGGCCGAGTGGAGCTACCTGAACGATCCGTCCAAGCTGGAGCAGATGGCCCAAAGCTATCTGGCGCTGCAGCCGACGGAGCCGCGCCAGTATGTGGCGATGGATCTGATTCCCATGCGCCCGGCCGACGCCGTTCCGCCGCCTGCCCCTGCCCTGCCCGGCCAGCCCGGTGCCGCTCCGCTGCCGCCGATGGTCCGCGCGCCCGGCACCGGCACCTCTCAGGTCGCTTCCGCCCGCGTGCCCACCGTTCCCAACAACACCGCCGCCGGAATCGTTCCGGTCAGCGTGCCGGCGGCCGCGAAGCCGCTGCCGATGGACAAGGCGCTGGAACGCGCGGCGGTCGTCGTGCCGGCCTCCCTCCCGTCGGGCGGCGGCGTTGCCGATCCGGCTCCCCGCGTCAAGCCCTCCGCCCTGGTGCCGGGTGCGGCCCGCGCCCCGGTGGAGAAGACCCCTGAGAAGGCGGCGACCGACCGCGCCGCCGGCAAGCTCGCTCCGAACGCCCCGACCTCTCCCAACCGGGCGACAGAGGTGGCGACGCGGCCGGTGCCGCTGGCCGCATCTCCGGTTCCCGCGCCCAAGGCGGCGACGGCCCAGCAGCCCTACCAGCCCAAGCCGACCGACAGCCTGGGCCTGCTCGTCGCGCGTCTGGGGGCCAATCGATGAGCGGTTACGACCACGGCGGCCCGGCCGGTTACGGCCAGCCCGGCGGTGGCGGGGTGCCCGGCAGCCCGGGCAGCACCTATGTCCCGCCCCCGGCGCCCTCGCCTTACCAGCAACCGCCCCAGCAGCCGTCCGCCAGACCGCGGACGTCGCTGGCCGTCGCGCTGGAACAGAGCCGTTACCGTCTGCTGGTGACGGCTGCCGTGGTCACGACGGTCTTCACCGCCATCAGCGTCAAGCTGGCGATGGCGACCCTGTTCGCCGGCGGCGGCGAGCCGCGCCAGCATGTGGCGCTGGAAGTGGACAACACCACCACCAACCGGGCCGACATCGTCGACCGCAACGGCAACCTGCTGGCGACCTCGCTGGTCACCCAGTCGCTCTTCGCCGATCCCAAGCTGGTCTCGCGCCCGGAAGAGGCTGCGCAGAAGCTGGTCAGCGTCCTGCCGGAACTGGACTACAAGGATTTGGTGGGCAAGCTGAGCGGCGACCGCCGCTTCGTCTGGCTGAAGCGCAACCTGACGCCGAAGCAGCAGGCGGCCGTCCACCGGCTCGGCATTCCCGGCGTCGCCTTCGAGCGGGAGGAGCGCCGCTTCTATCCGGCCGGTCCGCTGGCCTCTCACGTGGTCGGCTTCACCGGCATCGACAACAACGGCCTTGCCGGCATGGAACAGGGCTTCAACAAGCGCCTGACCGAGGATCCCGGCACGCCGCTGCAGCTGTCTCTCGATCTGCGGTTGCAGCACGTCCTGAAGAAGGAATTGACGGCAACCGTGCAGGAGTTCAGCGCCATCGGCGCGGCCGGCATCGTCTTCGACGTCCGCACCGGCGAAGTCCTGGCGATGGTCTCGCTTCCCGATTTCGACCCGCAGGACCCGACCGGCCTCAACCCTGACACGCTGTTCAACCGGGCGACGCTCGGCGTGTACGAAATGGGTTCGACCTTCAAGATCTTCAACTCGGCATTGGCGTTCGACGCCGGCAGGATCCGCCCGTCGGACATGTTCGACGCCAAGAATCCGATCAAGATCGGCCGCTTCACCATCAACGACTACCACAGCCTGCATCGCGCCCTGACGGTGGCGGAAGTGTTCCAGCACTCCTCCAACCTCGGATCCGTGCGCATGGTGCAACAGGTGGGCATCGCTGCGCAGAAGGCCTTCATGACCAAGATGGGCTTCACCAAGCCCACCGGTCTGGAGCTGCCGGAAAGCGGTTGGCCGCTGGTGCCCAACCCGTGGCGCGAGGTCAACAGCTACACCATCTCCTTCGGCCACGGCATTTCGGTCAGCCCGATGCACACGGTGGCCGCCGCTGCGTCCGTCATCAACGGCGGCCTCTTCCACAAGCCGACGCTGCTGAAGCGCAATTCGGACGGCGAAATTCCGACCGAACAGGTGGTGTCGCGCCAGACCTCCGACCTGATGCGGCGCATGTTCCGCTTCGTGGTCACCGAAGGAACAGGCAAGTCGGCCGATGTAAAGGGCTATGTCGTCGGCGGCAAGACCGGCACGGCCGACAAGCAGAAGGGCCGGCATTACCAGAAGAACTCGCGCATGTCGTCGTTCCTGGGCGCCTTCCCCATGAATGATCCGCGCTATGTCGTCTATGTGCTGGTCGACGAGCCCAAGGCGACGGCCAAGACCTACGGCTATGCCACCGGCGGCTGGGTCGCCGCTCCGGCGGCCGGCCGCATCATCAAGCAGATCGGCCCGCTGCTGAACGTGCCGACGGTGGACGAGAGTTCGCCCGAGATCCTGAACTCCACCTTCCTGAACGCTGCCGGGTCCACCAACTGGCAGCAGTCCCTGCCTCCCGTCTCCGCCCCACCCCCGTCGAAGGGAAGCACCGTTGCGTCTTTCCCAACTCAGACCAAGCCGCGCTGACGCCACCGCCCGTGTGGCACACAATGTGGCAGGCCGTGTGGCCGACCCCGACATCGCCGGGCTGACCGCCGACAGCCGCGCGGTCAGGCCCGGCTTCGTCTTTGCCGCCCTGCCCGGCGTGAAGGCCGATGGCCGCGCCTTCATCGCCGACGCACTCGCCAAGGGCGCCGTCGCGGTGCTGGCGCCCGAGGGTACCGAACTTCCGCCCGCCTCCACCGCCGTCCTGCTGACCGATCCCCAGCCCCGCCTCGCCTTCGCGCGCATGGCCGCCGCCTTCCATGGCGGGCGCCAGCCGGAGACGGTGGTGGCGGTGACCGGCACCAACGGCAAGACCTCCACCGTGCAGTTCGCCGCCCAGATCTGGACGCGGCTCGGCCTGCCTGCCGCCAGCCTGGGCACGCTTGGGTTGCTCGGCCCCGGACTGCAGGGCTATGGCGGGATGACCACGCCCGACCCGGTGTCGCTCCACCGCGACCTCGCTGCCGCGGCGGAGGCCGGCATCGGCCATCTGGCGATGGAGGCGTCGAGCCACGGTCTGGAGCAGTTCCGGCTGGACGGCGTGGCGATCAAGGCCGCCGGCTTCACCAACCTGACGCTGGACCATCTGGATTACCACGGCACGATGGAGGCGTACCGCGACGCCAAGGCGATGCTGTTCGACCGCGTTCTGCCGCCGGGCGCCGTCGCGGTGCTGAACGCCGACTCTCCGGAATTTCAACATTTTGCCACCATTTGTAACCACCGTGGCCACCGTGTCCTGTCCTATGGTCTGGCCGGAGCCGAGCTTCGGGTGACCGGGGTGGAGCCGCTGGCCCATGGCCAGCGCCTCTCCCTCTCCGTGCTCGGCCGCGACGTGACGGTGGACCTGCCGCTGGCGGGTCGCTTCCAGGCCTGGAACGTGCTCTGCGCGCTAGGGCTGGTCATCGGATCCGGCGGAGACGCCGAGCGGGCGCTCGCCACCCTTTCCTCGCTGGAAGGCGTGCCGGGCCGGCTGCAGCATGTCGCGACCCACCCCAACGGGGCGACGGTCTACGTCGATTACGCCCACACGCCCGACGCGCTGGAAACGGTGCTGCGGGCGCTGAAACCGCATGCCGCGCGCCATCTGGTGGCGGTGTTCGGCTGCGGCGGCGACCGTGACCGCAGCAAGCGGCCGGTGATGGGAGCGCTGGGGGCCAGACTGGCCGACCGCGCCATCGTCACCGACGACAACCCGCGCACCGAGGATCCCGCCTTCGTGCGGGGTCAGGTGCTGGCCGGCGCCACCGGGGACCTGGCCGGAAAGCTGGAGGAGATCGGCGACCGGGCCGAGGCGATCCGCACCGCGGTACGGCAGCTTCAGCCCGGCGACGTCCTGGTCATCGCCGGCAAGGGCCACGAGCAGGGACAAACGATCGGCACCGAGGTGCGTCCGTTCGACGATGCGGACGAGGCCCGGAAAGCCGTAGCGGAGGTTGGAGCATGAGCGACGAGACGGATAAGGCGGTCCTTTGGACCGCGGGGGACGCGGCGGCCGCCACCGGCGGGCGTCTGGCGGGTCCGGCCGTCTGGACTGCCACCGGTGTCACCATCGACAGCCGCAAGGTGGCGCCGGGCGATCTGTTCGTCGCCATCCGCGGGCCGAATTTCGACGGGCACGCCTTCGTCGGCGCTGCGCTGGCCGCCGGTTCCGCGGCGGCGCTGGTCGACCATGTGCCGGATGGACTACCCGCAGATTTGCCGCTTCTGATAACCCCGGTCGACACGCTGGAGGCGATGGCGGCGCTGGGTGCCGTCGCGCGCGCCCGCTGCGGCGCGCGGATCGTCGGCGTCACCGGCTCCGTCGGCAAGACCGGCACCAAGGAGACGCTGCGCCACGTCCTGTCAGCGCAAGGGACGACCTACGCCACCGAAGGCAGCCTGAACAACCATTGGGGGGTGCCGCTGTCGCTCGCCCGCCTGCCGGAAGCCAGCGCCTATGGCGTGTTCGAGCTGGGGATGAACCACGCCGGCGAACTCGGCCCGCTGTCGCGGCAGGTCAAGCCGCATGTCGCCATCGTCACCACGGTGGAAGCGGCGCATCTGGAGTTCTTCTCCGGCGTCGAGGCGATCGCCGACGCCAAGGCCGAGATCTTCGAGGGGCTGGATGCCAACGGCGTCGCCGTGCTGAACCGCGACAACGGGCAGTATGCCCGGCTGGCCGCCGCCGCGCGCCGCCAGGGCCTGACCCGCATCTGGAGCTTCGGCGCCCATGAGGAGGCCGACGCCCGCCTGATCGACTGCTCGCTGCACGCCACCTGCAGCGCGGTGACCGCGGTCATCCGCGGCGAGCGGCTGCAATATTGCCTGTCGCAGCCCGGCCGGCACTGGGTGATGAACAGCCTCGCGGTGCTGCTGGCGGTGAAGGCGCTGGGCGCCGACGTCGCCGCGGCCGCCCGCTCTCTGTCCAGCCTGCAGCCGGTCAAGGGCCGCGGCACCCGCAAGCGGATCAAGCTGCCGCAGGGCGCCTTCACCCTGATCGACGAGAGCTACAACGCCAGCCCGGCCGCCATGGTGGCGACTCTGGAGGTTCTGGGCAAGATCGACCCCGGCGCCGGCGGCCGCCGCATCGCGGTGCTGGGCGACATGCGCGAGCTTGGCGACCGTGCCGACACGCTGCACATCGCATTGGCCGACCCGCTGCGCGCCGCGCAGGTCGACACCGTCTATGCCTGCGGCCAGCACATGAAGGCGCTGTTCGATCGTCTGCCGGATGCCATGCACGGCGCCTGGACCGAGACCAGCGTCGACCTGGCGCCCATCGTGACCGCGGCCGTAAAAGGCGGCGACGTTATCATGGTCAAGGGGTCATTGGGCAGTCGTACAGGTCTGGTCGTCGATGCGCTCGCGGCACTCGACAGCGGGCGCGAAAGCGAGGACAAAGCCGCCTCCCGAACCACCAACCAGCCGCAGGCGGCCACGCAAGGCCAGCAAGGCCCGCGAGGCTGACGGACACAAATGCTCTACAACCTCCTCTTCGGACTGGCCGACGTCTTCACGCCGTTCAACCTGTTCCGCTATCTGACCTTCCGCACCGGCGGCGCCGTGATCACGTCGCTGGTCATCAGCTTCGTGTTCTTTCCGCGCCTGATCGCCTGGCTGAAGCGCAAGCAGGGCGAAGGACAGCCCATCCGCGCCGACGGCCCGGAAAGCCACTTCAAGAAGAAGGGCACGCCCACCATGGGCGGCCTGATGATCCTGATCGCGATGACGGTCAGCACCCTGCTGTGGGGCGACCTGACCAACGCCTATGTATGGATCGTCCTGCTGGTGACCATCGGCTACGGTCTGATCGGCTTCGGCGACGATTACCTGAAGCTGACCAAGCGCAACACCAAGGGGCTGTCCGGCCGCTTCCGCCTGGGCTGGGAGATCGCCATCGGGCTGGTCGCCTCCGCGCTGATCATGTGGGTGTCGGCCCCGCCGCTGTCGGGCGGCGTCGCGGTGCCCTTCGTCAAGGATTTCCTGATCCAGCTGTCCTGGTTCTTCGTGCCCTTCGGCGCCTTCATCATGGTCGGCGCGTCGAACTCGGTGAACCTGACCGACGGTCTGGACGGGCTCGCCATCGTGCCGACGATGATCGCCGCCGGCTGCTTCGGCCTGATCTCCTACCTGTCGGGCAACGCGATCTTCGCCAACTACCTGCAGATCCACCATGTGCCGGGATCGGGCGAGCTGACCGTCTTCTGCGGCGCCCTGGTCGGCGCCGGGCTGGGCTTCCTCTGGTACAACGCGCCGCCGGCCATGGTCTTTATGGGCGACACCGGGTCGCTGTCGCTGGGCGGTGCGCTGGGTGCCGTCAGCGTGGTGACGAAGCACGAGATCGTGCTGGCCATCATCGGCGGCCTGTTCGTGCTGGAAACGGTGTCGGTGATCGTGCAGGTCGCGTCCTTCAAGCTGACCGGCAAGCGCGTGTTCCGCATGGCGCCGCTGCACCATCATTTCGAGAAGAAGGGCTGGGCCGAACCGACGGTGGTGATCCGCTTCTGGATCATCGCTTCGATCCTGGCGCTGGTCGGCCTGTCCACGCTGAAGCTGCGCTGAGGGGGGCCTAGGCGATGATCGACCTGTTCTATATGCAGGAGCTTCCCGTCGCAGTGATGGGGCTGGGCAAGTCCGGCCTCGCAACCGCCCGCGCGCTGCGCGACAGCGGGGCCGAGGTGCGGGTGTGGGACGACAACCCCGCCTCCCGCGCCGCGGCGGAGGCCGAGGGCTTCGCCGTCGTCGATCTCGCCACCGCCGACCTGTCGGACCTGACCACCATCGTCTGGTCGCCCGGCATCCCCCATACCTTCCCCAAGCCGCACCCGGTCGCCGAGCGCGCCCGGGCGATGGGGATCGAGGTGATCTGCGACATCGAGCTGCTGGGCCGGGCGGAGCGCGACTGCGCCTTCATCGGTATCACCGGCACCAACGGCAAGTCGACCACCACCACCCTGATCGGCCACATCATGGCCGCCGCCGGGCGCAAGGCCGCCGTGGGTGGCAATCTGGGCACGCCGGTGCTGACCTTCGACCCGATCGGGTCCGGCGGCACCTGCATCCTGGAGATGTCGAGCTACCAGTTGGAGCTGACCCACTCCATCACCTTCGACATCGCCGTCCTGCTGAACATCACGCCCGACCATCTCGCCCGCCATGGCGGGATGGAGGGCTACATCGCCGCCAAGAAGCTGATCTTCCATCGCCAGACCTGGCCGCGCACCGCGGTGATCGGGGTGGACGACGAGCATTGCCGGACGATCCACGCCGAGCTCGTGGCGGCCGGCGACCAGCGCATCTGGCCGGTCTCCGCCCTCGGGCCGGTCGCGGGTGGCGTCTATGCCGCCGACGGCTGGCTGGTCGACGACACCGACGGCGAGGCCGCCCGCGTGGTGGAGCTGTCCACCCTGCCCACCCTGCTCGGCACCCACAACTGGCAGAACGCCGCCGCGGCCTTCGCCGCCTGCAAGGCCGCCGGCCTGCCCGTGCCGGCCATCGTCGCGGCGATGGCGACCTTCCCCGGCCTTGCCCACCGACAGCAGCTGGTCGGCGAGGCGAACGGCGTGCGCTTCGTAAACGACAGCAAGGCGACCAACGCCGACGCGACGGAAAAGGCGCTGGCCACCTTCGACCCGATCTACTGGATCCTCGGCGGACAGGCCAAGGACACCGGGCTGAACGGGCTGGAGGGCTATATGGGCCGTGTCCGCCACGCCTTCCTGATCGGCGAGGCGCAGGAACAATTCGCCGCATGGCTTGACGCACAAGGCGTTGCTTATACACGCTGCGGGACGCTGGATATCGCAACCGCGAAGGCGGCCGGTCTGGCCCTGGCGGAACGGCTGGACGGCGCCTGCGTGCTGTTGTCGCCGGCCTGCGCGTCGTGGGACCAGTTCGCCAATTTCGAGAAGCGCGGCGAGGCCTTTGCGGCCTATGTCGCGGGCATACTCGGCGCGCGCGATGCGACGAGCGGGGGCGCTGCATGATCACCTTCGACCGTACCGACCAATCCATCTTCGGCCGCTGGTGGTGGACCGTCGACCGCTGGCAGCTGGGCGCCATCGCCCTGCTGATGTTTCTCGGCACGGTCCTGATCACCGCGGCCAGCCCGCCGGTCGCCGAGCGCATCGGCATCCAGGACACCTTCTATTTCGTCGAACGCCACCTGATGATGCTGATCCCGGCGATCATCATCATGGTCGGCGTCTCGCTGCTCAGTCCGCGCGGGGTGCGGCGGGTGGCGCTGGGCGTGTTCCTGTTCTCAGTGCTGCTGGTCTTCGCCACCCTGGTGGTGGGCATGGAGATCAAGGGCGCGCGGCGCTGGATCCATATCCCCGGCCTGTCGATCCAGCCGTCCGAGTTCGTCAAACCCGCCTTCGCGGTGGTGGCGGCGTGGCTGTTCTCGCTGTCGCGCACCAACCCCGGCTTTCCCGGCGCGCTGGTGTCGATCGTGCTCTACGGCATCACCGTGGCCGGCCTGATCCTGCAGCCCGACCTGGGCATGACCTTCGTCGTTTCCGCCGTGTGGTTCACCCAGTTCTTCCTGGCCGGGCTGAACCTGGTTCTGGTGATGGGGCTCGGCGGGCTGGGCGTGGTCGGGCTGATCGGCGCCTATTACACGCTGCCGCACGTCACCAGCCGCATCGACCGCTTTCTCGACCCGAACGCCGGCGACAACTATCAGGTCAACCGGTCGCTGGAGGCCTTCGCCAACGGCGGACTGATGGGCACCGGACCCGGCCAAGGCACGGTGAAGTTCTATCTGCCCGACAGCCACGCCGACTTCATCTTCGCCGTTGCCGGTGAGGAACTGGGGCTGATCTTCTGCCTCGGGTTGGTGGTGCTGTTCGCCTTTGTCGTCCTGCGCGGATTTGCGCGGGTCTTCAACGACAACAACTACTTCGTCCTGCTGGCGACCGCCGGTCTTCTGATCCAGTTCGGACTTCAGGCGGCGATCAATATGGGATCGTCCTTGCATCTTATGCCGACGAAGGGCATGACCCTGCCGTTCATTTCCTACGGCGGCTCCTCGCTGCTGGCACTCGGGTTCGGCATGGGCATGGTTCTGGCTTTGACACGCAAACGCTTCGGCCCCGCGGAATGAGGAGGCCGACGGATTTGGACCCCACCGCGCACAAGGTGATCGTGCTGGCCGCCGGCGGCACCGGCGGGCATATGTTCCCGGCCGAGGCGCTGGCGCGCGAGCTGCTGGCCCGCGGCCGCGCCGTGACGCTGGTCACCGACAAGCGCGGCCATGCCTTCGGCGACAATCTGCCGGAGGTGCCGGTCCACCGCATCCGCGCCGCCTCCCCCGGCGCCGGGATCGTCGGCAAGCTGAAGGCCGCCCTGCAGATGGGGCTGGGTCTGCTGGAGGCGCGCGCGCTGATGCGGCGGCTCGAACCCGCGGCGGTGGTCGGCTTCGGCGGCTATCCGTCCGTCCCCACCGTCTATGCCGCCATCCAGTCCAAGCTGCCGGCCCTGCTGCACGAACAGAACGCCGTCCTCGGCCGCGCCAACCGGATGCTGATCGCGGGCGCCCGCCGCATCGCCGTCGCCTTCCCCGGCATCGAGAAGCTGGGCGAGGCGCAGCGCGCCAAGGTCGTCCGCACCGGCAATCCGGTCCGCCCCGCCGTCGCCGCCCGCCGCCTGTCCCCCTACGAGGCGCCGCAGCCCGGCGGTCCCGTCCGCCTGCTGGTGATGGGCGGCAGCCAGGGTGCCCGCGTCTTTTCGGAGGTGATCCCCGCGGCGCTGGCCCTGCTGCCGGAGGATCTGCGCGCCCGCATCCATCTGGCGCAGCAATGCCGCGCGGAAGATCTGGAAGCCGCCCGCGACGCGCTGGAGCCGCTGGGCCTTGCCCGGCTGGAACTGCAGACCTTCTTCCGCGATGTGCCGGAACGGCTGGCCGCCTGCCATCTCGCCGTCACCCGTGCCGGGGCCTCCACCATCGCCGAGCTGACCTGCGTCGGCCGCCCGGCGATCCTGGTGCCCTACCCGCACGCCACCGACGACCACCAGACCGCCAACGCCCGCCATCTGGCGGAGGCCGGCGCCGCCTGGCTGGTGCCGCAGCCCGGCTTCACCGCAAGTTCACTGGCCGAGCGGCTATCCGCCCTGCTGGCCGACCCACAGGCACTCGCCACGGCGGCGCAGGCCGCCCATGGCTGGGGCACCGCCGACGCCGCGAGCGCCCTGGCCGACGCCGTTCTGGCGATGCTGGACGGCGGCATGCGCAAGCTCCACGGCGCCGATACCGGTTCCGACCCGATCAAGACCGACCACGACCGATCCCACAACGCCCGGCGGGCCGCCGCCGGCGCCAGCGCCAAGGGGGCCGCGGAATGATCAAAGCCAGGACTCTGACCCGACCGACGCCGCGACCGCTGCAGGACTGGCCGGCGGACATGACTCGGACCGAGGGCGGCTGGTACAACCGTCCGGGCTGTCCGCTGGTGCCGCGCTTCCTCGCCGAAGGCGGCTTTCTGCGGGACCGCCTGTCGATGATCCACGGATCGCAACCCCTTCCCAACGACCTGTCCGACGGGGCGGTCGACGCCACCCTTCGCCTGATGCTTCGCCGCGGAAAGTAAGCCTGACATGCGCGCCCTCCCCCTCTCGATCGGCACCATCCACTTCGTCGGCATCGGCGGCATCGGCATGAGCGGCATCGCCGAGGTTCTGCGGAACCTGGGCTATACCGTCCAGGGCTCCGACCTGGCCGAGAACGCCAACGTCAAGCGCCTGCGCGAACTGGGCATCAAGGTGTTCGTCGGCCATCGTGGCGAGAACATCGCCGGTGCGGCCGTGGTCGTCGTCTCCTCCGCCGTCAAGCGCGACAATCCGGAAGTGGTCGCCGCCCGCGCGGCCCTGGTGCCGGTGGTCCGCCGCGCCGAGATGCTGGGCGAACTGATGCGCCTGAAATGGGCCATCGCCATCGGCGGCACCCATGGCAAGACCACGACCACCTCGATGGTCGGCCATATGCTGGAGCACGCCAACCTCGACCCGACCGTCATCAACGGCGGCATCATCAACGCCTACGGCTCCAACACCCGGCTCGGCACCGGCGACTGGATGGTGGTGGAGGCGGACGAGAGCGACGGCACCTTCGTGAAGCTGCCGGCCTGCATCGCCGTCGTCACCAACATGGATCCGGAGCATCTGGACTTCTACGGCACCTTCGACAACGCGCGCGCCGCCTTCGACAGCTTCGTCCAGAACATCCCCTTCTACGGCTTCGCCGCGCTGTGCATCGACCATCCCGAGGTGCAGGCGATGATCCCCCGCGTGTCCGACCGCCGCATCGTCACCTACGGCTTCTCGCCGCAGGCCGACATCCGCGCGGTGAACGTGGAGCTGGGTCCCGAAGGCGCCAAGTACGACGTGCTGATCTACGACCGCCACAGCGGCGAGAGCCGCGCCATTGCCGGCGTGCGCCTGCCGATGTACGGGCCGCACAACGTCCAGAACTCGCTGGCCTGCTTCGCGGTCGGCAACGAGATGGGCCTTCCCGACGTGGTGATGCGCGACAGCATGGCCAAGTTCCAGGGCGTGAAGCGCCGCTTCACCAAGACCGGCGAGGCCAACGGCATCACCGTCATCGACGATTACGGCCACCACCCGGTGGAGATCGCCGCCGTGCTGAAGGCGGCGCGCACCGCCGGCACCGGCCGCACCATCGCCGTGGTCCAGCCGCACCGCTATTCGCGCCTCGCCGCCCTGTTCGAGGAGTTCTGCACCTGCTTCAACGACGCCGACGCCGTGATCGTCGCCGACGTCTATGCCGCCGGTGAGGCGCCGATCGAGGGCGTCAGCCGCGACAGCCTGGTGGAGGGCCTGCGCATGCACGGCCACCGCCATGTCGTGGCCCTGCACAACCAGCAGGAGCTGGCCCAGGTGGTGCGTGAGATGGCCAAGCCCGGCGACTTCGTCGTCTGCCTGGGCGCCGGCAACATCACCCAGTGGGCGAATGCCCTGCCGGGCGAGCTGTCGTCCCTCTACGGCGCGACCCGATGACGGCGGCGCCGCGCATGAGCCTCCCTGACGGCCATCTGATCCAACGGATGCCCGCGGTGCGCGGCCGGCTGTCCGCCGACGCCCCGCTGGCGCCGGTGACGTGGTTCCGCGTCGGCGGGCCGGCGGAGGTGATGTTCCGCCCGGCCGATGCAGACGACCTCGCCGACTTCCTGGCGGCCCTGCCCGCCGAGGTGCCGGTGACGGTGATCGGCGTCGCCTCCAACCTGCTGGTGCGGGACGGCGGCGTGCCGGGTGTCACCATCCGGCTCGGCCGCGGCTTCACCGACATCCTGGCGGATGGGATGACGCTGACCGCCGGTGCGGCGGCGCTCGACCTCAACGTCGCCATGGTCGCCCGAGACGCGGGCATCGCTGGGCTGGAGTTCCTGTCGGGCATTCCCGGCACCATCGGCGGCGCCTTGCGCATGAACGGCGGCGCCTATGGCCGCGAGCTGGCCGACGTGCTGGTCTCAGCCACCGCGGTCGCGCGCGACGGCCGGCGGCTGGAGTTCAGCCATGCCGGCATGGGATTCACCTACCGCCACAGTGCCGCACCGGAGGATTGCATCTTCACCGGCGCCGTTCTGCGCGGCGAGCCCGGCAACCCGCTGGAGATCGCGCGGCGCATGGCCGAGATCTCCGACAAGCGGGCCGACAGCCAGCCCGTCCGCTCGCGCACCGGCGGCTCGACCTTCAAGAATCCTGAAGGTCACAAGGCCTGGGAGCTGATCGACAAGGCCGGCTGCCGCGGCCTGTCCATCGGCGACGCCCAGGTGTCGGAAAAGCACTGCAACTTCCTGATCAACAACGGCACGGCCACCGCCGCCCAGCTGGAAGCGCTGGGCGAGGAGGTCCGCCGCCGCGTGTTCGAGACCAGCGGCGTAACGCTGGAGTGGGAAATCAAGCGGATCGGCGTGGAGCTTTCCCCTTCTCCCCCCCGGGGAGAAGGTCGGGATGAGGGGGTTCGGCGCCAGCCGAACGCTCCGGCCGGCGGTTCCCCCTCACCCCAACCCTCTCCCCGGGGGGGAGAGGGAGAGACGGCCGACGGAGGCCACGCATGACCGAAGCCCTGCTCCACGCCCACAAGAAGCATGTCGCCGTCCTGATGGGCGGCTGGTCGGCCGAGCGCGAGGTGTCGCTGGTCAGCGGCGCCGGCGTCGCCAAGGCGCTGGAAGAGGAAGGCTACCGCGTCACCGCCATCGACGTGCAGCGCGACCTGGGCGGGCTGATGCACGCCCTGACCAACCCGCGCCCCGACGTGGTGTTCAACGCCCTGCACGGCCGCGGCGGCGAGGACGGGACGATCCAGGGCGTGCTGGAGTTCCTGGGCCTGCCCTACACCCATTCCGGCGTCCAGGCCGCCGCCATCGCCATGGACAAGGCGATGACCAAGCGCGTGCTGGACACCGTCGGCATCCGCTCCCCCAAAGGAATGGTGCTCTCCCGTGGCGAGATCACCGGCGGTACCCACCCCATGCCGGCGCCCTATATCGTCAAGCCTGTGGACGAAGGCTCGACCGTTGGCGTAACCCTGGTCCGCGAGGGGCAGAACAGCCCGGTCGGCGACGATAGCTTCTTCGGGGGGGCCTTTGGGGAGCGCGTGCTGGTCGAGGAGTTCATCCCCGGTCGCGAGCTGACCGTGGGCGTCATGGGTGACCGCGCTTTGGCGGTGACCGAGATCGTCTTCCAGGCTCAGGTCTACGACTACACCGCGAAATACAGCGCCGGCCATGCCGTCCACACCATCCCCGCCGCGATCCCCGAGGCCGTGGCGGAGGAGGCGAAGCGGCTGGCGGTGCTGGCGCACCACACCCTGGGCTGCCGGGGTGTCTCGCGCAGCGACTTCCGCTGGGATGACGGCCGGCCGGGAACCGACGGGCTGTACTTCCTGGAGATCAACAACCAGCCGGGCATGACGCCCCTGTCGCTGGTGCCCGAACAGGCGGCGCATGTGGGAATTTCCTACGGCGCGCTGGTCGGCTGGCTCGTGGAGAATGCCGCATGTCAGCTCGCCTGATGGCCGATCCGGACTTCCGCGCCGCCGCCGCCGGTGCGCGCGCCCGGGACGAGATGCCGACCCCGCCGCGCGCCATGGCCGCGTCGGCGCAGAAAGGCAAGCGCCGCCGCGCCTGGCCGCGCTGGACCCGCTCGGCCGTCAAGGCGGCGCTGATCCTGGTCCCGGTGCTGGGTCTGACCGCTGCCGCCGGTTCGACCTGGAAGCGCGGCACCCTGGCCGACACGCTTGAGGCAGCCCGCGAAAGCGTCATCCAGACCACCGGCGACCTGGGCTTCCGCCTGTCGGAGATCCTGGTGGTCGGCCGCAGCGAGACGGAACGCGACGCCGTGCTCGACGCGCTGGGCGTGCGTCGGGGCGAGCCGATCCTGTCTATCGACCTCGCCGAGGCCAAGCAGCGGCTTGAAGAGCTTCCCTGGGTTTCATCGGCCTCCATCGAGCGCCGGCTGCCCGGCTTCCTCTACATCCGCCTGTCGGAACGCCAGCCGATGGCGATCTGGCAGCATGAGCGGCAGTTCACCGTCATCGACCGCGCCGGCCGTCCGCTGGCCGACGCGGCGGAACTGGCGCGCCGCGGCAACCAGCGCATCGACACGCTGCCCCAGGTGATCGGCGCCAACGCCCCGCAGCAGGTCCACACCCTGCTGTCGGCGCTGGACAGCGCCCCCACCGTGGCCCCGCTGCTGTCCTCGGCCAGCTGGATCAGCGACCGGCGCTGGAACCTGCAACTCAGCAACGGCGTGACGGTGAAGCTGCCGGAAGGCACCGCGGAGATGCGCCGCGCGCTCCTGCAGCTGGAGCAGATGCATACGGCCAGCCATGTGCTGGACCGCGACATCGTCGCCATCGACCTGCGGCTGCCCGGCCGCGCCGCGATCCAGACCTCCGCCACCGCCCAGCTTCCGGGCTGGGAGGATGAGTCGAAGAAGAAGAACGGCAAGAAATCATAGGACGCACCGGCGGCAGGCTCTTGTCGGGAAACCCTTGTGGGAAAGAGCTTATCGCCGGCAGACAGGGGTAGAGGGGAAGTTTGGGGGGCATGTTCGGGATGGGATTCAACGGCGCCAAGAAGCCGAAGCGGCCGGCCCGTGGCGGAATCGTCACGGCGCTGGACGTCGGCTCGACGAAGGTGTGCTGCGTCATCGCGCGGATGGAGGAGCCCGGCTCCCTTCGCGTGATCGGCGTCGGCCACCAGATCGCCACGGGCATCCGCGCCGGAACCATCATCGACATGGAGGCGGCGGAAACCTCGATCGGTGCCGCCGTGCATGCCGCCGAACAGATGGCCGGCGAGACGGTGCACGACGTCGTCGTCAACCTGTCGATGGGCCAGCCGCGTTCCCACGCCTTCACCGCCACGGTCCCCGTCTCCGGCCAGGAGGTGACGGAGGGCGACATCCGCCGCGCCATGGCCCATGCCCGCACCCTGCAGGCCGGCCCCGATCAGGCGCTGATCCACACCATTCCGCTGGGCTTCAGCCTGGACGGCAGCCGCGGCATCCGCGATCCCAAGGGGATGAGCGGCCATTCGCTGGGCGCCCAGCTGCATGTCGTCACCGCCGCGGCCGGCGCCATCCGCACGCTGCACGCCTGCATCGCCCGCTGCCACCTGAACATCGAATCCATCGTGGTCAGCCCCTTCGCCTCCGGCCTCGCCTGTCTGGTGGAGGACGAGATGGAGATGGGCGCGGCCTGCGTCGACATCGGCGGCGGCGGCACGACAATCTCGATCTTCTCCGAAGGCAATCTGGTCTGGACCGGCTTCGTGCCCTTGGGCGGCCGGCATGTCACCAACGACATCGCCCACGGGCTGACCACGCCGCTGGTCCATGCCGAACGGCTGAAGGTGCTCTACGGCAGCGCCCGGGTGAACCCGGCCGACGAGCGCGAGATGATCGAGGTGCCGCAGATCGGTGAGGACGAGCGCAGCGGCAGCGGCACCGCCAGCCACCCGCGCTCCTTCCTGGTCAGCATCATCCAGGCGCGGATGGAAGAGATCTTCGAAGAGGTGCGCAGCGCCATCGAGCAGTCGGGCCATTCCCGGCTGGTCGGCCGGCGCGTCGTGCTGACCGGCGGCGCCAGCCAGCTGCCCAACACGCGCGACATGGCCGCCCCCATTCTGGACAAGCAGGTCCGCATCGCCCGCCCGACCCGGATCGCCGGCCTCAACGAGGCCCATGGCGGCCCGGCCTTCGCGACGGTCGCGGGCCTTCTCCTACACGCCGTCCGCAACCCGACGGAGCTGATGGTGACCGGCCACGAGGCGGTCGCGTCAACCGGGCTCATCGGCCGCGTCGGCCTGTGGCTGCGGGAGAATCTGTAGATGATCCTTCCCGCCGCCATCCACCGATTCCCGAACGGACAGACACCGGACACAACCGGGCACCGGTCGCGGCATATCAAACATCAAACCCAACGAAAACAGGTTGTGGAGGCCTGAACAGCATGATCAACGTGACCATCCCCCAGATCGAGCCCGAACTGAAGCCGCGCATCACCGTGTTCGGCGTCGGCGGCGCCGGCGGCAACGCCGTCAACAACATGATCAAGTCGAATCTGGAAGGCGTGGACTTCGTCGTCGGCAACACCGACGCGCAGGCGCTGAAGGGTTCCTTGTGCGAGAAGCGCATCCAGCTGGGCACCGGCACCACCCGCGGCCTCGGCGCCGGCTCCAAGCCGGATGTCGGCCGTGCGTCGGCCGAGGAGCAGATCGACGAGATCGTCCAGTATCTCGAAGGCTCCAACATGGTGTTCATCACCGCCGGCATGGGCGGCGGCACCGGCACCGGTGCGGCACCGGTCATCGCGCGCGCCGCCCGCGAGCGCGGCATCCTGACCGTCGGCGTCGTCACCAAGCCCTTCCATTTCGAGGGCGGTCACCGCATGCGGCTGGCCGAGGGCGGCATCGCCGAGCTGCAGCAGTATGTCGATACCCTGATCATCATCCCGAACCAGAACCTGTTCCGCATCGCCAACGAGAAGACGACCTTCGCGGACGCTTTCAAGATGGCCGACGACGTTCTGCATTCGGGCGTGCGCGGCGTCACCGACCTGATGGTGATGCCCGGCCTGATCAACCTGGATTTCGCCGACATCCGGTCCGTCATGACCGAGATGGGCAAGGCGATGATGGGCACCGGCGAGGCCGGCGGCGAGCGCCGCGCCATCGAGGCCGCCGAGGCCGCCATCTCCAACCCGCTGCTGGACGACGTGTCGATGAAGGGTGCCCGCGGCGTCCTCATCAACATCACCGGCGGCTACGACATGACCCTGTTCGAGGTCGACGAGGCCGCCAACCGCGTCCGTGACGAGGTCGACCCCGATGCCAACATCATCTTCGGCTCGACCTTCGACAGCTCGCTGGACGGCGTGATGCGCGTGTCGGTCGTCGCCACCGGCATCGACGCCGCGGCGATGAGCAACCCGCGCACCCTGCACCCGGTCAACCTGTCGCTGGTCGGCGACCGCGCCAAGAAGCCGGGCGCTCCCGGCAATCTGACCGGCGCGCCGGTCGCCCCGGCCGGTGCCCCCGGTTCGCCCATCCCCAGCGCCGCCATCGGCCTGCGGACTCCGCAGCCGGTGACCGCCGGTGCCGCCGCGATCCAGCACGACCCGGCCCAGCAGCACGCCCCCCAACAGCATGAGGCGCCGAAGCCGGCCGCCGGTCCGTTGCATGGCGAGAACCAGGGCGGCCATTTCTTCGCGCCGAAGCCGGCCGATGCCGGTCCGCGCCAGCCGGTGACCGTCGGCGCCGCCCCGCTGTCCGCTCCCCAGCCGCAGCAGCCCGCTGTCCATCAGCAGGCCCCGCAGGCTCACCAGCAGCCGCAGCAGCAACAGCCGCAGCAGCCGGTCTCCCACCAGCAGGCCCCGCAGGCCCACCAGCATCACCATCACGCCGCCCCGCAGGCTCACCAGCCGCATCCGGGCGGCCTGTCGGTCGGCCCGGCTCCGGCGCAGGCGCCCGCTCCGGAGCCGGCGCCCGCCCGCAAAGGGAACTTCCTGTTCGGTCTGGTGACCGGACTCGGCCGCAAGTCGGAACCGGCGCACCCGCCGGCCCCGCAGCCCGCGCCGCAGGCCTACCAGCCGCAGCCGGCCCCGCAGCAGTACCAGCCGGCCCCGCAGGGCTATCCGCAGCAGCAGCCGGCCTACCCGCAGCAGCCGCAGGCGCCCCAGGCCTATCAGCCGGCTCCGTCCTACCCGACCGCTCCGCAGCAGGCTCCGGTGTATCCGCAGCAGCAGGCGGCGCCGCAGCAGGCCCCGCAGGCGCCCAGCTATCCGGCCGCTCCGCAGCAGATGGCCCCGGCCCCCCGCGCCGATGCCAAGCCGGGTGAGCAGGAGGAGCTGGACATCCCGGCGTTCCTGCGCCGTCAGGCCAACTGAGCGCCCACCGTTCCGGACCGCCGCGGCCTTTTCCGCGGCGGTCGGCCGATCCCGGCGAAAGCCGGAGATAACCGCCGTCGCCGCAGCCTCCTAATCGCGGTGCCGGCGGCTCCACAACCTGACCGAACCTCTCGGACCCCGGGACGCCTCCGCGCGTTTCCGGGGATTTTTTGTTGCGTCACTATTGTGCGTATAGCCGATTGCTTGCAAATCGCGCCTCTTTTGCCCTGCAACAAACGGTAACAATGAGTGATTTGCCGATTTCCGAGCCCGAGTGTTACCTATCAGCATGGTCGAAAGCGAAAGCCGCCGACGCGATGATCTCCCAAGATCATTCGGCGCGGCATCGCCGGGAACCTCCCCTTCATGACCAAGATGGAAAAGACATCGTGGCCAACAATCGCAGCAACGCGGACGGCATGTTCCAGCAGACCCTGAAGAAGTCGGTGACCATCGCCGGCGTCGGTCTGCATTCGGGCGTCATCGTCACGCTGACGATTTCCCCGGCCGATGCGAATTCCGGGATCACCTTCCATCGCACCGACATCCGTGGTGCCGCCGCTGTCATTCCGGCGCGCTGGGACACGGTGGTCGACACCCGTCTGTGCACCGTGATCGGTAACGACCATGGCACCACCGTCGGCACGATTGAGCATCTGATGTCCGCGCTGGCCGGCTGCGGCATCGACAATGCCGTCGTTTCGCTGGACGGCATCGAGGTGCCGATCATGGACGGCAGCGCCGCCCCCTTCGTCGCCGCCATCGAGCAGGCCGGCATCGCCGTGCAGAAGGCCCCGCGCCGCGTCATCCGCATCCTGAAACCGGTCGTCATCGGCGACGGTGTGAAGAGTGCGTCCTTCACCCCCGACGTCGCGACCACCTACAGCTTCGAGATCGACTTCGACAGCGCCGCCATCTCCCGTCAGGCGCATGCGCTGGAGATTGACACCGACAGCTTCAAGGACGAGATCAGCCGCGCCCGTACCTTCGGCTTCCTGCATGAGGTCGAGGGGCTGCGCAAGATGGGCCTCGCCCGCGGCGGCTCGCTGGACAACGCAGTGGTCATCTCCGGCGACACGGTGATGAACGCCGAGGGCCTGCGCTTCAGTGACGAGTTCGTGCGCCACAAGATCCTGGACGCTGTTGGCGATCTGTATCTGGCCGGTGCGCCCATTGTCGGGCACTTCCACGGCGTGCGCTCCGGCCATGCCCTGAACAACCAGTTGCTGCGCGCCCTGTTCGCCGACCGCAGCGCCTGGCGCTATGAGACGGCGGTGTCGCTGCCGGTCGCGCGCCGCGGCCTGGAGCAGCTGGCGGTCGCCTGACCACAGCCTGTTTTCGATTGGGCCGTTTTCGATTGGGTTTGCCCCTGCCCTCCCCTCTCGGGGAGGGCTTTTTCTTTGCGCGAACTCCCCTCCCCTGCCGTCGGTAAGAGTCGTGCAAAAGAAAAAGCGCCCTCCCCTCTCGGATTGGGCGCTCACTGCATTTTCGTGCCAGTTTGCAATTTTCTGAACTATTTCAGCATTTTAGGTAATTTTCTTCAGATACCGCTTCGAGAGCGCTTGCGTTAAGCCCCTCTCCCCTTGCGGGGCGGGATCGGCCAAACGCCAACGGCGTTTTGCCGATCCGCGGGTTGGGGTGAGGGGTTGCAAGCCTGATTCCCACCGACCTTCGGTCGGCAGCACCCCTCATCCCATCCCTTCTCCCGCAAGGGGAGAAGGGCTACTGGCAAGCAATGGTCCCGACCAGATAGAAAGTTCTTCTCCCCTACCCCGCGACCGCCAGTTCCGCTTCGCTGCCGGCATATTCGCCGAAGCGGGTGTCTTCCTTCAGAATGTGCTTGCCGAGCCAATCGGAGCAGAACAGGAAAACCTCCTCGCCACTGATGCTGCCGCCGTTGGCGCGGAAGTCGTCGCGGTAGCTTTCGACCTGACGGGTCAGATTGTCGTGCAGAGCCTTGTGTGCGGCGAAGGTCGGGTAGTTCAGGCGCTGCATTTGCGCCTCCTCCTCCGCAAAATGGTGGCGGGTATAGGCGATCAGTTCGTCCAGGATCGCTTCGATCAGGGCGGGATCCTGGCGATTGGCATCGTCATACAGCTTGTTGACGATGGCGATCAGGACGCGGTGATCCTCGTCCAGAGCGTCGTTGCCGACGCTCATCCAGCGCGACCACTGAATTGGCTCCATGGCGTTTCCTTCATCCCCCTTCGTTGGGTGCCGGGCAGGCGGGTGCGGGCGTTGGCCACCCGTCGACCCCGCCCTGATCCAGGGTCGGGCCGCCTGCTTGGCATTGTTTCGCTTCTGACCATAAGCGTTGTCTGATCTCACTCCCCCAGCCTCCGTCCGTCAATCCGAGCGAACGGAGATGCGACATTTTGGCTAAGGCCGGCGTCCGGTCAGCCGCCGATCCTGGCCAGCCATTCATCCTCGGTCAGGATCTCGACACCCAGTTCCTTGGCCTTGGCGGCCTTGCTGCCGGCGTCAGCCCCGGCGACCAGATAGTCGGTCTTGCCGGAGACCGAACCGGCGACCTTTGCGCCCAGCGATTCGGCCCGCGCCTTGGCCTCCGAGCGGGTCATCCGCTCCAGCGTACCGGTAAAGACCACCGTCTTGCCGGCGATGGGTGAGTTGCTGGCTTTCGGCGCTTCGGCCTCCAGCACGGTCAGCCGTTCCATCAGGCCGCGGACGATGACGAGGTTGCGCTCTTCCGCGAAGAAGCCGGCGAGTTCCTCCGCCGCGACCTCGCCGACGTCGGGCGTGGCAACGAGGTCGAGCCAAGCCTGCCCCGGCAGTTCCCCGGCCGCGCGCTCCATCGCCGCCCGCCAATCGGCCAGCGTGCCGTAACGCGTGGCCAGCGCCTGGGCAGCGCGCGAGTTCAGCCGCTTGATGCCGAGCGAGCTGATGACCGTCTCCAGCCGCAGTGATTCGCTGCCGGCATAGAAGTCCAGCTTGGCCGCACTTTCCGGATCGGCGAACCAGGCGAGGATGGTGTCGGCGGTGACCGGGCCGACGCCACTCAACGCATGCAGGTCGCGCCATTCCTGCCCCGGCATGGCCTGCTCCGCCGCCAGCATGCCGTCGACCCAGCCCTCCATCGTCTTGTACTGGCGGGCCAGAGACTTCGCCGTCACCTCGCCGACATGGCGGATGCCGAGGGCGTAGATCACCCGGTGCAGGTCGATGCCGCTGCGGCGCTGCTCGATCGCCTTGAACAGGTTCTGGACCGATTTCTCCTTCCAGCCCGGCCGGCCGATCAGTTCGACCCGGCCCTCAAGGGTGAAGATGTCGACCGGCGACTTGATGAAGCCCTCGTCCCAGAACTCCTCGATGATCTTCTCGCCCAGCCCTTCGATGTCGAAGGCGTCGCGGGACACGAAGTGGCGCAGCCGCTCCTTCGCCTGGGCGGCGCAGATCAGGCCGCCGGTGCAGCGGCGCACCACTTCCCCCGCCTCGCGGATGGCGAGGCTGCCGCAGACCGGGCAGGTCTCCGGTGCGACATAGGGCACGGAGTCTGCCGGGCGCTGGGACAGCACCACCTCCACCACCTGCGGGATGACGTCGCCGGCACGCTGGACGACCACGAGGTCGCCGACACGGATGTCCTTGCGGGCAATCTCGTCCTCATTGTGCAGGGTGGCACGGCTGACCACGACGCCGCCGACGGTGATGTCCTCCAACTCCGCGACGGGGGTCAGCGCGCCGGTGCGGCCGACCTGGATGGTGATCGCCTTCAGCCGCGTCTGCGCCTGTTCCGCCGGGAACTTGTGGGCGATGGCCCAGCGCGGCGCCCGGCTGACGAAGCCGAGCCGCTGCTGAAGCTCCAGGCTGTCGACCTTGTAGACGACGCCGTCGATGTCGAAGGGAAGACCGGCGCGCCGGCGCCCGATCCCCTCGTAATAGGCCAGCAGCTTGTCCTTGCCGTCGCACAGCTCCGCCGGCCGGTTCAACTGGAAGCCCCAACCCTTCAACCGCTCGCGGATGCCCCATTGGGTTTCGGCAATCGGCTCCGACACCTCGCCCAGCGCATAGCCGAAGAAGCAGAGCGGCCGGGACGCGGTGATGGAGGGGTCGAGCTGACGCAGGCTGCCGGCCGCCGCGTTGCGCGGGTTGGCGAACAGCTGCTCGCCCTTTTCCGCACGGGCGGCGTTCATCGCCAGGAAGTCCTCGCGGTTCATATAGACCTCGCCGCGGACCTCCAGCACATCGGGGAATGGGGCCGGCAGGCGGTGCGGCACGTCGCGGATGGTGCGGACATTGGCGGTGACGTTCTCGCCCTCCGCCCCGTCGCCGCGGGTGGCGGCCAGCACCAGTTCACCGCGCTCGTAACGCAGCGAGCAGGACAGGCCGTCGATCTTTGGCTCGGCCACGAAGGTCAGCGGGGCCTCGTCGGACAGGCCGAGGAAGCGGCGGACGCGGGCATCGAATTCCGCCACGTCGTCGGCTGCGAAGGCGTTGCCCAGCGACAGCATCGGAATGGCGTGGCGCACCTTGCCGAATCCGGCGGCCGGCGCGGCGCCGACGCGCAGGCTGGGCGAGTCGGGCCGCCGCAGATCGGGGAAGCGCGCCTCGATGGCGAGGTTGCGGCGGACCAGCGCGTCGTATTCGGCGTCGGAGATCTCCGGCTGGTCCTGCTGGTGATAGAGCCGGTCATGATGGGCAATCTCGGCGGCCAGCGCCGCCAGTTCCGCCGCCGCCTGATCCGGCGTCAGCGCCTCGACATCGATGCTGCGGGGATTGGGCGGCGTGTCGAACAGGTCCTGCATGGCGCGTCTCGTGACGAATCGGGGGCTTCCGAAGAAGGGCCGCGCAGGATAGCGCCTGAAGACCGGTTTCGGGAGTCTGTCGGGACGGACACCGCGCATCGGGGCGACGGCCGGCCGGAGTGCCTATATACTGACGGGCACATCTTTTCGGAGTCCGCCTGCCTGATGAGCAAAGCCCATCTCCCGGACCTGCGCATCGACGACCGTATGATCGTCGCCGCCGCTCTGGACCGCATCCTCTACGACGATCCCGACCATTTCGCGGCGGAGGACGCGCGCACCGTACGCCGCCTGATCCCCTACGGCCGCTCCGGCTGGCTGCGGCTGGGCTTCCGTGCCGAGACCCAGGGTCCCTCGATGAAGGGCGAGGCCGCGGGGATCGGCGACGTACGGATGGAAGGCGACAAGAAGGTGGTGGAGGGCAGCGTCGGCGAATCGACCGCCTGGCGCTGCGGCCAGTACAAAATCACCAACCATGGCGGCGACCTGGAAATCTGGCAGGTGATGAGCGATGAATACGCGCCGGAACCGAAGGGCGCCCGGCTGGAGTTCGACGCACATGGCGAGCCGGAACGGCTGACCTTCTTCCAGCCGCGGGACATCGAGCTGCGGATTCCCTTCACCAGCATGGCCGTCGGCGTGCGGCTCGGCGGGTGGCAGTTCTGGAAGCAGGTGGCGGAGGGGGCGGGCGCCGTAGGCTGAAGTTCTGCTTCGAGTACCCCCTCCCCATCCCTCCCCCGCGTTCCGCGGGAGAGGGGGTAGGACGCTTGGCGAGACTTATGTAAAGGACAGCGGCAGTCCCCTCTCCCACCGCAGGTGGGGGAGGGTTAGGGAGGGGGCAACCGTCAGCCGACGCCTACCCCCAAACACCCTCACCCCTGCCGGTAGTTCGGCGACTCGTTGGTGATGGTGATGTCGTGGACGTGGCTTTCGCGCAGGCCCGCATTGGTGATGCGGACGAACTGGCACTTCTCGCGCATCTCGGCGATGGAGGCGCTGCCGGTGTAGCCCATGGCCGCACGGAGGCCGCCGACCAGCTGGTGGATGACGGCCGAGACCGGACCCTTGTAGGGGACGCGGCCTTCGACGCCTTCCGGCACCAGCTTCATGGTCGAAACCTCCTGCTGGAAGTAACGGTCCGCCGAGCCGCGCGCCATGGCGCCGACCGAGCCCATGCCGCGATAGCTCTTGTAGGAACGGCCCTGGAACAGGATGACCTCGCCCGGGCTCTCGTCGGTGCCGGCGAACAGGCTGCCCAGCATGGCGACGCTGGCGCCGCCGGCAATCGCCTTGGCCAGATCGCCCGAATACTTGATGCCGCCGTCGGCGATCACAGGGATGCCGTGCTTTTCGCACTCGTCCACCACATCCATGACCGCGGTCAGCTGCGGCACGCCGACGCCGGCGATGATGCGGGTGGTGCAGATGGACCCCGGACCGATGCCGACCTTCACGGCGTCCGCACCGGCATCGATCAGCGCCCTGGCCGCTTCGGCGGTGGCGACGTTGCCGGCGATCACCTGGGTGTAGCTGGACATGGCGCGGGCGGCACGGACCTGCTCCAGCACCTTGGCGGAGTGGCCGTGCGCGGTATCGACAACCAGCACGTCGACACCGGCGTCGAACAGGGCCTCGGCGCGGGCCAGACCGTCATTGCCGGTGCCGGTGGCGGCGGCGACGCGCAGGCGGCCCTTGCTGTCCTTGCAGGCGTTCGGATAGGCCTGGGCCTTCTCGATGTCCTTGACGGTGACGAGGCCGATGCAGCGGTAATCCTCATCCACGACCAGCAGCTTCTCGATGCGGTGCTGGTGGAGCAGGCGCTTGCCTTCCTCCTGGCTGACGCCCTCGCGGACCGTCACCAGCTCCTTGGTCATCAGTTCGCTGACCGGCTGGTTGGGATCGGTGGCGAAGCGGACGTCGCGGTTGGTCAGCATGCCGACCAGCTTGCCGCTGCCGAGCTGGTCGCGGCTTTCCACCACCGGGATGCCGGAGATGCGATAGTCGGCCATCAACTGCAGCGCGTCGGCCAGCGTGGCGTTCGGCGTGATGGTGATCGGGTTGACGACCATGCCCGATTCGAAACGCTTGACCTTGCGGACCTCTTCGGCCTGCTGCTCGATGGTCAGGTTGCGGTGGACGACGCCGATGCCGCCGGCCTGGGCCATGGCAATGGCGAGCCGGCTCTCGGTCACCGTGTCCATTGCCGAGGACATCAGGGGGATGCCCAGCTCGATGGTCTTCGTCAATCTTGTCCGGGTGTCCACGTCGTTCGGCAGGACCGAGCTTTCGGCCGGAACCAGCAGCACGTCGTCGAAGGTCAGGGCTTCGCGGATTTTGGTGTCGCGCGCCATGTGTGAATCTCCCGGAAGATAAACGTGGCGCACTTATACACAAGACCATGGGCTTGTGAACCCGTGCGCACACAGCATCTGTTATGCAAGTGCGAAAAGAAGCGCGCTCAGTCGTTCACGTTGCCGCCGCGGAAGCCGGTTGCGACGACGTAGGTCTCCGACGATTCGGCGCGGCTGGCCGGCGGCTTGGCGTGCTTGACCACGGCGAAATCGCGCCGCAGCCGGTCGAGCAGCGAACGCTCCGCCCCGCCCTGGAACAGCTTGGCGACGAAGGCGCCGCCGGGGGCCAGCACCTCCTCCGCGAAATCGTAAGCCGCTTCGGCCAACCCCATGATGCGGAGGTGGTCGGTCTGCTGGTGGCCGGTGGTGGGCGCGGCCATGTCGCTCAGCACCAGGTCGGCCGGGCCGCCCAGCGCGTCCTTCAACGCCTCGGCGGCGCCTTCCTCCAGGAAGTCGGCCTGCATGGTGGTGGCGCCGGGGACCGGGTCCATCGGCAGGATGTCCAGCCCGACGACCTTCCAGCCGTCCTTGGCGGTCTGCACCCTCTCCACCGCGATCTGCGTCCAGCCGCCGGGGGCGGCGCCGAGATCGACCACGCGCTTGCCGGGGCCGAGCAGGCGGAACTTCTCGTCCAGCTGCAGCAACTTGAACGCGGCGCGCGAGCGGTAGCCGCGCTTGGTCGCCTCGGCCACATAGGGGTCGTTCAGGTGGCGCTCCAGCCAGCGCTTGGAGGATTCCGTGCGCTTGCCGGCGGTCTTCACACGGACCGTGGCACGGCGCCCGCCCGGGCGCGTCGACGGAGTCTTTTCGGTCATGATCGCTGCAGTTCCTCGGTCATCCGGCACGGGCGGGGAATCTTCTCCCCTGCCCGGCCCATACAAATTCCGGTCACTCGCCGGCGGCCCCCATGAGGTCCACCAGAATTCCTTCGCGCAGCCCGCGGTCGGCGATGCGCAGCCGTTCCACCGGCCAGACGTCGCACAGCGCGTCCAGAACGGCGCAGCCGGCGACCACCAGATCGGCGCGGTCCTGCCCGATGCAGGGATGGCGGGCGCGTCCGTCGAAATCCTGGGAGACCAGATGGTCGATCACCGTGCGGGCATGGTCCACGCGCAGATAGCTGCCGTCCACCGCCCGCCGGTCGTAGCGGCAGAGCCCCAGATGCACGCCGGCCAGCGTCGTCACCGTGCCGGAGGTGCCCAGCATCTGCACCTTGCCGGCGGCGATGCGGTCCTGGATGCGGTTGCGCGCCTCGAACGGGGCAATGGCGTCGGCCACAGCCTCCACCATCTGGTCGTAGTTCACACGGGTGACGTCGGGGCCGCCATATTCCTCGGTCAGGCCGATCACGCCGCAGCGGATGGAGGTCTGGTCCAGCAGGCGTGGCACCCGCCCCTTCTCCACCGCCAGCCACATCAGTTCGGTGGAGCCGCCGCCGATGTCGAAAACGATGGCATAGGGATGCGTCGGCTCCAGCAAGGCGGCGCAGCCGGCGAGCGCCAACCGTCCTTCCTCCTGGCTGGAGATGATCTCAAGGGAGATGCCGGTCTCACGCTCCACCGCCTCGACGAAGGCGGTGCCGTTGGCGGCACGGCGGCAGGCCTCCGTCCCCACGGCCCGCACGGAGGTGACCCCGCGCCGTTCGATCTTGGAGCCGCAAACGCGCAGAGCCGCGATGGTGCGTTCCATCGCCAGCTCCGACAGATGGTCGTTGCGGCTCAGCCCCTCGCCCAGCCGGACGATACGGGAAAAGGCATCGATGACACGAAAACCGCCGGGTGCGGATTTGGCGATCAGCAGCCGGCAATTGTTGGTGCCGAGGTCCAGCGCGGCGAAGACCGGGCGCGCCAGCGCCGACGAACGCAACCGTCCGGTGTCGTTCTGCCGTTCGCTTTGCACCTGTAGATCCACGTACCGTCCCCGCTGCGCCTAAAGAGCGGAGTGTAACCCGGATCGCGGTCCGGCGGGAACCCCTCTCGACCCCTGTCCTAGGGCAATCGCATATGGGAACTCGAGCGGCGACGTTGCGCTTCGGATGCCCTTCTCCCCTTGCGGGAAAAGGGTTGGGATGAGGGGTGCAGCGGCCAAAGGCCGCATGAATCAATGACTTGCCCTCTCACCCCAACCCCTCTCCCGCAAGGGGAGAGGGGCTTTTACTACGAATGAGTTCATATGCGATCGCCCTGACCTCGATCCCGCCGGCCCGGCCCCGCAGGTCACCCCTGCGCCGGTCACTGGGCTTTGACGAAGGGGCAGGCGCTGGCTTCCAGCGGCAGGAAGGCTTCGGCCGCCGGGATGCTGCGGATCTGTTTGTAATAGTCCCACGGCGCCTTGCTCTCCGCCGGGGTCTTCACCTGGTACAGCTCAAGGTCGTACAGCACGCGGCCGTCCTTGCGGATGCTGCCGGGAGTGCCGAAGTAATCGGTCGGCATCGCCTTCATCGCGGCGGTAACCGCCTCGGCGTCTGTGGTTCCCGCCGCCTTGACGCCCTTCAGCCAGTGCAGGGTGGCGAGATAGGTGTTGGCCTGCTCCTTGGTCGGCATCTTGCCGTGGCGCTCGAAGAAGCGCTTGGCCCAGGCACGCGTCCGGTCATTGCGGTCCCAATAGAATCCGCTGGTGACATACAGCCCCTTGGCGAGGTCGAGGCCGAGGGAGTGGATGTCGGTGATGAAGACGATGTAGCCGACCAGCCGCTGCCCGGATTGGGTCAGCCCGAACTCGCCCGCCTGCTTGATGGTGCCGATGGTCTCGGCGCCGACATTGGCGAGCGCCACCACCTTGGCGCCGCTGCCCTGGGCGCTCAGCAGGTAAGACCCGAAATCGCTGGTGCCCATCGGGTGGCGCACGCTGCCGACCACCGTGCCGCCGGCCTGTTTGATCGCCTCGGTCGCGGCCTTCTCCATCGCCGTGCCGAAGGCGAAGTCGGCGGTGATGAAGTACCAGCTGGTGCCGCCCGACTGCACCACCGCCTTGGTCGTGCCGACCGCCAGCGACGCGGTATCGTCGGCCCAATGGATGCTGTAGGGCGAGCATTGGGCGTTGGTCAGTTCGGTCGTCGTCGCGGCGCTGATCATCAGCACCTTCTTCTTCTCACGCGCCACCGCCTGCACCGCCAGCGCGACGGAGGAGACCGGGATGTCCGTCACCATGTCGACGCCCTCGACATCGAACCAGCCGCGCACGATGTTGGATGCCACGTCCGGCTTGTTCTGCATGTCGGCGGACAGCACCTCCACCGGCCGGCCGAGCACGGAACCGCCGAAATCCTCCACCGCCATTCGGGTGGCGAGCACCGCGCCCTTGCCGCCGATGTCAGACGCGAAGCCCGCCTCGTCCGCCAGCACGCCGATGCGCACCGGCTTCGCGGTCTGCGCCTGCGCAGAGAGCGCTGTGGTCGCCAGCAGCGCCGCCAGCGCGAAAGGCTTCAGCAACCGACCCATGCGATCCTCCCCATCCTTGGTCTTGTGTGACGGGTGCGCGCGCCGGCTTGCGGCGTCCCGCCGCACCGTCAGGTCTCGTGGATAGCGGGATTTTGTTTCATACGCAAACAGTATCGTTTGAAACGTATCGCCGGGAACCTCTCCGCAAAACAAAAGCCCTCGCTCCGAGGTGGAGCGAGGGCTTTCGCAGCGGGCATCTACGGCCCGGATGAAGTCGCCGATCAGGCGAAAGAATTCGGAACTGAAACCTCAGTTGTATAGGCCGAGAAGTTCGGCATAATCAGGTAAGCGCCGGTGGAGTCATGATCTTACTCACCCTCCCTGGTATCGGTCTCTACTGTTCCGCCCAAGCTAACCGCTTGGATGGTAAGGCGTTTCCGATGCTCGCTCACTTCACCTCGGTGTTGATTACTGTAAGACGAAGCCTGCTCCCCTTTCCGAGGGCTGTCAAGAAAATCGCACATTGCGGCGCAGCACCATCGGAAGGCCTTCCATCGGCATTCCCCAATCGGGGGAGGGCTGGCCTTTTGCAGGGGCCGCACCCACCTTGTGGGCATGCCGGAACACGATGAGAACACATGGGGCGGACGGGTCGCGCGATATGCGCGGGTCGGCACCGCCGTTGGCGGGCTGGCCGCGCGGCTGGCGGGCGAGCGCGTGCTGGGAATCCGCGTGGAGCGCGAACGCCACGCGGCGGAACTGCGGGCGGCGCTCGGCGGGCTGAAAGGGCCGCTGATGAAGGTGGCGCAGATCCTGTCCACCATCCCCGACGCCCTGCCGAAGGAATACACCCAGGAACTGGCGCAGCTTCAGGCCGACGCGCCGTCGATGGGCTGGCCCTTCGTCAAGCGGCGGATGGCGAGCGAGCTTGGCCCCAACTGGCAGTCGCGCTTCCAGAGATTCGAGCACACGGCCGCCGCCGCCGCGTCGCTGGGTCAGGTCCACAAAGCCATCGGCCCCGACGGGCGGGAGCTTGCCTGCAAGCTGCAATATCCCGACATGGCCTCGGCGGTGGAAGCCGACCTGCGGCAGCTGGGCCTGATCTTCGCGATCTTCGAGCGCACCGACAGCGCCATCTCCACCCGCCAGATCCAGAAGGAAATCGGTGCTCGCCTGCGCGAGGAGCTGGATTACGAGCGCGAGGCCAAGCACGCCCGCCTCTACCAGTCGATGCTGGCCGGCACGCCCGGCGTCCATGTGCCGGACGTGGTGCCGGAGCTGTCGACCAAGCGGCTGCTGACCATGGGCTGGGTGCATGGCCGCAAGATCCTGGATTTCGTCGCCGAACATCCGGAGGCGCGCGACGAGTTGGCGATGAACATGTTCCGCGCCTGGTACGTGCCCTTCTACAATTACGGCGTCATCCATGGCGACCCGCATCTGGGCAACTACACGGTCCGGCCCGACCGCTCGATCAACCTGCTGGATTTCGGCTGCATCCGCGTCTTCAAGCCCAGCTTCGTCAAGGGCGTGATCGATCTCTACAACGCCCTGCGCACCGACAACCGCGAGCAGGCGGTGGAGGCCTACCGCACCTGGGGCTTCGTCAATCCATCGAACGAGCTGGTCGACGTGCTGAACATCTGGGCGCGCTTCGTCTACGCCCCGATCATGGAGGACCGCCAGCGCAAGATCGAGGAGACCAACGGCGGGCATTACGGCCGGGAGACGGCGGGAAAGGTCCATGCCGAGCTGCGCCGCGTCGGCGGCGTCGAGATCCCGCGCGAGTTCGTCTTCATGGACCGCGCCGCGGTGGGGCTGGGCTCGGTCTTCCTGCATCTGAAGGCGGAGCTGAACTGGTACCAGATGTTCCAGGGGCTGATCCGCGACTTCGACGTCGACGCGCTGACGGCACGGCAGAGCGCGGCGCTCGCGGCGCAGGGGCTGCCGCAGGCGGAGTGAGGACGTCGGTGGGTTCCCTGCGACGTTAAACTCCCACCTAACCTCCCCCACTGGGTGGGGGAGGAACTGCCGCTGAACGCCGACAAAGGTCCAATCCCCTCCCCCGCCCAGCGGGGGAGGGTCAGGGTGGGGGTCTAACGTCGCAAGAAGCCAGCCCCCAAACCCTTCCCATCCGCCCTCCGTTCAGTCTATAGCTTGCCCCTCCCATGAAGACCGCCGATTTCGACTTCGACCTGCCGCCCGACCGGATCGCCGAGCATCCCGTCCGGCCGCGTGACGCCGCCCGCCTGCTGGAGGTGGGCCCGACCTTGCGCGACTTCATCGTGCGGGACCTGCCGACGCTGCTGCAGCCGGGCGACCTGATGGTCGTCAACGACACACGCGTCATCCCCGCCCGGCTCGACGGCCGGCGCGGCGAGGTGGCGGTGGAGATCACGCTGCACAAGCGGCTGGGCGAGCGGGAATGGGCGACCTTCTCCAAGCCCGGCAAGCGGCTGAAGCCCGGCGACGTCATCGTCATCGCAGACGGTTTCAGCGCCGAGGTGATCGCCAAGGACGGGATGGAGGTGCGGCTGCGCTTCTCCGCCGGCGGGGCGGAGCTGATGGAGGCGCTGCACCGCCATGGCCGGATGCCGCTGCCGCCCTACATCCGCCGCAAGGCCGACGAGGGCGACAACGCCGATTACCAGACCGTCTTCGCCGCGCGAGAGGGTGCCGTCGCCGCCCCCACCGCCGGGCTGCACTTCACGCCCGATTTGCTGGCGGCGCTTGACGAACGCGGGGTGCGGCGGGTCCCGGTGACGCTGCATGTCGGCGCCGGCACCTTCCTGCCGGTGAAGGTCGATGACATCGCCGACCACAAGATGCACAGCGAATGGGGCGAGATTTCTCCGGAGACCGCCGCCGCGGTGAACGAGACGCGCAAGGCCGGCGGCCGCATTGTCTCGGTCGGCACCACCGCGCTGCGCATCCTGGAAACGGCGGGGCGGGAGGACGGAACGCTGGTTCCCTTCAGCGGCGACACCGACATCTTCATCACCCCCGGCTACCGCTTCCGCATCGTCGATCTGCTGTGGACCAACTTCCACTTGCCGAAATCGACGCTGTTCATGCTGGTCTGCGCCTTCGCCGGCTATGACCGCATGCGGGCGGCCTATAGCCACGCCATCGACACCAACTATCGCTTCTTCAGCTACGGCGACGCCTCGCTGCTGCACAGGACGGACCCATCATGACCGGCATCGGCTTTGACCTTCTGGCGACCGACGGGCGGGCGCGGCGCGGCCGCGTGACCACCGCCCACGGCACCATCGAGACGCCGGCCTTCATGCCGGTGGGCACCGCGGCGACGGTGAAGGCGATGACCACCGACGCGGTGGCCTCGACCGGTGCGGAAATCCTGCTGGGCAACACCTACCACCTGATGCTGCGCCCGACGGCGGAGCGGGTGGCCCAGCTGGGCGGCCTGCACCGCTTCATGAACTGGGACAAGCCGATCCTGACCGACAGCGGCGGCTTCCAGGTGATGAGCCTGTCCGACCTGCGCACCATGTCGGAGGAAGGCGTCACCTTCAAATCGCACCTGGACGGCAGCCGCCATCACCTGACGCCGGAGCGCTCCATCCAGATCCAGCACATGCTGGACAGCAACATCACCATGTGCCTGGACGAGTGCACGCCCTTCCCGGCGACCGAGGCGCAGGCCGAATCCTCCATGCGCCTGTCGATGCGCTGGGCGCGGCGCAGCAAGGACGCCTTCGTCGAGCGCCCCGGCTACGGCCTGTTCGGCATCGTCCAGGGCGGCATCTATCCGGAGCAACGGGCGGAAAGCGTCGCCGCCCTGACCGACATCGGCTTCGACGGCTACGCCATCGGCGGGCTGGCGGTCGGCGAAGGTCAGGAGACCATGTTCCGCGTGCTGGACTTCACCGAGCCGCTGATGGTCAAGGACCGCCCGCGCTACCTGATGGGCGTCGGCCGGCCGAGCGACCTGATCGGCGCGGTGCGGCGCGGTGTGGACATGTTCGACTGCGTGATGCCGACCCGCTCGGGCCGCACCGGTCAGGCCTTCGTCCGCCGCGGAACCATCAACATCCGCAACGCCCGCCATGCCCATGACGAGCGCCCGCTCGACGCCGAATGCGGCTGCCCCGCTTGCCGCAGCTACAGCCGGGGCTATCTGCATCATCTGTTCAAGGCCGACGAGATGCTGGGGCCGATGCTGCTGACCTGGCACAACCTGCATTACTACCAGGACGTGATGCGGACGATGCGGCAGGCCATCCAGGACGGCAATTTCGAAGAGGTCGCCGGCGCAATGGAAGCCCGCCTGAACGAGGGCGACATCGAGGCGACCGTCGACCCCATCGCCAAGCCCGGCAAGCCGCCGAAGCAAGGCCGCCCGCCCAAAGCCGAGCGGGTGGCGGAGGAAAAGACCGATGAGTGAAAACATCTATGCCGGCCTGACCCAGCTCGGCGGCTCCACAATCCAGCCCAAGACCCCCGAAGAGGCGGTGCTGGAGCGGGTGCCGAACCCGAACCCCGGCGATCCCTACTGCGTGCGCTTCACGGCGCCGGAATTCACCTCGCTCTGCCCGATCACCGGCCAGCCGGACTTCGCCCATCTGGTCATCGACTATGTGCCCGGCGACTGGCTGGTGGAATCGAAGTCGCTGAAGCTGTTCCTGACCAGCTTCCGCAACCACGGCGCCTTCCACGAGGCCTGCACCGTCGGCATCGGCAAGCGGCTGGTGGACGAACTGTCGCCGGCGTGGCTGCGCATCGGCGGCTATTGGTATCCACGCGGCGGCATTCCCATCGACGTCTTCTTCCAGACGGGCGAGCCGCCGAAGGGCGTCTGGATCCCTTCGCAGGACGTCCCGACCTACCGTGGCCGCGGCTAAGCCCGCTCCGCTCGCGTCCGCCGACCCGGCGCGGCTGCGGGACGCCATCCGTGACCGTGCGCTGGCGGTGGGATTCGACGCGGTGGGATTCGCCCCCGCCGCGCTGGGACCGGAAGCGCGCGAACGCCTCGCCCGCTTCGTGGCGGAAGGCCGGCACGGCGACATGGGCTGGATGGCCGAGCGCAGCGACCAGCGCAGCCATCCGCAATCCCTGTGGGACGAGGCGCGCACTGTCATCGCGGTGGGCACCAGCTACGCCCCCCACGACGACCCGCGCCGGCTGGCGGAGCATCCCGACCGCGGCATCGTCTCCGTCTATGCCCGCAACCGCGACTATCACGACCTAATCAAGGGGCGGCTGAAGACCCTGGCCCAATGGCTGGCCCACCAGACCAAGGCGGGGGTGAAGGTGTTCGTCGACACCGCGCCCGTGATGGAAAAGCCGCTGGCGGCGCAGGCCGGATTGGGCTGGCAGGGCAAGCACACCAATCTGGTATCGCGTGACCATGGTTCCTGGCTGTTCCTGGGTGAGATCTACACCACCCTGGAACTGCCGCCCGACCCGCCGGCGCGCGACCGCTGCGGCTCCTGCGACCGCTGTCAGGTCGCCTGCCCGACCGCCGCCTTTCCGGCGCCCTACCAGATCGACGCCCGGCGTTGCATCAGCTACCTGACCATCGAGCACAAGGGGCCGATCCCCGACGAACTCAAGCCGCTGATGGGCAACCGCATCTATGGCTGTGACGATTGCCTTGCCGCCTGCCCCTGGAACAAGTTCGCCCGCGCGACCCGTGAACCCGCCTTCCTGCCGCGGGCCGAACTGACGGCGCCCCGACTGGCCGACTTGGCGCGGTTGGACGATGCTGGCTTCCGGCAGGTGTTCAGCGGCTCCCCCATCAAGCGCATCGGCCGCGACCGCTTCGTCCGCAACGTGCTGGTCGCCATCGGCAACAGCGGCGACCCGACGCTGAAGCCTGTGGCTGAGGCCCTGTGCGAGGATGCGAGCGACGTGGTGCGCGAGGCTGCCGGATGGGCAGCGGGGCGGTTGAGTCTCTAGCTGGCACAAAGCTATATACGGGCACTCTTGAAGTACCGTTTCCAAGAGCTCCCGATTCACGCTCCGCTCCCAACCTATGGCAGAATAGCCGGCAGGATTTTTCTTTTGCCTCATTCTCGCCATGGGAGCACCAAATGGCAGGCCGTTGGACATTAACCAAGGCTTATGAATATTTCGGCGCAAAGCCGGTAAATCCCAGATGGAGTTGGTCAGCGAAATCCAGCGATGGGCGCGTGGTCGTGCTCACTATATGGGAAGATGAGGTTAAGATTTTGAATGGAACAATGGTTCTCGATGTATATGGAAATCCACGATTAGCAGATTGGAGCAACCGCATCGGCAACCGAGAGCGCATTCGCAATTTGCTTTGGGCGAGAGACCAGTGTGGAGGCTTGTTTCGGGTGGTCATGAATCGGGCCAAGGACATCAATGCATCCCCTCGATCCATTTTGGCTACGTTTCCGCATGAGACACTGGTGATGCGATTGACAGATTTGAATGAGATCACCGGTGAATTCCGAGCCGAGAGCGTGTATTTCTAATCTTGAGGCTGGTTTGACGTCTGGACGTTTAATCCGGAGAGCTCAGATGACCGACATCGAGAAAGAGCAGGTGTTGGCCGCCTTGGCAGATTTTAAGTTGAGAATCGACTATTGGTGCGACCGCATAGCCGGCAGGGGCAACATGCCTGAAGTTCGCTCTGATCCGATCCAATCGCGGCTCGACGAGCAATGCGAACGCATCAGCCGGATGGAAGGCCGCCTGGACGAGCAGTCGCGCATCCTCGCTGCGCTGATCCCGACCCGCGTCGCCGCGGTGCAGCCTGCCGCCGAATGAGCGGAGGCCGGCCGTTTCCCTCCCCACGCCACAGCCCGACTACGGTCCGGCCCGTCCGGACGAACTGAGCGCAATCGCCCGGCTGGCCCGGCTCGGCTTCGGGCTGTCGCGCGACCTGTTCGACCGCTATGCGGCTCTGTTCGGCCCCGACACCATCCGGGTGCTGAGACGTCCGCAAGGCACCGGCACCAACCCGGTTGCCTGTGCCGCGCACTGGATGATGGACCAGTGGTTCGGCGGACGGCCGGTTCCGGTACAGGCGGTCGCCATGGTCGCGGTCGATCCGGCCCTGCGCGGCGCCGGGCTTGGCAAGACACTGATGCAGTCGCTGCTGATGGAGGCGCGTGCCGCCGGAGCTGTCCTGTCGATCCTCTGCCCCGCCACGCTGCCGTTCTATCGCGGATTGGGGTACGGGTGCGGAGGCGTCACCTGCCAGTGGAGCGCACCGCCCACCGCCTTCGCCACGCCGCCATCCCGCGCAGCAGTCCTTCGGCCGGCGGATCCGCTCGACGCCGCGCCGCTGGCCCTGCTCCGCCGTCCATTGCTTGCCGACGGAAATGGTTTACCGGAACGGACGGAGGCACTTTGGACGCTTGCCCTCTGTCCGGACGGCGATCCGGCCGACCTCTTCCGCGACCCGGAAGGATACATCGCCATCATGCCTCCGCGGGATCGGCGGCTTGCGGTCGCCGACCACTGCCTGCCCTCCGGCGCAACGCTGGGCGGGGCGATGGGCCTGCTGGAAGGCTTCCGCGCCCAGGTGGACCGGGTAACATGGTCCGGCGGCCCCAACGACCCACTGGCCCTGTTGGCCGGTGACGGTTTGCGGCTGGACGGACGGGAAGAGTGGCTGGTCCGGCCGTTGGACGTTGCGGCGGCGCTGGAAAAACGCGGCTATCCGTCCGGTCTCACCGAATCGGCTACCTTCGAGATAAAAGATTCCTTAATTTTCGGCAATTGCGGGCGACACCATCTTGAGGTTGCCCAATCCAGGGGGAATATCTCCCAAATCGAGCAAGTTGTTGAGGCACCGGCCAGGATGGAGATCGGCACCTTCGCCAGTCTGTTCACCGGACACGCAAGCGCTCGCGCATTGTGGCGGGCGGGTTTGCTTCATGGTGAAGAAAAGATGATCGACCGGCTGCAGCGCATATTTTGCGGCGCGGCACCCTGGATGCCTGACCGCTTCTGAAATAAGGCAGTTTCCTGACCTGAATCAAACCGGACGTTAACCGACCTGTGGTTCAATCGGACAATGATCGGGAGAAAAGCGTCTCCGGAAGGGCGACGCGAGCGGGGAGTCCACCATTCATGACGATCGGAACGCGGATCGCGCTTGGCTTCGCCACCGTGCTGCTTCTGACGGTAGGCGTGGCGTTCGTCGGCTGGAACAGCCTCAGCACCTATGCCGAGCGAGTCGATCTGGCGGCCCACACCGCCGATCTCGACACGCGGCTGAAGTCGGTGCGGCTGGAAGAGGCGCGCTTCGTGACGGAACGCGACGCCAAGGCCGCGGCCAATGTTCCCGGCATGCTGGACGCCCTGCAGGCCGAAGCGCAGGAGACCCGTGCCGCGCTCGCCGACGGGGAAGGCCGCCGCCTGTTGGACGAGGTGCGTTCGGGCATCGATGGCTACCGCACCGCCTTCACCAACTTCGTCACCCAGGACGCCGAGGCGCACGCCCGCACCGCCAGCATGGAAATGCGCGCGCGCGCCCTGCGCGAGATCGCCGAGAAGATCGGCAAGCAACAGTCGGAGCGCTATGACCTGAACATGGCCAGCAAGCGCGACGCCGACGCCGAACTGCGCCATGCCATGGACACCGCCGAGCGGGCCAACCGCGTGATCGAACGGGTTCTGGAGGTCCGCCGCCGGCAGAGCGATCTGCGGCGCAACCCCGAGGAGGCGCTGGCCGCCCAGATCGGGGAGGCGTTGGACGAGCTTGTTCAGACCACCGACACCGTCGCCAAGGACCTTGTCGGCACCAACGACGAGACGCTGGCCGCGCGAATCGCCGACGATACCCGCGCCTACCACGACACGGTGCAGTCCCTGCGCGGCAGGGGAGCCGCGGCGCTGGCCGATGCCGGGGTCGCCGCCGGACTGGACGAGGCAGCACGCGGCGTGCAGGAACGTGCCGTGGAGCTTCAGCAGAACCAGGCCATCGTGACCGAAGCACTGCGCGAAGCCTCGAAATTCGCCCAGAGCGAGGTGAACGAGGCGGTGATGCTGCGCGGTCTGGCGATGCGTCTGGTGCAGGGTGCCCAGGCCGCGATGCTGGGCCAGCGCGATTTTCTGCTGTCCGGCACGTCGGAGGCCACGTCCGGCGCGAAGGCGGCGGTCGCTGCGGCGGTCAAGGAGATCCTCGACATCGCCGGACAGGCCGGCGCCGTGCTGGTCGATCAGGAAGGCCGCGCACTGATCGCCGCCATCACCGACGCCGCCCGCGCTTTCGACTCGGAATTCGCAGCGCTATCGGCCGCCGCCGCCAAGCAGCACGAGGCGTCGGCCGCCATGGCCCAGGCCTCCGCCGCGGTCAGCGGACAGGTCGGCCGGCTGGTCACCCTCCAGCGTGAGGACCGCGAAGCCGGCCGCGCCAGCGCCGGGATGGTGATCGCCATCGGTGCGGCGGTCGCCCTGCTGCTGGGCGCGCTGATGGCCTGGATCATCGACCGCGCGATCACCCACCCGCTGCACGCCATGACCGGCGCCATGGGCCGGCTGGCCGAGGGCGACCTGACGGTCGAAATCCCCGGAGGCGACCGCAAGGACGAGATGCGCCACATGGCCGACGCCATGACCATCTTCAAGGACAACGCCCTGGAGATGCAGCGGATGGAGCGCGAACGCGAGGAGATGCGCATCCAGATCGACGCCGACCGGCGCCGCACCATGAACGAGTTCGCCAACGGCTTCGAGCAGGCAGTGTCCGGCGTGGTGATGTCGCTGACCGAGTCGGCAGGGTCGCTGGGTCGCGACGCACAGGAGATGTCGTCCGATGCGGCGCTGACCACCGCCAAGTCCACCGCCGTCGCCACCGCCTCGCAACAGGCGACCGCGAATGTCCAGACCGTCGCCGCAGCGGCGGAGGAGCTGTCCGCCTCCATCGCCGAAATCTCGCGCCAGTTGAACGCCAGTTCCGCCACTGCATCCGGCGCCGCCGACAAGGCGGTGCAGACCAACAGCATCGTCGAAGGCCTGTCGCTCGCCGCCGAACGGATCGGTCAGGTCGTCGGGCTGATCGGCGAGATCGCGGAGCAGACGAACCTGCTGGCGCTCAACGCCACCATCGAAGCGGCCCGCGCCGGCGAAGCCGGCAAGGGCTTCGCCGTGGTGGCGACGGAGGTGAAGAACCTTGCCGGCCAGACCGCCAAGGCGACGGAGGAGATCTCCGCCCAGGTCGCGGAGATGCAGACCGCCACCTCCAGTGCCGTGGAGGCCATCCGCACCATTTCCGACGCGGTGACGGCCATCAGCGGAACCGTCACCGACATCGCCCACGAGATGGAACAGCAGGGCAGCGCCACCCGCGAGATCGCCCAGAATGTTCAGCAGGCTGCCGAAGGCACCCAGCAGGTGATGCGCAACATCGCCGAGGTGACCACCGCCGCCACCAAGACCGGCGGCGCCGCGGATGCGGTCCTGAGTGCCAGCCGCACGCTGACCGCCCAGGCCGACCGCCTGCGCGGCGAGGTGCAGGGCTTCCTCGACAAGGTGCGGACGGCGTAGGGTGCGGATGGCGTAACGTCTTCAGGACGCCGTCGTCTGCGGTTGCCCGCTCAAGCGGCCGCAGGCGACGACCATCGTTGGATGGGTGCGCGGGATAGGGATGAGTTGCCGTAGGCCCGCAGCGTGGTGACCTCCGCCCCGATCCAGTCGGGCAGCGGCACAGTCTGATCAGGGTCTTCCAGCTCGACCTCTGCGATGATCAGGCCGGTGTTCTCACCGTGGAAGACATCGATTTCCCAGCACAGGCCATCCTGGCAGTGACGGTAGCGCGTCTTGTCGATCACCCGCCCCTCGCAGCCGTAGAGCAGCAGTCGCCGGGCGAAATCCAGCGACAGGGGATGTTCCGTCTCTTCGCGGCAGGCGCCCTGCTTCAAGGATTTGATGGTGAGTGTCGCGCGGTCGTCGGCGATGCGGACGCGGACCGTGCTGATGCCGTCGGACGGCAGATATCCCTGGACGATTCGCACGCCGTCGCGGCAGAGATGCCGGACGTCCTTGCGGACCAGGAATCGTCGCTCGATTTCCAGTGCCATGACTAGGCCCTTCGGACGAATTCGCCGACGACCCTAGCCGAAAGTCACGCCCGCCTTCAACCTCGCTGCCCTGTGTGCAGCGCAACCGAGACTGCATGCGGCTGTACTATGCCGTGACGATCGGTCGCAAACGCTCCGTCTTCGGTGCTATCCTGGAGCGATGAACGCCGATTCCTCCGCCAACGGTCTCTGGGCCGCCATTCCCTGGCTGGTCCTGTTCGCCTTGTATGGGCTGCCGCTGCTCCATGTGGCGCTGTCGCGCCGCGGTGGCGGATGGCGCCCGCCCACCGGATCACGCTGCCCCTTCGGCCCGCGCGCCGGCTGGCTGGTGATGGTACTGATGCTGGGGCCGGTCGGGTGGCTGATGTTCGCCCTCCGCCGGCCCCGCCGTGCATCAAACGGACAGACTGCCCGATAGTGTGCGGATCAGATCCGGCCCATCAGCAGCAGAACGATCAGGACGATCAGCAGCACGCCGAGGATGCCGCTGGGGCCGTACCCCCAGCCGCGGCTGTGCGGCCAGGCCGGAACGGCACCAAGAAGCAACAGAATCAGGATGATGAGCAGAATCGTGCCGAGCATGGCCTTCTCCCTTCTGGTGGAGCTTTCGTAACGGACAAGCGGAAACGGAACGGGTATCCGTGGACATTGTTCCTGTCCGGCTCGAACGTGACCATTCGCCACCACCAAGGGAGGATATGGCTCCTCCGGTGCTCCCCGAACGCGACACCCGCTGTCAACCGGCTGGTCGCCCCTGTTGACGGGGCGGCTGCGGCGGCTTAGGCTGCTCACATGATCACGCATCGCTTCAACGGCATTCTGCGAATTAGCGGCCCGGTTCTCCTTTGAGAGCCGGGGATTTCGCTTGTCCATTCCGCAGAACCGTCTGAAGGCCTGATCACGCCATGTCCGTCACCGTGAAGACCACCGTTGCATCCGCGTCGGATGCACGCGCCACCGCGCCCGGCCGCCGGGTCGCCTTTTCGCTGGTCGCCGATGCCGATCCCGGCACCCTGCCCCGCATCTTGGAATTTGTGGCAAAGCGCGGACTGGTCCCGCTGGCCCTGCACAGCCGCCTGACCGAGGATACGCTCGCCATCGCCATGGAAGTGGGTGACCTGCCCCAGGCGGAGACCGACCATATCGGCCGTTGCCTGGGACAAATCCCGATGGTGGCGCAGGTCATCGTTGCGGAGCTTGCCGCCACCGCATCCGCCGCGGAGCTGGTTGCGGCGGAGTAGCGGCAGCGAAACGCAGCGGCGGAAGACCGGTCAGACCGGCTTCCGCGGTTCCTCTCCGGGTGCTGCGATGTCGGCTGCGATGTCGTCCGACGGCTGCGCCCCGGGAGAGGCTTCGGCCCCGGCATCCAGCCCAGGTTCCGCAATCTCCGTCCGCATCAGTTCCGCGGCACTCTGCAGCTTGCGGAACTGGAGGACGGAGAAGGGCAGCATCGACAGATAGGCCAACCCGACGATGGACAGGGTCCACCAGGGCTGGCTGACCAGCATGGCGGCCAGCAGCCCGACACCGGCCAGCGCCGGCACCACCCATTGGGCCGGCACACGGGCGCCCTTGAAGGAGAAGGTCGGCAGGGTGCTGACCATCAGCCCACCAATCAGCAGGGTCCAGGGCACGATCACCGCCGGATGGCCGAGGAACTCGGGCCCGATCTCGAACCCCAGGATCATCGGCAGCAGGACGAGACCGGCGCCGGCCGGAGCCGGGACCCCGGTGAAGTAATTGTAGGCCCAGGGCGGCAGATCGACCACGCCGAGTCGCGAGTTGAATCGCGCAAGACGCAGTGCGCAGCACACGGCATAGGCCATGGAGGCGATCCAGCCCAGGCTGCCCGCACCATTCAGCCCCCACAGATACATCATGAAGGCGGGCGCGACGCCGAAGCTGATGGCGTCGGACAGGCTGTCCAGCTCCTCGCCGAACTTGCTCTGGCCGTTCAGCAGGCGGGCGATGCGGCCGTCCAGCGCGTCCAGGATGGCGGCGATGACGATGGCGATGACCGCCGGCTCCCACCGCTCCTGCATGGCGAATCGGATCGCGGTCAGGCCGGAGCAGAGCGCCAGCACCGTCAGCACGTTCGGCAGCAGGTGGTTGATCGACAGCCCCTTCAGCCGCGGGTGCGGCCGGCCGGGGCGGCGTGCCCGGTGCGGGCGGAAGATCTGCTGGCGGAAGACGGGCGGTCGTTTCATCGACGCACATCCCCCTGCCGTTGCGCTTCCGTCCCATCCAGGTCGGCCAGGATCGTCTCGCCGCCGATGGCGGTCTGGCCGACGCAGACCAGCGGGGCGACGCCGTCCGGCAGGTAGATGTCGGTGCGGCTGCCGAATCGAATCAGGCCGAACCGCTCGCCCGCCTTCACCTCCTGCCCCGCCTTGACCCACCACAGGATGCGGCGCGCCACCAGACCGGCGATCTGGACATAGGCGATCTCGCGCCCGTCGGGCAGGCGATGGCGGAAAGCCATCCGTTCGTTCTCGTCGCTGGCCTTGTCGAGCGCGGCGTTGACGAAGGTGCCCTTGTGGTATTCGGCCGCCACGATGGTGCCGTCGGCCGGCACGCGGTTGACGTGGACGTTGAAGACGTTGAGGAACACGCTGATCCGGGTCAGCGGCTTGTCGCCCATGCCCAGTTCCTTGGGCGGCACGGCCTGGACGATCATGGTCACGCGCCCGTCGGCCGGGCTGACCAGCAGGCCGGGCCGGGTCGGTGTCACGCGGTCCGGATCGCGGAAGAAATAGGCGCACCAGAGCGTGAGGACCAGCCCGATCCAGCCGAGCGGCGCCCAGACGGCGAGACCGAGAACCAGGGAGACCACCGCGAATCCGGCGATGAAGGGCCAGCCGGCACGATGGATGGGGACGACGACGGTATCGATGGCGGACATCGCCTGCTTTCTTCGTATTTTCAGACCACAGCGAACAGCCATTCTAGACGCGCGTTCCGAGCCTTTACAGAATTTTAGCTGGCGGCGCCCATGCTGTCGTCTCCGTCGCCCCAGAAGCCGAGCGTACCGCCTTGTCCGTTCCCGATCTGAAGACCATTCAATCGTTGGCCGAGGTGCCCGACGGCGCCCTGCCGATCAGCCCCGGCTCCATCGAGATGACCCCGGAAGGGGTGCTGGGCATCGCCAAGCCGCCCCGCCCCTGCAAGCTGACCTTCATGGCCGACGGCCTGCCCTTCAACGTCGCCGTCCGGCATGAGAGCGAAGATGAGGGCGGCGGGTCGATCTGCCAGATCTGGGCCGATGTCGGCCATGTGCCCTACACCGCCCAGGCGCCGGAACGCCGGCGTGCCCTGCTGGCGGTTCTGCGCGGGATCGAAGGGCTGCCCCATGTCCGCTTCATCGTCCAGGGCGGGCAGAAGATCATCCTGTTTTCGGAAGTCAGACTGGAACACCACGCCTCGCCCGAGGACCTGTTCCACCAGACCACCCTGGTCCTGCAGGAAGCGCGTCCGTTCCTGCGTCTGCTGGGCGAGTATCTGTAAGGGGCATCGCCGAAGCGCGCGGCGGCTGGGCGGAGGCACTCTCCCCCGGCCGGCCGCCGCGCACCGCGTTGCTTACTTCGGAACCTTGCCCTGCACGCCCTCGACGTACCAGTCCATCTTCAGGATCTGCTCGTCGGTGGCGGTCTTGCCTTCCGGGATCACGACCTTGCCGGCCTGGTCCTTGACCGGACCCTGGAAGGAGTGGCGCTTGCCCGACACGATGTCGGCCTTGAGCTGATCGGCCATCTTCACGACGTCGGCCGGGATGGCCGGGTTGTACGGGGCCAGCTCGACCATGCCGGTGCTGATGCCGCCCCAGGTGTCGATCGGCTTCCAGCTGCCGTCCAGCACCGCCTTGACGCGCTGGACATAGTAGCCGTTCCAATCCTCGACGATCGCGGTCAGGTGCGACTTCGGACCGAAGCGGGTCATGTCGGACGACTGGCCGACCGACCACAGCCCACGCTCCTGCGCGGTCTGGATCGGGGCCGGGCTGTCGGTGTGCTGGACGATGACGTCGGCGCCCTGATCGATCAGCGCCTTGGCGGCCTCGGCTTCCTTGCCGGGGTCGTACCAGCTGTTGACCCAGACGACGCGGACCTCGGCCTTCGGGTTCTGCTCGCGCAGCGCAATGGTAAAGGCGTTGATGCCGCCGACCACCTCGGGAATCGGGTAGGAGCCGATGTAGCCGATGATGTTCGACTTGGTCATCTTGCCGGCGATGGCGCCCACCACCGTGCGGCCTTCATAGAAGCGGCCGGAGTAGGTCGCGACGTTCTCTGCGCGCTTGTAGCCGGTGGCGTGCTCGAACTTCACGTCGGGATAGCGCTTGGCCACCTTCAGCGTCGGGTTCATGAAGCCGAAGGAGGTGGTGAAGATCAGCTTATGGCCGCTGGCGGCCAGCTGCTCGACCACGCGCTCCGCGTCGGCGCCTTCCGGCACATTCTCGACGAAGGTGGTGGTGACCTTGTCGCCCAGCTCCTTCTCCACGGCCAGACGGCCCTGGTCGTGCTGATAGCTGTAGCCGTGGTCGCTGACCGGGCCGACATAGACGAAGCCGACCTTCAGCTTGTCCTGCGCCAGGGCGGAGCCCATGCCCACGCTCAGCGCGATCGCGGCGCCGGCCAGACCCAGCACCGCCTTGCCCATCGTCCTTCTGTTCACGTCGAAGCTCCTTGTTCTTGATATCTCTGTGATATGGGCTTTGTTTCGATTTCAAAACGACGCGTCAAGCATCGGGATGAAACAGTTTTCCCAGACAGGCCGGCGCGTTCAGGCGGATGCGGGCGACGTCCCGCGAAATCAGCACCAGGACCAGGACGGTAGCCAGATAAGGCAGCATCGACAAGAGCTGCGAGGGCACGTCGATCCCCAGCCCCTGAACGTGCAGTTGCAGGATGGTGACGCCGCCGAACAGCCAGGCGCCCAGCATGGCGCGCACCGGCTTCCAGGTGGCGAAGACCACCAGCGCCAGCGCGATCCAGCCGCGGCCCGACGTCATGTTCTCCGCCCACATCGGCGTGTAGTCCATCGACAGGAAGGCGCCGCCCAGCCCCGCCATGGCGCCGCCGAACAGCACGGCGAGGAAGCGGATGCGCAGCACCTTGTAGCCCAGGGCGTGGGCGGCGGTGTGGTTCTCCCCCACCGCGCGCAGGACCAGCCCGGCGCGGGTGCGGTAGAGGAACAGGTGGACCAGCGGCACCGCGGCGACCGCCAGATAGACCATGATGTCCTGGCCGAACAGTGCCTGCCCCACCACCGGCAGGTCGGTGAGGCCGGGGATGTACAGCTTGGGCAGCCCCTCCAGCGGGATGCCGACGAAGCCCTGCCCGATCAGCGCCGACAGGCCGACGCCGAACAGGGTAAGGGCAAGGCCGGTCGCCACCTGATTGGCCAGCAGGAACAGGGTCAGCACCGCGAACAGCGAGGCCGTGGCGGCACCGGCCAACGCCGCGACGAGAAAGCCGGTGACGGCGCTGCCGGTCTGGATCGTCACGGCGAAGCCGCAGACGGCGCCGACCAGCATCATGCCCTCGACACCCAGATTGAGGACGCCGGACTTCTCGACCACCAGTTCGCCCAAGGCCGCGAACAGCAGCGGCGTCGCCGCGGCGAACATGGCGGCCAGGATCGGGCCGATCAGGGCGAAGTCGTTCATGCCACCGCCCTCCGCGTCCCGAAGCGGACCCGGTAGCGGATCAGCACGTCGCTCGCCAGCAGGAAGAACAGAAGCATGCCCTGGAACACTCCGGTGATGGCCTTGGGCAGGCCCATGGCGATCTGCGCCGCCTCGCCGCCGATGAAGGACAGCGCCATCAGCAGCGCCGCCAGCAGGATGCCGACCGGATGCAGGCGGCCCAGGAAGGCGACGATGATGGCGGTATAGCCGTAGCCCGGCGAAATACTGGCGGTGACCTGCCCGATCGGGCCGGCGACCTCGCCCATGCCGGCGATACCGGCCAGCGCGCCGGACAGCAGCAGGGCCAACCAGACGATCCGCTTCTGGTCGAATCCGGCATAGCCGGCGGCGGCCGGGGTCAGGCCGATCACCTTGATCTGGAAGCCGATGAAGGTCCGCGCGATCAGCAGCCAGCCGCCCGCCACCGCGAACAGAGCGAACAGCGCGCCCAGATGGACGCGGGTGCCGCTCCACAGGATCGGCAGCACGGCGTCGGCCTCGAACAGGCGCGACTCCGGGAAGGCGAAGCCGTCGGGGTCGCGGTAGGGGCCGTGAACCAGATAATTCAGCAGCAGAAGCGCGACATAGTTCAGCATCAGGCTGGTCAGGATCTCGCTGGCATTGAAGCGCAGCCGCAGGAAGGCCGGAACCGCCGCCCAGACCGCGCCGCCGACAGCACCGCCGATCACCATCAGCGGCAGCAGCCACCAGCCGCCCTCGCCATAGAAGGCCAGCGCCAGCCCGCCGCCGGTGATGGCGCCCAGCGTCAGCTGTCCTTCGGCGCCGATGTTCCAGACATTGGCGCGGAAACCGATGGCAAGGCCGACGGCGCACAGCACCAGCGGGGTCGCCTTCACCACCAGCTCGCCCAGCCCGCGCACCGAGGTCAGCGGCGCGATGAAGAAGGCATGGAGCGCCTTGACGGGATCGAACCCCATCGCCAGGAACAGGATGAAGCCGCTGAACAGGGTCAGCGCCACCGCCAGCAGCGGCGTGACGTAGACCATGGTCTTCGACGCCTGCCCGCGCGGTTCCAAACGGATGAGGCTCATGCGGCGTCTCCGGCAATCACGAAACCATCAGACCGCACGCGTGATCTCCCCGTCTTCGTCCGGCGGCGTGCCGAACAGGCCGCCCATCAGCAGGCCGATGCGTTCCACCGTCGTCTCGTGCGTCGGCCGGCTGTCGGACAGGCGGCCGTGGAACAGCACGGAAATCCGGTCGCTCAGCACGAACAGCTCGTCCAGGTCCTGACTGATCACCAAAACCGCGGCACCCGAGCGGGCCAGCCCGATCAGCGCCTTGTGGATCGCCGCCGCGGCACCGGCATCGACGCCCCAGGTCGGCTGGCCGACCACCAGCAGCTTGGGCTTCTGCAGGATCTCGCGGCCGATGATGAATTTCTGCAGGTTGCCGCCCGACAGCGACCGCGCTTCCGCCCGGTGGCCATGGGCGACCACGTTGAAGCCGCGGATGATCGTCTCGGCATAGGCCCGCGCCCGGCCGAAATGGACCATGCCGCCCCGCACCAGCGGCTCGCGGGCATAGCCCGACAGCAGCGCGTTCTCCGACAGGCTCAGCTCCGGGACGGCGCCGCGGCCCAGCCGCTCCTCCGGCACGAAGGCGAGGCCCAGAGAGCGGCGCGCCCGCGGCCCCAGATGCCCGGCCGACGCGCCCTCGATCACCACGGAATCGGCGTCGGCGACCAGCATCTCGCCGCTGAGCGCGGCCATCAGCTCCGCCTGCCCGTTGCCGGCCACCCCGGCGATGCCCAGGATCTCGCCCGCCCGCACCTCGAAACTGACGTCCTTCAGGTTGGTGGCGAAGGGATTGTCGGAGGTGGTGGACAGATGGCGCACCGACAGGCGCGCGGCTCCGGCGGCACCCTGCGGCGGCCGTTCGGGCGTGGACAGCTCCGCCCCCATCATCATCTCGGCAAGGCTGCGCGCGGTCTCCTGCCGCGGGTCAGTGGCGCCCACCACCTTGCCGGCCCGCAGAACGGTGGCGCGGCTGCACAGCGCCCGGATCTCCTCCAGCTTGTGCGAGATGTAGAGGATCGTGCAGCCTTCCGCCGCCAGGACGCGCAGCGTCTCGAACAGCTTGGCGGCCTCCTGCGGCGTCAGGACCGAGGTCGGCTCGTCCATGATCAGCAGCTTCGGGTCCTGCAGCAGGCAGCGCACGATCTCCACCCGCTGCCGCTCGCCCACCGACAGATGGAAGACATGGCGTTCGGGGTCGAGCGCAAGGCCATAGCGCTCGGACACGCTGCGGATGCGGTCGGCCAGCTCGTCCATCCGGCCGGCATCGTCCAGGCCGAGCGCGATGTTCTCCGTCACCGTCAGCGTGTCGAACAGCGAGAAATGCTGGAACACCATGCCGATGCCCAGCCGCCGGGCGCCGGCCGGATCGGGGACAATGGTCTCCACCCCCTGCCACAGCATGGTTCCCGAGTCGGGGTGCAGCACCCCGTAGATCATCTTGACCAGAGTGGATTTGCCGGCGCCGTTCTCACCCAGCAGCGCATGGATCTCGCCCGGCTGGAGGACGAGATCGACATGGTCGTTGGCGAGGCATCCGGGGAATCGCTTGGTGATGCCGCGCAGCTCCAGGCGGGGCGGCGGAGCGTCCGGGGGGAAAGTCTCGGCGTGCGAAGGCAAGGAGGGGAAATCCGGGATAAGGTCAAACCTGTATGGCAATGCCAAAGCCGTGCCACCGCTACCAACAGAGTAATCCGGTGGCACCACCGGCCGTCAACAGCCGATCCTCTGCCTATATGCAATGCATTTGCCGCTTCGGTCATCATGCCACAGTCTGTGACGGCAACCCAGCCTTTCGCCCGAGGGGCTGTTGCGATGCGGCAGGCCCTTGCCAGCCGGGCCGTTCGGACCAACACTCCAGACGGTCGGCGGTTCGGCCGATCGGACAGGGTGGAGGCAAGGATGTCGGCGGGTTACGCGGTGCTGGACCGGCGGAGCGTGGTGGCGGTGACGGGGGACGACCGCAAGGCCTTCCTGCAGGGGCTGGTGTCCAACGACATGCTGCGCGTCACCCCCGACCATGCCGCTTATGCCTTGTTCCTGACCCCCCAGGGCAAGTTTCTGCATGATTTCACCATCGTCGAATCGGGAGCCGTCGAATCGGGAGCCGTCGAGTCGGGTGTGGATTCGGCCGCGGCACTTCTGCTCGATCCGGAGACGGACCGGCGCGCCGACCTGCTGCGCCGGCTGAAGATGTACAAGCTCCGTTCGAAGATCGCGCTGGAGGACAGGGCCGAGGCGCTGCGCGTCGTGGTGGCCTTCGGGGAGGGTGCGCTGTCAGCGCTGGGACTGCCGGCGGAGCCGGGCACGGCGCGGCCATTCGGCGGCGGGATCGCCTTCACCGACCCCCGTCTGCCGGCACTCGGCGCACGCCTGTTCCTGCCTGCAGACGGCATCGCGGAACTGGACGCGGCAGGACTGGTGCGACGGGATGCCGCAGAGTACGACCGCCTGCGCCTGTCGCTTGGCGTGCCGGACGGCACCGGCGAGCTGATTCCGGAGAAGTCGATTCCCCTGGAGAACCGGATGGACGCGCTGAACGCCATCTCCTGGGACAAGGGCTGCTACATGGGGCAGGAGTTGACCGCCCGCACCAAGTACCGCGCCCTGATCAAGAAGAAGCTGTTCCCCGCCGCCATCGACGGGCCGACGCCGGAGCCCGGCACCCTGGTGACGCTGGACGGCAAGGACGCCGGGGAAATCCGCAGCGCCCGCGAAGGTTCGGCGCTCGTCCTGCTGCGGCTGGAGGAGGTGCAGCGCGCGGCCGCGAACGGGCTTTCCTTCCAGGCCGGTCCGGCGACGCTGACGCCGCAGGAACCGGGCTGGGACATTACCACCAAGGGCTAGTCCCACACCGAAAGAGTTCACGGAAGGTGAAATCAAACGGGGCTTGCGCCTGTTGTTCTGGTGTCTTTCGACACAACGACAAAGGAGCCACCCCATGCGTCGCACCCTGATTGTCACCGCCGCCACGCTGGCTTTGCTCTCCGGCGCCGCCGTCGCGCAGACCACCTCGCCGACCGTGGGCAATCCGTCCTCGTCGACCTCCAGCATGTCGAACAGCGCGTCGCCGGACAGCGCGACCACCGGCAGCACCGCCGGCAGCACGGCGGCCACCGGTGCCACGGGCGGCCAGCTGGCCAGCGCCGAGGAACTGATCGGCAAGAACATCTACGGCCGCGACAACGAGAAGATCGGCGAGGTCGACGACGTGATCCTCGACGCCAACGGGCAGGCCAAGCAGCTGGTGGTCAGCTCCGGCGGCTTCCTCGGCATCGGCGAGAAGCAGGTCGCGGTCGACTACACCGCCGCCAACTGGGATGCGCAGAACAACCGCCTGAACCTGGCCGGCATGAGCCGCGACGACGTCAAGGCGATGCCGGAGTTCAAGTACGACGACACCATGACGTCGCTGAACAAGAACCGGAAGCCGGCCGAGGACGAGAAGATGGCGCCGGGCGCCGCCCCGACCACCGGGTCGACCGGGACCACCGGCAGCAGCACGGCGAAGTAAGGGTTGCTGCGGTCTTGCGGGAGTTAGACCCCCACCTAACCTCCCCCACTGGGTGGGGGAGGGACTGCCGCCGCTCTCTCGCATCGGCACTTACCCCCTCCCCCGCCCAGCGGGGGAGGGTTGGGGTGGGGGTCTAACTCGGCACCCTCACCCCCGCAGCAGATCCACAAAGCGCCGGCAGGCCACAATCTCCGCACGCACGTTCGCGCGGCGCTTCGTGGCCTCGGCGTCTTCGCCCCATTGTTCGATCTGGTAGGTCTCGTCCAGTTGCGAGACCTCGAAAGCCTCTTCCGCACCAATGCGGCCTTCCAGCAAAGCCAGCGCCACGATGATGGAGCCGCAGACGCCGGTCGTGGTCTGCAGCGCCGACAGGTACCAGTCGTCCGTCCGCTCCACCACCCGGCGCAGAGCGGCCAGCGCCTCCTCCGGCTGCGGCTTGGGCATCAGGCCGGCGCAGACATGCAGCGGCGCGTCGTAGGTCAACGCCGCCCAGTCCAACAGCGGCTGCCACAATTGGGCCTGACGGTCCACCAGCGGCTGCGGATGCTCGGCGCGGTAGCACAGCAGGTCGGTGCCGGCATAGGCGCTGATGGCCTGGACGATGTCGGGCCGCTTGGCCGGGATCAGGTCGACGGCGGTGCTCGACAGTTGCATCAGCGGCATGGAATGGGCGTCGATCTGGTCGCCCTGAGCTGCCCATTCGTCAGCCACGCCCTGGGCCAGCGGCCGGCTGGGGAAGACCAGCGGCGCCTTGGCCGGGCTCCGCACCGGACGGCCGTCGAGCTCGACCCGGAAGCCGCCCTCGGTCTCGCCGATCCCCGCCGCCTTGTAGAAACGCTTCATCGCTTACCCTTCCAAAAGCTCCAGCACCGCGGTGGCGACATCCCGCCCGCGGTGAACGATGCGGTTCGCCCCGGCCCGCTCCAACTCCGGCACCGCATGATAGCCCCAGGAGACGCCGACCGATCGCACCCGCGCGTTGCGGGCCATCTGAATGTCGTAGGTCGTGTCGCCGATCACAACCGTGCCTGCCTCTTCGGCGCCGGTCTCCGCCAGCGCGCGCTGGACCATGTGCGGGTTCGGCTTGCCAGGACCGACATCGGCGGTCTGCAGCGTGACGAAGCGCCCGGTCAGCCCGTGCCCCTTCAGCACCGCGTCCAGCCCACGCCGCGACTTGCCGGTCGCGACGCCCAGCAGGACGCCCGCCGCCTCCAGCGCCGCCAGCGTGTCGACGATGCCGGGGAACAGCGGCTCGTCCACCTCGCCCCGGCTGCGCGCGGCGGAGAAGGCCCGCTTGTAGCTTTCCGCCACCGCCACATGGGTCTCGGCGTCGTGCGTCGGCAGCAGCAGGGCCACCGCCTCCACCAGCGACAGCCCGACCATGCGGCGGACCTCCATCGGGTCGGGTTCGCCCAGCCCATGCTCGGCCCAGGCCTGGGTCATGGCATCGATGATGGCGAACTGGCTGTCGACCAGCGTGCCGTCGCAATCGAACAGGGCGAGACGCAGCGGTAGCGCCATCACTCGAAATCCTCGAACGGGTCGTCGCGCAGGTTCGGGCTGAAGCCGAAATACTTCCAGGTCGCCTGCATGTGGTCGGGCAGCGGTGCGGTGACGTCGATGGTCTTGCCGCCGCGCGGGTGCGGCAGGATCAGCCGGCGCGCATGCAGATGCAGCTTCTTCGCCACCTCCGCCCCGGCCAGGAAGGCGCCTTGCCCGGCATATTTGCCGTCGCCGAGGATCGGCGTGCCGACGGCGGCCATGTGGACGCGCAGCTGGTGGGTGCGGCCGGTCAGCGGCCACATGGCGACGAAGGCCGCCTGCTTGCCGACATTCTCCTGCACCGAATAGACGGTGACGGCGCGCTTGCCCTCTTCCTTGTTCTCCGCCACCCGCTCGCCATGCGGACCGCCTTCCTTGGCCAGCGCGAGGTCGATCTTGCCCTGGTAGGGCGTCGGCACGCCAACGGTGACGGCCCAGTAGATCTTGCGCACCGCACTGCCGCGGAACAGCTCGGTCAGCTTGCTGGCGGCAAAGGTGGTACGGGCCAGCAGCAGGACGCCCGACGTGTCCTTGTCCAGCCGGTGGACCAGCTTCGGCCGCTCGTTGCCGTCGAAGCGCAGGGCGTCGAGCATGGCGTCGAGGTGCTTGGAGGTGCCGGTGCCGCCCTGCACCGCCAGCCCGGCCGGCTTGTTGATGGCGATCACGTCGGCGTCGCGGTAGAGCACCAGCGCCTGCAACTCGGCGATCTGCTTGTCCGACATGCCCTTGGGCTTGCCCGCCCCCGGATTGGGCCCCTTGACGGGAGCCGCCCAGGCGGCGAGCGGCGGAATGCGCACGCCCTGTCCCGCCGCCAGCCGCGACGACGTCTCCGCCCGCTTGCCGTCGATGCGGACTTGGCCCGTGCGCAGCAGCTTCTGCAGATAGCTGTGGTTCACGTCGGGGAAATGCCGCTTGAACCAGCGGTCGAGCCGCATGTCGGCCTCGTCGGCCGTGACGATGCGGGTTTCGACCTTGCTGTCGCCCTTGGATTCGGTTGACGCGGCATCGGCGTGATCGGCGGCGGGATTGCGAGAGTCAGTCATCAGAGGGACACCGAAACAAGAGAACGCACGGCCCACAGGCCGGCAAAGAAGCCCACCACGCTGAACAGCGTCGAGGCGAGGAAGTATCCCGCCGCCGCGGCGAACTCGTCACGGGCGACGAGAACGCCGATGTCCAGCGTGAAGGAGGAGAAGGTGGTGAAGCCGCCGAGCACGCCGACCAGCAGCAGGGCGCGCAACTCCGGCGAGGGCGACCAGGTCAGTGCCGCCAGTTCCGACAGCACGCCCATCACCGTGCAGCCGATGACGTTGACGACGATCGTCCCCACCGGGAACCGGGTGCCGACCCACTGCATGATCGCCAGCAGCATCAGATAGCGCGCCACCGATCCGGCGGCACCACCGACGGCGACGGCAAACAAGGACAGAGGGGATGCGAGCACGGCGCCTCCGGTTCAGCGCAGGACGGTGGGGTTGGGGATCGAGCGCCGGATTAGAGCCAGAAACCGCGCCACTTGTCACGCGATGGACAATGGCGGCAGGATCGTCGACATGGAAACGCTCCCCCACAACGCCGCCCTGCTGATCGTCGACCTGCAAAAGGCCATCGACGATCCGCGCTGGAGCCGCATCGGTCCGCGCAACAACCCGCAGGCCGAAGCCAACGTCGCCGCATTGCTGGCCGCATGGCGGCGGGACGGGCGGCCCATCGTCCATATCCGCCACGATTCGATGGAGCCCGACTCCACCTACCGTCCGGGCGGCCCCGGCCACGCCTTCAAGGAGGAGGCCTTGCCGCTTGCAGGCGAGACGGTGATCGGCAAGGCCGTGAACAGCGCCTTCATCGGCACCGGTCTCGACGAGTGGCTGCACGACCGCGGCATCGGCACGCTGGTGGTGGCCGGCGTCATCACCAACAACAGCGTCGAGGCGACGGTGCGGATGGCCGGAAACCTGGGTTACGACGTGCGTCTGGTCGCCGACGCCTGCTTCACCTTCGCCCGGCTGGACCGCTCGGGGAGGCTGCGCACGGCGGACGAGGTCCACGACCTTTCGCTCGCCAATATGGACGGCGAATATGCGACGGTGGTGGAGACGGCGGAGGTGTTGGGAGAGATGTCGCGCTGAATGCCCCCTCCCTAGCCCTCCCCCGCTCCGCGGGAGAGGGAACTCCGCCGCCTTGGCAATTATGTCATGCCACCAAGCATCCTACCCCCTCTCCCGCGAAGCGGGGGAGGGATGGGGAGGGCGCCAATAGCGCTCTCCTAAGCCAGCTTCGCCTTCAAGAACTCCACCGTCCGCGTCCAGGCGAGGTCAGCGGCCTCCTTGTTGTAGCGTTCGGCCGAGGTGTCGTTGTGGAAGGCGTGGTTGACGCCCTCGTACATGTGGATCTGATGTTCGACGCCGGCCTTCTTCAGCGCCTCGTCATAGGCGGGGATGCCGGCGTTGATGCGCTGATCGAGCCCGGCGTAGTGCAGCATCAGCGGCGCCTTGACGGTGGTGACCAGCGCCGGGTCGGGCGCCGGGCCGTAGAAAGCGACGCCGGCCTTCAGGTCGGGCGCCTTCAGCGCAAGCCGGTTGACCATGCCGCCGCCCCAGCAGAAGCCGACGGCGCCGACCTTGGCCGAGGAATAGCGGTAGGCCATCAGGTAGCTCATGGCCGCGATCAGGTTGTTGACCGTCTTGTCGCCGTCGAGCTGGCCGATCATGTCGCGGGCCTTGTCCGGGTCCTGCGGCGTACCGCCCAGCGGCGACAGCAGGTCGGGCGCGAGCGCCACGAAGCCTTCGGTGGCGAGACGGCGGGTGACGTCCTCGACATAGGCATTCAGGCCGCGGTTCTCGTGGATGACGATCACCGCCGGGGCCTTGTCCGAGAGTTTCGGCCGGGCGAGATATCCGGCAACGTCGCCGGTCGCCCCCTGGAAGCTCACCTTTTCCGCCGCCAGACGCTTGTCGTCCTCGCCGACGATGGCCGCGTGGGCATAGTTCGGCTCGATCGCCGCCAGGATGGTCGGGATCGCCGCCGCGCTGCCGGCCAGCACCGCCAGCCGTTCCAGGAAGACGCGGCGCGGCAGCGGCGCATGGGTGTATTCGTCGTATAGGTCGATGATACGCTGGTCCATCCCCGATGCCCCCTGTCTTGCCTATGCCGCAGCTCAGCCGGTGCGGTCGCGCTTGAGAGTGGGGGCACGGCGCCGGCTTGGCAACCGGGGCTAGGACGCGCTTTCGGCCTATGACGCTTCCGGCGCAGCCTCTGCCAGCGGGACCAGTTCCGACGGCTGGTATTCGACCAGACGCCCGTCGCGCATCTCCAGAACCCGGTCCATGCGGCGGGCGAGGTCCAGATTGTGCGTCGCGACCAGAGCCCCCACCTTGGCCTGCCGGACGATGGCCGACAGCATGGTGAAGACATGCTCCGCGGTATGCGGGTCGAGGTTGCCGGTCGGCTCGTCGGCGATCAGCAGCGACGGCGCGTTGGCCAGCGCGCGGGCGATGGCGACGCGCTGCTGCTCGCCGCCCGACAGGCGGGCCGGACGGTGGGTGCCGCGCTGTTCCAGCCCGACCATGCGCAGAAGCTCGTCTGCGCGCTGGCGGGCGACGGACTTCGGCACGCCGGCGATCATTTGCGGCAGCACGATGTTCTCCCGCGCCGAGAATTCCGGCAGCAGGTGGTGGAACTGGTAGACGAAGCCGATGGAGCGGCGCCGCACCTCGGTCCGCTTGCCGTCGTCCAGGTTCGACACGTCGGTGCCGGCGATGCGCACCGTGCCGCCGGTCGGCCGTTCCAGCAGGCCGGCGATGTGCAGCAGCGTCGACTTGCCGGCACCCGACGGGCCGACCAGCGCCACCAATTCCCCGGCGCCGACGGTCAGATCGACCCCGCGCAGCACCTCCAGAATCTCGCCCGCCTGTTCGAAGCGGCGGACGATGCCCTTCAACTCCAGCATCGGCTGCATGACCGCGTCACTCATAGCGCAGGGCCTCCACCGGATCGAGCCGGGCGGCGCGCCAGGACGGGTAGATGGTGGCGGCGAAGGACAGGCCGAGCGCCATCAGCGTCACCTGCACCACCTCGCTCCAGTCGATCTTGGCCGGCAGGTGGGAGAGGAAATAGATCTCGGCGTTGAACAGGTTGGTGCCGGTCAGCCCCTGGATCACCTGCCGGATGCTCTCGATATTCAGCGCGAAGGACACGCCCAGCGCCAGCCCCAGCAGCGTCCCCGTCACGCCCACGCTGGCGCCGGACAGGAAGAAGATGCGCATGACCATGCCGCGCGTCGCCCCCATGGTGCGCAGGATCGCGATGTCGCGCCCCTTGTCCTTCACCAGCATGATCAGGCTGGAGATGATGTTGAAGGCCGCGACCATGATGATCAGCGACAGGATCAGGAACATCACGTTGCGTTCGACCTGAAGGGCGGTGAAGAAGCTGGCGTTCGACTGCTGCCAGTCGACCACCCTTCCCTCCCCCGCGACCGCGGACTGCACGGCGGCCCGCGCGGCAACGATCTGCATCGGATCGTCGACGAAGACCTCCAGCGAGGTCACGGCGTCGCCGGTGCGGAAGAAGGCCTGCGCCTCCTCCAGCGGCAGGAAGATGAAGCTGTTGTCGTATTCGAACATGCCGACGTCGAAGATCGCGCCGATGGGATAGCTGCGCATCCGCGGCACGGTGCCGAAGGCGGTGACGTTGCCCTGCGGCGCAATCAGCGTGATCTGGTCGCCGACGCTCAAGCCCAGCCGCTGGGCCATGCGGGAGCCGATGGCGATGCGGTCCTCCCCGAACTCCTCGGCCGAGCCGCGGATGACGTTGTTGGCAAGCGTCGGCCGCGCCTTGAAGTCTTCCGCCCGCACGCCGCGGATGACCGCGCCCGAGGCGACGCCGCGCACCGACACCAGCGCCTGTCCTTCCACCGTCGGGGTGACGTTGCTGACGCCGGGCGTGTTGCGCAGCTTGCCGGCCAGGATGTCGAAGTCCGGCAGCGGCCCACCGCGCACATTGTAGACGTTGAGGTGCCCGTTGAGGCCGAGCACGCGGCCCAGCAGCTCCGCCCGGAAACCGTTCATCACCGCCATCACGATGATGAGGGTCGCGACGCCGAGCGCGATGCCCAGCAGCGAGAACCCCGCGATGACCGAGATGAACCCTTCCTGGCGGCGCGCCCGGAGGTAACGCATCGCGACCATGCGTTCGAAGGCGGTGAAGATCATGCGGCTGGGGTCCTGTGGGTGGGCGGAAACGATGCCCTACATGGGAACGTGAGCGTGGCGGAAAAAGGGCAAAGCCCGGATCGCCGGCATCACGGCGATCCGGGCCTCCTCACGGGGTAAGCCGATCAGCCCAGCAGCTTCGCCAGCGCCGCCTCGACCGGCAACTCTTCCTTCTCGCCGGTGGCGCGGCGCTTCAGTTCGACGACGCCGTTCTTCAGGCCGCGCGGCCCGACGACCAGTTGCCAGGGAACGCCGATCAGGTCCATGTCGGCGAACTTGGCGCCGGGACGCTCGTCGCGGTCGTCATAGGCGACCTCAAGCCCGGCGGCTTCCAGCTTCGCATACAGCTCGGCGCAGACGCGGTCGGTCTCGGCGTCGCCCGACTTCAGGTTGATCAGGCCGACATTGAAGGGCGCGACGGCGTCCGGCCAGATGATGCCGTTGTCGTCGTGGCTGGCCTCGATGATCGCACCCATCAGGCGCGACACGCCGATGCCGTAGCTGCCCATCTCCACCGGGATCGACTCGCCGTTCGGGCCGGCGACCACGGCATTCATCGGCTTCGAATACTTGGTGCCGAAGTTGAAGATGTGGCCGACCTCGATGCCGCGGGCCGAGACCAGATCGGACTCCGGCACCGGGCTGTTGGCCGGGTCGTGCTTCTCGTCGGTCGCGGCGTAGATGGCGGTGACGCGGTCGAAGAAGGGCTGCAGGTCGTCCTCCATGCCGGGGGCGTCCTTCAGCACGTCCAGGTTCATCCAGTCCTTGTGGCAGAAGACGCCGCTCTCGCCGGTCTCGGCCAGGATGATGAACTCGTGGCTCAGGTCGCCGCCGATCGGGCCGGTGTCGGCGCGCATCGGGATCGCCTTCAGCCCCATGCGGGCGAAGGTCCGCAGATAGGCCAGGAACATCTTCTGGTAGGAACGGCGGGCGCCGGCCGGGTCGATGTCGAAGGAATAGGCATCCTTCATCAGGAACTCGCGGCCGCGCATCACGCCGAAGCGCGGGCGGATCTCGTCACGGAACTTCCACTGGATGTGGTAGAGGTTCAGCGGCAACTGGCGGTAGCTCTTGACGAAAGAGCGGAAGATGTCGGTGATCATCTCCTCGTTCGTCGGGCCGAACAGCATCTCGCGGTCGTGGCGGTCGGTGATGCGCAGCATCTCCTTGCCGTAATCGTCGTAACGGCCGCTCTCGCGCCACAGATCGGCCGACTGGATGGTCGGCATCAGCAGTTCCTGCGCACCGGCGGCATCCTGCTCCTCGCGGACGATCTGCTCGATCTTGCGCAGAACCCGATAGCCCAGCGGCAGCCAGGCATAGATGCCGGCGCTGGTCTGGCGGATCATCCCGGCCCGCAGCATCAGGCGGTGCGAGACGATCTGCGCCTCCGTCGGGGTCTCCTTGAGGGTCGGCATGAAGAAGCTGGACAGCCGCATGGCTCTGCTCTCGTGTGCGAGGTGTTCGACAAGGCCGCGCGGACATGCTCCTTTTTCGAACAGGAGCGCACTCGGGCGGCGGGTGAGCGACTTTAGGAAGGTCGCCCGCACTTGTCCACTGTAAGCCCCCGCTTCCTTCCCGGCCGGCCCGGCCCTACCGGGTGCGGCAATAGGCGTAGAGGCGGTCCTCCGCCCCCGGATCGATCGGCTGGCCGTTGAGATAGAGCCGGTCGCCGACGACGCTGAGCCAGACCGAGGTCACGTCGTCGGGCAGAAACGGCACCGACGGCAGGGCGATGCCCATCCGCCGGGCAAGATCCACCGACAGCGGCAGGTCGATGGGAATTGGCGGCTGCGCGCCCGCGGTGCCCGGCAGGTCGGCCGGCATCACCGGGCGGCCGTTCACATCCACCCCCGGCCGGTATTCCACGTCGGCGGCCGGCACATGGCGGGTCAGCCGCTGGCACAGCGACAAATCGATCACCGGCCGCTCGCGGGCGACATCGGGGGTCAAAGGGATCGGACCCGGCAACTGCGGCTGCGATTGCGCCGATGCGGTTCCGGCCGCAAGAGCCAGCAGGCACGCGGTCAGGCCGGCGCGCAGGGCCATTGGCGCCGTCACAGCGTGTGCCGCTCGGCCAGCATGGCGGGGTTGCGCATGGCTTTCCAATAGAGCGACAGGTAAGGCATCCCTTTCTCCGCCTCCTCCTGGGTCCGCGCCGACTGGCGGATGTATTTGCCGATGAAGGGCTTGTTCACATGCTCCAGGTCCACCGCGGCCTTCAGCACCAGGAACTCGCCGATCTTGTCCGGCAGATTGTAATGCCATTTCTGAAGGCAGTCGGAGGTCACTCCCGGCTTAGCCTGCTCCGGTTCGGGCATGTAGAATTCCTGGTGGTGGTACTGCGTGATCTCCTTCCACGCCTGGGCGACCCGGCCGGGTTTCAGCCGCGGCAGGGCCTTCAGGATGCGGACATCGTCGTGGAACAATGGCAGGAAACCGCGCTTCTCCGCCAGTTCTGTCAGCATGATGTGCAATCCGGCCATCACGCCTCCCTCCGCACCACCACCCTGGCCGCCGTCGGACCTCTCCTCGCGCTTGCGGCCGAACAGGACGCTGAAGAAGCCCTTCTTCGGCTTGGCGCCGCCACCGGCGCCGCCGCTGTCCTGCCCGACCTTGCGCTCGTCCCACAGCGAGTCCCAGGCATATTCCCAGGCGGTGAAGATGGCGTTGGAGCGGTCATCCAGCACGGTCAGCAGATATTCGCGGCCTTCCCGCGCCCAATCGACATCGCCGACGATGGCGCGGACCGGTCGGCGGCTGAGCACCACCGGCAGGATGCCGACGCGCACGAGGTCCTGATAGAACTCGACGAAGGATGGCGTCTGGATGAAAGGCAGCATGGAGCAGGGCTGCTGGTCCGGCGCCAGCAACTCCATGCTTTTTCTGGTCCGCTCCAACAGTTCGGTCGTCAGAACCGCGGCGAACTGATCGAATCGTTCGTTTTCGTTCGCGGCCATCGGCGCCTCGACTGTCGTCCTTCTTCTGACGCCCGCCTGAACGGGCGAATGACCGGTTGGTCCGATGGGCCAATGCGGACGGCCATCCGGGCGGCGCGTGCCTCCGGACGGCGTTCTTTGCAGCCATTCTCGCCGGATAGGGGGAAACCCCAAGGCAGAGTCGGCCCGAGCAACGCTACCAAGCAAACCGTTAACGTTTTCTGGACCTGCAGAGGAAATTTCCTGTCCACCAGCCAACAATCGGCATTGTGGATAAAGAAAGGCCGCGCGGCGAATGCGGCGCGGCCTGTCGAGTTTAGGGAGGAATCGCCACCAGGCGTCGGAAAGGGAGGAATGGTCCTCCCTCGTCACATGAAAAGAGTGAACCCGTGCCGCAGCCATGGCAAGCCCAAAACAAAGGCAATACCCTGCCATGCTCAAAGTATTTGCATTTTTGCCCAGCCTTTCAGCGATTGCCGCCGTTCTGACCGGACCTTTGCCTACTTCGTGGGCTCATACCCGCGATAGCCGCCGTCCACAGCGGTTTTCCAGGGCGGACTCTGGGCCAGGACGACGGCGTGGACCGGGCAATCGGGCTGGTGCGCACCCGGCAGGTAACCCAGGCTCATCAGAAACTCGCCGACGATCTCGCCGCCTGTGAAGCGGAAGGTTCGGCCGAACAGCTTCACCCATTCCGCCTTGGTCAAGGGGTGGTGCGCGCGCAGCCAACCGTGGAAGGAGCCGTGGGTCTCGCGCAGGGCGATGATCCGGCGGGCATTCTCGATCACCGCATCGACCTTCAGACGGTTGCGGATGATACCGGCGTCGGCCAGAAGCCGCGCCCGCTCCGCCTCGCCATAGGCGGCGACCCGGTCGATGTCGAAATCGTCGAAGGCGGCGCGGAACGCCTCACGCTTCTTCAGGATGGTCAGCCAGGACAGACCGGCCTGGTTGATCTCCAGCACCAGCCGTTCGAACAGCACCCGGTCGTCGCCGCTCGGGAAGCCGTATTCGCCGTCATGGTAGGGGCCGTGGTGGGGATGGCCGGGTGCGGCCGCGCAATAGGTCAGGCTCACCCGCCCTCTCCTCTCCGGTCGGTCAGTACATATGCCGCGCCATCTCGCGGAAGGAGATGATCCCGGAGCGCTCCACGCCGAAGATCACCAGCCACACCAGCAGGGCGACCACCGAAGTGATCATGAACTTGCGCAGAATGCGCGGTTCGACGGGGGCGGAGGAGGCCATGCCGGGTTCCGGTTCGTCCGGCGTCCGGACACCCCAGGGCAGCACCCCGAACAACACCACCCACCACACGACGATATAGACGAAGACCGCCGTCACCCAGTTGTCCATCGCCCTCTCCGTCGCCTCTCGTCTCCCCACCCTCTCCGTGCAGCCCGGCGGAGGGATCAGGCCTGCTCCAGTTCCACCAGCGTCCCGCAGAAGTCCTTGGGGTGCAGGAACAGGACCGGCTTGTCGTGGGCGCCGATCTTGGGCTCGCCATCGCCCAGCACACGGGCGCCCTGCTCCTTCATCCGGTCGCGGGCGGCCAGGATGTCGTCCACCTCGTAGCAGATGTGGTGGATGCCGCCGGACGGGTTCTTTTCCAGGAAGCCGGCGATCGGCGACTTCTCGCCGAACGGATGCAGCAGCTCGATCTTGGTATTCGGCAGGGTGACGAATACCACGGTCACGCCATGCGGCGGCAGATCCACCGGCTGAGACACCGCGGCCCCCAGCGTGTCGCGGTAAAGCGCCGTCGCCGCCGGCAGGTCCGGAACGACAATGGCGACGTGGTTGAGCTTCCCGATCATGCGTGTCCTCTCGCTGGCTGTCCGTCTGGCCCGTTAGCGGGCTCTGATAAGCCTGTTATACACAAATTTCCGTCAGACGCGGACCAGATGGACCTCCGTCACCGGCTTCTTGCCATGGGACGCATTGAAGCAGCGGCGGACGGCAATCCGTGCCGCCTCCTTCACTTGGGCATCGTCGGCGCGCGTTGATCTGGGCAGCATCGCCACCGATTCCCGCACCGCGTCGATGACGTCCAGCAGCATGTCGCGGTCGGTCGCTTCGTCGATCAACCCCATCACCGCCACCTGCGGCGCGGTCAGAAGCTCGCCCGTTCCGGTCATGACCAGCGTCACCACGGCGGCGCCGTTGTTCACCATGCGGTTGCGTGCCCGCATCATGCCGGTGTCGAGCGGCACCAGCCGCTTGCCGTCCACCGCCATGCGGCCGGACCGCACATGGGCGACCACCTGCGCGCCCTCCGCCCCGTCGAGGCGGATCAGTTCGCCATTGGCCGGCACGATGCTGTGGGCGACCTGACAATCTTCCGCCAGGGCGGCGTGGGCCTGCTGGTGGCGCTGCTCGCCGTGGACCGGCACCGCGATGCGCGGCCGCACCCATTGGTACATGCGCACCAGCTCGTCCCGCGCCGGATGGCCGGAGACGTGGACCGCAGCCTCGTCCGCCGTGACCAGTTCCACGCCCTGCGCGACCAGCTGGTTCTGCATGCGCCCGATGGCCCGCTCGTTGCCGGGGATCTCGCGGGAGGAGAAGATCACCACGTCGCCGCGCGACAGCGTGACCTGCGGATGATCGTTGGCGGCGATGCGGGCAAGGGCGGATCGCGGCTCTCCCTGGCTGCCGGTACAGATCAGCACCAGCTTTTCCCGCGGCAGATAGCTGGCGTCATGCTCCGACAGGAATTTCGGCACGTCAGCCAGATAGCCGCTGGCCCGCGCGGCCTCGTTGATCCGCCACAGCGACCGGCCGACCAGTGCCACATGACGGTCATGCGCGGCGGCGGCGGCGGCGATGCTCTCCAGCCGCGCCACGTTGGTGGCGAAGCAGCTGACGGCGATTCGCGAGCCGCGGTAACGCCCGAACAGCTCCATCAGCGAGGCGCGCACCGTCGCCTCCGACCCGGCGGAACCCGGGACCAGCGCGTTGGTGCTGTCGCCGACCAGCGCCAGCACCCCCTCGTCGCCAATGGCGCGCAGCCGCGCCTCGTCGGCGGTGTCGCCGACCAGCGGATCGGGGTCCAGCTTCCAGTCGCCGGTGTGCAGGACGGTGCCGGCGGAGGTGCGGATGGCGAGCGCGTTCGGCTCCGGAATCGAGTGCGTCATGGTGACGTATTCGACGGAGAAGGGACCGATCTCCACCGTGCCGCCCAGCGGGATCTCATGGATCGGAACCGTCGCGCTCAGGCCCTTCTCGTGCAGCTTGGCGCGCAGGAAGGCCGCGGTGAAGGGCGTGCAATAGACCGGGCAGCGCAGTTCCGGCCACAGATACTGTACGGCGCCGAGATGGTCCTCATGCGCATGGGTCAGCACCAACCCGACCAGATCCTGCCGCCGCTCGGCGATGAAGGCCGGATCGGGCATGATCACGTCGAGGCCCGGCATGGTGTCATCGGCGAAGGAGATGCCGAGATCCACCATCAGCCATTTGCCCTGATGGCCGTAGAGGTTGAGGTTCATCCCGATCTCGCCGGAACCGCCGAGCGGGAGGAAATACAGGCCGCCATCCTCCGGAACGAAGGTGTCCGCCGGGGCTGCAGGGATTCCGGCGGCTGTCTTGGAGGATTGTGTCATTGGACCGTGTTGCGCTTGTGGATCAGGAGGAGACCGCGGAGCGTCAGCTCGTTGTCGGTGTGTTCGATCACATGGGTAGCCTTGGCGAAAAGAACAGCCAATCCGCCAGTGGCGACAACCCGCATCGGTTCGCCGTACTCCGCCCGGATGCGGGCCACCAGCCCTTCGATCAGGCCGACGTACCCCCAGAAGATGCCCGATTGCATGCAGGCGATGGTGTTCCTGCCGATCACGTGGTCCGGCGGCTGGATCTCCACCCGCGGCAGCTTGGAGGCGGCCATCTGCAGCGCCTCCAGCGACAGGTTCAGCCCCGGTGCGATCACGCCGCCGCAATAATTGCCGTCTGCGTCCACCACGTCGAAGGTGGTTGCCGTGCCGAAGTCGATGACGATCAGCGGGGTCTTGTAGGTGGCAGCGGCTGCCACCGTGTTGACCAGCCGGTCGGCACCGACCTCCTCCGGCCGGTCAACCAGCGCCTTGGCCCCCAGATCGACGCCGGGCTGGCCGACGATCACCGGCTCGCAGCCGAAATGATCCTTGCACAGCCGCTTCAGGTTGAAGGTGGCGCCGGGCACGACGCTGGCGATGATGGCGCCATGGATGTCGACCGGCTTCAGCCCCTTCAACGCCATCAGGTGGGTCAGCCACACCATGTACTCGTCGGAGGTGCGTTTGGGATCGGTCGCCGTGCGCCAGATGCCGCGCTGGCGGTCGCCGTCATAGATGGCGAACACCACATTCGTGTTTCCGGCGTCGATGGCAAGCAGCATGGCGTGGTCCTGAAGGCTCTGGTCGCTTGGAATCAGCTTTCGGTCGGCGGCGTGAAGAACACGTCCCCGGCGGCGATCCGCTGGCGCGGTCCGCCGTCCGTTGGATCAAGCAACAGAACGCCGTCGCTGTCCAGATCGGCGAAGGTGCCGGGGATCGTCCGATCGGCCAGCCTGACCACGATCGGCCCGCCGAGCCCGCGGGCGCGCGACAGCCACGCCTCCCGCACAGGGGCGAAGCCATGGGCGCGCCAGCGGCCGTACCAACTCGCCACATGGCCGGCAAAGACCTCCAGCAGCGCGCCCGCCCCCATCGGCGGCGCCCCTTCGGCGATCAGCGAGGTCGCGCCGTAATCGGCGGTCGCGGGAAAATGCCGCAGGTTGATGCCGACGCCAAGCACCACCCAGGCCACGGTGCCGTCCGCCGCCGGCTCCGACTCGAGGAGGATACCGGACAGCTTGCGGTCATGCACCAGCACGTCGTTCGGCCATTTGCAGCGCACGCCGCCGGGATCGGGCAGCACCGATTCGGCGGTCTCGGCGATGGCGAGTGCGGCGACGAAGGAGACCTGGGCGGCTTCGGCCGGCGGCAGGCCGGGCCGCAGGATGGTCGTGCTGTAGAGGTTGCCTTCGGGCGAGGTCCAGGCCCGGCCGCGCCGGCCGCGCCCGCTTTCCTGCCGGCGGGCCCAGACGATTGTGCCTTCGGGTGCCCCGGAACGCGACAAGGCCTTCGCTTCGTCGTTCGTGCTGCCGACGGAGTCGAAGGCCTTGACCCGGAAGCCCGGAGGCAGGCGCAGACGCGCCGCCTCCGCTTCGAGAGATAACGACATCGGTCCGCCGTCAGCCGGCGAACAGGGCCGCCGCGGCAGCCGCCGCACCGTTCAGGATCGGCGCCGGAGCGACGAAGAACAGCAGGGTGAACAGGCTGGTGACCACCAGGACGCCGGTCATGCCGTCGTCGTCCACCTTGTCGACCACCACCGCGGGCTCATCGAAATACATGATCTTGATGATGCGCAGGTAGTAGAAGGCGCCCACGACGCTGGTCAGCACGCCGATCACGGCCAGCGTGTATTCCTGCGCCGCGACGGCGGCCAGGAAGACGTACAGCTTGCCGAAGAAACCGGCCATCGGCGGAATGCCGGCCATGGAGAACATGAAGATCGCCATGGTTGCGGCCAGCATCGGGTTGGTTTTCGACAGGCCCGCGAAGTCCTTGATCTCCTCCAGCATCTGGCCCTTGGCCTTCATGCTGAGGATGACCGCAAAGGCGCCGATGTTCATGGCGATGTAGAGCGCCATGTAGATCAGCACGCCGCGCACGCCGTCCTGGGTGCCGGTGGTCAGGCCGACCAGGGCGTAACCGACATGGCCGATGGAGCTGTAGGCCATCAGGCGCTTGATGTTGGTCTGCATGATGGCGACGAAGGACCCGATCACCATCGACAGAACGGCCGCGGCCACCAGCACCTGATGCCACTGGTCGGCGAGATGGCCGAACGGCTCGATCACCACGCGGGTCAGCAGGGCGATGGCCGCCACCTTCGGCGCCGCCGCGAAGAAGGCGGTCACCGGGGTCGGCGCGCCCTCATACACGTCCGGGGTCCACATGTGGAACGGCGCGGCCGAGACCTTGAAGGCCAGACCGGCCATCACGAAAACCAGACCGATCACCAGGCCCGGCGACACGTGGGCGCCACCCGCGAACAGGGCAGCGACCTTGTCGAAGGAGGTCGTGCCGGCGAAGCCGTAGACCAGCGACGCACCGTACAGCAGCATGCCCGAGGAGAGCGAGCCGAGGACAAAATACTTTAGGCCGGCTTCGGACGACTTGGCGCTGTCGCGGCGGAAGGCTGCGATGACGTAGAGCGCGAGGCTCTGCGTCTCCAGGCCGACATACAGCGAGATGAAATCGTTCGCCGAGATCATCATCAGCATGCCGAGAGTCGCGAAGACCATCAGCACCGGGAACTCGAAGCGGGCCATCTGCTCCCGCTCGTTGAACCCGAGCGAGAGGATGACCGCGAAAGCCGCCGAGACCAGCACCAGCACCTTCATGAAGACGCCGAAGGCGTCCATCACGAACATGCCGTTGAAGGTGACGATGCGGCCGCTGCCATAGCCCATCGCCAGGACGGCGGCGAGCAGCATACAGACGATCGCCAGATAGGAGACGGGACGGGTGAAACCGTCGCCGCGGAACACGCCCAGCATCAGCAGGGCGACGCCCGAGAGTGCCAGGAAGATCTCCGGCAGGGCCGGCCAGATGTCGGGAAACACTGCGGTCATGTCGAAGAACCCCTTACCGAGCGGCGACCGAGACGCCGGACGCGGCGTGCGACGCGGCCAGCTTGGTCTGGTAGGTCTGGATCAGCTGCTCGACCGATGCCGAGGTGACGTTCAGGAAGCTGCTGGGATAGACGCCCATCCAAAGGACGACGGCGACCAGCGGCAGGAACACCGCGATCTCGCGCGGGGTGATGTCGAACATCGCCTTGACGTCCGGCTTCACCAGCTTGCCGTAGACGATGCGGCGGTACAGCCACAACGCGTAGGCGGCGCCCAGAACCATGCCGGTGGCGGCCAGGGCGGCGACCCAGGTGTTGTCGCGGAAGACGCCGAGCAGCACCAGGAACTCGCCGACGAAACCGGCGGTGCCCGGCAGGCCGACGGAGGCCATGGTCATGAACAGGAAGATCACCGCGTATTTCGGCATGTTCTTCACCAGACCGCCATAGCGGGCGATCTCGCGGGTGTGCAGCCGGTCATAGACGACGCCGACGCACAGGAACAAGGCGCCCGACACGATGCCGTGCGACAGCATCTGGAAGATCGAGCCTTCGATGCCCTGCTGGTTCAGCGCGAACATGCCGATGGTGACGAAGCCCATATGGGCGACCGACGAGTAGGCGATCAGCTTCTTCATGTCCTCCTGGGCGAGAGCGACCAGCGAGGTGTAGATCACGGCGACGACCGACAGGGTGTAGATCAGCGGCGCGAAATACTCGGTGGCCTCCGGCAGGATCGGAATGTTGAAGCGCAGGAAACCGTAGCCGCCCATCTTCAGCAGCACGCCGGCCAGGATGACCGAACCGGCGGTCGGCGCCTCGACGTGGGCATCCGGCAGCCAGGTGTGGACCGGCCACATCGGCACCTTCACCGCGAAGGAGGCGAAGAAGGCGAGCCACAGCCACAGCTGCATGTTGCGCGGGAACTGGGTGGCGGTGATGGTCGGGATGTCGGTGGTGCCGGCCACAAAATACATGGCCAGGATCGCCAGCAGCATCAGCACCGAGCCGAGCAGCGTGTAGAGAAAGAACTTGAAGGCGGCATAGACGCGGCGCGGACCGCCCCAGACACCGATGATCAGGAACATCGGGATCAGGACGCCTTCGAAGAACATGTAGAACAGCACGAAGTCCAGCGCGCAGAACATCCCGATCATCAGGGTTTCCAGCGCGAGGAAGGCCATCATGTATTCCTTCACCCGGACCTGCACCGACTCCCAGCTCGCCAGGATGCACAGCGGCATCAGGAAGCCGGACAGGACGACGAACAGCACCGAGATGCCGTCGACGCCCATGTGGTAGTTGATGCCGAATTCCGGGATCCAGCCCGCCTTCTCGACCATCTGGTAGCCGGGATTGCGCGGATCGAAGTTGGCCCAGACGAGCAGCGTCAGCACGAAGGTGACGAGCGTCGTCCACAGAGAGATGTACCGCACGTTCCGCAGCACGTCCGGGGAATTGCCCCGGCAGAACAGCAGGATCAGCGCGACGCCCACGAGCGGCAGGAAGGTCGCGAACGACAGGATCGGCCAGCTAGCCATTGTTGTTGTTCTCCTTCGATACCGCTCAGCCGAAAACCGACAGCCAGGCGACGAACAGGACGACCCCGATCACCATGGCAAAGGCGTAGTGATAGACGTAACCGGACTGCAGCCGGCTGGTGCGGGCCGCGATGTCGCGGGTGGCGGCGGCAATGCCATCCGGCCCCACGCCGTCGATCACCGCACCGTCGCCCGCCTTCCACAGCCCATAGCCCAGGGCCTTGGCCGGACGGGTGAACAGCGCATCATACAGCTCGTCGAAGTACCACTTGTTGTAGAGGAACTGGTGAATGCCGCGGAAGGTGCCGGCGATCTTGCCCGGCAGGCCCGGCATCATGATGTAGCCGACATAAGCCATGGCGATGCCGAGCAGGCCGACCACCAGCGGAGCCAGCTTGACCCAGCCCGGGGTGTGATGGTGCGCGGCCTCAATGGTGTCGTGGTCGTGCAGAACCATCAGGGCCTTGCCCCAGAACTCGGCACGGTCGTGGCCGATGAACCACTCGTGGAAGCCGACGCCGGCGAACAGCGCACCAAGCGTCAGCACCGCCAGCGGCACCAGCATGACGAGCGGCGACTCATGGGCATGGTCGTAGACTTCCTTGTCCATCCGCGGCGTGCCGTGGAAGGTCATGAACAGCAGGCGCCAGGAGTAGAAGGCGGTCATCAGTGCGGCGGCGATACCGAGCGCGAAGGCGAAGCGCCCAACCCCGCTGCCCGAGGCGAAGGCCGCCTCCAGGATCATGTCCTTGGAATAGAAGCCGGCGAAGAAGGGCAGACCGGCCAGCGCGAGGTTGCCGATCCACATCACCGCGTAGGTGAAGGGGATCTTGCGCCACACGCCGCCCATCTTGCGCATGTCCTGCTCATGGTGCAGGGCATGAATGACAGAGCCGGCGCCGAGGAACAGCAGGGCCTTGAAGAAGGCGTGCGTGAACAGGTGGAACATTGCCGCGCCGTAGGCCGACACGCCGATGGCGAAGAACATGTAGCCGAGCTGGGACATCGTCGAATAGGCGATGACCCGCTTGATGTCGAACTGGGTGAAGCCAATGGTCGCCGCGACGAAGGCCGTCAGGCCGCCGACCACCGCGACCACTTCCAGTGCCGTCGGCGCGTACTCGAATACCGGGGACAGGCGGCAGAGCATGAAGACGCCGGCGGTGACCATGGTGGCGGCGTGGATGAGCGCCGACACCGGGGTCGGGCCTTCCATCGCGTCCGGCAGCCAAGTGTGCAGGCCGAGCTGAGCAGACTTGCCCATCGCGCCGATGAACAGCAGCAGACAGGCGATGGTCAGGCCGTTGAAGTCCCAGCTGAGGAAATGCAGCGTCTCGCCGGTCAGCGTCGGGGCCTTGGCGAAGATCGCGTCGAACTGGACCGAACCGGTCAGCACGAAGATCGAGAAGATGCCGAGCACGAAGCCGAAGTCGCCAACGCGGTTGACCAGGAAGGCCTTCATGGCGGCGGCGTTGGCCGACGGCTTCTCGTACCAGAAGTTGATCAGCAGGTAGGAGGCGAGACCGACGCCTTCCCAGCCGAAGAACATCTGGACCAGGTTGTCCGCCGTCACCAGCATCAGCATGGCGAAGGTGAACAGCGACAGGTAGCCCATGAAGCGCGGCTTCTGCGGATCCTCGGCCATGTAGCCGATGGAGTAGACGTGCACGCAGGCCGAGACGGTGTTGACGACGATCAGCATCACCGCGGTGAGCTGGTCGACCCGCAGCGCCCACTTCACGTCCAGCGTGCCGCTCTGGATCCAGGTCATCAGCTCGATGGTGCGCGGATGACCGCCCACGGCGACGTCGAAGAACAGGACCCAGGACAGGATCGCCGAGACCAGCACGGCGCCCGCGGTCACGAACTGCGAGACGCGGTCGCCGACGGTCGGCGGGCCGGCGACGACATGGTGGTCGTCGTGGGCGTCGTCGTGCGCGTGGTCCAGCTCGTCGTGCGAGATGTGGTGGGCATGATCGTCATGGGCGTGGGCGATCTGGGCGTGCCCGTGATCGTCATGGCCATGACCGTGGCTTCCGTGACCCGCAGCCGCCGGCTCGGCCTTCGGCCCGCCGAACAGCGCGATCGATCCGGCGACGAGGAACGCCAGGAGCGGAAGGAATACGACTAGCACTTCCATGGCGCCGCCTCAGCCCTTCATCATGTTGATGTCTTCGACTCGGATCGAGCCGCGGTTGCGGAAGTAGACCACCAGGATGGCAAGGCCGATGGCCGCCTCGGCGGCGGCGACGGTCAGGATGATCATGGCGAAGATCTGGCCGACCAGATCGTGCAGGAAGGTCGAGAAGGCGACGAGGTTCAGGTTCACCGCCAGCAGCATCATCTCGATCGACATCAGGATGATGATGACGTTCTTCCGGTTCAGGAAGATTCCCAGCACACCCAGCGTGAAGATGATGGCCGAGACCGTCAGGTAATGTCCGAGACCGATCTCCATGATCACACGCCCTCCCCGGTCGGTACCTTGCGAATGACGACCACGTCTTCCCGGCGACGGGAGATCTGGGCGCCGACATTCTGTTTGCGCACGCCCGGACGGTGCCGCAGCGTCAGCACGATCGCGCCGATCATGGCGATCAGCAGGACGATGCCGGATGCCTGGAACAGGTAGACGTACTGCGTGTACATCAGCCGGCCCAGCGCATGGGTGTTCGTCACCTGGTCGAGCGCAGGCGTCGGCGCGCCGGCGACCGTCGCCACGTTCGGGGCGACGATCCAGCCGCCCAGCACGGCCGCCAGTTCCGCCAGCAGGATCAGCCCGACGAGCGCGCCCAGCGGCAGCGCTTCCATCGCACCCTTGCGCAGTTCGCGGAAGTTGATGTCGAGCATCATCACCACGAACAGGAACAGCACGGCCACGGCGCCGACATAGACGATGACGAGGATCATCGCGATGAACTCGGCGCCCATCAGGACGCAGAGACCGGCTGCCTGGAAAAAGGCGAGGATCAGGAAAAGGACCGAATGAACGGGGTTCCGCGCCGAGATGACCATCACACCGGAGGCCACCAGCAGCGCGGCGAACACGTAGAAGGCGATGCCTTGGAGTATCATCGTTTTTCTCGCTTCCGCTTACCGGTAAGGAGCCTCGGCCGCGAGGTTCTGGGCGATTTCCGCCTCCCAGCGGTCGCCGTTCGCCAGCAGCTTCTGCTTGTTGTAGAAGAGCTCTTCACGGGATTCGGTGGAGAACTCGAAGTTCGGCCCCATGACCACCGCGTCGACCGGGCAGGCCTCCTGGCACAAACCGCAGTAGATGCACTTGGTCATGTCGATGTCGTAGCGCGTGGTGCGGCGGCTGCCGTCGTCACGCGGTTCGGCTTCGATGGTGATGGCGAGAGCCGGGCACACCGCTTCGCAAAGCTTGCACGCGATGCAGCGCTCCTCGCCATTCGCATAGCGGCGGAGCACATGCTCGCCGCGGAAGCGCGAGCTGATGGGGCCCTTCTCATAGGGGTAGTTGATCGTGACCTTGGGCTTGAACATGTAGCGCAAGGTCAGCGCCATGCCGCCCAGCAGCTCGGTCAGGAACAGGCTGCGCGCCGCGCGGTCGAGGAACGCCATGGCCTCTTCGTCTCCTTCCTCGCCGGCGGTCGCCCGTTTTCTGGACGGCTCGCCGGCACTCAAATCGACACATCAGTGATGGGTTCGGTGCAGGCTGGCTTGATTCGGGGCCCGCTTACTTGGGCAGCCAGCCGAAGGTCACCAGGACACCGGCGGTCAGCACGACCCAGAACAGCGAGAAGGGCAGGAAAACCTTCCAACCCAGCCGCATCAGCTGGTCATAGCGGTAGCGCGGCACGGTGGCGCGAACCCAGACAAAGGTGAACAGGCACAGCGCGATCTTCAGCGCGAACCACACGATGCCGGGCACCCAGGTGAAGGGCGCGATGGGCAGCGGGGGCAGCCAGCCACCGAGGAACAGGATGCTCGTCATCGCGCTCATCAGGATCATGTTGGCGTATTCGCCAAGGAAGAAGAGCGCGAAGGGGGCGGAGCTGTATTCCACCATGAAGCCGGCGACCAGCTCCGACTCACCTTCCGGCAAGTCGAAGGGGGCGCGGTTGGTTTCCGCGAGCGCCGAGATGAAGAACATCACGAACATCGGCAGCAGCGGGATGGCGAACCACACCGTTTCCTGGGCGCGCACGATGTCGGTCAGGTTCAGCGACCCGACGCAGAGCAGCACGGTGATGATGATGAGGCCCATCGAGACCTCATACGACACCATCTGCGCCGCGGAGCGGAGCGCGCCCAGGAAGGCATAGCGCGAGTTCGACGCCCAGCCGGCCATTACGATGCCGTACACGCCGAGCGACGAGATCGCGAAGAGGTACAGCACGCCGACGTTGATGTTGGACAGCACCACCCCGTAGTCGAACGGGATGACCGCCCAGGCGATCAGCGCCAGGAAGAAGGTCAGCATCGGCGCGATGTAGAAGACGATGCGGTTGGCGCCTTCCGGCAGGATCTGCTCCTTCGCGAACAGCTTCAGGCCGTCGGCGAAGGGCTGCATCAGGCCGAAGGGACCGACGATGGCCGGACCCTGGCGCAGTTGCATCGAGCCCATGATCTTGCGCTCGGCGTAGGTCATGAAGGCCACGGCGACCAGCAGCGGCACGACGATCGCCAGGATTTGCAGGACCATAATGATCAGCGGCAGGAGGAAGCCGCTCCAGAACTCAGCCATGGGTGCCAGTCCTCTCCTGAGCAGGGCCCACCAGCGCTTCCGTGCAGTTGGCCATCGTCACCGATGCCCGGCTGATCGGGTCGGTCATGTAGAAGTTGGTGATCGGCGTCACGAAGGGAGCGGCGTCGAGCGGCCCCTGTGCGCCGAAGGGCGCCCAGGCGGCAGGCGTCATCTCGCCGATCGCACCGAAGATCGGGTTAGCCGCCATCAGCCGCTGGCGCAGCTGGCCATGGGTGTCGAAGGGCAGCGTGGTGCCCAGCACTTCCGACAGGGCGCGGACGATCTTCCAGTCCTCGCGCGCTTCGCCGGGCGGGAAGACCGCGAGGCGGGCGAGCTGCGGACGGCCTTCGGTGTTGACGTAGACCGCGTTCTTCTCGGTGTAGGCGGCACCCGGCAGGATGACGTCGGCGCGGTGGGCGCCGGCATCGCCATGGTGGCCCTGATAGACGACGAAGGCATTGCCCAGCTTCGCCGTATCGATCTCGTCGGCGCCCAGCAGGTAGACGACGTCGATCTCGCCCTTCGACGCACCGTCGAGGATGCCGTGGACGTCGCGGCCGCCCTCGCCCGGCAGGAAGCCGGCCTCGATGCCGCCGACCCGCGCCGCGGCGGTGTGCAGCACGTTGAAGCCGTTCCAGTCGTCGCGGAACATGCCGTAGGCCTCGCCGACCAGACGGGCGGCAGCCTGCACCGCGAGACCGTCGGCGCGCTGGAAGGCGCCCATGCCGACGATGATCATCGGGTTCTTGGCGGCGCGCAGGGTCTCGGCGAACGGATGGCTGCCGTCGACCAGCTGCTGCAACGTCTCCGGACCGGTGCCGATCACGCTGTAGGGATAGGTCAGGTCACGCTGCTCGCCGATGGAGGCGATGGTGACGCCGCCGGCCAGATAGCGCTTGCGGATGCGGGCGTTGACCAGCGTGCCTTCCCAGCGCGGGTTGGTGCCGACCAGCAGGATCACGTCGGCCTTCTCGATGCCGGCGATGCCTGAGTTGAAGAGGTAGCCGGCGCGCACCGAAGTATCGAACCGCGCGCCGTCCTGGCGGCAGTCGAGGTTGGCCGAACCAAGGCGGGACAGCAGCTCCTTCAACGCGAACTGGGCCTCGACATCGGCCAGATCGCCGGAAATGGCGGCGATGCGGTTGCCGGGCAGGCCCTTCAGGCGCGCCGCGATGGCGGTGAAGGCCTCGGCCCAGCTGGCCGGAACCAGCTTGCCGTTCTGGCGGATATAGGGGCGGTCCAGGCGCTGGCGCTTCAGACCGTCATAGGAGTAGCGGCTCTTGTCGTTCAGCCACTCCTCGTTGATGTCGTCGTTGACGCGCGGCAGGACACGCATCACCTCAGGCCCACGGGCGTCGACGCGGATGTTCGAGCCGACGGCGTCCAGGACGTCGATGGTCTCGGTCTTGCGCAGTTCCCACGGGCGCGCCGTGAAGGCGTAGGGCTTGTGGGTCAGCGCACCGACCGGGCAGACGTCGGCGAGGTTACCTGACAGCTCGGACCCGATCGCCTTCTCGACGAAGGTGGTGATCTCCATATGCTCGCCGCGATAGACGGCGCCGACATCGGGAACACCGGCCACTTCGTTGATGAAGCGGATGCAGCGGGTGCAGTGGATGCAACGGGTCATGATGGTCTTGATGACCGGACCCATATACTTGTCGTTGACCGCCCGCTTGTTCTCGCCGTAGCGGCCGCGGTCGAAGCCATAGGCCATGGCCTGGTCCTGCAGATCGCACTCGCCGCCCTGATCGCAGATCGGGCAATCCAGCGGGTGGTTGATCAGCAGGAATTCCATGACGCCCTTGCGGGCCTTCAGGACGGTTTCGCTGTTTGTGCGGACGACCATTCCGTCGCCGCAGGGCATGGCGCAGGACGCGACCGGCTTGGGCGCGCGCTCCATCTCCACCAGGCACATGCGGCAGTTGGCCGGCACGCTGAGGCGCTCGTGGTAGCAGAAGCGCGGAATCTCGATCCCCAGCTGCTCGCAAGCCTGGAGGATCGAGGTGCCCGGTTCGACCTCGATCTCGATCCCGTCGATGGTCAGTTTCGGCATGGGAACGGGAACTCCTTACTCGGCCGCCAGCGGGGCGCTGTTGCGGTAGGTCTGGATGCGCCGCTCGACTTCCGGGCGGAAGTGGCGGAACAGGCCCTGGATCGGCCAGGCGGCGGCGTCGCCGAGCGCGCAGATGGTGTGGCCTTCGACCTGCTTGGTGACCTGCAGCAGCATGTCGATCTCTTCCATGCGCGCGTTGCCGGTGACCATGCGCTGCATGACGCGGCTCATCCAGCCGGTGCCCTCGCGGCACGGCGTGCACTGGCCGCAGGACTCATGCGCGTAGAACTGCGACAGACGGGCGATGGCCTTCACGATGTCGGTGGACTTGTCCATCACGATCACCGCGGCGGTGCCGAGGCCGGACTGCACTTCGCGCAGGCTGTCGAAATCCATCAGGACGGTGTCGCAGATCGACTTCGGCAGGACCGGAACCGACGAGCCGCCGGGGATGATGCCCAGCAGGTTGTCCCAGCCGCCGCGCACACCGCCGGCATGCTTTTCGATCAGCTCCTTCAGCGGGATGCCCATCTCCTCTTCCACGTTGCACGGGTTGTTGACGTGCCCAGAGATGCAGAAGAGCTTGGTGCCCGAGTTCTTCGGACGGCCGAGGCCGGCGAACCAGGAGGCGCCGCGACGCAGGATGGTGGGAACAACCGCGATGGATTCGACGTTGTTCACCGTGGTCGGGCAGGAATAGAGACCGGCCTGGGCGGGGAACGGCGGCTTGTTGCGCGGCTGACCCTTCTTGCCCTCGATCGACTCGATGAGCGCGGTTTCCTCGCCACAAATATACGCGCCCGCACCCCGGTGGATGTAGACGTCGTAAGTGTAGCCGGTGCCGCAGGCGTTCTTGCCGATCAGCCCCGCCGCATACGCCTCGTCGATGGCGCGCTGGACGTTGGAGCCCTCGTTGTAGAACTCGCCGCGGATGTAGATGTAGCAGGCCCTGGCGCCGATGGCGAAACCGGCGATCAGGCAGCCTTCGATCAGCTTGTGCGGATCATGGCGCAGGATGTCGCGGTCCTTGCAGGTGCCGGGCTCGCCCTCGTCGGCGTTAATGACGAGGTAGACGGGCTTGTCGGTCACGTTCTTCGGCATGAAGGACCACTTCATGCCGGTCGAGAAGCCGGCGCCGCCGCGGCCGCGCAGCCCCGATTCCTTCACCTGCTCGATGATCCAATCCCGGCCATTGGCCAGGAAGGACGCCGTGTTGTCCCAATCACCGCGCTTGCGGGCCGCCTCGAGACCGAAGTCCTGGTAGCCGTAGAGGTTGGTGAAGATGCGGTCCTCATCGCGAAGCATCGCTGTCCCCTCCCCCTCAATCGTCCGCTTGCGCGGTGGTGGCGTCCGCTTGCGCGGCGGTAAAGGCCTTCAGCGTCGTCGGGCCGCCGACCGGCTCCGAGGACTGACGGCCGATCTGCGAACCGGGCTTCGGCGTCTCGCCGCGCGCCAGCGCGTCGAGGATGCGCTCCATGTGCTCCGGGGCTACGTCTTCGTAGTAATCGTCACCGATCTGCACAACCGGCGCGTTGACGCAGGCGCCCGAGCACTCGACCTCGCCCAGCGTGAACTGGCCGTCGGCCGTGGTCTCGCCCACCTCGATGCCGAGCTTCTTCTTGCAGGTGTGGACGATGTCGTCCGACCCGCGCAGCCAGCAGGGCGTGGTGGTGCAGACCTGGATGTGGTGCCTGCCGACCGGGTTCTTGTTGTACATCGTGTAGAAGGTCGCGACCTCGTACACGCGGATGCGCGGCATGCCGAGCAGGTCGGCCACGGCGTCCATGGCGACGCGCGGCAGCCAGCCGCCGTTCTGGCGCTGGGCCACGTCCAGCAGAGGCATGCAGGCGCTGGCCTGCTTGCCCTGCGGGTACTTGGCGATGATGCGCTTCGCCAGCTCCAGATTTTCCGGAGTGAAGGTGAAGCTGGTCGGCTCGGCGTGGCCGTGATCGGAAGCGGGCGCGCTCATCGATCGATTTCTCCGAAAACGATGTCCATCGAGGCGATGTTGGCGACGGCGTCGGCCAGCATGTGACCCTTCGACATGAAGTCCAGGCCCTGAAGATGGGCGAAGCCCGGCGCGCGGATCTTGCAGCGGTAGGGCTTGTTGGTGCCGTCGGAGACCAGATACACGCCGAATTCGCCCTTGGGCGCTTCGATGGCGGTGTAGGTCTCGCCGGCGGGGACGTGGAAGCCCTCGGTGAAGAGCTTGAAATGGTGGATCAGCGCTTCCATCGAGCGCTTCATCTCGCCGCGCGGCGGCGGGGACACCTTCCGGTCCTCGATCTTGTAAGGGCCGGCCGGCATCTCCTTGCAGCACTGGCGGATGATGCGCAGCGACTGCCGCATTTCTTCCATGCGCACGAGATAGCGCGCCCAGCAATCGCCGGTCAGGCCGACCGGGACGTCGAACTCCATGCGGTCGTAGACTTCGTAGGGCTGCGACTTGCGCAGGTCCCAGGCGACGCCGGAGCCGCGCAGCATCGGGCCGGTGAAGGCCCAGTCGAGCGCCTCCTCCTTGGTGACGATGCCGATGTCGACCGTGCGCTGCTTGAAGATGCGGTTCTCGGTCAGCAGGCTTTCGAGGTCATCCATGAACTTCGGATAACGCTCGGTGAAGGCCCAGATGTCGTCCAGCAGCCCGTCCGGCAGGTCCCAGGCGACGCCGCCGGGCCGGAAATAGTTGGCGTGCAGGCGGGCACCCGACACGCGCTCGTAGAACTCCATGAGGATTTCGCGTTCCTCGAAGCCCCACAGAGCCGGCGTGATGGCACCGACGTCCAGCGCGCCCGTCGTGATCGACAGGATGTGGTTCAGGATGCGCGTGATCTCAGAGAACAGCACGCGGATGTACTGGGCGCGCAGCGGCGCCTTGATCTGCAGCAGGTTCTCGATACCGAGCACATAGGCGTGCTCCATGCACATCGGGCTGACATAGTCCAGGCGGTCGAAATACGGCACGGCCTGGACGTAGGTCTTGTACTCGATCAGCTTTTCGGTGCCGCGGTGCAGCAGGCCGATGTGCGGATCGCAACGCTCCACCACCTCGCCGTTCAGCTCCATCACCAGACGGAGCACGCCGTGGGCGGCCGGGTGCTGCGGCCCGAAATTCATCGTATAGGGCTTGATCTGCGTCTTGGTCTCGGGACCCGACGCGCTGATCGGACCAGTCGTGACGACGCCGGTCGCCGATTCGGTCGAAACGGTCATGCTCACGGCTTCTTGCTCCCGTCCTGGAGGGCCGCCTTCTCATCGCCGGGCAGCATGACGTTGGTCATGCCTTCCCACGGGCTGAGGAAGTCGAAGGCGCGGAAATCCTGGGTCAGACGGACCGGCTCGTAGATCACGCGCTTCTGGTCCTCGTCGTACCGGGCCTCGACATAGCCGGTCAGCGGGAAGTCCTTGCGGAAGGGGTGCCCCTCGAACCCGTAGTCGGTGAGGATGCGGCGCAGGTCCGGGTGATTTTCGAAGAAGATGCCGAACAGGTCCCACACCTCGCGCTCGAACCAGTTGGCCGCGCTGAAGACGGAAACGGCCGACGGAACGGGCGTGTCCTCGTCGGTGGCCAGCTTCACGCGCATGCGCCGGTTGTGGGTGTAGCTGAGCAGCTGATAGACCACCTCGAACCGCTCGACGCGATCCGGGTAATCGACCGCGGTGATGTCGGTCAGCTGCTCGAACCGGATGGCCGGATCGTCGCGCAGCGCGGTCAGCACCGTCAGGATGGCCGGCCGCTTGACCGTCACCATCAGCTCGCCGAGCCTCACCTCGACCTTCAGGACGTCGCCGCCGAGTTTGGCCGCGATGACGTCCCCGAGTTCCTTCAACGCCTGTTCGGACATGGGTGGGACCCTGCCTTCCTACTTGTCTTCAGCGCGCTTGTCGTTCGTCCCGCCCGGCAGCGGCATGGCTGCGGGCGGGAACGGTACGCCGTGGTCAGCGGGCGATGCGGTTGCCGCGCTTGATCTTCTTCTGGAGCTGGAGGATGCCGTAGATCAGCGCCTCCGCCGTCGGCGGGCAGCCGGGCACATAGATGTCGACCGGAACGATCCGGTCGCAGCCACGAACCACGGCGTAGGAATAGTGATAATAACCGCCGCCGTTGGCGCAGGACCCCATGGAGATCACCCAGCGCGGCTCCGGCATCTGGTCGTAGACCTTGCGGAGCGCGGGGGCCATCTTATTGGTCAGGGTGCCGGCGACGATCATGCAGTCGGACTGGCGCGGGCTGGGACGCGGGATCACGCCGAAGCGGTCCAGGTCATACCGGCTCATATAGGCGTGGATCATCTCCACCGCGCAGCAGGCCAGACCGAAGGTCATCGGCCACAGCGAGCCGGTCCGGGCCCAGGCCAGCAGGTCCTCGTACTTCGCCAGCACGAAGCCCTTGTCCTGGATCTCGTCGGAGACCGCGCGGATGTAGGCGTCCTGTTCCGGTCCGGGCGGAATCGGCGCCAGCGGCTTGGCGACCTCTACTCCCATTCCAGAGCTCCTTTCTTCCACTCATAAATGAAGCCGATGGTCAGGATGCCCAGGAACAGCATCATCGACCAGAAGCCGAACAGCCCGATATCGCCGAGGGCGATCGCCCACGGGAACAGGAAGGCGACTTCCAGGTCGAAGATGATGAACAGGATCGAGACCAGGTAGAACCGCACGTCGAACTTGGTGCGCGCGTCCTCGAACGGCTCGAAGCCGCATTCGTAGGGGGAGACCTTCTCGGCGTCCGGGTTCTTCGGGCTGATGACGTAGGATGCACCAACCATCACCGCGGCCAGCGCGATGCCGATCAGCAGAAACACCAGGATCGGAAGATACTCAATGATCAGCGGAGTCGACACCGCGTTCCTCCCATAAGCCCACGACCACGGGCGCCGTTCCAGCCGGAAATCGGCGGAAGCGCAAAGCCGTGGCAGCCATGCCTTGGATTAGCCCATCAGACGGGCCGGAATATATGCCGAGACCGTGGGCAAGGAAAGCGCTTTGAATCGCTTTTCACTACGCGGAAGGACAAGCCGGTCCCTGCGGTAGATCCTGGTAATACCACGTTTTTAAAAACGGGCAAAGGAAAGACTATTCGCATGCGAAAAAGGACCCGCGATCTGCGAGTCCTTGGGCCATACTGGCGAACGTCAGAGATTTTTCAAAAGGAAAGTGGCGCGAGTGACGGGACTTGAACCCGCGGCCTCCGGCGTGACAGGCCGGCGCTCTAACCAACTGAGCTACACCCGCGCTGAGCGACTTGGTTCGAACACCATCCAATTGCAAAGCCAAAGCTTTGAACTGACTGCTGTTTTCACCGGGACCGTTGAGGCCCCCCGTCGTTCGGTGGGCGGTTTGTAGTCGCCCGGGAGGCCGCCTGTCAATCACCAAATTGCAAAAAATTAATGTCGGGCCGGTCGCTCGGGTCCTGGCCGTCGCCCCACCCTGTTCAAGGCAGTTGATGCGCTTCCCGGCGCAGAGCCTCCAGGCGGTCGAAGGCCTGGATCATGCCGGCCGACAGTTCCCGGTGGTCGACGGCATCGGGTCCGCCGAAACGGGTCAGTGTTTCTTCCAGGGCCCGGGCGAGATGTTCGGCGACGTCCAGGTGCTTTTGTTCCAGCGCCAGTTCGAGAGCGGCGAGGATGCGGTCGCCGAGCCGCCGATCGTTCGAAGTCATGCGTTTCCCCAGCCCGTGGATTTCTGCGGCCGGCCATCGGCCGGCCTTGTTTCGGTTGCCATTGCAGGATAGCAGTTTCGCCGCGGCGGAGCGGTGGGAATCGCACGCTGCGACATTTCGGTGGCACCTCTTCCGATTCGGTCGCTCGCCATGCGATAGTGCGGCCATGCCGTTCCATGCTTCATCCTGCCGCAGTCTCGTCGCCCTTCTGCTGACCGCCGGCCTCGTCATGGCGGCGGAACCGGCGCCGGCCGCCTCCAATGTCTCCGCCGCGCAGGCGGAGGCCAAGGAGATCGCCAAGTCCATGGGCAACTGCACCCCGGCCAAGGTCGAGGTGCTGCGCTATACCGTCGGACGCGAGGGATCGACGACCTTCAAGATCGGCTGCAGCGAGGACAAGGATGCCTTCGTCGTCGTGCAGTGCCGGTCGCGCATCTGTGCGCTGGCGCGCTGAGAGCCGCAAGGACGAGCCGCATGAGTGAATTCACCGCTTGTTAACCGCGGTCGCGCGCAATTGCGGAATACGGCGGACCATAAGCGGTGCGCGCATGGCAGCAGGGGCCGGATGACGATGGGCATGGGACGGACTGTGTCGGTGCGGGGTTGGCTGGCCATTGCCGTGGCAGGGCCGGTGATGGCGTTGGCCGGCTGCACCTCCCCGCTCGGGCTGGCGGCGGCCGGCGCTGATGTGGTGACGCTGAACGCCACCAAGAAGACCATCGGCGATCATCTGGTGTCGGCCGCGACCGGCCGCGACTGTTCGATCATCAGCTTCGAGCAGAGCGGCGACTATTGCCCGGACAAGGTGGAGATCGACCGCTCGCGGGTCTATTGCTACCGCACGCTGGCCGATGTCGAGTGCCACCACATTCCCGATCCCTACCGCAACGGCAACACGGCGCTCGCCAGCCCGCCGCCTGAGATCCGGACGGTGCCGCGCAGGAAGAGCTGGTTCGACGACGCCACGCCCTATACGGCGAACAACGGGACCTGAACGTTCGGTTTTTCCGCGCCGTTCAGCGCACCTTCTTGGCGACGAAGGCCTTGGCGATCGCCATCATCGCCTTCTCGTGCGTCGGTCCGCCGGCCGGTGCATCGTGAACGACAGCCCCCTTGGCAGCCGCCGCAGCCTTGCCGGCGGGGGCGCCGCGCTGGGGAACCGGATCTCCCGAATCGCGGCCCAACTGGTTCAACAGGTTTTCAAGCGCATCGCGGCTGAGGCCGGAAGCGGACGGCCGCCCTCCCCCTGCCCCGCCGCCCGCCGCCGGACGCGCGGCTGCGCTCCGGCTGGGCGGACGGCCGGCACGCTCGATGGCGGCCGCGGCGATGGCCTTCAGGAAGGGCTGGGCGATCCCTCGCAGCAGGTCGGGGTCCTCGACGGCCCAGGCCATCAGAATCTTCTGCGCGTTCATCCGGCTGCCCTTGGCCGCCAGGATCGCTTCGCGGACCTTGCCGTCGACGTAGGAATTGCTCATCGGGAATCGTCCACCGGGATATGTCCGCCAGCCGCTTTGGGACCGCGAGAACCACGGAGGACTGTCGGTCCAACTCGGTTAACAAACGGTTGCAGAGCCCTTTGCACATTCCGGAAGGAATGGAAGAAGCGGTTGCCGCGGAACCGGGAGGCGCGGATAGTGGCGGGATGCTGATCGAAACCTTCGCCGACCTGATCTGCCCCTGGTGCTACATCGGCAAGCGCCGGCTCGACCGGGCGCTGATGCAGCGGCCCGGCCTGCGCCCGGAACTCCGCTGGCAGCCGTTCCAGCTGAACCCGGATATGCCGCGGGGCGGGATGTCGCGCGACGATTATCTGGCCGCGAAGTTCGGCGGCGGGGAGCGCGCCCGGCAGATTCACCGGGTGGTCGAGGACACGGCGGCACGGGACGGGCTGCCGCTGGCGCTCGACCGCATTCAGCGCACGCCCAACAGCTTCGACGCGCACCGGCTGGTCCGAATCGCCGGGCGCCACGGGCTGGGCAACGCGATGGCCGATGCGCTGTTCGCCGCCTATTTCGTCGAGGGCGTGGACATCGGCGACCGGGACGCGCTGGCCAGCGTCGCCGCCGGGTTGGGCATGGATTTCGCCGAGACGCGGCGCCAGTTGTCCACCGACGCCGAATCGGCTTCCGTGCATGCCGCCGACGCGCTGGCCCGCCAGATGGGACTGCAGGCGGTGCCCTGCTACATCTTCAACCGCCGCTACGCTCTGTCCGGCGCGCAGGAGCCGGCAAGTTTTCTGCCGCTGCTAGACCTCGGCAGCGAAGAGCCGGAGAATTTGTCGGTCGTGTCCGGCTGACACAGCCTAATGAGAAAGGGCGGCCCGAGAGCCGCCCTTTTCCCTGTCCGCCCGATCAGGCCGGCGTGCTGCTGGTCTTGGCATAGCCCAGCGTCTTCAGCGCATCGGCGATCTCCGGCAGAATGCCCGGATCGTCGATGGTCGCCGGCATCTTGTAGTCCTGGCTGTCGGCGATCTTCTGCATGGTGCCGCGCAGGATCTTGCCGGACCGCGTCTTCGGCAGGCGGTCGACCACCAGGGCGCGCTTGAAGTCGGCGACCGGGCCGATCTGCTCGCGCACCAGCTGAACGACCTCCTTGACGATCTCCTCGTGCGGACGGGTGACGCCTGCCTTCAGGCAGACGAAGCCCAACGGCACTTGGCCCTTCAGGTCGTCGGCCACACCGATCACCGCGCATTCGGCGACGTCCTTGTGGCTCGACAGCACCTCCTCCATGGCGCCGGTGGACAGGCGGTGGCCGGCGACGTTGATGATGTCGTCGGTGCGGGCCATGACGTAGACATAGCCGTCATCGTCGATGAAGCCGGCGTCGCCGGTCTGATAATAGCCCGGGTAATCAGCGAGGTAGGACTTCTTGAAGCGCTCGTCGGCGTTCCACAGCGTCGGCAGCGTGCCCGGAGGCAGCGGCAGCTTGACGCAGATGGCGCCGATATCGCCGCGCGGAACCTCCTTCAGCTCGGCGTTCAGCACCCGCACGTCCCAGCCCGGCATCGGGCGGGTGGCGGAGCCGTACTTGATCGGGAACAGGTGGACGCCCAGCGGATTGCCCGAAATCGCCCAGCCGGTCTCGGTCTGCCACCAGTGGTCGATGACCGGAACGTTCAGATTGTCCTCGGCCCAGTGCAGCGTGTCGGGGTCCGACCGCTCGCCGGCCAGGAACAGGGCGCGGAAGTGCGACAGGTCGTACTTCTTCAGGTAATTGGCGTCCGGATCCTCGCGCTTGATGGCGCGGAAGGCGGTGGGCGCGGTGAACAGCGTGCCAACCTTGTGCTGCTCGATCACGCGCCAGAAGGTGCCCGGATCGGGGGTGCCGACCGGCTTGCCTTCGAACACAACGGTGGTGCAGCCGGTCAGCAGCGGCGCATAGACTATGTAGGAGTGGCCGACGACCCAGCCCACATCCGACGCCGCCCAATAAACCTCGCCGGGCTTGACGTTGTAGATGTTGGTCATGGTCCAGCGCAGCGCCACCGCATGGCCGCCATTGTCGCGCACCACGCCCTTGGGCTGCCCGGTCGTGCCGGAGGTGTAGAGAATATAGAGCGGGTCGGTGGCCTTGACGGGCACGCATTCCGCCGGCTCGGCCTTCGCCACGGCCTCCATCCAGTCGACGTCGCGGCCGGCGACGAGGGCCGCGGTCTCCTGCGGGCGCTGATAGACGATGACGCTGCTGGGCTTGTGGGCCGACTGTTCGATGGCGGAGTCCAGCATCGGCTTGTACTTGACGATGCGGTTCGGCTCGATGCCGCAGGAGGCCGAGACGATTGCCTTCGGCTTGGCGTCGTCGATGCGGGTCGCCAGTTCGTGCGGGGCGAAGCCGCCGAACACCACCGAATGCACGGCGCCCAGACGGGCGCAGGCCAGCATGGCGACGACCGACTGCGGGATCATCGGCATGTAGAGGAGGACGCGGTCGCCCTTCTCCACGCCCTGGGCGCGCAGCGCGCCGGCGAAGCGGGCGACCTGATCCTGCAGCTCGGCATAGGTGATGGTCTGGACGGTCTGGGTGACCGGGCTGTCATAGATGATCGCCGCCTGCGCGCCGCGACCCGCCTCCACATGGCGATCGACCGCGTTGTAGCAGGTGTTCAGCTCCCCACCGGTGAACCAGCGGTAGAAGGGCGCGTTGCTGTCGTCCAGCACCTTGTCCCACGGCTTGAACCAGGAAATGTCCTTCGCCGCCTCGCCCCAGAACCCGGTGGGGTCCGACAGGGAACGGGCATGCATCTGGTCGAAAAGCTCTGCAGTCGTGGTGCTGGCGGTCGGGCTCATGGCAGGGCGTCCCTCGTTCTATTTTGGTACTATTCGGTGCGCATTTCCTCTCGGCCGCGAAACGATCAGTTCCGCCGCCTCCACAATCTGCGACAAAAGCATAAGTGCTGGCAAATGTCAGAAGGTCGGGGGTGCGGCGAGCTGTCGCATTCCCCGTTCGTGAAACGCCGTTCCGAAACTTGGAATTCAAAAGGAAACGCAAACCGGCCTTATGGCGAGTCCGACCGACTGCTGGTGGAATCGCTCCTTGTACGATTCGACGATTTCGCGGATGAGCGACAGCGTCGCCGGTCCACCTTCGGCCAGCAGGGTCAACACCTTGCTCGGCTCCCGGATCAGCCGGCCGGTCTCGCTGTCCCGCCAATGGCCGGAGGCGTCGATGACGGTCAGGCCGTTGGGAAAGCGCGGCGTAACCTCTCCATCCAGGAAATCGGCCCAGTCGCGGTCGCTGACGCCCACGTCCGCCCCGATGTTGCGGCCGAAGAACAGATGCGCCTCGATCATCGGGGCGGCGGAATAGGCCTCGCACGCCAGCAGCGGCGCGGCCGGAGCGAAGGCGGGTTGAGCGGAGGGGGGCGCCAGCTGTGCCGCGGCCGGCGCGCTCAGCAACAGGAGCGGAAGAAGAACGGACGGCAGAGTCGGGACGGGACGCATCGGCGATTCTCCGTTCGGGCGCCAGACGGCGCGTAAAGTCAGGCGGGTGGCGTGCGGATCAGCGATGCTCTGGTCAGGACGCCCCCGGACCGTTATGCATGGATCATGGCCACCGATCCACCCATCACCGGGATTCGCCCGATCCTGACCGTCGTCCACGGCAACGGCGAGCGCCTGATCGTGGCCCGTCTCACCAATCTCGGCGGCGGCAGCCAGTCCAACCGCTTCGTCCTGCGCCGCGCCGACTTCCGCGCACCCTGGGAACAGCCGGAGAAGGGCTATTTCGGCTATGCCGAGGTCGCCCGCGCGCTGGACGCCAACGGCTGGCGCGGCTGCAGCATCGAAGCGATGGCGACCACCGACCTGGAGGAACGCCGCGCCCGCCAGCTCGCCCGCAAGAAGCTGCACCTGCAATGCGTCGAGGCGGCGATCCGGCGGGCGCAGGAGGGGGAGCACGCTTAGGCTCCGGCCTCCCCCATCAGCAATCCGGCCGCAATCGCCCACATCACCAGGGCGATGACGCCGTCCATCACCCGCCAGGACGCCGGCCGGGCGAACAGCGGGCGCAGCAGGCGGGCGCCATAGCCGAGCCCGAAGAAGAACAGGAAGGACGCCGTCATCGCCCCCAGCGCGAAGGCCTCCCGCGCCTCGGCGAAGCGGGCGGAAACGGAGCCGACCAGCACCACCGTGTCTAGATAGACATGCGGGTTCAGCCAGGTCAGCGCCAGACAGGTCAGCAGCGCCGGCAGCAGCCCCGCCGGCTCCCGCTCCGCCGGGGTCAGCCCGGTTCCGCTGCGCAGGGCGGATCGGGCGCTGCGCAGCCCATAGACCAGCAGGAACGCCGCGCCGGCATAACGCATCAGCGGCTCCAGCCACGGCCAGCGCGCGCCGGCCGTGGCGAACCCGCTGACGCCGATCAGGATCAGCACCGCGTCGGACAGGGCGCAGGTGGCGCAGATCGCCAGCACATGCTCGTTGCGCAGTCCCTGACGCAGCACGAAGGCATTCTGCGCCCCGATGGCGACGATCAGGCTGAATCCCAGGAACAGGCCCGGCAGGAAGGCGGTGAGCAGAGCGGAGGAAAACAGGGAGGCGGCAAAGGGGTCGGTCATGGCGCGGTTCCGGAGTCGGTGGATGCCAATCCGCTACCATCGGACCGCCCTTTGCCCTACTTAACACTCCTTGCCCCGATTAAGCGGAGCTAATCCATGTTGGACTATCCGCTGCTGGCGGCACTGGCCGCCGTGATCCGCACCGGCAGCTTCGAACGCGCCGCCCAGCAGTTGCACGTCACGCCCTCGGCGGTGTCGCAGCGGGTCAAGCTGCTGGAGGAAAGGCTGGGCAGCGTCCTGGTGGTGCGCGGCCAGCCCTGCACCGGGACGGCCGCCGGCCAGCGCCTGTGCCAGCATGTGGAGCAGGTTGCCCTGCTGGAAAGCGAACTGCGCGGCGCCCTGCCCGGCCTGATCCCGGCGGAGGGGCCGACCACCCTGCGCATCGCGGTGAACGCCGACAGCCTCGCCACCTGGTTCGTCGCGGCGATGGCCGAACTGCCCGATTGCCTGTTCGATCTGGTGCTGGACGACCAGGACCACAGCGCCGAATGGCTGCGCAAGGGCGAGGTGCTGGCCGCCGTCACCGCCAGCGCGGCACCGGTCCCCGGCTGCAACAGCCATCCGCTGGGCGCGCTGCGCTACCGCGCAACTGCAAGCCCCGACTGCATGCGCCGCCACTTCCCGGACGGCGTGACGGCCGATTCGCTGTCCCGCGCGCCCTGCCTGACCTTCAACCGCAAGGACCGGCTGCAGGCGCAATGGCTGCGGACAGTGCTTGGCGACCTGGAACCGGCGCAGGTCCCGACTCCGCCCACCCATTGGCTTCCCTCCACCCACGCCTTCGTCGACGGGGCGCTGGCCGGGCTGGGATGGGGGATGAATCCCGACCCGCTGGTGGCCGACCATCTCGCCGCCGGCCGGCTGGTGGAGCTGGTGCCGGGCCGGCCGCTGGATGTGCCGCTCCATTGGCAGCAGAGCCGCATCGCCGGAACGGCGCTGGCCGAGCTGTCGGGTGCCGTGCTGCGCGCCGGCCGGCGGGTGTTGCATGGCCCCGCATGAGGACTTTGCCCGCGGCGCGTGCGCGCTTATATGGATCCAACCAATCTCTGGAGGGATTCGATGACCAGCAGCGCCGCCACGGCCGCAAACGACACCCCCGAACTGGGTGCGCTTCCCACCTGGGACCTGAGCGACCTCTATCCCGGCATGGACTCGCCGGAACTGAAGGCCGACCTCGACCGGATGGAGCGGGAGTGCAAGGCCTTCCGCGAACGCTACGCCGGCAAGCTGGCCACGCTGAAGGGCGACGAACTGGCCGCCGCGATCCGCAGCTATGAGGGCATCGACGAGACGCTATCGCGCGTCATGTCCTATGCCGGGCTGGTCTACAACGGCAACATGATCGACCCGACCATCGCCAAGTTCTACCAGTCGGCGCAGGAGCGGGTGAACGACATCTCCGCCCACCTGATCTTCTTCACCCTGGAGATCAACCGGCTGGACGAGGCCGATCTGGCGGCCAAGCAGAAGGCATCGTCGTCGCTTCGCCATTACGAGCCGTGGCTGCGCGATGTCCGCCTTTACCGCGACCACCAGCTGTCCGACGAGATCGAGCGGCTGCTGCACGAAAAGCATGTCGTCGGCCGCGCCGCCTGGAACCGCCTGTTTGACGAAACCATCGCCAGCCTGCGCTTCCCCATGGGCGGCAAGGAACTGACCTGTGCGGAGGCGCTGAACCGTCTGTCCGACCGCAACCCCGCCATCCGCCGCGAGGCCGGCGAAGTGGTCGGCAAGGTGCTGGGCGAGAATGCGCGGCTGTTCGCGCTGGTCACCAACACGCTGGCTAAGGACAAGGAGATCGAGGACGACTGGCGCAATTATCCGACGCCGACCTCCGCCCGCAACCTGTCCAACAGGGTCGAGGACGAGGTGGTCGACGCGCTGGTCTCCGCCGTCAAGGGCGCCTATCCGGACCTGTCCCACCGCTATTACGCGATGAAGGCCAAGTGGTTCGGCCAGGACCATCTGGACTATTGGGACCGCAACGCCCCCCTGCCGGAGGATGCCGACCGCAGCATCCCGTGGGAAGAGGCGCGCGACATCGTGCTCGGCGCCTATGGCCGCTTCTCTCCTGACCTCGCCGGTTTGGGCAAGCGCTTCTTCGACAATCCCTGGATCGACGCCCCGGTCCGTCCCGGCAAGGCGCCGGGCGCCTTCGCCCACCCGACCGTGCCCAGCGTCCACCCCTATCTGCTTGTCAACTACCAGGGCAAGACCCGCGACGTGATGACGCTGGCCCATGAGCTGGGCCATGGCGTCCACCAGATCCTGGCCGGCAAGCAGGGGCATTTCCTGTCCGACACCCCGCTGACCCTGGCGGAAACGGCGTCGGTGTTCGGCGAGATGCTGACCTTCCGCGCCCTGCTGGCGGCGGAGACCGACCCCAAGCGCCGCCGCATCATGCTGGCCGGCAAGGTCGAGGACATGCTGAACACGGTGGTGCGCCAGATCGCCTTCTTCGATTTCGAACGCCGCGTCCACACCGAACGGCGCGAGGGCGAGTTGACGTCCGACCGCATCGGCGAGATCTGGATGGCGGTGCAGACCGAAAGCCTCGGCCCGGCGTTGCGCTTCGACGAGGGATACCGGCACTACTGGTCCTACATCCCCCACTTCATCCATTCGCCCTTCTACGTCTACGCCTATGCCTTCGGCGACTGTCTGGTGAACTCGCTCTATGCGGTCTACCAGGATGCGGAGAAGGGTTTCGCCGAGAAGTATCTGGCGATGCTGTCGGCCGGCGGTACGTTGCGCCACAAGGAACTGCTGGCTCCCTTCGGGCTGGATGCCTCCGACCCGGCCTTCTGGCAGAAGGGCCTCGGCGTCATCCGCGGCTTCATCGACGAGTTGGAGGCCGGGGAGGCAAAGGGCTGACGATTCGGGTGTCTTGACCGCCGTCAAGAGACCATGGCGGCAGTGCGGGTATGGTGGCCTTCGGAGCGTCGTCTCCGAAGGCCATCTTTTTTGGAAGCGAACATCATGCTTGCGACCACCCTGCACGCCGCCGCCGCCACCAGCGATGTCCCCTTGCTCGGCTATGCGGTCATGGACCGCGACCATGTCGATTCCGTCGCCCTGCTGCAGGCCGCCTGCGATGCCCCGGCCGGTGAACTCCGGGCTCCCTTCGCCGCCTTCGCCAAGCATCTGCGCGAGCATTTCGCCCGCGAGAACGCGCTGATGACGCAGCACGGCTTCTTCGCCCTGCATTGCCACAAGGATGAGCACGCCCGCGTCCTGAACGTGGTCGGAACGATGGAAGCGGAGTTGGCGGAGGGCAAGGAGGACCGCGCCCGCCTGTACGTCACCGAGCATTTCCCCGACTGGTTCCACACCCATCTGGCGACGATGGACCGGGTGACCGCGGATTTCCTGGCTCAGGCGGAGGGGTAAGGGTTCGGGGCCGGGTTGCCCCCTTCCCATCCCTCCCCCGCCCTCGGCCGGCCAAAGGCCGGTCCGATCACGGGAGAGGGGGGCAGGATGCTTGTCGGCGTAAAGTAACCGCGAAAGCGGCGGAGTTCCCTCTCCCACCGAAGGTGGGGGAGGGTTAGGGAGGGGGCATCACACGAGACGCAACACCACTCCCAAACAAAACCCCAGAAACTGGAAAGGGGCCGGAACCTGCTCGGTTCCAGCCCCTTATGGATGGTGGGCGCACAAGGACTCGAACCTTGGACCCGCTGATTAAGAGTCAGCTGCTCTACCAACTGAGCTATGCGCCCATCCGTAGGAAATGTTCAAGAGATGGTGGGCGCACAAGGACTCGAACCTTGGACCCGCTGATTAAGAGTCAGCTGCTCTACCAACTGAGCTATGCGCCCATCTCTTGCTGCGGCGAACTTGGCTGAAACAGCCGACTGTTCATCGCCCCGGCCAAGCCGTTGTCCCGGCCGGTGTGGCGCGGTTTATAGCGAAGGGCTTTTGGCCTGTCGATAGCAAAATCGCACCCCATGTGAATTTTTTGGCGCGCGCTTTTCGGTGGCCGAGTTCCACCCCCGGCAGCTACACCGGCGCTGTCGACAATGGGCATCGAAACGGGAGATCGGAGATGGGCGGCTGGACGGAAGGCTATGTCGGCGGCATCGACTATATCCGCGCCGTCTATCGCGACTGGTCGCCGGCCCTGCTCAGCTTCGCCCTGACGCTGCGCGGCTGGCGTCCGCCCGAGGTGCTGCGCCGTGGCAGCTTCACCATGGCGGAACCGGGATGCGGCCATGGGCTGACCAGCGCGCTGCTGGCCGGTGCCCACCCGGCGGCGCGGTTCGAGGCGATGGACTTCAACCCCTCCCACATCGCCGGCGTCCGTCGGCTGGCCGACGATGCCGGGCTCGACAATGCCGACTTCCTGGAGGAGAGCTTCGCCGACTATGCCCGGCGCGAGGGGCCGATGCTGGACGTGGTCGCCCTGCACGGCGTCTGGTCCTGGGTAAGCGCCGAGAACCGGGCGATCCTGCTCGACACGCTGCGCCGCCGACTGGCACCGGGTGGCGTTGTGTTCGTCAGCTACAACGCCCTCCCCGGCACGTTAGCCCATATGCCGTTGCGCCGCCTGCTGGTGGAGCGCTGCGCCGACGGCGATGGCCCCCTGCCCGACCGCATCGCGCGGGCGGTCGAGTTCGCCTCGCGGATGGCCGCCCGGGGCGGCGGCTGGTTCGGCGCCACCGACGGCGTGGTAGAGCGGATCGAACAGCTGCGCCACAAGTCGCCGAACTACATCGCCCACGAATATCTGAACGGCGACTGGACGGCCTTCTACCACGCCGACGTGGCGCGTGAGTTAGTGGCCGCCAAGCTGGAGTTCGCCGGCGCCGCCGTGCCGATGGAGCAGTTGCACGACCTCAGCCTGTCCCCCGCGCAGCAGGCGCTGGCGGATGAGGCGCGCGATCCGGCCCAGGCCGAGACCCTGCGCGACGTGATGACCAACCGCAGCTTCCGCCGCGACCTGTTCGTGAAGGGCGGCGAGCGGCTGGGACCGGCCGAGCGGCGCACGCTGTTGGGTGAGACCCGGTTCGCGCTGTTGGTGGCCGCCGACGATTTGCCGGAAGTCGCCTCCACCCCCGTCGGCCGCCTGCCCTTCCCGCAAGCGCTCTACCAGCCGCTGGGGGAGGCGCTGGCCGAGGGGCCGCGGAGCCTCGACGCGCTACTCGCCCGGCCGGCTTTGGCGACGCAAGGGGAGGAAGCCGTGCTGCGCGCGCTGGTCCTGCTGACCAGCCTGTCGCTGGCCGCGCCGGTCATGCCCGAAGACGGATTTGCGGAACGTAAAGCTTCGAGCGAGCGCTTCAACGCCGTGGTTCTGGAGCGCCACCGCTTTGGCGATACGCCGGGGCAGCTCGCCTCCCCGCTGCTGGGCGCCGGGGTGCCGGTATCGCGGATCGAGGCGCTGTTCCTGCTGGCCGCCCGGCTGGGTGAGGACCCCGCAGCCTTCGCCTGGCGCCATCTGTCCGCCGACGGAATCACGCTTGGCCGCGACGGCGAGCCGTGCGAGGGGGATGAGGCCAGCCGGGCTGAACTGACGCGCCGGCATGCGGCTTTCGTGCAGCGGCGGCTGCCGTTGCTGGAGGGGGTGGGAGCGGCTTGAGGACAGGAGGTGTCGACGTCGGTGTCTCCGACAGCCCCGCTCAACGCTCGGCGACCACCTTCGGCAGTTTCTCGGCGATGCCGTAAAGCGCTTCGCGCCGGCGGATTTCGGCAAACACGTCGTCCGGGTGGATGTTCAGCGTCGCCCAGAGGACCGACAGGTTGTAAAGCAGGTCGGCACTTTCGTTGATGACCCCCTGGCGATCCTCGTTCATGGCATCCAGCGCAACCTCGACCGCTTCCTCGCCCACCTTCTTGGCGATCTTCTTCGGACCGGCGGCGATCAGACGGGCGGTCTTGGACTGCGCCGGGTCCATTTGCTGGCGGTCGAGGATGGCGGCATAGAGGCGGATCAGGTCGTCGGTCATCAGGGAGGGTTTGTCTCGTCTGCGGGTGGGAACGGCATCCCGTTAACGTGATCGCTCCGCAACGGAAATGCTATCCCCCATCGGCCCGGTTCCAGGCCGAACGATCGCCTTATGCCTTGCGGTGACGCCCCCTTGTCTCGGATCGGGGGCCTCAACTCACCGGATCATAGGAATGGTCGGCCTTCGGACGCTCGTCCAGCAGGGTCTGGCCGGTGCTGACGAAATGCACGACCTCGGCGATGTTGGTGGCGTGGTCGCCGATGCGCTCCAGGTTCTTCGCGATCATCATCAGATGCATATGCGCCATGAACTGGTCCGGTGCCGCCAGGGCGGACCGTTCCACCTCCGCAACGAGGCTGGTGTAGAGCGCGTCCACCTCATCGTCGGTGCGCCAGATGCGCAGTGCCGCCTCGCTGTCGCTGTCGACATAGGCGTCGACCACGGCGCTGAGCCGCTCGCGCACCAGCCGGCCGAGCTGCGGCAGGCCCGACAGCGAGGCCGATTCCGCAAGGCTGAAGATGGCGACCGCGCGCTTGGCGGTGTTGGCGGCATGGTCGCCAATGCGCTCCAGGTTGCCGGCGATCTTCAGCGCCGCCACGACCTCACGCAGGTCGTCGGCCACCGGCTGGCGCAGCGCCAGCAGGCGCATGCAGTGCGCTTCGATGTCATGCTCGAACGAGTCGAGTCGCGCATCCGACTCGACGATTTCCCGCGCCAGATCGGGGTTGCGCTGGGCCAGGCAGGTCAATGCCTGGTCGATCTGCGTCTCCGCAGCGCCGGCCATCTGCACGATGGCGGATTTCATCCGCTTCAGCGCGTCCTCGAACGCGGACACGATGTGCGGAGCGGAGGTCTTCATGGTCGGCAAACCCTTCCCGGCGGTCTCATCCAAAGCCGCGACCATAGCGCCTCGACGTTACGGTACGATGACAATGTCTATGACGAACGGAGGTTCCGCCCCCTCGGCACGACGAATGAAATGCCCGGTTGATTTTGCGGCGCAGCATTGCGACACCTCTGCCGTCTCCACGACTTCCCTAATCAACGACGTGCCGAACCCGCCATGATCGAACGCCGCTTTGAACAGATCATCTTCGCCAGCCGCTGGCTGCTCGCCCCCTTCTATCTCGGGCTCGTGGTCTCGCTGGCAGCCCTGCTGGTGAAGTTCACCCAGGAAATCCTGCACATCATTCCGCATGTGCTGGACATGAGCGAGAAGGACGTGCTGCTGGCCGTGCTGACGCTGATCGACCTGTCCTTCGCCGGAAATCTTCTGCTGATGGTGATCTTCGCCGGCTATGAGAACTTCGTCTCGAAGATCGACGTGGCCAATCACGAAGATCGTCCGGATTGGATGGGCAAGGTCGATTTCGGCGGGCTGAAGCTGAAGCTGATCGCCTCCATCGTCGCCATTTCCGGCATTCATCTGCTGAAGGCCTTCATGAATTTGTCCCAGACCTCGCAGGAGGAACTGATGTGGCTGGTGATCATCCACATGACCTTCGTGGTGTCGGGCGTTCTGCTGGCCTGCATGGACCGGCTGGAGGGACACCACGCCCATTCGGCAAAGCCGACGGCCAAGCCCGAGGCCGGGCATCACTGACCACCCCGCCGGACAGGCGGGCAATTGCCCATTGCGGCACAACATGGTTCGGACTAGACACTGAACCGCCACACCGGCCGAATGGCTATCGGCGGATCGGGACGGCATTTACCGCAAGGGCCGACCTCAAGAGTTCGGCCGTTGACGGAAAATTAACCCTGATCCGCCAGTTTTGCCTTCACCAGACACCGCAAGAGGCGGCGGGCACCGGCCAACCGGAACCTGCTTTCGCGACACGGGTCAGGCCTGCCGGGCGCACTCTCCGCTTGAGCGTGCGGACGCATTCGACTATGGAACCGTCGGCGGGCATGCTATGCCAGTCGCCGCCGGCTCGGCCGTCTCAACCGCTTTGATAGAGTTCGTCAGCTCCATGCTCTCCAAACTGCTGGGCGTTCTGTCCGCCGACATGGCGATCGATCTGGGGACGGCCAACACCCTGGTCTATGTCAAGGGCCGCGGCATCGTCCTGAACGAACCGTCCGTCGTCGCCATCGCCAATGTGCGCGGCAAGAAGCAGGTCCTCGCCGTCGGTGACGAGGCGAAGATGATGCTCGGCCGAACCCCCGGCAACATCCAGGCCATCCGGCCGCTTCGCGACGGCGTCATCGCCGACTTCGAAGTCGCGGAGGAAATGATCAAGCATTTCATCCGCAAGGTTCACAACCGCCGCAGCTTCGCCAGCCCGCAGGTCATTATCTGCGTGCCGTCGGGCTCGACCGCGGTGGAGCGCCGGGCGATCCAGGAATCGGCGGAGGCCGCAGGCGCCCGCCGCGTCTTCCTGATCGAGGAGCCGATGGCCGCCGCGATCGGCGCCGGGCTTCCGGTGACGGAACCGACGGGCTCGATGGTCGTCGACATCGGCGGCGGCACCACCGAGGTGGCCGTGCTGTCGCTGGGCGGCATCGTCTATTCGCGGTCGGTCCGCGTCGGCGGCGACAAGATGGACGAGGCCATCATCGGCTACATCCGCCGCAGCCACAATCTGCTGGTCGGCGAAGGCTCGGCCGAGCGGATCAAGAAGGAAATCGGCTCCGCCTGCCCGCCCGAGGACGGCGAGGGCCGCATCCTCGAGATCAAGGGCCGCGACCTGATGAACGGCGTGCCCAAGGAACTGATCATCTCCGAACGGCAGATCGCCGAGTCGCTGGCCGAACCCGTTTCGGCCATCGTCGAGGCGGTGAAGGTGGCGCTGGAACACACCGCTCCGGAACTGGCCGCCGACATCGTCGACAAGGGCATCGTGCTGACCGGCGGCGGCGCCCTGCTGGGCAACCTGGACTTCGTCCTGCGCCACGCCACCGGCCTGCCGGTGTCGATCGCCGACGATCCCCTCTCCTGCGTGGCGCTCGGCACCGGCCGCGCGCTGGAGGAGATGAAGACGCTGCGAAACGTCTTGGTCAGCGCTTACTGATTGGTGTATCCCTGATTGGAAGGCCTCCGGTCCACTGCCCAACTCCCGGGCGGTAAGGGCCGGAGACGGACCGCGTATCTGGACGGGAATTTCCTGTGAAGTCACGCTCATCCGGCTCCGTCATCCGCCTTGCCGCGCCTTTGCGGGCCCTCGCGCAGCGTTTCTCCTTCCTCCTGCTTGTCCTTGCCTCCATCGCGTTGATGATGGTCGGCAAGATCGAATCCGTGTCGGTGGACAGCGCCCGCGCCCGCGTGACCGACGCCTTCGCCCCGATCCTCGACGCCATCTCCCGCCCCGCAGCGACCGCGGCGCGCGTGGTCGAGTCGGTGGTCGAGCTTGAGAACGCCTTCGACGAGAACCAGCGCCTGAAGGCCGAGAACGCCAGGCTTCTGCAGTGGAAGCAGGCGGCTTTGCGGCTGGAGGCGGAAAACAGCAGCCTGCGCAGCCTGCTGCGCGTCCGTCCGGACCCCTCTCTCACCTACATCGCCGCCCGCGTCATCGCGACCCCCGGCAGTTCCTTCGTCCGCACGCTGGTGGTGACCGCCGGCAAGCGCGACGGGGTGCGCAAGGGACAGGCTGCGCTGGCCGGCGCCGGTCTGGTCGGCCGGGTGATCGAAGTCGGCGAATGGTCGTCCCGCATCCTGCTGCTGACCGACATCAACGCCCGTGTCCCGGTGGTCCTGGCCAACACGCGCCAGCGCGCCATCCTGGCCGGGGACAATTCCGACCAGGCCAAGCTTCTCTATCTGCCGCCGGAATCGCCGATCCAGGTGGGCGAGCAGGTGGTGACCTCGGGTGACGGCGGCCTGTTCCCGTCCGGCCTGCCGGTCGGCGTGGTGACCGCGGTCAGCGAGCGCGGCGTGCGTGTGTTGCCCAGCGCCGACCTGTCGCGGATCGAACATTTGCGCCTGGTGGATTTCGGGTTGCCCGGCACCGACCTGGACCCGTCGCCGGAGTGGAAGTGAGCCGGTCCGACAGCGCCCCGGCGGGAAGGCCGCCGGTATGACGGCAACTTTCTGGCAACGGGTCGATAAGGCCGGGCGCAATCTGGCGCCCTTCGCCGTTACCGTCATGATGGTACTGGTCGGCATGATTCCGGTGCCGGTGCCGGGCTACGCCCCGGTGGCGCCGAACCTGACGCTGGTTTCGGTCTATTACTGGACGATCCACAGGCCTGACCTGATGCGTCCGGGGGTGGCCTTTCTGATCGGGCTGCTGCAGGATTTCCTGATCGGCGGGCCGCTGGGCGTCAATGCCCTCCTGCTGGTCGTGGCGCAGTGGGCGGTGCTGAACCAGCGCCGGGTTTTCCTGGCCAGCACCTTCGCGTTGCTGTGGTTCGGCTTCACCCTGGTGATGGCCGGGGCCGTGGTTCTGCAATGGCTGGCCTTCACGGCACTGGATGCGGCCGCGCTGTCGATCCTGCCGGCGCTGTTCCAGGGCCTGCTGACGGTGGCGGTGTTTCCTGCGGTGGGCTGGCTGCTGATCCGCGTCCACCGCGCGTTCTTGAACGGGTAAAGGGTCCCGGCGGTTTCATGAGTTCGATCGATCGCGACACCGACCGTTCCCGCCTGCTGGCGCGCCGCGCCCTGGTGCTGGGCGGCATCAAGCTGGCCGGCCTGTCCGCGCTGGTCGGTCGGCTCTATTACCTGCAGGTGGTCGAATCCGCGCGCTACACCATGCTGGCGGAGGAGAACCGCATCAGCCTGCGGCTGATCGCCCCGTCGCGCGGCAACATCGTTGACCGGTTCGGCGTGCCGCTGGCGGTGAACCAGCAGAACTACCGGGTCGTCGTGGTGTCTGAGCGCACCCACAACATCCAGGAGACGCTCGACAAGATTTCCCGCATCGTGCCGCTGACCGACGGCGACCGCCGCCGTGTGATGCGCGAACTGCACCGCAAACGCCGCTTCGTCCCCGTTACTGTGCGCGAGAACCTGACCTGGGAGCAGGTGGCGACGCTGGAGACCAACACCCCCGACCTGCCCGGCGTGGCGATCGAGGTAGGCGAACTGCGCCATTATCCGCAGGCGGAGGCGACCGCCCATATCCTGGGCTATGTCGGCGCGGTGTCGGAAGCGGAGTTGAGCGGCAACAGCGATCCGGTGCTGTCGCTCCCCGGCTTCCGCATCGGCAAGGCCGGCATCGAGAAGCATCACGAGAAGGTTCTGCGGGGCACCGCCGGCACCAGCCAGCTGGAGGTCAACGCGGTCGGCCGCGTCATCCGCGAGCTGTCGCGCGACGAAGGGCAGTCGGGCCGCGAGATTCAGCTGACCATCGACATGGCGCTACAGCGCTTCGTGCAGGAACGCCTGTCGAAGGAGGTCAGCGCGTCGGCGGTGGTGATGGACGTGCATACCGGCGGAATCTATGCGCTCAGCTCCCATCCCAGCTATGATCCCAACCAGTTCACCATGGGCATCAGCGCCGAGTTGTGGGAGGAGCTGCTGTCCAACCAGGCGACGCCGCTGAACAACAAGGCGGTGGTCGGCCAGTATCCGCCGGGCTCCACCTTCAAGATGATGGCGGCTCTGGCGGCTCTCGAATCGGGAATCGTCAGCAGCCGGCACACCGTCTTCTGCCCCGGCCATATGGAACTGGGCGACCATCGTTTTCACTGCTGGAAGCGCGGCGGCCACGGTACGGTCGATTTCGTCGGGGCGCTGCGCCATTCCTGCGACGTGTTCTTCTACGACGTGTCGCGCCGCATCGGCATCGACCGGATCTCCGAGATGTCCAACCGCTTCGGGCTGGGCGCCCGCACCGGCATCGACCTGCCGCACGAGCGCGCCGGGCTGATGCCGTCCATCGCCTGGAAGAAGGCGACCCTGGGCAAGGGCTGGGACATGGGCGAGACTCTGGTCGCCTCCATCGGCCAGGGTTATGTGCTGGCGACGCCGCTGCAACTGGCGGTGATGACCTGCCGGCTGGCGAATGGCGGCTATGCGGTCAAGCCGCATTTGACCAAGCAGATCAAGACCGTCAGCGGCGAACAAACCGCCTGGCCCAGCATCGGCGTGAAGAAGGAGAATCTCGACATCGTGCTGCGCGGCATGAACGAGGTGACCAACGCGCCGAACGGCACCGCCTTCAAGTCGCGCATCACCGAGGTCGGGTACGAGATGGCCGGCAAGACCGGCTCCGCCCAGGTCCGCCGCATCACCATGGCGGAGCGCACCACCGGCGTGAAGAAGAACGAGGATCTGCCCTGGCGCGAACGCGACCACGCCCTGTTCGTCGCCTTCGCGCCCGTCCAGGCGCCGCGCTATGCCTGCGCCGTCTTCGTCGAGCATGGCGGCGGCGGTTCCACCGCGGCGGCGCCGATCGCCCGCGACATCCTGCTGGAAACCCAGAAGCGCGACCCCGGCCGCGCCGCCGTCGCCGAAACCCCGCCGACGAGTTTCAAGGATCCGCGGGGGTAAAGGTTGCCCTCTCCCGCCCCGGGAGAGGGAGCATAAGAAAAGCGCGCCCCCGAAGGGACGCGCTTTCCGGCAAACCGACTTGGCTTTCGCCCGATCAGTTCTTCGACTTGTCGACCAGACGGCGCTCGGCGATCCACGGCATCATGGCGCGCAGCTTCTCGCCGACCTTCTCGATCTCGTGCTCGGCGTTGCGGCGGCGGATCGCCTTGAAGGACGGCTGGCCGGCCTTGCACTCCAGCATCCAGTCGCGGACGAAGCGGCCTTCCTGGATGTCGGTCAGAACGCGCTTCATCTCGGCCTTGGTCTCGGGCGTGATGATGCGCGGGCCGGTGCGGTAGTCGCCGTACTCGGCCGTGTTGGAGATCGAGTAGCGCATGTTGGCCATGCCGCCCTCGTACATCAGGTCGACGATCAGCTTCACTTCGTGCAGGCACTCGAAGTAGGCCATCTCGGGGGCGTAGCCCGCCTCGACCAGCGTCTCGTAGCCGGCCCGGATCAGCTCGGTCAGGCCGCCGCAGAGCACGGCCTGCTCGCCGAACAGGTCGGTCTCGCACTCTTCCTTGAAGGTGGTCTCGATGATGCCGGCGCGGCCGCCGCCATTGGCCGAGGCGTAGGACAGGGCGATGTCCAGCGCGTTGCCCGAGGCGTTCTGGTGAACGGCGACCAGCGACGGCACGCCGCCGCCACGCTGATATTCGCTGCGCACGGTGTGGCCGGGGCCCTTCGGCGCGATCATGAACACGTCGAGGTCGGCGCGCGGCTCGATCAGGTTGAAGTGGACGTTCAGGCCGTGCGCGAAGGCCAGGGCGGCGCCCTGCTTCATGTTCGGGGCCAGATCGTCACGGTACAGGTCGGCCTGCAGTTCGTCCGGGGTCAGAACCATCACGACGTCGGCCCAGGCGGCGGCCTCGGCCGGGGTCATCACGGTGAAGCCGGCGGTCTCGGCCTTCTTGATGGTGGCCGAACCCGGGCGGAGCGCGATCCGCACATCCTTCACGCCGCTGTCACGCAGGTTGTGGGCGTGGGCATGGCCCTGGCTGCCGTAGCCGACGATGACGACCTTCTTGCCCTTGATCAGGTTGACGTCGGCATCACGATCGTAATAGACGCGCATGGAGATGGTTCCTTGAATTCGCAACGAACGAAGACAGAGTGCGTTTCCTGCGGCGGATTACTCCATTGAGCAAAGCCGCCCGTCAAGGGAAACAATCGCTCGATGGAGCGGCAAAATGCAAAGCTTCCTTGCGTTTTTGCCGCCCCAATCTTTCGCAGAATATTTTCTGCGGGTGACGGCGCCTCAGAACGCCGCCGGTCCCTTTGACATGGCGACCACGCCGGTGCGGCTGGCTTCCACAAGGCCGAGCTGGCCCATCAGGCCGACGAAGTCGTCGACCTGCTCGGTGGTGCCGGTCAGCTCGAAGACGAAGCTGCTCAGCGTCGCGTCGACCACCTTGGCCTGGAAGATGTCGGCAAGGCGAAGCGCCTCAATCCGGCGGTCGCCGGTGCCGGCCACCTTGATCAGCGCCAGTTCGCGTTCCACCGACGGCCCTTCGTCGGTCAGGTCATGGACGCGGTGGACCGGAACCAGCCGGCCGAGCTGCGCCTTGATCTGCTCGATGATCATCCGGGTGCCGGAGGTGACCAGCGTGATGCGCGACAGGTGGTCGGCGTTGTTCACCTCCGCCACCGTCAGGCTTTCGATGTTGTAGCCGCGGCCCGAGAACAGCCCGATGACGCGGGCGAGAACGCCCGGCTCGTTGTCCACCAGCACGGCGATGGTGTGCTTTTCGATCGCGTTTTCCATGAGACCCATTCCCCCCGTTCGTTCGTCGTCAGCCGATCAGACCAGCACCATGCCGTCTTCCGGCGTGGCGTCGGACGGGCTGTCGTCCGGACCGAACAGGATTTCGTTGTGGGCCTTGCCGCCCGGAATCATGGGGAAGCAGTTTTCCTTCGGATCGACGGCGATGTCGATGATGCAGGGGCGGTCGGTGACGGCCAGCATCTTTTCGATCACCTGATCGACCTCGGCCACCGTGGTGGCGCGCAGGCCGACGCAGCCCCAGGATTCCGCCAGCTTCACGAAGTCCGGCAGGGCTTCCGAATAGCTCTGGGAATAGCGCGAGCCATGCAGCAGTTCCTGCCACTGGCGCACCATGCCCATATACTGGTTGTTCAGGATGAAGATCTTGACCGGCGCGCGGTACTGCACGGCGGTGCCGATCTCCTGCATGTTCATCAGGAAGCTGGCCTCGCCCGACACGTCCACCACGATGGCGTCGGGGTGGGCGAGCTGCGCGCCGATGGCAGCCGGCAGGCCGTAGCCCATGGTGCCGAGCCCGCCCGAGGTCAGCCAGCGGTTCGGCTGGTCGAAGGGCAGGAACTGGGCGGCCCACATCTGGTGCTGGCCGACTTCCGTCGTGATGTAGTGGTCCTTGCCACGCAGGGCCTCGCGCAGGCGCTCCAGCGCGTATTGCGGCTTGATGACCGATTCGGTGCGGTTGTAGTTCAGACAGTTGCGGGCGCGCCAGCCCTCGATCTTGCCCCACCACTCCTTCAGCGCCGGCTTGTCGGCGCTCTTGGCGCGCGCCTTCCAGATGCGCAGCATGTCTTCCAGCACGGCGCCGCAATCGCCGACGATCGGGATGTCGACCGCGACGTTCTTGTTGATCGAGCTGGGATCGATGTCGACGTGGATCTTCTTGGAGCCCGGCGAGAAGGCCGACAGCTTGCCGGTCACGCGGTCGTCGAAGCGGGCGCCGATGTTGATCATGACGTCGCATTCGTACATGGCGAGGTTCGCCTCGTACGTGCCGTGCATGCCGAGCATGCCCAACCACTGATTGTCCGACGCCGGGAAAGCGCCGAGGCCCATCAGGGTGGAGGTGATCGGAAAACCGGTGGTCTTGACGAACTGGGTCAGCAGCTTGGCCGCGAAGGGGCCGGCGTTGATCACGCCGCCGCCGGTGTAGAAGACGGGCCGCTTGGCGTTGGCGATCAACTCGATCGCCTCTTCGATGCGGGCGATCTCCGCCTTCACCTGCGGACGGTAGGTCTTGTGCTTGACCTCCGCCGGCGGGACGTAGGTGCCGTCGGCGAACTGCACGTCCTTCGGAATGTCGACCAGCACCGGGCCGGGACGGCCGCTGCGCGCGACATAGAAGGCCTCGTGCAGGGTGCGGGCCAGGTTGTCGACGTCCTTCACCAAGTAATTGTGCTTGGTGCAGGGACGGGTGATGCCGGTGGTGTCGGCTTCCTGGAAGGCGTCGTTGCCGATCAGGTGGGTCGGCACCTGCCCCGACAGACAGACGAGCGGAATGCTGTCGCACAGGGCGTCCAGCAGGCCGGTCACCGCGTTGGTGGCCCCGGGGCCGGAGGTCACCAGCACGCAGCCGACCTTGCCGGTCGAGCGCGCATAGCCCTCCGCCGCGTGAACCGCGGCCTGTTCATGGCGTACGAGGACATGTTTCAGGTCGTTCTGCTGGAACAGCGCGTCGTAGATGGGAAGTACGGCGCCGCCGGGATAGCCGAAGATGATGTCAACGCCCTGATCCTTCAGGGCCTTGATGACGATCTGGGCGCCGGTCAGCTTCTGTTCGGACATCGCTCACGACCTTCTCATGTGGGCGCCTCCTCTAGGGCACCCGGTTCCTTGGGAACACCAACCCCGCCGGATGGGCATAGCCGTTCAGAACAACGACTTAGCCCTGATGGCGGGTGCTGGGACCGGCAAATTAGTCAAATCATCCGTCATAGGTCAACCCTATTCGCGAATGTTTGCAAAGTTTTTTTGCCGCAGTTTTTCCAATTGTTGCGCGCCCATAGGAGGTGGCGGTCTTGCCCGGTCCCAGCTTGCCCGAAACGGAAACGGCGGCCGCACCGAAGCGCGGCCGCCGTTTCGAACAGGCGACGACTGGGAAGGATGGGCGGTCAGGCGGCCGTCTTCAGCAGTTCGCACAGCCGGCGGATGCCCTCGCGGATCTGGGCCGGCTTGGTGACGGAGAAGGCGAGGCGCAGCGTGTTCTTGCCCGACCGGTCGGCGTGGAAGGCCGATCCGGGGACGAAGGCGACATTGGCCTCCTTGATGGCGCGGGCCAGCAGATCGGTGCCGTCGACGCCCTCCGGCGCCTCGATCCAGACGAACAGACCACCTTCCGGCTTGGTCCAGGTGACGCCCGGCGGTGCGAATTCGTCCAGGGCCGCCAGCATGGCGTCGCGACGCTCCTTGTATTGGGTGCGCAGCAGCTTGATGTGGCTGTCGAAGATCTGCGAGACGACGTCGTGCATGACGATCTGGTTGATCGTGCTGGCGTGCAGGTCGGCCGCCTGCTTCATCAGCACCAGCCGATTCACCACCTCCGGCGCGGCATTGACCCAGCCGACGCGCATCGCCGGCACCATCGTCTTGGAGAAGGTGCCGCCGAAGATGACATTGGTCAGCTTGCCGCCGTTGCGCTCGCAATCCAGCGCCGCCATCAGCGGCAGATGTTCGCCGTCATAGCGCAGTTCGCAATAGGCGGTATCCTCGATCACCGGCACGCCGGCCGCATCGCAGGCGTCCAGGATGGCGTGGCGGCGGGCCAGCGTCACCGTGGTGCCGTTGGGGTTCTGGAAATCGGGGACGAGGTAGAAGAACTTCGGCTTCTGGGCCAGCGCCTCGGTCAGCGCGGTCATCTCCGGCCCTTCCTCGTCCATCGGGATGGAGAGGTAGGTCGGCTCGTAGGGCGAGAAGGCCTGCAACGCGCCGAGATAGGTCGGGCGGGTGACGACGATCTTGTCGCCGGGGCCGATCAGCAGCTTGCCGACGAACTCCAGCACCTGCTGCGAGCCGTTCGTGACCAGCACGCCGTCCAGGCCGATGTTGACGCCCTTGCCACCCATGTAATCGCAGATCCATTCCCGCAGCGGCGTGTAGCCTTCGGTGATGGAATACTGCAGCGCAGCCCCGGCACCGGCGTTGGACTGGAAGATCTTCTCGTAGGATCGGGCAATGGCGGAGCTGGGGAACAGGTCCGGGTCGGGAATGCCACCGGCGAAGGAGATGATCTCCGGACGATCGATCAGCTTCAGCAGTTCCCGGATTTCGGACGCCGTCATGCCGCCCACGCGGCCCGCGAACACATGACCCCAATCAACCGACACGGTGCTTCTCCTTCGGATCAGTAATTTAGTATCGTTCTCAGGCGGTCGAGCATTGCATTTCGTACCGCAAGCGAACAAGGCGAATCGATGGTATGGCAGCTATGCTGTCCTGTATGACTTACCAGCATTTCGGCCGCTTTGCCAACAATCTGATGCCGGAACCACGTCACCTGCCGTTTGGCATAGCGGCGGGTGGATTGCTGGGCCAGCGCGACCGCTTCGGCCAACGGGATTTCGCCATGCAGGTGGCGACGCAGTTCCGGCACGCCGAGCGCCTTCAGCACCGGCAGGTCGGGGGCAAGGCCCTGCTCGCGCGCCAGAGCATCCAGCCGCCGCACCTCCTCCAGCGCACCTTGTCCCATCATCAGGTCGAAACGCCTGTCGCACTGGGCGTAAAGGTCGGCGCGCGGCGGATCGAGCACGATGACGGTGAAGCGCAGATCCTCCGGCGCACCCTGGGCGGTTTGGTTCTGCCAATGGGACAGCGGATGCCCGGTCGCCTCCAGCACCTCCCAGGCACGGGTCAGGCGGGTGGTGTCCCCTGCGTTCAGCTTGGCCGACGCCGGGTCGCGGGCGACCAGCTCGGAGCGGAAGGCCTCGCCGCCGATGGACGCCAGCCGGGCATGGGCAGCGGCGCGCACCTTGTCGGGGATGGGGGGGACCTCGCTCAAGCCCTGCATCAGCGCACGCAGATAGAGACCGGTGCCACCGACCACCACGGGCAGCCGCCCCTCGGCCTTGGCGCCGTCGATCTCCGCCAGCGCCAGGTCACGCCAACGCGCCGCCGATCCGCGCTCCGCCGCCGGGAGGACGCCGTAGAGGCGGTGGGGCGCCCGCGCCAGATCCTCGGCCGGCGGGCGGGCGGTCAGCACATCCAGATCGGCGTAGAGCTGCATGCTGTCGGCATTGATGACCGTACCGCCGAACGCCTCGGCAACGGCGAGCGCCAGCCCCGACTTGCCCGACGCAGTCGGCCCGCCGATGACGATGACGTCGGTGAGGTGGGTGGTAAGGTCGCTCATCGCCCTTCCATGGCGTTCCGGCGCTCACTTTGCAACACCCAACCGCATGCCGACGCCGAAGCTTCGTTGGACCCGGCTCCCCGCCTGTGGTAGGCAGCGCGCAAAGGCCCTCTTTTCCTCGGGATACCCGCCGATGAACGCCGTCGCCACGCTGATCGCCCCGCGCACCGCCACGCTCGACGAGTCCGTCGTCCAGACCGCCAAGGCGGCACTGGTCGGGTTGGGCGCCGATGCCGGGGCGCCGGATTGGCTGGCCCCCGGCACCGCCTGCGACCTGCCTTTCGGCAATCTGGCGCCGGAACAGGCGGAGGCGGCAATCCGCCATGCGCTGAATGGCGCGACGCTGGACATCGTTGCCCAGCCGGCGGCGACCCGGCGCAAGCGGCTGCTGGTCGCCGACATGGAATCGACAATCATCGAGCAGGAGATGTTGGACGAGCTCGGCGACTATGTCGGGCTGAAGGACCACATCGCCGCCATCACCGCCCGCGCCATGAACGGCGAGATCGACTTCAAGGACGCGGTGCGCGAACGCGTCGCTCTGTTGAAGGGTCTGAAGGAGACGGTGATCGACGAGGTGTGGCAGCGCGCCACCCTGATGCCGGGGGCGGCCCAGCTGGTCGGCACCATGCGCGCCAACGGCGCCGTCTGCGTGCTGGTGTCGGGCGGCTTCCGCTGTTTCACCGGCCGGGTGCGCAGCTGGATCGGCTTCGACGATGACCGCGGCAACGATCTGGAAGTGGTCGACGGCGTGATGACCGGCGCGGTGATCGAGCCGATCCTGGACAAGGACAGCAAGCTGCAGGCGCTGATGGCCTATGCCGGCGAGCACCGCGTGCCGATGGCGGAGACCATGGCCGTCGGCGACGGCGCCAACGACCTGCCGATGCTGTTGGCCGCCGGCCTCGGCGTCGCCTTCCATGCCAAGGCGGTGGTTGCTGCCGAGGCCCGCGCCCGCGTCGACCACGGCGACCTGACCGCCCTGCTCTACGCCCAGGGCTATCGCGCCACCGAGTTCGTGGGGTAGGCGCCCGCCGCTATCCGATCACGCCCAGACGCCGCGCACATAGGGCGTCAGCTGCGTGTCCATCAGGATGATGTGGCGGACAAGCCAGTCGGCGGTGAATTTGTACAGCTTCTCGGCGTTCTCGTGGGTGGGCTCGATAGAGAAGCGGTTCGACAGCTCGCTGACCATCTTGACCGCGGCGCGGTGCATGGCGACGTGCTCCTCGAATTGCGGATAGCGCACGATCTGCATGATCCGTTCTTCGCGGGCGAAATGCTCCTTGGTGTATTCCAGCAGCTTGACCAGAATCTTGGCAACGCGAACCGGCTGGAACCGCGGGGCGGCCAGCGCTGCGTCGAGTTCGTTCAGATACTCGATCAGATGCTTGTGATCGTCGTCGATGGCCGGCTGGCCGACGCTCAACTGCCGTCGCCATGTGATGGCGCCCATGACCTTGCGGCCTCCCCCCTTACCGGCACCCCGTTAGGGCGGATTATGGCTGGTGCTACCACCGCACCCAAACAGTCGGGACGTCACACGGCAATTTGACGCACCTTGGAGAGGCGTTCCAAACGGAGCGGGGCGGATGCGTCGCCGCACCCGCCCCGTTCTTCAACCGGAAATGCGCCGACTTCAGCCGATGCCAGCCTCAGCCGATGATGGAATAGCCGCAGTCGACATAGGTGGTGTCACCGGTGATGCCCTTGGCGCCGTCGGTGGCGAGGAAGGCGGTGGTGTAGCCGACCTCCTCGATGGTCACCAGCCGGCCCTCGGGAGCCCGCTCGGCAGCCTTGTTCATCAGCTCGTCGAAATGGGCGATGCCGGAAGCGGCGCGGGTCTTGATCGGGCCCGGGGAGATGGCATGGACACGGATGCCCTTGGGGCCGAGTTCCGACGCCAGATAGCGCACGCTGGCCTCCAGCGCGGCCTTGACCGGACCCATCACGCCGTAATTGTCGATGACGCGGTTGGCGCCGAAATAGGACATGGTGAACAGCGACCCACCGTCCTTCATCAACGGCTCCGCATACCTGGCCATGCGGATGAAGGAGTGGCAGGAGACGTCCATCGCCTGCTGGAAGCCCTCGCGCGAGCAGTCGACGACGCGGCCGTGCAGATCCTCCTTCGGCGCAAAGGCGATGCTGTGCAGTGCGAAGTCCAGCTTGCCCCACTTCTCGCCGATCTTGTCGAACATGGCCTTCAGCTCGCCTTCGCCGGTGACGTCAACCGGTTCGAAGATCTCGGCCTCAAGCTGCTGGGCCAGCGGTTCGACGAACTTCTTGGCCTTGTCGTTCAGGTAGCTGACCGCAAGGTCGGCACCCAGCGCGCGGAAGGCGCGGGCGCAGCCCCAGGCGATGGATTGGTCGTTGGCGATGCCAAGGACGAGCCCCTTCTTGCCTTCGAGCGTGGCGGCGGCGGGAATGATCGTGGTCATGGCGGACGGTCCTGCGGTCGGTGTGACGGGAGGAGCGACCGCAACCCCGGCGGCTTCATACCGAGCCAGGACACGCGGCGTTCCTTGTGCGGTGCACCATAAACCAATAACGAGAGGCCCGCAACGTGCAATGGATGCAATCCGCACCCGCCCCCCAATCATCGCGCAGCATTGACGCCGGTATGTTCAGTAAAGGCAGAAGCCCTGCCCGCAATCCCTTTCATTGATCCATATCAAGACGGCCTTCCAGCGCCGGTCTGGAAAGCCGTTTCTTGATGAAATTTTTGTTATGCAGCGACAGCTGCTTATCCAGCTGCCCTCTTACCGGGCAACACCGGGCGTGAAGGAGGGTGGATCGCTGGCCGGGAAGGATTCCTGAGACGCCTCGTCGACGATCTCCTCCTCGCAGGCTTCCTGATAGATGTCGCCGGGATGGCGGGAATAGGGATCGATCCCGCGTTCCACATCCTGCGACGGAATGGCCGCGCGGTCGCGTTGTGCCCAATCGGCCAGCATCGACTTGCCGGGACAGAAGCCGGTCAGGCCGCGCGCCACCAGGACGCCGCCAGCCAGCGCCATCGCGGCGCCGGTCCAGTTCGGCCGGCGCAGGCCCAGCACCGCCAGCGCCACGCCTCCGGCCAACGAGGCCAGCCGTTCGCTGTGGCCGACATTGATGGTATAGCCGCCGCCTGGACCATGGATGCGGTCGTTGAAGCCGCGCAGGCTGCGCTGGGCCGTATCGGTGATGGAAGAGAGTTCCATGTCGGTCCTCCTGGATGCGGGACCCGAAGCCGGGTGCTCCCGCGATCGGATCGTTATCGTGTCACTGTTGGGAAACCGGCGGCTGGGGGGTGTCGTTCCCAGACGGTGCCTGCGGAGATGCCTGCGGAGTTCCCTGGGAGGCGCCACCCTGCCCGCTGCCGCCGGCCGTCGCGGCGCTGGAGCCGGACGCCCGCGCCTGCTGCAGTTCCTGGTTCAGCCGCGACACCTCCTGGGACAGGCGCTGGACCTCCTGGCGCAGGGGCGCCGCCACCGCGTCGCCGCCGCCCGTCGAGCCGGCGATGGCGGCCAGCGTCGCCGACTGCTGCATCCAATAGGGAGCGACGCCGTAATAGGTGTGCACCGCCATCGCCCATTGGCGGTCGTTCATGTTCGGGCGGTTCCTGTCGTCGAAGCGCGGGGCGTTGGTCAGCTTGTCCTTCGGCACGTTCAGGACATAGCCGTCGCCGGACGGCGCGAACAATGCCCACGGAACGGGAAAGTCGCTGTCGCCGATGCCGAGGAAGCCGCCCAGTTCGACCACCGCATAGGCGATGCGCCCGGTCGCCGGATCGATCACCAGTTCGGAGATCTCGCCCATATCCTTGCCGTCCGGGCTGCGCAGCTTGGCGTCCTCAAGGTCGTCGGCGGCAATCGCGCGGGGATGGGCGATGGATTCCTGAAGCGCCGTGGCCTCGCCCAGGATCGCCTGACAGGCCGGCGCATTGCCCTTCTGGGCCGCACCCTGGGCCGCCTGCTGCAGGGCTCGCAGCTGCGCGATCTCCTGCGGCGTGGCGGGCGCCGGATTGTTGGGTGCCGCAGCCTCCAGGGCCGCCGCCTGCTGTCCCAGCCGGTCGAGCCCGGCCGCGCAATCGTCGGCGGCAAGCGCGGGCGCTGCGATGGGTCCCAGCGCGGCCAGCAGCAGCGCAGTGCCCAAGGCCGTTGCAGGGGTCGGGCGCGTCATCAGGGCATCCTCCGGCTTGAATCGTCTCATGCTGCATGAACAGCATGGTCAAGCCGGAGGTTCCCGTGCGCCGGTCTTCCTGCGGTTGTGTCTTCGGGTGTAAGACTCTCAACCCGGCAGGGGCAGCCCCCCGCGCTGGACGATGAAGGACTGGATGGCGTCCACGCCCTCGCCGGCCTTGACGTTGGCGAAGACGAAGGGCCGGTCGCCGCGCATCTTACGGGCGTCGCGGTCCATCACCTCCAGGCTGGCGCCGACCATCGGGGCGAGGTCGGTCTTGTTGATCACCAGCAGATCCGACCGGGTGATACCCGGCCCGCCCTTGCGCGGGATTTTGTCCCCGGCCGACACGTCGATGACGTAGATGGTGATGTCCGCCAGTTCCGGCGAGAAGGTGGCCGCGAGGTTGTCGCCACCCGATTCGATAAAGATCAGGTCGAGGTTGGGGAACTTCGCGTTCATCTGGTCGACGGCGGCGAGGTTGATCGAGGCATCCTCGCGGATCGCCGTGTGCGGGCAGCCGCCGGTCTCCACCCCCATGATCCGCTCCGGCTTCAGCGCGCCGGAGCGGGTGAGGAACTCCGCATCCTCCTTGGTGTAGATGTCGTTGGTGATCGCCGCGACTTCCCAATCCTCACGCATGCGCTTGCACAGCGCGTCGGTCAGCGCGGTCTTGCCGGAGCCGACGGGGCCGCCGATGCCGACGCGAAGCGGACCGGCGTGGCTCTTTTCGATAGCGGGGAGAGCGCTCATGAGCGGAACAGCCTCGTATATTGGGTTTCGTGGATCATCGAGGTCCAATCGACGGCCATCGCCCGGCCGCCGAGATCGTCCAGCGGGGCCGCTAGCGCCGCCTCCGCCGCCCGGTGGGTGATGGGGTCGAGTGTGGCCAGCGCCCGCTGCCCGTCGGTCTGGCCCAGCGGCACCAGACGCACGCCGGCCGAAACGAGGTTGGCGGCGAAGGCATGCAGATAGGCGGTCAGCGCCGGCCCCTCCGCCACGCCGATCAGCGCCGACACCAGCGCCACCGCCACCGCATAGGCGACCGGCCTGCCGGTGGCGGCGATCACCGCATCCCAGCGCGGCAACTCGTCGAGCGGCCATGCGGCGCGGATCGCCAGCAGGAAGGCCTGCCCCTGGGCCCGCGATTCGAGCGCGGTTTCGGAGGAAGCGCGGAGGATGTCAGCGCGCTCCACCGCCCAGGCGAAAGCGGCCTCGTCGCCGGCCCGCACCGCGCGGTGGGCGGCGGCGAACAGCATGCCGTCGGTTCGCCCGGCGCCATGGCGCAGGATGCCGTCGAGCCAGACGATCAGCGTCGCGCGATCCCGCACCAGCCCCTGCTCCACCGCCGCCTCGATGCCATGGCTGTAGGAGAAGCCGCCGACCGGAAAGCTGGGCGACAGCCACGCCAGCAGGCGCGTGAGGGCGTGGGTGGAGACGCTATCTCCCACGTCAGTGCGAATGCCCATGCCCGCCGCCATGCGAATGCCCGCCATAGGCGCCGCCTTCCGGCATGAAGGGCGCGGTCACGTCACGCACCTCGGCCCCCAGCCCGCGCAGCATATCCTCGATCACATGGTCGCGGCGCAGGCGGATGGTGTCGCCGACGATCTGTACCGGCAGGTGACGGTTGCCGAGATGCCAGGCCACCCGCGCGAAGGCCTCCACCGGGCCGGGCACGCGAACCTCCATCAGGTCCTCCGCGGCGGCGACCACGCGCAGGAAGCTGCCGTCGATCAACTCGAGCCCGTCGCCGTCGTCCAGCGCCACCGCCCGCGGCAGGTCGAGCAGGAAGGCGCCGCCGGCATCGTCGGTCATCGCCATGCGGCGGCGGAAGCGGTCGTCGAAGGCGAGCGTCACGGTGCCGGCCGCCTGCTCGGCCGGCCAATGGCCGCGGGCATGGACTCGGGTGGCGCGGCGGGTGGGATCGGTCATCAGCTAAGCCGTTCGAATGGAGTCGGGTGGCCGAAGAAGCGGCCGGCCAGTTCGCTGACCAGCGCCGCGTCCCCGGTGGTGAAGAAGCGCAGGCCCCGTTCGGCCTGATCGGGCCGGTATTCGGGGTGGCGGTCGAGATACTGTTCCAGCGAGCGGGCGGTCAGCGTCGGTTGGCACAGCACCTCCACCCCCGGCGGCAGCGCACGGGCGAACAGGTGGCGGACCAGCGGGTAATGGGTGCAGCCCAGCACCACCGTGTCCAGCGGCTGGCTGCCCATCTTGTCCAGCAGCACGCGCACATAGCCGGCAACCGCCGGCGCGATCTCGTCGTCCGAAGCACCGCGCTCGATCAGCGGCACGAGATCGGGACAGGCCTGCTGGACGACGCGGATGGAAGGGGCGCGCTTGCCGATCTCGCGCGGGAAGGAGCCGGAATTGACGGTCGCCGCGGTGGCGAAGATGCCGACGGTGCGCGGTTCGGCCAGATGGTCCGGCGGAACGGTGTCGATCATCCAGGGCACCCGGGTGATCGCCTCCACCATCGGCACCAGCACGCCCAGCACGTTGCGGCCGGGATGGGCCGACGGCAGCCATTCCTGCTGCAGCCGGCGCAGCGCAACGGCCGCGGCGGTGTTGCAGGCGATGACGACCAGCCGGCAGCCCTGGGCGAACAGGCGGTCCATCCCGGCGATGGTCAGCCGGTAGATGTCGTCCTCGCTGCGCGGGCCGTAGGGAGCGGCGGCATGGTCGCCGAGATAGACGAAGGGCCGGTCGGGTGCGGCGTCCACCAGGGCGCGCAGCACCGTCAATCCGCCATGTCCTGAGTCGAATACACCGATCAACGTATCAGAGCCCTACCAAAAAGCCCCTTCTCCCCCCTGGGGAGAAGGTCGGGATGAGGGGGTTCGGCAAAGCCGAAGAAATCCTCGAAGCGGTTCCCCCTCACCCTAACCCTCTCCCCGGGGGGGGAGAGGGGATTGAAAAAAGCGCCTCAGAACAGGAAATACCGCTGCGCCATCGGCAGGACCTCGGCCGGTTCGCAGGTCAGCAGTTGCCCATCCGCCCGCACCTCGTAGGTTTCCGGGTCCACCTCGATGTGCGGGGTCGCGTCGTTGTGGATCATGTGCTTCTTGCCGACGGTGCGCGTGCCCTGGACGGCGATGAGTTCGCGGTGCAGGCCGAGCTGACGGCCGACCTCCAGTTCCATCGCCTTGGCGCTGACGAAGGTCACGCTGCTGGCCTGCATCGCCCGGCCGAAGGCGCCGAACATCGGGCGGTAATGCACCGGCTGCGGCGTCGGGATCGAGGCGTTGGGGTCGCCCATCAGTGCCGCGGCGATGGTGCCGCACTTGATGACCATGTCCGGCTTCACCCCGAAGAAGGCCGGCGACCACACCACCAGATCGGCCAGCTTGCCGACCTCGACCGAGCCGACGACATGGCCGATGCCGTGCGACAGCGCCGGGTTGATGGTGTACTTGGCGATGTAGCGCTTGACCCGGAAATTGTCGTTGTCGCCGGTCTCCTGCGGCAGCCGCCCGCGCTGCAGCTTCATCTTATGGGCGGTCTGCCAAGTGCGGATGATCACCTCGCCCAGCCGGCCCATCGCCTGGCTGTCCGACGAGATCATGGAGAAGACGCCCAGGTCGTGCAGGATGTCCTCCGCCGCAATGGTTTCGCGCCGGATGCGGCTTTCGGCGAAGGCGACGTCTTCCGGGATGCGGGCGCTGAGGTGGTGGCACACCATCAGCATGTCGAGATGCTCGTCCACCGTGTTGATGGTGAAGGGCCGCGTCGGGTTGGTGGAACTGGGCAGCACGTTGCCGAGGCTGGCCACCCGGATGATGTCCGGCGCATGGCCGCCGCCCGCCCCTTCGGTGTGGAAGGTGTGGATGGTGCGGCCCTTGAACGCCGCGATGGTGTCCTCGACGAAGCCGGATTCGTTCAGCGTGTCGGTGTGGATCGCCACCTGCACGTCGAGCTGGTCGGCGACGGTCAGGCAGGTGTCGATGGCGTCGGGCGTGGTGCCCCAATCCTCGTGCAGCTTCAGGCCGCAGGCGCCGGCGGCGATCTGCTCCAGCAGCGCGTCGGGGCGGCTGGTGTTGCCTTTGCCGAAGAAGCCCAGGTTGATCGGCAGCCCTTCGGCGGCCTGGAGCATCCGCTCCATGTGCCAGGGTCCCGGCGTGCAGGTGGTGGCCGCGGTTCCGGCGGCCGGGCCGGTGCCGCCGCCCAGCATGGTGGTGACGCCGCTGTTCAGCGCCTCGTCCACCTGCTGCGGACAGATGAAGTGGATGTGGGCGTCGATGCCGCCGGCGGTGACGATCTTGCCCTCGCCCGCGATCACCTCGGTGCCCGGGCCGACGATGATGTCGACGCCCGGCTGGACGTCGGGGTTGCCGGCCTTGCCGATAGCGGCGATGCGCCCGCCGGTGATGCCGATGTCGGCCTTGACGATGCCCCAGTGGTCGATGATCAGCGCGTTGGTGATGACGGTGTCGACCGCCCCCTGGTGGCGCGAGCGCTGGCTCTGGCCCATGCCGTCGCGGATCACCTTGCCGCCGCCGAACTTCACCTCCTCGCCATAGACGGTGTGGTCGCGTTCGACCTCCACGATCAGGTCGGTGTCGGCCAGCCGGACGCGGTCGCCGGTGGTCGGGCCGTAGAGGGCCGCGTATTCGGCCCGGTCGATGCGGTGCGCCATGTTCTCGCCCTTCCCTGTCGGCCCGTCAGAGGGCGCCGTTGACCTTGCGGTTGAAGCCGATCACCACCCGGTCGCCGCCATAGGCGACCAGCGTCACGCGGCGGGTCTGGCCGGGTTCGAAGCGCACCGCCGTCCCGGCGGGAATGTCGAGCCGGAAGCCGCGCGCCTTCTCGCGGTCGAAGGTCAGCGCACTGTTGGTCTCGTAGAAATGGAAGTGCGAGCCGACCTGGATCGGCCGGTCGCCGGCATTGGCGACGTCGAGCTCGACGGTGGCACGGCCATCGTTCAGCACGATCTCGCCGGCCGCCGGGAAGATTTCACCGGGTTTCATCGGGCAGTCCCCCTCAACGGATCGGCTGGTGGACGGTGACGAGCTTGGTGCCGTCGGGGAAGGTCGCCTCGACCTGGATGTCGTGGATCATCTCGGGGATGCCCTCCATCACCTGATCGCGGGTCAGCACGGTGGCGCCGTCGCGCATCAGCTCTGCCACCGTCCGGCCGTCGCGCGCGCCCTCCACCACGTAATCGGTGATGAGGGCGACCGCCTCCGGATGGTTCAGCTTGACGCCGCGCTCCAGCCGCCGCCGCGCCACCATCGCCGCCATCGCGACGAGCAGCTTGTCCTTCTCGCGCCCTGTCAGGTTCATCGGGGGATTGCCCTTTCGCCACCCTGTTCGTCACCGGATCATTGCCGGCCGGTTGGGAGCGATTATGCCACGATGATGCGGTGCGCCAAGTGCGTCGTATGACGTAGGGGGTTGAAAGTGCTGGGTATCAGTAACGGGCGATGTTGGTCCGTGCACCGTTCAGCAGACAATGGGCGTGCAGAGTGCAGCACAGCCACTCCAGATTCGCCGGAGCTTCCTTCAGCAAGCAGTATTCGATGTCGTCCTGCAAAAGCCCGTCAACACGTGACGGATCGATGCCAAGCAGAGCCACGATCACCGCATTCATCATGGTTGCCATAACCAGCCGCCGGGAGTCGACCGGCGCATCAGCCGGAAAGCGGAAAAGCGATTCCGCCGGCACCTTCGACAGCAGCTGGACATAAAGGGCCGCAACCTTGTGGTTGGCCAGCAGGTTCTCGCCCATGCCATGGCGGGTCACGAACTGATCGCGCAAGGCGCCGTAGCCTTCAACCAGTTGATCGAGGTGCAGGCTTTCCGTCAGGAAAACGGGGCGGAGACCGTCCGGCAAGGCCATGACGGCGGCGCGACCGCACTCCATGAGAAACTGCCGCCGCTTGAGAAACAGGATCGATAATCGGTCGCTCATTCCTTCGCGGAACCCTGCGCAATACGCGCAGCCATCCGCTTCGACCGTTCGGACAGGAATGCGCTGGATGCCGCTAAGTGCCGAACCGCGGCATCATAATCGATCACCTCACTGCCGTTGTCCATGCGAACGCCGTCTAGCCCATCCATATCCGGCAGCTGTTCGTAGTTCTTGCGGTAGGAGTCCATCACCCGCGTCTCCGACATCCCGTGCTTTGCGTACACCACGCGCACACGCTCAAAAGAGTATCACATTCGCGGAAAAACGCGAGGCCTTCGCAGCAGATGTAACGTGACGCCGCAAAGAGCATCCGGTGACGATTGCGTCGATCACACCTCCCACAGCCGTGGCAGGCGGCTGGGCAGCCCGGCGGCCTCGGCGCGCAGGCCCGACCACAGCGTGGCATAGGCGCTGCGCACCGCGCGGGCGTCGCCGCCGAGAATGCGGGCGACCAGCAGACCGTCCAGCGCGGTGGCGCCGATGCGGGCACCCTCAAACGGCTCCGCCAGCGCGCGGACAGCATCGAGGTGGCGGGCGGCGTCGGGGGCGGCGTGCAGCAGGGTGGCGCAAGCGGCGGCTCCGCCGAAGCCGGCGGGGTGGGCCAGCGCCTCGGCGATGTCCTCGTCCAGATGCAGGGCGTCGGCCCAGATCAGGCGGCCGTCGCGCGCGACCTCCCAGGCGTCGCGGATCAGGCCGCGGGTCACCGTCTCGCCGAAGGCGGCGCGGCCGAAGACCAGCATCTCGCCGGCGATGGCGCGCCCGTCACCCGACAGGTCGATCCTGGTCAGGCGGCGCAGGCGGGAGCCTTCGAAGACGATGGCCTCCTGCGGCATCCACTCCAGCCACGCGCCGTCCTCCACCGACAAGGCGGTGTCGATGCGGCAGTCGGCGCCGGTGGAGCGGTAGACCTTCTCGGCCGCCTGGGTGGTGACCAGCGCCTTCGCTCCCGGCCCGACCGAGAGGGCGATGTCCATGCGGTCGCCGCCGACCATCCCGCCCGACGTGGTGGCGAGCACGGCGATGGGAAGATCGCCGCGGCGCGGCGTCGGCATCAGCACCCGCAGCGGGTCGTGGTGATAGAGCGTCGCCAGCCGCGTTTCGCCATGGCGATGCTCGAACCGGACGGTTGCGGCGCCATGGACGGCGACCTTCTTTTCCTCGCGCGCATTCTCCTCGCACGCAGAGTCTTCCGGCCTGTCGGCCACCGCCACCTGAACCAAGCGCCCGCTCCCGCCCTGGATGTTGCGGGCGCCAGTCTGCCGGAAGCGGGGCGGTTCAGGCAATGCGGACGAGGGCGCGCGGCTCAGCCTTCGCCGGAGAAGCAGCCGTTGCGGGCGGCGACCACCGCCACCTGCGTGCGGTTGCGAACGCCCAGCTTCTGCATGATGGCGCGGACATGCACCTTCACCGTGCCTTCCAGCACGCCGAGGCCGCGGGCGATCTCCTTGTTGGAATGGCCGGCCAGCAGCAGTTCGAACACGTCGCGCTGGCGGTCGGTCAGCCGGTCGAGGATGTCGTCGTTGCCGCGCGGTCCCTCGCTCAGAGCTCCGTTAAGCACGGCACGCGGCAGCGGCAGGAAGACGTCGCCGCTGAGGGCCAGCGAGATGGCATGCTCCAGCACCTCCGGCGGGCTGGTCTTCAGCACATAGCCGCGCGCGCCCATGCGGACGCTGTCGACGATGTCCGCCACCTCGTCGGAGTTGGTCAGGATCAGGACGGGCACCTCGCCCAGCGCTTCCTTCAGGCGGCGCAGCCCGTCGATGGCGCCGCCGCCGCCGGCATCCGCATCGTCCAGGCGCGGCGGGCCGGGATCGTACAGGACCAGGGCCAATTCGGGGGTCTTGCGGCCGATGTCCAGTGCTTCATCCAACGACCCGGCCTCCAGCACGCGCGTTCCGGGGCAGATTTCGCCGATGGACAGGGCGAAGCCGTGGCGAACCATCGGCTGCTCGTCGACCACCAGAAAAATCCGCGTCGGATTGCCCGCGCTACGCGAATTGCCGCGCGCTTGAAGCTCGAACTCCATCGTGTCCCCTTATGCTCAGCGGACCGCTTTTCAGTAGGGCCAAGAACACCAAAAAGCCCCCATTGGGAAAGCGGTTCATTCGCGCCGCTCTATGGCGCGCCTACCTCTAAATATCGAATGAACGGATCTCCGTTCAATTTCTGCCCAAATCCGATCTATTGGCTGTGACTTTCCTGTTCTCATCTTGCGCGGTTGGTTAATGAACCGTATAAATCATCCCGGCACGAAGCGTAAAGCCCGCTGTTCCGAACAATATTGTTCTAATTTTTCATGTTCGGAGTCTGCCTGGACCGGATCAGTCGGCCCGGTCCTTGGCCCTTGTCTTCGGACCGAGGTCCAGGGGATGCAGATCAAAGGGGGGATCGCCGCCGCCCGGCAATGGGCGGCCCAGCGGAGGATGATCGATGAAGACATGGACTGTGATGCTGGTCGACCACGACCGGCTTTTCTCGGCGGCCTTGGCGACGCTGATCGGCGGCGGCCCCTTCCGGGTCAGCGCCCACGCGGCCAGCGCCGACGACGCGCTCGACCTCATCGCCGATGGCGACCAGCCCGACCTGATCGTGCTGGCGCTTCAGGACGGCATGCCCGAGGAGATCGCCGGCATCCGCCGCCTGCGCGAAGGCACGTCGGCGCGGATCGTCGTGCTGGCCGACACCATCGCCGACCGCAGCCTGTCGCAGTCGCTGAAGGCGGGCGCCGACGCCTATCTGAACAAGAGCATGTCAAGCGAGAGCCTGCTGCGGTCCCTGCGGCTGGTGATGCTGGGCGAGGTGGTCTACCCCACCCATGTCGCCGGCCTGCTGATGGCCGCCGCCAACGAACGCCCGCAGCACACGCCGACGCCCATCGCCATGCCGCCCAGCGGCGACCTGTCGAAGCGCGAGGTGCAGATCCTGCGCTGCCTTCTGGCCGGCCAGTCGAACAAGGCCATCGCGCGCAACCTGCACATCACGGAATCCACCGTGAAGATGCATTTCAAGAACGTGATGCGGAAGATCAACGCGCAGAACCGCACGCAGGCCGCGGTGTGGGCGATCCAGAACGGGTTGTCGCCGTTGGTCACGGCGTAGAGGGGAGGTGTTGGGGAGGCGTCGGCTTCGATGCCCCCACCTTGATCCTCCCCCGCTGGGCGGGGGAGGAAACTGAGTGCTTATTCGCGGGAGTGGCGGCAGTCCCTCCCCCACCCAGTGGGTGAGGTTAGGTGGGGGGCTAACGCCGCAAGAATCCTGCGCCCCCCTACTCCGCTGCGTTGCGATGGCCGGCGTGACGGCCCTCGCAGAATTCCTCGATCATCTTGCGGCAGAAGGCCGGGATGTCGTCTGGCTTGCGCGAGGTGACCAGCCCATGGTCGGTCACCACCTGCTCGTCCACCCAGTTGGCGCCCGCGTTGCGCAGGTCGGCCTGCAGCGACGGCCAGCTGGTCATGCGCTTTCCGCGCACACCATCGGCGTCGATCAGTGTCCAAGGGCCGTGGCAGATCGCCGCGATGGGCCGGCCGGACGTGACGAAGCTCTTCACGAAATCGATCGCCTTGGGCTCCAGCCGCAGCGCATCCGGGTTGATCACGCCTCCCGGCAGAAGCAGTGCGTCGTAGCGGGCGGCATCGGCCTGATCGAGCGTCACGTCCACATCGACCATGTCGCCGCGGTCATGGTGATTCCAGCCCTGGATCTGCCCACCCTTGGGCGCGACCACATGCACGGTGGCGCCGGCGTCGCGCAGCGCCTTCACCGGTTCGGTCAGTTCCACCTGTTCGAAGCCATCGGTGGCGAGGACGGCGACGGTCTTGCCGTCGAGTTTCTGGGCCATGGAGGGGTCTCCTTCGCTGAAGGTCGTACCGCAGCAACCGGATTACCCCTGGATGGTTCCCTGGGAACTGTCCCGCAATTCCCATGTTGATTGTGACATACGAGACACACATCAGCGATGGGAGCCCGATCCATGCGGTTCCAGACCAAGTTGGCCGGCCTTGTGCTGGCGACGACCCTTTCCTTTATCCATGCCGAGTCGGCGCTGGCCGCCGATCCGCGCGGTGGTGACGACCTTGTCGGTGTCGAGGTGACCGGCCTGCTCGGCGAAGAGCTGGGACAGATCGTTTCCGTTTCACCTGCCGCCAACGGCAAGGACGACAGCATCCTGGTCGAGGCCAGCGGCATGCTGGACGTCGGCCACCGCTTCTTCACCGTCCACCGCTCGCAACTGACGCCGGGCGAGGACGTGGACACCGTCACCTACAAGAAGACCGCGGAGGACGTGATCCGCCGCCTGCACAGCGACACCCAGGTCGCGGAGCGTTGAACCGGATCGCGGAGCGCTGAACCGGCGCTCCGCCCTGCCGCCCGACCGTTCAGGCGATCCGGTCGGGACCGGTTTCGTCGGAATGGCAGGGTTTGCAGCCGGTGGGCCAGGGCTCGCCCAGATCCTCCACCACCATGCGCCAGGACGGCCCGTCGAGCCGGACACAGCCGCCGCCGGCGAAATGCAGGGCGACCCCGCCCTCCACCGTCTCCATCGACAGCAGTTCCAGGATCTGGCCGCGGTCCTTCAGGTCGAAACCGCGCAGCTTTGCCCCGGTCACCCCCTCCACCCGCACGCCGCAATGGACCCGCTCATAGGGAGCCAGATCGTCGTCGTCGGCGGTGGGACCGGGCCGGGGCAGGTCCGCCGACTCCCAGCGGAAGCGGTTGACGACCATGACGAACCGCTTCTCGTCGGGCTGGAAGCACATGTCGCCGACCGGCAGGATGGCGTCCTGCAGGCAGGCGGAAACGACCTTCAGGTCCTCGTCATCCTCGGCACGCAGGCGGATCGGGGTGATGGCCGTCATAATCGGGGGCACCTCTCGGGAAAGGCCAACCTCAATGGGATGGCGGGAGGGGCGCCCCCGCCGCTTACTCGTCGCCGCCGTGGATGCGTTCGATCTCCGCACCGCAGGCCGCCAGCTTCTCCTCCACCCGCTCATAGCCGCGGTCGAGGTGGTAGACGCGGTTGACCATCGTCTCCCCCTCCGCCGCCAGCCCGGCGAGCACCAGCGACACCGAAGCGCGCAGGTCCGTCGCCATCACGGGCGCACCGGTCAGCCGCTCCACACCGCGCACCAGGGCCGACGAGCCGTGGACCGTGATCCGCGCGCCCATGCGCGTCAGTTCCGGTGCGTGCATGAAGCGGTTCTCGAAGATCGTTTCCGTGATCATCGCCGCGCCCTTGGCCGTGCACATCAGGGCCATCATCTGGGCCTGAAGGTCGGTGGGGAAGCCGGGGAACGGCTCGGTCATCACATCGACGCCGTGCAGTTCGCCGTTGGCGCGCGAAACGCGGATCCCGTTCTCGATCTCCTCGAAGGCGACGCCGGCCGGAGCCAGCGCCTTGACCGCAGCTTTGATCAAATCGAGACGCGTGTTCATGATGTCAAGACGGCCGCCGGTGATCGCCGCGGCCATGGCGTAGGTGCCGGTCTCGATGCGGTCGGCCACCACCATGTGGCGGGCGCCGTGCAGGCGGTCGACGCCCTCGATCACCAGCCGGTCGGTGCCGATCCCGGTGATCTTCGCCCCCATCTCAACCAGGCATTCGGCGAGGTCGGTCACTTCCGGCTCGCGCGCGGCATTGACCAGGATGGTGGTGCCCTTGGCCAGCGTGGCGGCCATCAGCAGGTTTTCGGTCGCGCCCACCGACACCTTGGGGAAGACGTATTCCGCACCGCGCAGGCCGCCGGCCGGGGCCTTGGCGACGATGTAGCCCGCCTCGATCCGGATGTCGGCACCCATCGCCTCCAGGCCCTTGATGTGCAGGTCCACCGGGCGCGCGCCGATGGCGCAGCCGCCGGGCAGCGACACCTTGGCCTCGCCGCAGCGGGCCAGCAGCGGACCCAGCACCAGCACGCTGGCGCGCATCTTGCGGACCAGATCGTAGGGAGCGGTCGTGTTGGTGACGTCGCGGGCGGTGAAGTCCACGGCGCGGCCGGCGCAATCGCCGCCGGCGCCGGCCATGTGGATCGCCACGCCGTGCTGCAGCAGCAGATTGCACAGCGTATTGATGTCGGCCAGGATCGGCAGGTTGGTCAGCGTCAGCGTCTCGTCGGTGAGCAGCGACGCCGTCATCAGCGGCAGGGCGGCGTTCTTGGCCCCACCAACGGTGATGGAGCCGTTCAGCGGGCGGCCGCCGCGGATGCGGATCTTGTCCATGGACCTGTTTCTTTCGCGGAGACGCCTTCCGAAAAAGGCGTCGGATTAGGAGTGCTCAGAGCCGGGGCAGCGTGACGCCCTTCTGCCCCATGTATTTGCCGGACTTGTCGGCGTAGGACACCTCGCACACGCTGTCGCCCTTCAGGAACAGGAACTGGCACAGCCCCTCGTTCGCATAGACCTTGGCGGGCAGCGGGGTGGTGTTGGAGATTTCCAGCGTGACGTGGCCTTCCCACTCCGGCTCCAGCGGGGTGACGTTCACGATCAGGCCGCAGCGGGCATAGGTGCTCTTGCCCAGGCAGATGACCAGAACGTCGCGCGGGATGCGGAAATACTCCACCGTGCGGGCCAGCGCGAAGCTGTTCGGCGGGATGATGCAGACGTCGGTCTTGCGGTCGACGAAGCTCGAATCGTCGAAGCGCTTCGGGTCGACGATGGCGTTGTCGACGTTGGTGAAGATCTTGAACTCGTCGGCGACCCGGGCGTCGTAGCCGTAGGACGACACGCCGTAGGAGATCACGCCTTCGCGCTTCTGGGTCTCGACGAAGGGCTCGATCATGCCCTTGGTCTCGGCCATCTCGCGGATCCAGCTGTCCGGCATGATGCCCATCGCGGGGGTACTCCTTGGCGTATCGATTGAATTGAGGGTCGTGAAGGCTGGTTTGTAGCCGAGCACGCGGCGGGGCTCAAGGAAAGCTAGGCCGCTCGGCGTGCATGGACGGTTCTTTATCACGGCGCTGGTCTTGCCCGCCGCCACGGCTAAGCTGGCCATCATGATCCAGAGCTTCACCCTGTCCGTGACGGACACCCCCGCCCCGGCCGATCTGGCCGGAATCTACGAGGGCCTGCGCGCCTACAACGAGGCGTCGCTCGGCCGTCCCTATGACCGCCGCGACTTGGTGGCCGTCGCCCGCGATGCGGACGGCACGCTGAAGGGCGGGCTGGTCGGCTACACGAATTGGGAATGGCTGTATGTCGACCTGCTGTGGGTGGACGAATCGACCCGCGGCAGCGGCCTCGGCGCCCGCTTGCTGGCAGCGGCGGAGGCGGAGGCGAAGGCGCGCGGCTGCCGCTGGTCGCGGCTCTACACCTACGACTTCCAGGCGCCGGGCTTCTACCCGAAACAGGGCTATCAGGTGTGGGCGGAGATGGAAGGCTATCCGCCGGGACACAGGCAGATCTGGTTCAGGAAGGATTTGGCTTAGCGGTTGGAGCGGCCTTCGGCCGCTCGCCCCCTCCCCGACCCTCCCCCACCTTCGGTGGGAGAGGGTGCCTTAAGGCGAAGCGGCGGCAGTCCCCTCTCCCTCAATCGGACGGACCTTCGGTCCGCCGAGGAGGGGAAGGGTTAGGGAGGGGGCATCGGTGCCTTGCGCCCCACTCACTCCCCCCGCTGCCGCGCCTGCTCCTTGCGCTTGCGCAGGTTCTCGCGCAGGCGGGCGGCGAGGCGTTCGTCGCGGCCCGGTGCCGCCGGCTTCGGCTTCACCGGAACCGGCGGTTCCTTCATCGACTCGGCGGTGTCGTCCATCGGAGCGGCTCCGCAGCCGGCCTCGGTGGCCAGGCTCAGTGGTTGGACTGGTGGAGGATCTGGTCGCGCAGGCCGGTGTCGTACTCGACGCCGGTCGCGGTCAGGATCGCCGCACCGGGGGTGCGCTTCACGATGCCCTTGCGCTCCAGAATGGTCCAGACGGCGTCGTTCTGCAGCCCGGTGGCGTCCTTGGCGGCAACGACGGAATGGCCGAGATGGAAGTGGTTGCCGTGCGCATGCGGCAGGGCGGTGATCTGGAAGCCACCCACCTCGTCTTCGGCCGGCTTGTTCTCCAGGCGGGCAAGCTCCTGCAGCAGGGTCAGGGTGCGCAGCTGCAGCGGGTTCAGGTTCAGCGGATTCTTCTTCGGGGGCATCGATGGTCCCATCGGTCCTGATGTGTCACGGTCGCGCAGTAGACCGGCAGCGCAGAGCGGCTGTCAAGCGTGCGAACCGGTCACGGAAAGGTCGTGGATGCAGGCTGGCGCCCCGGCCGCCGCTGGGGCATAAGACCGTCGGACCATCGTCATAAGGACTGTGAGACCATGACCATCCTCGTCACCGGTGCCGCCGGCTTCATCGGATCGCATGTCGCGGCTGCGCTGCTGGACCGCGGGGAGAGCGTGCTCGGCCTCGACAACCTGAACGACTATTACGCTGTGGCCTTGAAGGAGGCGCGGCTGGCCCGGCTGACCGGCCGGCCCGGCTTCCGTTTCCTCAAGGCCGACATCTCCGACCGCGCGACGGTGGAAGGGCTTTGGCCGCAGTTCGCCGATGTGACGGGCGTGGTCCATCTGGCGGCGCAGCCGGGCGTCCGTTACTCCATCGAAAATCCCTATGCCTATGTCGACGCCAACGTCACCGGACAGGTGACTTTGCTGGAGGCTGCGCGGCGCATGCCGGGCTTGCGGCATTTCGTCTATGCCTCGACCTCGTCCGTCTACGGCGCCAACCGCAAGATGCCGTTCTCGGTGGAGGACCGGGTGGACAGCCCGGTCTCGGTCTATGCCGCGACCAAGAAGGCGGCGGAGATGCTGGCCTTCACCTACAGCCATCTCTACCAGATGCCGATGACCGGCCTGCGCTTCTTCACCGTCTACGGCCCGTGGAGCCGGCCGGACATGGCGACCTGGCTGTTCGCCGACGCCATCACCGCCGGCCGGCCGATCCGCGTCTTCAATGGCGGCAAGATGAAGCGCGACTTCACCTATATCGACGACATCGTCGCCGGCGTGCTGGCCGCCCTCGACCGCCCCGCACCGGTCGATGCGGAGACCGGCGCCCCGCACCGCGTCTTCAATCTCGGCAACAACCGGTGCGAGGAGTTGATGCGCTTCATCGGCGTGCTGGAACGGGCGTTCGGCCGCGAGGCGGTGAAGGTGATGGAGCCGATGCAGGCCGGCGACGTGCAGGAGACCGCCGCCGACATCGAACTGAGCCGCCAAGTGCTGGGCTTCGAGCCGAAGACCCCGATCGAGATCGGCCTGCCCCGCTTCGTGGAGTGGTACAAGGGCTATCACAAGCTCTGAGCCTTCCCGTCTCCACCCGCCCTCCACCACCCGAGCCACCATGACCTCCACCGCCTATTCGTCCGCTCTGACCGGCGTCTTCCTGCTCTGTCTCGCCGTCGGCTGGTACCTGTCGACGCGGGTGCTGCGCTATCTGCTGGCCAGCAGCATCATGGACATCCCGAACGAGCGGTCGAGCCATCAGGCCCCGACTCCCCGCGGCGGCGGCTGGGCGGTGATGCTGACGGTGGTGCCGGTCTTCGCCATCGCCGGGATCGCCTTCGGCCGGCCGGTGGAGACCGGGGCGGTGCTGCTGGGCACGCTGGCGCTGATAGGGGTGTCGTGGATGGACGACCGGCGCGAGCTGTCGCCGCTGCTGCGGCTGGCGGTGCAGGCGCTGGCGGTGGCCTTCGGGCTGCTGGCGCTGCCGTCCGACCAGCTGGTGTGGCAGGGCTGGCTGCCTTGGGCGCTGGACCGGGCGGCGACCGCCTTCCTGTGGCTGTGGTTCGTCAACCTCTACAATTTCATGGACGGGATCGATGGGCTGGCCGGCAGCGAGACGATCCTGATCGGCGGCGGCGTGGCGCTGGTGTCGCTGGTGATGGGAGAGTTCGGGCTAACCGGAGTCGCCGGGGCGGCGCTGGCCGGGGCGGCGGCGGGGTTCCTGACCCACAATTGGCGGCCGGCCCGCATGTTCATGGGCGATGTCGGCAGCATCCCGCTCGGCCATATCCTGGCCTTCCTGCTGGCCTCGCTGGCGGCGCGTGGCGATTGGGCGGCGGCGCTGATCCTGCCCGCCTATTACCTGACCGACGCCACCATCACGCTGCTGCGCCGGCTGCTGCGCGGCGAGAAGATCTGGCAGGCCCACCGCGAGCATTTCTATCAGAAGGCCGCCAAGGGCGTCGGCCGGCATGACCGCGTGGTGCTGACCATCATCGGCTACAGCCTCGTCCTCGTCGTTGCGGCGCTTGCCGCCGGGAGCTTCGGCGCCTGGACGCTCCTGCCCGGTGCGGTGACCGTCGCGCTGCTGCTGGCGACGCTGACGCGCATGTCGAAGGCCTGATTCCGATGACCGCCGCATTCCTCGACCTGTCGGTCGTCCTCTACCATCCCGATCCGGACCTGCTGTCCCGCTCCCTCGACACCATCGGTGCCGCCGCCGACCGGCTGGCCGAGGGGACCGGGGTGCAGACCCGGCTGTGGATCGTCGACAATGGCGCACCGGAGGGCAGCGACGCCGCATCCAACCCGTTCCGGGCGCTGCTGGACCTCTATGCGGAAGCCGGCCGACCGCCGGTGACGCTGATCGCCGGGCACGGCAATGTCGGCTATGGCGCCGGGCACAATCTGGCGATCCGGCAGGGCGACGCGCCCTATCACCTGATCCTGAACTACGACATCCTGCTGGAGCCCGACGCTCTGCTGGCCGGCTGGCGCTATATGGAGGCGCACCCGCGCACCGTGCTGCTGACGCCCAAGGTGTTCGGCCCGTCGGGGGAGCAGGAGTTCCTGTGCAAGCGCCGGCCGACCGTGCTGGACCTCGGCCTGCGCGCCTTCGCTCCCGCCTCGGTGAGGCGGCTGTTCGTCAAACGGCTCGACCGCTACGAGATGCGCGACGTCACACGCGACTCTGTCGTGACGGGTCTGGAGCAGGTCAGCGGCGCCTTCATGCTGTTCCGGCGCGACGCGCTGACCCGGCTGGGCGGCTTCGACGACGGCTATTTCCTGTATTTCGAGGATTTCGACCTGTCGCGCCGGGCGATGGCACTGGGGGAGATCGCCTATGTGCCGGACGTGCGCATGGTGCATTTCGGCGGCAAGGCAGCGCGCAAGGGCAGCGCGCATATCCGCATGTTCGCCCGCTCCGCCCTACGCTTTTTCAACACGCACGGATGGCGGCTGGTCTGAGCTGTGCGATTTCCGCAGCCCCGGCCGGCCGCGGGTCTTCAGCAGCAGCGGGTTCCAGGCGATCATGCCCGCGACCTGCCCCAGCGTGGCCTTCCGGTCGCGTTGGATGGCGCGGCGCTTGGCGATCATGCGCGGCAGCCCGCGCAACGCATCGCGGATGCCGCGGCCGATGGCGCCGGTGCGGTCGCTGCCCAGGCTGCGCACCACCAGATAGACCACCAGCAGCGCATGGCCGGCGAAGGCCAGCGGCAGCAGCGGCAGCGGCATGTTCTTCACCATGGTCCACACCAGATTGCGGACGCCGTGATACTGGGCGAAGGTGCCGTACTGCTTGGACACGCCGCTGCTGACATGCTCCACCACCGCGTCGCCGACCTGGACCGCCGGGCCGCCGCTGAGCCGGATGCGGAAGCCGAGATCGACATCCTCGCAATAGCAGAAGAAATCCTCGTCGAAGCCGCCGACGGCCTCGAAATAGTCGCGCCGGTACATGGCCGCGGCGGCGCAGGGCGAGAACACCGCGCCGCTGTAATAGGGCGGCTTCAGCATGCGGCGGTAATTGACCCGCCAGGCGAAGCCGAAGATGGAATACTGGTCGCCCTCGCCGTCGATCATGCGGGGATCGTGCGAGAAGAGCTGTGTCGAACCGAACATCGCCACGTCGGGCTGGGCAATGGCGGCGGCCTGCAGCCGCTCCATCCAGTCGCGGCGCGGAAAGGCGTCGGGGTTCAGCGTGACGATCCAGGGAACGGTGGCACCGGCCGCGCCGATGTTGTTGGCCTTGGCGAAGCCCACATTCGTGTCCAGCCGGACCATGCGGAATCGGGGATCGGCGGGCAGAGCGATGCCGTCGACGTCCTTCGAGGCATTGTCTACGATCACCACCTCGAAAGCGGGATCGGTCTGGTCGAGCAGACAGCCAATGACGCGATTGACGAAGTCGGCGCAATTAAAGCTGACGATGATGATTCGGCTGTGCCGATCATTCGCATCGTCCACGATATGTGACATGTCTTGGTAGCGTCCTTATTCACGCGTCCCTGTCCAGCTTATAACCATTCCCTTCATCAATCGAAAGCCGGAAAAGGTGCGTGGGACTTTGTGCCGTGGCACACCCTGGCCAAACCGGATAATAAATCGTCGCTCAGTCCACCATACGAACCAAGCCTGGACGATCCTGCACATGCGCGTTCTCCTGACCGGCGCCACCGGCTTCGTCGGCCGCCACACCGTTCCGCTGCTGGCCGCCCGCGGACACCGGGTGCGCGCGGCGCTGCGCACCGCCGCCGAAGGGCCGTGGGAGCCGGCCGTCGTCGGCGACATCGGCCCCGACACCGACTGGACCGCCGCGCTCGCCGGCATGGATGCCGTGATCCACATGGCGGCCCGCGTCCATGTGATGCGCGACACCGCCGCCGATCCGCTGGCGGAGTTCCGCCGCGTCAACACCGCCGGCACCATCCGGCTGGCGGAGCAGGCGGCCGCGGCCGGGGTGAAGCGCTTCGTCTTTCTCAGCAGCATCAAGGCGATGGTGGACGAAAGCCGCCCCACCCCGCTGGACGCGGCAACCACGCCCGATCCCCACAGCCCCTACGGCATTTCGAAGCTGGAGGCCGAGCGGGCGCTGGCGGAGATCGCGGCCCGCACCGGCATGGAGGTCGCGGTGATCCGCCCGCCGCTGGTCTATGGTCCCGGCGCCGCCGGCAACATGCGCGCATTGCTGAAGCTGGTGGCGACCGGCCTGCCCTTGCCCCTGGGCGGCATCCGCAACCGACGCAGCCTGATCTATGTCGGCAACCTCGCCGACGCGGTGGTGACGGTGCTGGAGCATCCCGACGCCGCCGGACAGACCTTCCTGGTCCAGGACGGCGAGCCGCTGTCGACCGCCGATCTGGTGCGCGCCATCGCCGCCGCGCTCGACCGGCCGGCACGGCTGATCCCGGTGCCGCAGGGTCTGATGGCGCTGGGCGCGGCGTTGACCGGAACCCGGGCGGTGTTCGACCGTCTGGCCGGCACGCTGACGGTGGATGACGCTCTCATCCGCAACAGGCTTGGCTGGCGCCCGCCCCATGACCTTGCGACCGGGTTGCGCGCCACCGCGGAATGGTTCAAAGCTTCCCGCGGCTGATTACCGGGCTGGAACCGCCATCGCCGGCTCCAGCTGCCGAACGAATGAACAAGGTTTAGCGGCATGCGCATCCCGTCCGCACGGGCATCCCTGGTGTTCCTGCATGATCTGGCGATGACCGGGGTGGCCCTGGTCGTCGCCCTCTATCTGCGGGTGGGCGGTTCCGCCTTCGGCCTCTATTCCGACGCGCTGTCCATCGCGCTGCCGGTGCTGGTCGGCGTTTCGGCCGCTGTCTTCGTGCTGTTCGGGCTGTACCGCGGCATCTGGCGCTACGCCTCCATCCCCGACCTGATGCAGGTGGTGCGCGCCGTCACCGTGGCGGTGCTGTGTTTCGTGCTGGCGATGTTCCTGCTGACGCGTGCCGAACTGCTGCCCCGCTCGCTGCCGCCGATCCTGTGGCTGGTGCAGATGCTGCTGCTGGGCGGACCGCGCTTCGCCTACCGCTTCCTAAAGGACCGCCGCTTCAGCTGGGCCGAAGCGGTGGAGGGCGTGCCGCGCATCCCCGTCCTGCTGCTGGGCGTCGGCGATGCGGCGGAGCTGTTCATCCGCTCGCTCGACCAGCCGGGACAGTCGGCCTATCGCGTCGTCGGCATCCTGGACGACAAGGGCCGTCGCATCGGCCATGCGGTGCGCGGCGTGCCGGTGCTGGGCGGCCCCGACGATCTCGAACAGGTGGTCCAGGCGCTGGAGCGCAAGGACGAACGGCCGCAGCGGCTGATCATCACCAAGGGCAATGCCGAGTTGAAGGGATCGACCCTGCGCAGCCTGCTCGACCGGGCAGAGGCGCTTGGGCTGGTCATGTCCCGCCTGCCCAGCCTGACCGAGTTCAAGTCCGCACTCGGTGAAGGCAAGGGCGTGGAGGTGCGTCCCATCGCGCTGGAAGATCTGCTGGGCCGGCCGCAGGCGGTGCTGGACCGCGGTGCCATTTCCGGGCTGATCGGCGGGCGGCGGGTGATCGTCACCGGCGCCGGCGGCACCATCGGCAGCGAACTGGTCCGCCAGATCGCCGCGCTGGGACCGGAGCGGCTGATCCTGCTCGATGCCGGAGAGTTCAACCTCTACAGCATCGAGATGGAGGTGCGGGAAAAGTTCCCAGGCCTCGACACCCGTGCGGTCATCGCCGACGTGCGCGACCGCGACCGGGTCATGCGCCTGTTTCAGGACGAACGCCCCGCCCTGGTCTTCCACGCCGCGGCGCTCAAGCATGTGCCGCTGGTGGAGGCCAACCCGTGCGAGGGCGCGTTGACCAATGTGGTCGGCACCCGCAACGTGGCCGACGCGGCGCGCGCCGCCGGCTGCCTCGCCATGGTGCTGATCTCCACCGACAAGGCGATCCGCCCGACCAGCGTGATGGGCGCCGCAAAACGCTTCGCCGAGACCTATTGCCAGGCGCTGGACGTGCTGCCGCCGCGCGATGGGACGGAGCACGCCACCCGCTACATGACCGTGCGCTTCGGCAATGTGCTGGGCTCGTCCGGCTCCGTGGTGCCGCTGTTCACCCGGCAGCTGGCGCAGGGCGGGCCGCTGACCGTCACACATCCCGACATGCGCCGCTATTTCATGACGGTGCGCGAAGCGGTGGAGCTGGTGCTGCAGGCGTCGGCCCACGGCGCCACCCGCGCGGAGGACCGCGGCAAGATTCTGGTGCTGGACATGGGCGAGCCGGTGAAGATCGCCGACCTCGCCCGCCAGATGATCCGCTTGGCCGGCTACCGGCCGGGCGTTGACATCGAGATCGCCTTCACCGGCCTGCGTCCCGGCGAAAAGCTGTTCGAGGAGATCCTGACCGCCGCGGAGGCGCCGAGCCGCACCGAGGCCGACGGCGTCTTCCTCGCCTCCCCCCGGCTGATCGACTATGCGCTGATCAACCGCGCGGTGGGCGAACTGGAAGCAGCGGCGCGGGCCGGCGACGGCGACCGTGTGCTGACGATCCTCGGCACCGTCGTGCCCGATTTCCGCGCCGAGGCGGTGCTTCCGCCTGCCGCGACCCAGGCGTGATTTCGAGGCTCGTTCCAGGCGCGAAAAAAAGTGAGCGACGAGGTGAGTTTAAGCGCTTGCATCCCCAAAAGGCCTGTGGCATAACCCGCGCCACTTCGGGGGGCGGTCAAGCCTGAACGCCTCACCCGAACGCATCGCCTCCGCGATGATCGGTTATCGGGGCTGCCGTAGCTCAGTGGTAGAGCACTCCCTTGGTAAGGGAGAGGTCGAGAGTTCAATCCTCTCTGGCAGCACCATTCCTCCGATCGTGTCATAAGGCGCCTGCATCTGGCGCTGCCGTAGCTCAGTGGTAGAGCACTCCCTTGGTAAGGGAGAGGTCGAGAGTTCAATCCTCTCTGGCAGCACCATTCCCCTCTTTAAAATTCCCCTTGAAAATCGGTTCATCGCTTCCTTGACCTTGCCGCCGAAAGGCCGCAAGAAACCCCGGCTTCTTCACATGTTGTGAAGTCACAGGTGCGGGTTCGTCTCGGGAGGATGTCACCATGGCCGGCAACAGCTTCGGCACGCTTTTCCGCTTCACCACCTGGGGCGAAAGCCACGGTCCGGCCATCGGCGTCGTCGTGGACGGCTGCCCGTCGCTGATCGACCTCGTTGCGGAAACCGACATCCAGCCCTGGATGGACAAGCGCCGCCCCGGCCAGTCGCGCTACACCACCCAGCGCCAGGAACCCGATCAGGTGAAGATCCTGTCCGGCGTGTTCGAGGGCAAGACGACCGGCACCCCGATCTCGCTGCTGATCGAGAACACCGACCAGCGTTCCAAGGACTACAGCGACATCGCCGGCAAATTCCGCCCCGGCCATGCCGACTACACCTACTGGCAGAAATACGGCATCCGCGATTACCGCGGCGGCGGTCGCTCCTCGGCGCGGGAAACCGCCTGCCGGGTTGCCGCTGGCGCGGTGGCGCGCAAGGTGCTGGGCTCCGCCATCCAGGTGCGCGGCGCGCTGGTGCAGATCGGCCCGCACAAGATCGACCGCAGCCGCTGGGACTGGGCCGAAATCGACAACAACCCCTTCTTCTGCCCCGACCCGGTCGCCGCCACCCAGTGGGCCGAATATCTCGACGGCATCCGCAAGAGCGGCTCGTCGGTCGGCGCGGTGGTCGAACTGGTGGCGTCCGGCGTGCCGGTCGGCCTGGGCGACCCGCTCTACGACAAGTTGGACAGCGATCTCGCCTGCGCGATGATGACGATCAACGCGGTGAAGGGCGTGGAGATCGGCAACGGCTTCGCCGCCGCCGAACTGACCGGCGAGTTGAACGCCGACGAGATGCGCATGGGTCCGGACGGCCAGCCGCAGTTCCTGTCCAACAACGCCGGCGGCATCCTGGGCGGCATCTCCACCGGGCAGGACATCGTCCTGCGCTTCGCGGTGAAGCCGACCAGTTCGATCCTGACGCCGCGCCAGACGGTGGATACCGCCGGCAACGACACCGACATCCTGACCAAGGGCCGCCACGACCCCTGCGTCGGCATCCGCGCCGTGCCGGTGGGCGAGGCGATGATGGCCTGCGTGCTGGCCGACCACCTGCTGCGGCGGCGGGCCGAGCGGAGGGAGTGAGGGCTTGGGCTTCTTGCAGACCTAGACCCCCACCTAGCCTCCCCCACTGGGTGGGGGAGGGACTGCCGCTGCTTTGCCGCAAGCACTTCCCCGCACAAGCGCTTATCCCCTCCCCCGCCCTGCGGGGGAGGGTTAGGGTGGGGGTCTAACCCCACCCCTTTCAATCAGCCCCACAGGACCACCCCATGCCCGCCCTCCGCCACGGACAGCGCCTGATCCTCGCCCTGGCGATGCTGGCCGCTCTCTCTGCCGGCGCTGCCCCCGTGGCCATGGCGGACAACAAGCCCTTCCAGGAGTTCGACGAGACCTTCAAGTCCTGGAAGCTCTACTGCCAACTCTGGACCGGCACGCGACAGGTCGAATGCGAACTGACCGCCCGCGGCACCAACGACCGCACCGCGCGGCTGGTCTGGCTGCGCTCGACCGAGAAATGGCGTGAGGGATTGCGGTTCCGGGTGTCCGCCGAATCGCTGGATCTTGACAGGCTGGTGCGGGTCTGGGCCGACCGGGCGGTGTTCAAGCCCGATTCCCCCTGCAAGCCTTACCGCTTCGAGACCAACACCTGTGCCGTGACTGATCCTGACATCAACCGCCGAATGGTGGAGCGGATCGCCCCGGCGCCGGAGGTCTCCATCGTCGGCCAGTCACCGGCCGGGGAGAAGACGGAGGTTCGCTTCCCCCTCGCCGGCTTCCGCGAGGCGGTGGAGCGCAGCGACGCCATCCGCGCGATGGCGGGCAGACCGTGGGCAACCCGCCCCGATGCCGATTGATCCCTATATAGCCATGCCAGCGACAAGAACCGACGGACTCCCCGCCCCGTGACCGACAGCCATTTCCCCGGCAAGGACGCCATTCTCGCCTTCATCCGGTCCAGCACCACCCCTGTCGGCAAGCGCGAGATCGCCCGCGCCTTCAAGCTGTCCGGATCGGCGGACCGCGAGATGCTGAAGGACCTGCTGCGCGAGTTGGAGGCCGATGGCGCCGTGGAGCGGGGGCGAAACAAGCGCATGGCCCCGCCGCAGTCCCTGCCGGCCGTCGCCGTGCTTCTGATCACCGGCGTCGATGCGGACGGCGAACTGTCGGCCCGCCCGCTGACCTGGACCGGCGAGGGCAACCCGCCGCGCATCTTCCTTCTGCCGGAAAAGAAATCGCGGGGAGAGGGGAAGCCGCTGGCCGTCGGCGACACGCTGCTGGCCAAGCTGGCCCGCATCAACGACCGCCTCTACGAGGCCCGCGTCATCCGCCGCATCGATGGCGAGCGAGAAGGCCGCATCCTCGGCGTCTACCGGCCGAGCGCCGATGGCGGGCGCATCCTGCCGACCGACCGCCGCCACAAGACCGAGTTCCTGGTGCTGCCGCCCAACCGCGGAGACGCGGAGGCAGGCGATCTCGTCTTCGCCGATATCCTGCCGGCCGGGCGAGCCGGCCAGCCGCAGGCCCGCGTGGTGGAGCGGCTGGGCTCCACCGACGAGCCGCGCGCCTTCAGCCTGATCGCCATCCATGCCCACGGCATTCCCACCGTCTTCCCCCACGCGGCTCTGCGCGAGGCGGAACTGGCGGCGGTGCCGGCTCTGATGCAGCGGGAGGATCTGCGCGATATCCCGCTGGTGACCATCGACGGAGCCGACGCCCGCGACTTCGACGATGCCGTCTGGGCCGAGCCCGACAGCGACCCGGAGAACCCGGAAGGCTGGCACCTGATCGTCGCCATCGCCGACGTCTCCTACTACGTGCGCCCCGGATCGGCGCTCGACCGGGCTGCGTACGAGCGCGGCAACTCGGTGTACTTCCCCGACCGCGTCGTGCCGATGCTACCGGAAGCGCTGTCGAACGGGCTGTGCTCGCTGCGGCCGGGGGAGGACCGCGCCTGTCTCGCCTTCCATCTGTGGATCGACCGCAACGGTGTGCTGATTCGGCACCGATTGGTCCGCGGACTCATGCGGTCTGCGGCGCGGCTGACCTATGAACAGGTGCAGGACTGCCACGATGGCCGGCCGGACGAGGTGGCGGCGCCGCTGGCCGAAAGCGTGATCGCCCCGCTGTTCGGCGCCTACGCCCGGCTCTCTGCCGCCCGTTCCAAGCGCGGAACGCTGGAACTCGACCTGCCGGAACGCCGCGTCCGCATCGACGAGCGCGGCCGGGTCGCCGAGATCGCGGTGCGCGAACGCCACGACAGCCACCGGCTGATCGAGGAGTTCATGATCGCCGCCAATGTCGCGGCGGCGGAGGTGCTGGAACGGCGCACCATGCCCGGCCTCTACCGCATCCACGACCGTCCCTCCATGGACAAGATGGAGGCGCTGCGCGGCTTCCTCGCCGACATCGGCCACCCGCTGGGCAAGAGCGCCGACCTGACGCCCAGCCACTTCACCCGCATCCTGCGCAAGGTGGCGGGCACGTCGCACGCGCCGCTGGTCAGCGAGGTGATCCTGCGCGCCCAGGCGCAAGCCGCCTACAGCCCTGACAACATCGGCCATTTCGGGCTGGCCCTGCACCGCTACGCCCATTTCACTTCGCCGATCCGCCGCTATGCCGACCTGATCGTCCACCGGGCGCTGATTCGCACCCTGGGGCTGGGCGTCGGCGGGCTCGACGACGAGACGCTGGGCCGGCTGGCGGATATCGGGGAGCATCTGTCGGGAACCGAACGCCGCGCCGCCGCCGCGGAACGCGACGCGGTCGACCGCTACACCGCCGCCTTCCTGGCCGACCGGATCGGGGAGCGCTTCAGCGGCCGCATCGCCGGCGTCAGCCGCTTCGGACTGTTCGTGCGGCTGGACGAGAGCGGCGCCGACGGGCTCATCCCCGCCAGCACCCTGCCCGACGACAGGTACGATCATGACGAGGCGGCGCACGCCCTGGTCGGGCAGCGTACAGGCCGAACCTACCGTCTCAGCAGCCCGGTCAAGGTGGTCCTGACGGAGGCCGATCCGGTCAGCGGCAGCATGCTCTTCCGGCTGGCCGACTCCGACTGACTCCCGGTCTCCATCCGATACCGTTGCTTCGAGGCAACGCTTAAACGGTGTGGCGAACCGATGGCGGACTCGTGACAAAGCCAAGGGTTCGCCACAGCTGCATCATAGCCGCACCATACAAGCGTGACCTTGACGACACAGGCCGGGACAATCCGCAACATTGCGAATCGCTCCGCAATTTTGTCCCGCACGCCCTTCCGGCCGAAGGTGTATTTATCCCCCATCCGGGACCGGCACCATCCCCGTCCGGTCCGGCCGCAGGAAAGGGAGGCCGCGGTTCGCCCCATGGCCAAATGCGATCTCAGCGCGTGCGATCACACCGTACCGTCACGCGTGTCGCCGTTTCGGATCCCCGCGATGTCGAGCATGGCACGCCGCCTGCGCCGCTCCATCCGCCATTCGGCCTTCCTGCTGTCCGCATCGGCGCTACTCGCCTCCACCGCCGTCGCGGCCCCCAGCCAATCCCTTCCGGCCAGCGCGCCGCCACCCGTCAGCGAGCAGGTCTTCGCCGTCGGCTTCGGCAAGATCGCCGAGGTCTATCTGGACTCCGTGTCCTTCAACCGCCTGGGCCTGGACGGGCTGAAGGGCCTGAGCGCCCTCGATCCCGCCGTGACAGTGGAGCGCGCCGGCAGCACAGTACGCCTGTACGTGTCGGGCACTCTGGCCGCGGAGTACGGGGCGGCGCCGGACGCCGACGCCGGCGGCTGGGCGGCGCTGACCACCCGTGTCATCGACCGCGCGCGCAGCCACTCCCCCGTCCTGTCCAAGGCGACGCCGGAACGGCTGTACCAGGTGGTGTTCGACGGCATCACCGCCGATCTCGACGGCTATTCCCGCTATACCGGCGTCCAGCGCGCAACCAACGAGCGGGCGCAGCGCGAAGGCTATGGCGGCGTCGGCATCTCGCTGGACAGCAATGCCAACGGCCGCGTGACCGTGCATGACATCATGCCGCACAGCCCGGCCGAACGCGCCGGCATCATCGACGGCGAACAGCTTCTGGCGATCGACGGCGACCTGACGGCGCGAATGACCGCGGCCGAGATGCGCGACCGGCTGCGTGGCCCGACGGGCACATTGGTCACGCTGACCGTCGCGCGCGACAACGGTGCGCCGCGCCGCCTGCCGCTGCGGCGGGAGCGGGTGGTGCCCAACACCATCACCTATTCGCTGACCGGCGACGTCGGCATCGTCAAACTCGACCGTTTCAACGCCACCACCGCCTCCAGCCTGCGGACGGCGGTCAACACCCTCCGCCAGACCGCCGGTCCGACCCTGAACGGGATGGTGCTGGACCTGCGCGGCAATCCGGGCGGGCTGCTGGACCAGGCGGTCGCGGTGGCGGACCTTTTCATGCGCCGCGGCCGGATCATCTCCACCGAAGGGCGCAATCCGGAAAGCCGCCAGCGTTTCGACGCCAACCCCGACGACCTGCTGGACGGGTTGCCGCTGGTGGTGCTGGTCGACGGCCGCTCTGCCTCCTCGGCGGAGGTGGTGGCGTCGGCGCTGCAGGACTCGGGCCGCGCCGTGGTGGTGGGTGCGTCCAGCTACGGCAAGGGCAGCGTCCAGACCGTCACCCGCCTTCCCAACGACGGCGAGCTGTTTCTGACCTGGAGCCGCATCTACACGCCGGCCGGCTACACCCTGCACCGCCAGGGCGTGCAGCCCACCGTCTGCACCAGCCGGGCGGGCCAGACCGATCCGGACTCCCTGCTGTCCGACCTGCGCGAAGGACGGCTGCGCCCGGCGCAGATCGCCAGCTGGCGATCGAAGGCGGCCGACGACGAGAAGGCGCTGAGCGCCCTGCGCGAAGCCTGCCCCTGGAAAGAGCATGAACCGGACCTGGACCTGAAGGTCGCCATGCGGCTGCTGTCCGAGCCGGCGCTGTACCAGCGCGCGGTCGCCAGCGCCGTGGTCAACACGGTGGCGGAGCGCTGAGTCCCGCCAATGAGGCGACAGGCCCTGTGGCAATCGAAGTCGGACACCGATTTCACCGCCCATAAGGCTTGACATTGCGGCGTCAGACGGTATTTTCCGCCGCTACGACGCCGCCCCGCCGGGCCGGCGGGGCACGGATTTTTTGTCGGGATCGAGATCATGGCCAAGCAGAACACCGTCCTCATCAAGCTGGTGAGCACGGCTGACACCGGTTTCTTCTACGTGAAGAAGAAGAACCCGAAGAAGACCACCGAAAAGCTGTCGTTCCGTAAGTACGACCCGGTGGCGCGCAAGCACGTCGAGTTCAAGGAAGCCAAGATCAAGTAAGTCTTGTCCGACACTGAGCTGTGCTTCGAATGAACAAGGCCGCCTTTTCGGGCGGCCTTTTCGTTTTGGGTCAAAGCTCTGCATTTTCTGCACCAGGGCTGGTGCGGCATCCGGTCGCTGCCGCTATTTGCGGTGACCGCCACACCACGGATGCATGCATTCCAAATGGGGCACTTCGGGCGGACACTGTTCGGACGGTAACCGACTCCGGAGGGACCGACCATGCCCGACACGCATCTCATCCCGTCCCCTGGCCCGCCCCCCGGCCCGCTTGCCGACTCCGGCGCGACCATGCCGGACGGCGACCGGCGGCAGGCTCTCGCGACCCGCTTCCAGAAGGCGCGCGCCCGCACGGCTGAGCTGGTCGCCACCCTGTCGCCGGAAGACCTGATGGTCCAGACCGTGCCCGACGGCGCCCCGGCGAAATGGCACCTCGCCCACACCAGCTGGCTGTTCGAGGTGGCGGTGCTGATCCCCTTCAGCCCAGGCTACCGCCCCTTCGACCCCGTCTTCCTCGACCTGTTCGCGGCGCGCGGTGAGCGATTCGCCGCTCCGCCTCGCGTGCTGTCCCGTCCCGGCGCCGCGGAGATCATGCGCCACCGCGACCAGATCAACGCCGCAGTGCTGCATCTGATCGAGCAAGTCGACGACAATCTGTGGAACACGGTCGAACCGGCGCTGGTGATGGCCATCGCCCACGAACGCCGCCACCAGGAGCGCATGCTCCTGCACATCAAGCACGCCCTGTGGTCCAACCCGATGCGCCCAGCCTATGAGCCGGCGCCGGACCATCCGCATCTTGGGGCGCCGCCCGACGGCTGGGTGGAACAAGCCGGTGGGCTGGTCGAGATCGGCCGCCCCGCCCCGCTGCCCGGATTCGACCATGAAGGGCCGCGCCACCGCGTCTGGCTGGATCCCTATCGCTTGGCCGCCCGCCCGGTCACCTGCGGCGAGTTCCTGGCCTTCATCGAGGCCGGCGGCTACAGCGACCGCTCGCTCTGGCTGTCCGACGGGTGGGAGTCCGCGCGGGCGGAGGGCTGGAGCGCACCGCTCTATTGGGAGCGCGGCAGCGGCGAGCAGGGCGGCGATCGGAATGGCGGTTCCGGCTGGCGGGTCTTCACCCTCTACGGCATGCAGCCGCTCAACCCGAACGAGCCGGTCTGCCATGTCAGCTGGTACGAGGCCGACGCCTATGCCCGCTGGGCCGGCAAGCGCCTTCCGCGCGAAGCCGAATGGGAGACGGTCGCCGCCGGCTGCGACAGCATGGGCAATCTGCTGGGCACCGGCCATCGTCACCCGCGCTGCGGCACCTGTCACGGCACCGGCCCCTGGCAGATGTGCGGCGACGTGTGGGAATGGACCGCCGACGCCTTCGCCACCTATCCGGGCTACCGCCGACCCGACGGCCCGGACGAGGCGGTCAACGGCCGACTCGCCGGCAACCGCATGGTCTTGCGTGGCGGCAGCTGCCTGACTCCCTTCGATCATGCCGGACCCTGGACGCGGCATTACCTGCGCCCGGAGACCCGCCTGTCGGTGAGCGGTTTCCGGCTGGCGGAGGATACGGTTTAGGAGGCTTGGCCGGACGCGCCTGCCACCACGCGCCCAGCCACCAGCGCCCGCGCCTGTCCCTGAGTCAGGACGCCGCGTTCGGTCAGGCGCGTGAACAGCGCGGCGGCCAGTTCGGCCACGGCCAGCGCCTCTCCTTGAGGGCCGTTGCGCGGATGGCGGGACAGTCCGAAAGCGGCGGCGAGCCGGTCGGGGGACGCGCCGGCCAGCGCCGGGTCCAGCGCCGCCGCCAGCACGCCGAGGTCCAGTCCCTGCGGCAGGGCGGGATCGGCGACGCCCGCCAGCGCGGCCGACCGCGCCAGGGCGGCGAGCGCCTGTTCGATGCCAATGCCGACGGCGATGCAGTTGTGCAGCGCATCCTGGATCGCCGGCCAGACCGCGGCGAAGGGGCGTTCACCCGCCACCATGGCGGTGCCGATGCCGTGACGGGCGGTCGCCTCCTCCGGCACCGGATCGATGGGGTCGATCAGAAGGGCGAGCGACACGGTCGGGAAGATGCGCGATCCCGCCAGCCGCACCGTGCCGACCGCGATGACCGGACCGCCGTCCGGCTCCACCCCCGCCGTCGCCACCCACAGGGCGACGAACGGCAATGCGGCCAGCGGTTCGTCGTCACCCAGGGGGGCGGCGGGCTGGGCCGGTCGAAGGGTGAGCGCTCGCTTGGCCGTCAACCCGGCGCCGTTGGCCATGCCGCGGGCGGGAAAGGACAGCATCACTCCGGAATTCAGGCCGAGATCGACGAGCCTTGCGGACAGTTCGCCCTCCTCCGTCCGGCGTAGCACCGCAGAGACGGGCGTCCCGCCGCCGCGCGCCCGTTCGATGGCGCGGGCCAGATCGTCGCGCAGCAGGGTCTTGCCGATGTCGGCGCCCTCCTCCACCTCCAACAGCCGGGCGGCGGCGGGATTGAGCCGCTCCACCCGCCCCAGCTCGTCGATGATCAGCAACGGGTCGTCGGTCAGGACGAGAGCTGCGCGAACGGCCCGGTCCATGCGACCGCCGCCCAGCGGCCCGTGCCCCAATGGGCCATTTGCGAGGGGGCCATCGGCCACGATCTGCTCACCGCCCCGGGTCAGCCCAGAAGCCGCCGCGGCCAGACGCCCGACCTCGCCGCCGCTTCCGCCCGCCCAGGGCTCCAGATCGATACGGCTGCGCCCGCCGGACAGGCGGTCCGCCAGACGTTCCAGATCGCCGAAATGACGGGACAGGCGGGAGAAGACGAACCAAACCGCCAGCAGGCCGATCCCGCAGATCGTCAGGCCACGCGTGAAGGCCGTCCGGTCCTCCGCCGCCAGCTGCGTGATCTCCACGCCCAGAAAGACCAGCGTGGCCGCCGCCACCGCCAGCCCCAGCATCGCCACGCGCCAAACGCCGCCCTTCATCGGGCCGCCTCCCCCTCGTTGTGCCCCGATTCTAGCGGGCGGAAGGGAAACGGAGAAGCGACGCGCGTGTTCAGCGTGCCAGCAGCGCAGCCCGTGCGCCGTCCACCTGCTCCATCAGGCCAGCCAGCGCCCCCCTGACCTCGCCCGACAGGCCAATCATCAGCAGCGCCACCACCGCCACGGCCAATGCATGGTCGAGGAAGGATCGATTCGCTTGATTGCGGAAGAATGGACGGATCGGCGGCATCGCAGGCTGGCTCCGGCAAGGCAAGAAAATGTGGAACTGACGGACAGCGCCAGCCTACCGGCGGAAAAGCCCAACGAATGCTTAACGGCGGGGGGAACCAAACGGCTTGTCCTGCTTTTGACACCGGCGAATCGTGATTCGCAGGCGTTTTTCAAAGTCGAGGTGACGCTTTCCGCTTCACGCCGGTCGAGTTACCCTTTGTTGCCGGCCGCGCAAACTCGGATTACCGCCTTTGCGTAAAATACATAGCAACTTCCTACCGATCTTTTGCTATCGCTCTGTTGCATTTCCTGGTTTGCCTGCTTGCCGGATGATGCTAAGAGTAGGTCATCCAGTGACAACACTCCTTTCCGCATAGGCAATTCCTTGGGAGGCCGGCAATGACTTTGGTCTATCGTCCCCTGCCCTATGGCGGGCACGAAGACCGGCGGACAGGTCGTCACCTGCTGTTGGCGGTGGCTCTGATCCTTGCCATTCCGACCGTGCTCGGTGCCGGCTGCACCGTCGACGCCCTGCGCAGCTATGCGGTGGAGGCACGGCTGGCGCAGGCGGTCGACGCCGCAGCCCTGGCCGGCGGGCGGGTGATGTTCGACTCACAGCGTGACGGACACATCCGCAGCTTCTTCGACAAGGCCTTCCCCAGGGGTTTCCTGGGATCGGACCTGTCACCCCTGACGATCGCGGAGGATGCGGCGGCCGGCACCCTGACGGTCAGCGCCCACGCCACCGTCAACGCCATCTTCCTGCGCCTGTTCGGCAAGAAGGAAGTGACGGTGGAAGCGCAATCCATCGTCCGCCGCGGCCATCACGCGCGCAGCAAGCTGCAGTAAGCACCCTCCGGACCCACACCACCACATCGCCGATTCGCGACGCTCGCATTCGCGGAATGCAGCCCGGCGGCTTCGCCACTGCGGTAGAAGGACGGACAGCGCCCTTTCCACCGGAGTCCGCGATGCTCGGAACCCTGACGCTTCTGCTGCTCTGCCAACTGGCGGGCGAACTGGCCGCCCGACTGCTGCACCTGCCGGTTCCCGGCCCCGTGCTGGGCATGCTCCTGCTGTTCGCCGGGCTTCTGCTGCGCGGCGGGGTTCCCGCAGCGGTGCAGGAAACGGCCGGCGGGCTGCTGCGGCACCTGTCCCTGCTGTTCGTGCCGGCCGGCGTCGGCGTGATGGTCCACGTCACCCGTCTGGAGACGGAAGCGCTCCCCATCATCGTCGCGCTGTTCGGCAGCACTCTGTTCGGCATCGCCGTGACGGCGAAGCTGATGGCCTTCCTGCTGAGCCGCACCGATCCGCGGCTGGAGGAAGACCCGGCGGCGGGGAAAGCGGTGGCTGGGAAACAGGCGGAAGGGGACCGGGCATGAGCGACGACCTTCACCAGATCTGGGTCTATCTGTCGGCGAACCCGCTGGCCGGGCTGACCCTGACCCTGGTCGCCTACCAATGCGGGCTGTGGCTGTTCGAGAAGCTGGGCCGGCGCCCGGTGCTGAACCCGGTGCTGATCGCGGTCGTCCTGATCGCCGGCGTGCTGAGCCTGTCGGGCATCGATTACCGCACCTATTTCGACGGCGCGCAGTTCGTCCATTTCCTGTTGGGTCCGGCCACCGTGGCGCTGGCCGTTCCGCTCTACAACCAGTTCCAGGAGGTCCGCCGCTCCGCCCTGGCGCTGGTGGTGGCGCTGCTGGTCGGATCGACGGCTTCGGCGCTGAGCGCGGTGGCGCTGGTCTGGGCCTTCGGCGGGTCGGCGGTGACGATCCTGTCGATGGCGCCCAAATCCGTCACATCCCCCATCGCCATGGGCGTGTCGGAGCAGATCGGCGGCCTGCCGTCGCTGACCGCGGTGTTCGTCATCATCACCGGCATCGTGGCGGCCAGCCTCGGCACCTGGGTGCTGAACCTGGTGCGGGTGAAGGACTGGCGTGCCCGCGGATTCGGCATGGGCGTGGCGGCGCATGGCATCGGCACAGCGCGCGCCCTTCAGGTCAACGAGGTGGCGGGCGCCTTCGCCGGGCTGGGCATGGGGCTGAACGGGCTGGCGACGGCGCTGCTGCTGCCGACCCTGTATCACCTGATCTGGGGCTGAGCGGAGCTATGGTTTGCGTATCCCGCAGTCCGTTTTCCGCCAATCCGGGCTTGACAGCGTTGCCGCACCTGCGCAGAGTGCGGCCTATGACCTGCATCGACCGCAAGAACGCTCTTCTTCGACTTCTCGGCCCGGCGCTTTAAGCGTCCGGGTTTGTCGCGTTCGCACACCATTTCCATCGGTCGAAGTGTCAGTTCCATGAGCGATGTTTGCAAAGGCGCCGGTACCGGCGTCGCCCGGCCGGGGCCGGGACTGCGACTTACCGACGGTCGCTGAGCCACGTCCGGCGGCTCTGCGGCCGTACCCCTCGCCGGTCCCTCCGCCTTTCAAATTCCGATCCGCCGCCCCGGCCGCACAGTATGCCGCGGGGCCGCCACTGGAGCCGAACGACGTCATGAGCACCGCGACCCAAACGAACGCTGGCATCCCGACCCTGCCGAAGTCCCCGTCCAAATACGCCCCCTTCCCCCAGGTGAAGCTGACCGACCGCCAATGGCCGTCGCGCACCCTGGACAAGGCGCCGATGTGGTGCTCGGTCGACCTGCGCGACGGCAACCAGGCGCTGATCGAACCGATGGGGCCGGACCGCAAGCGCGCGATGTTCGACCTGCTGCTGCGCATGGGCTTCAAGGAGATCGAGGTCGGCTTCCCCGCCGCGTCGCAGACCGATTTCGACTTCTGCCGCGAGGTGATCGAGCAGGGCAAGATTCCCGCCGGCGTCACCATCCAGGTGCTGACCCAGTCGCGTGAGGAGCTGATCCGCCGCACCTTCGACGGCATCAAGGGCGCCAAGCGCGCCATTGTCCACCTGTACAACTCGACCTCGGAGCTGCAGCGCCGCGTGGTGTTCGGGCTGGACCGCCAGGGCATCGTCGACATCGCGGTCGCCGGCACCAAGCTGATCAAGCAGCTGGCCGCCGAGACGCCGGAGACCGAGATCGTCCTGCAATATTCGCCGGAAAGCTTCACCGGCACCGAGCTGGACTTCGCGGTCGAGATCTGCGAGGCGGTGATGGAGACCTGGGGGGCGTCGCCCACCAACAAGGTCATCCTGAACCTGCCGGCCACGGTCGAGATGTCGATGCCCAACGTGCATGCCGACCAGATCGAGTGGTTCTGCCGCACCCTGAAGAACCGCGAATCGGCGATCATCTCGCTGCACCCGCACAACGACCGCGGCACCGGCGTCGCCGCGGCGGAGATGGGGCTGCTGGCCGGCGCCGACCGCGTCGAAGGCACTCTGTTCGGCAACGGCGAGCGCACAGGCAACGTCGACGTCGTCACCCTGGCGCTGAACATGTTCACCCAGGGCGTCGATCCCGAGCTGAACATCGACGACATCAACGAGATCGTCCGCGTGTCGGAATACTGCACGCAGCTGCCGGTCCATCCGCGCCACCCCTATGCCGGCGAGCTGGTGTTCACCGCCTTCTCGGGCTCGCACCAGGACGCCATCAACAAGGGGCTGAAGGCGCTGACCAAGTCCAACACCGGCAAGTGGGAGGTCCCGTACCTGCCCATCGACCCGCAGGATCTGGGCCGCAGCTACGAGGCGGTGATCCGCATCAACAGCCAATCCGGCAAGGGCGGCATCGCCTATGTGCTGGAGAAGGACTACGGTCTGCAGATCCCCCGCCGTCTGCAGATCGAGTTCTCGAAAGTCGTCCAACGCGTCGCCGACGAGAGCGGCAAGGAGCTGTCGCCCGCCGATATCCACGCCGCCTTCCAGGCCGAATATCTGGACGCCGACAGCCCGCTGGAGCTGGTCGAGCATTCGACCGAACCGCGCGGCCCGAACTCCGGCGCCCGCGCCATGAGCGTGGTGATGCGCCACAACGGCGAGACCATCACCGCCAAGGGCAAGGGCAACGGCCCGATCGACGCCTTCCTGGACGCCCTGCGCCAGGGCTGCGGCACCGACCTGCACGTCGTCGACTACCGCGAGCACGCCATCGGCTCCGGCGAGGACGCCCAGGCCTGCGCCTATGTCGAGGTGAAGACCGGCGACAAGACCCTGTTCGGCGTGGGAATCGACGCGGATATCGTGACCGCGAGCCTGCGGGCGCTGGTGAGCGCGGCCAACCGGGCGGCGCGGTAAGGGGTAGTCCTGCGGCCCCCTCCCTAACCCTCCCCCGCCCTCGGTCGGCCGAAGGCCGATCCGATCGCAGGAGAGGGGACTGCCGCGATCTTACCCTCCACCGCTGAAAGCGGGGGAGGGAGGGACCCGCTCGCAAGAGCGGGAGGGAGGGGGCAACACCTTGCCCCCACCGCCCCACCCGCCTATAAGTCCCCACGAAACGCGTCGAGCAACAGCGGACAGCGCTATGATCGTGGTCACCGGCGGGGCCGGCTTCATCGGGTCCAACCTTGTCGCGGCATTGGCTGCGCGCGGCATCACCGACGTGGCGGTCGTCGACCGCTTCCGCGACGGCGAGAAGTGGCAGAACCTGGCCAAGCGCGAGGTCGCGACCCTGGTACCGCCTGAGCAGACGCTCGCCTTCCTCGACCAGCATGCGGCCGAAATCGACACCGTCTTCCATCTCGGCGCCGTCTCCGCCACCACCGAGCGGGACGTCGACAAGATCGTCGCCAACAACGTCGCGCTGACGCTGGACCTGTGGCGCTGGTGTTCGTGGCGCGGCTGTCGGCTGATCTACGCCTCCTCCGCCGCGACCTATGGCGACGGCTCCGCCGGCTTCGACGATGACGGGTCCTGCGACGGACTGGCGCGGCTGCGGCCGCTGAACGCCTATGGCTGGTCCAAGCATCTGGTCGACCGCCGCATCGCCCGCGCCGTCGCCACCGGCGATCTGGTGCCGCCGCAATGGGCCGGGCTGAAGTTCTTCAACGTCTACGGCCCCAACGAGGCCCACAAAGGCGACATGATGAGCGTGGTCGCCAAACTGCATCCGCAGCTGACGGCCGGCAATCCGGCGCGCCTGTTCAAATCGCACAAGGACGGCTTCGAAGACGGCGGCCAGCTGCGCGACTTCATCCATGTCGACGATTGCGTCGCGGTGATGCTGTGGCTGTACGACCATCCCGAGGTCAGCGGTCTGTTCAACGTCGGCACCGGCAAGGCGCGCAGCTTCAAGGATCTGGCGCTGGCGACCTTCGCCGCCTTGGGGCTGCCCCCCCGGATTGAGTACTTCGACATGCCCGAGCATCTGCGCGGCAAATACCAATATTTCACGCAGGCGACGACGGATCGCCTGCGCGCCGCCGGGTTCGACCAGCCCTTCACCGAGCTGGAAGAGGGTGTCCGGCGCTATGTGCAGGATTTCCTGTCGCAGCCCGACCCGTATCGCTGACCGGAGCCCCCATGTTCGCCGCCCTGCCCGTCGTCGCCTTCCCCACCATCGATCCGGTCGCCTTCGCCGTCGGCCCGGTCGTCGTCCGCTGGTACGCGCTGGCCTATCTGGCCGGCTTCGTGCTGGGCTGGCGCTATTGCCTGGGACTGGCGCGGCTCGATCCCGACCGGCGGCCGAAGCCGGAGGAGTTCGACGACTTCCTGACCTGGGCGGTGATCGGCACCATCCTGGGCGGGCGGCTGGGCTATGTGCTGTTCTACAACCTGCCCTATTATCTGGAAAACCCGCTGGACGCGCTGCAGGTGTGGCACGGCGGCATGTCCTTCCATGGCGGCATGGTCGGCGTGCTGATGGCCATCGGGCTGTTCTGCTGGCGCCGCGGCATCTCGCCCTTCGTCTTCGGCGACATCATCGCAGCCTGCACCCCGATCGGGCTGTTCTTCGGCCGCATTGCCAACTTCATCAATGGCGAGCTGTATGGCCGGGCGGCGCCCGACTTCGCCTATGCCATGGTGTTCCCGCGCGATCCGCTCCAGGTGCCGCGCCACCCCAGCCAGCTTTACGAGGCGGCGCTGGAGGGGCTGGTGCTGTTCGTGCTGCTGGCGATCGCCATCCGCAGCCCGGCGCTGCGCCACCGGCCGGGCACGGTCGGCGGGCTGTTTCTGATCGGCTACGGCCTGTCGCGCATCATCGTGGAGTTCTTCCGCGAGCCCGATCCGCAGCTGGGCTTCCTGTTCGCCGGCGCCACGATGGGACAGCTGCTGTCGCTGCCGATGGTCGCGGTCGGCCTGTGGCTGGTCCTGCGCGGCCGGCGCCACGCCATCCCGGCCTGACGCCATGGCGGACGAAAGCACCGGGGCCGAGAACACAGGGGCCGAGACGCTGGCCCATCTGCTGGCTCGCCGCATCCTGATGGACGGCCCGATCAGCGTCGGCGCCTTCATGGCGGAAGCGCTGGGTCACCCGCGGCTCGGCTATTACATCCGCCAGGACCCGCTCGGCAGCGGCGGCGACTTCACCACCGCGCCGGAAATCAGCCAGATGTTCGGCGAACTGGTCGGCCTGTGGTGCGTCGACAGCTGGGCGCGGCTGGGCGGCCCCGGCCCCTTCCATCTGGTGGAGCTCGGCCCCGGCCGCGGCACGCTGATGGCGGACATGTTGCGGGCCGCGGCCGTGCTGCCGTTGTTCCGCGACAACGCCATCGTCCATCTGGTCGAGACCAGCCCGGCCCTGCGCGAACGCCAGCGCCGGACATTGCAGCCCATCCTGGGCGACGCCATTCACTGGCACGACCGGTTGGAGGATGTGCCGGACGGCCCGACCATCCTGATCGCCAACGAGTTCTTCGACGCCCTGCCGATCCGTCAGGTGCAGAAGACCAGCCATGGCTGGTTCGAGCGGCTGGTCGATGTCGAGCCCGACAGCACCGGGGACGATCCACGCTTCCGCTTCGTGCTGGAGGCCTTCGGCAGTTCCGGCAGCCGGCTGGTGCCCGATGCGCTCCGCGATGCGCCCGACGGCAGCGTGGTGGAGGTCTCTCCCGCCTCGCAGGCGGTGGCGCGGCTGATCGGCGCCCGGCTGGCCGCCGCCCCTGGCGCGGCGCTGGCGATCGACTATGGCTATGCCCAGGGTCCGGCCGTGGGCGATACGCTGCAGGCGTTGCGCCGCCACGCCTTCGCCCCGGTGCTGGAGGCGCCGGGCGAGGCCGACCTGACCGCACATGTCGATTTCGCCGGCATCGCCGCCGCCGCGCGGGAAGGGGGAGCCCAATCCTTCGGCCCGGTCGAGCAGGGGGAATGGCTGACCCGGCTGGGCATCCACCAACGGGCATCCTCCCTGATGGCCAAGGCTACCCCGGCCCAGGCCAAGGATATCCAAAGTGCGATGGACCGCTTGATCGATCCTGCGCAAATGGGCAGGCTGTTCAAGCTGGTCGCGCTGGCCACGCCCGGAGCCTTCGCCGACGCCTCCCCGCCGGCAGGCTTCTGACGGCCAAACGCAGACAACCGGTTAGAGACAAGAGCACCGGAACCGCCATCGGGACAAACCGGGCGGACCGTGCATCGCGGCCCCCTGCCCTGTTGGGCAAGCGGGAGCCACAGAACAGGGAAGGACGGCGTTCGTGATCACACTCGGCGCGCTGAACGACATTACCCATATCCGCCACGCCTTTTTCACCCGCACCGGCGGGGTGTCCACCGGGTTGTACGCCTCGCTGAATTGCGGGCTGGGGTCCAACGACTCAACCGCGGCGGTGCACGAGAACCGCGCCCGCGCCGCGGCACGCATGGAGGTGACGCCCGATAACCTCGTAACCTGCCATCAGGTCCACAGCCCGACCTGCGTTGTGGTGGAGGAGCCGTGGACGCCGGAGACGGCGCCCAAGGCCGACGCCATGGCGACCCGGCAGCCGGGCATCGCTCTGGGCATTCTCACCGCCGACTGCGCGCCCGTGCTGTTCGCCGACAGCAAGGCCCGCGTGATCGGTGCGGCCCATGCCGGCTGGAAGGGCGCCCGGGCCGGGGTGATCGAGGCGACCGTCGCCCGCATGGTGGAGCTGGGCGCCAAGCCGAACCGGATCGTTGCCTGCATCGGCCCCTGCATCGCTCAACGCTCCTACGAGGTGGGGCCGGAATTCCCCGCCCCGTTCGAGGAGGAGGACCCGCGTAACCGCGACTATTTCGCCCCCGCCCGCAAGCCGGGCCATTTCCTGTTCGATCTGGCCGCCTACGTCACCCGGCGGCTGGGCGACTCGGGCGTCACCGTGATCCAGCGCTGCCCCAACGATACGGTGGCGGAGGAGGACCGCTTTTTCAGCTACCGCCGCTCCTGCCTTCGGGGCGAGCCGGATTACGGCCGCGGCCTTTCGGCCATCGTCCTACAGAACTGAACCGGCCCGAACGGGCGGCGGTCGCGCAACGGTCATGCCGCCCGCGCAGGGCGGCATTCCCCAATGGGGAAAGACCCCACCGTCATCGAACGTTTACATGGGCACGCCCCTTTGTTATGGTCCGCCCCGTTTTCAAGGGGCGACGGCGCGCAAGCGGCGAACGTGCCTTGAGCCGTATCCCTGCAAAGAGAGCCGACCCCGATGAAGGTGCTTGCCGGCAACAGCAACCGTCCGCTGGCCGAGGCGATCTCCACCTGTCTCGGCGTGCCGCTGACGAAAGCGAGCGTGCGCCGTTTCTCCGACATGGAGGTGTTCGTCGAGATCCTGGAGAACGTGCGCGGCGAGGACGTGTTCGTCGTCCAGTCGACCTCGTTCCCGGCCAACGACAACCTGATGGAACTGCTGGTGACGATCGACGCGCTGCGGCGCGGGTCGGCCCGGCGCATCACGGCGGTCATCCCCTATTACGGCTATGCCCGGCAGGATCGCAAGACCGGCCCGCGCACGCCGATCTCGGCCAAGCTGGTCGCCAACCTGATCACCCAGGCCGGCGCCAACCGCGTGCTGACGATGGACCTGCACGCCGGCCAGATCCAGGGCTTCTTCGACATCCCCACCGACAACCTGATGGCCGCCCCGGTCTTCGAGAAGGACATCCGCCAGTCCTTCGAGAGCATCGACGAGATCACCATCGTGTCGCCGGACGTCGGTGGCGTGGTGCGCGCCCGCGCGCTGGCCAAGCGCCTGGACGCCGATCTGGCGATCATCGACAAGCGACGTGAACGCGCCGGCGTGTCGGAGGTGATGAACATCATCGGCGACGCCAATGGCCGCCGCTGCATTCTCATCGACGACATCGTCGACTCGGGCGGCACGCTGTGCAACGCCGCCGTCGCGCTGATGGAAGCCGGCGCCAAGTCGGTCCACGCCTTCTGCACCCACGGCGTCCTGTCCGGCGGTGCGGTTGCCCGCGTCGCCGTCTCCCCGCTGGAACAGCTGGTCACCACCGACAGCATCCAGGCGACGGAGGCGGTCCGCGTGTCGCGCAACATCCGCCAGCTGACCATCGCCCCCCTGCTCGCCGAAGCGATCATGCGCATCAGCGAGGAGCGGTCGGTGTCGAGCCTGTTCTCGTAACGAGCGGCAGCTTCACGGAAAAGGCCCTTTCCCGATGGGAGAGGGCCTTTTTTGTTGCGCGCATTTTGCCCTCAGCCCTCCCCCGCCAGCCCATGGAAATCGTTCGCCGTCACCTGCCCGCCGGTCGCGGCGGCGATGCGGGCCATCACCGCCGGACGGGGAACCCGGCGGCCATGGCGGTAACGGTTGACCGTGGCCTGACTCGTCCCGATCAGGGCGGCGAAGGCCTCTTCCTTGGTTGCGGTCCGGGTGAGCCAGTCATCGAGCGTCATACCGCAATGGTTTAGACCAAGCCGGGTTCTACGCGCAACTGGATTTATTCCGCAGCGTTGGACTTTCCAAAGCCGTTTTGGTATGAACAGTCCATGACCACCATGCGCGAACTGCGGCAGGCCGCCGGGCTGAGCCAGGAGAAGCTGGCCGAACTGGCCGGCACCTCCCAGCCCCAGATCAACAAGCTGGAGACCGGCCAGCGGAAGATGACCGTCGATTGGGCGGTCAAGCTCGCCCAGCCGCTGGGCGTGGAGCCCGCGGTGCTGCTCGGCCTCGATCTGCCGGCCGTCCCGGCGGCGGCACGCCCGGCGCGGCCTGCGATGCCGCCGCTGCTGCGAACGCCGCCGGCCGGGATGCAACAGGCCCAGGCGGCATCCATGCCGGTCCGGGCGGCGGCGCGCGGCGGGGTGGACCAGGAGATGTTCCTGGAGGATGGTCCGATCGACTGGATCGCCCGTCCCGACTATCTGAAGAACGCCCGCGACCCCTACGCCATGTATGTCGTCGGCGAATCGATGATGCCACGGTTTCGGCCGGCACAGCTGCTGCACGTCAACCCGCACAAGCCGCCGGCGCCGGGGGCCGGGGTGGTGGTGGTCAAACGCAACAAGGCGGTGCTGGTGAAGGAGTTCGTGCGCCGCGGCCCCGAGGCGGTGGTGCTGCGCGAATATCAGCCGGCCGACCGCGAGTTCACCGTTCCGCTGGAGGACCTCGACACCCTGCACACCGTCGTGGGGCTGCAGGAGCCCTGAGGCTATACCGATCCGGTATCGGTATTCAATGGCTCTTATAATCCAATATGGATTATTCCTTCGCTGCACGGACCGCCGGACATGCCCGGTGCGCCGCCCCAGCCAAGGAGAAACGGCCATGCCCCAGCTTTATCCCCGCTTCCATCCCGGCCCGTCCGCCGGGCGGCTCGACGGCTTCAGCGAGCGCGGCGCCCACGAGCTGGCCCGCCGCATTCGGGCCGCCTGGGCGAAGATCGGCTGGGACGTGGAGGTGCGCGTGGAACGCATTGCCAGCGAAGAACTGGGCGACGGGCGCAGCATCGCCCATTTCACCGTCCGCAGCGACCTGATCAACGGCCTGCCGCAACGTCGTCTGGAGCGGCGCCCGAAACAGCGCATCGAGCGGCACCAGGACGAGGCGGCGGCCCGACCGCAGAAGCGGGCCGCCTGACGCCGCTTCACTTCAGCCGCTCGTCCAGCTCCACCTGATAGCCGACTGCGAGGCGGTTGGTCTCGTTGGCCATTCCCACCACCGCAATCAGTTCGCCGAACTGCGCGTCGGTCATGCCCAGCCGGCGCGCCGCCGCCTCGTGCGAGCGGATGCAGTACTGGCAGTTGTTGGTCACGCTGACCGCGACGAAGATCATTTCCTTCACCAGCGGATCCAGCGCACCGGGGGCCATCACCTCCTTCAGGCTGTCCCAGGTCCGCGCCAGCGTCGGCGGGTGATGGGCGATCATCTTCCAGAAATTGTTCACGTCCGGGACGTTGCGCGTCGCCTTGATGTCGTCGTAGACGGCGCGCACCTCCGGTGCGGCATCGGCCTGTTCGATGGGGGGAAGCGGCATGGCGGACGGGCTCCTGCACGGGGTTATGACCCGTCGATATGGCCGGACATCGCGCCACAAGGCAACCGCCGGTCTATACCCCGCCGTCCGGTTCATGCCCATCGGCCGCGTTGACCATGGATCGTCCCGCTGGTAGTAAAGACAACGAACAAGATCGCGCAAACGTTCGGTCCGCCGATCGGCCGCCGACGGTACCAAGCCAAGAAGCCGACAAGACACGAAGCTCATTCGTGCAACGTTCCCATGCGGCCCGGTTCCGGCACACGCCCGGTCAGGCCCGACTGCCGGGAGGAACAGCGTGGAGAACATGGTTCTCGAAACGGCCGAGCGTCTTGGAGCGGCCAACTCCCCTGCCATCCCTCCGGAAGACGCGGGCCTCCGCGACTCGGCCGAGGCCCTGCGCCGCCTCGCTCATTTCCATGCGGAGGAGCCGACGCCTGCTCTGTTGACGGCACTGCGCCAGAGCCCGGTTGGCCGCGGTTCGCTGACGCTGGACCGCGACGACGCCCTGCAGGCCGCCGCCCTGGTGGACGAGGTGGTGAGCGATCTGCCCGAACGGATCACCCGCCGCTGTCTCGCCCCTCTGGCCGCCGATTTCACCGCCATCCATCACGGCGAGGATCTGCGCACCTGCCCGATGGAGGGGCCGTGGATGGACGAGCGGGTCCGGGCCGAGGCCGCCGCCTCGCTCCAGCGCTGGCGAACCGGGCTGGAGACGGAACTTCGCCGTCCGCCGTTCGACCGGCTGCCCGACGACCATGTCGCGGTGGAACTGGCGTTGCTGGCCATCCTGCTCGACCGCGGCCGGGTTGCCGACGCGGTTCGGTTTCTCGACCGCCATCCGTTGCGTTGGGTGCCGAATTTCTGCAGCCGGGTCGCCACCCGCTGCCGGGAACCCTTCTTCGCCGGCATCGCCATCCTGACCAACGCCCATCTCGACCATCTGCGCGACCGGCTGGGCGCCATCTGCAACATGCCGCGTTCCGGCGAGGACGAGGCCGAAATCCGCCGTCGCCGCTGGGCCGAGGGGCGGTTCCCGCGCGCCTGCACCTGCGAATCGTAAGTCCGGACCGGCCGGAAGTCGGAATTGCCCCGGCTTCAGTGCATCGTCCAAGGTGATAGGGGAGGCGTCCTCGTGGCCGTCCCGCTCCTTTTCCCAACATTGGATGGCAATGCCCTTTCGCAGCCCCGAAAGCCGGACCGATCGCAGAGGGTCCCTGCGGCTGCTTCGCCTCCTGCTGGCGGTGTCGGTGGCCTTGCCGCTTGTGCTGTTCGCCGGCATCGGATGGCGCGAGCGGGGAGAGGCCCAGGAAGAGGCTGAACGGAGCAGCCGCAAGAACGCGCTGATTTTGCACGAACATGTGCTGAAGGTGTTCGACACCATGGCGCAGGTGCTTGACCGGGTGGACGAGCGCGTCCACGGCCGAAGCTGGCGCGAGATCGGCGAATCGGAGTCGCTGCACCGCTATCTGCGGACCCTGGTGGGAGAGCTGGACCAGGTCGGCGCCATCGGCCTGACCGATTCCACCGGTACCGTGCGCAACTCCAGCCGCGTCTTCCCGTCGCGCAACAGCTACATCGGAGATCGCGCCGATTTCCGTGAACAGCGGGAAAGCGACGCCGGCCTGCTCATCGCCGGACCGATCGCGGATGCCGCCACCGGCAAGGCCACCTTCGGCATCAGCCGGCGCCGCAGCGGCCCCGGCGGTCCCGACGGCAACTTCGATGGAATCATCGCCGCCATCGTCAATCCCGATTATTTCTTCAGCTTCTATCGGCAGGTCGTCAGCACCGAAGGCGAATCGATCTCGCTGATCCGCGACGACGGCGTGATCCTGATGCGTTACCCGCCTCTGGAAGGGCGGCAAGGGCCGGCGGCGCTCCCCACCCTTCCGCCCGACCGCGGGCTGCGCGGTGAAATCCGCAAGCAGCCGGTCGAAGGGGTGTTCCGCACCGACGTCAGCCATGTGCAAGGTCTGGCCCGTGTGTTCGCCTACAAACGGGTCGGCGATTTCCCGGTCTATGTCGTCTACGGGCTGGATCAGTCGCAGATCACCCGGTCCTGGTGGCGCAACATGGCGCTGGACGGCGCCTTCGTCGCCCCGGCCACACTGGCGCTCGCACTGATCGCCTGGCTGGCCTACAGCCGTGCCGCCTCCGAGAATGCGGCGGTGCGCCGCTGGGCGGAGGAGGTGCGCAACCGCGAGAGGCTGGAGGAGGCCCTGCGCCAGAGCCAGAAGATGGAGGCGCTGGGCCAGCTGACCGGCGGAGTCGCCCACGACTTCAACAATCTGCTGACCGCGGCGATGGCCAACATGCATCTGCTGGGCCGCCATCTGCCACCGGAGGGGCAGCGCTTCCTGACGGGCGCCAACACCGCGCTGGAGCGGGCGGAGAAACTGACCCGCCAACTGCTGTCCTTTTCGCGCCAGGACGCGGTGAATCCGACCGTCGTCGATCTGGGCGACAGCCTGCGCCGGATGGGCGACCTGTTGGAACGGTCGGTCCGGGCCGACGTCGCGCTGGACTGGGACATCGCGCCCGTGCCGATGGCCGTCGCCGTCGATTCCGTCCAGTTGGAAATGGCGGTGCTGAACCTGGTTCTGAACGCCCGCGACGCCATGCCCGGCGGCGGACGGATCCGCATAGCCGCGTCGCCCGGACCGGAGCCGCGCAGCGTGCGCATCGAGGTATCGGACACCGGGGCCGGCATGCCACCGGAGGTGATCGCCCGCGCCTTCGATCCCTTCTTCACCACCAAGGGCGTCGGCAAGGGCACCGGGCTCGGCCTGTCGATGGTCTATGGCTTCGCCCGCCAGTCCGGCGGCAATGCCACCATCGACAGCCGGCCGGGCGAAGGTACGCGTGTCCGCATCGACCTGCCGCTGACCGAAATGAGGCCGCCGGAACCGGCCCCCGCCCCCACTGCGCCGGTGGCCGATCACCGCCCGCTCCGTATCCTGGTGGTGGAAGACAATCCCCTGGTCCTGATGGCGACGGTGGAAGGGCTGACCCAGGAGGGCTTCACCGTGGAGACCGCCGAAGACGGCGTGGCGGCCCTGGAACTGCTGGAAACCGACCGCGACTTCGATCTGGTCGTATCGGACGTGGTCATGCCCCGCGGCGTATCCGGCATCGATCTGGCACGGCACATCCGCGAACGCTGGCCGCAGCTGCGCGTCCTGCTGGCATCCGGCTACAGCCCGGAATCGCTGGCGACCATGGGGGCGGACACGGCATCGGTGCTGGCCAAGCCCTTCACCCCCGACCAGCTGGCCGTGCGCATCAGGTCCCTGGCCGGAGTGTAGTTCGATGCTCCGATCCGGCGGCTGCCGACTGTCGGGATCAGGTCAGGGCGCTGACGAACATCGGCGTCCACATCGCCATGCACCAGACGAGACCCAGGCACAGGCCGCGGGTGAAGTCGTCGAAGGTCGGCTGTTCCAGGCGGTGCAGCTTCCACATCGCGTTCACGTCGCCGGACGTCGGGGTGGCGTCATCCGCGGCGTTGGGGGAGTTGGTGGGTTCACGGCTTGCTGCTGCGCGCCGGTCGGGATCGCGTGACGGCATGGCTGGGCCTCGCATCGATAGCGGAATGCCCAGGAAGTTTGTGCCCGCCGCCGCCGCCGGCCACCCTTTCTTCCGTCATCGGTGGAATTTTATCGGCATACGAAAAAAGGCCGCCACCCGCTGGACGGATGGGGCCTTTTCGCCGAGGATCCGGCCAGATCGGCCGGATGCGTTCACTTGCCCGGACGAATCACCGGGGTGAGCTGGTCGCCCCAGTTGCCGGCTTCGTTGTGATAACGGGCGGTGCGCATCAGCTCCACCGTCACGCCGGCCTCCACCGCCTTGACGACGGCGTCGTTCAGGCGGTGCAGGTTGTTGGCGACGATGCGGATGGCGCTTTCCTGCTCCGGAGTCAGCTCCGAACGGTCATCCGGCGGCGCGTCCTTGAATCCCGACATGCGTTGTTCCTTCCCCTGGATTGGGACCGCCCCGGCGGGACCGGCAGCGGTCCAGAACTTGGTCATGATCTTGCCCGGCGTCCGATGCCGGTTTTCATCATGTACCATATCATGTGCGCCGCGACAAAGTTCCCGACGCGCCAAGCGCTTGCGACCATTGGCCTCTTGCAACCGGCAAACTGCCCTGTGGCACCTCCCGGCCGACGATGCGACGGTCGCGATGGAGATTCCCTCACAAGCAATGAATGGTTGCCGCCCGTCCTCATGGGAACGCAATCAAGGAGGAGACGACGTTTTGTTTCCGACTTGCAAGGAAAGATTTCATTCAGAGACTTACATAACTTTTGGGTTAACTCGGCTGTTGACGCCTGTCGATTACAATGCCCAGAATTCGACACAAACTTGCTTTCCCTACGGAGATCATCTTGAAGAACATCGCCGCCAAGGCCCTGCTGGTTGCGTCCTCGCTGTTCCTGATGCACGGCGCGGCACTCGCCGGCCAGCAGGACTTCACGATCGTCAACAAGACCGGCTACCCGCTGAAGCACATCTATGTGTCCGAAAACAACAACAACAGCTGGGACGAAGACATCCTCGGCCGTGACGTGCTGAACGATGGCGAATACTTCGAGGTCGCCTTCGCCAAGGCCGAGAAGACCTGCAAATGGGACATGAAGGTCGTCTATGACGACGGCGAGTCGGCGGTTTGGGACGGGCTGAACCTGTGCCAGATCTCCAAGCTGACGCTGAAGTGGAACAAGAACACCGGCGTCACCTCGGCCCAGACCGAGTAAGTTCCTCAGCGGAAGTTGTCGGTGCTGCGGTTCATCAGGTGGATGAAGACGTCTTCCAACGTCGGGTCCGTCGCGGTGATCCGCAGATCCGGCCGTCCGGCCCAGGGGGCGAGCGCCCGGTCGAGGGCGACGGCATCGGTGCCGCTGACATGCAGGCGGCTGCCGAAGACTGCCACCATCTCCACCCCTGGCTGGCCTTCCAGCGTCGCGGCGATCCGGTGCAGGCCTTCTCCCGCAACCAGACGGGTGTGCAGGCCCGAATCGGCGATGACCCGCTCCACCGTGCCGTGGGCCATCATCGTGCCATAGGCGATGTAGGCAATGCGGTGGCAGCGCTCCGCCTCGTCCATGTAATGGGTGCTGACCAGCACGGTCAGCCCTTCCCCGGCCAGCCGGTGGATCTCGTCCCAGAACTCCCGACGCGCCTTGGGATCGACGCCGGCGGTCGGCTCGTCGAGAAGCAGAAGCTTCGGCTCGTGCAGGATGCAGGCGGCCAGCGCGAGGCGCTGTTTCCAGCCGCCCGACAACTGCCCGGCCAGCTGAGTGCGGCGGTTGGACAGTCCCAGCCTGTCCAGGGCATCGGCCACCCGCCGCCGCCGGTCGGGCAAGCCGTACATGCGGGCGACGAAATCCAGATTCTCGGCGATGCTCAGATCCTCCCAGAAGCTGAATTTCTGGGTCATGTAGCCGACCTGCCGCTTGATCTCCGCACTCTGCCGCCGGATGTCGAGACCGAGGCAGGTCCCCTCCCCCGCATCCGCCGTCAGCAGCCCGCACAACAGGCGGATCGTCGTGGTCTTGCCCGACCCGTTGGGACCGAGAAAGCCATAGATCTCCCCGGTCTCCACCCGGATCGACACATCGTCGACCACGGTCTTGCTGCCGAACCGCTTCACCAGCCCGCGCACGTCGATGGCGGGAGGGGCCTCCGCCGTCATTGCGGCCTCCCAACTGGCCAGACATCGACCGGCAGCCCCGGATTCAGCGGCCGGCCCGGCGCCGCCTCCACCCGGAAGACCAGCTTTTCGCGGCTGCCGACGCTGTAGATCACCGGCGGGGTGTATTCCGCCTGGGAGGCGATGCGCGTGACCCGCGCCGACAGGCCGGGCGGGCAACCGTCGCAGCGCACCGACAGCACCGTACCGGGCGCCACCGCCGCCATGGCGGGTTCCGGAACGAACAGCACCAGCTTCACCCGTTCCGGCGGCAGCAGCGACACCACCGGGGAACCCGCCGGCACCCATTCGCCGGGGTTGTAGAGCGTGTCGTCCACCAGGGCCGCGACCGGCGCGGTGGGCGCGAGATCGGCCAGCCGCCGCTCCGCCTGGGCCAGCGCCGCTTCCGCCTGGGACACCGCCTCGTCGGCGGCGCGCAACTGTTCGGGCCGGGCGGGCAGGGCTGCGACCGCCAGCTGCGCGTCGGCCTCCGCCAACTGGCCGCGGTCGCGGTCGTAGGCGGCGCGCGCCTGATCGAGCTTGTCGGGCGAGGTGACCTTGCGGGCGACCAGTTCCTGCTGGCGGGACAATTCGGCGGAGGAATAGCGCAGCGCCGCTTCCGCCCGTGCCTTTTGCGCGGTCAGCACCGCCACCTCCTGCGGCCGTTTGCCGGTGGCGAGGTCGGCACGCTGGGCCCGCGCCTGGGCCAGCGCCGCGGCCAGCCGGTCGCGCTCCGCGACGGCCGTGGCCCGGTCGATGGCGAACAGCGGCGCCCCTGCCGCCACCTGCGCGCCGCGGACCACCGACAGGCTTTCCAGGGTTCCGGCACTGGGGGCGGCGATGCGCAGATACTCCCCTTCCACATAGCCGTGGGCCAGCGGTGGCGGCCCGTCGGCGCCGAAGGGAAGCCCGAGCGCCAGCGCGAAGGCCGCCAGTCCATCCACGAGACCGGCCAGGATACCGCTCATGGCGTCGTCTCCCCCGCATCCCGCAGCAGCACCCGGCGCAGGTTGTCGATGTGCGTCTCCACCAGTGCCGGCACGTCCAGCGGCGGTTCGCCGTCCAGCCCGTCGAAGGAGGTGCGCCAGACCGCGCTCATCAGCAGCGGGGCGACGATCAGGCGGACGGTTGAATCCACGGCCACCGGACGGAATTCCCCGCTCGCGATCCCCCGCTGCAGCAGCGAAGCCAGCACCCCGAAGCCGCGGCGGATCACCTCGCGGTGATAGAAGGCGGCAAGATCCGGGAAATTTCCGGCCTCCGCGATCACCAGCCGCGGGATGGTGGCCGCACGCGTGGTCGCGACCAGATGCGCCACCATCCGCAGCAGCCGCTCCAGCACCGGAAAGCACGGCCCCGCGGCGGCGGCGGCCAGGGCTTCGGCCTGCTCCAGATTGGGCAGGATGGCGGCGCGGATCACCGCCTTGAACAGCTCGTCCTTGCTGGGGAAGTAGAGATAGAGCGTGCCCTTGCTGACGCCGGCGCGTGCCGCCACCTCCTCCAGCTTCGCGGCGGCAAAGCCGCGTTCGGCGAAGATATCCATCGCCGCAGCGACGATCTCCTGCGGGCGGGCATCCTTGCGGCGGCGCCAGCGCGGCAGGGCTTCCGGTTCGGCACGGGGAACGCGGTCGGGCATGATGCAGCCCTCTTCATAACTGACCAGTCAGTTATTAACATGAAACCGCCTTGCCACCAATGGTTAAGCCCATTGTGCAGCGCAGCAGAATCTATGCAAAAGGTCTTGCCTTTCGGCGAGTAGTCACGGACACTTTCCACCGGCTGGCAGCGTGCGAACGCGCCGCAGCTAAGCCCGGTCCGCCGAATGGGCACCGAGAACCGGGCATCAAGAAAACGGGGCACGAACAGCGCGGCCGGACCAACGGTCGCCGCGGTTTTCGGGAGGGACGGATCAAGGCGCTGACGCCAGGACCCGATGCGTTGCGATGGCCGGATCATTCCATCCGGCGCGTGGCAGGGTCCCAAGCAGAGCGAGGGGATCGATCATGCCGAGTGCTGCCCAGTCCGCGTCATCTTCCAGCCTCGAGCTGCTAACGATCTACGAGGTCAGCAAGATCCTCGGGTCGTCGCTGGATTTGGAACAGACCCTGCGCGAAGTGCTGCGCGCCTTGTCCTACCAGCTGCAGATGCACCGTGGCCGCGTCTATCTCCAGGGGGAGGACAATGCGCTGCGTCTGGTCGCGGCGCTTGGACTGCCGAAGGATTCGACGGCGCAGGAGATCGACTACAGCCAGGGCGAAGGCATCAGCGGCCGCATCCTGAAGACCGGCATGCCCGCCGTCGTCCCGAATCTCGCCGAGGAGCCGCTGTTCAACAACCGCTCCGGCGGGCGCGACGACCTGGACGAACAGGTGGCGTCGCTGGTTGGCGTGCCGATCAAGGCGGCCGGCACCGTCGTCGGCGTGCTGACCATCGACCGCATTTCCGACGACGGCCCCAGCGGCCATTTCGGCTCCGACGTCCGTTTCCTGACCATGGTCGCCAACCTGATCGGCCAGACCGTGCGCCTGCACCGGACGGTCGCGGAGGAGCGGCGCTTCATGATGCGCGAGACCTTCCGCGTCCAGAAGGAGCTGCGGCCGGTGGCGGCGCCGGTCAACGACGTGGTCTGCACCAGCCCCAACATGGTCGACGTGCTGGCCCAGGTGCACCGGGTGGCGCCCTTCAAGTCCACCGTGCTGATCCGCGGCGAGAGTGGCACCGGCAAGGAGCTGATCGCGCGGGCCATTCACAACCTGTCGCCGCGCAAGGACGCTCCCTTCATCCGCGTCAACTGCGCCGCCCTGCCCGAATCTCTGTTGGAGTCGGAGCTTTTCGGCCACGAGAAGGGATCCTTCACCGGCGCCCAGAAGGACCACAAGGGCCGGTTCGAACTGGCCTCGGGCGGCACGCTGTTCCTGGACGAGATCGGCGACATCTCCTCCAACTTCCAGGCCAAGCTGCTGCGCGTGCTGCAGGAGCAGGAATTCGAGCGGGTCGGCGGGTCGAAGACGATCAAGACCGACGTCCGCCTGATCTGCGCCACCAACCTGAACCTGGAGGAGGCGGTCGGCCACGGCAAGTTCCGCGCCGATCTGTATTTCCGCATCAACGTGGTGACGATCCACCTGCCGCCGCTGCGCGAACGGCGTGGCGACATCGCCATGCTGGCCAAGCATTTCATCGCCAAATTCGCCCGGGACAACGGCCTGACCCTGGACATCGACCGTGACGCGCTGGAGGTTCTGAATCGCTGCACCTGGCCCGGCAACGTGCGCGAACTGGAAAACTGCATCGAGCGCGCGGCAACCCAATGCCGCAACGGCACCATCCGCGTGCCCGACCTGTCCTGCAGCATGAATCTCTGCAACTCGTCGGTGCTGTTCCAGTACCGCACCATGGGGGCCGCCGTCGGCGGGCTGGCCCCATCGATGAGCGGCATCCCGACCAACCCGTCAGGCGCCAACCCGGCTTTGGGACGCCCGCAGCCGGCAGCCACCCCCGGCATGCCGCCGGCGGTGCCGGTACCGGCAAATGGGACGCCAGGCGGAACGCAGTGGCCGGCCTGCGCATCGGGCTGTTCCGCCGGTCCGGCGCCGGTCTGCGGCGCGTCCAAGCCGCTGCCGCCGACCGCCATCGCCCCCCTGCCCACCCCCCAGCCGGCGGCGGCCGCCCCCGCGGTTCCCTCCGCCCCGGCGCCGCAGCCTGCCGATGCCCCCGACCTGCCGCTGGACGAGCCGGAGTCGGGTCCCCTGCGCGACCGTCTGGTGTGGGCGATGGAGCGCACCGGCTGGGTGCAGGCCAAGGCCGCCCGCCTGCTGGGCATGACCACCCGCCAGGTCAGCTACGCGCTCCGCAAATACAACATCGAGATCAAGAGGTTTTAGAGATATACCCCAAAGACCGGGATAATATCGTGCGAGTAATTTCAACACGGATTTCACAGATTTAGACACGGATTTCACGGATTTTTTCCTGGTCGTGGCGACGCGCCGGTTAATCGGAAATGGTAAGAACCGGGACAACGCCACATCCGTGAAATTCGTGGCGTAATCCGTGAAATCCGTGGAGATCTTGCCCGCGATACGGCACCTCCATGGCGCTCGACAATCCGACAACCCCGAGCCCGGTCGCACCCCGCCACGGTTTCATGCTACCCTGCCGCGCCTTCGGTTCGATGGCATCTTTCCGATCGAACGGATTTCCGGTCTTGCCCTCGCTTGAGAAGCCCCTCGCCCTGATGTTCGTCGACATCGCGGACAGCACGATGCTGTACGAGCGCATCGGCAACGCCACCGCCGCGGCGCTGACGCAACAGGTGCTGGCCCACCTGCGCCAGCTGGTCGAGGAGCACAGCGGCGGGGTGATCAAGAGCCTGGGCGACGGGCTGCTGGCCGCCTTCCCGGCCTGCGACGACAGCGTCCGCGCCGCCTGCGCGATGATCGACGGACAGGACCGGCATGGCCTGCGGCTGCGCATCGGCATCCATCACGGCCCGGTGATCGAAGGGGTGGGCGACCTCTACGGCGACGCCTGCAACGTCGCCGCACGGGTGCAGCAGATCGCGCGGCAGGGCGAAATCCTGGTGACCCAGGCGTTGGTGGACGGCCTGTCGCCCGACCTGCGCGACCGGACCAAACCGCTGAACAACGTCGCCATGAAGGGCAAGACGGCACCGATCCGCGTCCACCGGGTCCGCAGCGCCGACGATGCCGACGACGCGATCGAAAGCACCACACTCGGCTTCTCCATGGTGACGGAGGCCGGCGATGCCATGGTGACGCTTCATCTGTCCTACCGCGGACAGGAAATCGCGATGAGCCGCGCGCTGCCCCGCGTCACCATCGGGCGGGAGGACAGCAGCGGCCTGCGCATCGCCTCGCGCCAGACCTCGCGCCAGCATGCGGTGATCGACTTCACCCGCGAGAGCTTCCTGCTGACCGACCATTCCACCAACGGCACCTTCATCCGCAGTGGCGGATCGCCGCCGCTGGTGCTGCGCCGCGATTCGACCAAGCTGGTCGGCAGCGGCCTGATCGGATTCGGGGCGGAGGCGCTGGACGAGGGCCAGGACCATGTCGTCGCCTTCCGCGGCGAACTGGCCTGACCGGTTTGTCGGCACCCCGACAAAGCCCCTGGCCGGTCCCGCCATTGTCGCAATGACGACAGCGTCCGCGATGCCGACAAATCCTGCCAAGCCTTTGTAAACGCTGAATTTCCCATTCTGGCCCCGAACTTGCTTTTCTCCACTTCGTCCAACGGTGTCGTCCGGCACGGCAGGGAAGGAGTGGATGATGAGCAACGTGGTTTCGCTCGACAGCATCTTCGGGCTGGGGGAACTGGCCCCGCCCGCGACGATGCCGGCAGCGCCCGAGGCGGCGTCCGGCTGTTCGTCGTCGTCCTGCGGATTGTCGGACGGTCCGGCCGACATGGACCCGGCGGTTTGGGAGAAGGTGAAGAACCACCCCTGCTATTCGGAAGAGGCGCATCACTATTTCGCCCGCATGCATGTCGCGGTCGCCCCGGCCTGCAACATCCAGTGCAATTACTGCAACCGCAAATACGATTGCTCGAACGAGAGCCGGCCGGGCGTGGTCTCCGAAAAGCTGACCCCCGATCAGGCGCTCAAGAAGATCCTCGCCGTCGCCCAGGAAATCCCGCAGTTGTCGGTGATCGGCATCGCCGGCCCCGGCGACAGTCTGGCGGCGAACGGCAGGAACACCTTCGCCACCTTCGAGATGCTGCAGAAGAAGGCGCCGGACCTGAAGCTGTGCCTGTCCACCAACGGCCTGGCCCTGCCCGACCATGTGGACACCATCGCCCAATACAACATCGACCACGTCACCATCACCATCAACATGGTCGATCCCGAGGTCGGCGCGCAGATCTACCCGTGGATCTTTTACAAGCACAAACGCTGGACCGGGCTCGACGCCGCGAAAATTCTCCATGAGCAGCAGATGCTGGGGCTGGAGATGCTGACCTCGCGCGGCATCCTGGTGAAGGTGAACTCCGTCATGATCCCGGGGATCAACGACGAGCACCTGCTGGAGGTGAACAAGGCGGTCAAGAGCCGCGGCGCCTTCCTGCACAACATCATGCCGCTGATCTCCGACCCCGCCCACGGCACGTATTTCGGTCTGAACGGCCAGCGCGGCCCTACCGCGCAGGAGCTGAAGGTGGTGCAGGACGCCTGCGAGGGCGGCGCCAAGCTGATGCGCCATTGCCGCCAGTGCCGCGCCGATGCGGTCGGCCTGCTGGGCGAGGACCGCGGCGAGGAGTTCACCGCCGACAAGATCGAGGCGATGGGCATCGTCGAGTATGACGACGAGGCCCGCCGCAGCTACCGCGAGCATGTCGAGGCCGAACGCGCCGGCCGCCACGCCTCGAAGGCGGCGGCGCAGGCCGATGTCCGCGACAGCGTCGGCACCACGGTCGATCCGATCCTGATCGCCGTCGCCACCAAGGGCGGCGAGCGCATCAACGAGCATTTCGGCCACGCCAAGGAATTCCAGATCTACGAGGTCGGCCCGGGCGGCGCCAAGTTCGTCGGCCACCGCCGCGTCGACCAGTATTGCGAAGGCGGCTCCGGCGACGTCGACACGCTGGACGGAGTGCTGGCCGCCATCAACGACTGCACCGCGGTGTTCGTCGCCAAGATCGGCGGATGCCCGTCGAAGTCGCTGGCCGAGGCCGGGATCGAGCCAGTCGACCGCTTCGCCTTCGACTACATCGAGGAATCGGCACTGGCCTACTTCAAGGACTATGCCGAGCGGCTCGACCAGGGCGTCGTCCAATCCCGAGCCGGCCAGGATGCGGTGATCCGCACTGGGGCACTGACCGCGCGACGTGCCTGACGCCCCGTCCTCTTCCCCCCTTCCACAGCCATCCCATCACCGAAGGAGAGAGCCATGGCCTACAAGATCAAGTCCGCCGAATGCACCGTCTGCGGCGCCTGCGAGGCCGAGTGCCCGAACATCGCCATCAGCCTGAAGAAGGGCACCTACGTCATCGACCCGGCCAAATGCACCGAATGCCAGGGCCAGTTCGACAGCCCGCAATGCGCCGCCGTCTGCCCGGCCGACTGCTGCGTCCCGGCGTGATGTGAAATCCCCGCGGTATCCCCTCTCCCCCCCGGGGAGAGGGTTAGGGTGAGGGGGAGGCGTTGCGGCACTCAACCGAGAATCCTCGCTGTGCATCCCCCTCACCCCGACCCTCTCCCCGGGGGGGAGAGGGGGAGGATATCGGATGAAGGCTTGAACCAGGAGCACCGCGCCATGCTGGACGAGGTGGATGAGGACTGGCTCGCCCGCCGCTACTACGGCGGGGATCTTCCGCCCGAGGCGGAATGCTGCCTGCATCTGGCCGCCGCCAGCTATGCCGACAGCGGGGCGGCGCTCGCCCATCTCGCCCGCGCGGCGGAGGTCGCCCCCGGTCATCGCCTCGTCGATCTCGGCCATTACAAGTTCCACTTCTACAAGGCCAATCTCGACCGGGCGCTGGTCTATGGCGAGCGCATGATCGGCCACGCCATGGCCGCGCTCGGCGTCAACCATACCGACTGGCGCGCCGTCACCCCGGCCACCGCCGATTTTCGCGGGCTGGAGCCGGCGCCCCGCCTCTTCCTGTTCGCTTTGGTCGCCATCGGCTACCTGCTTCTGCGCACCGGCCGGCTCGATGCCGGGCGGGAGGCGCTGGGCAAGGTCCGCGACCTCGACCCCGACGACCGCTTCGGCGCCGCCCGCCTGATCGCCATTGCCGACCAGCATGAGCGTGAGGAAGCCGACGCATGAGCGACGACATCCTCGAATCCCTGGACTGGCGCGACGAGCCGGTGGACTGCACCGCCTGCGACCACAAGGAGCGCCGGCTCGACCCGGATACCGCCGCCCTTCCTGCGGGCGGCAAGCTGACCGGCCATTGCCTGCCGCTGAAGGCCTGCGTGCAGGACCGCTACGCCAAGCGCATCCAGCGCTTCTTCGAATGGAATCCGGACCTCGCCGCCGGCCATCTCGGCCACCCCTATTTCGAGGTTCGGGCGAATGCCGCCCGCTTCGCCCCGATCTTCCAGCTTCCCCGGCTGATGAACGACCCGGACGAGACGGTGCGCTCCGTCCTGGCCCGCCGGCTGCCGCACCGGCTGCTGCTGAAGCTGCGCGACGACCCGGACCGCGAGGTGCGGATCGCCGTCGCCACCCGGCTGGAGGATGCGGACCTCGCCCCGCTGATGCGCGACCCCGACTGTTCGGTACGGCTGCGCGTGGTACGGCGGATCCCCGACGGCATGCTGCCGGCGATGATGCATGACGAGGACCCGGAGGTGCGGGTGGAAGTCGCCCGCCGCCTTTCCATGGACTGGCTGCCCAGCCTCGCCTGGGACGACAGCCCGCGGGTGCGGCTGGTTGTGGCTCAACGGCTGTCGGCGTCGAAGCTGCATGTGCTGCTGCAGGATGCCGACTGGATGGTCCGCCTCGCCGTCGCCGGGCGGATCGACGCCGGGCAACTCGGCCCCCTGCTCGACGACCCGGAGGAGGAGGTGCGCGCGATCGCCCGCCAGCGCGCCGCCGGGCTCACCATCGCCAACGACCTTCCGCCCCTGTAGCGGCCCCTGAACCGACGGAGCGCCAGCGCCATGACCGACACCGAAACCACCACTCCGTATCGCCGCGAGCGCGCCCGCAGCGCCGAGGATGCCAACGAGCTGGTCGGCCCGCCGGTGCTGGAACAGGGCTTCAAGGTCAAGGCCCTGCGCGACGTGCGCAACGACGGAACCTATCCCGGTCGGCCGGTCGGCGATTTCCTGATCCGCGAGGGCGATGTCGGCTACGTCATCTCCATCGGGACCTATCTGCAGATGTATTACATCTACGCCGTTGATTTTTATGAGAAACGGGTCGTCGTCGGCATGCGCGCGCGCGAGCTGCAGGTGATCGACGCCCACTGCAACGACCCGCAATAGCCACCGGTCCCCACAGATAAGGAGCCTCGCGATGTCCGACGTCGAAGCCGCCGCCAAGCCCGGTTTCATCCCGCCGCGCGAACCGCTGTACGACTGGGGCCTGCGGGTCACGGTGCAGGAGGACCTGTTCAACGACGGCAGCCATCCGCAGGTGCCGGACGGCGCGCTGCTGGCGCCGAAGGGCACGCCGGGCGTGATCGTCCGCGTCGGCCGCACCGAGGAAGGCAGCCTGCCGGTCTATCTGGTGGAGTTCCCCGGCGGCACCGTCGTCGGCTGCCTGGAGGAGGAAATCGTCCCGGCCGACGGGTCGCGGCGCGGCGTGCCCGGAGTTATGTGATGGGGGGTGATGTGATGACGATCTACCTCGACAACAACGCGACCACGGCACTGGCTGCGGAAGTGCGCGACGCCATGATGCCGCACCTGTTCGGGGAGTTCGCCAACCCGTCCAGTCCCCATTCCGCCGGCATGGCCGCCCGCCGCGTGGTGAGCGAGGCCAAGGCGCAGGTCGCGGCCCTCATCGGCGCCAAGCCCGCCGATCTGGTGATGACCGGCAGCGCGACGGAGGCGACACACGCCGCCATCCTCGGCGCGCTCCGCGTCATCGAGGAGACCGACCACCGCCGCGACCACATCGTCACCACGGCGGTGGAGCATCCGGCGACGCTGGCCCTGTTCGACGACCTGCGCCAGCGCGGCTGGCGCGTCACCATCCTGCCGGTGAACCGTGATGGCCTGCCCTCTCTGGTCGATCTCGCCGCCGCGGTGACGGAGGCGACAGCGCTGGTCTCCATGATGTGGGCGAACAACGAGACCGGCGTGCTGATGCCGGTCGAAGGGGCATCGGCCATCGCGCACGCCCATGGCGCGTTGTTCCACAGCGACGCGGTGCAGGCGGCGGGCCGGGTGCCGGTCGATTGCGGCATCGCCGATTACCTGACGCTGTCCGCCCACAAGATGCACGGGCCGAAGGGGGTCGGCGCGCTCTATGTCCGCAAGGGCGCGCCCTTCCACGCGCTGATCCACGGCCATCAGGAACGCCGCCGTCGCGGCGGGACGGAAAATGTGCCGGGCATCGTCGGCTTCGGCGCCGCCGCGTCGCTGGCATCCCTCTGGCTGGACGAAGCGGACCTGATCGCCTTCCTGCGCGACCGGCTGGAGCAGGGCATCCTCGCCCGCTGGCCCGGTGCCGCGGTGAACGGCGCGGGTGCCGCCCGGCTGCCCAACACCAGCAACATCCGCTTCGCCGACGGCCGTGGCCATCCGCTGGATGCGGAGGAGTTGCTGATGCGGCTCGACCGAGCCGGAATCGCCGTGTCGATGGGCGCCGCCTGCTCCTCCGGCGGCAACGAGCCGAGCCATGTGCTGACCGCCATGGGGCTGAACGGCGCCCAGGCCGCCGCCAGCCTGCGCTTTTCGCTGAGCCGCTACACCACCGCGGCGGAGGTGGACGCCGTCCTGTCGGAACTGCCGGCCCTGCATGCCCGGCTGGTCGCCGCTTGAGACGAAATACCAACTATAACAACAGGCTGGAGTGTCCGTGATGAAGGTGATGATCCGCAAGGCGTCCGAGCAATACACGATCTACGTCGCCAAGAAGGACCTGGAGGAACCCATCGTCGAGATGGAGAAGCCGGATCTGTGGGGCGGCTGGATCAAGATCGCCAATGGCTGGACGCTCGACCTGCCGGAAATGCCGGCGGACACCCGCCTGCCGATCACCATAGACGCCAAGAAACGCGGAACGGAGTGACGCCCATGGCCCTGTCTCCCGAGCGCATCGACAGCATCGCCACGCTGGCCGGCCGGTTGTTCGCCGGGGGCGGCACGCTCGACGCCGTGGTCCGCGGCGTACGCGAAGCCAACCCGGACCTGAAGACCGTCACCGGCGCCATGGCCGCGGTGATGGCGGAGGATCCCTTCCGGGAGGAGGCGGGCTTCGACCTGCATCTGGTGGACGGCAACAACCACTGCTGGCTCATCACCGACAAGCCGGAGCTTGCCACCGGCGTCGTGATCGCCCAACGGGACGAGGACGAGTGAATGAGCGAGGCCGCCGCAGCCCTTCCACATCCCTCCCCCGCCGATGACGACGAGGTTGACGACTACATCCCGCTGACCGACCCGGATATTTCCAGCGCCGAGGTCGAGATGCTGGGCCGCCTGCTGTCCTCCGGGGCCTTGAGCGACGGGCGGATGGTGCGGGCGTTCGAGGACGCCTTCGCCGCCTATGTCGGCCGCGACCATGCGGTGGCAGTGTCGAGCGGCACCATGGCCACGCTGCTGATGCTGAAGGGCTATGGCATCGGCGAGGGCGACGAGGTGCTGTGCAGCCCCTTCGGCTGGCATCAGGTCCAGCATGCGGTGGCGTTGTCCGGGGCCACACCGGTGCTGGTCGACATCGACTATTGGCAGCACACCATCAACCCGGAAAAGGCGGCGGCCCTGGTCACGGAGAAGACCAAGGCGATCCTGGCCGCCAACGTCAACGGCCACCCCGCCCATTGGGATGAACTGCGCGCGCTGGCCGACGCCAAAGGCCTGATCTTGCTGGAGGATTCGTCCGAGGCCATCGGTTCCACCTACAAGGGGCAAATGGTCGGCACCTTCGGCGACGCTGCGGTCTTCGACTTTTCCGAACCCGGCATCCTGCTGGCTGGCGAAGGCGGCATGATCGTCACCGACGACCGCGACCTCGCCCACCGGCTGCGCTACATGCGCCGGCGCGAGACGGAGCACCGCAACACGGTGGTCATCACCCGCACCCTGCCCTGGCAGGCGGGGATGAGCGATCTGAACGCCGCGCTCGCCCTGGTCCAGTTGAAACGCCTGCCGGAGATCCTGACCCGCCGCAATCTGGTCATCGCCTATTACGACGCGGCGATGGCGAGCTTCGAGGGGATCAAGCCGCCCTATCGCGGGCCGGGGGCCGAGGTGGTTAACCCGATGGTCTATTGCGTCCATCTCGGCACCCGCTTCACCGCGTCCGGACGCCGGTCGATCATCGAGGATCTGGACACCCACGACATCGACGCCAGCGACTTCGGCCAGCCGCTGCACACCCAGCAATATTACATCGAAGCGCTGGGCGAGGACCGAGCCGGCCGCGGCGCCTGCCCGGTCTGCACCAAGACGGCCGACCGGGTGCTGGCCCTGCCGCTGCACCGCAAGATCACCCGCGATCAGGTCGCCTTCATCGTGGAAACGCTGAAGGACGCCAGCGTCAACACCGGCGCCGGCGCCGCGATCTATCTCTAGAAATTCAGGGAGATGCCTTCCATGACCGACACCACGCTGGCAACCGATTCCGACTCCGTCACGGTTCCGGACGCCGCGGCGGCGCTGGCCGACATCGCCGCGGCGCTGGCGGCAAGGCAGGTGGTGCCCTATCTCGGCCCCGGCGCATTCGCCCTGCTGCCGCCCGACCAGTGCCCGATCCCGCGCAACTCGGCGGAGCTGGTCCAGCGCCTGAACGCCAAGGTCGCCGCCCCCGGCCGCATCCGCTCCAACCTGACCGCGGTCGCCCAGTTCATCGAGACGCGCAAGCACCGCAAGACGCTGGAGGCCATCCTCAACGAGATTTTCCGCCAGACGGTGCCGGCCACCCCCGTCCACGCGCTGCTTGCCGCGATCCCGGCCCCGCCGCTGCTGGTCGACGTCTGGTATGACAATGTCCTGGACAGCCTGCTGAGCGCCGCGTCCGACCGTAGCTGGGGTCAGATTCAGGGCGTGTCGCATCCGCAATCGACCGGCGAGTGGGTGCGCTACTACGCCCCCGACGGCGCGGAGACGACGGCCGACGCGGCAGCCGGCTGGGACACCGTGCTTTACAAGCCGTCGGGCGCAGTGACGCCGGCCGGCAATTACCTGATCTCCGACAGCGACTATGTCGAGATCCTGACGGAGATCGACATCCAGACGCCGATCCCCGCCGTCGTGAAGGACCGCCGCGCCGGCCGCCATTTCCTGTTCCTGGGCTGCCGCTTCGACCACGAGATCCAGCGCACCTTTGCCCGGCAGATCTCCAAGCGCTCCTCCGACAGCCACTGGGCGGTGATCCCCGGCGAGCTGTCGAAGAACGAAGCGCGCTTCCTGGCGCTGCATGGGATCAAGCGCATCGACATGACGCTGGACGAGGCGGTGGAGGGGATTCGGGTGGGGATGTGAGGGCGTGGTGTCGGCTTCGATGCCCCCACCCTAACCCTCCCCCGCTGGGCGGGGGAGGGGACCCGTGCTGAAGCTGGAGAGTAGCGGCATTCCCTCCCCCGTCCAGCGGGGGAGGATAGGTGGGGGCATTCGCCAGCCGACACCTCCCCACCTCTACCCCCAAAGAAGCCGCACCGCATCGCAACAGACTCCCCCTCCATCCGTTACCCTGCGAAATGGATGGAGCGTGCCGGAATGGCGACGAACAGCGGCCCCACCTTGGCCGCGGCATTTGCAGTCCTGCTGCTGACCGCAACGGGGACAAGCGCACAGGAAACCACCCCGCCGCGGGGCGACGCGCCCGCGGCTTCCGGCCCGGCCATCGGTTTCTGGATCGACAACGACCTGTTCGGCGGCGGGACCGACCGCTACTACTCGAACGGATTCCAGTTCTATTACTTCTCCGGCGCGCGGCCGACCTACGGCAGCATCGACTGGCTGGCAAACCTCGTGCCCTGGATCGAGCCGGGCGGGGTGCGGCGCTACGGCTTCGCCTTCGGACAGAACATCTATACGCCGAGCAACCTCAAGGTCCGCAATCCGGACCCCGACGACCGGCCCTATGCCGGCTGGCTCTATGGCCGGGTGTCGGTGCTGAACGAGGCGCCGCGGGCGGTGGACCGCATCGACCTCGACCTCGGCATGGTCGGACCGTCCTCGCTGGCCGAGCAGACGCAGAAGACGGTCCACAAGATCGTCGGCGGCGCCACCTACCCGGAGGGCTGGAATTACCAACTGCGCGACGAACCCGGCGTGGTGCTGAGCTATGAGCATGTCTGGCGCGGCGAGAAGCCGAACACGCTGGGGCCGCTGGAATGGGATTTCAGCCCCCACGTCGCCGGCAGCGTGGGCAATGTGCTGACCTTCGCCGCGGTGGGGAGCACGGTCCGGCTGGGCGGCAACATGCCGCCGCCGGTCGGCGCCCTGGTGACCCGCCCCACCTCCAGCATCCCCTACCAGGACTCCCCCTATTCGGAGCGGCCGGGGCGGTTTTCCTGGTATGTCTACGCCAGCGCCGAGGGACGGGCGGTTGCGCGCAACATCTTCCTGGACGGCAACACCTTCCGGGAAAGCCGGTCCGTCGACAAGCATCCCTTCGTCGGCAGCGTGCAGGCCGGGCTGACGTTGCGCTACGGCCGCTATGGCCTGACCTATGCCCAGACCCTGCAGACACCGGAGTTCCGCGGGCAGAAGTCGCTGACCAATTACGGCTCGCTCCGGCTGTCGGCGCAGTTCTGAGCGGCCGGCATCATCCATCCGAATGCCCCGCCCGCCACCATTCGCCCCTTTCACGGGCGGCCGGTTCGGGCTATGTCAGGGGAATGAACCAGTTCGCACGCCTGGCGATCGAGGCCGGTCCGCTGGCCGCCTTCTTCGTCGCCAATTCCCAGGCCGGCATCATGACCGGCACCGCGGTCTTCATGGTCGCCATCAGCATCGCGGTCGCGGTGTCGTGGCGACTGGAGCGCCGCATCCCGATCATGCCGGTGGTCGGCGCTGGCTTCGTGCTGCTGTTCGGCGGCCTGACCCTGTGGCTGCAGGACGACCTGTTCATCAAGATCAAGCCGACCCTGGTCAACCTGCTGTTCGCCTCGGTGCTGTTCGTCGCCCATGCGATGCGCCGCAACGTGATGAAGCGGCTGCTGGGCACCGTGCTGAACCTGTCGGACGACGGGTGGCGCACGCTGGGCATCCGCTGGGCCTGGTTCTTCCTGGTCCTGGCGGTGCTGAACGAGGTCGTGTGGCGGAATTTCTCCACCGACATGTGGGTGAACTTCAAGGTGTTCGGCATCATGCCGCTGACCCTGGTCTTCAGCGCCTTCCAGGCGCCGCTGATCATGCGCCACCAGTTGCCGGAGGAACCGGCGGAAAGCGGGCCGGCCGCCTGAGGGCGCCGCCTTTATCGGGTTCCTTCGGCGCTCGCCTCTTGTGCGGCGCGGAAGGGGCACTCACATTGGTGGCGACCGCGACGTCGTCCGCTCCGACCGATTTGCAGAGGTATTGATCGATGGGCAGTTTCAGCATCTGGCACTGGTTGATCGTTCTGGTCATCGTGCTTCTCCTGTTCGGCGCCGGCAAGCTGCCCAACGTGATGGGCGACATCGCCAAGGGCGTGAAGGCCTTCAAGTCCGGCCTGAAGGACGAGGAGGGGGAGACGCAGGCCGCTCCGGCCCAGACCGCCGCCCAGGCCCCGCCCGCCGCGATCAACCCGGCGCCCGTCCAGCCTGCCGCCCAGCAGCCGGTCACGCAGGCTCCGGTGCCCCCGGCCGCGTCCTCGACCGTCCACCCGACGCCTCCCACCGCTACCCAGCCGCACCCGGTCGATCCGGCCAAGCCGCATCAGGGCTGACCGGCACCGCGGGACGGCAGCCCCTTCTTTGCATCGCCCGTCCGCCGGGCGCGACCGCATGGCGGTTTGATGGGGCGGCAAAATACGATAAAGAGAAGGGGCTTTCCGCAGCCGGTCCGTGTTCCGCGGAACGGCCGCCGGAAGGCCCCTCGTTGTTTCCAGCCGGCCCGCCATGACGGGCAAGCGCAGGTCGACCGTGACGCTCAAGCCACCGCCCCGGCAGGCTCCCACCCTGTCGACACCGACGTTCAAGGACGAGATGAAAGCAAACGGCAAACCTTCCGAGACTCCGCCACCGGAGAACGAGGACATCGCCAAGCTGCTTCGTGCCTTGAACGAGGATCTGCACGCCGAACAGCAGGACGAGGTCGAGGACGACGAGGAAGAGCCGGCAAGCCGCAGCCTGCCGCTGGGCAAGATCGCGCTTGCCCTGCTTGCGGCGGGCGGCATCGCCGTCGGCGTCGTCTATCTCGGATCGGGCGATCCGGAGCCGGTGACGACGGCGGCCAACACCTCCTCGCCGATGGTGCCGGCCCCGGCCATCACCCGCGCGCCCCAAAACGCCACACAGCAAAACACGGCACCGTCCGGCGCAGCGACCAACAGCGCCCCGGCCGCAGCCGTCACGCCTCCGGCACAGACACCCCCCACCCAGGCGGCCCCGGCAACACCGCCGACCGCGTCCGCCGCCCCGCCGCCGCCGGTCGCCGCCCTGCCCCCCAGCCCGCCGCCGGTGCTGAAGGTGCCGGAACCGCCGACCGTCCCGGCCACCGCGCCCGCCGCCACGCCGAAGCCGCGCGCCACGGCCCCGGCCGAAAGCGCACCGCCACCGGCCGCCCAGAAGCCGGAAGCCCCCAAACCCGATACCGCCAAGCCTGACGCTGCCAAGCAGGAGCAGCCGGCCGCCGGCGGGCCTGCCGACACCGGCTCCCTCCAGGCGATGCTGGCCCCGCCGAAGGAAGCCGCCAAGCGTCCGCCCGCCGGTGCCTCCCCCGCCGCGACTCCGGCCGCCCCGCCGGCTCCCCCGGCCACGGCATCTGTGCCTCCCTCCGCCAATGGCGAGGCGAAGCCCCCGGCCAAGGCCGCCACTCCGCCGGCTTCCGCACCGGCCGGGCGCTACACCGTACAGGTCGGCACCTTCTCGGTGACGGCAAACGCCGATTCGCTGGCGCAGCGGCTGCAGGGCGGCGGCTTCCAGGCCTATACGGTGGACTGGACCGACAACTCCAACCGGTCCTGGCGGGCGGTGCGCGTTGGCGGATTCGCCGATCAGACCGCGGCCAAGCGCGAGGCGGAACAGTTGAAAACGAAGATGGGGCTCAACCCCGTCGTGATCACAGCCCGCTGATCCCCTGACGGACCGGCGGAGGCACGGCGCCGGTCCTTTCCCTGCGACAACCTGTCATGCAAGCGATGGCCCGGCGGCGACATTTGGTCGCGGCCGGGCTTTTTCTTGTGCCATCCACCCCCGTTCTTTGGTCGGGGGAGCGGGGAGTGCCGCTTGATCCCTGCTTCTCTTTGCTCGTACCATGGACATTCCAGGGCACGAACGCATTGCCCCGGCCACAAATTTGGGAAGCCGGCAGCAGACCGGCGCACCGGAGGACGCCCCGCCATGAAGCCGACCATCCTGGTCGTCGACGACGAACCCAGCATCGTCCTGTCGCTCCAGGTCCTCATGCAGCGCGCCGGGTTCGACGTGCGCATCGCCCGCGACGGGGACGAGGCGCTCCGCTCGGTGGAGAGCTTCACCCCCGACCTGATCCTGCTCGACGCCATGATGCCCAAGCGCGACGGTTTCGACGTCTGCCAGACCCTGCGGACCAACCCGGCCTGGAAATCCCTGCCCATCATCATGCTGACGGCGCGCAGCCGCGACGTGGAACGGCAGAAGGGGCTGGCGCTGGGTGCCACCGACTACATCACCAAGCCCTTCTCCACCCGCGACCTGCTGACCACCGTCCGCCGCCATCTCGGCCTGCCGGCGACCGGCAGTGTGGAGCCGGCGCCATGACCGCGTCCGCGGCCACCCCTGCCCCCCAGCCCCGGCGGATCGTTCCGCTGGCCTTCCGTGCCGCCGGGCTGGGGCTGGTGGCGCTGTCGGTCGGGCTGGCGATGGCGGTGCGCGGGTCGGATGCCGCGGATCCGTTGCTGACCTATGCCGTGGTGATGACGGCGGCCTGCGCGACGGCGGTGTGGGGGCTGTGGCTGGCGGTCGACCGCTACCTGCTGCGCGCCGCCGAAACGCTGAGCCGGGAAGCCGGGCTCATCGCCCACGGCAATGCGGAGGGCGCGGTCGGCGGCCGGGTGCCGCTGGCGCGCTACGGCGACCTGCAGCCGATCGCCCGCGCGGTCAACGACCTGTCGGACAAGCTGGCCCAGGTCCGCCGCGACATCGCCCGCACGGTGGCCGAGTCGACGGCCAAGGCGGAGGAGCAGAAGACCCAGCTTGCCGCCGTTCTGCGCGACCTGCATGAAGGCGTCCTGGTCTGCAACACCCGGCACCAGATCCTGCTCTACAACCAGACCGCCCTCGACATCCTGCACCTGACGGGGGAGCTGGGGCTCGGCCGCTCGATGCTGCATTTCGTGGTGGCGGAGCCGCTGACCCACACGCTGGAACGGCTCTCCTTGCGGGTGCGCGAAGGCCGGCACATCAATCACGAGCACGGCACCACCGCCCAGTTCGTCGGCGCCACCACCGACGGCCGCATCCTGCTGGAAGGCCGCATGAGCGCCATCCTGCAGGACCCGGAGCCGGGATCGGACGAGTCGCCTGTCATCACCGGATATGTGCTGACCCTGTCCGACGCCACCAGCGAACTGGCGGCGCTGGGCCAGCGCGACGCCCTGCTGCGCGAGGCCACGGAGGGATTCCGCGCGCCGATCGCCAACCTGCGCGCCGCGGTGGAGACCCTGTACGACGCGCCGGACCTCGGCCCCAGCGACCGTGCGGCCTTCGAAAGCTCGATGCTGGACTCCTGCGACAGCCTGTCCCGCCGGCTGGAGCAGGTGACCGCCGCCTACCGCAACGTCGTCACCGGCAGTTGGCCGATGAGCGACATCCACTCCAACAACCTGATCAATCTCGTGGCCCACCGGGTCGGGACCGAATCCCCCACCACGGTCACGCTGACCGGCCTGCCGCAATGGGTGCATGGCGACAGCCACGGGCTGGTCCTGTTGTTCGCCTATCTGATCGAGAAGGTGCACGGCCTGACCGGCGCCACCGCCTTCGACCTGGAGGCGGCCGGGCCGCAGGACGGCGACCGCTGGGTCTATCTGGATCTGGTGTGGGAAGGGCCGGCGGTGCCCAGCGCCACGCTGGACGGCTGGCTGGACCAGACCCTGCCGGACGGGCTGGGGGGTCTCAGCGCCGGCGACGTGCTGCAGCACCACCGCAGCACTGCCTGGAGCGAGCCGCTGCCAACCTCCGACGGGACCGCGACACGGGCACGGCTGCGCGTACCGCTGCCGCCGGCGCAGTCGCCGCGCTCCGCCCAGCCGCGGCCGCGGGCCGGCGCCCGGCCGGAATTCTTCGACTTCGGGCTGCTGCACCAGCCGCTGGCGACCAGCGAGCTTGGCCGCACGCCGCTCGACCAACTGCATTACGTGGTGTTCGACACCGAGACCACCGGCCTGTCGCCCAGCACCGGCGACGAGATCATCCAGATCGCCGCGGTCCGCGTCGTCGGCGGGCGCATCCTGACCGGGGAGACCTTCAACACGCTCGTCGACCCGAAGCGGCCGATCCCGCCGGAGTCGGTCCCCTTCCACGGCATCACCGATGGCATGGTCGTGGGCAAGCCGACCATCGACGCCGTGCTGCCACAGTTCCGCGGCTTCGTCTCCGGCGCTGTCATGGTGGCGCACAACGCCGCCTTCGACCTGAAATTCCTGAAGATGAAGGAACGGGCGGCGGGGGTGGCCTTCGACTGTCCGGTGCTGGACACCATGCTGCTGTCGCGCATGCTGCTGGGCAATGACGGCGACCACACGCTGGACGGCATCGCCGAGCGGCTGGGCATCGAGGTGGTCGACCGCCACACCGCGCTGGGCGACAGCCTGGTCACCGCCGCGGTCTTCCTGCGGATGATTGAGATGCTGCGCGAACGCGACGTGCGGACGCTGGACGACGCCATCCGCGGGGCCAACATCCTGGTCGAACTCGCCGCAAGGGAACGCGCCTTTTGAGCGCGCCGGCCCGCGACGAACAGCCCGCGCCCCGCCGCCGCGAGCGCATGGCCGGGCTGTTCCTGCTGGCCTCCGTGCTGTTCAGCCCGCCGCTGCTCGGCCTGTTCGGGGTGGAGGGCACGGTTCTCGGGGTGCCGGCCCTCTATGCCGGGGTCTTCGGCGTCTGGGCTGTGGTGATCCTGCTGGCGGCGCTCGCCGGCCGGTCGCGGTAGGAGGGCCGCATGGGCGTCGGGCTCGATTGGGGCACGGTCCTGGTCGCGGCGCTGGCCTATCTGTCCGCCTTGTTCGCCATTGCCCATTGGGCCGACCGGCGGGCGGCGGCGGGGCGCAGCGTTATCGCCTCGCCCACCATCTTTGCCCTGTCTCTGGCGGTCTATTGCACGACCTGGACCTTCTACGGCTCGGTCGGGCGGGCGGCGACGCTGGGGATCGGCTTTCTGCCGGTCTATCTCGGCCCCACCCTGCTGATGCTGCTGGCTCCGCTGCTGCTGCGCAAGATCCTGCGCATCGCCAAGACGCAGCGCATCACCTCCATCGCCGATTTCCTGTCGCGGCGCTACGGCCACAGCCCCCTGCTGGGCGGACTCGTGGCGCTGACCGCCACCGTCGGCGTCACCCCCTACATCGCCCTGCAGCTGAAGGCGGTCGCCGTCAGCTTCGACGCGCTGACAGGCGGCGGGCTGGAGACGACCCATGCCCTCTTCCTCGACCAGGGGTTCCTGATCGCGGCGGTAATGGCGCTGTTCGCCATCGTCTTCGGCGCCCGCCAGATCGACGCGGCGGAGCATCACCCCGGCATGGTCGCGGCGATCGCGCTGGAGTCGCTGGTGAAGCTGGTCGCCTTCCTGGCCGTGGGGATTTTCGTGGTCTGGGGCCTGCACGGCGGGTTGGACAGCCTGTTCGCCGCCGCCGCTGCCCGCCCCGACCTCGCCCGGCTGTTCGGCGGCGACATCGCGCTGGAAGGGGCGGCATCCGGGGTCTGGGTCACCACCACCATCCTGTCGGCGGCGGCGATGCTGTGCCTGCCGCGCCAGTTCCAGGTGATGGTCATCGAATCGGTGGATGAACGCCAGCTGGACCGCGCCGTCTGGCTGTTCCCGCTCTATCTTCTGCTGATCAACCTGTTCGTCCTGCCGGTGGCGCTGTCGGGCCTGATGACCTTCGGCGGGCGGGTGGACCCCGACCTGTTCGTGGTCGCCCTGCCCCTGCATGGCGGGGCGGAGTGGCTGGCCCTCCTGGCCTTCCTCGGCGGATTGTCGGCGGCGGCGGGGATGATCGTGGTGGAGACGGTGGCGCTCTCCACCATGCTGTGCAACGACCTCGTGGTGCCGGTGCTGCTGCGCTTCCGGCCGGCAGCGCTGGCGCGCTCGGCCGATCCGGCGCCGCTGCTGCTGATGGTCCGGCGGGTGGCCATCGTCGCCATCCTGCTGTTCGGCTACGGCTATTACCGGCTGGCGGGATCGGCCTATGCGCTGGTGTCGATCGGGCTGATCTCCTTCGCGGCGGTGGCGCAGTTCGCCCCGGCCCTGATCGGCGGGCTCTACTGGCGCGGGGCGACCCGGCGCGGCGCCGTCGCCGGGGTGGCGGCCGGCGCGCTGGTCTGGGCCTACACGCTGCTGCTGCCCAGCTTCGCGCGGTCTGGATGGCTGCCCGCAAGCTTCATCGCCGACGGGCCGTGGAGCATCGCGGCGCTGCGTCCCTATGCGCTGTTCGGGCTGGAGGGCTGGGACCCGCTGGCCCATGCCCTGTTCTGGAGCGCCCTTGCCAACATCGGCACCTATGTCGGGCTGTCGCTGTTCGACCGGCCCGACGCGGCGGAGCGCGCACAGGCCGCCGCCTTCGTCGACGTGTTCGAACCGGCTACCACCGCCGTGTCGCAGGCATCCCCGGCGGACTGGCGCAATGCCGCCAGCGTCGGCGACCTCACCCGCGTGGTCGCCCGCTTCCTCGGACCGCAGCGCGCCGAACAGGCCTTCGCCGGTGCCGACCCGGACGAGGCGGCGGGACCGGAGCGGCTGCGGCTGGCCGAACGGCTGCTGGCCGGCGCCATCGGCGGGGCTTCGGCGCGGGTGGCGCTCGCCTCCTCCGTCTCCGCAGGGGCGGTGGAGGCGGCGGAGCTTCTGCGCATGCTGGACGAGACCAGCGACGTCATCGCCCACAGCCGCCAGCTGGAGCTGAAGACGGCGGAGCTGGAGCGCGCCACCGACGCGCTCCGGGCAGCCAACGAAAGGCTGACCGAGCTGGACCGGCTGAAGGACGATTTCCTGTCCACGGTGACGCATGAACTGCGCACGCCACTGACCTCGATTCGCGCGCTCAGCGAGATCCTGCACGACGATCCGGAGCTGGAGCCCGAACAGCGGCAGGAATTTCTCGCCGTCGTCATCAAGGAGAGCGAGCGGCTGACCCGCCTGATCAACCAGGTGCTCGACATGGCGAAGATCGAGGCCGGCGCGCTCGACTGGCGGATCGAGGCCATCGATCCGGCCCTTCTGCTGACCCAGGCGGTCGCGGCGACGGAGGCGCTGTTCCTGGAGCGCGGCATCGTCCTTTCGGTGGACATCCCCGGCAATCTGCCGCCGGTGCGCGGAGACGAGGACCGGGTGATCCAGGTGGTGGTGAACCTGTTGTCCAACGCAGCGAAATTCACGCCCACCGGCGGCCGGACCCGGCTGGAGGCGAAGCTGGACGGGGACACGCTGCGAATCACGGTAATCGACAGCGGCCCCGGCGTAGCGCGGAAGGACCGCAACATCGTGTTCGAGCGTTTCCGGCAGGCCGGCGACACGCTGACGGGCAAGCCGGCCGGCACCGGCCTGGGACTCGCCATCGCCAAGCGCATCGTCGAGCATCTGGGCGGCCGGATCGGGGTGGAGGACGCCCCCGCCGGGCTGGACGCCGAATCGGGCAAGGGAGCCGCCTTCTGGTTCACCCTGCCGCTTGCGGAAGCGGAGGCGCCGCAGGGAGCCGCCGGCTGACCGGCAATGTCTCAATCACAACCATCTCGCCGCATTGCAATCCCGTGTTATCCTGCCCGCCGACCGCGCGTGATAATCGAGTGGGGGATTCCCGTCATGCAGCCTGATCTCGGGTTGCGGCCACAGTGCCATACAACCGATGGGGCACCGTATGCCACGGTGCTTCCCGTCCTGGCGATCCGCGCTTATGGTGGGGCGCCCGGATCCGGTTGCGGCACGGGTCGGGCGGGTTGGCGGTAGGAAAGCGGGATGGGAAAGATTCTGGTTGTCGACGACGAGAGGGACGTCGAAACGCTGATCATGCAGCGTTTCCGTCGCGCCGTCCGCGCCGGTGAACTGGAGTTCCTGTTCGCCCATGACGGGCAGGAGGCGCTGGAAACCCTGCGCGCCCGGCCCGACATCGACATGGTGCTGAGTGACATCAACATGCCGGGGATGGACGGGCTGACGCTGCTCGACCATCTGCCGCAGGTGAATGCCGACATCCGCGCGGTGATGGTCTCGGCCTATGGCGACCTCGGCAACGTGCGGGCGGCGATGAACCGCGGCGCCTTCGACTTCATCATCAAGCCCATCGATTTCAGCGACCTGGAAGCCACCATCCACAAGACGCTGGAGGCCTGCCGCGCCGTGCGGCGGCTGCGCGACGCGCTGCAGGAGACGCGGACGGCCGAAGCGGCATCGCGCGCCCAGGCCGCCCGCCTGCGCCGGGTGCTGGACGGCAGCCCCATCGGCGTGTCGATCATCACCGAGACCGGCGAGCTGCTCTACTGCAACCAGCGCTGCACCGACCTGTTCGGCGTGCCGGCGGAGGCGATGCACCAGCGCTGCTCCCCCACCCTGTTCCGCCATGTGCGGGAAAGGCTGCCCGACCGGGCGACCGGGGCCGTGCCCGCGGCGGACGAAATCCATTACATGCGCGAGGACGGGCGGACGGTGTGGATGGCGATGTCCGTCGACCGCACCACTTACGAGAGCCAGCCGGTCTTCATCGTCTGGCTCTACGACATCACCGAACGCAAGGTGCAGGCGGAGGCGCTGCGCAGCGCCAAGGACTCGGCCGAACAGGCGCTGGCCGACCTGGAGCGCATGCAGTCCGACCTGATCCGGGCGGAGAAGATGGCGGTGATCGCCCAGCTGATCGCCGCGGTCGCACACGAGATCAACACGCCCGTCGGCATCGCGCTGACCGCCGCAACCCACCTGCAGACGGCGTCGGAAGCGATCATCATGACCTTCAAGGGCGGCCAGCTGCGCAAAAGCGACTTCCAGGATTATGTCGGCACCGCCAGCGAGGTCTCCACCCTGCTGGTCGCCAACATCGAACGCGCCGCCGCCCTGATCCAGAGCCTGAAGCTGGTGACGGAGGGCAAGGCCAGCTCGCCGCGCAGCAGTGTCGGCCTGCGCGACTACCTGTCCGACATCGTGCTGGCGGTGCAGGTGCAGCCGGCGGCGGCAGGGCACCAGCTGGCTCTGGACTGCCCTGACGGGCTGGCGCTGGACACCTATCCCGGCGCGCTGACCGAGGTGCTGCTGGCCCTGCTGACCAACGCTTTCGCCCATGCCTTCGAGCAGGTGCCGGCGGTCACCGCCATCGGCGCGGGTGCCGGGGACGGGGCGCAGGAGGAAGCAGCCGCCGCCCGCCGCCCCGGCGGCAAGGTGACGGTTTCGGTACGGATGCTGGGAGAGGACAGGGTGGAACTGCGCGTGTCCGACAACGGCCGCGGCATCCCGGCCGACATCCGACCGCGGCTGTTCCAGCCCTTCACCACCACCCGCCGCGGTGCCGGCAGCATGGGGCTGGGGCTCTACGCCGTGTTCAACCTGGTCACCGGCAAGCTCGGCGGTGAGATCGACATCGACAGCGAGGTCGGCCGCGGAACCAGCGTCGTCCTGCGGTTACCGCTGGATGCTCCCTAATCCTGCCGCTCTCTGATCCTGCCCGGTAAGCGGCAGAAGCCCTGCGGATGACATCTTCGGGATCCTTGCCCATGCATGACAAGTCCGATCTGCTGCGATCCCTGCCTCCGCTGTCGTCCTATTCGCCGGAGGAATCGGTGGCGCACTCGCTCGACCGGGCGCGGCTCTACCATGACCAGCTGGTCGCGGCGATGCCGGGCCTGATCGTCCATCGCGACGGCGTGATCCTCCATTGCAGCGGCACGCTGGCCCGCCTGCTGGGTTACGAATCGGCGGAACAGGTGATGGCCCTGCCCGACATCATGACCCTGGTCCCGGAAGACGCCCATCTGGCGGAACGCAACGCCTATGCCCGTTGCCTGCAGGGTCCGACCCAGCCGCTGGCCCGCCGCATCAAGCGCCACCGCGCCGACACCAGCATCCAGTGGTTCGACCAGTTGCTGGAGCCGGTGGACTGGGGCGGTACGCCCGCGGTGATGGAGATGCTGACCCAGATGCGCCCCGAGGCCGCCAATGCCGAGGTGCCGCATCAGGGACAACTGCTGCAGGCGGCCATCGACGCCATGCCCAACGGCGTGCTGATGCTCGACCGCGACCTGCGGCTGGAAGGGGCCAACAGCGAGTATTTCCGGCTGTGGGACTATCCCCCCGGCATGTTCCCGCCCGGCACCCCGGTGGCCGAGACGCTCTATTACAATCACCGCCGCGGCGATTACGGCGACGTCCCCTGCGAGGAGACGGTGGCGGAGCTGTGCACCCGCTTCCTGGTCAAGGGCGTCATCAATTCCGAACGCCAGGTGCCGACGAACGGCCGCATCCTGGACATCCGCACCGCCCCACGCGCCGACGGCGGTTACGTCATCACCCAGAACGACATCACCGACCGCAAGCGCATCGAGGACGAGTTGCGGGAGGCCAAGGAGCGGGCCGAAGCGATCCTGAAGGAGCTGCGCGAGACCCAGCAGCAGCTGATCGTGCAGGAGAAGATGGCATCGCTCGGCCAGCTCACCGCGGGCATCGCCCACGAATTGAAGAACCCGCTGAACTTCGTCAACAACTTCGCCGAACTGTCGGGAGAGCTGCTGGACGAGATGCTGGCGCTGCTGGAACCGCTGAACGACCATCTGGACGACGCGACCCGCGCCGACGTGGACGATCTGGTCGACAGCCTGCAAAGCAACCTGCGCAAGATCGCCGACCATGGCCGGCGCGCCGACAACATCGTCAAGAGCATGCTGGCCCATTCGCGCGGCGGCGGCGGCGAATGGCAGACGACCGATCTGAACGCTTTGGTGGAAGAGGCTCTGTCTCTGTCCTACCACGCCGTGCGCGCCCAGGACCGCAACTTCAACGCTACGCTGGAGCGTCGATTCGCCGCGGATGTGGGTGAGGTGAAGCTGGTACCGCAGGACATGTCGCGTGTCCTGGTCAATTTGTTCACGAACAGCTTTTACGCCATCCACAAGCGGCAGTTGACCTGCGGCGACATGGATTATGAACCGACGCTGACGGTGACAACCGAAACAAGAGGAAGTGAAGTTTCCATAAGAGTTCACGACAATGGCGTCGGCATGCCACCCGCCGTGGTCGACAAGCTATTCACGCCTTTTTTCACCACGAAGCCGACCGGCGAAGGAACCGGCTTAGGTCTTTCACTCAGCTATGACATCGTGGTACATCAGCACAGGGGCCGTTTCGACGTATCCAGCATCGAAAACGAGCATGCCGAGTTTACGATCACGCTGCCACGAACCGTGACGGCTATATCGCTAGGGGAGCGCCGAAAGACATGACCCTGGGAATCCTCGTCGTTGATGACGAACCGGATATCGAGGATCTGTTCCGTCAGCGCTTTCGCGCAGAATTGCGCCGTGGAGAACTGGCCCTTCACTTCGCCTCTTCTGCGGAGGAGGCACTTGAAAGCTTGAACACCGGCCTGCAACCGGAAGCTGTTCTTGTCCTGAGCGATATCAATATGCCCGGCATGAGCGGTCTCGACTTCCTGCAGCGTCTCCGTGCGGATGCTCCGCAGGTTCCGGTCATCATGGTCACCGCCTATGGCGACATCGAGAACCGTCGCCGCGCGTTGGACATCGGCGCAACCGAGCTCGTGACCAAGCCCGTCGATTTCGTCGCGCTGAAGAAGCTGGTCCAGAACGTCATCGTCCAGAAGACGGCGGCCTGAGCACAGGCTTTCGCCTGCCTCGGGTGGGGAGGGGGCGGATGCCCCCCAGCACCGTTCACCCTGCACAAACCGCCGCGATGTCGCTCAACTCCGGCCGTGCGCCCGCCGAACAGGACGGACAGTCCGGATCGACCGGAACCGCGATCTCGTTGAACTCGCCGCGCAGGCCGTCATAGAGCAGCAGGCGGCCGGCCAACGGTTCGCCGAGACCGAGCAGCAGCTTGATCGTCTCGGCCGCCATGATGGTGCCAATCACGCCGGGCAGCACGCCCAGCACGCCGGCCTCGGCGCAGGACGGGGCATATTCGGCCGGCGGCGGCTCCGGGAACAGGCAGCGATAGCAGGGCCGCAGCCCCGGTGCCGCGCCGCCGAACACCGACACCTGCCCCTCGAAGCGGAAGATCGCGCCATAGACGTTCGGCACGCCCAGCCGCAGGCAGGCGTCGTTGACCAGATAGCGCGTCGGCAGATTGTCGGACCCGTCGACCACGACATCGTGGCCAGCCAGCAGGTCCAGCACATTGGCCGCCTCCAGCCTCGTGTCGTGCGACACCACCTCGATGGTCGGGTTGAGGTCGAGCAGGGCGGCCCGGCCGCTTTCCACCTTGCGCTGGCCGAGCCGGCTTTCGGCATGGAGGATCTGGCGCTGCAGGTTGCTGCGCTCGACCCGGTCGTCGTCGATCAGGGTCAGGCGCCCGACCCCCGCGGCGGCGAGGTAGAGCGCGATGGGCGAGCCCAGCCCGCCGGCACCGATCAGCGCAACGCGGCTGCGCAGAAGCCTGTGCTGCCCAGCCTCCCCCACCTCCGGCATGGTCAGGTGGCGGCGGTAGCGCTCGCGCTGGGCGGCGTCGAGCTGCGGCGGCACCTCCACCGGCAGACCCGCGGCCTTCCAGGCGGAGAAGCCACCGGCCACCGACCGCACATCCTCATAGCCCAGCCGCAGCAGATCCTCCGCCGCGAACAGCGACCGGGTGCCGCCGGCGCACATCAGCAGGACGGGACGCGCCGGGTCGGGCGCCTTCTCCTCGATCCGCAGTTCCAAAAAGCCGCGCGGCAGGCGCAGCGCACCGGCGGGGCTGCCGGTCGCCGTCTCCTCGTCCTCGCGGACATCGACCAGCAGCGCGCCCTTCCGCTGCAGGGCGAGCGCGTCGGCGGCGGTCACTTCCGCGATGCGGGCACGCAGGTCGGCAAGGCGCCGGTCCTTCAAGCTCATGACGAACCGCTCCTCAACCGCCCGCCAGGGCGACCATCAGGGTCAGGGTGGCGCCGGCCGGCAAGGCCGCCTCCAGCCCGCCCAGCCGCCGCACGTCGTCGCGGCCGAGATAGACATTCACGAAGCGGCGCAGCTCGCCTTCGGCGGTGAACAGCCGGTCGCGGAAAGCGTCCTGCCCGGCGGTCAGCGCCGCAAGCGCCTCGCGCACCGTGGCGCCCGGCACAGTCACCTGATCGCGCCCGCCGACGAAGCCGCGCAACGGGGTCGGCACGCGGATGGTCACCTCTGCGGTCGTCACGTCTGCATCTCCTCTTCCGGCAAGGGTTCCTGCGCCGCCTGAGCCAGCGCCGCTTCCGCCTCCACCGCCAGCTGGCGGAACAGGTCGCGCACCTGTTTGGCCCGCATCAGGTCGATGCGCAGGTCCAGCAGGTCCTTGAAGCCATATTCATAGGACCAGACGTCGGCCGGCGCATCAACCCGGCAGGCGGTGCCGGCGACATGCTCGGCCAACAGCTGCTCCACCGTTTCCTTGGGCTGCCGGCTGGCGTCGCCGAAATGCAGCTCCATCACCCGGTCGACCAGCGCCGCCTCCTCGGCGGTGGATTCATAGAGCCCGCGCAGCCGAAGCTCGTTCAGCACCGGCTTGGTCGTGCGCGCCAGGAAACGGCGCGGGATCAGCCAGAGCCGCATCGCCCGTTCGATGGCCAGTTCGGTCATCAGTTCCGAGAACTCGGCATCGGTCAGGTCGTTGCGGCGGCACCAGTCGGCCAGCGCTTCCGCCCCCACCAATCCGCGCATGGCACAGAAACGCTGGGTTTCCGTCCGCACCGCCGCCTCGTCCACCGTGACGCCCATGACTTCGGCGAACTGGCGGATCAGCAGGCGGCCGAGCGCGGCGTTGTTGATCTCGGCGAAGTCCGGCCGGTGCAGGGCCGCGTGGGACGCGATCTCCGACAGTGGCACGGTGTTGCCGCCATGGCAGACGCGGCGGTCGCGCTCGTACAGCACGTCGAAGTAGTGGGACGCGTTGAACTCGAAGGGCGCCGGCCGCGGCGGCATGATCAGGCTGCCGAGATGGCTGAGCAGCACCTCCGCATCGCGCCGCTTCTGGTCGATCGCGCCGGTTTGCAGGAAGCGGTCCAGCCGGTCGGTTTCCTCCCGGCTCAGCCCGGCTTCGGCGAAAATGCGGTCGCGGATGCGTTCAGTGAAATACAGCGCCTTCGCGGCGGCGATCACCCGGTCGTGCAGGCTCCGGTCCACTGCACCGGCGGCCAGCGCCGCGGCCATGCTCGCGCGCAGGTTCACCAGCGGCTCCGACAGCGGGAACCAGCCGTCTTCCGGCCCGGCATGGGCGAGCGCCACCTCATCGTCACCGGTCAGCCGGCCGTCGACATAGCCGCGCGCCACCTCGCCGACCGGCACCATGCCGAAGGGATGGCATTCGGCAGCCCGCAAGGCGCCCATGCTGGACGCGCCGTAAACCGCCACGCCCTTGTGCAGGGCATAGAGGATTTCCTTGTGCCAGACCGACAGCGACTGGCCGAACACCCCGTCGATCAGGGCGATCACGTCCGGCCGGTGGATGGTCATGGCGCTGATGATGTCGGCCTGCGCCGCCGGCGGCAGAAAGACCGCGCCCGGCAGAATGGCACGGGCATCCTCCACCGGCATGGTGGGCCCCAGGAACACACAGATCTTCATGCCACCGATCCCACTTGCGCCTGAGCCGCATACGCCTTCAGCGCCTCCGCGAAAGCCAGCGGACGCGTACCCGGAGTGTAGAAGTCGAACTGATAGCCTTCCAGCCCCGGCACCAGCACGCGCACCACCGGAATGCCGATCTCCGGCAGGGTCAGGTCGAAGACCAGCGCCTGCTCGATCCCGGCGCGGCGGAGCACGGTCAACAGAATGGTGATGTCGCCTTCGAAGGTCGGGGTGGCATGGTTCCGGTGGCGGCGGCCATCGGTGTTGATCGGCGTCGCCTCAAGCGCGGCGATCTCCGCGCTGCCGTCGGCGTTCTGGTTGCGGACCAGATCGCGGCGGAAGAAGTCGTCGCGCGATCCGGCGATCAGGACAAGCCGCGACTGCACCGCCTCGGTCAGGGCGCGGCACATGGCGACAGCCGGCTCCAGATGGCTGCCATAGCCGCGGTTCATGCCGGTCTTGCGCAGCTCGCGGTCATAGACGATGGCCATGTAGCTCGGCACGCCCATGTCCGTGGTGACGTCGAACAGCAGGGGGCGGATGCCGGCCAGCTCGAAACGGTGCAGCAGGTCGCGGACGGACGGCGCGTCGATGCTGGCCAGATCGACCCGCGGCGTCGGCCAGTTCAGCCGGTCGCCGGCATAGCGCCAGCAGGCGACGGAATCGCGCTCGATCACCTCGTAGAGGCCGGCGGCGACCGCCTCCAGGATATGGTTGCCGCTGGCCAGCCCGTTGGTGCCCATGGCGTAGAAGCTGCGCGCGCCCGGCTTGGTGCCCGGCGGCATGCTGTGCAGCCCGACCGAGGTCCAGGGCGCGGCGACCGGACGGCCGCTCATCAAATCCCAGCCCCAGGTCCAGATCTCCGGTCGGTCGGGACGGAAAGCGCCGTGCTTGGTCCCAGGCAGCCGGTCCAGCGGGATGCGCCCGTCGGCCGGCAGGTCGTTCCACGCCGCCTCGAGATGGGGCAGGCGCAGATGCTCGGCATGGTGGAACTCGATCGCCTCCATCGCGGCCGAGACGGTCGCGGCGGCGAGGCTGAAGCCCTTGCCGGCGCTGCCCGACAGGGTTGGACTGTTCGGCCGGTGCCCGATGACCGTGTGGATGCCCAGGCGGTCCAGACCGGTCACGTCGGCCAGCCGCGTGATGCCGCAGCGGGCGAGATGGGGCGAGATGCGGGCCAGCGTCTCTTCCGGCGTCGCCGTGCGGTGGGTGCCGAGGAAGAAGCGCTTGGCGGCGCGGTGGACGGTGTCGCCCAGGCGGATGCCGGGGAACTCCGGATGGACGGTGTCGGGCGATGCGCTGTCAGCCATGGGATGGGTCAGGACTCGCGGCTCCGGCCGGTTCGGGTGGAAATGGTTTGCGGCGCCGCAGAGCGCGGGAAGCCAAGGGGCGGGGCCGGCCGTCTCCCGAAGGAACGGCCGGCCCCGATCCTATCACGCCTCGGTGGTGGGATCGTCGCTCGCCGCTGCGGGCCCCTGCGAGGCGGAGGCCGACGCCCCCGGAGTGGCCGCGGCGGAGGTCGCCGACGCGGACTGCGCCGCAGCGGAGGTGGCCGACGCAGAAGTCGCCGACGCCGACATCGCCGACGCGGAGTGAGCAGACGCCGGAGCCGCGGCGGCGGAGAATGCAGATGCCGGAGCGGCAACGGCCGAGAAGGCTGGGGCCGGAACCGCGGACGCCGATTGTGCGGCAGCCGAGAACGCAGATGCCGGAGCGGCGACGGCAGAGAAAGCCGGAGCCGGAACAGCGGACGCCGACTGTGCCGCAGCCGAGAAGGCGGATGCCGGCGCGGCCACCGCCGAGAAAGCCGGGGCCGGAACCGCGGAAGCGGACTGCGCGGCGGCGGAGAAGGCCGAAGCAGGAGCGGCGACGGCCGAGAAAGCCGGGGCGGGGACAGCGGACGCCGACTGCGCGGCGGCGGAGAATGCAAATGCCGGAGCGGCAACAGCCGAGAAAGCCGGGGCCGGAACCGCGGATGCCGACTGTGCGGCAGCCGAGAACGCAGACGCCGGAGCAGCCACCGCAGAGAAGGCCGGTGCCGGAACAGCCGACGCCGATTGTGCGGCAGCCGAGAACGCGGATGCCGGAGCGGCGACGGCAGAGAAGGCCGGAGCCGGAACAGCCGACGCCGACTGCGCCGCAGCCGAGAAGGCGGATGCCGGCGCGGCGACCGCGGAGAAGGCCACCGGGGTCGGAACCGCAGACGCGGATTGTGCAGCGGCGGAGAGCGCAGACGCCGGAGCAGCAACCGCGGAGAAAGCCACGGGGGTCGGAACCGCAGACGCGGACTGCGCCGCCGCGGAGGTCGCCGACGCCGAAGTTGCCGACGCGGACTGCGCAGAGGCAGAGAAAGCGGGTGCCGGAGACGCCGACGCGGAGGTTGCCGAAGCCGACGTGGCGGAGGCGGAGGTCGCGGACGCAGAAGTGGCAGAGGCCGAAGTGGCCGAAGCTGAAGCAGCCGTCGCGATCGATTCGACCGCCACGCCGCTGTCCAAGCCGCTCTCTTTGCCGGTCAAGGAATTGAAGGCGTCGGCGGCGGCGCTGCGGACATGATCGGGAAGGACGCCGCCGAACCCGCTCTGCGCCAGAAGTGCCTGTTTCCCCGGAATATCGAGGGCGTTCAGCTGATTACGGAATTCGCCGTCGGTGGCGAGGCGCTTAATGAGGGCGAGTGCCTGTTCCTTGGCCATTTACGGGCCCCTCCTGCAATCGGTCAGCCAATAGGATTGCTGCGAATGGAATGCAACGGCTAAACCAATAGCATAGGCAATCCGCAAAAATTCTAGTGAAAACACACAAGAATCTATGCCTGACACCGAAATTTAACGTCCATTGCAGGCTCGGCCCGCCTGCGAGACGGCAGGATGGCGCAGAACAGGCGGGGCAGCGCCCCAATCATCGCCCGCAATCGTCATGAGGAGCGATACGACCGTCTGAAACGCACACGTATGAAGGATGCCGGGAACAGGAGGCCGCGACTCGGACGGGGAAGCGACCTCAGCGGGCCAATACGGCCGTCCGCCGCCGCGCCCGCCATTCTTCGCGCGTCTGGTGCCAGACGTCGGCCTCGGGCGGGTTGACCGGCTCGGGCAGCAGCGTGGTTCCGCGCACCTCGGCCCCCAGCCTGCGTGCCACCGCCTGCGAAGCCGTGTTGCGGGGATGGATGGTATGGATGACCTCGGTCCAGCCGAGATGGTCGAACACCCAGTCGATGGCCGCGGCGGCACTCTCGACCGCATAGCCGCGGCCCCAGCAGTCCCGCATGATCGCCCAGCCGACCTCCGGTCCCGGCCAGCCATCCGGCACCCATGGCCCGACCCGGCCGACCCAGCGGCCGGTCTCCTTCTCGATGACGGAGAACATGGCGAAGCCCTGGATCGACCAAGCGCCGGCCATCGACAGGAAGCCGCGCCAGGCAACGGGACGCGACTGCAGGCCGCCGATGAACTCGGTCGCCTCCGGATCGGTCATCATCGCCGCCCAGCCTTCGAAATCCTCCGCCCGGGTCGGCCGCAGGATCAGACGAGCGGTTTCCAGCATCGGTTCATCCATGGAGGCCTTCATCCCACCGACTCGACCCTCAGCAAAAAGCGCAGCCATGCCGCGAACACCCTCTCAAAAATCGCCCGGCAAAAAGATATGGGCAAATCATTCACAACCGAAACATGTTGGCGATGACAAATCCGTCAACGGTTACAAGAAATATCATTCACAAGCATCAAACCTGCGTCCAGAGCGAACTGTCGGCACCACCCTTGCGCAGCGTGACCTTAACCGAACACCCTAGGCTTTCTGGGCTAAGGCGACGGCGCGTGTCGCATCCCATATAAGGGTGCGATGCCCGGGCGCTTCCTTGTGTCCGGGCGGACAAAAAGAACAGAGACAAGTACGGAGCACAACGATGTTGCGGTTTCGGATGGCGATCCTGGCCCTGGCGGCGGTGAGCGGCGCGACCCTGGCCGTCGCCGGCTTCAGCGGCGGTGCCGCGGCCCAGTCCAAGCTGGATTCCTCGGGCAAGCCCGTGTGGGACGAAAGCCACAACCAGCGCCCGACCGCGTCCAGCGACCGTGCGCTGCCGGCCGGCGTGGTCACCCTGCGCACGGCGACCTCCGCCCCCGGCCTGCTCGGCGTCTACGCCCGCAACGGCCTGCCCTTTGACATCGTGCTGACCCGTGTCGACGCCAGCCAGTGCGTCAACATCCTGCCGGAGGATTGCGGCCTGCTGGGCACCGACGTGCGCGTCGCCAGCGGCGCGGAGGTTCTGGTGCGCAGCCTGCGTCAGGCCGACATGACCCGCACCTATGGCGTCACTCCGGTCTACACCTGGCGCCCGGCCGTCGCCGCGAAGTAAGCGGCGGATCCGACGGGCCGTCGCCCTATCGGGGACGGCGGCCCTCCCCCTCTCCTATTCCCTTGACTTCCCGTCACCTGCGGGCTGAATGCGCGCAAGAGCAGACGGGTAGCCGGCGATGATGTCCTTGTCCAAGATTCTCCTCCTTGCGCTGGTGATCGGCGTCGTGTGGTTCGGCTGGCGCTGGATCAACCGCGTCCAGGCGATCGGCCGCGCCCGCACCACCCCCCGCCGGCCGGACGGCCGCCGCGACCCCGCCGCCGGCCCGTCGCCGCGCGAAGCCAAGCCCTATGCCGCCACGGAAGCGGAGGACATGGAAAAGTGCCCGGAATGCGGCGCCTATGTCGCCCCGCGCTCCGCCGTGTCCTGCGGCCGCCCGGCCTGCCCCTACGGCCGTTGACGGCGGCAACCGCCCTCCCCTATCCCGACAGGACGCCTCGGCGGCGCGATTTGCCGCGCTGCGGCTTGATTTGACGCTGGCGCCCGCCTATCGTGCGGCGCGTTTTCAACATTTCTATTGTGGACCGTCCATGGCCTCCCAGATCGGGACTTCCGACGGCGGGAATTCCGCCGACCGCCGCGGCCTGTCGTTCCAGGCCCTGATCCTCAAGCTCCACCAGTTCTGGTCGGAGCAGGGTTGCGTGATCCTGCAGCCCTACGACATGGAGGTCGGCGCCGGCACCTTCCACCCCGCGACCACGCTGCGCGCGCTGGGGCCCGATCCCTGGAAGGCGGCCTATGTCCAGCCGTCGCGCCGCCCGAAGGACGGCCGCTATGGCGAGAACCCGAACCGCCTGCAGCACTATTACCAGTACCAGGTCATCATGAAGCCCTCGCCGGCCAACGCGCAGGAGCTGTACCTGGACAGCCTGCGCGCCATCGGCATCGACCCGGCGCTGCACGACATCCGCTTCGTCGAGGACGACTGGGAAAGCCCGACGCTGGGCGCCTGGGGCCTGGGCTGGGAAGTGTGGTGCGACGGCATGGAAGTGACGCAGTACACCTATTTCCAGCAGGTCGGCGGCATCGAGTGCGACCCGGTCGCGGTGGAGCTGACCTACGGCCTGGAACGCCTCGCCATGTATGTGCAGGGCGTGGAGAATGTCTATGACCTGGACTTCAACGGCCAGGGCGTGAAGTACGGCGACGTGTTCAAGCGCGCCGAGGTCGAATATTCGAAGCATAATTTCGAGTTCGCCAACACCGACATGCTGCTCCAGCATTTCAAGGACGCCGAGGCCGAGTGCCAGGCGCTGGTCGCGCAGAACCTCGCGCTGCCCGCCTATGACCAGTGCATCAAGGCGTCGCATCTGTTCAACCTGCTGGACGCCCGCGGCGTGATCAGCGTTGTCGAGCGCGCCGCCTATATCGGCCGCGTGCGCGCGCTGGCCAAGGCCTGCTGCGAAGCCTGGACGGGGGCGAAGTAATCCCATGACCGAACTCCTGATCGAATTCTTCTCCGAAGAAATCCCCGCCCGCATGCAGGCGCGGGCCGCCGACGACCTGAAGCGCCTCGTCACCGACAAGCTGGCGGCGAACGGCCTGACCTTCACGACGGCCGCCGCCCATTCCACCCCGCGCCGTCTGGCCCTGGTGGTCGACGGGCTGCCGGAGCGCACCGCCGACGTGCGCGAGGAAAAGAAGGGTCCGCGCGTCGGCTCGCCGGAGCAGGCGGTCGCCGGCTTCCTGAAGTCGGCCGGCCTCGACAGCCTCGACCAGTGCGAGCAGCGCGACACCGGTAAGGGCGTGTTCTACTTCGCCGTGACCGAGAAGAAGGGCCGCGAGACCGCCGCGGTGCTGGCGGAGATCATCCCCGCCGCCATGGCCGAGCTGCCCTGGCCGAAATCGATGCGCTGGGGCACCGGCACCGTGCGCTGGGTCCGTCCGCTGCACTCGATCATCGCCCTGTTCGGCGGGCGCGTGCTCGACGGCGGCTATGACATCGGCGGCACCCAGGGCCGCGTCGTCTTCGGCAACGTCACCCGCGGCCACCGCTTCCTGGCGCCCGACGCCTTCACGGTGGAAAGCTTCGCCGACTACAAGGAGAAGCTGCGCGCCGCCAAGGTCGTGCTCGACCGCGAAGAGCGCAAGGCCAAGATCAAGGCCGACGCCGAGGCGCTGGCCAAGGCCCAGGGCCTGACCCTGTCGCCCGACGACGCCCTGCTGGAGGAGGTCGCCGGCCTCGTCGAATGGCCGGTCGTGCTGATGGGCGGCATCGACGAGAGCTTCATGGACGTGCCGTCGGAGGTCCTCATCACCTCCATGCGCACCCACCAGAAGTATTTCGCCGTGCTGGACGCCGACGGCAAGATGGCCCCGCGCTTCATCGTCGTGGCGAACACCGAGACGCTGGACGGCGGCAAGGCCGTGGTCGCCGGCAACGAGCGCGTGCTGCGCGCCCGCCTGTCCGACGCCAAGTTCTTCTGGGACCAGGACCGCAAGACCAAGCTGGAAGCCCGCGTCCCGGCGCTGGAGAAGATCACCTTCCACGCCAAGCTGGGCACGGTGGCCGAGAAGGTCACCCGCGTGCAGCTGCTGGCCGCCGAGATCGCCCGCGCCATCGGCGCCGACAGCGACGCCGCCAGCCGCGCCGCCCTGCTGTGCAAGGCCGATTTGGTGACCGAGGTGGTCGGCGAGTTCCCCGAGGTCCAGGGGATCATGGGCCGCTACTATGCCCTGGGCCAGGGCGAGAGCGCCGACGTCGCCAACGCCATCGCCGACCATTACAAGCCGCTGGGCCCGTCGGACAGCTGCCCGACCGCGCCGGTCTCGGTTTCGGTGGCGCTGGCCGACAAGATCGACACGCTGGTCGGCTTCTTCGCCATCGACGAGAAGCCGACAGGCTCGAAGGACCCCTACGCGCTGCGCCGCGCCGCGCTGGGCGTGATCCGGCTGGTGCTTGAGAACGGCCTGCGGGTGAAGCTGTCGGAGATCTTCGCCGCGGCCCATGGCGCCTACAAGGTCAGCGGCTTCGCCCCAGCCGGCAATGTCGGCGGCGACCTGATGTCCTTCTTCGCCGACCGCCTGAAGGTGGTACTGCGCGAGCAGGGCGTGCGTCACGATCTGGTCGATGCCGTGTTCGCGCTCGGCGGCGAGGACGATCTGGTGCGGCTGCTGGCCCGCGTGAAGGCTCTGCAGGCCTTCGTCGGCTCCGACGAGGGCGCCAACTTGGCAGCGGCCTACAAGCGCGCCTCCAACATCGTCCGCATCGAGGAGAAGAAGGACGGTGCCGCCTTCGACCAGCCGGTCGAAGCCGCGCGTCTGGCCCAGGACGAGGAAATGGCGCTGTTCGACGCGCTGAACGAGGCCTCGGCCACCGCCAAGCCGCTGCTGGACGCGGAGGACTTCACCGGCACCATGGCGGCGTTGGCGAAGCTGCGCGGCCCGGTGGACGCCTTCTTCGACAAGGTGACGGTGAACGCGGAGGACAAGGACCTGCGCGCCAACCGCCTGCGCCTGCTGACGCAGATCCGCACGACCCTGAACGCGGTCGCCGACTTCTCGAAGATCGAGGGCTGAGGGCGGAGGGGGCCTCCGCGCCCCCTCCCCCGCCTCCCCATTCCACCAAACGCACCCGTCGCATGGCCGCCGATACAGGCGGGCGGCCATTTAACCTCTTCCCCGTTCCGCGTTGCCCTCCCATTTGCTAGACAGACAGGAGACCAACCGGAGAGCCTGATGACCGTTTCGCCGAACGACCAGCACCGGACGGATCCGTCCGGGGTCCTGAACCTGCTGGACGACCTGATCGCCAAGGCGCGCGCCGCCGGGGCGGATGCCGCCGACGCCGTGCTGTTCGACAGCGCGTCCGTGTCCCTCGCCCAGCGGCTGGGCAAGACCGAAAAGCTGGAGCGGTCCGAATCCGGCGACCTCGGCCTTCGGGTGTTCGTCGGCAAGCGGCAGGCCATCGTCTCTTCCACCGACCGCAGCACCAAGGCGCTGGACGAGCTGGTCGAGCGCGCCATCGCCATGGCCCGCGTGGTGCCGGAGGACGGCTTCGCCGGCATCGCCGATCCCGAACAGCTGGCCCGCAGCTGGCCCGACCTCGACATCTGCGACAGTGAGGAACCGTCCTCGGAAACGCTGATCGAGCGCGCCCGCATCGCCGAAGAGGCGGCGCTGGCGGTAGAGGGCGTCACCAACTCCGAAGGCGCCGATGCCGGCTGGAGCCGCTCGACCATCGCGATTGCCGCGTCCAACGGATTCGCCGGAACCTATGGCGTGTCGCGCCAGTCGCTGTCGGCCTCCGTCATCGTCGGCACCGGGACGGGGATGGAGCGCGACTACGACTATGACAGCAAGGTCTATGGCGCCGACCTGCGCGATGCCGCGGAGATCGGCCGCGAGGCCGGCGAGCGCGCCGTCCGCCGCCTGAACCCGCGCCGGGTCAAGAGCTGCAAGGTGCCGGTGGTGTTCGACCCGCGGGTGTCGCGCGGCCTGCTCGGCCACCTGACCGGCGCCATCAGCGGTCCCAGCATCGCGCGGGGCACCAGCTTCCTGAAGGACAAGATGGGGCAGCGGATCTTCGCGCCCTCCATCACCATCGTCGACGATCCGCATGTGAAGCGCGGCCTGCGCTCCCGCCCCTTCGATGCGGAGGGCGTCGAGGTGAAGCGCCGCACGCTGATCGAGGACGGCGTGCTGACCACCTGGCTGCTCGATTTGCGGTCGGCCCGGCAGCTCGGCCTGCAGACCACCGGCCATGCCGCCCGCGGCACCTCCGGCCCGCCCGGCCCGGCCCCGGCCAACGTCTATATGGCGGCCGGCAAGCGCAGCCGCGCCGACATGCTGGCGGAGATCAAGGACGGCTTCTACGTCACCGACCTGATGGGCATGGGCGTCAACGGCGTCACCGGCGACTACAGCCGCGGCGCCGGCGGCTTCTGGATCGAGAACGGCCAGCTCGCCTATCCCGTCAACGAGATCACCATCGCCGGCAACCTCAAGGACATGTTCCTGAACATGGAAGCCGCCGACGATCTTGAGCTGCGTTTCGGCATGGATGCGCCGACCGTGCGCATCGACGGCATGACCATCGCAGGCATGTGATCGGCCGGGCGGAGGGTATCTCCGCCCGCTTCCTCATCACTTGGCATCGTTCTTGCGCGGACAGCGGGCAACCCAAAGCGGGTTCGCCCGCTTTTTGTGCTGCATTTCCGCCACTCCGCCTATCCAAACGTCAGCTACGCCCTTGCGCATATCTGCACGATCTGATAGCAATTTGCCGCTTTTTTAGGCGGATTGCTGAAGGTTTGTGCAAATGGATGCGGCAAAGACGGGTGGCGACGTCCTTTTCGTGCTGATGGGCGCGGTGATGGTGCTGGCGATGCACTGCGGTTTCGCCCTGCTGGAGGTCGGGACGGTCCGGCGCAAGAATCAGGTCAACGCGCTGGTGAAGATCCTGTCGGACTTCGCCATGTCGACCATCGCCTATTTCTTCATCGGCTACACCGTCGCCTACGGCATCGATTTCTTCACCGACGCCCAGACGCTGGTCGGCAAGGGAAGTGGCGGCTTCGCGGCCTATGGCTATGATCTGGTCAAGTTCTTCTTCCTGGCGACCTTCGCCGCCGCGGTGCCGGCCATCGTGTCGGGCGGCATCGCCGAGCGTGCCCGCTTCTGGCCGCAGGCCGGCGCAACCCTGGCGCTGATCGCGCTGTTCTATCCGCTGATGGAAGGCACGGTGTGGGGCACCCGCTTCGGCCTGCAAAGCTGGATGGCGGCGACCTTCGGCCAGCCCTTCCACGATTTCGCCGGATCGGTGGTGGTCCATGCCTTCGGCGGCTGGGTGGCGCTGGGCGCCGTGCTGAACCTCGGCAACCGCCGCGGCCGCTACCGCGCCAACGGGTCGCTGGTCGCCATCCCGCCGTCGAACATCCCCTTCCTTGCCCTGGGCGCCTGGGTGCTGTGCGTGGGCTGGTTCGGCTTCAACGTGATGAGCGCGCAGGTGCTGGACGGCGTGACCGGTCTGGTCGCGCTGAACTCGCTGATGGCGATGGTCGGCGGCATCGTCACCTCGCTGGTCATCAGCCGCACCGACCCCGGCTTTGTCCACAACGGCGCGCTGGCCGGACTGGTGGCGGTCTGCGCCGGCTCCGACGTGATGCACCCGCTGGGCGCGCTGATCACCGGCGGCGTGGCGGGCCTGCTGTTCGTCTGGGCCTTCAACAAATGCCAGATCGACTGGAAGATCGACGACGTGCTGGGCGTCTGGCCGCTGCACGGGCTGTGCGGCCTGACCGGCGGCCTGCTGGCCGGCGTCTTCGGGCAGGAGGCGCTGGGCGGCCTGGGCGGGGTGTCGATCCTCAGCCAGATCATCGGCACTCTGGGCGGCGCCGGCTTCGGATTTGCCGCCGGTCTGGCGGTCTACGGCCTGCTGCGCGTCACCGTCGGCATCCGCCTGGACCCCGAACAGGAGTACAAAGGCGCCGACCTGTCGTTGCACCACATCACCGCCTACCCGGAAGAGGATGCGCCGGGTATGTAATGCGCCGCACACAAGTCCGCCGCCCCTTGGCCGACTCTTGCTTTGCCGGGGCGGCGGCTTTAGTGTCCGGCGCGAACTCCTCCCCCTCACGACGCCGGATTTTGACCGCCCCATGAAGGCCGCCATCGTCGTTTTCCCCGGCTCCAACCGCGAACGCGACGCCGTCGCCGCGCTGGAGGCCGTCAGCGGGACCAAGCCGCATCTGGTCTGGCACCGCGACACCGAACTGCCCAAGGTCGACCTGATCGTCGTGCCCGGCGGCTTCTCCTATGGCGATTACCTGCGCTCCGGCGCCATGGCGGCGCATTCGCCGATCATGCGCGAGGTGAAGGCGCGGGCCGATCAGGGCGTGCGGGTGCTCGGCATCTGCAACGGCTTCCAGATCATCACCGAGGCCGGTCTGCTGCCCGGCGCGCTGATGCGCAACGGCGGGCTGAAGTTCATTTGCCGCGTCCAGCATCTGCGGGTGGAGAACACCGACAGCCCCTTCACGGCGAAATACGCCAAGGGTCAGGTCGTCCGTTACCCGATCGCCCATGGCGACGGCAACTATTGGACCGACGCCGAAACGGTGAAGCGTCTGGACGGCGAGGGCCAGGTGGCCTTCCGCTACCTCGCCGACGAGACCCGCGCTGATCCGCGCGGCAATCCCAACGGTTCGATCACGGACATCGCCGGCATCTTCAACGCCAAGCGCACCGTGCTGGGCCTGATGCCGCACCCCGAGGACGCGGTGGAGGCCCTGCACGGCAACACCGACGGCAAGCCCATGTTCGAAGGTCTGGTGGAGGCCCTGTCGTGAGCGCTGAAGCTACCAAGGCGCAGGAGCGTCCGGTCACCGTCGAACTCGCCAAGGAGTTCGGCCTGTCCGCCGAGGAATACCGGAACGCCCTGGACATCCTGGGCCGCACCCCGACCTTCACCGAGCTGGGCATCATTTCGGTCATGTGGTCGGAGCACTGCTCCTACAAGTCGTCCAAGGTGTGGCTGAAGACGCTGCCGACCACCGGCCCGCAGGTGATCTGCGGCCCCGGCGAGAATGCCGGCGTGGTCGACATCGGCGACGGCGACGCCGTCATCTTCAAGATGGAAAGCCACAACCACCCGTCCTACATCGAGCCCTTCCAGGGCGCGGCGACGGGCGTCGGCGGTATCCTGCGCGACGTGTTCACCATGGGCGCACGACCCATCGCCAACATGAACGCGCTGCGTTTTGGCTCGCCCGACCATTCCAAGACCCGCCATCTGGTGTCGGGCGTGGTCGCCGGCATCGCCCATTACGGCAACTGCGTCGGCGTGCCGACCGTGGGCGGCGAGACCAACTTCCACCCGGCCTTCAACGGCAACATCCTGGTCAACGCGATGACCGTGGGCGTGGCCAAGACCGACAAGATCTTCTATTCGGCCGCCGCCGGCATCGGCAACCCGGTCGTCTATGTCGGGTCCAAGACCGGCCGCGACGGCATCCACGGCGCCACCATGGCATCGGCCGAGTTCACCGAGGATTCGGAGGAGAAGCGCCCGACCGTGCAGGTCGGCGACCCCTTCACCGAAAAGCTGCTGATCGAAGCCTGCCTGGAGCTGATGGAGACGGACGCCATCGTCGCCATCCAGGACATGGGTGCCGCCGGCCTGACCTCCTCCTCGGTCGAGATGGCCGGCAAGGGCGGCCTGGGCATCGAGCTGACGCTCGACACCCTGCCGATGCGCGAAGAGGCGATGACGCCCTATGAGATCATGCTCTCCGAAAGCCAGGAGCGCATGCTGATCATCCTGAAGCCCGGCCGCGAGGAGGTGGCGAAGGCCATCTTCGACAAGTGGGAGCTGGACTTCGCCGTCATCGGCCACCTGACCGACACCGGCAACCTCGTCATCAAGATGTATGGCGAGACTTGGTGCGACATGCCGATCGCCCCGGTGTCCAACGCCGCCCCGGAATACAACCGCCCGTGGGAACCGACGCCGAAGTCGTCGGACGTCGACGACGGCGTGCTGGCCGGCTACTCCGCCGATCTGGGCGACACGCTGACCAAGCTGTTCGGCTGCCCCGACCTCGCTTCCAAGCGCTGGATCTGGGAGCAGTATGACAGCCTCGTCGGCGGCGACACCCGCTTCATGTCCGGTCAGGCCGATGCCGCGGTCGTCCGCGTTCCGGGGCAGACCAAGGCGGTCGCCATCACCACCGACTGCACCCCGCGCTATTGCCTGGCCGACCCGGTCGAGGGCGGCAAGCAGGCTGTGGCCGAGGCGTGGCGCAACCTGTCGGCGGTGGGCGCCCTGCCGCTCGCCATCACCGACAACATGAACTTCGGCAACCCCGAGAAGCCGCGGATCATGGGCCAGTTCGTCGGCGCCGTTCAGGGCATCGGCGAGGCCTGCAAGGCGCTGGACTTCCCGGTCGTGTCGGGCAACGTCTCGCTCTACAACGAGACGAACGGCGAGGCGATCCTGCCGACCCCGGCCATCGGCGGTGTCGGCATCATGCCGGACGCGATGATCGCCGTCGGCATCGCCTTCAAAAATGAAGGCGACGTGATCCTCGCGGTGGGTGAGACGAAAGGCCACATCGGCCAGTCGATCTTCCTGCGCGAGATCCTCGGGCGCGAGGAGGGGGCTCCCCCGCCGGTCGATCTGGCGGTGGAGCGCCGCAACGGCGATTTCGTCCGCAGCCTGATCCGCGAGGGTCTGGTGGTGTCGAGCCACGATGTGGCCGACGGCGGCCTGATCGTCACCATCGCCGAGATGGCGCTGGCCGGCGGTGTCGGCGCCTATCTGACCGCCTTCGACGGCGCGTCCCCGCGCGTGCTGTTCGGCGAGGATCAGGGCCGCTACGTCCTGGCCGTCCGTCCGGACGTCGCCGCGTCGGTTCAGGAGAAGGCCAAGGCGGCCGGTGTTCCGGTCACCGTGCTGGGTGAGACCCGCGGCACGGCGCTGTCGGGCCGCGGCGGCGATATCGTGTCGTTGAAGCGCCTGCGCGATGCCAACGAAAACTGGCTGCCGACCTACATGGCGGCCGAGCTGTAAGACCAAAAAAAGGGGCTGCTTCGGATGAAGCAGCCCCTTTTCGATTCGTGTGACTTTCTAGGACCGGTGGACGCCTCCCAACCTTCTCAGGTCAGGCGCCTCACTCCGCTGGATTGGTAGCTGCCAGCGCCCGGCGGCGGACCCAGAGGATGCTCTTGATGGTGAGCCACAGGCCGCCGATGGCCAGAGCGGACAGTACCAGGATCTTCGGACCGTCCTCGCCGATGGCGGCAGCGGCTTCGCCGAACAGATAGCCCGCACCGGCGAAGCTCCAGGCCCAGATGCCGGCGGCGATGAAGTTCCAGAACAGGAATCGCGACCACGGCATGCGCGAGGTGCCGATGGCGACCGACGCGATGTTCCGCACGCCGTAGAGGAAGCGGAAGACCAGGATGAAGGCGACGCCGTATTTCTCAAGCCAGCGCAGCACCCGGCTGGCATGCACCTCGGCCGAGGGAAAGCGCGCAAGCGCCTTGTTGCCCCAGCGGCGCCCGAGCCAGAACCAGACCTGATCGCCCATGAAGCTGCCGATCCAGACCGTGCCGACCAACCAATATAGATTGATGATCCCGAGCTTTGCACCCATCCCGCCGAAGATTACAAATGTTTCACCTTCAAAAAAGGCCCAGACAAAGGCCAGCGGGTAAAAGGCGTTCCCCCATTCCTGCAACCAAGTGATCCAGTCCAAAGCCCCCTCCGGGAGACGTCGCATGTGGGTTCGGCGGGCCCGAAGGCGTTTGACAGCCACTATATTGTGCGATGCGGCATGTAAAACGCGGGCTGAGGGCGATCATGACATAAAGGCGCGCCGTTTGTCTCGGAAACTTTCTTGACTAAGGAGTGCCCCCAAGAGCGCCCAGCCGATCAGAAGTCGTCACCCGACAATTCCCCCACCGCCTGCCTTGCGGCCCGCAGCAGGGCTTGGTTCGGCTCCTGCGGCATATTGCCGTCATCGCCGTCCGGATCGCTGCGATCGGGAGCGGCACGGCGCTTCAGTTCCCGCGCGGCTTCGATCAGCAGATGCGCCAACCGTTGGTCGGGCAACGCCTGCACCAGCGCCCGCAATTCCGGATTGGACAGCGCAGCCGGGTCGAACGCCGGGGGCGGAGGTGGCGGGGCGGGCGGGGCCAGCGGCAGCGTCGCGACGCCGGCCGCGAGCACCGCGGCCCTGGGCAGAGGAGCAGCCTCCCGCACCACGTCGATCGCCACCTGGGCGGCCATGGTTGCCGCGGCGCCGGCCGTCCGGCTGCGGCGCGGCTTGCGCACCGGTTCCGTCTCCGGCAGGTCGTCGAACAGAAGCCGTTGGACGCTCATCGCTGCAGATGCCCCCTGCACTCCACCATCGGCGCGGCGTCACTGTCGCCGCAACCATTCCCGTTCACTCGCGGTTTGCGATGTGTTCTCTTTTCATTCTAGGAAGAGCGTCCCGTTTGTCGAGTGGATTCTGTGGGCCTGCCCGATCAGCGCTCCACATCCAGGGCGTCCAGGAACCGTTCTGGCCGCAGCACCCGCGTCTCCCCGGCCCGGCGCACCGACAGGAGTTGGCGGTCGACGGTCACCAGCCAGGGCACCGATCCGCCGACGGCGGCGGCCAGGAACATGTCGTCCTCCGGGTCGCGGCACAGGCGCCCAACCGCCGCCGGCTCCACCAGAACGGTCTCCGCCCTGATGCGGTCGAGGAAGACGCGGCGATCGGCCGCGGAGGCGTAGCGGTCGAAGGTCGGGCGCAACAGCACCTCCTCCAGTTCCGCCAGCGTTTCGCTGCTGCCGGTCAGCCCGCCATCCTCACGCACCCGCTCCACGCAGCGGCGAATCGCGTCCTGCCGCCGGATGGCGGCGTCGCCCAGCAGCGCATAGGCCACCAGAATGTTGGTGTCGAGCACGGCACGAACCCGGCTGGGATTTGGCGGGCGAACCAGCTCGGACGCCGTGTTGTCCTGGATGAACATTGATATATCGGAAGTCTGTAAAGGTTGAAGAACTCAGGCTCTTTGCGTGGCCCCTTGTTGTGGGGCGGACCGGTTTGCGGTAAGAAACCCGCGAGGTCTGAACGGAATCTTTAGGACGGAATCATCGGCATGACCAGCATCCTCGTCGTCGACGACAGCCGACTGGCGCGCAACATGGTCTCCAGCGTCATCGCCTCGCTGCGGCCCGACTGGACCATCGTCACGGCCGCGAGCGGCGAAGAGGCCCTGGAGATCGTCGGAGAGGTGCCGCCGGCCGCCGCCATCGTCGACTACAACATGCCGGGCATGGACGGTCTGGCGCTCGCCGAGCGGCTGAAGGAGCGCTTCACCGGCCTCACCATCGGCCTGCTGACCGCCAACGTCCAGGACGCGCTCCGGCGCAAGGCCGAGGCTCTGGGCGTCCGTTTCATCGCCAAGCCAATCACCTCTGACAAGATCCGCGACTTCCTCGCCGCGGCCGGGCAGTGACGCCGATGGCAGAGCCCGCATCAGGGGATCCCCTGCGCCTGGACGACGACGAGGCCGACGCCATCGCCGAACTGTTCAACATCGGCATGGGCGAACCGGCCGCCGCCCTCAGTACCATGCTGGGGGAGGAGGTGCTTTTGTCGGTGCCCTCCTTCGCCGTGTCGACCCGCGCCCGCATCACCCGGGAGGTCGGCGGCGATCTGGAGGCCGACCAGCCGGTCTGCGCCGTCCGTGGCGCTTTCACCGGTCCTTTTACCGGCGAAGCGATGCTGATCTTCCCCGAACGCGGCACGCTGGCCCTCGTCGGCCGGCTGGTCCCCGTCGATCCTGCCGCCGAGGCGCCGGGTGAGATGGAGCAGGACGCGCTGACGGAGATCGGCAACATCATCCTGAACGGCTGCCTCGCCAGCCTGTCGAACCTGATCGGCGGCGAATTGTCGGGGGCGGTTCCGGGCTATGGCGCCGGCGCCCCGGCGGCGGTCATCGGCTCCGCCACCGATCCCGTGCTGTTCGTGCGCATCGACATGGCGCTGGCGGCGGGCGATGCGCGCGGGCATGCGCTGTTCCTGCTGGACATCGCGTCGCTGGATGCCTTCCGCGAGGCGATCCGCCGGGCCTTGGCAGGGCTTTAACGACGAAAGGGAGAGGCGGCAATCTGCCCCCTCCCCTATTTCGTTCGTCATCAGGCGGCGTGCGCGTTGCCGGATCAGGCGAGTTCGCGCCGGCCGGCGGCGGGAGTGCCCAGCGCCGGAACCTTCACCGCGAAGGCACCGTCACCCAAAAGCGACTGCACCACCAGCAGGACCGTCCAGAAGGCCGGAAACTCCCAACCGCCCCCCTGCGCGCTGAACACCCAGCCATTGCCGACATGCTGCAGGGTGGCGCCGATCATGATCGGCAGCAGGGCCAGCGCGATCCAGCGGGTATAGACACCGGCGATCAGCAGGAGGCCGCCGCCGATCTCGCCCAGGATCACGAGATAGGCGAAGACGCCGGGATAACCGATGCTCTCGAAATAGCCGACGGTGCCTGGGATGGTGAAGGTCATCACCTTCAGAACCAAGCCATGGGCCAGGAAAAGCAGGCCGAGGCCGACGCGCAGCAGGAAAGCGGCATAGGGAGCGGTGCGGGTGTCGATCATGGTCAGGGTCTCCTCTGTCAGGCGGTCGGTTGCGACCGCGTTTCGTCTGAAGAGGAGATTAGCCGGATCGATCCACGCGATAATCTGCGGAGTTGGCGAAGATTTGTTGTGGGTGGAGGAACAATGAAGCGGGTGCCCTCTCCCACCTCAACTCCCTCTCCCCCCTGGGGAGAGGGACGGGGTGAGGGGGACGCATAGGGAGGATTCTTGGTGAAGGCCTGCCACGCTCCCCACTCACCTTAACCCTCTCCCCAGGGGGGAGAGGGGATCCTCCCACCTCACCCCCGCTTCCAGGTCGTGCCCTGCGGGCCGTCCTCAAGAACGATGCCCTTGTCGGCCAGTTCCTTGCGGATGCGGTCGGCCTCGGCGAAGTTCTTCGCCGCGCGGGCGGCCTTGCGGTCGGCGATCAGCTGCTCGACGTCGGCGTCGCTCAACCCTTCGGCCTCGCCCGTCGGCGCCCAGCGGAACCACGCCTCCGGGTCCTGCTGCAGCAGGCCGAGCTGCCGGCCGGCCGCCAGCAGCGCGCCCTTGGCGGCGGCCTTCTCGGCATCGCTCTTCGCCTTGTTCACCGCGGTCGCCAATTCGTGCAGATGAGCGATGGCGAGCGGGCTGTTCAGGTCGTCCTCCAGAGCCGCCAGCACGTCGAACGGCAGCTCGGCCGCAATCGGCGCCGGCTCGCCGCGCAGGGCCTGATACCAGCGGTCGAGGGTGCCCTTGGCCTGCCGGATCCCTTCGCGGGTGAAGTCCAGCGGCTGGCGGTAATGGGCGCTCAGCAAGGTCAGGCGGATCGCCTCGCCGGGGAACTCGTCCAGCAGGTCGTGGACGGTGAAGAAGTTGCCGAGGGACTTCGACATCTTCTCGCCTTCGACCGTCACGAAGCCGTTGTGGACCCAGGTGCGGGCCAGCCGGTCGGTGCCGTTGGCGCAGCAGCTCTGCGCGATCTCGTTCTCATGGTGCGGAAAGATCAGGTCCAGCCCGCCGCCATGGATGTCGAAGGTGGCGCCCAGATGCTCCTTCGCCATGGCAGAGCATTCGATGTGCCAACCCGGACGGCCGCGGCCCCACGGGCTGTCCCAGCCGGGCTGGTCGGGCGTGCTGGGCTTCCACAGCACGAAGTCCGAGGAGTCGCGCTTGTAGGGCGCCACCTCCACCCGCGCGCCGGCGATCATGTCCTCCAGCGAACGACGCGACAGTTGGCCATAGCTGGGCATCGACGGCACGGAGAACAGCACATGCCCTTCCGCCGCATAGGCGTTGCCGCGCTCGATCAGTGTGGCGATCAGCGCGATCATCTGACCGATGTGCTGGGTCGCCCGCGGCTCGATGGTCGGGCGCAACGCGTTCAGCGCGTCCATGTCGGCATGGAACAGGTCGGTTGTGCGCGCCGTCAGCGCGTCGATCGGCTCGCCGCTGTCCCGCGCGCGGTCGATGATCTTGTCGTCCACATCGGTGATGTTGCGGACATAGGTCACCGCCGGATAGAGCCGCGACAGCAGCCGGAACAGCAGGTCGAACACCACCACCGGCCGGGCATTGCCGATATGGGCGGTGTCGTAGACGGTCGGACCACAGACATACATGCCGACATGGTCCGGGCGAAGCGGCTCGAAGCGCTCCTTACGGCGGGTCAGCGTGTTGTAGAGGTCCAACGGCACGGTCCGAACTCCTGTACGAAAAGAGGTTTCAGGCGGCTTCGCCGGCCAGTCGCCGGAGGCTGCGCGCCCGTCCGATCAGGGGTAGCAGGTTCTTCAATTCCGGTCCATGGTCGCGCCCGGTCAGGGCCCGGCGCAGAGGAAGGAACAACTCCTTGCCCTTGCGCCCCGTCGCCCCCTTCACCGCATTGGTCCAGGCGCCCCAGGTGCCGAGGTCCCAAGGCTCGTCCGGCAGCAGCGCCGCCGCCTGGTCCAGAAAGCCGGCATCCTCGACCAGCGGCGTCACCGGCGCATGGGTCACCGCCCACCAGTCGCGCGCGTCGTTCAGCCGCGCCAGATTGGGCCGCACCGCTTCCCAGAAGACGGCGTCGGCGCCGGTCAGGCCCATCGCCTCCAGCCGGTCGGCCACCGCCTCGAACGGCGTCAGGTGCAGGATGCGAGCGTTCAGCCGGCCCAGCTCCTCCGGATCGAATTTCGGGGTACCGCGGGCGATCTTCGACAGGTCGAACTCCGCCACCAGTTCGTCAAGCGTCAGCCGCGCCTCGATCGGGTCGGAGGTGCCGAGCTTCGCCAGCAGGCTGTTGACCGCCATCGGCTCGATACCGTCCTCGTCGCGCAGGCTGCCGACCGACAGGCTGCCCAGCCGCTTCGACAGCCCCTGCCCGCCGGCATCGGTCAGCAGCGGCAGATGGGCGAAGGAGGGCACCGCAGCGTTCAGTGCCTCGAAGATCTGGATCTGCACCGCGGTGTTGGCGACATGGTCCTCGCCGCGGATGATGTGGGTGATGGCGAAATCGGCGTCATCGACCACGCTGGTCAGGGTGTAGAGCGGCCGGCCATCCTCGCGGATCAGCACCGGGTCGCTCAGCGCCGCACCTTCGAACCGCACCGGCCCGCGGACGAGGTCGGTCCACTCCACCGAAGTCAGGTTCAGCTTGAAGCGCCAATGGGCTTTGCGTCCCTCGCCTTCCAGCCGGGCACGGTCCTCGTCGGTCAGGCGCAGCGCGGCGCGATCGTAGATCGGCGGGCGGCCCTGCGACACCAGACTGGCGCGCTTGAGGTTCAGCTCCTCCGGCGTCTCGTAGCAGGGATAGAGCCGGCCGGCGGCCTTCAGCGCGGCGGCCGCCTCGTCATAACGCGGATAGCGGTCGCTTTCGCGGGCGAAGCGATCCCAGGTGAGGCCGAGCCAAGTCAGGTCGGCGGCGATGCCGTCGGCGAATTCCTGGGTGGAGCGCTCCTCGTCGGTGTCGTCCAGCCGGAACATGAAGCTGCCGCCGGTCTTGCGCGCGAACAACCAGTTGACGAGCGCAAGGCGCACATTGCCGACATGGATGCGGCCGGTCGGGCTGGGGGCGAAACGGACGGCGGTGGACATGGCTGGACTCGATCTGCAGACGGGACAGGCGGGCAGTCCTAGCACGGCCGACGCGCCTTCCGAAAGCGGTCCGGAACCGATGCATCCGCGCAACAGGTGGGACGATGCGGCCGTTGGCGTGGTAGGCGCGGCCGTCCGCCTGCGTTAGCTTGGCGGCAAATCCAAACTCGGAGACATCCTATGGCGGACAAGAGCTTGCGCATCGGCGTCGTGCTGTCGGGTTGCGGCGTGTATGACGGCACGGAAATCCACGAAGCGGTCTGCACCCTGCTGGCCATCGCCAAGGTGGGGGCGGTCGCGGTGTGCTATGCCCCCGACATCCCGCAGGCCCATGTCGTCAACCACCTGACCGGCCAGGAGACCGGCGAGGGCCGCAACGTGCTGGTCGAATCGGCCCGCATCGCCCGCGGCAAGATCGCCCCGCTCAGCGAGTTTTCGGCCGGCGACGTCGATGCGCTGATCTTCCCCGGCGGTTTCGGCGCCGCCAAGAACCTTAGCGATTTCGCCTTCAAGGGTGCCGACTGCTCGGTCAACCCGCAGGTGGTCGCCGCCGTCGCCGCCATGCGCGCGGCCGGCAAGCCGATCGGCGCGCTGTGCATCGCACCGGCCATCCTCGCCAAGATCCTGGGCCAGCAGGGGGTGGAGTTGACAATCGGCAACGACCCCGGCACCGCCGCCGCGTTGGAGACGATGGGCGCCATCCACCGCACCACCACCCATGGCGAGATCGTGGTCGATCCGGGGCTCAAGATCGTCACCTCGCCCTGCTACATGCTGGATGCCAATCTGCTCCAGATCGCCGAGGGCGCAGAGAATACGGTCAAGGCTCTGGTCGATCTGGCGAAGTGATCAAGTGAAGCAGACGGCAAAGGGGGTACACATACCCCCTTTTTCACCCGCAATGTCACAAAGCTGGGCAATAATTCATTAACCGGCTTCCCACACCCTTTGCCTCGGTTTCGTATTTATCGGGCGAGGGCTGGCGATGACCTGCATTGTGGGATTGGTGGACGGCGACCGGGTGTGGATGGGCGGCGACAGCGCCGGGGTGAACGGCCTGGACATCACGGTGCGCGCCGACACCAAGGTGTTCCGCAACGGCGATTGCCTGATCGGCTTCACCAGTTCCTTCCGGATGGGCCAACTGCTGCACTACCGGCTGGAGGTTCCGTCGCGCAACGGCGACACCGATCTCTTCCGCTACATGGTGGTGGACTTCGTCGATGCCGTCCGCAATTGCCTGAAGGATGGCGGATACGCCCACCGATCCAACGATGTGGAGACTGGCGGCACCTTCATGGTGGGGCTGGAAGGCCGGCTGTTCACCGTGCAGTCCGACTATCAGGTCGGCGAGGCGGTGCGCGGCTATCACGCCATCGGCTGCGGCTCCGACTATGCGCTGGGCTCTCTTGCCTCCACCGCCGGGCAGCCGCCGGAGGAGCGCGTGCTGAAGGCCCTGGAATGCGCCGAGCTGTTCAACGGCGGCGTCCGCGCGCCCTTCACCATCCAATCGAGCCTGCGCCGTCCGCAGCTGGCACTCACCGAGGCTGCGTAGCCTTCGACCAAAGTCGAAAGCAAAGGCCAAGGCCGGGCACTGGTCATCCAAAGCATCGTGGGGTATGAACCGACGTCCTGCTGCAGTGCGGGACAGGGAATAACCACAAAAACTTTGGGTGATAGAGATGACGGACCAAGCGGTTACCGCCGATGCTTTTTTCGGTGAAGACGAGAACCCGGCCGGGTTGTCGACCAACTGGGGCAACTCTCCCTATCTCGTCTTCCCGGCCATGCTGCTGATCTTCATCATGCCGCTGGCGATCATCTTCCATCCGACCTGGATTGTGCTGCCGGCCGTGCTGTGGGCCTTCGGCATGCTTGCCACGATCATCAAGCTGACCCGCGGCTGACGCCCGGCCCGGCAAAAGGAAATGCGAAGGGGGGCCGTTCGCTCCCCTTCGCCCCCCAATCCGCTCAAGCCAGACCGATGACACCCCCGCCGGCGGGAAGGCGCCGCAGCCGCGCGACGGCTTGGCGCGAGACCCGCGGCCCCGGCGGCGCCCGGCGGCGGTCCGCTTCGGCCTGAACCACCATCCGCCAGACCAGTTCCACGGTCTCGGCCGCATGTCCGCGTCCGACGAGATCGGCCGGCGAAAGCCCGCCGTCGAGCAGGCCGGCCAGCAGATCGTCCAGCGCCTCCACCGGCGGCAATCCGGCCGGCGTCGCGGCCTTCAGCCGGCGCGTCAGCACCCGTTCCGGAACCACCCGCCCGGCTGGCCCGCGCGATCCCGCCGGCTGGTTGGCGTTGCGCCAGCCCGCCAGTTCCAGCACCGCGGTCTTCGGCAGGTCGGCCAGCACGGCATAACCGCAGCCCGACTCCTCGGGCACAAGGCCGAGCAGCCGGTCGGTGCGGTCGGCGGTCGACAGGAGCAGCGCCCCCATCCGCTCCGCCAGCGCAGCCAAAGTTGCGGCACGCAGGCGGGCATGCAGCCGGTCCGCCGCCCCGGCCGACTCGCGCCCGGCAAAGGCAGGCGCCAGCAGCGAGTCGGCGGCTTTCAGCACCGGGGCCAGCGCCACATTGTCCAGGCGGCACCCCATCAACTCGACGATCTCGGCCGCATCGTCCAGGCTGTCCGCCAGCGCATCGATTTTGCTGCCCGGCAGCGGCGCCCGGACGGCCAGCACCCGCTCCGCCCCAAGCGCATCGACGGCGATGGCAGCAGTCAGCGCCGAGTCCAACCCGCCGGTCAGGCCAACCACCACGCCAGGCGCGCCGCCTTTCGCCACCGCGTCGCGCAGACCCAGCATCAGCGCACTGTAGAGCGCCTCCGCCCCCTCGACCGGCGCAATCATTTCGGCTTCGGAACTGCCCCAGGAATCATCGTCGCCACGTTCCCAGCGGGACAACAGCAGATGCTCGGCGAACAGCGGGGCCTGGGCGACCAGCCGGCCGCCGGACGCGAGGGCGAAGCTGCCGCCGTCGAACACCCGCTCATCCTCGCCACCGACCGCGTTCACCGCGACCAGGGGCAGGCCGCACTCCACCACCCGCGCGACGGCGGCTTGCACCCGATCGTCGGCGCGGCCGGGGGCGAAGGGGCCGGCCAGCAGCGCGACCAGCAATTCGGCGCCGCTTTCGGCCAGCGTTTCCGTCACGTCGGCGCTCGCCAGATCGCCGCCGATCAGCAGGCCGACGCGCACACCGCGGACATTCACCGGTCCCGGCATCGGACCGGCATCGTAACGGTCATCCTCCGGCGCGCCGATCTCGCCACCACCCATTTCGGCTTGGAAACGAACCGCTGCGATCTTGCCTGCGTCGAGCAGCAGAGCCGCATTGTGCCGCTTGGCTCCGTCACGCCAGGGGGCGCCGACCAGCAAGGCCGGACCGCCATCGGCGGTATCCGCCGCCAGCGCCCGGGCCGTCGCCTCCACGGCGTCGAGGAAGGCAGGCTGAACGGTCAAATCCAGCAGAGGAACGCCGGATAGCGCGCCGGCCGGACAAACGACGAGGTCGGCGCCGCGGGCCGCGGCCTCCGCCCGGGCGGCGCGGATGAGGTCGGCGTTGGCGGCAAGGTTGCCGGCGGCCGGATCGGCCTGGGCGAGCGCGATGGAAAGTCGGTCGGCCATGATGGCGGGTTCCCTTCTTGCGGGTCCTTTTGCCATCAGGGTAGCAGCGCCCCCGGCCGGGCGAAAGCCGCCGCTCGTCGCAGGTCGTCACGCAGGCGAAACAAGTGGCGGAACAAGTGGCGGAAAGCTTAGATATGGAAGTTATAAAGACTTCGACGATTAGTAAGGTAACGAAGTTATCTCGATCATTCAAAGAAATATCCGAAATTAATAACTGGTAAAGGTTGCCGGCGTCATGCTTCCGCTTGCACACAAACTACGCGATGCGGGGGCATCCATGTATTACGCGGAGCTCAGCGGCCCGAACGGCAAACCGTCGGTGCTGTCCACGGCTGTGCAGAACGGCTCGTCAAAGACGGCCGGCACGGCGAAGGACGCGCTGGCCAAATCGGACGCGAAAACGGTCGATGGCGACAAGGCGGGAAAGAAGAGCCAGTCGCCGGCCTACACCATCAGCCAGTCGATGGAATCGCTGCTGGACAGCCTGACCGGCAAGGGCGGCGCCCAGGGGGCGGGCGGCGGTGGCGCCTTGGCGGCCGGCAACAGCGGCGTCGACCGCGCCAAACAGGCACAGTCGCTGATGCAGTCGGCGCTGGACCACGGCAACGATCTGGCCGGCATGTTCGGCAAGGGCATCGACGCGCTGAAGCAGGGGTTGGGCGACGCGCTGAGCATGCTGGGCGTTCCGAAGAACCGCATCGATGACGCGGTCAGCGGCTTCGGCGACAAGCTGAAATCCAAGCTGGACGGCATGGACTTCAGCCAAATGTCGGTGGACATGCAGGCCACCCAGTCGCAATGGTCGATCGAGTCCCACGGGATCGAGTTGGAGATCCAGGACGGTGACCGCAGCGTCCGCATCTCCTTCGCCAAATCGACTCTGGATTTCCGCCGCGACGACCAGCGGCTGCAGGCCTCGCTGGGCAAGGGCGGCGACATGGCGATGACCGCCACCGGCATGACCACCACGGCCACCGGCAAGTCCACCGGCATGATCGTCCGTTCCGAAGGCTTCAGCGAGGACGAGATCAAGGACATCCTCGGCAAGCTGAACGACATGGCCTCCAAAGCCGGCGGCGACGGGATGAAGGGGCTGGCGGTGCTGAAGCCGACCACCTCCAAGAACGGCGTCACCCACCTGACGCTCGACCTGTCCGCCCCGGTGGACGGGCTGTCCGGCGGCAAGGACGGCGCGGCGGTCAAGGAAGCCGCCGCAGCCTCGTCGTCGGGCTCGACGGCGAAGCCGCAGAGCGTCAACCTGACGGCCTGATGCGTTTTTTCGCAGCCAAGTTGTCACAGCGCCGGCCCGGAACCGACCGGACCGGCGCTTGCCCATGCCGGGTGGCTTCATTAAAAGCGGACTGACGCCGGCCGGACAGCCGTGCCTCACCCGTTCCCGGAACCATCGCCCGGACAGAAGCCATGACCGACCGCGACACGCTGCTGGCCCTGAACCAGGCCTTCTACCGCGCCTTCACCAACCGCGACGCCGCTGCGATGGAAACGCTGTGGGCGGAGACGCTGCCCGTGTCCTGCATCCATCCCGGCTGGACCGCCCTGTTCGGCCGCGATGCCGTGCTGACCAGCTGGCGCGACGTTCTACGCGCTCCCAGCGGCATCACCGTCGAGGCAAGGAACGAGCGCGTCACCCTGCATGGCGACACCGCCCTGGTGGTCTGCGAGGAGACGCTGGGCGGTGCCGTGCTTGCCGCCACCAACCTGTTCGCACGGGAAAACGGCAGCTGGCGCCTTGCCCACCATCAGGCCGGTCCGATCGCCCAGGCCCGCGCCGACGTTGAAGTCCCCGCCAAGGCACCGCGTCGCCTGCATTGAGGACGAACCCGCTTACGGCAAGCTTGCCACCTCCGGCGGCGTCTCCAGGCGACGGACGAGGTCGATCACGACCCGGTCGGCGGTGACCTGATCGGGATCGCTGTTGGTCAGCGCCACCACGCCCCAGCGATGCGCCTTCGAAAAGGCGATGTAGGCGTTGAACCCGCCGGTGGAGCCGGAATGCCAATGGATCGGCGTTCCATCCCCCGCCCAGGCGACGAACCAGCCGAGCGCCATCGCCCCCGTCCCCAGGCTTCCCGCATCCGCCAGAGTCCGCCCATCGACCTGCACCGTCTGGGCCAGCGCCAGGGTCGCCGATGCCGCGGGGGCGCAGCCCTGTCCGTCCGGTCCGGCGGCGCGGCCGGGACAGTCGCCCAGGTTGGCGGACAGCCAGCGCAGCATGTCGTCGGCGGAGGAATAGAGGCCGAAGGCCGGCAGCATCGCCGGCGCCTCCCAATCCGGCACGATCCGGCCGCGGGCATGGCCGGCCGCCTTGCGCGCCCGCTGCTCCGCCGTCGGCTGCAGGGTGGTGTCGCGCAGACCGAAGCGGTCGGTCACCACCCGCTTCAGCAGGACCTCAAAGGATTGGCCGGCCGCGGCGGACAGCGCCTCCCCCAGCACAGCCATGCCGGCGTTGGAATAGCTGAAACGCACGCCCGGTGGCACCGGCAACTGATAGCCCGACAGCCACAGCCCAAGCTCGGCCCGCGACAGCGGCTTGTAAGGGTTGCGCGGATCCTCCAGCCGGTTCCAGGAAAAGCGCGGGGTCTCCGGCACGCTGGGCAGACCGGCGGTGTGGGTGGCAAGGTCGCGCAGGCGGATGCGCATGCCGTCATGGTCCGGCAGATGGGCGACCGGCACCGGCCCGACACGCCGCAGATGGCGCTCCAGCGGATCATCGGGGGACAGGCGGCCCTCCCGCACCAGTTCCGCCATGATGGTGCCAGTGAAGGGCTTGGTGAGGGAGGCGATCTGGAACAGCGTGCGCCCGTCCGCCGGTCCGCCGTCCGGACGCCCGGCGTCGCCGCGCCCGACCACCAGCGTCCGGCCGTCGCGGATCACGCCGACGACCAGACTGCCCGCCCCGGCCGGCGGCTGGCGCTCCTCCACCGCGCGGGTCACCAAGTCGGCCAGCGGATCGCCGCTCCTCTCACCGGATCGATCGAGTCCGATGGCCCCGGTCGGGCCGAGGGGAACACTCCACAGCAGCAGACATAAAACGCCCAAGAGCAGCCTGCGCCGCATCCCCGCCTCCGCCCGGCCTCAGAATCGCAGGTTCGGAGAGTGGGGGGAGGGTCGGCTGGCGGACAGGGCCGCGAAGGGCGATCCGGCGAAAGACGGCGGCGGAGCGGTGGGGGGTACTCCCCAACCACCCGCGCTGTCTCAACCGGTCACTTCAGCCGGCCATCGGGTCGGGCGGTCATTCGGTCGGGACTTCGGCCTTCGGCGGACGGCGATCCTTGACGATGGACAGCGGAACGTCATCGGCCGCGATCTCCAGGATCGGATGGCCGTCCAGCAGCGACGGGCAACGCTTCACCTGGGTGAAGGCCAGGAAGAAGTCGGCCTTACGCCAGTCCGGTTCGATCCCATTGACCAGACGCAGCCAGGGCGGCAGTTCGAACCGGACCGCCAGCGTGTTGCCGCAGACGGTCAGGGTGTACTGCCGCGGCGGCGGGCGGCCGTCATTCTCGCGCTCGACATATTCGATCAGTTCCTGCAGCGCCTCGTGCAGGGAATTGCCCCAGTAATCCAGCTCGAACTTGCCGTCGGCGCCCCGTACGCCTCCAACGAACTGGTTGTAGTACACGTACTGGTTCGGATGCATGGCGCCCAACTGCCACGCGTACACCACCGCGACCACGGTCATCGCGGCGGCAAAGCCCTGCCCCAGCGCCCGGCCGCCGCGCTGGGAGAGCGTCCACAGCCGGTCGGCGGCGATGGCGGCCATCACCACGAAGGGCGGCACCAGGAACAGGAAATGGCGGATGCCGTTGTAGACCGACGGCCGCATCAGGATGAACAGCAGGATCGGCAGGAAGCCCGCCAGTGCCAGCGGGGTGTAGCGCACCAGCGTGAAGGCGCCTGTCCGCCGCCAGCCGCCGCGGGCCAGCCAGATCCCGGCCAGCACCACCGCCGCGGCGACGCCGATCACCACCGCTTCCGGCAGCTTCACCGCCAGATAGACCGGCAGATACAGGGCGGGCGGGTCGTTGGAATGGACCAACTCGCCCATGAACAGGGTCTGGATGTCGATGGGGAAGTGCGAGACGACGCGCAGCGCCTCCAGGGGATTGCGCAACGGCCTCTGCACCACCCAGGGCCAGAACACGGCCATGATCGCATAAGCGACGGGGATCGCCGGCCACAGGGACAGAAAGGCGCCGCGCGCATCGACCAGCGCCCAGCGATGCCCCTCCTGCCGCGTCACCAGGGCGAAATGCAGAGCCATGGCGACCGCGAGATAGAAACCGGCCAGCACCCCACCGACGCGGATCGCCAGCGTCAGGCCCAGCACCAGCCCGAACTTCAGCACCGCACTCCGGCGGGGCCGGGGCAGCTGCTTGAGGATGCGGGTGGCGAAATAGAGCGTCCACACCATTCCGGCCGCGAACGGCACGTCCTTGGTGTTGTTGAACATCGCACCGTAATAGACACCGCTCAGCGACAGCAGCGCCGCGGCGATGAAGCCGGCGCGCGGCCCGGCCAGCAGCCGGGTGTAGCGCCATGTCCCGGCAATGCCCAGCACGCCGACCAGCGCGCAGAGCAGATGCCGCGTCTCGTATTCCTCGAAGGGGGAAAAGGGCACGATGACGGCGGTGACGAGGTCGAACAGACCGCCGTAATAGGCCAGATCCTTGAAATGGAAGGCAGACCGGTCCTGGAAGAAGCTGGTGTAGTAGGACAGCAGCTTCTTGCCGTAGATGTGCTGCACCTCCTCGTCCGTGCTGATGCCGTAGCTGAGGAAGGTCAGGGCGGCGAGAATCAGCAGCCCCAGCAGCAGCGCGCGCGACAGCCCGTCCCACAGCGCCGCCTCGCCACGCGGCAGCGCGAAGCCGGAGGCAGTGGCGGGCGTGCCGGGGGCGGAGGATGGCGGGGCGATTCCGGAGGAACGGCGGCGGGCGGCGGGCATCCCATCACCGGCGTCATCGTCGCCGGTGCGCAGGCGGGTCTCGATGCTCATCGCTGCCGCTCCTGGCCTGCCGTGTCGCCGACCGGATCGAACTGGTGCTCGTGCTCCTCGTCCGACGTGCCGAATCCGTGGGCGGAGCGCACGATGAACAGCGGCCTGCCCTTCACCTCGGCAAAGACGCGGCCCAGATAGTCGCCGATGATGCCAAGCGTGATCAGCTGGAGGCCGCCCAGGAACAGCACCGCGACCAGCAGCGATTCATAGCCCGGCACGTCGATGCCGTAAAGCAGCGTGCGGATCAGCCGGATCAGGATATAGATGAAGGCCACGCCCGACACGGCCATGCCCACCAGACTCCAGACCCGCAGGGGGAAGGTGGAGAAGGCGGTCAGACCATCGAAAGACAGGCGCAGAAGCTTGACGAAGCCCCATTTGGTGTCGCCGCCGGCACGCTCGCCCTGTTCATAGGGGATGGCGGCCTGCCGGAAGCCGACCCAGGCGAAGATGCCCTTCATGAAGCGCGTGCGCTCCGGCATCCGGTTGATCACCTCGACCACGCGGCGGTCCATCAGGCGGAAATCACCGACCTCGCGGGGAAGCTTGATCTCCGACAGATGGTCGAAAACCCAGTAGAACAGCTTGGCGAACAGCCGGTGCTTCAGGCTCTGCCCGACGCGGGCGTGCCGTACGGCGACGACCACGTCGAACCCCTCGCGCCACTTGGCGATGAAGGCCGGCAACAGTTCCGGCGGATGCTGCAGGTCGGCGTCCATCGGCACCACGGCGTCGCCGGTGGTGTGGCTGAGCCCGGCGGACAGCGCCAGTTCCTTGCCGAAGTTGCGCGACAGGTCGACCACCTTCACCCGCGGGTCGCGGTCATGGACGTCCAGCAACCGGTCGACGGTGTCGTCGCGGCTGCCGTCGTTGACGCAGACCACCTCCCAATCCATCCCAAGCCCGTCCAGCACCGGGGTCAGCCGGGCGAACAGGGCGTCGATGTTGGGACCTTCGTTGTAGAAGGGGATGACCACCGACAGGCGTCCGCGCCGCGGACGGCCCGAACGGTCGGTGCCCGACCGGCCGGTGGATGGCTGGCCGGTGCGCGGCTGGACATCGCCGGGACGGCGTGCGGAAGCGGTGCGGGCATCCGAAGAGGCCGCGGAAATGGGCGCGTCGGGAATGGACATGGCCAGCCGTCGGGTCAAAGCGTCAGAGACCGGGAGGATGAGGGATCGGCGACGACCCCGGACGGCCGCTGCGCCCTTTGGCATATACCACGATACCAGGGGATGTTCAAAATGCCTCTCCTGTGACCGCCGCGGCACAAAAAATGGCCTTTCCGCCCGGGAAAGCGCCCGCGGGACGGCAGCCCGCGTCCCCTCGCACCGGGCAAACATGCAAGGCGTCCGTTTATTCCACGCCTGTCGTCCGTTGCGTTCCCCTGCGTTACCCGGGCCCCTTCCCACTGCCGACCCCTACGGTCCGGCCATACCGGGGCATGTGGCATGCTTCCTGAAACAGGTCGTGGGGGCTGACCTTTTCCGGTCGGCCCGACCAAGCGCTGAGCAGCGACCCTGTGCCGATGGAGGCCTCGACCATGAGCCTTTTCAATCGCTTTTCCGTGGGTTCCAAGATCACGGCGGCCAGTGCCGGCATTCTGGTGTTCCTGGTGCTGATCGGCGGCATCGGCGTGGTGGCCCTATCCGATGCCGGCGGTGCGGTGGAGACCTACCGGCGGCTCGGCCAGCAGACCAACGAAGCCGGACGCATCCAGGCCCTGATGCTGGAGATGCGCCAGCAATCCACCCGCTTCCTGCTGACCGGTGATCCGGAGGTCGGCACCACCGTCCGCCGTCTTGCCGGCGAGGCGGCGCAGACCATCGACAAGGCCCGCACCCTGTTCGCCGATTTGGCCCTGCTGCAGACCGTCGACCACATGGCGCAGGAGATCGCCCAGTATCAGGAGGCCTTCGCCGCGACGATGGAACTGCAGGCCCAGCGCAGCAAGGCCATCGCCGAACTGGACGAGATCGGACCCCGGCTGGAGGGTGCCCTGGACGCCATCATGGACAGCGCCGGCGCCGCCGGCGACACCGACGCCGCCTATCTGGCGGGCATGGCGCTGCGCCACATGCTGTCCGCCCGTGTCTCGGCCACGCGTTACAACGTCGACGGCTCCCCGGCCCTGGCGAGCCAGACCCGCTCGCAATTCACCGACGCCGCCAGCCGCGGCGGGGCGATGATGGCGAAGCTGACCGACCTGGACCGCCGCAAGATGGCGATGTCCTACACCGCGATGCTGCGCGTCTACACCACCGGCTTCAACGCCGTGGTCAAGGCGACGACCGAGCGCGACCGGCTGGTGGCCGAGGTGCTGACCCCCGTCGGCGACTCCATTGCCGTCGAGGCGGAGCAGTTGACCGTCGCCAGCGTCGACCATCAGAAGAAGCTGGGCGAGGAGACCGGTGCCTTCATCACCAAGGCGCTCACCGTGATGATCGCCGCTTCTCTGGTCGCGGTGGTCCTGGGGCTGGCGACCGCGCTGCTGATCGGGCGCGGGCTGTCGCGCCCGGTGGTGGCGATCACAGACCGCATGACCCGGCTGGCCGGCGGCGACCGCAGCGTCGACATCCCCGGCCTGGACCGCGCCGACGAGATCGGAGGCATGGCCAAAGCGCTGCAGGTCTTCAAGGACAGCCTGATCGAGAGCGACCGCATTGCCGAGACCCAACGTGCCGACCATGAGGCGCGGCGCGGCCGCGGCGAGCGGATCGACCGGCTGACCCAGGAATTCGACCGGCTGGTCCTGGCGGCGCTGGGCCGGGTGTCGGCGGCGGCGACGCAGCTTCAGGCGACCGCGCAGACCATGTCCGCCACCGCCGAGCAGACCACCCGGCAGGCCGACGCGGTCGCCAACGCCTCCCATGAGGCGACCGGCAACGTGGAGACGGTGGCCGCCGCGACCGAAGAGCTGACCGCCTCCATCGCCGAGATCGGCCGGCAGGTGGCCGAGAGCACCCGCATCGCCGGGCAGGCGGTCGCGACCGCCGAGAAGACCGATGGCACCGTCCGCGGGCTGGTCGATGCCGCCCAACGCATCGGCGAGGTGGTGCAGTTGATCACCGACATCGCCAGCCAGACCAATCTTCTCGCGCTGAACGCCACCATCGAGGCGGCACGCGCCGGTGAAGCCGGCAAGGGCTTCGCGGTGGTGGCGTCGGAGGTGAAGAGCCTCGCCAACCAGACCGCCAAGGCGACGGAGGAGATCGGCAGCCAGATCGCCGGCATCCAGGAGATCAGCCGGCAGGCCGCCGGCGCCATCGCCGAGATCGGCCGGGTGATCGCCGAGATCAACCACATCTCCACCACCATCGCCGCCGCGGTGGAGGAGCAGGGTGCTGCCACCAAGGAGATCAGCCGCAACGTCCAGCAAGCGGCGCGAGGCACCCAGCAGGTCTCCGGCAACATCGCCGGCGTATCGGAGGCCGCCGCATCCACCGGCGACGCCTCGCGCGAGGTGTTGACCGCCGCCGACGGGCTGAACCATGAGGCGACGGACCTGCGCGGCTTCGTGTCGCGCTTCCTGACCGATATGCGGGCGGCGTAAGAAGCGGCACTGAACTTCAGCGCAGCCGTGACAGTTATGGCGTCGGCAGGTCCCGAAAAGACCGGGTCTTGCCGGCGTCCTTCTTCTGCCGGGCAGTCCTGCTCCTTTGCCGCGTTACATTCCCCTTGCGCCGGGACGCCCCCTTGGGCACATAGGCGCCATGATCCTGACCCCCATCGCCATCGACGACATGCCGAAGGCCATCGCGGCCTTCGACGCCCATCTGGACGGCCATGCCCAAGCGCAGGCCGCCTTCCGCCGGATCGCCGCGACCTGGCCCGTGCGGCCGGAGGACGAACCCGGCGGCGGCGTCGACACGCCGGCCCATCGGGCCGAGGCGGTGCGGCTGGCCCATGCCCACGGCATCGACACGCTGGATGAGCCGCCCAGCCGCTCCTTCATGTGGGACGGCAAGGTGATCCGCACCGATGTCGAGGCGACGGTGATCGTGCATGAGGTGGCGCATTGGCTGTGCGCGGCGCCGGAGCGGCGGACCCTGATCGACTACGGCCTGGGCCCCGGCCCGGAGACCACCGCCCGCAAGGAAGCCCGCGCCGACAAGCGCCTGTGCTTCGAGGACTGCATGCATGAGGAGCAGCAGACCTCGCTGCTCGGCGTGCTGTGGGAGGTCGAACTGGACCAGCCGGGAATCCTGGCCTTCCTGGAACAGAACTGGATGGAGCATTGGGAGCGGCCGAGCACCGCCGCCTTCTTCATCCGCCACGCCGAGGAACTGTTCACCCGCGGCCTGATCGACACCGACGGCCGCCCGACGACGGCGCGGGAGTGGGCGGATACGCGCAAGGGCGTGCTGGTGGGGTGATGTCCGGCGGGGTGTCGGCTGACGATGCCCCCTCCCTTCCCATGGCGTTGCCATGGGCCCCTCCCCTCCCCTCCCCCGCTTCACGGTAGAGGGTGGATTTCCAGTACAGCGGCAGTCCCCTCCACCGCCAAAGGCGGGGGAGGGTTAGGGAGGGGGCATGGCACGCCCCAAGACCAACAGCATCCACATAAAAGCGCCCTCCCCTGCCTTCGGCGGACCGAAGGTCCGTCCGATCTCAGGAGAGGGCATCGTCACCTCACCCCCGCGTCACGCCGCGGTGATGCGGGTGATGAAGGCTTCGATTTCATGGTCCAGACGGTTGAAGCTGCGCGACAGCTCTTCCGTGGTGTTCTGGACCGAGCCGGCGGAATGGCCGGTGGTCTCGGCGGCCTGCTGGACCAGACGCATTTCCTGCATCACCGCCATGGTGTCGACGGCGGCGCGCTGGGACCGGGCGCTGATGTCGCGGGTGGCGGCGTCCTGCTCTTCCACCGCGGCGGCGACGGTGCCGAGCGACTCGTCGACCTGACGGATGGTGCCGACGATGGCGCGGATGGCGCCGACCGCGGCATGGGTGGCGGCCTGGACCGCCGCGATTTCCGCGCCGATCTCCTCCGTCGCCTTGGCGGTCTGGTTGGCGAGGCTCTTCACCTCCTGCGCCACGACGGCGAAGCCCTTGCCGGCCTCACCGGCGCGCGCCGCCTCGATGGTGGCGTTCAGCGCCAGCAGGTTGGTTTGGCCGGCGATCGACTGGATCAGGCCGACGACCTCCTCGATCTTGCGGCTGGCCTCGCTCAGCCCCTGGACGATGCTGTCGGTGCGGCCGGCTTCGTCCACGGCGCCGCGGGCAAGTTGCGCCGACTGGCTGATGGAGCGGGTGATCTCGTCGATGGAGGCGCGGAGCTGCTCGGCACCGGCCGCCACGCTCTCCACCTCGCTGGTCGCCTCCTGCACGGAATGGGCGACGCTGTCGCTGTGGTGGCTGGTCTGCTTGGCATTGTCGAGCATCGAATTGGCTTCGTTGCGCATCGACGTGGCGGAGCGCACCACCTCGCCCATCATCGCCTTGACCGACGCCTCCAGGTCGTTGGCGAGCGCCGACATTGCCTGACGCCGTTCCTGTTCGTTGCGGATGCGCATCGCCTCCTGCTCGCGGGACAGTTCCTGCACCCGGATGGCGTTCTCCTTGAACACCTGGACGGTGCGGGCCATCTGGCCGATCTCGTCGCCGCGGTTCGCGGCGGGAATATCGGCCTCCAGGTTGCCGCGGGCCAGGCGTTCCATCACGTCGGTCAGGCGCACGATGGGCCGGGCGATGTTCATGCCGATGAACAGAGCGACGCCGACCGTCACCAGCAACGCGCCCCCCGCCACCAGCATGAAGGCCTGGGTCGTGTTATCGACCGACGCGTTGACCTGGGTGTAGGCGTCGGTGGAGACCTTGCGCTTGTAGTTCAGGTAGTCGCGGCTGGTCGCGTGCAGGCGGGTGTAGGCCGACTGCACCTCCTGCAGGAAGTCCAGCGGATCGACACCCATCTTCAGCAGGTCGAGGAAGCTCCCCACCTTTGCCAGATAGGTCGCGGCATCGCTGCCGAACCGCTCGAAATACTTCGCTTCCTCGTCGGTTTCGGCAGTGGCGCCCTTCAATGCTTCCGATTGGCCCTTCAGCTTGTCGAGTTGGCCGTTGAGGGCCTTCATCTCCTCATCCACCGCCTTGGGCGAGGCATTCGCGCTGCTGAGGATCACGGTCCGGTACATGCCGGCGTGGGCCATCGTCAAGGTGTCGGTCAGTCCCTGGATCTCCGCCTCACGCGTGAAGGAGCGGTTGAACAGGGTATCGAGCAGCGTCGACTGCTGGGTGATCGCCGACCAGCCGAGCAGCGCGATCACCAGCATGCCGATGATCGCCGTCGTCGCCGGAATGGCCATCTTGACGGGGATGTGGAAGTTGTTGAGGAGGGTCATGGGGCACCTGCGTCGGCCGCCGGTCCGTGGCGCGAACCATCCGGCATGGCATTGGAGCGGAGGAACGGGCCGCGGTCGCGCGACGCCGGCTGCGCCATCGGCGCCGCCCTGCGTTCCGCCATCGCCGCACCGCTCCGCGATACGTGGTTGGAACGAGATCCCTTTACGGGTCCGAATCCGTAACCGGGGCGGCCGTCCCGCCGGCACGACCGCCACCGCGTCATCTCATCCCGAAAATCTTTTTCAATGATTAACGGCAGTTCTTTTGTCAGGATCTTTGATCTGTCACAATCGTTCGCCGATTTTTTGACATATTCCCGCATGCAAGTCTTAAGCATACTACGATATGCGTCAAGGCGGGGTGGCCTTCTCTTGTCAGGATCCAAACCGGCCGGACACCACTGCGCCAGCAGAGATTTCCCCTTTTCCGCGTTTTTCCAGAACAAGAAACAGCCCTGGCGCAGTCGTTTTGCTTCAGAATGCATACAATTAGAGGGTAACAGGAATTCACTCTCGCATCAACGGCGCGAATCCCGGTCATACTGCCGCATGGGAGGGCGTCAATGGACATTCCTTCCCGCCCGGGTTATGGCAGGGCCTGAAAGTCTATTCTTAGTCTTTTCAAAGATATGCCAAGTAGACGTGCCGCCGGCGCATACCGCTTCAGCCCGCGGCCGACACCATGAAGGCGATGGAGATCGACACCGGCGACAGCAGGGTGGAGATCAACAGCGACATCGACACCACGTCCCGCCCGGCGTTGTAGCGCTCGGCGAAAACATAGGCGTTGATGCCGATGGGCAGGGCCGCGGCGGTCACGGCCGGGGCGACCCACACCGGCGGCAGGTCGAAGACATGGGTGGCCAGCAGCCAGGTCAGCAGCGGATGCAGCCCGGTCTTCAGCAGGGCCACGACCGTCGCGGGCAGCACCGCGCCCGAGGCCGGGCTGAGCGCCAGCGACGCGCCCAGCGTGAAGCAGGCGCATGGAAGCACCGTCTGCGCCATCATGGTGAAGCTCTTCATCACCATGGGCGGGATCGGCAGATGGATCAGGTTGGCCGCCAACCCGAGGATGACCGACACCACCAGCGGGCTGGTCAGCGTCGCCTTGGCCGCCCCCAGCGTCGCCTGCACCGGGCGCCCGGACCGGCCGCCGCGCGCCGACCGCTGGGTCTCCGCCAGCATGGTGGCGGAGGTGAACAGCAAGGGCGACTGAAAGACGATCAGCAGCATCACCGGCACCGCCACCGTCGGCCCATAGGCCTCCATGATGATGGGCGAGCCGAGAAGCGCGATGTTGGAAAAAGAACTGGCGAGGCCAATGGGTGCGATCTGCTCCCGCCGGCCGGCCATCCGCATCCACAGCCCGCCCACCAGGAATACCGCCACCGCCGCGATGTAGAAGGACCCCAGCACCGCCCATTCCAGAGGATCGGGAATGTCCGCCCGCGCCATGTTTGAGAACAGCAGCGCCGGCAGCGCATAGATGCCGAGGAAACGGGAAAGCCCCTGAACCATCGCATTGCTGAAGCCGCGGTAGCGTGCCGCCCAGTAGCCAAGGGCGATCAGGCCGAACATCGGCAGGACGATCTGGAAAATCAGCGACATGGACGCGGCACCGTGTGGGCGGGGTCGGCCGGGTCGGGCCGACGATGCGGGGGCTTTCCTTACACCGATCCGCTCATTCGGCGGGAACGATCTCCAGCGGCGGGACGCCCAGCACATCCACCAGGGTGGCGCCGGCCTCGATCTGCTCGGTCCACTGGCGCTCGCGCTCCAGCAGGGCGAGGCTCTGGGCCAGGGCGGCATCGGCGAAAGCCAGCGGCACGACCACCACGCCGTCCTCGTCCCCCAGGATCAGGTCGCCGGGGTTGACCGGCACGCCGCCGATGGCCGCGGTGACGTCCATCTTGCCGCCGAAATTCTTGTGCGGGCCACGGGCAACCGCCCCCTTGGCGAACACCGGCAGGCCGAGTCCGCGGATTTCGTGCAGGTCGCGGACGGAGCCGTCGACCACCAACCCGCCGAGCGCCCGGCGCTTGCAGCAGCGCACCACCCATTCACCGGCCAGCGCCACGTCATCCAGACCGCCGCCGGCCACGACGACGACGTCGCCCGGTTCGGCCAGGCTGACGGCATGATGAACCATGCTGTTGTCGCCGGGCATGGTGACGACGGTGCGGGCCTGACCGCAGATGCGCATGCCCGGCACCATCGGCTTGATCCGCGAATCCATGCTCTGGCAGCGGTTCAGCGCATCGGAGGCGACGCTGCTGGGCACCGACGACCATTTGGCGAGGGCGTCGGTGGACAGCCGGCGGTAGTCGACGAGATAGCGTTGCATGGCCATGGCAGGGTCCTTTCTTCGGTCTGGTCTTCGTGTCTGGATCGGGTTCGGAGGGGGCGTTGGGAGCAGTGACGGTTCCTGCGTCGCTCGATCCCGAAGCCGGCGGACCCGTCCGCCATGCGGCCGGTGACCGGCATCGGCGGACGGATCAAGCGATCCGGGTGTCCTTATGCGGGAAGGATTCGGGACTTCAACGCGCTTTTCCGCGGAACATTTGCGAGCGACACAACCCCCGGAGCTTTAGACGCCATTTATTTAGATTTTGAAGTGTACCCGCATAAGCCGTCATACGCAAGGAGGTTGACAATCTGTAAATACGTCATAGGAAATTTCATCCCGCCTTGCTGGTTATAACCAAGAGGCACACGCTCTTGACGTGAAATTATAAGAAAGTCACCAGGCAAGCCTCGGGGATCCATAACTGCCGCAGCAGGCGGTGGGAACTGGGCGGAGTCGGAAAAACGCGCTTGAGTAGAAGGTGGGGATCTCGACTACAATTGTATGATGCCGATGTCTCGTCTTGGCACAATCTCAGGATAGGCCATTCAACCCGCAAAAGCGGGCCGGCACCGCCGGGCGCCCAGGTCGGAGGAAAAGGCAGAGGAACTGCGACGCGCGGGACGGTGAGACCGTGGGGCCGGGGCGGGACGGGTGGTCCGAAGATGACAGGCAGGCAAATGCGAATGCCGAAAAGCGAAAGGCCGGCACCCGAAGGTCCGGCCTTTTGAGATCGCATGCTCCAGCAGGAAGGCTGGAGGAAACTGGAGCGGGCGAAGGGATTCGAACCCTCGACCCCAACCTTGGCAAGGTTGTGCTCTACCCCTGAGCTACGCCCGCGCTCCGTACCGTCGTTCAGCAGCTTGTCGGTGCCGTCCGGCGGTGTGCGGCGGACTATACTCATCGGCCGACGCATTGCAAGCGCCTTGTTTCAGTTTTTTTCACCGGCTGGACGATTTTACGCGCGCCCGGTACAAGGGCTGTCATGGACACCGCATCGACCTCCCTTCCGGATCAGGCGGCGCCGCTGCCGACCTCGCCGGACCAACTGCTGGCGCGGCTCGACGCGCTGGGCATCCAGGCGACCACGCACAGCCACCCGCCGCTGCACACGGTGGAGGAGAGCAAGGCCCTGCGCGGCGCCCTGCCCGGCGGCCATTGCAAGAACCTGTTCCTGAAGGACAAGAAGGATCAGCATTGGCTGGTGGTGGCGCTGGAGGATGCGCGGGTCGACCTGAACCGGCTGGACAAGGCGATCGGGTCGGCGCGGCTGTCCTTCGCCTCGGCCGACCGGCTGTGGCGCGTCCTCGGCATCCGGCCGGGGTCGGTCACGCCCTTCGCCCTGGTCAACGACACCGGGCACAAGGTGCGCGTCGTCCTGCAACAGGCGATGATGGAGCATGACCTGCTGAACTATCACCCACTGCTGAACGACCGCACCACGGCGATCCGGCGCGACGACCTGCTGCGCTTCATCCGCGCCTGCGGGCACGAGCCGGCGATCGTCGATTTCGGCCGCACCGAGGGTTGACCGGCTCCGGCGGCGGTTCCACGCAATGCTTGCCCACGCAATGCTTGCTTGAGCCGCCTTGCACGCTCACATATGTCGGCAACGATCAGGATCCGGGCCGGTAACGGCCGGATCGGCAACTCCATGGCCCACCGGGATGTCCTACTGGGCCAGGCATCACCAACGGGACCGAAACACGCCATGTTCTCCATGCCCCCCGCCAACGGGTCCAAGCCCGCCGCTCCCGCCGCCGGTGCTGCCCCCAGTGCCGCCCCCGGTGCCGCCGACGTCGTCAAGGACAGCAGCGACCGCGCCTTCATGGCCGACGTGATCGAGGCCTCGCGCGACGTTCCGGTGATCGTCGATTTCTGGGCGCCCTGGTGCGGCCCCTGCAAGCAGTTGGGCCCGATCATCGAGAAGGTGGTTCGCGCCGCCAAGGGCGCGGTGCGCCTGGTGAAGATCGACACCGACGCCAACCCGATGATCGCCTCGCAGCTCCGCGTGCAGTCGATCCCGGCGGTCTACGCGTTCTTCCAGGGCCGGCCGGTCGACGGATTCATGGGCGCCCTGCCCGAATCGCAGGTGAAGGCCTTCGTCGACAAGCTGGTGGCGCTGGCCAAGCAGGCCGGCGTCGGCGGCGGTGCCGGCGACCTGCTGGAGGAAGCCTTCGCCCAGGCCAAGGAGTTGATGGAGGGCGGCGATCTGCAGGGCGCGCTCGACCTCTACAGCCAGATCATGCAGGCCGAGCCGGAGAACGCCCAGGCCTATGCCGGCATCATCCGCTGCCTGATCGCCGCCGGCGACCTGGAGAACGCCAAGCAGATGCTGGCCCAGGCGCCGGAAGCCATCGCCAAGGACAAGGAGCTGGCCAACGTCCGCGCCGCCCTCGACGTGGCGGAGCAGGCCGCCAACGCCGGCCCGATCCCCGAGCTGATGGAGAAGGTCGCCCACGACCCGAACGACCATGCCTCGCGCTTCGACCTCGCCATGGCGCTGTTCGCCGCCGGCAAGCGCGAAGCCGCGGTGGACGAGCTGCTGGAGATCTTCAAGCGCGACCGGACCTGGAACGAGGACGGCGCCCGCAAGCAGCTGGTGAAGTTCTTCGAGGCGTTCGGCCAGACCGACCCGCTGACGGTGAAGACCCGCCGCCGTCTGTCGACCATGATGTTCAGCTGACGCTTTTCCGGACAAAGGACGGCTGTTCCACCGGCGAAGGGGTTCTATCTGATTGGCATGACCAGGAACCCAACCAGAAACCCCTTCGACCCGGATTTCAGCCAGTTGCCGGGGATGCTGCCCATCTTTCCGTTGGCCGGCGTCCTGCTGCTGCCACGGGCAAGGCTGCCGCTGAACATTTTCGAGCCACGCTACCTCGCCATGGTTGAGGACGCGCTGGGCAGCGGCCGCATGATCGGCATGATCCAGCCGCTCGACCCCGCGGGTCGGGAGCGCGAACCGGCCGTCTATGACTGCGGCTGTGCCGGCCGCATCACCAGCTTCGCCGAGACCGACGACGGCCGCCTCCTCATCACCCTGACCGGCGTCGCCCGTTTCGAGATCGGACGGGAAGTGGAGGGTGCGCGCGGCTACCGCCGGGTGGTTCCCGACTGGCGCCCCTTCCGCGCCGACCTGGAACCCGAGGTCTGCGGAGACATCGACCGCAATCGTCTGCTCGGCGCGTTGAAGAGCTATTTCCGCGTCCAGGGCCTGTCGGTCGATTGGAAATCCATCGAATCGACGCTGGACGAACGGCTGGTCAACTCGCTCGCCATGATCTGCCCCTTCACGCCCGGCGAGAAACAGGCGCTGCTGGAGGCCCCGACCCTGGCGGAGCGTGGGAAGCTCTTGATCGGGCTGGTCGAGATGGCCATTCTCGACAGCCATGACGGGGACGGTCCGCCGCCCAAGCATTGATCCTTTCCTTGAACACTGCGAGACACGACATGGCGACGCCCGAGGACAAGAACAGCGAATCGAAAACCAGCGCGCGAGTCGACCCGAAGCTGCTGGAAATCCTGGTCTGTCCGCTGACCAAGGGCCCCCTGCGCTACGACGCCGAACGGGGCGAACTGGTCAGCGAGCGCGCCGGACTGGCCTACCCGATTCGCGACGGCATCCCGATCATGCTGATCGACGAGGCCCGCAGCCTGGACAAGGCGGGAGCGTCGCGATGAGTGGCGATGACTTCGGCACGGTCCACTGGCCTACCGAGATCCGCCTGAAGAAGGAGGAGAAGCGGCTGGAGGTCGATTTCGACGACGGCCGGACCTTCTCCTACCCGGCGGAGTTCCTGCGCGTCGTCAGCCCGTCCGCCGAGGTGCAGGGCCACAACCCCAGCCAGAAGCAGACCGTCGCCGGCCGCCGCCATGTCGGCATCATGCGGGTGGAGCCGGTCGGCAACTATGCCGTCCGCATCGTCTTCGACGACCTGCACGACAGCGGCATCTACACCTGGAAGTACCTCTACGAGATCGGCACCGAACAGGAGAGCCTGTGGGCCGGGTATCTGGAGGAACTGCAGGCCAAGGGCCTGAGCCGCGACCCGCGGCGGTAACGGACCGGATCGTCCCTCCCCCTCCGTAGGAGAGGGACGTCCCCCTCACTTCCAGATCGGTTTCCCGCTGCCCGGCAGGCCGTAGAGGTCCCATTTCCGGCTGACCTTCTCCACGACATCATCGGTCATGTGCAGCTTCTCGCCCCATTCGCGCTTGGTCTCCGGCGGCCATTTGTTGGTGGCGTCCAGACCGACCTTGCCGCCAAGGCCCGATTCCGGGCTGGCGAAGTCGAGATAGTCGATCGGCGTGCCTTCGATCACCGTGATGTCGCGGGCCGGGTCCATGCGGGTGGAGATCGCCCACATCACGTCCTTCCAGTTCCGGGCATCGATGTCGTCGTCCACGACGATCACCCATTTCGTGTACATGAACTGGCGCAGGAAGGACCAGACGCCCATCATCACGCGCTTGGCGTGGCCGGGATAGGCCTTCTTCATGCTGACCACCGCGATGCGGTAGGAGCAGCCTTCCGGCGGCAGCCAGAAATCGACGATTTCCGGGAACTGCTGGACCAGCAGCGGTATGAACACCTCGTTCAACGCCTCGCCCAGCACCGACGGCTCGTCGGGCGGCCGGCCGGTGAAGGTGGACAGATAGATCGGCTTGCGCCGCATCGTCATGGCGGTGACGGTGAAGACCGGGAAAGGCTCGACAGAATTGTAATAGCCGGTGTGGTCGCCGTAGGGTCCCTCGTCGGCGTATTCGTCCAGGCTGACATGGCCTTCCAGGACGATTTCCGCCTGGGCCGGCACCTTCAGCGGCACGGTCTTGCACTCCACCAGCTCCACCTTCTTGCCGCGCAGCAGACCGGCGAACTGGTATTCCGACAGGGTGTCGGGCACCGGCGTCACCGCGGCCAGGATGGTGCCGGGGTCGGCCCCCAGCACGACCGCGCAGGGCAGCGGATCGCGCTTCCCGCTCGCGGCCCAGCGGTGATGATGCTGGGCGCCGCCGCGGTGCTTCAGCCAGCGCATGATGGTCTTGTTCTTGCCCAGCACCTGCATGCGATAGATGCCGAGGTTGAAGTCGTCCTCGCGCTTGCCCGTCGGCCCCTTGGTGACCACCAGCGGCCAAGTGATCAGCGGCGCCGGCTCGCCCGGCCAGCAACCCTGCACCGGCAGGCGGCCGAGGTCGATGTCGTCGCCGGTCAGCACCACCTCCTGACAGGGGGCGGAGCCGACAGTCTTCGGCTTCATCGACAGCACGGTCTTGGCGAGCGGGATCAGTTCCAGCGCCTCGCGGAAGCCGCCAGGCGGCTCCGGCTGCTTGAGAAAGGCCAGCGTCTCGCCGACGGCGCGCAGCTGGTGCGGCTCGCGGTCCATGCCCCAGGCGACCCGCTCCACCGTGCCGAACAGGTTGACCAGCACCGGCATCTCCGAGCGCGTGCCGTCGGCCTTGACGACGTTCTCGAACAGCACCGCCGGGCCGTTCTCGGCCAGCAGGCGGGTCTGGATCTCGGTCATCTCCAGTACGGTGGACACCGGTTCCTTCACCACCACCAGCCGCCCCGCCTTCTCCAGCCGGTCGATGAAGTCACGCAACGAGGTGTAGGGCATCGCAGGGTGTCCAGTGTGTGGGTGGTGCGTCCGAAACGGACGATAACCTTCAACTCGGCGGCCGGTCCGTCAAGTGCGGCGGGGTCAGATATGCTGAGAAAGACCGGTGTCGGCGCCTAGCTCGCCGAGCCATTCTTACGATGTCGGCTTTGCCTGGCGTCCAACAGCGCATTGAACCCTTCGGCATCAATGAACGGCCCGGACAATCGCTGATCAATCAGTCGCCGAAGCAGGTCGATCGTGCTTTCCGAATGCTCGTCCATGTCCTCGGCCGGTAACTTCGATGTGTCAGCCGTCATGACCACCTCCATCTCAAACGTACAGGACGCTTCCACCCGCCCCAAAAACAAAACCCCTCCCCCACCCCCGGCGGACCAAGGGTCCGGCCGGAAGCGGGAAAGGGGCTTCGTCACAGCTCATGAACCGGGGTGCGAGACCCGGCCCGGGATCAATACATGTGCTGGCCGCCGTTGACCGACAGGGTCGAGCCGGTCATGAAGCCGTTGTCGTCGTCGACGAGGTACAGCACGGCCTTGGCGATCTCCGAGGCGCGACCGAGGCGGCCGACCGGGATGCGGGCGACGATCTTCTCCAGCACGTTCGGCGGCACCGCGCGCACCATGTCGGTGTCGATGTAGCCGGGGGCGATGGCGTTGACGGTGATGCCCTTGGCCGCGCTCTCCTGCGCCAGCGCCTTGGTGAAGCCGTGGATGCCCGACTTGGCGGCGGCGTAGTTGACCTGACCGTACTGGCCGGCCTGGCCGTTGACGGAGCCGATGTTGACGATGCGGCCGAAACCGCGCTCGCGCATGCCGTCGATCACGTTGCGGCACATGTTGAAGCAGGAGGACAGGTTGGTGTGGATCACCTTTTCCCACTGCTCGTAGGTCATGCGGTGCATCACGCCGTCGCGGGTGATGCCGGCGTTGTTGATGAGCACGTCGACCGGACCGAGATCGGACTCGATCGCGGCGATCCCCTTCTTGCAGGCGTCGAAGTCCGCGACGTCGAACTTGTAGGTCGGGATGCCGGTGCGGGCGGTGAACTCTTCGGCCGCCTGATCGTTGCCGGCATAGTTGGCGGCGACCTTGTAGCCGGCATTCTTCAGCGCGACGGCAACCGCCTCGCCGATGCCGCGGGTGCCACCAGTGACGACTGCAACACGAGCCATAGTTCTTCTCCCCAGATTTAGTGATGATTGGTTGGTTTCTTTGATTTTTTATTCTTGGGCATGGTACTCCCTCCGCAGGTCCGGCGGATGTCCCAAGCCTTCAAGCGAAACGGGCCGCTTCCATTTTGGAAAGCGGCCCGCCCGGTCCTCAGTCGCGCTGGACGCAGAGGGCGATGCCCATGCCGCCACCGATGCACAGGGTGGCGAGACCCTTCTTGGCGTCGCGCTTCTGCATTTCATACAGCAGCGTGGTCAGCACGCGGGCGCCGGAAGCGCCGACCGGGTGGCCGAGCGCGATGGCGCCGCCATTGACGTTGACCTTGCTGGTGTCCCAGCCGAGGTCCTTGTTGACCGACAGCGCCTGGGCGGCGAAGGCCTCGTTCGCCTCGATCAGATCGAGGTCGTCGACGGTCCAGCCGGCCTTTTCCAGAGCCTTCCGCGAGGCCGGGATCGGGCCGGTGCCCATGATGGCCGGATCGACGCCGGCGGTCGCCCAGGAGACGATGCGGGCCAGCGGGGTGACGCCGCGCTTGGCCGCGTTCTCCGCCGACATCAGAACCAGGGCGGCGGCGCCGTCATTGATGCCCGACGCGTTGCCGGCGGTCACCGTGCCGTCCTTCGAGAAGGCCGGGCGCAGCTTCGCCAGCGATTCCGGGGTCGTGCCGTGCTTCGGATACTCGTCGTCCGACACGACGACGTCGCCCTTGCGGCCCTTGATGGTGACCGGGACGATCTCGTCCTTGAAGCGGCCGGCCTTCTGGGCAGCCTCGGCCTTCTGCTGGCTGGCGGCGGCGAAGGCGTCCTGCTCGTCGCGGGTCAGCTGCCACTTCTGGGCGACGTTCTCCGCCGTGGTGCCCATGTGATAGCCATGGAAGGCGTCGGTCAGGCCGTCGCGCAGCATGGTGTCGAGCAGCTCGGCGGAGCCCATCTTGGTGCCGTTGCGCAGGTGCATGACGTGCGGCGCCATGCTCATGCTCTCCTGGCCGCCGACGACCAGGACGTCGGCGTCGCCGTTCTTGATCGCCTGATAGCCGAGCGCGACGGCGCGCAGGCCGGAACCGCAGAGCTGGTTGATGCCCATGGCGGTCGCCTCCACCGGGATGCCGGCGTTGACGGCGGCCTGGCGGGCCGGGTTCTGGCCCTGACCGGCGGTCAGGATCTGGCCCAGGATGACTTCGTCCACTTCCGCCGCGTCGGTCTTGGCACGGGCCAGCGCTTCGCGGATCGCGACCTCGCCCAGAACGTGGGCGGGAACGGTGCTGAGAGCACCGTTGAAGCTGCCGATGGGCGTACGGGCGGCACCGGCGATGACGACTTCGGTCATTGAACGCTCCTCGAAATAGGACAGTTTTATTATAGCGCTGGTGGGACGCTCGGAGTGATTGTTACCTTAAGTCGGGCAATGTGACGGGTGCAAGCTGGCCGAAGGTCGCGGCGCTAACCTGTCGCAGCAAGCCATTCGGCCAGCGGATTCCACACTCCGGTCTCGGCACCGGCACTCACAACCATTCCGATATGGCCCAGCGGCGGGCGCAGAATGCGGGCATCGGGGATCGCGGCGGGCAGCGCCAGAGCGGAAGCGGGCGGGACGATGCGGTCGCGCTCCGGGATCAGGGCCAGGGTGGGCACGCGGATGGCGGCCGGATCGACCGGCAGGCCCGCGACCATCCAGGCGCCGGCCATCGTGTCGTTGCGCCCATACCATCCCGCCAGCGCATCGCGGGCCACCCCGGCCACCAGCGGCACCCCGTCGTTCAGCCAGTCCTCCAGCGCGACGAAGGCCGCGGCGGCGCGGGAGTCCGGCGCCATGCGGGCGAAGCTGCCGAACTTCTTCAACGCCAGCAGCGGGTCGAGCTGGGCGAACAGCGCCTGCAGCGCGTCGGTCGGCAACTCGCCCCAGCGCTCCAGCGCCGGTCCCCAGGGCTGGATGAAGGCGGCCACCCGGCGCGCCGTGGCCGCATCCTCAGCATGGAAATCCCAGGGCGTCGCCATCAGCCCGAGCCCGGCGAGCGACCGCGGCCGGCGTTGCGCCAACGCCGCGGCCAGCAGCCCGCCCATGCAGTATCCCACCACCGGGACCGGCCGCCCAACCGCCTCCACCACCACATCCAGCGCGCGTTCCAGCCGGCCGGCGATATAGTCGGTCAGGGTGAAGCGGCGCTCCAGCGGCCCCGGCCTGCCCCAGTCCAGCATAAGCGGGCGGAAGCCGCGCGCCGCCAGCCAGCGCATCAGGCTCTTGTCGCGCGACAGATCGAGGATGTAGGCGCGGTTGACCAGCGACGGCACGAACAGCACCGGCCGCCCGCCGCCCCCCTCGCCATAATCCAGCAGGCGCGATCCGCCCTCGGTCCAGACCACCGGCGGGTCGGGCAGATCGCGGACATAGGGGTGGCGGCGGTAGCGCTCGATCCCGGTCAGGACCGCGTCGATGCGGCGCCGGACCTCACGGTCAACCTCCCGGCTCAGAGGGTCGTCGGCGCTTGGCCCCGCCTTGCCGCGCAGCCGGTCGGCCTGCGACATTTCGTCCCTCAGCGCTGCCGCCCGTTCCCTCAGGGCCGGATTCCAGGGCAGCGAGCCGTTCCTCAAGAGCGGCAATGCGGCCGAGGAGCTGAGCAAGCTGCCCAGCGCCGCCGTCAGATGCAGGCCCAGCGGGCGCGGCCCCATGCGAAGGGGCGTCCCGTCCGCCCGCTTCCCCTTTTCCCCCGTCCTGTCCTGTGGGCGCTCGCTCATCGAAAGGCCGTTCGCTTTGGGGAGAAACGTTGTGGGAGAAGGGTGCCGGACGGGGATCCCAACCGCTGCCGGGCATGCCGCCCGCACCGAATCCGAACCCGGCAGGCCCGAAGGCGAACGGTGCCACGGCCGCTATCCCCTGCCCCATCATCTGGAACATCCGGGCCATCATGTCGGCCGTCTCCGCATCGGCGGCGCTTGCCGTCCACTGGTCCTGCCACAGGTCCAGGTAGCGGCGCGCCAGCGATTCATAGGATGGCGGATCAGGCGGAGGATTTGGTTGCGACGGGTCGGCCATGGCCGGATTATAAGGGCGGCGGGGCCGGATTGACCAGTGCGGCATGGCTCCCCACCTGTCCGTTCGGGTATCGGCGGAGGCTGTCCGGGCGCGTCTCGCTTCTCCATCAGTGCGGCGTTTCGGAGCGCAACCGCGGCGGTATGCCGCGGCGCAACGCTGGACAAATTGCTATCCCTTCGAGTAGTCCTAATGACGGAACAATTTCCGCCGCAATGTCCCCGTATTCTGGAACATGATGGTTCTGGAATATGTCCCTTCTTGAAAGAGTCCGCGATGGCCGACAAGGAAGACCAGAAGTCCGCTCCGATCACGATCAAGAAGTACGCCAACCGGCGGCTCTACAACACCGCCACCAGCAGCTATGTCACGCTGGACCATCTCTGCCAGATGGTGAAGGACGGGCTGGACTTCGTGGTCTATGACGCCAAGACTGGGGAGGATATCACTCGCTCCGTCCTGACCCAGATCATCGTGGAGGAGGAAAGCAAGGGCCAGAACCTGCTGCCCATCAGCTTCCTGCGCCAGCTGATCGGTTTCTACGGCGACAACATGCAGTCGGTCGTACCGCGCTATCTGGAATATTCGATGCAGGCCTTCTCCCGCAATCAGGAGCAGATGCGCGACTATTTCCAGAACACGCTGGGCGGCATGTTCCCGTTCGGCCGCCTGGACGAGGTCAGCAAGCAGAACATGGCGATGTTCGAACGGGCCATGCGGATGTTCACGCCCTTCGGCGTCGCCGGCGCCCCGGACGACGTCGCCGGCCAACGTCCGGCCGGACAGCCGGGCGCCACGACTCCCCCCACCCCGGCGGTCGGCGCCACCTTCGACGAGTTGCAGAAGCAGATCGACGAGTTGCAGAAGCAGATCGCCAGCATCGCCAAGCCGCCCGGCAAGACGGACGCCAAATAACCGGACGCCAGGCAACCGGACGGTATTGTTCCGGAGGACGGGCAGCACGGAAGGCGGGGTCATACCCCGCCTTTTTCATTGCGCCGGCCGAATCGGGCGCGCAGGCTTGGGGCCGTGCATAGGGGGCACCTTCTCGTCCACGGTGCCGGTCCGGCGGCTCTGCCGCGTGGGTTCGGCCCATCCAACCGTCAGGAGGGAACCGACCATGACCACCGAACTGACCGTCTCGATCACCCTGGCCAGCGACGATCCGCGGGAGGTTTCCCGTTTCGAGGACATGCTGCGCAACTGGCTCGCCCATCAGCAGGGCGTGGCCGGGCTGGCCATCGCCGACCGCGGCAACGATCTTGCGACCGAGAACATCTGGCGCGCCGCCCGCAAGGCCACCTTCGGTCCGGCGCTGAAGAACCCCTTCGCGCCCTGACGGGCCGAACCCGGGAAGCGATCAGCCCCTGAACAGGTGCGGGACCATCGCCCAATCCGGGCCGCCGCCAAGGCCAAGCCGCGGATCGGTCGATTCCCGCACCCCCATGCCCAGGCACTTGTCGCCGACGATCCAGGCGTGCAGGACGGCGCGGGTATCCTCCTCGCGAAAGCAGGGCGGAGTCTCCAGCCACACCGCCCCGTGGGCGGCGACATCGCCGCCGATCTCCGGCCCATCGTCCGCGATCACCGCACCGTGATCCACGACGCGGGTCGGCGCACCGTCCAGCCCATGGAAGGCCCGCACCGTCACCATGTCCGCCCCGGCGATGCCGCTTGGATCAAGTGCGGCGCGGCACAGGTTGGGATGGCGCGGGTACAGGGACGACAGCACCGCCAGCAGGCCGTGGTTCGACCATAGCCAGCACCACAGCGGCGACAGCACGCTCATGCCGCTGCTGCGCAGCCGCTGCAGGAACCCATCGTCGGCCAGCCCGTCCCAGGGATAGAGCTTCGCCAGCCAGGAGATCGCCTGCCCCTCGTCGTCAAGGAAGCGCCGGCCGTCCCAGGCGATGGAGTGCAGCGGCAGCAGCCGGGTGTCGATGCCGGCCTCCGCCGCGGTGGCGGCCAGATAGACCAGTTCGCCCTCGCGCACCGGATCGGGGGTGGCGCAGGTCGCATGCATGCGCCCGCGGCCGGGCACCCCTGCCGCCATCTCCTCCCACCGCTCGACCAGCGCCTCGTGCAGGCCGTTGAACTGGTTGGCGTCGGAGGCCATCGCCTCGCGCCAGTTGCGCTGGATGATGGAGGCGGCGAACAGCCCCTCGCCGGTGTCGTAATTGCAGCCCAGCAGCTTGATGCTGTCGCGCCCGTCATAGGCCAGCGTCAGCCGCCCGGCAAGCCCGCCGGCCCGCTCGTTGCGCCGCCCGCCGGCCCAGTAATCGGTCCAGGACGCTTCCAGCATCCGCGCCAGATCGCCGCGGATGCCGAGTGCGGCGAACAGCTTGTGCTCCACCACATGGCGCACGGCGACGGCGATCATGCTGTGCAGTTCGTCCGCGACGCTTTCGATCAGATCGATCTGCGTGGCGCTGAACTCATAGACGGTGTCCTCCCGCCAGCCGGCCCCGGCCGACATGGCGCGCACACCATAGGGATATTTGCGGAGACCCGGGCGCCAGTCGGCCCGCGGCTTCATCGTCGTCCTGCGCATGCCTGTTCCGATCCCCTGCGTATCAGGACCGGGAGGCCGGACGGCACGCGGCGGCGACGGTCCGGCGCATGGATGAGATGACGGGCGGCAGGCTGGTCAACTGTCCACTGGGCAACGCTCTACTCCGGGGGAGGCCAATCCGAGGACGACGCGGATGCTCGCGACGCAATCGCTGCGGCGCAAGCACGGCCTTGCGTATGTAACCTGCCCCGCCGCGGCGCGCCAGCGCGCATCCGCGATAGCTCCCCCCGATCGGGCGGGCAACGGAAACGAAATGGACCGACGCGACGCAGGGCCGCAACGGTCCATTCCCGCAGCTTTAAAAGCCGGCCTTCAAAACGGCGACCGGAAACGCGCGCTCAGATCAGGCCCGCCGATGGACGGTGAGCGAGCGAGCGCATCGCCCACAGCGCCAGACGGCCGCGGCGTGGCTTCATCACCGCCGCCGGGCGGATCGGTGCCGCCGCAAGCGCAGGCACCAAAGCCGGCAAGTCGTCGCGAACGCCGCGGCCGAGGCGCCGGACCCGGCGGGCGGCGAGAACGATGCGCAGCACCTCTTCTTCGGACACGGCACGGCGGGCCGGGCCGGCGGCGAGGCTCGCCGCCTCGCACAAGGCCGCCCGTTCGGCCAAAAGCCCGGTCAGGCCCTTGGCAGCCGCCGTCAATGCAGCTTCATCGTAAAGGGCGAGGACAAGCGTCCTCACCCCGTGTTCCATCCGTGTGGACATGGCGGGCGCTCCGGAAAAAACGGAATGGCGTGCGGATAGGATGCCGGTGGATCGGCAGGCGAGATTATCCGTGAGCGGCACCCGTTCGGCCATGCGCCCCAAGGTGGTAACACCCTGACTGCGGCTCCGTGATGCTGGAAAGCCACACTCGGTGTACCGATAAATATCTGGGAGTGTCGGGATCAGTCCGCCCCGACGGCGGGAAGAAATGGTGGAGCCAAGGAGGATCGAACTCCTGACCTCTACAATGCCATTGTAGCGCTCTCCCAGCTGAGCTATGGCCCCACTATATTTCTCTTCTACCTCACCAACACTTTGGGTGTTGGTGCGCTTGGAGGGAGTCGAACCCCCACGGCCTTTCAGCCACTAGGACCTGAACCTAGCGCGTCTACCAGTTCCGCCACAAGCGCGTCCCGCGTTTCTTGGGGTCACGCGGGGCGCTCTATGTACCCAGACCGACCGCCACGCTCAAGAGGAAAAATGCAATCGCGCAAAAGTTTTTTCAGGTGACATCGTCAGCCGATACTCCCCCACCGCCTACTCCGCCGGCTTGATCGCGTAGAAGCGATAGACCCGCACGCCGGCCTCGATGGCGGCGACGCGGCGGGCCCAGAGTTCGACCTCTTCCATCACCGCCAGCTTCGTGGGGGTGTCGAGTTGGAACCTTTCCAGATGATCGACCAGCCCCTGGATGGCGGACAGGATCAGGCCGCGGTGGGTGTCGGTGATGTCCTCGGCGATGCGGAGGTCGAGGTTGCGCTGGGCGAAGGCGTTGGCCATGCGGTCCTTGGGCCACAGGTTCGGCGTCAGCGGTTCCTTGTCGCACCAGGTCTGCACCGCCTTGGCGCCCATCACCTCGGCCTCGGCGATATAGTCGGTGATCAGCAGATGGCCGCGCGGCTTCAGCGCCAGCTCCATCCCGTCGAACATCTGCTCCTTGTCGCGGACGAAGAACAGGCCTTCCTTGTAGACGATGGCGTCGACGCGCTTGGGATAGCCGAAATGCTCGGGGTTGAAGGTCTCGATCGGCGCCTTCTTCTCCAGCCCCAGCTTGAAGGAACGGACCATCCCTTCCTTCGCCAGCAGGTCCGACGCCTCCAGCCCGGTGACCCAGCAGCCGTATTTGCCGGCCATGGTGCGGCTGGTGCCGCCCAGCCCCGCGGCGAGGTCGAGCACACTCATCGCCGGGTTCAGGCCCAGCGGCTTGACCAGATAGGGGATATGGTCGGCGCCGCCGGGCGTGTTGAAGCCCTCGCCCCACATCTTCTCCGCCACCTCGATGCGGGTGGCCGTCCACAGCGGCTTGCCCCAGCGGTTCATGCCCGGACCGGGGCCGGGATTCGACGGCTGCGGCTCCGCCGAAGCCTGCTGCTGTTCGTCGCCCTTCCTGGTCTTCAGGCCGGACAGGTCATAGCCTTCCCACCAGGCGTAAAGCCGCGTCTTCAGGCTCGGTCCGTGCCCGGACGATCCGTCCTTGTCCGTCATCGCCGTCGTCCACCCCATCGGCCGATCGACGCCTCCGGCGCCGCCGGCATCCCCCGTTCGGCGCCACGCGGCGCATCATCCTTGCGGTTGTTCCGTGACATTGAAACACACCACCCGCAAGAATTCTTCCAGCCTCAGGTTAGACCGGCGCTAATTGCATGCAAGTGGAAAAATTTCCCTGCTGTAACGCCGTCCTTCGGGCGTGGCGTCAGCGCGCCGCCTTGGCCGGTGCCGGGGTCGATTCCGGCAAGGAGGCCATGCGCGTACCCGCTGCGTTCAGGACCGGGGCACAGGCGGCGGGCATCTTGCGGACCACCCGCGGTTCCGGTTTGTAGCCCGGCGGACGCTCGATGGCGGGGGAGGCGCTGGTCAGCCAGGACATCAGCTCGTCATCGCAGCCGTCACCGTCGGGCTGGGCCGTCTGCTGCTCGCACAGCGGGCTGCCGGCCGGACAGTTCAGGCGGATGTGCATATGGCCGTCATGGCCGTGCCAGGGCCGCAGCTTGTTCAGGAAAGCACGGTCGGACCAGTTGCGCTGGCACATCGCCAGCTTGATCGCCGGGCTGACGAAGATACGGGAAACCCGGGCGTCGCTGGCGGCGATCTGGACCATCTTCGCCTGCCGGTCCGACCAGTCCTCGGTCACGCGCATCCGGTCATAGTCGACATACTTGATCTCCTCCAGCCGCTCGCGACCGGCGCGCCCCATCGGCGGCAGGTCCAGCCGCAGCCAGACATCGGCATCCAGCCCGATCTGGTGGCTGGCATGCCCCGACGGCATCGGGCCGCCGCGCGCCTGCCCCATGTCGCCGATCAGCGCGGTGCCCAGCCCGGCGAGCGCCACCCGCTGGCCGAAATCACGGAGCATGTCGACCAGCACCGGATGGCCGTAGTTGCGCTTGCGCGACAGGCGGATGACCTGATAGCCGACCCCTTCCGGCGGCAGGGCGCGGGCGCCGGCGACACATCCCGCGGCATAACCGCCAATGGACTGCGCGCCGCCCAGCGACGGACCGGACACCGCGCCCCAGGCGACGCTGGTGGCATAAGCCGGGATCGGTGCCGGCTTCTTCTTGCGCTGCTTGGCGTCGGCCGCACCCGACGCCAGCAGGGCGACAGCCAGCCCGACGCACGCGACAACCCTGAAGGCACGCCCCCCGAAAGCGCGAAATCCCATATCCGTTCCCCGCATCGCCGCCAGCACCGCCGCCAGCACCGCCACTGTTACGGCTATAGCGGAGTCGTGGTTAAGGAATGATGGAGGATGCCTCCGGGCCGCACAACCGGACGGTCAGGCGCCGTTCCGGTCCATCCGTGGTGCGCCCCTTGGCCGAAGCTACGGCTTGCGGCGCTCAGTCCAGCGTCTGGCGGTAGCGCCTCAGCGCCACCACCGTCACCACCGTCAGGAACAGGAGGAGCGCCAGCACCTCCGCCGCGATCTCGGCCAGCCCGTTTCCTTTCAGCAGGATGCCACGGACGATGCGCAGGAAATGGGTCAGCGGCAGCAGCTCCCCCACCGCCTGCGCCCATCCGGGCATGCCGCGGAACGGAAACATGAAGCCGGACAGCAGCATCGACGGCAGGAAGAAGAAGAAGGACATCTGCATCGCCTGCAGCTGGTTGCGCGCCAGCGTGGAGAAGGTGAAGCCGACGGCGAGATTGGCCGCGATGAACAGGATCAGCACAGCCGACAGCAGGCCGAGGCTGCCGACGATGGGCACATCGAACAGCAGCCGCGCCGCCACCACGATCAGCAGCACCTGGACATAGCCGATAGCGACGAAGGGAACGATCTTGCCCAGCATCACCTCGAACGGGCGGACCGGCATGGCCAGCAGGTTCTCCATGGTCCCGCGTTCCCGCTCGCGGGTGACGGCCAGGGCCGTCATCATCACCATGGTCATGGTCAACACCACGCCCATCAGGCCGGGCACGACATTGTACTGGGTGATGCCTTCCGGGTTGTAGCGGCGATGGATGCGCAGTTCCACCGGATCGGGAGCCGCGCGCAAGGCCGCCAGTGGTCCGGTCAGGTCGGGGTTCAGCGCCTGCCGCGCGATGGTGGACAGGGCCGACAGCGCATTGCTGGTCGCCGCCGGGTCGGTGGCGTCGGCCTCCACCAGCAGCACCGGGCGGGTGCCGCGCTGGAGGTCGCGGGCGAAGCCGGCGGGGATGGTGACGGCGAACTGCACCTCCCCCTCCGCCAGCAAGCGGTCGACCTCGGCCTCCGACGTCGCGGCACGGGTGATGGCGAAATAGCGGGAGTTTTCCATCGCCGCCACCAGCGTCCGGGCGAAAGGGCTTGAATCGGCGACCAGCACGGCGGTCGGCAGCGCCTTGGGGTCGGAGTTGATGGCGAAGCCGAACAGGATCAGTTGCAGGATCGGCACCCCCACCATCATGGCGAAGGTCAGCCGGTCGCGCCGCATCTGGATGAACTCCTTCACCATCACCGCCATCAGGCGGCCCGCCGATATCCGCGCCATCGCACTGCCTCGCCGGTTGGGGGTGGTTGAGCTTTGCGGCGTTAGACCCCCACCTAACCTCCCCCGCTGGGCGGGGGAGGGACTGCCGCAGCTTTCCCGAACAAGCATTTGTCTCCTCCCCCGCCCAGCGGGGGAGGATTAAGGTGGGGGTCTAACGCCGACGGAAGCAGATCCTACGCCACCCCGTCCGCCCGGTCGAACTGCAAGGCCGCCAGCCTTGCGTAGAGACCGCCCTGCGCCACCAGTTCGGCATGGGTGCCGGTCTCCACCACGCGGCCCTTGTCCATCACCACGATGCGGTCGGCGTTCAGCACCGTCGCCAGCCGGTGGGCGACGATCAGGGTGGTGCGGCCATGCATCAGCCGGTCGAGCGCGTCCTGCACCATCCGCTCGCTCTCGGCATCCAGCGCGCTGGTCGCCTCGTCCAGCAGCAGCACCGGCGGGTCGCGCAGGATGGCGCGGGCGATCGCGAGGCGCTGGCGCTGGCCGCCCGACAGCCGCACGCCCTTCTCGCCCAGGAAGGTGCCGAGCCCCTCCGGCAGCGCGTCGAGGAAGTCCAGCGCATGGGCGGCCTCGGCGGCGGCGCGCACCTCGGCATCCGACGCGTCGGGGCGGCCGTAGCGGATGTTCTCCCAGGCATTGGCGGAGAAGACCACCGGGTCCTGCGCCACGAGGCCCAGCCGGCGCCGCACAGCCACCGGATCGGCGTCGCGGAGTTCGACGCCGTCGAGCCGCACCGATCCGGCCTGCGGGTCGTAATAGCGCAGCAGAAGCTGGAACACCGTCGATTTGCCGGCCCCCGACGGGCCGACCAGCGCCACCCGCTCGCCTGGCCTCACGTCCAGCGAGAAGCCCTCAAGCGCCGCCCAGTCGGGGCGCGAGGGGTAATGGAAGCGGACGGCGTCGAAGGACAGCGCCCCCGCCGCCGGGCTGGGCAGCGGCTTGGGCGCAGCCGGCGCGCGGATTTCCGACTCGATGGCCAGCAGGCCGAACAGCCGCTCGGTCGCGCCGGCGGCGCGCTGCAGGTCGCCGATCACCTCGCTGATGGCGCCGACCGAACCGGCCACCACCACGGAATAGATGACGAAGGCCGACAGCTCGCCCGGTGTCAGCCGACCGGCCACCACGTCATGGCCACCGATCCACAGGATGATGCCGACGGCGCCGAACACCAGAACGATGACGATCACGGTCATCAGCGCCCGCACCCGAACGCGGCGGATGGCGACGTCGAATGCCTCCTCCACCCGCTTGCCGAACAGGGCGCGGTCGATGGCCTCGTGGGTGTAGGCCTGGACCGTGCGGATGGCGGCCAGCGTCTCCTCCACGAAGGAACCCACATCGGCGATGCGGTCCTGGCTGTCGCGCGACAGCTTGCGCACCCGCCGGCCGAAGAACACGATGGGTGCGACCACCAGCGGAACCACCAGCGCCACCAGCCCGGTCAGCTTGGGCGAGGTGATCAGCAGCATGCCGGTGCCGCCCAGGAACAGCAGCGCGTTGCGCAGCGCGATGGAGGCCGACGACCCGACCACCACCTGCAAAAGCGTGGTGTCGGTGGTCAGGCGCGACAGGATCTCGCCGGTCTTGGTCGTCTCGAAGAAACCCGGCGACAGGGTCAGCACATGGTCGTAGACGGCGCGCCGGATGTCGGCGACCACCCGCTCGCCGATCCAGCTGACCAGATAGAAGCGCCCATAGGTGGAGGCCGCCATCAGCGCGATCACCCCCAGCAGCACCAGCAGCGCCCGGTCGAGCAGCGAGGTGTCGCCGCCGGCGAAACCCTGGTCGATCAGCACCCGCATCCCCTGCCCCAGCCCCAGCACGGTGCCGGCCGCCACGGTCAGCGCCACCATCGCGCCAAGGATGCGCCATTTGTAGGGAAGCAGGAACGGCACCAGCCGGCGCAGCGGTCCAAGATCGCGGCGGCGGGCATCCGCCTCGCCGCGGGTGGAGGCGGCAATCAGGTCGGGGGAGGGTTGGCGAGCCACGCTGTTCCCGCTTGTCTGTTGGGGGTATTGCTGCGGATCGCTGCCATATAGCGTGGTTGAAAGGCCCCAACAAGGCGACCGACGGGCGAAAGCGCCCGGAAACCGCCCGCGGATATTGGTATGGACGCCTCGAATGAGCGGCGATTCCAGGGTTGCGCCGGCGGAGGTGTTTTGGTATAGACGCCGCTCGCTTTGCAGGAACCCCGGCCATGAAGACTGACATCCATCCCGACTATCACGAGATCACCGTGGTCATGACCGACGGCAGCTCGTTCACGACCCGCTCCACCATGGGCAAGCCGGGCGACACGCTGCGCCTCGACATCGACCCGAAGTCGCACCCGGCCTGGACCGGCGTGCAGAAGCTGCTGGACACCGGCGGGCAGATCGCCAAGTTCAACAAGCGCTTCGCGAACTTCGGCCTCAAGAAGTAAGCGGTTCTCGCGCTTCTATCCTGCCGATGCGAAAAGGGCGTCCGACCGGTTCGGACGCCCTTTTCGTTTGTGCGTGTCGTGAAGCCGCGTGTCCCGGGGCTCCTTTACCCCACCGCCGCCGCGGCCTCGCGCTCCACGTCGGCGCGGACCATGGCGTCGAGCCGATGGACGCGCATGTACAGGCTGTGGCTGCGCTCCAGCAGGCTGCGCAGGCCGGATGGCAGCCCCTCATTGTCGGGGCCGCTGGGATCGGAACAGATTTCGCCGCCGGACAGCGCGAAATCCTCGCTCGCCGCCTGCTCCTTCGTCATCTCGCCGGCATGCACGGCCTTCTGCGCCAAGAGCCAGGCCATCACCTGGGTCAGGCGGCTGGTCACCCGCATCGACTCGTAAGAGATCTGCAGTCGGACCTGCGGCGGCAGCTTCCGGTGTTCAGCCACATCATGATAGGCGATGTAATTCCGCGCCTCGATCAAGAGGGCCATGGTCTCGTCGTAGGGACCGTTGAAGAAGAAGGTGTGCGTCATGGTCGTCGGCCCCCTCCCGCGGACTTACGGCCCTAGCTTGAGCCTTGCCGCAACTGATTAACAATTGGTGACTGGGCGGTACCCGGCAACCCCAAGCGGGGTTTCACCCGAGTTGGTGCGGCCGCCCTCTTGAACGGGACAGAGCATCGATTATCTCTCGCTCGTCCGGCGGATGCCCATCAGGGGTCCGCCACCAACCCCGCCCTTAGAGGACCGACCGCTGTCGTGGTCCTCGACGGCCGTATCGCTCTTTCGGAGGATATGTCATGCGCAGCTACGACCTTTCGCCGCTGTTCCGTTCCACCGTCGGTTTCGACCGCCTGTCGCGTCTGCTGGAGACCGCGACCACCGGTGACGAGGCGGCGTCCTACCCGCCCTACAACATCGAAAAGCTGAGCGAGGATTCGTACCGGATCACCATGGCCGTCGCCGGCTTCGGTCTGGACGACCTCAACATCACCGCTCACCAGAACTCGTTGACCGTCACGGGTAAAGCTAAGAAGGACGAGCCGACCGGCCAATTCCTCTACCGGGGTATCGCCGGCCGCGCGTTCGAGCGCCGCTTTCAGCTCGCCGACTTCATCAAGGTGACCAGCGCGTCTCTTCAGAATGGCCTTCTGCACATCGAGCTGGCACGCGAGGTACCCGAAGCGATGAAGCCGCGGAGCATTCCGATCGTCACCGCCGCCGGCAGCGAGACGGTGCAGGTCGAAGCGCCCGCTTCGGCTCCCGCCCTGACCCAGCAGGCGGCCTGACGCACCAACGCGGTCCGTCCGTGCATGACGCGGACATGAGAACGGCGCCCCGGACCTTCCGGGGCGCCGTTTCCTTGGTGGCCGGCCCGGGTCAGGCGCGCGGAAAGCTGTCCGGGGGCGCCAGCACCCATTCCGCATAGCCGGCGCGCAACAGCTCGAAGGCGGCGACCAGCCCGGCGGCCCCGGCATAGGCGGTGACCAGCACCTGTTCCGGCGACACCTGTGCCCCGAAGACGATCAGCAGAGCCCCGAGGAACGGACCGCCCAACAGGAATGCCGCCAGCCACAGCGGTTCCGCCGAGAGCCAGGCGCTGAGCACCGCACGCGTCCGCTGCGACAGGCGCAGCAGCCCGCCCGCCTTGGCATCGAGAGCTTCAAGGCTGCCGGCCCTCAACTCCGCCACCCGCCGGCCATCGGCATCGATGAAAACGACCTCCACCTTCATGCCATGGCGCCGAACCGAGGCCCGCACCGAGTCGCCGAGCCGCGTCTCCAACAGGATCCTGTTGCCGCCCAATGCGGGCAGCGCGTCGCGCACCTCCTCCGGCGGCTCGCCCCACTCGCGCAAGGCCTCCAGGATGACGCGGGGATCCTCGCAGGGGATCGCATCCATGTGAATCACCCGTCCCTGCGGGGCCTTCACCGTCAGGATCAGCACCTGCTCCACCGGATCATGGGTGCCCTCCACCCGCAAACCGCCTTCGGCCACATAGGAGAAGCGCAGGCACCCATCATGGCGGCTGAGCGTGTTCATGACGGCGGCACCCTTCCGGTCGCTGGCGTTGACATGACCAACAATCCAGCCGGAGGAAAGGCCATCGGCATCGCGCGGCGAAAAAGGGGAAGCTCGACCGGACGAAGCGGGACCGCGGACATGAAAAAAGCGCCTAACCGATCCGGCTGGCGCTTTCTGCTGTCTTCCCTCTCTCAGAAGAGAGAGAATGGCGGATGGGGGGAGATTCGAACTCCCGATACCCGTGAGGGTATGCCGCATTTCGAGTGCGGTGCATTCAACCGCTCTGCCACCCATCCGCTGCCCCGTTTGGCGGGGTGGGCGGAACCTATATAAACGCCTGCGGCCGCGCAAGCCTTTTTTGCAGAAAAATGCGACGCGTTTGGGCCGCATCCCTGTTGACTCCGAGCCCCTCCTGAGTATAGATCGTCGCTCCCATGAACGGGCTTGCGCATCGAACGGTGGGCGAGAAGCCCGCCGTTTGTTTTGACATAGGCAGTGACGACAATGTTTGCAGTGATCCGCACCGGCGGCAAGCAGTACAAGGTCGCCAATGGCGACGTGATCCGTGTTGAGAAGCTCGAGGCCGATGCTGGCGCCTCCATCACGCTCGATGACGTGCTGATGGTCGGCGACGCAGGCAACACCACCATCGGCACCCCGACCGTGGCCGGCGCCTCGGTCGTCGCCGAGGTCGTCGCCCAGGATCGCGGCCCGAAGATCATCGTCTTCAAGAAGAAGCGCCGCCAGAACTACCGCCGCAAGAACGGCCACCGCCAGGACCTGACCGTCCTGCGCATCACCGGCATCAACGGCGCCGCCTGATCCGGGTCTCCCGGTCCGGCGTTCAGGCGCATCTTCAGTTTAGGAGCAACACCCCATGGCACACAAAAAGGCAGGCGGCTCGTCCCGCAACGGCCGTGACTCCGCCGGTCGCCGTCTCGGCGTGAAGCGTTTCGGTGGCGAGAACGTCGTCTCCGGCAACATCATCGTCCGTCAGCGTGGCACGAAGTTCCACCCGGGCGAGAACGTCGGTCTCGGTCGCGACCACACCCTGTTCGCGATGGCCGACGGCCAGGTTTACTTCAAGCACAGCTCGAACGGCCGCACTTTCGTGAACGTCGTTCCGGCCAACGACCAGGTTCCGGCCGTCGCTGCCGAGTAACCATTAAGGTCGTTGCGCGGCCTGTGTCGCAGGCCTGCACGCTTGTGGGATAAGATCGGGGGACCGGGCGACCGGCTCCCCGATTTTCGTTTTCAGTCCGGTACCGTCCCGCTGCCGGTTCCCCTTCCGTTTACGGGCAAGGTCCTCCGATGAAGTTTCTCGATCAAGCCAAGGTCTTCCTGAAGAGCGGTGACGGCGGTCCCGGCGCCGTGGCGTTCCGGCGCGAGAAGTTCATCGAGTTCGGCGGTCCCGACGGCGGTGACGGCGGACGGGGCGGGGACGTGATCATCGAGGCGGCGGACGGCCTGAACACGCTGATCGACTACCGCTACAAGCAGCACTTCAAGGCGCAGCGCGGCCATCACGGCATGGGCAGCAACCGCAACGGCGCGCGCGGCGAGGATGTCGTCCTGCGCGTGCCGGTCGGCACCCAGATCCTGGACGAGAACCAGGAAACGGTGTTGTGCGACCTGACCGAGGCCGGCCAGCGCCGCGTCTTCCTGCGCGGCGGCGACGGCGGGCACGGCAACGCGCATTTCAAGACGCCGACCAACCGGGCGCCACGCAAGTTCCACCCCGGCTGGCCGGGGCAGGAGCAGTGGGTCTGGCTGCGGCTGAAGCTGATCGCCGATGCCGGGTTGCTGGGCCTGCCCAATGCCGGCAAGTCGACCTTCCTGGCGGCGACCACCGCGGCCAAGCCGAAGATCGCCGATTACCCCTTCACCACGCTGGCTCCCAACCTGGGCGTCGTCCGCGCCGGTGACGAAGAGTTCGTCATCGCCGACATCCCCGGCCTGATCGAAGGCGCGCATGAGGGCCATGGGCTGGGCGACCGTTTCCTCGGCCATGTCGAGCGCTCGCGCATCCTGCTGCACCTGATCGACGGCACGGCCGACGACGTCGTCGCCTCCTACCGCACGATCCGGAACGAGCTGGAGGCCTATGGCGGCAACCTCGCCGTCAAGCCGGAGGTCATCGGGCTGAACAAGTCCGACGCCCTGCTGGACGAGGAGATCGAGGAGAAGAAGAAGGCGCTGGAGGAAGCCTCCGGCGCCGAGGTGATGGTGCTGTCCGGCGCCACCGGCGACGGCGTGAAGCAGGTGCTGTACCGCCTGCTGACGGTCATCAAGGAATCCAAGGCGGAAGAGCCCGAGGTCATCCACGCCCCCGCGACCCGGTCCATCCCGCGTCCGCCGGTCGGCCAGAAGCTGCCCGACGACAGCGAGATGCAGTGGGACGACGAAACCGGCGAATGGGTCGGCGGCGAGGATGAGGACTTCGAGGAGAATGATCTCGAAGAGGGCGAAGAGCTGGACGCCGACTCGGACGAAGCCCTTGACGGGGAAGAGCCGGAGGGCGAAGAGGACGGCTCGGACGACGATACGGACGGAACCTCCCGCCATGGCGCTTGACGCCCCTACCCTTCTCGAATCCCGCCGGCTGGTCGTAAAGATCGGTTCGGCCCTTCTGGTCGATGGGGAAACCCGGCAAATCCGCCGGGACTGGCTCGACGCCCTGGCCGACGACGTCGCCGCCTGCCGCAAGCGCGGGCAGGAGGTGGTGATCGTCACCTCCGGCGCCGTCGCCTGCGGGCGGGAGCATCTCGGTCTCGTCGGCCGGGCTCTGAAGCTGGAAGAGAAGCAGGCGGCCGCCGCCACCGGGCAGATCCGTCTGGCCCACGCCTATCAGGAAACGCTGGCCCGCCACGACGTCACCGTCGCCCAGGTCCTGGTGACGCTGGAGGACACCGAGGAGCGTCGGCGCCACCTGAATGCCCGCAACACCATCGACACCCTGCTGAAGCTGGGCGCCGTTCCCGTCATCAACGAGAACGATACGGTCGCCACGGCCGAAATCCGCTTCGGCGACAATGACCGGCTGGCCGCCCGCGTGGCGCAGATGGTCAGCGCCGACACGCTGGTGCTGCTGTCGGACATCGACGGCCTCTACACCGCCGACCCCCGCAAGGACCCGGACGCCCGCCACATCCCCACCGTGCGCGAACTGACGCCGGAGATCGAGGGTATGGCCGGCGAGCCGCCCCCCGGCTACAGCAGCGGCGGCATGGTGACCAAGATCGCCGCGGCGCGCGTCGCCCTGTCGGCCGGCTGCCGCATGGTCATCGCCAAGGGCAAGCGCATGAACCCGCTGGCGGCGCTGGAGCGGCGGCCGGAGGATGGCGGTGCGCTCTGCACCTGGTTCCTCCCCTCCGCCGAGCCGACCAGCGCCCGCAAGGCCTGGATCGCCGGCCATGTGAACGCCACCGGCGTGCTGGTGGTCGATGACGGCGCCATGCGCGCCCTGTCGCACGGCGCAAGCCTGCTGCCGGCCGGCGTCACCGCCGTGCAGGGCGAGTTCGACCGCGGCGACGTGGTGATCGTCCGCACCCAGGACGGGCGAGAGGTCGCCCGCGGCCTGGTCGCCTACAGCGCCGACGACGCCCGCAAGATCCTGCGCCACAAGAGCACCGAGATCCCGGAGATCCTGGGCTATCAGGGGCGCGACGAGATGATCCACCGCGACGATCTGGTGGTGCGGTGACCGGCATGATCAGTCACCCGATCCGTGCCGTCCTGTGGGACATTGACGGCACGCTGATGGACAGCGAGCCGTGGCACCAGCAGATCACCGTCGAGGTCTGCCGCGGCTATGGTCATGAGCTGAGTGACGAGGATTGCCGGTCGATGCACGGCGTCGCGTTCCGCGAGATCTACGCCGCCCTGCACGCCCGCCGCCCCTTCCCGATCGACCTGCACGCCTGGGCGGACGAGATCAACGCCCAGTATGTCGCCAGCGTCCATCAGGTCCGCCCGCGCGAAGGCGCCTTCGCCCTGGTGGAGGCCTTCGCCGCCCGCGGGCTGGCGCAGGCCTGTGTCTCCAACGGCGGGCGCATGATCGTCGATGCCAACATGCGCGCCATGTCGATCCCGCATTTCCGCTTCAGCATCGCCCGCGAGGACGTCGCCAACGGCAAGCCGCATCCCGAGCCCTACCTGCTGGCCGCGAAGATGCTGGGCCTGCCCCCGGAAGCCTGCGCGGTGATCGAGGACAGCCCCACCGGCGCCCGCAGCGCCAAGGCCGCCGGCATGCTGACCATCGCCTGGCCCCAGCACCCCGCCGTGGTGTTCGACACTGTCGACCATCTGGTGGAGGATCCGGGGGCGCTGGATTGGGATGCGCTTTGCGGGTGAGGGGTTGCTGCGGCGTGCCCCCTCCCTAACCCTCCCCCGCTTCGCGGGAGAGGGGACTTCCGCCACCCTTTGCTACGCCCTAACAAGCGTCCTGCTCCCTCTCCCGCGAAGCGGGGGAGGGATGGGGAGGGGGCAAACGCACGCATCCCTCCTCAATCCAACGTCCACTTTGCCATCTGCGGAAACGGCGCCAGTCCGTTGTTGCCCATATAGGCGAACATCCCCGCATAGCCGGTGAAGCCGGACTGCGCCAGATTGATCAGGCCGAAATGGGTCCCCTGCTCGATCCAGGCCAGCATCGGGTGGGCGCCCTGATAGTCGGTGTATTTGTACGATCCGGGGAAGAACAGGCATTCCTGCGGCAAGCCCAGATGATGGACGACGGCATAGGACCAAGCCTGGGACATGAACTCGCCCTGCCGGGCGGCCAAGGTCAAGACCGGATCGGGCGTTCCGTCCCGCGCGGTCTGGTCGGCAAGGATGCCGTCGATGTCGGCCTGCAAGTCGCGACCCAGCAGCGGCCAATACCGGCGCGGCAGAACGATCATGTGCCCCGCCTCATGCAGCAGGTCGCCCGGCCCCAGCAGGGTTTCGGGATCGGCATGGATCACACCGGCATGGATGTTCACGCCGGGCAGAAAGCCGCCAAGGGCGCCCTCGCCATACTCCACCTGTATGCCGATCCCGCGCAGAAACGCGACGATGGGCTCCAGCGCTTCCGGATGGTACATCCGCCCTCTCCGCCAATTTGAAATCCGGCGGAGATATTCTCGCAACGGGCGCAGTGACGCAAGGCACACACGCGCAACCGCCCGATGCGCGTTGTCGCATCGGGCGGAATGAGCGCGAACGCTATTTCTGGATGTTGACCACCGCCGACACGGGGGCCAGCGCGATCCCGCGGTCTGCCACCGATGTCAGCCACAGATTGAGGCGCTCGATCGTGGTCGGATAGGGGGATGCGAAGCCGACGGCGGCACCGTTGGTCTTGGCAAGCTCCTCCAGTTCGCGCAGCTGGTCGTCGATGGCGCCGCGCGACAGGTCGCGGTCGATGATACGGTCGCCCAACGCCCGCGGCACGCCGGCCAGATTGGCGAGCGGCCCGGCGACGCTCTTCGGGTTGGCACGGGCATCGACCAGAAGCAGGCCGCGGGCCTTCAGTGCATCGATCACCGGCTGCATCGCCGCCGGGTTGGCGGTGAACTTGCTGCCGGTGGTGCTGGTGATGCCGACATAGCCCACCGCCTTGCCCAGCGACCATTCCAGCCGCTCCACATTGCGGTCGGGGCCGAGCATGGTCAGCAGCGCGTTGGGGCCGGGATCGTCGCGCGGATAGTTCAACGGCTCCATCGGCACCGACAGCATCACCTCGTGCCCCTTGGTGCGGGCGCGCTCGACCCAGTCGTCCAGCCGCTCGGCATAGGGCAGGAAGGCCAGCGTGATGCCGGGCGGCAGCTTCGCCAGCGCATTGCCGGTGGTGACGCCGCTGAGGCCCAGGTCCGACATGACGATGGCGACGCGCGGACGCTTGTCGGTCGCGGGGAATGGCCGGGCATAGACCTGCCATGGCTTGCGCCCGTCCTGAGCGATGCGCGGCAGCGGGCCGCTGCGGCTGTCCTCCACCAGCCCCGGCACCGGCGCCGGGACCAGCGTCACCGCCGCCGCCGGGGCGCCCGGCAGGGGCAGCGGCGCGGCGTCGGTCGGCAATGGTGCCGCCGGTGCGGCGACCTTCGGCTCCGGCTTCGGTGGCGGCGGCAGTGGAGCGACCGCGACCGTGGCCGAGGGTATGGAGGCCTGCCATGCCTCCCGCGTCGCGTCGGCATTCAGCGCCAACCATCCGCCCAGCCCGGCATAGGCGACCGCCACCAGGGCAACGGCGCCCAGAAGCGGCCTGGACAGCGGCTTGCGAGGTCCCGCCCCGCCACGGATGCGGCGCAGCCAGCCGAGCCCGGGGCGCAGGCCCCGGAAATCGAACCGCAGACGACCGAGCAGAGCGGGAGCCTTCACCGTCGTCAGCCCCGGTCAGCGCGCCGCGGCGCGCTGCTGGAATAGGGCGACGCCGCGCAGCAGATCCAGCGCGCGGGCGAGCTGGAAGTCGAAGGGCGGCTCGGCCCCCTCCGCCGCGGCACCATCGGTCGGGGCGGCACCCGGCGCAGGAGCGGCCCCGGGAGCGGCCCCGGGAGCGGTCGGAGGCGCACCGGCGCCCGGCGCGCCCGGATTCGGAGCGGCGGGAGTGCCGGGCGCGGCCGGGTTGGTGGTGGCCGGACGCGGCGCCTTGTTGGCGTCGGGGTTGACCAGCGCACCCTTCAGATCGGCTTCGCGGCGGCGGACGATGTTCTTGTCCAGATCCTCCACCTTGGCGACATGCACCTCGATGTCCGGGGTGATGCCCAACTGCTGGATAGAGCGGCCCGACGGCGTGTAGTAGCGCGCCGTGGTCAGCCGCATGGCGCCATGGCCGGGCAGCGGGATGATGGTCTGGACCGATCCCTTGCCGAAGGTCTGGGTGCCCATGATGATGGCGCGCTTGTGGTCCTGCAGCGCGCCGGCGACGATTTCCGAGGCCGAGGCCGAGCCGCCGTTGATCAGCACCACCATCGGCAGGTTCTTGATCAGGTCGCCCGCCTTTGCGTTGAAGCGGGTGCCCTCCTCCGCGCGCCGGCCGCGGGTCGACACGATCTCGCCCTTCTCCAGGAAGGTATCGGACACCGACACCGCCTGATCGAGCAGGCCGCCCGGATTGTTGCGCAGGTCGAGCACGAAGCCCTTCAGCTTGTCGCCCAACTGCTGCTGCAGCGAGGAGATCGCCTTCTCCAGCCCGCTCTGCGTCTGCTCGTTGAAGCTGGTGACGCGGATGTAGCCGATGTCGCCTTCGGCGCGGTAGCGGACCGACTGCACCTTGATGACGGCGCGGGTCAGCGACACGGTGAAGGGCTCGCCCGCCTCGCCGCGGCGGACGGTGACCTTCAGCTCGCTGCCCACCGGCCCGCGCATCTTCTCCACCGCCTCGTTCAGGCTGAGGCCCATCACCGCCTCGCCGTTCAGCTGGACGATCAGGTCGCCCGGCTGCAGGCCGGCGCGGAAGGCCGGGGTGTCGTCGATGGGCGACACGACCTTCACCAGGCCGTTCTCCATCGTCACCTCGATGCCCAGCCCGCCGAACTCGCCACGGGTCTGGACCTGCATGTCCTGGAAGCTTTTCTTGTTCAGATAGCTCGAATGCGGGTCGAGCGAGGTCAGCATCCCGTTGATCGCCGATTCGATCAGCTGTTCGTCGGTGACCTGCTCGACATATTCGGCGCGGACGCGCTCGAAGACGTCGCCGAACAGGTTCAGCTGCCGGTAGGTGTCCGACGAATTGCTGGACTGAGCGGTGACGGTGGCGACGCCGGCGCCCAGAAACACCAGAGCAGCCGCCGTGGCGGCGCGCTTGATCATCCTCATCTACCCTTGTCCTTTCCCCTCCGGGGCGCCGAACCCGCGTTGCGGGTTGATCGGCTGGCCGTTTCGTCGCAGCTCGAAATAGAGATCCGGATTGCCGTCCGGCGGCATGACCGCCAGCGGTTCCCCGCCGGCCACCTTACGCCCGACTGCCGTGTCGATCCGGCCCAAACCCGCAATCAAACTATGATATCCGTTGCCGTGTTCCACGATCAAGATGAGGCCATAGCCCTTGAAGGGGCCGGCAAACACGATCGTGCCGCCGCGCGGCGCCACCACGGCGGCCCCGGCGCGGGTCTGAACCGTCACGCCACGGCTGGTGGCGCCGTAGCGGTCGGCCTCGCCGAAGCGGGTGGTCAGCTTTCCGGCAGCCGGCAGCACCATGCCGGCGACCGCGGGAGGACCATCCGGCGCCTTTGCGGCCAGTTCGCGCTCGCGTGCCGCTTCCTTCGCGGCTTCGTCCTTCGCGCGCTTTTCCTCGGCGGCCTTTTGTTCGGCAATCTTCTGCTCGGCGGCGCGCAGTTCGGCCAGCTTGCGTTCGGCCTCCTTGCGCTCGGCCTCCTTCTGGGCGGCGAGGCGCCGCTCGGCCTCGCGCTTCTCCGCCTCGCGCTTGGCGGCCTCCCGGCGCTCCGCCTCGCGCCGCTCTGCCTCGCGGCGGGCGGCGGCCTCGGCGGCGGCGCGACGTTCGGCCTCGATCCGCTCCATCAGCTGGCGCAGGTCGGTGGCTTGGCCAGACAGCTCCGCCATGCGCTGGCCGACCTGCACGCGCTCCTCCTCGGTCTGGCGCGACAGCTCCTCGCGCCGGGCGATCAGGCGGTTCATCTCGCCCTGCTTCTCGGCCAGCGCCACCCGCGCCGCCAGCGCCTTGGAGCGCTGGTCCACCAGCCTGCCGCGGGTGTCGGCCAACGCGGTCAGCGCCTGCGACAGCGCGTCGGCCCGCGCCTTCAGGGCAGGCACCGCGTCGCGCAGCAGCAGGGCGGAGCGCAGGGTGTCGACCGGACTTTCCGGCCGGGCCAGTGCCGCTTCCGGCGGGATGCGGGCCAACCGCTGGAGGGCAGCCAGCAGGGTGGCGATCTGCTGCCGTTCGGCGTCCAGCCCGGCGGACCGCTCGCGCTCCTCCCCCTCAAGGGCGGTGAGCGTCTCTTCCAGTTGGTCGAGTGCCTGTTCCTGCCCGCGCGCTTGGTCGGCAAGTGCAATCAGCCGGCCGCGCAGGTCGTCCAGTTCCGTCTGCAGGGCTTGGGATTGGCGTTCCAGCAGCTGCTGGCGCTGCTTGCCGGTCTGAAGCTGCTGCTCGACGCGCTTCAGCGTATCCTTGGGGGCATCGGTCTGGGCATTCGCCGGCTGGGCGAGGATCAGGCCGGCGACGACCACGAAGCCTTTAACAAACCCCTCCCCCACCCCGGATACCCTCTCCCCCCCGCTCACGCGCATACTTTGTTTGCGCTGACGCGACAGGCGGACCTCCGGTCCGCTGAAAGCGGGGAGAGGGCTGGGTGAGGGGGATGCAGTGCGAGGCGTAGATTGAAAAGCTGATCTACGTACTGAAGATTCTGCATCTCCACGCCACGCGCCCCCCTCACCCCGACCCTCTCCCCGGGGGGGAGAGGGGGAATACGGCGTGAAAGAGCGACGCGGCGCCATCCGTTACTCCGCCGCCGCGCGGGCGGCGGTACGGACCAGCAGGTTGCGGCCAGTCATCTCGGCCGGCTTGGGCAGGCCCAGCAGGTCGAGCAGCGTCGGGGCGATGTCGGCCAGACGGCCGCTTTCGATCCGGGCGCCGGCCGGACCGTTGACCAGCACCAGCGGAACCTTGTCCAACGTGTGGGCGGTGTGTGGCCCGCCGGTCTCCGGGTCCTTCATCAGCTCGCAGTTGCCGTGGTCGGCGGTGACCAGCATGGTGCCGCCGGCGCGGCGCACCGCAGCCTCCACCTGCCCCAGGCTGCCGTCGACCGCCTGCACCGCCTTGATGGCGGCGTCGAGCATGCCGCTGTGGCCGACCATGTCGGGATTGGCGAAGTTGACGACGATCAGGTCGTACTTGCCGGAATCGATGGCGCCGACCAGCTTGTCGGTCACCTCGGCGGCGGACATCTCCGGCTGCAGGTCATAGGTGGCGACCTTCGGCGACGGGACCAGGATGCGATCCTCGCCCTCATACACCCGCTCCTCACCACCGTTGAAGAAGAAGGTGACGTGGGGGTACTTCTCCGTCTCTGCGATGCGCAGCTGCTTCATTCCGGCCTCGGAAACCACCTCGCCAAGCACCTTGGTCAGGGATTTCGGCGGAAAGATGGTGGTCATCAGCTTCGCCAGCGACGACGAGTATTCGACCATGCCGACGGCGGCGGCCAGCTTCGGGGCGCCATCCACCGGGAAGCCGTCGAAATCCTTGTCGACATAGGCGGCCAGGATCTCGCGGGCGCGGTCGGCGCGGAAATTCGCCATCAGGATGGCGTCGCCGTCCTTCATACCGGCATAGTCGCCGATCACCGTCGGCAGGATGAACTCGTCATGCTTGTCGGCGGCATAGCTCTGCTCGATCGCCTGGATCGGGTCGGCGGCGCGCTCGCCCTCTGCCTTGGTCATCGCGGCATAGGCCTTGGCGACGCGGTCCCAGCGCTTGTCGCGGTCCATCGCGTAATAGCGGCCGATGACGGTCGCCACCTCGACGCCCGGCAGCTCGAAGACGTCGGCCATGAACTCGGCCACCTGATCCTTGGCGCTCTGCGGCGGCACGTCGCGGCCGTCGGTGAAGGCGTGGACGGCCACCGGCACGCCCTCGCGCGACAGCACGCCGGCCAGCGCCGCGATGTGGTCCTGGTGCGAATGCACGCCGCCCGGCGACAGCAGGCCCATCAGATGGACGCACCCGCCGGTCTTGTGCATCGTCTTCACGAGATCGTTCAGCGCCTGATTGCGCTCGAGATCGCCCTCGACGATGGCATGGTCGATCATCACGAGGTCCTGCATGACGACCCGGCCGGCGCCGAGATTCATGTGACCGACCTCGGAGTTGCCCATCTGCCCCTTCGGCAGGCCGACCTCTTCCTCGCTGGCGTTCAGGAAGGCCTTCGGCTCGGCCGACCACAGGCGGTCCCAGTTCGGGGTTTCGCCCAGCGCAATCGCGTTGTCGGACCGCTCCTCGCGATAGCCCCAGCCGTCCAGAATGCACAGGACGACAGGGCGGGGTCGGTTGGTCTCGGTCATCGCGCTTACCTTTCTCGAAAGGTTGTGGTCTCGGAGTTTCGTGCTTCTCAGCTCCGGCGCTTTTCCGCGCGCCGGATGCGGCGCTCGGTATCAGGATCTGTGATAGGGGTGACCGGCAAGAATTTGTTGGGCGCGATAGAGTTGCTCCGCAAGCATGCCGCGCACCAGCATGTGGGGCCACGTCATCGGCCCGAAGGCGAGCAGGAAGTCGGCCCGCGCGCGCACCGCATCGCCATGGCCGTCGGCACCGCCGATCAGGAAGGCGAGGTCGCCGGCGCCACGGTCGCGCCAGTCACCGATCTTGGCGGCGAAGCTCTCGCTGGGCAGCGCCTTGCCGCGTTCGTCCAGCGCCACGACGATGGCGCCGGCCGGCACGGCGGCGAGCAGCAGTTCCGCCTCCTGCCGTTTCAATTCGTCGGAGGAGAGGCGCTTCTTCACCTCGACCTCCTTCAGGGTAAAGGGCCAGCTGAGCCGGCCGACATACTCGTCGAACAGGTCGCGGGTCGGTCCGCCCCGCGACCGCCCGACGGCGGCGAGCCACAAACGCATGGTGCGGCCCTCCGCCTCCGGTCCGTCAGGCGCTCAGCCGTGCCGTGCCCGACGGCGTCGGCAGGTCCAGGCCCCACATCTTCTCGATGTTGTAGAAGGTCCGGACTTCCGGCTTGAACAGGTGGACGATCACGTCGCCGGCATCGACCAGCACCCAGTCGCACTGGGTCATGCCTTCCATCTCGACGCCGCGGACGCCGGCCTGCTTCAGCTTTTCGGCCAGCTTCATGGCCATGGCAGCGATGTGCCGCGTGTTGCGGCCCGACGCCACGATCATGTAATCGGCGAAGGTGGTTTTCCCGGCGAGATCGATGACGGTCACGTCATCCGCCTGATCGGCGTCCAGCGACGCCTGAATGAGCGCCTTCAGGTCCTGCGGTTCCAGGATCTGGGGAACGGCGGCTGGCCGCGGAGCGGTCGCGGCCGTTTCGGTGTGCGTGGTGATGGCTCCAACCTCTTGCAACGGTTTCACGACCCGGCGGCCCGTGCCTGCCGGATCGCCGTCGCCGAGGCCGGATGCAGGGGGTTGCGTAAGAACGCCCAGGCCGGCCGCCTGCGGCGCGCCAGCCCTTTTACCCCCGACACGGACACCCGTCGACGGGTGAAACGCTGGGCGGCCTTGCCGCTCAGCGCACTAAGAGAATAGGTGGGGCGGGCGAAAACCGCAACGGCCACCGAGTCGAAGATTCGTGTCCAAAGCTTCCAGCGCGAAATTTGTCGCAGATTGTCCGCTCCCATCAACCAAACGAACCGCGTTTTGGGGAAGCGGCGCTGAAGCTTGGCCAGCGTATCGGCGGTGAAGCGGGTGCCGAGCGCCGTCTCGATCGCCGTCACCTCGATCCGCGGATGGGCGGCCACCGCCCGCGCCTCCGCCAGCCGTTCGGCGAGGGAGGCCATGCCGGCGGTGGACTTCAGCGGGTTCTGCGGACTGACCATCCACCAGACCCGGTCGAGACCCAGCGCCTTCAGCGCGAACAGGCTGATGTGCCGATGCCCCGCATGGGCCGGGTTGAACGACCCGCCGAGGATGCCGACGGTGAGGCCAGCGTAGAGCGGCCCGGAATAGAGGTGGGGGGCCTTCTGGAACCTGCGCATCGACCCGGAGCGTTTCCCCTCTCCCCCCCGGGGAGAGGGTTGGGTGAGGGGGACACGCTTCGAGGACCGTCCGACAGACGGAACCCCCTCACCCTGCCCTCTCCCCGGGGGGGAGAGGGTTCCACAGGAGGGGGGAGCGTCGGTCTTAGGGCCGCGTCTGGCCATCGCCGCGCACGACATACTTGTAGCTGGTCAACTGCTCCGCACCCACCGGGCCGCGGGCGTGGAACTTGTCGGTGGAGATGCCGATCTCGGCACCCATGCCGAACTCGCCGCCATCGGCGAACTGGGTGGAGGCGTTCCACAGCACGATGCCGCTGTCCACCCGCGACAGGAACCGCTCCGCCGCCGCCGGATCCTCGGTCAGGATCGATTCGGTGTGGTGGGAGCTGTGGGCGTTGATGTGGTCGATTGCCGCATCCACGCCGTCCACCACGCCGCAGGCGATGATGGCGTCGAGATACTCGGTGTCCCAATCCTCCGGCGTCACCGGGGTCACGCGCGGATCGACGGCCTGGACCGCCGCGTCACCGCGCACGGCGCAGCCGGCGTCCAGCAGGTCCTTCACCAGAACCGGCAGGGCCTTGTCGGCGATGGCGCGGTCGACCAGCAGGGTCTCGGCGGCGCCGCAGATCGACGTGCGGCGCATCTTGGCGTTCAGCACCACCTTGCGCGCCTTCTCCAGGTCGGCGGCGGCATCGACATAGACGTGGCAGTTGCCGTCCAGATGCTTGATGACCGGCACCCGGCTTTCGTCGGCGATGCGCTGGATCAGAGACTTGCCGCCGCGCGGGATGATGACGTCGATATAGTCGCGCATCGTCAGCATGTGGCCGACGGCGGCGCGGTCGGTGGTGGGGACCAGCTGGATCGCCGCCTCCGGCAGTCCGGCCTCGCGCAGGCCTTGGACCAGGCAGTCGGCGATGGCGCGGGACGAGCGGATGCTCTCCGACCCGCCGCGCAGGATGGCGGCGTTGCCGGACTTCAGGCAGATGCCGCCGGCATCCGCCGTCACGTTGGGCCGGCTTTCATAGATGATGCCGACGACGCCCAGCGGCACGCGGACGCGCTGGATGCGCAGGCCGTTGGGCCGCGTCCATTCGGCCAGCACGCCGCCGATGGGGTCGGGGAAGTCGGCGATGTCCTCCAGCCCCTTGGCCATGCCCTCGATGCGCGTGTCGTCCAGCATCAGCCGTTCGCGCATCGGGCCGGACAGGTCGCGGGCGTTCGCCATGTCTTCGACGTTGGCGGCCTTGATCTCGGCGGCGCGGGCGCGGATGGCCGCCGCCGCCGCCCTCAGCGCCCGGTCCTTCGACGGTCCTGGCACGGTCGCCAGCGCGGCCGCGGCGGCGCGGGCGGCCCGGCCGAGGGTCAGCATCTGGTCGTGCAGGGCGTCGGTGGTGTCGAGCAGGGCGGACATGGAGGTCTCCGGACACTCTATCCGTGGAAGGGACGACGACCTTAACGAATTGTTCGGGGTTGCGAAAGCCGCGCGGTTGTGGGACTTCGGCGTTGCGGTATGGGCGGGCGTGTGCAAAACGCAACGCGCCGGTCCTGCCGGGGCAAGGTTTTCGGGTAAGGTGACATGCTGACGCTGCTGCTGATCGTCTCCGCCTTTTTCGCGGGCGTGCTGAACGCCGTCGCCGGAGGCGGCAGCTTCCTGACCTTCCCGGCGCTGATCCTGGCCGGCGTGCCGCCGCTGAACGCCAATGCCACCAGCACCGTCGCCGTGTCGCCCGGCGCGCTGGCCAGCGCCTATGGCTACCGGCGGGAACTGGGGCGCATCCGTGAGATCCACCTGCCCTCCTTCCTCGGCATCAGCCTGATCGGCGGGCTGCTGGGCGCGCTTCTGCTGCTGTGGACGCCGCAGCGGACCTTCGAGGCCATCGTCCCCTGGCTGCTGCTGTTCGCGACGCTGCTGTTCGCCGTCGGGCCGAAGGCGTCGGCCTGGATCCGCCGCACCTGCACCATCGGTCATGGCACGGTGCTGGCGGTGCAGTTCCTGATCGCCGTCTATGGCGGCTATTTCGGCGGCGGCATCGGCATCCTGATCCTGGCGACGCTGGGCGTCTTCGGCCTGACCGACCTGCATGCGATGAACGGGTTGAAGTCGCTGGTGTCCGGCTGCCTCAATGCCGTCGCGGTGGCGGCCTTCGTCGCCGGGGGCGCCGTCTATTGGACGGAGGCGCTGATCATGCTGGTCGCCGCCATGGCCGGCGGCTATGCCGGCGCCTCGGTCGCCCGCCACATCCCACCGCCCGTGCTGCGCAAGGTGGTGATCCTGGTGGGTGCGGCGATGACCGTCTATTTCTTCATCACCAAGACCTGATCCGCTCCCCGAAGGAAGTCTCCATGACCGCCACCATCGACCGCAACACCCTGCCCTACCGCCCCTGCGTCGGGATCATGCTGCTGAACGACCGCGGCGAGGTGTTCGTTGCAAAGCGCTGCGGGTCGGACGCCGACTGGCAGATGCCCCAGGGCGGCGTCGACGAGGGCGAGGACGTCCGCACCGCCGCCTTCCGCGAGCTGGAGGAGGAGATCGGCACCGCGAAGGCGGAGTTCATCGCCATGACCGCCGCCCCCCACCGCTACGACCTTCCCGACGAACTGCTGGGCAAGGTCTGGAAGGGGCGCTGGCGCGGGCAGGAGCAGATGTGGATGCTGGCCCGCTTCACCGGCGACGAGGCCGACATCCGGCTCGACACCGACCATCCGGAATTCGATGCCTGGAAATGGATCGACGCGGAGGAACTGCCGGGCCTGATCGTCGCATTCAAGCGCCCGGTCTACGAATCGGTCCTGGCGGAATTCCGCCCGCTGATCGCGCGGGCAAAGGGCTGACCCACATACCCCTGCTCCGATCCCGGCGGCATGTCCCAATTTTGACTGCGGTTATCCCCAACTTCTCAACGACCCCCGGTCCATCCGCCACTTCCGCTTAACGAATCCTTGAGACGCCTTCTGGCAACGTCGCTGCTGCAACCGCAATGCGCAAGAGTGCGTCTGCTGTGGACGGAGGGGTGGCGTGTCGCTGATCAAGTGGACGGAGGAGGATGGCGGGCGGATTCGCCTGGGCCTGCCCAGCGACCTGGATTTGCCCATGGCGCAACCTCTGCTCGACAGCCTGCGTGCCGCCTTCAAGGCGTCGGCGGACGTCGCGGTGCAGGCGGACGCGGTGGAGCGGATCAGCGCCGCCTGCATCCAGGCGCTGGTCGTCGCCGCCCGCGACGCAACCGACCGCGGGGCCGCCTTCGTCCTCGCCGCCCCGTCCGAGGTCCTGTCCGAAGCGTGCGAGGATCTGGGTCTCGCCGCCTGGCTGAAGCAATGGAGCCGAGCGTGAAGAAGAAAGTGATGACGGTGGATGATTCGCGGACCATGCGCGACATGGTCTCCTTCACCCTGCGGGGCGCCGGCTACGACGTGGTGGAGGCCGCCGACGGCCAGCAGGCGATGAGCGCCATCGCCACCACCAAGGTCGATCTGGTCATCACCGACCTGAACATGCCGGTGATGGACGGGCTGACCCTGATCCGCAGGCTGCGCGCCATTCCCGCCCACCGCACCCTGCCGATCCTGATGCTGACCACCGAAGCGGACGAGAGCAAGAAGGCGGAGGGCCGGGCCGCCGGAGCGACCGGCTGGATCGTGAAGCCCTTCAACCCCGACAAGCTGGTGTCGGTGGTGCAGAAGGTCTGCGGCTGAACCGCAGCGGACGGTAAGGAGGCACAGCCGTGGACGATCTCAGCCGCTTCAAGCAGACCTACTTCGACGAAAGCGCCGAATTGCTGGCCGTCGCCGAGGCCGGGCTGCTGCGCCTCGCCCCCGGCGAGATCGACATGGACGAGGTGAACGCGATCTTCCGCGCCGTCCATTCGATCAAGGGCGGCGGCGGCGCCTTCGGCTTCAACGACCTCGTCGCCTTCGCGCACGAGTTCGAAACGGTGATGGACGGCGTGCGCAACGCCGAGATCCCGGTCACCACCCAACTGGTCGACACGCTGATCCGCGCCAACGACGTGCTGGCCCGCCTGCTGGCCCATGCCGCCGACGAAACCGACGCGCCGGACGGCACCACCGACGAGACGGTCGCGGCGCTCCGCCGTTTCCTGGGCAAGGCCGAGGCACCGGCGGAGGAGCCGCCCCCGGCGCCCGCGGGCACGCTCTATCCCGACGACGAGGATGACGAGGCCGGCATCTTCGGCGACGCGCTGGCCGCCATCCAGGCCGCCCGCGACGACCAGCCCTCCCCTCCGATTTCAGGCCCGGTGCCGGAGGGAAAGGTCCGCTGGACCATCGTCTTCCGCCCGAAAGCCGAACTGCTGCTGTCCGGCAACGAGCCGACCTACATGCTGCGCGCCCTGCGCCGTCTTGGCGACGCGGAGGTGGTCTGCCATCTGGACAAGCTGCCCTCCCTGCGCGACCTCGACGCCGAGCTGCTGCACCTGTCCTGGACGGTGACGCTGCTGGCCGACCCGCAGATCGACCGCGCCCAGATCGACGACGTGTTCGAGTTCGTCGCCGACGACTGCGACATCCGCATCAGCGCCGAGGCGCCGCCCCCCGCCGTCATCCAGGCGGCCGAGCCTCTGCCGGCCGCCAACCTGCCGGAACCGGCGGCGCCCGCTTCCGCGCCGGCCGCCACGGCCCCGGCCACCACCTCCGGCTCCCCCGGCGCCGCGAAGGCCGGCGACGGCGCCAAGCGCAGCAACGGCAGCGGCACGAGCGGCGACCATTCCGGACCGACCACCCACACCATCCGCGTCGACCTCGACAAGATCGACCGGCTGGTGAACATGGTCGGCGAGATGGTCATCACCCAGGCGATGATCGCGGAGCATCTGCGCGACCTGCCGCCCGGCCAGTTCCAGGAACTGCTGGAGGGGCTGGAGAGCCTCGCCCAGCACACCCGCGAGCTGCGCGAGAGCGTGATGTCGATCCGCGCCCAGCCGGTCTCCAGCGTCTTCTCCCGCATGCCGCGGCTGGTGCGCGAATGCGCCGCAGCCACCGGCAAGGAAGTCATGCTGGTCACGTCGGGCGAGACGACGGAGGTCGACAAGACGGTGGTGGAGAACCTCGTCGATCCGCTGACCCACATGATCCGCAACTCCATCGACCATGGGCTGGAGGGGCCGGAGGAGCGGGAGCGCATCGGCAAGCCGCGCGCCGGCACCGTGCATCTGTCCGCCGCCCACCGGTCCGGCCGCATCGTGATCGAGGTGACGGACGACGGCCGCGGCATCAACCGCGCCAAGGTGCTGTCCAAGGCCATCGAGAAGGGGCTGGTCCAGCCCGGAGCCACCATGTCCGACGAGGAGATCGACCACCTGATCTTCCTGCCCGGCTTCTCCACCGCCGATCAGGTGTCGAACCTGTCCGGCCGCGGCGTCGGCATGGACGTGGTGCGGCGGAACATCTCCAGCCTGGGCGGGCGCATCGGCGTCTATTCGACGCCGGGTGAGGGCTCGCGCTTCGTCCTGTCGCTCCCGCTGACGCTGGCGGTGCTGGACGGCATGGTGATCTCGGTGGGGGAGGAGCGCTTCGTCCTGCCGCTGACCAACATCGTGGAAAGCCTGCGGCCCAAGCCCGCCGACCTGCATGGGCTGGTCAACAAGTGCGACGTGATGATGGCGCGCGGCGAGTATGTGCGGCTCGTCCACCTGCACCGGCTGTTTGGCATCCCCAAGGCCATCGACGACGCCACCCAGGGGCTGGTCGTGCTGGTGGAGACGGAGGACGGCTCCCGCCTCGGCCTCGTGGTCGACGAGGTGCTGGGCCAGCAGCAGGTCGTCATCAAGAGCCTGGAGGCCAATTTCCGCCGGCTGGACGGCGTGGCCGCCGCGACCATCCTGGGCGACGGCCGGGTCGCCCTGATCCTGGACGTCGCGGGCCTGCGCGAAATGAGCCGCCACGGCGCCGGCAATGGTAACGGCGCCGGCGGCGCCACCCCGCCTTCCCCATCCCTGCCCGCCCCGGCGGACAGGTCCGACCAGCGTCAACGCCAAACGGTTTGAGGCCCAGCGATGAGCAGTTCCACCGCAATCGCCACCGTCAACTCCCGCACCGACCTCCAGACCACCGGCGGCATCGCCAACGGGACGGAGGAGCAGTACGTCACCTTCACGGTCGGCAGCGAGGAATATGGCGTCAACATCCTGGCCGTGCGTGAAATCCGCGGCTGGACGCCGGAAAGCCGCCTGCCGAACCTGCCCGACTATGTCCGCGGCGTGATCAACCTGCGCGGCATCATCATCCCGATCTTCGACCTGCGCGCCCGCTTCGGCGGCGGACCCACCCAGGTGACGAAGCGCCATGTCGTGGTGGTGATGCAGGTGGGCGAGCGCACGCGCGGCATCCTGGTCGACGCCATCTCCGACATCCTGGCCATCGGCCATGACGCGATCAAGCCGCCGCCCGACGTCGACAGCGGCCTGATCGACGCCGAATATCTCAGCGGCCTCTACACCGCCGACGACCGGATGGTGACCCTGCTGAACGTCGAGAAGCTGTTCGCCGGCGAGCATGTCGACCAGGACGCCGCACCACGCGCACCGGCGCTCGAAACCACCTGACCGGAAAGAGTCAGGGAACCTTCGGCGCCTCTGCAACGAGAAGCAATAAGAAGAGGAAACGTCACCGATGGCCACCGACGGTACGATCGCCAAAACCGGCAGCTTCCTCAGCAACATGCGCATCGCCAAACGGCTGTGGCTGGTCTTCGGCCTTCTGCTGGTTCTGATCGCCGCCCAGTCCGGCGTGGGCATCCTGGGGCTGGACGGGCTGAACCGTCGCATCGACGGGGTCATCGCCTCGGGCGACCTCGCCGTGTTCGCCAAGGATCTGGAAAGCCGTCTGGCCGCCGAGCGACTGCAAACCCGCGAATACATCAATCTGGGCACGCCCGAGGCGCTGGACCGGCTGCGCGTGCTGCGCGGAGAGTTCAACTCGGCGATGACTCAGCGGCAGGCGACGCTGGCGGCCTCGCCCCAGGCCGCCGCCTTCGCCGAGCTGGACAGCCTGCACACCACCTACCATGAGCGGTTCGATGCAGTCCGCGCCATGCGCGAGCAGGCCGACCGCAGCCTGCGCGAACGGATGGACCCGCTGGGTGCCCAGGTGACGACGCGGCTGGATGAGGTGGTGTCGATGGCCGCCGCCTCCGGCGACAAGGATGCTGCCTTCGCCGCGCAGGAGGTGGAGAAGCGCTGGCTGATGACCCGCTTCAGCGCCAACCGCGCCATCGGCCTGCGCGACGCCGCTGCGGCTGCACAAGTGGAAACCGAAGGCAAGGCGATGGCCGACGCCGCAGCCAGGCTGTCCGCCATCCTTGGTGCCGGAGGCCGTACCAACAGCGGCCTGTCGATGACCCTGCGCGAGGTCGATGTCCGCGCCGCCGACTATCGCGCCGCCTTCCGCGACGTCATCGCCGCGAATGACGATGCGAAGCGCCGCGCCGACCAGCTCGCCGCCGCCGCCACGGCGGTCAACGACGCCATCGACGGCATCGTCGGCCGGATCGCCGCCGATGCCAGGGCGACGGAGGAGGAGGCCGGGAGCGTGGCGGCCTTCACCATCCGCCTGACGCTGGGGCTGGGGCTGCTGTCGCTGGTGATCGGCGGCGTCGCCGCCAACCGGATCGCCGCCTCCATCGTCACGCCGGTCACCGGCATCCGCCGGGTGATGGCCGAGCTGACCGACGGCAAGCTGTCGGTCAGCGTCCCCCACACCGGTCAGCAGGACGAGCTGGGCGACATGGCCCGCGCCGTCGCCGCCTTCAAGGACGAGGCGGTCGAGGCCCTGCGCTCCCGCATCGCGCTGGAACGGGTGTCGGCCAACATCATGATGGCGGACACCGACGGCCGCATCCTCTACGCCAACGACTCCATCATGGCCATGTTCCGCAATGCCGAGGCCGACCTGCGCGCCTCGCTGCCGGGCTTCGACGCGAACAAGCTGGTCGGCCGCAACTTCGACGTCTTCCATCGCGACCCCTCGCACCAGCGCCGCCTGCTGGCCGACCTCAAGCAAACCCACCGCGGCTGGGCCAGGACTGGCGGCCGGACCTTCCAGGTGATCGCCAACCCGGTGGTCAGCCGCCAGGGCGAGAAGCTGGGCACCGTCATCGAATGGCGCGACCTGACGGAAGAACTGGCGATCGAGGCGGAGATCGGCGCGATGGTCGAGAACGCCGTCCGCGGCGACTTCAGCCACCGCATCGCACTGGACGGCAAGACCGGCTTCTTCCGCCTGGTGAGCGAGGGCATCAACCGCCTGTCCGAGAATGTCGCCGCCGTCACCGAAGAACTGGCATCGGTGCTGGAGGCGCTGTCGCAGGGCGACCTCACCCGCCGGATCGACAAGCAGTATGAGGGCGTGTTCCAGAGGCTGAAGGACGACTTCAACGGCACCGTGTCGCATCTGTCGGAGATCGTCCGGCGCATCGACCATGCCGCCGGTTCCATCGCCGTCGCCAGCCGCGAAGTGGCCGAAGGCAGCCTGGACCTGTCGGAACGGACCGAGCAGCAGGCCTCCTCGCTGGAGGAGACCGCGGCCAGCATGGAACAGCTCGCCGCCACCGTGCGGTCCAACGCCGACAACGCCCAGCAGGTCAACGGCTATGCCACCGAGGCGCGCACCGCCGCATCCCGCAGCGGCGAGGTGGCGGCCAGTGCCGTGGAGGCGATGCGCCGGATCGAGCAGTCGTCGCAGAAGATCGCCGACATCATCGGCGTGATCGACGAGATCGCCTTCCAGACCAACCTGCTGGCGCTCAACGCGGCCGTCGAAGCGGCCCGTGCCGGCGATGCCGGGCGCGGCTTCGCCGTGGTGGCCCAGGAGGTGCGGCAGCTCGCCCAGCGCTCCGCCCAGGCGTCGAAGGAGATCAAGTCTCTGATCCTCCACAGCGGCGGGCAGGTGCGCGAGGGCGTCGGGCTGGTCCGGTCCGCCGGGGGCTCCCTGACGGAGATCGTGTCGGGCATCGGCCGCGTCGCCGATCTGGTGTCGGAGATCGCGCGGGCCACGGCCGAACAGGCTTCCGGCCTGGACGAGGTCAACATCGCCATTGCCCAGATGGACGAGATGACGCAGAAGAACGCCGCCCTGGTGGAGGAAAGCACCGCCGCCGCCCGCTCGCTGGAGGATCAGGCCGACCAGTTGCGCCGGCAGATGACCTTCTTCACCCTGGACCGCCAGTCGCGGGACGCCGCCTCCGCAGCCACCGCTTCCGCCGGGGACATCCGGCGGCAGCAGGTGCCCGCCTGACGATGCCGCCGGTGCCGCGATGACCGACCGTTCCTCCGCCTTGTCGATCGAATCTCCGGCGGCGCGCCGGGTGCCGGCCGCGGTGTTCGGCGGCGCGCGCGAGTTCCATTTCGAACGGCATCACTTCGACCTGATCGCGGGATTGCTCTACCAGCTGGCCGGCATCGCACTGGCCCCGCACAAGGCGGAGATGGTCTATGCCCGGCTGGCGCGCCGCCTGCGCGAACTTCGGCTGCCCGATTTCGACGCCTATTGCGCCCTGCTGGAGGGCGACGGCGGGGCGGAAGAAATCGGCTTCCTGGTCAATGCGCTGACCACCAACCTGACCAGCTTCTACCGCGAATCGCATCATTTCGACTTCCTCGCCTCCACCGTCCTGCCGGAGGCGCGGACGCGCAATGCGGGAGCCTCCCGCCCGCGGCTGCGGCTGTGGTCGGCCGGCTGCTCCTCGGGTCCGGAGCCCTACACCATGGCGATGGTGCTGGTCTCGACCATGGGCGCGGACCTGCGCCGCTGGGACGCCCGCATCCTCGCCACCGACATCGACACCCACATGGTCGACACGGCCCGGCGCGGCGTCTATCCGCTGTCGGGCGCCACCGGCATTCCGCCCGCCATCCGCCAGCGCTTCACCCACGACACCCGGCTGAACGGCGAGCCGGCGGTGGAGATGGGCGAGGATCTCAAGCGTCTCGTAACCGTCAAGCCTCTGAACCTGCTGGAACATTGGCCGATGTCCGGCCCGTTCGACGCGATCTTTTGCCGCAACGTCCTTATTTATTTCGACCGCCGCGGCCGCACGCAGGTGATAGAAAACTTCGGCCGGATGCTCCGCCCCGGCGGGTATCTGTTCCTCGGCCACTCGGAGAGCCTGTATGGCGTGTCGAACCTGTTCCGACAGGCCGGCCCAACGATTTACCGGAGGGAGTGAGCGATGAACGCCCCCACCCTCTCCCATGCGGCCCCCAGCCCGGCGGCACCAGCACGGCGGCTGGGCAGCGGCCGCTATTTCAACCACGAGTTCAAGACGGAGACGGTCAAGATCGCGCTGGGCCAGCAGGCGATCAGCGACCGCGGCGACCTGATGATCGCGACCACGCTGGGCTCCTGCGTGGCTGCCTGCATCCACGATCCGGTGAGGGGGATCGGCGGCATGAACCATTTCATGCTGCCCGACCTGCCGGCCAGCGAATTGGAGGGCGCCGGCGCCGCCGCGCGCTACGGGTCGGTCGCGATGGAGCGGCTGATCAACGCCCTGCTCGCCGCCGGGGCCGACCGCAGGCGGCTGCAGGTCAAGCTGTTCGGCGGCGCCAGCGTCATCGAGTCGAGCTACGACATCGGCGGGCTGAACAGCCGCTTCGCGCTGGACTATGTGCGGGCGGAGGGGCTGACGCTGGCCGGGCAGGATTTGGGCGGCGGCTCGGCGCGGCGCCTGCATTACTTTCCGCACAGCGGCCGCGCCCTGCGCCGCCTGCTGCGGCCGGAGGCGGCGGCCGACACCGTCACCCGCGAACGGTCCTTCATCACCCATCTCGCCCGCACCCCCGTGGAGGGCGAGGTGGAGCTGTTCGGACCCGCCGATGCGGGAGGGAACTGACCCATGCCCAGACCGATCCGCGTCGTCATCGTCGACGACAGCGCCCTGATGCGCGAGATGCTGAAGGACATCCTGACCCGCGAGCCTGGGATGGAGGTCGCCGGCGTCGCCCGCGACGCCTTCGAGGCGCGCGACGTGATCAAGGCCACCAATCCCGACGTCATCACGCTGGACGTCGAGATGCCGAGGATGGACGGCCTGTCCTTCCTGGAAAAGATCATGACGCTGCGGCCGACGCCGGTGATCATGGTCTCCTCCCTCACGCGCGAGGGCTCCGACGCCGCCATCCGCGCGCTGGAACTGGGGGCGGTCGACTGCGTCGCCAAGCCCGGCGGCTCCGACGGGCTTGGGTTCGAGGCGACGGCGATGGAACTGGTCTCGAAGATCCGGGTTGCCGCCACCGCCCGGTTGGCCATGCGCAGGCCGCCTGCCGTCCATGGCGTCCTGCCGACGCCGCGCCGCGCCGGATCGGGCAAGCGGCTGATCGCCGTCGGCGCCTCGACCGGCGGGGTGGAGCGCATCCGCGACCTCCTGGCCGCCATGCCGGCCGATTGCCCGCCCATCCTCATCACCCAGCACATGGGGCCCAGCTACGTGCCCAGCTTCGCCGCCCGGCTCGACCGGCTGTCGGCGCCCACGGTGCGGGTGGCCGTTCATGGCGACCGGCCGGCCCAGGGGCTGGTGCTGATCGCGCCCGGCGACCGCCACCTCGCCGTCGTCCGCGACACCGCCGGTTTCGTCTGCCACATCCAGGACACGCCCCCGGTCAGCGGCCATCGCCCGTCGGTGGACGTTCTGTTCGCCTCCGTGGCCAAGGCGGCGGGCGGCAAAGCGGTGGGCGTGATCCTGTCCGGCATGGGCCGCGACGGCGCCATCGGCATGAAGGCCATGTTTGATGCCGGCGCCTTCACCATCGGCGAACAGGAATCAAGCTGCGTCGTCTACGGAATGCCGCGCGCCGCCAAGGAGGCCGGTGCGGTCGCGGTCGAACTTCCGCTCACCCAAATCCCCGCCGAAATGCTGCGCGCCTTCGACGCCGTCGGCGAGCGCACCCGCACCGCCTGACCCGAGCGGGCATCCGGGCCGAGTTCCCAAGGAGCACCAGTATGTTCATCCCCGCCGCCGCCAGAGATGCCGCCCAGTTCGCCGCCCGAGATGCCGCTCCGGCGATGGCGGACCGCCCGGCACCGCCCCCTGCGGACGGCGAGGCCAAGGTCTCGGTCACGGCAGAGCTTCTGTCGACCTGGCTCGGCTTCGCCGACGTGCAGCGCCGCACCCTGGACATCGTCCAGAGCGAGCTGACGCGCACGTCGGATCATGTGGAGACCTCCACCCTCGACTTGTCGGAGCGCTTCCGCGAACTGGCCCAGAAGGCGCTGGAACAGTCGGAGAGGGTGGAGCAGATCGTCGCCATGGCGGGATCGGTGGACATCGACGGCGAACGGATGCCGCTCGACACGCTGGTCGTCGGCATGCAGGACATGATCACCGACATGGTGACCAACATCGTCACCCTGTCGCGCCATGCCATGAGCATGGTCTATCTGCTGGATGACGTTCAAAAGGACGTGGCCGAGCTGGAGAAGTCGATCGGCGACATCGACGGCATCAACCGCCAGACCAACTTCCTGGCGCTGAACGCCACCATCGAGGCCAGCCGCGCCGGCGAAGCCGGACGCACCTTCGCCGTGGTCGCGCAGGAGGTGCGGCACCTCTCGCGCACGACCGGCGAACTGGCGGACCGCATGCGCAGCAAGGTCGGCGCGGTGGTCAAGGGCGTGCGCAACGGCCACGACATCCTGCGCCAGATCGCCAACACCGACATGTCGCCGCAGATGCTGGCGAAGGAACGCGTCGACAAGACGATGGACAGCCTGGTGGCCCAGACCACCCATTTCCAGGCGGTGCTGGAAACGGCGGCATCGGTGTCGACCGACATGTCCTCCACCATCGCCCATGTCATCACCGGCATGCAGTTCCAGGATCTGACCAAGCAGCGGATCGAGGCGATCAACGACAGCCTCGCCATCATGAGCGCCGGTCTGGGCGAGCTGGAGACCCGCATCCGCGCCCAGGTGCCGCCCGGCATCGGCGCGCGGGAGCCGCAGGAATGGCTAAACCAGCTGATGGGCCGCTTCACGCTGAGCGAGATGCGCGAGCGTTTCGTGCGCAAACTGCTGCTGGAGGGCACCGCGCTGGACGAAAACGGCGTACTCGACCTGGATGTCGGAGGGGACAACGGTTCCGGTGGCGACATTGAACTTTTCTAGCGCGGAACAGCCGCCGCTTGTACAGTGAGACACTTAATCTGAAAGACGACCCCATGGATTACGGCATCGAAGTGCGCGACCAGGAGGCGGTGGTCCGCCTGCGCGGCCGCCTGACCTTCAACGACCATGCAAAGTTGCGCGCCCTGATCGGCGAGATGGGGCAGAACAAGCCCCGGCGCCAGGTGCTCGACCTGTCCTCGCTGGAATTCGTCGACTCCGCCGGCATCGGCATGCTGCTGATCGCGCGGGAGGAGATGGACCGCGCCGACAAGCAGTTCGTGTTGCGTGCCGCCGCCGGCCAGGTGAAGCGGGTGCTGACCGTGGCGCAGATCGCCAAGATCGTCCAGATCGAGGACTGACCCGCTTGACCAACGGGGACACCCTTCCCGGCGGCGGCGCCACCGGGCTCCGCACGCGCTTCGCCGGATTCGTCGCGCCGGGGCTGCCGCCCGACCGCAGCGATCGGCTGGCGCGGGCGCTGGGTCTGCGGCCGGCAGAGGGGCCGGCAGAGGGGCCGACCGGTTCCGGAGCGCTGGCGCTGCTTGTGACGGACGGTAGCGCGGCTGAGAAGGACTCGCTGTGGCTGCCCCCGATCGCCGCCTGGGTCGAACCGGCGGCCGGTGACGAGGATGGTGGCGGCGTGGCCGCATTGCTGGCCGAGGCGTCCGGCACCGACCTCTATGTCAACCTGACCACCGCGACCGCACACGACCTGCAGCTTGGCGGTCGCCTGCTGGCCGCCATCGGCGCCCGCCACCCGCTTTCCGGGCACCGCCGCGACGATATCGAACTGGCCCTGCATGAGGCGGTCAGCAACGCGCTGGTGCACGGCAATCTCGGCGTCAGCGGCATGAAGGAGTTGAGCGCCCAGGAGTTGGAGCGTTTCTCCCGCGATCTGGGCGACGGACTCGCCGACCCGGTGCTCGCCGCGCGGCGGATCTCCATCGCCGTACGCATCGACCCGCCGCAAGCCGTCCCGGCCGGCCCAGGCCCGGTTGGGGGCCTGCCGAAAGACGCGTCGGAGAATGGCCGGGCATTGGCGACGGTCGAGATCACCGACCAGGGCGCCGGCTTCGTCCCGCGCAGGCCGGAGCGGGCCGGTGCATCGGGCCGCGGACTCGACCTGATCGGCAGCATCGCCGACGGGCTGGAGATCGAGGATGGCGGCCGGCGCATCCGCCTGAGGTTCCGGCTGTGACCATGAGCGGGCAGGACATCTCCGGCTACGGCCGTCCGCAGAGCCTCGAAGGCCGGGATGCGGAACTCCGGAGCCCCGGCTCACAGGTCGCCGACTCCCAAATCCTGGATTGCCCGATCCTGGTGGTGGACGACACCGCCTTCAACCGCACCGTGATCGGCACCTTCCTGGCCGAGGCGGGATTCCGCAAGGTCTCCTTCGCCACCAACGGGATGGAAGCGCTGGCGATGATCGAGGCCGGCATTCCCGACCTGCTGATCCTCGACATCATGATGCCGGGGATAGACGGCTACGAGGTCTGCCGCCGCCTGCGCGCCATGCCGGAGACGGCGGACCTGCCGATCCTGGTGCAGACCGCCCTGTCGTCGGGCGAGGACCGCAACAGAGCCTTCGCCGCCGGCACCACCGATCTCGTGGCGAAGCCGCTGGAGCGGACGGAACTGCTGGCGCGCGTGCGCATCCATCTGGAAGACCGCGTGCTGATCCGCCGGCTGCAAAGCTACCGCGCGCGGGTGGAGGCGGAACTGTCCATCGCCCGCTCGATGCAGGAGCATCTGCTGCCGACGCCGGCGCAATGTACCGCCGTCGCCGCGGCGGCCGGCTGCACGCTGCGTGCCCATAGCGTGATTTCGCCCCATCTCGGCGGCGATCTCTGGGGGTTGCTGCCGCTCTCCGGACGGCGCTTCGGCGTCTATCTGCTGAACGTCGCCGGCCAGGGCGTGTCGGCTGCGCTGAACGCCTTCCGCCTGCACACCCTTCTGCAGGAGCTGGGCCCCATCCATGGCGAGGATGCCGCCGCCCTGCTGAGCGCCCTGAACGACCGCGCCGCCGGTCTGCTGGCACCGGGGGAGACGGCGACCATGACCTACGGCGTGGTCGACGGCGAACTCGGGCGTTTCACCCACGCCTCCGCCGAGGGGGCTCCGCCGATGATCCTGCATGGCCACGGCGGATCGGAATTCGGCGCCGCCACCGGACTGGCGATCGGCATCGCTCCCGGCACCCGTTATCGCGCCGAGGTCATGGAGCTGCCGCCGGGTGCCGTGCTGGCGCTTTACTCCGTCGCGGTGCTGGAGGCGCTGGATGCCGGCGGGACCGGGATCGGGCTCGGCTGGATGATCGCCCGCGCGGTGGCGGAAGGCGACGGCTTCGAGGCCGTCGTGCGCTCGCTCGGCTTTGCGCTGGGACAGGTCAGCGGCGACGACCACACGCTGCTGTGGATCGAGCGGGGGGCCAGGTGAATACCGGGAACATGAATACCGGGGACATGATGGCAGCCGGACTGCTTGCCGGAGAAAGCGACCCCGCGGACGGATTGGCCGGCGCCCGCGTGCTGGTCGTCGACGACAACCGGATCAACCGCCATCTCCTGCTGGCCCTGCTGGAGCGCGGCGGCATCACCCTGGTCGAACAGGCGGAGGATGGGCAGGAGGCGCTGGCCCGGATGGAGCGCTTCAAGCCCGACCTCGTCCTGCTCGACCTGATGATGCCGCGGATGGACGGGTTCGAGATGTGCCGGCTCCTGCGCGGCGATCCGCGCTGGAGATCGCTGCCGGTGCTGGTGCAGTCCAGCCTGAACCGCGTCGAGGATCGTGCCCACGCCTTCCGCGCCGGGGCGACCGATTACGTCACCAAGCCGATCAACGCGGTGGAACTGCTGGCCCGCGTGCGCATCCAGCTTCGCAAGCGCGCCATGCTGCGCGACCTGGAGCAGTATCACAGCCGGACGGAGAGCGAACTGGCGCTCGCCCGCGCCATGCAAAGCCGGCTGCTGCCCGGTCCCGACCGGCTGGCGGACCTGCAGGCGGCGACCGGGATCGCGATCGACGCCCATTTCGCGCCCTCGTCCGAGTTGGGCGGCGATTTCTGGGGGATCGACCGGCTGCCGGGCGGCCGGGTCGCCGTCTACATGGTCGATTTCTCGGGCCATGGCGTGGGGGCGGCACTGAACACCTTCCGGCTGGATGCCATCTGCCGCCAGATCGGCAGCACGGAGCTGACCCCTGCCGAGTTCCTGGCCGCGATGAACCGCCGGCTGTGCGGCCTGCTTCCCAGCGGTCAGTTCGCCACCATGCTGGCCGGCCTGATCGACCCGGTGGCGGGGGTGTTCGATTACGCCTCGGCCGGATCGACGACGCCGATGATGTGGTTGCCCGGCGACGAGGCGCCGCGGCTGGGCGACGGCAGCGGCCTGCCGCTCGGCCTGCTGTCGTCCGCCACCTACGACAGCCGGCAACTGCCGATGCCGCCGGGCGCACGGCTGTTCCTATACTCCGACGCGGCGATCGAGATTCCGCTCGGCTCGGACGGTCATGATGTGCTGGACGAACCGGGTCTCGCCGCACTGCTCGCCCGTCGCCTGCACGAACCTGACGGCGCCCGCCTGCTCGACGGCCTGCTGGGCGATCTCCACGCCACCGGTCCCATCGACGACGATTTGACGGCGCTGCTGGTGTCCCGGCGGAGGTGAGTGTGGTGTTGAGAATCTAACGCCGCATCCAAGAGCATCTGCCGAACGCAAAAGGCCGCCCCTGAGGGAGCGGCCTTTTGCGTGCGGCGGGAGCCGACCGATCAGCGCGAGTAGAACTCGATGACCAGGTTCGGTTCCATCTGGACCGGGTACGGGACGTCGGCCAGCAGCGGGGCGCGGACGAAGCGGCCCTTCAGCGCGCTGCTGTCGACTTCCAGGTAATCGGGGATGTCACGCTCGCCGGAAGCGGCGGCTTCCAGGACCAGCGCCATCTGCTTGGACTTGGCGCGCACCTCGACGGTGTCGTTGTCCTTGATGCGGGCCGACGCAATGTTCAGGCGGCGGCCGTTGACCAGGATGTGGCCGTGGTTGATCAGCTGGCGCGCGGCGAACGGGGTCGGCGCGAACTTCATGCGGTAGACCACGGCGTCCAGACGACGCTCCAGCAGGCCGATCAGGTTCTCGCCGGTGTCGCCCTTGCGGCGGACGGCCTCGGCATAGATGCGGCGGAACTGCTTCTCGCCGATGTTGCCGTAGTAGCCCTTCAGCTTCTGCTTGGCCATCAGCTGCAGACCGTAGTCCGACGGCTTCTTGCGGCGCTGGCCATGCTGGCCCGGGCCATACTCGCGCTTGTTCAGCGGGCTCTTGGCACGGCCCCACAGGTTGACGCCAAGGCGGCGGTCGATCTTGTACTTGGACTCTTGACGCTTGCTCATAACTCTCACGCCTCGTTGTACACGAGTTGATGTTGTCCCGGTAGTTCCGACCGCCCTTTCAGGCGGCGGACGGGGCGCCAAAGATTGCGCGCGCCCGCTTTCCCAGGAGGTGAAGGCGCGCACAATACCCATTGGCGGGCCGGAGTCAAGCCTGACGGCGCCTTCCCTCTTCCCCTTGCAATGCTCTGCCCTTTGCGCTCCCCTTCCGGTCACAGCGGCAGGCAGGGATGACGCGATGGAACGGGTGGAGTGCGTGGTCGTTGGGGCGGGAGTGGTCGGTCTGGCGACGGCGCGCCGGCTGGCGCGGGCCGGGCGCGAGGTGATCGTGCTGGAGGCAGCGGATGCCATCGGCACCGGCACCAGTTCCCGCAACTCCGAAGTCATCCATGCCGGCATCTATTATCCGACAGGCAGCCTGCGCGCCCGGCTGTGCGTGCCCGGCCGCGACGCCCTCTATGACTACTGCGCCGCCCATGGCGTGGAGCACCGCCGCATCGGCAAGCTGATCGTCGCGACGGAGGAAAGCCAACTGCCGAAGCTGGCGGCGATCCGCGCCCAGGCCGCCGCCAACGGCGTCAACGACCTGACGGAGGTCGACGCCGCCACGGCGATGGGCTGGGAACCGAACCTGCGCACCGTCGGCGCCCTGCTGTCGCCCTCCACCGGCATCATCGACAGCCACGGGCTGATGCTGGCCCTGCTGGGCGACGCCGAGGAGTCCGGCGCGATGCTGGCACTGCAGAGCCCCCTGCTCCGCTCCCACCGCACCGCCGATGGTTTCGAGCTGGAGGTCGGCGGGGCGGAGCCGATGCGGCTGGCCTGCTCCGCCCTGGTGAACGCCGCCGGGCTGGGCGCCTGGGCGGTCGCGCGCGGGCTGGAGGGGCTGGATGCCGCACATGTGCCGCCGCGGGTGCTGGCCAAGGGCAACTACTATGCGCTGGCCGCCGGCCGCTCCCCCTTCTCGCGGCTGGTGTATCCGGTTCCGGTGGAGGGTGGGCTGGGCGTCCACCTGACGCTGGACCTCGCCGGGCAGGCCCGCTTCGGCCCCGACGTGGAATGGCTGGGCGATATCGCCGGCCATGGAGAGGGGCCCATCGACTACGCCGTCGATCCGGTCCGGGCCGACTCCTTCTACGGCGCGGTGCGCGCCTATTGGCCGGGGCTGCCCGACCATGCGCTGGTGCCGGCCTACTCCGGTGTGCGTCCCAAGCTGAGCGGACCGGGGCAGCCCCAGGCCGATTTCCTGATCCAGGGGCCGGAGACTCATGGGGTGGACGGGCTGATCAATCTGTTCGGCATCGAATCGCCGGGCCTGACCTCCTGCCTCGCCATCGCCGACGCGGTGGCGGCGGAATTGGGCGAGGCTCCCGAGATCATTGGCAGCTCTTGGGGCTCACAGGGTTCTTGACCGCGCCCCCGGCTCTCCCAATCTATAGGCGTGGCGGCGCCGGCATGTGCTGGGCCGCCGATCCGCCGGGCGCCGGAAACGGGCCCATCTTCCGCAACTCGCTCCCGTCGTGAGGAGGATGCGTCGTGACGACTCGCCTTTCGCTCTTCAACAGCCCGCTGCTTCTCGGCTTCGATCAGTTCGAGCGGACGCTCGACCGCATCGCCAAGAATTCGGCCGAAGGCTATCCTCCCTACAACATCGAGCAGATCGGCGACGACGGCCTGCGGATCACGCTTGCCGTGGCCGGCTTCACCTCCGAAGACCTGTCGGTCCAGATCGAGGACAACCAGCTCGTCATCCGCGGCCGCCAGACGGATGACAAGTCGCGCGTCTACCTGCATCGCGGCATCGCCGCTCGGCAGTTCCAGCGCAGCTTCGTCCTGGCCGAAGGGATAGAGGTCGTGGGCTGCTCGCTCGACAACGGACTGCTCAACATCGACCTGACCCGTCCGATGCCGGAACCGAAGGTCCGTACCATCAAGATCGAGCAGCCGAAGAAATCCGCCGGCGGTGCCATGCCGCGCACCATCGACGTGTCCGCCGACGGCAAGGACGACTGACCCGGCCCCTGTTTTCCTCCCACCAGCCTTCCCGACACTCTGCACGCGCGGCCGCCCATGACGGGGAGCCGCCGGGAGACCACGATCATGATGAACGATACCCACAGCCAGCTGCGCCAGCTGTCGACCCAGGATTTCGCCAGCTTCGGTCTGGGCGACGTCGCCTATGTCCGCCCGGTGGAACTCGAGGGCACCGCCGCCTTCGCGATCCACGCCGCCGACGGCACGCCGCTGAGCGTCGTCGCCGACCGCGAACTGGCCTTCGCCGCCATCGTGCAGAACGACATGGAGCCGGTCAGCGTCCACTGACCCCCCGCCATCGACCGCCCGCCGCCGCGCGCCGGCAACAAGGGCCAAGCGCGCGGCGGCCGGCATCTCGATCCTTGTCAGCCCTAACTCCTGTTGTAAGGTGCGCTCTGCCATAATCACGGGCGCAAGACGCGAAAAGGCATCGGGGGACGGTCGGTTGGACGGCGGGGCGAGCGATACGGCGGTGGACGCGAAGGCCGCGGCCGAAACGGAAAAGCGGAAGGCGTGGGATGACGAGGCCCGCGATTCCCTGCACATTCTGCCCTTGTCGTCGATCCCGCTGGACACCCCCGGCCTGCAGCATGCCAGGCTGATCAAGAATGTCCGGCTGCAGACGGTGGTGGAGATGTTCCACGACGCCCAGGCCGGCAGCGGCCAGGTGACCGCCCGCCATCTGCCCGCCTATTTCGAATCCTACAAGGACGAGATCGAGCGCGATCTGGTGAAGCTGGAGAAGATCGGCGCCGCCTCCAGCTTCGACGTCTACTCCTCGCGCATCGAGCTGCGGCGGCTGAACATCGACGTCAACAACGTCGAATCGCTGACCCTGTCCGACCGCAAGAAGGCGGAACTGACCAACTACATGCGGGTCTTCACCCGGCCGCTGATGGAATATGTCTACGGCACGGAGGAGCTTCAGGTCGCCGACGTGACCGACATCATCCAGCTGTTCGCCAATCCCAACCGGGAGGAGGCGCTGCGCAACCTGCGCATGATGGCCGACCGGCTGGACATCGGCTTGAACGAGATCCCGCAGTTCCTGGAGGAATACGGCGACATCTTCCTGTCGCTGGCCTATTTCCGCAAATGCCTGGACGAGATCGTGCCGGAGGTGCAGCGCTTCGTCACCTGGATGGGCGAAATCCGCAGTTCCGCCGAGGTGAAGCGCGATTCGCGGCAGATGCGGATGCTGGATGAGATTGCCCGCGACCTGACCGATATCTCCACCTCCATCACCGGCCGGTTCGAGAGCTTCGACAACCGGTCCAAGGATTTCTGGAGCGACATCAACGCCGACACCTTCCGCGCCATCCGCGAGCTGATCTCGTCCCACCACGTCACCATCGGCGGCGTGCTGTGCGGTCTGGCGGTGAAGATGAACCTGTGGAAGCACCGCTTCGCCCGCGGTGGCGGCGGTCCGAACCGGCGTATGGAGTTCGTGAAGTCGGAGATCCTGCCTGGCCTCTCCCACATCAAGGCGCTGGAGCAGTCGGCGCGGACCGGGCACCTGTAAAGGGCGAAGTCAGGGCCGCTGCGACCCCGTCAATCCATCGAGAGAATCGTCGCCAACGCCCGATTGTCCAGCAGGATCGTCGCGGCCAGCGTCAGGATCGGCGCCAGGAACAGCAGTCCGATGAGACAGCGCACGATCAGATCGGAGCGGCGGGCGGAACGGCAGAGTGGACACTCGTCGGGACCGTGCCCGTAGTCGGAGCCGCAATAGGGACAGGCGGTGGTGTTGACCATGGCGAACGGGCTTTCGGAACGGGCCGGCGGCCGTGGAGCTGCCGTCATTCTGGACCGGTGCGGCACCCGAACGTCATGAATTCACTGTCATCTTGCCGTCTTCGCGCCGCCTGTGGCCGAAGGGACGCTCATGCCGCCCTGTCCATCGGCACCAGCCCGGCGACGATGCGGCCGAACTGACCGGCGAAACGTTCGCGGTCGGCGGCGGCCAGGGTGAAGGTGACATGCAGACGGCCGCCGACACCGCCATCGATCGCGCGCACTGTGGCGGGCGCCGGCTCCAGCCCCGGCAACACGACGCTCAACGCCGTCCCCTGCGCCAGACCGGCCCAACACTCCTGCGGCAGGCCGCTGATCTGCGCGCCGCCTTCCGAAGCGTTGTCGACGGTCACCGCAACCTCCCGGTCGCCGATGGTCAGCCGGCCCGGCCGGTTCAGCGGATAGCGCGGGGCGGCCCGGCGGTTCACCTCCGGCGTGGCGGTGCGGATCGCCTCGATCAGGACGCGGCGCAGCTGGTCGATGCTGGAGGCCACGCGGGTGGACAGGGCGTTGACCTCGCTGGCGCGTTCGCCGGTGGCTGTCGCCTCCTGCGAGACGGCGGCAATGCGGGTCGCCACCTCCTGCGCCGCGTTGGAGGTCTGGACGACGTTGCGGGCGATCTCGCCGGTTGCCGCCTCCTGCTCCTCGATGGCGGCGGCGACGGTGGCCGACACCGACTCCACGCCGCGCACCCGGTCGGCGATGGCGCGCACGGCACTGACCGCCTCCGCGGTGGTGGCCTGGATGGCGGCGATCTGGCTTTCGATCTCGTCGGTTGCCCGCGCGGTCTGGCCGGCCAGTTGCTTCACCTCGCTGGCGACCACCGCGAAGCCCTTGCCGGCCTCCCCAGCCCGCGCCGCCTCGATGGTGGCGTTCAGAGCCAGCAGATTGGTCTGGCCGGCGACATCGTTGATCAGGTTGGTCACCTCGCCGATGCGGGTCACGGCCTCGGCGAGGCGTTGGATGGTCTCCTCCGCGCGGACGGAGGCGCCGACCGCCTCGCCGGTCATGGCGGTGGCGGTGCCGATCTGGGTGGCGATCTCGCGAATGGAGGCGCTGAGCTGCTCCGACGCCGCCGCCACGGTCTGGGCGTTCGACAGCGCCTGGGTCGCGGCGGCGGCGACATTCTGGCTGTTGTGGCTGACCGCGCGGGCCGATTCGGCCATGCGGGTGGCATTGCCGGCCATCTGGCTGGTCTGGCTGGCGACCACATCGACGGCGTTGGACGCTTCCGTCTCCACCGTCTCGGCCATGCGCAGCAAGGCGGCCTGCTTCTCCCGTTCGGACCGTTCCCGCTCTTCGTCGCGCAGGCGGCGCAGGCGCTCGGCCTCCTCGGCATTCTCCTTGAAGACGCGCAGGGCCCCGGCCATCGCACCGATCTCGTCGCGGCGGTCGGAACCCGGAATTGCGACGCCGAGGTCGCCCTGGGCCAGGCGGCGCATGACGGCGGTCAGTTCCCCCACCGGACGCACCACCCGGCGCCGGATGCCCAGCACGCCCAGCACCACCACCGCCAGCACCAGAGCCGAGACGCCCCAGACCGCGCTCATGAACAGGTTTTCGCGGCCGTCGGCATAGACCTCCGTCTCGCTGTTGTAACGGGTGGTGTCCGCCACGATCCGGTCGACGACGGCGCGGTGGGCCGCATAGGCCTCGGCGATGACCACATAAGAGGCGCGGGCCGCGGCCTCGTCCTTGCGGGCCAGGGCCGGCAGGAATCTCGACTCGACCTCGGTCCAGAAGCGCATCACCGGCGCATGCGATGCCTTGGTCAGCTGGTCGACGAGCGTCGGCTCAAACCCTTCCTTCAACCAATAGTCATGCCGGTCGTCGTAATCCTTGCGCAGCTGTGCCAGACGCGCCCGCCGCTGCTCCACCGACGCCGGGTCGTTCATCGCCAGCGTGGTTTCCAGGTAGGCCTCGATCACATATTCCGGCGGCGGAAGAATGTCGGCGATCAGATCCTTGCCCAGCACGATGCGCTGGTAGATCGGACCGCCCACCTTCAGCTCGCGGATCGCCAGCGCACCCGTCAGGACGACCGCCAGGAAACCGAGCGTGACCACCACGCCGAACAGGTTGGTGAGCGCGGCAATCCTGAGGTTCTTCAGCATGATGCGACCCCTGCGCAAAAACGACGGCAAAGGGTTGCTTCTCAGATTGAACTAATCGTGACAAGCAAAAAACTTGCACGATTATCGGGTCAAATAGAAATGATGTTTCATTGTGCGCTTTGCATACGGAATGTGCAGTGTCTGCGCAATCACCGCCCAAGGTACCAGCGATGGAATCAGGTGAGGACCAAAGTGCCGATCCAGCCGACCAGGGCGAGGATCACCAGCATGATCAGCAGAGTGACGATCACCGCATTGCTGCGTCGAATCGAACGGCAGCGCGGGCAACTCTCTTCGCTGGCCGAATAGGGATGGTTGCAGCGGTCGCAGCGGACGGTCTGTTCGGTTCCGGTCTGGTCCGTCATCGGCGGGTTCCATGGTGTCGAAGCCTGTGAGGCCGCATGGATAGCACGGCCGACGCTGCACCGCAGCGGTGAACACGTGTCTGTGGGCACCGTTGCGGACCGGACGGAATGTCGCAGCAAGGCGCCTGCGCTGCCATCAGTCCGCGGCGGAGGACTCCACCGGCGGCACACGCAGTTCCATCGCCTGCAGGCGGCGCGGGCTGTGGTCCAGGGGCTCCAGCAGCGGCATCTCCGCCCCCTCCGGTGCGGCATGCAAGTCGCGGAATCGGCGCGCGCTGACCAGCACCCGCGATTCCAGCGTGCCGACCGCGCTGTTGTAGCAGCCGACGGCCTTGTCCAGCTGCCCGCCCAGCTTCTCCATATGGCCGCCAAGGTCGGACAGGCGCTTGTACAGCTCCGCCCCCAGCGCGCTGATCTCGCGGGCATTGTCGGCCAGCCGCTCCTGCCGCCAGCCATAGGCGACGGCGCGCAGCAGCGCGATCAGCGTGGTCGGGGTTGCCAGGATGACGCGATGGTCGATGCCTGCCTCGATCAGCGCCGGATCCTGTTCCAGCGCCGCGGAGAAGAAGTTCTCGCCGGGCAGGAACAGCACGACGAATTCCGGGCTGTCGTCGAACTGGTCCCAATAGCCTTTGGTGCCGAGCTGTTTCATATGCTCGCGCACATGGCGGGCATGGCGAACCATGCCGTCGCGCCGCGCACCGTCGTCCGCCGCCTGGACACCGTCCAGATAGCCTTCCAGCGGTGTCTTGGCATCGACCACGATGGTCTTGCCGCCGGGCAGCGTGACGATCAGGTCCGGGCGCAGCCGGCCGCTGTCGACCGACACCTGCTCCACGAAGTCGCAATGGTCGAGCATGCCCGCCATCTCGCAGACCCGGCGCAGCTGGATTTCGCCCCAGCGCCCGCGAGCCGCCGGGGTGCGCAGTGCACGGACGAGGTTGCCGGTCTCCGCCCGCAGCTGGCTCTGGGTTTCCACCAGCGACAGCACCTGCTGCTTCAGCCCCTCATAGGCGCCGGCACGCGTGCTTTCCAGGTCGCGAATCTGGCGGTCCATCGCCTCCAGCGACTGGCGCACCGGATCGACGATGGCTGCGATGGCGGTCTGGCGCTTGTCCAAGTCGCCCTTCGCCTGCTCCTGGAAGCCGGCCAGCGTCTCCCGCGCCAGATCGAGGAAGCTGCGGTTGTTCTGGTGCAGCGCCTCCGCCGACAGGGCCTTGAAGCTGTCGGCCAGCGCCGCCTGGGCGCGCTCCAGCAGGGCCATCTTTTCCGCCGCCGCCGTCCGTTCGGCGTCCAGCCGGGTCGACAGCTGAGCGTGGCGTTCGCGGGCGTCGGCAACCTCGCCATGCAGGCGGGCGATCTGGTGGTCGCGTGCCTCGATCTCCTCGCGCAGATCGTCCTCGGTCCGCTCGGCAAGGTCGAGGCGGGTGGCGAACTCCGCATGCAGGGCGGCTGCCGCGGCCTCGGCCCGGCCGGCGGCGGCGCGCATCACCGCCCAGGCGACGGCGATGCCCAGCAGCAGGCCGGCCACCAGACCGATCGCCAGGGACATGCCGTCCACCACCATCCCGTTCACCACGAACTGCGTCACCCCTGCTCCTCCACCCTTGCGCCACACCTGCCCACACTTGAAACGGGCACAGCCTATCGGAACGAAACGCGAATTGGAACAGGGCGCGAACAGACGCAGTGCCGCAGAACCGCCCAGCCGCCGCTTTACCCGCTTGCCCAACCAAGGCCGCGGCGCCATATCGGAAGCCATGCCAGACGACAAGACTCCCAACAGCAAATCCCCCGATTGCGGCCCCGGCTGCGGCGGCCCCCGTGTCCGCGGCATTCCGCCCGGCGAGGACCGCGAGCGGCTGATGTGCCCCGACTGCGGCTACATCGCCTACCAGAACCCGCTGATCGTCGTCGGGGCGGTGGCGACCTGGGAGGATGGCCGCATCCTGCTGTGCCGCCGGGCCATCGAACCCCGCAAGGGCTTCTGGACCCTGCCCGCCGGTTTCATGGAAGAGCGCGAGAGCACCCGCGAGGGCGCGGCCCGCGAAGCCTGGGAGGAGGCGCGCGCCCGCATCGACATCGACCATCTGCTGGCAATCTACGACATCCCGCGGATCAGTCAGGTGCAGATGATCTTCCGCGCCCGTCTGCTGTCCCCGGACGTGGAGCCCGGCCCGGAGAGCCTGGAGGTCGGGCTGTTCGCCTGGGACGAGATCCCCTGGGGCGAGCTTGCCTTCCCCACGGTGGTCTGGGCCCTGCGCGAGCACCGCGACCGGCTCGGCCGCAACGATTGCGCCCCCGCGGTCAACCCCACCCCGGACGCGCTCGCCCGCTGGGACCGGATGCTGTGAGGAGCGCCGCCTAGCGCCGTTCCACCGGGAATTTCGCCACCAGTTCCTGCTCCGCGCCGTCGCGCCGGATGGTCAGCGGCAGCCATGTGCCGGGCGCCTGGCGGCGGATGACGGCGACCAGATCGGCCGGCGCCCGAACCGGGCTTCCGGCGGCGATCAGGATGCGGTCGCCGGTGCGCAGGCCGGCCGCCGCGGCAACGCTGCCGTCGCTGACCGATCCCACCGTGATGCCTTCCGGACCGGGATCGAGCTGCACGCCCAGCCGCGGCCGCTGCGGTTCGGCATCCTCGCGCGCCGGCCCCAGCCCGAAGACCGCATCGGCGATGCGCCCGTCCAGCTCGTCGCAGTCGCGGTCGACATCCCACGGCAGCAGCACGGCGGCATCGGCGATGCCGAGGTCGGCCAGCTGGTGCGGGACGCCGTCGCGGTAGAGGGTATGGCCCTGCCCCAGGATGCCGACGACGGCGCGCCCGGTGGTCCGGCGGGTTTCCGCAATCTTCTCCGCCATGGCGCGGTCCCAGACACCTTGCGCGTCGATGAAGCGCTTGGCCGCATCGGTGGGGGCGGTCGCCTGCGACTCCGAGCGGTCGTGTGCCGCCAGCGTTTCGGTCAGGCGGTTGCGGTAGGTTTCCGTCGGGGCGGCGGGGGTGCCGACGCCCTCGCGCTCCGCCACCGGAATGGCGGCCCAGCCGTTGCGGGCGGTGCGGCTGATCAGCGAACGTTCCACATTCAGCGCCACCACCGGCAGCCGGTGCAGACGGGCGAATTGCAGGATCGGCAGGTAGAAGGCCGGATCGAACCCCCAGACCGTGCGCCAGTCCGTCTCCTTCAGGAACTCGCTTTCCGTCAGTTCCCCCGCCACCCAGCGGTCGAGCACCGGCTGCAGCCGGCGCGGCAGCATCTCCATCCCGACGGCAAGGTCGGGGGTCAGCGCATGCAGGCCGGCCAGGGTGTGGAGCTGCCAGCGGTGGTGGTCGGCCTTGTCATGCTGCTCCCCCAGCAGGACGACCGGCGCTTCGGCGAGCCGGCGCAGCAGCGGTGCCGGCTCCACCGCCGTTCCGGTGCCGTCGGCCCACACACCCGGCGGCACGCAGCCGATGCGCGCGGCATCCTCCGCCCGGACGCCGGATGCGGCGACGAAGGACAGCGCCGCGAAGACCAGCGCGGCAAGGTGAAAGGGACGGGCCAAGGGAGGGGGGATGGGACGGAAGATCTGGCGCAAGGGTCGGCTCCGTCGGCTCAGGCATTGCGCCAAGGTTGGAACTGCCGGACACAAGGTCAATGGCGAACGCCACCGATTGCGTCGTTCGGCCGCGCCGAAGATCCGCGGCGGATGACAGCCGGAGCATCGGCGGGTAGGATCGGCGCCGGCGGTGGACATACGGCGGATGGCGGCCTTCCGAGCCGGCATCCGTAACTCCCGAGGCCAGTCCCAGGGCGTCCGCTCTCCCCGCCCGACCGCAATCATTCGTGAAGCGCACCGCCGCCATGCCGCACCGCAAGACCGTCATTCTCACCGGCGCCAGCCGGGGTATCGGACACGCCACCGTCACCCGGTTCAGCAATGAAGGCTGGCGCGTGATCTCCTGCTCGCGGGAGGATGTGCCGGAGCATTGCCGGCGCGATCCCAACTGGACCCACCACATCCCGGCCGACCTGTCCGACCCCGCCAGCCGCGCCGCCTTCGTGGAGGAGGCGAACAAGGCGCTGGACGGCGCCCCCCTGCATGCCCTGATCAACAACGCCGGCATCTCGCCCAAGACCCCGATCAAGGAGCGGCTGGGCTGCCTGAACGGCTCCATCGAGGGCTGGCACCGGGTGTTCGAGCTGAACTTCTTCGCAGCGCTGGTTCTGGCCCGCGGCTTCGCCGCGCCGCTGTCGAAGGGCAAGGGGGCGATCGTCAACGTCACCTCCATCGCCGGCCATTCGGTGCACCCCTTCGCCGGCTCCGCCTATTCCACCTCCAAGGCGGCGCTGTCGGGACTGACCCGGGAGATGGCGGTGGAGTTCGCGGAGATCGGCGTCCGCGTCAACGCCGTCGCCCCCGGCGAGATCGAAACGGCGATGACCGGCCCGGAATACGACGTGCTGATCCCACGCATCCCGCTGAAGCGCATGGGAACGCCGGAAGACGTCGCCGCGGTGATCTTCTATCTCTGCGGCCCGGATTCGGCCTATGTGACCGGGACGGAGACCTTCATCACCGGCGGGCAGCATCTGTTCTGAGGGGGCAACGTCAGCCGACACCCTCCCAACCGAACGCTACTTCCCCGCCCGCCAGGCGATCAGCCGCCGCGCCGCCTCGGCGATGGTCTCCTCAGACCCGGCGAAGCTGAAGCGCAGGAAGCGCCGGCCGCGGGCAGTGTCGAAATCGATGCCCGGAGTGCAGGCGATGCCCGTCTCCTCCAGGATCTGCTTCGCCAGCGCTTCGCTGTCGTCGGTCATGTCCGACACGTCGGCATAGATGTAGAAGGCGCCATCGGCCGGAGCCATCTTGGTGAAGCCCGCCTTCGGCAGTTCCTGCAGCAGAACCGCGCGGTTGCGGGCGTAGCGGGCGACGTGGCCGTCCAACTCCGCCGTGCAGTCGAAGGCCGCGACCGCCGACACTTGGCTCAGCGTGGGCGCCGAAATGAACAGGTTCTGCGCCAGACATTCGACCGACCGCAGCAGATCGTCCGGCACGATCATCCAGCCCAGACGCCAGCCGGTCATCGAGAAATATTTGGAGAAGCTGTTGACCACCAGCGCCTGATCGTTCACCTCGGCCGCGGTGACCGCATCGGTGCCATAGGTCAGTCCGTGGTAGATCTCGTCCGACACCATGCGCACGCCGTTGGCGCGGCACCAGTCGGACAGCGCGGTCAGTTCCTCCCGGCTCAGCATCGTGCCGGTCGGGTTGGCCGGGCTGGCGACGATCAGCCCCTGCACCGGCTCCTCCAGCGCCTCCAGCAGTTCGATGGTCGGCTGGAAGCGATGCTCCGGCCCGGTCGGCAGTTCCACCGGGATGACACCGGCGGCCGTCAGGGTGTGGCGGTAGGCCGGATAGCTGGGCGACGCCATCGCCACCCGGTCGCCCGGATCGAAGGCGGCGAGGAAGCCCAGCTGGAAGGCGCCCGACGACCCGGTGGTGACGACCACCCGCCGCTCCGGCACATCCACGCCGTACCGGTCCTTGTACCATTTGGCGATGGCCGCGCGCAGCGGCGGGATGCCCAGCGCCCCGGTGTAGCCAAGCGGGTCGCTTCCCACGACGGCGGTGGCAGCCGCCTGCACCACGCCCTTCGGCGCGCCGGAGGAGGGCTGCCCCACCTCCATATGCAGGACCTCAAGCCCGGCGGCCTCGCGCTCCGCCGCGGCGCGCATCACTTCCATCACGAAGAAGGGCGGAATGGCGCCCCGCTTGGAAACCTTGGGCTGCTTGCTCATGATCGTCCGTCTCTAACTCTCTTTTGGGCGGGCCGCTTTTTCGCGGTTCAGTCCCGCTTGCGTTCGCTTTCGACCGTCAGCGCCAGGCTGCCGGCGCGCGGGTCGGTTGCCGTCTGGCAATAGCGGATCCCGTCCTCCGTTGAAACCCGGCAGCCGATGAAGCTGACCCGCCCAGGGATGGATTGCGGACGCGCGGCCTGGATCTGCGGCGCGGTCGACTTGTCCTCCAGGCCCGACGGCAATGCCACCGACAGCAGGGCGGCGGGGCCGGCGGCGGGGCCGTCGCTGCCCCCGGCGGTGCCGACCCCGGCGAACAGGGTGCGGCCGATGATCGAGTTGGCGATCAGGGCCGGCGCGCCGAAGCCGCCGCGGTCCACCCCCTGGGCCACCAGCATGCCGGTGCCGGGAATGCCGCGCCCGGTGCCGAAGGGAGCGCCTTGGGTAAAGGCGCAGGCAGCGCCGTTCTCGTCCGGATCGATCACCATCACCCCGGCGCCGGCCGCAGTGGCAGTAGCGCCGGCACCGGTGGCGCCCAGCAGCTGGGCGGCACGGGTCGCACGCTCGGCCGGCGGCAGGGCGGCCACCGCTTTCCAGGCCTGGATCAGGGCAGCCCCCGACTCCGGCTCGGTCGTGTCGGGAACATGCAGGTCGCTGATGTCGAAGGGCACGGTCAGTGTGGCGCCGACGCGCGGCTGATAGGCGCGCAGCTGCGCCGCATCCAGCCCAATGCCCTGGGCGACCGTCGCGGCGAGCGGCCCGGCATAGAAGGCGCCCACGCCCTGGCGGCGCAGCACCGACAGGGTCGCGGCCAGTTCCGGCTGGCCGGCGACCGTGCCGACCGCCGGCGTGCCGGCGCCCATCAGGCGGCGACGTGCATCGGAATCGGGAGCCAGACGCCCGCCGAACGCGCTCAGATCCTGCACCAGCGCGCGGCTGAGGCCGGGGGAGAACTGGGCCAGCTGTTCCGCCGGGGCGACCACCTGCTCCCACCGCATCACGCCGGCCGAGGCCTGGACGGCATACAGGCCGCGCGCCATCGCGGGCATGCCCACACTGCCTGCACCGCCGGCACCGACCGGGCGCGGCAGGAAGTCGATGGTGCGGGCCTTCTTGGACGCGGCGTCGAACAGCACGCAGACGCCGCCACCGGTCAGCCCGACGCGCGACGGCAGGCTGGCGGTCATCGCCAGCGCCATGGCAGCCACCGCGTCGCCGGCCTTGCCGCCCTGGGCGATGATGTCCCGGCCGATGCCAGCGGCATAGGGTTCGTCCGCGACGACGAAGCTCTGGACCGTCGCGTCCGTCTTGAACTTCGTGTTGACGCAGCCGGTCAGCAGTGATGCAGCTATGGCAACCGCGCCCAACCCTCGCCAGATTCGCAAGCGAGTGTGTCGCGGCCCGGAGTTCCGCCGGTTCCGCGCGGGGGTCCGCTGTTCAAAGCCGGAGGTCGTCACGGTGCGCAAGCCCAGCAGGCTGGTTTCGGTCGTCGCCATCATGTCCATGTGTCTGATGTCGCTGGTGTGGGGAGCGCCACCGGCGAGCGCGCAGCGCCGCTCGGACATGCAGATCCTGGGCGACGCCGAGACGGACCATATCATCCGCAAGATGGCACGGCCAATCTTCCAGGCGGCCGGCATCGACCCCGACTCGGTGCAGATCCTCCTGGTCAACGATCCGTCGGTCAACGCCTTCGTCGCCGGTGGACAGAACATCTTCCTGCACACCGGACTGCTGCTGACGGTGGACGATGCCGACCAGCTGCTGGGCGTCATCGCGCACGAGACCGGCCACATCTCCGGCGGACATCTGGTGCGGGGCACGGAGGCGATGGACAATGCCTTCCTGTCCTCGCTGCTCGGCATGGGTCTGGGCGTCATCGGCGGCCTCGCCTCGGGCAATGCCGGGGCCGGCGCCGCGGGCGTCATGCTGGGCCAGCATCTGGCGGAGCGGAACTTCCTGTCCTTCTCCCGCACGCAGGAGGCGTCGGCCGACCAGGCCGGCCTGTCCTTCCTGGAACAGTCGGGCATCTCCGCCAAGGGGATGGAGACCTTCCTGGAAAAGCTGGGCGTCGGTGAGCCGCTGATGAACGACCGCGACGCCGGCTATCGCCTGACCCACCCGCTGACGCGCGAGCGCATCGAAGCGGTGAGAGCCTTCGTCGCCCGGTCCCGCTATGCCGACGCCCGGCTGCCGGCGGCGACGGAGGCCGACCTGCGGCGGATCCAGGCCAAGCTGTACGGTTATCTCGACCCGCGCGGCGCGCTGCAACGCTACAAGGCGAACGACCCGTCGCCCGCCGCCCGCTATGGCCGCGCCTATGCCTATTTCCGCCAGGGCGACGTCAAGCAGGCCACCCCGCTGGTCGACGGCCTGATCGCGGACGAGCCGAGGAATCCCTACCTGCACGAGATGAAGGGCGACCTGATGCTGCAGACCGGCCGCGCGCCGGATGCGGTCGCCCCCTACCGCAAGGCCATCGAGCTGGCCGGTTCCGAAGCCGGAACGATCCGCGTCTCGCTCGCCCACGCCCTGCTGGAACAGCGCGATCCCCGGCTCGCCGACGAGGCGTTGAAGAACCTGCAGATCGCGTCGAAGGGCAAGGCCCAGTCCGCCTTTCTGTGGCGGCTGACCGCCCAGGCCTGGAGCATGAAGAAGAACGACGGCATGGTCGCCTATGCCACCGCCGAGGAGGCGCTGGCGAGGGGCGACCTGCCGATGGCGAAGGCGCAGGCCGAACGGGCGGAAAAGCTGCTGCCAGCCGGGTCGCCGGGCTGGCTGCGGGCCCAGGACATCCGCGGCCAGACCGGCGGCGACAGGACGCGCTGATTGGACCAAGGCGAATCGGTCATATGACGAAAGCGTCCTTCCGGTAACGCAACGGTCACCGAACCGTCCCGGCCACGTCATCGCCGCTTGCTATTCCGCGGACATCGAGCGCGTCCCCCCGCCACTTGGCCCCGCCACTTGGCCCGTACGCGCTGTACCGTCCACAGGAGTGCATGCCCATGCTGTCCGTCCGCCTGCCGTCCTGGCGCGGCGCCCTGTTCGCCACCGCAGCCCTGCTGTCCACCGCCCTGGCCGCCGCGACCCCGGCTCAGGCCCAGGAACAGCAGGCCAAGCGTTATCCCGCCACGCTGGCCGGCCATGCCCTGCTGCCCGCCGACACGCTGGTGCAGGCGCCGGCCGATGCCGGGCCGCTGTTCGCCACCGCCGGCAAGTTCACCAACGCCGACCGCAAGCGCGTGGACACGGTGGGCAGCATCCGCGCCACCTCCTTCGCCTCCGACCCCAAGGTCCCGCGCCAGACCGAGATCATGCTGCCGGTGGCAGGACAAGCGGTGCAGGGCTTCTCCGCCATCGTTCCGCAGGGCAACGGCGAGTACATGGCGCTGACCGACAACGGTTTCGGCAGCAAGGTGAACTCGGTCGATGCGCTGCTGATGGTGCATCGCGTCAAGCCGGACTGGCAGAGCGGCGCCCTGCAGCGGCTGGAGACGATTTTCCTGCGCGATCCCGACCGCAAGGTTCCCTTCGCCATCGTCAACGAGAACAGCACCGCGCGCTACCTGACCGGCGCCGACTTCGATCCCGAATCGCTGGTGGTGCAGGCCGATCGCCTGTTCATCGGCGAGGAGTTCGGCCCCTACATCCTGGAACTGAGCCGCGACGGCGTGGTCGTCGCAATGCATGAGACGATGGTCGACGGCAAGCCGGCCCGCTCGCCCGACCATTACCGCAACGGCATCCTGCCGCCGGTGCCGGGCGCCGTCGCCTTCGAGGTCCGCCGGTCGCGCGGGTTCGAGCCGATGGGCGTGTCGCCGGACGACAAGACCCTGTACCCGTCGCTGGAAGGTCCGCTGTGGAATGCCACGGCGAACGCCTTCGAGAACAAGGACGGCCGCGCGTACACCCGCATCCTGGAATTCGACGTCGCCAGCCGCACGTACACCGGCAAGTCCTGGAAGTACAAGCTGGAGGACAACGCCAACGTCGTCGCCGATCTGGCGATGATCGACGCCGGCACCGCCCTGGTGATCGAGCGCGACGACAGCAGCGAGGGCGCGAAGACCCAGGTCTGCCAGGGCGAGGCGAAGCCCGACTGCTTCAACGCTCCGGCCGCCTTCAAGCGGGTCTACAAGATCGACATCGCCGGGGCCGACGCCGACGGTTTCGTGCGCAAGGTCGGCTACATCGACCTGACCGACATCGCCGATCCTGACCGCAAGGCCCGTGCCGGACAGGCGCCGGAAGGCCGCTTCGTCATGCCCCATCTGGGGCCGGAGGGGGTGAACATCGTCGATGCCGACCATATCGTGGTCGTCAACGACAACAACCTGCCCTACTCCACCGGCCGGACCATAGGCAAGGCCGACGGCGACGAGATGGCGCTGCTGTCGGTGGGCGAACTTCTGCGCGCCCGTTGATCACGCGATAGTGAAACCGGGGGTGTGGTCCGGGCGAGCGCTTTGCACTTGTCCGGACCCGATTGTCGGTCCAGTGTGGGCGGCCTTCGGCCCAATGTCCCCAGCGTTTTCGGAGACCGCCCACCATGCGCCCCGTCCTGCCGTACCTGCGTTCCGCCCTTTTGGCCCTGCCTGTCGCGGCGCTGGCGCTGTCCGCCGCCGCTCCGGCCCATGCGCAATCGGCGAGCTTCGACGGCAACCAGAAGGCCGCCATCGAGAAGATCGTCCGCGATTACCTGATGGAGCATCCCGAGGTCATCCTGCAGGCGGTCGACGCCATGCAGGAGCGCCAGAAGGCGGCGGAGGCCGAACAGGCCCGCAAGGCCCTGGTCGAGAACAGGCAGGAGCTGACCCGCAACCCCGCCGATCCGGTCGCCGGCAACCCGCAGGGCGACGTGACGGTGGTGGAGTTCTTCGATTACCAGTGCGGCTACTGCAAGGCCGTGCAGGCCGACACCCAGGCGCTGATCAAGGGCGATCCGAAGCTTCGCTTCGTTTTGAAGGAATTTCCGATCCTGGGACCGGCGTCGCTGCTCGCCTCCAAAGCCGCACTCGCCTCCCGCGCCCAGGGCAAGTACATGGAATTCCACAATGCCCTGATGGCTCATCGCGGCCAGCTGGACGAGGCGGTGGTCATGCGGCTGGCCAAGTCGGTCGGTCTCGACACCGACCGGCTGAAGAAGGATATGGAGTCGCCGGACGTGCTGAAGGTGATCGCCGCCAATCAGGCTCTGGCCGAGAAGCTGAGCATCCGCGGCACCCCGGCCTTCGTCTTCGGCGACGAGCTGGTGCCTGGCGCCATCAAGCTGGACGACATGAAGCGGCTGACCGAAGCCGCCCGCGCCAAGGGCTGAGGCGAACCATTCCATGACCGCAACGATTGAGCCGCTGAAGCCGACCGTCGTCGTCTTCGACGTCGGGCAGGTGCTGATCGAATGGGACCCGCGGCACCTGTACCGCGAGCTGTTCGACGGCTATGAAGACCTGATGGAGGATTTCCTCGACCGGGTCTGCACTCCCGCCTGGAACCTGGAGCAGGACCGTGGTCGTCCCTGGAGCGAGGCGGTCGCCCAGCTGACCGAGGAGCATCCGGACTGCGCCGAGTTGATCCGCGCCTATGACGACATGTGGGAACGCATGGTGCCGGGCCCGATCCCCGGCACGCCGGAGATCCTGGCCGAACTGAAGGCCCGCGGCGTCCCGGTCTATGCCATCACCAATTTCTCGGTCGACAAGTTCGAGCTGACGCGCAAGCGCTTCGACTTCCTGAACGGCTTCGACGGCATCATCGTTTCGGGTCAGGAACGGCTGGTGAAGCCGGACCCGGCGATCTATCGGCTGCTGATGGATCGTTACGGCCTCGAACCGAAGCACTGCTATTTCATCGACGACAACCCCGACAATGTCGAGGCGGCCAAGTCGGTGGGCATGTCGGCGCACCTGTTCCTGGGCGCCGAGGCGCTACGGCGGGATTTGGAGGCGTTGGGGGTTTTGTGAGGGGGTGGAGTTAGACCCCCACCTATCCTCCCCCGCTGGGCGGGGGAGGAACTGCCGATGCTCTCCCAATCAAGCACTTATCCCCTCCCCCGTCCAGCGGGGGAGGGTTAGGGTGGGGGCATCCGAAGCCGACGCTCCCCCCTACTCCGCCGCAGCCTCGCGGTCGCTCGCGGAGTTGAACGCGTAGGTCTTCCAGGTCGGCTCATAGCTGTCGTCGGCCTGATTGCCCCAGACTGACCAGTTGGGCCGGGCGCCGCGGGCGAACATTTCCAGGAAGGGGCCGGGGCTGCAGGCCTCGATCAGTTCATACTGCTCGTCGGGCTTTCGGCTGTGCTCGCGCTTGCGGCTTTCGATCAGGTTCACCTGGGTCCGGCCGGGGGGCAGCGTGCGGGCCTTCTTGCCGCGGACGCCGAACAGGATCAGTTCGGTCACGTTGCGGAAATAGAACCCCACCCCGCGCCCGTCCGACCCGCCGTCCTTGCGCACCTTGTGCCAGACGAGGTTGGTCTTGTACTCGAACCCCCAGCTGCGCATGACCTGCAGGCCTTCCGGCAGCAGCGCGTTGGGAACCCAGAGATAGAGATGCGCGGTGGGGGCGGCGATGTCGGCGACCGGCAGGGCGCAGATGTCCTCCACCGTCATGGTGCCATAGCGCGACAGGCGGCGATGCTCCGGCGCCATCTTGCCGGTGCGGTTGACGAAGCGCCAGGGCGGGTCCGCCATCACGGTGGCGAAGCGCCGGTCACCGGCGAAGGCCACCAGATCCCGCGCCGGATCCGATGCCGTCGCCACCGTGTTGCTGTCGCCCATCGCTGCCTCGAAATCCTGAACAAACCCGGTACTGGGAGGGGTGCAAACTCGCACGCGGCGGCAACCGCCGTCAATCCAGTCTAGCCGCTCCGCCGACGCTGTCACAAGCCGCAGCGGGCGATGGCGGTCACTCCTCCTCGCCAGCCTCGGCAACGGCGCGCAGGGTGGCGCGCTCGGCCACGCTGACGGTCAGCCCCTGGGTTTCCACGCCGGAGGCGCGCAGCTTGGCGAGCGCCCGCGACAGGGTTTCCGGCTGCATGCCCAGGCGCCGCGCGATCAGCGCCTTGTCGAAGGGAAGCTGGAACTGCGCCGGTCCGTCGCCGGGCGGACAGACGCGCATCAGGAAGGCGGCGACCCGCTGCGGCGCCGGCTGCACCTGCAACTGTTCGATCTGCGTCACCAGATGGCGCAGGCGCACCGACAGCGAGCCCAGCATGCCGAAGGCGATGCGGTCGTCCTCGCGCAGGCAGCGGGCGAATCCGTCGGCGGTCAGGGTCATGACGCGGGCGTCGGTCACCGCCTCCGCGCAGACCGGGAACTTGCCGTCGGCAAACATGGCGGCTTCGGCAAAGCTTTCGGCCGGGCCGATGACATGGACCACCGCCTCCGTCCCGTCGCGGGTCAGGCGGTACAGCTTCACCCAGCCGTCGAGCAGCACGAAGAAGCGGTCGGCGGGCTCGTCCTGCAGGAACAGGGTGGTGCCGCGCGACACCGGACGCACGATGGCGACGCCACCCAGCAAGGACACGGCACGGTCGGTCAGCTTGGCGAAGAGCGGAATGGCGCGCAGTGCGGCGGCGTCTTCCGCCGACAGGTTGCTGTGGTGGGTGTTCATGACAGCTTCGCCTCCCTGGCCTTTGGCGCCATTGGTGTTGATGGGGGCGGTACCGTCCGGTCGCGCAGGAGCATCCAGGCGTTGACGGCCATCCCGGTCAGGTCGGAGACCATTCCCGGGATCGACCCCACCAGACAGTTGTGCACGAACCAACAGGGCAATGCCACCAGCATGGTGCCGCGGAACACCGCAACCCGCGTCTGGTAACGGGCAAGGCTGATCAGCGCCATGCCGGCCGCGGCGAAGACGGACGGCAGGCCGGTCCAGGTCACGGCCATCACTGCCGCGATCACCGGCAGGATCAGCAGATAGACGAGTCGGAAGGCCGGCCATGTGCCGAGCGCCAGCGCAGCCAACACCTGCAGCGCCGCAAGCCCGTTGAGCGCCGCCGCGGTCGGGGCACCCACCAGGGCGAAATGCAGGGCGAAGCCCAGGCAAGGCACCAGCTGCACCAGAAGCATGGCCTGCCGGCTGCGGAAAAAGGGCCAGAGCATGCCGCCGAGCATGCCGCACAAGCCGACCAGCTGCGCAACAGACCACCAGATGTCCGTCTCCCCTCCCCCGCCGAAGAGCGCCGGGAGCCGGACGGTCAGCATCTCGATCATGCCGGAAAGCCCCCCAGCAACGAAAATTGCGGCGGGATAAGGGGAGAGAAGCGGCGCCGGCCGCCCCGAAGGGCGGCGCAAGGAAAGGCGCAGAAAGCAAAGTACCGAAAGAGAAGAGCGGAAGACACACGCAACGCACAGCCGGGCCGAACCAAGCCACGGCCGGATCACTCACGAGCCAGGACCGCAGAAAACCAAGACAGAAAAGACAAGAACGCACGGCGCCCCCCAAAGGGAGGCACCGTGCGAAAAGAAGCCGGAGTTTCACCGGGAAGACCAGAACGATGACCGCTCGAGCCTTCGATACGCTTGTCAGATGAGCGGAGCCGACCGAGCCGGCGCGCGTCCGAAAACGGGCGCCGTCCGGTCGAGGTCCGGGATATCCCGAACCTTACAGGTACTCGACCTTGCCCGCTTCCGGACCCTTCTGGCCCTGGCGAACGGTGACACGCACCTGATCGCCTTCCTGGAGGGTCTGCATGCCCGAGCGGCGCAGCACGTTGACATGGACGAAGACGTCCTTGCCACCGGTGCTCGGCGTGATGAAGCCAAAGCCCTTGTCGGCATTGAACCACTTCACGGTGCCGTCGACTTCTTCGCCGCCGCTGCCGCCGCCGGCATCGTAGCCGCCGCGGTCATAGCCGCCACGGTCGAAGCCGCCGGTCCGCGGACGGGCCGAACGCTGAGCGGTCGACGTATCGACCGTGTGGATGGAGGCCACCTGCGGACCCTTCGGCCCACGGGCCAGGTCACAGGTGATGGTGGTGCCTTCGTCCAGCGCGTCGTAGCCTGCGGCCTGAACCGCAGAGACGTGCAGGAAGGCATCGGGCGAACCGTCCTCAGGCGACACGAAGCCGAACCCCTTGGTGGGGTTGAACCACTTCACGGTGGCGGTGACGTTGGACTTGGTGATCTCGGGAGCGCGGAAGCCCTGGCGGGGCGGGCGGTCGAACATGTGTCTTCAAGCTCATAGAGTGTGCCGAATGTCTTTTGTCACAGGGATCCGGTCCCAGGTCAAGCCTTCCAAAGGAAAGATGACCGAATCGCCGTTAAATGCCCCACCCCAGGCTCACGCTTGCCGCCACTCCCGCGCTGCGGTAAGGGGCGGGCGGCACCGAAGTGCCGCTCCGCACCCCACCTCCGGCCCCTTCGCCTCGCCATTTGCGCGGCGACTCGGGAGCGGTCTGCACGCCGCCCGTGCGGCGAATCGTCAGGCTGCCGACTGCTTCAATGGGGGATAGTCGGTGTAGCCATGCTGGTCGCCGCCATAGAAGGTCTTCTGGTCCGGCTCGGCCAGGGGGGCGTCGATGCGCAGCCGCTCCACCAGGTCGGGGTTGGCGATGAAGGGGCGGCCGAAGGCGATCATGTCGGCATGGCCGCTGGCCGTCGCCTGGATCGCCATGGCACGGTCATAAACGTTGTTGGCCATGTAGCGCCCCTTGTAGAGCCCCCGCAGCTCGGCGAGGTCACCGCCGAATCCGGGATGCGGACCGCGGGTCACGCCTTCGATCATGTGCAGATAGGCGAGACCGTAATCGTTCAGCCGGCGGATCACCGGGCTGAAGGTGCCGACCGGGTCGCTTTCCTGTGCATCGTTGGCCGGGCTCAGCGGCGACAGGCGGATGCCGACGCGGTCGGCCCCGGCCTCCGCCACCACGGCGTCCAGCACCTCGAACAGGAAGCGGGCGCGATTCTCGACCGAGCCGCCATAGGCGTCGGTGCGCTTGTTGGTGCCGTCGCGCAGGAACTGGTCGATCAGATAGCCGTTGGCGGCATGCACCTCGACCATGTCGAATCCGGCCGCCAGCGCATTGCGGGTAGCCTTGCGGTAATCCTCGACGATGCCCGGCAGTTCGGAGATGTCCAGCGCGCGCGGAGCCGGGATGTCCTTGAAGCCGTCGACGGTGAAGGCCTTCATCTCCGGCTTCACCGCCGAGGGCGCCACCGGCAGGGCGCCGCCCGGCTGCAGGTCGGGGTGGGAGATGCGCCCGACATGCCACAGCTGCAGGCAGATGTGCCCGCCCCTGGCATGGACGGCGTCGGTCACCAGCTTCCAGCCCGCCACCTGTTCGGCGCTGTGGATGCCGGGGGTGTAGGCATAGCCCTTGCCCTGCGGCGAGATCTGCGTCGCCTCGGCGATGATCAGGCCGGCGCTGGCACGCTGGGCGTAATACTCGGCATTCATCGCGGTCGGCACGCCGGTGGCGTTGTCGGTGCGGCTGCGGGTCAGCGGTGCCATGGCGATGCGGTTGGGCAGGCTGTAGCGCCCGATCGTCACCGGCTGGAACAGGGGGGCCGCGTCCTGGCTGTCCGTCATGTCCGATCCATTCAGATGGTTAAACTGGACAGAAGAGTGTGGCCCGGCCTCCGCCATCGGCAAGGTGCCGATTGGCCGCAGCGGGCGACTGGACAGCATGGCTGCCATACCGCCGGCCGCCGGGCCGCGGGACCTTTCGCCCCGCCCGGCGGTTATTCCCGACAGCCCCAGACCACCAGTCCAAGACCACCAGCAAATGGGATCGCCGATGCAGCAGCGCTGGCCCGACCGACTCTGGATCGTCCGCCATGGCGAGAGCGCCGGAAACGTCGCGCGCGATGCGGCGCACGCGGCCGGCCTCGTCCGGATCGACATCGACGAACGCGACGTCGACGTTCCTCTCAGCCAGTTGGGGGAGCGGCAGTCCGACGCGCTCGGCCGCTGGTTCGCCGCCATGCCGGTGGAGGAACGGCCCGACGTGGTCCTGACCTCGCCCTACCGCCGGGCCCTGCGCACGGCGGAGCGGCTGCACCAGGCCGGCGGCCTGCCGGTCGATCCGACCGACTTCGTGATCGACGAGCGGCTGCGGGAGAAGGAGTTCGGCGTCCTCGACCGGCTGACCACCGCCGGCATCCGGCAGGAGTTCCCGGAGCAGGCCGAATTCCGCCGCCTTCTGGGCAAATTCTATCACCGCCCGCCGGGGGGCGAGAGCTGGTGCGACGTGATTCTTCGGCTGCGCAGCGCGCTCGACACCATCAGTCTGCATCACGGCGAACGGCGGGTGCTGATCGTCGGGCATCAGGTGGTGGTGCTATGCCTGCGTTACCTGCTGGAGAACATGACGGAGGACGAGATCCTGGCCATCGACGCGGCCGGCGACGTCGCCAACTGCTCCGTCACCGAATACCGGTTCGACGCCAAGGCCGGGCCTCGTGGCGGGCTGTGCCTGCACCGCTACAACTTCGTCGCTCCGCTGGAGGAGGCCGGCGCTCCGGTCACCGCCGAGCCGGACGCCGCCGTCGCGGCCCGATAGGGAACACGCCCGTGGATCGTATCGAGGAAATTGCCGTCACCGCTGAGTTGCTGCGCGGCATGCCCCTGCCGCAGCCGGACGGCGACGGCGACAAGGAAACCCGCGGCCGGGTGCTGGTTATCGCCGGCAGCGTGCCGGTGCCGGGCGGCGCCCTGCTGGCCGGGATCGGCGCCTTGCGGGCGGGCGCCGGCAAACTGCAGATCGCCACCGCCGCCAGCATCGCCCCGCATCTGGGCCTCGCCCTGCCCGAGGCGCTCGTCGCCGGCCTGCCGGAAACGGCGGAGGGCGGTATCGCCGCCGAGTCGGGCAAGGCGCTGGCCGAGCGGGCATCGCGCTGCGACACCGTGCTGATCGGCCCCGGCATGATGGATGAGGCGGCGGTGGCGGAGTTGACCGCCGATCTGCTGACCCGGCTGGAAGCGGCTGGAGACCCGGCCGGCGGCGGGCCACGCTTCGTGCTTGATGCGGGGGCGCTGGCCGGGTTGGGCCGTGACCCGGGGCCGGTGCAGCGGCATGCGGGCCATGTGGTGATCACCCCCCATGCCGGCGAAATGGCCGGGCTGCTGGGCTGCTCCCGCGAGCAGGTGGAGGCCGACCCGCTAGCCACTGCCCGGCAGGTAGCCGACCATCTAAAGGCAGTGGTGGCGCTGAAGGGGAGCTGCACCCGCATTGTCACGCCGGACGGACATGCCTGGGCCTATCGCGGCGGGACGGTGGGGCTCGCCACCTCCGGTTCCGGCGATACGCTAGCCGGGATCGTCGCCGGCCTGCTGGCCCGCGGCGCGAGCCCGGAGCAGGCCGCCGTCTGGGGCGTCTACCTGCATGGCGAGGCCGGCAACCGGCTGAGCCGCCGGATCGGCCCGCTCGGCTTCCTCGCCCGCGAACTGCTGGCGGAAATCCCGGCGGCGATGGCGGCCCTGGCCGAGGGGGCGGAAAGCGATTGACCGCCTCAGCGCGCCGGAGCGCTGGCCGGAGCGGGCGCCGCGGCCGGGGCCGGCGGCAGAGCCGGGGTGGCGGGGACAGCGTTGAACGTCCGGGGCTGGGCTGGCGCAACCTCGGCCGACAGGGCGGCGTCGCGGTCGCGGCAGCGGTCGACCACCTTCTGGCCGCAGTTCATGAAGCCCAGATCCTTGTTCAGGCAGACCCTGACTTCCGACACGTCGCGGCGGGAACAGACGACCGCCACCCCCTCCGCGGTCAGGCCGGGATTGGCCTCCAGGAACAGGCGCTCCACCTGGATCGCCGGCACGGTCGGACCGGGCGTCTTCAGCGGATCGGGAATCGCGACCTTGGCGGCGGCGGCGCGCAGCTTGGCGAAATAATCGGTGGCGTTCAGACCGGAACAGGTCCCGTGCTTGCGCCACTGATGCATCATCAACCCGACGCTGGGCATCACCGGCATGGTCTGGTCCACCACCGCCTTAGGCACGTTGCGGTCGCGGGTGCAGGTTGCGGGATAGCTGCCGTCAGTGTATTGCGGCCACAGGCCATGGACGACGAAGCCGTATTTCCGCTCGCCGCACTGATCGGGATCGGGGCCGTTCCTGTCGCGGGCGCAGTAGGTCGGCGACCAGGACAGCGACAGGATGTAGTAATCGAAGGCGCCTGGCTCCGCCTTTCTTTGCGCCCATGCGGGGCTTGCGGCGAACAGTCCGGCAACCAGAACGGACAGGGCGGCGGCGATGGCGCTGCGCATGACGAGTCTTCCCACGGCTGTGCTTCCCAGCGTTGCATACCATGGAAGGAGGTTGCTGTCGCGGGGTCTCGACACCAGTATCACTCGGCCGGACGGCTGCTCCCCGCCTTCGGCATCGGTGTTTCGCCACAATGGCCTGCGTCGCTTCATCGGGTATAGTCATCGGCATGTTCACCTTGTCCGCCCCGATGCTTCTGCGCGCCTATGCCGCCGGTATCTTCCCGATGGCCGAAAGCGCGGAGTCGCGGGAACTCCACTGGTTCGATCCGGAACGCCGCGGCATCCTGCCGCTGGACGCCTTCCATGTGCCGCGCAGCCTGCGCAAGACCCTGCGCCGCGGCCCGTTCGAACTGCGCTTCGACAGCGCCTTCCGCGCGGTGATCGAGGGTTGTGCCGAATCGACGGAGGATCGGCCGAAGACCTGGATCAACGACGACATCATCCGTCTCTATGGCGAACTGTTCGACGCCGGATTCGCCCACAGCGTGGAATGCTGGCGTGACGGCCGGCTGGTCGGCGGGCTCTATGGGGTGTCGATCGGCGGCGCCTATTTCGGCGAAAGCATGTTCAGCCGCGAGACCGGGGCCAGCAAGGTGGCGCTGGTCCATCTCGTCGCCCGCCTGCGCGCCGCCGGATTCGCCCTGCTCGACACCCAGTTCGTGACCGAGCATCTGTGCCGATTCGGCGCCGTAGAGATCCCCCGCACCGACTACCGCCGCCGCCTTGCCGCCGCGATGGAGCGCAAGACGGACTTCCGCGGCGTCGACCAGCAGGCGGCGCTGGCGGATTTGTTGGAGTCGGCGTCGGGTTAGCCCGCCCGGTGGAACACGCCCCCGCATTGGGGGGCCGGCACACCGGTGGTCGCCGGCAGACTGAGCGGCAGCCCGAGCCGGCTGCGCACTGCGAGATAGCCGAAGGCCTGGGCCTCCAGCGCGTCGCCGTCCCAGCCGACCAGATCGGCCGAGTCGACGGGCACCCCCAGCCGGTCGGCCAGCATTGCCATCAGCGTGGCATTGTGGCGGCCGCCGCCGCAGACCAGCCAGCGCACCGGCGGGGCCGGCAGGTGGCCCACGATGCGGGCGACCGAGTCGGCAGTAAAGGCGGTCAGGGTCGCGGCCCCGTCGGAGGCGGACAGGGCGGCCACCGGCGCCGGGTCGAAGGCGTCGCGGTCCAGCGACTTGGGCGCGGGGCGGTCGAACCAGGGATGGGCCATCAAGGCGGCCAGCGCCGGATTGTCCACTTGGCCGGTCGCCGCCAGCGCCCCGCCGGCATCGAAGCGGCCGAGGCCATGGCGCAGCACCCAATCGTCGATCAGGGCGTTGCCCGGCCCGGTATCGCAGGCCACGACCTCCGCTTCCCCGTCCGAAGTCTCGGGACCGATCCAGCTGACGTTGGCGACGCCGCCGATGTTGAGGACGGCGAGCGGGCGCGCCAGCCCATGCGCCAGTGCGCGGTGGAACAACGGGACCAGCGGCGCCCCCTGCCCGCCCGCGGCCACGTCGGCGCTGCGGAAGTCGTTGACCACGGCGATGCCGGTCGCCGCGGCCAGCCGGGCGCCGTCGCCGATCTGCCGGGTGATCCGCCGGTCCGGGTCGTGATGGATGGTGTGGCCGTGGAAACCGATCAGTTCGACCTCGGCCGGCGCCACGCCCGCCTGATCCAGCAGGCGGCGCACCGCATCGGCATGGGCATCGGTCAGCTCGCGCTCGACCTCCGCCACTGGCCCACCATTGTCGGTCCTGCCGAGGCAACCACGCAACCGCGCACGGAAGCCGTCGTCATAGGGAATGGTCAGGAAGGAGAGCGCCTCCACCCGGTCACGCCCGTCGGTGCGCAGCAGGGCGGCGTCGATGCCGTCCATCGACGTGCCGCTCATCAGGCCGACGACGGTCCGCAGCCCCTCCCCGACATTTCCCTCCCGGTTCTTCATCGTCCGCTCCGCGCCCGCTTTGGTGACGGGCGCAGTCTAGAATCTGTCGGACGCTTATCAAAGCATCCGACAGACTTCAGGCTTTTGGAGCTAGCTGAGCCAAAGCTGCAGCATCAGCCGGTCGCGGTTGGTCGGCGGCACGGCGCGGTGGTAGCAGGAAGTGTCCTCCAGGAAGCCGGTGCCGGCCGGCCCCTCCACCAGCAGGATGCGGTCGCGGGCGAAGCGGGTGAACAGCTCCTCGTCGCGGGCATTGGCCGAGCCCAGCAGCATGCGCAGCGACTTGCCGTGATGGCTGCCGCGGACCAGCTCATGCTCCCCCGCACCGGGGCTGACGTCGGTCAGGTAGAACTGGGCCGAGCAGAAATGGAAGTCGTGAACGTCGTAATGCCAGTCGATGGTCTGGCCCAGTTGCCGGCGCTCATCGTCGGTGGCGTCGGTGACGAAGCTCCAGAACAGGCGCGGAATGATCTTGGTTGCGGGGAATCCCAGGAAGGCCCCGGCGCATTCCATCAGCAGCGGGTCGCGGCAGACCCGTCGCACCGCCGGGCAGTCCAGCGGATCGGGAACGACGCCCATCACCGCGGGCGAGCCGTCGGCAAGCCGGCCCTTGCGAACCTCGTGGCGGTAGAACATCCGCTCGTCGCGCAGCCGCCGCTGCAGGGGGGAATGGGTGGCGAACTCCACCATCTCCTCCACCATCGCCCAGGGCAGGTCGAAGCCCGTGGCGATCGAGTCGCGGCGCAGCTCGGCCAGCGCCCGGTCCGCGGTCTGCCCGGTGAACAGGCTGACCGGAAGGGTCGGCAGGGCGACCGGTGGCCCGGCCGGGGCACGCTGACGTGATCGGGGGGAAAGACGGCGCAAGGCGCTGTAACCGCGCCTGACCGATTCGAAGCGGCCGAGGGCATAGTGGAACTCTCCGGCGACGAGGCGCCGGGCAATATTCGCAACGTTCATTGGTCGTGCATCCCTGGGGCAGCCGAAGGACCAAAACCGCGGTGGGTTGCGCGGCCTCTGGTGCGGGAATGCACGGAGTGTAGGCAGGTTTGGGGCGATTCTAAAAATACCCTTGTGGCGTACGCCCACGCGCCGGAGGAATAGCCGGGGCGGCGGGGCGGCCATCCCTTACGGCTCATGCCGGGAGAAAACGGCACCCCGCCTTCACGCGACAGGTTACAGCGCCTGCACGGCCTTCAGCACCGCCGCGACATGGCCGGTCACCTTCACCTTGCGCCAGACGTTGCGGACCACGCCGTCCTTGTCGATCAGGAAGGTGGCGCGGTCGATGCCCATGTATTTGCGGCCATACATGCTCTTCTCGACCCAGGTGCCATAGGCCTCGCAGACGCTGCCGTCGGTGTCGGAGGCGAGCGTGAAGGTCAGCTCATGCTTGGCCTTGAACTTGTCGTGGCTGGCGACGCTGTCCTTGGACACGCCGATCACCACCGCATCGACGGCGGAAAAGTCGGGCAGCTGGTCGCGAAAGCCGCAGGCCTCCGACGTGCAGCCCGACGTGTCGTCCTTGGGGTAGAAATACAGAACCACCGGCTTGCCGCGCAGGGCCGACAGGGTGACGCTGCCCCCGCCGTCGGTCGGCATGGTGAAATCCGGGGCGGGCGATCCGACGTCTACGGTCATGGCTGCTCGAATGTCCTTCTTCTTGCCGGCTGGGGAAGAGAGCCCTCAGGCCGGAGGCGTGGTCGTGTTGGGTGGGGCCAGACGGCCCGCCGGTTCCTCGACCAGGGCCTTGAAATGGCCATGGGCGCGGGCGGCGACGGCACGGATTCTGTGGTCCAGTTCGGGGAAGTCAACAGCGCCAGGCTCACGCTCGTCAGGAAAGGCGGCGCGGACCAGCCCGGCCAGCAGGCTGGGCGACACCTGGTTGGGGTCCAGCACCCCCGCGGTGGTCAGCCGCAGGAAGCCCTGCACCCGCCGCCAGACCCGCAGCGTCGCTTCCAGATCCGCCGCCACCTCCGCATCCAGGGCACCGGTGCGGGCGGCGCATTGCAGCGCCTTGGCGGTGCCGATGTGCAGGATGTCCGGCCGCTCGTGGGCGAAGCGCAGTTGCAGGTACTGGGCAATGAACTCGATGTCGATCAGGCCGCCGCGGGCGTATTTGACGTTCCAGACGTTGGTCGTCCCGAACTCCTTCTCGATTCGCCGCCGCATGTCGGCGACGTCCCACAGCAGCCGGTCGGCATCGCGCGGCGCCGTCAGCACCGAACGGATGGCGGTGCAAACCCGGTCGGCCAAGGCAGGGTCGCCGCCGATCACCCGGGCGCGGGTCAGCGCCATGTGTTCCCAGGTCCAGGCGTCGGTGGTCTGGTATTTCAGAAAGGCGTCCAGCGAGGTCGCGAGCGGCCCGGCATTGCCGGACGGGCGCAGCCGCATGTCCACCTCGTAGAGCCGCCCGTCGCCCATCGGGGCGGTGATGGCGTTGGTCAGGCGCTGGGTCAGCTTGATGTAATACTCGTTGGGCGACAGAGGCTTGGCGCCGTCGGAGAGGCGCGGTCCCCCGCCGCCCCCTTGGCCGGGCGCCACGTCGTAGATGACGATCAGGTCGATGTCCGACGTGATCGTCAGCTGCCGGCTGCCCAGCTTGCCCATCGCCACCACCACCCAGGTGCCGCCGGGAATCCGGCCATGGCGCTGGGCGAACTCCTCCTCCACCCGGCGGGCGAGGTCGGGAACGACGATGTCCGCAAGGTCGGCCAGGAAGGCGCCGCAGCGGTCGCCGTCGGTGATGCCGCGCAGGATGTGGACCCCGGCGCGGAAACGCTGGTCGTTGGTCCAGCGCCGCGACAGGGTCAGCGCATCCTCGAAATCGCGGGCCACCGCCATGACGCGGGCATGGTCGTCGGCCAGCCCGTCCTCCTTGCCCGGCAGCTCATCGAAGAAGTCCGGCGACAGCACGGCGTCGAGCAGCGACGGGTTGCGCGACAGGGTCTGCGCCATCTGCGGCGCGATGCCCATGATCTCCGCCACCAGCTCCAGCAGCCAGGGATTGGCGACGAACAGCGAGAACAGCCCGACGCCCGCCGGCAGCTTGCCGAGGAAATCGTCGAAGTTCATCAGAGCCGAATCGGGGGCCGGGGTCTTGGCCAGCGCGCTCAGCAGGGCCGGCGTCAGTTCCGTCAGCAGCTCCCGTGCCCGACCGGAGCGGGTGGCGCGGTAGCGGCCGCGGTGCCAGGCCGACACCACGTTGATGACGCGGGCGGCGTCGGCGAAGCCCATGCCGCTCAGCGTCTCCACCGTGCCCGGATCGGGATCGGTTCCGGTGAAGACGAGGTTGCCGGGGCCGGAGAGCGACGGCGCCTCCTCGAACAACTCGGCATAGCGGTCCTCGACCTGCCCCAGCGTCGCCAGCAGCTCCGCCCGGAAGGCGTCCGGGTCGTCATAGCCGAGGAATGTCGCCAGATGCGCGACGCCGGCATCGTCGGCGGGAATACGGTGGGTCTGCTGGTCGTCGATCATCTGGATGCGATGTTCGACACGGCGCAGAAAATGATAGGCCCCCGCAAGATCCTCCACCGTCTGGGGCGGCACGCGCCCGACGTCGCGCAGCGCCTCGTTCGCCATCAGCGTGGGCGCGATGCGCACGCGCGGGTCGCGGCCGCCGAAGATCAGCTGCTGGGTCTGGGCGAAGAACTCGATCTCGCGGATGCCGCCGCGGCCGACCTTGATGTCGTGGCCGTTGACCGTCACTTCGCGGTGGCCCTTGTGGGCGTTGATCTGGCGCTTGATCGAATGGATGTCCTGGATGGCGGCGAAATCCAGGTTGCGGCGCCAGATGAAGGGCTCCAGGAAGCGGATGAAGGACGCCCCCGCCTCCGGGTCGCCGGCAATGGGCCGGGCCTTGATCATCGCCGCGCGTTCCCAGTTCTGGCCGACGCTGCCGTAATAAATTTCGGCCGCCGAAACGGAAACCGCCAGCGGCGTGGCGCCGGGGTCCGGCCTAAGCCGAAGGTCGGTGCGGAAGACGTAGCCGTCCTTGGTGCGTTCATCCATAATGCGGACAAGATCGCGTGCGAGCCTGATGAAAGTTCGCGCGAGGTTGTCCGGCTGGGGCGTCTGCACAACAGCGTCGTCGTACAGGACGATCAGGTCGATGTCGCTGGAATAGTTGAGTTCGCGCCCGCCAAGTTTGCCCATGCCCAACACGATCAGACCTGAGCCGATCCACGGTCGCTGCGGATCCGGCAGCGTCAGCGTCCCCGCTTCCGCGGCGCGGCGCAGCAGGAAATTCGCGGCCAGTTGGACCCCCGTCTCCGCCAGCTCCGACAGGGCGCCGGTGACGCGGAACAGCGGCCACACGCCGGCGATGTCGGCCAGCGCGATCAGCAGCGCCGCCCGCCGCTTCGCCACCCGCAATCCGGCCATCAGCCGGTCCATCGACTTTTCCCCGTCATGCTCGGCATGGAGCGCGGCGATCAGCCCGGCGAAGCCGGCGTCGAACCCGTCCTCCATCACCCGCCGGACGAAGGGCAGTTCCCGCGTCAGGATATGGCCGAGATACGGGCTGTTGCCGCACACCGCATCGACCAGCGCACGGCCGGGCTCCGAATCGGCGAAGGCCTCCGCCCAGGCCCGCGTCTCCGGCTCCGCCGTGGCGGCCTGCTGGCGCCAGCGCTCCATCCCCAGCGCCGCCTGCGCGGCGTCGAAGGGCTTCGGCAAGGGGGCGGGGAACGGGACGGGGCTGGACATGGCGACGGTCTTTCCTGCTCAAAACATGTGCAGAAAGCTGCACGCGTCGGGAGAGAACGTCAATCGGGCCGATTCGCGCGCCCTCTCCTCCCTCCCCCTCTCCTCCCGTCATGGTGCCCGATGATCCGGCGCACCGCGAAGATTCTCGGCCTGACGCTGACCGGGATCGGGGCCGTGGCGCTGGCGGCGGGCGGGCTGTTCGCCTGGCGGCTGTCACAGGGGCCGATCGCGCTCGACCCGCTGATCCCCTATGTCGAGGAGGCGCTGGGCGACCGGGACGGCCGGTTCCGCATCGATGTCGGCGAACTGGTGCTGTCGCTGGAGGATGAGGACACGCTGGAAAGCGGCGGCGGGCGGCGTCTCGACTTGCGTGCCCGGCGGGTGCAGGCGCTGAACGCCGACGGAGCGGAGCTGGCCGCGGTACCGGAAATGGGCATCGGCTTCTCCGTCGCGGCGCTGCTGCGCGGCACGCTGTCGCCGACGCGCCTCGATCTGGTCCGGCCGCGCCTCAGCGTGCTGCGGCGGGCGGACGGCAGCCTCGCCTTCGATGTGCGCTCCGACACGGACTCGGTACAGAAGCGGGAAAGCGACGGCCCCGACCTGCTGGAGGAGGCGCTGGACAGCCTGCGCCGCCCGCCCGACATCGACCGGCCGCTGGGGCTGCTGCGCCGTCTGTCGGTGGTGGGTGCCGATCTGCGGATCGAGAACCGCATGCTCGATCTCTCCTGGCACGCGACCCGGGCCGACATGATCCTGACCCGCGATGCCGAGGGTGCCCAGGGCCGCGCCCGCCTGACCCTCGATCTCGGTACGCAGAACCAGGGAGATGCGAACCGGCGCCCGGTGACCGTCGCCGCCTCCGGCCATTTCAACATCGCCGACTCCACCACCGACCTGACTCTGTCCGTCGATGGCCTGGAGCCGGCGGCGCTGGCGGAGGTCGGGCCGGCGCTGGCCCCGCTGGCCGCGGTGAAGCTGCCGCTGTCGGGCACGGTCACGGCGAAGCTCGATCCCCGGTTCGAGCCGTCGGCGCTCGACCTGAACCTGCGCGGCGGCGCCGGCACCGTCGCCCTGCCCGCCCTGCGGCCGGAACCGCTCGCCGTGCAGAACTTGGCCTTGCGCGGCAGCCTGGACGTTCCGGGACGACGGCTGCGCGTTGAGGATCTGTCGCTGATGGCGGCGTCTGCGGACCGCGGCGGACCGCTGACGCTGAACGGCCGGGGCGCGCTGACGGAGAACGACCGGGGCCGCGACCTCCAGGCATCGCTGTCGCTGACCGCCGACGGCCGGACCGCCGGGTTGGAGTTGTCGGGACAGCAGGGACCCGCCAAGGACGGGCGCGCCGCGGCGCGCCTGACCGGCGTCACTCCCACGGCGCTCGCCGGCATAGCCCCGATGCTGGAGCCGCTGAAGGCCGCCGCCCTGCCGCTGTCCGGCACCGTGGAGATCGCCTTCGATCCGTCCCTGCAGCCGACCTCCGGCAAGGCCGACCTCACCGCCGGCCAAGGGCATCTGCACCGTCCGGACCTGTTCGAAGGGCCGCTGCCCATCGAGTCGGCCCGGCTGCGCCTGCATGGCGACCGCGACCGCATCGAGTTGGACGGCCTGACGGCGGTGCTGGGCGAAGCCGGCGGGCCGCAGCCGCGGGTGGAGGCCAGCGGCACCGCCCTGCGCCAGGGTGACCGCGTGGCGGTGGAGGCGCAGGCGAGCGCGCGCGGCATGGCGCTGGACGAGTTGCGCCGCTACTGGCCGAAGATCGCCGGCCCCAACGCGCGGCAATGGGTGACCACCAACCTGTCCCACGGCACGGTGACCGAGGCGCGCGCCGAGGTGGCGCTGTCGCTGCCGCTTGATCGGCCGACCGAGCCGGAGATGACGCGTTTCCTGGCGACCATGGCCGGCGAGGACATCAGCGTCCGCTATTTCCACGACCTGACGCCGGTGACCGGCGCCGGGGTGGAGGCGACCACCGACGGCAAGACCTTCACTGTCAACACCAAGGGCGGACGCATCGCCGATCCGAAATCGGGCGACATCGAGGTCGGTGACGGCAAGGTGGTGATCGGCGGGCTGGAGACCGGCCATGAGACGATGGACATCCGCATCCCGGTCCAGGGACCGGTGCGCTCCATCCTGACCCTGCTCGACATGCCGCCGCTGGGCTATCCCACCAAGCTGGAGATGGACCCGAAACGCACCCAGGGCACGGCGGAAGCACAGCTTCACTTCGCCTTCCCGCTGCTGGTCGACCTGAAGGTGGAGCAGTTGGACCTGGAAGTGGCCGGCAAGCTGCACAAGGTGGCGGTAGAGAAGGTGGCGGCCGGGATGAACGCCACCGAGGGCGAACTGTCGCTGGCGCTCGACCTCAAGGCCATGCAGATCAAGGGCGCCACCAAACTGGACGGCATCCCCGTCACCGTGGACTGGAACGAGTCGTTCGACAGCGCGGCCAAGGGCCCGCGCACCCGCATCGCGGTGAAGGGCGACGCCACCGCCGACGACCTGCGCGCCCACGGCATCGACCTGGAAGACCGGGTGCAGGGCCCCTTCGGCGCCGACATCCTGTTCACGGTGGACCGCCGCCACAAGCTGGCGCTGACGGCGAACCTGAACCTGGAGAAGACCCGGCTGTCCATCGAGGAACTGGCCTGGGCCAAGCCACCCGGAAAGCCCGGCACCGGCAAGCTGACGCTGGAGTTCGACAAGGACCGCCCGACCCGCATCAGCAACCTGACCGTCGATGCCGGCGGGCTGAAGGCCGTCACCAACCTGGAGCTGGCCGACGGCGGCAAGCGGGTGGCACGGGTCCTGACCCCCAGCTTCAAGCTGGGCCAGACCGACCTGCGCGCCGACCTGACCGTTCTGCCCCCGGCGAAGCCCGGCGGTCCGGCCGGCGGCTATGCCGGCACCATCACCGGCGGCAGCCTGGACGCCCGCGGCCTGACCGGCAAGACGCCGTCCGGCGAGGGTGCCGTCACCCCCGACCCGCAAAAGGCCCGGAGCGGCGACGGTCGCAAGACGCCGCTGGACGTCGCCATCAAGTTCGATTCGGTGGTGTTCGGCGAGGGGCGGCGGCTGCGGCAGGTCGCCGGAACCATGCGGCGCGACACCTCGGCCTGGACCCTGCTGGACCTCACCGGGCGCAGCGAGGGCGGCGGCGTGTCGATGAAATGGCGGCCGGGGGCGCAGGGCGTCTACGATCTCGCCATCACCGCCGACGATCTGGGGTCCGCCCTGCAGGCGATGGACCTGAACGACCGCATGCGCGGCGGCCGGCTGACCCTGACCGGCAGGTCGGTGGAACCGCGGGCCGACGCCGCCATCGTCGGCAAGGCTGAAATCCGCGATTACACGTTGATCGACGTTCCGGCCCTGGCGCGCATCCTCAACGCCATCTCACCGTCGGGATTCGCCGAACTGCTGGGCGGCGGCAAGGGCATCAATTTCGGCCGCATGTCGGCGGAGTTCCGCAAGGAGGGCCGCCTGCTGACCCTGAAGGACCTGCGCACCTCGGGCTCGGCGCTCGGCCTGACGCTGGAGGGACAGGTCGATCTGGAGACGGAGACCGCCAACCTCCGCGGCACCATCGTTCCGGTCTATGGCCTGAACCGCCTGATCGGCCAGATCCCGCTGCTGGGCGACGTGCTGAGCGGCGGCGAGGGGCAGGGCATCTTCTCCGCCACCTGGCATGTCCAGGGACCGCTGTCCGACCCCGACGTGTCGGTCAACCCGCTGGCTGTGCTGGCCCCCGGTTTCCTGCGCAACCTGTTCTTCCTGGGCGGCGACGGCACACCGATGCCCGACACCCGGCCGCCGCCGGAGGCGCATACGCGGTGAGGCGTCGGCCCTGTTGTGGCGTTAGACCCCCACCTAGCCTCCCCCGCTCTCAGCGGACCTCCGGTCCGCCTGCCGCGTCAGCACAAAGCAGAGCTTTGTGCGAGAGCTGGGCGGGGGAGGGACTGCCGCTGAACGCCGACAAAGCTCCTGTTTCCCTCCCCCGCCCAGCGGGGGAGGGTTAGGGTAGGGGGCTAACGCGGCAAACCGCCGACGCTCCTCACCCCACCTTCACCAGCGCATGCCGCTTCTTGCCGGCGCTGAGCTTCACCACGCCGTCGGCGTTCAGGTCCGCGGCGGTCGCCTTCGCCGTCTCGTCGGCAATCGGCCCGTCGTTCAGCTTGGCGCCGCCGCCCTTGATCAGCCGGCGGGCCTCGCCCTTCGACGCGGCCAGACCGGCCGACACAAGCAGGTCCACCACCGGCATCCCGGCTTCCAGATCGGCGCGGGCGACCTCGACGCTGGGCAACCCCTCGGCCGCGGCCCCTTCCTCGAAGGCGCGGCGGGCGGTCTCGGCGGCCTCCAGCGCGGCATCCTCGCCATGGGCGAGCTTCGTCACCTCATTGGCGAGGATCTTCTTGGCCTCGTTAATCTCGGCGCCCTGCAGGTTTTCCAGACGGGCGACCTCGTCCAGCGGCAGTTCGGTGTAGAGGCGCAGGAAGCGGCCGACATCGGCATCCTCGGTGTTGCGCCAGTACTGCCAGAAATCGTAGCTGCTGAGCTTGTCGGCGGTCAGCCACACCGCACCGGCGGCGGTCTTGCCCATCTTGGCGCCGGAGGACGTGGTCAGCAGCGGCGTGGTCAGGCCGAACAGCTCCGCCCCGTCGGTGCGGCGGCCGAGCTCGACGCCGTTGACGATGTTGCCCCACTGGTCCGACCCGCCCATCTGCAAGCTGCAGCCGTAGCGGCGCTTCAGCTCCACGAAGTCGTAGGCCTGGAGAATCATGTAGTTGAATTCAAGGAAGGTCAGCGGCTGTTCGCGGTCCAGCCGCAGCTTGACCGATTCGAAGGACAGCATGCGGTTGATGGTGAAATGCCGGCCGATGTCGCGCAGCAGCGGGATGTATTTCAGCTCGTCCAGCCAGTCGGCGTTGTTCGCCATCACCGCATCGGTCGGCCCGTCCCCGAAGGTCAGGTAGCGGCCGAAGATGCGCTTGATGCCCGCCATGTTGCCGGCGATGACCTCGTCGGTCAGCAGCTGGCGCGCCTCGTCCTTGCCGGACGGATCGCCAATCTTGGTGGTGCCGCCGCCCATCAGGACGATCGGCTTGTGGCCGGTCTTCTGCAGCCAGCGCAGCATCATGATCGGCAACAGGCTGCCGACATGCAAGGAGTCCGCGGTGCAGTCGAAGCCGATATAGGCGACGATCGGCCCCTTCTGCGCCCGCTCGTCCAGCGTGGCGAGATCGGTGCACTGATGGATGAATCCGCGCTCCTGCAGGGTGCGCAGAAACTCCGAGGCGGGGGCCGAGGAGGAGGTCGTCGTCATGGCCGCAATCCGGCTGTCGTTGGAAAGAAGGGCGAAGCAGGGTCGGAGAAATCCCGCGGTCTGTTAGCACGGAACGGCCCCTGCCTCAATGCGGCGGCCCGATGGCAATGGGGGAACCGGCAAGCGGGCCGGCCTGCTCCCCCGCTCAAGCATCGCTGCGCCGCTGCAAGTCAAAAACCGCAATCCAAGGCGGGGAATTCAGCGAAATCCTCTCCAATCGCAATTGACATTGATTCGCAAAATAGGGAACCGGCCCTGACTGTATTTTGGGCATCCGGAATCCGCGCCAATTGATAGTGACTATCAACTACATCTCTATTCCAAAGGGATATTTTTATTGTGCGAGTCCTTCGGTTGTGCCAAGGTGCGACAAATCGTCTATTTCGGAGAATCCCACCATGCAAGGCGATCAAGGGGTCCTGGACCGTTTGAACAAGCTGCTCACCGGCGAATTGAGCGCGGCCGACCAGTATCTGTCCCATGCGCGCACCATGGAGGACATGGGCCTCAAGGCGCTGAGCGAGCGCATCTCGCACGAGCGGGTGGAGGAGTTGGAGCATGCCGACAAGCTGATCCGCCGCATCCTGTTCCTGGAAGGCACGCCCGACGTCGCCAGCCGCGACCCGATTCACATCGGCAAGACCGTTCCGGAGATGATGCGGAACGACCTGAACCTGGAATATGAGGTGGTGGCCGCCCTGAAGGAGGCAATCGCCTATTGCGAGCAGGTGAAGGATTACGATACCCGCCGCATCCTGCTGGAACTGCTGGTCGACACCGAGGAAGACCATGCCCACTGGCTGGAACAGCAGCTTCGCCTGATCGACATGCTCGGCCTGCAGAACTACCTGCAGTCGGCCATGGGCGGCTTCCCGAGCTGAGAGGGGGACGGACCATGAAGGGCAACAGCGACGTCATCGCCCAGCTTCAGATCGTCCTCAAGGACCAGCTGACGCAGATCAACCAGTATTTCCTGCACGCCCGCATGCTGAAGAACTGGGGCGTCAAGGCGCTGGGCAAGTGGGAGTATCACGCCTCCATCGAGGTGATGAAGAGCGCGGACGAGATCATCGAACGCATCCTGTTCATCGAGGCGATCCCCAACCTGCAGGACCTCGGCAAGCTGCACATCGGCGAGGATGTGCCGGAGATCCTGTCCAGCGACCTCGCCGCAGAGCGTGAGGCCCGTGACCGCATCGCCCACGCCATCGCCGTGTGCGAGGAGAAGGCCGACTACGTGTCGCGCGACGAGCTGTCCGAACTGCTGGAAGAGTCGGAAGAGCGTATCGACTATCTGGAAACCCAGTTGAGCCTGATCGACGACATCGGTCTGCCCAACTACATCCAGTCGGCGATGGGTGAGTTCAAGGAGTGAGGTTTTTTGGAGGGGCGTCGGCTTCGAATGCCCCCTCCCTAACCCTCCCCCTCTTCGAGGGAGAGGGACTGCCGCCGCTTTGGCACATTCGTAACGCCGACAAGCGTCCTACCCCCTCTCCCTCGAAGAGGGGGAGGGACGGGGAGGGGGCAAAAGTCGCCCCCTCAAACCCGTCCCAATATCTCCTCCGCCAGCGCCTGCATCTCCGCCGCCGCCTGGGTCTTGCGCGCGGCCTCCGTCACTGACAGCCCGGTCATCAGCGTGCCGGCATAGGCGGTGCGGTTGCCGACCTGCGCCGCCGCCAATTCGACCGCCGGCGGGTCGACAAGCTCATGCACCTTGGCGATCAGTTCGTCGGCAATGCGGGCTCGCGGCGGAACCCGGTTCAACACCAGCAGCAGACGGCGCTTCTCCTGCCCGGCCAGATCGATGGTCGGATGCACCGCCCACAGATCCATCGGGCTCGGCTGCACAGGCGCAATCACCAGCGTGGCGGCGCGGACGGCGATGCGTGCCTCGGTCTGGGCATGGGGCGGGCTGTCGACAACCACGATGTCGTGGCTTCTCGCCAGCTTCTCCACCTCCGCCTGGGTGCGCCAGCCGGTGATCTGCACATGAGTGAAGCCGGGCTGACCGCCGGTGGCCTCCGACCGCACCGCATGCCAGCGTGTCAGGCTACCCTGCGGGTCGATGTCGACGGTGGCGACCTTGTACCCCAGCTGCGCCCAGGCGATGGCGAGGTGGGCGGCCAGCGTGGTCTTGCCGGCGCCGCCTTTCTGCTGCGCCACGGTGAAGACCTTGCCCGTCATGCCCGCACCCATCATGTTGTGTTGGTTGATTGCGCACTCCCCTCATAACCTTGGGCATGGCACCGGTGCAACCGCGCGAATTGACACCGGTGCTGCACGGGCTAGAAAGACGCCGTGACCGACCATTCCGCACCCGATACCGGTGAAAAGCGCCCGGCGCTGATCCCGGCCACCCCCACCGGCATTGCCCGCGCGGCCGAACTGCTGCGCGCCGGCCGTCTGGTCGCCTTCCCGACCGAGACGGTCTATGGCCTGGGCGCCGACGCCACCGACGACCGCGCCGTGGCGGCCATCTTCGCCGCCAAGGGCCGGCCGCAGTTCAACCCGCTGATCGTCCATGTCCCCGATCTCGTCGCCGCCCACTCCTGGGGCCTGTTCGACGACCGCGCCCACGATCTGGCGACGCAGTTCTGGCCCGGCCCGCTGACCATGGTCGTGCCGCGCCCGGCCAACTCCGCGCTTTCGCTGCTGGTCAGCGCCGGGCTGGACAGCATCGCCATCCGCGTCCCCAACCACCCGGTGGCCCAAGCCATCCTGCGCTCCGCCGGCAAGCCGATCGCCGCCCCCAGCGCCAACCGCTCCGGCGCCGTCAGCCCGACCACGCCGCATCATGTGCTGGAAAGCCTGGGCGACCGGGTCGACGCCATCGTCACCGGCGGCAAATGCATGGTCGGGCTGGAGTCCACCGTCATCGACCTGACCGGGCCTGAGGCGGTGCTGCTGCGCCCCGGCGCCGTGCTGCCCGACGAGATGGAGCGGCTGATCGGCCCGGTCCGCCTGTCGGCCGGCGACCCGACCGCGCCGAAATCGCCCGGCCAACTGGAAAGCCATTACGCCCCCAACGCCGCGGTGCGCCTCAACGCCTCCTCGGCGGAAGAGGACGAGGCCTTCCTGACCTTCGGTCCCGACCGCTTCGTCTTCGGCGGCACCACCCGCCTGAACCTGAGCCTGGAAGGCGACCTGAACGAGGCCGCGGCCAACCTGTTCTCCCACCTGCGCAGCCTCGACCAGAGCGGAGCGAAGCGCATCGCCGTGATGCCGATCCCGGAGGTGGGGTTGGGGCTGGCGATCAACGACCGCCTGCGCCGGGCGGCAGCCCCGCGGAGCTAAACCCTCCCGTGGCGGCAGGTCTGCGCAACAGTTGCATGGAAATGGGGGCGACTAGATTGTAGAAGTGTCGCGGCGATCCCCCCACCCTACCCCTCCCCCGCTGGGCGGGGGAGGGAACTCCGCCGCCCTTGCACTAAACTCCCTCCCCCGCCCAGCGGGGGAGGGGCGGGGTGGGGGCAACACACGACCCTCACCTGCCGGACTCCGCGCCATGACCAACATCGCCGCCGCTCTCGACCAGATCCGCGCCATCGTCGGCCCATCCGGCATCCTCACCGACGCCGCCGACATGGCGCCCTACCTGTCGGAATGGCGCGGGCGCTTCAAGGGCAACAGCCCGGCGGTGGTCCGTCCGGCCAGCACCGAGGAAGTCGCGGCGGTCGTCAAAATCTGCGCCGAGGCCGGCATCCCCATCGTGCCGCAGGGCGGCAACACCAGCCTCGTCGGCGGCTCCATCCCCTATGAGGAGGGTCGCGAGATCGTTCTCAGCCTGTCGCGCATGAACCGCATCCGCGACATCGACACGCTGAACTACACCATGACGGTGGAGGCCGGCGTGGTGCTGACCAGCATCCAGGAGGCCGCTGCCGACGCCGACCGCCTGTTCCCGCTGAGCCTGGGGGCGGAGGGCACGGCGCAGATCGGCGGCCTGATCTCCACCAACGCCGGCGGCATCAACGTCCTGCGCTATGGCAACACCCGCGACCTCGTGCTGGGGCTGGAGGTGGTTCTGGCCGATGGCCGCGTCTGGGACGGCATGCGCCGGCTGCGCAAGAACAACACCGGCTATGACCTGAAGAACCTGTTCATCGGCGCCGAAGGCACGCTGGGCATCGTCACCGCCGCCGTGCTGAAGCTGTTCCCGCGTCCGCGCCAGTCGATCACCGCCTTCGTCGCCGTGCCGAGCCCGGCGGCGGCCATCGAGCTGCTGGCCCGCCTGCGCGCCGCCTCCGGCGACGCCGTCTCGGCCTTCGAGCTGATGTCGCGCCGCTGCCTGGACTTCGCGCTTCGCCATGTGGCCGGCACCATCGACCCGCTGTCGGAGCCGTCGCCCTGGTACGTCCTGACCGAGCTGACCGCCGGCACCAAGTCCGACGCCTTCCAGGAGACGGTGGAGACCGCGCTGGGCGAGGCGTTCGAGGCCGAGTTGGCGACCGACGCCACGCTGGCCCAGTCTGACGCCCAGGCCAAGCAGCTGTGGTTCATCCGCGAAGCCATCGTCGAGGCGCAGAAGTTCGAGGGCGGCTCGATCAAGAACGACGTGTCGATTCCGGTGTCCCGCGTCGCCGAGTTCATCGAACTGGCCGAGGCGGCGGTGGCGAAGGCCTGCCCCGGCATCCGTCCGACCCCCTTCGGCCATGTCGGCGACGGCAACATCCACTTCAACCTCAGCCAGCCCGAGGGCGCCGACACCAAGGCCTATCTCGACCGCTGGGACGAGATCTGCCATGTCGTCAACGAGGTGATCTTCAAGCTCGACGGCTCGATCTCCGCCGAACATGGCGTCGGCCGCTTCAAGAAGGACGAGATGCCGGTCATCAAGGGGCCGGTGGAGTTCGACATGTTGCGCGCCATCAAGGCGACGCTCGATCCCAACGGTCTGCTGAACCCCGGCAAGATGCTGCCGTAAGGGCTTAGCGCGATAGAATGTTGCGGGGGACAGGCTTGCGGCGAAAGACGTATGGCCGCGCTTGTCCCCGGCGCGACACAAGGCTATGGTGCGGCCTCCGATTGTTCTGCGCCTGTCGTACCGCGAGAGAGAGTTTTTCCGATGTCCAAGCCGCGCACTCTGTTCGACAAGATTTGGGACAGCCACGTCGTGCATCGCCAGGACGACGGCACCTGCATCCTCTACATCGACCGCCATCTGGTCCATGAAGTGACCAGCCCGCAGGCGTTCGAAGGACTGCGCGTCGCCGGCCGCAAGGTGCGGCGTCCGGAAGCCACTCTCGCCGTGCCCGACCACAACGTCCCCACCACCGACCGCTCCAAGGGCATCGTCGAGGAGGAGAGCCGGATCCAGGTGGAGACGCTGGACAAGAACGCCCGCGACTTCGGCGTCCGCTACTTCCCGATGGACGACGTCCGCCAGGGCATCGTGCACATCGTCGGTCCGGAACAGGGCTTCACCCTGCCGGGCGCGACCATCGTCTGCGGTGACAGCCACACCGCCACCCATGGCGCCTTCGGTGCGCTGGCCTTCGGCATCGGCACGTCGGAAGTGGAGCATGTGCTGGCCACCCAGACCCTGCTGCAGAAGCCGGCCAAGAACATGCTGATCCGCGTGGACGGCAAGGTGAACCCGGGCGTCACCGCCAAGGACATCGTGCTGGCCATCATCGGCAAGATCGGCACCGCCGGCGGCACCGGCTACGTCATCGAATTCGCGGGCGAAGCCATCCGCGACCTGTCGATGGAAGGCCGCATGACCGTCTGCAACATGGCGATCGAAGGCGGCGCCCGCGCCGGCCTGATCGCCCCGGACGAGAAGACCTTCGAATACGTCCAGGGCCGCGCCCTGGCCCCCAAGGCCGGCGCCTGGGAGCAGGCGGTCCAGTACTGGAAGACGCTGCCGTCGGACGAGGGTGCGGTCTATGACGCCACCGTCGTGCTGAACGCCGCCGACATCGTTCCGCAGGTCACCTGGGGCACCAGCCCGGAAGACGTGCTGCCGATCACCGCGACCGTGCCGAACCCGGCCGAGATCGCCGATGCCGGCAAGCGCGCCGCCGTCGAGCGCTCGCTCGCCTACATGGGCCTGACCCCCGGCCAGCCGCTGACCGAGGTGAAGGTGGACACCGTCTTCATCGGCTCCTGCACCAACGGCCGCATCGAAGACCTGCGCGCCGCCGCCGAGGTCGCCAAGGGCCGCAAGGTCGCCGAGGGCGTGCGCGCCCTGGTGGTTCCCGGTTCGGGTCTGGTCAAGGAGCAGGCTGAGGAAGAGGGTCTGGACAAGATCTTCACCGAAGCCGGCTTCGAGTGGCGCGAGCCGGGCTGCTCCATGTGCCTGGCGATGAACGCCGACCGTCTGGCTCCGGGCGAGCGCAGCGCGTCCACCTCCAACCGCAACTTCGAAGGCCGTCAGGGCCGCGGCGGCCGCACCCATCTCGTCAGCCCGGCGATGGCCGTGGCGGCGGCGGTGACCGGGCATCTGGCGGACGTGCGCGCGCTGTAAGGGCTTTTTGCCCCCACCTTAATCCTCCCCCGCTGGGCGGGGGAGGAAACTGCCGCCGAGCGTCGACAAAGGTGCAATGCCCTCCCCCGCCCAGCGGGGGAGGGTCAGGGTGGGGGCATTCGAAGCCTACACCTCCCCCCCTAATCCCCCCTCCCCCGCGCCTGCCCCAACAGCCCCTGCGGCCGGAAAATCAGGAACAGCGTCAGCAGCCCGAAGGCCACGATGTCCTTGTAGGCGATGGCGAAATAGGCCGACCAAAACGTCTCGACCAGCCCCAGCAGGGCGCCGCCGAGCATCGCCCCCGGCACCGAGCCGATGCCGCCGACCACCGCCGCGGCCAGCGCCTTGAATCCGATCAGGTAGCCGGTGAAGAAGTTCACCCCGCCGTAATACAGCGCAATCACCGCCCCCGCCGCCGCGGCCAGCCCGCCGCCGATGGCGAAGGTCGCCGCCACCGTGCGGTTGACGTCCACCCCCACCAGCTCCGCCGCCGCGATGTCGTCGGTGCAGGCACGATGCGCCCGGCCGAAGGCGGTGCGCTGCATGATCCCCCACAGCAGGGCGTATAGCCCGCCGGTCAGTGCCAGGATCGCCAGTTGCGCCGTCAGCGCGGTGACGGTGAAGGCGCCGTCGCTCAGCAGGTCGTGGCGGCCGGTCAGCACCGGTGCCGGCCACCAGTCGCGGGCGCCATGCAGAAGCCGCACCCCTTCCTGATAGGCGATGGACAGCCCGACGGCGACGATCAGCGGCGTGTGGCTGCGCACCCCGCGCAGGCGGCGGAAGACCAGCCGGTCCATTGTCCAGCCCTGCACCGCGGTGAAGCCCATCGCCAGCACCATCACGCCCAGCAGCGCCGGCGGCCATGTCGCCCAGCCGGCCATGCCCAGCCCGGCCGCCGCCATCGCCGTCAGCATGGCGCCGAGCATCGTCAACTCCCCCATCGCCAGATTGATCTGGCCGAGGATGGCGTAGACCAGGGTGTAGCCGAGCGCCAGCAATCCATAGACGCAGGCGACGGTGGCGGCGTTGACGATCTGCTGGATCAGGAACAGGACGGGCGTCCAGCGCGTCGCCTCCGCCCGTTCGGCTTCGACCACGGCGCCTCCGGCATCGCGCGGCGGCTTGATGCGCAGCCATTGCTGCAGCATGGCGAAGCGCATGTCCGTCAGCCAGCCGGTGCGGTCGGTCGCCACCGACACCAGCGTCCGCCGCCCTTCCTCCATGCCGGTTCCGGCGAAGCGGCAGGCGATCCAGTGGCGCTGGTCGCCGCTGCGGTAATCGATGCGCAGAACCCGCCGGTCTTCGGCGTAAGAGCGGGTGGACAGCTCGGTGACTGGACCGGATTCGAAGGCCGGGATCAGTTTCCGGCACAGGATATCCTGGTCGGCATCGATGCCGCACCCGGTGAGCACCAGCAGAACGAGGCACAACAGCGGCAGGATGCGGAGCACGGAACCGCCCGGTCAGGTGGGACGGTTCAGCCTACCGACAATTTGGGAGGGTGGGAAGCGCCGGCAAATTGCCCCCACCCTAACCCTCCCCCGCTGGGCGGGGGAGGGGACAAGCGCTTAGGCGGGAAGGCAGCGGCAGTCCCTCCCCCACCCAGTGGGGGAGGTTAGGTGGGGGTCTAACTCTGGGGAACGGAACCGCCTCACTCCACCATATAATCCCGCACCAAAAGCTCCGCGATCTGCACGGCGTTCAGTGCCGCGCCCTTGCGCAGGTTGTCGGCGACGCACCAGAAGGACAGGCCGTTCTCCACCGTGAAGTCGTCGCGGATGCGGCTGACGAAGACCGGGTTGTCGCCGGCGACCTCGACCGGGGTGACATAGCCGTCGCTGCTCTGCTGGTCGACCACCGACACGCCGGGGGCGGCGCGCAGGATGACGCGGGCCTCCTCCGCGTTGATCGGCTCCTCCGTCTCGATGTTGATCGACAGGGCATGGCCGATGAAGGTCGGCACGCGGACGCAGGTGGCGGCGACCTTGATCTTGGGATCGAGGATCTTCTTGGTCTCCACCATCATCTTCCACTCTTCCTTGGTGGAACCGTCCTCCATGAAGGCGTCGATCTGGGGGATGACGTTGAAGGCGATCTGTTTGGGGAAGACGCTCTTGGCGATGGGGTCGTTGACGAAGATGGCGCGGGTCTGGGTGAACAGCTCGTCCATCGCCTCCTTGCCGGCGCCCGACACTGACTGGTAGGTCGACACCACGACGCGGCGGATCTTGTAGCGGTCGTGCAGCGGCTTCAGCGCCACCGCCATCTGGATGGTGGAGCAGTTGGGGTTGGCGATGATGCCGCGCTTGCGATAACCGACCAGCGCCTCCGGGTTCACCTCCGGCACCACCAGCGGCACGTCGGGGTCCATGCGGAAGTGCGAGGTGTTGTCGATCACCATGGCACCGGCGGCGGCAGCGCGCGGCACATGGACGGCCGACACCTTGGCGCCGGGCGACGACAGCACGATGTCCACGCCGTGGAAGTCGAACTTGTTGAGGTCCTCGACCTTGAGGATGTCATCCTCGCCATAGGACACCTCCTGGCCGATCGACTTTTCGGAGGCGAGCGCGATGACCTTGTCGGCCGGGAACTTCCGTTCGGCCAGCGTTTGCAGGATCTCGCGCCCGACATTGCCGGTGGCGCCGATGACCGCGACGGTATAGCCCATGACGGTGGTTTCCTTCTGCCGAATATCCGCGAATACAAGAATGGTGCCGGAAGGCGTAGGAGCTAGGCGCTTTCCCCGCGAATTGCAACCCGTCCCCACACGAAACCTGCCCTCCGGCCGGGTTGACAGGCCATGGAAGGCGGCGGGAAGATTCCCGCCCTCAACAGCGCCCGAATGGGCCTCCAGGGAGACATCACGGATGACCAGCTTCAAGCGCGGCCTTATTGCGCAGACGGTTCTTGGTGCCGCCGCTCTCGCCATTGCCGGTTTCGCCGCCCCCGCCATCGCCGACACGCCGAAGGACGCGCTGGTGATGGCCTGGCAGTTCGACGACATCGTCAGCCTCGACCCGGCCGAGATCTTCGAGCTGTCGGGGGCCGAATACAGCGCCCAGGTCTATGACCGGCTGGTCCATTTCGACGTCAACGACGTCAGCAAGATCGAGGGCGAGGCCGCCGAAAGCTGGACCGTGTCGCCCGACGGCAAGACCTTCACTTTCAAGATCCGCGAGGGCATCGCCTTCCATTCCGGCAATCCGCTGACGGCGGAGGACGTGGCGTGGTCCTTTGCCCGCGCGGTGAAGATGAACAAGGGGCCGGCCTTCATCCTGACCCAGTTCGGCCTGACCCCGGACAATGTGGAGCAGATGGTCCGCGCCACCGATCCGCGCACGCTGGTCTTCACCACCGACAAGGCCTATGCGCCGACCTTCGTGCTCTACTGCCTGACCGCCGATGTGGGCTCCATCGTCGATTCCAAGCTGGTGAAGGGCAAGGAGAAGGACGGCGATTTCGGCGCCGGCTGGCTGAAGACCAACTCCGCCGGCTCCGGCCCCTTCATGCTGAAGCAGTGGAAGGCGAGCGAACTGCTGACCTTCGACGCCAACCCGAAATACTGGCGCGGCGCGCCGAAGCTGAAGCGCGTGCTGATCCGCCACATCCCGGAACCGGCCACCCAGCGCCTGCTTCTGGAGAAGGGCGACGTCGATGTCGCGCGCAACCTGAAGCCGGAGCAGTTCGAGCCGCTGAAGTCCAGCGACGCCATCCGTCTGGTCCAGGCGCCGAAGGGCACGCTGTGGTATCTCAGCCTGAACCAGAAGAACGCCACCCTGGCCAAGCCCGAGGTGCGCGAGGCGTTCAAGTACCTCGTCGACTATGACGGCATGGCCGGCACGATCATGAACGGCATGGGTGCCGTCCATCAGGCTTTCCTGCCCAAGGGCTTCCTGGGTGCGGTCAACGACAACCCGTACAAGTACGATCCGGCCAAGGCGAAGGAGCTGCTGGCGAAGGCCGGCTATCCCGACGGCTTCACCGTCAGCATGGACGTGCGCAACACCAACCCGACCCAGGACATGGCCCAGGCGATCCAGGCCAGCGCTGCCAAGGCCGGCGTGAAGATTGAGATCATCCCCGGCGACGGCAAGCAGGTGCTGACCAAGTACCGCGCACGCAACCACGAACTGATGATCCAGCAGTGGGGTGCCGACTATCAGGACCCGAATTCCAACGCCGATACCTTCGCCTCCAACCCGGACAACAGCGACAACGCCAAGTCCAAGCCGCTGGCCTGGCGCAACGCCTGGGACATCCCGGAACTGACGAAGAAGACCGCCGCCGCGGTCGAGGAACGCGACAGCGCCAAGCGCGCCCAGATGTACGAGGAACTCCAGCGTTCGGTCCTGGCCGACTCGCCCTTCGTCATCATGTTCCAGCAGACGGAAATGGTGGCGGAGCGCAAGACCGTCAGCGGCCTCGTCTGGGGGCCGAGCTTCGACACCAACTATTACTGGAAGGCCGAGAAGAAGTAAGGATACGGGGAGCCCCCCCTCTCCCCCCCGGGGAGAGGGGATTTCACCCCCATGCCTGCGCATCCTCCACCACCACGGCGAGGCTGTCGGACAGGCCGGTCAGCACGCCGCGCTGGATGTCGGCGGCCGACACCACGCCGCCCTTGCCGTCCGGCAGGTCGCGGGTTGCAGTGGCCGACGCCACGACCGTCACCCGCCAGCCATGATCCACCGCCGAGCGCACGGTGCTGCTGACGCAGTTGTGGGTCATGAAGCCGGCGACGATCATCTCGGTTCGCCCACTGTCGCGCGCCACCGCCTGCAGATCGGTCCCGGCGAAGGCGTTGGCGAGCTTCTTGACGATCACGGGCTCGCCCTCACGCGGGGCGACCGCCGGAACGATTTCCGCCATCGGTCCGGTCGGGTCGAAGACCGGCGCTCCCGCCGCGGTGTGGTGGACGATGTGGATCACCGGCACGTTGTTGGCGCGGGCGAGGTCCAGCAGCGCCGCTGCCTTCTCCACCGCCGCATCGACACCCGACAGCCGCAGAGCGCCGTCGGTGTATTCGCGCTGAAGGTCGATCAGAACCAGCACCGCCTTGTCCAGCGGGGCGGGCGTGTTCGGCGCACCGGCGATCTGGCGCAGAGTCTTGGCGGTTTGAGTCGTCATCGGGGTGTGCTCCGCAATCATTTGAGCGTTGATGAAGGCGATGCTGCCCCGTTCACGGATGCGCAGCCATCCGCTATCCTTGCACGATGGCTGTTCAGAAATTCACAGGTCCGCTCGATTGGGACGATCTGCGCGTCTTCCTGGAACTGGCGCGGGCCGGCAGCCTGTCGGCGGCGGCACGCGGCCTGCGGCTGAGCCACGCCACGGTCGGCCGCCGGCTGGCCGCGCTGGAGTCCGCGCTCGGCCGCAGCCTGATGGAACGTCGGCCCGAGGGCTATGTCCTGACCGAAGAGGGCGAGAGCGTCCGTGCCCTGGCCGAGGCAATGGACGAGCGGGCGCAGGCGATCCGCCGCCGCGAGGGCGATGACGCCGGGCTGACCGGCACCGTGAGGCTGACCATGACCCAGGCGCTGGCCGACATCTTCCTGATCCCCCGCCTGGGACCCTTGCGGTCAGCCAACCCGTCCCTGAACCTGGAAATCATCGTCGACAACCGCACCCTCAGCCTTGCCCGGCGGGAGGCCGATCTGGCGATCCGGCTGGCCCGGCCGCAGCGCGGCGATCTGGTCGGGCGGCGGCTGGCGACGCTGGGCTATGGACTCTATGCCGCGCCGTACGCGCCGGACACGCTGATCGCCTATGACGAGTCGATGGCCGAACTGCCGGAGGCGTTGTGGCTGGACCGCCATGGCGGCGGCCGGCGCGTCGCCTTCCGCTCCAACAGCGTTCAGGGGCAGCTTGCAGCGGCGGTCGCCGGCTTTGGAACCGCCTTCCTGCCCTGCATGCTGGCGGACGGCGTGCCGGGCTTGAAGCGCCACCCGCTGCCCGGCCCGCCGCTGACCCGCGAGGCTTGGCTGCTGGTCCACCGCGACCGCCGGGAGGTGCCGCGGGTGCGGACGGTGATCGAGCATCTGGTGGCGGTCTTCACCGCCGAGCGGGATCGGCTGGAAGGAACCGCCGTCGCTCAGTAACGCGCCGCCATGAAATACAGCCCGTCCGGCGGACAGGTGGGCCCGGCCTTGGCGCGGTCGCGGGCCTCCAGCGCGCGGCGGACATCGTCGGGGGTCCATTTGCCGGCGCCGACCAGTTCCAAGGTGCCGACCATGTTGCGGACCTGATGGTGCAGGAAGGAGCGCGCGGCGGCGTGGATGCGGATCTCCTCGCCCTGGCGTTCCACATCCAGCCGGTCCAGCGTCTTCACCGGCGACTTCGCCTGACACAGCGCCGCGCGGAAGCTTGTGAAGTCGTGCTGGCCGACGAGAACCTGCGCCGCCTCATGCATCGCTTCGGCATTCAACGGACGGGTAACGTGCCACGCCCGGCCGGATTCCAGCGCCAGCGGCGCCCGGCGGTTGACGATGCGGTAGACATAGGCGCGCCCGGTCGAGGTCAGGCGAGCGTGGAAATCTTCACCCACCGCCTCCACCTCCAGCACGGCGATGGGGGCCGGCTTCAGGTGGAAGTTCAGGGCGTCGCGCAGTTTCAGGCCGGTGAAGGGCTTTTCCAGGTCGAAATGGCAGACCTGACCCAGCGCATGCACCCCGGCATCGGTGCGGCCGGAGCCATGGACCCGCACCACCTCGCCCGACAGGCGCTGCACCGCCTCCTCCAGGCTCTGCTGGACGGAGGGGCCGTTGTCCTGGCGCTGCCAGCCGACGAAGGGACGGCCGTCATACTCGACGGTCAGTTTCCAGCGCTGCACGGCGGTCAGTCCGCGACGGCTTCAGCAGAGACAGGCTGCCCGACCGCCAGCGCGAAGCCGCGCAGGAAGGCCGCCCCGTCCACCGGCGCCTTGCCGGGACGCTGCACCTTGACCAGCCGCACCGCGCCATCGGCGCAGGCAACTGTCAGCCGCTCGTCCAGCAGCGTGCCGGGCGTGCCCTGACCGGCCGCGGGTTCGGCGGCCAGAACCTTGATGCGTTCGCCGTTGGCGGCATCGAACCAGCAGCCGGGCCAGGGGGTGAGCGCGCGAACCTGCCGCTCGACATAAGCGGCGGACTGGGTCCAGTCGAGCCGGCCATCCTCGCGCGTCAGCTTGGCGGCGTAGGTGACGCCTTCTTCCGGCTGCGGCACCGCGGCCAGCGTGCCGGCGGCCAACCCTTCCAGCGCCGGAGCGATCATCCGGGCGCCCAGCGCCGCCAGTTCGTCGTGCAGGCTGCTGGCGGTGGTGGCGGGGGTGATCGCCACCGCCTCTTTCGACAGCATGGCGCCGGTGTCGAGCCCGATGTCCATCTGCATGATGGTGATCCCGGTCTCGGCATCGCCGGCCAGGATGGAGCGCTGGATCGGCGCCGCCCCGCGCCAGCGCGGCAACAGCGAGCCATGCACGTTGACACACCCCAGCCGCGGCGCGTCGAGGATCGGCTGCGGCAGGATCAGGCCATAGGCGGCGACCACCGCGGCATCGGCCTTCAGATCGGCGAACTCCGCCTGGGCCTCGGCGTTGCGCAGGCTCTTGGGCGTGCGCACGGGGATGCCGTGCTCCTCGGCGAAGCGGTGGACGGGCGATTTCTGCACCTGCTGACCGCGGCCGGCCGGACGCGGCGGCTGGCTGTAGGCGCAGACGACCTGATGCCCCGCCTCGATCAGCGCGGCAAGGCTGGGCACGGCGAAATCCGGCGTGCCCATGAAGACGAGACGGAGCGGAGTCATCGGATCTTGATCGAGGCGGGTCAGGCCGTCGCCTTCTGCATCTTCTGGACCTTCTTCAGCAGGATGTTCCGCTTCAGCATCGACAGGTAATCGACGAAGAGGACACCGTTCAGATGGTCGATCTCATGCTGGATGCAGGTGGCGAGCATCCCGTCGGCCTCGATCTCCTGCTGCTGGTTCCTTTCGTCCAGATAGCGGACGCGGATGCGCTGGGGACGGGTGACCTCGGCATACTGCTCCGGCACCGACAGGCAGCCCTCCTCGCACACCGCCTTCTCGTCCGACGACCAGACGATTTCCGGGTTGGCGAGGCGGATGGGGTTCGCCGGCTCGCCCTTTTCATGGACGTCGACGACGATGACGCGGTCGAGCACGCCGACCTGCGGGGCGGCCAGACCGATGCCGTTGGCGTCGTACATGGTCTCCACCATGTCGTCCATCAGCTTGACGACGCGCGCATCCACTTCGGCGACGGGTTGCGCCTTGCGCTTCAGGATCGGATGCGGGGCGACGAGGATCGGAAGACGGGCCATGGGTGCTCGATGATGATAGGGGGGTTCAAAGGGAGAAAGTAGGCGGACCAAGTGTTTTGGTCAAGGAATCGGACCTATGCGAACGGCGCGGAACCGTCCTCCGTGCAGGGTTGCGCCGGACGCCGGTTGGGCGTAGTCGATGCCGATCATGCGTGACGCGACCACCGCCCCCTCCCCTTCCCCGCGCTGGACCCAGGACGCCGCCTTGGCCCTGGTGTTCCTGACCCGCCTGCCCTTGCCCCCCATCGGCCCGCTCAACGGACCGCTGGCCGAAGGCGCTTCGGCGCGGGCGATGGGGTGGTTTCCGCTGGTGGGCGCGCTGGTCGGGCTGGCCGGCGGTGCCGTGTTCGCATTGGCGGCATCGCTGAACCTGCCGCCGCTGGCGGGAGCACTGCTGGCCTTGGCGGCGACGGTGCGGCTGACCGGCGGGTTGCACGAGGATGGCGCGGCCGATGTCGCCGACGGCTTCGGCGGCGGGCGCGATCTGGCGCGCAAGCTGGAGATCATGCGCGACAGCCGGGTCGGCAGCTATGGCGTGCTGGCGCTGGTATTCTCGGTCGGCATCCGTGCGGCGGCGCTGGCGGCCCTGCCGGTGCCGGCGGCGGTCGCGGCGCTGGTGGCGGCGGGCGCCCTGTCGCGCTGCGGACTGGCGGCGATGGCGCGCGTCCTGTCCCCGGCGCGACGCGACGGGCTGGCCGCGGCACAGGGCCGGCCGGCGATGGCGACGGTGCTGCTGGCGCTCGTCTTCGGCATCGCAATTGCGGTGGCGGCTCTCGGCGGTCTGGCCCTGCCGGCCTTGGCCGCGTCCCTCCTGGGGGTGACCGCGGTGGGAGCGCTCGCCCGGCGCCATCTCGGCGGACAGACCGGCGACGTCTTCGGCGCCGCCCAGCAGGTGGCGGAGGCCGCGGTCCTGCTGACCCTTTCCTCCTTCCTGGGGTCCGCCCTCACTGGAGCAGCGGCATGACCGCGGTGAGCCTCACCCCCCTGACCGTCACCCGCTGGTGGCTGATCCGCCATGCGCCGGTCCACAACCCCGACAACGTCATCTGCGGGTCGAGCGACCGCGAGGCCGACACCGGCAACCGCGCGGCGGCGGCGGCGCTTGCAGCCAGCCTGCCCTATGACGCCCTGTGGCTGACCAGCCCGCTCCGCCGCAGCCGGCAGACAGTCCAGGCACTGTGGACCCGCAATCCCCGCCTTGCCGACACTGCGGTGGTGGAGCCGGCGTTGGCCGAGCAGGATTTCGGCGACTGGGAGGGCATCAGCCACGACACCGCGGCGATTCGCGATGCGGAGGCGGCGGCCCGCTTCTGGCGCGATCCGGCACGCCACGCCCCGCCCGGCGGCGAGAGCTTCGCCGCGGTGATGGAGCGCACGGCGGCGGCGCTGCGGCGGCTGACCGGCCTCCATGCCGGACGCGACGTGGTTGCGGTGATCCATGCCGGAACCATCCGCGGCGCGCTGGCGACGGCGTTGGATCTGACGCCGGAGGCAGCGCTGCGGCTGCGGATCGACCCCTGGTCGCTGACCCGGATCGATCACTATCACGCTGGGACAGGATCCTGGTCGGTCGGGGGAGTGAACGCCCAACCCGGAACCTTTTGACCGCGAAAGGCGTTCCCCTGTCTCCGCTGGGCTACCGAACGAGAGGCAGACCATGGTCCATAGCACCACCGCCGGCCACAGCCCCGACCAGGGCCCCGATAAGGGTGAAGTCAAAAAGCTCTGGGAGATGATGAAGGGCGTTCAGGTCGCGATGATGACGACGCTGGACGACAACGGCCGGCTGAACTCCCGTCCGATGGCGACACTGTCCCATGCGGGGTTCGAAGACGGCACCCTATGGTTCTTCACCCGCGCCCATTCCGAAAAGGTGGCGGAAATCGACCGCCATTGGCGCGTCAACCTCGCCTACTCCAACCCGGACAAGCAGGATTACGTCTCCGTCTCCGGCATTGCCGAGGTGGTGCGCGACCGCGAGAAGATACGCTTCCTGTGGCGCGACATCATGACCACCTGGTTCCCCCAGGGGCCGGATGACCCGGAGGTCGCCCTGCTGAAGGTGTCGGTCGATCAGGCCGAATATTGGGACAGCCCGTCGAGCACCATGGTCTACGCCTATGGCTATGTGAAGGCGAAGCTGACCGGCCAGTCGCCCGATCCCGGCGACAACGCGAAGATCGCGTTCCAGTAAAGAGGCGGCCCAACGGGCCAGCCTGACATGAAAAAGCCCCCCTGCCGACCGCGAGGCCGACAGGGGGGCTTTTTCATTCAAAGGTCAGAGCGTCAGGGGCGCTGCTTACCAGCTCTTCGCGCGGGCCGCCGGCTTGCCGTTGCCGTGGGCCTCACGGCGGGCATGGCTGTGGTCCGGACGGGCATCGCCACGGTGGTTGTCGTTGCGGGCATAGTCCGGACGCGGACCGCGCGGGGCGTGCGGACCCTTGGACTCGCCGTTGCGGTGCCACGGCTTGCCGGCGCCGCCACCCGGACGGCCGCTGCGACCGGCCGGACGGCCGGCACCACCGGTGGTGAAGGGACGCGTCGGCTCCAGGCCAGGCACCACATGCACCTCGAGCGTCGCCTTCGTGTAACGCTCGATGCGGACCAGCGTCTCGCGGTCGGCGCGGGCGGCGAAGGAGATCGCGACGCCCGAGGCGCCGGCACGGCCGGTGCGGCCGATGCGGTGGACATAGTCCTCCGCCGAGCGCGGCAGGTCGAAGTTGATGACATGGGTGATGTCGCGCACGTCGATGCCGCGGGCAGCGACGTCGGTGGCGACCAGCAGGCGGACCTGACCGGTGCGCAGACGCTGGAGCGTGCGGTTGCGCTTGGTCTGGTCCATGTCGCCGTGCAGGGCGGCGGCGGCATGGCCGGCGGCGCTCAGCTCCTCGGCCAGCGTGTCGGCATCACGCTTGGTGGCGGCGAAGATGATCGCCTTGCCGACCTCTTCCTGGGCGGCGAAATGCTGCAGCAGGCGGCGCTTGTGGTCGAGGTCGTCGGCATGGTGCAGACGCTGTTCGACGTTGATCGCGGTCGCCTGGCTCTCGACGGCCACGCGCTCAGGGTTGCGGAGCAGGTTGCCGGCCAGCTGCGCCATGCGGCGGTCCAGCGTGGCGGTGAACAGCAGGGTCTGGCGCGTCGGCGGGCAGCACTTGGCGATGGTCTCGACATCGTCGAGGAAGCCCATGTCCAGCATGCGGTCGGCCTCGTCGAGGATCAGCACCTCGACCTCGTCCAGCGCGATGCGGCGGCGGGCGACATGGTCAAGCAGGCGGCCCGGGGTGCAGACGAGAACGTCGACCGGGCGCGACAGCAGGCGCAGCTGCTCGCGGTAGGGCATGCCGCCGACCACGTCCACGATGTTCAGCTTCATGAACTTCGCGTACTTGCGGGCGGCGTCGGTGACCTGCTTGGCCAGCTCGCGGGTCGGGGCCAGAACCAGCACGCGCGGGGTGGCGGCGCCGTTCAGCGGCAGCTCGGCGGTGCGGGTCAGCGCCGGCAGCATGAAGGCGGCGGTCTTGCCGGTGCCGGTCTCGGCGGTGGCGAGGATGTCGCGGCCCTGGAGCGCCGGCGGAATGGCGGCGAGCTGGACCGGGGTCGGAGTGGTGTATTCGAACGCCTCGAGGGCCTTCAGGACGAGCGGGTGCAGGCCGAGTTCGGAAAACGTCAAGTCGTAACAACCTTCTCAAAGCAACACGGCACGGCCCCGCGCGCCCCGATGGCGGGCGTGGGACATACCGGCGGACTCGCCGGGAGGAGGTCGATAGAGGGAGAGGCGTCTATCCGATGCAGCGGCCAGTGCGCCCCAGAACCTTGGGGGCGTTCGCCGTTGCGCAATCACAGCGCGTCTCGCTCAAGAGACGCGCGAGCCTCCAGCGATCAAGACGCTCTACATAGGCTATTGCGCCGCACAAGACAAGGGGCATCGCGGAACGAGCCCCGCGTCGTTCACTTGACCACCATGCGTTCGATGTAGATGTCGCGGATCAGGCCGGTCCCGGCCTCGCGGTTCACGGCGTCCCTTATGCTCTGTTTCAGGAAGGCGGCGGAACCGGTGCCGGTCAGGCTTTCGGCGCCGGCCTGGCCGACGGTCTGGAACAGCCGGTCGGCGATGCGGTCCTGGTAACGCAGGACACGGTCGGCCTCCACCTTCGGCGCCAGCACCAGCGAGACCTGCATCTCCACCGCGCGCAAGCCCCCCAGCGGAACCTCGATCGCCGGCAACTGCGCAAGATTGGGCTTCGGCCCCATGCGCGCCTCGATCCGCCGCTGTTCCACGATGCGGTCCACCGCGATGCCGCCGCCATAGGCCAGCCCCGCCAGCGTCAGCAGTGCGATCAGGACGACGATCAGGGTGCGGGTCGGATGGGCGGATTCGGGAGGGGACGCATGCGGCAACGCCACTGCGTCCCGCCGCAGGGGATCGGGGGGTGGGGCCGGGTACGGCGTTCCGTGCAGCGTGCGGTGCGTGGCCATGGTCGGCCTCCTCCGGGCCGGGCAGGGGCATGGAGGAGTCTACCGCCGCCGCGGTTAAGATTCGGTGGAGGCGGGGGGCGCCGCCATGGCGACGGGCGCCCTCCCGGGCGCCTCAAGCCGCTACGGCCATCCGCCCTTCCCGCGCCCGCATCAGCAGCCACACCGCCGACACGCCCAGCAGCTTCGACGCGAGGCTGGCGGCCCAAACGGTGGGGTCCCAGATGTCCAGCATGCCGAAGAAGATGGCGGTGTCGACCGGCACCGACAGGGCGGCGCTGATCCACAGACGGTCGCGCAAGGGCCGGCGGGTGATGGTGAAGACCGCCCAGTCGATCATCTCCGACACCGCGAAGGCGACGACGCTGGCGGTGGCGACGAAGGGATCGGTCAGCAGATAGGACAGCACGGTGCCGCCCAGCATGGCGGCGAGCGCCCAGTGGCCGAAGCGCACCTGAACCATGTCGCGCAGGATGAAGATCAGCCCGGCCCAGCAGGACCAGACCAGATCCAGGTGCGGAAACAGGCTGAAGGCGAAGTTGATGGCAAGAATGCTGCCGATATAGGCGGCGAGCCAGAGCATGGCGATGATCCTCCGAGAGCGGACCCGCGGCAATACGGGCGCCGGTGACCGGAGCAGTCCCCGCGTGAATGCGAGCGCCCCGAAACCGCGTTAGCTAACAGAACATCGCCATCGTGGGAAGGTGCCGCGTGGCCCCCCTCACGCCGGACTTCACACCACCGGCTTCGCCTCGCTCTTCATCAGGGCATAGGTGTAGCTGTCCACAAGCGCTTCCATCGAGGCTTCGATGATGTTGGTGGACACGCCCAGCGTCGACCATTCGGTGCCGTCGGTCCGCGCGCTGCGGATCAGCACGCGGGGCATGGCGCCGGTGCCCTCCTTGGCGGCCAGGATGCGGACGCGGTAGTCGGACAGGCTGACCTGGGCCAGCGCCGGATAGACCGGCTCCAGCGCCTTTCGCATCGCGACGTCCAGGGCATGGACCGGGCCGTTGCCGTCCGCCACCTCCAGCCGGACGGCATCGCCGACGCGCACGCGCACCACCGCTTCCGATTCCACCACCAGCTTGCCGACTGCGTTGTAGCGGCGCTCGTCGGTGACGTGGAAGCGCAGAAGCTCGAAGAAGCGCGGCACATCGCCCAGTTCGCGCCGGACCAGCAGCTCGAAGCTGGCCTCCGCCGTGTCATAGGCGTAGCCGTCGCTGTCGCGCTGCTTGACAAGATCGAGCAGGCCGGCCAGCCGGTCGTCCTTCGCGTCCACCGCCATGCCGATGTCGCGCAGCCGCACGATCAGGTTGGAACGGCCGGCCTGGTCGGACATGACGATCTGGCGGCGGTTGCCGATGGCCTCGGGCGCGACATGCTCGTAGGAGGACGGGTCCTTCTCCACCGCCGAGACATGAAGCCCGCCCTTATGGGCGAAGGCGCTGGCGCCGACATAGGGGGCGTGGCGGTTGGGCGCGCGGTTCAGCCGGTCGTCGAAGGCACGGCTCAACTGGGTCAGGAGAGGCAGGTCCTCGCGACGGATGCCGGTCTCGTAACCCAGCTTCAGCATCAGCGTCGGGATCAGCGAGACGAGATTGGCATTGCCGCAGCGCTCGCCCAGCCCGTTGATGGTGCCCTGGACCATGCGCGCGCCGGCCCGCACCGCCGCCAGCGAATTGGCGACCGCGTTCTCGGTATCGTTGTGGCAATGGATGCCGAGATTGTCGCCGGGGATGCCGTGGGTGTCCACCACCTCGCGCACGATGGCGTCGATCTCGTGCGGCAGGGTGCCGCCGTTGGTGTCGCACAGCACGATCCAGCGCGCGCCGGCCTCATACGCCGCCTTGATGCAGGAGACGGCATAGGCCGGGTTGCGCTTGTAGCCGTCGAAGAAATGCTCGGCATCGAACAGCGCCTCGCCCTTGGCGGCGTGCAGCGCGGCAATGCTGTCGCGGATCAGGTCGAGGTTCTCCTCGCGCGGGATGTTCAGCGCAACGTCGACATGGAAGTCCCAGGTCTTGCCGACCATGCAGACCGCCTTGGCGCGCGACTGCGCCAGCGCGGCCAGCTGCGGGTCGTTGGCGGCGCTGCGGCCGGGGCGGCGGGTCATGCCGAAGGCGGTGAAGGTGGCGCGGGTCAGCTCCGGCGCCTCGGCGAAGAACTGGTCGTCGGTCGGGTTGGCGCCGGGCCAGCCGCCTTCGACATAGTCGATGCCCAGCCGGTCGAGGTCCTTGGCGATGGCGATCTTGTCGGCGACCGAGAAATCCACGTCCTGAGTCTGCGCCCCGTCGCGTAGCGTGGTGTCGTAAAGATAGATGCGTTCGCCCGTCATCGCCGCCTGACCCGTCTTAAGCCGGTGGAACGGCAGAAGGTCCGCCGCCCCGTGGAAAGCCGGGAGAATGGACGATGCGGCGCCTGCGCTCAACCGTTTTGAGAAGAAACTTGCGAAAACCGCCCCTTTGCCGCAACGGAAGGGATTGGCGACCGGAACAGGCCGGCCGGAGCGGGATGACCGGTCAGGCAGTCCGCACCTGCCGGATGAAACGCTCCACCTCCGTCGACAGCCGGTCGGCGTCGGCGGACAGGATATCGGCCGCACCAAGCACGTCGCGGGCGGCGCTGCCGGTGTCGTCGGCCGCCTGACGCACCACCACGATGTTGGAGGAAATCTCTTCCGTTCCCACCGCGGCCTGCTGGACGTTGCGGGCGATCTCGCGCGCGGCGGCATCCTGCTGGTCGATCGACGCGGCGACGGAGGCGGCGATGCTGTTGATGTCGTCGATGGTCCGGCCGATCTCGGTGATCGCATCCACCGCTTCGCCGGTCACGCCCTGCATGCTGCCGATCTGGCTCGCGATCTCCTCGGTCGCCTTGGCCGTCTGGTTGGCGAGGTTCTTCACTTCGCCGGCCACCACCGCAAACCCCTTGCCGGCCTCCCCTGCCCGCGCCGCCTCGATGGTGGCGTTCAACGCCAGCAGGTTGGTCTGGGCGGCGATGGCGTTGATCAGCTGCACGACATCGCCGATGGCCTTGGCATGGTCGGCCAGTTGGCGGATGGTGGCATCGGTGCGGCCGGCCCGTTCGGCAGCGCGGCGCGCGACGGCCGCCGTATCGCTGACCTGCCGGGTGATCTCGCCGATGGAGGCGGCCATCTCTTCGGCCGAGGCGGCGACGGTCTGCACGTTGGCGGAGGTCTGCTCGCTGGCACCCGCCACCGCCGCGGCCTGCGAGCGGCTCTGCTCCGCCAGCGTCGACAATGACCGCGCATTGGCGGTCAGTTGCCCGGCGGCGCCGCTGACCTGGGCGACCACGCCGCGAACCGCCTGTTCGAACCGGTCGGCCAGTTCGGCCATCATGCGGCGCCGGTCGGCCTCCATGTCCTGTTTCCGCCGTTCCTGCTCCTCCTCCATGCGCTGCTTTTCGATGGCATTGTCCTTGAACACGGCCACGGCGCGGGCCATCCGGCCGATCTCGTCGCCGCGGTCGGTCGCGGGAACCGTCACGGTCACGTCGCCACCGGCCAGCCGGGCCATGGCGGCGGTCATCGCCGTCAGCGGCGCGATCACCCGGCGGATCACGACGGCGATTCCGGCCGCCAGCAGCAGGGCCGCGCCGGCAAGCAGCATCCAGGAGCCGCGGCGCTCACGCTCGTAAGACATCTGGGAGTCGACGAAGTCGTTGCCGGCGACGCGGACCTGGAGGTCGATCAGCCCGCTGACATGCTCCGTAACCGGGTCGATGGTGGGGTACAAGTGGCGGGCGACGAAGGCTTCCAGCCCCGCCTTGTCGCCGCCGTCCAGAACGCGCAGCAGCGTGGCGACGCCAGCGTCGGCCCGTTCCATCGCCACCCGCGTCTCCGCCACCATCCGGGACTCTTCCGCCGTCAGGGAGGTGGAGGTGTAGGCCTGCCAGCGCTCGCGCACCGTGGTCAGGGCCTTGCGCACGGAAGCGGCGCCGTCGGCCCAGGGCATCGCCCCTCCGCGGACCTTGTGCGAGGTGTCGACGATCATCACCGCGTAGGCATCGGAAACGATCTTCAGGTCCCGCAGCGGCACCACCCGGTCTTCATAGACCGACTTCATCCGCCCGTTGGCGGTTTCCAGCGTGGTGATGCCGTTAAATGCCTCGAAGCCCAGCATCAAGCCGAGCGACGCCAGAACCCCAACCAGAATCATGCGCAACGACATCGCCATCCCCCGCCCCGGAGTCACAGAACCGCAACACCCGCGACCGGTATGGATCAGGGCTATTGCTTAAGGCAATGCGAGGTGTTGACGCATACAACCATAGTCGGGGCTCGAAGGGACCTTTCAGCGCGCGAACAGGCGGTAGAGCGCGGAATGGTCCAGCGCACCGTCTCCCTGTTCGACCAGCATCTCGAACAGTTCCAGCGACAGACCCAGCGTCGGAAGGTCGATGCCGGACTGCTGGGCCAGCTCCTCCGCCTGCCGCAGGTCCTTGACCTGGGTGGTGACGCGGCCGCCCGGCGTGAAGTCGCCGCTGACCATGCGGCCGCCATGCAGATCGAGGATGCGGGATTCGGCAAAGCCGCCGCGGATGGCGTCCCGCACCTTCGCCGGATCGGCGCCGGCCGCACGCGCCAGCGCCAGCGCCTCCGCCACGGCGCCGATGGTCAGGGCGACGATGACCTGATTGGCGGACTTGGCGATCTGTCCGGCGCCGCTGGCCCCGACATGGGTGATGCGGCGACCCATCGCCTGCAACACCGGCAGGGCACGGGCAAAGGCGGCGTCGGAGCCGCCGGCCATGATGGTCAGGGCCGCGGCCTCCGCCGCCACCGTGCCGCCGGATACGGGGGCGTCGAGCCAGTCCGCGCCGGCCGCGGCGGCCCGTTCGGCGAGCGAGCGGGTGGCGGCGACGGCGGTGGTGCCCATGTCGATCACCAGATGGCCGGGGCGCAGGACCGGAAGCAGCGCGTCGGCCACCGTCTCCACCGCCGCCGTATCGGTCAGCATCAGGATGATGATCCCGGCCTGTCCGGCGACCGCGGCCGGACCGGTGGCCGCGATCATGCCCTCCGCCGCCAGTTCGGCGACCGGGCCGGGGCTGCGGCTGCTCACCACCGGCTCCGCACCGGCGCGGGCCAGGGCGCGGGCCATCGGCTTGCCCATCAGGCCAAGCCCGATGAAGCCGATGCGCTGGCCGGAAAGGTCGGGGCGGGTGGTCTCTTCGCTCATGTCCAGGCTTTCGGTAAAATTCCAGGCTTTCAGGAGAAGGCCGGCAGGATCACAGGCGCATGTGGCGGGCGCGGGCACCGCGTTCGATGGCGGCGGCGCACAGCCGGTCCACCCCAAGCCGGTGCCGGATCAGTTCCAGCATGCGCAGTTCCTCCTGCGAGGCCTTGGGATCGGCGGCGGCGATGTCGCAGGCCACCGCGTAGGCGGTTTCGCGCAGCTTGGCCGGCAGCGCCTGCTCGACGATGGTCAACACGGTGTCCAGCCCGTCATTGTCGGACAGCATGGAGGTGCATTCGCGGGTGGCGGCCATCACCTGATCGCCGCTGTAATCCTTGAAGATCGGCAGGTAGCGCACGTTCTCGCCGATGGCCTCCAGTTCCGCGTCGGTCATGTCGCCGTCGCAGGCGGATACCAGGACCATGACGTAGATGAGGGCGCTGTGATGGTCGATCATTGCGTCTGTCGGCTTTCTCATGAGGCGGTCTCCCTCGGGGAGCGGTCGCGTGTCCGGGCGGCAATCTCGAACGCCGCTCCACCCGCGTCAAGCCCAGCGTCCGATGCCGCTTGTGCGGCGTCAAGGGTGCCATGCTCGGGGCGGAGGGGTCGGTCGCTCGACGCGACGGTTGGCACCCCCTATTGTCGCGCGTCATGAACGTCGTCCTCAATGTCGCTTTTCCCGTATTCGCCATCATCCTGGCCGGTTTCCTGTCCGGAAAGTCGAAGCTGCTGGGCGCGGCTTCGTCGGAGGCGCTCAACAAGTTCGTCTACTGGATGGCGCTGCCGCCGGTCCTGTTCCTGGGCACGGCGCGGCGGTCGATCCCGGAGATCTTCAACGGCCCCTTCATCGGCGCCTTCCTGGGATCGATGCTGCTGGTCTATGCGCTGGGGGCGGTCATCGGCCGGCTCCTGCGGCGGGAACGCACGCAGATCCAGTGCATGCAGGGGCTGAACGCCGCCTTCTCCAACACCGGCTACATGGGCATCCCGCTGTTCCTCGCCGCCTTCGGCCCGGACCATCTGGCCCCCACCATCCTGGCGACCGTCATCATGAGCGCCATCATGGTCGGCATCGCAGTGATCTGGATGGAATTCGCCAACAGCCACGGCAACGGGGTGGGCAAGGCGCTGCGCGACGTCGGGCGCGCGCTGGCGAAGAACCCGCTGATCCTGTCCACCACCGCCGGCCTCGCCTGGTCGGCGCTGTTGCCCGGCGTTGCGGTGCCCAAGCCGATCGCCACCTTCTGCGAACTGATGGGCGCCCCCGCCGGCCCCTGCGCCCTGTTCGCCATCGGCCTGTTCCTGGCCTCGCAGCGGCTGACCGCCGGGCTGGCGGAGGCCGGGTGGATCAGCGCGCTGAAGCTGCTGGTGCATCCGGCGCTGGCCTGGGTGCTGACGCAGACCCTGTTCCCGATGGACCCGTTCTGGACCGGCAGCGCCGTGATCCTGGCGGCACTGCCGACCGGCGCCCTGACCTTCGTGGTGGCGACCCAGTACCAGACCTATGTGGAGCGCACGTCCTCGGCCATCCTGGTGTCCACGGTGCTGAGTGTGGTGACGCTGTCGGCGCTGCTGGCGGTGTATGCGCCGGGGGGGTGAGCCAACGGGAGGCGATTCAACGCCTCACCACCCCCGCAGAAACTCCGCCGTCTCCTCCACCGCCTGCTTCAGCCCGACGCGCCGCATCTCCACCCCCTCCGGGAAGGCACCGGCCAGCCGGCTCGGCATCATGGAGTCGAGCAGGACGAAGACGCCGGTGTCGTCGGCGCGGCGGACCAACCGGCCGAAGGCCTGCTTCAGGCGCAGCCGCGTGATCATGTCCTCGTAGCGCCGGCGGCCGAAGGCCTCGCGGCGGGCGCGGTGGAGGATGTCGGGACGCGGCCAGGGCACGCGGTCGAAGACGATGAGCCGCAACGAGCGGCCCGGCACGTCCACCCCGTCGCGCACCGCGTCGGTGCCGAGCAGGCAGGCATGCTCCTCGTTGCGGAAGATGTCGATCAGGGTGGAGACGTCGAGCGGATCGACATGCTGGGCGTAGAGCGGGATGCCGACCTGATCCAGCGGCTCGGCGATGCGGTCGCGCACGGCGCGCAGGCGGCTGATCGCGGTGAACAGGCCGAGCCCGCCGCCGCCCGCCGCCAGGAACAGCGATTTGTAGGCTGCCGACACCTGCCCCAGATCGTCCTTGCGCACGTCGTTGACCACGAAGACGCGGGTGCGGTTCGGGTAGTCGAAGGGCGACGGGACCTGGGCGCGGATCGCCGGGGCCGGCAGATGGCTGGCGCCGCAGCGGTCCTCCGCGGCGCGCCAGTCCTGCCCGACATCGCCGGTGCCGTCGGTCAGCGTGGCCGAGGTAACCACCAGCCCATGGGCGGGACCGGCCAAGGCCTCTGCAAATGGAACCGTCGGATCGACCCAGTGGCGGTACAGCCCGACATCGACGTCGCGCCCGTCGATCCGCTCCACCGCGAACCAGTCGACGAAATGCGACGGCGTCTCGGTCGGCAGGGTGCGCAACATGGCGCGCCACGCCTCCACCGTCAGGGTGCCGCGGCGGTGCAGGCTGCGCGACAGCGCGTCGATGCGGCGGCGCTGGTCGGAGTCCAACTCGGCGCTCTCGTCCTCCAGCCGCTGCGCCAGCCGGCGGGCCAGCGCCTCCACCGGCTCAGACAGGCGGACCAGCGCCTGTTCCAGCTCCGCCGCCGCCTCCAGCAGCCCGTCCACCGGATAGGCTTTGTCGGCCTCCAGGCTGTAAGGGCCGCCCTGCCCGGCGGTGCGGGCATAGACCTGCTGACGGGCGAGCAGCAGGAAGCGCTCGGTCGGCCCCTGCGGGTTGTCGGCGGCCAGCCGCGCCGACCAGCCGTCGCCGGGCAGGACGCGGGCACCCATCAGGATGTCGTCGAGGTGGCGAAGCGCCTCCTCGTCGCCGGTGACGATGTCCTCCAGCCGGCGCTTCAGGCCGCGGGCGCGGCTGCGGCCGGTTTCCTCGGCGCCCAGCAGCCAGCGCCGCAACTCCTGCGTCTCGCGGCAGGTCAGGTGGCCGGCGAAGGCGCTGTCGGCGGCGTCGAAGACATGGTGTCCCTCGTCGAAGACATAGCGGCTGGGCAGCGTCGGCTCCTCGCCGCCGCCAAGCGCCGCCTGCACCATCACCAGCGCGTGGTTGGCGATGACGATGTCGGCGCGGCGCGCCCGGCGCACGCTCTTCTCGATGTAGCAGCGGGCGTAGTGGTCGCAGGCGGAATAGATGCACTCGCCGCGGCGGTCGGCCAGCCCCATGGTCGGCCCGCGCCCGGCGATGTCGACCAGCCAGCCGGGGAAGTCGCCGCCGGTCATGTCGCCGTCGCGCGTCGCCGCCGCCCAGCGCGCCATCAGCCCGACGCCGATGGCGTTGTGCGGCTGGAAGGGCATGGCGCGCACCGCCTCTTCCAGGTTCAGCAGGCACAGGTAATTCTCGCGCCCCTTGCGCAGCACCACCTTGCGCGCCTTGGTCGCCGGGTCTGCATAGAGCCGGTCGAGTTCCGCGTCGATCTGGTGCTGGAGGTTGCGGGTGTAGGTGGAAATCCACACCGTCCCGCCATTCTTCTCCGCCCACACCGTGGCCGGCGCCAGATAGCCCAGCGTCTTGCCGACGCCCGTCCCGGCCTCCGCCAGCACGACATTCGGGGTGTCGGGCAGCTGGCGCGGGGCGAAGGCGGCGGACACCGCGCTGGAATAGTCGGCCTGCTGCGGCCGCGGCTCCGCCACCTTGCCCAGCACATTGGCCGTCAGCATGGCGGCGAGGCGGCGGCGCGCCTCGTCCGGGTCCACCGGGTTCTGCGCGGGCGGCGGCGGGGGAGCGCCCTCCTCCCACTCCTTGATGCGGGTCCAGACGCGCAGGCCCGAGCGGGCGGCGCCCTTCTCCGGCCCGTCCGGCTTGCCGAGTGCGGCCAGCACCGCGGGCGCCCAGGGCCACCCGGCGCGCCCCATCTCCCAGGCGAAGGCGACGGGATCGGACGACTCCTCCCGGCCTGCGGCGCCGAGATCGCCCAGCAGCCGGCGCACGGCGCGCTGCAGGGCCAGCGCCTCCGCCTCGTGCCCCTCGGGGGTGGGCAGGTCGAGCGCCTCGGCGATGCCGCGCGGGGTGGGGACGCAGAAGCGGGCGGGATGGACGAAGGCGAACAGCTCCAGCACGTCGAAGGCGGGGAAGCCGTCGATCCCCAGCCGGCGGGCGAAGGCACGGGCATGGCAGACCAGCGGCGGCTGGCGGCGCACCTTCGAGGCGGCGGCGGCCAGCGACAGCTCCTCCACCTCGCCGTCGAGCGTCAGCGACACGACGCGGCGCGCGCCGGCCACCATGGCGGGCGCGTCGTCCAGGCTGTGGATCGGGGTGGGGTCGGCGGTCAGGTCCATCGGCGGCACTATATGGCGGTGGCGTGCCGCAAAGCGAGTGCCGGATGTTGACGGGCCGCCGCTTCCCCCCCATTGAGGGAAGTCCGGGGGAGCCGAGCGGAGACGGGACTTTATGCGGAAGCTGCTGCGCTGGGCGGTGATCGGGGTGGCGGGGCTGGTGGCCTTCACCATCCTGTGGGCCGCGCTCTACCGGATCGTGCCGCCGCCGGCGACGCCGCTGATGCTGATCCGGGCGCTGGGCGGCTCCGGTCTGTCGCGCGACTGGGAACCGCTGGAGCGCATCTCGCCAGCCCTGGTGGAGGCGGTGATCGCGTCGGAGGACAGCAATTTCTGCGGCCATGGCGGCTTCGACTGGGCCGCGATCGAAGGCGCCTTCGAAGACAACGAGGAGGGCAAGCGCCTGCGCGGCGGCAGCACCATCAGCCAGCAGACCGCCAAGAACACCTTCCTCTGGCCCGACCGCAGTTGGACCCGCAAGGGGGCGGAGGCCTGGTTCACCCTTCTGATCGAAGGGCTGTGGACCAAGCGCCGCATCCTGGAGGTCTATCTGAACATCGTGGAGTGGGATGACGGCGTCTATGGCGCGGAGGCCGCGGCGCGGCACCATTTCGGCAAATCCGCCGCGGCGCTGACCCGGCGCGAGGCGGCGCTGCTGGCCGTGGTGCTGCCCAGCCCGCGCAACTGGTCGCCCACCCGCCCCGGCCCCTATGTCGCCCGTCGGGCGGGGGTGATCGAGCGGCGGATGGCGGTGGTGCGCCGGGACGGGCTGGCCGACTGCGCACGGTAGCGCCCCGCCGGCCGGCTCGCCTTAGAACTTGATGAAGCGGTTGAACAGCCGCCCGACCGGACCGGTCAGCCTCAGCCCGCCGATGGTGGTGGCGAGGCACAGGCAGCCCTCCGGGTCGGACACCGGCCGGTGGATCAGCGACGGGTCGCCGATGGCGAGGTCGCCGGGAAGAAAGGCGCCGAACTCGTCGGAGAAGCCGCCCTCCAGCACCACGGTCAGCTCGATGCCGCCATGGGTGTGGCGGGGCACGCCGACGCCGCCCTTCATGCGGATCAGCCGGGTCGTCCCGTTCGGACCTGACAGCAGATCCATGCAGCGCATGCCCGGCTGCAGGAAGCGCCAACCGCCCTCCCCGATCCGGCCATCGCGGTCGAGACGGCCGCGCAGATAGCTGCGCAACGGCTCCGGATAGCGCGACTGCTCGGCCGGCGGCTTCGGAGTAGGACGGCAGGGCGCCGGCCGCTCATGGTCCAGGCGGGCCATCAGCGCTTCCAGGCAGCCGTCGGACAGCGGTTCCGGCTCCAGCTCGTCGAGCAGGGCGCCGCCGACCGCCTCCATCTCCGCCACCTCGTGGCGGCAGGCGGGGCAGAAGGCCAGATGGGTCGCCACGGCGAGCGACGCGCCTTCGCACAGGGCGCCGCCGGCATAGTCGATCAGCAGGGTATCGCCCGGATGGTGGCTGGGCCGAATCATCGGAAATGCCTCATCCCACATCCCTCAGCGACCGGCGCAGGCGCTCCATCGCCAGACGCAGCCGCGATTTCACGGTGCCCAGCGGGATGCCGTGCTCCGCGGAGATGACGCTGTGCGGCTTGTCCTCGAAATAGGCCATGCGCAGCAGTTCGGCCTGTTCGGGCGGCAGGTCCTTCAGCGCGGCGCGCAGGCGGCCGCTGCTCTCCTTCGCCTCGATCCGGTGGTCGGCAGCCTCCTGGGGTTCGGGGACCAGGGCCGGATCGTCGGGGTCGATCTCCGGCCGCTGCTCGCGGCGCAACACGTCGATTCGCTTGTTGCGCGCGATGGTGAACACCCAGGTGCCGGCCGAGGCATGGATCGGATCATAGGTTTCGGCACGACGCCAGACCAACAGCATGACCTCCTGAACAAGCTCTTCCGCGGCGGCGGAATCGCATCCCAACCGGCGCAGATACGTCTTCAGCCGTGGAGCGAAGTGGCCGAACAGGACCCCGAACGCCTGACGGTCCCGCTCGCGCCCGACGGCGACGAGCAGGTCTTCCAGACTGGGGGCCATGTCGGCCGCGGGGGTGTGCTGGTCCTGCATGGACCCATTCAAGGGGAACATCGGCCGCCGCACAAGCCGGGGATGGCACCCATTCCCGGAATTCGCGGCACCCTCCCCTTTCCAGGCCCCTTTTCAGGTCTCCTGCACCGGTCCCCTACGCCTCCGGCCGTTACGCCGGGCTGTATGTCGCATCGTGACCGTCGGTACGCAACTGCCCGGCCGTCGGATCACTAAAAATCCCGACCTGCGGCATTTTGTTCGGATTTGGCGGAAGAATTGGCCGGACCCTATCGCATGAACCCCATGGCGCGCAGGGCCTCCGCCACCTCGGGCGTCTCCAGCGCCTCGACGAAGCGGCGGACCGCCGGACGGTCGCGGCGGGCGGCGGGGACGATGAAGTCGTAATGCTCCTCCTGCAGCGGCAGGAAGCCCAGCCCGTACAGGTTCGCCGCCGGCCTGATGGCCACACCCCAATCGGCGCGGTTCTGCGCCACCGCGACGGCGACGGCATTGTGCGACTTGGCCTGCGTCCAGTAGCCGGTCGGCCGCGCCGGCCCCAGCAGCCGGTCGGTCAGGATGCGGGTGCCGCTGCCGGCATTGCGGTTGATCAGGATGCAGTCGGCCTCGCCGGCGACCGCCGCCACCGCCTCTGCCGCCGACTTGCCCTCGAAGCGCGGATCGCCGCGGCGGAAGACGATGCCCTGCATCCGGCGGTAGCCGGTGACGAGCTCCAGCCCCGGCGCAAGGAAGGGCGTGTTGTAGGTGCCGGTGGCGGGATCCATCAGATGGACCGGCGCGATGTCGCACTCTCCGCGCCGCGCCGCCGCCAGCCCACCCATCGAGCCGACATTCAGCGCCTTCACCGTCATCCCCTCGCCGATCAGGCCGCCGAGCACGGCGTTGAGGCCGATGCACTGGCTGCCCACCACGATCAGGTCGGCAGGCGTCACCGACCGGCCGAGCAGCTGGACCGAGACCGGCGTCCCGGCCTCCACCGCCTCGGCCTGGGCGTCGATGGCGAGGAAGCCGTCGGCATGGCTGAAGGCGGTGACGGCGCCCGATCCCTTGGACAGCGGATAGGCCGCCAGCGCGTCCCCGTCGGCGCCATGGACCAGCGAGACCATGACATATTCGGTGCGCCCGCGCTCCGACCCCAGCCGCACCGGCAGGGTGGCCGGCACCTCCTCCGCCGTCGCGGGCGGCAGGCCGGCCATAGCGCGGATCACCGGCGCCACGAAGCTGTGAAAAGTGAACATGGCCGAGGTCGGGAAGCCCGGCAGGATCACCACCGGCTTGCCGCCGGTCACCGCGAGGCACAGCGGCTTGCCGGGTTTCAGCGCCACGCCATGGGCGACGATGCCGGGATCCTTCAGCTGCGCCACGATGCGGTGGGAGCGGTCGCCCGCCCCCTTCGACGTGCCGCCCGACAGCAGCAGCGCGTCGCACCCCAGCCCCCGGGCAACCAGCCGCTCCAGCGCCGCGTCCTCGTCCGGAGCGATGCCCAGCGGCACCGGCTCGGCCCCCAACTCGGCGACCGCGGCGGCCAGGATGGCGCCGTTGCTGTCATAGACGGCACCGGTGCGGATCGGCTGGCCGGGCGCCACGATCTCGTCGCCGGTGGACAGGATGGCGATGCGCGGGCGGCGCACCACTGCGACCTCGGCCAGCCCGATGGCGGCGAGCACGCCGATCTCGCGCGAGGTCAGCGCTTGCCCCCGACGCAGCACCACCTCGCCCCGGCCGATGTCGGAGCCGGCGGCGGCGACGAAGGCGCCGGGGGTAGCGGGCCGGGTCAGCGTGACGAACAGGCCGTCGGGGCGTTCCACCGCCTCCGTCGTCTCAACCATCACCACCGCATCGGCGCCGCGCGGCAGCATGCCGCCGGTGGCGATCACCGTGGCGGTTCCCGGCTCCACCGTCAGTTCGGGGGCATGGCCGGCGGCCAGCACCTCGTCGTTCAGGCGCAGGGCGACCGGGCTGTCCTCCGCAGCGCCCACCGTATCGGCGGCACGCACGGCGAAGCCGTCCACCACCGAACGGTCGAAGCCGGGCACGTCCACATCCGCCACCACGTCGTCCGACAGCACGCGGCCGAGGGATGCGGACAGCGGCACCCGCTCCTCCCCCCGTGGGGACAGGTCGAGATGGCGGTGGAAGCGGGCGCGCGCCTCCTCCCCGCTCACCACCTCCAGGAACTGGTCCTGGCGGGCGGCCTGGGCAACGAAACGGCGGATGTCCTCGCGGCTGCGGTCGGAACTGTGCACGCGGCAAACCCTTGCAGAGAAAGATCAGGCGAAACGATACATGGTAACCGCAGCGCCGTCCGGCACGCCTTCGCTTTCCGCCCCGATCAGGACGAAGCCGTCGGCCCGCGCCGCAGCCGCCAATCCCGGCCAGCCGGGCGAACCCACCGGCTCCACCCTGCCCCCGTCGTCCAGCCGGACCCGATGCATGTCGAGACAGCCGATCTCCGAAACCAGCTTGCGCGCGGTCACCGCCTGAACGGTGGCATGGGGCAGCCCGGCGGGCAAGCCGGCGGCACGCCGCACCGCGCGCCCGGCCAGCAATTCGTAAGCCGCCAGCGCCGCCATCGGCTCCCCTGGCAACAGCAGGACCGGCGTGCCGCCAGCAATCCCCAACCCGGCGCTGCCGCCCGGCCGCATGGCGATGCCGTGAAGGTCGAGGCTGCCGGCCTGCGCCAAAGCGGGCGGCGCCGCATCGTCCGGGCCGGTGCCGGTGCGTCCGGCCGACAGGATCAGGTCGGCGCCGGGCCGGGTGAAGGCGTCAGCCAGCGCTTCCATGTCGGCGGGCAGCGGGACGACCGCCTCGACATCGCCGCCGTCGCGCCGGACCAGCGCGGCCAGCATGTCCCCCAACTGCTCCGGCGCGCCGGCCTTGGGACCGCCGGCCAGCAGAATGCGCACCCGCGGAGCCGGCAGGACCGGCAGGATGCGGTGCCCGGCGGCGGCGAGCAGGCCGAGGTCGGCGGGGCGCAGGCGCCGGCCGGCCGGCAGCAGCGGGCTCCCATCCGCCATCCAGGCGCCCCGGCGCTCCACCCCGCTGCCGGGCGCCACGGCATCGACCGCCTCCACGAAGGGGCCGGCGGCCTGCGCCGATTCATAGGGGATCACCGCGTCGCAGCCCGGCGGCAGCGGATCGCCGGCCGTCACCGCAACCGCGCCCACCAGCGGCACCGGATTGTAGGAGCCGGCACCCAGCGTATCGGCAGCCGCCACGGCATAGCCGTCCGTCGCGGCCCGGTCGGCCGGCGGCCAGTCTCCAGCCGCCACGACCGCCTCCGCCAGCACCAGACCGGCGCAATCCGCCAGCGGCAAAGGCCGGGCGGCCGGAGGAACGACCCGGCCGTCGATCCAGTCCCAGGCGGCGTCCAGCGTCGCGCGGCGGGAGAAGCCTCGGCCGCGGACATCATGGAATGCGGGCGGAGTGGCGGTCACAGCGCCGGCACCGTTGCATCCTGCACGCGGTTGCGGCCGGCGCGCTTGGCACGATAGAGCAACTGGTCGGCCATCTCCGCCAGCCGTTCCGGACTGCCGTCGGCAGACGGGATCACGGTGGCGACGCCGAGGCTGATGGTGACATAGGGGGCGACGGGCGACTGGGCGTGCGGGATGCGCCGTTCCGCCACGCCGGCCCGGAATCCCTCGGCGACACGGGTGGCGCCGGGCCCATCGGTCTCCGGCAGCAGGCAGACGAACTCCTCTCCGCCATAGCGGGCGACGAGGTCGCTCGGCCGCTTCGCCCGGTCCGACAGCACCTCGGCCACCACGCGCAGGCATTCGTCGCCGGCCTGATGGCCGTATTGGTCGTTGTAGGCCTTGAAATGGTCGACATCGAGGATGATGAGCGACAGCGGCAGGTGCGAGCGGGCGCAGCGCCGCCATTCGCGGGTCATCGCATCGTCGAAGCGGCGGCGGTTGGCGATGCCGGTCAGCCCATCCAGGAAGGACAGGCTGCGCAGCAGATCGGTCTGGCGTTTCAGCAGCAGGTGGTTGCGCACCCGCGCCTTCACGATGGGCGGGCTGATCGGCTTGGTGATGAAGTCGATGGCCCCGACCTCCAGCCCGCGGGTCTCGTCCTCCACCTCGCTCTTGGCGGAGATGAAGATGACGGGGATGTCGTGGATGGCCGGGTCGGCCTTGATGCGGCGGCATACCTCGAAGCCGTCCATCCCCGGCATCATGATGTCCAGAAGGACAAGGTCGGGCATCCGCGCCTGGACCAGATCCAGCGCCTTTTCGCCATCGGTGGCGAAATAGATGTCGTAATCGTCCTTCAGGATACGGCTGAGCACATGGACGTTGGACGGGATATCGTCCACCACCAATATCTTCGGGCGGGGTTCGGCCATGGGCGCGTTCAGACCGTCGGCAATGAAAGGCCGAGGTCACGCGCGATCCGCTGCACGATCCCAAGAGCCTTGATGAAATCCAGACTGTCGATGGCGGATGAGAGCCCCTTGATCGTCGAGGGCTCGACCGAATCCGTCAGCAACGGTGCCAGCATAGCGAACTCTTCCGCCGCTGCGAAGTTGCTGTCATGTAACAATGTTGCGAACTGCGGCAGTCGCTCCGCCAACTCCTTGAGGTTTTCCGCCGTCCGGCCGGGGTTGCCGGCGCCTGCCGGGCGTCCAGGACCGTCGGCTGTCGCCGCCAGCCGGGCAGCACTCTCCAGCACCAGGGCCAGTTCGGCGTGCAGCACCGGCAGCTGGGCGGCGGCCGCGGCGGCATCGCCCTGCTGCGCGGCGATCTGCACCGCATCGGCGGCGGCAGACAGGCGCACGGCGCCGACATTGCCGGCGACGCTCTTCAGTTCATGCGCGATGCCCTTGGCCGTCGTCAGGTCGCCGGAGCCCAGCGCCGCCGAAATCCGGTTGGCGACATCGCCGTAGCCTGACGCGAACTGGCCGACGAAGCGGCGGAACAGCCCGGCATCGTCGCCGAGCCGGTTGAGCGCGTCGGCCAGATCGATTCCAGGCAGGTCACTTGGCAGGTCGCTCGGCAGGTCCCCTGCCAAGCGGTCCGACACCGCGACGGACGGCATGGTGATGCCGGGAGAGGCCGCGGCGGTCAGCATGGTCTGGCCGCGTGAGGGGATCGGTCCGGGCGCGCAGGGCGTGCTGGGCCGGATCGCCACCAGCGGCGGCCCGATCCAGCGGGCCAGCGTGGCGAACAGCTGCGGCAGGTCGAGCGGCTTCGGCACATGGGCGTCCATTCCGTTGTCCAGGCAGCGCTGGCGGTCGGCGGGCAAGGCGCTGGCGGTCATCGCGATGATCGGCAGATCCCGCCCGCCCGGCAGCGCACGGATCGCCGCGGTCGCCGCGAACCCGTCCATGTCCGGCATCTGCACGTCCAGCAGCACGGCATCGAAGGGCTGGGCGGCCGCGCGCACGCAGTCCACCGCCTGCCGCCCGGTGGCGGCCACGGTGACGGCCGCCCCCGCCCGTTCCAGGATCTCGCGCGCCACCTGCTGGCTGATGGCATTGTCGTCGGCCAGCAGCAGCCGGCGGCCGTGCAGCGCCCGGCTGGCATCCCAGGCCGCCCCGGAAAGCCCGCCATCCGCACGCCCGCCGCCCTCCGCTTCGGATCGAAGCGTGGGAAAAGCCGGGGCCCGAATGGCGGCGGGGAGGCGGACGCCCTCGCCGGGCTGCTCCGTCCGGGCATAGGCGACGGTGACGGCGTCGAGCAGGGTGGAGGCGGTGACCGGCTTCACCAGGAACCCGGCGGCACCGGTCTCTTCGAAACGGGCGCCCAGCCGGTCGCGGCCATAACCGCTGATGACGATGATCATCGGGGTGCCGGCACGGGCATCGGCGCGGATGCGACGCGCCGCCTCGATCCCGTCCATCCCCGGCATCTTCCAGTCCATCAGCACGACGTCATAGGGGTCGCCGGCCGCCGCCGCCCGCTCCAGCTCGTCGATGGCGGCCTGCCCGTCGGCGCAGGCGGTCACCGCCCAGCCGAAGGCGGCGGCGATCTCGCTCAGCACCTCGCGCGCGGTGGCGTTGTCGTCCACCACCAGAACCGTCAGGTCGCGCGGGACCTGACGCGGCAGCCGTCCGGCCGCGCCGGCCCCGATCCCCGCCCCGTTCCCGGCATGAAGCCCGAACTCCGCACGGAAGCGGAAGACGCTGCCCTTGCCGGGCTCGCTCTCCACCTCCATGGCACCGTTCATCAGCCTGACCAGCCGCGCGCAGATGGCCAGCCCCAACCCGGTGCCGCCGAAGCGCCGGGTGGTGGAGCTGTCGCCTTGGCTGAAGGCCTGGAACAGCCGTTCACGCTGCTCCGCCGCGATGCCGATGCCGGTGTCGCGCACGGCGAAATCCAGCACGGCGCGGTCGTTGGACAGCGAGCGGACCTTGACCGCCACCACCACCTCGCCGGCCTCCGTGAACTTGATGGCGTTACCGGCGAGGTTGATCAGGATCTGCTGCAGGCGCAGCGGGTCGCCGATCAGGTCCAGCGGCACGTCCGGCGACACGGAGAACAGGACGTCGATATCCTTTTCCTGGGCGGCGGAGCCGACGATCACCGCCAGCGTCTGTAGCAGGTCGTCCAGGCGGAAATCGACCCGCTCCAGTTCCAGCTTGCCGGCCTCCACCTTCGAGAAGTCGAGGATGTCGTTCAGGATGCCCAGAAGCGACTGTGCCGACACCCGCACCTTGTGCACGTAGTCCGCCTGGCGGTCGGTCAGCTCCGTCTGCTGAATCAGGTGGATCAGCCCGAGGATCGCGTTCATCGGCGTCCGGATCTCGTGGCTCATGTTGGCCAGGAACTCGCTCTTGGCGCGGCTCGCCGCCTCCGCCGCCAGCCGGGCGCGCTGCATCGCCGCCTCCGCCCGCTTGCGCTCGGCGATCTCGTGAAAGACCACCACCGCCCCCTCCACCTTGCCGTCGGCCAGCATGGGCGAGGCGGTGTATTCCACCAGGAAGGGCTTTCCGGCCTTGGTCCAGTAGGTGTCCTCCAGCCCGCGCCGGCTTTCCCCGCTCAGCAGCACCGCGGTCACCGGGCACTCCAGCGCCGGGAAGGAAGAGCCGTCGGCGCGGCGGGAATGGATCAGCGCATGCAGGTTGCCGCCCAGAAGTTCCTCGTTGTCATAGCCGGTCAGCACCGAGGTGGCGGGATTGGCGAAGGTGATCCGCCCCTCGCGGTCGACGCCGCAGATGCTGTCGGATGCGGAGTGCAGGATCAGGTTCAGGCGGCGGTTGGCGCTGGCGAAGGCCTCGTTGGCGGTTTCCAGCTCCCGCTTCTTGGCGTCGAGTTCGGCATTGGTGTCGGCCAGCCGGCGGCGGCCGGCCACCTCGCGCTCCAGGCTGCGCAGGGCACCATAGGCCAGCCCGGCGCAGGCCAGCACCGCCAGCCCGACCAGGATGCCGCCACGGACCGCCCGCTCCCGCCAAGCCGCCAGTTCCGTCCGCTCCGACAGGGCGACGAAGACGACCAGCGGCAGGGTGGGCACCCGCTGATAGGACAGGATGCGCCGCTCTCCCGGCACCGGCCCGTCAACCTCGAAGGTCTCGGTGGCGGCATCGACGGCGTGACGCAGCACAATCCTGCCGTCCGGCCCGTCCAGCGGTTCACTGTCGGGGAAGCGCAGCACCGGCTTGCCGTCGGTGCGGTAGACCGCGACCGCCGAACCGGCGCCGAGATCCAGGCTCTCGTACAGCTGGCGGTAATAGTCGAGGTCGATGTTGGCGTGGGCGACCCCCAGGAAGCGGCCGTCCTGCAGCACCGGCCGGGTAACCGTGAAGGATTGGATACCGGTCATCCTGCCGGTGATCCGCTCGCCGACATGGAATTCGGCGCCGTCGCGATGAACCTGGAAATAGGCTCGGTCGGCGACATTGCCGCGCGGCACCGGAAACTGGCGGCTGGACAGCACATTGTCTCCGGTGGGACCATGGACCCACAGGGCCGCGATCTCCGGCAGATTGTCCACCATGTCACGGACGGTGATCCATGCCTCGCGGTTGGTGTCCAGCCCCGGCATGCCGTAGCGGCTTATGAGGTCCTGGGTCCGCCGGATGGCGAGGTCCGCGGTCGCGACCGTCCGGCGCACATGCTCCTGCATGAGCCGCGCCGACGCCTGCGCCTGCTCCTGCGCATGGCGCAACGTCTCCGTCCGGTCGGCCCAGACCACATAGCCCCAGAAACCGATGCCCAGCAATGCGATCAGCGAGAAGGCGGCGGCAAGCAGCAGGCGGGTGCGGGTGGGCGACAGGGCAAGAGTCGCAGCGTCGATCGCGTTTCTGTCCATCATTGCCGAGCCGTCGCCGCACCGCTGCCATCGGCCGGCGCCCACCGCCAACCTTTCCGCCTACATCGGTCGGAGTATGGTCTGGTGCGCTCCGTGACCGCAAGCAACTTGATGTGCGCAACGGTGACGATGGGGACATCCGGCGCTTGCGGGGGACCCCGACGGTACAGCCCCCCTTGCACCGCCTGCCTTTGCGCGCGGCCGGCGGCATCGTGCCCCATATTTGTCATGCCGCCCGTTTCCGTTCCCGCCCCGTTGAAAGTGCCCGATCGATGGCCGACCGCCGCCTCGTCCCAGCCAAGTTCCCCCCGACCACTCTGCTGGGCGCCGGCCTGCTGGCTCTGGCGGTCTGCACGACCCCGGCCGTGACGGCGCTGGCGCAGGGGGCGATGACGGGGCCGGTGCGGACGGACCCTATGCAGACGGTCGGCGCCGAGGTGCATGTGCGGATGGAAACGCTGCCCAAGCCCTATGCCACGCCCGCCGTCGCCAACGAGGCCGTGCTGGTCCCGCGGCCCGGCGACCAGCCGCTGCGGGCGCCGCGGGGCTTTACCGTCACCCTGTTCCGCGACGGGGTGGAGAATGCCCGCAACCTGCTGGTCCTGCCAAACGGCGACGTGCTGGTGGCCCAGCAGCGACCCGGCACCCTGACCCTGCTGCGCGACGGCGACAGCGATGGCCACGCGGAGATGGCCCAGGTCTGGGCGGAGGGCTTCGATCATCCCTTCGGCCTCGCCTTCCATGACGGTGCGGTGCTGGTCGGCGACCTGAACGGGGTGTGGCGGCTGCCCTGGACGGCCGGGACCGCACAGGCGGGGGAGCGGCGGCGGCTGACCCCGGAGGGCGCCTTCGGCAAGCGCGGCGGCCACAACACCCGCTCCGTCGCGGTGGCGCCGGACGGCCGGCATTTCTACGTCGGCATCGGGTCGGAAGGGAACATCGGGGTGGAGCCGGAACCGCGCGCCACCATCCAGGAATTCCGCATCGACGGCAGCGGCCAGCGCATGTTCGCCGGAGGGCTGCGCAACCCCGTCGGCCTCGCCTTCAAGCCGGGCACCGGAGACCTCTATGCCGTGGTGAACGAGCGCGACGGGCTGGGCGACCAGCTGGTCCCCGATTTCCTGACGGCGGTGACCCCCGGCGGCTTCTATGGCTGGCCGTATTCCTACATCGGCGCCAACCCGCAGCCGGACCTGGCGGGACGGCGGCCCGATCTGGTCAAGGCGGCGCTGGTGCCCGGGCTGCTGTTCCAGGCCCATTCCGCGCCGATCGGGCTGGTCTTCGGCGATGCCACCCATTTCCCGGAACGCTACCGCATGGGCGCCTTCGTGGCTCTGCGCGGCTCGTGGAACCGGTCCCGCCCCACCGGATACGCCATCGCCTTCGTGCCCTTCGACACCGCCCCCTTCGACAAGAACCGCCCGACCGGCACCTACGAGACCTTCGTCACCGGCTTCCGCATCGACAGCCGGTCGGACGGCGACGAGACCCCGCGGGTCTGGGGCCGGCCGAGCGGACTGGCGATTTCCGCCGACGGCGCCCTGCTGATCGCCGAGGACGCTTCCGGCACGGTCTGGCGGGTGGCCTATGCCGCGGCGGACCGGGAGCCGGAGCCGGCCGCGAAGCCCTGACCGCACCGCCGCCCGATCTGCGATCCGGTCAACAGCACTCGTCCTCCAATCGGCGCAGCATCGTCAGCCCCTCCTCGTCGTCGTGCTCCTCGAACAGGTCGGCGATGTAATAGATGTTGGAGCAGAGCAGGCACAGCCCGTCGGCCTGCCGCTTCAGCGGATCCTCGGCAACTGCCAGCTTGGCGCGGAACCGCTCCCAGAAGGCGTTGGTCTTGGCCGGATCGTCGATGTGCATGTACAGCCGGTCGATGATGCGGCGGCTGTTGCCCTCGCAATCGATTCCCTTGAACGAGACGTAACGGTCGGGCGCGTCGATGCTGTCCACGGGATGCGGCCTCCTCATGCCGGTTGCCGGGGGTGGGGAACATGGCATCGATGCTTTCCCGCCCGCGACCCTGCCTGCAAGCCATGCTGCACCAGCGGCATCCGGCCTGCGCGAACGGTGGAATCGTTGCGTGAACGGAGACGCCTAAAGCGCCAACCGCTTTTTCAGCGCATCGGCCCGGTTGCGGCTGACCGGCACGCGGGGGGCGCCGGGGGCGGCCATGACAAAGGCGGCGCGGCCGTCCTGCCGCTCCACCGCGCGGGCATGGCGCAGGTTGACGATGTAGCCGCGATGGGTGCGCACGAAGGACCGCGGGTCGAGCCGCGCCTCCAGTTCCGACAGGGGCAGGCCGCAGAAGAAGGCGCCGTCGCCGGTGTGGACGGTGGTGTAATGGCCGTCGGCCTGCAGATAGACGGCATCCGCCGGGTCGAGCAGGACGATGCCCTGCCCCTTCTCCACCGGCAGCTTGACCAGCGGTTCGCTCAAGGAGCCGGATGGCGGCGGCGCGAGAGCCTGGGCGTCGGAGGCCACGGGCCGAACGGCCTCCATCAGCATCAGGGCGGTGACGGCACTTCCCTCCGCCACCGTGGCGGCGGGCGCCAGCGCGGTCGCCTTCACCACCAGCACCCGGCCGGGCAGCGCCACCATCATCGAACAGGCGGAGGCCGAAGCGGCCGGATCGCCGGCTGCGGCCAGGAGCAGTTCCACCTTGGCCCGGTGCGAGGGCGGGTGCAGGTCGTGCAGATAGGCGCCGACCAGCCCGGCCGCGCGTTCCCCCAGCAGCCGCACCGCCGCCGGGTTGAGGGTCAGCACGCGCCGTGCGCTGTCCAGCAGCACCAGCCCGACGTCCATGTTCTGCAGCGCGTAGTCCATGGACGCCCACTATAGCGGTGATTCAGTCCTGGCTCTCGCCTTTCCGCCGGCTGCCCTGCACCAATGCGGCGACGACACCGTGGAAGGTGCGCACCTCCTGCTCGGTCATCTCCATCCGCTCGAAGGCGTTGCGCAGGGTGCGGACCATCGACGGGCGCTTTTCCTCGCTGGTGAAGAAGCCGGTGCGGTCCAGCGCCGCTTCCAGCCGCTCGAAGAAGTTCACCCGTTCCGCCATCGTCGCCGGGCGGGTCTGGCCGGTGTGCAGGAAGCGGTCGGGCGTGCGGTCGCCGGCCTGGAACCACTCGTAGCCGATCAGCAGGACCGCCTGCGCCAGGTTGAGCGAGGAGAAGGCCGGGTTCAGCGGCACCGTCACCAGCGTCTGGGCGAAGGTCAAATCGTCGTTGACCAGCCCGGTGCGCTCCGGCCCGAACATTACGCCGACCTTCTGGCCGGCGGCATAGCGTTCCCGCATCTCGCCGGCCGCGACGCGCGGGGTGACGAAGCGCTGGATCATGTCGCGGGTGCGCACCGTGGTGGCGTAGACCGCCTCCAGGTCGGCGACCGCTTCGGCCGTCGTCTCGAAGATTTTGGCGTTGTCGATGACGAGGTCGGCGCCGGAGGCTGCGGCACTCGCCTTCTGGTTCGGCCAGCCGTCGCGCGGCTTGACGAGGCGCAGATCGGTCAGCCCGCAATTCAGCATCGCGCGCGCGCAGGCGCCGATGTTCTCGCCGAGCTGCGGCTGCACCAGGATGACGGCGGGGCCGCCAAGGATGGACTCACGCGTGGGGTTCTGGCCGGAGGTCATGGACGTACATGCTGTTGAGACGACACTTGCCCCCACCCCAACCCTCCCCCGCTGGGCGGGGGAGGGGGACAGGAGCTTTGCAGGAGATCTGCGACAGTCCCTCCCCCGCCCAGCGGGGGAGGTTAGGTGGGGGTCTAACGCCGCCTATTCCTGCTGCTCCGCCTTCTCCGCCTCGACCTTCACCGGGCCGCCGTCGATGGCGGTCAGGCGCTTCTTCAGGTCGGAGACATCGGCGAACAGGCGCTTCAGGCGGGCGAGGCCCTTGTATTGTTCGAAGGCGCGGGCGCGGGGCACGGCGGGATAGCCCATCCACACCGACTTCGGCGGGATGTCCATGCCAACGCCGGAATTGGCGGCCACCACCGCGTCGCTGCCGATCTTCACATGGTCGGCAACGCCCACCTTGCCGGCCAGAACCACGCGGTCGCCGATCACCGTGCTGCCGGCGACGCCGACATGGCCGCACAGCATGCAGTTGGTGCCGACCTGGACGTTGTGGCCGATCTGGACGAGGTTGTCGATCTTGGTGCCGTTGCCGATGCGGGTGGCCGTCACGGTGCCGCGGTCGATGGTGGCGCCGGCGCCGATCTCGACATCGTCACCGAGGATCACCGTGCCGATGGAGTTCACCCGGCGGATCAGCACGTTGGTGCCGACGACGCGGCCGGTGGTCTTGGCCGATTCGACGCTGCCCGGCTCCGGCGTGACGAAGCTGAAGCCGTCGTTACCGACGGCGGCATTGGGATGGATGATGCAGCGCGCGCCCATCTCCACCCGCTCGCCGATGCGGGCGCCGGGGTGCAGCAGGCAGCCGTCGCCGATCACCGCGTCGGCACCGACGGTGACGTGCGGCAGGATGATGGCGCCGGCCCCGATGCGGGCGCGCGGGCCGATGTAGGCGAAGGGGGCGATGGAGGCATCCGGCGCCACGACCGCGTCGGGCGCGACATACGCCTGCGGCGACACCCCCGGTTCGGCATGGACCGGCTTCTCGAAGATGTCGAGCATCCCGGCCATGGCATAGCGCGGACGTTTCACCACGACACGGCCCCTGATGCCGTCCGGCACCTCGACCCCCTCGGCGACCACGGCGGCCACCGCCTTGCTGCCGGGCAGCAGGGCCAGCAGGTCCTTGTCCATGGCAAGCGCCAGATCCTCCGGCCCTTCCGCCTCCGACGGGTGGACGGCGCGGCGGATCAGGATGGAGCCGTCGCCTTCGACCGCAGCGCCCAGCGCTTCGGCGATTTCGGTCAGGGTCATCGGGGGCTTGGTCATGGTCGGAACACCGATGTCAGGGTCTTCAGTGGCCGCCCTGCCGGACGGCGCGGCGGACCCTAACACGGGCGTCCGGCGGATGGCGAGGAGTCAGAACGCGGCGCCGGCCTGCGCGTCCCCCGCCTGCCCACCCTTGGCGCCCGGACGCAGCCAGCCCTTCACCCGCTCCTTCACCCGCCGCAGCATGGGCTGGCGCGCCTGGACCGCATAGTATTTGCGCACCGTCTCCAGGATCTCCCAGGTGCCGGTGAAGCCCATCGGCAGGACCAGCGCGTCGCCGGCCCGGTATTCTCGCGGGGTCCCGCCTTCCGGCGTGATGATGACGCGGCCGGACAGCAGGACGCAGAACTCGTGGTACGGCCAGTCCTTCATCGCCACGGTGCCCGGCGTGCACTGCCACACCCCCGACTTGAAGCGGCCATAGTCGCCGTCGAACAGGTTGCGGTGAATCTCCTGCGGCTGGCCGGCCAGGATGGCGCCGAAGACCGCGGGCTTGCCGCTCTCGTCATCGGCGATGCGGCGGCTTTCGATGGGCACGGGGGTAAAATCGGGCATCGGTTCTCCCGGTCCGAAAGGGTGGAGGTGTCGGCGGCGCTCCAGCGCAACACCGCAAGCCCCCAAAGGTTCCCGGCAGGACCAAAAAATCAGCCGCCCAGATTGACGATCTCCACCCGCCGGTTGGCCGCCGCCTTGGGTTCGCCGGGCAGCAGCAGGTCCCGTGCGCCCATGCCCGATGCCTCCAGCCGGTCGCGGCGGATTTGGTGGTTGGACGCTAGATACCCGACCACCGCCGCCGCCCGTCGCCTGGACAGGGCGAGGTTGGCCGCATCGCCGCCGACGGCGTCGGTATGGCCGACGATGCGGAAGCGGGTGTTGCCCGCCGTCGTCATCACCGCGGCCACCTTGTCCAGGATCGCCCGCGACTCCGGCTTGATGCGGGCGGAGTTGAAGTCGAACTCCACCCGGAAGGCGGCGCGCAACTCCGGCGCCGGCAGGGCGGCCGGCCCCGGCAGCGGCGGCAGCGCCACCGGTCCGGGAGGAGGGGCCACGGTTGCCGGCGGCGGGGCGGCGGGGCGCTGCATCGTCACCGGTGGACAGTTCGGGCCGGTGGTGCCGAGCAACGCCGCCTGAATCTCGCATTCGCTGGGATTCGGCCCCATCGGCATCGCCGGGTTGGGCAACCCCTGAGCGCCTGCCCCAAGCGGCAGAACCAGCCAGACACAAGCACCGAGCATCAGGCCAAGCCGCATGGCCGCATTGTTCGGACCGCGGACGGTCGTGTCACATTGCCCGTGGAACAGTCCTGCGTGCATCTGTACGATCCCGGTCCGTATCTTTCGTATAGGGCGCTTGGGAGGAAACAAGCATGAAATCGCTGAAGGCTCTGCTCGCCGGCATCGCGCTGGCCGCGCTGACGGTTCCCGCCGTTCTGGCCGGTGCTGCGAACGCTGCCGACTACAAGGCGGAGTACAAGCTTTCCACCGTTCTGGGCAAGCCTTTCCCCTGGGGCGTGGGCGGCGACCGCTGGGCCGAACTGGTCAAGGAGAAGACCAACGGCCGCATCAACATCAAGATGTATCCCGGCACGTCGCTGGTGAACGGCGACCAGACCAAGGAATTCACCGCGCTCCGCCAGGGCACCATCGACATGGCGGTCGGCTCCACCATCAACTGGTCGCCGCAGGTGAAGGAGCTGAACCTCTTCTCCCTGCCCTTCCTGATGCCCGACCACAAGGCGCTGGACGCCCTGACCAAGGGCGAGGTGGGCCAGAAGCTGTTCGACCTGCTCGCCACCAAGGACGTGGTGCCGCTGGCCTGGGGCGAGAACGGCTTCCGCGAGATTTCCAACTCCAAGCACCCGATCCGCACGCCGGCCGACCTGAAGGGGCTGAAGATCCGCGTCGTCGGCTCGCCGCTCTACCTCGACACCTTCACGGCGCTGGGCGCCAACCCGACGCAGATGAGCTGGGCCGATGCGCAGCCCGCGCTGTCCACCGGCGCCGTCGACGGCCAGGAAAACCCGCTGACCATCTTCGTCGCCGCCAAGCTGGCGACGCTGGGCCAGAAGAACCTGACGCTGTGGGGCTATGTCGCCGACCCGCTGATCTTCGTGGTCAACAAGGAGGTGTGGGCAAGCTGGTCGAAGGAGGACCAGGAGGCCGTGCGCGCCGCCGCCGTACAGGCCGCGGCCGAAGAGGTGGCGATCTCCCGCAAGGGCATCACCGCCGAGGACGACAGCCTGCTGAAGGACATCGCCGCCCAGGGCGTCGAGGTCGTCCGCCTGACGCCGGAGCAGCAGAAGGCCTTCCAGACCGCCACCCAGCCGGTGTTCGACAAGTGGGCCAAGCAGATCGGTGCCGATCTGGTAAAGTCGGCCCAAACCGCGATCGCCGAGCGGAAGTAGGCATTTTTCACCTGCATGACGGAAAGCGGCGCCCTTCGGGGCGCCGTTTTTCATGGCCGCAAAGCACTTGCTTGTGATGCGTGCCCGTGCGGATTGCGCTACAACTCCCCCAACTTGCCGGATGGTTTGCGGAGCGGGCGGGTATGACGTCGGAAATGCTGCTGGCGCTGTTCTGCATCGGCGCCACCCTGCTGTTCCTGGCGGTCCGGCGCGGGTTGATTCTCCGCACCGACCAGGAAATCCGCCGCGCCGGCGCGACCCTGATCGCGGAGCGCGATGCGCTGGAACGTCAGGCCAACGAGCTTGAGGCCATGCAGGCCGGCATCGGAGCGATGAAGGCCAAACTGGTCGAGCTGTCGACCGACAAGCTGGTCCTCAGCCGCCGCGGCGGCAAGCGAACCGCGGCGTCGCGCCGCTTCATCCACGAGATCGGCCGGCCGGAGCCGGGGCGCAAATGCTTCGCCTTCCGGCTGGTGATGGCGCCGGGCTTCGTCGCACAGCCCGACGCCAAGGCTGTGGTCCATCCCGCCATCTGGCGTTTCGAGAATGTGGCGCAGGTCTGGGCCGCCGATTTCGCCGCCGCCCAGATGCTGACCCGCAGCATTTTCCACGAAGGCGTCGGCGTGACGGTTTCCGGCGAGGATGCCGAGCAGGACGCCGTTGCGGGAGTCGCCGCGCCATGACCATCCTTTGGGTGCTGGGGGCGGTCGCCAGCTTAGGCGCCGGCGTGCTGGGAGAACGGATCCTCGCCATCCGCGCCCGTCGCCAGTCGCAGAAGCTGGCCGCGCTGAAGGAGCGGCTGGACGTCTACGCCAACTACGCAAAGCTCGCCGCACTCCGCCGGGCGGAGACGGAGGAAACACTGGCCGGCCTGCGCCGCGAGGTGGCGGAGGTGGAGGGCGAGATCCTCTCCCTGCAATCGGCCATGACCGACGAGGCCGCGCTTGCGCCGATGGAATTCTACTCCGTCGACCGCGTCACCCGCTCCGGCGGCCCGCTGTGGTACGTCGCGGTGGAGGCGCTGGACGCCACCGCCCCATGGTCGGGCGTGCGCCATTACGCCGTCGCCGCCGACACCGCGGAGGACGCGCGCAAGCGGATCGCCGAACGCTATCCCTCGCCCACAGCCTTCGCCATCTCCCCCGCCGCGCCGTTGGTGCTGCCGGAGCATTGAGGGCAGTCGTGGTGGAGAGTGGTCGGCCGACGATGCCCCCACCTAACCTCCCCCGCTCTCAGCGGACCTACGGTCCGCCTGCCGCGTCAGCACAAAGCATAGCTTTGTGCGAGAGCTGGGCGGGGGAGGGACTGCCGCCACCCTCCCGCATCAGCACCAATCCCCTCCCCCGCCCAGCGGGGGAGGGTTAGGGTGGGGGTCCAGCGCCGCAAGAAAAAAGGGGCGCCCCAACCGGAGCGCCCCCTCTTCCATCAACCGCCGATCAACCGTTGTTCATGCGGTTGTCGATCAGGTCGGTCACGACACCCGGATCGGCGAGCGTCGAGGTGTCGCCCAGGCTGTCATGCTCGTTCGCGGCGATCTTGCGCAGGATGCGGCGCATGATCTTGCCGGAGCGGGTCTTCGGCAGGCCGGGGGCCCACTGGATCAGGTCGGGCGAGGCGATCGGGCCGATCTCCTTGCGGACCCAGGCGACCAGCTCCTTGCGCAGCTCTTCCGTCGGGGTCTCGCCAGCGTTCAGCGTGACATAGGCGTAGATGCCCTGGCCCTTCAGGTCGTGCGGATAGCCGACGACCGCGGCCTCGGCGACCTTCGGGTGGGCGACCAGCGCGCTTTCGACCTCGGCGGTGCCCATGCGGTGGCCGGACACGTTGATGACGTCGTCGACGCGGCCGGTGATCCAGTAATAGCCGTCGGCGTCGCGGCGGCATCCGTCACCGGTGAAGTACTTGCCCGGGAAGGTCGAGAAGTAGGTCTGGACGAAGCGCTCGTGATCGCCGAACACCGTGCGCATCATGCCGGGCCATGCGTCGGCGATGCAGAGGTTGCCCTCGGTCTCGCCTTCCAGGATCTGGCCTTCGTTGTCGACGACGACCGGCTGGACACCGAAGAACGGCTTGGTCGCCGAACCCGGCTTCTGGCCGATGGCGCCGATCAGCGGGGTGATCAGGATACCGCCGGTCTCCGTCTGCCACCAGGTGTCAACGATCGGGCAGCGGGCATCGCCGACCACGTTGTAGTACCACAGCCAGGCTTCCGGATTGATCGGCTCGCCGACCGAACCCAGGACGCGCAAGGACGCGCGCGACGTCTTCTTGACCGGGCCCTCGCCCTCGCGCATCAGCGAGCGGATGGCGGTGGGAGCGGTGTAGAAGATGTTGACCTTGTGCTTGTCGATGACCTGCCAGAAGCGCGAGGAGTCCGGATAGGTGGGCACGCCTTCGAACATCAGCGTGGTCGCGCCGTTGGCGAGCGGGCCGTAGACGATGTAGCTGTGGCCGGTAACCCAGCCCACGTCGGCCGTGCACCAGTAGACCTCGCCGTCCTTGTAGTCGAAGACATACTGGTGGGTCATCGACGCATAGACGAGATAGCCGCCGGTGGTGTGCAGCACGCCCTTCGGCTTGCCGGTCGAACCGGAGGTGTAGAGGATGAACAGCGGATCCTCGGCGCTCATCTCCTCCGGCGGGCAGTCGGCGGAAACGCTCTCCATCTCTTCATGATACCAGAGGTCGCGGCCCTCGGTCCAAGCGACGTTGCCGCCGGTGTGCTTGACGACCAGCACATGCTTGACCGTCGGCGCGCCGGCAACCGCCTTGTCGGCGTTGGCCTTCAGCGGCACCTTGCGGCCGCCGCGCAGGCCCTCGTCGGAGGTGATGACGAAATGGCTGTCGCAGTCGACGATGCGGTCCTTCAGGCTGTCGGGCGAGAAGCCGCCGAAGACGATGGAGTGCACGGCGCCGATGCGGGTGCAGGCCAGCATCGCATAGGCCGCCTCAGGGATCATCGGCAGGTAGATGGTGACGCGGTCGCCCTTCTTGACGCCGTTCTTCTTCAGGACGTTGGCGAGACGGCTGACCTTCTCGTGCAGCTCCTTGTAGGTGATGGCCTTGGAAACGCCGGGGTCGTCGCCTTCGAACAGGATCGCGGTCTGGTCGCCGCGGGTCGCCAGATGGCGGTCGATGCAGTTGGCCGAAACGTTCAGGGTGCCGTCGTAGAACCAGCGGATGTGAACGTCGTCGTTGAAGTTGACGTCCTTCACCTTGCTGTAGGGCTTGATCCAGTCGAGCCGCTTGCCCTGCTCGCCCCAGAAAGCCTCGGGGTCCTTGACCGACTGCTCGTACATGCGGGCATAGGCGTCCGCATTCACGTGGGCGGTCGCCGCGATCTCGGGCTTCACCGGAAAGAAGCTGTTGTCGGTCATGAGTGCGATTCCCCCGTGGTGCTTCCGAATTGGCCGGAAGATGTTGCAGGGCGGCGGGCCGCCGCCCGGAATTGAGCGGCATTATCCACACATGTTGCGGGACTAACAAGCAAATCGGCCCCTGCAGGCCCCCCGACCAAAGGAGGATTGTGTCGCTGATTTTGCAGCGCGAGACTGTTTCTTCCCCAAGCATACCCAGGCATTTCAGGGCACGAAGGATCCGGCGCCGCACGTCTCCGGACTCCCCCGGTCCCTTTGCCGCGACCATCCGCCGCGCCGCGGTGCAAAACGCGTCATGACTGCCTTGTAACGGGCGATCCCTTGCTTAACCCGACCTTAACCGGGTGGCAGCTATAGAGTTGCTGCATCACGGTAACGATCATCGCCGGCAAGGATCGCAATGCCCAGCACCACGAACGCGGACGATCTTCCCGAAACCGGCGACCGCAGCGACCGCCTCGCCGGTCTGGCCGACCGCACCAGCCTGATGGCCATCGACGCCACGTTGCGCACGCTGGGCGCTCCCCTCAACGCGAATTCCGCCGCCGGCATGGCGGACATCGCCCGGCGCATGAAGCAGGCGACAAGCGACTTCCGCGCGGTGATGCAGGACGCGGCGGAGTAGGGGTACTTTCGATTGATTGGGGAGTGTGTGGGCGTTTGCCCCCTCCCCGGCCCTCCCCCGCTCTCGGCCGGCCATAGGCCGGTCCGATCGCGGGAGAGGGTGCCTTCTGCGAAGCGGCGGCAGCACACTTGTCAAGCCGGAACGCCAACCCCCGCCAGATCGCAGACCCGCGCCCATTCCTCGTCGCTGACCGGGCAGACCGACAGGCGCGACTGTCGGACCAGCGCCATCGACTGCAGCAGCGGGTCGGCCTTGATCTGCTTCAGCGTGACGGGCGTCTTCACCGGCATCACCGGGGCGACGTCGACCATGCCGAAGCGGCCGGACTCGTCGCTGGGGTCCGGGTAATAGGTGCGGACGATCTCGACGATGCCGACGATCTCCAGCCCTTCGTTGGAGTGATAGAAAAAGGCGCGGTCGCCCACCTCCATCGCCTTCAGATTGTTGGACGCCTGGTAATTGCGCACCCCGTCCCAATGGGTCCGGCCGTCGGCAACCATACGGTCCCACGAGTATTTGAACGGCTCGGATTTCACCAACCAATAGGCCATCGCCGGCACTCTCCCGCTCAGGCCTTGGGGTAGACGCGGCGCCAGGGCCGGATCGTGACGCTGTCGAACAGGCCGGCCTTGGCATAGGGATCGCCGGCGGCAAACGCTTCAGCGGCGGCGGCATCGGCGCACTCGACGATCAGCAGGCTGCCGACCATGCCGCTCTGGTCGTCCGACAGCAGCGGGCCGGCGGCGAAGATGCGGCCGGCGTTGGCTTCCAGATAGGCCAGATGCTCGGCGCGGTTGGCGGCGCGGATGTCGGCGGCACCCGCCTTGTCGACGCAATGGAACATGAACAGCATGCGGTCCCCTCCTCCATACGATGGAGCGGGAGCCTAGCGCAGGGGACTGCGGCGGGAAAGCGCCGCCTGCAGCTTCACGCCACCACGCGCGGACGCCGCGGCGGCGCCTTGCCGCGGCCCTTGCCGCCTTTGCAGGGGGAATAGCCGCCGGGCGCGATGCGGCCCAGGCTGATGCCGGTGCCCTCGATCTCGCCGAAGCCGCGCAGCCCCATTTCCTGCGTCGCGGCCAGCGCGATGCGGCCGCAGGCCTCGGCATCGCTGCCGGCATGGTGGTGGTCGAGGGCGATGCCCAGGAAATCTGCCAGATGGTTCAGCCTGTGCGCGGTCAGCGTCGGCCAGGCACGGCGCGCCAGCACGACCGTGCAGAGATAGTCGCAGGCGGGCCAGTCGAGCCCGTAGTCGGTCAGGGTGTGGCGCAGAACGCTGAGGTCGAAGGCGGCGTTGTGCGCCAGGATCAGCCGACCCTGCACCCGCTCGCGCAAGGCCGCCCACACCTCCGGGAATTCGGGCGCTCCGGCCACGTCCTCTTCCCGGATGCCGTGGATGGCGCTGTTGAAGGAGTTGAAGCGCAGCTCGCGCGGGCGGATCAGATGCTCTTCCGTCCCGGTCACGCGGCCGTTCTCGATCCAGGCGACGCCGATGGAGCAGGCGCTGGTGCGGGTCTCGTTGGCGGTTTCGAAATCGATGGCGACGGCGTGGCCGGTGATGACGGTCATTGATATCCGATTTGCAGGCAGGTCAGAGGCGGAGAATGCCGGCGAGATCCTCGGGCAGCGCCTCTTCCGCCGCCAGTACCCGCAGCTTCAGCAGGCTGGCGACCGCCATGGCGTCGGTGATGGCGCCGGCCAGCACCATGTCGATCACCTCGGCGAAGGGCACGCGGCGGACCGCCAGCACCTCGGTCTCGTCGGGAGCGGACTCGCCCTGCTCCAGACCCCAGGCGACGAAGGTATATGCCACCTCGTCGGTGATGCAGTTGGACAGGTGCAGTTTCATCAGCGGCATCCAGCGCCGCGCCGTCAGGCCGGTTTCCTCGCGCAGCTCGCGCGCGGCGGATTCCTGCGGTTCGACCCCCTTGCGCCCGCCGCCTTCCGGAATTTCCCAGCTGTATTGCTTCAGCGGAAAGCGGTACTGGCCGACCAGGGTCACCGTGCCGTCGTCGTGGATCGGCACCACGCCGGTGGCGAGGCTGCGGGGATGGACGACGCCGTAGATGCCGGGAGCGCCCTTCGGAGTCAGAACCTTATGTTCGACCACCTCCATCCAGGCATTCTCGTACTTTGTCGTGCTGGTCAGCACGGTCCAGGGATTGCCGGTGGACTCACCGGTTTCGATCGGCACGCGAGGCCCCCTCCGTCGGTTGCGACCGGAGTATAAGGAGACGGCCCCGCACTCGCAATGGCCGCACCGCAGCAGGTCACAGACAAAAATGATAAAATTTTCTAACAATTAAATGAAACGAAGTCCAAATCGTTAAATAATGGTTTCTTGACAGACAAATCGACCGCTCTTACTTCTAAATTGCGGCAGGAAAAGTCGCAGCCATACTCCGAAAGGGTGAGGCAACGGCCCGGCCATTGACCTGGAAAGGGAAGCTACGTGGCTCCTCAGTTCGGTCCACAGGATTTGGAGCGGTGGCGAAATCCCGACTGGCGTAGCCGTTTGGCCGCTTGGTGGGAAGGATATGACCTCTCCCGCCTGCCCCGCGTTACGAACCGGTCTGCCCTGCGTAACTCGATGGACCAGCGTAGAAACGGGGCGGTCAATGCGGTCGGCACCGCGCCCGGCCTTTCCGCTCCCTTCCCCGTTGCGGCCGATCCGCTTGCCCCCGCTTCGGCGGCTGGCGGCAATCCGGAACTGGATCGGCTGGCGTTGATGCAACTCGACCGCCACGGCGAACCCGTCTGGTCGCCGGCACGCAGCGAGGGGGCACAGCTTCTGTGGGGCCAGGACATGACCGGGCCGGAGGAAGCGGCGTGGATGATCGACTCCGTCCGCTCCTTCGGGCTGAATCCGGCCAAGAGCGTGCTGGACCTGTCGGCCGGCCTCGGCGGCACCGCCCGCGCCCTGGTCGAGAGCTGCGACACCTGGGTGACCGGGCTGGAGCCGTCGCCGCTGCTGGCGAAGCTGGCGATGGACCGGTCGAAGGCACTGGGACTGTCGAAGAAGGCGCCGATCGCCCATTACGACCCGGAGCATTTCAATCAGGCCGGCAGCTTCGACCTCGTCATGGCAGACCGCATCGTCCACCGGGTTCGCGACAAGGACCTGTTCCTGGACCGTCTCGGCGACTGCGTGAAGCCCAAGGGCGGCATTGCCCTGTTCGATTACGTGATCGACGGCGCCCCCGGCTCCTGGGATGCCTGGAGCGCATGGCGGGACGAGGAGCCGATGGAGGTCTATCCCTGGACCGCCACCCGCATGGCGGACGAGTTGACGCAACGCAACCTCGACCTGCGCATTTCCGAGGATCTGACCCAGCTGCACCGCCGCCACATCATCGACCGTGTGCGCAAGCTGGCAGACACTCTGGCCGCCGCCGTACCGACCGCTCCGGTACTGGCGGCGCTGAAGCGCGAGCTTGCCCTGTGGTGGGCGCGGTTGCGGGTGCTGGGCAGCGGCCTGCGCTTCGTCCGTTATGTGGCGATGAAGCCTGCATAAGGCGGCGGAGCAGACCCCTCTAATGTTCATATGAGTAAAGAAGGCATCTTCTGAGACAGCATAGGATGTTCGGTGGATACCGTCCGAAAGTCGGACCGGCGCATTGGGTCCGGGCGATGCTCCAAGACCATACCCATGCTCCCGCTTTCTTCGTGCCAAGCGTTTGATCTGTACAGACCACGCCCTACATCTTGCCTGCATGACGCGCGGGCGCCGTTGCGGCCGTCCCAGTCTTTTGGACGATCTCTGGCTTCCTTTTGACCGTCATCAGCCGGACCGTAACCGAAGCGCCCTCCCAAGCGCCGCCCAAGGCGCACGCCCGACCCAAAGCCAAGGAGGCTTCCCGTGACCACCTTCACCGGTCAGGATTCGCTGAAGACCCGCCGCTCGCTCAGCGCGGGCGGCAAGAGCTACGACTATTTCAGCCTGAAGGCCGCCGAGGAGGCGGGTCTCGGCGATCTGTCGCGGCTGCCGTTCTCGATGAAGGTGCTGCTGGAAAACCTGCTGCGCTTCGAGGACGGGCGCACCGTCTCCGTCGACGACGTGAAGGCGGTGGCCCAATGGCTGGTCGACAAGCGATCCGACCGTGAAATCGCCTATCGGCCCGCGCGCGTGCTGATGCAGGACTTCACCGGCGTGCCGGCGGTCTGCGATCTGGCGGCGATGCGCGAAGCGATGGCATCGCTGGGCGGCGATCCGGCGAAGATCAACCCGCTGGTGCCGGTCGACCTCGTCATCGACCACTCGGTGATGGTCGATTACTTCGGCGGCAACGACGCCTTCGAGAAGAATGTCGAGCTTGAGTTCGAACGCAACCTGGAGCGCTACGCCTTCCTGCGCTGGGGCCAGAAGGCATTCGACAATTTCCGCGTCGTGCCGCCGGGCACGGGCATCTGCCATCAGGTGAACACCGAATATCTGGCGCAGGTGGTGTGGACCGACAGCGACCCGTCGGGCAAGCCGGTGGCCTATCCCGACACGCTGGTCGGCACCGACAGCCACACCACCATGGTCAACGGCCTGTCCGTGCTGGGCTGGGGCGTCGGCGGCATCGAGGCCGAGGCCGCGATGCTGGGTCAGCCGATCTCCATGCTGATCCCGGAGGTCGTCGGCTTCAAGCTGACCGGCCGGCTGAAGGAGGGCTTGACCGCCACCGATCTGGTGCTGACCGTCACCCAGATGCTGCGCAAGAAGGGAGTGGTCGGCAAGTTCGTGGAGTTCTTCGGGCCGGGCCTGGACAGCATGACGCTGCCCGACCGCGCCACCATCGGCAACATGGCGCCGGAATATGGCGCCACCTGCGGCATCTTCCCCATCGATGCAGAGACCATCCGCTATCTGACCTTCACCGGCCGCGATCCCGACCGCGTCGCGCTGGTCGAGGCCTATGCCAAGGCCCAGGGCATGTGGCGCGAGCCGGGCAGTCCCGATCCGGTCTTCACCGACGTGCTCGAACTGGACATGGGCACGGTGGAGCCGTCGCTGGCTGGCCCGAAGCGCCCGCAGGACCGCGTCGCCCTGTCGGGCATCGCCCAGGGCTTCGCCAAGGACATGACCGACGCGTACAAGGCCGACGACCCCAACAAGGCGGTTCCGGTGAAGGGCGCCGATTACAGCCTGGAGCAGGGTGCGGTCGTCATCGCCGCCATCACCTCCTGCACCAACACCTCCAACCCGGCGGTGCTGGTCGCCGCCGGCCTGCTGGCCAAGAAGGCGGTGGAAAAGGGGCTGAAGCAGAAGCCGTGGGTGAAGACCTCGCTGGCGCCCGGGTCCCAGGTGGTCACCGACTACCTCGCCAAGGCCGGGTTGCAGCCCTATCTGGACCGCATCGGCTTCAACATCGTCGGCTATGGCTGCACCACCTGCATCGGCAATTCCGGCCCGCTGCCGGAGCCGATCGCCGCGGCGGTCGAGGAGGGCAACCTCGTGGTCGGCGCCGTGCTGTCGGGCAACCGCAACTTCGAAGGCCGCGTCAACCCGCACACCCGCGCCAATTATCTGGCCTCGCCGCCGCTGTGCGTCGCCTATGCGCTGGCCGGCAACCTGAACATCGACCTGACCAAGGACCCCATCGGCATCGGCACCGACGGTCCGGTCTACCTGAGGGACATCTGGCCGAGCAACCGCGAGGTTCAGGACGCCATCGACGCCTCGCTGACCGCCGACATGTTCCGCAGCCGCTATTCCGACGTGTTCAAGGGGCCGGAGCAGTGGCAGGCCATCGCCACCGCGGAGGGCCAGACCTACCAGTGGCAGGAGGGCTCCACCTACGTGAAGCTGCCGCCCTTCTTCAGCGGCCTGACCAAGACGCCGGACCCGGTGTCGGACGTTCGCGGCGCGCGGGCGCTGGCGGTGCTGGGCGATTCGATCACCACCGACCACATCTCCCCCGCCGGCTCGATCAAGCGGACCAGCCCGGCCGGCGAATATCTGCTGAGCTATCAGGTCCGTCCGCAGGATTTCAACAGCTACGGCGCCCGCCGCGGCAACCATGAAGTCATGATGCGCGGCACCTTCGCCAACATCCGCATCCGCAACGAGCTGATCCCCGGCGTCGAAGGCGGCGAGACCAAGCACTATCCGTCGGGCGAACAGCTGCCGATCTACACCGCCGCCATGCGCTACGCCGACGAAGGCGTGCCGCTGGTCGTGGTCGCCGGCAAGGAATACGGAACGGGGTCGAGCCGCGACTGGGCGGCGAAGGGCACCAAGCTGCTGGGCATCCGCGCGGTGATCGCCGAGAGCTTCGAGCGCATCCACCGCTCAAACCTCGTCGGCATGGGCATCCTGCCGCTGCAGTTCAAGGACGGCCTAACCCGCGCCGAGTTGAAGCTGGACGGGTCGGAGACCTTCGACATCGCCGGCATCGAGCAGGACCTGCGCCCGCGCAAGGACGTCACCCTGACCCTGACCCGCGCCGACGGCAAGGTCGAGACTTACCCGCTCCTGCTGCGCATCGATACGGTGGACGAGGTGGAGTATTACAGGAACGGCGGCGTTCTGAACTTCGTGCTGCGGAATCTGGCGAAGTGATCGCGCCCGCGCGGCATTCGTCACTTCATTCGTGAGCGAATGCCGCGCGGAGCGAAGTCTTGCTTGGACGGCACCCTTTCCTTTCATCCTTGACGGGTGCCGCCCTGCCGAATTAGAAAAATGTGGAAAGCGATCGGGAATTCCCGGTCGCTTCGCATTTCGGCCGAACGGCCATCACCAACCCGGCCTTTGGATGCGGTTCCGGCCTGCATCTGGGCGGTTGAACATGGGTTGCTCAGCGACATGCCCAACCTTCAGGACGTGATGGACAACCCGCAACTGCTGGCGGAATCCATCGAACGGATGATGAAGTATCGCGAGACCCGCGGCGAAGTGTGCCTGAACCACGGCATCCGCACGACGGAGGAACTCGACGCTCTGGTCCGCAATGCTCCCAAGGACGATGATGTGGACGTGAACGCCTACCGGCGGCTGCTGGGGCTTCCCCTCGAATGAAGAATGGCGACCCGGCGTTACCGGAGTTTTCCTTCTCCACCGACGTGTGGGCCAGGATCTTCTCCGACTATGTGACCTTCCTGTGGAAGGCCTGCGGCGTTTTCGGGCTTTCGCAAAAGCACATCGAGTACAGCGACCGCGAACTGGCACTGGCGGTGAAGGAAGCGGAAATCGACATCCGGGCGATGCTTGCCCGCCGCTCCAAATCTCGCGGGGTCAGCCGCGGAAAGATCGCCGGGGTCCTGGCGTTCCGGCTGAGCCGTTTCAAGATCGTCCACTTCAAGGAAGAGGCCTGGGACAACAGCCACTTCCATCTCATCCAGGAATTGGCCGCGACTCTGCTGGTCCGCAAGCTGTTCGTACAGCGCCACGTCCCGGAAGCAAACATCCTCGAACTCAGCTACCAGCTGTCGCGCCGGCATGCCAACCAGGAAACCGCGGGGCTGTTCTTCGACGCCTTTGCGGCGGAGGCCGGCTGACCTCCGCCTGTCCTGGCCTCACGCCGCCCCGGCGCTCGCCATCATGCGGCGCAGGTCGTTGGGGAAGACCGGCTTGTGCAGCAGGCGGAAGCCGCGGCGCTCGGCCTCTTCCTGGCGTTCGGAGCTGGTGTCGCCGGTCAGGATGATGCCGGGAACGGTCCTGCCCAGCATGGTCTGCACCGCGACAACCGCCTCCGGGCCGGTGCGGCCCTGCTGGAGCTGGTAGTCGGCCAGCACGATCTGCGGGCAGCGTCCGTCGGCGCGCAGCCGCTCCAGCGCCTGATCGCCCGACTTGGCGGTCAGCACGTCATAGCCCCAGCCCTCCAGGATCGCCTTCAGCCCGAGCAGGATGATCGCCTCGTCGTCGATCACCAGCACCATGCCCTTGGCATCCGCTTCCTTGCTGGGCGAGACCGCAGTCTTGACCGCAACGTCGCCGCCCGTCGTCCCCCTGCCCTTGCCGCCGCCGAACGCGCTGGCGATGGCGCTGATCGCCTGTCCGCGGTCGTTGGCGGCGGCGTTGGCCGCATCGTTGGCGGCGGAGCGGCGGGCCAGCGTCGCCGCGGCGGCGGCCGTACCGCTGGCGGGACGGGCGTTGCCCAGGATCACCCGCGGCAGTTCCACCGCGAAGACCGAGCCCTTGCCCTCCCACGACCGCACCGTCACCGGATGGCCGAGCAGCCGCGACAGCCGCTTGACGATGGCCAACCCCAGGCCCAGACCGCGCTCGCTGCGCTCGCCCAGCTGGGTGAACTCCTCGAAGATGTCCTCCAGCCGGTCGGCGGGAATGCCGGCGCCGGTGTCCCACACCTCCACCCGCATGCCCGACGGCGTGCGGCGGCAGCCCAGCAGCACCTTGCCGCTGTTGGTGTAGCGCAGGGCGTTTTCCACCAGATTGCGCAGGATGCGCTCCAGATGGGCCGGGTCGGTGCGCACCCAGGCGCGGGTGGGCACGGCGCGCAGCTCCAAACCCTTCTGGGCGGCACGCGGGCCATATTCGGCGACCAGACGGCCGAGCAGCTGGTTCAGCCGCACCTCGACCGGAGTGGCGACGATCTTGCCAGACTCCAGCCGCGACATGTCGAGCAGTCCGTCCAGCAGGGTCTTCAGCGTGTCCAGCCCCTGGCGGATGTTGTCCAGGATCGGCAGCGCCGGGTGTCCCTGCAGCCGGTCGCTCAGCGCCGCGGTGAAGAGATAGAGCGACTGGACCGGCTGGCGCAGGTCGTGGCTGGCGGCGGCCAGGAACTTCGATTTGCCTTCGTTGGCCTGATCGGCCTCCTCCCGCAACCGGTGCAGTTCGGCCTCGGCCTTCTTGCGGTCGGTGACCTCGACGGCGGCGCAGGTGACGCCCTCCACCCGGCTGGAGGGATCGCGCAGCGGATCGACGGTCAGGTCGAAGAAGCGCTCCTCGCCCTTGAAGCGGATGCGGACCTCCTCCCGCGCGCCGACGCCGCTCTCCATCACGCGGCGCTTCAGCGCCATCAGGTTGTCGGCCTCCTCGCCAGGGTCGAACAGGTCGGCGTCGGTGCGGCCGTTGAGCATCTCCGGCGGGAAGCCCAGCAATTCGGAATGGGACCAGGTGTAGCGCAGCTCGCGGTCCTGGTTGAACACCGCCACCCCCGAATTGCGCAGGCCGGTGCGCACGCGCTCCTCGGCGACGCGCAGGGCCTCCTCGGTGCGCTTGCGCTCGGTGATGTCGATACCGGAGGCGATCAGGTGGGTGACATGGCCGTCAGCATCGACCATCGGGGTCAGGTTGACGTCCACCGTCAGCTCGCGCCCGTCACCCAGCCGCAGCCCGGAGTCGAAGCGGGAGGAGCGGCCGTGCGCTCCCAGCGCCAGCGCCTGACGCAGCCGTTCCCGCCCGGCGTCGTCGAAGGACAGCCAGCAGATCTCGTCGAAGGGACGGCCGACGATGCGGGCGGCCGGCAACCCGGCGGCATCGGCGGCGGCACGGTTGACCTGGGCCACCGCCCCGTCCGGCGTCAGCACGCCGACATAGGCCGGCAGCGCGTCCAGAACGGCGCGGATGTGGCTTTCCGACTGGCGCAGCGCCGCTTCGCGCGCTTCCAGCCGGTCGGCCATCATGTCGAAGGCATGGCCGAGCTGGCCGATTTCCGACGAGCGGTCGGACAGCTTGACGCGGGTTGCGGTCTTGCCCTCGCTCCAGTCGCGGGCAGCGCAGACCAGCGCGTCGACCGGGCGGCGGATGAACAGGGTACCGCCGATCCAGGCGGCGGCGGCGGCGACCAGGAAGCCGGACAGGGTCATCAGCAGCCCGTCGCGGGTGGCGCGGTCCACCGCCCCCATCGCGGCACCGCGGTCGACGCCGACGCTGATGAACAGGTCGCGGATTCCGGCGGTGGGCGGGGAGAAGGCCAGGATGCGGGACACGCCGTCCAGGCCGGGCAGCATCGTCACACCCATGTCGGTCGCCGACAGCAGCGGCAGGTAATTGTCCGGCAGCCGCTCGCCGACGCGGCCCTGGATGCCCGGCAGCTTGACCAGGATGGTGCCGGACCGGTCGGCGACGGTCAGGGCCGTGTTCTCCGGCATCGGGCGGGCGGCGAAGATGGAGGTCAGCCGCGGCACGTCGAGAGACAGGGCGATCACGCCGGCCCGCTTGCCGTCGGCGTCGGTGTAGGGAACCGCGACCGGAAGCTCGCCGCCGGCGACACCGGAATGGGTGATCGTCCATTCGCCGACCACGAAACGCCCCTGGGCCATCGCCCGGCGGAAATGCGGCTGGGAGGTCAGGGAGGAGCCGATGCGCGACGGGTCTGCACTGCACCTGATGCGCCCGCCGGCATCGGTGATCGACAGGGTGCGGTAGTCGGCGGAGCGGGCGGATAGACGCTCCAGATAGGCTTGGCAACCGGCGACCTCGCCCCCGCTCCCGTCTCCGCGCAGGAAGGGGGCCTCCGTCACCGCGGTGACCATCAGTCGCGCGCTGTCCAGGATGCGGACATGTTCGCTCTCCACCTGACGCAGCAGCCGTTCGGCCTGGAGGGTGACCTCCGCCTCGCGTTCCGCCCGCTGTTCGAGCACGCTGTAGATCTGGATGCCGATCGCCGGCAGAACCGCGAGCAGGACCAGGATGAAGAGGCGTGCCAGAAGGGTCATGGCGTAGACGAGGCTCCCACCGCGAAGCCGACCGGATGGCGCACCAGGCGCACCACCGTGCCGCTTGCCTATCGCTAACGCAACTATGGTTAAGCGCCGGTTAATTTAGAAAACAGTTGGGTAGAATAGGCGGAAAGCTCCCGCCAGATGGAAAGAAAGGCCCTCAAGAATGCTGGTTGCCCAGACGCATTTGTATAAAAAATCAAAAAATACCCCCAACGAGTGGTTACAGCCAAAAGAGGTATGACGTCGCCGGGACCTGAACCTCCCACCCCAAGGCCGGATTTGGATTTCCGACGGTGCGGGAACAGCGCAGGGAATGGGGTGTTGATGGCTTGCAATGACCCATCCCTTCTTCCTCCCCCCGCTCCGCACCACCCCCCAGGGCACGCCGCGCCGCGTCGGGGTGGAACTTGAATTCGCCGATCTGGACGCGCCGTCGGCCGCGTCCTGCGTGCGCGAGTTGTTCGGGGGGACGGTCACCGTCGAAAACCCGCACCGATGTCTGGTGAGCGGCACCAGCCTGGGCGACTTCACGGTGGAACTGGATATGCGCTCCGCCCATCCCGGCAAGGGAGGCGCCGCAATGCTGGACCCATTGCGTCCGCTCTGGGGCAACATCGGCAGTCTGGTGATGCCGTTCGAGATCGCCGCTCCGCCGGTGACGGTGGAGCAGATGCCGGATCTGGAGAGGCTGGTCGCCTGCCTGCGCGACCGCGGTGCCGCCGGGACGGAGGCCAGCCCGCTGTTCGCGTTCGGACTGCATTTCAATCCGGAGGTGGCGCGGACGGACGGCGACTATGTGCTGGACCACCTGAAGGCCTTCCTGATCCTGGCGCCCTGGCTGCGGCGGGAGATCCGCGTCGATCCGACCCGCCGCCTGTCCGGCTTCATCGCCGCATTTCCCGCCCCTTATGCCGCCAAGCTGGCCGATCCGGCCTATCGCCCCGACCTGGGCGGCCTGATCGACGATTATCTGGCCGACAACCCCACCCGCAACCGCGAGTTGGACCTGTTCCCGCTGTTCGCCCATCTCGACCCCGACCGCCTGGCGAAGGCGATGGAGGACCCGCATGTCCGCCCTCGCCCGACCTTTCACTACCGGCTGCCCAATGCGCGGCTGAGCGATCCGGACTGGTCGCTCGCCGCCGACTGGAATCGCTGGGTGGCGGTGGAGCGGCTGGCGGCGGACCGCGCCTTGCTGGACGAGCTGGGTGCCGAGTACCGGCAGATGGCCGAGACGCAGGCGCCCGATCGCTGGGCCGAGCGGATCGACGGCTTCATGGCCGCGAATCCCGTCATTCATGGCCCTCCCGGTGAGGAGGATGTCGCCGCGGACGGCACCCTGCGGCAGGCCGGCTGAAAAGGGAGCGTGCCATGGCAGCCGTCATCGGAAGGTCCCGGCCGCTGGTCGGCATCACCGCCTCCGTCCATGGCAGCCGCATCGCCGCCATGGCCAACCGGCTTGCCCTGTGGCGGGCCGGCGCCGCGTCGGTCCGCATCACGGCCGAGGTGCCCTTCCCCATCGACCGGCTGGACGCGCTGGTGGTCGGCGGCGGCGACGACATCGACGCGGCGCTCTACGGCGAATCCGCCCGGCCGCACATCCGCATCGACCCCGAACGCGACCGGCTGGAGATGCGCGCGCTGGACTGCGCCGCGAAGCTCGGCCTGCCGGTGCTGGGGATCTGCCGCGGGTCGCAGATGATCAACGTCCACCGGGGCGGCTCGCTGCACGTCGACATCCACGAGGTGTACGAGGAAGCGCCGCACATGCGCACCGTGCTGCCGCGCAAGCGCATCCGCATCGAACCCGACAGCCGGCTGTACCGTATCCTGGGCATCGCCGAATGCCGGGTGAATGCCCTGCACCACCAGTCGGTGGACCGCGTCGGCGACGGCCTGCGCGTCGTCGCCCGCGAGCGCGCCGGCGTCGTCCAGGGCATCGAGGCGCCCGACGAGCCCTTCATGATCGGCGTGCAGTGGCACCCGGAATATCTGGTGACGGACAGCCGCCAGCAGGGCCTGTTCCGCCGTCTGGTCGCCACCGCCATGGGCACCGCCCCGCTGGACGACATCGCCGGAACCGATCAGGACGCAGACGACGGCAGCGAAACGCCGTCCGGCCGCCTCCCGGTACGGGCACAGGGGTAAAGCGCCCAAGATCGCGCCCGGGATCGCTGCGGATACCGCGTATTGCCTTGTGGACCCTGCACCTGTCCGGTTGTGCCCGTTGGGCGCTTCGAAGACTCGGCAGTCCGAAACGACGCAGGCGCCGCCGGAGGGATGGCTCCGGCGACGCCCGCGGTATCATGGCCGCTGAGCGGAGGTTACTGGCTGCCGCCCTGGTCCGGGCCGCAGTTCGGGGTGCCCGGCGGGCAGTGGGTGCCCGTGGCGGTCTGGTTGTCGCGCGGGATGTTGCTGCCGGTGTTGTTGCCCATGCCCGACGGCGCGGTGGTCACGCCCGGCGTGGACGAGCCGGACATGCTGCCGCTGGAGGTGCCGGTCGAACCCGAGGTGCCCGGAGCGTTCAGCGGGCCGTTGCCCGACGAGCCGGCCGACGGCGAGGTGGTGGCGCCCGGCGTGGTGCGGACCACACCGTCCGGACCGGTGTAGCTGGTGGCGCTGTCGGCCGAACCCTGCGGAACTTGCGGGGCCGTCTGGGCCAGCGCCGGGGTAGCCATCAGGAGAACCGCCGAAACGGCGCCGATCATCAGGTTACGCATCCTCGAACTCCTTCATGGTGGCAACGCCTCGCAGTCGGGCGTCTTTCGGATCGGGGCCGATGGCGGACCTTGCATCGCGTGCCGAGTCGGCGTCGCGCTTGCCGGCCGGGCCATCGCCTCTTTCACTGGGTTCAACAGGGCAATCCGGCCATGGTTTCGATCGACGAATGCGCTTTTTTCAGGAATCCGCGGCAAAAGCGTGGCTGCCGGGCCTCCTTCGGCGTGATCCCGACGCACCGGGCCTGCGGCGGGAACATCGGGCCCGCGCCGGGGTTCAAGCCGCGAGGCGGACAGTGTGCCGGACAGCCGACCGGACGGTTTTCATGCGTTTCCGCCGCACCCGGAGTCGATTTTTCCCGATGAAGCTCAATCCTTCCGCCCCGCCGATCCATTCCCCGCAACCCACAGCCGGGCCGGTGCTGCGCCCCGGCGTCACCTGCTGGCGGACGGAGCGGGCCGGGCGGGTGGCGGTTCTCGTCGACGGTGCCGATTATTTCGTCGCCGCCCGTGCCGCGATGGAAAAGGCGCAGCATTCGATCCTGCTGGTCGGCTGGGACGTCGATCCGCGCATGCGGCTCGATCCCCACAGCCCGGAAACGCTCGGCCGCTTCCTGGCCCGGCTGATGCGGTCGCGCCCCGGCCTGCATGTGCGGGCGTTGAAATGGGACATGCCCTTCCCCATCGCGCTCGACCACCCGCACGAGCCGCTGCAGCGCTGGGACCGCAACACCGGCCGCCGGCTGAACGCCCGGCTGGACGGGGAACTGCCTGTCGGCGCCGCCCAGCACCAGAAGATTCTGGTGATCGACGACGCGCTCGCCTTCTGCGGTGGCATCGACTTCTCCTTCGACCGTTGGGACACCTCGGAGCATCGCGACGACGACCCGCGCCGCCGCGGCCCGGATGGCGAGCCCTACGGTCCTCGCCACGACGTGATGATGATGGTCGACGGCGACGCCGCCCGCGCGTTGTCCGAACTGGCGCGGGAGCGCTGGCGCTGCGCCACCGGTGAGGCACTGGAGCCCTGCCCGCCGCCGGATCATGACCCCTGGCCCGACTGCCCGCTGCGCGACTGCTCCCACCCGGTGCTGACCGACGCGGTGATCGGCGTGTCGCGCACCGTGCCGGCGACCGACGACAGCCCGGCGATCCGCGAGAGCGAGGCGCTGACCTTCGCCGCCATCGCCGCGGCGGAGCGGACCATCTATCTGGAGAACCAGTATTTCGCCTCAGCCCGCGTCGCCGATGCGCTGGCCCGACGGCTGGCCGAGCCCGACGGGCCGGAGGTGGTGGTTGTGGTTTCGATGGAAAGCCCGAGCTGGTTCGACCGCATGGCAATGGACACGCCGCGCTCGGTCGCTTTGCGCTGCCTGCGCGAGGCCGACCGCTTCGGCCGCCTGCGCGCCATGACCCCGGTGACGGACCAGGGGGCGCCGGTGATCGTCCATTCCAAGGTGGTGGCGGTGGACGGCCGGCTGCTGCGCATCGGCTCCTCGAACCTGAACAACCGCTCGATGGGCTACGACAGCGAATGCGACCTGACCATCGAGGCGCCGGAGGCGGACGGTCCCGGGCGCGACCGGGCGGCGGACGCCATCACCGGCGTGCGCAACCGCCTGCTGGCCGAGCATATGGGCATCGAGCAGGACCGGCTTGAGGCCGAGTTGCGGGAGACGGGAAGCCTGATCGCCGCCATCGGCCGCCTGTGCCGGCAGTCCGGTCGCCGTCTGGTGGATCTTCCCGCCACCGATCCCAGCCTGACCGAACAGGCCTTCGCCGCCCTGCGCATCGCCGATCCCGACCATCCGGACGAGGCCTGGGCCCCGTGGAAGCGCCTGCCGGCACCGCCGCGCTCCGCCTTGCGGGTGGCCGCTGCGGCGCTGCTGACCGTGGGTCTGGCGGCCGGTGCCTGGGGGGTGGTTCGGGCGGTGCGGAAGGAGGAGCGCGGTCGGTAGGGCTTTTCGTTCTCAGGCCGAGGCCCCTCCCCCACTGCGCGCGGGAGAGGGGCCCTGTGCGAGGCGGTGGGGAGGGGGCGCGAAGCCCCCTTTAGCGTGTCTGCGCCACCGTGCCGTCGTCGGAGATGATGATCTCGACGCGGCGGTTCTGCTGGCGGCCTGCATCGTTGCTGTTGGAGGCGACGGGCTGCGCCTCGCCCATGCCCTGGGTGACGATGCGCGACGGCGAGACGCCACGCGCCGACAGGGCGTCGCGGACAGCCTGGGCGCGGGCTTCCGACAGGCGCAGGTTGGTGGTGTCGCTGCCGGTGTTGTCGGTGTGGCCTTCGATCCGCACGGTGCGGGCCGGATGCGCCTGCAGGAACTGGGCGAGCCGGTCCATGCGCTCATAGGCGCCGGGAGTCAGTTCCGCCCGGCCGGTGGAGAACAGGATGTCGCCGAGCGTCATCACGAGGCCGCGCTCGGTGCGCTGGGCCTGGAGATCGCGCAGCTGCTGCTCCAGCTCGGTGTTGCGGGCCTGGAGGCGGTAGGTGTCGGCATTGGCGACCACGGTCTGGGCGCCCTTCACCCCGGCCGTCTCCTGCGCGATCTGCACGCGGCGGCTGACGATGTAGGCCTGGTGAGCGACCTCGGAGGCGTCGGCGCCCTGGTCGCGCAGAGCCTCGGCCCGGCGCAGCGCCTGCTCGGCGTCGCGCAGCTGCAGCGGGGCGTTGCCGGCGATCTGCGGGTTGGCGGCGGCGAGGCTGTAGTCCTGGCGCGCCTGGGTCAGGGCGGCGCTGTCGGTCGGCTGGGTGGCGCAGCCGGCAAGGCCGAGCCCGAGGCCGGCCAGCACCAGCAAGGTGCGGGGGGCGAGCATGCTCATTGCCGCACCTCCGGATAGCTGTAGCCCCAGCTGTTGCCGGTGCTGGTGCCGAGCGAACCGGCGGGCGCCGGCGGAACGGCGGACGGTGCGGGGTAGCTGGAGCCGCTTGCGCCGGAGCCGGTGGCGGGCAGCGTGCCCAACGTCGAACCGCTGTAGACCGGTGCGGCGCCCGGCGCGGCAGTGGGCGCGGCCGCCGACTGCGGCACGGTCGGGGTGGCGGACTGGCGAACCGCAGTGGCGGCCTGCTGGGTCACGGCGCGCTGCGAAGTCACCGTCGCCAGTTCGGCATCGACGCGGGCCTCCTCGGCGAGGCGGCGGGCGCGGGTGCGCTCGTCGGCGCGCATCGCCTTGTCGGCGGCGGCCAGCTTGTCGCGGGCGCTCTGCAGGGCGACCGGCGCATATTGCAGGGCGTTGGCACGCTCCGCCTCCTGTACCGCCTGGGAGGCGGCACCGAGTTGGGCGGTGGGCGGCGGCACGTCGGAGGCGCAGGCGGCCATGCCGAGCGCCGCCGACAGGACGGCGGCGGCACGCCACCGGTTCGTCGTTGCGGAATTGCGGGTCATCGCGTTGGGTCCTTTCGGAAGCGGCTCACGCCGAAAATCCTGGCCGACGCTACTGGCCGTAAGGCCATGTCCGTTCGGGTGGTTCGTGCCTCCAACGCGCAAGCCTGCACGAAGGTTCCACGGCGCTTCCAAAGCGAATCAACCTCCGCTGCGCGACACCCCGGTTTGGGCCGCGCGTCGGCTGTCGCGGCGGTGGCGGACCAGCCGCAGCACATAGGCGCCGATCAGGGCGATGAACAGCAGCAGCGTCCCCGGCACCATCAGGTCGGCGATCCAGGGGAAACCCACCCGCACCAGATAGCCCGTGCAGGCGAGAACCAGCGACCACAGCGTCGCCCCCGCCGCGGCATAGAGCAGGAACACCCCCATCGGCAGCCCGCAGGCCCCGGCGGGAACGGAGATCAGGGTGCGCAGGCCCGGCAACGGCTGGCACAGCAGGACGGCAAGGCCGCCGCGCCGGGCGAACCATCCGGTGGCGCGATGGACCTGCTCCGGCTTCACGGTCAGCCAGTGGCCGTGGCGGCCGAGGAAGGCTTCGAACCGCTCGCGCCCCATCCAGTGGGCCGGCGCATACCACACCAGTTCCCCCACCGCGGAGCCGAGCCCGGCGGCCAGCGCCACCAGCAGCAGGTTGAACTCCCCCGTCGCCGCCCCCATGCCGGCCAGCGGGATCACCGTCTCCGCCGGGATCGGCGGCAGCGCGCGAGCCAGGATCAGCATCAGGAAGATGCCCAGATAGCCGAACTGCTGCACGATCTGGATGATCCACTCGGTCATTTGCTCGACGGGGTTTGGCCGTGGATTGGACGGGTTCGATACTGTGAACCGCGCGACCGGTGCGGGCGTTCCCGACCCGATCCGCTCTTGACCCACCCTCCCTCTTGACCCGAGTCAAGGCGTGGGCCGTTCGTCCACGGTTTAGTGTCTCCATCATGACCGTATCCCTCGCCCTTGCCGCCGCCCTGCTGTTCCTCAGCCATGCCCTGCCGTCCTGGCCGGGGGTGCGGCCCGCCCTGATCGCCCGGCTCGGCCGTGGCGGCTTCGTGACGATCCATTCCGTCGGCTCGCTGCTGACGCTGACCCTGTTCGTGCTGGCTTATCGCGCCGCCGACGGCGGGGAGGTGGTGTTCACGCCCTTCGACTGGGCGGCGCCGCTGGTGGCGGTGGTGATGCCGGTGGTCTTCCTGCTGCTGGTCGCCCGCGTCACCACCCGCTTCGGCAGCCAAAGCGCGCCCAACCCGCCGCACGGCATCTACCGCCTGACCCGCGCGCCGGGCAGCCTGGCGCTGCTGCTGTGGGCATGTGCGCATCTGAACGCCACCGGCGACGGGCGCCGCGTGCTGCTGTTCGGCACCATGGCGGCCATCGCGCTGTTCGCGCTGGTCAAGAACGAGATCGTCCTGGGCCGCAGCCCGGCCGGCCGCGCCTTCCGGGCGGAGACCTCGCTTCTGCCGCTGGCCGGACCCCAGGGGGTGCGTGGCGCGCTGACGGGGCTGAAGGAAATGGGAGCGGCGCGATTGGCCGGAGGGCTGGCCGCTTATGGGGGCATGCTGTTGCTGCACCCCTGGCTCTTCGGGGTGGATCCCCTCTACTGGATAGGTTGAGCGCGACGGTGGACTGGCGCATCTGTTGAGACGGGACTGGAGTACCGCGCCTCACCGCCACTGTGCCAGGAAGCCCCCGCATGAAAATCCGCGAGATCATGACCCGCGACGTGCAGACGGTCCGGCCCGACGACAGCATCCGCCGGGCCGCGCAATTGATGGACCAGTTGAACGTCGGCATCCTGCCCGTCTGCGAAGGACGGGATCTGGTCGGCGTGGTGACCGACCGCGACATCACCGTCCGCGCCATCTCGGCCGGAAAGCAGCCCGACCGCTGCAAGGTGGCGGAGGTGATGACCGCCAATCCCCGCTATTGCTACGAGGACGACCCGGTCGGCAGCGTCACCGAACTGATGGCCGGCCAGCAGATCCGGCGCGTGCCGGTGGTCGACCGCAACGACCGCCTGACGGGCATCGTCTCGCTGGGCGATCTGGCAACCGAAGCCAAGAACGACCGCGCCGTGCAAGGCGCGCTGGAGCGGATCTCCTCCCCCTCCCAGCCGGACCGGAGCTGACCGGCCCGCAACCCTTCGAAGTGGAGCCGACCATCATGGAACACACACTGGGTCCGGACGACCCGCGGGTCCGCGAACGCGCCTATCAGCTTTGGGAAGAAGAGGGGCGGCCCGAACACCGCCATCTCGATCACTGGGCGCAGGCCGCCCGCGAGATCGAGGAGGAGGACCGCCGCAACTCGGGCGGTCCCCGCGTCAACAGCCCGGATGCCGGGCTTGCCGTCCCCGACGACCCCGCCGCCCGCAACCAGCGGGAAGCGGCGGAGCATCTGGGGCAGTCCACAGTACCGTCCGACCGGTAGGCCGGGCGGCGGAAGCGGTCACTCGACTTTGAGGCTGACCGCTTCCATGCCCTTTTCGGTCTGGCGCACGGTCATGCGCACGCGCTGTCCGTCGTCCAGGCCGCGCAGGCCGGCACTCTCCAGCGCACGGGCCGGGATGAACACGTCGCGCCCGCCGCCGTCGGGCTGCGCAAAGCCATAGCCCTTGCCGCCGTTGAACCACTTCACGGTGGCGCCCATCTCGCTGGTCGGGCCGCTGTCCTGCTGCGGACGGCGGGGACCGCGATCCTGGAAGCCACCACGGTCCTGGCCACGATCCTGGCTCCGGTCCTGGAAACCGCGACCTTGGCCCCGATCCTGGAAGCCGCGACCCTGGCCGCGGTCCTGGAAGCCGCCGCGGTCGCCACCCCGGTCTCCGAAGTTGCGGTCACGCGGACCACCGGCATCGCGGCGCGCGCCGAACCCGCGATCGCCGCCCCGATCACCAAAGCCGCGGTCACCGCCCCGATCGCCACCCCGATCACCGAAGCTGCGCTCGCCGAAGCTACGGTCGCGTCCCTGCGGACGGGCCGGGGCGGCGGCGGTGGAGAGGTCGACGGAATGCAGGACGCTGACCTGCTGGCCCTTGCGATCCTCGACGATGTCGACGACGACGGTGGCGCCGTCCGGCAGGGTGGTGTGGCCGGCGGGCACGACAAGCGAGGCCGGCAGCAGGGCGTCCTTGCCGCTGTCCCCGACCTTGACGAAGCCGTAGCCGCGTTCGGGGTTGAACCATTTCACGGTGGCCGTCACCTGGGTGGCGACGACGTTGGGCTGACGATAGACGTGGCTGCGGGGCGGCTGATTGTACATGGGAAACCCGAACTCCGGCAAACAGAAGCGGCGCCCGAACCTGTCCCGACATGGACCGGCGGACGCCAACCTCTGACACATCGCCCGTCCTGGCGGCTTTGGCAAGTCGGGACCGCTCCGAATACGCCGGACAGGCTGTAAAATCTTACGGCCAGGCCGTCATCCCATCAGGCGGTCCATCAGACGGTCGGGCACCGGCGGCGGTTCGCGCGGCGGAACGGGGATCGGTGCCGGCGGTTCCCCCAGCGGCGGGCGGGACGGATCGCCCGGCACAGGCAACGGCTCGTCGGGACCGACCGGGGGAATGGACGGCTCGCGCGGCGGAGACGGCGGAAAAGGACCAAGGCTGAAATTCATGCTCGGTGTTCTCCATCGGTGGAAGGGCGGCGGTGGGAGAAGTGGGGTGCGGCCGGTCAGCCGCCCTGGCCGCCGGGAGGCGTCTGCGACAGGCGGCGGGCGTCGTTCAGGCTTTCCATGCAGCGGGCCTCGTCGCCATCGCGGGCGGCGCTGCGGGCCGCCGTGACCAGGGCCTCCAACTGGGCGTTGCGCGCCGCCTGCCCCATAGGCCCGTTGGCCCCGCCGGAGCCCCCGGGCCCACTGTCCGGCATCGCGCGGGAGTTGGCCTGCGGCGCGACGGAGGGGGCGGTCGGCATGTTGCTGCCGGTCGCCGGGGGTTCGATCACCGACCGGTCGCCGACGGCGGGTGGCGCCACCATGCCGCCGGACTGGGCCAGGTCCTCGCTGCTGGTGCCCGATCCGGAACCGGAGCCCAGCTCATCGCGTGGGGTCGAGCCGGACAGGCCGGGCGGCGCGCTGTCCGGGACGGCGACCGGCGGCGGTTCGGTCGACAGGCCGCGGTTGGCGGCGAACTGCTCCACCATCGCGGCGCATCCGCTCTGTGCAGCAGCCGGCTGGACGGCCAGAAGCCCGGCCGCCACCGCAAGCGCGAGGGGGGCGACGGGGCCAAGCCTCGTGAAATCTGTCCGCATCGGTCGCATCCTCCTCGGTTGGCTGTGCCACAGACGACGTATGTCAACCGAGTCAACGGCGACCGGCAGGGCCGGGTTCCGATGGCTGGTTCCGATGGCCGGGCGGAAGAGAGGTCCGGCCATGCAGCTTGCTCATTTCGCGGGCAGTCGCCGGCTGCTGTAGAGTGCCGGTCCACGACCTCAACCAACGGTTCATAAGTTCATCATGATCGCCAATATGGCTGCGCTCGGCGCGGCGCTGTGCTGGGCCGCGGGCGGCCTGATCGCCATCGGGCCGGTGCGGGTGCTCGGCTCCATCGCGTTCAACCGCGTGCGCCTGACGATCGTCGCCGCGGTCCTGCTCGTCGCCACCACGCTGCTGGGCGGCTGGGAGACGTTGGACACCGGAGCGGTCCTGACGCTGGCCCTGTCGGGGGCGGCCGGCATCGTGATGGGCGACATGGCCCTGTTCTGGTCGCTGAGCCGGCTGGGACCGCGGCGCAACGTGGTGATCTATGCCGCCAACGCCCCGCTGACGGCCCTGCTCGGCTACACCCTGCTGGGCGAGGCGCTGGGGACGTGGACGACGCTGGGGATCGTGCTGGTGACGCTGGGGGTGATGCTGGCGGTGGCCCTGCGGTCCGGCTCCACCCACAACTGGGAGGCGGTGCAGGGCAGCCTGTTGGCCGGCGTCGGCGTCTGTCTGGTGGCGGCGGTGGCGCAGGCGGTGGGATCGGTGATCGCCAAGCCGGTGATGGCGGCCGGCGCAGATCCGGTCGCGTCGGCCACCGTGCGGGTGACGACGGCGGCGCTGATGTTCACCGCCATCGGCGCCCTGTCGGCGCTGCGGGGCGGCGATGCGGCGGCGGCCGGCGGCGGCCTGTTCCTGCCGCGCGGGCTGACGCCGAAGCTCGCCCTGCAGGTCGCCGGCAACGGGCTGCTCGGCGTCGGTCTGGGGATGACGCTTCTGCTGGTCGGGCTGGCACACGGCAATGCCGGGGTGGTCGCCACCCTGTCGGCCCTGAGCCCGGTGCTGATCCTGCCGATGATGTGGCTGATGACCGGCCAGCGCCCGTCGCTGGGCGCCTGGGCCGGCGCCGCGGTCGCCGTGGCCGGCGTGGCCCTGATCGTCAACCGATAGAAGACATCCTCAGCGCGCCTCGACCGCGACGCCCAGGGTGGGCAGCGCCGCCTGAAGCGCGGCGGAGGCGCGGTTGACGGCGTCGCGCAGCTGCGCCTTCAGCGCCGGCACGTCGGGGCGATCCTGTTCGCAGGCGTGCTGCAGCATGCGGGCCAGCCGCGACAGCTCCAGCAAGCCGACATTGCCGGCCAGCGACACCATGGCATGGGCATCGGCGGCGGCGTCCTTCATGGTCTCCGCCTCGCTGATGCGGTCGGCGCGCAGGGCCAGTTCGGCCAGCGTGCCGGTGACGAAGCGGGGGAGCACGTCGCCGCCCAGCGTATCCGCCAGCGTGTCCAGCGCGCCGCGGTTCAGCACAGGCGCGCCGCCGGACACCGGAGCAACCCCGGCCAGCACGGCCGCCTCCTCCGCGTCGCCGCCGGGCCGGGCAGTATCCGCCGCAGCCCCCGCCGCAGCATTCGCATCTGCATCCGCCTTGGCTTCCAGCCAGCGGTCGACCGCCGACAGCAGGGTGTCGCGCTCGATCGGTTTGGTCACATGGTCGTTCATGCCGACATCCAGGCAAAGCTGAAGCTGATCGGTCAGCGCGTTGGCGGTCAGCGCGATGATGGGCACGGCACCCCGCCGTCCGCCAAGCTGACGGATCGCCGCGGTGGCCTGCAAGCCGTCCATCCGGGGCATCTGCATGTCCATCAGGACCAGATCGAACTCGCCGCCGCGGACCGCCTCCACCGCCAGCACGCCGTCCTCCGCCACCTCCACCGTGTGGCCGGCCTTGCAGAGGATGGAGGAGGTGACGATCTGGTTCATCGGCACATCCTCGGCCAGCAGGATGCGGGCGAAGCGCCCGGCGGCACCCTCCGCCCGCCGTTCCGCCACGAGACCGGGAGCCTCCGCCACCGGAAGCGGCAACTCGAACCGGAAGGTGCTGCCGACGCCTGGGCTGCTCTGCACGCCGATCCGCCCGCCCATCAGCTCCGACAGCTGCTTGGAGATGATCAATCCAAGGCCGGTGCCGCCGAAGCGCCGCGTGGTGGACCGGTCGCCCTGGCTGAAGCGCTGGAACAGGTTCGCCTGATCGGCTGCCGGAATGCCGGGTCCGGTGTCGCTGACGGAGAAGCGGACCAGGGCCGGCGCCCCCTCGCCACGGCCGTCCTCCTCCCCCGACAGCAGTCCGACGGAGACCAGCACCGATCCGCGTTCGGTGAACTTCACGGCATTGCCGACCAGATTCAGCAGGATCTGGCGGATGCGCGCCTCGTCGCCGCGGACGAAGCGCGGCACCGTGCTGCCCAGCGACAGTTGCAGCAGCAGCCCCTTCTGCGAGGCGGCGTTGCTCATCAGGTCGCGGCAGTCGCGCAGCAGCCGGTGCAGGTCGAAGGCGCGTTCCTCCAACTCCAGCTTGCCGGCCTCGATCTTCGAATAGTCCAGGATGTCGCCGATGATCGCCAGCAGCCCGCGCCCGGCTTCGCGCTGAAGCGAGACATACTGGCGCTGTTCCGGCGTCAGGTCGGTGCCCAGCAGCAGGTCCGCGAACCCGATGACGCCGTTCAGCGGTGTGCGGATCTCGTGGCTCATGGAGGCCAGGAATTCCGACTTCACGCGGTTGGCCGCCTCGGCCTCGGCGCGGGCGGCGGACAGTTCCTCCTCATAACGCTTGCGCTCGGTCACGTCGCGGACGACGCCGACCACGACGAACACGCCGTCGGCCCCCACCGTCGGGCGCATGCTGGATTCGACCCACAGGTAATGGCCGTCGCGGTGGCGCAGCCGGTGGGTGAAGGTGACGGGCGACGACCCCGGCTGCATGCCGGCGAAGGCCATCGCCGCACTTTCCAGATCGTCGGGGTGCAGCAGGTTGGCGGGGGCGCGGCCGACGAGCTCCGCGGGATCATGACCCAGGATGTCGCGGACCGACGGCGACAGATAGCGCACCGATCCGTCCGCCTTCATCTCCAGGATCATGTCGGTGGCATTGTCGGCCAGCAGGCGGTAACGCGCCTCGCTCTCGCCCAGCCGCTGCTCGGCTCCGTGATGGCGTTGCTCGCGCAGCAGCAGGACGCCGAGGAACAGGGTGCCGAGCGGCACGATGGCCAGCATGGGCGCCGCCGTCCGCCCCGCCACCTGCAGCGCCAGATCCAGGTTGGGAAGCAGGGCCAGCGTGGACAGCGACGCCAGGGTCAAAAGCAGGCCGAACAGCAGGAGCGGCAGCACCCCCAGCCCGACGCGGCGCCGTTTCACCCAGACGGCGAAGCCGACGCCGACCAGAAAGGACAGCCCGGCATTGGCGACCCCGGCCTCCATCCCCACGCCGCCCAGGGAAAAGCGGTAGCCGGCCACGCCCGCCGCCGCCATCGCCGCGGAGACCGGCCCGCCGAACAGGGCGGCCAGCCCGATCAGCGGGGTCCGCGCGTCGATGAAGATGCCCGGTCCGACATGGATCGGGTGGACCATGGAGAACAGGGCGGTCAGCGCCATCACCGCGCCGAAGACGACCTGTCGAGTGAGTTGGTTCCAGCCGCCGGACCGGCGGATCAGGAAGGTATAGGCAAGAACGACGAAGGCGCTTGCCGCGATGTTCTCGGCAAGATCGTAGGCCATCGAAGAAAAGTTGCCCAACATCGCCCGGCCGTCGTCCCCGCACAATTCGCGGCTACCTCTATACCACGGAAGAGTATCGCGAAACCGCTAACACCGACGGGTGGGATGTGACCTGGACGGGACAACAGCCGGGCGTCTGACGATTCCGCCTCACGCCTCGGCATCGGGCTGGCGGTCGGGAGCGGCAGCGGCGAAGGCCGGCAGGGCACGGCAGGCTTCGTCGATGCGCAGCAGGGTCGGATAGCCGTCCACCGGGCAGGCCAGCCGACGGGCGTTCGCCAGTTGCGGCACCAGCAGGATGTCGGCCAGCCCCGGCGCGTCGCCATGGCAGAAGCGGCCGGTGCGCGGATCGCTGGCCAGTTGAGCCTCCAGCGCGGTCAGCCCGACGGCGATCCAGTGGCGGTACCAGTCGTCGACCTCCTCCTGGCCGTGGCCCATCGCCTTCAGCCGGCCCAGCACCCGCAGATTGTTCAGCGGATGGATGTCGCAGGCCACCGCCAGCGCCAGCGCCCGCACCCGCGCGCGGCCCAGCGGATCGGCCGGCAGCAGCGGCGGGCTGGGATGAGTCTCGTCCAGATACTCGATGATGGCGAGCGACTGGGTCAGCACATGGTGCCCGTCCGGCCCGTCGACCTCCAGCGCCGGCACCAGATGCTCCGGGTTGAGGTCGGCGAAGGGCGGCTTGGCCTGCTCGCCGCGGCGCAGATGGACGAAGGCCTGCTCCGGCGCCAGCCCCTTCAGGTTCAGGGCGATGCGCACGCGGTAGGCGGCGGAGGAGCGGAAGTAGGTGTGGAGTTTCACGGGCGTGGGTCCGTTGAAGTGTCGCGGCGGTTGCCCCCTCCCCCGCCCTCAGGCGGCCGAAGGCCGGTCCGATCGCGGGAGAGGGGGTAGGAGCTTTGCGAGAGCTAAAGCAAAGGTCCGGCGCCAGTCCCCTCTCCCTCGAAGAGGGGGAGGGTTAGGGAGGGGGCAGCCGAAGCCGACACTCTACCAACCCTCACAGCCCCAGATAAGCCTGCCGCACCCGCTCGTTGCTCAGGAGCGCGGCGCCGCTGTCGCTCAACACGATCTCGCCGGTCTCGATCACATAGCCGCGGTCGGCGATGGCGAGCGCCGCATGGGCGTTCTGCTCCACCAGCAGGATGGTCGTGCCCTCGCGCTTCAACCGCTGCACCGCGTCGAAGATCTCCGCCACCAGCAGCGGCGCCAGCCCCATGCTGGGCTCGTCGAGCAGGAGCAGGCGGGGCTTCGCCATCAGCGCGCGGGCCAGCGCCACGATCTGCTGCTGACCGCCCGACAAGGTGCCGGCGGGCTGGTCGCGCTTGACCTTCAGCACCGGGAACATCTCGTACAGCCGCTCGATGTCGTCGTCGGGCTTGCCGCTGCCGCGGCGGAAGGCGCCGAGGCGGAGGTTGTCCTCCACGCTCTGCGGGCCGAACAGCTGCCGGCCTTCCGGCACCTGCACCACCCCTTCGGCGACGCGGCGCGAGGCCTTCATCCGGGTGATGTCGCAGCCGTCGAAGGTAATGCGCCCGCTGCTGGCGGGGTGGACGCCGGACAGGGTGCGCAGCAGCGTCGTCTTGCCGGCCCCGTTGGCGCCGACCAGCGCCACCAGTTCCCCCTCCCGCACGGACAGGCTGGCCGATTTCAGCGCGTGGATACGGCCGTAATGGCTGTTGAGGCCCTCGATTTCCAGAAGCATGTCCGGGCCTCCCTTACGGTGCCGCGCCGAGATAGGCGGCGATGACGTCCGGGTTGGCCGCCACCTCCTGCGGCGTGCCTTCGGCCAGCATGCGGCCCTGGTTCAGCGCGGTGATCCGGTGCGAGATGCCCATCACCATCTTCATGTCGTGCTCCACCAGGACGATGGTGACGCCGCTCCCCGCCACGGTCTTGATCACCTCGTCGATCTCGCGGCTTTCGGTGGCGTTCAGGCCGGCGGCCGGTTCGTCCAGCAGAAGCAGCTTCGGTTCCGACGCCAGCGCGCGGGCGATCTCCAGACGCTTCAGGGCGCCGTAGGGCATGGAGGCCGCGTCGGCGTCGATGTACTTCTCCAGCCCGACCTCGGTCATCAGCTGGGCGGCCCGGTCACGCGCCTCCCGGTCCTTGCGCACCAGCGAGGGGAAACGGAACAGCGCCGGCAGCAGCCGGGTGTTCAGGTGCAGGTGCCGCCCCACCATGACGTTCTCCAGCGCCGTCATGTTGAAGAAGATCTGCAGGTTCTGGAAGGTGCGCGACATGCCGCGGGCGGCCAGCCTGTAGGGCGCCATGCCCGACACGTCGGCCCCGTCGAACAGCACCCGGCCGCCCGACGGCTTGTAGACGCCGGTCACAAGGTTGAACAGCGTGGTCTTGCCCGCCCCGTTCGGACCGATGATCGAATGGATGTCGCCGGCCGCGATGGTGAAGCTGAGATCGCCGACGGCGAGCACGCCGCCGAACTCGCGGCTGAGATGTTCCACCTTCAGGATCGGCGGGCCGACGCGGCGGGCCTGGGCCGTGGTGTCGGCGGTGAGGTCGGTCGTGGTCAGCATGTTCATGCCCGCCTCCGCGCCGGGATCAGCGCCGCCAGGGTGGGAAGAAGGCCCTTCGGCATGAAGACCATCGTCGCCATCAGGATGCCGCCCAGCACGATCTGCTGGTAATCCTGGAAGACGGTCAGCGCCTGGGGCAGCAGCGTCAGCACCACGGCCCCGACGACGGCGCCGAAGGTGGACGCCATGCCGCCGAACACCACCATCGTCACCAGCTCGATCGACTTGAAGAAGTCGGCCTTGGCCGGGGTGATCAGGCCGGCGTAGTGGGCGAACAGGCTGCCGGCCACGCTGGCGAACACCGCAGACAGCACGAAGACCAGAACCTTGAAGCGCGCGGTGTCGACGCCGACCACCTCGGCCGCGACCTCCGACCCGTGGACGGCGCGCAACGCCCGGCCCATCGGGCTGTCGATCAGGTTCAAGGACAGCCAGACGACGCCCAGCAGCAACACGCCGACCACCCAGTACCAGACCTTTTCGCCATACAGCTCGACGCCGAAGATCCTGAACGGCTCCACCATCATGCCGTCCGGGCCGCCGGTAAGGCCGCTTTCGGTGCGCAGAACGATCGACACGATGATGCCGATGCCGAGAGTCGCCATGGCAAGGTAATGGCCCTTCAGCCGCAGGATCGGCTTGGCGACCAGGAAAGCCATCAGCCCGACGAAGGCGGCGCCGGCCAGCAGCGCCAGCACGGGCGGCCAGCCGTAGGTGCCGACCAGCACGCCCGACGCATAGGCGCCGATGCCGAAGAAGCCGGCATGGCCCAGGCTGATCTGCCCGGCATAGCCGATCAGCAGGTTCAGCCCGACGCAGACCACGGCGTTGAAGCCGGCCAGGATGGCGATGTCGAGATAGAAGTTGTTGGGCAGGAAGGCCGGCAGGATCGCGATCACCGCGCCCAGTGCCAAAAGCCCGGTCAGCCGCCCGTGAAGGAGTGCGTTCATCGGTTATCCGGTCCTTACACCCGTTCGGTGCCGCGCTTGCCGAACAGTCCGTTCGGCATGAAGAGAAGGACGGCCAGGATGATGACGAAGGCCACCGCATCCTTGTAGGCCGAAGAGATGTAGCCGGCGCCCAGCGCCTCCGCGACGCCGACGATCAGCCCACCGGCCACCGCGCCGGGCCCGTGGCCGAGGCCGCCCAGCACCGCGGCGGTGAAGCCCTTCAGCCCCAGCATGATGCCCATCTCGGTATAGGAGAAGGTGATGGGAGCCACCACAGCCCCGCCGATGGCGCCCAGCGCCGCCGACAGCGCGAAGGAGGCGAGCACCACCCGCTTCACGTCGATGCCGACCAGCTGTGCGGCCAGCCGGTTGTGCGAGGTGGCGAGGATCGCTTTGCCGGTCAGCGTCTTGTTGAAGAACAGGCCGATGGCGACGATCAGAACGCCGGCGGTGCCCACCACCCACAGCGACTGCGGCTGCATCGAGGCGCCCAGGATCTGGATCGGCGTTTCGCCGGAGAAGGCGTCCAGCCGCTTGAAATCCTTGCCCCAGATCAGCTCGGCGACGCCGCGCAGAAAGATCGACGCGCCGATGGTGATGATGATGAGGGTGACGGTGGAGGCGTTGCGGGCGCGCTCCACGGCGAATTTCGCCACCAGCACGCCGACCAGCATGGCGCCGCCGCAGCCGATCAGGATCGCCAGCGGCAACGGCACCCCCGACGCGGTCAGGGTGGCCGACGCCATGCCGCCGACCATGATGAACTCGCCCTGGGCGAAGTTGATGACATGGCTGGCGTTGTAGATGATCGAAAAGCCGAGCCCCGCCAGCGCATAGATCGCGCCGATGGTCAGCCCCGACAGCATGTATTGCAGCAGTTCCGCGAACATCGTTGGGTTCCTGTGATCCTATCCCGCACACATCTCCCCCTCTCCCCCCCGGGGAGAGGGTCGGGGTGAGGGGGATGCATAGGGTGGATTGGCGGAGATGATCGCAGCGTCACAACTCTTGTGAATCCACGCCACGCATCCCCCTCACCCTAACCCTCTCCCCAGGGGGGAGAGGGGATAACCCAGAACCGGCGGTCTACTTCACCAGCGCCCAGTCACCCTGTTTGACCTCCACCATGTGGAAGGCGTCCAGCGTCAGGCCCATGTGGTCCTTGGCGCTCATGGTCACGGTGCCGCCGGTGCCGACATAGCCCTTGGTCTGCTCGATGGCGTCGCGCAGCTTGGCCTTGTCGGTGCCGCCGGCGCGCTTCACCGCGTCCAGAGCGATCATCAGACCGTCATAGGCATGGCCGGCGAAGGTCGAGACCTCGGTGTTGAAGCTGTCCTCGTAGACCTTGGTGAACTCGGTCACGACCTTCTTCTGCGGGTCGCTGTCGGGCAGCTGGGCGGCGACGACCAGACCGGCGGCCGGCAGGCGGACACCCTCGGCGGCACCGCCGGCCAGCCGGATGAACTCCTTCGACGCGACGCCGTGCGACTGGTAGATCGGCAGCGAGATGCCGAGCTGGCGGTAGTTCTTGGTCACCACCGCGGGGCCTTGGCCCAGGCCGAACACCAGCACCGCCTGCGCTGCCGCGTTGTTCTTGATCTTGGTCAGCTGGGCGGTGACGTCGGTGTCCTTGGCGCCATAGGTTTCGTCGGCGACCAGTTCGATCCCGCGCTCCTTCGCGACGGCGACGGTCTGTTCGCGGCCCGACTTGCCGAAGCCGGAATCCTCCGACAGCAGCGCCAGCTTGGTCAGTCCGCGCTTCTTCATGTCCTCCATCACCTTTTCCGCGGCCATGCGGTCGGTGTGGGGGGTCTTGAACACCCACTTCTTCACCGGCTCCACGATCACCACGGCGCCGGCCAGCGAGATGAAGGGCACGCCGGCGCGTTCCACCAGCGGCACCGCCGCCATGGTCGCCGCGGTCGTGGTGCCGCCGACGATCACGTCGACGCCGTCGCTCTCGATCAGGCGCTTGGTGAAGGAGGCAGCCTTGTCGGCCGCGCCGCCGTCGTCATAGACGGTCAATTGCACCTGACGGCCGTCGACGCCGCCGGCCTTGTTGATGCGGTCGGCATACAGCTCCAGCACCTTCTTCTCCGGATCGCCGAGGAAGGAGGCCGGGCCGGTGGCCGAGACGATGGCGCCGACCTTGATCGGGTCCGCGGCCTGCGCCGCCCCGGACAGCAGGCCGGACACCGCCGTCATGGCGGTCAGGGCGGTGAAGGCGATGGTGGCGAACAAGCGTTTGCGCATGATGTCCTCCCTTGGGCTGCCCGCCTTGTCACCGGACCGGGCGGCGGCCCGATCCCGGCGCGGCGGGACGATTTGCATCACATAATGTTTCAAACGAAACAGTTTCGAAAGAAGATTTTTGGCCGCCGCGACCACAATCGAAGTACGGATGTTGCCGTCCGCGTCCCCTTCCCTTTGCGATCCCTCCATCTTCGGCCCAGGGGATCGTCGTTTCGTTTTATGACACAAATTTACTTTGATGAACCAACGTAGTGTATCACATTAATGATTGTCAAACGGAAAGTCCGAGTTGCCTCCTATCGGCCGCCAGCGCGCTTTCCGCTCCCGTCGTCCGCGCTGTCGTGGCGCTGGCCCAACCGGGTCCGGGTTTCGTATACAACTCCGTCGCGCCGCCTCGTTCGGCTCCACCCGCATCACAAGCCGTATCCATAAGGACGTCCCCACCGCATGGCCCGCCCGCGCCGCCCCGAAGACCTTGCCGCCCAGCTGACCGAGACGATCGCGCCGCGGGCGAAGTCGCTGATCATCACCATCTATGGCGATGCCGTGCTGCCGCATGGCGGATCGCTCTGGCTGGGCAGCCTGATCGACCTGATGGGCCTGTTCGGCATGAGCGAGCGGATCATCCGCACCTCCGTCTTCCGGCTGTGCAAGGACGATTGGCTGACCAACACCCAGATCGGCCGGCGCAGCTTCTATCGCGTCACCGACAGCGGGAAGGAGCGCTTCGCCGCGGCGGAGCGGCGGATCTACGCGCCGCTGGCCCGCGAATGGGACCGCGGATGGGACCTGCTGATGGTGCCGCCCAACGCGCTGGACGCCGAGACGCGCGACGCCCTGCGGCGGGAACTGACCTGGCAGGGCTTCGGCGCTGCGTCGGCCACCGTCTACGCCCACCCCAACTGCGACGAGGCGGCGATGCACCGTTCGCTGGCGGAATTGGGGGTCGCCGACAGGATCGTCCACATGAAGGCCAGCCTGGACCGGGCGGAGGGGTTCGGGGCGTTGCGCGATCTGGTGCGCGGCTGCTGGGATATCGATCAGCTCGAGCACGACTATGCGGCGTTTCTGGATCACTTCCGTCCGGTCTGGGCGGCGGTCGATGCCGCAGACACGCCGGATCCGGCAGCCTGCTTCGTCCTGCGCACGCTGATGATCCACGATTTCCGCCGCATCCTGCTGCGTGACCCGATGCTGCCGCCCGACCTGCTGCCGGCCGACTGGCCGGGTCAGGAATCGCGAATGCTCACCCGCAACCTCTACCGTCGGCTGGCCGGTCCATCGGAAGCATTCCTGATGCAGGCGGCGACCACCGCCAACGGTCCGCTGCCCGATGCGCAGCCGGCCTTCCACGGCCGGTTCGGCGGACTGGAGAGCATCCCAGCCGGTTGACCTGCATCCCTGCGACAATGGGCGCCCGTCCCGCCAGCCGCCTCAGCTAAAAGCCTATACATAAAATGCAAGGAATCACGATAAGCTGGAACCGTCGCCGTTCGATCCGACCGTTTCCGGGATACCGCCATGCTGACCATCGTCTACCGCAGCGAGGCTGTTGACCGACTGTCCTACAGCGCGCTTGCCGACATCTGCCTGTTCAGCGCCCGCAAGAACCGGGAGTTGGGAGTGACCGGCTTCCTGGTGGAATTCGAGGGCATCTTCCTGCAGGTCCTGGAAGGCGAAGCCGAGGTGGTGGAGCGGCTTTACGCCCGTATCGCCGCCGATCCGCGCCACAACGACGTCGAGCTGCTCCTGCGCGAGAATTCGGCCGGCCAACCCAATTTTGGCTTTTGGGCGATGAATTTCGGACCGCTCGACACCCCGACCTTCTGGCAGGCGGTTTTCGGTTCCCCGGTCCGGATCGAAGAGTTCCGCCGCCGGTCGCACGATGCCGACTTCGCGCTCGACGTGCTTGCCCGCGCCTATATGCATGCCTGCATCCTGGCCGACATCGATCCCGCCACCCGTGAACTGGTGCGCGGCAACATCCCCTGCTTCTTGGGGGGCTGATTTCTATCCGGCGCAGGCTCGGCCGGTACGGCGTTTCGATACTATTCCATCTTCAAAATTCAGCAGGGCGAACGAATTGATCTGGATCAATTCGTCGCTTCTGCATGTTTTCTGTTCAAAATCAATTCCCTAAGGCAAAACCTTAGTCTGTCTATATGATACAGAAAATGTTGAGATATAAGATTTTCCGTGTCATATAAAGACCACAGGGCGCCGATGGAAATGTGAGCGCCCGCCGAAATGTCCCGGAGGAAACGCCCCCATGTCCAAGGACTACACCCCCATCGCCAATACGATGGAGTTCCCCCCCGCCACGCCGCAGCCGAACGTCTACCCGCTGTCCTGGGTGTCGCAGACCAAGAAGCTGGAAGAGGTCTATGCCGCCGCCCAACGCGAGAACTGGGACCCGGCCAAGCTGCCCTGGGACAGCTTCGACGTGTCGCGCTACAGCTGGGAGGAGCGGGAGGCCATCGCCTATTGGTGGACCATCCTGTCGGTGTTCGACGCGTCGGCTCCCCCGGTCTTCGCCCATGCGCTGATCAAGACCTACGAGGTGCATGAGGAGGACCCGGTCCGCCGCTGCTTCTTCTCCGTGACCCGGGACGAGCAGAACCACGAGCAGATGTGCGGGCTGGCCATCACCAAGCTGCTGGAGGCCACCAGCCCGCTGACCTACGAGCCGAAGACCGATCTCGGCCGCCGGCTGCAGAAGAACGCCCACTGGCTGTACTACAACGGCGGGCGCTATTGGGACGGCTACAAGAAGGCGGTTCCGAAATACTCGCTGGCCGTTCTGTTCAGCTCCTTCCTGATGGGAGAGATCGCGGCGGCGACCATCTTCCACCAGATGGCGGCGGGCTGCACCGAGCCGGTGTTCAAGGAGGCCTTCCGCAACATCGGCCGCGACGAAGGCCGCCACATGGCGATTTGCATGTCGGTGATGGAGCGCGACTATCCCCATCTGGCGGTGGAGGACAAGTCCGTCATCACCAAGCAGATCCGCGCCGGCTACCTGTTCCTGTCCGCCGTGCTGTTCGAACCGCCGCCCCAGTTCTGGGACCTGCCCGACGACTTCATCGCCACCCAGCGCGAGGCCGAGGCCATCGCCCGCAACGCCGGCTTCCACATCCCGGATTACGAGGCGAAGAAGGAGAACTGGCGCAACGCCATGCTGAACCTGAAGGGCGTGCTGGACCGCTACGGCATCCCGTTCCCGGCGATCCCCGAAGTCGGCATCACCGGCGAGGAAGTGCGGGACGTCGACATGGACGAGATCATTCCGGTGTTTTGAGGCGCATCCTCGCGGCCCCCTCCCTCCCACGGCTCCGCCGCGGGTCCCACCCTCCCCCTCTTCGAGGGAGAGGGAGGATTTGCAGCGCAGCGGCAGTCCCCTCTCCCTCGAAGCTCTCGCACAAAGCTCCGCTTTGTGCTGACGCGACAGGCGGACCGTAGGTCCGCTGAGAGCGGGGGAGGGTTAGGGAGGGGGCAAACGCCGACCAATCCTTACTCTCCCCGCCCCAAGGATCCCCCCGGTGAGCCGCATCCGCCTCCACCCCTCCGGCCGCACGGTCGAGTGCCGTGACGGCGAGACCGTCCTGTCGGCACTGGAACAGGCCGGCTACGCCCTGCCCAACAACTGCCGCGCCGGCGCCTGCGGCGAATGCAAGGTCAAGGTCCTCAGCGGCCAGTTCGACCAGGGCATGGTGCTGGACATGGCGCTGTCCCAGCCCGAGCGGAAGGACGGCTATGGCCTGATGTGCATGGCCAAGCCGATCTCCGACGAGCTGGTGATCGAATACGGCACCGCCGACGCCCAGCCCAAGCTGTTCCCGCCGCGCGAGAACGTGCTGTTCATCGTCACCGACCGCATTCCCCGCACGCCGCGCATCGTGGAATTGCGGCTGCGCCCTCTCGGCCAGCCGCTGCGCTACTGGCCGGGCCAGTATGTGATGCTGGGCGACGCCGCGGCCGGCGCGCCGCCGCGCTGCTATTCCATCGCCAACGCGCCCCGCCCGGACGGCGAGATCGTGCTGCAGGTGACCCGCGTCGACGGCGGACCGACCAGCGGCTGGATCCACGACACGCTGACCGTCGGCAGCATGGTCAAGCTGTCCGGCCCCTACGGCACCTTCATCGGCGACCCGTCGGTGGACAGCCCGGTGCTGTGCATGGCCGCCGGCTCCGGCCTCGCGCCCATCCTGGCGCTGACCGACGCGGCGCTGCGCCGCGGCTACCGCCCGCCGGTGACGCTGCTGTTCTCCGCCTGCACCCAGGCCGATGTGTATGAGTTGGGACTGCTGAGCTACTGGCAGGCCAAATACCGCAACTTCAAGGTCAAGGTGACCCTGACGCGCGAGGAGGCTGCCGGTCATCTGAAGGGCCGCATCCCCGCCATCCTGCCCGGCCTGTTCCCCGACCTGTCCGGCCACGCCATCTTCACCGCCGGCAGCCCCGCCTTCGTCGAGGCTTGCGTCGCCGCCGCCCGTTCGCTGGGTGCCAGGGACGACCAGATCCACAGCGAAGGCTACGTCTCCCAGCACATCCCCGAATCTCCGCCACCGGAACGTCTGCTGGCCGGCGCCTTGGGATAGGAAAACGCCCTCTTCCAACCAGGGAGAGGGCGTTTTGGTATCCTCAAGCCCCCTCGTACCGCACCACCTGCTGGTCGATGGCGCCGAACACGCTGGCGCCGCCCTTGTCGAACAGCTCGATCCGCACGCGGTCGCCGAAGCGCATGAAGGGGGTCTGCGGCGCGCCGTGCTCGATGGTCTCGATCATCCGCAGTTCGGCGAGGCAGGAATAGCCGACACCACCGGCCGCGACCGGCTTGCCGGGGCCGCCGTCCAGCTTGTTCGACACCGTGCCCGACCCGATGATGCTGCCGGCCGCCAGACGGCGGGTCTTGACGGCGTGCGCGATCAGCGTCGGGAAGTCGAAGGTCATGTCCACCCCGGCATCCGGGCAGCCGAAGGGCTCGCCGTTCAGCGTCGTCACCAGCGGACGGTGCAGCTTGCCGCCGTCCCAGGCATCGCCCAACTCGTCCGGCGTCACCGCGACGGGGGAGAAGCTGGAGGCCGGCTTGGACTGGAAGAAGCCGAAGCCCTTGCCCAGCTCCGCGGGGATCAGGTTGCGCAAGGACACGTCGTTGACCAGCATCAGCAGCCTGATGTGGCCGCGCGCCGCCTCGGCCGGCACCCCCATCGGCACGTCGCCTGTGATGACGGCGATCTCCGCCTCGAAATCGATGCCCCAGGCCTCGGTCGCCGCCGGGATCGGGTCGGTCGGGGCCAGGAAGCTGTCGGAGCAGCCCTGATACATCAGCGGGTCGGTCCAGAAGCTGGGCGGCATCTCCGCCCCGCGCGCCTTGCGGACCAGCTCCACATGGTTGACGTAGGCCGACCCGTCCGCCCACTGGTAGGCGCGCGGCAGCGGCGAAGCCGCCTCCGCCGTGTCGAAGGGCTGGCCGATCGCCGAATCGGCGTTCAGCGCGCGATAGGCCTCCTCCAGCCCGGGCGCCAGTGCCGTCCAGTCGTCCAGCGCCGCCTGCAGGGTGCGGGCGATCTCCGGCACCGGGGTGGCGCGGGTCAGGTCACGCGACACCACGACCAGGGTGCCGTCGCGCCCTCCCGCCTTCAAACTTGCCAGCTTCATCGGTCTCTTCCCTTCCTTGGAGTTCGGCGTCCGGCGGCCTTGATCCCGGTATTCGGGTGGCCGCTCATTTCGCCTTCCAGCTGTCGGCGTAGCCGCCCCATTCGACGCCTTCCATCGCCTGATAGACGTCCAGCGGATCGCGGGTGTCGATCATCACCGCGACCTCGTCGGTCTCCTTGCGCTCGAACTTCTGCGCCACCTCGTAGGCCTTCGGGTGCGGGCCGTGCGGGAAGCCCGAGGGGTGGTAGGTGACCATGCCGGGATGGATGTTGTCGCGCGAGAAGAACTGGCCGCGGTGATAGAACAGCACCTCGTCGAAATCCTCGTTGGAGTGATAATAGGGCAGCTTCAGCGCCTCCGGGTCCGACTCGATGGGCCGCGGCACGAAGGTGCAGATGATGAAGCGGCCTGCGATCCAGGTGCTGTGCGCCGAGGGCGGCAGGTGGTAGCGGTGGCTCATCAGCGGCCGGATATCGCGCCAGTTCAGCCGCACCGGCGCCAGGTCGCCGTGCCAGCCCACCGCGTCCAGCGGGTTGAACGGATAGGTCATGGCGCAGAGCTGCCCACGCTTCTTCACCCGGACCAGGGTCTCGCGCTCGTTCTTCTGCGCCTGGAAGGCGTCGTCCAGCGCCGGCACGTCCAGCACCGCCGGGTCGAAGATGGCGTGGGTGCCGACCAGCCCCTTGTGCGGCAGCTTGTAGGCGTCGTTGGTGGCCTCCACCATCAGCACCATCACCGCCTCGTCCGTCTCCAGCCGCCAGCAGGTGTTGCGCGGCAGCACGACATAGTCGCCCTCGCGCACCTCCAGATGGCCGTAGTCGCAGAACAGATGACCGCCGCCCTGGTGGAAGAACAGCAAATCGTCGCCGTCGGCGTTGCGGACCAGATGCTCCATCCTGCCCTTGAAGCGCCACAGCCGAACCTGGGTCGCCCCGTTGCCCATCAGGGCCGGCGCCTCCAGCGGGCAGCCGGGCATGGAATCGACATGGTTCAGGTCGAAGGCGCGCGGGCGCAGCGGCCCGTCGAAGCTGGTCCAGCCGGTCGGCGGATGGGCATGGTGCATCTGGGTCGCCGGCCCGAAGAAGCCCTCGCGCCCCATCTCGCGCTCGTAGGTGCCGGCAGGAAGCCGGACATGGGCCTGACGCGACGCATTGCCCTCGACCTTCGGAAACGAAATCCAGTTCTTCATGGCGCTTCCCCCTCGATGCCGCAGGCCGCTTCCATGTCGGGCGCCGGCAGGCTTGTTCCGTTGCCACCATTTTAGTTTCGTTTGAAACTGTTGCAAGAGCCAAATTCCGGCGCAGGATGGGGACACTCGCGATTCTTCCCACAGACGATGCCCGCCGATGCCGCCCGCCCGCCGTTCCCGCACCCCCTCACCCTCTTCATCATCCGGCCCGGCGGATCGGCCGGCGCTGCACCTGACGCGCTTCCTGCCCTACCGGCTGTCGGTGTTGGCCAACACGGTCAGCCACACGCTGGCCAAGCTCTACGAGAAACGGTTCGGCATCACGATCCCGGAATGGCGGATCATCGCCGTTCTGGGCGGCGGCGAGACGATGAGCGCCGGCGAGATCGCGCAGCGCACCGCGATGGACAAGGTGCAGGTCAGCCGCGCCATCAGCCGCATGCTGGAGTCCGCGCTGATCCTGCGCGAGTCGGGCGACACCGACCGGCGCAAGGCCCTGCTGACCCTGACGCCCAAGGCGCTGGCGATCTATGCGGAGATCGTGCCGATGGCTCTGACCTATGAGGAAGAGGCCACCGACGCCCTGTCGATCGACGAGCGGGCGCAGCTCGACACGCTACTGTCGAAGCTGCAGGCCCGCGCCGACCAGCTGGCCGCCCGCCCGGCGCCGGTCAGCGCACAGGCCGAGCCGGTGGAAGAGTAAAGCCGCTCACCCCCCCTTCACCTTGTGCAGCGGCTGGCTCGTGCCGGCATCGACGCGGCCGCGGCCGGGTTCCTCCGCCTCCAGGGGTGCGCAGGCGACCATGGTGGCGAGCGAGCGGCGGGCGAGGCGCTGGTACTCGTCGGTCCCCTCCGACTTCCAGGCGATCTCGTCGGGACGCAGCTCGCGCATCACCTTGGCCGGCAGACCGGCGGCCAGCGTGCGCGGCGGCACGACGAACCCGGCCTTGACGAAGGCCATGGCGGCGACGATGGACTCCTCGCCGATCTCCGCCCCGTCCATCACCACCACATTCATGCCGACCAGTGCGTTGCGGCGGACGATGCAGCCGTGCAGCACAGCGCCATGGCCGACATGCCCGTCCTCCTCCACGATGGCGTCATGGCCGGGGAAGGCGTGGAGCGTGCAGTTGTCCTGCACGTTACTGCCCCGCTGCAGCACGATCCGGCCGAAATCGCCGCGCAGGCTGGCGCAGGGGCCGACATAGCAGCCCGGCCCCACCACCACGTCGCCGATCAGCACCGCGGAGGGATGGACGAAGGCGGTCGGGTCGATAACGGGAATCACCCCGTCGATGGCATAGACGATCGGACGCGGCAAGGTGGGCGTGATGGTGGGAGCGGTCATGATTGGCGTTCCTCGGTGTCTCTATCCGGTCTTTTGCCGCAAGGCTACACCGCCGCACCCTGTACGCGATACTGATTTTCCGTCATAGTAGCTTTCCCTGTATCGCTTCCAAATCGCTCGCGTTGAACGCTTGATTGGTATCATTTGAAACTGTATCGTTGGCAACCATAACGGTTCGTTACAAGCCGGCGCGCAAAAGCGCCCGATCATGGTTTCCGGGGGAGGAAACGCCCAATGCACGCGACCTTCAGCTATCCCAAATACAGCTTCATACCGTCGGAGGAACAGCGCACCGGCAGCGTCCGGCGCCATCCGGTGGTGGTCATCGGCGCCGGCCCGGTCGGGCTGACCGCCGCGCTCGATTTCGCGCGCAAGGGCGTGCCGGTGGTGGTGCTCGACGCCGAGGACACCGTCAGCGTCGGCAGCCGCGCCGTCTGCTATGCCAAGCGCGCGCTGGAGGTGTGGGACCGGCTGGGCGTCGGCCGGCGTATGATCGACAAGGGCGTGGTGTGGAAGATCGGCAAGGTCTTCAACGGCGACCGCATGGTCTACCAGTTCGACCTGCTGCCGGAGCCGGACCACAAGATCCCCGCCTTCATCAACCTCCAGCAATACTACCTGGAGGATTTCCTGGTCACGCAGGCGCGCGAGAGCGACCTGATCGACCTGCGCTGGCTGTCCCGCGTCATCTCGGCAAAGCAGGAAGCCGACCATGTCGTGCTGCAGGTGGAGACGCCCGACGGCGTCCATGCGGTGGAGGCCGATTGGGTGATCGCCTGCGACGGCGCCAAATCGTCGGTGCGCAAGATGCTGGGGCTGGAGTTCCAGGGGGAGGTGTTCAAGGACCGCTTCCTGATCGCCGACGTGGTGATGAAGGCGGATTTCCCGGCCGAGCGCTGGTTCTGGTTCGACCCGCCCTTCCACCGCAAGCAGTCGGCCCTGCTGCACATGCAGCCCGACAATGTCTGGCGCCTGGATTTCCAACTGGGCTGGGACGCCGACCCGGAGGAAGAGAAGAAGCCGGAGCGCGTCATTCCCCGCGTCCAGGCGATGCTGGGCGCCGACACCCCGTTCGAACTGGAATGGGTGTCGGTCTACACCTTCCAGTGCCGTAGGCTGGAGCGGTTCCGCCATGGCCGCATCCTGTTCGCCGGCGATTCGGCCCATCAGGTCTCGCCCTTCGGTGCGCGCGGCGCCAACAGCGGCGTGCCCGACGCCGACAATCTGGTGTGGAAGCTGGCGCTGGTGCTGGAGGGTAAGGCGCCCGAGTCGCTGCTGGACAGCTACAGCGACGAACGGGTGGCGGCGGCGAAGGAGAACATCCTCAACTCCACCCGCTCCACCGACTTCATCACGCCGAAGAGCGAGATGAGCCGCGTTTTCCGCGACGCCGTGCTGGAGTTGGCGGTCGACCAGCCCTTCGCCCGCTCGCTGGTCAATTCCGGCCGGCTGTCCACCCCGACCACCTACACCGACAGCCCGCTGAACACGCCGGACGGCGACGCCTTCGCCGGCAGGATGGTGCCGGGGGCGCCAGCCACCGACGCGCCGGTGGAGCGCAACGGCCAGCCCGGCTGGCTGATGGAGGCGCTGGACGGCCGCTTCACCGTGCTCTACGCCGCCGCCAGCGACGATATGGGCGGGCCGGTCCCGGCCGAGGTGGCGGAGGCGCTGGACGACCTCGCCGCGGGGCCGTTGCCGCTGGCGTGGCACGCGGTGACCGACCGCCGCCGCGGCATCGCCGGGGAACTGGTGGACTGCGCCGGCCGCCTGCGCGAGCGCTACGACCTGACGCCGGGCAGCGTCTATCTGATCCGCCCCGACCAGCACATCGCCGCCCGCTGGCGCCGCTTCGACGCCGCCGCCCTGTCCGCCGCGCTGGACCGCGCTACCGGCCGCTGACATTTGAACTCGTGGAGCCCACCCATGGCCAAACTGATGACCGAGCAGCGCTTCGCCAGCCCGGATGACGTCTACCAGATGCTGATCGACAGCCACCGCGACTTGACCCCCGACCAGAGCACCCGCCTGAACGCCAAGCTGATCCTGCTGCTCGCCAACCACATCGGCGATGCGGAAGTCCTGGCGGAAGCGCTGCGGGTGGCGCGGCAGGGGGTGGAGTAGGGAGAGGCTGCCCCCTCCCTTCCCATGCTTGCGCATGGGCCCCTTCCCTCCCCCGCCTTCGGCGGTAGAGGGAGTTGAGCGCGAGAGCGGCGGCAGTTCCCTCTCCCACCGCAGGTGGGGGAGGGCTAGGGAGGGGGCATCGTCAGCCGACACCCCGCCACCTCCCCCCCTGACGCCAAGCCCAAGATGGCGTACAAAAGGCGCAAGCCCCCTCTTGCGGAGACTGCGCCCGCCATGACCCTGCGCCGCCTGATCGCCCTGCTGTTCATGCTGTCGTGGTGCGGACCGGCGCTTGCCGAAGGGCTGGTGCAGGCTCCGCTGTCGATCCCCGCGCGCTTCCCCGACGGCAGTTCCGCAACGCTGGAGGCGATGCTGCTGCGGCCGGACGGTCCCGGTCCCTACCCCATCGCGATCATCAGCCACGGCACCCCGCGCGACCCGGCGGAGCGGGCGCAGATGACGCCATTGCGCTATCTGCCGGAAGCCCGTGAGTTCGCCCGGCGCGGCTGGGCGACGGTGGCGGTGATGCGGCGCGGCTATGGCGGATCGGACGGCCCCTACAGCGAGACGACCGGCGCCTGCAACAACCCCGACTACCTGCATTCCGCCCGGCAGAGCGCCGAGGACCTGCGTCAGGCCGTCCGCCATGTGGCGACCCAACCCTATGCCGATCCCGGCCGCGTCATCGCGGTCGGCGTGTCGGCCGGCGGGCTTGCCAGCATCGCGCTCAGCGCCGATCCCCCGCCCGGGCTGAAGGCGGCGATCAGCTTCGCCGGCGGGCGCGGCTCCATCGCCGACAACGAGGTCTGCCGGGAAGAGCGGCTGGTCGCCGCCTTCGGCACGCTGGGCCGCAGCTCGCGCGTTCCGACCCTGTGGATCTATGCCGAAAACGACCTGTTCTTCGGCCCCGACCTCGCCCGCCGCCTGTGGGAGGCTTTCACCCATGAAGGCGGCCGGGGCGAGTTCATCGCCGCACCGCCGAACGGAAAGGACGGGCATTCCTTCTTCAGCGCCGCCATCGCGGAATGGACGCCGATGGTCGACGGGTTCCTGGCGCAGAACGGGCTGGTTCCGCGCAAGACGCCGATCGCGCTGTCGCTGCCGGCTCTGCCGCCGCCACCCGAACTGTCAGCCGCCAACCGGGCAAAATTTCCCGCCTATGTCGCGGCCGGTGGCAACAAGGCCTTCGCCGTGTCGCCCGACGGCGCCTATGGCTGGAAATCCGGCCTGCGTAGCCTGGACGCGGCACAGGAGGGCGCGCTGGAGACCTGCGCGAAGCATACCCGGCAAAGCTGCCGCATCGCCTACCTGAACGACCGCCCTGCCGGTGCCGATATGGCCGCCACGCCGATGGAAGGAGCGCCCGGCACGCGAGTCAGGCTGGAGCCGCCTTCTGAACTGTCCGACGCCAACCGGCCGAAGTTCAGCGCCTATCTCGAAGCCGCCGGCCGCAAGGCCTTCGCGGTGTCGCGGGACGGCGCCTTCGGATGGAAGTCCGGCATGGCCAACGAGGACGCCGCCCGCCGCGGCGCCCTGGACAACTGCGCCAAATACACCCGCCACACCTGCTATGTGGTGATCGTCGACGACCGGCCGCTGCGGTGAGGCGTCGTAGCTCCCAAAAGAAAAAAGCCCGTCCGGCATCCCGGACGGGCCTTTTTCGCAACAATCATCCCCGCGTCAGCGCGGAGCCAGCACCATGACCATCTGGCGGCCTTCGAGCTTCGGCATCTGCTCGACCTTCGCCAGTTCGGTAAGCTCGTCGCGGACGCGGACCAACACGTTCATACCCAGATCCTGGTGCGCCATTTCACGGCCGCGGAAGCGCAGGGTCACTTTGACCTTGTCACCTTCCTCGAGGAAACGGCGCGCCGAGCGCATCTTCACGTCATAGTCGTTGTCATCGATGTTCGGCCGGAGCTTGATCTCCTTGACCTCGATGATCTTCTGCTTCTTGCGGGCCTCGTTCGCCTTCTTCTGCGCCTCGTACTTGAACTTGCCATAGTCGAGGATTTTGCAGACGGGCGGTTCCGCCTGGGGAGCGATCTCGACCAGATCGAGACCGGCATCCTCAGCGGCCAGCAAAGCATCACGCAACGACACCACCCCGATCATCTCGCCATCTGCACCGACGAGACGAACGGAACGAGCCGAGATCTCCCGGTTAACCCGCGGGCCATCGCGGGTCGGGGCGGCTTCGGACGGGATCCTGGCTATGGACGCTTCTCCATGGTCTGAAACCACGCAGAGGCCGGCCGTCCAGAGGAGCGGCCGGCGGCGTCGCGTGGTCGGTTAAAACGGCGAGTCGGTCACGGTTTCGCCGGCGGGCGATCTCGCTTCCTCGACCAGTTTAGCCACGGCGGCGTCGAGGGCAAGAATTTCCTGATCCTTGCCGCCCAGCACGCGGAGCGCGACCGTCCTCTCGTCCGCTTCCCGCTTTCCGACAACCAGCATCAGGGGAACCTTCTGCAGGCTGTGCTCGCGGACCTTCAGATTGATCTTCTCGTTGCGGGTATCGAGCTCGACGCGCAGGCCCTTGCGCTTCAACAGCTTGGCCACTTCCTCGGCATAGCCGTCGGCCTCGCTGGTGATGGTGGCGACGGTGACCTGCACCGGCGACAGCCACAACGGGAACTTGCCGGCGTAATGCTCGATCAGCATGCCGATGAAGCGCTCCATCGACCCCAGGATCGCCCGGTGCAGCATGATCGGCCGATGGCGGGCGCCATCCTCGCCGATATAGCTGGCATCGAGTCGCTCCGGCAGGTTCGGGTCGTACTGCAAGGTGCCGCACTGCCAGGTCCGGCCGATGGCGTCGGTCAGATGGAACTCCACCTTCGGGCCGTAGAAAGCGCCCTCGCCGGGCAGCTCCTCATACTCCAGCCCGGCGTCGCGCAACGCCTGGGCCAGCGCCCCTTCGGCCCGGTCCCACAGATCGTCGGCGCCGGTGCGGACGTCCGGACGCAGAGCCAGCTTCACCGAGATCTTGTCGAAGCCCAGGTCCTTGTAGACGCCGAGCTGCAGCTTGAAATACTCGGCCGCTTCGCTCTGCACCTGATCCTCGGTGCAGAAGATGTGAGCGTCGTCCTGGGTGAAGGCGCGGACGCGCATGATGCCGTGCAGCGCGCCCGACGGCTCGTTGCGGTGGCAGGCGCCGAACTCCGCCATGCGGATCGGCAGGTCGCGGTAGGAGCGCAGGCCGTGGCGGAAGATCTGGACATGGCCGGGGCAGTTCATCGGCTTGATGCCCAGCAGCTTCTCGCCGCCGTCGGCCTCCACCTTGAACATGTTGTCGCCATACATGTCCCAGTGGCCCGACGCCTTGAACAGCGAGCTGTCGATCAGCTGCGGCGTCTTGACCTCGACATAGCCGGCGGCCTTCAGCTTGGTGCGGATGTAGGTTTCCAGCGTCTGGTAGAGCGTCCAGCCCTTCGGATGCCAGAAGACCGAGCCGACCGCCTCCTCCTGCACATGGAACAGGTCGAGTTCCTTGCCCAGCTTGCGATGGTCGCGCTTCTCCGCCTCCTCGATCTGGTGCAGGTAGGCCTTCAGCTCCTTCTCGTCGCGCCAGGCGGTGCCGTAGATGCGCTGGAGCATCGGGTTGCGGCTGTCGCCGCGCCAATAGGCGCCGGCCACCTTCATCAGCTTGAAGCCCTGCCCGACCTTGCCCGTGGTCATGGCATGCGGTCCACGGCACAGATCCAGCCAGTCGCCCTGGCGGTAGATCGACACCGGCTCGCCCTGCGGGATCGCCTCGATCAGCTCGGCCTTGTAGTGCTCGCCGAGCTTCTTGAAGTAGGCGACCGCCTCGTCGCGGTCCCAGACCTCGCGGACGATCGGGATGTCGGCCCCGACGATCTCGCGCATCTTCGCCTCGATCTTCTCCAGATCCTCGGGCGTGAACGGCTCGTCACGCGCGAAGTCATAGTAGAAGCCGGTGGCGATCGACGGGCCGATCGTAACCTGCGTGCCGGGATAGAGCTTCTGCACCGCATCGGCCAGCACATGGGCGGCGTCGTGGCGGATGACCTCGAGAGCGTCGGCGTGGTTGCGCGTGACGATCTCGATCTTGGCGTTGGTAGTGACGGTGGTGGTGAGGTCCTTCACCGTGCCGTCGACCTTGACGGCAAGCGCATCTTTGGCAAGGCGCGAACCGATGGACTGGGCAATCTCAAGCCCCGTCACCGGCCGGTCGAACTCCCGCACGCTGCCGTCGGGCAGCGTGATGGCGATGTTGGACGTCACCGAAGTCACCATTTACTAGTGTTGGTCTCACCCGCATCGGGTGCCCGGACTTGGCCGGGAACGCGAAATTTCCATCGCCGCGTGGGGGAATGTCAAGCGCGGTGGCGGAAATCAAGGGGAGCGCCGCCCAAGCACTTGCCCCCACCCTAACCCTCCCCCGCTGGGCGGGGGAGGGAATTGGCGCTGATGCAGGAAGGCAGCGGCAGTCCCTCCCCCGCCCAGCGGGGGAGGATAGGTGGGGGTCTAACGACACCTCACTCCGGCTTCCGGCTCAGCCGCGGTTCGCCGAACAGATAGCCCTGGCCGAAGTCGAAGCCGGTGTCGAGCACCTCGACCAGCTGATTCTCCGTCTCGATCTTCTCGACGATCAGGTCGATGCCGTCGGCGGCGCAGCGGCGGCGCAACTCCCCGATGCGCTCGGCATTGGCGGGGTCGAGCACCAGGGCGCGGTCCAGCTTGATGCAGCGGAACTCGTGGCGCAGCAGCCGGTCGACGTCGATGCCGAGATCGGTCACCTGATCCATGGAGAAGCGGAAGCCCAGCCGCGCCAACTGCGACAGGATGCCCATCGTCACCGCCCCGCCGGCTCGCAGATCGTGCTGGCTCAATTCGAACACCAGCTTCGGCACCAGGGCATGGTTCTGCGCCATCATGTTCAGGAACTGGCGCATGAACTCCGCGTCGGCCAGCGTCGCGGCGGAGATGTTGGCGAAGAAGCCGATGGCGTGCTGGCGCCGCTCAGTCTCGCGGATCAGCTGGACGCAGCGGACCAGTTGCAGGTTGTCGATGGTGGCGATCAGTCCCTCGCGCTCGGCGATGTCGAGATAGCGGTCGGGCATGATCTGCTGCCCGTCGGCGGAGCGCACGCGAGAGAACACCTCGTAGAAGCGGTGCTTGCGCTGGGGCAGGCTGACGATGGGCTGGAGATAGACGTCGATGCGGTCGGCCTTCAGCGCGTCGCGAACCGCCTCCAGCACCGCGGCGTCGTCCATCGGAGCGGCGGAGGGCGGAGTCGGCTCTGGAGCCGGGGACGGCATCGCCGCCGGACGCCGGACGCCGCCGGGGTCGCTGCTGGGGGCCGGTGGGCGCGGGGCGCGCCGTTCGGTCAGGCGGGCGACCAGCGACTGCAGGAGCTTTACCTCCTGCATCACCGCATCGTAGCGGACGGTGCTTTCCGGCGCGGCGCCCGCATCCGAAGCAAGGCGCCGCTCCAGCAGTTGGGCCAGTTCCTCCACCCGGTCGTTCAGGCGGGTGATGCGGCGGGCGGCCTTGCGCTCGCGCTCCAGCCGGGTCACCACGTCATGGACCAACGCTCCGGCCAGCACCACCAGCGCGCCGGCCATCCACGCCACCAGCGGATCGGCCTCCGGGCGGAGCGCCCATAGGGCGGCACCGGCCGAAATCCCGGCGATCAGGTAAGCCAGCGCGTAGACGAGGTGCGTCAGCAGGGTCATCGCGGAAACCACGGTGGTGGAAACGGCAGCGCGGGATCAGCGGTGATCCGCCCCCACCGCCTCGGCGACCGAGCGGAAGCCGTCGCGGCGCAGCAGTTCCGCCAGTTCGCGGCGGATGCGGTGAACCACCGCCGGCCCGGCATAGACCATCGCCGAATAGAGCTGAACCAGCGAGGCGCCGGCCCGGATCTTGGCATAGGCGTCCTCGCCCGTCGCCACGCCGCCCACCCCGACGATCGGCAGCTTGCCGCCGGTCAGAGCGTAAATCTCGCGCAGGACGGAGGTCGATGGCTCGAACAACGGCGCGCCGGACAGGCCGCCGGCCTCGCCGCGCATCGCCGCCGGGATGCCGTCGGGCCGGGCGATGGTGGTGTTGGAGACGATCAGCCCGTCGATGCCGGACTCCAGCGCCACCGCCGCAATGTCGCTCTTGTCCTCCACCGTCAGGTCGGGCGCGATCTTCAGCAGAAGCGGCGGATTGCGGGTCAGGCCGCAGGCGGCCCGCGCCTCCAGCACCCGTTCCAGCAGGGCGCGCAGCGGATCGCGGCCCTGCAGCGCGCGCAGGCCCGGCGTGTTGGGGGAAGAGACGTTGACGACCAGATAGTCGGCCAGCGGCGCCAGCCGGCGCACGCCGATCACGTAATCGTCGGCGGCGTCCGCGGTGTCCTTGTTCTTGCCCAGGTTCGCGCCGACGATGCCGGGGGCGCGCTTGGCCGCCGCGCGGCGACGCTCCAGCCGCTGGGCGAAGGCTTCCAGGCCCTCGTTGTTGAAGCCCATGCGGTTGATGACCGCCCGCTGCTCCACCAGCCGGAACAGGCGGGGGCGCGGGTTGCCAGGCTGCGGCCGCGGCGTGACGCTGCCGGGCTCGACGAAGCCGAAGCCGAGGTTCAGCATGGCGTCGACCACCTCGGCATTCTTGTCGAAGCCGGCGGCCATCCCGACCGGGTTGGTGAAGTCCAGCCCCCAGACGCGGGTGTGCAGCGCAGGTTCGTCCTTGCCGCGCGCCGGCGGGACCAGTCCGGTCTTCAGCGCCTTGATGGTCAGGCCATGCGCGGTCTCAGGGTCGAAGCGGAACAGCAGCGGCCCGGCAAGCGGATAGAGGTCGATCACGGAACGAGGTCCTGGAGGGTGAAGGGAAAGCCGGCCGGGAAGACGTGGCGCCCATCCGGCCCCAGCGGCAGCGGGTCGACCCGCAGCGCGGCATCCACCGGCAGCGGCCCGTAGAGGTGCGGGAACAGCTGTCCGCCGCGCGAGGGTTCCCAACGCAGGGCGGCACCCAGCCGGTCGGCGTCCACCGTCAGCAGCAGCAGGCCGTCCTGGCCGGCGCGATGCTTAGCGGCGCTCTCCACCACCTGTCCAGCGGTGGAGAAATGGATGAAGCCGTCCTGGACATCCTGCGACGAACCCGGGTAGCTGCCGGCCGGGCGGGCGGCGTCCCACTCGTCCGCGCGGCACATGTGGTGGATGATTCGGTCGGTCATGATGGTCGGACACTATCCCAAGGCGCGGCCACCGGCCAGACACATCAAAGCCGCAGCCCGAAAGCCGCAGTTGCTCGCGGTGCCGGGCGTCCCATGCGGTCGGGTCGGGTGGGCCCCAGGGTACAACGCAAGATCGACTCCCCGATTGCAATTCCGCACGCGTCGCGCGTTGCATTTTGCAAAGCACACTCGAAACTATTCGGCATTTTGCGGGTATTTTTGAGTTTCCGCCGCCTCCATTCCTGCCGAAACGGCGTGCCATCCAGTTCACCCCCCGCGATTCCAAGGCCCGGAGCCGCTTTCGCCGGTTGGCATTGCTTTTGCTGTGACAGAAGCAAGTCAACGGAGGACCCGTCATGAACGCGATTTCCATGAGCCTGATGAAGAAGACCCAGTCCTGCGACACGGACCTGGGCGCCTCGGTCACCGCCATGGGCGCGCTGTGCGAGCCGGGTCAGACCGCGGTCCCGCTGAAGCCGAGCGCCACCATGCTGGCGGCAGGCGCGCGGGCCGGCGGCGTGTCGGTCGAGGTGGCCTGGAAGATCTACCAGGCGATGATCCACCACGCCGACTGAGCCGCCTCGCCCATTGCGGCCGTTGACGGTCAGCGCCGTCCGCCCTCGAAGGGCATGAAGCCGGAATCGAGCTTGGTCTCGATTCGTAGCAGATGGTCGGTCAGGCGCTGTTCCACATCCTTGAGCGTCGCGAAGGAGACGTAGGTCTTCGCGACCTCCAGCTTGTAAGCGGCAAGATTCTCGCGCACCTGCGCCTGAGCCTCCTCCGCCCGGGCGCGCAATTCGTCCAGCGCGCTGTCAGCATCCTTGCGCACCCGCGCGATCAGCCAGAACAGCCCGCCCATCGCCGGCAGTTCGACCGCGGTGATCCACCAGGCGAGATCCAGGCCTCCGGTCAGGGTGTCGTGCATCGGGGTCTCCTGTGGTTGAGGTGAGAAAACGGCTCAAAGCTCCCAGTCCGACGGCGCCACCACCGTGCCGACACCCCGCCAATCGGGGCGGCGTTCGGGCACGGCTGACGCCTCTTCGAAGCGGAAGGGTTCGGCATTGAGACAGCCGGCCACCGCGTCCAAGCCGTCGTCGGGCCCGCGATATCGGCCGTCCGGACGCCAGTCGCGCATTTCCCGGATCAGCGGCGTGTCCCATACCGACCGGTGCGCCAACAGGCGGCGGTCGGCCATCAGGGCGTTGAAGGCTTCCGTGATGCGTTGGGCCTTGGGCTTGCGGCTGGTCTGCTCGACCACGCCGATGGCCAACCGGTCATGGCGCAGCCGCTCGCGCAGCAGACCGGGCAGGAAGCGGCCCAAGCCGTTGATCTCGATATGGATCGACGACAGGTGGTTGTCGGCGAGAAGGCAGGAGACCTGCCGGCATTGCTGGTCGGCTTCCGTCTCTTCCAACCGCGGGTCGACCGTCAGATACAACACCCGGTGCAGGTAGAATTGTTTGTCGGCGCCGCCGAAAACCACGGCCACCACGCTGCCGTCGCCGCCCTTGCCCTTGCCGTCCGCTTCCAGCCGGGCAAAGGCCGGGTCCCACCAGCAGGAGGCGGAAACCATCCGCACCCCGTCCAGCGTCAGCACCGCACGGCCCAGCGCCTCGCGGTACACCAGCTCCGCGTCGTAGCGGCCCAGCTTGGCGACATCCAGCATACCGTCGGCGACACTGACCGGACGCAGCAGCATCTGGCTGGTGAACTTGTTGGGGCCGGTCGATTTGCGGATGCGGGCGACATGCGCCTCGCCGAAGCGTTCCTTCCAGGTGTAGGTGCGCTTGCCGTCCTTATCCTCGGTATAGACCGGCAGGACCAGCCGCTCGAACCCGTCCAGGAAAGGCGGGCTGCCGTCGTCGGTCTCCTCGGCATAGAGACTGTCCTGCGCATGCGGCGTGCCGACATAGAGCTGCGCCCCGCCCGGAACCAGCACATACTCCAGCTCCGACAGACGCTCGCGCAATGCTGCGCGCTTGACCCCTGTGTCGGCGTTGCGCGGCACCTCCACGTCGTCGCAGATCACCACGTCGGCGCGGCTGCCGGTGATGTTGCCGCCGATGCCGGCCGCCGCCATCGACGGGTCGCGCAGTTCCATCGGCCGCACGACAGTGAACTGGTCGGCCGCCCACTGGTCGCGCACCGACGCCGGCGGTTTCAAGTGGCTGCAATCGGGATGGCGTTCCAGGATGCGCTTGACGTTGCGCACCATCTTGGTCGCAAGCCGCATGTCGGCGGCGAGCACCAGCAGCCGGCGGTTGGGATCGCGCAGCAGCAGCCACGCCGCGAACAGCCCGACCAGTGTGGACTTGCCCGACCCGCGGAAGGCCATCAGCAGCATGCGCCGGTTCTGCCCGGCCATATGCTCCTCCAGCCATCCCGCCATCCGCGCGTGGTGGGCGGGGGTCTTCAGTTCGACCATCCTGTTCCAGCCGGCGACGAAGCCGAAGAAGCTGTCCTCCTTCCCCGCCCTCATGGATTCCGCCCCAGAATGTGCCAGCCGGCGCCGTTCGACATCACCGTCACCGCATGGCCCTGGGCGGCCAGCGCGATGGCCTCGCTGTCCGGCCCGCCGCCGCCGGCCTGGGTGACGGTAACGCGGTTGCCGCCGGTGTCGGACTTCTTGATGGTGACCGTCCGCCCCACCGCACGCGGCGCCGAGGGCGCCGGCAGCCGCACCTCCACCGCCCCGCTCCAGGCGCTGACCAGATAGAGCTGCTGGTTCAGGTCCGGTTCGAACAGGCCGGGGATCGCGTGATAGTGGGCGTTGCCCGGCGGATTGTTGCCGGCGACGATCCACCAGCCCGCCCCGTTCGACACCAGCGTCACAAAGTCGTAGCGGTTGCCGAGCGACAGCGCCCGCCCGTCAGGCCCCGGCCCGCCGGTCTCCGTCACCGTCAGCGGGTTTGCGGAGGCATCGGTGCGCTTGATCGTCACCGCATGGCCGTTGACGGTTTCGGCTTTCGGTAGACGCAACTCCACCGGCCCACCATAGGCGCTGGCCAGATAGACGGAACTCGTTAGGTCCAGCGCCACCACCCCGCCCTGGACCGGCTCCACATAGTCGGTGTCGTAACGCAGCGCCTCCACCACCAGTTCGGTGATGCGGCTGCGCTGAAGCCGGTTCTTCTCCGGATAGCCGGCATTGACCGCGGTGTATTGCCCGCCCGAGCGGTCGAGGATCGCCGGCCCGGCGGCGGCGGAGAACAGGTTGACGATCGCCGTCTCCACCGACCCGGCATCCAGCTGCAGATTCGGCAGGGCGCCCAGCGACTCGGCGTAGAAATTCACGATCAGCGTCTTGTCGGTGACGGAACCGACACGGAAGCAGGCCTCCGCCTCCGGCCAAAGGTTGGCCTCGCAGTCGAAGAAGGCATTGTTGTAGCGCCCCTGCTCCACGAAGAAGCCGCAGCCGCTCATCGGCGCCGACAGCGAATAGACCCGCACGGCGTGGAACCGGTTGGCGTTCGGCGTGTCGCCCGCTCCCGTCCGCGTCAGCCACACCCCATGGCGCGACGGCCGCGCCACCAGCACGCGGGCGATGTTGTTCCAGTAGCAGGGCAGGTTCGGGTCGATGTAGCCGTCGAAGACCAGCCCCACCTCCGGCTCCCACAGGGTCAGGTCGGTCAGGCTGTTCTGCACGCAAGGCCCGTCGCGCCCGAACAGCCGCACCCCCGCCTTGCCCTGTTCCAGCCGCAGGCCCGACAGGGTGGCGTAGCCATCCGGCAGATGGATCAGGTCGAAGCCGTTGGACGCCCCGCGGATCACCGACCCCTGCCCCACCCCATACAGCGTCTGCCCATAGCCGAGCGTCAGCGTGTTGGCGACGCGGTAGGTGCCCGGCGGCACGAACACGGCACGGGCCGAGGTCAGCGCCGTCTGCAGGGCCAACGTGTCGTCGACCAGCCCGTCGCCCACCGCGCCGAAATCCTTCACCGACGCGAGGTCGGCCAGCTTGTCGCGCACCGGCCGGGCGGTGGCCCCGGCCCCCGGCGGCACATAGGTCGCCAGCGCCTCCTCGTCCACCGGCGGGCGGATCGTGGGGTTGCCGGCGCTGTCGAAGGCCAGCAGCTTGCCCTGGCGCAAAGCCCGTTCCGGCAGCAGGGGGGAGGCCGGCAGGTCGCTGTCGGCATAGCGCAGCATCAGCTCCTGGTCGCCCGCCACCTGCTGGAGCATCGCCGTCAGGCGGTCCAGCTCGCCATTGAGGGCAGAGGCCGGCAGTGGCCCGCTTTCAGCGAAATCGCTGCGCCGTTCGATGGGAAGCCGGCGGCACAGCAACACCATTGTTCCCTCTGCCGGCGCCGTGGCAAAGGTCACCGCCCCGCCCGCGGTGGCCCCGGCCCCGCCGACCGCATAGCCGGTGCTCTGAAGCGCGGCGCCCAGGAAGACCTGCAGATCCTCGTCGGCGAAGATCGGGAACGGGTAGGTGAAGACCCGCTGCATGCCGTCGGCAATATACTGCACGCGCGGGATGCCCCGCGGAATGAGAAGCGACGTGGACATCAAGGTCTCCGCGAAAGCGCACACAAACGCATTCAAAAGAACTTGCTCATGTATTCCAGCCGCTGACGGTCGGCGAGTTGCGACAACTCCAGCAGGTTGCGGCGCTTGGCCTCGTCCAAGCTCTGCTGGATGGCGGCACGTTTCAGCTGGTCGGTCGCCTGCGCATTCTTCCGTTCGGCTTCGCTGGAGTTGGTCAGCCCCAGCAGGATCGCCTCGCCCGACCCGTCCTGCGCACTGACGCCACGCGCGCCCAACCCGGCACGGGTCTTGCCGACCGCCTGCCGCAGGGCGGTAAGCCGACGCTGCTCGGCGGCATCCGCCGCAGCGGTCAACTGTGCCAGCTGGGTTTGGGTATCGGCTTCCTTGGAGCGGACGGTCTGCTCCTGGCTGGCGCGCAGTTGCGCCAGCGTCTGCTCCTGGGCGGAGCGGAAGTCGTCCATTTCCTTCGCCCGTGCCGCCGCCGCAGCAGCAGCGGCCGCCTCGTCCTTCTGGCGCTGAAGCTCCTGCTCGCGTTGACGCAACTCGGCATCATGCGCCCACTGGCGGGCCTGTGCTTCGGCCTCCAACTGGGCCTGCTGCTGGCGTGCGACGGCTGCGGCCTGGGCGTTGCGTTCGGCCGCCGCCGCTTCCTCGCGGTACTTCTGTTCCAGGGCCGCCTGTGCCGCCGCGGCCTGTGCCGCGTCCTGCTGGCGCTTGTACTCCAGTTCGGCAGCGGCTTGTTGGGCTGCGGCCTGTTGTGCGGCGGCACCGGACTGGCCGGCATTGGCGCTGCGCACGGTGCCGATGACCGAGTTCGCCAGCGGCAGTGCCGTGGTCACGAGGGGAGCAATTCCACCCATCAGTCGTTCACCTTCAATTCCATGGTCACGGAAAGCAGCGTGAAGGGCAGCGGCGCGTCCTGTTCGATGCGCCACAGCGGGACATTGGTGTCGTGGCGCCAGCCGAGCGCCCGCAGCCGGCGGTCCCCAGACACGCGCGGCGGCACCCCGTCGGCTGGTTGCGGGCCCAGCCGGTGAAGCGGAAGTTCCTGCAACCCGCGCCCCAGATCGACGCGCAGCGCCGCCGTCTCCTCCAGCCGGAAGGTGACGGCAACCAGCCGCACGATGTCGGCCCCGGTCGCCTGTCCCAGCAGATTGGGCGGCAGCGGTTCGATACGGTGGGTATAGGGCAGTCCGATCTCGACCCTGCGCGCCGGCGGGTCGAGCGTGACGCTGCCGGCCTGGACGGTGGCGGGGCTGCGAATCACCCCGTCGGCGACGATTGCGACCGCCCGCCCCTCCAGATGCGCCAGCCCGCCCCAGACTGCGGTTGCGTCCACCCGCTCGCCGGTGATCGCCGCATCGAGATTCAGCGCATCGTCGAACCGCTCGACGGACCACACGCCCTGCCGTTCCACCAGCGTGTAGACCTCGTCCCCCACCGCGGCGACGGAGCGGACCGCCCCATCGGTTTCCAGCAGGGTCCAGGCGGTGACGTCCTCCGCCCGGTAGGCTGTGAGCGCCCCCAGCGTGCCATCCTCCATCGCAACGAACAGCAGCCGGCGGTTCTGGTCGTAATCCTGGTCGCGCGGGCTGGAAAGCAGATGGCGGGCCAGCAGGGCGAGGTCGTTCGCCTGATAGGCCGCTTCGGTGTCGGTATAGAGGAACTCGCGGATTTCGCGCCGGTTGCGCGGCACGAACAGCGTCGCCCCCTCGACGTCGCGCGGCGGAATGGCCCGGTCCATCGGCGAGCCGATGCGCGTCTGGCGGTTGACCTGCATGCTCTGTGGGGTCAGCGGGTCGCCGGTCACCATATATTCGGCGCCCGACGTGAAGACCTGCAGATGCCGGCCGGAGAAGACGGCGCGCACCGCGTTCACCTGATCGGACAGGATGCCAAATTCGATGGCCTGATCGTCCAGCCCCTCGCCCAGATCGAAGTTCCAGATCTGGGCGGAGCGCGACAGCCACAGCCGGTTGGGCAGATCCCGCGATCCGCCAATGACCAGCCGGTCCTGGTGGAAGGCCGCCGACACCGGCCAACCGCGCAATGCCGAGAAGGCCTGCTCCTCCCATTGCGTCGTCGGCTGGGTGTCGGCCAGCGTCTCCTTCACCGTGGCGTTAAGCTGGGTGGCCGATACCACACCGGTCACCTGCAGTTGCTTGCCCTTGATGCGGATGCGGGTGCCGTCATGACGCGGGTCGAAAACGGAGGCCGAGGCGGTGACGGTGATCGCCCCACTGGTGCCGGACGGCGTCACCGTCACCGCCGGATCGCCGAAGCGGTGGAAGGGTGTCCGCACCAGCTCCCCTTCCACCGCGAAGACCCAGTCCGACAGCGTCCATCCGCCATCGTCGCCGCGCGTCAGCTTGCGCGGCGGCAGGTCGGGATGGCAGACCAGCAGCGTGTCGGCGCTCTGCGTCCAGGTGATCTGCGCCAGTTGCGTCAACGTCCAGGGTGCGGCAACCGACGCCAACTTGGTCCCGCCCTGGAACACGTCGATCCAGCGGTCGGTGAAGACCAGCAGATAGGTCTGTTCGCTGTTCCGCTCGAACGCCACCAGCCGCCCGTCGCCGCGGGCCAGCGCGGTGAAGGCAAGGCCGGACCGCCGCGTCACCCCGCCGGTCGGGTCGATGAACAGGTTGCGCAGGGCCAGGGCCCCGTTGTCGTAGGCCTTGAGGTCGCCGCGCCCCAGCAGGCGGCGCGACACCTCGCCGGCGGTGAAGTTGGTCTTCACCTGATGCAGCCGTCCCATCAGGCCCTCGCGTCGATCAGGGTGAAGTCCTCGAAGCCGGGCTGGCTGTCCTGTTGGGCGTCGATCTGGCGGGCACGGCGGAACTCGCTTTCGGCCAGCTGGCCCAGCAACTCCGCCCGCGTCGAGCTTTCGGTCAGCGGCAGGCAGAACTCGGCGGCGAGCCGGGCGATCAGCGCCTGATCGAAGAAGGCGGGGAAATGCTCCTCCGCCGGACGGCCGATGTAGGACAGGGTGACGGCGCCGGCATCGCACAGCAGCGTCCGCCCGGCGATGCGGTAGGACAGGCCGCGCGCCCGCCCGCCGCCGCCCGCCCCCAGCGCCCGCAGGAAATCGGCCGGCAGTTGGAAGGCGCAGGCATAGTCGGCGACTGGCGGCTCGGCCAGCCGCGGCAGCGCCGCCTGGACGTTGGCGAAGCTCCAGGCGTTGGCCGACAGCAGCGCGTCGCGGGTCGGCGCATAGAGGGCAGCGGCCACCTCCGCCTCGGCGGAGCCGTCGTCGAAGGAAGCGATGGCGGTGGCACCGAGCTTGATCAGCGCACGGCCGCACAGGCCGATGGCGGTCAGGGCCATGGACGGTCTCCCTTTCCAGGGTTTCGGGAAGGCGCCGCCCTCTATGGTCGACTTGCAGCGCCCTCCCCTTCGGCGGATCAGTCGCTGTTGGCGCTGCCGAATGGCGTCAGGTTGGCGACATCCACCGCCCCGTTGGCGCTGGCCGCCACCACCAGCACGCCGGTGGCCGGCGTGGCGCTGCCGACCGCGCAGTTCGCCAGCAGCATGTCGCCCACCCGCAGCAGGTCGGCCGCCCCATTGAAATAGCCGGCGGTGTCGATGTCGGTCGCCGCATCGGCCGTGGTGTAGTGCCAGAGCGTGAAGCCGTTCGCATAGGCAAGCACGCTCAAATCCTTGGACGCATAGGCCATGGATCTCAGACTCCGGATTTTGTGAGGGGATGGGAGAGCGGGAGGATCACCCTACCCCGCTCAGCCCTCCAGGCAGCGCAGGGTCACCACGCCGGTGGTGTCGATCAGCGCGGCGCCCTGGCTCATCATGTTGTTGACGAAATGCGCCGCGCGGTCGCCGTGCCAGGTGATGTCGGTCTTCACGTCGGCGCCCGCCGCGTGGCCGACCGCCGTCTTGTGATACCAGTGGCAGAGCCGCACATTGCCGCTCAGCGTCAGGCCGGAATGCGGCAGCCACAGCGTGCCGAGCCAGCGCTTGGCCTGGGTGCCGCGCCAGGGCAGCTCGTCGGAACCGACATAGTCGGAACTGGCGAACTCCTCGATGCCCAGCAGCTGGCTCCACTGCTTCCAGCCGACGACGGCGAAGCGCTGGCCGTCGTCCGGCACATCGGCCTCGCCCATCATCTCGAAGGCAGCCAGGATCTTGGCCTTGGTCAGCCCGTCGGCGGCGCTGCCGGCATAGTTGACGGACTTGTTCAGCTCGGCGATCAGCAGCTCGTCAGTCTTGCGGCCCAGCGCATAGGCGCCGGCATTGGCGATGATCTGCCGCTCGTCGATGTTGGTCTTCAGCTCGTCCAGCCGGTCGACCCAGTCGCCGGCATAGAAATCATACAGCGCGCATTCGACCGGGGTGTGGTCCAGGTTCATCACCGGGACCGCACCATGGCGCGATTTGGTGGAGGCGGCGCCCTTGCCGACCTTCTGGAAGACGGTGGAGGCGCCCTGCACGTTGTTCTTGCTGCGCACCGTGTTGCGCAGCTTGGAACCCATACGCTGGTAGGCCTCGTGGACCTCGCGTTCGAACTGCTTGACGAATGCCTGGGCGATGCTGGTCGACATAAGGATATTTTCCTTTCGCGTTCCTGCGGATCCCGCGACGGCGTGGCGGGAGGGGTCGTTCCGCCACCCGGTTGTCGGGACCGCGCGCAAGGCGCAGCGCCGGCCGCGGGCGAAACGCGAAAACGAAAAGGGCCGGCCGGACTTTCGAGTGTCCAACCGGCCCTTTTCGGACCGAAGCGAGGGGGGAGCTTTGGGTCTGTCGGGCATTGAGGTCCGGGGGTGGACCTGTCGCCTTGACGAGAATGGTTTTAGGATTTTATGCGGGAGAGGTCAAGGACTATTTTCACATGAGGTGTCGTCTGGCGATGCCCCCACCTAACCTTCCCCGCTATCGGCGGACCTATGGTCCGCCTGCCGCGTCAGCACAAAGAGGAGCTTTGTGCGAGAGCTGGGCGGGGGAGGGACTGCCGCTGAACGCCGACAAAAATCCAATTCCCTCCCCCGCCCGACAAGGGAGGGTCAGGGTGGGGGCATCGGTGGCCGATACCAACCCACAGAAAGCCTCAGTGCCGAACCGGCCCCGCCACCCAATGGCTGACGATGGTTTCCGCCTGGGCCGGCGGGATTTCCGGATGGTGGTAGCGGTAGACGGTGACCGCCGCCTCCAGCGCATAGCGCTCCGGCTGGCCGCAGCGGCACAGACCGGAATAGCAGCGCTGAACCGCATCGCGGCAGGCGATGGCGTCGGCGATCGGCTGCTCTGCCTCGGAAAAACGGGGATCGGTCATGGACGCTCCTCCTCATCCAGGGGCACGCCGTAAATCTCCAGCCGGTGGCCGACGATCCTGTAGCCGAGCTCGCGGGCGATGCGCTCCTTCAGCGCCTCCAGCTCCGGGCTGGCGAACTCGATGATACGCCCGGTGCGGGTGTCGATCAGGTGGTGATGGTGGTCGGCCGACGCCTCCTCGTACCGCGCACGGCCGTCGCCCAGGTCGACGCGCTCGATCACCTGTGCATCTTCCAGCAGCCGCATGGTGCGGTACACCGTGGCGATGGAAATGCGCGGGTCGATCTGCACGGCCCGGCGGTGCACCTCCTCCACATCGGGATGGTCGTCGGCGTCCGACAACACCTGCGAGATGACGCGGCGCTGCCCGGTCATCTTCAGCCCCTTCTCCATACACAACGCTTCCAGACGCGACGTCATCACCCCAACCCTGGTCTTTGCTTCCCGAGACCCCCATCATACTGAAAACCGTTCGCAATCCCAGAGCGGTTTCGCAGCGACGGAAAGTCGCTGAACCCGCCGGCGCCACCCATGGCCCGGCCAAGATGGAGGACTCACCCGCATGACCCGTGCCCACCCGCCCCGGATCGGGACGACGCAGGCCCTGCTGATCGCCGGCCTGTCGCTGTTCGCCGCCCCGGCCCTGGCCCAGCAGTCGGCCCCGGCTCCCGCTCCCGCCGCCCAGGCCGCCGTCGCCGATGCCCAGGGCAAGCCGCTGGGGACCGTCACCTTCACCCGCTTCCCGCACGGCATCCTGGTCCACGGCCAACTCGAAGGGCTGCCGCCGGGCTGGCACGGCATCCACATCCACGAAAACGGCGCCTGCACGCCCGACTTCAAGGCGGCCGGCGGCCATTTCGCCGCCCAGGGCTCCAAGCACGGGCTCGAGGCCGAAAAGATGCACTATGGCGAGCTTCCCAACATCTGGGCCAACGAGGCCGGCAAGGCCGGGTTCGAGGCGATCACCCACATGGTCACACTGACCGACGCGCCGGACGGCCTGTTCAAGCAGGGCGGGACCTCCATCGTCGTCCATGCCCAGCCCGACGACTATCTCAGCCAGCCCGCCGGCAACTCGGGCGACCGCATCGCCTGCGGCGTCATCAAGAAGCCGTAAGCACCTCCTGACCAGCCCCGGGGCGCGACGATTTGCCGCGGTGCCGCGGCGGGGATTCGCGCCCCTCCCCCGCGCATGCTGACCGGCGCACCCCAGCCGCGCGCCGAGTTTGCTTGCCAAATCAAGCCACCGGCCCTATCTGTCCGGGGTCGGACGGCGCCCGGCGCCGCGCAGGACTTGCGCGCGCCCGGATCGCCCGCCGCCCGACGGCTCCGCGCCAACCCGCCGCGGAGCGCGCAAGCCCGGCCGCTCCCTCCTGGCGCGGCCCCCATTTTGGTGACCAGGACCATCGCTTCCATGACCGAATTTTCCGGCCTCGGCCTGATCGAGCCTCTTCTGCGCGCCGTCGCGGAGGAGGGATACTCCACGGCCACGCCGATCCAGGCCGGCGCCATCCCGCTGCTGCTGGCCGGCCGCGACGTTCTGGGCCTCGCCCAGACCGGCACAGGCAAGACCGCAGCCTTCACGCTGCCCATCCTGCAGCGGCTGTTCCAGAACAAGAAGCGCGTGGCCGCCAAGTCGCCGCGCACGCTGATCCTGACCCCGACGCGGGAACTGGCGCTGCAGATCGGTGACAGCTTCACCACCTACGGCCGCCATCTGCCGATCCGCCGCACCGTGATCCATGGCGGCGTCGGCCAAAGCCCGCAGGTCGCCGCCATCGCCCGCGGCGTCGAGGTGCTGATCGCCACCCCCGGCCGCCTGCTCGACCTGATGGCGCAGAACCACGTCAATCTCGGCGCGATCGAGGTGTTCGTCCTCGACGAAGCCGACCGCATGCTCGACATGGGCTTCATCCGCGACGTGCGGAAGGTGGTCGCGGTGCTGCCGAAGGAACGGCAGACCCTGCTGTTCTCCGCCACCATGCCCGACGCCGTCGTCGATCTGGCCAACAGCATCCTGACCGATGCCGAACGCATCGAAGTGACGCCGCAATCGACCACGGTGGAGCGCATCAACCAGCGCGTCCTGTTCGTGGAGCGCAGCGACAAGCGCCGTCTGCTGGCCGACCTGCTCGAAGATTCGGCGATGGCCCGCACCATCGTCTTCGCCCGCACCAAGCACGGCGCCGACCGCATCGCCGACCACCTGAAGAAGGCCGGCATCGCCGCCGACGCCATCCATGGCGACAAGTCGCAGTCGGCCCGCGTCCGCGCGCTGGAAAGCTTCCGCGCGGGCGAGTTGCGGGCGCTGGTGGCGACCGACATCGCCGCCCGCGGCATCGACATCGACGGCATCAGCCACGTCATCAACTTCGACCTGCCGAACGAGCCGGAAAGCTACGTCCACCGCATCGGCCGGACCGCCCGCGCCGGCACCGACGGCAGCGCGGTGTCCTTCTGCGACCATGAAGAGGTCGGCTACCTGAAGGATATCGAGAAGACGATCCGTCAGCCCATCCCGGCCGACACCGACCACCCGTACCACGCGGTCGACGTGGCGCAAATCCACGCCTCCAGCAAGCCGCCGCCCCGCCCCAAGGCGCCGGGCAGCAACCGCAACCAGAACAACCGCAACCAGCAGCAGGCCCGCCCCAGAAACGCTGGTTCCAACGCCGCGCCGAAGCCGGCGGCCCCCGCCAAGGCTGCACAGCCGAAGCCTGTCGCGTCGGCAGCCAAGGTCCCGCAGAAGGCCGGCAAGCCAACCGGCGCACCGCGGCCGGACGCCGCCCGCAACGACCAGAACCGGCATGACCGCCGCCCGGCTCCGCATGCCGTTTCGCACGGCAACACCCATGGCAACAACAACCATGGGGGCGGCAAGCAGGCCCCGCGCGTGGCCGGCACCCCCGGCGGCAACACGCCGATGCGCCGCAAGCCCAGCGCCGCCTGATCCGGACAGCGCCGGCAAGGAAAAAGGCCCCGTCTCTCGCCGAGACGGGGCCTTTTCCGTTCAGAAACGCAGTCGTCGGCCCTGGGCTTCCACAGCATGCACCTCCCGCGGCTCGCCTGCGTGATACGCCGGTCACTGCCTGGACGTCGGCCACCGACGGGTTGGCTTGACGCGGTCAGGCCTGCGCCGCCAGCTTCCGAGCCTGTCGGTCGATAAACCACCAGGCGCCACGCGAGGCCACGCTGCACAGCCGCGTGTGCGGCTTCAGGCCACAGGCCTTGAACACCATGGCGATGGCGCGGTCGACGTGCTTGCGGCGGTAGCGGCCGAATGCGCGGCGCTTGTAGGCGGCGTTGTAGACCTTGTGCTCGTACGCGGCCTCGGCCGGGGCGTTGGCGGCGTAATAGGCGTAGGCCAGCTCGTCATCCTCGGACTCGCCGATGCGCGACAGCGCCACCTTTAGGCGCTGGATCTTGTTCAGCCCTTCACGGTCCAGGTACTTCTTGGCGTAGGTGTAGAAGATCTTGTAGTGGCGCAGTTCGTCGGCAGCAATGTTGCGGCAGATCTCCTTCAGCACCGGCTCATCGGTCGAGTCGCCGATGGCGGCGTAGTAGGAGCTGGTGCCAGTCTCCACCATGCAGCGGGCAATCATCTCGCCGGTGCGCGATCCACGGACCGAGGCGTCCAGATCGATCGGCACGCGGTAGCCGGCGCGGAAGCGCTCTACTGCGGCCCGGAAATCGAAGGTCGGATCGACCAGCTCGGCCCAGCGGCCCAGCGCCTCGCCATGCTGGACCTCCTCGACCGCCCAGCCGCGGGCGACCTCCTGGAACTCCGGATCGTCATTGAAGACGTTGCACAGATAGGCCGTGTAGTCGTCGGCGTTGAATTCGACCAGAGCCGCCGCCTTGATCAGAGGGACCAGGTCGGGATCCACCCGGCCGGCATCGAAACGGTCCCAGGGAAGCTCATCGATCCGCCAATGCGCACGCGCCATGATCCGCTCTGCCGCCTCGTCTTGGGCCGCCCTGCCGGCGGCCGTGTCCAATATCGGGTAAGGTCTGTTCCCCGCGTCCCCACCAGTGCCGTCGGGGTGCGGCGGGATTTACGGTTCAGGCCTTCGAATGTAAGTCGTCTTTTTCGCGATGCAACCGAGTCGCAACGGAAACGGGCGGCCTGGAAGCCCAAGCCGCCCGTCTGACCGAAGAAATGTATGCCGTCTGCCCCGGAAAACCCTGGGCCGACGAACTTTCCGCTCAGTGAGCGGAGGACTGGCTCAGCGCGTCCAGCTTGGCACGCGCAACGGCCAGCTTGGCCTCCGCGACGGCACGCTCGGCGTCCGACTTGCTGTCGTCCAGATCTTCGGACAGATCCTTGATCTGCTTCTCGACCGCGGCGCGGTCCAGGTCGGTCAGCGCCACCGCTTCCTCGGCCAGCACGGTGCAGCGGGCCTCGGTGACCTCGGCGAAGCCGCCGGCGACGAAGACGCGGTCGACCACGCGGTCGCCCTCATAGACGTCGATGACACCCGGACGCACGGTCGAGATCATCGGCGAATGGCCGGCGAGCACGCCGAAATCGCCTTCCGAACCCGGCACCACGACCATGTCCACGGGCTGCGACTTCAGCAGCTTTTCCGGCGAGACCAGCTCGAATTCGACTTTATCGGCCATGGGTTTCCTGGTGCCTCTTCATAGGAACCCCCTCCCCCGCTGACGGGGGGAGGGGGTGTGCTGATGTCGATTTCCACCCGGCCCTCTCACGCCTCTTCACAAGGGCGATGGGGCCGGGTCGGAATGCCGCAATCCCTGGTGAGGGATCAGGCGGCGGCCAGCTTCTTGGCCTTGGCGATCGCCTCGTCGATGGTGCCGACCATGTAGAAGGCAGCCTCCGGCAGGTGATCGTAGTCGCCGTTCACGATGCCCTTGAAGCCCTTGATGGTGTCTTCCAGGCTGACCAGAACGCCCGGCGTGCCGGTGAACACCTCGGCGACGTGGAACGGCTGCGACAGGAAGCGCTGGATCTTGCGGGCGCGGGCGACGACCAGCTTGTCCTCTTCCGACAGCTCGTCCATGCCCAGGATGGCGATGATGTCCTGCAGCGACTTGTAGGTCTGCAGAACCTTCTGCACCGAGCGGGCGACCGCGTAGTGCTCCTCACCGACGACGCGCGGGTCGAGGATGCGGCTGGTCGAGTCGAGCGGGTCCACGGCCGGGAAGATGGCCATTTCGGCGATCGAGCGCGACAGCACCGTGGTGGCGTCCAGGTGGGCGAAGGAGGCGGCGGGGGCCGGGTCGGTCAGATCGTCGGCGGGCACGTAAATGGCCTGCACCGAGGTGATCGAGCCCTTCTTGGTCGAGGTGATGCGCTCCTGCAGGGCGCCCATGTCGGTGCCCAGCGTCGGCTGGTAACCCACCGCCGACGGGATGCGGCCCAGCAGGGCCGACACTTCCGAACCGGCCTGGGTAAAGCGGAAGATGTTGTCCACGAAGAACAGCACGTCCTGGCCTTCCTCGTCGCGGAAGTATTCCGCGAGCGTCAGGCCGCTCAGCGCGACGCGGGCGCGGGCGCCCGGCGGCTCGTTCATCTGGCCGTACACCAGGGCCACCTTCGAACCCGGGCCGTCGAGCTTGATGACGCCCGACTCGATCATCTCGTGGTAGAGGTCGTTGCCCTCACGGGTACGCTCACCCACGCCGGCGAACACCGACACACCGCCGTGCGCCTTGGCGACGTTGTTGATCAGCTCCATGATCGTCACGGTCTTGCCGACGCCGGCGCCGCCGAACAGGCCGATCTTGCCGCCCTTGGCGTAGGGAGCCAGCAGGTCGATGACCTTGATGCCGGTGATCAGCACTTCGGCGTCCGTCGACTGGTCGACGAAATCCGGGGCCTGACGGTGGATCGGCAGCGAGCGGGCGGCGTTGACCGCACCGCGCTCGTCGATCGGCTCGCCGATGACGTTGATGATGCGGCCGAGCGTCTCCGGGCCGACCGGCACGGCGATCGGCGCGCCGGTGTCGGTCACCTCGGCGCCACGCACCAGACCGTCGGTGCTGTCCATGGCGATGGTGCGGACCGTGCTCTCGCCCAGGTGCTGCGCCACTTCCAGAACGAGCGTCTTGCCGTCGTTCTGGGTGTGCAGCGCGTTCAGGATCGCCGGCAGGTCGCCGTCGAACTGCACGTCCACGACGGCGCCCGTGACCTGCGTGATCTTGCCGACAGAATTGGTGGTGGCCATGGAGTAAAGCTCCCTAGGAACTCGGTAAGTGTCGGTATGCCGTCGCCGGCGCAAATTGGCTGGACGCTACGTGCGGATGCGGCCGTTACAGGGCTTCGGCACCGGAGATGATCTCGATCAGCTCCTTGGTGATGTAGGCCTGGCGCGTCCGGTTGTAGGTGATCGTCAGCTTGTTGATCATGTCGCCGGCGTTGCGCGTCGCATTGTCCATCGCGGTCATCCGGGCACCCTGCTCGGACGCTGCGCTCTCCAGGAGGGCGCGGTAGATCTGGATGGACAGATTGCGCGGCAGCAGTTCGGCGAGGATCTGCTCCTCGTCCGGCTCGAACTCGTACATCGCCTTGGCATCAGCACCGGCGGCCTCGGTGGCCTCGGTGGCGACGGCGAAGGGGATGAGCTGCTGAACCGTGACGATCTGGGAGATCGCCGACTTGAACTTGTTGAAGATGACCGAGCAGACGTCGAACTCGCCGGCATCGAACATCGCCAGCACCTTCGTCGCCACCATGTCGGCGTCGCTGAAGCCGAGCCGGCGGCGGCCGACATCCTCGTAGCTTTCGACGATCAGGGAGGCGAATTCGCGCTTCAGCTGGTCGCGGCCCTTGCGGCCGACGGTCAGCAGCTTGACGGTCTTGCCTTCGCTCTGCAGGCGCGTGATCTGGCGCTTGGCCTCACGAACGATGGAGCCGTTGAAGGCGCCGCACAGACCGCGGTCGGAGCTGATGACGACCAGCAGATGCACCTTGTCGGCGCCCGTCCCGGTCATCAGCTTCGGGCCGTTGCCGCTGTCCTGCACGTTGGCGGCCAGGGAGGACAGCATGCGGCCCATGCGCTCCGCGTAGGGACCGCTGGCTTCCGCCTGGTCCTGAGCGCGGCGCAGCTTGGAAGCCGCAACCATCTTCATGGCCGAGGTGATCTTGCGCGTCGACTGGACGCTCGAGATCCGGTTCTTTAGGTCCTTGAGGTTAGGCATGCCGGCCCTTCAATTCCGCTCGAGGTCGTTCCGTGACCGTCTCTACAAGACGGTGGGGGGCGGTTTCCCGCCCCCGCGCGCGGTCGGTCAGGCGAAGACCTTGGCGAAGCCGTCGAGGAACGCCTTCAGCTTCTCTTCGGTCGCCGAGGTGATCTGCTTGTCGGTGCGGATCGCCGCCAGGATATCGGCGCCCTTGGCGCGGATTTCCGACAGGAACTTGGCCTCGAAGCGGTTCACGTCCTCGACGCGGATGGCGTCCAGGTAGCCCTTCACGCCGGCGAAGATCGACACGACCTGCTCTTCGACGGGCAGCGGCTGGAACTGGCCCTGCTTCAGCAGCTCGGTCAGACGGGCGCCGCGGGCCAGCAGGCGCTGGGTCGAGGCGTCGAGGTCCGAGGCGAACTGGGCGAAGGCAGCCATCTCGCGGTACTGCGCGAGTTCCATCTTGATGGTGCCGGCGACCTGCTTCATCGCCTTGATCTGGGCGGCGGAGCCGACGCGGCTCACCGACAGACCGACGTTGATGGCAGGGCGGATGCCCTTATAGAACAGGCCGGTTTCCAGGAAGATCTGACCGTCGGTGATCGAGATCACGTTGGTCGGGATGTAGGCGGACACGTCGCCGGCCTGGGTCTCGATGACCGGCAGGGCGGTCAGCGAGCCGTTGCCGTGGGCGTCGCCCATCTTGGCGGCGCGCTCCAGCAGGCGGCTGTGGAGGTAGAACACGTCGCCCGGATAGGCTTCGCGGCCCGGCGGACGGCGGAGCAGCAGCGACATCTGGCGGTAGGCGACGGCCTGCTTGGACAGATCGTCGTACACGATCAGGGCGTGCATGCCGTTGTCGCGGAAATACTCGCCCATCGTGCAGCCGGTGTACGGCGCCAGGAACTGCAGCGGAGCCGGCTCCGACGCGGTGGCGGCGACGACGATGGAGTATTCCATGGCGCCGGCGTCTTCCAGGGTCTTGACGATCTGGGCGACGGTCGAACGCTTCTGGCCGACGGCGACGTAGATGCAGTAGAGCTTCTTGCTCTCGTCGTCGCCCTGGTTGATCGGCTTCTGGTTCAGGAAGGTGTCGATGACGACGGCGGTCTTGCCGGTCTGACGGTCACCGATGATCAGTTCGCGCTGGCCGCGCCCGATCGGAACCAGACTGTCGACGGCCTTCAGGCCGGTCTGCATCGGCTCGTGCACCGACTTGCGCGGGATGATGCCGGGGGCCTTCACCTCGACGCGCTTGCGCTCGACGTTGACCAGCGGACCCTTGCCGTCGATCGGGTTGCCCAGGCCGTCGACCACGCGGCCCAGCAGGCCACGGCCGACCGGAACGTCGACGATGGTGCCGGTGCGCTTGACGGTGTCGCCTTCCTTGATGCCGCGGTCGTCGCCGAAGATCACGATACCGACATTGTCGGTTTCGAGGTTCAGCGCCATGCCCTGCAGGCCACCCGGGAACTCGACCATTTCGCCGGCGCGGACGTTGTCCAGGCCGTGCACGCGGGCGACGCCGTCACCCACCGACAGGACCTGACCAACCTCGGCGACATCCGCCTCGGTCCCGAAATTCGCGATCTGCTGCTTGAGGATCGCAGAGATTTCTGCGGCGCGGATATCCATCAGACTGATCCCCCTGAGGCCTTCATGGCGAGTTGCAATTTGTTCAGCTTCGTGCGCACCGAGGTATCGACCATGCGCGAGCCGAACTTAACGATCATGCCGCCGATCAACTCCGGATCGACGGAGGTGTTCACCAGCACCTTGGAACCGATGGACGCCTTGAGCGCGTCGATGACGGCGTCGCGCTGGGCGTCGTTCAGCGGCTGGGCCGTCGTGACCTGCGCCGTGACCTCGCCGCGGCGCCGGGCCAGTTCGGCCAGGAAGCCATCGATCATCCCGTCGATCGAGAACAGGCGGCGGTTGGCCGCCACCAGCCCGATGAAGCGCTTGGTCAGATCGGACACGCCGGCGCTGTCCAGGACAGCGGCCATGGCCTTGCCCTGATCGGCGCGGCTGATGACGGGGCTGCGGACGAGGCGACGGAGGTCAGCGCTCTCGGCCAGGATCTGCTTCAGCGTGGTCAGGTCGCTCGCGACCGTGTCCAACGCCTGGTTTTCGTCCGCAAGCTCGAACAGCGCGATGGAGTAACGCGCGGCGAGTTCGGATACGCCTGTTCCTTCGGATGCCACCTGATCCCTCGAATTGAGTTCGGTAGACGGTGAATTCGGCGGCCTTATAGGGTGTCAACCCGAGGCACAAACACCCCGGCCGCGAAAGCGAGCGGTCCAATATCACAGGAATCGCGCCTACGCAACGGGGTCTGGACAATTTGACTGCGGCGTTTTGAGCAACTGCGGAATCATTGGTCGCAACTGCGTTCGCCAATGACTCGAGTCGGGCTCGACTGGTCATACCGGCTGTGACTTCGATGTGGCCCCAATCTCGGCTTAATTCAAGGTTAACCAATCTGATCCACGGTCGTACCGAACCGCCCAGCCGGCCGATCCGCCACCGTTTCCGGTGGTTTCGCCATGCTCGAGGCCGGTCCAGAGAGACCAGGGGCCCTTCCGCCATGACCATCATGCCGACGTCCGATCCTAGTGCCGATGCCGTTGCCGACACCGTTGCGATCGCCGATGCCGGCACCGGATCCCGGCCGTCGAACGTCATCCAGTTCTGCCGCGCCCGTTTCACTCCGGAAGACCTGGACGCCTTCTCCGCGGTCGCCGAACCCAAGCTGAGCCACGGCCATTGGGCCGGCGTGCTGCGCGAGTCGGGCCGCGACCACGATCGCCTGCTGGTGCTTCTGCCGGAGGTGGATCGCCCCGTCTTCCGCTTCGAACGCGATGCCAAGGGGCGCTACAGCCTGTCCTTCCACGACCGTTCCGGGTGGTACGGCATCGGAGCCGGCGACAGCGCCGCGGAATGCCTGTCGATCTGGCGCCCGCGTCGCCCGCGGACGCCGTGACCGTCGGATGGCCCAGGAAGGGCGGCTTCCAAATTTCACCATGTAGAAAAGAGACGTGCGGCATCCCGCCGCATGCGTTCCACTGTCGAACCGGACGACCTGCCGGCGCCATCCCCGCCTATCGGTAGACCCCGACCGCCAGCATGTAGGGCTTGCCGTTCAGCACCAAGCGGCGGGCGTGCATCGTCTTGCGCGCGACCTGTCCGGTCAGCGGATCGATCCACTGATAGGTGACATCGGTGCGCCCGTCGCGCGCCACCCCGGCCAGCGCCTCGCGGATGAAGGGCTTCCCGTCGACGTCGCGCAGATCCTGCAGGTCCGACCCGTTGAGCGTCGCGGTCCAGCCATGGGCGATCATCACGCCCTTGTCGTCCAGCAGCATCGGGTAGAGGTCGCGGTCGATGTAAGCGCTATCATGGCCGGCAAAGGCTTCGGCCGCAGCGTCCGGACCGATGCGCTCCAGCAGATGCTGGGCACGGTCGATCATGGTCAGCGCCTCCGCATCGGTGCCGCGGGTGTGGGCCGGCGCGCCGGCGGCGAAGGCAATGACCACCAGCAGCAGCAGAACCGGCAGAACGGTCAGCAGGGTTTGACGCTGTACGCGCAGACGAAGCTTGGAGATCATGCCGGCCATCAGCCTGAACCTGTGCCTGTGGTGTTTGGGTCCGGGAAGGATGTTTCGATTCGGAACCATCTCGGCCGTGGTAATACCGTGACCGCCGCCGCGCAATGGACCAAACGTCACAGGTGCCATGCCCGGCCGTCGCGGCGACCAATTCGGGTCAATTCGCCGCAGCTTCGCCGGACGGCACCAAGGACGCCTAAAGGAAGCTGTAGGGGTCGACATCGATCTGCACCCGAATGGCCGGCGGGATCTCCACCCGGTCCAGCCATTCCGCGATCAGCGGCTGCACCTGGGTGCTGCGCGGCGCCTTCAGCAGCAGGCGGCGGCGGTGCCGCCCGCGCAGCAGGGCCAGCGGCGCCGGGGCCGGCCCCAGCACATGGACGTCGTCGCTGCGCGGGGCCGCGCGGCCCAGCGCCATCGCCACCCGCTCCACCAGCGTCGGATCCTCGCCCGACACGATCAGCGCCGCCAGCCGGCCGAAGGGCGGCATGCCGGCCTCCAGCCGCATCTCCGCCTCCAGTTGGTAGAAGCCGTCGCGGTCGCCGGCGGCCAGAGCCTGCATCACCGGATGTTCGGGCATGAAGGTCTGCAGCATCACCCGTCCCGGCCGCTCGCCGCGCCCGGCGCGCCCGGCCACCTGATGCAAAAGCTGGTAGGTGCGCTCCGCCGCCCGCAGGTCGCCGCCGTTGAGGCCCAGGTCGGCATCGACCACCCCCACCAGGGTCAGCATCGGAAAATGGTGGCCCTTCGCCATCACCTGGGTGCCGATGATGATGTCCAGTTCGTGCCGGCCGATGCTCTCCACCATCTCCTGGATGGCGCGCGGCCCATGCAGGGTGTCGGACGCCATGATGGCGGCACGGGCCTCGGGGAACAGCTCCGCCACCTCCTCGGCGATGCGCTCCACGCCGGGACCGCAAGCCGCCATCGTGCCCTCCTCCCCGCATTCCGGGCAGGCATGGGGCAAGGGCTGCTGCAGGCCGCAATGGTGGCACTGCAACTTCCGCGCGAGCCGGTGCTCGACCAGCCACGCTGTGCAGTTCGGGCATTGCATGCGGTGGCCGCAGGCGCGGCACAGGGTCAGCGGGGCGTAGCCGCGGCGGTTCAGGAACAGCATCGCCTGCTCGCCCCCCGACAGCGTGTCGGTCAGTGCCTTGCGCAGGCTGGGCGCCAGCCAATGCCGGGCCGGCGGACGGTCGCGCCGCAGGTCGACCAGTTCGACGTCGGGCAGCACGGCGCCGCCATGGCGCGCCGGCAGGGCGATGCGGGCATAGCGGTGGCTGTCGGCATTGACCTTGGTCTCCAGCGACGGCGTGGCCGAGACCAGCGCGATGGGCAAGCCCCCTAGATGCGCCCGCGCCACCGCCATGTCGCGGGCGTGGTAGATCGCCCCCTCCTCCTGCTTGTAGGCGGAGTCGTGCTCCTCGTCGACGATGATGACGCCCAGGTCGGGATAGGGCAGGAACAGCGCCGAGCGCGCGCCGACCACCACCGGCACCTCGCCCTTCGACACCGCGCGCCAGGTGTCGCGGCGCTGCGCCCCGGTCAATTCCGAATGCCATTCCGCCGGCGGCGCGCCGAAGCGCCGGGCGAAGCGGTCGAGCCACTGCGCCGACAGCGCGATTTCCGGCAGCAGCACCAGCGCCTGTTTGCCCTGCTCCAGCGCCGCCGAGATCGCTTCGTAATAGACCTCCGTCTTGCCCGACCCGGTGACGCCGTCGAGCAGCACGGTGGAGTAGCGCCCCGATGCCACCCGCTCACGCAGGTCATCGGCCGCCGCCCGCTGGTCGGGTGAAAGGGTGGGCCCCGGCCGCTGCCAGTCCGGCCGGCCGAGCCGGGTCGGCTGCAGCATCACCGGCTCCAGCAGCCCGGCCTCCGCCAGTCCCCGCACCACGGTGACGCCGCAGCCGGCCTCGTCGGCCAGTTCCGCCGGCGTGCGCGGCGGCCCATCCTCCAGCAAGGCCAGGATGCGCCTGCGCGGGTCGGTCATCTTGAAGCCGGGCGGCGGCTCGGCACCCTGCTTGCGCAGATAGGCCAGCATCGGCTTGGGCGGCTCCAGCGCCGCCGGCACGCTGACCGCCATGCGCAGGACGAAGCCCGGCGGGGTCATGGTGTAGGCGGCGACCCATTCGACGAAGCGGCGGCCGACCTCGGTCATCGGCGGCACGTCGAACCGGCGCACCACCGCCTTCAGCCGGCCGGACTCCAGTGTCCCGGCGCCGGGTCCCCAGACGACGCCGATGACCCGGCGCGGGCCCAGCGGCACCTCGACGTAATCGCCGGGAACCAGTTCCATCCCGTCCGGCACGCGGTAGTCGTAGGCCTCGCGCAAGGGCAGTGGCAGCAGAACGGCGACGCGGCGGTCCGGCGCACCGGGCTGGAGCTTTGCCGCGGAACGGGTGGATTCGGGCGCGAAATCGCCTTCGGGCTGCCCCGTTTCGGGCGTGTCCCCAAGAAGATCCCCCTGAATGCCCGGGGCGGAACTGGCGGAAGTCGAACGCATCGGCTAGAGTGGCCTCATGTCCCGGGCACCGGGCGGGACGGCGCGTCGGTCAGCTTTCCGGCGCGGCCGGTTCCGGTCAACATCAGCAAGCATGGACCCTTCGTCATGAAGTTCTTCGTCGACACCGCCGACATCGCCGAGATCCGCGATCTGGCCGATACCGGTCTGCTGGACGGTGTTACCACCAACCCCTCCCTGATCGCCAAGTCCGGCCGTCAATTCCTCGACCTCGTGGCCGAGATTTGCGACGTCGTCAACGGTCCGGTCAGCGCCGAGGTGGCCTCCACCGACTTCGAGACCATGCTCGCCGAGGCCCACAAGATCGCCAAGATCTCCCACCGCGTCGCGGTGAAGGTGCCCCTGACCCCGGCCGGCCTGAAGGTCTGCAAGATCATCTCGTCCGAAGGCACGATGGTCAACGTCACGCTGTGCTTCTCCCCCGCCCAGGCGATCCTGGCGGCCAAGGCCGGCGCCAGCTTCGTGTCGCCCTTCGTCGGCCGTCTGGACGACATCGGCCAGGACGGTATGGGCATCATCAAGGACATCTGCGAGATCTATAACAACTACGACGCCTTCAAGACCGAGGTGCTGGTCGCCTCGATCCGCAACCCGATGCACATCGTCAAGGCAGCCCGCCTCGGCGCCCATGTGGTGACCGCCCCGGCGTCGGTGCTGAAGCAGCTGTTCAACCACCCGCTGACCGACAAGGGTCTCTCCCAGTTCGTCGATGACTGGAAGAAGACCGGTCAGTCGATCCTGTAAGGCGGGCCGGAGCGATCATGGCCGACAGGGGCCGCGAACCGGGCCACCCCCCGCGTCAGGCGTCGACGCTCTCCTCGGAGGATGTGCGCGCCTATCTGCGGAGCCACCCGGACTTCCTGGCCCAGAACGCCGATCTGGTCCACCACCTGACTCCGCCGTCGGTCGACCGTGGGCGTGGGGTGGTGGACCTCCAGGCCTTCATGGTCGACCGGCTGCGCGCCGAGGTCCGCACCCTCAAGGACCAGCAGCGCGAGCTGATCGGCACCAGCCGGGCCAACCTGAACAGCCAGAACCGCATCCATGCCGCGGTGCTGTTCCTGCTCGACGCCCAAAGCTTCGAGCAGCTGATCCAGACCATCACCACCGACCTCGCGGTTCTGCTCGACCTCGACGTCGCCTGCCTCGTCATCGAATCCAACGGCACCGACATCCCCCATGTCCACCGCTCCGGCGTGCGGGTGGTGGAGCCGGGCGCCATCGCCGACCGGCTGGGCCGCGCCGACGTGGTGCTGAACACCGACATCCAGGGCGATCCCGAGATCTACGGTCCCGGCGCCGGCCTGGTCCGGTCGGAGGCGCTGATCCGCATCCAGGTTTCCAGCGAGACGCCCGACGGCCTGCTCGCCTTCGGCAGCCGCGAGCCCGACACCTTCCACAGCGGTCAGGGCACCGAACTGGTCGGCTTCCTCGCCCGCGTCATCGAGCGGGTGATCCGCGGCTGGCTGGAGCTGCCGGCGTGAGCGAACCTGTATTGGGATTCTCCGCCAAGCCGGACGTCCAGGACGTGCTGGCCCATTGGCAGCGCTGGATGGAGAGCGAAAAGGCGGTTTCCCGCCACACCCTGTCGGCCTACACCGCCGACGTTGCTGAGTTCCTGCGCTTCCTCACCGAATTCCGCGGCGGCACCCCGCCCTCGCTGAACGATCTGGGCGACCTGAAGGCGGCGGATTTCCGCGCCTGGATGTCCAGGCTGGCGATGGATGGGCTGGTCGGGGCCAGCCGGGCGCGGAAGCTGGCGGCGGTGCGCAACCTGTTCCGCTGGATGGACCGCAGCGGCCGCCTGCACAATCCCGCCATCGCCACGCTCGCCACACCGAAGGTCAAGCGCCCGGCCCCGCGCCCGCTGACGGAGATCGACGCCGACCGCCTGCTGGAGGAGGCCGAACGCGACCGCGAGGAGCCCTGGATCGGCAAGCGTGACCGCGCCCTGTTCACACTTCTCTACGGCTGCGGCCTGCGCATTTCGGAGGCGCTGGGTCTGGCCCGAAAGGACGCACCGCTGGGCGACACGCTGCGCGTCACCGGCAAGGGCCGCAAGGACCGCATGATCCCCGTGCTGCCGGCGGTGACGGAGGCTGTGCGCGCCTATATCGACAGCTGCCCCTTCACGCTGGCGCCGGACGGCCCGCTGTTCGTCGGCACCCGCGGCGGCCGGCTGAACGCCAGCGTGGCCCAGCACCAGATGCAGAAGCTGCGCGCCCTGATGGGCATGCCGGACAGTGCCACCCCGCACGCCCTGCGACATAGTTTCGCGACCCATCTTTTGGCGGACGGCGGCGACCTGCGTGCCATCCAGGACCTGCTCGGCCACGCTTCACTTTCCACAACCCAGCGTTACACGGATGTGGAGAACGAGCAGTTGATGAACGTGTACCGCAACGCCCATCCTCGGGCGCGCAAGGGCTGACCGACGCCGGATTGCTCAACCCAGTCGACATATTCCAGTATGCGCCCCAACGTCTGGCCGAACTCTCCATCAAAGCACTCGCGGTCACGCTGCAAACCGCGCAACAATCGAACTGACGGCATTCACTTTGCCGTCAATCAAACGTGTTCTGCACATTGCAAGAATACCCAATGATAATGATTGTCAAACTCTCTGAGCCTATCAGACTTTTGTACAGGATATCGGTGATAAACCCTTACAAGCTGTTATCTGTTGTTTAATATTTCAATTTTCTAATGCTATCCCAGCGCGCAGCTCACGCGGGGAAACCGACATGCAAATAAAATCAATCCAATCGAAGATATCCATCCTATCTGGACTTTGCTTGGCCGGCACGGTTGCCGTACTCGTCGGTTTCGGAATTCTGTCGACACGCTCCAGCAACGAATTCGTCACGGACAACGTAGAGCGAATTCTTGAGAGCAAGACGACGGAATCGCTTCAGAATCTCGCAGCCACGCAGGCCGGCCTTCTGCGGTCGGAGTTCGACACCGCATTGAACGCCGCCCGGACCATGGCCGCCAGCTTCTCCAGCCTCGCCGATGGCAGCGCGGGCGGCCATGTCCCGTCCGACCGGCGCCGCGACGCCTTCAACGGCGTGCTCCTGTCGGTGCTGAAGCGCAACCCGCTGTTCAACGGCACCTATTCGGCCTGGGAGCCCAACGCGCTCGACGGCCGGGACGAAGAGTTCCGCAACCGCCGCGAAACCGGCACCGACGCCACCGGCCGCTTCCTTCCCTATTGGAACCGCGACCAGAGCGGCCACATCGCCATGCAGCCCCTGGTCGAGTATGACAGCCGCGAACGCCATCCCAACGGCGTCATGAAGGGCGGCTGGTACATCGGCCCGCAGGAGAACGGGCGTGAAAGCGTGCTCGACCCCCTGCCCTACATCGTGCAGGGCAAGCAGGTGTTCCTGGCGACCCTGTCGGTGCCGGTGGTGATCGACGGCAAGTTCCGCGGCGTGGCCGGCGCCGACTTCAACCTCGATTTCGTCCAGCAGCTGTCGACCAAGGTCAGCGCCGCGGTGTTCGACGGCCGCAGCCAGGTCGTCATCATCAGCAACATGGGCCTGATCGTCGCCCACAGCGCCCGGCCCGACCTGATCGGCCAGCCGATCTCCACCTTCGACACCTCCTGGCAGGCCGATCTGGCGAATGTCCAGGCCGGCAAGGCCCATGTCGACATCGAGTCCTCCACCAACATGCTGCGCAGCTTCGCCCCCATCACCATGGGTAACACCGAGAAGCCGTGGGCGGTGCTGGTGCAGGTGCCGAAGGACATCGTGCTGGCCGACGGCATGGCGCTGTCCTCCGCGCTCGGCGAGCGTGCCAACTCCAACATCCTGTGGCAGATGACCGTCGGCGCCCTGGTCGCGCTTGGCGCCGTCGCGGTGATGTGGGTGGTCGCCGGCGGCGTCGCCCGGCCGATCCGCGCCAGCGTCGCCTTCGCCGAAGGCATCGCCGCCGGCCGCTTCGATCAGACGCTCGACATCCGCCAATCCGACGAGGTCGGCGCCCTGGCCGACGCCCTGCGCAAGATGTTGGCCGACCTGAAGCGGATGATCGACCAGCGGGCGGAGGATCAGGCCAAGGCCGACGCCGAACGCCGCGCCGCCATGCTGCAACTGGCCGACACCCTGGAGGCCCAGGTTATGAATGTGGTCGACGGCGTCGACCGTGCGGCCCAATCGATGACCGGCACGGCCCAGACCATGACCGCCACCGCGACCCAGACCAGCCAGCAGGCCGGCGTGGTCGCCAACGCGTCCCAGGATGCCAGCAGCAACGTCCAGACCGTCGCCAGCGCCACGGAAGAGCTGTCGGCGTCGATCCAGGAGATCGGCGAGCGGGTCAACCGCTCCGCCCAGATCGCCCGTGAGGCGGTGGAGGCCGCCCAACAGGCCAACGGGCAGGTGCTGAGCCTGACGGAGGCGGCAGAGAAGATCGGCACGGTGGTGCAGTTGATTCAGGACATTGCCAGCCAGACCAACCTGCTGGCGCTGAACGCCACCATCGAGGCCGCCCGCGCCGGTGAGGCCGGCAAGGGCTTCGCCGTGGTGGCGCAGGAGGTGAAGAGCCTCGCCAGCCAGACCGCCCGGGCGACGGAGGAGATCGCCGGCCACGTCACCGGCATGCAGCGCGTCACCGACGAGACCGCCAGCGCCATCAAGGGGATCGGCGGTATCATCGCCCAGATCGACGAGATCTCCACCGCCATCGCCGCTGCGGTGGAGGAACAGGGATCGGCCACCGCCGAGATCGCCCGCAACGTCCAGCAGGCCGCCAGCGGCACCCAGGAAGTGACCAGGACCATCGCCGACGTCCGCAGCGCCGCCGTCGAGGCCGGCCATTCCGCCGAGAACGTCCTGTCGGTCTCCGGTCAGCTCGCCGGCGACGCCGGCCGCCTGCGCACCGCGGTGAACGGCTTCCTGTCGACCATCCGCGCGGCCTGACGAGCGACCCGGGCGCCGGAACGGAAAAGGCTCCCCCGCCAAACGGCGAGGGAGCCTTTCGTCGTTACGGACCTTGCGGACCGCGGATCAGATGGGCAGGAAATCAGATGTGCAGCGGACGCCCGTCCACCGCCAGGGCCGCTTCCTTGACCGCTTCCGACAAAGTCGGGTGGGCGTGGCAGGTGCGGGCGACGTCCTCGGCGGACGCGCTGAACTCCATGGCCAGCACCAGCTCGCCGATCATCTCCGACACGTTCGGGCCGATCATGTGGACGCCCAGCACCTGATCGGTGGAGGCATCCGACAGGATCTTCACGAAGCCGTCGGTGTTGCCGCCGGCACGCGCGCGGCCGTTCGCAGTGAACGGGAACTTGCCGGTCTTGTAGGCGACGCCCGCGGCCTTCAGCTGCTCCTCGGTCTTGCCGACGGCGGCGACTTCCGGCCAGGTGTAGACGACGCCGGGAACCAAGTCGTGGTTGACGTGGCTCTTCTGGCCGGCCAGCTGCTCGGCCAGGGCGACGCCCTCTTCCTCGGCCTTGTGGGCCAGCATCGGGCCTTCCACCACGTCGCCGATGGCGTAGATGCCCGGCACGTTGGTCTGGAAATGACCGTCAATCTTGACCCGGCCGCGCTCCAGCTCGACACCCACCGCCTCCAGGCCGAGGCCTTCGGTGTAGGGGCGGCGGCCGATGGCGACCAGGACGGTATCGGCCTCGATGGTCTGCGCCTCGCCGCCGGCGGCGGGCTCGACCGTCAGGGTCACGCCGGTCTCGGTCACGGACGCGCCGGTCACCTTGGTGCCCAGCTTGAAGTCCATGCCCTGCTTGGCGAAGATGCGCTGGGCCTGCTTCGACAGCTCGTTGTCCATGCTCGGCAGCACGCGGTCGAGATACTCGACCACCGTCACCTTGGCGCCCAGACGGCCCCAGACGGAGCCCAGCTCCAGCCCGATCACGCCGCCGCCGATGACGACCAGATGCTTCGGAACCTCCGGCAGCGACAGGGCGCCGGTGGAGGACACCACGCGCTTCTCGTCGATGGCGATGCCCGGCAGCGGGGTCACGTCCGAACCGGTGGCGATGACGATCGCCTTCGACGCGGTGATGGAACCGACGCCCTCGACCTCGACGGTGTTCGCGGCGGTGATCTTGCCCGCACCCTTCAGCCAGGTGACCTTGTTCTTCTTGAACAGGAATTCGATGCCGCCGACGTTGTCCTTAACGACCTTGTCCTTGTGGGCCAGCATGCCCGGCAGGTCGAGCTCGACGCCACCGACCTTGATGCCGAACTTGGCGAGGCCGTGGGCCGCTTCCTCGAACTTCTCCGACGCCGCCAGCAGAGCCTTGGACGGGATGCAGCCGACATTCAGGCAGGTGCCGCCCAGCGTCCCCCGCTTCTCGACGCAGGCGACCTTGAAGCCGAGCTGCGCCGCGCGGATCGCGCAGACATACCCGCCGGGGCCGCCGCCGATCACAACGACGTCAAAAGTGCTTTCAGCCATGAGAGGCTTTCCTTTCGCCATTCTTGCTCGTTGCCAAAAGCCGTCCCATCCAGCGGGGAGGGCAAGCGGGATGTTCCGCGGGGCGATTTATGCCCGCGCTCACGCCCGGTGGCAACGGGACACTTCGTCTCTGCAAGCAGGGTCGCCTAATGGACGAGGTCAGAACCCGAGGTCGCGGTACAACTCGGCCAGCGGTATGTCGAGGCCGGCGGTTCCCAGCACCAGCCGCCCCTCCTCCTCCAGCACCTCGGGTGCGGCGGGCCAGAGATTGTCGGAGTTGCGGCGATGCAGTTCCGCCCGGATGATCCGCGAGTCGAGGAACAGGATCTCCCGCACCGACGCCATGGCGGCATAGGCGTGCAGCTTCGCCCGCTGCGCCTTCTCCTCCGTCGGCGACAGGATTTCCACCAGCAGCACCGGCGCCGTGGTGTAGGGGATCTCCGGATCGAAGGGCTCGCAGGTCACCGCGAGTAGTTGTGTGTTAGGTCGAAGTGCGGACGGACGCCGGCCTCCGACAGGGCGCGGCAGCGGGTTCCGTCCCGCTTGGCCTTCTCCCGCAACGCATCGCGCAATGCGCCGCCCAGGGCGACCTGCAGGGTGCTGTGCGCCGGACTTGAATGCGCCTGCCCCACGATCTCACCATCGACCAGTTCGTATCGGGCATCGTCACGGAATTCCATGGCCAGGAATTCGTCGGCGGTCGTCAGCGGGGTGAAGCGGCGGGCGAGCGGCATGGCGGTCTCCGATCCGGGCGCGACGTGCGGCAGCACTCCAAATGTAATCCATCCCGGCGTCGAAGCGAAGGGCACCCCTTTTGCGCAAGGCCCCTCTCCGATTGGATCGGGAAACCTTTACGGCTCCGCTTGCGTTCCAGTGGACATCACACAGCCACCGCAACGGAGACCGACCATGACCACCGTCAAGAAGTTCGCCCTGCTCGCCGTCCTGGGCACGCTGTTGGGCACCACGCTGGCCGCCTGCAACACCGTCGAGGGTGCGGGCCAGGACGTGCAGGCCGGCGGCCGCGCCATCGAGCGTGGCGCCGACAACGTCCAGAAGAAGATGTAAGTCAGCGTTCAGCACGGCTCCGGAAGCCGATCCACCCGGAGCCGACAATGAAAAAGCCATGGCCCCATGCGTTCGATCCGAACCGCATGGGGCCATGGCTTTTTTCAACGACCGCTTTGTTCAACGACCGGATTCGCGGTTCAGTCCGATTTCCGACTTTCCGCGATCCGATTCAGCGGTTTCTGGCCTTACGGGCGGCGTAGCGGGCGTCGCGGGCGGCTTTCGCCTCCGCTGCCGTCGCCACTTGGCGCTTGGCCTGCTCGGCAAGTTCCTGAACCGCCAGCGCCTCGCGGGCGGCCAACTCGGCCTGCTCGGCCTGCAACACTTCCTGTTCGGCGGCCTTGCGGGCTTCGCGCGCTGCATTGCGTTCAGCCTCGCGGGCCTCACGGGCGACGCGAATGGCCAGCCGCGCCTCTTCGCGCTCGGCGAATACCGGATCGTTCACACCGGGTTGCGCCTTGAACTTTTCCAGCAGTGCCTTTTTCGCGCCGGCGGCCGCGCTCAGACGCTCCGAAAGCCCTGCATTCTTAAAACCGTTCATATCCATCCATTTCGTAAAACTGGCCGTGCCCGCAGGCAGGCCATCAAACAAGTCCCGTATCGGGCGGGGCCACCAAAGGCGGCGATGCGGCGCCGGGGATCAGTGATCCCGGCTGCGGCGCTCCCGATTTCCGGTACGAAAAAGGGCGGCCGGAGCCGCCCTTCCTCTTCGAACCTGCTGCGCTCAGAGGGCGCGCAGGTTCTCGGCCGCAACCTTGCCGCGGCGCGGATCGCGAACGGCATCGAAGGACAGCTTCTGGCCTTCACCGAGGTTGCTGATCCCGGCGCGCTCCACCGCGGAGATGTGGACGAACACGTCGGCCGTGCCGTCTTCCGGCTGAATGAAGCCAAAGCCCTTGGTGGAATTGAAAAACTTGACGGTACCGATAGCCATGGGTCAGTTCCCTTCCTGGCGTTGCCCTGCGCGAGAGTGCGCAGGCGCATCAATTTCACTTCGGGGAAGAGACCCAAATCCGTGTGAGGGATCGGAATAACAAAGCCCAGAGCAACGTCGATCACCCATAGATGGGCCATGCATCGGCAGCTTACAAGTGACAATCGATGCCGGCGGCGATGGCCCGCCGGATTGGATCAGCTCTTCATGCGCTTGATGGTGTTGGTCGTGCTCTGGCCCTGGACCAGATTGGCCAGCACAACTTTGCCGCCATAGCTCTGGACGAACTCCGCCCCCACCACGGTCGCGATGGTGTAATCGGCGCCCTTGACCAGCACATCCGGGCGCAGCGCACGGATCAGCGTTTCCGGCGTGTCTTCGCCGAAGATCACCACCAGATCGACGCAACCCAGCGACGCCAGCACCGTGGCACGTGCCGTCTCGTTCTGCACCGGCCGGCTTTCGCCCTTCAGCCGCTTCACCGATTCGTCGCTGTTCAGCCCAACGACCAGGATGTCGCAGGCCGCCCGCGCCTGCTTCAGCAGCGAGATATGGCCGGGGTGCAGCAGGTCGAAGCAGCCGTTGGTGAAGCCCACGCGCTTGCCGCGCAGCCGCCAGCGCTCCGCCCGCTCGGCCGCGGTGTCGCGGGTCGCCACCTTCTCCTCGCCCTGGCGCCACTCCTGCTCGTGCAAGCCGGACAACAGCTCGGCCGAGCGGACGACCGCGGTGCCGACCTTGCCCACCACGATGCCGGCGGCCAGATTGGCCAGCCGCGCCGAGTCCACCAGATCGATCCCCACCGACAGCGCGGCGGTCAGCGTCGCCACCACGGTGTCGCCGGCACCGGAAACGTCGAACACCTCGCGCGCCTCGGCCGGCAGATGCACCGCGTCCCCGGCCGTGACCACTGACATGCCCTGTTCGCTGCGGGTGGCGACGACGGCGCCGATGCCGCAGGTGGCGATCAGGTGGCGGGCGGCGGCGATCACCTCCTCGTCCGTCCGCGCCGGCAGGCCGGTGGCCTCCATCAGCTCCTTGCGGTTGGGCGTCACGATGTCGGCGCCGCGATAGCGGCGGTAGTCGCGCCCCTTGGGGTCGATCACCACCGTGCGCCCTGCCTCCCGCGCGGCGGCGATCACCGCCGTCACCAGATCGTCGGTCAACACACCCTTGCCGTAGTCGGACAGGATGACGCCGCCCACGTCGGGCAGCAGTTCGCGCACCCGTTCCAGCACGCGATCGGCGACGGTGATCGGCACCACCGTCTCGATGTCGGTGCGCAGAAGCTGCTGCTGGCCGGCGATGAAACGGGTCTTCACCGTGGTCTGGCGCCCGTCCTCGATGACGATTGCGCCGTCGCTGACGCCCTCGCGCCGCAGCAGGGCCAGCAGGTCGGTGCCGATGCCGTCGCGCCCGACCACCGAAACGAAGCGGCAGGCCGCCTCCAGCGCCACCAGGTTGGCGGCGACATTGCCGGCGCCGCCCAGCTTGGGCACCTCGCGGTCCACGCGCAGGACAGGGATCGGCGCCTCCGGCGACACCCGGTCCACCGAACCATAGACGAAACGGTCGAGCATCACGTCGCCAATGCACAGCACGTTGGCGCGCGACAGGGAGTCGATGTGACGGGCAAGGTCGCTCATGGCGCCTGTCTTACCAACGCCAAAGCGGTAAAGCCAGCGGATCGGGGCCTTGGCGGGGGTGACGCTCGTTTGTCACCGTCGTAGGATGGCGTTCCTGCAACACACGCTCAGTTCCTCCGCCCATGCCCCGCCACACCGTCGCGACCAGCCTGTCGGCCAAGCTGCTGGTGCTGACCATCCTGTTCGTGCTGCTGGCGGAGGTGCTGATCTACACCCCTTCCATCGCCCGTTTCCGCATGAGCTACCTGGAGGAGCGGCTGGCCGCCGCCCACATCGCGGCCCTGTCGGTGGAGGCCGCCCCCGACCTGATGGTGACGAAGGAGCTGCAGGCGAAGCTGCTGGCCTACACCGGCACCCATGTCATCGACCTGATCCAGCCGGGTGCGCGGGTCTATATGCTGTCGCGCCCGATGCCGCCGCAGGTCGATGCCGTGTACGACCTGCGCACCACCGGCATGGGCATGCAGATCATCGATGCCGGCCACGCTCTGCGGCTGGCCCTGGAAGGCGCCTTCGGACCGCCGCGCAACCGGGTGATCCGGGTGATCGACCGTTCGCCCAACGACCCTGTCCAGCGCGTCGAGGTGACGATGGACGAGCGGCCGCTGATCGACGCGATGGTGGAGTTCTCCCGCCGCATCCTGGCGGTATCGGTCGCCATCTCGCTGATCGCGGCGATCCTGGTCTATCTCACGCTGCATGCGCTGCTGGTGCGGCCGATGCGGCGGCTGACCGCGGAGGTCGTCGCCTTCCGCCGCGACCCCGACGGCGCCCCGCCGCTGGTGCCGGGCGCCCGCGCCGACGAGATCGGCGTCGCCGAGCGAGAACTCGCTGCCATGCAGGGCACGGTGCGCGCGGCCTTGCGCCAGCGTGAACGGCTCGCCACCCTGGGCACCGCGGTGGCGAAGATCAACCACGACCTGCGCGGCATCCTCTCCACCGCCTCCCTACTGTCGGAACGACTGACCGAGAGCGCGGATCCGGAGGTGCGGCGGGTGACGCCGCGGCTGGTCGCCTCGCTGGATCGTGCGGTTGAGCTGTGCGGCCAGACGCTGTCCTTCACCCGTGACGGCGTCCTGCCGCTGTCCCCCGCCTCCACCGACCTGCACCGTGTGGCCGATGAGGCCGGCGCGGAGGTGCTCGCCACCGTCCACCCCGACGGCGGGCGGGTCGAGGCGGAATGGATCAACGACATCCCCGCCGGCACTCTGGCGCCGGTGGATGCGGCACAGCTTGGCCGCGCGCTCGTCAACCTCGGCCGCAACGCGGTGCAAGCCGGCGCCGGCCGGGTGCGGATCGCGGTCGAGGCCGGGCCGGCGGGCTCCTTGACCCTGACAGCCGCCGACGACGGCCCCGGCCTTGCCCCGCGGGCACGGGAAAACCTGTTCCAGCCCTTCGCCGGATCGGCCCGGGCCGGCGGGATCGGCCTCGGCCTCGCCATCGCGCGGGAGGTGCTGCGCGCCCATGGCGGGGAGTTGCGGCTGGTGCGCAGCGATGCGGCCGGAACGGTCTTCGCGCTTGACATACCGCAAGGCAACACGGAAACCGATCCGGTAGATGTTGCAGGGCACAAGTCGTTTGTGTCGCATTGATTCCGCGGGCTCCGTCCCGCAGAATCCCTTCAATGACGAAGCGTTCGCGGGAAGCCCGGCGGGGCGGGAGGCGAGCGCTTCCCCTCCGCCAACGCCTTGTTCTGAAAGGACTTCGGGACGTGAAAGCCTTCTCCTACTGGATCAATCCCATCCTCGCCGGCCTCATGGCTTTCGTCGGCCTGCTCGCCTCCTCGCGCGCGGCGGACGATGCATTCGCCATCGGTGGCCTGATCGTCTTCCTCGGCTGCGTGCTTTTCATCTTCGCGTCGATCGGCCGTTATTTCGACCGCATGGGCTCCGCCCACTGACCTGAAGGGGCTTCCATCGGCGAAGCCCCGACGGTCGACGCGATGGCTGGAGGGCATGAGCCCAACAGAGCGGGTGCCACATGACACACAGCATGGCATGGGACCCTGACGCCTTCGCGACGCTCGATGTCCTGCGCCGCCGTCCCGTCATCGACCTGACGGCGGCGCTTCCCTCCTCCCTCACACCACGCTCGGTCGTCGATCTCGGCTGCGGTGCCGGACAGTTGTCCCGGCTGCTGGCGGCGCGCTGGCCCCAGGCCGACGTGCTGGCGGTCGACCATTCGCGCGCGATGCTGCGCTGGGCCGCCGACACGCCGTCCTCCGTGCGCTACCTCCACGCCGATCTGGCGGTCTGGCGTCCGCACTGGCCGACGGATCTCGTCATCTCGGCCGGCGGGCTTCAGCATGTGGCCGGGCATGACCGGCTGTTTCCCGAGTTGCTGCAATCGCTCGGCCCCGGCGGCGTGCTGGCCGTCGCCCTGCCCCGCCCGCAGGATCAGGACACCCACAACCTGCTTCTGGAAACCGCCGCCGACGGCCCTTGGGCGGAGCGGCTGCATGGCGTCTGGCCCGCGGCTCCGCTGACCGAGGGCCGGGGTTGCGATGCCCAGGACTATTACGACTGGCTCAGCCCGGAAGGAGCGTCCATCGAGCTGTGGGAGACCGAATATTTCCACGTCCTCGACGGCGACGTTCCGCTTCTGCAATGGCTGCATCAGGCGGCGCTGGCGCCGGTGATGCATCGGTTGACCGGCCCCGAACTCGACCGTTTCCTCGCCGCCTACCGCCGCCGCCTGGAGGCTGCCTATCCGGAGCATTCCAGCGGCAACACGCTGATCCCGACCAAATGGCTGTTCGTCGTGGTGCGGGTGTAGGGGAGAGGAGGAGACAACCGCACCCCCTCCCTCAAACCCCGTCGATGTAGCTCAGCAGCGGCTGCCAGTCGCCGCGATGCTCGGCGGCGCGCTTGCCCGGCATGTCGAACAGGCTGAGGCCGCTTTCGGCCGCGTCGGCGTAGATCTGGCTGTCACGCAGGCGGGTCACCACCTGATGACCGATACCGCCGAGGAAACGGTCCAGCCGGTCGGCGGCCCTGGTGCGGGCACGCATGCGGTTGCCGACCACCGCCACCGTGGTCTTCTTCTTGGCGATGCGCTTCAATTCATCGAGCTTGGTGAGGAAGCGCTGGGTCGCCTGTTCGTCGAAGGCGCCGGGAAGCACCGGCAGCACGACGATATCGGCCATCTTCACCAGATCCTCGATCTGCCTGGTCTTCAATGCGGCGGGCGCGTCGATCACCAGCCGTTTGGTGCCGCGCGGCGTGTCGGAGAAGTCCTTGGCCCAATCGAGCCCGACCAGGGTCGGCGCCTGTCCCGGCCGGCGCTCCAGCCAGCCGAGCGAGGAGTGCTGACGGTCCACGTCGGCCAGCACGGTGGGCAGGCCCGCCGCGGCGGACGCGGCGGCGAGATGGGTGGCGACGGTCGTCTTGCCGCAGCCGCCCTTGATGTTGGCGACGAGGATCGTGAGCATGTCCCTGGGACTCTACACCGCAGCGTCCGGCTTCGACCAGAAATGCTTGGTGTCGAGGAAATCATGCCACAGGGCGACAAGCGCCGCTTCGGTGTCGGCGACCCCGCGGGCGTGCCAGCCGATGACGATGCCGGCGGCGCGCGGCTCGCCGGGGGCGGAGCGGCTGCCGTCGTCATGCAGCTCGTGCAGAAGCCGCGTCGCCGTCGCCACGTCGTTCAGGTGGCCCAGCGCGTCCTGGAAGGCGGCAAGCTGCTGGATGTAGCGGCGCACCGGCTTGTCGTCATACAGGCTGCGGAAGAACTCCACGGCATAGCGCAGCTTCTTCAGGGCGATGCGCAGCTGGTGGCGCTGGGCCACCGGCAGATGGGCGAAACCGTGGCCGGCCCGCTTGGCCTTCTTGTGGCGCTTGTTCAGCAGATGGTCGGCCAGCCCGATCACCGGCTGGAACAGCCGCACCGACTCCTCGCTGACCGGCTGGTCGCGCCAGCCGCGCTTCTCCACCCAGCTGCCGACACCCAGCAGGAAGGCGGTGTAGCGGTCCGACCGGATCGCCTCGCGCACCCCCTCATAGGCGCGCAGCCGCTTCGCCTCGGCGGCGGCGGCCAGCGTGTCCAGATCCTCCACCGCCGAGCGGCCATGCCCGTCGGCCTTGTGGAAGGCGTCGCGCACCGGGGCCAGCAGTTCCTCGCCGAACACGTCCCAGTCGCGCGCCGGCCCAAGGCTGCCGGCCAGCCATTTGATCTCGCCGACCAACCAGAGATACTGCATGGCCGGAATGAAGGGCCGGAACAGCGCAATGGCCGAGCGGAGCCGGCGCAGAGCAACGCGCATCTGGTGCACGCCTTCCGGATCGTCGCCGGCCAGCGTCACCGCCTCGTTCGCGACCATGTGGGCAAGGCAGGCGCGCACGATGCGGGCCACCGCCCCTTCCACCGTCGTCTCGGGATCGAGAAGCAGCTTTTCCGCCTTCAGCGCCTTCTCGGTCGCCCCATTTGCCAGCGCGTGGCCGCGCTCCGCCTTGCTGCGCATCTCCAGCCGCAGCGGTGCCGCCTTCGTCAATTCCTGCGCCAGATCGTAGAGCGCGGCGGGCTGACCGCTCTTCAGCTCCAGTTCAACCTCGCACAGGTCGCTGGACCGGCCGTCAGGCAGCTGGATGCGGCCACGGTCGAAGGCGACCTCGATGGAGGCGGCGTCATCCCCCTCGCCCAGCGTCACGTCCTGAATCGTGCGCTCGACGACCGAGGTGAAGACCGGCTGCAGCTCCGATTCGCCGAGCGTGCCCAGCAACTCGATTGCGGCGGCGTCGGTGATCAGCGTCAGATCGGGTGCGGCGGAGGTCACCGCGCATTCCCATTCCCCGCGCCCCAGCCCGTCCTCGTCCGGCGCGGACTTGACCGTCTGGACATAGCCGTCGCCGGTCTTGCGCACCCGCAACGTCACCTTGCGCGCGGCGAGCCGGCGGTCTTCGGTGTCGTAATAGGTGCTTTCCAGGGTCTTCGCCGTTGCCGGTCCGGTTGCCCGGTCCGCAATGGCGGGAGCGGCGCGCAGCGTGTCAAAGTCTTCCGGCTTCGCCGCCAGCTTCAATTCCGTCTCGCGGTTGATGTCCGCCTCAGCCATCGCCTGCGCTTCAACCCCCGTTTTGCGGCCCACCGGCCTACAGTTGGGTGTTTGCACAGGCAATGGACAGGGTCAAGTTACGGAAATGTTGCAGAAGCCTGGGGTTGCAGCACCCTCGGCCCCCGCATCTTTCTTTCGTTCGCAGCGCTTTGACAGGGGTTGCAGGGGCAATATGCCCCATTTCACCCCACCCTTGGGGCGTTGCAATGCGGTCGGCGCTGTGATTGGGTTTCGGCAAATCGACCGAGGGCCGATCCCGGACGGGAAACGGCCATATTAGGGGAAGTGTGAAGATGACCGATTTCAACACGATCGACGACCTCGAGGTCAGCGGCAAGACGGTGCTGGTGCGCGCCGACCTGAACGTCCCGATGCAGGACGGCAAGGTGTCCGACACCACCCGCATCGACCGCCTCGCCCCGACCCTGAAGGAGCTGTCCTCCAAGGGCGCCAAGGTCGTCGTCCTGTCGCATTTCGGTCGTCCGAAGAACGGCCCGGACGCCAAGAACTCGCTGCGCAACGTGGTGGACGCGCTCAGCGCCGCCGTCGGCCAGAAGGTCGCCTTCGCCGAGGATTGCGTCGGCGACAAGGCGAAGGAGGCCATCGCCAAGGTCCATGACGGCGCCATCGTGCTGCTGGAGAACACCCGCTTCCACGCCGAAGAGGAAAAGAACGATCCGGCCTTCGCCAAGCAGATGGCCGATCTGGGCGACATCTACGTCAACGACGCCTTCTCCGCCGCCCACCGCGCCCATGCCTCGACCGAGGGCGTCGCCCGCCTGCTCCCGAACGCCGCCGGCCGCCTGATGGAAGCGGAACTGAAGGCGCTGACGCTCGCGCTGGAGAAGCCGGAGCGTCCGGTGGCCGCCGTCGTCGGCGGCGCGAAGATCTCCACCAAGCTGGAGCTGCTCGGCAACATGGTCCGCAAGGTGGACCTGCTGGTTCTCGGCGGCGGCATGGCCAACACCTTCCTGTTCGCCCAGGGTACCGACGTCGGCGCCTCGCTGTGCGAGAAGGACATGGCCGACCAGGCCCGCGCCATCATGGCGACCGCCAAGGAATCCAACTGCGAGATCCTGCTGCCGAAGGACTTCGTCGTCGCCAAGGAGTTCAAGGCCGGCGCCGCCAACCGCGTCGTCGCCTTCGACGCCATCGGCGCCGACGAGATGGCCCTCGACATCGGCCCGGCCACCGTGGAGTTCCTGGGTGTGAAGCTGCAGGGCGCCAAGACCGTCGTGTGGAACGGCCCGCTCGGCGCCTTCGAAATTCAGCCCTTCGACGCCGGCACCAACGCGGTTGCCGGTCTGGTCACCGCCCGCACCGAGGCCGGCGGCCTGCTGTCGGTCGCCGGCGGCGGCGACACCGTCGCGGCGATGGCCCATGCCGGGGTCGAGGACAAGTTCACCTACGTCTCGGCCGCCGGCGGCGCCTTCCTGGAATGGCTGGAAGGCAAGGAACTGCCGGGTGTCGCGGCGCTGAAGAAGTAAGCGGTTCCACGGGATCGCAAACGCGAAAGGCTCCGGGTTTCGGCCCGGAGCCTTTTTTCATTTCACCATGACTCCAGCACCGAACTTCGCTGGACTACGCCGAAGCCCGATACAGCAGGTTTATCAATAA
>NZ_VTTO01000020.1 GCF_008364825.1 Azospirillum sp. B21
AGGCCGCAACGGCTACCAACTGCCGCCGCCTGCGCATCCCTTCTCACAACACGGTATGTACTTGTCAAAGAACCCGCAGCACTGAAACGTGCCGCACCGGCCGCTCTTCCGCCTCCCTCTTCGGGGATCGGACCAGAGTGGGCCGGAGGTATTTCGGTCGAAGCCGGAAGGTCGAACCGCTAAGTTGCTGTTTTCTCTTCCGTTTCTCCGTCGGCGCCGCGCTGTCGTTCAGCGCCCCGCCGTCGGTGGACCGGGTTATAGGCGCCCTCCCCCAAACCACGCAAGCGGTTTTTTACCGCCCATTGCACTTTTGTGTTGGCTGACCGGACGGATGGTTCCGTCAGAGCAGGCCGAGCGCCCGCAGTTCCGCCGCCATCTCGGCCGGCAGTTCGTCCCCTGCCCCGCCCGCCGCGGACAGATCCTGGGGAGCCGCTTCCGCCGTCAGATAGCGCCAGCCCTGGAACGGGCGGTGCGCGGTCGGCACGGTCGGGACACGGTCGGCGGAGAGCTGCAGGGTGCAGTAGCTTTCCCCCTCCTCGTCGGTATCGGTGTCGATGGCGAGGATCGGCTGGCGGACCAGGACGCTGCCCTTGATCACCCAGTAGATCGAGCCGCCGGCCAGCAGCTCGTCGCCACGCTTGGGCAGGCGGCGGGTGTAGACGGGGATGCGGGTCTCGCCGCCGGCGGCGACAGTGGCGCGGCGGTCCTGAAGCTCCGCCAGATGGTCCAAGTCGCGGACACCGACGGCGAGCTTGATGAGGTGGAGAGGCATGAAGGCTGTGACGTCTCTGACGTGAAGGACGGAAGAGCCCTTAACATAGCGCGCTATGCGCGATTGTCGCCCGCCTTCAGAGCGGGTCGTTGCGGTCCTGGCGTCCGACCGGCCGGGCATGGCCGATGATGGCGCTGAAGCCGAACAGAAGCAGCAGCACGCCCATGATGATCTCGACACCGCAGATCAGGCGCACCGGGCCGGACACCGGATGGATGTCGCCGTAGCCGACGGTGGCGAAGGTCACGATGGAGAAATAGATGCCCTCGGCGAAGCTGATGTCTCGCCGGACGCCTTCGATGACGAAGTTCGGCTCCGCCATGAAACGGTCCATGATGGTGTAGATGGCGCCGAACAGGATGATGCAGAGCGAATAGAAGGTCAGGAAGGCGAAGGCGGGCAGGACCAAGCGGGCGGATTGCTGGAAGAAGCCTTCGAACAGCAGGCCGGCATCGAGCAGGAAGACCGCGATGTCCCGCGACACCAGCGCCACGATGGCGGCGATGGCCGACATGGCCAGCAGGAAGACGGCACCGACCGCCTGCGCTTCCATGTCCTGTGCCGGCACCAGGAAGGTCAGGGCGCCGATACCCCACACCGGCGCCATCCACAGGAAGATGCGGTCGAAATGGCCGCCTTCCCGCAGGCGCCGCGACATCACGATCCGCCGGATGTCCTCCGCCCGCCACCAAGCGCCGCCCAGAAAGGCGATCAGCGGCAGCACGAAGGCGATGCCCTGGGCCAGCGGGTTGATGTTGTGGAAATTGCTTTCCAGGAAGAAGACGAAGATGCAGGCGTAGACGCCGATGAAATTGGTCAGCGCCAGCGTGAAGAACTGGCTGCCCGGAAACAGATAATGGAAGGCGCCGACCACCAGACCGACCGATCCCAGCAGAACGAAGGTCAGGTTACCCGAGACCGAGCGGATCGACAGCGCAATCAGGCCCAGCAGCAATGCCGTCAGCAACGCGCCGCCCAGCCAGGACTTGGACGCCCCCCGGTTGGCATGGGAACCGGCGGGAGGCGCCGCGGAAGACGGGCTGGCCGTCCGGGGACGGCGGTCGGGAACGATCTGGTCCATGGGGCGGCAAACCGGAACTGGAGCTGGCGCCATCGCCGACGCCGCGACGAAAGTCTTACCCCACACTTATAGCGGTTCGCCCGCCCCAACCGTCAGTGTTTTCCGCAGCTGCGACAAGGTGCGGAGCCTTGCCAGGGTCACCAGCCGCCGGTGGCGAGCCAGCGATCGACCATGTCGAGCCGGTCCCAGCCCCAGAAGGGCTCGCCGTCGACGATGACGAAGGGGGAGCCGAAGACGCCGCGCTCCACCGCATCGTCGGTTTCCGTGCGCAGCCGGTCCTTGACCATCGGATCCTGCAGCGCCGCCGTCACCGCCGCCCGATCGATGCCCAGGCTGCCCAGCGTCCGGCCGGCGATCTCCGCCACCGTTTCGGCCGGACCTATGTCGCGCCCTTCGGCGAAATGCGCATGATAAAGCGCGCGGGCCAGAAGCTTCGCCTGCTCCGGATGTTCGTCGGTCAGCCAGTAGAAGGCGCGCGAGGCGGCGACGCCGTTGACCGGCGCCGAGTCGGGGAAGGTGAAGGGCGCGCCGGTCAGGCGGGCGATGCGGCCGACGTCATGGGTCAGATACTCGCCGCGCAACGGCTGCTGCAGGTTCGGCTTCATGCCAGTCACCTTGAAGATGGCGCCGAGCAGGACCGGGCGCCAGGTGACGGCGCGGCCATGCTTCGCCGCCAGCTCGTCGATGCGCAGGCTGGCGAAATAGCCGTAGGGCGAAGCGAAGTCGAAATAGAAATCGATGGGATCCGGCACGCGCGTTTCCTCTCCGCTGCTTGATCGGGCAGGTTTTGCGGAAAGGTTAACGCGGGCGGGAATCGGCGTCCAGGGGGCGTCTGGGGGGCATCGGAGGGAAGTATGGACCGCTCCCCGGCTCGCGACCGTTCAGACCGTGCGCACCTTGGCGTCGAAGACGTAGCCGGCACCGCGCTCGGTCTTGATGATGCGGGGCTCCTTCGGGTTCGCCTCGATCTTGCGGCGCAGTCGCAGGATCAGCACGTCGATGGAGCGGTCGAACACCTCCGCCCCGTCGACGCGGGTGAGGTCGAGCAACTGGTCGGGGGTCAGCACCCGTTGCGGCCGCTTCACGAAGGCGGCGAGCAGGCCGAACTCCGCCTTGGTCAGCTCCACCTCGCGCCCCTCCTGCCCGCGCAGGCGCTGGGCGGTGAGGTCGAGTTCCCAGTTGGCGAACTGCACGACGGCCCGCAGCTCGTCCGGGTTGCGCGGCGGACGCGCGTCGTTGGAAACGCGGCGCAGCACGGCCTTGATGCGGGCCAGCAGTTCGCGCGGGTTGAAGGGTTTGGTCAGGTAGTCGTCGGCGCCCAGTTCCAACCCGACGATGCGGTCGACATCCTGGTCCTTGGACGACAGGATGATGACGGGGATCTGCGATTCGGTGCGGATCTGACGGACGAGGCCCAGTCCGTCGCCGTCGGGCAGGCGCAGGTCGCAGACCACGAGGTCGACAGGATCGCCGTCCAGGGCCTGCTTGGCCGAAGCGGTGTCGTGCGCCGTGGTGACCCGGTAGCCTTCCCCCGCCAGATATGAGGCCAAAAGCTCCCGAATCGGCTCATCGTCGTCGACCGCGAGAATGTGCATGCCTGTTACCTCCCCAAACCTTCTTATCTCACGCGCGAGCGCCACGCAATGCGTTACAACCCCGTAACGGCCGCCGCTGCCTTGCCCTCCGCGTGAGTTGGTTGAAATCGCGTTCTGCACCGGCGACACAAAATCACCCCTTCACGGACATTAACCAGAAACACGCTGCGGTTTAAATGCCGACCATCGAACAGGGGACGGCCGCGCGCCGGACCAAAGCCGTGATGGGGAAGCACCGCCATGTCGAACGTCGATCATTGCCTGGAGCGTCTGGCCCTGCTCGACCGCGCCGATCGTCTGCTGAACGAGGTGCGGGTCTATGGACAGCACGGGTCGATCCGCGAAACGCTGGCACAGCACCGGCTGCTGCTGGGCGAGGCGAGGCGCCACCTCGACTCGGCGCGCTCGGTCGGCCGGTTCGGCTGACGGACGGCGAGAGAGCGCGACCATGCCCGGCTGCAACGCCCCGGCACCGCTGGCGCCACCCCAGCGCGCCCCGTCCCCGACCGCCAGGACGGCACGGCGCCTGCCCGCCGACGGCAACCGCCGTCCGGCGCAGGAGCGTTGCGCCCACCATTCCCCACACCATACGCCCTGCGGACCGGCCGTCCCGCCCCGTCCGGCCGCGCCGGCTCCCGCACCGCTGTGGCATCTGATGATGGAACGCTGGCTGACGGCCGTGCCCTGACGGCATCCGCCTCATGGCACCCGGTCGCGGGGCTGCGACGCTCTCCCTATTCCCGCCCGATTTCACGCCTAAGCCGGTGATCGGGAGTCACAGAAACGGAGAGACCCATCATGACCCGCGCCATCCTTCTCGCCTCCACCGCCCTTCTGATGGCGGCACCGGGCGCCCTGGCGGCGACCGGAACGGCCGATGGACCTGGTGGCAATGGGCCGGGAAGCGGGCAGCTGGCGCTGACGAGGGTCCTGCTGTCCACCGGCGGCGTCGGTTATTTCGAATATGAGGCGACGGTGACCGGCGACGCCGACCTGTCGCTGGAGGTTCGGCGCGATCAGGTCGACGACGTGCTGAAGAGCATCGTGGTCTATGACGACAAGGGGGGCGTCGGCACCATCGGCCTGCCCGGGGCGGAGCCGCTGGACACCGCCTTCCGCGAGCTGCCCTTCTCGCCCGGCGACCTGACCTCCCCCGCCGCGCTGCTGAGCGCCATGCAGGGCGCGGAGGTCACGGCCGGCGGATCGCACCAGCTGACCGGCCGGCTGATGTCGGTGACCGAGGAGACGGTGCGGCTGCCCGGCAACGACGGCGCCACCGCCACGCGGCACCGGGTGACGCTGATGACCGCCGAGGGCCTGCGCCAACTGGTGCTGGAGGAGGCCGACACGCTGCGCTTCACCGATCCGGCGGTGCAGGCCCAGATCGACAAGGCGCTGTCGGCAGTGGCGGACAATGCCCGGCGCGAACGGCGGCGGCTGACCGTGCACAGCAACGCGCCCCGCGACCCCCAGACGGCCGGCGAGCGCCGGGTCCGCGTCGGCTATGTCGCGGCGACCCCGCTGTGGAAGGCGACCTACCGGCTCAGCCTGGGCACCGACGGCGCCGCTGCACAGAACGGGCAGGCCTCTGATGGAAAGGCCCAGGATGGGAAGGGCGCGCTGCAGGGCTGGGCGGTGCTGGAGAATCTCAGCGGCGAGGATTGGCGCGGCGTCGACCTGACGGTGGTGTCGGGCAACCCGGTCACCCTGCGCCAGGCGCTCTACACGCCTTATTTCGTCGAGCGTCCGGAAGTGCCGGTGGAGGTCCTCGGCCGGGTGCTGCCCAGCGCCGATGAGGGCACGGTGACCCTTGACGAGGCCCGCGCGGCGATGCGCCCGCAGGCCGAGTCTTCGCGCGCCGCGCCGCCGCCGGCCGCTGCCATGGCCGCTCCCGCCCCGGCTCCAATGGCCGAGCCGCTGGCGAAAACCGCACCTTATGGTTCCGCCGCCGGGACGCCGGCCGTCGCCGCCGTGCGCAGTGCCGAGGCCGGGGCCGCCGAGGGCGCCCAGGTGCTTTTCCGCTATCCGCAGCCGGTCAGCGTGCCGAACGGCGGGACCCTGATGATGCCGATCGCCGCGCGCGCCCTGCCGGTGGAGCGGGTGGCGCTCTACCAGCCCGCCAGCGACGGCCGCCACCCGCTGGCCTCGCTGCGGCTGCGCAACGATGGCGACACCGCGCTGCCACCGGGGTTGCTGACCTTCTACGACCGCGCTTCGAAGTCGGATGGAAGCGGCGGCGCGGCCAGCGCCTATGTCGGCGACGCCCGCATGGCGACGCTGCCGGCGGGCGACAGCCGGCTGTTGTCCTTCGCCGTCGATCAGGCGGTGACCATCGACCGCGAGGAGAAGCCGGGACGCCGTCTGTCCCGCGCGACCATCGCCGACGGCGTGCTGACCCTGTCGGTGACCGACCGGCAGAGCACGACCTACACCGTCGCCGGCGCGCCCGACGGTGACCGCAGCCTGATCATCGAGCATCCGCGCCGCCCCGGCTGGGAGCTTGCCGAGCCGGCGGGCGGCAAGCCGGACGCGACGGCCGCCGCCTACCGCCTGCCGCTGGCGGTGCCGGCTGGCAAGACGGTGACGCTGACCGCCACGCTGGAGCGGCCGCGGCAGGAGCGGATCGTGCTGACCGACCTGACGGCCGACCAGATCGCCGCCCGCGCCGACGCGGCCGAACTGCCGGCAGAGGTGCGTCAGGCACTGACCACACTGGCCGGCCTGCGCGCCGCAGTCGCCGAAAAGGAGCGCCGCATCGCCGAGCTGGAGCGCGACCGGGCGGAGCGCATCGCCGACCAGGACCGCCTGCGTGAGAACCTGAAGGCCCTGCCCGCCGGCAGCGACCTGCACAAGCGCACGCTGGCGAAGATGGCAGAGGCCGAAAACCGCCTCGACGCGCTGGCCCGCGACCTGATGACCGCCCGCGGCGAAGCGGAAGCCGCCCGTCAGACCCTGCGCGAGCGGGTGAAGGCGCTGGCGATCTGAGGACGGCGATCGGCGCCTTCGATTCGGGGCTAGGGAGCTTTCAAAGCCATGCCCCGCCTCGGCGGTCCTCATCGAGGGCCGTGGCATGGGGTCGCCCGACCCGATGGGCCGGGCGCCGATTCCGCTTGTAGGGCCAGCGAAACATTGGCATAAGGCAAGCCATAGGCCTGGGGTGCCGTGCGGTGGTCGCGCGGCTGAGAACACACCCATCGAACCTGTCTGGGTAATTCCAGCGAAGGGAGCCGCCGCATGATCCATGCGCCAGATCCGTTTTCTATTTCCGGTTCCGAATCCGGGAGCCGTCCTTCGGTCGCCGTCATCGGCGCCGGCTGCATCGGCCTTGCCATCGCCTGGAGGCTGGCGTCGGCCGGCTGCCGCGTCGATCTGTTCGAACGGGGGCAGGCTGGCCGCGGCGCCACCCATGCAGCCGGCGGCATGCTGGCCGCCTGCGTCGAAACCGAACCGGGCGAGGACGGGCTGCTGCCGCTGACCCGCGCCTCGCAGGCACTGTGGCCGGACTTCGCCCGCGACCTGGAGGCGGCGAGCGGCTTGGCGGTGGACCTGCGCACCGATGGCACCATGGTCATCGCGCTCAACGCCGACGATGCCGCCAAAATCCGCTTCCTGCACGGTTTCCAGCGCGACCTCGGCCTGCCGGTGGAGTGGCTGAGCGGGGCCGAGGTGCGGCGGCGCGAGCCATTCCTGCAGCCGGGCGTTGCCGGTGCGCTGTTCTGTGCCGGCGACCATCAGGTCGACAACCGCAAGGTGGCAGCCGCCCTGCAGCGCGCCGCCCTGGCCGCCGGTGCCCGCCTGCACGAACACTGTGGCGAGGTGGCTCTGGCGGTGGAGGGGGGCCGCGCGGTCGGCGTCCGTGTTGCTGCAACTCTGCACCGGGCCGACCGGGTGGTTCTGGCCGCCGGGGCCTGGTCGGCCGGCGTGCCCGGGCTGCCGCCCGCAGCGAAGCCGCCGGTGCGGCCGGTCAAGGGGCAGATGGTCTGCCTGCGCATGGACCCGCGGCTGCCGCTGCTGCGCCATGTGGTTTGGACACCCGGCACCTACCTGATCCCGCGGCTGGACGGCCGATTGCTGATCGGCGCCACGACGGAGGAGCGCGGCTTCGACGACCGGCTGACCGCCGGCGGCCAGTTCGCATTGCTGGAAGGGGCGTGGCGCGCCCTGCCCGGCATCGCCGAACTGCCGATCGAAGAGGCCTGGGCCGGCTTCCGCCCCGGCAGCCGCGACGACGCGCCGATCCTGGGCGAGAGCGGCATTCCCGGCCTGATCCATGCCACCGGCCACCACCGCAACGGCATCCTGCTGACCCCGGTCACCGCCGACGGCATCGCCCGGCTGGTGCTGACCGGCGAGACCGACCCGCTGCTGCGCCCCTTCGCCGCCGACCGCTTCGTTGCGGCGGGAGCCGCCGCATGAGCGCCCTCCTCCGCGTCAACGGCCAGGAAGAACCGCTGTCCGCCGCGTCGGTCGCCGAGCTTCTGGCCGCGCGCGGCATCGCCGAAGGCACGCCCGGCGTCGCCGTGGCCCTGAACGGCGCCGTGGTTCCCCGCCGCCGCTGGCTTGAGACCCCGCTCCGGCCCGGCGACAGCCTGGAAATCGTCCGCCCCATCCAGGGCGGCTGACCCGTATTTCCCTCTCCCGCGACCGGCTCGGGAAGAATCCCCTCTCCCCCCCGGGGAGAGGGTTAGGGTGAGGGGGGCGCAAGGCGTGGATTCTCGGAATGGCCACGCGGTGCATCCCCCTCACCCCGACCCTCTCCCCGGGGGGAGAGGGGGACTTCCTCGGGCTGGTGGCCTCGGGAGAGGGCCTTCGAAAAGGCTCCCCCCATGTCCCAAACCGACACCCTCACCATCGCCGGGCGTAGCTTCGGTTCGCGGCTGTTCCTCGGCACCGCCGGCTATCCGAACCAGCAGGTGATGCTCGACGCGCTGGAGGCCAGCGGCAGCGAGCTTGTCACGCTGGCGATCCGGCGCATCAGCCTGGACGGCTATTCGGAAAGCCTCGTCGACGTGCTGGCCCGCGCCACCGCCGGGCGGCCCACCGGCCCGGTCGGGCTGCTGCCCAACACCGCCGGCTGCATGACCGCCAAGGAGGCCGTGCTGACCGCCCAGTTGTCGCGCGAGGCGCTGGACACCCCCTGGATCAAGCTGGAGGTCATCGGCGACCGCGAACTGCTCTATCCCGACGTGGAGGAACTGCTGCGCGCGACGGAGGAACTGGTGAACGACGGCTTCGTCGTGCTGCCCTATTGCAACGACGATCCCGTCACCTGCCGCAAGCTGGCCGACCTGGGCGCGGCGGCGGTGATGCCGCTGGGCGCCTTCATCGGATCGGGCCTGGGCATCCGCAACCCGCACGCCATCGAGACGATCTGCGCCCGCAGCCCGGTGCCGGTGGTGCTGGACGCCGGGATCGGCACCGCGTCCGACGCGGCGCTGGCGATGGAGCTTGGCTGTGCCGCGGTTCTGCTGAACACCGCCGTGTCGAAGGCGCGCGATCCGGTGCGGATGGCGGCGGCGATGCGTGACGCGGTTCGCGCCGGGCGCGGCGCCCATCTGGCCGGCCGCATGCCGATGCGCGCCTATGCCGAGCCGTCCAGCCCGCAGATGGGGCTGATCGGCAGCTGACGGCGAAGGGCGTGCCTCTTGCGGTTGTCCAATCGGCCGCTTGATCCGGCGCGGCGGCTGACGCAGGCTGTCGCGCACCGCCCCTCAAGCCGGAGACCTTCCGACCGTGCCCGCCATTTTCGAACCCCGTACCCCCGACTGGAAGGCGCGCTGCCTCGCGTCCTTCGAACAGCAGCCGATCTGCAGGACGCTCGGCATCGAGATGGCGGCGATGGAGCCCGGCTTCTGCGAGATGCGGCTGCCCTTCCGCGCCGACCTGACGCAGCAGCACGGCTTCTTCCATGCGGGCATGGTCAGCACGCTGGCCGACAATGCCGGCGGCTATGCCGCGCTGAGCCTGATGCCCGCCGGGGCGGAGGTGCTGGCGGTGGAGTTCAAGATCAACCTGATGTCGCCGGCCAAGGGCGACGTCATGATCGCCCGCGCCCGCGTGGTGAAGCCGGGCCGCACCCTGGTCATCACCCAGGTCGAGGTGTCGATGCTGGACGGTGGGGTGGAGAAGGACTGCGCCCTGATGCAGCAGACCACCTTCTGCGTGATGCCGAAATGACGGTCCAACCGGTTCGAAAGGGGTTTCCCATGCCGTCCGCAAGCCTGCCGTCCGCCCTCAAGGCCGCCCTTCTGCTGGCCGGAGGCCTCGCGGCTTTTGCCGCAGTCTCCACCCCGGCGGAGGCGAAGGATCCGCCCTCCTGCGCCGCCATCTCCTTCCGTCCGCTGCCGAGCGGCACCCCGGACGGCGAGCAGGAAACCGGCCTCTACAAGTCGCGCTTCGGCAAGATCGAGGTGAAGGCCGACGTGAAGGGCGGTCTGGCCACCAACTATTACATGGTGCTGAACGGCAAGAAGGTGGACGGCCCGGCAACCCCGCCGAAGATGTCGGACGCCTGCCTGAAGTCCAAGCACGTCAAGCTGCCCTTCGCCAAGCAGGCCCAGGGCGCCTGCACCGGCAGCCGTTTCCGCGTCGTCGTCGACCGGTCCGGCGCCAAGCCGGTCGTCGCCTTCTTCGGGCTGCAGGGCGAGGACTGGGCCTACTGCAGCGCCACCACCCTGTAAGGCGCCCCTCTTCCCGGCTTTTTCTGGGGCTGCCCTACAGCAGGAACGCCGACGCCAGCCCCAGGAAGGCCAGGAAGCCGATCACGTCGGTGATGGTCGTCAGGAACACCGCGCTGGACACAGCGGGATCGACGCCCAGCTTTTCCAGCCCCAGCGGGATCAGCGCGCCGCTGAGCCCCGCCACCACCAGATTGATGATCATGGCGAGCCCGATGACGATGCCGATCATCGGTCCGTACCAGACCAGCGCGATCACCCCGACCATCACGGCGAAGATGCCGCCGTTGATCAGCCCGACCAGCAGCTCCTTGCCCACCACCCGCATGGCGTTGGCCGACGACAGGTCGTGCGTCGCCAGCGCGCGGACGACGACGGTCAGCGTCTGCGTCCCGGCATTGCCCCCCATCGAAGCGACGATGGGCATCAGCACCGCCAGCGCCACGATCTGCTCGATGGTGCCTTCGAACATCGAAATGACGCCCGACGCCAGGAAGGCGGTGGCGAGGTTGACGGTCAGCCAGCCGACACGGCCGCGGGCGATGTCGGCGATGCCGCTGAACACGCCGGTGTCGCCCGACCCGCTCAACTTGCGCAGGTCGTCCTCCGCCTCCTCGTCGATGATGCGGACCACGTCGTCGACCGTGATGACGCCGATCAGCCGGCCGGACGGATCGACCACGGGGGCGGAGACCAGGGCATATTGGCGGAACAGGTTGGCGACCTCCGCCCGCTCCATGGTGGCGGGGATGACGTCGACCTCGCCGGTGACCAGATCGGCGATGCGCACGGCCCGGCGCTGGCGCAGAAGGCGCGACAGCGGCACCGCCCCCACCACCCGGTGCATCGGGTCGACGATGAAGATGTCGTAGAAATCCTCCGGCAGCGTGTCGGTCGCCGCCCGGACGAAGTCGATGGTCTTGCCCACCGTCCAGAATTCCGGCACCGCGACCAGCTCGCGCTGCATCATGCGGCCGGCGCTGTCCTCGTCGTAGGTCAGGTTCTCCTGCACCAGGGCGCGTTCGGCGTCGGGCAGGTTCGCCAGGATCTGCGCCCGCGTCTCCGCGTCCAGATCCTCGATCAGCTCGACGGCGTCGTCGGTGTCGAGGTCGGCGACGGCGGCGGCCAGCTCCTGCGGCTCGAACCGTTCGATCAGCGCTTCGCGCAGGTCCGGGTTCAGGTAGGACAGCACCTCGCCGTCCAGCTCCGCCGGCAGCAGGTCGATCAGGTCGGCGCGCTCGGCCGGGTCGGCCTGCTCGATCAGGTCGGCGATGTCGGCGGCGTGCAGCTCCTCCAGCCGCGCCAGAACGGCGTCGCGTTCGCGGGCGCGCAGCAGGGCGACGATCTCTTCCACGAACTCCGGATCGACGCCGTAGGGACGTTCGTCCTCCGCCTCATGGCCCATGGGATGATGTCCATGGGCATGGGGATGGGCGGCGCTGTCCGGCCGCAGGTCCGGCGTGTGGGGATCGGTGTGCATGCCGGCACCCTCCCTTCGACGATGGCAACGCCCGAATGCCGGAATGGACACCGACGGCACGGCAACGGCAACGCGGCTCCGCGACATCGGACGGTGGGCCGGCGGCGTTCGAGGGCGGCGTTCGGGGTTTGCGGGTTGTGGAAGGCCTCCGCGCGGTACCATGGTCCCGGCGCAGAGGACGGGAACTGCACCGGCGGGGGCGCCCCCGACATAGAGGCGCCGCCCCCGTTTGTCCAGCCCGGTCGGGGCGTGGAACGGCCGTTTACGGTGCTTTTCCCACAACACCCCTGGCATCCCCTTGCACCGCAACAACCCTTCGTGTTCCCATCACGGCGTGCCGCATCACGGGGAGAGGGGCCGGACGCGCCTATGGAGTATGCCTTCACCACCGTCGGCGACCGCGACGGCATCCTGCTGTCGGGCCGCTGCACCTACGAGGACGGCAACCGCTTCCACGACATGCTGCGCGATTGGGACTTTGCCGCCAACCCGGTGGTGCCGATCGACCTGCGCTTCGTCACCTTCATCGACTCCGCCGCCATCGGCATGATGTTCATCCTGGCGAACCGCTGCCGCGAGGCCGGCGGCCACATCGTCGCCAGCGGTGCCGCTCCACACATCGTCCGCGCTCTGCGCCGCGCCGCGCTCGACCGCTACATCGAGTTCCGGTGATGCCCGGCACGCCGGCGGCATGAGGCCGGAACACGAAAAAGCCCGCTCGATCTTGCGACCTGCGGGCTTTTCGTCAGTCCCGTATCCCCGGGATGGTCCCATCTGCATGGGAGAGTGGTGCGGTCGAGAAGACTCGAACTTCCACGGGTTGCCCCACAGCGACCTCAACGCTGCGCGTCTACCAATTCCGCCACGACCGCATCAGGCTGGTAGTTCCCGACGTCCGCTTGCGCGCCTCATCGGGTGGAGCGGGTAGATATCAGCTTCCCGACGGTCGATCAAGCGCTACAATCATCGTCCGCGAAGAAAAATTCGGAGCGGCCCTCCGGCCGCTTCGCCGACACTGCAGCCGACACCGCCAGAGACCTTATCGAATGACCCTCCCGACCAGCCTGTCCGCCAGTCATCCCCAGCCCGGCACCGCCGCCCCGCAGCCGATCGAGTGGCGCATTTCCGACGAGCCGGTGCCCTACCCCGACGCCATCGCCGAGATGGAGGCCCGCGTCGAGGCGATCCGCGCCGGCACTGCGCCGGAGATGGTCTGGCTGCTGGAGCATCCGCCGCTCTACACCGCCGGCACCAGCGCGCGGGACGAGGATCTGCTGGAGGCCGACCGCTTCCCCGTCTACCGCAGCGGCCGGGGCGGCCAGTACACCTATCACGGGCCGGGCCAGCGGGTGGCCTACGTCATGCTGGACCTGAAGGCGCGCGGCGCCGACATCCGCGGCTTCGTCCGCGACCTGGAGGAGTGGATCATCCGCACGCTCGCCTCCTTCAACATCAAGGGCGAGCGGCGCGAGGGCCGCGTCGGCATCTGGGTCGACAAGCAGCCCTATGGCGGGCTGAAGGGCCAGGAGGACAAGATCGCCGCCATCGGCGTGCGGGTGCGGCGCTGGGTCAGCTTCCACGGCATCGCCCTGAACGTGGAGCCGGACCTGTCCCATTTCAGCGGCATCGTCCCCTGCGGCATCGCCGAGCATGGCGTCACCTCCATCGTGGCGCTGGGCCAGCTGGTGACGATGGAGGATGTCGACTCAGCCCTGATCGCGGCGTGGCCGGAGGTGTTCGGCGGCGCGATGCGGGGTGAAGAGGCCTAATATTTCTGGAACCCGCCGGCGGCCGGGGTGGTGGCCTGATCGCCGGCGGGGTTCACGCGCGGATCCTGGTTGTCCATCGACTGCACGGTGCAGGCGGTCGAATCGCCGTTGCGGAACAGGTAGATCTTCTTCCGGTCCGCCTTCCGGTCGGGATCGTTCAGGTTCAGCCCGTGGCCGAAGGCGACGCCAAGCACCTCCCCCTTGAAATAGGCGCGGAAGCGCAGCGGCGTGATCTCGGTGAAGCGCAGGGCGGCGCAGTCCCGGCTCAATTCCTTCTCGAACTTGCCGGCCTTGCGCCAATCCTCCTTGGACCGGATCGTCATCCATTGCGGCGGCAGCGGGTACTGCACAATGGGCGGCGCGATGGGCAGGCTGGAGCCCGGCTGCGGCGGCGCCTGATGGCCGGGCTCCGTCCGCTCAAGCGCACCGGCCAGCGCCGGGACAGCGCCCGGAAGCAGCAGCCCACACAGCAGAACGGCGGCGAGAAGGCGCGTTTCAAATCCGGACATCGAACCCACGCTCCTCGATCTCGCCGACCGGCTTTTCCTTCGCCGTCCTCGGTTGGGGAGGCGCTGCGGACGCCGCTTCACCCAGCCGCCCGGAGAGCGACAGGGTCAGCTCCAACGTCCCGCGTTCCTCCTCCGGCGCGCCCAGCGGCGACAGGGTCAGCGTGCCTTCCAGCCCTTGCGGCGCCTTCGCCATCGCTTGGGACAACATGTCCATGACGCTGCCCAGATCGTCGATGGCGACCCGGTCGGTCGCGACCGTCAGCCCCTTGCCCGGCCGGATGGCGGAGCGAAGGACGCCGAGCACACCCGCCAGCCCCTCCCCCTTGCCTTCCGACGGCACCCAGGCCAGCATCAGCACAGCGTCGTCCAGCTTCACATCCACTTGTCCATCGGCCAGGGCAAGGCCGATCCCGCTCAACTCGACCGCCACATCCTGCCGGCCACCTTCCGCCAGCGGCCGCAATTCGCCTGTCCGTCCATCCAGCGCCGCAACGGCAGCCCGGCGCTCCGCGTCGCCGAACCGGTCGACCAGCGCCCTCTCCACGCCATCGGTTCCGTCCATGCCGAAGGCGGCCAGCAGCCGGCCCAGGTCGCGGGCCAGCGCCTGGATCGCCGGTTCCAGCCGGTCGGCAAGATCGACGCCCGACGGTTCGGACGGCCGCGCCGGCGCATCCTCCGCCGCCTGCGGCTCCAGGCTGAGGCGGATGGCCGCGTCACGCCCAGGCACGGCCGTAGCCTTCGGTGCCGGTGCAGCCTTGGCACCGCGCACGGCCTTGCCCTTCGCCTCCGCCGCCTTGGCGAAGACGCCGGTGAGCATGGCCTTCATGCCGGCCACATCCGGCTTCCTTGCGGTCATCCTGGCGGTTCCTCAAACCACGGCGACAGCCAGCATGCCGCCGTCATGGTTAGCGGAACGCTAATGCGGACCTCACGCCGTCGGCCGCTGTTCGAAGCCGGCCATGCCGGGGTCCTGCTCCGGTTCGGATACCACGTCGCGGACGATGGCCGAGGGCGGGCCGCGGCGGCAGGACTCCAGCATGCGGTCGACGGCGTCGGCGGGGCCGGCGAACAGCGCCTCCACCGTGCCGTCGCTGCGGTTGCGGACCCAGCCGGTCAGACCCAGCCTGCCCGCGGTATCGACGGTCCAGCCGCGATACCACACGCCCTGCACCTTGCCCTGGACGCGGACGCGCACCGCCTTTCGCCCGGCGCCGCTCATGCGGAACCGCCAGTCGCCGCGGCGGCGTCACGCTTGCTCTGCTCCTCGTCCAGCAGGGCCTTGCGGGACAGTTTTCCGATCATCGTCTTGGGCAGCTCCCGGCGGAATTCCACGACCTTCGGCATCTCGATGGGCGACAGCTTGTCCTTCAGGAAGGCGTGCAGCTCCTCGGCGGTCAGGCTCTGCCCCTCGTCCAGCCGGACATAGGCCTTCACCGTCTGGCCGCGATACTCGTCCGGCATGCCGGCCACCACGCATTCGGCGACGGCGGGGTGCAGGTAGATCGCCTCCTCCACATTGCGCGGATAGACGTTGAAGCCGCTGCACAGGATCATGTCCTTGATGCGGTCGACGATGGTGGTGTAGCCGTCCTCGTCCATCACCCCGACATCGCCGGTGTGCAGCCGGCCGTCGACCAGCGTCTGCGCCGTCTCGTCCGGCCGGCGCCAATAGCCCTTCATCACCTGCGGCCCGCGGATGCAGACCTCGCCCTTCTCGCCGGGCGGCAGCACGCGGCGCGGCTCCTCCAGGCTGACGATCTCCACGATGGTGCCGGGCAGCGGCAGGCCGATGGAGCCCTTCTTGTCGCTGTGCAGCACCGCCGGGTTCACCGTGGCGACGGGGGAACTTTCCGACAGGCCGTAGCCCTCGACCAGCGTGCAGCCGGTGGTGCGCTCGAACGCCTCCTTCACCTCCAGCGGCAGCGGCGCCCCGCCCGACATGCAGAAGCGGATGGAGGACAGGTCGAAGTCCTTCAGGTGCTTGTGGTGGTTGATCGCCGTGTAGATGGTGGGGACGGCGGGGAACAGGGTGATCCGCTCCTTCTGCAGGGTGCGCATCACCTGCTCCAGCTCGAAGCGTGGAAGCAGGACGATCTCCGCCCCCAGATGCAGGCCGAAATTCATCACCGCGGTCATGGCGAAGACATGGAACAGCGGCAGCACGCCCAGCATGCGTTCCTGCCCGTCCTCCTCGCCCTCGCCGGGCTTGCGCTCCTTCGCCGCGTACCAGGTCGCGCACTGGATGGTGTTGGCATAGAGGTTGGCGTGGGTCAGCATCGCGCCCTTCGGCACGCCGGTGGTGCCGCCGGTGTATTGCAGGACTGCCACGTCCTCGCGCGCGTCGATGGCGACCGGCACCGGCCGGCCATCGTTGGCGATCAGCCGGGCGAAGGGGATGTGGCGGTCGTCGCGCGGGACCGCCGCGATCTCCGCCTTCTTGGCGATGGGGAACAGCCAGTTCTTCGGGAAGGGCAGGATATCGGCCATGCGGCAGATCACCAGCCGCTTCAGCCCGGTCTCGGCCAGCATCCGCGCCATCTTGTCGTACAGCAGCTTCAGGTCCAGCGTGACTATCAGGTCGATGTCGCTGTCGCCGATCTGGTGGACCAGTTCGCGTTCGGCATAGAGCGGGTTGAAGTTCACCACCGTGCCGCCGGCCTTCAGGATGCCGAAGAAGGCGATGACGTAATAGGGCGTGTTGGGCAGGAACAGCCCGACCCGCGTGCCCTTCCCCACCCCGATCGCCTGGAAGCCGCGGGCGGCGCGGTCGACCAGCTGCCCCAGCTCGCGATAGCTGGTGCGTTTGCCCAGGAAGTTCAGGCAGGACTTGGCGCCATGGCGGGCCACGGCACCGTCCAGCAGCTCCGTCAGCGGCCGGACCGGGATCGGCATCGCCCAGTCCACCGTCGGCGGGTAGGAAGCCAGCCATGGATGGTCGGGCAGTGTGCGGGCGGCTTCTCCCATGCGCGATTCCTCCCCAATATTCGTTTCCGGATACCGGTTTCCCCCGGCTCCGCCACACCCCGAAGCCTACGCTGCAGAGTGGAGGATTGTCCCCTGGAGAGGAGATGGTTACGCGCAAAGTCCGAACAAGCGGGGGGAACCAGCGGGAGATGAACAGAGGGATGCGGACGCCCGCCTAACGCCCGTTTCGCAGACGGTGCAGCACCTCCACCGCCATCCATTCGGCGAGGTTCCCATCCTCGCCGTCCAGGAAGACGGCAACGGAAACCGGAATCGGCCCCGGCGAGTGGTAGGCGACCGGAGTCACCCCCGGACCGCCGCCGGTGTGGCCCCAGTAAGGTCCGGCCGCCGGGTCCAGCTCCATCATCAGGCCCAGGCCATAGGACGGTTCCACCCAGGGCCGGCCGGCCATCGGTCCGCCGACCGGCAGGGCATCGCGCATCCGCCGCAGCAGCGCACCCGGCAGATAGTCCTCGCTCAGGCCATGGACGAGGCGGCAGGCATCGGACACCGTCATCGCCACCACCCCATGCGCCACCCAGCCGGGATGATAGGCCGCCGCCACCGGCCGGCCGCCGAAGGTCGGGCTTGGCCCGAAGAACAGTCCACTCAGGTCGGACCGGTCGCGCAGCAGCGCCGCGCTGGACAGGCCGAGCGGGGCGAAGACCTCGCGCGCCAGCATCTCCGCCAATGGGAGGCCGCCCGCCCGCTCCAGCAGCCGGCCGACCAGCAGGTAGCCGATGTTGGAATAGGCGAAGCTGCCGACCGGCGGACCATCAGTTCCTCCGATCACACCGCAGTGGGCCAGGAATTCGTCGCCGCTCCACGGCTCGCCGCCGGCGGCGACGGCGGCGTGATAGTCGGCCCGCCCGCCATAATCGGGCAACCCGGCCCGGTGCATCAGAATCTGGGCGACGGTGACCGCCCCCGGCCGGCCCGCCAGCTCGGGCAGCCAGCGCTCCGCCGGCCCGTCCAGGTCGACGGTGCCGCGCGCGGCCAGCCGCAGCACAGCGGCGGCCAGGATGGTCTTGGTCAGGCTGTAGACCAGGGCACGCCGCTCCGCCGGATCGCCGCCTCCCTTCCCATCGCCTTCCTTCTCGCCACGCACCGCGCGCCGCCGCAGCACCAGCGTGCGCAGAGGCTCCGCATCGCCGCCGCGCCCGCGGAGGATGGAGACCAGTGCGGTGCCGGCAGGGGCAGCCCTCGGGCTCTCCTCCTCCAGCAGGCCGGTCAGGGCGGCCCTCAGCAGCGCCAGGTCCATATCGGTTTTCGCCGCGTTGCTGTCGTCCTTGCCCATCGCCCGCTCCCGCCCGCTTGTCCTGCTTGTCGTCACCGATAAGAAGGCTGTTTCGCGGCAAAAGGAAATCCGGTCCGCTCCCACTGGGGCGCTCCGCAAGTGGGCCGTTAACCACAACTGGCAGCTGTTGCCTGCCGGTCACCTGAGCTATCCTTGTGCGACAGCCCCTGTGGAGGGCCGGGCCATGCCCGTGATGGACGCCGACCAGCGCCGTAAATTGGAAGACCAACTGCTCCGCAAGGCGGAGGAGTCGATCCGGACCCTGCGCCGGGAGGCGGAAGCCGGCGACCCCGCCCGTGTCGACGCGCTTGCCGAAGGGCTGGCCGGGCTGCTGAAAACTCGCGAATTTCCCAGCCTGCGCGCCGCCGAGTTCCGCGAACTGGCCCGCGCCATCCAGCGCGGCGCCTATCAGCGCAGCGTCGATTCGCTGCTGGTCCAGGCCGAACGCTGCGGCCATCGCGGCGACGAGAAGGGGCGCAACGCACTGCTGACCCGGGCCAAGGACCATTTCGCCAAGGCCCTGCGCTTCGGCGCCGACGACGAGTTCCGCCACGGCGTCGAGCGGCGCGTGCAGGCCACGCTGATGACCAGCAAGGACGGGGTGGACGAGCGCACCAAGCAGGCGGCCAAACGCAAGCTGGACCAGCACGACGTCGGCGCCAAACCGCCGAACGGCATCGAACGCCGCCGCTCCATCCGCTACATGGACCCGGTCCTGGTGGTGGAGGCGGAGGGCCGGCGCTGCCGGACGATCAACTGGTCGACGCGCGGCCTGCTGGTCGATCTGCCGCCGGAGGACTTCGCCCACGCCGTAGGCGACAAGCTGCGGCTGGAGCTGCATTGCCCGGACATACCGGAAGTGGCCGGTACAGACAAAGCAAGCCACCCCATCGGCGGCCGCCAGATCGCCCATGTGGTGCGGCTCGACCCCGACCGCCGGGCGGTGGCGCTGTCCTTCCCGGACATCAGCACCGTCGTGCTGGACCTGACGCACGCGATGAAGGAGGCGGGCATCAAACCGGAACCGGAACGATGACCGCCGTCCGTCATGTCTCCGGTTACACCACCCCGACTCCGCTCGGCGCGGTGACGGCGTGTTCCTTCAGGATCGCCTCGGAGATGGCCGACACCTCGATCAGCTGCACCTCGTAGCCCCAGAGATTGGCGATGTGGCGCAGCACCGCCTTGGCGTCGCTCTCGTCCAGCAGCACGCCATTGGTGACACGGTGTTGCAGGATCAGCTTGCGGTCGCCGGCAAGGTCGACGTCGACGATCTGGATGTCCGGCTCCAGATAGCCCAGGTCGTACTGGCGGGCCAGCTTCTTGCGGATGTCGCGGTAGCCGCGTTCGTTGTGGATGTGATCGACCAGCAGATAGGGGTCTTCGGCGTCGTCACGCACGCTGAACAGCTTCAGCTTCCGCATCAGGTGCGGGCTGAGATACTGCAGGACGAAGCTCTCGTCGCGGAAGTTGGCCCAGGCCTCGCGCACCGCCGCCATACCGTCGCCGCGCCCGGCGAGGTCGGGGAACCACTGGCGGTCCTCGTCGGTCGGCTTCTCGGCGATGCGGGCGATGTCCTGCATCATCGCAAAGCCCAGCGCATAGGGGTTCAGGCCGGAGAAGCGCTTGTCGTCGAATTCCGGCTGGAACACGACGGACGTGTGCGAGTGCAGGAACTCCAGGAAGGCGCCTTCGCTGATCTGGCCGGTCTCGTGCAGTCGACTCATGATCTGGTAATGGACGTAGGTGGCGCAGCCCTCGTTCATCACCTTGGTCTGTTTCTGCGGATAGAAATACTGGGAGATGTGGCGGACGATGCGCAGGATCTCGCGCTGCCAATGCTCCAGCCGCGGCGCCTTCTTTTCCAGGAAATAGAGGATGTTCTCTTCCGGCAATCCCAGCAGCTTCTTGCGCTCCGACACCGACTTGGCGGGGCGCTGGCCGGCGGTCGGCTTCGGCACCGTGCGCCACAGATCGTTGAAGGTCTGGTCCTGATATTCCTGCCGCTCGCGCTCGCGCCGCTGCTCGGTCCGCAGGTCGGAGCGCTTCTTCGGGTATTTGTGGACGCCCTGGCTCATCAGCGCATGGGCGGCGTCCAGCACCCGCTCCACCGCGGCATGGCCGTAGCGTTCCTCGCAATGGGTGATGTAGGTCTTGGCGAATTCCAGATAGTCCAGGATGCCCTGAGCATCGGTCCATTGCTGGAACAGCTGGTTGTTCTTGAAGAAATGGTTGTGGCCGAAGGCGGCGTGGGCGATCACCAGCGTCTGCATCGTCATGGTGTTCTCTTCCATGATGTAGCTGATGCAGGGGCTGGAGTTGATGACGATCTCATAGGCCAGACCGCGATAGCCCTTGCGGTACATCATTTCGTCGCGGGCGAAATGCTTGCCGAAGGACCAGTGCTTGTACATCAGCGGCATGCCGATGGACGAATAGGCGTCGAGCATCTGCTCGGCGGTGATGACCTCGATCTGGTTGGGATAGACGTCGAGGCCCATCTCCTTCAGCGCGATATGCTCGATGGCGTCGTAGACGCGCTTGATCTTGTCGTAATCCCACTCGACGCCGTCATACAGCAGCGCCTCGGGTCTGGTGATCACAGCGGTCATTCTCGATCTCCCCCTGCCGCCCCCCTGCCCCCTATACGGGATGGTGGCGGTGATTTCCTTATGACCCCTTACGCCCCTGCCTTCTCGCGGGCGAACAGCTCGCGGAAGACCGGGAAGATCTCCCGGCGGGAGCGGACGCGGCGCATCGCCAGCGGGCGTTCCGGGCTCTGCACCTGCTTGTAGGTGCGCCACAGTTCGGTCTCGCGGCCCAATGCCGACAGGCCCATGTTGTGTTCCGCCGCCACCTCGATGTAGGCGAAATACTGGCACATCGGCAGGATGACGTCGCGCAGCAGGGTCGCCGACTTGGCGTTGTCCGACGACATGTTGTCGCCGTCCGACGCCTGGGCGGCGTAGATGTTCCATTCGCTGTCCGGGTAGCGCTCCTGCACCACCTTCTGCATCTCCTCCAGCGCGGTCGACACCACGGTGCCGCCGGTCTCGGTGGAGTAGAAGAAGGTTTCCTCGTCCACCTCCTTGGCCTCGTGGGTGTGGCGGATGAAGACGATGTCGACCGAGCGGTAGCGCCGACGCAGGAACAGGTACAGCAGCATGAAGAAGCGCTTGGCCAGATCCTTCATGTGCTCGGTCATCGAGCCCGACACGTCCATCAGACAGAACATCACCGCCTGGGCGATCGGCTTCGGCACCGATTCGAAGCGGTTGTAGCGGACGTCGATCGGGTCGATGAAGGGGATGCGGCGGGACCGCAGGACGATGTGTTCCAGCTGTTCGCGCAGCGCCTGGATCTGCTCGGCGTCCTCGCCGGCCTCCTCGGCCTCGCGCAGCATCTCCTCAAGCTCGCGGATCTCGTCGCGCTTGGGGCGCTTCAACGCGATGCGGCGCGACAGGCTGTTCCGCATGGTGCGGACAAGGTTCAGGTTGGCGGGCGATCCCGACACCGAATAGCCGGCCCGCGTCAGCGAGTGCGATTCCGATTGCTTGACCTTCTGCTTCACCAGATCGGGAAGCTCCAGATCCTCCAGGAAGATGTCCAGGAACTCGTCGCGCGACAGGACGAAGCGGAACTCGTCCTCGCCCTCCCCGTCGGCGCTGCCCTCGCTGCCGCGGCCGCCACCGCCGCCGTCCGGGCGCTGGATGGTGTCGCCTTCCACATATTCCTTGTTGCCGGGCACGACATAGTCGCGCACCCCGCCCTGGGAGGCGCGGTGGAAGGAGGGTTCGCGCACCCCGCCGGCGGCGATCGTCACCTTCTCGCCGTTCTCGATATCCTGGATGCCCCGTTTGCCGGAGGCGTCGCGGACCGCCTTGACCACCTGTTCCTTGGCACGGCGCAGGAACCGCTGGCGGTTGGCCAGGCTCTTGCCCTGCGGGTTCAGGCGACGGTCGATGATGTTCATCAAGGGGATGGCCCTCCCACCCGTTTCGTCACGCGGCCTTCGAACTCTGACAGCATTCTATGACAGTGGGGTTGCCGCGGGGCGTTGCAACACCCCGCCCCGCGGCAATTACGCGCCCCCGCAGCCTGCTGAAGCAGTCTACCGAACTCAGCCCGCCTGCTTGACCCGCATGTACCACTCGACCAGCCGGCGGACCTGCCGCTCGGTGTAGCCGCGCGTCATCATGCGGGTGACGAACTCGGTGTGCTTCTTCTCGGTCTCGCCGTCCTTCTTCGAGCCGAAGCTGATCACCGGCAGCAGATCCTCGACCTGGCTGAACATCCGCTTCTCGATGACCTCGCGGATCTTCTCGTAGGAGGTCCAGGACGGGTTGCGCCCCGCATTCGCCGCCCTCGCCCGAAGGGCGAACTTGACCACCTCGTTGCGGAAGTCCTTCGGGTTGGCGATGCCCGCCGGCTTCTCGATCTTGGTCAGTTCCTGGTTCAGCAGCTCGCGGTTCATCAGCTGCCCGGTGTCGGGATCCTTGAAGTCCTGATCCTCGATCCAGGCATCGGCATAATCGACATAGCGGTCGAACAGGTTCTGGCCGTAGTCGGAGTAGGATTCCAGATAGGCCTTCTGGATTTCGTTGCCGATGAACTCGGCATAGCGCGGGGCAAGTTCGGCCTTGATGAACTCGACGTATTTCTTCTCCGTCTCCTCCGGGAACTGTTCGCGCCGGATCGCCTGTTCCAGCACATACATCAGATGCACCGGATCGGCCGAGATCTCCGTCGAGTCGTAGTTGAAGGTCGAGGCGAGCACCTTGAAGGCGAAGCGGGTGGAGATGCCGCCCATGCCCTCGTCGACGCCGCCCTGGTCCTTGTACTCCTGCATCGACTTGGCCTTGGGATCGGTCTCCTTGACGCTTTCGCCGTCATAGACCCGCATCTTGCTGTAGACGCTGCTGTTCGGATGCTCGCGCAGGCGCGACAGCACCGAGAAGCGGGCCAGCATCTCCAGCGTCGCCGGAGCGCAAGGCGCCGTCGCCAGATCGGAGCCGTTGACCAGCTTCTCGTAGATCTTCTGTTCCTCCGCCACCCGCAGGCAGTAGGGAACCTTGATCACGCAGATGCGGTCGATGAAGGCTTCGTTGTTCTTGTTGTTCTTGAAGGTCTGCCACTCTGCCTCGTTGGAGTGGGCCAGGATCACGCCCTGGAAGGGGATGGCGCCGATGTTCTCGGACCCGACATAGTTGCCCTCCTGCGTCGCGGTCAGCAGGGGGTGCAGCATCTTGATCGGCGCCTTGAACATCTCGACGAATTCCAGCATGCCCTGGGTCGCCCGGTTCAGGCCGCCGGAGAAGCTGTAGGCGTCGGGATCGTTCTGGCTGTAGATCTCCAGCTTGCGGATGTCGACCTTGCCGACCAGGGACGAGATGTCCTGGTTGTTCTCGTCGCCCGGCTCGGTCTTGGTCACGCCGATCTGGCGCAGCTTGCTGGGATGCAGCTTCACCACCTTGAAACGGTTGATGTCGCCGCCGAATTCGTCGAGGCGCTTGACCGCCCACGGGCTCATCAGCCCGGTCAGGCGGCGCTTCGGGATGCCGAAGCGTTCCTCCAGCTCGTCGCCGATCTCGTCCGGGTTGAACAGGCCGAGCGGGCTTTCGAAGATCGGGCTGATCTCCTTGCCGGCCTTCAGGACATAGATCGGGCACTTCTCCACCAGCGACTTCAGCCGCTCGGCGAGAGAGGATTTGCCGCCGCCGACCGGGCCCAGCAGGTAGAGGATCTGCTTGCGCTCCTCCAGCCCCTGCGCCGCGTGCCGGAAGAAGCCGACGATCCGTTCGATCGTCTCCTCCATGCCGTAGAACTCGGAGAAGGCGGGATAGACCTTGATGGTCCGGTTCATGAAGATGCGGCCCAGGCGCGGGTCGCGGGCGGTGTCGACCACCTCCGGTTCGCCGATGGCGGCCAGGATCCGTTCGGAGGCCGAGGCGTAGGACATGGGGTCGTCGCGGCACAGCTGGAGATAGTCCATCAGGGACATCTCGGTTTCGCGGCGGGTCTCGTAATTCTGCGTGTAGCGCGTGAACAGTTCGTCGGCCGGGAACATTCGTCGCTCCGTCTTATCTGGTCCGATGCGCCGGGGCGCCGCCGGTGGCTGCGGCGGCAGGCCGCGGCGCATGCCGCGATCCAAGGGGCACTCCAGGGAAGACGCGGACCTCGTCGGGTCCACAGCCTCCCCGCTCAGCGGTAGAAGCCAGCGGTCTGATGTAAGGAACGGTCCTGTGAAGGCCGGGAGCCGTCCGTCCTGCGACGCGGCAACCCCCGAACGAGTCATTTTTGAATGTAATGCTCCACCTAGAGCTTTCCAGGCACTCAGGCTCCATAGCCGGAAAGCCCGCTGTGGAGCCGGCCTCTGCCATAGGACCTAGGTCCCACGGCCAGTGTTGGTGCGGCGAGCGCACCCGTTCAATCTGCGCGCGTATCGGCCGCGCATGCGGAAGGTTCGGCGCAAGAAAAAAGACAGTATCGGAGAGAGACGGCGTGAAACCGGCGGCAATCGTCGTTGCCCATCCAGTCGGGGAGAGTAGCCCTTCGAGATTCGACCCGCTGCGGTTCGATCGGGCGCTCTTGATCACGCCATCGGCCTCCTCAGGAAAGCGCGCCGCCTCGACCAAGCACGGCGCAGGGACTTACCGTCGATGCTGAGCTCCAAACCTTAACAAAATCCAGTAAGGGGAATTGCGGTCGGCCTCATCGCAGGACCGGGGCACCGCAACACCTCTTAGAGATCATGTTGCGTCCCAATCGTCCCCATCAACAAGGCGGAAATTGGGTGATGATGGGGCACCCATTGGGCGCGGTGGAAGGTTACCGTTCGATTGCCGAACTGTTTCAAGCACTTGGCAGGCATGCCACAGAATGGGAATTTTTTGGGCATGGGCGGCGCCGGTCGCGGACTGCCGCCGAAGCGGGCAATCGCAGGTCGTAAAGCGGACTTTCGGACAATAACCCTCAGGCGGGCAACCGTCAGACCGGCAGCGCCGCTCTCATCCCATCGGACAGCGCGACGCGCAGGCTGGCCGGGGTGACCGGCTTGGCCAGGACCAGCGCGGCACCGCTGGCGCGGGCCGCCGCTTCGCGGTCGTCGTCGACGCGGCCGCTCATGAAGACGACCGGCAGGGAACGGCTGCGGGACTCGGGGCTGGCGCGCAGCGCGCGGACGAAGCCGAAGCCGTCCATCGGCTGCATCTCCACATCGCACAGCACCAGATCGGGGGCATGGGCGGCGACGGCGGCCAGCGCCGATTCGCCATCGGCGGCCTGATGCACCGCCTGGACGCCCAGGGTGCCGAGCATCTTCGCCAGCACCATGCGGGTGAAGGATTCGTCCTCGACCACCAGGACGGACAGGGCGCCGAAGGGCGTCTCCGTCTCCTGCGCAGCCGCGCCCTCAGCCGATCGGTCCGCCACCACGCCCCGCCCTTTCGCTGCGCGACCGCCCGGCGGCCGGCGCCGGCAGTCATTTCGTCTCTGAACCTGTGTACGATGGCAACCAGAGCGGCGCAAGATGCCCGAATTGTTCGGCCCGGAACGCCCTGGAGCGGGGTGCCCTGGAGCGGAGTGCCCAGGATGAGCGGTTGCACCACCACCCCAGCCCCATTTAGATGGACACCATGAGCTTCCTCGATCACATCCGCGCGTGCAACGCGCACGATCTGTCCGGCTTCCGCCCCTTCGAGCTGGACGGCCATACCGTAGGCTGGGTGCGGCATGCCCTGGCCGAGGCGCTGCCCGGCGTCGATCCCGGCTTCGTCGTCACCCCCGACCGGCTGAGCATCGCCCCCGAGATCCGCGACTTCGAGGCGCGCTCGACCCTGCTCGACCATGCCGCCGCCTATCTGGTCGAACAGGGAACGGTGAAGGCACTGCGCGGGGAGTATTACCCGGTCCTGCCGCGCTGGGGGGCAGAGCCGCTGGCCCGTCTCGATCGCGCCGCCGTCGGCGCCTTCGGCATCGAAGCCTTCGGCCTGCACATCAACGGCTATGTGCGCGACGAATCCGGCGGGCTGCTGCTGTGGGTCGGCCGGCGCGCCCGCGACCGCGAGGTGGCGCCGGGCCAGCTCGACAACCTGATCGCCGGCGGTCAGCCGATCGGCCTGACGCTGGCCGAGAATCTGGAGAAGGAGGCGGCGGAAGAGGCCGGGCTCGATGCGGAGACCGCGCGGCGCGCCGTGCCGGTCGGCGCCATCAGCTACACGATGGAGACTCCGGCCGGGCTGAAGCGCGACCGCCTGTTCGTCTACGACCTGGAGCTTCCGCCCGGCCTCACCCCGGTCAACACCGACGGCGAGGTGGAGGTCTTCGAACTCTGGCCGCTGGACAAGGTGGCGGAGTCGGTGCGCGGTACCGGCGACTGGAAGTTCAACGTCAACCTCGTGGTGACCGACTTCCTGATCCGCCACGGCTGGCTGACCCCGGAGAACGACCCCGACTATCTGGAGATCGCCTGCGGCCTGCGCCGATAGGCGGAACGGCCCTCCGGCACCGGTCGAACAAAAGGCCCCGCCCTCTTGCGAGAGCGGGGCCTTTTTCGTGTACCTTTTCCTTACTGCGGCAGCGGCTGCGGGCTGTCGGCCAGCGAGCGCAGATAGGCGATGACGGCGGCGCGGTCGTCGTCCTTCTTCAGGCCGGCGAAGGTCATCTTGGTCCCGGGGGCATAGCCCTTCGGGTCGTAGAGGAACTTGTTCAGCTCGTCATAGGTCCAGCTGCCGCCGGTCTTCACCAGGGCGTCGGAATAGCTGAAGCCCTGAATGTGGCCCTTCGGACCGCCAAGGATGCCGTACAGGTTCGGGCCGACCTTGTTCGCGCCGCCCTTGTCGAAGCTGTGGCAGGCGGCGCAGGCCTTGGCGACCTTCTGGCCGTTCTCCGGGCTTGCGGCGGCGAGCAGAGGGGCGATCGGCGCCGGGCCGGCAGGAGCGGCACCCTTGTCGGCGGCGGGCGCTGCCCCCTCGGGGGTCGCGACGACGTAGACACTCTTTTCCAGCGGCTTCGAATGAACCAGCACCTTGGAGGCGAATCCGGCCAGCATCGCGATCAGCCCGGCCAGCAGCACGGCGCCGAAAATCTTGTTCCACTCCATGCTCATTGATGAGCCCCTTTTTTCCCTAATTTCAGTGCACTCGGCGTTTCTCCCGCCCGCGGCTGAACGCGCCGCGGTCACCATAGCCTGCGGTCCGAAGCTTGTCATAGCCCGGCGGACCGCGAAAAAAGGTCGCATACAAATTTGTCGCAGTCACCAACCACTTAATTTACTTGCGCAGTACGCTGCATCGCAAAACGTCACCCTTTCGGGTCATACCGGCACTTGACGCCGCACAGGCGTCCATGTTTCACCCGCGACCACCCCCCTCCGGCCCGCCCTGGCGGACCCGATACACTTTGCTCCGGAGCTTCCGCGCCATGCCGACCGCCTCCAGCCCCACCCGCCCCGCCAACCCAATCGTGGTGATTCCGGCGCGCATGGCCTCCACCCGGCTGCCGGGCAAGCCTCTGGCCGACATCCTGGGCGCGCCGATGATCGTCCATGTGCTGCGCCGCGCGATGGAGGCGGCGATCGGCCCGGTGGTGGTCGCCTGCGCGGAAGCCGAGATCGCCCGCGCGGTAGAGGCCGCCGGCGGCACCGCGGTGCTGACGCGCCCCGACCATCCCTCGGGCTCCGACCGCATCTTCGAGGCGCTGCGGCTGATCGACCCGGAGGGGCGGCACGACGCGGTGGTCAACGTGCAGGGCGACCTTCCGACCATCGAGCCGGAGAGCGTGCGCGCCGTCTTCGCGCCGCTGGCCGACCCCGCGGTCGACATCGCCACCCTGGTCGTGGAGATCACGCGGGAGGAGGAACGGACCGACCCCAACGTGGTCAAGGCGGTGCTGGAGCTGCCGGCTGGATCCCGGCAGGGCCGCGCGCTCTATTTCACCCGCGCCACCGCGCCGACCGGCGACGGGCCGCTCTACCACCACATCGGCCTCTACGCCTACCGCCGGGCGGCGCTGGAGCGATTCGTGTCGCTGCCGCCCTCGGTGCTGGAGCAGCGCGAGCGGCTGGAGCAGTTGCGCGCCCTGGCCGACGGCATGCGGATCGACGCGGCGGTCGTTGACGCGGTTCCGCTGGGTGTCGATACTCCCGCCGACCTGGAGCGCGCCTGTGCTCTCCTGTCCGCCCGCAAGGGCGGCTGAAACCCGATGCCATCCGCCCGCAAGAGCGGCTGACGCCTTCAAGATCCGCCGGGGGAACTCCGTCCATGCCCACGTCCAACATCATCGCCTTCCAGGGCTTCCCCGGCGCCTATTCCGACCTGGCTTGCCGCAACGCGCGGCCGACCATGACGACCATGCCCTGCGCCACCTTCGAGGACGCCTTCGCCGCGGTGCGCGAGGGGCGGGCATCGCTGGCGATGATTCCGGTGGAGAACTCCATCGCCGGCCGCGTCGCCGACAACCACTATCTGCTGCCGGAAGGCGGCCTGCACATCATCGGCGAGCATTTCCAGCGGGTGAACCACCAGCTGCTGGCGCCGAAGGGCGCCACGCTGGACAGCATCGAGACGGTGCGCAGCCACATCCAGGCGCTGTCCCAGTGCCAGACCGCCATCCGCAGCCTGGGCCTGCAGGCGATCAACCATGCGGACACGGCAGGCGCGGCGCGGGAGATCGCCGCGATGAACGACCCGCGCCATGCCGCCATCGCGTCCTCGCTGGCCGCGGAGATCTATGGCCTGGACATCCTGAAGAGCGGGATCGAGGACGCCACCCACAACACCACCCGCTTCCTGATTCTGGCGCGCGAGCCGAAGCTGCCGGCACTGGGGTCCTGCAAGACGATCACCACCTTCGTCTTCCGCGTCCGCAGCGTGCCGGCCGCGCTGTACAAGGCGATGGGCGGCTTCGCCACCAACGGCATCAACATGACCAAGCTGGAAAGCTACATGGTCGGCGGCCACTTCACCCAGACCCAGTTCTACGCCGACGTCGAGGGGCACCCGGACGAGCGTCCCCTGCGCCTCGCCCTGGAGGAGCTGGACTTCTTCGCCCGCGAGGTGAAGATCCTCGGCGTCTACCCGGCCAATCCCTTCCGCTACCAGGAAAGCCAGCGCGTCGGCGAGGATTGACCTCCTCCCGCTGGCGCTCTCCCGCAACGCCGCAAGTCTTTTCGTACCCGCGGCCAAGTTGCGCGTCATTCCGCCGCAGTGACGCGACTTAGCCATGGCCGCGCAGGGCGGGTTCTGGGCAAGATTAGCGGAAGTTGTTATACAATGAAGACCGGCAAGCACCGGCTTCATATGCTTACAAATACAACAAAACACCACGGCGGCTGACGGGTGAAACCCCGCCGACGGCCATGGCGCCACGGATGGAGGTTGCCATGCTCACGATGGACGATTGTTTGGGCCTTGCGAACCTGGAGGCGGACGAGGTGGCACAGATCGCCGCCCACGAACATCTCCCCTTCATGACCGCCCTGGAAAAGGGCGCCTCCCTGCTGCACGAGCCCTGGGGCGACGCGGCCGTCCGCCAGATGGTGTGGGACAACCTGTGCAGCGCCGACCGCCGCCATGCGGCAGAAGCGGCATCGCTGATGGCGCTCTACAACGACACCTGCACCCGCCACCCCAACCCCTTCGACCGCCGCACGTCGCCGGTGCGCGCGGTGGGGCCGCAGCGGCGGCATTGAGGGGTCAGTTCCCCGGCGGATGATGGAACCGCGACCATTCGACCGTTGAACGGACGGACGGCACCGATCATCTTATATTCTGTTCTGATGGCAAGGGACCGGAGCGGCGCCTCATGACCACGCTGCAGAGCGAAGTCTATGAGGCGTTCCGGTCCATCGATGTGCCGGAGGCCAAAGCCGTGAAAGCTGCCGCCGCTCTCAGCAAACGGGACGACGATGTCGGGGCGCTGAAATCCGACATGAATCTCATGAAGTGGATGCTCGGCTTCGTTCTTGCCTTTCAGATCGGCATCTTCGTGAAGCTGTTCATCCACTGATCCCTTACCCCTCCGCCATCCATTCCCGGATCAGGCGGTGGGCGATCGAGTCGGGGCGGGCGAGGCGGAAGGTCTCGTCCGGCGTGTGGGTGCGCAGGAACTCGCGGTCGAACCAGCGGGCGCTTTCCAACTCGTCGTTGCCAGTGTCGATGTCGAAGCTGGTGGCCCGCGCGGTGAAGCCCAGCATCAACGACGACGGGAAGGGCCAAGGCTGCGACGAGCGGTAGCGGATGTTGGTCACGGTCAGCCCGACCTCCTCGAACACCTCGCGGGCGACGGTGTCCTCCAGGCTTTCGCCCGGCTCGACGAAGCCGGCCAACACCGAGTGCATGCCCGGCGGGAAGCGGCTCTGGCGGCCCAGCACGATCCGGTCGCGGCCGTCATGGACCAGCATGATCACCGCCGGGTCGGTGCGCGGGAAATGGTGGGTGGCGCAATCGGGGTTGGTGCAGATCCGCACATGCCCGCCCTCCGCCGACGCCGCCGGAGAGCCGCAGACGCCGCAGAAGCGGTGGCGGGCGTTCCACCAGACCATGCCGCGGGCATAGGCGCAGAGCGCCGCCTCCCCCTCCGGCATCAGCGGGCCGGCGGCGCGCAGATCCTCGAAGCGGCCGTGTCCCCGCAGGGCGGGCAAGGCGTCCGGTTCCTCCACCATCGACAGGTCGACGGTGAAGAGCGGAGCGCCATCCTCCATCAGGCCGAGGAAGATCGGCACCGCATCCAGCCCCTCGGCGGGCAGCAGCACGGCGCGCGGCGCATCGGCCGGGCCGGCGACGAAGCTCTTGCTGTGCCAGACCGGCAGAACGCGGGATGCGGGGGCGAGCCACGCCTCCGTCAGCCAATCCTCGTCCTTGCGGCGGAGGGAGGCGCGGTCGATCGGCGTGGCGGCGTAGATGTTGGGTCGGTTCGTCATGGCCGATGGAGGCTGCCACAAGCCGTGACGGGCGGAAAGCCCCGCCTTAAGGCCAGTTGCCCGCAGACCGGTTGCCCCCAGTCCGGTTGCCCGCAGACCGGTCGTTCGGCGGCGGTTCCGCCCCCGGCAGCGTGGGCGGGGCGCTTTCGGGTTTCCGGGGCGGGCCCACGCCGTTAGGATGCGGCACTCATATCGACAGCAGCTTCAAGGAGCGACCATGACCGAACCCTGCCCCGCCCCGATGGTGGCGCTCGCCCAGCGGTTGGCCGACTCCAGCGGCAGCGTGGTCCGCCGCTATTTCCGCACCCCCGTCGCCATCGACGACAAGGCAGACGCCTCGCCGGTCACCATCGCCGACCGCGAGGCGGAGCATGTCATCCGCACCATCATCGAAAGCCAGCGCCCGGATGACGGCATCTATGGCGAGGAGCACGGCACCAAGAACCTGGACGCCGAATGGGTGTGGGTGATCGACCCCATCGACGGCACCAAGTCCTTCATCACCGGCCGGCCGATCTTCGGCACGCTGATCGCGCTGCTGCACCGTGGCCGTCCGGTGATGGGCATCATCGACCAGCCCATCGTCGGCGACCGCTGGATCGGCGTCGAAGGCCGGCCGACCACCCACAACGGTCAACCGGTGCGCGTGCGCCCCTGCCCCGGCGGTCTGAGCGCCGCCATCTTCGGCACCACCTCCCCCGACCTGTTCCCGGGCAACGATTACGAGGCTTACCGCCGCATCGCGGCCAAGGTGAAGACCGCGTCTTATGGCGGCGACTGCTACACCTACGGCCTGCTGGCGTCCGGCTATTACGACCTCGTCGTCGAATCGGGGCTGAAGCTCTACGACTTCGCGGCGCTGGTGCCGGTGGTGACCGGGGCCGGTGGGCTGATGACGGATTGGGAGGGCAAGCCGCTCGACGCTAGCTCCAGCGGCCGGGTGATCGCCGCAGGCGACCCGCAAACCCACCGGGACGCCATGAAGGTTCTGGCTGGCTGATCCCTCGCCGTTAAACGTCCATTCGGAAACCGAAATGACCACCATCGCCCCGCCCGCCCGTTCCGTATTCGAAACGTCGCCAGAAAAGCTGCGGCCATTCCTGGAAGGTCTGGCGGCGCGGGTGTCGGGTGGGTCGAACTGGCTGGTGCGCAAGAAGACCGTCTGCGACCTGCTGCTGGGTCTCGACGCCTTCTTCGCCCTGCCCGCGGCCGAACGGCAGGCCCTGATGAGCGACGGCGCCACACCGGTGGAAGCCGCGGAGGCCGACGGCGGCCCGGAGGATTTCCGCAAGGTCCTGCCGCTCTATGTCGGGGCGATCCTGGAAAGGCTGAAGGAGACGACCATTACGGCTCCGGAACAGGCCGCCATCTACCTGCTGTCCATCCACCCCGAACATCAGGCGGCGGCGGAAGCCTGGATGCTGGCCAACCCGCGCAACGGGAAGTCGGTGCGCAAGCTGATGCGGACCGACCGCCGCTATCGCCAGTTGATGGACCGCATGGCCGACCATTGGCGGGCTGCGCGAAACGGCGGAGCTTGAGACGGAATAGCGCTTGACCGGGGAGCGGACGTGGCAATCTAACCAGAACGCCCGCTCCCGACACAGGATTGCCGATGCGCCGCCTTCTCGCCGTTGCCGCCACGATCCTGACCCTCGCTGCGCCGGCCGCCTTCACGTCGGCCGCCTTCACATCGGCACAGGCAGCGACAAAGACCGTCACCGCGCTGAAGCAGTTCGGGGAGCCGCAGTTCAAGCCGGGCTTCACCCATTTCCCCCACGTCAACCCTGACGCACCCAAGGGCGGGTCGGTCGGGTTGGCCGAATCGCAGCCGGGAACCTACGACAGCCTGAACACGCTGATCCTGCGCGGGGTGCGGCCGCGGACGCTGGGGCTGATCTCCGACACGCTGATGGTCGGTTCCGGCTGGGAGTTGGACGCCGCCTACGCCCATATGGCGGAAAGCGTGGAGGTGCCCGACGATTACGGCTGGGCGGTCTTCACGCTGCGCCAGGGCGCCCGCTGGCATGACGGCACGCCGATCACCAGCGCCGATGTCGTCTTCACCTGGGATGCGATCCAGGCCCACGGCGCCCCCTTCATCAAGTCCTTCCTCGACCACACCGCCAAGGTGGAGGCGCTGGACGAGCGCCGCTTCAAGATCACCCTGACCGGCACGGGGGAGATCAAGCCGATCATCGACTTCGCCGTCACCTTCGCGCCGCAGCCCAAGCATTGGTGGACGGCGCAGGGGCGCGACATCTCCAAGACGACGCTGGAGCCGGTGCTGGGCAGCGGTCCTTACCGGATCAAAACGGTCGATCCCGGCCGCTCCATCACCTACGAGCGCGTGGCCGACTGGTGGGCGAAGGATCTGCCGACCGCCCGCGGCTTCTACAATTTCGACACGGTGAAGGACGACTTCTACCGCGACGACGACGTGATGTTCGAGGCGTTCAAGGCCGGCGCCTACGACTTCCGCGGCGAATACAGGGCGCAACGCTGGACCACCGGCTATGATTTCCCCGCCGCGCGCGACGGCCGCGTCCTGAAGCTGGAGGTGCCTAGCGAACTGCCTCTGGGCGCCCAGGGTTACCGCCTGAACACCCGCCGCGACAAGTTCGCCGACCCGCGGGTGCGCGAGGCCTTGGCCCTGCTGTTCGATTTCGACTGGATCCGCAAGAACATCCTGTACGGCCAGTACAGCCGCACACTCAGCAACTTCCCCAATTCCGACTTCGGGGCCAAGGGTCCGCCCGGCCCGGCGGAGCTGGCGCTGCTGGAGCCCTTCAAGGCGCAGCTGTCAGAACGGCTGCTGACCCAGCCCTTCACCCTGCCCACCACCGACGGCAGCGGCAACAACCGCGCCCAGGTGCGCGAGGCGACGCGCCTGTTCAAGGAGGCCGGCTGGGAGACCCGCAACGGCAAGCTGACCAATGTGAAGACCGGCGAGGCGATGACGATCGAGTTCCTCGACGGCACCGGCGCGCTGACCCGCGTCACCCAGCCCTACATCGAAACCCTGCGCCGGGTCGGCATCGACGCATCCTTGCGCATCGTCGACACCGCCCAGTATCAGGCGCGGCTGGACGAGTTCGATTTCGACGCCATCGTCGTCAATCTCAGCTTCTTCACCCCGCCGGGCACCGAACTGCGCGGCTATTTCGGCTCCGCCGCCGCCGGCATCAAGGGATCGGCGAACTATTCCGGCATCCATGACCCGGTGGCCGACGCGCTGATCGAAAAGGCGCTGGCCGCCAAGGATCTGGACTCCGTTCAGGCCGCCACGCGCGCGCTCGACCGTGTTCTGCTGTGGGGCTTCTACATGGTGCCGCAGTGGTACAACGCCGAAAGCTGGATCGCCCACAAGGCCTGGCTGGCGCACCCGACGGTCTGGCCGAAATACGACCAGGATTATCGCAGCACCAATTTCCCGGCGACTTGGTGGGTCGATGCGGCAGGGAAGGCGGCGCAGCCTTGATGACGCCCCATTGCGGGGCTAACTCCATCAGTCTGAACGGCTTTTGCAGAACAAGCGAGGGAGGGGATCGGGCATGACTTGTCGGATGCGGTGGCTGGGCACCGGCGTGACGGCTGCGATGACGGGGACGGCAATGGCGGCGCTTCTGCTGCTGACGGCACCCGTCGCGGCGCAGGAAAAGGGCAGTTACGCCCTCGCCCTGCACGGCAAGCCGAAATACGGGCCGGACTTCCAGCATCTCGACTACGTCAATCCCGACGCCCCGAAGGGCGGCGAGGTCAAGCTGATGGCCTTCGGCGGCTTCGACAATCTCAACCCCTTCATCCTGCGCGGGCAGGCCGCCGCCGGTTCCAGCCTACCGTTCGAGACGCTGACCACCAGCAACGGCGACGAGGCGATCACCGAGTACGGCCTGCTGGCCGAAACCATCCAGGTCGCCGACGACCGCAGTTGGGTCGCCTTCACCCTGCGGCCCGAAGCCCGCTTCCACGACGGCAAGCCGGTCACCGTCGACGACGTGATCTGGAGCTTCGACACGCTGCGGGAGAAGGGCCATCCGGTCTACCGCACCTACTACGCCGACGTGACGAAGGCGGAGAAGACCGCCGAGCGCACGGTCAAATTCTCATTCCGGAATGGTAACAACCCCGAGCTTCCGGTGATCATGGGCCAGCTGCCGGTGCTGCCCAAGCATGCCTTCGCCGACCGCGACTTCGCCACCACGACGCTGGAGCCGCTGATCGGCAGCGGACCCTACAAGGTGGTCGACGTGCAGCCCGGCCGCGCCATCACCTATGAGCGGGTGAAGGACTGGTGGGCCAAGGACCTGCCGATCAACCGCGGCCGCTACAATTTCGACCGCATCCGCTACGACTATTACCGCGACCTCGACGTGGCGTTCGAGGCGTTCAAGGCCGGCGCCTATGATTTCCGGCTGGAGAATTCGTCGAAGAACTGGACCACCGGTTACAATGTCCCGGCGGTGCAGAACGGCCAGATCATCAAGGAGGAACTGAAGCACGAGGACCCGCAGGGGATGCAGGCCTTCGTCTTCAACATCCGCCGGCCGATCTTCCAGGACCGCCGCGTGCGCGAGGCCCTGAATTACCTGTTCGACTATGAATGGACGCGCGCCAACCTGTCCTACGGCCTCTATCAGCGCACCAAGAGCTATTTCGCCAACACCGAACTGGCTTCCACCGGCCTGCCTTCCCCCGCCGAACTGAAGCTGCTGGAGCCCTTCCGCGGCCAGATCCCCGACGAGGTGTTCACCAAGCCCTACGAGCCGCCGAAGACCGACGCCAGCGGCAACATCCGCGGCAACCTGCGCACCGCGCTGGGCCTGCTGAAGGAGGCCGGCTGGGAGCTGAAGAACGGCAAGCTGGTCAACGCGCAGGGCCAGCCCTTCCGCTTCGAGATCCTGCTGGTGCAGGCCGACATGGAGCGCATCGTCCAGCCCTTCGTCCGCAATCTGGAGCGCGCCGGCATCGAGGCGCAGATCCGCGTGGTGGACAGCGCGCAGTACCAGAACCGTACCGATAATTTCGATTACGATATGATCATCGAGCGGTTCGCACAGTCGTTGTCGCCCGGCAACGAGCAGCGCGATTACTGGGAATCGTCGCGCGCCGACCAGCCGGGAAGCCGTAACGCCATCGGCATCAAGAACCCGGCCATCGACAAGCTGGTCGAAACGCTGATCGCCGCCCCGGACCGCGACGCGCTGATCACCGCCACCCGCGCGCTGGATCGCGTGCTGCTGTGGAACTGGTACGTCATCCCGCACTGGCACGATACCGTCTACCGCGTCGCCTATTGGAACCGTTTCTCCCATCCGGCGGTTGCCCCGAAATACGGTCTGGGCTTCACGGACAGCTGGTGGATCGATGCGGACAAGAACGCCAAGCTGGCCAACAGCGCGCGCCGCACGGCTCCCTAAACTGTCTGACCTGCGCAACGGTCTGGTTTAAGCTGTCTTATCCTTGAGGATTGGGGAGGGTCGGGACACCCGCGATGCTGGCCTACATCATCCGCCGCCTGTTGCTGATCATCCCCACCCTGTTCGGGATTATGGTGATCAATTTCCTGATCGTTCAGATCGCCCCCGGCGGCCCGATCGAACAGATGATCGCCCGCGTCCAGGGCACCGCGGTGGAGGCGACGTCCCGCATCGGCGGCACCGCCGGCGGCGACGCCAACACCGCCCAGCGCCAGAATCAGACCGCCGGCGACAGCGGCGGCAAGTATCGCGGTGCCCAGGGCCTGGACCCTGCCTTCATCAAGCAGCTGGAGAAGGAATTCGGCTTCGACAAGCCGATCCACGAACGCTTCATCCACATGATGTCGAACTACATCGTCTTCGATTTCGGGACCAGCTACTTCCGCGACCGCCGGGTGGTCGATCTGGTTCTGGAAAAGATGCCGGTGTCGATTTCGCTCGGCATCTGGACGACGCTGATCGTCTATCTGGTTTCCATACCCCTGGGCATCGCCAAGGCGGTGCGCGACGGCCAGCCCTTCGACGTCTGGACCTCCGGCGTGGTCATCGTCGGCTACGCCATCCCCAGCTTCCTGTTCGCGGTGCTGCTGATCGTGGTGTTCGCCGGCGGGCGCTATCTCGACTGGTTCCCCCTGCGCGGGCTGGTGTCGGACAACTGGGCGGACCTGCCCTGGTACAAACAGATCATCGACTATTTCTGGCACATGGCACTGCCGGTGATCTCCATGGTGATCGGCGGCTTCGCCGGGCTGACCATGCTGACCAAGAACTCCTTCATGGAGGAGATCGGCAAGCAGTACGTCACCACCGCGCGGGCCAAGGGCCTGTCGTCGAACCGCGTGCTGTACGGACATGTCTTCCGCAACGCCATGCTGATCGTCATCGCAGGCTTCCCCGGCGCCTTCATCGGCATCCTGTTCACCGGCGCTTTGCTGATCGAGGTGATCTTCTCGCTGGACGGGCTGGGGCTGCTGGGCTTCGAGGCGGCGATCAACCGCGACTATCCGGTGATGTTCGGCACGCTCTATTTCTTCACGCTGCTGGGGCTGATCATGAATCTGGTCGGCGACATCACCTATGTGATGGTCGATCCCCGCATCGACTTCGAATCGCGGAGGGTGTGATGACTCCGCTGACCCGGCGCCGGCTGGCCAATTTCAAGGCGAACCGCCGCGGTTTCTGGTCCTTCTGGATCTTCCTGGTGCTGTTCTTCCTCTCGCTGGGGGCGGAGTTCATCGCCAACGACAAGCCGCTGCTGATCGAATACGAGAACCAGTATTACTGGCCGGTCTTCCAGACCTATCCGGAGACCACCTTCGGCGGGGAGTTCGAGACGGAGACCGATTACCGCGACGCTTACGTCCGCGACCTGATCCAGGCCAAGGGCTGGATGGTCTGGCCGCCGATTCCCTACAGCTACCGCACCATCAACTACAACCTGCCGGTCCCCGCCCCCGCCCCGCCGTCCGCCGACAACTGGCTGGGCACCGACGACCAGGGGCGCGACGTGGTGGCGCGGCTGATCTACGGCTTCCGCATCTCGGTGCTGTTCGGTCTGGTGCTGACCGCCTTCTCCTCGGTCGTCGGTGTGGCGGCGGGTGCGGTCCAGGGCTATTTCGGCGGGCTGACCGATCTGCTGTTCCAGCGCTTCATCGAGATCTGGCAGGGGCTGCCCACCCTGTTCCTGCTGATCATCCTCGCCAGCGTGGTGACGCCGACCTTCTGGTGGCTGCTGGGGCTGCTGCTGCTGTTCTCCTGGACCGCGCTCGTCCATGTGGTGCGGGCGGAGTTCCTGCGGGCACGCAACCTGGATTACGTGCGCGCCGCCCGCGCGCTGGGCGCCGGCGACGTCACCATCATGGTGCGCCATGTGCTGCCCAACGCCATGGTGGCGACGCTGACCTTCATGCCCTTCATCCTCAACGGCTCGATCACCACGCTGACGGCGCTGGACTTCCTCGGCTTCGGCCTGCCCCCCGGCTCGCCGTCGCTGGGCGAGCTGCTGGCCCAGGGCAAGGCCAACCTGCAGGCGCCCTGGCTGGGCCTGACCGCCTTCTTCGTGCTGGCGATCATGCTGAGCCTGCTGATCTTCATCGGCGAGGCGGTGCGCGACGCCTTCGACCCGCGCAAGACCATCGCCCAGATGTCGACGGCGCTGCCGGGAGAGGCCAGCGCGGCGACCGCGGCGCGCAAGGAGGCGGCGGAGTGATGGCCTGGATTGCCCCCTCCCCATCCCTCCCCCGCTTCGCGGGAGAGGGGGCAGGAGCTTTGGAGAAATGCGGCGGAGTTCCCTCTCCCGCGAAGCGGGGGAGGGTTAGGGAGGGGGCACGCGCCACGCACCTCCCGCCAACGAAGAAGGCCCAACAGCCCGAGAGCCCGACATGACCATCATGCCCCCCAACCCCGACCTGCTGTCCGTGCGGGGCCTGCGCGTCGATTTCCGCTCCGGTGCCGGTGCGACGCAGGCCGTCAAGGGCGTGTCCTTCGACATCCAGAAGGGCGAGACGGTGGCGCTCGTCGGCGAATCGGGATCCGGCAAGTCGGTGACGGCCCTGTCGATCCTGCAGCTGCTGCCCTACCCGATGGCGCATCACCCCGCCGGCTCGATCCGCTTCCGCGACACCGAACTGCTGGGCGCCGAGGAGAAGACCCTGCGGCAGGTGCGCGGCAACCGCATCGCCATGATCTTCCAGGAACCGATGACCTCGCTGAACCCGCTGCACAGCATCGAGCGGCAGATCAACGAGACCCTGGTCCTGCACAAGCGCCTGTCGACCGGCGCCGCCCGCGCCCGCACGCTGGAGCTGCTGCGCCTCGTCGGCCTGCCCGATCCGGAAAAGCGGCTGACCGCCTACCCGCACGAACTGTCGGGCGGCCAGCGCCAGCGTGTGATGATCGCCATGGCGCTGGCCAACGAACCCGACCTGCTGATCGCCGACGAGCCCACGACGGCGCTCGACGTCACCATCCAGGCGCAGATCCTGGCGCTGCTGAAGGATCTGCAGAGCCGCTTCGGCATGGCGCTGCTGCTGATCACCCACGACCTGGGTGTGGTGCGCAAGATGGCGGACCGCGTCTGCGTGATGAACCAGGGCGAGATCGTCGAGCAGGCCAAGGTCGACGACCTGTTCATCCGCCCGCGCCATCCCTACACCCAGAAGCTGCTGTCGGCCGAACCGCGCGGTAACCCGCTGTCGCCGCCGGAGGATGCGGCGGAGGTCATGGCCGCCGACAAGCTGAAGGTGCATTTCCCGATCAAGAAGGGGCTGCTGCGCCGTACCGTCGGCCATGTGAAGGCGGTGGACGGCGTCGACGTGGCGGTCCGCCGCGGCCACACCGTCGGCGTCGTCGGCGAATCGGGATCGGGCAAGACCACGCTCGGTCTGGCGCTGCTGCGACTGCACGCCAGCGAGGGCGCCATCCGCTTCGACGGCACCGACATCCAGGGGTGGCAGCCGAAGCGCCTGCGGGGCTTGCGCCGTGAGATGCAGATCGTTTTCCAGGACCCCTATGGCAGCCTGTCGCCCCGCCTGTCGGTCGGCCAGATCATCGGCGAGGGGCTGGGCATCCACGGCATCGGCGATCGCAGCGAACGCGAGGCGATGGTCGCCCGCGCGCTGGAGGAGGTCGGGCTGCCGCCCGAAGCCCGCAACCGCTACCCGCACGAGTTCTCCGGCGGCCAGCGCCAGCGCATCGCCATCGCCCGCGCCCTGGTTCTGAAGCCGAAATTCGTCGTGCTGGACGAGCCGACCTCGGCGCTGGACATGTCGGTGCAGGCGCAGATCGTCGATCTGCTGCGCGACATCCAGGCCCGCCACAACCTCGCCTACCTGTTCATCAGCCACGATCTGCGGGTGGTTCGGGCGCTGTCCAGCCACGTCATGGTGATGAAGGACGGCAAGGTGGTCGAACAGGGTCCGACCCAGCGCATCTTCGAGGAGCCGCGCGAGGAGTACACCCGCGCCCTGCTCGCCGCCGCGCTGAACCTGGAGGCGGTGGAGTCGCCGGCGGTGCGGACCTGAGGCATCGGCGTGAGGCATAGGCTTTATCCGCGACCGCTCCGCGGTTAGGGTAGCCGTCCCCTCGCAGCAGCCGACGCCGATGCTATGACCGACACCACCCCGCAAGACGCCGCCCTCCTCGCAGAAGCCGTCCGGTCGGGCGACCGGCGGGCGCTGGCGCGGGCGATCACGCTGATCGAATCGACGCGCGCCGACCATCGCGCCACCGCCGACGCGCTGCTGGCGGCGCTGCTGCCTTACACCGGCAACTCGGTGCGACTCGGAATCTCTGGCGTGCCGGGGGTTGGCAAATCGACCTTCATCGAGGCGTTCGGGCTGCATGTCATCGGGCTGGGGCACAAGGTCGCGGTGCTGGCGGTCGATCCGTCGTCGCAGCGCACCGGCGGCTCGATCCTGGGCGACAAGACCCGCATGGTCGACCTGTCGCGCGAAGCCGACGCCTTCATCCGCCCCTCGCCCGCCGGTGCGACGCTGGGCGGGGTGGCGCGCCGCACGCGCGAGGCGATGCTGATCTGCGAGGCCGCCGGCTTCGACGTGATCGTGGTGGAGACGGTCGGCGTCGGCCAGTCGGAAACCGCGGTCGCCGACATGGTCGACCTGTTCATGCTGCTGCTGCTGCCCGCCGGCGGCGATGAACTGCAGGGCATCAAGAAGGGCATCGTCGAGCTGGCCGACCTCGTGGTCGTCAACAAGGCCGACGGCGACCTCGCCGCCACCGCCCGCCACACGGTGGCCGACTATCGCCACGCGCTGGCCCTGCTGCGCCATGGCGACTGGCGGGTGCCGGTGCTCAGCTGCTCCGCCGTGAAGAAGATGGGAATCGACACGGTGTGGGACACCATCGGCGAGCACAAGGCCCTGACCGAAGCCAACGGCGCCCGCGCCACCCGCCGGGCCGAACAGGCACGTGCCTGGCTGTGGAGCGAGATCCGCGAGACGCTGATCGACCGCTTCCGCGCCCATCCGGCCGTGCGGGCCGATCTGGCGCGACTCGAAGCGGAGGTGACCGCCGGCACGACCATCCCGGCGGCGGCGGCCCACACTCTCCTGGGGCGCTTCCTCGACCAGACGGGCGGCGCATAACCCCTTCAGCTTATGTTGCACCGCAACAAATTCGTTGCGCCGCACCACCCGTAGGGCTATTCTGCATCGGGCGGGAAAGGGGCGACATGCGCCGATTCGACCTTGTCGATTCGTCATGTCGCTTGGGCCGGGGTGCCCGCGGTCTCCTGGGGTTACGCCGGAGCGGCCTTTCCGTTTCCGCCAATGTGCCTTTTCTACGGGAGACAACGCCATGACCGCTCAGCCGACCCCCGCCGCCGTCCTGACCCTGTTCAAGACCAACGCCCAGACTACTGCCGCCAAATCCGCGCGCGTCGCCACCCTGGTCCAGGACGGCTACCGCCGCTGGTTCGACGGCGTGACCGCATCGGTCAACGACGCCAGCCGTCTGGCCGCCGGGCTGGGCAAGGCCCGCACCCCGGCCGATCTGGCCGCGCTGCAGCGCGATTGGCTGTCCACGACCCAGGCCCGTGTGACCGAGAGCGTGCAGGGTTTCCTGGACGTCTCCACCAAGATCGCCGCCGAGATCACCACCCTGCCGGCGCCGGCCGTCGATGCGGCCCCGGTTGCCGCTCCGGCTCCGAAGGGCGAGGCTCCGACGCCGGCCCCGGTGACGGTCGCCGCCCCGGTGGTCGAGATGCCGAAGGTCGAGGCTCCCAAGGTGGAAGCCCCCAAGGTTGAGGCTAAGGTCGAGGCTCCCGCTCCGGCCCCGGTCGTCGAGGCCCCGGAGGCTGCTCCGGAGCCCGCCCCGGTGAAGGCCGCGGAGACCGCTCCGGTCGCCGCCGCCGCCAAGCCGGTCGAGGTTCCGGTCGAGAAGCTGGTCGAGGCTGTGAAGGCCGAGAAGGCTGCTCCCGCCGCCGCCATCGCCGCCGAGGTGAAGGCCGCGGCCAAGCCGGCGCCCCGCCGCGCCGCCAAGCCGGCGTCGAAGACCTCCACCGCCGTGAACTGACACCCGTCAGGACAAGGCATTTAGAGAAAGACCGGGCGCGGCGCGTCTCTTCGCCAGATCGAAGAGGCCGCTACGCTTCGACTCTCCACTTTCCCGCGACGACTCAGGTTTTGATGGGTTCGTCGCGGATCCCGGCTTGACGACGGCGCTTTTGTTCGACTATATAGCGGCCTCCTTCGGGCGGCAGGCCGTCCGTTACCGGGTTTCATTTGCTAAAGTAAAGGATCAGTCCGATGGCACGTCGGTGCTCCGTGACCGGCAAGGGCACGCAGTTTGGCAACAACGTCAGCCACGCCAACAACAAGAATCGCCGCCGCTTCCAGCCGAACCTCCAGGAAACGTCGCTGCTCAGCGACAGCCTGGGGCAGCTGGTGCGTCTGCGCCTCTCGGTGAACGCGATCCGCTCGATCGAGCACAAGGGCGGCCTCGACGCCTTCCTGCTCGATGCTAAGGACGCCGTGCTGAGCCTGGATGCCCGTCGCATCAAGCGCCGGATTTCCAAGGCCCAGGAGAAGCAGCAGGCCGCGGCCTGATCGCTTCCCGGCATCCGGGGCGCGTTTGGTGTGCTGAGGCGGGGCGCTTGCCGCTCCGCTGACGAGATTTAGGACGCGTACAGGACGATTCCGACTCCCGGTAAGAGAGCGGCGCGCGACATCCGAAAGGGTGCCGCGCGTTTCGTCGTTTCCGGGGTTGGGTGGTTGACGGTGTGCAGCGTTAGCCCCCCTCCCCAACCCTCCCCCGCTGGGCGGGGGAGGGAGCTAGTGCTTGTGCGGGAGAGTGGCGGTAGTCCCTCCCCCGCCCAGCGGGGGAGGATAGGTGGGGGTCTAACTTTCACTCCCCCAACACCTCCTCGGGGTCCTCCGCATCCACCACCCGCCGCGCGATCTCATACCCGAAGCCGGCCCGTCCCAGCGCCGCCATGTCCTTTTCGCGATGCGCCGCGCGCTGCTCCGGCCGCCGGTAGGGACCCAGCCGCCGCCGCTTCGCCAGCGCCAGCGCCGCGGTCAAATCCAAATCCGGCCCGACATCCTCGCGCAGGCTGTCCAGCGCCTTGTCGGCCTCGTCGCGGCCGATGCCCTTGCCGGCCAGCTTCTGGGCGATCAGCCGGGTGGAGGCGCCGCGCCGGTGCAGGCTCTCCGTCCGCATGCGGGCATAGGTCTCGTCGTTCAGCAGGCCGCTGCGGACATAGCGGGCCAGCAACTCGTCGACCCAGCGGGCGCCCTCCTCGCGGTCGGTGCCGTGGGCCTTGGCCGACAGGTCGACCTTGCGCATCAGCACCCGGCGCAGGTTGGCCGTCGAACTGGCGAAGCGCTCCAGATAATGCAGCGCCGCGTTCTCCAGATACTGGGGCGTGACGCGCTTGGGCGGCTTGCGGGCCGGCGAAGATGGGCGCTTGTCGTCGGTGTTCATGGCAGTCCCTTCGGCGGCGGCGGTTGCCGGATGGGAGGGCCGCACGTACAGTCCGTGACCTTCCCGGCAGTCCGTGACCTTCCCGGCGCCCTTTCCTGGCGAAACAGCCCCGGTTCCTCCGGCCATGGCCGCCGGCGCCGGGTCCCTAAAGGCAGATCGTGACGCGATGACCCTTCCCCTTCCTCCCATGCCGCGCAACGTCGGTTCCGTCAACTGGATCGGCCTGTGGACGCTCTACGCACGCGAGGTACGGCGCTTCGTCAAGGTGCACCAGCAGACCGTCTGGGCGCCGGTGGTGACTACCCTGCTGTATTACGCGGTGTTCGCCCTGTCGCTCGGTTCCGCCGTGCGGATGGTTGGGGAGACGCCCTTCCTGCAATTCCTGGCGCCCGGCCTGATCATGATGGCGATGGTGCAGAACGCCTTCGCCAACACCTCCTCCTCCATCGTGATCGCCAAGGTCCAGGGCAATATCGTCGACATCCTGATGCCGCCGCTGTCGCCGATGGAACTGGTCAGCGGCTTCGTGCTGGGCGGCGTCACCCGCGGCATCGTGGTCGGTCTGGTGACGGGCCTCGCCATCTGGACCGTGATCCCCATGCACATGCCGCATCCGGGCTTCGTGCTGTTCCATGCGGTGATGGCGTCGATGCTGCTGTCGCTGCTGGGTCTGGTCGGCGGCGTCTGGTCGGAGAAGTTCGACAACATAGCCGCGGTGACCAACTTCGTGGTGACGCCACTGTCCTTCCTGTCCGGCACCTTCTATTCGGTCGACACCCTGCCGCCGGTCTTCTGGTGGATCGCCCATTTCGACCCGTTCTTCTACATGATCGACGGCTTCCGCTATGGCTTCATCGGCACGTCGGACGGGTCGCGCTGGCTGGGCGTGATCGTGATGCTGGGGGTGAATGCCGGGCTGTGGTGGCTGGCTTGGCGCATGTTCAAGACGGGTTACAAGCTGAAGGCGTGAAACACCGGAAAGTCCTGCGTCTTTTCCGCCCTATCCGTTGACAGAACCGATCGATCTTCGGATATTTGCCGTTCCCGGCGGCCAGCCATGGCCGCCGGATTTTCCTTTTTGGGAGACCAAAGCCGTGATCCCCGTCGTTATGCCCACATACGCCCGCGCCGACATCGTGTTCGAGCGTGGTCAAGGTCCGTATCTCTACGCGACCGACGGGCGACGATTCCTCGACTTCGCCGCCGGCGTCGCGGTGAACGCCCTGGGTCACGCGCATCCCTATCTGGTGGAAAAGCTGACCGAGCAGGCGAACAAGCTGTGGCACACCTCCAACCTGTTCCGGGTCGCCGGACAGGAGAGCCTCGGCAAGCGCCTGACCGAGGTCACCTTCGCCGACACGGTGTTCTTCACGAATTCCGGTGCGGAAGCGTGGGAATGCGGCGCCAAGGCCGTCCGCAAGTACCACTATGACTCCGGCAACCCGCAGAAGAACCGCATCATCACCTTCGAGCAGGCTTTCCACGGCCGCACGCTGGGCGCCATCTCGGCTGCCAAGCAGGAGAAGCTGGTGCATGGCTTCGACCCGCTGCTGGACGGCTTCGACCAGGTTCCCTTCGGCGACCTCGACGCCGTGCGCGCCGCCATCACGCCCGCCACCGGCGGCATCTGCGTCGAACCGATCCAGGGCGAGGGCGGCATCCGCGCCGGTTCGGTGGAGTTCCTGCGGGGCCTGCGCGCGCTGTGCGACGAGCATGGCCTGCTGCTGTTCCTGGACGAGATTCAGTGCGGCATGGGCCGCACCGGCAAGCTGTTCGCCCATGAATGGGCCGGCATCACGCCGGACGTCATGTGCGTCGCCAAGGGCATCGGCGGCGGTTTCCCGCTCGGCGCCTGCCTGGCGACGGAACGTGCGGCGTCGGGCATGACCGCCGGCACCCACGGCTCCACCTATGGCGGCAACCCGCTGGCGACCGCCGTCGGCAACGCCGTGCTGGACGTCATGCTGGCGCCGGGCTTCCTGGACACCGTCCTTCAGACCTCGGCCCTTCTGCGCGGCCGCCTGGAGGAGCTGATCGCCAAGCATCCGGCGATGTTCCTGGAACTGCGCGGCCAGGGCCTGATGCTGGGCCTGAAGCTTGGCCAGCCGGTGGGCGATGTGGTGGCGAAGCTGCGCGCCAACGGCCTGCTGTCGGTCCCGGCCGGCGACAATGTGGTGCGGCTGCTGCCGCCCCTGAACATCGGCGAAGCCGAAGTGAATGAAGCCGTCGGGATTCTCGACCGGACGGCGCAGGAGTGCGTGGGATGAGCGGCGACAACAACAGCGCCAACAACGGCGTTCGGCACTTCCTCGACATCGACCGGATGGACGGCGCCACGCTGCGCCGCCTGCTCGACCATGCCGTGCGCATCAAGGCCGACCTGAAGAAGGACCGGCTGGCCCACTCCACCCTGCTGGCCGGCCGCTCGCTGGCCCTGATCTTCGAGAAGCCCTCGACCCGCACCCGCGTGTCGTTCGAGGTCGGCATGCAGCAGTTCGGCGGCAACGTCGTGGTGCTGAAGCCCGATGACATGCAGCTGGGCCGCGGCGAGACCATCGGCGACACCGCCCGCGTGCTGTCGCGCTTCGTCGACGCCGTGATGGTCCGCACCACCGGCGAGGAGCGGGTGCATGAACTGGCCGCCCATGCCAGCATCCCGATCATCAACGGCCTGACCGACCAGACCCACCCCTGCCAGATCATGGCCGACCTGATGACCTTCGAGGAGCATCGCGGTCCGATCAACGGCCGGACCGTCGCCTGGATCGGCGACTGCAACAACGTCGCGGTCAGCTGGGCCCATGCCGCCGTGCGTTTCGGCTTCGAACTGCGGCTTGCCTGCCCCACCGTCTACGGCCCGTCGCCGGAGTTGCTGGCCTGGGCGGAGCGTGAGGGGACCGGCCGTCTGGTCGTCACCGAATCGCCGGAAGAGGCGGTGCGTGGAGCAGAATGCGTCATCACCGACGCCTGGGCCTCCATGCACAACACCGATGTGGACGAGCGCGCGGCGATCCTCGCCCCCTATCAGGTGAACGAGGCGCTGATGGCCCATGCTCATCCGGACGCGCTGTTCATGCACTGCCTGCCGGCCCACCGGAACGAGGAAGTGACCGACGGCGTGATCGACGGCCGCCATTCGGTGGTCTGGGACGAGGCGGAAAACCGCCTGCACGCCCAGAAGGCCATCCTCGGCTGGTGCATGGGCGTGCTGGACTGAGGGAGCGTTCTGCCCCCACCCTAACCCTCCCCCGCTGGGCGGGGGAGGGGATTGGACCTTTGTCGGCGCACAGCGGCAGTCCCTCCCCCGCCCAGCTCTCGCACAAAGCTATGCTTTGTGCTGACGCGGCAGGCGGACCGAAGGTCCGCTGAGAGCGGGGGAGGTTAGGTGGGGGTCTAACCTCCCCAACCCACAGGCCACCCCATGCATGGGTGCCCTGCCGGTCTTGATTCGGCCCCTCCCCACCCCGATCTTCGGCCCTACGCCTATATCGCCGGTCTCTGTCTTAAGGAATCCGCCCTATGGACGATCCGTCCGTCCGCCCGCTCACCGATGATTTCGTCCTGCCGTTCCAGATCGAGGCGTCGCGCCTGCGCGGCCGCACCATCAAGCTGGGGCCGGCGATCGACGAGATCCTGACCCGCCACGACTATCCGCCCACCGTCGCCCGCTTCCTGGCGGAGACGGCGACGCTGGCCGTGCTGCTCGCCAGCATGCTGAAGTACGAGGGCATCTTCACGCTGCAGACCAAGGGCGACGGGCCGATCCGCCTGATGGTGGCCGACGTCACCTCGGTCGGCGACGTGCGCGCCTATGCCCAGTTTGACCCGGAAGCGCTCGCCAAGGCCGAGCGGGACGTCGAGATCGCCCCGGCCGCGGCGCTGCTCGGCAAGGGCTACATCGCCTTCACGGTGGACCAGGGTCAGGACACCGACCGCTACCAAGGCATCGTCGAGCTGTACGGCAAGACGCTGACCGACTGCGTGCAGCATTACTTCCGCCAGTCCGAGCAGATCGACACCGGCCTGACCGTTTCGGTCGACCGCGAGGTGAAGCCGGACGGCACGCCCGGCCAGTGGCGCACCGGCGGCATCATGATCCAGCGCCTGCCGCAGGAGCAGGGTCTGGTCGCGTCCGACAAGGAAGACGACTGGCGCCGCGCCATGGTGCTGATGGCCAGCGTCACCGGCGACGAGCTGCTGTCGACCGATCTCGCCGCGTCCGACCTGCTCTACCGCCTGTTCCACGAGGACGGCGTGCGGATCTATGAGGGTCATGCGCTGCGCTTCGGCTGCCGCTGCTCGCGCGAGCGGGTGGAAAACATGCTGCGCAGCCTGCCCCGCGAAGAGGTGCAGGAGTTGAAGATCGACGACGGCCGGGTCGAGGTGACCTGCCAGTTCTGCTCGACCGACTACCACTTCACCGACGCGGATCTCGACCGCGTGTATGGCGCGTAAGCAGTGTGTTGGCGGCCGGTGCCGGAAGGCGCCGGCCGTCCGCTTGCGCTCCCCGCCGGCCTCACCCATACTCTATGTCAAAGCTTGACATATGATCTTGATGGGGACGGCGGCGATGGCGACCAACGTGCATCTCACCCCGGAGTTGGAGCGGTTCGCCCGCGACTGTGTCGAAGGCGGGCGCTACAACAATGTGAGCGAAGTGGTGCGCTCCGGCCTGCGTCTGCTGCAGGAGGCCGAGGAGCGGCGGCGGACCTTCAACGCCATGCTGCTCCAGGCCGAGGCCGAAGCCGACCGTGACGGCAGCGTGGCCATCGACGATGTCCTGGCCGAAGCCGATGCGATCATCGAAGCCAGCGCCGCATCCCACAGCGGCTCCCGCGGCCGATGACCACAGCACTGCTGTCGCCGGCTGCGCGCCGTGACCTGCTGACGGCAATCCGCTGGATCGCCCAGGACAATCCCGGCGCCGCCCGCGCCTTGCGCGATACCCTCGCCCGGACGGCACAGCGAATCGGCACCCATACCCTGGTCGGAACGCAGCGCCCGGACTTGGCCGCCCCGCCCTACCGCTTCGTCAGCCTGACCGGCTTTCCCTATATCGTCGTCTACAATGCCGAGCGCCGGCCGCCGTTGATCGTCCGCATCCTTCACGGTGCCCGCGACCTGCCGGTCGTGCTCGGCGACCTCCCGGACGGCTGAAGAAGTCCGGAAGGCGTTCACCGGAATGGGCGTGATGCACCGGCCCGCCTTGCCGGCTATAGTGCCGCCCCCTTGTCCAACTTCTCCCTCACCCGGAGCCCCCATGCTGTCGCGCCGCCTTGTCCTTGCCGCCGGAACGGCCACCCTCCTGCTTGCCGCCTGCCAGAGCACGCCGCCGCGGCCGGCGCCGCGCCCGGTCGATTTCTCCAATTTCGGGCCGATCGCCCTGAATGCCGGCACCATCGACGTGGTCGACGCCTACCGCCCGATGGGGGCCAAGCATGTGGAGGGACGCTCCGCGGTGCCGCCGGCCGAGGCGGTGCGGCGCTGGGCGGCGGAGCGGCTTCAGGCCGCCGGCGGTCAAGGCCGCGTGCGCGTCACCATCCGCGACGCCAGCATCGTCGAGGTGGCGCTGCCGACCAAGAAGGGCATCACCGGCTATTTCAGCAATGATCAGGCCCAGCGCTATGACGGCCGGATCGAGGTGGAGATCACCGGCGAGGTGCCGGACACCGGCAATGGCGGCTTCCGCGGCGTGACCCGCTCCACCGTCACCCATTCCACCACCGTGGCGGAGAACATCTCGCTGGCCGATCGCGAGGCCACCTTCCTGGAGATCACCCGCCGGATGATGGACGACCTGAACGCCCGTCTCGACGCCGGCATCCGCAAGGATCTGGCGCCGATGGTGCGGCGGTGATTTCCCGGCGGTGATTTCCCGGCGCTGATCGCTTCGCCGGGAGTTGGCCCGGCCGAATCCGCCCTAAATCTCCAGCTGCATGCCCAGCTCGACCACGCGGTTGGGCGGGATGCAGAAATATTCCGACGCGCTGGTCGACAGCTTGGACAGGAAGATGAACAGCGGCTCCTGCCAGCGCGGCAGGCCGAGCTTGCCGTGGCTGCGGATCAGCGTCTCGCGGCTGACGAAATAGGTGGTTTCCATCGGCTCGAACGGCAATCCTGGAATCCGCTTGGTCTCCAGCGCCTGCGGGATGTCCGGCTCGTCCTTGAAGCCGAAATGGACGATCAGCCGGAAGAATCCGGCGGACAGGGCCTTCAACTCGAAGCGCTGCTCGTCCGGCACATGGGGCACGTCCTCGATGTCGACGGTCAGCAGCACGACGCGCTGGTGCAGCACCTTGTAGTGCTTCAGGCTGTGCAGCAGCCCCGGCGGCAGGCCGCGCGGGTTGCCGGTCAGGAAGACGGCGGTGCCCGGAACCCGCTGCACCGACCCGCCCTTCAGCCGCTCCACCAGCAGGTCGAAGGGCAGCGCATCCTCGGCCAGCCGCTTGCGCACCACCTCGCGCCCGCGCCGCCAGGTCGCCATCAGCAGGAAGACGGCCGCGCCGACCACCAGCGGGAACCAGCCGCCCTCCTCCACCTTGACCAGGTTGGCCAGGAACAGCGCCATGTCGACGGTCAGGAACACCGCCAGCGCCAGCACCGCCTGCCACAGCTTCCAGCGGCCGAGCGAGCGCGCGACCTTGTAGGCCAGCAGCGTGGTCGCCACCATCGTGCCGGTCACCGCGATGCCGTAGGCGGCGGCGAGGTTGCTGGAGGTCTGGAAGCTCAGCACCAGCATGAGAACGCCGGCCAGCAGCAGCCAGTTCAGCTGCGGCATGTAGATCTGGCCCTTCTCATGCTCCGAGGTGTGCATCACCTCCATCCGCGGCAGATAGCGCAGGTGCATCGCCTGCAGCGTCACCGAATAGGCGCCGGAGATCACCGCCTGACCGGCGATGATGGTCGCCGCGGTCGCCAGCAGCAGAAGCGGCACCTGCGCCCAGTCCGGCGCCAGATGGAAGAAGGGGTTCTCGATCGCATCCGGTTCATGCAGCAGCAGCGCGCCCTGGCCGAAATAGCACAGCAGAAGCGACGGCAGCACCAGCACGTACCAAGCGATGCGGATCGGCTTGCGGCCGAAATGGCCCATGTCGGCATAAAGCGCTTCCGCCCCCGTCACCGCCAGAACCACCGCGCCCAGCAGCAGGAAGCCGTGCCAGCCGTGGTTGAACAGCATCTCCACGGCATGGCCGGGCCAGACCGCGGCCAGCACGCCGGGATAGCGCACGATCTGCCACAGCCCCAGCACGCCCAGCGTTATGAACCAGACCAGCATCACCGGCCCGAACAGCCGGCCGACCTTCTCCGTCCCGAAGCGCTGCAGCACGAACAGCCCGATCAGGATGGTCAGCGTGATGGGGATGACGTAGTCGTCCAGGGCGGGGGCCACGACATGCAAACCCTCCACCGCGCTCAGAACCGAGATGGCGGGGGTGATCAGGCTGTCGCCGTAGAACAGCGAGGCGCCCATCACGCCGATGGCCATGACGACGCCGGTGCGCCGGTGCCCCGGCCGCATACCGCGCAGCGCCAGCGCGGTCAGCGCCAGGATGCCGCCCTCGCCCTGGTTGTCGGCACGCATGACGAAGACGACGTATTTCACCGTCACCGTGATGATCAGCGCCCAGAAGATCAGCGACAGCACGCCCAGGATGACTTCCGGCACCAGCGGAAAACCGCCGCCCTCGGTCAGGCATTCGCGCAGCGTGTAGAGCGGGCTGGTGCCGATGTCGCCATAGACGACACCCAGCGCCCCCAGCGCGAGCGCGCGCAGCTTCGCCGCATGCTCCCGCCCATCCATGCCTGCTTCCATAACCAGGTCCGCTCCTGTCCCGTTTCGCTGCATCCGTAGAGGACTGCCGCCGGCCCACCCGGCACATCATCCGGGCAGATCATCGGCATATGCACAGCCATGCCTAAGGTGGCTTGCGGTGGCCGCGCAAGCACCGAATGGCGAAACGCACCACCGGCCCGTCCGATCCTCCGTCATTTTCACCCTTTCGATAGCCTGTTTGCATGGGACGGGGCGCGGCACTCGGCACCGTTGCATCCGGAGCGCCGACATGCTTCCATTCATACGTGTACCGCGCGGAGCTCCGAGCCGGCAGCCATGTCCAACGATTTCCTGTTCGCCTCGGACGAGTCCCCCGCAGCACCGCTCCCGGACCGACCCGACTCCGACATCCCGGACCCTCATTCCCCGCCCTGGCTGGTGCTGGTCGCCGATGACGAGCCGGAGGTGCATGCCGTCACCCGGCTGGCGTTGGCCCGCCTGCGCTTCCGCGGCCGTCCCGTCCGCCTGCTGGACTGCACCAGCGCCGCGGAGGCGGAGCGCGTCCTGCGGGAAACGCCCGGCATAGCGGTCATCCTGCTCGACGTGGTGATGGAGACGGAGGATGCCGGCCTGCGGCTGGTCCGCACCATCCGGGAGGATTTGGGCAACCAGGCCGTCCGCATCGTCCTGCGCACCGGCCAGCCGGCGCAGGTCGCGGAGGAGGACCTCGTCCTCGCCTACGAGATCGACGGCTACACCGCGAAGACGGAGCTGACCGCCCGCCGGCTGTTCACCAGCGTGGTGACGGCACTGCGCGCCTATGCCGCCCTCGAGACGCTGGAACGGCAGCTCGCCGAGCGCAGCCGCGCGCTGGAGGAGGCGACCGTCCGCCTGAACCGGCTGGCCATGCTGGATCCGCTGACCGGCGTGTGGAACCGCCGCCGTTTCCTGGAACTGGCGGCGGCGGAGCTGGCGCGGGCGCGGCGCTATGGCCGGCCTCTGACGGTCTTCCTGCTCGACCTCGACGGGTTCAAGGCGGTCAACGACGCCTATGGCGACGCCGCCGGCGACGCGGTGCTGCGCGCGGTGGTGAAGCGGATGCGGGCGGCGTTGCGCATCTCCGACCATGTCGCCCGTTCCGGCGGGGAGGAATTCGTCGTGCTGCTGCCGGAGACCGACTCCGCCGGCGCCGCCGTGGTGGCGGAACGGGTGCGCGCCGCCCTGGCGGGCAGCCCGATCATCGTGGACGACCGCGCCGCCACCGTCGCTGTCGCCGTCACCGCCAGCATCGGGATCGCCCATTGGCTGCCCGGCGAGCCCGGCGTCGAACAGACCCTGCACCGCGCCGAGCGGGCTCTCCGCGACGCCAAGCAGGCCGGCCGCAATCGGGTGGAACGGGCGCCCGGTTAGGCGCTGCGATCCCGGGGGTGGGGTGTTTCATGTGAAATATCGTTACAGCGCGGCGATTGAACGGCGGGAAGCCAGGGGTTACTCCTATCGTTGGAGGCATCCATTCGGATGGTGCTCCCGATCAGGGGTTCGCACATGTGGCAGGACTACGGCAACGCGCTCATCTCCGCCTTCGGGCTGGCGGGCCTGGGGTTCGGCATCGGCAAGCTCGTCATCGTGCTCGGTGAGCGCGCCATCGAGCGGCGCCACGGGTCGGAGGGGGTGCGCGACGTCATCGCCCGCCGCGCCAAGATGGAAACGAAGTTCGAAGCCCGCCGCGGCGACCGCATCCGGGAACTGAAGGAGCTGGACGGCACGGTGGAGGATGTTCTGCGCCGCCGCAAGGTGCTGGAACGCCAGATCGAGGAGTCGCGGCAGTCCGGCGAACGGCTGGTCCGCCTGATCGGCGAGGAGGTCCAGGGCAGCCCCTGCTACGTCGCCATGGTCGTGAACAAATATGTCGGCACCGGCGCCGCCCAGCAGAGCCAGCATGCGCTGGTCGACCCCACTTGGGCCCAGCCGCAGATGATCGAGGTGTGGGCGCGGTCGATGGCTGAGGCGCGGACAGAGATCGAACGGCGCTACCCGCCCGCCTTCGGCTATGCGGTGACCCGGATGCAGGAGTTCCTGTCCGCCGATGCTCCCATCGCCAAGGCCGGTTGAGATCCGATTGAGATAAGGACGCGCCATGGACAGCATGCCCTACATCTTCGCCGGTCTGGTCGGCCTCGCCTCCTTGTCCGTGTCGCTTCTGCTGGCCATGCGCCGGCTGAAGACCTCGGAGGAGCGGATCGCCAACGCCGTCTCCCGCAAGCAGGCGCAGGTGGAGCGGATCAAGAAGGTCGCCCGCGTCACGCTGCAGCAGGCCCGCGACCTGCGCGACGCCCGCCGCCGCAAGGCGATGGCCGAGCTGGGCTGTGAGGATCTGGAACAGCGCCTGAAGGCCGTCGGTGCCGCCGACCGCCGCATCTATGTGCTGGACGACCGCCGCACCCAGAAGGACCAGGGCTGGCTTCTGCGGGTGGTCAACATCGAATACGGCGCCCGCGTCAACGCCAACCTCACTCCCACCGCGCTGGACAGCTGGAAGCGCGGCCGCCGCTTCCTGGTCTGGGCGCTGGATGAGAAGAAGGCCCGCGAGAAGGTCAACGCCCGGTTTCCGGAGAACAAGGGCTTCACCGTCATGGGCGTGGAGTCCTATCTGGGGTAGGGTGTGGCTTCGATAACCCCCACCTAACCTCCCCCGCTGGGCGGGGGAGGGACTGCCGCCGCTCTATCGAACAAGCACTTAATCCCCTCCCCCGCCCAGCGGGGGAGGGTCAGGATGGGGGCAATCGAAGCCAACACGCCCCGCCACAATAATGACACCAATCCCATTCCCGGACTATCATCCCTGCGCGCACCCATCCGCCAGCGCCGGGGAGCCTTGCCATGATCCGCTACGCCGAACTGCAGGTCGCCACCAGCTTCAGCTTTCTGGAGGGGGCGTCGCACCCTGACGAGCTGGCGCTGACCGCGGCGGCACTCGGGCTGGCGGCGGTGGGGGTGACGGACCGCAATTCGCTGGCCGGCGTGGTGCAGATGCATGCGGCGGCGAAGAAGGCCGGCATCCGGGCGCTGATCGGCTGCCGGCTGGACCTGACCGACGCCGACAGCCTGCTGGCCTACCCGACCGACCGCGCCGCCTATGCCCGGCTGTCGCGGCTGCTGACCCTGGGCAAGATGCGGGCGCCCAAGGGGGAATGCTTCATCGCCCGCGCCGACGTGCTGGCCCATGCCGAGGGCATGCTGTTCCTGCTGCTGTCGCCCGACCGGCGCGACGAGTCGTTCCTGCGCGAGCTGCGCGCCTGGCGCGGCGGGCTGGCGCGCGGGCAGCTCTATCTGGCGGCGAGCCACCGCTACCAGGGCGACGACGGCCGGCGGCTGCGCTGGCTGGCCGGGCTGGCGGAGGCGGAAGGGGTGCCGCTGGTCGCCACCAACGACGTGCTCTATCACGGCGCCGGGCGGCGGGCGCTGGCCGACGTGATGACCTGCATCCGCCATCACACCACCATCAACGAGGCCGGCTGGCGGCTGTCCGCCAATGCCGAGCGCCACCTGAAGCCGGCGGTCGAGATGGTGCGCCTGTTCCGCGACCATCCCGACGCCGTCGCCCGCAGCCTGGAGATCGCCGAGGCCTGCCGCTTCTCGCTGGACGAGCTGCGCTACGAGTACCCCGACGAGGTGGCGGAGGGGCGCGATCCGCAGGAGACGCTGGAAATCCTGACCTGGGCGGGTGCGGCCGGGAAGTATCCCGGCGGCATCCCCGATCCGGTCCGGCAGACCGTGGAGCGCGAACTGGCCCTGATCGCCGGCCAGGGCTACGCCCCCTATTTCCTGACCGTCCACGACATCGTCCGATTCGCCAAGGGCCAGGGCATCCTCTGCCAGGGGCGCGGCAGCGCCGCCAACTCCGTCGTCTGCTATTGCCTGGGCATCACCTCGGTCGATCCGACTGAAATCGATCTGCTGTTCGAGCGCTTCATCTCCGCCGCCCGCGGCGAGCCGCCGGACATCGACGTCGATTTCGAGCATGAACGGCGCGAGGAGGTGATCCAGTACATCTATAAAAAATACGGCCGCGCCCGCGCCGGCCTGACCGCCACCGTCATCCGCTACCGCGCCCGCAGTGCGTTGCGCGAGGTCGGCAAGGCGATGGGGCTGTCGGCCGATCTGGTGGCGCGGCTGACCGGAACGATCTGGGGCTGGAGCAGCCAGGGCGTGGACGAGGAGCGCGCCCGTTCGCTCGGCCTCGACCCCGACGACCCGCGCCTGCAGCGGACGCTGGAACTGGCCAACGAACTGATCGGCTTTCCCCGCCACCTGTCGCAGCATGTCGGCGGCTTCGTCATCACCCGCGGGCCGCTGTCCGATCTCTGCCCGGTCGCCAATGCCGCGATGGAGGACCGGACCACCATCGAATGGGACAAGGACGACATCGACGCGCTGGGCATCCTGAAGGTCGACGTGCTGGCGCTGGGCATGCTGACCTGCATCCGTCGCGCCTTCGACCTGATCGAACAGGTGCATGGGCAACGCTGGACGCTCGACAGCCTGCCCAAGGAGGATCCGGCGGTCTACGACATGCTCTGCCGCGCCGACAGCCTGGGCGTCTTCCAGGTCGAAAGCCGCGCGCAGATGAGCATGCTGCCCCGGCTGCGCCCGCGGGAATTCTACGATCTGGTGATCGAGGTCGCCATCGTCCGCCCCGGTCCGATCCAGGGCGGCATGGTCCATCCCTACCTGCGCCGCCGCAGCGGGGCGGAGGAGATCACCTACCCGATGCCGGCGCTGAAGCCGGTCCTCTACAAGACGCTGGGCGTGCCGCTGTTCCAGGAGCAGGCGATGAAGGTCGCCATGGTCGGCGCCGGCTTCACCGCCGAGGAGGCCGACCAGCTGCGCCGCGCCATGGCCGCGTTCCGCAGGACAGGACAGGTGCGCCTGTTCCACGACAAGTTCATCGCCGGCATGATTGCCAACGGCTGCGACCCCGCCTTCGCCGAACGCTGTTTCCAGCAGATCGAGGGCTTCGGCGAATACGGCTTCCCAGAAAGCCATGCCGCCAGCTTCGCGCGGCTGGTCTATGTCTCCGCCTGGATCAAGCGCCACCACCCCGCCATCTTCGCCGCCGCACTGCTGAACAGCCAGCCCATGGGGTTCTACGCCCCCGCCCAGATCGTCCGCGACGCGCGGGAGCATGGCGTGACGGTCCTCCCGCCGGATGTGAATGTGTCGGGGTGGGATTGTGCGGTGGAGGTTGCGGGCGAGGCGCCGCCTCAGTCCCTTCTCCCCCCCGGGGAGAAGGTTAGGATGAGGGGGTTCGGCGCAGCCGAAGAGATCCTCGAAACGCATCCCCCTCACCCCGACCCTCTCCCCGGGGGGGAGAGGGGGAAGCGCCTCTACCTCCGCCTCGGCCTCCGCCTCATCAAGGGCTTCACCGAGTCGCACGCCGACGCCATCGTCCTCTCCCGCGCCGGCGGCTATCGCGACCCCTACGATTTGTGGCGGCGCGCCCGCCTGCCGGTCGCAGCATTGGAAAAGCTCGCCAAGGCCGACGCCTTCCGTTCCGTCGGGCTCGACCGGCGGGCGGCGCTGTGGGCGGTGCGGGCGCTGGGCGACCAGCCGCTGCCGCTGTTCGCGCGGCTGGACGGCCCGATGTCCGAAGAACCCGAAGCCCCGCTGCCCGCCATGGCGCTGGGGGAGCATGTGGTGATGGACTACACCAGCCTGTCGCTGTCGCTGAAGGCCCACCCGCTGGCCCTGCTGCGCGACGGCCTGCCCGGCATCACCCCGGCGGAGCGGCTGGCCCGGACGCGCGACGGCCGGCGCCTGACCACCGCCGGGCTGGTGCTGGTCCGCCAGCGGCCGGGCAGCGCCGAGGGCGTCGTCTTCATCACGCTGGAGGACGAGACCGGGGTCGCCAACCTCGTCGTCATGCCCGACGCCTTCGAGACCTTCCGCCGCCCGATCATGACCGCGCGGATGATGGCCGCCACCGGCCGGGTGCAGAACCACGAGGGCGTGGTGCATCTGCGCGTGGAATCGCTGATCGACCTGACCCACCGGCTGTCCGAACTGACCGGCGAAGACCGGCCCGCGGCCGGCCCCTTCCCCAAGGGCCGCAACTTTCATTGAAGTGACCGGCCATTTTAATTCAGCCAGCTGATTGCTCCTGACATCACGCTGTCAGGAGGGGGTGTGCTATCAAGGGGGAGTGCCGGCACGAACCACGAACATCCCTCCCCCACTTGTCAGGAGCCCGTTCCATGAACAACCCGCATGTCGCCACCTGGTTCGAAATCCCCGCCGCCGACCTCGCCCGTGCCGTGCGCTTCTACGAGGCCGTCTTCGCCACCAAGATGGTCCAGGAACCCTGCCCCAGCGGCATGAAGATGGCTGTCTTCCCGGCCGACGGCGAGGCGGTGAAGGGCTGCCTGATCGAGCACGAGTCGTGCAAGCCCAGCGCCGACGGCACGACCGTCTACCTGAACGGCGGCGACGACCTGTCCGCCCCGCTGGCCCGTGCCGAGCAGGCCGGCGCCACCATCGTCGTGCCGAAGACGCTGATCACCCCCGAAATCGGCTATTTCGCCCAGTTCATCGACAGCGAGGGCAACCGCGTCGGCCTCTATTCGATGCACTGATCCCGATGCACTGACCCTGCCGACCTGAGCCGCCTCCATGCGCCGCGCCGACCGCCTGTTCCAGATCGTCCAGCATCTCCGCAAGGGGCGGCTGGTGACGGCTGCCGAACTGGCGCGCTGCCTGGAGGTGTCGGAGCGCACCGTCTACCGCGACATGCGCGACCTCGCCTCCTCCGGCGTGCCGGTGGAGGGCGAGGCCGGCGTCGGCTATCTGCTGCGCGACGGCTACGACCTGCCGCCGCTGATGTTCACCCGGGAGGAGGTGGAGGCGCTGGTGGTCGGCGCCCGCCTCGCCCGCGCCTGGGTCGGCGGCGGCTTGGCCGATGCCGCCGCCCGCGCGCTGGACAAGGTGGAGGCGGTGGTGCCGGAGGCACGGCGGCGCGAGCTGGCCGACAGCCGCGTCTTCGTCCCCGACTTCTCCTTCCCCGCCCCCTTGCGCGAGCGGATGGACGTGCTGCGCTGCGCCATCAACGCCAGGCGCGTCGTGCTGTTCGACTACCGGCGCGAGGACGGCACCCATTCCGCCCGCGCGGTCCAGCCGCTGGGCCTGTTCTTCTGGGGCCGCGTCTGGACGCTCGGCGCCTGGTGCGAACTGCGCGAGGAGTTCCGCAGCTTCCGCATCGACCGCATGGAGACCCTGATGGCGCTGGAGCGCCGATTCGACGAAATCCCCGGCCGCGGCCTGGAGGACTATCTCGCCCTTTGGCGCGAGGAAGGCTGTCCGCGGGGGTGAGGCGCCCTACTCCACCAGCCTGATCTCCGTCGTCGCCACGCCCGACGCGCCGACAGGCACCGCATAGTCGTCGAAGCTCGGCGGGCCGAAGCTGCCGCGGGCGGAGCGGCTGAAGCCGTGCGGTTCGGCGGGGATGCCGAACAGCCCGGTGGCGAGTTCCCCGTTGTTGTCCAGGTCCTGGAAGGCGATCAGCCCATAGCGCCCGGCCGGCAGGTCGGGGAAGACCGCGACCAGATCCGTCCCCACCGCCGCGGCGAAATAGCCGGCGCGCGGCGCCTTCGCCGCCTGCGCCTCGGCACTGTCGAACAGCGCGATCATCACCTTGCCCTGATTGGGCTTGACGTTGCGGACGGTTGCGCGAAGCTCCCCGGCGGCGGCCGTACCCGCGGTTGCCAGCACCAGCAGCGTCACCGGGGCGGTCATCCTTGCGAACCAACGGCTTGCAAACCTACGCGCGAACCAACGGCATGCCTTCATTTCCCGATCCTTCCTGGCGATCCCCGGCCGGCCGGGCACCGCGCGATGCGTGACGCAACCATGCCGGACGGCGCCGCCTCCACCCCATCCGCCCCTTATGGGCGGCGCATGCTGCGCCGGCACCTGCCGCTGCTGGCGGGCTCCATCCTAGCATTGGCTCTGCTGGGACCGTTCGGCACATTTCGGGAGATGGGTTTTCTCTCGCGGCTTGCCTATTGGGGCGGGCTGATCACCACCGGCTGGTCGATGTTCGAACTGGTGGTGCAGGTCGCCCGCCGCGTCCTGCCGAATCTGGAGCGCACATGGCCGCTGATGCTGGCCGCGGCGTTCCTGACCGTCGGCGTGCTGCAGACCCTGGTGGTCGCCCTGTTGGAAAACCGGCTGCGCGGCCAGGATTTCCTCACCCCCGCCGGGCTGGCCGAACTGTTCGGCTATGTGCTGGTCATCACCACCCTGGTGGCGGCCCTGCCGGTGTGGCTGGAGTTGCGGGAGCAAGGCATCGTCGGGCACCGACCGCCTGCCCCGCCCGAGTCCTCCATTGACGGCAGACCGGCCACGCCACGCCTCGCCCCGTTCCTCGACCGCATCCCGTCCAGGCTGGGCCGCGACCTGCTGGCGCTGGAGATGGAGGACCATTACGTCCGCGTCCACACCGCGCTGGGCAGCGACCTGATCCTGATGCGGATGCGCGACGCGGTGGCGGAACTGGCGGGCATCGACGGGCGGCAGGTCCACCGCTCCTATTGGGTCGCCGCCTCCGCCGTCGCGGCGGTGGAGCGCAAGCCGGACGGCAAGCTGTCGCTGCGGCTGACCAACGGCCTGCTGGTGCCGGTCAGCCGCACCCACGCGCCCTCGGTGCGCGCCGCCGGCTGGACCGAGAAGGCCGTCTCCTAAACGCCCTCTCCGCGGAAGGGGCGCGACAGCAGCCCGTCGATGGTCTCGTCCAGCCCGGCGCCGCGGTTCAAGATGGCGTCGACCGCGGCGCAGATCGGCATGTCGACGCCCAGCTTCGCCGCCAGCCCGACCACCGCGGCGGCGGTGTAGACGCCTTCCGCCACCGACCGGCGCACCGCCAGGATCTCGGCCAGCGCCTTGCCCTCGCCCAGCGCCGCCCCCAGCGACATGTTGCGCGACTGCAGACTGGAGCAGGTCAGCGTCAAATCGCCCAGGCCCGACAGCCCCATCAGCGTCTCCGCCCGTCCGCCGAGCGCCAGCGCCAGCCGGGTGATCTCCGCCAGCCCGCGGGTGATCAGCGCGGCGCGGGCATTGTCGCCCAGCCGCCGCCCCTCGACCACGCCGCAGGCGATGGCCAGCACATTCTTCACCGCCCCGCCGATCTGCGAGCCGACGACGTCGTCCGAGCGGTAGGGCCGGAAGGTGCGGCTGCCCAACGCGGCGACCAGCGCCGTGCCCAGCGCCTCGTCGGCGCAGGCCAGCGTCACCGCCGTGGGCAGCCCGCGCGCCACCTCCGCCGCGAAGGTCGGGCCGGACAGGATCGCCACCGGATTGCCGCCCGGCAGGGACGCGGCGACCGCCTCGCTCATCAGCGCGTGGCTGTCCAGCTCGATCCCCTTGGCGCAGACGACCACCGGCGCGCCCGACTTCAGCAGCGGCGCCATCCGTGCGGTGACGCTGCGCGCATGCTGGGCCGGCGACACCAGCAGCACCGCGTCGCAATCGCCGAGATCGGCCAGATCGCCGGTGACCCGCAACGCGTCGGGCAGCGGCACGCCGGGCAGGTAGTCGCGGTTCTCGCGCCGGATGCTCATCGCCTCCACCACCGCCGGCTCGCGCGCCCACAGCAGCGTCTCCCGCCCGGCGCGCAACGCCGCCAGCGCCAGCGCCGTCCCCCAGGCGCCGCCGCCGACGACGCCGATGCGGTGAAGGGAGGAGGGGGGCACGGCACTCATGGCGATTCACTCACGCTAATGAAACGATCACCAAAGCGATCACGCCCCACCCTCCCTCTCCCCCCCGGGGAGAGGGTCGGGGTGAGGGGGATGCATGGGGAGGATTTAGAAGAAATGCAGCAGCGTCGCGCATCGAACAGAGCCACGCCGCGCATCCCCCTCACCCTAACCCTCTCCCCGGGGGGGAGAGGGGACATCACCGGGGAGAGAGAGAATACAAGGATGCGTCTCACGCCTTCACCCCCGCACCCACTCCCGCGCGCCCGATCACCGGCGCGGCGCTCGGATCCAGCGGCCAGCGCGGGCGGGGAGCGAAGTTCAGCGGATCGCTCTCGCCCAGCCGGAAGCGCTCGATCCCGGCCCAGGCGATCATCGCCGCGTTGTCGGTGCACAGGCGCAGCGGCGGGGCGACGAACGGCATGCGCTGCTTTTCCGCCAGGGTCGCCAGCCGGCTGCGGATCGCCTTGTTGGCGGCGACACCGCCGGCGACCACCAGGGCGCCGCCCTGCGGATGATCCTCCTTGAAGCGGCGGATGGCGCGGGCGCAGCGGTCGGCCAGCACCTCCGCCACCGTCGCCTGGAAGGCGGCGGCGAGGTCGTCGCGGTCGGCGTCCGTCAGCACGCCGCCCAACTCCTCCACATGCCGCCGCACCGCGGTCTTCAGCCCGGAGAAGGAAAAGTCGCAGCCCGGACGCCCCAGCATCGGCCGCGGCAGCTCGAAGCGCGCCGGGTTGGTGGCGCGCGCCGCCGCTTTCTCCACCAGCGGCCCGCCGGGATAGCCCAGCCCCAGCAGCTTGGCGGTCTTGTCGAAGGCCTCGCCCACCGCGTCGTCGATGGTGGTGCCGAGCCGGCGGTAGCGCCCGACCCCCTCCACCGCCAGCAGCTGGCAATGGCCACCCGACACCAGCAGCAGCAGGTAGGGAAAGGCGACATCGTCGGTCAGCCGCGCGGTCAGCGCGTGGCCTTCCAGATGGTTGACGGCGACGAAGGGCAGGTTGCGCGCCGCGGCGATGGCCTTGGCGGTCATCACGCCGACGATGACGCCGCCGATCAGCCCCGGCCCGCCGGTGGCCGCCACCGCATCGAGGTCGCCGAAGCCGATCCCGGCCTCCGCCATCGCGCGGCGGATCAGCCCGTCCAGATGTTCCAGATGGGCGCGGGCGGCGATTTCCGGGACGACGCCGCCATAAGGCGTGTGGTCGTCCAGTTGCGACAGCACGACGTCGGCGCGGATCTCGCGCGCGTCGGTGACGATTGCGGCGGCCGTCTCGTCGCAGCTCGTTTCAATTCCAAGAACGATCATCGCGCCAAACTAGCCGCCTTGGCGGTCCGGGTACAGGATGGAGTTGCGCACACGCGGGCGCGGGAATGCGGGCGCGTGAAATTTGATCAGCCTCAATCTTATGTATGAGGGGCAGACGAATCCTTGCAAAGCTGCGCGGATCCCCTAGAACACGCCCTATGACGACCCACCCGCTCCGTATCGGGACGCGCGGCAGCCCGCTGGCGCTGGCGCAGGCCCATGAAACCCGCGACCGCCTGATCGCCGCCCATCCGCATCTGGCCGCCCCCGGCGCCATCGAGATCGTCGTCTTCAAGACCACCGGCGACCGCATCCTCGACCGCACCCTGGCGGAAGCGGGCGGCAAGGGCCTGTTCACCAAGGAGCTGGAGGAGGCGCTGTTCGACGGCCGCGCCGACCTTGCCGTCCATTCGATGAAGGACGTGCCGACCCAGCTTCCCGACGGGCTGGAGATCGCCACCCTGCTGCCGCGCGAGGATCCGCGCGACGCCTTCTTCGCCCGCTCCGGCAGCGGTCTGGCCGACCTGCCCGCCGGGTCGGTGGTCGGCACCGCCGGCCTGCGCCGTCAGGCCCAGGTGCTGGAACTGCGTCCCGACCTGAAAATTTTCCCCCTGCGCGGCAACGTGCAGACCCGCCTGTCCAAGCTGGACGCCGGCGAGGTCGATGCCACCCTGCTGGCGTTGGCCGGCCTGCGCCGCCTCGGCCTGACCGACCGCATCACTGCAGTGCTGGAGCCGGAAACCATGCTGCCCGCGGTCGCCCAGGGTGCCATCGGCATCGAGATCCGCAGCGACGACGACGCCACCCGCGCCTTGCTGGCCCCGCTGAACTGCGCGGAGACCATGGTCCGCGTCACGGCGGAACGCGCGCTGCTGGCTGCGCTGGACGGCTCCTGCCGCACCCCGATCGCCGCGCTGGCGGTGCTCGACGGCGACGACCTGCATCTGCGCGCCAAGGTGCTGTCCCATGACGGCCGGACCATCTTCCGGGCCGAGCGCCGCGGCAAGGCGGCTGACGCCGAGTCGCTGGGTGCCGACGCCGGAGCCGAGATCCGGGCGCAGCTGCCGCCCGATTTCTTCGCCCCCGCGCCGCACTGATCCCCACCCCGGCCGAGTTTTCCGCATGACGGGAAAACAGCCCGACCCCTCGTCCCCGCCCCACCGTACGCGTCTTCTCGTGACGCGTCCGGCGGAGGATGCCCAACCGCTGGTCCGCCGGCTGGAAGCGCTCGGCTTCGACGCCGCGATCGAACCCATGCTGTCGATGGTCTGGCTCGACGGTCCTGAACCGGACCTGTCCGACGTACAGGCCCTGCTGTTCACCAGCGCGAACGGCGTACGCGCCTACTCCAAACGTACGAACCGACGCGACCGTCCGGTGCACGCCGTCGGTGACGCCACGGCGCGGGCGGCGCGGGCGGCCGGCTTCGGGCAGGTCGACAGCGCGTCGGGCGACGTGTACGCGCTGGCCAACCGCGTCCGCAGTTTGCGCGACCCGTCCGCCGGTACGCTTCTGCACGTGGCGGGAAGCAAGGTGGCGGGCGACCTTGGCGGGTTGCTGGGAGGCTCCGGCTTCATGGTGCGGCGCAGCGTGATGTACGATGCCGTACCCGCGCTAACCCTGTCGGACGATACCGCGACATTTTTGCGTACGTCGGCACTCGACGGCGTGTTGTTTTTCTCTCCCCGTACCGCGGTTTCCTTTGTTAGGCTGCTGGCCGAGGCGGGGCTGGTCGACTGTTGTCGTACGGTCGATGCGTTCTGCCTCAGCCCCGCGGTCGCGGAGGCTGCCCGTGCGTACGGCGACGAGGGAGTGACGCCGTGGCGAAACGTACGGGTGGCGGCCAGACCGGAGCAGGACGCCCTGCTCGATCTGTTGCCGGTCGCCGGGTAACTCCGGCGCGGTCCGGCCGTACGGCTTACACCCCGGGATCCTTCCGGGTGGGTACGTCAGCCGTACGGGGGACGAGGGGGACCGGTCAGGGGGCTGTGACGTTAAGACGAACAACAGCGAACCGAAGGTACAGCCCATGACCTCTCGTCCAGGCTCCGAACGCCCCGGCACCGACCGTGACGGCGACGGCGCCAGCACCGGCAATGCGGCGGTCGACCGCATCGTCGAACGTTTCGGCGGCATCCGCCCCATGGCCCACAAGCTGGACACCCCGGTGACGACGGTGCAGGGCTGGAAGAAGCGCGGCGCGATCCCGCTGGCCCGCCATGCCGACCTGCGCACCGCCGCTGCCAAGCACCGCATCAAGCTGGACGACGCCGACCTGGACGCCGCCACCCCCAGCGAAGACCGGCCGACCGACGCGGCATCGGCCGCCGTCATCCCCCCCGCCGACGCGGTTCCGGTGGTGGATCCGATTGTGGAGCCGGTACCGACAGCCTCCCCCGCCGACACCATCCCCGGCTCCGACACGCCGGCCCCGGCGTCCGGCCTTGGGACGACCGCCGGCCCGGTGAACGAGCTGCAGTCCTCCGACGCCCTGATTCCGCCGGCCACGCCGATCGGCGCCACGGACAGCCTGTCCGAAACGGAGAAGTCCGAAACGGAGAAGGCGCAAGACGCGAAGGCCGATCCGTTCAAGTCGGACGCCGCCAAGCCGGACACCGCATCCGACGCGCCGAAGACGACGGCCTCCACCTGGACGCCGTCCGGCACCACGGGCAGCGCCGGCTACAGCCGCAGCGAGTCCGAGCCGGCCCGTCCGACCATCGCCCCGACGCCGTCCTATATCGACGAGCCGCGCTCCGGCAGCGGCTTCGCCACCGCGCTGTCGGTGGTCGCCCTGCTGGTCGGTGCCGCTGCCCTGTCGGCGCCCTGGTGGGGTCCGGCCCTGCCCGGCTGGCCGTCGCCGGCCGCCCCCGCCCCGGTCCAATCTTCCGCCGCCGCCCCGGCCGACCCGGCGCTCCGCGCCCAGATCCAGCAGCTCGTCGACCGCGTCGGCAAGCTGGAGCAGCGCCCGGCCGCCGCGCCCGGCAATAACGGCAACGGTGACGCCGCCGCCGGCCTCGCGGCGCTGACCGAGCGGATCGACGCGCTGGAGAAGCGCCCGGCCGCCGCAGCGCCCGACACCGGCGTCGCCGACGCCCAGAAGGCGCTGGCCGACCGGCTGGCCGCGCTGGAGCAGAAGGTCTCCGCTTCCGCCGGCAACGCCCAGGCGGCGCAGGAGCTGCGCGGCGAGGTCGACTCGCTGAAGCAGCAGGTCACCAGCGTCAACCAGGCGGTGACGCAGCGCCAGGACGCCGCCACCGCCGCCCAGGCGCTGGTGCTCGCCGCCGGCCAGCTGCGTGCCTCGCTGTCGGGCGGCCAGCCGTTCCAGCAGGATCTGCAGGCGGTCCGCGCGCTCAACATCGCCGATGCCGGCGTGACCCAGCCGCTCGACGCCGTGGCGCCCTATGCCGCCAAGGGCATTCCGACCCGCGCCCAGCTGACCGACCGGTTCGAGCCGCTGGCCGGCGAGATCGTCCGCGCCGACATCCGTGGCGAGGGCAACAGCTGGATCGACTCCGCGGTGGGCAAGCTGTCCACCCTGGTCACCGTCCGCCGTGAAGGCGGCGGGGTCGTCGGCACCACCAGCGACGCCGTCGTCGCCCGCGCCGAGGCCGCGCTGAACGAGGGCAACCTCGCCAAGGCGGTGGAGGAGCTGTCGACCCTGCAGGGTCCGGCCGCGCAGACCGCCGCCCCGTGGCTGACCGACGCCAAGGCGCGTCTGGCCGCCGATCAGGCCGCGCGCCAGCTGAACGACCGCGCCATCGCCCTGATGACCACCGCCGCCGGCGGGAAGGGGACGGCCCAATGATCCGCGCCCTCTGGTTCCTTCTGAAGGTCGCGGTCGTCATCGCCGCCGCGATCTGGCTCGCCGACCGCCCCGGCACCGTCAGCGTCCATTGGCTGGGCTATTCCGTCGAGGCGCCCTTCTGGGTCGCCCTGCTGGTCACGCTGGCGGCGCTGGGCATCGCGGCGCTGGGCTACCGCCTGATCCGCGGGCTGATCCGCACGCCGCAGCGCATCCGCCGCCACAGCCGTGTCCGCCGCCGCGAACGCGGCTACCGCGCCCTGACCCAGGGTATGGTGGCCATCGCCGCCGGCGACGCGCCGACCGCGCGCAAGATGGCGCGCAAGGCCGACGGGCTGCTGAACGAGCCGCCGCTGACCATGCTGCTGTCGGCCCAGGCAGCCCAGCTGCAGGGCGACGAGCGCGCCGCCAAGCAGTATTTCGAAGCGATGCTGGAGCGGCCGGAAACGGCCTTCCTCGGCATGCGCGGGCTGCTGACCCAGGCGATCAAGTCGGGCGACCGGGTGGAGGCGCTGAACCTCGCCCGCAAGGCGCGCGGGCTTCAGCCCAACACGCCCTGGCTGCTCGGCACGCTCTATGACCTGGAGGCGCAGGCCGGTGACTGGGCCGCCGCCGAAGGCACCTTGCAGCAGGCGATCCAGGCCGGGGCCATCCCGACCGAGGAAGGCCGCCGCCACCGCGCCGTCCTGCTGCTGGAGCGCAGCTTCGAGGCGGAGCGCCGCGGTCGTGCCGACTCCGCCCTATCGCACGCCCAGGCCGCGCACGACATGATGCCGGGCTTCGTCCCCGCCGCCGTGCGTCTCGCCCGTCTGCAGATCGCCGCCGACCGTCCGAAGCCGGCCGCCAAGGTGGTGGAACGGGCGTGGCGCCAGTCGCCGCATCCCGAACTGGCCGAGATCTACCGTGGCCTGGTGTCCAGCTACGACCCGCTGGCCCGCGTCCGTCTGTTCCAGAAGCTGGTGCGTCAGGCCCCGGACTCGGCGGAATCGCACCTCGCCGTCGCCCAGGCCGCCATCGAGGCCCAGCTGTGGGGCGAGGCGCGCCAGCACCTGAACCGCGCCATGGAGATCGGCCCGTCCCGCCGCACCTACCGCCTGATGGCCGAGCTGGACCGCAGCGAGCGCCATGACGAGGACGCGGCGAAGGATTGGCTGGCCAGGGCCGCCGACGCGCCGGAAGACCCGGTGTGGACCTGTAACTCCTGCGGGGCGGTCAGCCACAACTGGGGCGGGCTGTGCGGCCATTGCGGCGCCTTCGACAGCCTGACCTGGAAGGCCCCGACGGTCGCGGTCCCGGTAATGGAACCGACCGACATCCCCCCGGCGCTGGCCCGTCCGGCTACGGCGTAGGGGATAGTTCGCTGAAAGCCCCCCTCTCCCCCCAAAATCCCCTCTCCCCCCCGGGGAGAGGGTTAGGGTGAGGGGGTCGCACGGCGAGGATTCTTGAAAATCCACCCTTGTGCATCCCCCTCACCCCGACCCTCTCCCCGGGGGAAGAGGGGGATTTCGCGACAGGAGAGGGTTTTTTACTGCCGCATTCCCTCCGGCCCGACGCGGTCCAGCGGCAGTTCCTTCATCGCCAGCAGACGGTCCAGCAGGCGCCCGCCTGCCGGTGGCGCAGCCGCCCTGGCGGCGCTGCCAATACCGGCAGCTTCCGCGACGGGAGCCGCATTCTCCAGTTGCGTGTTCTCGATCCGGTATTCGCCGCCGGTCAGGCTGACGACGACCTGCTCCTTCGGCGACGGTCCGGCCACCACGTTGTCATTGGCGACATTGCCGTGCATCAGGCCGTTCCTGCCGGCGCTGGGCACCCATTCCAGCCGCAGGAAGCGATCCTTGCGGTCGGTCATCAGGGTGATGTTGTCGGACACCCGGTTGTTGTCGCCGCCATGCAGGAAGATCGCCGCGGCGCCGGTGTTCTCCAGCAGGTTGCCCTGCACCGTCACGCCGCTGGTCATGTCGTCCAGATAGATGCCGAACCCCTTGTAGCGGACCAGCCAGCGCCCCTGCGCATCGGTGGCGAGGCCGCCGGTGTCGCGGATGTCGTTGAAGCGGACGATGCTGCGGGTGTCGTTGCCGCTGCGGCCCAGCATCTCGATGGCGCCGGCATCGGCGGTCTGGCGCGCGGTGTCGCGGATGCGGTTGAATTCGATGACGTTGTCGCTGTTCACCGTCTGCGGATTCCAGTTCTTCACCGAGATGCCGTAGCGCGCCGCCCGCCGGATGTCGTTGTGGGCGATCAGCGTGTTGCGGATGCCCGCCGCCATCACCCCGCCGCCGAAGAACCGCACCTCGCCCACGTCGCTGATGCGGTTGGCGAGGACGCGGTTGTCGCTGCTGCCGGGCGCCAGAAAGATGCCGGAGCGGCCGAGATGCTCCATCCGGTTGCCCGACACCTCGCTGCGCGTGGCGCCGTCCAGCGTCACCGCGGTGCCGACCAGGGCGAAGCGGTTACCAGCGATGCGCAGGCCGCTGCCCCCCTTCGCCAGCACGGCGCTGCCGTCCCACGGCACGTCGGTGAAGGTCAGCCCCTCCACCGTCACGTTGCGGGCGTTGTCCAGCCGCAGCAGGTTGGCCGTCCTCGCCACCACCAGCTCCGCCCGCCCGCTGTCGAACCCGGTCGGCGGCTTCACCAGCAACCGTTTGGCTTTGGCGTCCCAGGCGAACTCGCCCGGCCGCGTCAGGAAATCGGGATGGCCGAGCAGCCGCACGGTGGAGCCGTCGCGGTACGGATACTGCCCATCGGCGGCGAAGCCCAGCAGCCCGTTCGGATCGGCGGAGGCCACGCCCAGCAGATCGTCGGACAGCCGTTCGCGGTCCAGCGCCTGCGCCCGCACCCCCGGCCCGGCCCAAGCGGCCTTCAGCACACCCGGTGGCAACTGCATCTGCCGCTTGGATCCCGGACTCTTGGAATTGGGACTCTTGGCGTTGGACTGCATCGCCTTGGCCGGGAACCAGCCGCTGCGCGGGTCGCCGGGCTCAAAGTCGCCGCTGCGCGCGGCGTCCAGCCGCTGTCCGTCGCCGGGGCCACCGATGGAGACGTCCAGCCCCGGATCGCGCGCCAGCGGCGCCGACAGCAGGCCGTTCGCCATCTGCGCGCCGCCCACAACCTCGCCGCCCGACAGAACCGGCTGCTCGCCCTCCACCGCCGTCAGCCGCAGCCCCGTCAGCGAGTTGTCCACCACCAGCGGCGCCGCCAGCCGGTAGGTGCCACCACGCAGCCGCACCGTCGCCGGCCCGTCCCCCTTGGCGGCGGCCAGCGCACGGGCCGGGGTGGCGAAGGGGCCGTCGCGCCCGTCCGCCGACGGCTGTGGCAGCCGGCCCGACCAGCGGTCGTTTCCGGTCGGCGACACATAGAAGGTCGTCTCCGCGGCGATAGCCGGTCCCCATCCGGCGGCAGGCAGCAGGACCGCGCAGATCACCAGGATGCGGGCTGCACAACTCCAGGACTCGGGGTGGAAACGGGGCATGAAGAAAGCTCCTCCGTTGCGACGGACCTTCCGCCGAAGGGGGAGACTGACCCAGGCCCGCCGGACCGGCAAAAGCGCGAAGGGGGTGTGCGGGTGCGAAGGGGCCACGCCCTCTGCACCCCTGCCCGGCCGGGACGGGACGTATAGGCTGGCTTTTCATCCTAGCCCGGCCGGCCGGTCGTACCCGCTTGCCCGCGGAGCACCCCGTTCAGGACGGGCTTGGAAGCGAAGCCTACAACCGGGGACTGTTTGCCGATGATCGAAATGGCGCTGATCGCGCAGGTCCTGGTGCTGGTGCTGGTGACCGCGGTGTTCCTCAGCACCGGCAGCGCATCGATGTTCCATCCGCTGACGCTGTACCTGATCTTCCATGCTCTGGTCTTCGTCATGCGGCCGATCCTGGTCCACACGCAGAATTTCAACGACGTCTGGCTGTTCATGGGCTTCTGGCCAAGCGAGCAGCAATTCGTCATGACGCTGGTGGTCAGTTCGGTCGGGCTGGTCGCCTTCGCCGCCGCCTGCACCTGGGCCGGGATGGTCCGTCCCGACTGGACCCCGAACGGGGAGCCGGCACCGTCCTTCACCTTCGACCGCGTCGACGTGGTGGCCTTCCTGACCACCGCGGCGCTGCTGGGTCCTCTCGCCGTCTATTCGGCGATCCAGCGCCAGGGCGGCGCCAGCTTCGACGGCACCGGCGACGTTCAGATGGAACGCGATCCGCTGACCGGGCAGCCGATCTACACCAACACCACCGGCTACATCGCCGAAGCCCATTCGATGGGCCTGCCGCTGACGCTGGGGCTGATCTGGATCTGCCGGTTCCACCCGCTGTCCTTCCTCCCCTTCGCCGGCTTCGTCGCCTACCGCGCCTATCTGGGCTGGGGCCGCTGGGCGATCATCATGGGCATCCTGGGTCTGGTGCTGCTGATGCTGTACCGCACGCGCACCAAATGGTTCCGGCTGTGGCATGCGCTGGCCGCGGTTCCGGTGCTGGGGCTGTTCACACTGCTGGGCAACAACCGCGACGCCTTCCGCGACGTGCTGGCCGGCGATGCGCCGCCCTCGGTCCTGCTGAGGTTCAACGGCGGCAGCGGCGGCGGCCGGGCGATCGACGCGCTGGCGGGCCAGGATTTGGCCAACTTCGACTTCCTCGCCTACATCCTGTGGGTAGTACCGAAGCAGTCGGCCACCTACACCTGGTTCACCCAGTATCTGCAGCTGTTCACCGAACCGATCCCGCGCCTGCTGTGGCCGGACAAGCCGGTCGGCGCACCGGTGAAATGGGTGGACCTGAACGACTACGGCGTCTTCTACAACCTGACCACCTCGCTGCCGGGCGACGGCTGGATGAGCGCCGGCTGGATCGGCATGATCGTCACCATGGTGGTTGTCGGCCTGATCCTGGGGCGGCTGCACCGCTGGTTCTGGACCGACGGGTTCCGCAACCGCTACGCCGTGCTGTTCTACTGCGCCTTCCTGCCGCTGTGCCTGCAATGGTTCCGCGACGGCAACATCACCATCGTGAAGTTCGGCTTCTTCTCGCTGCTGCCGATCCTGCTGTGGATCGGGCTGACCCGCGCGTTGCGGGCCTGGGGGATCCTGGAGGACGACCCGCTGCGTCCGGTGGTGGCGCCGCCCAATCTTGTCCGAAGGGAGCCGTCATGACGCTGACCGTCAGCGCCGTCATCGCCACCTACAACCGCGGGCCGGAGCTGCGCATCGCGCTGACCCGGCTGATGAACCAGACCGCCCCGCCGATGGAGATCATCGTCATCGACGACGGCTCCAGCGACGGCACCGGCGCGATGATGCGGGCGGAGTTTCCCACCGTCCGCTATGTCCGCCAGCCGCACAACGGCGGGCTGATCCTGGCCCGCAACTTCGGCTTCGTGAACACCACCGGCGACTGCATCCTGTCGGTCGACGACGACAGCTGGTTCGAGGATCCCGACGGGCTGGCCCGCTGCGTCGCCTATCTGGAAGAGAACCCGGAGGTCGCCGCCGTCGCCTGCAACATCGAGACGCGCGACGGGCTGGTCTATTTCCCCAAGGGCGCCGCGCCCTTCGATGTGCCCTGGTATGTCGGCTGCGGCCATCTGCTGCGGCGCAGCGCCGTCGAGCAGGTCGGCCTCTACATGCCCGAACTCTACCGCCAGGGGGAGGAGAAGGACCGTTGCCTGCGGCTTGTCGGCGCTGGTTACCGCGTCGTGGCCCTTCCCGACGTGATGGTCTACCACGACAAGAGCGAGAAGGGACGCAAGCCGGGGATGGAGCGCTTCTACAACCACCGCAACGACCTGATCCGCGAGGTGGCGCGCTGCCCGTCCTCGCTGATGGCGTGGCGGCTGGCGCGCAGTTGGGCCGGCAACAGCTGGAAGAACCTGCGCCACGGACCGCGCATGACCGACCTGAAGGTTCTGCTGGCCCTGCCGCAGATCCTCCGCATCGGACTGAAGCACCGCGCACCGGTGAGCGTGGAGGCCTACCGCCGCTGGCTGCATCTGGCGAAGACCGCAGCGCCGGCGAGCGCTCCTCCTGCCGAGAAGGCCGTCAGCCGGGCTGCATCCCGCCCAGTTGCAGCAGAACGGCCCAGCCCAGCACGATCAGATTGACGGTCAGCGTCATCGCCATGCCCGGTGCCCGCGCGAAGGGGTGAACCAGATAGCCCACCCAGAACAGCAGCCGCCCCAGTACGAACAGCCCGGTCGCCACGACCGCCGCTCCCAGCGAGGGCTGCGGCAGGGTGGCGACCAGGGCGGCCAGCGCCGGCACGAAGATGGCGGATTGCTCCACACTGTTGGCCAGCACCCGCTGAGCCACGCGCTGGCCGCGCGATTCAGGATCCTCGACCGGGTTGAAGGCCTGGGTGCGCCCACGCATCGCCATGACGCCGACGACCATGCCGAACAGCACCAGCGCCGGCCAGACCGCCAGCCGCGCCCACAGCGCCATCCGCGCGCCCGGCGCATTGACGCCCATCGGCGGCGCCACCAGCGACAGCAGCAGGACGAACAGCAGCGCCGTCACCACCACCGACGCTCCGTTCAGCATCAGGGCGCCACGGATCAGGGATTTGCGCCTGCGCGGCGGGCTTTGGTGAAGGCTGCTGTCGGACATCGGGGCGGGGCTCCGTCACTGGGCGGGGATTCGACAAAGGCGCTGGTCCTTCCCATTTGGAAAAGATCGCACCCTGTTCCTTCGACCAATAACGGCCCAGCCCGTGATTTGGATCAAGGCCGGGGTGGGGCGGCAGGTGTTCGATGCCGAAGTCTAGTGGGGGCTGCCCCGATGGGAGAGATGTTGTCAGCCTCTCTTTTCGCTACCATGTTGTAACCATCTGCTTCACCATGTGGGTGAACGCGGCGATCTCGATGGTGGAGGGCCTATGATGGATCTCGTTCTGCTCGGTGGTGCGGTGGCGACGGCTGCGGCGTTGGCCGGTCTGATCGCCACGATGCCCACCCCCAAACCGATTCCGATCCGCGTCCGCGACCGGCGCCGTCAGCGCCGCTGACGTCATCGCGTCGGCGTCACCGGTTCAGGGAAATTCCGAACGGGCCGTTTCCCGATGGGAAGTTTCCTATCGGGAAGACAGCACCGGAATGCTCAGCGGTCCAGGTCGCGGATCGCGCGGTTCAGTTCGAACTCCTTGGAGGCGACGTAGGCCTCCATCCCGACGATCCGCTTGTCCATGTCGCGGAAGCGCTGGGTCAGGCCGGCGAGCGTCCGGTCGGGCTTGGTCGACACCGTCCGCCAGAACGCCTCCTCCTCGGCATCGCGATACAGCTGCGCCGGACGCACCGGCAGCACCAGCAGAGCGATCACATAGGCGATCACCAGCGGCACCGAAAAGAAGAACAGGGCGAACAGCATCGCCAGCCGGACGACCATCGGCTGCACGCCGAAATAATCGGCGACGCCCGTGCACACCCCGCCCAGCACCCCGCGCTGCGGATCGCGATAGAGCCGATGCGGATTCGGCGAGTCGTAGAAGGACGTGCGGTCCATGGCGGGCTCGTTCCTTTCGTTGAGTTTCGGGTTGGCAGTTTCGGGTTGAGAGGTGTCGGCTTCGAATGCCCCCACCTAACCTCCCCCGCTGGGCGGGGGAGGGACTGCCGCCACTCCCCCACCTAAGCACTTGCCCCCTCCCCCGCCCAGCGGGGGAGGGTTGGGGTGGGGGCATCAGCGGCGACACTCACACCTTGTTGCGCCAGTTCGGCGCCTCGGCATCCAGCACACGCTCCAGCGCATGGACGCGGGTCTCCAGCCGGTTGGAGATCTCCCACAACTCGGCCAACAGCCGTTCGTCCTGCGCGGTGAGTCCGCGCTGCGCCCGCCATTTGGTGATGTAGTGGAAGACGATCCAGACCGGCGCCACCACCACCATGAACAGCACCGCGAGGACGAAACCCAGGAACCCCATGGTCGTCGGGCCTTCTTATTGTCGTGAGGGGAGTGGGCGGGGCGTCACCGCCCCACCCCGGCACCAAATCACGGTCAGCCGTTGCGGCGGGCCGCGATGCGGGCCTTCAGCGCGGCCAGATCCTCCTCGACCTTGTGGGAGGCTTCGAGTTCCGCGATCTCTTCGGTCAGGCTCTTGGTGCGGCCGACGTCGTAGGCCTCGACCCGGCCCTCCATCTCGTCCAGGTTGCGTTCGACCTGCTCGAAGCGCGACAGGGCGTCGTTGATGCGCTCGTCATGCAGGACGGTGCGGACCTTGACGCGGTTGCTGGCCGTCTGGGTGCGGGCGACCAGCGCCTTCTCGCGGGTCTTGGCGTCGGTCAGCTTGGCCTGCAGGCGGCCGATGTCCTCGTTGGCCTTGGACAGCGCGGCTTCGACCTGCACCAGCTGTTCGGCCAGCGCGTCGGCCTGCTCGGCGACCTTGGACTTGGCCATCAGGGCGCCCTTGGCCAGATCCTCGCGGTCGCGGGTCAGCGCCACCTCGGCCTTGCGGTCCCACTCGTCGCGCTCGCGGTGGAGGTCGGCGACGCGGCGTTCGATCTCCTTCTTCTCCGCGATGATCTTGACGGTGGAGGAGCGCACCTCGACCAGCGTGTCTTCCATTTCCTGGATGATCAGGCGGATCAGCTTCTCCGGCTCCTCGGCGCGGTCGAGCAGGGAATTCAGGTTCGACTGCACGATGTCGGTCAGGCGCGAAAAGATGCTCATGGTCGGTGTCCCGTGTGTCAGCCGATGATGGCGCCGGCAACGATGCCGGCGAAGAAGAACAGCCAGCTTTCGACCGGCCGGGTGGCGAGATAGTTGCGCACGCGCCGCATCGTCGGGCGGCTCTGCGCGGTGTTGAAGCGGTCGCCACCATAGCGGCGGCGGAAATCGCTGAAGTCGCTCATGCTTGACCTCCTTGCCATGCCGCTACTATCGCAACCGGCGTGCCAAGTCGGCCGGAATGGTCTTAAGTCGTTGCCTTGCCTGGATTTTCCGCTCTGAACAGCATATGGCGCCCGGGTTGCCATATCGCCGTATAAACGATACGATCGCCTGGCAGGCGAATATGTGAAGAAATACGCGATGCAAGCCGCCCCGCCCTCCCTGCTCGGCGAATCGCCGGCCTTTCTGGCGACGCTGTCCCATGTCTCGCGGGTGGCGCCGCTGGAGCGGCCGGTGCTGGTGATCGGGGAGCGCGGGACCGGCAAGGAGCTGATCGCCGCTCGCCTGCACTACCTGTCGCAACGGTGGGACCGCCCCTTCGTCAAAGTGAACTGCGCCGCGCTGCCCGAATCGCTGCTCGATTCGGAGCTGTTCGGGCATGAGGCCGGGGCCTTCACCGGCGCCACCCGCCGGCAGATCGGCCGGATCGAGCAGGCCGACGGCGGCACCCTGTTCCTGGATGAAATCGCCACCGCCTCCCCCGCCGTTCAGGAAAAGCTGCTGCGCGCCGTTGAGTATGGCGAGATCGAGCGGGTCGGCGGCCGCACCGCCACCGTCGACGTGCGGGTGGTGGGCGCCACGAATGCCGACCTGCCGGCGCTGGCCGCGGCGGGCCGCTTCCGCGCCGACCTGCTGGACCGGCTGGCCTTCGACGTGGTGACCCTGCCGCCCTTGCGCGCCCGGCCCGAGGACATCCCGCCGCTGGCCGAGCATTTCGCCCTGGGAATGGTGCGCGAACTGCAACGGTCGCTGTTTTCCGGCTTCACCGCCGCCGCGCTCGACCGGCTGCGCGCCCATGACTGGCCCGGCAACGTGCGCGAACTGCGCAATGCGGTGGAGCGCTCGGTCGCCGCGGCCGAGACCGACGAGCCGCTGGACCGCATCATCCTCGACCCCTTCGACTCGCCCTGGCGCCCGGCCGCGGCGCCGACCGCCCGGCCCGCTCCGTCCCCCGTCGCGGACAAGCCTTCGCTCGCCCTCCCGACCTTCGACGGCGGCATCCTCGATCAGGTCCGCGCCTTCGAGGCTGCCAAGCTGCGCGAGGCCCTGGAGCGGAACCGCTTCAACCAGCGCCAGACCGCCGAGGCGCTGGGGCTCGGCTACCACCAGCTTCGCGGCATGCTGAAGAAGCACGGGCTGATCCCGCCACCCCCTCTGCGACCATAGGCCGTCCCCAGGTTGCGCCCGTACCGTGCTATACCGGTCGCTCAACCGTCGAGAGAGCGGTTCGTCACGATACGGGAAGGGGAGCAGCACGATGGCCACCAGCATGCCCAGCCTTGAGATCCGCGGTCCGATGAAGCCCGGTTTCGAGGAGATCCTGACGCCGGAGGCGATGGCCTTCCTGGCGGAGCTGGAGGGTCGCTTCGGGCCGGAACGGCTGCGGCTGCTGGACGTGCGGACCAAGCGCCAGGCGCTGCTCGACCAGGGCCACAAGCCGGACTTCCTGCCGGAAACCCGCGCCATCCGCGAAGCCGACTGGACCATCGGCCCGCTGCCCGTCGACCTGCTCGACCGCCGGGTGGAGATCACCGGGCCGGTCGACCGCAAGATGGTCATCAACGCGCTGAACAGCGGCGCCAAGGTCTTCATGGCCGATTACGAGGATGCGACCTGCCCGACCTGGACCAATCTGGTCGAGGGGCAGATCAACATCCGCGACGCCGTGCGCCGGACCATTTCCCACGAGGATCCGGTCAGCGGGAAGAAATACCGCCTCAGCGATCAGACGGCCGTCCTGAAGGTTCGCCCGCGCGGCTGGCATCTGGACGAGAGCCATGTGCTGATGGAAGGCGAGCCGATGTCGGGCGCGCTGTTCGACTTCGGTCTGCATGTCTTCCACAATGCCAAGGAGCTTCTGGCCCGCGGCAGCGGCCCCTATTTCTACCTGCCCAAGCTGGAAAGCCATTTCGAGGCGCGGCTGTGGCGCGAGGTCTTCCTGGTGGCGGAGGAATATCTCCACCTGCCTCACGGCTCGATCAAGGCGACGGTGCTGATCGAGACCATCCTCGCCGCCTTCGAGATGGACGAGATCCTCTATGAGCTGCGCGAGCATTCTGCTGGCCTGAACTGCGGGCGCTGGGACTATATCTTCAGCTTCATCAAGAAGTTCCGGAAAGATTCCGCCGCCGTCATGCCCGACCGGGCCGAGGTGACGATGGCCACCCCCTTCCTGTCGGCCTACAGCCAACTGGCGATCAAGACCTGCCACCGCCGCGGCGCCCCGGCCATCGGCGGCATGGCCGCCTTCATCCCGGTCAAGGACGACCTCCAGGCCAACGAGGTCGCCTTCTCCCGCGTGCGGGCCGACAAGGAGCGCGAGGCGTCCAACGGCCATGACGGCACCTGGGTCGCCCATCCCGGTCTGGTGCCGGTGGCGCGCGAGGTGTTCGACGCCTACATGACCACGCCCAACCAGATCGCCCGCAAGCGCACCGACGTGAGCGTCACCGCCGCCGACCTGCTGGCGGTCCCCGCCGGGCCGAAGACGGAGGCCGGCCTGCGCAACAACGTGGCGGTCGGCATCGGCTATATCGAGGCATGGCTGCGCGGCCAGGGCTGCGTCCCGCTGTTCAACCTGATGGAGGACGCCGCCACCGCGGAGATCAGCCGCACCCAGGTCTGGCAGTGGGTCCACACCGGCACGGCGCTGGACGACGGACAGCCCGTCACCCTCGACCTCGTCGACCGCGTGATCGCAGAGGAGCTGTCCGCCTGGAAGGACCGTGTCGGCGCCGACGCCTACGCCAAGGGCCGCTACGCCGATGCCGCCGCCCTGTTCCGCGATCTGGTCGCGCGCGAGGACTTCACCGAGTTCCTGACCCTGCCGGCCTACCAGCGCGTGGTGGCGGAAGGGGCGTAAGGTCCTTTACGGGAGAAAGGGGGCGACCGCCCCCTCGAACCCGCGTTTCCCTCAGACCCGCTCGGCCACCCAGATCACCGCACGCGTTCCGGCCTTGATCGCCGCAGTCAGCACCGGATAGCCGGCCGCGCGCTCCGCCTCGTTGACGATGCCGATGTCGCGGTGCTCGACCTCCTCCGCCTGGAACTTGCGGATGCTGTCGGCAAGCTCCTGCTCGTCAGGGCCGAGGTGCTTCAACTGCGCCTCGTAATGCTCCTCGATCACCTCTTCGACGGCGACGGTGCAGGCCATCGCCGCGCGCTCGCCGAGGATCGCGGTGCCGGCCCCCAGCAGGAAGCCGGTGACATGCCACAGCGGCTGCAACAGGGTCGGCCGCACGCGGCGCCGGTTCAGCTGCTTTTCGAAATACTGCAGATGGACCAACTCCTGCTCCGCCATGTGGCGCAGGGTCTTGCCGTGCCGGCCCTTGCCGATGACGGCGATCTGGCCCTCATAGATGCGCTTGGCGCCATACTCGCCGGCATGGTCGACGCGGACGATGCGGGCCAGCCGCTCGCGCCGCGGCAGATCGCCGGGCAGCGCGCCATGGCGGGGGATGGCGGTCGGAGAAGTCGTTTCGCTCACAGTGCAGTCCTCGACACCGGGGTGCGGATGTAGGCGGCGCGCGCCGCGACGAAGGCGTAGGCCGCCAGCGCCAGCGAGATCGCCACATTGTAGCCCGCCATGGAAATGCCGAACAGCGACCAGGCCACTTCGTCACAGCGGGTGACCGGTGCCGCCATCACCTGCGCCCGCAGCGCCTCCAGCGAATTCGCCGGAGCCGAGCCGCCGCAGGACGAGGTGCCGGCCCACCAATGCTGCTCCACCCCGACATGATAGGCGGCGATGCCGGCGCCGGCCAGCAGGGCAAATCCGCTCGCCACCAGCAGCGCGTCGCCCAACCCCTTCCAGCGGCGGAACAGCCAGGTCACCAGCCCGAACACCATCACCGCCACATAGGGCCAGCGCTGCATGATGCAGAGGACGCAGGGTTGGTAATCCAGCACGAACTGGAAGAACAGGGCCGACAGCAGCACGCCGGCGCTGGCCAACGCCAGCAGCAGCGCGGCAATGCGGGGATCGTCGAAGATGCGGGACATGAGGGGCTCGGTCGTCATGGCCGACAAGGTAGCGCGTGCGCGACCGTTCGACCAGCCGTCCGCGACGCGCGCACCGCCCCTGCGACGGCATGGCAGGGACTGCGCCGCCGCCGGGGAATAAGCACGGGCATGGCAACGTCCCCGAAGCCGGCCGGCGGGGAATCAGCTTGGCGACGAACACCGTTCTTTTGCACTTTCCGTTTCCGGACTGTTGCGTTAGAAGAGGCGTCGCTGCGGGCGTGGTGAAATTGGTAGACGCGCCGGACTCAAAATCCGGTTCCGCAAGGAGTGTCGGTTCGAGTCCGACCGCCCGCACCACCTTATTCCGACCGGCCTTCCGGTCCAGAACGGCAGTCCGCCGTCCCCTCATCCGACACCGAATCGGTCACGGCATCGGTCACGGCGGCACCGCAGGACGGCGCGCGCGCACCGGACGAGTCCGGCGTGTGGCAGAACAGGTCGGCCAACACCTCTATGACAGCCGTCACTTCCCGGCTGGCGATCGAGTAGAAGATCGTCTGCGACCGTCGCCGCGTGCGGACCAGCCCGTCGGCGCGCAAGCGCGCCAGATGCTGCGACAGGGCCGACTGGCTGAGCCCGACGATCTCGCCCAGTTGGCCGACGCTGCGCTCCCCCTGCCCCAGTTCGCACAGGATCAGCAGGCGCGCCTCGTTGGACAGCGCCTTCATCAGCTTGGCGGCGGGCCGCAGCCCCGGGATCAGGATGGACGCACTCATTGACACTAAATTAGAAATTACTAATTTTATGGTCAAGGGTTTTCCTGGCGTCCGCCCGGCCCGACCGACCATCCCTATTCAAGGCATCCCGACCATGTCCCTTTGCACGCTGTTCCGCCGCCTGATCCCCGCCGCCCCGTCGACCGACCGGGGCGGCGCCGCTCCCATCCGCCAGATCGACGCGGCGACCGTCATCGGGTGGCAGGCCAACGGCGAAGCGGTGATCGTCGATGTCCGCGAAGCCCATGAACATGCCGCCGGCCATATTCCCAGCGCCATCCTGAACCCGCTGTCCTCTTTCGACCCGTCGCGGGTACCGACCGACCCGGCCAAGCATCTGGTTTTCCATTGCCAGGGCGGCATGCGCTGCGGCCCCGCCGCCGAGCGCATGGTGGCCGCCGGCCACACCGGCACCATCAACCGCCTGCGCGGCGGCTTTGCCGCCTGGGTCAATGCCGGCGGTTCCGTGGAACGGTGAGTGTCAGTATGGACGAAGGCCGGACTGAAGGAGTTACTGTGAAGAAGTTGGTGCGGGCGGCGGGACTCGAACCCGCATACCTAAGGGTGAGGGATTTTAAGTCCCTTGCGTCTACCGGTTTCGCCACGCCCGCGCCCCGGACTCCGCCTTCATAGGCCGGTCAGGCGACCGGATCATGACGGCAAAGCTCATGTCGACGGAGCGGCGCCGCTCTGCCCGTGCAGATTGCATACTATGTTATGCAACGCACCGTTCCGTGGTCATGACTTAGACAATCGCGGGGCTGCGGGTCAAGGGGCCTTCGCAAAACCGCAGGCATTCCCATATCGAAGGAAGCGCAACTGCGGGACAGGCCCTGGATAGGGTCGGGGAAAGGGAGGACGCGGCGTGAGCGAGACGAACTGGCTGTCGCTGGTGGCGCTTCTGATGGTGGCCGTTCTGGTGGTGCCTGCGGCCCTTCGCCGGAACCGCGGGGTCGTGCTGCGCAATGCAGCACTCTGGCTGGCGGCGATCGTGGCGCTCGTGTGGATTTATGACCGCTTCGGGCCGTTCGGCGCCAACTTCTGAGCGCAGCCGTTCCGAACGGCCAGTCTGCAAAATGCTCCGGAGAGCTTCAGGGACGGGTGTCCTCGTTCATCGTCATGATGCCGATTCCCATCGACACGCTGCCGAAGGTCAGCATCAGGCCGGCATAGAGCATGACGGTCGCGGTGATCCCGTATTCGCTGCTGCCGATCAGCGTCGCCAGCTTGGCGACATCGAACCACAAAAGACCGCTCGCCAATACCACCGCACCGGCGACGCCTGCGGCCAGATGGCGCAGAAGGAACAGCAACGCCGCTTTCTCAAAGCTCTTCATGGCGGAGCCTCCCGGCAGACACAGGGCTGAATGGTAAGAGGCTAATGTAGGACCGAATCGGTCCGGGACAATCGATCCGCCGACATAGCTCCTGTCATAGCGGCGCATTACCCTTTTGTACCAACGGTGATGGTCGGCGTGCCGCCCAGTCGGCTGATGATGGCCGCCAGTTCATCGGCCGCCGCCGCCACCTCCACCTCGTCGGTGCCGCGCAGAACCAGGCTGACGCCGAAGAAGCCGTTGCGGAAGTAAGGATAGCTGCCGATCTCGAGATTCGGATGGCGATCCTGCAGGGCCGACAGATCGGCGGCGATCACCCCCTCCCCCAACTCGCAGGCCACCGTGCGGGCATGCAGCGCCGGGCCACCGGCCAGCCGCGGCAGAATGCCGTCCAGCATCGCCCGCATGATGTTTGGCACGCCGGCCATGACGAAGACGTTGCCGATCTGGAAGCCCGGCGCCTGGCTGATCGGGTTGTCGATCAGGATGCCGCCGGCCGGGACATTGGCCATGCGCAGCCGCGCCTCGTTCAGCTGGCCGGCGGCGTAATGGCGCTCCAGCCGGCCAACGGCTTCCGGGTTGCGCTCCAGCGCCACGCCGAAAGCCTTGGCGACGCAGGCGGCGGTGATGTCGTCGTGGGTCGGACCGATGCCGCCGGTGGTGAAGACATAGGTGTAGCGGGCGCGCAGGGCGTTGACCGCAGCGACGACCTCCTCCTCCACATCCGGCACCACGCGGGCCTCGCGCAGCCGCACGCCGATCTCCGTCAGCTTCTCTGCGATGTGGCCGAGGTTGGCGTCCTTGGTGCGGCCCGACAGGATCTCGTTGCCGATCACCAGGACGGCGGCAGTGGGATTTGCGGCGGTCGGGGTGGCGGCGGTTTCGGACGTCATGGCGGTGGGGGTCTCCGTGGAACGCTCTTGTCGAGCGGGAAGGCCAAGGGTAGCGTCGCCGCCAAGATGCGCTTTCCCACCCCCCTTCTTCAAGGCCGCCTGATCCGCCGCTACAAGCGGTTTCTTGCCGATGTCCGGTTGGACGGGGCCGACGCCCTGCTGGACGGGGTGGAGGTGACGGCGCATGTCCCCAACTCAGGCAGCATGATCGGGCTGGACTTTCCCGGTTCCGCCGTCTGGCTGTCACGCTCCGACAACCCAAAACGCAAGCTGGCCTACACGCTGGAGCTGGTGGAGGCCGCCGCCCCCTGGGGCGAGGGGTTGGTCGGCGTCAACACCGGCCATCCCAACGCGCTGGTCGCCGCCGCGATCGCCGCCGGCACCATCCCCGAGTTGGCCGGCTACGACCGGCTGCGGCGCGAAGTGAAATACGGCCGCAACAGCCGAATCGACGTGCTGCTGGAGGACGACTCAACCAAGCCCGGCGCCCGGCCGCCGACTTATGTCGAGGTCAAGAACGTCCATCTGCGCCGCCCCGACGGCCCCCATGGTGACGCCGCCGAGTTCCCGGACTGCGTCACCGCCCGCGGCGCCAAGCATCTTGAGGAGATGGCGGCGATGGTGGCCCAGGGCTGCAGGGCGGTCATGCTCTACCTTGTCCAGCGCGGCGACTGCACCCATTTCCGCACGGCGGCCGATCTCGATCCGACTTATCATGACGGCCTGCGCCGCGCGCTGGATTCGGGGGTGGAGGCGCTGTGTTGGTCTTGCGCGATCACGCCCGAATCGATTGAATTGGACCGGCCGCTGCCGATCCGGCTTTAGTGCCGCGGCGGGTTTCGGCATCGGGCTTTCGGTTACTTGGCATAGGGGCTTTCGTCTTGGAACAGGATCACGTCGAATCCAACCGCGTCCGTCTTCATGGTCCGGAGGGATTCGAAGGCATGCGCAAGGCCGGCCGGCTGGCCGCGCTGGCTCTGGACTACATCGTCCCCTATGTGCAGCCGGGCGTCACCACCGGCGAGCTCGACCGCCTGCTGGAGCAGTTCATCCGCGACCATGGCGGCATCCCCGCCCCGCTGGGCTATCGCGGTTTCCCGCGCGCCAACTGCATCTCGGTCAACCATGTCGTCTGCCACGGCATCCCCGGCGACAAGCGGCTGGTCGACGGCGACATCCTGAACATCGACGTCACGCCGATCGTCGACGGCTGGTACGGCGACAGCAGCCGCATGTATCTGTGCGGCGATGTCGGCGTGAAGGCGCGCAAGCTGGTCGACGTCACCTATGACGCGCTGATGATCGGCATCGCCGCGGTGAAGCCGGGCGCCACGCTGGGCGACATCGGCCACGCCATCCAGACCTTCGCCGAGTCCCACCGCTTCTCGGTGGTGCGCGATTTCTGCGGCCACGGCGTCGGCCGCGTCTTCCACGAGCCGCCGTCGGTCCTGCATTACGGCAAGCCGGGCGAGGGGCTGGTGTTGAAGGAAGGCATGATCTTCACCATCGAGCCGATGATCAACACCGGCCGCCCCGACGTGAAGATCCTGGGCGACGGCTGGACCGCCGTGACCAAGGACAAGTCGCTGTCCGCCCAGTTCGAGCATTCCATCGGCGTCACCGCGGACGGGGCGGAGATCTTCACGCTCTCGCCGGCGGGGTACACGAAGCCGCCCTACGCGGTGGAGTGAGGTCGAGGGTATTGTGGGAGAGTGGCGGGCGCCGTGTCGGGGATGCGGCGCCCGTTTCACGTGTGCAGGCCGGAAAGCCGTGCCGGCGGTTTCAGTATCCCGCCATCATCGCCGGCAGCACTGCCACGCTGCTGGAGTTCCCAAGCAGGCCGAGTTCCGGTTCCTGGAAACGGGCTGCGGCCAGTACGCCCTGCGGATCGAACCACAGCGTGACCCCGGTCGCGGCCATGCCCTCCACAAGGATGCGGGGTCGGCCGAAGCGGTAAGCGATCTCCCGCGTGCGATCGGGCCAAAACCGGTCGGATGAGCCGGGCCCCAGAACACGCAGCGTGCCCCCCACCGTGGATTGCCCGACCGTCAGCACGACCGCAGCACCAGCGGGAGCCGCCGCAACGGTCGGCACCGCCATGACCGGTGTACCTGCCGCCTTCGAAGGCACCGGTTTCGGCTTCCTTTGCGGAATTGGAGACGCGACTGCCAAACGGGCGGGCGGATGCTTCGACCCGCTCCGTTCAGGCGACGATGCCGGCTGCGGCAATGGTGGTGGCAATGGCTGTGGCTGTGGCTGTGGCAATGCCGCCGGCACCGGGGATGGCGGAACCGAAGGCGACTCTGCCGGTAACCGCATCACCGTGGAGCCCGCATGCGTGACCGATGCTTCGGGCGGATTCGGAATGTCGGTCATCAGGACGTCCGCCGCGACGCCATGCGCAGCCACGTCGGACGACCGAGCCGGTGGCGCTCCATCCTTCTGGGCGACCGACAACCGGCTCCAAAGTCCAACGGCGTCACCCAAAGCCATCTGATACGCCAATACCCCTGCCAGCCCGGCAACCGTCAGCCCGATCACGGCCAGCACCGCCAAGCGCCGTTTACCTCGGTATGACCGCTCCTGTCCGTCAGCACCGGACAGCCCATCTTCGCCGGTACGGCGCTCCGGCAACGGATCGTCCACGGACGCCTCTCTGGTGACAGCAACTTCCACCGGCTTCGGAGGGGTCCGGCCGCCCGGCGGGGCTGACGATTCTGTCTCCTTATCCGGAGTGTGCGCGGAGCCTCGGCGCTTTCTCCCGTTACCAGTCGCCATGCCGTCTCAGCCCTCCGCCTGCCGCGTGGAATGCGAAGCGTCGGCGACCGGGCGGACACGCCCCTGCCGGTCGATCAGCCGGGGCAGGATGGTGACCTTGTGAACGGGAAAATCGGTGAAGCTCGGATAATAACGGTCGGTCCGAAAGGCCATGCGCTCGACCAGATTTTTCTGGTTGAAGAAGAAATGAATGGTGTCGACCATCTCAACTCGCGTCGTTCCGTCCTTCAGCCGGGATTCGGCCTGCACGGCGCGGAACGGATAGCTGTAGGTCACCTCGGTCAGGTTGCTGTAACGGTCGAACCGAGGCCCTGCCTGCGGAACTCCCAACATGCCCAGCACGTCGCTTTTGTTGGCTCCGATGGCGAAGACATAGGACGGCTCGATAACGCCCGCGGGTGACGGTTCGCGGGTGGCAGTGCAGGCGGCGGTGACTAGCACCGCCGCCAGAACCACCGCTTTGCCCACCGCCTGCAAACCGGTACGGAGATCTGCGTTTCCGAACATTGGCAGCTGGGAGATTCCGGCTTACGGAACCGGCAGGGCGACCAGAGTGCCGGGCACCAGCCGCTCCTGCGGATCGAGCAACGGGTTCAGGCGGACCAAATCCGCCAGGGAAACGCCGACCTTCCGGGCGACCGTTTCAAGCCGTCCACCCTGCTTCACCTGGTAGAACCCACGGACCGACGGGCTGGTCGCGTAAGCCACCGGCCCCGCCACCACCGGAGCAGCCATCACCGGGGCAACGACGGGCGCAGCCACCACCGGAGCGGCCATAAGCACCCCCATCATCGGTCCCGCAACGACGGGAGTGCCGTAATAGGTCACCTGCGCCTGGGCCGGCCAAGCGGCAGCAATGGCGAACAGGGTTGCGGCGGTGCATATGGGCAAGCGCATCACGAGCCTCCCTTATCCTGCCTAACGGACACGGTAAACCGGCGCCGCATAGGTCGGAACCATGTAGGTAGGCATCGCGACCACCGGAGCAGCGACGACAGGCGCTGCAACGACCGGCGCCGCCACCACGGGGGCGGCCACCACGGGAGAAGCAACCACCGTCGGCGCGACCATGGGCGTGCTGACCACCGGAGCAGCAACGATCGGGGATGCGATCATCGCGGTCGGCGCGACGACGAAGGTCGTCACTGTGGGAGCGGTAACGACCGAAGTCGTCGCAACCACCGGCGTTCCGTAATAGACGACCTGAGCCTGTGCCGCACCGGCCATGCCGGCGACCAGCAATGTTGCGCAAGCGAGCGCTTTCATCATCTCAGCCTCCTATCTGCAGCCGCGGACGTTCAGCGCACGTAATAGACCGGCGAACCGGCGACCGGCGCGCTCACCACGGGGGCGGCCATCATCGGAGTGGAAACCACCGAAGTCGCCATGACGGGCGCCGAAATCACCGGAGCGGAGACGACGGGGGCCGCCATCACCGGCGCGGCCATCACCGGCGTGGCCATCACAGGAGCAGCCATCACAGGAGCGGACACGACCGGGGTAGATACAACCGGTGCCGCCAAGACCGGGCTTGCGACCATCGGAGCCGAGACGACCGGTGTCGCCATCACCGGCGTGGAAACCACCTGAGCGGACATAACCTGGGTAGCAACCACCGGAGTGGCAGTAACGGCAACGCCGGCAACGGTCGAACCGTTCGTGGTCGTACAACCCGCCAGACCAGCGGCCAGGAAAAGAGCGACAATGACTGGCGTGCGCATTGGTTAATCCTTCGTTAGCCGTTTATTGCAGGCTGCCCCCTTCGGGCCACCACTTATGGATAGAATAATCCACGATTGCTGGTTTTGTGGGAAGGCTTTTAAACACTCTAAAATCATCAGAAGCAATTACAGAGCGGACATATAAAATTATCGGCAAATTGGTTGGATCGATTGCGGATTGTTGCCCGCCATAGGCTTTACCCCGATCGCCTTGCGCTTGCCGCCTTGCAGAAAATGCCCACCGAACCAATTACGGATGGCTGGGAATAAATGTCCTGGCTCCCGGCAAAAAATGCCGGCGCTATTCATTGTCCAAGAGCACGGCGTTATCGGAAGAGGCAACTCCTCACTGGCATCCTTGAGATTTCTCTTTGTCCGGTCAACTGCCGTCAGTTGGCATCGTTTTTGTTTGGCTGCTTCCGAGGAGGTACTCGCTATGCAAAGACTTGCTGCACTGGCGACGGCCATCGCCCTTTCCCTGTTGACGCTCCAACCGGCTCTCGCCGGCTGCGATCCGACCGGCTTCCGGGTATTGCCGGCAAGCACCGCATCGACGGTGAAGATCACGATCCGGACATTCGGCGGACAACCCGCCTTCGGAACGGGGGTCATCTGGGACAGCGACGGCCACATCGTCACCAACGACCATGTCGCAACCGTCGGGGACCAGCACACCGTCACACTGGCCAGCGGCGAGCGTCGCGCGGCCCGGGTCGTGGCCCGTTCACCCGACCAGGATCTGGCGGTGCTGTCGGTCGACGGCCCCCTTCCCCCGGCAGCACCGCGCGCATCGGCCGCCACTCTGCAGCCGGGTGACGCCGTGCTGGCGATCGGCAACCCGTTCGGCCAGGGAACCACCTTGAGCACGGGCATCGTCAACGGCTTCGGCCGCGAAGTCATCACAGCGCCGAACCGTCACATGATGGGAATGGTGGAGACGACGGTGCCGCTGCGTCCCGGCAATTCCGGCGGTCCATTGCTGAGCTGTCGCGGGGAAGTCGTCGGGATCAACACGGCGGCGGTTCAAACCGCTCCAGGCGGTTCCACGCTGGGCTTCGCAATCCCCATGGAAATCGCCGATGCGGCGGTCGCGCGGATGTTGGGCGCCGACACCGCCGTCGCTGCGGCACCCGATTTTGGCTCACGGTTCCCTGCGGAATCCGGAACCTTGCAGCGCGGATCGGCCCGTCCGGGACTGGGCCTCTATGTGGTGCCCGGCGGCGCCGCTCTTGTGGTGCAGCAGGTCGTACCCGGCTCCCCCGCCGCGCGCGCCGGAGCCTTGCCGGGTGACGCCATCATCGAAGCCAACGGCCGCATGGTATCGTCGCCTGAGGATCTGCAATCCATGATCCGCGATGCAAGCGTGGGCGCCATAGCGGTCCTGAGAATCCTTCGCTCCGGAGTTGCGCTCGACATGGCGGTGCGGATCACACCGGTGGTCTTCTCTCCATAGGACCGCCGGCAAGCGTCACCGTCAGCAACCCCCTTGGGGATCCAAGACCAGAAACGATCAAGGGCCCGGCAATTGCTTGCCGAGCCCTTGAAGAAACTGGTGCCGCAACAGGGATTTGAACCCCGGACCTACTGATTACGAATCAGTTGCTCTACCCCTGAGCTACTGCGGCGTCGTTGTGGCGCGGAACATAGCGAGGTGCTTCGTGGGATGCAAGCGGTGAATTTCGGAAAAATCGACCGCCCGCACTCATCCCTGCCATGCACCCGAACGCCTCACCCGTGCTGCCGGATCACCTCCAGGAAGGCGTCGGCGTAGCGTTCCAGCTTGCGCCCACCGACCCCCGGCAGATGGGCGAAGGCGGCGTGGTCGCGGGGGCGCTGGGCCACCATCTCCAGCAGCGTGCTGTCGTGAAAGATCACATAGGGCGGTACGCTCTGCGCCTTCGCCAGCGCCGTGCGGCAGTCCTTCAGCGCATGCCACAGGGCATCATCCGCCGCCGACAGCGCACCGCGGGCGCCGGAGCGCGACACGCCCTCCCCACTCGATCCGCCGCCGACCGACCCGCCCCGCGCGGTGTGGCGCCGCAGCGCGTCGTGGACGCCGCGGCGGCGCTCCAGCACCGGATCCTTGCGCAGCTTCACCACGCGCTGGCCCTTGATGACGGCGACGCCGGCATCGGTCAGGCGGAAGCCGCCATAGCCCTCCAGATCGACGGTCAGCAGCCCGGTCGCCACCAGCTGGCGGTAGACCGACTGCCATTCGACCTTCGACAAATCCTTGCCGACGGCGAAGGTCTTCAGCCGGTCATGCTGTTGCTGCACGACCTTCTCGGTGGCGTTGCCGACCAGCACGTCGATCAGATGCCCGGCGCCATAGCGCTGACCGGTGCGGTAGACCGCCGACAGCGCCTTCTGCGCGGCGACGGTGCCGTCCCAGGTCTCGACCGGGTCCAGACAGGTGTCGCAGTTGCCGCAGGGCTCCGGCAAGGTCTCATTGAAATAGTTCAGCAGCACTTGACGGCGACAGTCCGGCGTCTCGCAGAAGCCCAGCAGGGCCTCCAGCTTGCCGCGCTCCACACGGCGGTGGCTGTCGCCGGCCTCCGACTGCTCCAGCATCTGGCGCAGCATCACCACGTCGGCCATGCCGTAGGCCATCCAGGCATTGGCGGGCAGGCCGTCGCGGCCGGCGCGGCCGGTCTCCTGGTAATAGGCTTCCAGGCTCTTGGGCGGGTCGAGGTGGCAGACGAAGCGGACGTTCGGCTTGTCGATGCCCATGCCGAAGGCCACCGTGGCGACCATCACCAGACCCTCGCTCTTGATGAAGCGGTCCTGGTTGGCCTCGCGCACGTCGGCCGGCAGCCCGGCATGGTAGGGCAGAGCCTCGCGACCTTGTTGGTTCAGCCAGGCGGCGACCTCCTCCACCTTGTTGCGCGACATGCAATAGACGATGCCGGCGTCTTCCGGGTGGTTTTCGCGCAGGAAGGCCAGCATCTGCTGACGCTCGCTCTTCTTCGGCACCACGCGGTAGGTGATGTTGGGCCGGTCGAAGCTGGACAGGAAGACGCGGGCGTCGGTCAGGCCCAGCTTGTCCTTGATCTCGGCGCGGGTCTGCACGTCGGCGGTGGCGGTCAGCGCGATGCGCGGCACCATCGGGTGGCGTTCGTGCAGGATCGACAGCTGCAGATATTCGGGGCGGAAATCATGCCCCCACTGCGACACGCAATGCGCCTCGTCCAGCGCGAACAGCGCCAGCCGGGTGCGGTCGAGCAGGTCGAGAAAGCGCGGCGTCACCAGCCGTTCCGGCGCGACATAGACGAGGTCGATCTCGCCCTGCACCATCGCCCGCTCCACCTCCCGCGCCTCCGCCGGTCCGAGGGAGGAGTTGAGGAAGGCGGCGCGCACGCCAAGCTCCCGCAACGCCGTCACCTGATCGCGCATCAGGGCGATCAGGGGGGAGACCACCACCGTCACCCCGTCGCGCACCAGCGCCGGGATCTGGTAGCACAGCGACTTGCCGCCGCCGGTCGGCATCAGCACCAGCGCGTCGCCGCCGCGCACCACATGGTCGATGATGTCGGCCTGCTGGCCGCGGAAGGAGTCGTAGCCGAACACCGTCCGCAGCGCGTCGAGCGCCGTGGCCGGCCGTTGACCGGGGGCATCGTCCGACGCATCCCGGTTGCTGTAGGAAAACAACGAATCCACGCCGATGCGGTTCAGGAAAGTGGTGCCGGAGATCCGGCTTGTCGTCTCAACGCCCCATCATGTGGCACAGATCGCCCCCGGGGCAAAGCCGCAAAGGGCCACACCCGGGAACAAAGGTCGGACCCTCGCCGGCTCCACCACACATTGGTGTGAAAAGGTGGCGACCGCTCATCGTCCGCGTGTAAACTGAAAACGGCGGATGGGTGGTCCATCCGCCGTTTCAGAAGGAGGAAGGTGGCATGAGCAAAATGCCGTTCTTCCTGGTGCTCCGGTGGCGGAGATGGCGGATCGAAATCCGCCTGATCCACCGCTAAGCATCGGGAGCGTGCCGGCGGGTGTAGCAGCACCCGCCGGCCACCTCCGAAAAATATACAGCCGCGCGGCCCGATTTTCAACGCGCGGTATTGGCTCCTACAGCAGATCCCGCAGCATCGCCACAAGCGGCACGTCGGCCGGCGGCATCGGGTAATCGCCCATCCGGTTCGGGTAGACCCAGGCGAGTTTCTGCCCCTCCTGTGCCATCACGTCGCCCTCCCACACCCGGCAGACATAGAGCGGCATCAGCAGATGGAAGCTCTCGTAGCTGTGGGACGCGAAGGTGAAGGGGGCAAGGCAGCTGGCCGCCGTGTCGATGCCCAACTCCTCCTTCAGTTCGCGCACCAACGCTGCCTCCGGCGTCTCGTCGGCATGCACCTTGCCGCCGGGAAATTCCCACAGCCCCGCCAGCGACTTGCCGGGCGGGCGCTGGGCCAGCAGCACGCGCCCGTCGGCATCGACGAGTGCCACCGCGACGACCAGCAGCACCGGCAGCGAGCCGGGCGCGGGGGTGGAACTGGGATCGAAACAGGCGGTCATCACTCGACTCCGATGGCGGTCAGCTCCGATAGCTGCCGTTGATGTCGATGTAGCCGTGCGTCAGGTCGCAGGTCCACACCTTCGCCGTGCCCTTGCCCAGGCCCAGGTCGATGTCGATGTCGATCTCCTTGCCCTTCATGTGATTGGCGACCGGCGTCTCGTCATAGCCGGGGACTTCCATCCCGTCGGCGCAGATCAGGGTGCCGCCGACGGTGATCTTGATGAGGTCGCGGTCGGCGCGCTCGCCGGCACGGCCGATGGCGGCGACGATGCGGCCCCAGTTGGCGTCCTCGCCGGCGACCGCGGTCTTGACCAGCGGCGAGTTCGCCACCGTCATGCCGATCCGCTTGGCGGCGGCATCGCTGTCGGCGCCGCGCACGGTGATGGCGATGAACTTGGTCGCCCCCTCGCCGTCACGCACCACCTGCAGCGCCAGATCGAGCAGCAGATCCTCCAGAGCGGCGCGGAACTCCGCCAGCTCGGCGGCATCGGCGCTCGACACCGGGGCGTTGCCCGCCTTGCCGGTGGCGAACAGCAGCAGCGTGTCGCTGGTGGAGGTGTCGCCGTCCACCGTGATGGCGTTGAAGGTGCGCTCGGTGAATTCCGACAGCATGTCCTGCAGCGCGGTGGCGGCAATGGCGGCGTCGGTGAAGACGAAGCCCAGCATCGTCGCCATGTCCGGCGCGATCATGCCGGAGCCCTTGGCGAAGCCGGCGATGGTCACCGTGGTGCCGCCGATGGTGGCGGTGCGCACCGCGCCCTTCGGGAAGGTGTCGGTGGTCATGATGGCGCGGGCGGCCTTTTCCCACGCGGCCGAATCGGCGGCGAGGCTCGGCGCCATCGGCGCCAGGCATTTGCCGATGGAGTCGGCGGCCAGCGGGATGCCGATCACGCCGGTCGAGGCGATGTAGACCTCGTCCGGGGCGCAGCCGGCCAGTTCGGCGGCGGCGCTGACGGTCGCCTGCACGGTGGCGTCGCCCGCCTTGCCGGTGAAGGCGTTGGCGTTGCCGGCATTCACCACCACGGCGCGGGCCGAACCCTTGGGCAGGCTGTCGCGGCACCAGATCACCGGGGCCGAGCAGGTCAGCGACCGGGTCAGCACGCCCGCCACGCTGGTGCCGGGATCCAGCACGGCCAGCAGCAGATCGTCGCGGCCCTTGTATCGGATGCCGCTGTTCGCCGTGGCGATGCGCACGCCCGCGATGGGCGGCAGCGTCGGGAAGCTGGCGGGAGCCAAGGGGGAGAGGGTCGTGGCCATGGAGGGGATTCCCGTGGTGGGGAGTGGTGGTGTGGTGATTGTTGCTTGTCGGAGCGCGGACTCTTGCCCCCACCCCGACCCTCCCCCGCTCTCAGCGGACCTCCGGTCCGCCTGCCGCGTCAGCACAAAGCGGAGCTTTGTGCGAGAGCTGGGCGGGGGAGGGAGTAGGCGCTGATGCGGAAGAGCGGCGGCAGTCCCCTCCCCCGCCCAGCGGGGGAGGGTTAGGGTGGGGGCAATACGGCGCCCCCGTCCCCCTTACTTCTTCGCCGGCTCCGCCGGAGCGGCGGGAGTGGCCGGGGCCGGGGTCGCCGGGGCGGCGGCCGGCTCTTCCTTCGGCATCGGCGAGCCGTCCAGCTGGAAGGTCTCGATCGTCGCCTTGCCGCGCAGTTCCTCGACCAGCGCGGTGACGATGTCCTTCGACAGCGTCTGCTCCAGCTGCGGCTTCACTTCGTCGAGCGTCGGCTGCGGCTGGGTGCGCTTATCCTCGACCTTGATGATGTGATAGCCGAACTGGGTCTTGACCGGCTCCTTGCTGATCTCGCCCGGCTTCATGGCGAAGGCGGCGTTGGCGAAGGGCTCGACCATCGCGTCCTTGGTGAAGTAGCCGAGGTCGCCGCCCTGGGCCGCCGCGGCGGCATCCTTGGATTTCTCCTTGGCCAGCTTGGCGAAATCGCCGCCCTTCTTCAGCTGGGCGATGATGGCCTTGGCCTCGTCTTCCTTCTCGACCAGGATGTGGGCGGCCTTGACCTCCTCCTGCGCCGGGTTCTCCTTCAGGAAATCCTGATAGGCCTTCTGCATCGTGTCGGGGGTGATGCGGGCCTTGATCTCCTTCTGGATGTAGGCGCGCTGCACCGCGCGCTCCTCGGCGCGCTTGATCTCGTCCTTGACCTCGGCCGAATCGGCCAGACCGGCCTTGTAGCCGGCCGAGGAGACCAGCTTGCCGCTGACCAGCTGGTCGATGACCGCCGGATAGATCATCTCGATCGGCATCTGCTGCACCTGGGGCGGCAGCTGCGAGACCATGCGGGAGACGTCCGACTTGTGCAGCTCCTCGCCGTTGACGCGGGCGACCACCGGATCGGCCGGAGCGGCAGGCGTGGCCGGAGCCGAGGCGGCCGGGGCCGGCGTGGCCGGCACAGGGGTGGCGGGAGCCGGCGTCTGGGCATTGGCGGCCAGCGCGATGCCACAGGCGGCAACCGACAGGAGCGCGGTGCGGAACACTCGTTGAACCATGGCGTGTCTGTTTCCTTCCGGCGGATGCTTTGCGACAAGAGGGCGGCCGATGGGTCGGAGCCCGGTTCGCATGGCCTGCGGCATCGGAGCCATCCGCCGCTCCGCGCCCGATTCCGCAGGGGATTAAGCATGGCTAGCCCGCGCGGGGCAAGGGGTGCGCTTGGGATCCCGCTGCGGATCCGGCGGCCATGGGCCTCTCCAACGACCTGTGCCCCGCGTCCGGCAATACCAGCCTCGCCCCCTCCCGTCAGCCGCCTTCCCGCTTTCTGGATGCGATTTCATGGTTCCGTCATGCCCGCAGCGGGCACCCGAGCCGGGAATGGCGCCGGCCCTGCCCGCTTCGCGGAATGCCGCAGGGAGGCTCCACCTGCCCGGTCTCGTTGACAGGGCCTTGCCATAGTCCTATGTGAGACCCGTCGATAGACTGGCCCGCATTCCGCTTTACTCCCGAGGTTTTCATGTTCGGCGCTCTCGCCCGCAAGATTTTCGGCACCGCCAACACGCGCGCGGTCAAGGCGCTGCACAAGACCGTGGCTCAGATCAACGCGCTGGAGCCGTCGGTCGCCGCGCTGTCGGACGACCAGCTGAAGGGACGCACCGACTGGCTGCGCGACCGGCTGGCCAAGGGCGAGACGCTGGACGACATCCTGCCCGACGCCTTCGCCACCGTGCGCGAGGCGGCCAAGCGCGTGCTGGGCCAGCGCCATTTCGACGTGCAGCTGATGGGCGGCATGGTGCTGCACAGCGGCAAGATCGCGGAGATGCGCACCGGCGAAGGCAAGACGCTGGTCGCCACCCTGGCCGTCTACCTGAACGCGCTGGAAGGCAAGGGCGTTCACGTCGTCACCGTGAACGACTATCTCGCCTCGCGCGACAGCGGCTGGATGGCGCGGGTCTACGGCTTCCTCGGCCTGACCACCGGCTGCATCGTCCACGGACTGGACGACGACGAGCGCCGCGCCGCCTACGCCGCCGACATCACCTACGGCACGAACAACGAGTTCGGCTTCGACTATCTGCGCGACAACATGAAGTTCCGGCTGGAGGAACTGGTCCAGCGGCCCTTCAACTACGCCATCGTCGACGAGGTCGACTCGATCCTGATCGACGAGGCGCGCACGCCGCTGATCATCTCCGGCCCGTCCACCGACTCGTCCGAGATGTATGTCCAGGTCGACCGGCTGATCCCGATGCTGGTGCCCGAGGATTACGAGAAGGACGAGAAGCACCGCACCGTCAGCTTCACCGAAGCCGGCCAGGAGCATATGGAGCAGCTGCTGGGCCAGGCCGGGCTGCTGAAGACCGGCGGGCTCTACGACATCCAGAACGTGGCGCTGGTCCACCATTCGCAGCAGGCGCTGCGCGCCCATATGCTGTTCCAGCGCGACAAGGACTACATCGTCAAGGACGACAAGGTCGTCATCATCGACGAGTTCACCGGCCGCATGATGGAAGGCCGCCGCTTCTCCGAAGGCCTGCACCAGGCACTGGAAGCCAAGGAGAAGGTGACGATCCAGCGCGAGAACCAGACGCTGGCCTCCATCACCTTCCAGAATTATTTCCGCATCTATCCGAAGCTGGCCGGCATGACCGGCACCGCGCTGACCGAGGCGGCGGAGTTCGGCGAGATCTACGGGCTGGAGGTGGTCGACATCCCGACCAACGTCCCGGTCAAGCGCATCGACCATGACGACGAGGTCTATCGCACCGCGACCGAAAAGTACCACGCGATGATCGACCTGATCGAGGACGCGCGCAAGCGCGGCCAGCCGGTGCTGGTCGGCACCACCTCGATCGAGAAGTCGGAGCTGCTGGCGGAACTTCTGACCAAGCGCGGCATCCCGCACAACGTCCTGAACGCCCGCCACCACGAACAGGAAGCCTACATCGTGGCCCAGGCCGGCCGCGCCGGGGCGGTGACGGTCGCCACCAACATGGCCGGCCGCGGCACCGACATCCAGCTGGGCGGCAACCTCCAGATGCGGATCGAGGTCGAACTGGCCGATGTGCCCGAAGGCCCGGAGCGCGAGGCCCGGATCAAGCAGATCGAAGCCGAGATCGCCGAGGCGCGAGAGAAGGTCAAGCAGGCCGGCGGCCTCTATGTCGTCGGCACCGAGCGCCACGAAAGCCGCCGCATCGACAACCAGCTGCGCGGCCGCTCCGGCCGCCAGGGCGACCCCGGCACCTCGAAGTTCTTCCTGTCGCTGGAAGACGACCTGATGCGCATCTTCGGGTCGGAGCGGATGGACAGCATGCTGCAGCGTCTCGGCCTGAAGGAAGGCGAGGCGATCATCCATCCCTGGATCAACAAGGCGCTGGAAAAGGCGCAGCAGAAGGTCGAGGCGCACCACTTCGAGGTCCGCAAGAACCTGCTGAAGTTCGACAACGTCATGAACGACCAGCGCAAGGTCGTCTACGAGCAGCGCCACGAGGTGATGGAGAGCGAGGACATCGCGGAGGAAATCCGCGAGATGCGCCACCAGATCATCGCCAACATGGTGTCGACCGCCATTCCGGCCAACAGCTACTCCGAGCAGTGGGACATCGACGGCCTGCACGAGGCGGTCAACCGCGTGCTGGGCATGGACCTGCCGGTTCACGAGTGGGCCAAGGAAGAGGGCATCGCCGAGCCGGAGATCGAGGAGCGCGTGCGCGAGGCCGCCGACCGCAAATATGCGGAGAAGGAGGAGGCCTATGGCGCCGAGACGATGCGGCATGTGGAGAAGAGCATCCTGCTCCAGATCCTGGACCAGGAATGGAAGGACCACCTCCTCCAGCTCGACCACCTGCGCCAGGGCATCAACCTGCGCGCCTATGCCCAGAAGGATCCGCTGAACGAATACAAGCGCGAGGCCTTCGAACTGTTCGACACCATGCTGATGGCGCTGCGCGAGCAGGTCACCACCATCCTGATGCATGTCGAAATCCGCATGGCCCCGTCGCAGGAGGAACTGTTCGCCCGCCAGATGCAGGAGATGCACGAGGGCCGCATGGACCCGGCGCTGGCCATGGCGGGCATGGGAGCTGGCGCCATGGGTACTGGCGAAGGCGAAGCCCTGCCGGACGGCATGGTCCGCGCCTCGTCGCTCGCCGGCACGCCGGAAGACCAGCCGCTGCCGCCGGAGGTGATGGAAAACACTCCGCGCAACGCCGCCTGCCCCTGCGGCTCCGGCAAGAAGTTCAAGCACTGCCACGGGCGCATGGCGTAAGGGGTAATCGGCGGGGGGCCTTGCGGGTGCCCCCACCCTCCCGCTCTTGCGAGCGGGGGAGGGTTAGGGAGGGGGCAAAAGCCTCCCATTGAAACCAACCCCTCCCCACCCCGTTTCCCCTGAGTCACTACAGGGAAACGGAACGCCATGTTGGAAGAGTTCAAGAAATTCATCAGCCGCGGCAATGTCGTGGAGCTGGCCGTCGGCATCATCATCGGCGCCGCCTTTACGGGAATCGTCAATTCCCTGGTCAAGGACATCCTGATGCCGCCGATCGGCTGGCTCATGGGCGGCATTGATTTCTCCAACTATTTCTTCAGCCTGTCCGGCGGCCATTACGATTCGCTCCAGGCGGCCGAGGCGGCAGGCGTCGCCACCATCAACTACGGCCGTTTCATCAACGCCTGCATCAATTTCCTGATCGTGTCGGGCGCCCTGTTCATGATCGTCCGGCAGGTCAACCGGCTGCACATCCTGCACAGGGAAGTGCCGAAGACGCCGCCGCGGCAGGAGCAGCTGCTGGAGGAAATCCGCGACGCCCTGCGCGCCCGGTCGAAGGACACGTCTGACGCGGCTCAATCCCCCGACCGCCCCACCTGACAACGCCTTCCCTCGAAGCGGGTGTTTGTCACGGGGTAAGGAGAACCCCCCGTTGCCGAGGCTGGGCGAACGGGCTACCCTCTCCGGCGAGATGGGGAGAGCGGGGCGGTGGCCACCGGATGACGGCGCCCGGTTGCGCCATCGCCACGTGCGCCCCCGGCAAGAGCCCCCGGCCAGAGCGATGTCAATGTCCGTCCACCGCCTCCCGCCCGCCATCCGCACTGGAACCCGAGGATGAGCCTCGATCCGCGGGCCGCCCATCATGGACGATCTGCGGGCCGGCCCTTCGGGAGCCGGCACCTGGGGGGCCGGTGCCTTGCCGGCGGGCTGGTCGCCCTGCGCCTGCTTGCGGTCCTGCTGCTGCCGATGCTGGTCGGCGGCCCGGCCGTGGCGATCAACTCGCCACCGCGTGCCATGCCGGCGCCGGAGGCGGGACCGCGGCCGGCCGAGGTCCGGGTGGCGTTGGATGACAATTACCCGCCCTACAGCTTCCGCAACGCCGACGGCACCCATGTCGGAATCGTGAAGGACCTGTGGGCGCTGTGGTCGCAAAAGACCGGCATCGCGGTGCGGATGATGCCGAGCGACTGGAATCTGGCGCGGCAGGCGGTCGACACCGGCGCCGCCGACGTGATCGAGACCATCTTCCGCAACGGCGCGCGCGATGCGCTCTACGACTTCTCCACCCCCTACGCCCGCGTCGACGTGCCGATCTGGTTCAGCAGCGACCTCAGCGGGATCATCGGGGTGGAGTCGCTGCGCGCCTTCACCGTCGGGGTCAAGGACGGCGATTTCTGCGTCGAATGGCTGACCGACCAGGGCATCACCGCCTTCCAGCGTTATCCCGGCTTCGAAGCGATGGTGGATGCCGCCGCCCGGCAGGAGACGCGGGTCTTCTGCATGGACGATCCGTCGGCCACCTACTACATGACCAAGCGCGGGGTGCAGGGGCGCTTCCGCTACACCGATCCGCTCTACACCGGCGAACTGCACTGGGCGGTCCGCAAGGGCGACGTGGCGCTTCATCGCCTCATCACCGACGGCTTCGCCCGCATCGCCCCGGAGGAACGCAAGGCGATCGAGCAGCGCTGGATCGGCCGCAGCCTGGGCGGGGTGAGCCCCGGACTGATCGATCTGCTGCTCAAGCTGCTGGCTGGGGTCGCGGTGCTGGGCATCGGCGCACTGGTCTGGGTGCTGCTGCTGCGCCGTCAGGTGGAAAACAAGACGGAGAGCCTGCGCACCGCAGTCGCCGCCCTGACCGCCAGCGAGGAGCGCGTCCGCACCATCTTCGACAGCGTCACCGACGCCATCTTCATCCACGACATCGACAGCGGCGCCATCCTGGAGGTCAACCGCCGGATGGCGGAGATGTACCGCATCGGCGACACGCCACTGACGGACATCCATGTCGGGATGCTCAGCTCCGGCGTTCCGCCCTATACGCGGGACGAGGCGGCGGCCTGGATCCGCAAAGCGTCCGGCGGCGAACCGCAGCTGTTCGAATGGCATGCCCGCCGGCTGGACGGCACCCTGTTCTGGGTGGAGGTCAGCATGCGGCGCGCCACGGTGGACGGCAACGACCGCCGCCTGCTGGTCGTCGCCCGCGACATCACCGAGCGCAAGGCGGCGCAGGAACGGGTGGAGTATCTGGCGCGCCACGACGTGCTGACCCTGCTGCCCAACCGGCTGCTGCTGCAGGACCGGACCGAACAGGCGCTGGCGCGGGCGGAACGCAGCGGCCGGCTGGTGGCGCTGGTCGCCTGCGGGCTCGACCGCTTCAAGACGGTGAACGACAGCCTGGGCCACGCCGTGGGCGATGCCCTGCTGCGCGCCACGGCGGAACGGCTGAAGGCCGCGGTGCGCGATACCGACACGGTCAGCCGCAGCGGCGGCGACGAGTTCATCCTGCTGCTGTCCGGCCTGCCCGACGCCGACGCGGTGGTGGAGACGGTCGCCTCCCTGCACGAGACCATGGCGGCCCCCTTCCAGATCGACGGGCACGAGCTGACCGTCACCCTATCCTCCGGCGTCGCGCTGGCTCCGGCCGACGGCAAGGACTTCGCCACCCTGCTGAAGAACGCCGACACCGCCCTGCACCACGCCAAGGCCGCCGGCCGCGACACCCACCGCTTCTATGCCGAGGCGATGAACGCCGAAGCGGTCGCCCATCTGTCCACCCGCAGCGGCCTGCGCCGCGCGCTGGAACGGGGGGAGTTCCTGGTCCATTACCAGCCGCAGGTCAGCCTGGAGACCGGCGCCGTCGTCGGTGCGGAGGCTCTCCTGCGCTGGAACCATCCGGAAAAGGGCATGGTCCCGCCCGGCGCCTTCATCCCCATCGCCGAGGACAGCGGCCTGATCGTCCCCATCGGCGCCTGGGTTCTGGCGGAAGCCTGCCGGCAGGCGGCGGCATGGCACGCCCGCGGCCTGTCGCTGTCGGTCGCGGTCAACCTGTCGGCCCTGCAGCTCCAGCGCAGCGACCTCGTCCGCACCGTCACCGGGGCGCTGGCCGACAGCGGCCTGGACCCGCTGCTGCTGGAACTCGAGCTGACCGAATCGATGCTGATCCAGAACACCGACGTGGTGATGGACAATTTGCGCCGGATCAAGGCGATGGGCGTGCAGGTGTCGATCGACGATTTCGGCACCGGCTATTCCAACCTGTCCTATATCGGCCGCCTAGCGGTGGACAAGTTGAAGATCGACCGCAGCTTCGTCGCCGACCTCACCCGCAGCCACGACAGCGCCAAGATCACCGCCGCCGTCATCCAGATGGCCCACGGCCTGAACCTGACCGCCGTGGCGGAGGGCGTGGAGGATGCCGAAACGCTGGAGGCCCTGCGCCAACTGAACTGCGACATCGCCCAGGGCTATTTCCTCGGCCGCCCCGGCCCGGCCGACGCGGTGGAACGCGCCGCCCGGCAGGTGAACCCGTTCAGGGTCGGGGCCTGAACGGGCAGTCCCCTTACAGTCCCTTCACCAGCGCGACAAGCTGGTCGAGCGCGGTCCCCCACCCCTGGTGGAAGCCCATCTCCTCATGCTGTGTCTTGGCCGCCTCGTCCTTGTGGAAGGCGATGGCGGTATAGAGCGTGCCGCCGGCCGTCGGCTCTATGGTCACCGACGCGGTCATGAATCCGCCGCCGGTGGGACGGAACCCCGGACCCAGCGCATCGGTGAAGACCAGCAGCCGTTCGGGCTCCACGGCCAGGAAGCAGCCGGTGCTGTCGTTCCTCTCGCCATTCGGCCCCTCCATCACCGTGCGGAACTTGCCGCCGGGCCGCAGGTCGATCTCGCAGGCGGTGGTCCGCCAGGGTGCGGGGGTGAACCACTTCATCAGAAGTTCCGGTTCGGTCCAGGCCCGCCAGACGAGCTTCGGCGGAACCGCGACCTCACGCTTCAGTTCAAGGTCGAGCTGCGGATTGAAGTCCGTTGCGCTGTAAGCGGTCATGGGGTCCCTTCCTCCCGTTTGTTCAGATCCAGCACCAGGCCGTCCAGTTGGTCGAGCCGCTTGGTCCAGAGGTTGCGCTGGGCTTCAAGCCAGCTTTCCGCCGCCGCCAGCGCCTCCGGCTTCAGCGTGCAGGTGCGCACCCGACCGACCTTCCGCGTTTCCACGAGTCCGCTGTCCTCCAGCATCTTCAAATGCTGAAGAAAGCTCGGCAGAGCCATCTCGAAGGGTCTCGCAAGATCGCTGACCGACGCCGGACCGCGTCCAAGCGCCTGAATAACTGCCCTGCGCGTGGGGTCCGCCAGAGCGCGAAAAGTCATGTCGAGTGCCGCATCCATGAGGGCACCCTACCGGCGATCAACACTTAGGTCAACACCTAACTATCGTGATCAGGCCGCCCCGTTCGCCACATGCAGGCTGATCACCCCGGCGACGATCAGGGCGATGCCCACCACCTTCATCACCGTCAACGATTCCCCGAACACCAGCACGCCGATGGCGGCAATGGCCGCCGTTCCCGCCGCCGACCAGATGGCGTAGGCGATGCCGACCTCGATGCTGCGCAGCGCCTTGGCCAGCAGAACGAAGGCGACGCCATAGCACAGCACCACCACCGCCGCGGGGGCGAGCCGCGTCATGCCGTCCGACATCTTCATCGCGGAGGTGCCGACGATCTCGAACAGGATCGCCACCGCCAGATACAGCCAACTCATCGCCTCGACACCCCGCCCATACCCGCAAAGCCGATCCCGCAGGCGGCGCAGGATGGACCGCGCGCAGGCACGCTGCAAGAGCCCCACGCCAGACACCCACGGTTGACGCCACGCCCGGCGGGCCCTAGGGTCTTTGCCCTCATTCCTTGACTTTATCTATCTGGTTTCGAAAGGGTCCGACGATGACCGGCGAACGGGATCTGGCGTTGCAGGCGAAGGCATGGCCGTTCGAGGAGGCGCGCAAACTGGTCGCGCGCTTCGCGAAAGCGCCGCCCGCCAAAGGCTATGTCCTGTTCGAGACCGGCTATGGTCCGTCGGGCCTGCCGCATCTCGGCACCTTCGGCGAGGTGGCGCGCACCAGCATGGTGCGCCACGCCTTCCAGACCATGAGCGACATTCCGACCAAGCTGTTCTGCTTTTCGGACGACATGGACGGGCTGCGCAAGGTTCCCGACAACATCCCCAACAAGGAGATGGTGGCGGCCAACCTGGGCAAGCCGCTGACCCAGGTGCCCGATCCCTTCGGCACCCATGACAGCTTCGGCGCCCACAACAACGCCCGGCTGCGCGCCTTCCTCGACAGCTTCGGCTTCGAGTACGAGTTCCAGTCCTCCACCGACTGGTACAAGTCCGGCCGCTTCGACGAGGCGCTGCTCGGCATCCTGCGCCATTACGACGAGGTGATGGCGGTGATGCTGCCCACGCTCGGCGCGGAGCGTCAGGCGACCTACAGCCCCTTCCTGCCGGTCTCGCCCTCCACCGGGCGTGTGCTGCAGGTTCCGATGCTGGAGCGCAACGTCGATGCCGGCACCATCGTCTTCCAGGACGAGGACGGCAAGAAGGTGGAGCTTCCCGTCACCGGCGGCCATGTGAAGCTGCAGTGGAAGCCCGACTGGGGCATGCGCTGGTTCGGCCTCGGCGTCGATTACGAGATGTACGGCAAGGATCTGATCCCCTCGGCCGAGCTGGCCGGCAAGATCTGCAAAATCCTCGGCGGCACCCCGCCGGAAGGCTTCAACTACGAGCTGTTCCTGGACGACAAGGGCCAGAAGATCTCCAAGTCGAAGGGCAACGGCCTGACGATGGAGGAATGGCTGGCCTACGCGCCGCAGGAAAGCCTCGCCCTCTACATGTTCCAGAAGCCGAAGTCGGCGAAGCGCCTGTACTTCGACGTGATCCCGCGCGCCGTCGACGAATATCTGACCTTCGTCGACAAGGTCCATGGCGAGGAGCCGGCGAAGAAGCTGGAGAACCCGGCCTGGCACATCCACAACGGCAAGCCGCCGACTGTGCGGTCCGACGTGTCGTTCAACCTGCTGCTCAATCTGGCGGGTGCGGCGAATGCCGAGACCAAGGACACCATGTGGGGCTTCATCCGCCGCTACGCGCCGGACGCCACGCCGGAGAACAGCCCCTTCCTGGACAGCATGGTCGGATATGCCGTGCGCTACTACCAGGATCAGGTGAAGCCGACCAAGCAGTTCCGCGCGCCCACCGATGCCGAACGCGCCGCCCTGCAGGACCTGCTGGCCAAGCTGGACAGCCTGCCGGCCGACGCCCGCGCCGACACCATCCAGAACGAGGTGTTCGCCGTTGGCAAGGAGCACGGCTTCACCGAACTGCGGGCGTGGTTCCAGGCGCTGTACGAGGTGCTGCTGGGGCAGACCACCGGTCCGCGCATGGGCTCCTTCATCCAGCTCTACGGCATCGACGAGACCAAGGCACTGATCCGCGAGAAGCTGGCGGCCTGATCCCGTCCTTTCCATTCGGATGAAAAGGGGGCGTCGAAAGGCGCTCCCTTTTTCGTTTACGAACCATTGCGAACGTTATTATTTTCCAAATTGATCGTTCGTCTGACGTGCGACTCCCACTCTGCTCATGAAATGGGCGGAATACTGCATTTCCGCCCATCCGCTGTGCGAACCAAGCCTTATTCCATACCGCGCTATGCGGTCATCGCACCGCACCAATTCGAAATCCGTGGTACCGCTAACACGGCTGTGACCGTACACTCCGCCTCGTTACTGCATTTTGCAGTGCGTTTCCTCCCTAGACTAAAGGCCGCGCCCGTACGGGCTGCGGCCCTTTTTTTTTCCATCCGCAATGCCCGCCTCCACCAGCGCGCAGGATGTCACGGGCTCGACCGTAGCCGTATTAGGGACCCGTTAACTAGGGCGGCGCTTCGATAGCGTGGATGCTCCCACCACCGCCCTCGCCCCTGTCGAGCGGCGGCGCAAACCGAAGGTCCATGGTCCGGTGACAGCCCGGCGCTCCCCACCCCGCCCCTCCCCCGATCTCCCGCCGGAGACGGACGGCGGAGTCGCGCCCGAGTTGATGGACTACCTGTTCGCCGATTCGCCGGACACCACACCACCGCCCGCACAGCCCGGCCGCAGCGTCGCCCGTCAGGTCGGTGACGTGCTGGTCGAATCGCGGCTGGCGGGCATGGGCGATGCCGATGTTCGCTCCACGCTGGCCCGCAAGCTCTGCCGCCTGTTGCCCGACCTGCCGCCGGGCGGGGCCGACACCGTCAGCACCGTCGCCGTGCGTGCACTGGAACAGTTGGCCCGCGACCATATCGTCCGCGTGCGCGAGGCGCTGGCGACCGCGATCAAGGACATCGCCTGCGCGCCCCCGTCGGTGGTGGCGACGCTGGCACGCGATGTCGAGCAATCGGTGGCCGAGCCGGTTCTGCGCTGCTGCGCCGCGCTCAGCGATGAGGATCTGCTGGACATCGTCGCCGCCGCCCCAGCCGGTTGGGCATTGTCGGCCATCGCCCGGCGCCACAGCATCGGTGCCGCCCTCTCCGACGCCATCGCCGGCAGCGGCCATGCCGAAGCGACCGGCATCCTGCTGGACAACAGCGGGGCGGTGATCGCAGAACCGACGCTGGAAACGCTGGTGGAGCAATCCGCCCATCATCCCGACTGGCGGGAGAAGCTGGCCCGCCGCCCCGCCCTGCCCCGCCGGCTGGCGTTGCGGCTGGCGGATTTCGTCGATCTGGCGGTGGTGGAGCATCTGCGCCTCCGTCCCGATTTCGATGACGCCACGGTGGCGGAGATCGCCGCCACCACCCGCCGTCGCATCGACTGGGTCGAAGCCCCGGAAGCCTCCGAGTCGCCGGAACGTCGCGCCGTCCGCATGCACCGGCTGGGCAAGCTGGACGAAACCGCCCTGGGCGACGCGATGTCGTGGAACGAGGCCGGATTCGTTCGGGCGGCGCTGACGCTCCGCGCCCGCGTGGCGCCGGAGGTCGTGGAACTGATCCTGGACTCCCACGATCCGCAGGCGGTCACCGCGCTGGTCTGGCGTGCCGGCCTGTCGATGCGTTGCGCCATGCAGATCCAGGCCCGCGCCGCCGGCATCCACCCGCGCGCCATACTGAACGCCCGGCAGGGCAGCGGCTTCCCGCTGTCCCCCGCCGAGATGGCCCGCCATTTGGAACGCTACGGCATCGGGCCGTAGGCGCGTTATGCCCCCTCCCTAGCCCTCCCCCTCTTCGAGGGAGAGGGGACTGCCGCTGTACTGCGAGCTTTCCCTCTCCCTCGAAGAGGGGAAGGGAGGGACCCGCGGCGAAGCCGTGGGAGGGAGGGGGCAAAAGCCCCCCTTACTGCACGCCCCCGCGCGGCATCGGCTGGCGCGGCGTGGCGCGGCCGGTCTGCGGCACCGGGGTGTCGGGCGAGACCTCCTTGTAATAGGGGCCGCGGTCGGTCGGTCCTTCCATCGCCTCGGCCGGGGTGACGATCTGCTCGCCGGTGCCGGCATCGAAGGCGATCAGCGCCTGCTGGCGGACTTTCAGGCAGGCCTCGCGCTTGGCCGCCATCTCCGGCGACTGCGAGCCGTCGAGCGCCACCAGCGGCAGCACCCAGCTGGACCGCTGGTCGGCGGCGATCGAGGTGTAGACGTAGTTGGTCAGCGGCTGGCAATAGGCGACGCTGGTTTCCGCCGCGGCGTCGGTGATCGGCGCGGCGGCGATGGCGGCACCATAATCGCCAACCGTCTGCGCCTGGGCGCCACCGGCAACCAGGGCACCGGCGATGCCGGCGCCGAGCGCCAGCGACATGGTCAGACCGGGAATGAAACGGGCCACGAGCTTGGCCATAAGCGCTCTCCTTCGACCATATTCGAACAAGGTAAGGACCGGACGCGAACCATACGTATAAAGCCGAACGCTCCGGCTGTTGGAAAGGATCATCGGGGGTGCGACGCAAAGCTGCAATGCCCCGCTTGCGGTGATGCTTGCCCTCCGCGACAAAACGCGCTACCTACGCTTCCGAAATCTCGGGGCGCTGGATCCCTAAGACGTTAGAATGACCAACGGTTCTAGTCTCCCGCTGAATGGGGGACGCTCAAACGTTTTAGGGAACGCTCCATGGCTCGCAAGAAGATTGCGCTCGTCGGTGCCGGCCAGATTGGCGGCACGCTGGCTCTGCTCGCTGCTCAGAAGGAACTGGGCGACGTCGTCCTGTTCGACATCGCCGAAGGCATGCCGGCCGGCAAGGCGCTGGATCTCGCCGAAACCTCCCCGGTCGAGGGCTTCAACGCCAGCCTGACCGGCGGCAACGACTACTCGATCATCGAGGGTGCCGACGTCGTGATCGTCACCGCCGGCATCCCGCGCAAGCCGGGCATGAGCCGCGACGACCTGATCGGCATCAACAGCGGCGTCTGCAAGACCGTCGGCGAGGCCATCGGCAAATACGCCCCGAACGCCTTCGTCATCGTCATCACCAACCCGCTCGACGTGATGGTGTGGGTGCTGCAGCAGGCGTCCGGCCTGCCGCCGGAGCGCGTGGTCGGCATGGCCGGCGTGCTCGATTCGGCCCGCTTCCGCTACTTCCTGGCCGAAGAGTTCAACGTCTCGGTCGAAGACGTCACCGCCTTCGTGCTGGGCGGCCACGGCGACACGATGGTCCCGCTGGTGCGCTACTCCACCGTCGCCGGCATCCCGCTGCCCGATCTGGTCAAGATGGGCTGGACCACGCAGGAGAAGCTGGACGCCATCGTTCAGCGCACCCGTGACGGCGGCGCCGAGATCGTCAAGCTGCTGAAGACCGGTTCGGCCTTCTACGCCCCGGCCGCGTCCGCCATCCAGATGGCCGAGTCCTACCTGAAGGACCAGAAGCGCGTTCTCCCGGTCGCCGCCCACCTGAGCGGCCAGTACGGCCAGGACGACCTCTACGTCGGCGTCCCGACGATCATCGGCGCCGGCGGCGTCGAGAAGATCATCGAGATCGAGCTGAACGACGAAGAGAAGGCGATGTTCCAGAACTCCGTCGACGCGGTGAAGACGCTGGTCGACGTCGTGAAGAAGCTGGACGCCGAGAAGTCCGCTTCCTAAGGCGGACTGCGCGTTCTCCGGCGCTGTCCCGGCCCATTTTCCGGGTCGGGGCGGCGCCGGTGGTGCGCCCGTCTTGTCCTTCAGTCGACCCGTTCTCGTCAGCCGAACCAAAAAACAGATGGACGCCCGATGAACATCCATGAGTACCAGGCGAAAAGCCTGCTGAAGAAGTACGGCGTCGCGGTTCCCCGCGGCGGCGTTGCCTACACCCCGCAGGAGGCCGAGACGGTCGCCCGCGAGCTCGGCGGTCCGGTCTGGGTGGTGAAGTCCCAGATCCATGCCGGCGGCCGCGGCGCCGGACGCTTCAAGGACAACCCCGAGGGCAAGGGCGGCGTCCGCGTCGTCAAGTCGATCGAGGAAGTCGGCAAGAACGCGTCCGAGATGCTGAACCACGTCCTCGTGACCAAGCAGACCGGCGCGGAAGGCCGCGAGGTGAAGCGCCTCTATATCGAGGAAGGCGCCGACATCAAGCGCGAGCTGTATCTCGGCATGCTGATCGACCGCGCCACCGGCCGCGTGACGATCATGGCCTCGACCGAAGGCGGCATGGAGATCGAAGAGGTCGCCCACAACACGCCGGAGAAGATCGTCAAGGTCGCCGTCGACCCGGCCACCGGCATCCAGGGCTACCACACCCGCAAGGTCGCCTTCGCGCTGGGCCTGGAAGGCAAGCAGGTCGGTGCCGCCGCCAAGTTCATCCAGGCCGCCTATCAGGCCTTCGTGGACCTGGACTGCGCCATCGTCGAGATCAACCCGCTGATCGTCACCGGTTCGGGCGACATCCTGGCGCTCGACGCCAAGATGAACTTCGACGACAACGCGCTGTTCCGTCACAAGGACGTGGAAGAGCTGCGTGACGAGGCCGAGGAAGACCCGGCGGAGATCGAGGCGGCCAAGCACAGCCTCAACTACGTCAAGCTCGACGGCAACATCGGCTGCATGGTGAACGGCGCCGGTCTGGCGATGGCCACCATGGACATCATCAAGCTGTATGGCGGCGAGCCGGCCAACTTCCTCGACGTCGGCGGCGGCGCCACGAAGGAGCGCGTCACCGCGGCCTTCAAGCTGATCCTGTCCGACAGCAACGTCGAAGGCATCCTGGTCAACATCTTCGGCGGCATCATGCGCTGCGACGTGATCGCCGAGGGCGTGGTCGCTGCGGCCCGCGAAGTGCACCTGCACGTTCCGCTCGTGGTGCGCCTGGAAGGCACCAACGTCGATCTGGGCAAGAAGATCCTGGCCGAATCCGGCCTGCCGATCCTCTCGGCCGACAACCTCGCCGATGCCGCCGAGAAGGTGGTCAAGGCCGTGAAGGAGGCCGCGTAACATGGCTGTTCTCGTCGATAAGAACACGAAGGTGATCTGCCAGGGCTTCACCGGAGCCCAGGGCACCTTCCACTCCGAGCAGGCCATCGCCTACGGCACCAAGATGGTCGGCGGCGTCACGCCGGGTAAGGGCGGCGCCAAGCACCTCGACCTGCCGATCTTCGACACCGTGTCGGAAGCGGTGGAGAAGACCGGTGCGAACGCCAGCGTGATCTACGTGCCGCCGCCCTTCGCCGCGGACGCGATCCTGGAAGCCATCGACGCCGAAATCCCGCTGGTGGTCTGCATCACCGAAGGCATCCCGGTGCTGGACATGGTCCGCGTCAAGCGCGCCCTGGACGGTTCCAAGACCCGCCTGATCGGCCCGAACTGCCCCGGCATCATCACGCCGGACGAGTGCAAGATCGGCATCATGCCGGGCCACATCCACAAGCGTGGCAA
>NZ_VTTO01000021.1 GCF_008364825.1 Azospirillum sp. B21
CAGCCGTCGAAAACGGGATGGAAGACTGACGCTTCTATGTTGCGCTGGACTGACATTTTAGCTTTGCGCCTACACGGACAAAAAACACATAACTGTTCTTATGGAAACTTTAGCGTGACTGGGGCAGGGCTCAGGGTAATCCATGATCGAAAAATCGCGGGGTGCCTGCGCAGGGATCCTGCACTTACGGCGTATAATCCCGTGACAGCAACCGGGAGCGGGCGGAAGACGGCGTGGAGCCTACCGAGGAGACGGTGACGGACGAGGCCCTGATGGCGAGCGCCGCGGCCGGCGACCGGAAAGCGTTTGGAACGCTCACGCGCCGACATCTGCGCCGCAGCATCGCCTTGGCCCAGCGGGTGGTCGGGAACGCTGCCGACGCCGAGGAGGTCGCGCAGGACGCCTTCCTGCAGATCTGGGCCAACGCCGACCGCTGGCGCGGCGACGGAACCCGCTTCACGACCTGGCTGTACAGGATCGTGGTGAACCGCGCCATCGACTACAAACGGCGGCGCAGCTTCGCTCCGCTCGACGATGCCGGCGAGATCGCCGATCCGGCCTGGAGCGCCGAAACGGTGATCGACGGCATCAGGATCGGTGCTGCTGTGGACGCCGCCATCGCGGCGCTGCCCGAACGCCAACGGGCGGCGCTCAGTCTCTGCTACCATGAGGAGATGACGTGCGCTGAGGCTTCGGAAATATTGCAGGTGTCTGTTTCGGCCATGGAAAGTCTGCTGGTCCGGGCACGCCGTGTGGTGCGGGCCCGGCTTCAACCCCTGATCCGTCAGAAGGACGGTGCACGGTCATGACGCTCAAAGAGTTCAATCGCTATGCCGCGGCCTATGGCGCCGTTCTGGACCGGTGGCCGCGCTCCGTCCGGGTGGATGCGCTGACCCTTCTGGACGACAGCGCCGAGGCCCGCAACCTGCTGGCCGATGCCGCCGTCACCGACACGTTGCTGGATGCCGCATCGACCCCGCTGGTCTCTTCCAGGCGGGAGGCGCAGGTCTATGCCCGCATTGCCGACTGTCTGGCCCAGCGGGTCGTTCCCGAATTCGTGCCGTGGTTCCTGTCGCGACCGCCCTTCCGCCCTGCCCCGCTCGCCGGATTCCTGGCCGGCATGGCAGTGGTCGGATTCCTCAGCTACAGCCAGGGTCTTATCACCTTCGAAAAGACGAGCACGCCCAGCCTGTCGGGCGTGATGATCGTCAGCTATCTGGGAGACGTGTGATGACGCCGTCCATCCGGCGCCGTTGGCCCTGGTTCCTTCTGGTCGGGTCTCTTGCGCTGAACATGCTGGCAGGTGGCTTCATCGTCGCCCACGCCTTCCGGCCGCCCCCGCCGCCGCCCGGACCGGAGCACAAGCTGGAACGGCTGGTCGATGAGGTGTCGGACCGCCTGTCGCCGGCCGATGCGGCGATCCTGCGCAAGGCGCTCGACGATGCGCGTCCGCTGTTCGTCCGCATCCGCGTCGGCCGCGAGGAATTCGCGCCGCGCCTGCGCACCGAACTGATGGCGGAACCCTTCGATCCGGAGCGCCTGAAAGCGCTGTTCGAGAGCATCCACGCCAACGACGCCGCACTTCGGAGTGAGTTCGAGGCACGCGTCGCCGACACCCTGTCACGCTTGTCCCCGGAAGGCCGCCTGCGTCTCGCTGAAAGCCGCCTTCCCTGATCCTTTCGGTTTCCGACCGGCGGCAGACACTTCCGGGGTAAGGCCGGGGCGGCATGTCCGTTCCGGCCCTTTTTTTGCCAGCGAGGTCCGGTCGCGGCATCCCGTCGGACAAAAAGAAAGAGCGGCCCCGCGCTATCGCCGCCGGGCCGCCCGTAAGTTTGGTTCGGGAGGAAACGCAACCAAGTTGCAAGCAGAGGTATATGGCCGATATGGTTAACGACGGGTGAAGGGATGCGGAAAATAGGCCCTTACCACCTTTTTGCGAAATGCAGCATCGAATAGCTCCGCTTCAGCTTTGCTCCATCCGGCTTTCTGCCGAAAGGGCGGGGTGGCGCCGCCCTACCCCGACGCGCTATGACAGACGCCCTTTCATGTCGTCACCAGTCCGCAGGACCCTGCCTCATGCTGTCCATCAGCCAGCGCATCGCCGACGAATTGTCGGTCCGCGAGTCCCAGGTCGCTTCCGCCATAGCCATGCTCGACGAGGGATCGACCGTTCCCTTCATCGCGCGCTACCGCAAGGAGGCGACCGGCGGCCTGGACGACACCCAGCTCCGCACCCTGGAAGAGCGGCTGGGCTACCTGCGGGAGCTGGAGGACCGCCGCGCCAGCATCCTGTCGACCATCCAGGAACAGGGCAAGCTGACGCCCGAACTGGAACGCCAGATCAAGCAGGCGGACACCAAGACCCGGCTGGAGGACCTCTACCTCCCCTACAAGCAGAAGCGCCGCACCAAGGCGCAGATCGCCCGCGAAGCCGGGCTGGAGCCGCTGGCCGACGCGCTGCTGGCCGAGCCCAGGAAGCAGCCGGAGGCAGAGGCCACCGCCTTCGTCGATGCCGGGAAGGGCGTCGCCGACGTCAAGGCGGCGCTGGACGGCGCTCGCCACATCCTGGTCGAACGCTTCGGCGAGGATGCCGAACTGGTCGGCCGCCTGCGCACCGCCATGGCGGAGAAGGGCGTCGTCACCTCCAAGGTGATCGAGGAGAAGAAGGCCGAGGGTGCCAAGTTCTCCGACTATTTCGACTTCTCGGAAAACTGGTCGAAGCTGCCGTCGCACCGGGCGCTCGCCCTGTTCCGCGGCCGGGCGCAGGGGGTGCTCGACATCCGCCTGGATCTGCCGGTCGAAGAGGGCCAGCCGCACCCGGCGGAGGGCGCCATCGCCGTCCACACCGGCATCCGCGACCAGGGGCGCCCGGCCGACAAATGGCTGTCCGACGTGGTGCGCTGGACCTGGAAGCTGAAGATCGGCCCGCACATCGAAACCGACCTGATGGGCGCCTTGCGCGAACGGGCGGAGGACGAGGCGATCCGAGTCTTCGCCCGCAACCTGCACGATCTGCTGCTGGCCGCCCCGGCCGGCCAGCGCGCCACCATCGGGCTCGATCCCGGCATCCGCACCGGCGTGAAGGTCGCGGTCGTCGATTCCACCGGCAAGCTGGTGGAGACGACGACGATCTACCCGCACCCGCCGCGCAACGACTGGGACGGCTCCATCGCCGTCCTGGCCGCGCTGGCGGCGCGGCACAAGGTGGAACTGATCTCCATCGGCAACGGCACCGCCTCGCGCGAGACCGACAAGCTGGCGGCCGACCTGATGAAGCGCCATCCCGAGCTGTCCCTGACCAAGCTGGTGGTCAGCGAGGCCGGCGCGTCGGTCTATTCGGCCTCCGAGACCGCGGCGCACGAGTTCCCCGGCCTGGACGTCAGCCTGCGCGGCGCCGTTTCCATCGCCCGGCGCCTGCAGGATCCACTGGCCGAGCTGGTGAAGATTGAGCCGAAATCCATCGGCGTCGGTCAGTACCAGCATGACGTCGCCGGCGGCAAGCTGGCGCGCTCGCTGGATGCGGTGGTCGAGGATTGCGTGAACGCGGTCGGCGTCGATCTCAACACCGCCTCCATCCCGCTGCTGACCCGCGTGTCCGGCCTGAACGAGACCATCGCCCGCAATATCGTCGAGCATCGCGACCGCAACGGCGCCTTCCGTTCGCGCAAGCAGCTGCTCGACGTGGCGCGGCTGGGGCCGAAGACCTTCGAACAGGCCGCCGGCTTCCTGCGCATCCGCGACGGCGAGAATCCGCTCGACGGCTCGGCGGTCCACCCGGAAGCCTATCCGGTGGTCCAGCGCATCGTGAAGACCACTGGGCGCGATCTCGGCAGCGTCATCGGCGACGCCCGCTTCCTGCGCGGGCTGAATGCGGAGGAGTTCACCGACGAACGCTTCGGCGTTCCGACGGTGGAGGACATCATCAAGGAGCTGGAGAAGCCCGGCCGCGACCCGCGCCCGGAGTTCAAGACCGCCACCTTCAAGGAGGGCGTGGAGGAGCTGAAGCATCTCCAGCCCGGCATGATGCTGGAGGGCGTCGTCACCAACGTCACCGCCTTCGGCGCCTTCGTCGACATCGGCGTCCACCAGGACGGGTTGGTGCATATCTCGCAGCTGGCCAACAGCTTCGTGAAGGATCCCCACACGGTGGTGAAGGCCGGCGATGTGGTGAAGGTGAAGGTGCTGGAGGTCGACATCCCCCGCAAGCGCATCGCCCTGACCATGCGCATGGGCGAGGAAGCCCCGCGCCCGGCCCGCCGGGAGGAGCGCCGTGAGGAACGGGGACCGGCGCGTCCGCAGCAGGGGGCGCCGCAGCAGGACCGTCGTCCGGCGGCGCCCGCGCCGAAGGTGGCGGCGAAGCCGGCAAAGGCGCCGGAGCCGGTCAACAGCGCCTTCGCCGAGGCATTCGCCAGGGCGCAGTCGGGCAAGAAGAAGTAAGGGTTAGGGAGCGGATGCCCCCTCCCTCCCCCGTCTTCGACGGGAGAGGGTAAGTATGCGATGCGGCGGCAGTCCCCTCTCCCACCGAAGGTGGGGGAGGGTTAGGGAGGGGGCAGAGCGTCCGACATCAGGCGGACGCCCAGTCCGCCGATGGCCGCGGCGGCAACCCGGTCGACCCAGCGTTTGGACCGCAGGTAGGCGGCGCGCGGCCGGCCGGCGGAAAATGCCGCGGCGACGATCGCGTACCAGCCGGCCTCGATAAGAAAGACTGCCGGCGGCAGGAAGACGAATAGCCAAAGCGGCGGTTCGGCCGGCATCAGCGCGGCAAAGATGCTGCCGTAAACCAGTGCTGTCTTCGGGTTGCTCAGTTGCGTCAGCAGACCGAACAGCAGCGGCCGCAACAATCCGGCGGGCGCGGTCTTTCCCTCGTCCGCCACCACGAGAGCCTCGGCCGCGCCGCGCCAGATGCGATACGCGAGATAGAGCAGATAGGCGCCGCCCGCCAGCTTCAGGACCGCGTAGAGCCAGCCGACCTGCGACAGCAGCGCATGCAGCCCCAGCAGGGCCAGGGACGCGAAGAACACCCCGCCGATCCCCATACCGAGCGCGGTGGCCAAGCCGGCCCGGCGGGATACGGCGATGGAGGTGCGGGCGACCAGCACGAAGCTAGGCCCCGGGCTGGCTGCACCGACCGCTATGGCCCCGGCGATTCTGACGAAGGCAAGTACGGGATCCATGATCGCTCCCCTTCCGCTTGAAAGTGGAGACAATAGCACAACCGCAGGCGCGCACGAACGCTCGACAAAAAAGTCCCCTCGTCCGCGGGGGGAACGAGGGGACAAAGGCCGATGGCTTGGCCGTTACGGGGATGTCATTCGGCGGCCATCAGCACCGGAGCCTCGTCGCGCACCCGGTTCAATGCCACATAGCGGTCCAGCGCGTCGAGGCATTCGCTGAGGGCTCCGGAACCGACCGCGCGGCAGTCCTCGAAGGCGTGCGGCTCGGGGCGGAACCAATGGGTGATGTAGCATTCCTCGCGCCCGTCCAGGCTGAGGGTGAGGGCGAAGCGGCCCTCACGCCCGATGCGGGCTTGAGCGGCGCGCAGACGCGCCTGGACCTCTTCTATCGTCATGGGATGATATCCTTCCCTTGATGCCGCCTGCGGTCAGGCGGCGTGAGCGAACTTGTCGTCTTCCGAATCCGAGTCTTCCAACCGGCGAGCCCAGTCGATGTCACGCGCCAGAGAGTCGACGAGCACGCGGGCCGCCCCTGCTGTTTCCGCCGGGCTGTCGGACCGCAACAGTCCCGACAGCCGAATCGCCAGCGTTTCGGCCTCCGCCTCCACCCAGCGGGCGTAGTGGCGGCGGCGCTGATCGCGGTTCCAGTACCAGCGCGGCAGCTGGGCGTTGGCGCGTTCGAACTCACCTTCCCAGGCGCTCATGCGGAACAGTCCGCTGGGCGACCAGTCGCCGGTGTTATGAGTCGTCTGGGTCATGGCGTTCCGTCAGGCGGCTTCCCGCCCGTCCTCTTCCTCGCGCTTCAGAATCTCGGCCTTCTTCTGGGCGAACAGGCCGGTGATGCGGTGCTGGGCGGCGCGGTCCACAGTACCGATCTCCCGCAGGCGGGTGCCGACGCCGGACCGCCAGACCTCTTCCAGGTCGTCCAGGTCCAGGCAAGCGCCCAGGCGGCGCTTCACCTCCGCCTCGAAAGCCTCGACGGCGGCGGGCTGCAGGTCCGGGTTGGACTTGGCGGCATAGAAGGCCTCCGACTCCTCCCGATACTTGCTGTCGTCGAACTGACCCATGTAGACGTCGGCGGCCAGACCCAGTTGCAGCAGGCATTTGCCGACCGCGTCGGTCATCGACATCTTGAAGCACTCGTCGTCCGGCATCTCCATGCCGTTGCGGCGGCGGACCATCTCGGTCCCGCCCCACTGCGGACCGGTGAAGCACTTCTCCCTGGTTTCCGGGTCGATGTACCAGACGCGGGCGCAGATGAAGATCATCCGTTCCGCGATGGTCCAGTCCACCTGCTCGTAGCCCCAGCCCTTGCCGATCGGACCGAACACCTCCGTCATCATCTGGAAGCGCCAGGTCGGGTCGATCTGCGTGCCGCGGAAGCCGCCGGAGCGGGTGAAGGGCTTGGTCGCCTTCGGGTCGGTGCGCTTCAGCCGGTTCCACAGGAACATGGTGTCGATGCGCTGCGGTTCCGCCGCCCGGCTGCCGCCGGCGGACCCCTTGGACCCTTGCGAGCCACGGCTGCCGCCGGCCTTCGCTTCGACCGGAGCGGTCTCCGTCACGTTGGACTCGGTTGCGCCGGATTCTGCCACGCTGGATTCGGCGGATTCAGTGTCGGCGATGACGTGGTCGGTCTTGCTCATGCGTCCCATGATTTGGGTCCTTCTTGTCCAAACGTTTCGGCTCTCCCCTCACCCCAGCCGGCGGTCAGCACTGTTTCCAGGCTGAGTTCCACCGCGTTCGGGTCAGCGGAGGGGCTCCAGGATTGCGCGTCGGCCAGGGCCCGGCGCGGCGGCGCGCAATAGCGCAGGCTGAGCCGGCCTTCGCGGTCGCGCGCGAGATAGAGGCCACCGGACCGGCCGTCCGGCTGGTCAAAAGCGACGAAGGCGATGCGGGCGTCGTCGGGCATCAGCGCCTTCAGGGCGGCCTCATCCTCCTTCACCTCCAGTGCCGCCGCCCGGTTGGCGACCAGTCGGTCGGCCAGGGCCCGGAAGCGGTTGTGCCGGCCCATGTCGAAGACGCGGCCGTTCTCATAGGACGGCCCGTCCACCGGAAGCGGGTCCGACGGCTCGACGTCGTTGACGACGTGCCACCAGAAGGCTTCCAGCGTTTCCACCAGCCGTTCGACATCGTCGGGCCGGCGCTCCACCGTCACCAGGCTGTGGCCGGTCGGGCGGAGGATCGACAGCAGCGCGCGGTCCAGCCCGACCACCTCCAACTGATGCTGTATCTGCCAGTGGTAGCGGCGGGCGAGGTCGGCATCGCTCTGGAAGCCGCTGTTGAACTTTGCCTCCACGATGGTGTCGAGCGCCCCACCCGCCTCGCTGCCGGTCAGGAAGTCGGGGTGTGCCACCATCCAGTCATGATCGGCATGGCGGTAGGTGTCGGGTGCGGCCACGCAGGGAATCCCGGTGGTATGGGCGACGAAGCGAGGGTGCAGATGTTCGGTCGCGATGCCGATCTGCACGGCGGCGATGAGGTCGAGGTTGTCGGGCTCGACCCGGCCGGTCTTCTCGCGCCACAGCGACAGCCAGTCGCCGGCCATCACGCGCGTGGCGTCCGACGAGCCGATCCGCCCCGCCCGCAATTCCCGCTGTGCCTGAGTGATCGCCATGCTGCCCCGACATCCCCGGTTCCGGCCCTGACGGGCTGCCATTCCGGCTTCGAAGCGTGACCGTTACTGCGATATCGCAGCATCGTATTCGGACCGCCTTACCGGACCCTGAATATGGAATGCGAACACGCAGCTTTCAAGAACAAAACGTGAACCTTTGACTTGGCCGTAGACCAGCCCAAAGTCCTGAAAACACGCTATATTTGGTGTCTTCTGGTGGGAGTCGTCACAAGACAAAACGGACGGAGTAGAGGCGCCCGTTTTTGCGAGTCGCGCGGGACTGGAACGCGCGCTGCGACTCGTGGTGCAGCGGAGATTTATATGCGAAGCGCTCGCACCACGTGGACGGCGACTCCGGCCACCTGTGCGCGGTCGATGGCGGTCGGGCGGCAGTCGGGATCGGTCGAAACCGGCATCAGGTGCGGCGGGAAGAAGCGGTATCCGCAGATGCTGCCCTCCCCCACCGTCACCACCACGTCGCCGGTCTGCGGCGTCAAAATGTCCAGCGGCTCCAGCACCACGCAGTCGCGCGGCAGAACGCCGGCGGCATCCAGGCTCTTGGACAGGATGCGGAGCGCGAAGGCGCGGCGGGAGGTCCGACCGTCCATGGCGACCGACGACGCGCCGTCCTTCAGCGCTCCGGCGAGGAACGCCTCCCCTGCCCGTCTGCCGAGATCGAGGAAGATGTGGGCCTGCTCCAGGGTCAGCACCGGCACGCGGGAGACCGGGGCATAGGCATGGTCGTCGAGGAAGCGCGGCTCCGACCCGGCGACGCGGGCCAACCGGGCCAGCGTGTCGGCGCTGGGCAGGCTGCCCATCACGGGATCGCGCAGGAAGCGGGTCAGGTTGGTGGCGGTGACGCCGGCCAGCCGTGCCCAGCCGCCGGCACTCCAGCCCTTCGCTTCCATGACGCTTGTCATCCAGCGCAGGATGGCGCGCCGCGTGTCGTCCATCGCTTTCCCCCTGACCTGCCCTTATCGCCCCCCGGCGAGCCTACCCCTGTCCTACACGGTACCGACGGGGTGGGGGAAGGCGCGATGGGCTAAGCCTGCATGCGAATTCGCAGTGCCGCCTTGGACTCCGCCGTAGAGGCCCCATCTGTGCGGCATCGAAACCGTCAGGGGAAACGCGACCATGATCGTCACCAGCACCGATTCCGTGGAAGGCCGCCCGGTCGCCCAGTATCTGGGCATCGTCGCCGGCGAGGCGATCATGGGCGTGAACGTGTTCCGCGACCTGTTCTCCTCCGTCCGCGACATCGTGGGCGGCCGGGCCGGCGGCTATCAGGCGGCCCTGCGCGAGGCGCGCGAGGCGGCCTTCGCCGACATGCAGGATGCGGCACGGTCGCTCGGCGCCGACGCCATCGTCGGGGTGGATGTCGATTACGAGGTGCTGGGCAAGGAGAACGGCATGCTGATGGTGTCGGTCAACGGCACCGCCGTCCGCCTGCGCTGACGGCACACCTAACCGTAAGCGTCAGCAAAGCCGTCTGGACAGACACAACCGTATGGGTAGACTGCCCGTCCAGCAAACAATTGGGAGGGGGTTGCCCATGCCTCGGCTTGTCCGCGGGTCCACCTGGTCCGCTCGTCTTGGCGGCCTCGCCATGGCCGCATGCCTGTTCGGCGCGTTGCCGGCGCTGGCCTTGGACGGCATCGTCGAAAAGAAGGTTTTCGAGATGCCGTCCTATACCACCGTGGGCGGCGGGACGATCAAGAATGTCCGCATCGGCTGGGAAAGCTACGGCAAGCTGAACGAGGCGAAGGACAACGTCATCCTCATCACCCACTTTTTCAGCGGCAATAGCCACGCCGCCGGGAGATACAAGGTAGAGGATGCGGCGCCCGGCTATTGGGACAGCATCATCGGGCCGGGCAAGCCGCTGGACACCGATAAATACTTCATCATCAGCTCCGACACGCTGGTGAACCTGTCGCCCAAGGATCCCACCGTCGTCACCACCGGCCCGGCCAGCATCAACCCGGACACCGGCAAGCCCTATGGCATGAGCTTCCCCATCGTCACCATCAAGGACTTCGTCAATGTCCAGAAGGCGCTGATCGACAGCCTGGGCATCAAGTCCTTGCAGGCGGTGATGGGCGGATCGATGGGCTCGCTCCAGGCCTTCGAATGGGCGGCCGATCATCCGGACATGGTCAAGCGCGTCATCGCCGCCATCGGCGGGCCGGAGGCCGATCCCTTCCTGATCGGCTGGCTGAATCTGTGGGCGGCGCCGATCAAGCTCGATCCAAACTGGAGCAACGGCGACTATTACGGCAAGGCGGAACCGAAGGCCGGCCTGACCGAGGCGCTGAAGCTGGTCACGCTGCACGCCCGCCATTGGAAATGGGCCGACGCCGCCTTCGGCCGCAAATGGGCGGAAGAGGGCAAGGACCCGAAGGCTGCGATGGGCAACCAGTACGCCATCGAAGCGTGGCTGGACAAGGCGGCATCCGGCCGCGCCGCGGTCAGCGATGCCAATCACTTCCTCTATCTGGTGAAGGCTAACCAGACCTTCGTCACCGGCAACGGCGCCTCGCTCGAGGATGGCTTGGCGAAGATCAAGGCGCCGGTCCTTCTGATCCCGTCCGCCGACGATCTCGTCTTCCCGCCCGACCGCAACATGCGCCCGCTGAAGGACCGGCTGGAAAAGCAGGGCAATGGCGTAGAGTACACCGAGTCGATCACCTCGACGCTGGGGCATCTGGACGGTGTCGCGAACATCGCCAAGGCGGGGGAGACGATCTCGCAGTTCCTTGCGAAGTGAGGGATCCTCCAGGACTATTCCGGGACCAGATTGCCTTCCGTCCGTTTTTCAACTGCTTGACGGAATGAGGTCCATCGACCTTAAAGGGCCGTCGTCGCATAGCCGGCGGCCCATGTCGTCCCGTTCAGGCGCTGAAAAGTAATCTGCACAGTTTTTTAATATTCGTTACGTAGTCTCTCCGGCAGGTGGTTAACCGGAGACACGCTCCATCCAGAGCCGAGTGGCCTGCTGCCTCAGAAAATGTGCGCTTTTCCGCACGTGCGCCATAGCACCTCAGCCAAGGAATTGCTGATGGAAGCGATCGATTTATTGCGTCTGGGCGTGGTTGCAGGGCTGGCTTATGGTGCATGGCGCGGTTGGAAAGCGCTTCCCACACCGGTTGTCTTCGAGGGAAAGCGTTATTATCGTCAACCCGATGGAACCTACCGGACCCTTTTCGGGCGTCGGGTGCGGAATCCTGATTTGTTGCTCACTCTCTCTGCGGCAGATGACGAGCGGATCAAATAAGAACATCGTAAAATGAATTGGTACCGGCCACATTCGGAGAGATGATGAAAATTGCTAAAATAGCCGTGCTGTCTGCGATAATGTTCAACAGCGCGCCCGCCTATGCAGATGATTGGAACGATCTTTATGGCGCCCTCAACTCAGCAATGTGGCAGCAGAACGACCAGAAACTGATTTCTCTCCTTGAGCAGGGCGTCGATATCAATACCCGGAACAGCGACGGCTGGACCCTGCTGCACATCGCATCCGACCAAGGGAAGCCCGCTTTCGTACGCCTGCTGCTCAACCGTGGTGCCGACCCCTCGATCAAGACCAACTACGGCAAGACAGCATTTGATGTTGCCGGCTCCGCTCAGATCAAACAGATGCTGACCGATGCGATGGCTGCTCGCGGTGGCGGCGGATTGCCCACCTTCGATCCTGCGAAGGCCTGGTCGGAAGCCCGCTGGGCCATCGAGTATAATCAACAGGATGAATTGGCGCGACTTCTCGACACTGGGTTGGATGTAAACGCCCGCAACAGCGATGGATGGACGCTGCTGATGATCGCTGCCTGGAAAGGCAGTTTGAAAAGCGTGGAGTATCTGGTCGGACGTGGTGCGGATCAACGCGCGCGAAACAACAAGGGGGAAACAGCCGCTCAACTTACCTCCGACGCCAATGTACGTGCGTTTCTGGGAGGTGGGAAGGAAGTCTCTTCAAAGCCAAAGTCTACGCAAGATAACTATTGTACGCGTATGTATCACGAGGCGACGCGCTTGTGCGATACGGGCAGTGCTGGAAGCTTTTGCCGTATCCGAGCGGCAAACGACGCCCAGGAATGCAAGAGCACCGGACGCTGGCCCTAACCATACATGCCATACGACAATCCTGCCGGCGATGACCTGCCAGCACCGGCGGTATTGATAGTGCTATCGCCGGGTCGTGAACCTTTTCGCACTCCAGCTTCGCGACAGGCGGACCGGGTCTGCTGCCAACGGCGGACGAGATCAGGTAGGGTGGGCAGTTGCAGAGCCGCCTACTCCCCACTCACCGGCGCACCGCGGAAGTTCAGCAAACTTGGCGCCTTGTCGATGATCTCTTCCAGGATCAGCGAGGCGGTTTCCAGATCGCGGTCCAGTTCCGGGCCGAGCTTGCCGACATAGTTGGGCCGCTTCAGCTTTTCCGCCGCGTCGTGCAGGCTGCGCAGCTCCGCGACGAAGATCTCGCGCGCGCCCATCGGCAGGATCGGATTTGCCGACAGCACGAAGAAGAAGCGCATGCTGGCGCGCACCAGCAGGGCCAGCATCACCATGTCCAGCTTTTCGAACTGGTCGCGCAGGTCGTCGGACCGCGCATCGACCAGATTGCGCATGCGCTGCTCGATCAGAATCACCAGGGCCTGGAATTCGCCGACCTTGTCGCGGAAATCGCGGTAGGCGCCGAAGCTGTGCTTACTCGCCTCATGTTCCGCCAGCTGGGCCAGCTTGGATGCTTCGCGGCACTGGCGCTCCAGGGCGCCCAGCAGTTCCTTGACCTCGGCTCGGGTGTATTGGCGCTTGCTCATGGTGATCGGCGGGGGCTCGGCAGGGTTCGGACGGACCGGGCCAAGCTATAGCACAACCCGCGGGCGACAACCTACGCCGCTCGCCGGCCTCGCGTTCAGTGATCGGCCTTCACCGGCCCGCCCGGACGGCGCACCAGCGGCATGAACAGCAGCGCGCCGAAGAACACCGCCGACATCAGCAGCATGGCGTCGTTGAAGGTCAGGATCAGCGCCTCGCGCTGGACCAGCCCGACCAGCCGGGCCATCGCCGCGGCGGTCGGATCGGCGACCAGCCCGTCGAAACGTTGGCTGAGATTGTCGACCATCTGCTGCACCTCGGGCCGGGCGAGGTTCACGTTGTCGCCCAGTCGGTTCAGGTGCAAGGCGTTGCGGTCGGTGAGCACCGTGTTGATCGCCGCCAGCCCGATGGCCCCGCCCAGGTTGCGCATCAGGTTGTACAGGCCCGACGCGTTCTTCAGCTTGTCCGGCGGCAGGGTGCCCAGCGCCACGCTGTTGATCGGGATGAAGCACAGCATCAGCGACATGCCGCGCACCGCCTGCGGCACGAACAGCTCCCAGAATCCCGTCTCGGCGGTGAAGTGGCTGTTCATCCACACGCCGCTGCCGAACAGGATCAGCCCCAGCGCCAGCATGGCGCGCAGGTCCATCCGCTTCGACAGGGCGCCGGCGATGGGGGCCGACAGGAACTGGAAGGCGCCGGTCACGAACATGATCTCGCCGATCTGCAGGCTGTTGAAGCCGCGCACGCGCGCCAGGAACAGCGGCTGCAGATAGACCGATCCGTAGAGCCCGATGCCGAGGATGAAGCTGTAGAGCGATCCGATGGCGAAATTTCGGTCGGCGAAGGCCCGCAGCTCCACGATGGGATTGCGGTAGGACAGCACCCGCCAGAAGAATCCGATGCCGCCGATCGCCGCCACGATGGCAAGCGCCAGGATGGCCTCGTCGTCGAACCAGTCGTTGCGCGGTCCTTCCTCCACCACATATTCCAGGCTGCCCAGGAATGTGGCCATCAGCAGCAGACCGGGGAAGTCGAAGCCCTTGCGCAGCTCCGGATTCGGCCGGTCGACGTCCACCAGCAGCCAGACCAGCGAGGTCACGATGATGCCGGGGATCACGTTGGCCAGGAACAGCCAGTGCCAGGACATGTGCTGGGTCAGATAGCCGCCCAGCGTCGGGCCGATGGTGGGTGCCATGGTGGCGACGAGGCCCATCATCACCGACACGCCGGCCCGCTTTTCCGGCGGGAAGATCATGAAGCTGGTGGCGAAGACCGTCGGGATCATCGCCCCGCCGATGAAGCCCTGGAGCGCACGCCAGACGATCATCGATTCGATGCTGCCGGCGAAGGCGCAGGCGACGCTGGTCAGGGTGAAGCCGGCGGCCGCCACGGTGAACAGGATGCGCGTTGACATGATGCGCGACAGGATGCCCGACAGCGGGATCATCACGACCTCCGCGATCAGGTAGGAGGTCTGCACCCACGAGATCTCGTCGGCGCTTGCCGCCAGCCCCGCCTGGATTTCCGACAGCGAGCTGGAGACGATCTGGATGTCCAGAATCGCCATGAACATGCCGACGACCATCGCGAAGAAGCCGACGATGTCGCGCGTGGTGAGCGGGCGCATGCCCTGGGCCGGAGTCGCCATGGAACCGCTGCCTTCGATCGCGGCCGACGGAATCCCGCCCGGGGATGGCTCCGGCCAAAATGTCGCTTGGATGGTTGACGGGGACGCCGCCCCAGAAGGGGGGAGGTGGGCGGCGTCCCCGCTGGACCGTGGCCGCCGTTACTTGGCGGCCACCGCCTGCTTGTCGGCGAGCGCGCCGAACACGCCGCCGGCGGGCATATGCGGCAGGGCGTCGGCACCGCGGGTGTCGACCTCCGCCACCACCGACAGGCCGGGGCGCAGCAAGCCGGCCAGCGCATTGTCGCGCGGCAAAGCGATGCGCACGGGAACGCGCTGGACGATCTTGGTGAAGTTGCCGGTCGCGTTCTCCGGCGGCAGCAGCGAGAATTTCGAGCCCGAGGCCGGGGCGAAGCTCTCAACCGTCCCTTCCAGATGGCGGTCGGGGAAGGCGTCGACCGAGATGCTGACATGCTGGCCGGGGCGCATGCGCGACAGCTGGGTCTCCTTGAAGTTGGCGACCACATAGACGTCGGGCAGCGGAACCAGCGACAGCAGTTGCACGCCCGGCCGGGCATACTGGCCGACCTGGACGCCGCGGTTGCCGACCACGCCGTCGACCGGCGCCCGCACAACGGTGTTCTCCAGGTCGATGCGTGCGGTCCGCAGCGTCGCCTCGGCCTGGGCCAGATGGGCCTCCGTCTCCGTCCGCGTGGCGTGCAGGACGTTGACCTGTTCGTTCTCCGCGGCAAGTGCCGCCCGCGACTTGGCGACCTGCGCCACCGCCTTGCGCAGGTCGGCGTCTGCGGTTTCCAGCTTCTGGCGGCTGGTCCAGCTGTCGTTGGCGAGCGACCGGCTGCGCTCGAATTCCTGCTGGGCGCGGCGCTGTTCGGCCTCGGCGCTCGCCAGCGTGGCGGCGGCCTGATCGATCACCGTGCGCTGCAGTTCCAGCTTGCTGTCCAGCGTGCCGAGCGCCGCCTTCTGAGCGGTCACCGCGGCTTCTGCCTCCGCCACCTTGGCACGGAAGTCCTGGTCGTCCAGCACCGCCAGCACGTCGCCGGTCCGCACAAGCTGATTCTCGGCGGCCTTCACGTCCCGGACATAGGCGGAGACCTTCGGGCTGACCACGGTGATGTCGCTCTGCACATAGGCGTTGTCGGTCGATTCCATGAACCGGCCTTCCCGCCACCATTGTTCGCCGGCGACGGCGCCGCCGGCCAGCACGGCCAGCGCGACGCCCGACAGCACGATCTTCCGCACGCCATTCGCCATTGTCTCTATCCCCAATCCACCGCGGTCCCCGCCCCTTCTCCCGAACACGCTCTTGCCGGCGCCGCGGAAAAGAAACTGAACCGTTCAGTTTAGTCTTGCCGGAAGATGGCGAAGGGCCTATCTGTTGTCAAGACAGAACTGAACGGTTCAGTTTTCGAAAACAGCGTGTCTGGGGGCTTGTCGGGCGATGCGGAACGCGGTAGGGGCCAAGAACATGGACTCAGGCGAGGCGCGTATGACCACCTTGGTTGCCCCCACTCCCGAAGCAGGTTCGAAGCCGGCCCAGATCATGGAAGCGGCGGGCGCCCTGTTCCTGGAGCATGGCTACAGCGCCGTCAGCATGGATGCGGTCGCCAAAAAGGCGAACGTGTCCAAGGCCACGCTGTACGCGCATTTCGGCAGCAAGGAAGAGCTGTTCCGGGCGATGGTCGCCTGCGAATGCGCCAATTCGGTTATGAGCAGCGTTTGGGACGACGCGATGCGTCTGCCGGTGGCGGACGGACTTCGCCTGATCGGACGGACCTTCGTCCGCTTCATCGCCTCGCCGAAGGCGCTGGGGGTATACCGGATGGTGTTGGGCGAGGTGCTGCGCCAACCCCAGCTCGCCCAAGCCTTTTACGAGAGCGGCCCGGCCGAGACCTTCGAGCGTGCGCGCCAGTTCATGGCCCATGTGGCGGCCAAGCGCGAGTTGGCGATCACCGACTTCGACCTCGCCACCCATCAGTTCTTCGGCCTGTTGAAGGCGAACATGCACATGAAGCTGCTGCTGTGCCTCAGCGAGCGGCCGAGCGACGAGGAACTGGAACGCTTCGTCGATGCCGCGGTCGACCTGTTCGTGAAGGGCTATGCGCCGGACAAGCGGTGAGCTCTCGCCGCTGGCGTCCTCGATAACAATGGATCGGCAATAGCGAGAACTCCCGATCCAGACTTCGCTCCGCGCGCCTTGTCAGCGGCATAGAGTTCGTATAGCGTGCCAACGACATACTGACGTAATGGGGCGTGGCTGACCGGCGGATGAATTTCGACACGACCTTCATCGCGCAGGTGATCACCGTCATCGGCTTTGCGGTGGGCCTGTCCATTGTCGTGGCGTCCGGCCGCTATCCGCGCCACATCCGCAATTCACTGCGCGCCTATTCCTACGGCAAATTCCTGCTGGGCTCGGCCTTTCTCATCGCCGGACTGCGCGGCGGCGGGATGCCGGAACTGTTCATCCCGCTCGCCAACGGAATCGGGCTCGCCGGGCTGACGTTGAACTACACCTGCGTCCGCCATCTGCAGAATCGGCCGGTCCGGCCGTTCGCGCCGGTGGCGGTGGGGGGTGCCGTCGCGCTCTGCTGCCTGCTGCTGCTCCTGACCGGCAGCGATCTGTCCGCGGTCCGCACGCTGGTCAGTTTCGCGGCTTCCGCCGTTCTGCTGGTCATCGCCTTCGAAGTGCTGGTCCGTTACGAGCACCGCGGCGTTCCGCATTATGTCACCGGCCTGCTGTCGGCCGCGCTCGCTGTCGTCTACCTGGTCCGCATGGGGGCCGGCCTCAGCCAGGAGGCGCCGCTCGGCCAACTCGTCGACGACACTGTGGAGCGTGCGACCTTCCTTCTGTCCCTGCTGGGCACGGTGATCGGCGCCATCAACTACATCCTGATGGCAAGCGACGAATTCAATCGGGAACTCACCAAGCTTGCCCACACCGACGGTCTGACCGGCGCTCTCAACCGCCGCCGCCTGTTCGAACTGGGCGAGGTCGAGTTTCGCCGTGCCCGCCGGTATGGCCGGGACCTGACGGTCCTGATCCTGGACATCGACCGCTTCAAGGCGATCAACGATCGGGCCGGCCATCCCTTCGGCGACCGGGTGATCCAGGCGGTGGCCGATACCTGCGCCGGCCAGATCCGGCAGGAGGATTCGATCGGCCGCATGGGCGGGGAGGAGTTCGCCGTCCTGCTGCCCGAAACCGGGGCGGAGGCCGGACGGATGCTGGCCGAACGGCTGCGCAACGCCATCGAACGCCAGTTGGCGCCACTCGGGGCCGAGGGCGGGGTGACGGTGACCTGCAGCATCGGTGGCGTCAGCATGACGCGGGACCACAGCCAGTTCTCCGACCTGATCGCCCAGTCCGACAGCGCGCTCTACGATGCCAAGAACGGCGGCCGCAACCAGGTGCGCTTCTTCCCGGCCGCAGCGTTGCGCACGGCGGCGGTCCTTGCCTGAGCCGGCACCCTGCCGTCTCCCCCTGCCATCTTCCCCTGCCCCGGGTCCGATAGCGGTTAGAAAAATCGGCCGGCGCACCGGCCGGCTTTACCCGCGAAGCGGCTTGCCGCATTATCCGCCCCGGTCACCTCCGCCGCGGTCTCCTCCGGCCGCCCGCCGGAGCTGATCCGGCACTGTCCCCTTTACCGGCAACATCGGCGTACGGTCGTGGTTCTTTCCCATCTCGGCTCCGGCGGTCTGGAGCCGCAGCGGTCGCAGCTGACGCTCGGCACCAAGTTCAGGCTCATCAACTGGGGGCTGGTCCTGCTGATCTGCACGATCACCGGGGTCGGGGTCGGGCTGCTCTATTCCGCTGCCGGCGGCCACTGGAAGCCTTGGGCCCAGCCGCAGCTGGTCCGCGCCATCCCCGGCTTCGTCCTGATGCTGGGCATCGCGCTGGTGGACATCCGGCACCTGATGAAGTCGGCCTACATCATCTTCTTCATCGTGCTGTGCCTGCTGGTCGCGGTGGAACTGATGGGCCGCATCGGCATGGGCGCGCAGCGCTGGATCGACCTCGGCTTCTTCCAGCTTCAGCCGTCGGAACTGATGAAGCCGGCGCTGACGCTGGCGCTCGCCCGCTATTTCCACGGGGTGACGCTGGACCAGATCGGCCGCCCGCTGTTGCTGATCCCGCCCTTGCTGCTGGTCTTCACGCCGGTCGCCCTGGTGTTGATGCAGCCGAACCTGGGCACCTCGCTGCTGCTGATCCTGGGCAGCGGCGCCGTGTTCTTCGCCGCCGGCGTGCGGGTATGGAAGTTCCTGGTGGTGATCGGCGGTGGCCTCGGCGCAATCCCCATCGCCTGGGAGTTCCTGCACGACTACCAGAAGCAGCGCGTCTACACCTTCCTCGATCCGGAAACCGATCCGCTCGGCGCCGGCTACAACATCCTGCAGTCGAAGATCGCGCTGGGGTCCGGCGGAATGTTCGGAAAGGGTTTCATGTCCGGCTCGCAGAGCCAGCTGATGTTCCTGCCGGAAAAGCACACCGACTTCATCTTCGTCGTGCTGGCCGAGGAATTCGGGATGGTCGGGGCGCTGACCCTGCTGGCGCTTTATCTGCTGCTGTTCATCTATGGCTGGGTCATCGCGCTGAACAGCCGCAGCCAGTTCGGCCGGCTGGTGGCGGTCGGCATGACCGCGCAGTTCTTCCTCTATGTCTTCGTCAATGTGGCGATGGTGATGGGGCTGATCCCGGTGGTCGGCATTCCGCTGCCGCTGGTGTCCTATGGCGGGTCGGCGATGATGACGCTGATGGTGGGCGTCGGACTGCTGTTGAGCATGTCGGTTCACCGCGACGTGCGCATCCCGAAGAGCGGAGTCACCGACGACTGAGGATCGATGATTATCGGCGGAGGTAAGTCCGCCGGAGGCGTCCATCCTCCGCCCGCATCGTTGCCGCCCCGCCCCGCCCTCGCGATATGGGGGTGTGGGCCGACCGAAATTGCGCGCCGGCCCGTTCTCAGCGGGAGGATCAGCCATGCGCAACGACGCCACCGGACGGGGCAGGCGGAAAGCAGCCATCATCGCCACCTTCTTTGCCGGCGGGCTTTCGACCCTGCTGGCGGGTGCCGGCGGACCGGCGCTGGCCGATGGGCTGTTCAGCCACCTCGGCGGCAGTTTCAGCGAGAAGTCGGGGAAGTTCGAGGCCTCACGCTGGCAGCGCTCCGACGGCTGGAAGGCCGGCGGGCACATGAACTGCAGCTGGAACCGCGCCAATGTCACGTTGGAGAAGGGGCATCTCGCCCTGTCGGTCAGCGACCAGCTCAGTGGCCGGGACCGCTATTCCTGCGGCGAGTATTCCACCCACCGCTTCTACGGTTACGGCAGTTACGCGGTGTCTCTGAAGGCGGTGAAGGCGGATGGAGTGATGACCTCGGTCTCCCACTACACCGGCCCGCCCTTCGGCGATCCCTGGGACGAGATCACCTTCGGCATCGCCGGCAAGGACACCACCAAGCTGGAGATCAGCTGGGTCGCCAACGGCGTCGGGCACCGCAACACGGTGGTCGATCTCGGGTTCGACGCCGCCAAGGGCTTCCACAGCTACGGCTTCGACTGGAAACCCGACGGCATCGTCTGGACGGTCGACGGCAAGACGGTGCATCAGGTCGCTGCCAAGGAGGGCGAACTGCTGCCACGCATGCCGGGCCGGCTGATGCTGCGCTTCTGGAGCGCGTCCGGCGATACCGAATGGCTGCGCCGCTTCACCTACCCCGGCCATCCGCTGACCGCAGAGGTCGCCGCCGTCAGCTACCGCGAAGACCCGTCGAACCTCAGCAACTGATTGGAAGCCGTCAGTCCAGCGCCTCGGCCCCCAGGTAGGATTCGACCACGCGGGGGTCGGCCACGACCTCCGCCGGGGCGCCATCGGCGATCTTCTCGCCATGGTCCAGCACGACGACGCGGTCGGACAGCGCCATCACCGCGCGCATCACATGCTCGATCATCAGGATGGTCAGGCCTTCGCGGCGGTTCAGGTCGCGCAGCACCCCGACCATGCGGTCGACCTCGGTCGGGCGCAGACCGGCCAGCACCTCGTCCAGCAGAAGAAGGGTCGGACGGGTGGCCAGCGCGCGGGCGACCTCCAGCCGCTTGCGGTCGGGCAGAGTCAGGCTGCGCGCCGGCCGGTTGGCCTGATCGGCCAGTTCCAGCCGCTCCAGCACGGCGCGGGCCTGATGCCGCGCGGTCTCCACCGACCGCTCGCGGGCCAGTGCGCCGACGACGACATTCTCCTCCACCGTCAGCTGGCCGAAGGGCTTGACGATCTGGAAGGTACGGCCGATCCCGGCGGCGCAGACCTGATTGGGCTTCAGCCCGGTCAGCGAGCGCCCCTTCAGCGTCACGCGCCCCTCGTCGGGCGGAAAGACGCCGGCGATCAGGTTGAAGGTGGTGGTCTTGCCGGCGCCGTTCGGGCCGATCAGGGCAAGGATGCGCCCCTCCGGCACGGTGAAACTGACGTCGGACACCGCCTTCAGCCCGCGAAAGCGCTTGGAGAGGCCTTCGACCTCCAGCAATGCGGTCATCTCAGGCGCCCTCCCCCGGCTGGCGGACAAGACGCAGGCGGCGGGCCAGCCAGGGCCACACGCCCTCCGGCCGGAACACCACGATCACCACGAGCGCCACGCCGTAGAATAGTTGCTTCAGCCCCGGCAGATCCAGCCCGCCGGCCTCGATCAGGAAGGTCAGCAATTCGCCCAGCGGGGTCAGGATGAAGGCGCCCAGGATCGGGCCGACCAGCGTGCCGATGCCGCCGACGATGGCCGGCAGGATGATCTCGATGGAGCGGCCCATGGAGAAGACCTGCTCCGGGAACAGGTTGTTGAAATAGAAGGCCTGGAACACCCCGCCCAGCGCGGTCAGGGCTGCCGACACCGCCACCGCGGTCATGCGGGCGCGGAACAGGTCGACGCCCGACGCCTCCGCCGCGTCCGGCTCCTCCCGCACAGCCAGCCACTGGTAGCCGAGCCGGCTGTGCAGCAGCACGCGCGACAGGACCAGCGCGCCCAGCACCAGCGCCAGCGCCACATAGTAGAACAGCAGGGGCGAACCGCGCAGGTTCAGCGGATCGCTCGCCCCCGCCTCCACCGGCAGGAAGAAGCCGCCGGAGCCGCCGACCCAGGTGATGTGGTCGAAGCCGATGCGCGCCACCTCGGCGAAGGCGATGGTCAGCAGGGCGAAATGAACGCCCTTCACCCCGAACCGGAAGCCCAGGAAGCCGATGATGCAGCCGGCCGCCACCGCGACCAGCATCGCCAGGATCATGCCGGCCCACGGGCCGATGCCGAAATGGACGAACAGCGCGGCGCTGACATAGGCGCCCAGCCCCACATACAGCGCATGGCCCAGCGACAGCAGGCCGGAAAAGCCCATCATCACGTTCCAGGCCTGCCCGACATAGGCGAACCACAGCACCGTGGTCAGCACCGACACCAGATAGCGGTCGGCGACGAGCGGAGCCACCGCGAGCCCCAGAGCCGTCAGGACCAGCAGGACCATCCCGCGGCCCGTCACTCCCGAAAAACCCACTCCCGAAAGGCCGATCATGACCGTTTCCCCAACAGCCCTTGCGGGCGCAGCAGCAGAACCACGATCAGCACCCCGTAGCTGAACAGGGATTTCAGGGACGGCGTCAGCAGGAAGCCGGCCAGCGCCTCGGACATGCCGATCAGCACGCCGCCCAGCAGCGCGCCGGGCAGGCTGCCCAGCCCGCCGACGATGACGATGATGAAGCTGAGCAGCGTGTATTCCGGGGCCAGCTGCGGCCGGGCATCGACCAGCAGCGTCATCAGCGCACCGGCCACCCCGACCACCGCGGCGCCGATGCCGAAGGTGAGCGCATAAAGCCTGTCGATGTTCAGCCCGACCACGCGGGCGCCCAGCGGGTTGTCGGCGCAGGCGCGGATCGCCTTGCCGGTGCGGCTGAAGCGGAAGAAGGCGAACAGCGCCGCCGCCACCACGATGGCCGCCGCCCCGGCGCGCAGCCGCACGGCATCCAGCAGCATCGGCCCGATCTCCACCGTGTCGAAGCTGTAGGGCACCTGCACGTTGCGGGCGTCCGGGCCGAACAGCATCAGCATGGCGTTGACCAGGATGGTGGCGATGCCCAGCAGCAGGATGAACTGCATGTGCTCCGGCCGCTCGACGAACTTGTTCACCAATCCGCGCTGCAGGAGCCAGCCGGAGGCGAACAGCAGCGCGGCCATGACCGGCGCCGACAGCAATGGGTCGAGCCCCCACCAGCCGCCCAGCAGCACGGCGCCGTACATGCCCGCCACCATCATCTCGCCATGGGCGAAGTTGACGACGCGCACAACGCCGAAGATGACCGATAGCCCCAGCGCCGCCAGCCCATAGACCAGGCCGGTCAGCAGCCCGGAGGCCGCGATGTTCAGATAATAGTCGATCGGCATGGGTGGCGGATTGTCCGAACGGTGAGGTTCTGCGGGTTAGCAGCCCAAGGGGGATGCAGGCAAGTCAGAATGACGATGCCGCCATGCGATTCGACCGTTCCGATAGGTGATCCTATGGCCGGGCCGCCATACGTGCACCGCCGCGCAACGCCGCGATCCGCTCCGACACGTCGTCAAGCCGGCGGTCGAGCGCGGTGGTCAAGCAGGATCGCGCCGATGCTGCGATATCCGGGTCGCCTTCCGTTCCGCTGCGGATCCAGCAAAGCGCCGCGATCCTCTCGTGGAAGCGCCGTTCCTCCTGGATCAGGTCGTAGGCCGCGGCGGCGCGGGCGGCCGGATCGGCGATGCCGGCCAGGAACCGCTCCTGCGCCCCGCGGGCACGGCCGTCGAGCAAGGCAAGCGCCGGCTCATCGCAAATCATCCGCCTGAGCGGCGCCGTGACCGTCGGGCAGCGCGGATCGGGCACCGGCTGGGGCGGCGGCTCTGGGATCGCCAACGGCTTCGGCGGTTGCTGCGCGGTTTGCGGCATTGCCTTGACTGCGACGGGAAGGGTTCTTGCCGACTGGATCGCCGTTGGCTTCGGCATGCCTTCCCCCAGCGAGCCTCGCACCACACGCACCGGGGTCCCCACCTCCGCCGCGGCGAAGACGGTTTCGATGTCAGCGGGCAGCATGCGGAAACAGCCGCCGCTGGCCTGCCGCCCCACCGAGTCCGGATCGTTGGTACCGTGGATGGCGATGGCCGCCCAACCGAGGTCGAGCGCGAATCTGCCCAGCGGATTGTTCGGTCCCGGCGGCACCGCCCGCGGCAGCGAAGGCTTCTCCCGCCGCTGGTTGGCGGTCGGCCTCCAGGTCGGGTCGCGGCGCTTGCGCATGATGGTGCTGTCGCCGAGGGGAATCGGAACGCCGGGGCGGCCGATGGCCACCGGAAAGCTGCGGGTCGTGCCGTCCGCTCCGGTCAGGTACAGGCGGCGGTCGGCAAGGCTGATGGCGATCGACGGCCCATCGCCTGCGATCTCCTCCGCCGCCTGGGCAACACTCCGTGCCGCCGCCGGCGCCATCGGCGCGCCGATGGCGATGAAAAGGGCGGCAAGACCCCATAAAACGCACCGTGCCGGGATGTGCCCGAGGGCTGTTGTCGGTCGGGGGGTGGCGCCTTGTCCGCCGCATCCCCGAATGGTCGTAGATCCACGCATGCGGAAAGTTGATCGCGTGTTTCCTAAAACAGGGTAAACAGCAGGGGACGACGGCTTCCGGGGGATGGGGGCCGCCCCGACAGCAAGGACGTGCATCATGGACCAGATCGAGCAGACGTTGGCCGTCGCGACGGAACATCACCGCGCCGGCCGCACCGCGGAGGCGGAGCGCCTGTACCGCGACGTGCTGGACGCGTCGCCCGGCCATCCGGACGCCCTGCATCTGCTGGGGGTCATCGCCCTGCAATCCGGCCGGGCGGAGGAGGCGGTGGACCGCATCGCCCAGGCCGTGGCCGGCGACGACGGCTCTCCCCTGTTCCATGCCAATCTGGGCCACGCCCTGCACGCTTGCGGACGACAGCGCGAGGCGGCGCTGAGTTTCGCGCGCGCGCTCAGCCTGCTGACCAACGAGGGAGAGGGATGGGGCAATGTCGGGGCGCTGGCCAACCTGATCCGCCGTTACGACGACGACATCCGTGCCGCGGCGGCGGAGGAGGTCGATGCCCGCTATGCCATGGGCGACGTGATGCGGCGCCAGTCGTTGCTGTTCCTGTTGACCGGGGACATCGCCCACTATCGCGTTCTGGTCAACGCGGTGCTCGACGATCCCCTTCGCTTCTCCGTGCCGTCGCTGCATTACGCCTATTGGGGCATCGCCATGCGGCTGTTCCAGGACGATGTCCGCAAGGGTGACGTCGGCGCCTTCACCAATGGCGAGTTCCGCCGCTTCTACCGCCTGCTGGTCGAGGAGACGGCGCGCCGCTATGGGCTGGAACCCAAGCTGCGCAGAACCGCCCCGCGCGCCGAGATAAAACGCGTGGTGCTGATCACCAACCAGATGCTGGGCGAGGGGCACCAGCCCACCGCCGACGCCTTCGATTACGCCCGCCGCCTGCAGGACGACCAGGGCTGCGAGGTGCTGATCCTGAACCCCAACGCCATGGCGGTGTCGGGCGAGAACGGCTTCGTCCCGGAGTACAGCTACAACATCACCGAGGAGTATGACGGGGAGCAGACCATCGCCGCCCATGGCGCGACGGTGCGCATGCTGTCCTTCCCCCAGCCCCGATTCGACGAGGAGAAGCTGACCGCCATCGTCGACGCGGTGGAGCGTTTCGATCCCGACGTGATCGTCGCCTTCGGTGGTTCCAACACCGTCGCGGACCTGTTCACGCGCAGCCGCCCGGTGGTGTTCCTTCCCACCTCCAGCGGCCTGCCGCCGTCGCTTGCCACGATTCTGCTGGGCTATGCGCCGGAGGACAGCGCCGCCGGCTGGCCGGCCGAGGCGCAGGCGCGTTTCCGCCCCTTTTCCTTCAACTCCCGCTCGGTGGAGAAGCTGCTCGACTATGCGCGCGAGGCACAGGGGATGTTCTGACGGATCGGCTGCGGGCCGAGGGCGGGGGCCATCGCGCGCCCCCTCCTCCGTTACAGCCCCAGATAGGCTTGCTTCACCGCCGGATCGGCCAGCAGCGCCTCGCCGCTTCCCGACAGCACCACCCGGCCGTTCTCCAGCACATAGGCCCGCCCGGCGATCCGCAGCGAAGCGGCGACATTCTGTTCGACCAGGATGATCGTCATCCCGTCGGCCGCCAACGCGCGGATGATGCGGAACAGCTCCTGCACCAGGGCAGGCGACAGCCCGAGCGACGGCTCGTCGAACATGATCAGGTCGGGCTTGCCCATCAGGCAGCGGCCGATCGCCAGCATCTGCTGCTCGCCGCCGGACAGGGTGCCGGCGGCCTGGTCCAGCCGCTCGCGCAGGCGGGGGAACAGGTCGAGCACGCGGTCGTAGGTCTGGCGGGCGGTGGCGCGCGCCCGCGGGATGACGGCGCCCATCTCCAGATTCTCCCGTACGCTGAGGCTGGGGAAGATCTGCCGGCCTTCGGCGACCTGCCCGATGCCGAGGTCGCAGACGACATGGCTGGGCAGGCCGGCGATCTCGCGGTCCTTGAAGCGGATGCTTCCGCGCGCCGGCTTCAGGATTCCGGCGATGGCGCGGATCAGCGAGGTCTTGCCTGCCCCGTTGGCGCCGACGATGGCGGTGGTCGCCCCCGCCGCCACCTGCAGCGTGACGCCGTCGAGCGCCTGGGCGTCACCATAGTACAGGTCGAGGTCGGAAACGGTCAGCATGGCAACGGATCCGGTCGCAGCAGGGCCAAGGGCGGGTGGAGCCCTCTATAGCGCGATCATTTCAGGAAGAACACCGCGCTCATCACCAGCCCGACGGCGATGATGCCCGTGCGCAGTACCGGCTTCGGGATCTTCCGCCCCACCCGCGCGCCGACATAGCCTCCGGCCACCGCCGCGACCGTCATCAGCAACGCTTCCCGCCATTCCACAGCCCCGCCGGCAGCATAGGCCACCACGGCGATGGCGGTCAGGACGGCCGAGAACAGGTTCTTCAGCCCGTTCATGGCGTTCAGATCGGTCATCCCGAACAGGCTGAGCTGCGCCAGCAGCAGGATGCCGAGGCCTCCGTTGAAATAGCCGCCATAGACCGACACCACGAACAGCGTGCCCAGCATCGCCCCGTTGCCGTGCAGGCCGAGGCTGCGCAGCCGCTGCGCCAGCATGTTGCCGAAGGCGAACAGCCCGGTCGCCAGCAGCAGCAGCCACGGGACGATGCCGCGGAACACCGAATCGGGCGTCACCAGCAGCAGGCCCGCCCCGGCCAGTCCGCCGACCAGGCTGACCACGGACAGCAGCGGCAGGCTGAGGTTGCCGACCGGCGTCAGATCCTGCCGGTAGCCATAGACCCCGCTGGCATAGCCGGGCAGCAGGGCCACCGTGCCGGTGGCGTTGGCGGCGACCGGCGGCACCCCGGCGTAGATCAGGGCCGGCAGGGTCAGGAAACTGCCCCCACCGGCAACGGCATTCATCGCTCCGGCCAGGAAGGCCGCAGCCAATAAGATAATTTCGATCATGATGTTAGGAGCGGTTCCTCAACTCCCGGCGAATGATCTTGCCGGTGGTGGTCATAGGCAGGCTTTCGAGAAATTCGATCGCGCGCGGATATTCGTGGGCGGCCAGCCGCGTCTTCACATGCTCCTGGATCGAGGCGACGAGCGCGTCGTCCGGCGTCACCCCCTCCTGCAGCACGACGAAGGCCTTGACGATCTCGGTGCGCAGCGGGTCGGGCACGCCGACAACCGCCGCCATGCGCACGGCGGGATGGCCGATCAGGCAATCCTCGATCTCGCCGGGGCCGATGCGGTAGCCTGCCGAGGTGATGACGTCATCGTCACGCCCGACGAAACGGATGTAGCCGTCCTCGTCCATCTCCCCCTGGTCGCCGGTGACCAGCCAATCTCCGACGAATTTGGCGGCGGTGGCGTCCGGGTTGTTCCAGTAGCCGAGGAACATCACCGGGTCTGGGCGGCGCACGGCGATCAGGCCGATCCGCCCCGGCGGCAGGCGGTTCCCCTCCCCGTCGATCACCGCCACGTCATGGCCGGGCACCGGCCGGCCCATGATGCCCGGTTTCGGCGCCATCAGCGTGGCGGCCGAGGAGACGATCATGTTGCACTCGGTCTGGCCGTAGAACTCGTTGATGGTGACGCCGAAGGTCTCGCGCCCCCAGTCGAGCAGCCCGGCACCCAAGGTCTCGCCGCCGCTGGCGACGGAGCGCATGGCGATGGCATGGCGTGCCCGCGGGGTCTTCACCGACCGCATCATCTTCAGCGCCGTCGGCGGCAGGAAGGCGTTGCGCACCCGGAATTCGGCCAGCAGGGCGAAGGCGGCCTCCGCATCGAACTTCTCGAACCGGTGGGACACCACCGTCACCCCATGGTGCCAAGCCGGCAGCAGCACGTCGAGCAGCCCGCCGATCCACGCCCAGTCCGCCGGCGTCCAGATGCGGTCGCCCGGCTGCGGGAACAGGTCGTGCGACATCTCCACGCCCGGCAGATGGCCCAGCAGCACCCGGTGCGCATGCAGCGCCCCCTTCGGCTGGCCGGTGGTGCCGGAGGTGTAGATGATCAGGGCCGGGTCGTCGGGACCGGTGTCCGCCGGGGTGAAGTCGTCCGACGCCGCGTCGCACAGCGCGTGCCAGTCGAGGCAACCGGGCCCCGCCCCGTCGATGCGGAAGACCGCGCGCAATTCCGGCAGGCGATCGCGGATCTGGGCGATCTTCGCCGCCCCGGCGGCGTCGGTCACCACGGCGCGGGCGCCGCAATTGGCCAACCGGTACTCCAGCGCCTCGACCCCGAACAGCGAGAACAGCGGCACCGCGATGCCGCCCAGCTTGTAGACGGCGACATGGCTGACCGCGGTTTCAGGCGCCTGGGGCAGCAGGATGCCGACCCGGTCGCCGCGTTCGATGCCCTGGGTGGCAAGCGCGTTGGCGAACCGGTTGGACAGGGCGCGGATGTCGGCGAAGCGGTATTCCTCGACCCCCCCGTCGCGCCGCTTGTGGATCAGGGCGATGCGGTCCGGCTCGGACTCGGCCCAGCGGTCGCAGACGTCGACGCCGATGTTGTAGCGATCGGGGACGCGCCAGGCGAAGGCGCGGGACACCCCTTCAAAGCTGTCCGCGTTGGGCAGCATGTTCGTTCCCTCCCAAGGGTTTGTCGTCGATTCCTTTGCGGAACCGTTGACCCGATCATAGGGGCAAGCGAGGCACCGCGTCACGCACCGGGAATAAGTCGCGGGTCTGCCATGTTGATGGCGTCAGGAACGAACGGTTTCGTGCCGATCCAAACAGGACCCAACAGGACGAGAGCCACCATGAAAGCCAGCCCCTTCCTCGCCGCCGCGCTGTCCGCCAGCCTGCTCGCGGCCCCGCTTGCCGGCTGCGCCCAGCCCGGCTACGGCGATTCCTATGGCGGCGTCAGCGCCAACAAGCAGACCGCCGGCACCGTGCTGGGCGGCGTGGTCGGCGGTCTGGCCGGCTCGCGCTTCGGCGGCGGCAGCGGCAAGCTGGTGGCGGTCGGCGTCGGCACGCTGCTGGGTGCGGCTCTGGGCAGTGCTGCGGGCGCCTCGCTCGACCGCGCCGACCAGACCTACGCCCAGCAGGCGGCGGTCAATGCCTACAGCGCCCCCACCGGCAGCACCGTGCGCTGGAACAACCCGGATACCGGCAATTACGGCAGCTACACGCCGGTGCGCGAGGGAACCGGGCCGCAGGGCCAGCTCTGCCGCGAATACCAGACCACCATCGTGGTTCAGGGGCGCACTCAGCAGGGCTTCGGCACGGCCTGCCAACAGGGCGACGGAACCTGGCGCGTGGTCAGCTGACGGCGTGAGGGGGAAGGCTCAGGCCAGCGCCGTCCGTCGCCGGGCGGTGGCGCCGGTCAACCGAGCCGGTCCGGTCAGGGCGCGGGCGATGCGCACCGCCCCTTCCCCATCCAGCGGCAGCGCGGCGGCGGCATCCTGCATCCGCTGCCGCCGCGGGGCGTCGGCCCATAGAGCGAGCGCTCGCTCGGCAATTGTCTTTCCCGCGCTGGCCGGATCGCTGCCGCGGGCGTCCACCGCCTCGCTCCAGCCGAGTTCCGCGGCATCGCCGCTCGCCATCGCCTGATTGTCGGCGGTGACCACCAGCAGGGTCGGCACTGCCAATGCGGCCAGTTCCCCCATGGTGCCGCCGCCGGCTGAAACCGCGAGCCCGCAATTCGCCATCAGCGCGCCCATGCGCGGGCAATCGATCTCCACCGTGACATCGGGGCCGAGACGGCCGGCGAGTGCCGCCAGTTCCGTCGCGCGCGGGTTGCTGCCGCCGACGACCGCGACGATCCGGCAGCCGTCCGGCCGGCCCGCGGCGAGCGCCTCCACCACCGGACAGGTCAGCCCCAGCGGGTCTGAACCACCGAAGGTCACCAGCAGCACGGGCCGTTCGGCGATGCTCCGCCGTGGCTGGCCAGCCGCCAGGCGGACTTCCCGCCGCAGTGGGGCATAGCCGGGACCGAGCAGCAGCAGGGCACCCGGTGCCATCGCCTCATAGGGCAGCGCCGACGCCTGCGGCGCGGCATTGACGACGAGGTCGGCATGCAACGGGGTGCCGTCGCCCAGGTCGTCCCAAGCCAGCACCCGCGCGCCTGCAGCCTGCAACCCGGCGCGATAGGCCTCGCCGAAGCGGTAGCCGTCCAGCATCACGGCGCTGCCATGCTCCCGCCGCAGCAGCGAACGGGTGGCGGCCAGATCCGCCGCCTCCCCCACCGGGCCGGCGATTGCGACATGGCGGAAGCCGTCCGCCGACAGGCGGCGGTCGATGGCCGGGGTGGATTCCACGGCGGCGAACAGCGTCTCGTGCCCCTGGTCGCGCAAAGCCTCGGCAACGGCGAGACAGCGCATGACATGGCCGGTGCCGATGGTGGGGGAAGCGTCGGCTCGGATGAGGATGACGGCCATGGCACTGGTCCGGAAGAGGCGGCGCGGCAGTCCTGCCACGGCACGCGGGATCGAGTCGGTCTGCATCTTGGCCCGGCACCCTGCTCCTGTCCAGCGACAGACCGCGGCGCGCGCAGAGGCAAATAGCGGCCGTCAGGTTTCCCGACTTCAGGTTTCCCGGCCGGCGATCACGCTGGCGGCGGTGGCAAGGCTTTCCGGTGTGCCGATGTCGAGGAAGCGTGCCTTGGCGACATGGGCGTTCAGCGTGCCGGGCGGAAGTTTCTCCAGCACGTCGCGTTCCAGCGAGACCGCCCCCGCCGCGATGAAGCGATCGAGGAAGGCGGCGGAGAACAGGTAGACCCCGGCATTGATGGTGCCGGCCCCCGCCGCCTTCGCCGGGAAGCGGCGGATGCGGCTGTCCGGTCCGATCTCCACCCGCACGAAGCGGGAGGCATCCTCGACCGTCACGCACAGGACCGACGCCTCCGCCCCCGACAGGCGATGCGAGGCGACGAAGGCGCGCAGATCGGCATCCAGGAAGGTATCGCCGTTCACCACCAGGATGGTGCTGCTGCGCAGTTCCTTGCGCACATAACCGAGCGCCCCGGCAGTGCCCAGCGGGCGCGGCTCGATCTGGCAGACCACGTCGATGGTGCCGGCCGAATCGCCGCGGGCGAGCCAAGCGGTCACCCGGTCGGCCAGATGGCCGAGGCACAGCACCACGCGGCGCGATCCGTACGTGGACAAATAGTCGAGCAGATGGCCGAGGAAGGCGCGGCCCGCGATCGGGGCCAGGACCTTCGGCGTGTCGCCCAGAACGCTCCGGATACGCGTGCCCAGCCCGCCGGCGAGCACCGCGACGTCTATGTTGGCAAGAGCGTCCTCAGACCGCACCGACCGTCCTTTCCCTCAATTCCCGCTGATGTCCGCTGGCCAACGATGAGCCTACGACGGCGCGGGCGCCGGGTCATCCGCCCTGCGCGGGACCCGGCGGGCATAGTCGATAATGGGCGCGCACGGGAATCGCAATGCGGAATCGCGCTGACGCTTCCGCTCGGATGGTCAGGTCGTGGTGCGATGGGCGTCGGCCAGACGGCGAAGGCGCTGTGCCACCGTGGATAGGGCGACGTCATGGCCGGCCGGATCGCCGACCAGTTCCATGGACGGAAACCACGGCCGAACTGCCGTTCCCAAGGACGACCAGTCGTCGGCCCCCACGCCGATCCGCCAGACGGGAACGCCCAGCGCGGCCGCGAGTTCCCCAACGGAGGTGGGTGCGGTAACGACGAGATCGAGGCCGGCGATCAGCGCCGCCACGCCGTCCAGGTCGTTTCGCTGGTCGAGGTCGGGCCAGTGGTGAAGGATCGTGCCGAAGCGGCGCAGGGCGTCGGCCCGCTCCGCCGCATGCTCGTCATACTGAAGGCTGACGAAGGTGATGCCGGGCATGGTGAGGAGCGGTTCCCACTGGTCGATGCGGCTGTAGGCGCCGGCGCGGTCCGCCGTCATGCGGCTGCTGCGCCAGCAGATGCCCACCCTCAGGCCGGGCTCCAGAGCCGCCAGCCGCGCACGCCACGCTGCGGCCAACGTCCGGTCGGGCGTCAGAAACGGGGAGGTTGCCGGAAAGTGCCGCAGGCCGGGCCGCAGCCGGGCGGCGATCGTACCCATCGGCGCATGGACATCGGCATCCTGCGAGCCGATCCGATGATCCGGCGTCGGCGCCCGCACCTCGGCCTCCGGAAGCGCGCGGGCGAACAGGCCGGTCAGGCGCTGGTCGCACTCGACGATCACCCGTTCGGCTTGGCGGACCAGATCGGGCAGCACGGTTCCGAACAGGATTTCATCGCCAAGCCCCTGCTCGCCCCACACCAGGATGCTGCGGCCCGCCAGATCCTCGCCCTGCCATTCGGGGATGCAGAAGCGGCGGGGCGCCGCGTCGCCGGCGGCAAAGCGGTGGGCGTAATCCTCCCAGCCACGGGCGATGTCGCCTTCGGCAAGCCGCAGCAAGGCGCGGTTCATGCGCGCCTCTCCCCGGCCGGACGCGAGCCGCAGGGTTCTTTCGGCGCAGGCGCGGGCGAGCCTGCGCTCGCCCCGCATCAACGCAGTATGGCCGTGGTTGAGCAGGATGTCCGGCAGAGCGGGGGCAAGAGCCGCGGCGCGGCGGTGGGCGTGCAAGGCCTCGCTCCACAGCCCGAGCCCGGCCAGAGCCATGCCCAAATTCGACCAGCCCTTGGCCGAAACCGGGACGATGCGCAACGCCCTGCGGCTGTGGCGGGCGGCGGCGTCGAATCGTCCTTGCCCCTTCAGTGCGGCGGCGGCCGTGATGAGCGCCCCGGCGAGGGTCGGCGACAGCGCCGCCGCACGGGTGCAGGCGGCCTCCGCCTCCCCATAGCGCCGGTCTGCGAGCAGTGCGGCGGCGAGGTTGCCCCAGTTTTCGGCGGTGTGTGGACGCAGCCGGACGGCGCGGCGGTGCAGGGTCGCGGCTTCCAGCGGTGTGCCGCCAGCCTGGAGGGCGACGCCGAGATTGCCCATCGCTTCCGCGAAGGCCGGGTTCAGTGCCAGTGCCCGCCGATGCCAGTGGATGGCGGCCTCGGCTTGACCCGATCCGAGCAGGGTGAGCCCGCCGTTGGTCCAGCCCGGCGGGCCCAGCGGGTCGGCGGCAACGGCCTTGCGGTGGAGGGCGGCGGCCTCGGCCAACCGACCCTGCCGATGCAAGGATATTGCCTGCTCCGACAATGCCTTGCCGGATTTTGCTGAACCACCTCCTGAAGGAAGATCGGCTTTGGGAGCCAGCCTCGTCAGGCAGCGGGCCATGTCCTCCAGCGTCGCCGACAGCGGTTCGCCGGGCCGGGGCTGGAACAGGCGCATCGATGGATACCAAGGGCGCACCTTCGCCCCCAGCTGCGTCCAATCACGGCTGCCGAAGCGCCAGACCGGCGTGCCGAGCGCGCCGGCAAGTTCGCCCACCGACATCGCCGGCGAGATGACGAGGTCCAGCCCGGCGATCAGTGCAGCCACGCCGTCGAAATCGTCCTTGCGGTCCAGGTCGTCCCAGCGGTGCAGGGGAATGCCGAAGCGCTGCTCCGCCTGTCGGACCTCGGCTTCCACGTCGCCATACTGCAGCACCACCCACTGGATGCCGGGCAGCGCGAAAAGCGGCGCCCAGGCATCGAGCGGCAGATAGGCGGTGCTGCGCTCCGCCGTCATCATTTGGCTGCGCCAGCCGATGCCCACCCGCAGGCCTGGGCCGAGCACCTCCAGCCGGCGGCGCCATCGCTCGACCAGGGCGGCGTCGGGGACCAGCCAGGATGGGCGCGGCGGGAAATCGGCCAGCCGGCGGCGCAGGACCCGCGGCAGGGAACCCATCGGCACATGGCGGTCGTAGTCCGGGATCGCCATCGCCTCCCGCCCCTGACCGTCCAAGGTCTCCGCCCTGACCCTGAGGGTAGGAAAGGAGCGGGCGAACAGCGGCACCAGCCGGGGATCGACCTCCAGGATGGTGGAGACGGCGCGGCCGGCCAACTCAGCGCAGAGGGCGGAGAACAGGATGGTGTCGCCCACCCCCTGCTCCCCCCAGATCATCAGGCGCCGGCCGGTCAGAACCTCTCCCCGCCATGGCTGGGCACGGGGCTGGCGCCCCTGCCCGACCTGCCCCGATCCGAAGCGCCAGGCATAGCCGGGCCAGCCGCGGTCGAGGTCGCCGGCCTCCAGCCGCAGCAGGCCCTTGTTGAAGTGGGACAGCGACAGATCCGGGCGCAGACACAAGGCGCGGTCATAGCAGCGTTCCGCCCCTGTGGCGTCGCCGAGCCGCTGGCGCGCCAGCCCCAGATTGCTCCAGGCCTCGCCATAGGCGGGTTCCAGCGCCAAGGCGCTGCGATAGCAGGCAGCCGCCCCGGCATGGTCGTGCCGGCCCTGTCGCAGGTGGCCCAGGTTGTTGCGGGACCGCGCCTCCAGCGGGTCAAGGAGGATCGCGCGGCGCTGTGACCGTTCGGCGTCCACGAAGCGCTCGCCGTTGCGCAGGGCGTTGCCGAGGTTGGTGTGGGTCTCGGCAAGGGCGGGATCGAGTGCCAGTGCCGTATGCCAAGTCCGCCATGCTTCCGCTGTTCGGCCGGCGGCATGGCGGGCGTTGCCCAGATTGTTCCACGCTCCGGCGAAATCGGAGCGGTGGCCGATTGCCTGCCGGTGCAGTGCCTCGGCTTCGGCATAGCGGCCTTGGGCGTTGCGGATGCTGCCGAGATTGTCCAGGGCGTCCGCATGGGCGGGCTCGATGGCGGTCGCCGCATCGAAGCAGGCGGCGGCATCGTCCAGCTGGCCAAGCTCTTTAAGACAAAGACCCAACCCATTGAGGCAGAACGCGTTCTTTGGGTCGAGCCGCAGCGTGTCGGCGTAGCGTTCGGCGGCCTCTTCCGTCCGTCCCGCCGCGTGGAGCGTAGCAGCCAATGCCGACAAGGTTGCGGGGTCGTTGCCGCCGCCGCCCAGTGTCGCGGCTACGCGCAGCGCGTCGGCTGCTTCCGTCATCCGTCCTAGATGACGCAGACTGACCGCAAGGTTGGTCCACGGGCGTGGATCGCCGGGCAGCAGTTCCGCCGCCTTCCCATGCGCCTCAAGCGCCTCTTCGGCCCGGCCAAGCCCTTGCAGGGCAGCGCCAAGGTTCAGGTGGGCATCGGCCAAGCCGGGTGACAGGCGTGCGGCCTCCGCATAATGGAAAGCCGCCTCCGACAAGCGGTCCTGTACCGCCAGCACCAGCCCCAGATTGAAATGGGCGCCCACATGGCCGGGGTCGCACTCCAACGCCTGCCGCTGGGCCGCCTCCGCCTCGACCACTCGGCCGAGCCGTTGCAGAACAATGCCGCGGTTGGCGTGATAGTCTGCAACCTGCGGGGCGAGCGAAACTGCTTTATCAATAAAAACAATAGATTGATCGTCTTTGTTGAGTTGGTGATTGAGAACGCCGAGCAGGTGCAGAGCGTCGGCATGATGCGGGTCCGCATCGAGAACCTGCCGATACAGCGGTTCGGCATCTGCCAGGGCACCCGCCTGATGGTGACGAAGCGCCTCCGCGAAGCGGTCGGTGATGCTCACAAACCACCTGCAGAAAGTTTTGCAAGCAACTGTGCCACCTGAGGAATGGTTTCGCCAATGCCGATGCCGGCCTGGGGGTGGATGCAGCGCATGGTCGGGAACCAGGGACGCACCGCGGTGCCCAGCTGTGTCCAGTCCCGCCGGCCAATCCGCCAGACCGGCACGCCGAGCGCCGCTGCCATCTCTCCGGCGGAAGACGCTATTGTAACCGCCAGATCCAGGTTCGCCATCAGGGCTGCCGTGTTCTCCAGATCGCCGATCTGGTCCAGATCGGGCCAGCGGTGGATGCGCAGACCGAAGCTGTCCTCGACCGCCGCGATTTCGTCTTCGCGTCCGTCATATTGCAGGCTGACCGGATGCAGGCCCGGAAGGCGCAGCAGAGGCAGCCAATCCTCAAACACGGTGTAGGACTGACGGCGTTCGGTGGTGATGCGCTGGCTGGTCCAGGCGATGCCGACCGCCACACCGGGGCCGAGCGCATCCAGACGCTGCCTCCATGCCGCCGCCCGTTCCGGATCCGGCTTCAGCCAACCGGCGGGCGGCGTCGGAACTGGCGCCGTCCTCCACATCAGCCGCGGCAGCGAACCAAAGGGCAGATGGCAATCGGCATCGGTCGGCCGGCGTGTCGGGGCGCGAATGATGCTGTCGGGAAAGGAGCGCTGGAACAGCGAGACTAGGCGCGGTTCGCATTCAACGATCGCGTCGGGATACCGGGCAATGGCCTGCGGCAGCAGGGCGCCGAACATGAATTCGTCACCCAGCCCCTGCTCCGCCCACAGCAGAAGGCGCCGGCCGGCGAGATCGTCGCCCTCCCATTCAGGGATGCCGAACGGTCGCTTGGGCCGCAGCCGGCCGGAGTCGAAGCGGGCGGCATAGTCCTCCCACCCCTCCGCCAGCCGCCCCTGGCGCAGGCGCAGGATGGCGCGGTTGAAACGGGCGAGCGCCTGCGCCGGATCGGCGTCGAGTGCACGGGTGAATTCCTCCTCCGCTCCATCCTCGTCGCCCGAATCCTGAAGGGCGAGTGCCAGATTGGTATGGGCGGCGGCATAGCCGGGGCGCTGGTCCAGCGCACTGCGCTGCAGATCGGCGGACTCCGTGGTTCGACCCTGCATGCGCCTGATGGTGCCGAGGTTGGTCATCGCCTCCGCCATTTCCGGCGTCAGCCGCAGCGCGCGGGCGAAAGCCTCCGCCGCCGGTTCGATGCAATCGGCGTTTTGCAGGGCGAGACCGAAGGCGTTCCACGCTTCGGCATCCGCCGGTTCCAACGCCATATAGCGTCGATAGACTGGCTCGGAATCCTCACAGCGACGCTGGAGGCAACCGGCCAGCGCCAACGCCGCGGCAGCGTGGTCGGGTCGGCGGGCCAGTACGGCGCGCAGTGCCGCCTCACCCTCGTCGGCACGGCCGAGGTCGAGCAGAGCGAGACCCAATGCGGCGCGCGCCTCGGTCAGCATCGGGCTGGTTGCCAGCGCGTGGCGAAGCAACGGTTCCGCCTCCGCCGAACGGCCGAGGCTGCGCAGCACTGCGCCGAGATTGCCCTCCGCCTCCGCATAATCGGGGCGGGCGCGCAGGGCTGCCCGGTAGGCGGTTGCCGCCGCCTCCGCCTTTCCCTGGGCGTTCAGGGCATTGCCGAGCGTGTTGGCGGCTTCGGAAAACGGGTTGCGCAAGCGCATTGCATTGCGGGCCGCCCGCTCCGCCTCCGCCGAACGGCCAAGGGCCTGGAGGGCGTAGGCGAGGTTGGCGTGGTAATCGGGAACGTCGCGCTTGGCCGCCACCGCCTGTCCGATCAGGTCGGCGGCCTCTTCGAGACGGCCGGTCTGGCAGGCGATCATGCCCAACAGATGGAGCGCGTCGGGATGGCGCGGCTGGGCGGCGATTGCTTGCCGATAGAGAGCTTCGGCGTCGGCCAAGCGGCCTGCCTGATGCAGCGGCACGGCTCGTCCCACCAGCGCCGCGGCATTGGCGGCGGCGGAGTTGCCGGATTTGCGCTGGTTGCTCATGCCCCGTGCCGATTTTGTTGGCTACGGGTAAGGGATAGCACGAATTGGGTGCGGTGGAAGGGGTATGGCGCTGCGCTTGCCCCTCCCCAACCCTCCCCCACCTTCGGTGGGAGAGGGAGTTGAGTGGCAGAGCGGCGGAAATCCCTCTCCCGCGATCAGACGGGACTTCGGCCGGCCGAGAGCGACGGAGGGTTAGGGTGGGGGCAAAAACCCCTTCTTACGCTCCCACGCCCACCGGCGGGGTCGGGGCGGCGTTGACCGGATCGGCGAGTTGGGCGTCAACCACGGCGACGGCGGTCATGTTGACCAGACCGCGGGTGGTGACCGACGGGGTGACGATGTGGACCGGCCGCTGCACGCCCAGCAGGATCGGGCCGACATTCTGCGCCTCGCCCAGGATCTTCATCATGTTGAAGGCGATGTTGGCGGCGTCCAGCGTCGGCATCACCAGCAGGTTCGCCTCGCCCTTCAGGCGGCTGTCGGGCAGCAGTTCCTTGCGGATGGCGGGGGCGAGGGCGGCGTCGGCGTGCATCTCTCCGTCGATCTCCACGTCCGGCATCTGCTCATACGCCAGTTCAACCGCCGCGCGCATCTTGCGGGCCGACGGCGTATCGGCGCTGCCGAAGTTGGAGTGGGACAGCAGCGCCACCTTCGGCTCGATGCCGAAGCGCTTCACCTCGTCCGCCGCCAGCCGGGCGATCTCGGCCACCTGCTCGGCGGTCGGGTCGGGGTTGACGTAGGTGTCGGTGATGAAGTGGACGCCCTTCTGCGAGATCAGCGCGTTCATCGTCGCCGCGACCTTCACGCCGTCGCGCAGGCCGATCAGGCCGCAGATGTGCGCCCAATGTTCGTTGAAGCGGCCGGTGGTGCCGCAGACCAGCGCGTCGGCCTCGCCGCGGCGGACCATCAGGGCGCCGAACACGGTCGGCTGGGTGCGCACCACGTTGGCGGCATGACTGGGGGACACGCCGCGGCGGCCCATCAGCTTGCGGTAATGTTCGGAGAAGTTGTGATAGCGCGGGTCGCGGATGATCTCGATGACTTCCACGTCCTGGCCGATCTTCAGACGCAGGCCCATCTCGGAAATGATACGCTCGATCACCTCGCGGCGGCCGATCAGCACCGGTTGGGCGATGCCGTCGTCCACCACCACCTGGGCGCAGCGGATGACGCGCGGGTCCTCGCCCTCGGCGTAGACGACGCGCTTGGGCGCGGTCTTGGCCTTCGTGATGACCGGCTTCATGAACAGGCCGGAGCGGATGACGTACTGGTTCAGCTGGTCGCGATAGGCGCGGAAATCGGGGATCGGCCGGGTGGCGACGCCGGATTCCATGGCGGCCTTGGCGACGGCAGACGACACCTCGACGATCAGGCGCGGATCGAAGGGCTTGGGCAGGATGTAGTCCGGGCCGAAGCGCAGCGATTCACCGACATAGGCCGCCGCCACCACGTCCGACGGTTCGGCGCGGGCGAGATTGGCCATGGCGTGGGTCGCCGCGATCTTCATCTCCTCGTTCACCGTGGTGGCGCCGACGTCCAGGGCGCCGCGGAAAATGAAGGGGAAGCACAAGACGTTGTTGACCTGGTTGGGGAAGTCCGACCGGCCGGTGGCGATGATGGCATCCGGGCGGGCTTCGCGGGCCAGATCCGGCATGATCTCCGGCTCCGGGTTGGCGAGCGCCAGAATCAGCGGCTTGTCGGCCATGCGGGACAGCAGCTCCGGCTTCAGCACTTTGGCGCCGGACAGGCCGAGGAAGATATCGGCGCCGTCGATGACGTCGGACAGCGTGCGCGCCTCGGTGTCGTGCGCGTAGGCCTCCTTGTACTCGTTCATCTCCTCGTTGCGGCCCTTGTGGACCACCCCGATGCGGTCGACCAGCCAGACATTCTCACGCCGCACGCCGAGAGACAGCATCAGGTCGAGGCAGGCGATGCCCGCGGCCCCGCCGCCGGTCGAGACCACCTTGACCTTGGAGATGTCCTTGCCGACCAGGGCCAGACCGTTCAGAACGGCGGCGCCCACCACGATGGCGGTGCCGTGCTGGTCGTCGTGGAACACCGGGATCTTCATGCGCTCGCGGCAGCGGCGCTCGATCTCGAAACAGGCGGGGGCGGCGATGTCTTCCAGGTTGATGGCGCCGAAGGTCGGCTCCAGACGGACAATGGTGTCGACCAGCGCATCGACGTCCAGCTCGTTCAGTTCGATGTCGAAGCAGTCGATGCCCGCGAACTTCTTGAAGAGGACGGCCTTGCCTTCCATCACCGGCTTGGCGGCATAGGGACCGATGTGGCCCAGGCCTAGCACGGCGGTGCCGTTGGTGACCACCGCGACCAGATTGGCGCGCGAGGTCAGCTCCGCCGCCTTCGACTGGTCCTCGGCAATGGCGGTGCAGGCGTGGGCCACGCCCGGCGAATAAGCCAGCGCCAGATCGCGCTGGTTGGCCATGGGCTTGGTCGCGACGATCGCCAGCTTACCGGGCCGCGGGTTGCGGTGATACTCAAGCGCCATCGCCTCAAAATCGCCGGACATCGGGTCTCTTCCTCCGGTTAACGAGATTTCAGTTAATTCTTTGCGTTCGCGTTACCTGATTGGCGGTTATAGCCCATTCGGACTGATGCGCCAACCATCGCCCACAAACGGTGAGGGGACGATTCGAACCGAATCGAACCGTCCCCCTTACCTTACAGGATCCTTGGACGGGCCGGATGGATCATCTTTGGAATTTCCAAATCCGGCCCCGCATGTGTGACGCGTGTCTTTTGCGTATCGTCAGAGCCGGGCCAGCGCCGGCTCCTTGAAGTGCTGCTGGTACTCGGCGACCGCCTTGGTCTCGTCGAACTCGCCTTCCATCTTGGCGACGACGACGGTGGCGACGCCGTTGCCCACCAGATTGGTCAGGGCGCGGGCTTCCGACATGAAGCGGTCGACGCCCAGCAGCAGGGCCAGACCTTCGATCGGCAGCACGCCGGTTGCCGACAGGGTGGCGGCCAGCGTCACGAAGCCACCGCCGGTCACCGCCGCCGCGCCCTTGGAGGTCAGCATCAGGATGACCAGGATGTAGAGCTGCTGCCAGATCGTCAGGTCGACGTTGAAGGCCTGGGCGATGAAGATCGCGGCCATCGACAGGTAGATGGAGGTGCCGTCCAGGTTGAAGGAGTAGCCGGTGGGGATGACGAGGCCGACGACATGCTTGGAGCAGCCGAACTTCTGCATCTTCTCCATCATGCGCGGCAGCACGGACTCCGAGGAGGAGGTGCCGAGCACGATCAGCAGTTCCTGGCGGATGTAGCGGATGAAGTTCCAGATGCTGAAGCCATAGGCCTTGGCGATGCCGCCCAGCACGACGAAGACGAAGATCGCCATCGTGATGTAGACCGACGCCATCAGCTGGCCGAGCGCGGTCAGCGAGGAGATGCCGTACTTGCCGATGGTGAAGGACATGGCACCGAAGGCGCCGACCGGGGCGACGCGCATCAGGATGCCGATCACGCCGAACAGGGCATGGCCGATCTTGTCGAAGATGTCCTCGACCACCTTGCCCTTCTGGCCCATGGCGGACAGCGCGACGCCGAACACCACGGCGAAGAACAGGATCTGCAGCATGTCGCCCTGAACGAAGGCGCCGACGACGTTGTCGGGCACGATGCCGACGACGAAGTCGATGAAGCCGTGCTCCTTAGCGGTCGTGGCGTATTTCTGCACCGAATCGGCCTGCAACTGGCCGGGCACGATGTTCATGCCGGCGCCCGGACGCACGAGGTTGACGACCAGCAGGCCGATGCCGAGCGCGAAGGTGGTCACAACCTCGAAGTACAGCAGCGCCTTGCCGCCGACCTTGCCGACCTTCTTCAGGTTGCCGATCGAGGAGATGCCGGTCACGACCGTCAGGAAGACGATCGGGCCGATCACCATCTTGACCATCTTGATGAACAGATCGCCCAGCGGCTTCATCTGCACCGCGACGGACGGATAGAAATGGCCCAGCAGGATGCCGATGGTGATGGCGGTCAGAACCTGGAAGGTCAGGTTGGTGTAGAAGGGCTTCTTCGCCGTGCCCGGCCGGCCGGCGGTCGCTTCTGCGCTCATGCTACTCTCCTCGTGGCGTTCCTTGGAACGGCGTTCCTGGCGGGGTGCCCGTTCTTTCGTCCGGCTTTGGCGCCGGCTGGGCGGGCGGCCCCCAACTGATTGCCAGTGAAAGCAAGCGGTGGGCCAATTGCTGAATCCAGCAACATCAAGCATTTGGTGAATGGCGGAGGGCGAGAATCCGCACGACAGGCGGCTTTCCGATGTGCGAAAATCCGCACACTTCACAGCGCTGCGGCATGCTTGTTGCGGCGCAGCATGACGAAAGACGCCGTTGCTTAGCAATTCGAACGACCCGGCGACAGATTCGACCGTCCAGTCCGTCGCTCCACCGGCACCCGCCCCGCCGTCCGGCGCGGCGCAGATGGTGGCGCGGGCGCTGGAACGACCGCGCCAGCTGCTGATGGCGGCGCTGCTGCTGGGCGTGCCGGTGGCGGCGGCTCTGGCGGCCGGCTGGGCGTCGTCGCTGGCGCAGGACGATTTGCGGGACAGTGCGCGGGCGCAGCTGACACTCTACAACGCCAATCTCCGTGCGGAGTTGGAGCGGCATGCCGCCGTTCCCCTGGCGCTGGCCCAGGATGCCGAGGTTCGCGCCCTGCTGGCCTATCCGTCGCCGGCGGCGATGGACCGGCTGAACCGCAAGCTGGAGGACATCGCGCGGGCGTTGGACGCGCTGGCGCTCTATGTGATGGATGCCAAGGGCACGACGGTGGCGGCCAGCAACTGGAACGACGCCGCCAGTTTCGTGGGCGAGAATTTCTCCTACCGGCCCTATTTCCGCATGGCGATCGATCAGGGGGAGGGGCACCATTTCGCGCGGGGCACAACCTCGCTGGTGCCGGGCTACTACACCGCCAATCGGGTGGTGGCGGAAAACCGCACAGTGGGCGCGGTGGTGCTGAAACTGGGCTTCGACCGGCTGGAACGGGCCTGGGCGCCGGGGCAGGAAAAGCTGCTGGTGACCGACCGGGACGGGGTGGTCTTCATCACCAGCATGCCGTCCTGGCGCTATCACGCCCTGCCCCGCCGGCTGCCGATCAGCCTGCCGATCGTCCCGCAGGGCACCAGCGAAGGGCTGGACGTACTGCCCTGGGTGTTCGGTGGCGCGTCCGACCGCATCGCGCTGGAGGAGAAGGGCGGGCTCCGCCACTATCTGCTGACCTCGGTTGCCATGCCCGGCGGCGATTGGACCCTGCACAGCCTGACCAGCCTCGATCCGGTCACCGCCCGCGCCTGGGTCGCCGGGCTGCTCGCCGCGGCAGTGGTGGCGATGGCCGCCCTCACCGCCTATGCCGTGGCCCTGCGCCGGGTGGCGTTGGTCGAGCGCATCGCCCTGCAGGAGGAATCGCGGGCGGAGCTGGAACGTCGGGTCGCCGCCGCCACCGCCGATCTGCGCGCGGCGGAAAACGAGCTGACCCAGGCGGCGAAGCTGGCTGCATTGGGCCAGATGTCGGCGGGCATCGCGCATGAGATCAACCAGCCGCTGGCCGCCATGCGCAGCTTCGCCGACAATGCGGTGGTTCTGCTGGAGCGCGGACGGATGGACGCGGTGCGCGGCAATCTGGCAGAGATCGCGGAGCTGACCGACCGCATGGCGGCCATCACCCGCCAGTTGAAGGGGTTCGCCCGCCGCGCCTCCGGCACGCTGGGGCCGGTGTCGGTTCATGCCGCCGTCGGGCAAGCCCTGGCGCTTCTGGAATCCAAACTCCGGCGGGACGACATCACGGTCGAGGTCGACCTGCCCGACCGGCCGGTCCGTGTGGTGGGCGAGGATGTGCGGCTGCAGCAGGTGCTGGTCAACCTGATCGGCAACGCGGCGGACGCCATGCGCGGCTGTCCGGTGCGCCGCCTGCGCATCGGGCTGGTCACGGCGGACGGGGAGGCGCTGCTGAGCCTCGCCGATACCGGCAGCGGCATCGCCGAGGCCGACCTGCCCCGCCTGTTCGTCCCCTTCTTCACCACCAAGGAGGCTGGTGAGGGGCTGGGGCTCGGCCTGTCGATCAGCCACGGCATCGTCGAGGATTTCGGCGGCAGCCTGACCGCCGCCAACCGGAACGGGAAGCCCGGCCAGGGCGCCGTCTTCACTTTGCGGCTCAAGACCACGGAGCAGCCTGCATGACCCGGTCCCTGTTGGATAGCATCGCCCATGACGACGCCGGCAGCGTCCTGTTCGTCGACGACGAACGCGCGGTGAGGGTGGCCGGGCAGCAGGCGCTGGAACTGGCGGGGTTCGAAGTGACCGCCTGCGACGGGGCGGAGCGGGCGCTGCGCCATCTCGGCCGTGATTGGCCGGGCTGCCTCGTCACCGATGTGCGGATGCCGCAGATGGACGGGCTGGCCTTGTTGGCGCGGGTGCGCGAGATCGACCCCGACCTGCCCGTCATCCTGATCACCGGACATGGCGACGTGCCGATGGCGGTGGAGGCGATGCGCAACGGCGCCTATGATTTCCTGGAGAAGCCTTTCCCGTCCGACCGGCTGACCGAGATCGCCCGCCGCGCGGTGGAAAAGCGCCGGCTGGTGATGGAGAACCGCCGGCTGCGGGCGCAGATCGCCGGCGGTGCCGATCCCGCCGGAACCATCGTCGGCCGCACCCCGGGTATCGAGCGGCTGCGCACCACCATCGCCGCGGTCGCCGATACCGATGCCGACGTGCTGGTGTTCGGCGAGACCGGTACCGGCAAGGAGATGGTGGCCCGCGCGCTGCACGAGGCGAGCGGTCGGCGCAAGAACCCCTTCGTCGCGCTGAACTGCGGCGCCATGCCGGAATCGATCTTCGAGAGCGAGTTGTTCGGCCATGAGGCCGGCGCCTTCACCGGCGCCGCCAAGCGGCGCGTCGGCCGGATCGAGCATGCCAGCGGCGGCACCCTGTTCCTGGACGAGATCGAAAGCATGCCGCTGTCGCTGCAGGTCAAGCTGCTGCGGGTGATCCAGGAACGGGTGGTCGAGCCGCTGGGATCGAACGAGCAGGTGCCGGTCGACCTGCGGGTGGTCGCCGCCACCAAGGCGGACCTGCGGCAGGCGGCGGATGCCGGGACGTTCCGTGCCGACCTCTATTACCGGCTGAACGTGGTGGTGCTGACCATCCCGCCGTTGCGCGAACGGCGCGACGACATCCCGCTGCTGTTCCAGCATTTCGTTGCTCAGGCCGCCACACGGTACAACCGCGAACCGCGCGTGCCCACTCGCGAGCAGATGCAGCGTCTGATGAGCCAGGAATGGCCGGGCAATGTCCGCGAACTGCGCAACGCCGCCGACCGCTTCGTTCTGGGGCTGGAGGACGTGGCACCGGTGCCGGTGCCGGCACCGTCCACTCTGTCATTGGCCGAGCAGGTGGATCTGTTCGAAAAGGGGCTGATCCAGTCCGAACTCGCCCGTCATCGCGGCAGCGTGAAGGCCGCCATCGAAGCGCTGAACATTCCGCGCAAGACCTTCTACGACAAGTTGAAGCGTTACGGGCTGAGCCGCGACGATTTCCTCGAATGAAAGCGGTAAGACATTTTATACCCCATAAGGGGTAATAAAAGAGGTTTGCTATAGGAATGATGTTGCGTCAATTTGCCTGCCGTTGACCAACATTTCCGCGGCTATGGCTATGGCGCAAGACCACGTATCGACCAGACCCCTTCGCGTCTTCGACCGTATGGAAGGCGAGCATTTCCCCACCACCATCGCGGTCGAGCGGGTCTAGACACGTTCCCAGTTTTGGGTATGCCCTGTGTCGTTCCGGGCCGATGAGCTTCTGATCTGGAAGTACCGGCACCACGAGCGCGCAGTGAATATGGAATTTGGGTGAATTATGGTTTTCAGTTCTATCCTGTTCATCTTTTATTTTCTTCCAATTTTCCTATTTTGTTATTATTCGCTGCCATTCAAGCACGCAACTCTTCTTTTCTTTAGCTTGATTTTTTATGCATATGGCGAGGTGATCTATACCTACGTCATGCTGTTGTCGATCCTTCTCAACTACGCCCTCGGATTATGGATCGCCGGGCAAGAGGGGCGTGGGCGCAAGCTTGCCATGGGCACCGGCGTCGTCGTCAACCTGGGCATCCTCGTCTATTTCAAGTACCTGGGATTCTTTTATGGAATGGTGGCAGAAGTGGCGCCGGGCCTGCTTTCCGGTCCGCCGCAGGTGCATCTGCCGCTCGGCATTTCGTTCTTCACCTTCCACGCGCTGTCCTACCTGATCGATGTCTATCGCCGTCAGGTTCCGGTAGAGCGCAGCCTGATCTACGTCGCCGTCTACATCACGATGTTCCCTCAGCTTGTGGCCGGGCCGATCATCCGCTTCCACGACATCCGGGATGAGATCCACAACCGCAGAGTCAATGCCGGGCTGTTCGCCGAGGGCATTCAGATTTTCGTGATCGGCCTTGCGCAGAAGGTGCTGATCGCCAACACGGTGGCGGTGGCGGCGGACCAGATCTTCGCGCTCGACCCGACGGGGCTGAGCCTGCCGGTCGCCTGGCTGGGCATCCTCTGCTACACGCTGCAGATCTTCTTCGATTTCTGCGGCTATTCGACCATGGCCATCGGGCTGGGGCTGATGATCGGCTTCCACTTCCCGCTGAACTTCAACTATCCCTACATCGCACAGTCGATCACCGAGTTCTGGCGCCGCTGGCACATTTCGCTGTCGATGTGGTTCCGCGACTATCTGTACATTCCGTTGGGCGGCAACCGCGCCGGCCCGCTGGTCACCTACCGGAACCTGCTCGTCGTCTTCCTCCTGTGCGGCCTCTGGCATGGCGCCAACTGGACCTTCGTGGTCTGGGGGCTGTGGCACGGCGCCTTCCTGGTGTTCGAGCGGCTGGGCATAGCGCGGCTGCTCGACCGGTCCGTGCCGGCGGTCCGCCACGTCTACACGCTGCTGGTGGTGATGGTCGGCTGGGTGTTCTTCCGCGCCGACACGCTGGGGCATGCCTGGACCTTCCTGAAGGCCATGGCCGGGGCCGGCCAGCCGAGCCAACTGGCGCCGCACGTCCTCCAGTTTCTGACGCCGGAGACCGCCACCGCGCTGGTCATCGGCATGGTCGCAGCGACACCGGTGCTCGGCCGGCTGGTGCGGGCCGGGCTGGACGCGGCGCGGAGCGCGGCCGGCGGCCGCATCCTGGTCGGCACGGGCGAGGCGCTGTATCTGGCCGGTCTGCTCGGAATGTTCGCGCTGGCCATCATGAGCCTCGCAGCCGGCACCTACAATCCGTTCATCTACTTCCGGTTCTGACCATGCGAACGGTGACTCTCGGGATCGTGCACAGCACGCTTTTGCAGAAGCTGTGCATCGGACTTTTCCTGGCGCTCCTCCTGCTGCCCATGATCGGCCAGATGGTGTCGGTGGGAACGGGCGTGACGGCGACCGAGATGCGGGCGCCAAACGCGCTGCCCGGCCTGCCCGGTTCCGTCGAGGAGGTTTCCGTCCTGCCGCAGCGCTTCGAGGCGTGGCTGAAGGACCATTTCGGCTTCCGCAACCATCTCGTGCTCGCCAACAACCTGATCCGGGTCAAGGTTTTTGGACAGAGCACCTCGCCGCTGGTCGTGCTCGGCCGGAACGGCTGGCTGTTCTACACGGGCGAACATGCGCTCGAACAGACGCGCGGCATCGACCGCTTCTCGCCGGAGGAGTTGGACCGCTGGATCGATGTCATGGAGCGGCGGCAGGCCTGGTTGGCGGAGCGCGGCATCCCCATGCTGATGGTCGCCATCCCCAACAAGGAGCGCGTCTACCGCGAGGAACTGCCGGCCTGGGCCACCCTGGTGAACCCGGAAAGCCGGATGGACCAGATCGTCCGGCGACTGGCGGAGCGGCGTTCGCCGCTGGTGTTCAAGGACATGACCGCGGACCTCGTCGCCGCCAAGAAGGACATGAAGGTCTACCACCAGGCCGACACGCACTGGACGGTCGAGGCCGCCTTCGCCGTCGGCTATCGGGGGATCATGGAGTGGATCAAGACGGTCCGTCCGGATTTCACGCCGCTGACCCCGGCCGACATGAAGCGAACCCTCGCCATGCGCCAGGGCGCAGACCTCGACCTCGCCCGCATGCTGGGATTGGCGGCGGTTTACCAGGAGGAGGAGGTGCGCTATGACTTCGCCGGACCGTCCAAGCTTCGCAGCGCCGACGCCTCCATGCCAAACGGCATCGTCCAGAACATTCTGCGTGCCGACCGGCCGACGGCGCCGACCGTGGTATGGTTCCGGGACTCCTTCACCATCTCCATGATCCCTTACATCGCCGAAACCTTCCGCGAGGCAGTGATCACCGAGCACAAGGGGCTGCGCTTCGACAAGCCGCTGATCGAGGAGCGCAAGCCGGATGTGGTCGTCTACCAGTTCGTCGAGCGGTCCCTCAACGCTCCCATCCCGGCGGAATGATCCAAGTAATCTTCTGTCGATACTGCGAAACAAATGGGTCTTGATTTTGAAGGGTTATTGCCCTAGCCTACTTGTGGTTAATTAACCATATGGCGGCCACTGAGATGGGCGTTGTATCCTCCAAAGCCTTCCGCTTCTTCAACCGTAGGACGGGAGAGCATTTCTATACGGGGAGCACGGCCGAACGGGATGGCATCATCGCCGCAAGAGCCGACATGACGTATGAAGGCGTCGCTTTCCTGCCGGGAGGCAGTGCCAGCACTCCGGTGTCGGTGGCCCGCTTCATCAGGCTGGATACGGGGGAGCATTTCTACACCGCCAGCGCCGTCGAGCGGGATTACATCCTCCAGAACATGTCGGACAATTTCCGCCTGGAGGATTTGGAGGCATTTCTTGTTTCCGCGACGCCGGATTATCAATTCTCCCAGCCCGTCTACCGGTTCCTGGACACGGCAACCGGCAACCATTTCCTCACCGCGTCGGAAAGCGAGCGGGACGGGGTGATGGCGACCCTGCCGAGCTATCGCTATGAAGGGGTGGCGTTCTACGCAAAGCCGACCCCGCCGCTTCCCCCTGCCCCGTCGGGGAATTTCGACGAGGCGTGGTATCTCCAGGCCTACCCGGATGTACGCGATGCGGTGAATGCCGGCTTGATGACCGCCCGCGTCCATTACGACGTTTTCGGCAAGCGGGAAGGCCGGATGCCGAACGACATGGCGGCCCTTGCCGGCAACGATCATTGGATCGCCTTCGACGGCGCGCCCGGCCATGTCCGAATCCTGAACGGCGGTTCCGGCGACGACATCCTGGACGGGATCGACGGATACACGATCTCAAACAGCACGATGGTCGGTGCCTACATCGGCTACAGCGACTTCAGCGACGTGCTGTTCGGCGAAACCGGCAACGACACGCTGTACGGCGCGCAGAACGACACCCTGAATGGCGGAAGCGGCAACGACACCTACTACGTGCATTCGTCCGGCGTTCTGGTGACCGAAGGTGCCGATGCCGGGATCGATGAAGTTGTCCTGATCGAAGACAGCAACAGCGGCTATTTCAACCACTCCATGCCGGCCAATGTCGAGCGGCTGCGGGTGTTCATCACCCCGATCATCAATCCATCGGTTCCCACCGTTGCCGGGAGTGCCGGGGACGACTGGATCGGTGCAGGCGGCACCACCGCCCCGATCCGCCTTCTGGGCGGCGCAGGCAATGACACGTTGAATGGCGGTCTCGGCAGCGGCGGCGGCGCGGTCGTGGAGGGTGGCACCGGCAACGACTATCTGCTGGCGGTCGGATTCAACGACGCACGTTTCTATACCTGGCTGGCATCGGGCAGCGATACGCTGAACGGCGGTGACGGCGACGACACGCTGGTGGCCTGGACCGGCAACGACCGCCTGACCGGCGGCGCCGGTGCCGATACCGTCCTCGTCGACTTCGCCACTCCCCCGAACCTGCTCTGGCAGGACCCGAAGGCTTGGACCTCCTATCCGGGGGGCGGCGGCAACCTTTCCTATGTCCTGTGGTCGGGCACGTCGGTGACGACGGTCACCGATTTCCAACCGGGTGTCGACGTGCTGAGCTTCCGCCACAGCTCGCTCGGTCTTTCCGACATCATGGCGCGCTTCAACGACCGCGCCGACGGGACGGGAGTGGTGGCGAGCTTCACTACCAGCGAATTCGGGCTGTCGGTGACGGGCGACGCCAACAACACCTTCACGCTCTCGCTCGACGGCCTCAACCGGTCCCAGGTCTCGGCGAACTGGTTCGCCGTTTCTTCGACCTGACGACGTAGCCGGCCGCCCTGCCCCTCTCCCATCGGGGCAGTTGACGGCCGCTCCCGCTTGCCGGCTCCGCACTCGATTCCCATGTGCCGTCTCCACCTGCGCGGCTGTCGCCGCGGGTGGAGCGGCGGGACGGACCTTTCCTTCGTTCCGGCTGTTGTATCGAAAGAACATGCAGCATCGACGTCGATGGGGACGGCCTGAGAATGTCACCGAGGATTAGCACCATGACCCCCCGTCTCCTTGCGGAGCTTCTGGAACCGATCCTGACCGCAGCGGAAGACGACGAAGAGGCCCTGTCCGAGGCCGTGAACCTGACTGCGGAGGCAATGGCGGCGCTGGGCGCCACCGTGCTCGACCCGGACGGTCAGCCGGCGCGCGGGGTGTCCGATGAGCGGGCCGTCGTCGCCGCGCTGAACACCCACGCGCACAACCTGATGCGCGACGGGCGGCTCGACGATGTCGTCGAGGCGTTGCAAGTGGCCGAGCGGATCGGTCGCCTCGCCCATCTGCCGCACCACCCGCGGACTGTCTGACCACTCTTTCGGGAGAAGGGCGCGGTCGTTCGTGGAAGCGGCTTCGCGGGTGCGGGTACTCCCTCCCTCCGTGCTGCCCCTCCATTCTGTTTGAGCGACGTGCCACCCAGCGCTCAACAGGGGAGGAGCCCTCGTGCCCACCGCGCCGCAGCCACACGTCCACTCGAATGTCCTGGCGAGCCCTCTGGAAGGCGAGATCCTGTCGCGTCTCCAGGACTCTCTGCTGCCTGACCATCTGCTGACCCGCCGCTGGTATGCGGCCAAGGATGCCGGCCGGCCAGCCGTCCGCATCGTCGATGCCCTGCCTCTGCCGCTGGCCGGAGGATCGCAGGCGCAGCTCTGCCTGCTGCGCGTCGAGCCGCCGGGTCGGGAACCGCAGCTCTACCAGCTTCCCCTGATCCTCGACCGCGGCACGGGCGAGGATCCGTCGGTGATCAAGGGAACCGAGGATCTGCCGGTCGCCGGCCGCCTGCGCGACGGCTATGCCGACGACGGCGTGGTCCGCGCGCTGCTGGGCGCCGTCCTGAACCGCGACCTGGAAGTGGGCGAAACGGCCTTGTCCCCCGGCCTCACCGCCGGCCACACCCGCGCCTGCGAAGCGCTGGGCGACCGGCTGGACGCGGACGCTCCGCTGCACCGGATGACGGCGGAACAGTCCAACACCTCCATCCGCATCGGCGATGTCGCCATTCTGAAGGGCCTGCGCAAGCTGGAACCCGGCACCCATCCGGAACTGGAGGTCAGCCGCTTCCTCACCGAGGTGGCGCAGTTCCCCAACACGCCGGCTCTGCTGGGCTGGGTTGAGCGGGCCAACAGCTCCGGCTCCACGACCCTGTGCGTGATGCAGGAACTGGTGCCGGAGGCCAAGGACGCCTGGGGCCATGTCACCGGATACCTGAACGACCGCGTCGCCCACTTCGCAGACGGCGATGCCTCGCAGGCTGCCGACGCCGACAGCGTCGCCTTCCTGCGCCTTCTCGGCCAGCGAACGGCGGAGCTGCACCGCGCGCTCGCCACTCCCGGCGGCGGCGATGCCTTCACGCCGGAGCCGGCGACGGCGGAGCGGCTGAAGGAGTGGGCCGGCGGCGTGCGCACCCTGGCGAAGCGGGTGCTGGAGCGGCTGCGCGCCGCAGCGCCGACGCTTGACCCGGCCATCGCGCCTCAGGCCACGGCCCTCGCCGCCAGCGAAGCGGCGATGATGGCCCAGATCGACGCACTGATCCCGCCGACCCCCGACCTCAGCGCCATGCGCCTGCACGGCGACTATCACCTAGGGCAGGTTCTGGTGTCGCGCGGCGATGTGCAGATCGTCGATTTCGAAGGCGAGCCGATGCGGCCGCTGGCCGAACGGCGGGCCAAGCACTGCATCCTGCGCGATGTCGCCGGCATGCTGCGCTCAATCGCCTATGCCGCCGCCATGGCCCGCGACGCGATGCCGGGCGACCTCGATGGGCCGTCCCGCGATGCCCGCACGGCGTGGCTGTCCTGGTGGGAAGGCGCGGCATCGGCCGCCTTCCTCGACGGCTACCGCAACGCCATCGGCGATTGCCCCGGCTTCCCGCGCGATCCGCAGGCGGCCCCGACGCTGCTGAAGCTGTTCCTGCTGGAAAAGGCGCTGTACGAGGTCGGCTACGAGCTGGCCAACCGGCCGGGCTGGGTGGCGATTCCGCTGGCCGGCGTCACCGCCATCATCCGCGCCGATGCCGGGCCGGAGATCGCCAGCCGCGACCGTGACCGCATCGCCCCGGTGGACGAGCGCCGCCGCTGCCATTCCATGCCTTTCGGGGCGGAGGTGCAGGCCGACGGTTCCGTCCGCTTCTCCATCTGGGCGCCGACGGCGGCGTCCGTCCTGCTGTCGCTCGACGACGGCGGCCAGCCGGTTGGGATGGAGGACCAGGGCGACGGCTGGTTCGGCCTGACCACCGCGCGGGCGCAGGCGGGCAGCCGATACCGCTTCGTCCTGCCGGACGGGCTGGCGGTGCCGGACCCGGCGTCGCGCTTCCAGCCGGACGACGTGCATGGCCTGTCGGAGGTGATCGACCCCGGCGTCCATGCCTGGACCGATGCCGCCTGGACCGGCCGGCCCTGGCACGAGACGGTGCTGTACGAGCTGCATGTCGGCACCTTCACGGAGGAAGGCACCTTCCTGTCGGCCATCGAGCGGCTGGACGATCTGGTCGAGCTGGGCGTCACCGCGATCGAGCTGATGCCGGTGGCCGACTTCCCCGGCTCGCGCAACTGGGGCTATGACGGCGTGCTGCCCTTTGCCCCCGACAGCGCCTATGGCAGGCCGGAGGATCTGAAGACGCTGGTGCAGGAGGCGCATGCCCGCGGGCTGATGGTCTTCCTCGACGTCGTCTACAACCATTTCGGGCCGGAGGGGAACTACCTCCACGCCTTCGCCAACAGCTTCTTCACCGACCGCCACAAGACACCCTGGGGCGCCGCCATCAACGTCGATGGCGAGCGTAGCGGGCCGGTGCGCGACTTCTTCATCCACAACGCGCTCTATTGGCTGGAGGAGTATCACCTCGACGGCCTGCGGCTGGACGCCGTCCACGCCATCATCGACGACAGCGACCGCCACGTCCTGGAAGAGCTGGCGGAGCGGGTGCACAGCCATTTCCAGAACCAGCGCCACGTCCATCTGGTGCTGGAGAACGACGCCAACCAGGCGCGCTTCCTGACCCGCCACCGCGAGGGCGACCCGCGCTGGCACTCCGCCCAGTGGAACGACGACCTGCACCACTGCCTGCACAGCGCGGCCACGGGCGAGGACGGCGGCTATTACGCCGACTACGCCCATGATCCGGCCAAATGGGGCCGCGCCCTGGCGGAGGGCTTCGCCTTCCAGGGCGACCCGTCGGCGTACCGCGACGGCGAGTTGCGCGGGGAACCCTCGGCGCATCTGCCTCCGACCGCCTTCGTGACCTTCATCCAGAACCACGACCAGATCGGCAACCGCGCCTTCGGCGAACGCATCTCCCACATCGCCAAGGCCGAAGCGGTGCGGGCCGCGACCATCCTCTATCTGCTGGGTCCCGGCATCCCCATGCTGTTCATGGGCGAGGAATGGGCATCGGCCAAGCCCTTCCCCTTCTTCTGCGACTTTGGCGAGGAGTTGGCCGAGGCGGTGCGCAAGGGCCGGGCGGAGGAGTTCGCCAAGTTCCCCGAGTTCCAGGACCCGGACGCCCGCGCCCGCATCCCCGATCCCACCGCGCCGGAAACGGCGGAATCGGCCAAGCTGGATTGGGACGCCCGCGCGACGCCGGAGCATGCGGAGTGGCTCGACTGGTATCGCCGGGCGCTCGCCCTGCGCCGGACGGAGATCGTGCCGCGGCTGGACGGCGTGCCCGGCGGAGCGGCCAGCCATGGTGTCGTCGGCAAGACAGGCCTGACCGTCTGCTGGAAGCTGGGCGACGGCAGCCGGCTGCATGCCTTCGCCAATCTGGCCGACACCCCGGCATCCGGCTTCCCCGAGGCCAAGGGCCGCGTGCTGTGGTCCGAGGGCGCTGGATTGACCGGCGACACGCTCGGCTCCTGGTCGGTGGTGCTGTGGCTGGAGGAGGCCTCGGCTCTCGACCGGCTCGCCGACCGCATGGGCATCGAGCGCTCCTTCGACAATGCCGCCGGGGAGACGGTAACGGCCAGCGAGGAGACCATCCGCGCCCTGTTATCGGCAATGGGGGTCGAGGCGGGGGACGAGGCCGCCGCGCTTGCCCTGCTCGACCGGCTGGACGAGGAGGAGTATGGCCGCGCACTGCCCCCCGTGGTGGTCCGCCGCGCCGGCGAGGCGGTGACGGCGCCGGTCACCCTGCCCCACGGCACCCGCACCCTGCGCTATACCCTGACGCTGGAAAGCGGAGAGACGCAGAGCGGCGTGGTCGGCTTCGGCAGCCTGCCTCGCTGCCGCTGCATCACCGTCGGCGACGTGACCTATGCCGAGCGGCGCCTGCCGCTGGGCAAGCTCGACAGGGCCGGCTACCACACGCTGCGGGTGGAGACGGAGCATGGCGTGGCGGAAACCCGCCTGATTCTGGCGCCGGCCCGCTGCCATCTGCCGACGCCGATGCTGGTGGGGGAGAAGCTGTGGGGCTTGTCGGCGCAACTCTATACCCTGCGCAGCGACCATGACTGGGGCATCGGCGATTTCGGCGATTTGCGGACGTTGGCCGACATCGCGGCATCGCGCGGGGCGGCGGTGATAGGGCTGAACCCGCTGCACGCCATGTTCCTCGACAATCCCGAGCATGCCAGCCCCTATTCTCCGGCCAGCCGGCTGTTCCTGAACCCGCTCTACATCGACGTCACCGCGGTGCCGGAGTTCCTGGACGATGCGGAGTTGCGCCGGGAGGTCGCCTCGCCCGAGTTCCGGCAGGCGCTGGACGCGGCGCGCGCCTCCACCAACGTCGATTACACCGCCGTATCCAGGCTGAAGCTGCCGATCCTGGAAAAGCTGTTCGCCGCCTTCCAGAGCTCAGCCAAGCCGGAACGTCGCGTCGCCTTCGACGCTTTTTGGACCGAGGGCGGCATCGGACTGGAGCGCTTCGCCACCTTCCAGGCGCTGCGCGAACGATTCGCGGTCGAGGGCAAGGCGGATTGGCACCAGTGGCCGGCCGAGTTCCACGATGCCGCGGCACCGGCGGTGGAGCAGTTCGCGAATGAGCATTCTGACCGCGTCGCCTATTTCGCCTGGCTGCAATGGGTGGCGGACGACCAGCTGCGCGCGGCGGCGGAGCGGGCGTCGGAACTCGGGATGACGATCGGCTTCTACCGCGACCTCGCGGTCGGGGCCGATGCCGGCGGGGCGGAAACCTGGATGACGCCGCAGGCGGTGGTCGACGCCGCCCATGTCGGCGCCCCGCCCGACCTGTTCAATCCGGCCGGCCAGGATTGGGGCCTGCCGCCCTTCCATCCGCGGGCACTTCGCGATGCCGGCTATCAGCCCTTCATCGATCTGGTGCGCGCCAACATGCGCCATGCCGGCGCGCTGCGCATCGACCACGCGATGGCGCTCCAGCATGTCTACTGGATTCCCGACGGCAATCCGCCGGGCGAGGGTGCCTATGTCGGCTATCCGATGGAGGATCTGTTGGGCATCCTGGCGCTGGAGAGCCAGCGTCAGCGCTGTCTCGTCGTCGGTGAGGATCTCGGCACCGTGCCGGAGGGCTTCCGCGAGCGGATGACCGAGGCCGGGGTGCTGAGCTACCGCGTCGTCTTCTTCGAATGGACCGAGGACGGCGCCTTCAAGGGACCGGACGAGTATCCGGAACTGGCGCTCGCCACCGTCGGCAGCCACGACCTCGCCACGCTGCGCGGCTGGTGGGAGGGCGACGACATCGCGCTGAAGGCCGAGAAGGGCCTCTACCCGGCGGATGACGAGGAGGAGAAGCAGCAGGTCCGCCGGTCGGCGGACCGCGGCGCCCTGGTGGATGCACTGCGCGCGGCCGAGATCGCCCTGCCCGCCGGCTTCGGTGCCGACAGTTCCTATGACGACACGCTGGACCATGCGGTGCATGCCTTCCTTGCCCGCACCAATGCGGCGCTGGCGGTGGCGCAGCTGGACGACCTGACGCGCGAGCGCGATCAGGTCAACCTGCCGGGCACCACCGACCAATACCCCAACTGGCGCCGCAAGCTGTCGATGACGCTGGAGGAGTTGGCCGACGCGCCCGAACCGGCGGCGGTCGCCGCCATCCTGGCCGCGGCGCGCCCGTCCTCTTCCCCTGCTCGCCGCTGATCACGCAGCCGATCCTAATGGCTCTTCCCAACTCCGCCCTTCCATACTCCGAGGAGCACACACCCATGGCCCCCGCCGCCGGCAAGCCGATCCCTCGTGCGACGTACCGGGTCCAACTGAATGGCGAATTCGGCTTCGACCGGACGACCGCCATCGCCGACTATATCGCCCGCCTGGGCGTCAGCCATCTCTACGCCTCCCCCTACATGAAGGCGCGGCCGGGCAGCACCCATGGCTATGACATCGTCAACCACAACGAACTGAACCCGGAGGTCGGCGACCAGAACGACTTCCGCGATCTGGTGGAGGCGCTGAAGCGCAACAACCTCGGCCAAATCCTGGACTTCGTTCCCAACCACATGGGTGTCGGCGGGTCCGACAACGAATGGTGGTTGAACGTGCTGGAGTGGGGACCTGATAGCCCGTATGCCGGGTATTTCGACATCGAATGGGAATCAGATTACCGCTATCTCCAGGGCAAGGTGCTGGTGCCCTTCCTGGGCGACCAGTATGGCGCGGTGCTGGTGTCGGGCGGGCTGGAGCTGCGCTTCGACAGTGAGACCGGCAGCTTCGCGGTGTGGGCCTATGACAGCCACAAGCTGCCGGTGCGGCCGCAGGATTACGGCACCATCCTCGGCACCGACCACCCGGATCTGGAGCGGATCGGCGACGCATTCGCCCATCTCGCCTATGCCCGGCCCCATCAGATCGCACGGGCCGGCGTTCAGAAGGCGGAACTGGCGACACTGGTCGCGACGCGGCCGGACGTGGCCGACGCGATCAACCAGCGCCTGTCCGTCTTCCGCGGCTACCAGGGAGAAATCGACAGCTGGGTCCACCTGCACGAGCTGATCGGCTGCCAGAACTGGCGCGTCGCCTATTTCAAGGTGGCGGCCGACGACATCAACTATCGCCGCTTCTTCAACATCAACGAGCTGGCCGGCCTGCGCATGGACGAGCCGGAGCTGTTCGACGTCGCCCACCGCATGGTTCTGAAGATGGTGGAGGACGGCACGCTCGACGGCATCCGCATCGACCACATCGACGGGCTGATCGACCCCAAGGGCTATTGCGAGCGGCTGGTCGCGGCGTCCTCCAAGCCCTTCTATCTGGTGGTGGAGAAGATCCTGGCCCGGCATGAGCGGCTGCGCGAGGATTGGCCGATCGACGGCACCACCGGTTATGAATACGCCAACCTGATGGGAGGCCTGTTCGTCGATCCCAAGGCGGAGGAAGCCTTCACCCGCCTCTACGCCGACTTCATCGGCCGGCGCGACGATTTCGAAGAGGTGGTGCGGCAGTGCAAGATCCGCATCATGGAAAGCGAGATGGCGAGCGAGCTGAACGTGCTGTCGCGCAAGGCGGCGCGCATCGCCCGCTCCAACCCCGCCACCGCCGACTTCACCGCCAACATCCTGCATCAGGCGCTGAAGGAGACCATCGCCCGCTTCCCCGTCTACCGCACCTATGTCGACGGCGGCGTGCCGAGTGATCTCGACCGCCGCGACATCGACTGGGCGATCTCCCAGGCGCGGCGGGCGGAACAGGGGCCGGACGGATCGGTCTATGATTTCCTGCAGCGGCTGCTGACCACCGATCTGGTGGCCGCACCCAAGAGCGGCTACAGCCACCGGCAAGTCACCCGCTTCGCCATGCGGTTCCAGCAGTATAGCGGCCCCGTGATGGCCAAGGGGCTGGAGGACACCGCCTTCTACCGCTACAACCGGTTGGCGGCGCTGAACGAGGTCGGCGGCCATCCCGACCATTTCGGCGTCAGCGTCTCCGCCTTCCACCGCGCCAACCAGGACCGCGCGCGCAACTGGCCGGGCAACATGCTGGCCAGCACCACCCACGACACCAAGCGTGGCGAGGACACCCGCGCCCGCCTCTACGCCCTGTCGGAGATGCCGGAGGAGTGGGAGCGGCAGGTCCAGACCTGGAGCCGCCTGCTTCGTGCCCGCCGCGGCGACGTGGAGGGCACCGCCCCGCCCGACCGCAATGACGAGTACCTGTTCTACCAGCTGCTGCTCGGCGCCTGGCCAGCGGAGCTGACCGGTGCCTCGGTCGAGCAGATCGAACAGTCGGCGATGACCGCCTTCGCCGAACGCATCGTCGGCGCCATGACCAAATCGATGCGCGAGGCCAAGGTCCATTCGACCTGGGCCGCACCCAACGAGGCCTATGAAGGCGCGGTCGTCAGCTTCATCCACGATGCGTTGGACGTCACCCGCCGCAACGCCTTCCTGGAGGCCTTCCTTCCCTTCCAGGCGACACTGGCACGCATCGGCATGGTCAACGGGCTGTCACAGACCCTGCTGAAGCTGACCAGCCCCGGCGTGCCCGACATCTACCAGGGCTGCGAGCTGTGGAACCTGAGCCTCGTCGATCCCGACAACCGGCTGCCGGTGGATTACGATGCCCGCCGCAGGCTGCTGGAGGAGGTGGAGGACGTGGTGGAGCGCGGCGCCGTCGCCGGCCTGCTGGAGCGCTGGACCGACGGCGCGGTGAAGCTGGCGGTGACCCGGCAGGCCCTGGCGGTGCGGGCGGAGAAGCCGGAAGTCTTCAGTGCCGGCGAGTATCTTCCGCTGGAGGCGACCGGCGACCGGGCCGACCATGTGGTCGCCTATGCCCGCCGTGCCGGCGACGACACGGTGGTGGTGGCGGTCCCGCGTCTGGTCGGCCAGCTGGGCGAAAGCCCCGACTGGGGCAACACCGCCATCCCGCTGCCGCGCGGCACTCGCTGGCGCAATCGCCTGACCGGGGCGGAGGTGGAGGGCGGCGACGCGGTTTCCGTCGCGACGCTGTTCGGAGATCTGCCGGTGGCATTGCTGTCGCGCGAGGGGTGAACCCTCCCTCTCCCCCCGGGGGAGAGGGAATTCCTCCGACCATCGACATCCAGAACAAAACAAAAGGGCGCGCGGTTAACCCGCGCGCCCTTCCCATTCATCCGATCCTCAGGATCAGCGGGTCGTGCTGCCGGTGCCCGAAGACCCGCCCATCGAACCGGACGGCTGCTGCGTGCCGACCGGACCGTCGGAGCCCGTGCCCATCGAGCCGCTGTTGCCCAGGCTGTTGCCGCCCGTGCCGTTGGTCGAGCTGGAGGAACCGGAGCCGGTCATCGACCCGCTGCCCATCGAGCCGCTGCCCGTCGTCGACCCACTGGAGCCGCTGGTGGCGCCGCTGTTGCTGTCCACGCCGCCCATGCTGCCGCAGCCCAACTGATTGTTGGAGGTGCAGGGCGGGTTGGTCTGGTTGGAGTTGGTGGTCGAACCGGCGCTGTTGGCGGCCGGGCTGCCGGAGATTGAACCGCTGTCGGCGGCGAGGGCCGGGGCGGCCATCAGGGCCAGGGCGGTGGCGGCGCCGATCATAAGGCTCTTCATGACGATTCCTTTCGCTGTGCTGCCCGTCGACGCCGGTCAGGCGGCCGGGCAGCCATGGTTTGGGGAACATCGAATTCCGTATTCCACGCCAACAACAGCGATGGAGCCGAATGATCGCGCCGATTTCGCTCCGGTCCTCGAATGGCCCATCAATGCCACACCGGCGGGCGCCGAACACAAAGACGCCCGCCGGAAGGGCGGGCGTCTTTCGATCGGATTGGCGGTCCGTGTGCCGGTCAGGCCGAGCGCGCCTTGGGAAGGCCGGCAGCGAACGCGGCGGAGCCGTGGAAGATCTCCAGCGCGTCCGGCTTGGACGACGGGCGCAGCCCGCCCAGGATCTCCCCGGCGGCACCGATGGCCTGGACCAGCGCGTCCGGCATCACCGGCTTGCGCAGCAGGCCCATGGCGAAGCTGCGGGCTTCCGCCGCATGGTGATCGAAACCGGTCATCAGCAGCGACGGAATGCCGTTCTCCTGCCACAGCCGCCGGGCCAGTACGAGGCCGTTCTCCCCACCGGCGAGATTGACGTCGACCAGCGCCAGGTCGGGACATTCGCGGGCACCGACCCGCGCGGCCTTGGCGGCATCACGCAGCGGTCCGACCACGGTATAGCCCGCATTCTCCAGAACGGCCTTCACGGCCGGACCGATCAGCGGATCGTCCTCGACGACAAGCAACTTCAAGACGGCATGCTCCCTTGATCTAACCGAGCGGGCTTATAGCCCGCCCCGTCCGGTTTTCGAAGCCTGTTCGGCTTCGATCCACTGAACCGCCCATGTTTGTCGCGGTTCCGTTCCGTTCAAGAGGTCGAAGGGGTACCCCCTTCCGGTCATGCAGCCCCACTGAACGTCCGGTTTGGAAACATACACCATTGTCGCCTGTTTTACACTTACGCGTGAGAGGAACGAAACCATGGCATTCGTTGAGTTGACCGAGATATCGGGGGATACCGTTCTGGTGAACCCCATCGCCGTCGCCTATCTGCGGGCCACCGCCGATGGCGGGACGGAGCTGCATTTCACCGGGCGGGCGGAGCCGCTGCGGGTGCCGGGCGCGCCGTCCGACGTCGCCCGCTCCCTGGAAAACGCAGCCCCCACCCCACCCGATCCTACCCTGTCGTTGCTGGCCTGACAGCCGGGTCAGCCGCGGGGGTAATTGGGCGCCCGCTTTTCGAAGAAGGCGGTGATGCCCTCCGCCGCCTCCGCCCCATGCAGGGCCTCGACGAAGAAGGCGGCCTCGCGGTCGAGCTGCTCGTCGGGAGCGCCGAAGCCGCTCTCGATCAGCCGCTTGGCCCGGCCGATGGCCAGCGTCGGACCATCGGCCAGCCGCTCCGCCCAGGCCATCGCCTCGGCGAGCGCGGTGCCGGGCGCCACCACCCGGTTGACGATGGCGAGCTGGGCCAGCCGCGCCGCGCCGATCTTGCCGCCCTCGAACATGATCTCGGCCGCCAGCTGCGGCGTCGCGGCGCGGGCGAGGAAGGCGGAGGCACCGCCGTCCGGGTTCAGCCCGACCTTCACATAGGCCAGGGTGAACACCGCATCCTCCGCCGCGACGATCAGGTCGCACCCCAATGCCACCGAGAATCCCGCCCCGGCGGCTGCCCCCTCCACCGCGGCGATCACCGGCTTGGGGCAGGCGCGCATGGCGCGGGTCCAGCCATGAAAGCGCTCCAGGCTGCCGCGGGTCACCTCCGGGTCGGCCTTGGCGTTGCCGAGCAGCCGGCCCAGGTTGCCGCCGGAACAGAAGGTGCCGTTGGCCCCGGTCAGGACGATGGCCCCCACCCCCGGATCCTCGGCGGCCTGGACCAGGGCGTCGCGGGCGGCGGCCATCATTTCCGGCCCCAGCGCGTTCCTGGTGGCAGCGTCGTCCATGGTCAGCACCATCACGCGGCCCTGGCGCACGACGGTCAGTTGTCCGCTCATATCTCGGTTCCCTCCCGGTTCTCGCTGCCCGGCCGGTATTTGAACATGCCTTCCGACGTGGCGATCAGGGCGCCGGTGTCGCCGTGGCGGATCTCCGCCGCCACCCCGATGATCTTGCGCCCGCCGCCGCGCAGCCGGCCGGTGGCGACCAGCGTACCGGTGCGCGCCTGTCCCAGGAAGCTCGTCGACAGCGACAGCGTCACCACCCGCCGCACCCGGCCGGCGAAGGGACAGTATGTTGCCGAGAATCCGGAAACCGTGTCCAAAAGCGTCACCAGAACCCCGCCATGCACCACCCCGGCCCGGTTCAGGTGGCGCTCGTCGATGGCCATCGTCAGCTCCGCCTCCCCCTCCTCCCAGCGACTCAAGGCGTAGCCCAGCAGGCGCTGGAATCCCGATTCCGGTTCCCCATTCAGCAGATCGTCCATACCCTGTCCCATCACGCAGCTGTTTCGTGCGCGAAGTAAAGCGCGTGCAGGCGGTCCAGGTCCACCCGGTCGCCGCGTTCCGACAGCACGACCTTGCCGGACTGCATCAGATAGACGTGATCGGCGATTTTCAGGGCGCGGCTGGTGTTCTGCTCCACCAGCAGGATGGTCAGCCCTTCCGCCCGCAGGCGGGCGAGGATGCGGAAGATCTCGTCCACCACCACGGGGGCGAGGCCCAGCGACGGCTCGTCGATCAGGCAGACCCGCGGCTGTTCCATCAGGCCGCGGCCGATGGCGAGCATCTGCGCCTCGCCGCCCGACAGGGTGCCGGCGATCTGGCCGCGCCGTTCCGCCAATCTGGGGAACATGTCCATGACCATCGCCTTGTTGCGCTTCCAATCCCTGCGGCAGCCGGGCGGGAAGGCACCCATCATCAGGTTGTCCTCCACCGTCATGTCGGGGAAGATCATCCTGCCTTCGGGGATCATCACCAGACCGTCGGCCACCCGGTCCCAGGTCTTCACCGCCTTGCGGCTCTGCCCGTCGACGCGGACGTCGCCGGAGGTGGCGGGCACAAGCCCCATGATGGCGCGCAGCAGCGTGGTCTTGCCGGCGCCGTTGGGGCCGACGATCACCGTGGTCTTGCCGGTCTCCACCGACAGCGAGACGTCCCACAGCACGTTGATCGCGCCATAGCCGGCCCGAAGCGTCAGGATGTCGAGCGCGTTGGTCATGACGCCTCCGCAAGCGTGGTTTCGCCGGTATAGCTGCGGATCACCTCCGGGTCGCGGAACACCGCGTCGGGGGAGCCGTCGGCGATGATCTGGCCGAAATTCAGCACCAGCACCCGCGGGCACAACGCCGCGATGGTGGCGATGTCATGCTCGATGATGACCATGGCGAGGCGGTAGCGGTCGCGCACCGCCGCCAGCCGTTCCATGAAGGCGCGCTTGCCGCTGGTCTCCAAGCCGGCAAGCACCTCGTCCAGCAGGAGCAGGCTGGGCTCGGTCGCCAGCGCCTTGCCGACCTCCAGCGCCTTGTGCTCGGTCAGCGCCAGTTCGGTGGTGGCGTCCCGGTCGGCCTTGTCGCGCAGGTTCAGGATGTCGAGGATCTCGTCGATCCGCCTCAAATCCCTCTTGCCGGCGCCGAAGCGCTGGGCGACCAGAAGGTTCTCCCGCACCGTGCAATGGCCGAAGGGGCGCGGGATCTGGAAGCTGCGGCCGATGCCGAGCCGCGCCCGCTTCCATTCCGGCAGCTTCAGCAGCGAGGTGCCGCGGAAATCGAGCCGCCCGGCGGTCGGCCGAACCACGCCGGAGATGACGTTGAACAGCGTGGTCTTGCCGGCGCCGTTCGGGCCGACCAGTCCGATGCTCTCGCCCTCCGCGACGGAGAAGCTGGCGCTTTTCAGCGCCTGGACGCCGCCGAAATTGACCTGGACGCCTTTAAGCGTGAGCATGGCGGTTCTCCTTCACCGGGCGGCGGCTGAGCGCCGGCATCAGGCCGCCGGGGCTGAACAGGATCATGGCGCAGAGCAGCACGCCCAGGATCATCTGATGGCCGTGCGGCAGGATCGGCTTGAACAGCAGCTGGTCGACCAGATAGATCGCCAGCGCCCCCACCACCGGCCCCCACACCGTGCGGTAGCCGCCGAAGATCGCCGCAGCGATGGGCAGCACGGTCCAGCCGCTGGAGAAGGCGTAGTCGGGGTCGAGGAAGCTGATGAAATGGGCATTGAAGGCCCCGACCACCCCGGTGATGAAGGCCGACAGCACCAGCATCGCCGCCTTCAGATGCGTGCTGGGCACGCCGACCACGCGGGTTGCGACCTCCGTATCGTGCATCGCCTTCAGGGCAAGGCCCCAGGTGCTGCGCCGGATGGCGTCATAAGCCAGCGCCGCCAGCACCACGATGGTCAGCACGATCAGGTAGCCGCCGGTCTTGTCGCCGAAATCGAAGCCCAGCACGGTGGGAAAGCGCGGGATCGACAGCAGCCCGCCGGCTCCGCCGGTGATGGGGGTCATCTCCGTCGCCAGGATCTGGAAGATGTGGGCATAGGCGAGGATGGCGAGCGCGAAGTATGGGCCGCGCAGCCGCAGCGCCGGCAGCATGGCGATGGACGACACCGCCGCCCCCAGCCCGCCCAGCAGCATGGCCGCGAAGACCGGCACCCCCAGCTTCATCGCCAGCACGGCCGAGGTGTAGGACCCCACCCCGAAGAATGCAGCGTGCCCGAAGCTGACCATGCCGCCGAGATTGCCCAGCAGCGCCCAGGCCACCGCCACCCCGGCGATGGTCAGCGCCGCTACGATCAGCCCCAGCACATAGGCGTTGCCGCCGAAGACCAGAGGCACGCCGACATAGGCGACGGCGAGCGCCACGGCCAGAAGAATGCGGTTCATCAGGGAATTGCTCATCGCGCCAGCGCCCTCCCCCCGCCGAACAGGCCCGAAGGCGAGACGAACAGCACGACCAGGAACAGGATCATTCCCGCCAACTCCTGCAGCGAGGCCGACAGATAGGTGACCGTCAGCGATTCGATGACGCCGATCATGACGGCGCCGATCAGCACGCCGGGGATCGAGCCCATCCCGGCCAGCACGGTGATGATGAAGGCCTTGACCGTCAGCACATGGCCCAAGGCCGGGAAGACGGTCTTGCCGGTGTAGATGGCGAAGCCGGCGAAGGTGGCGAGCAGGGCCGCGATCATGAAGGACAGGATCTCGATCTTGCGCGGATTGACGCCCATCAGCGTCGCCGCCGCCCGGTTCGACGACAGCGCCCGCACCGCGCGTCCCTGCCAGGAATGGTTCAGCCACCACCAGACCCCGGCCATAAGCACCAGCCCGCCGACGAAGGCCGCGACCTCCGCGTTCATCGCGAACAGCGTATCGGCGACCACCATCGAATCCTGGAACCAGGGATCGGAGGTCGACCGGATGTCGGCCGCCCAGATCGACAGGATGGTGTTGGTCAGGATGATCCCCAGCCCGAAGGTGAGAATGAGGGAATTGATCTCGCGATCCTGATCGATGCGGCTGAGCAGCGCATAGACAAGCGCCGATGCCGCCGCGACGATCACCAGCGCCACCGGGATCGCCAGCACCGGAGAGACGCCATAATTGGATTCAGCGGCGTAGGCGACATAGGCGGCAAGCAGCACCAGCTCGCCATGGGCGAGGTTGATGACCCGCATGGTCCCGAACACCAGCGCCAACCCGACCGCCACGGTCGCGTAATAGCCGCCGGCGAGCAGGCCTGAGAACAGTGCCTGGAGCGTCAGTTCAAGCATGGATTGCGCCCTGTTGGGGGTGGCGGGGTTTGCAAAGGTGGTCGCACTTGCCCCCACCCTCCCCACGGCTGCCGCCGCGGGTCCCCTCCCTCCCCCGCTTCGCAAGGGAGGGCGATTTTCCCTCCCCCGCCCAGCGGGGGAGGGTCAGGGTGGGGGCTAACCTTCCCACCCCCATCCACTCACCACGGCACAGCCGGGAAGTTCATCTTTCCGTTGGCGGCGTCCTGCGGCCAGACCAGGACCACCTTGCCGCCCTGGTGCTGGCCCATGCGGTGGGTGAAGTTCAGGTTGTCGCCGTTCTTGTCGAAGGTGACGCGGCCGATCAGGGTATTGGCGTCGGTCTTGCGCAGCTCGTCCGGCAGGCCGCCCTTGCCCAGCGTCCCGGCCTCGTCGGCGCGGACCACGGCGTCGATCAGCAGGCGGGTCTGGACATAGCCGAACTGGCCCAGATAGTCGGGGTCCTTGTTGAACAGTTTCTTGTAGGTCGCGGCGAACTCCACCGCCTCCGGCTGGGTGAATTCCACCGGATAGGGCAGCATGGAGGTGCCGTAGACATTCTCCATCAGGTCAGGGAATTCCTTGGCCATCTGCGCGGTGGCGAGCGACCAGACGCCGACCACCGCCTTGACCTGCGGCTTCAGCACCTTGGACGCCCGCAGGATGCCGACATAGTCGTTCTCGTAGCCGACCATGGCGATGGTGTCGGGGCGGTCCTGCAGCTTCACCTTGTTCATCAGCGGCTTGAAGTCGCTGGTGGAGGCGTCGAACTCGTGCATGCCCACCGTGACGCCCTTGGCGGTCAGCGCGGTGTTGACTTGGCGGGCGAGGCTGCTGGTGGCGTCCTTGTTCAGGTAGACGATGGAGACCTTCTTGGCGCCCATATCCTGCAGCAGGCCGATCATGGCCAGCGCATAGCCGTCGGTGTTGTTGATCCGGAAGAAGGTGGGATAGCCGCGCTGGGTCAGTTCCGGCGACACGCCACCCGACGTGATGTAGACCAGCCCGGCCTTCTGCGCCGCTTCCGACGCCGGGCCGATGATGTTGGAACCGTAGCCGCCGGTGATCGCCACCACCCCGTCGCCGGCCAGCTTCTCCACCGCCGCCACGCCCTTGGCCGGGGAGGTCTCGTCGTCGATGGTCTGGACCTTGAAGCTGTGCTTGCCGGCATAGCTCCTGTTCGCCATCTCGACGGCGACGGAGATGCCTTCATGCATGCCCTGGCCGACGCGGGCGAGGCTGCCGGTCAGCGGCAGTTCGGAGCCCAGCAGGAATTCCTTGGCCTGCGCCGCCCCGGCACCGAGCGCCACCGAGAGGGCCAGGGCCGAGACTGTGACGAGATGGGCAAGTGTCCGCTTCATGGTCTTGTTTCCTCCCACAGGATTTTGTTTGTTGACGTCAGGCGGCCATCACCTCGGCGGCCAAGGCCCTGAGGCCGCTTTTCAGCAGCTTGCCGGTCGGGCTGGCCGGCAGGGCGTCCATGGCGACGATGCGCGACGGGCGCTTGTAGGGGGCCAGCCGTTCGGCGGCCCAGGCCTTCAACTCGTCCTCGCTGGCACTGCGGCCGGGGACGAACTGGACGAAGGCCACCACCTCCTCGTTGCCGGCGACGGCATGGCCGACCACGGCGGCCAGCGTCACCGCCGGGTGGCTGGTCAGAACGCCTTCCACCTCTTCCGGATAGACGTTGAAGCCGGAGCGGATGACGATCTCGCGGATGCGCCCGACCACCGTGACGCAGCCGTCCGGCTCCAGCCGGGCCACGTCGCCGGTCTTCAGCCAGCCGTCGTCGGTGATGACCTCGGCGGTCAGCGCCGGCTCGCGGTAGTAGCCGAGCATCACGTTGGGCGCGCGGACCCACAGCTCCCCCGGCTCGCCGTCAGCCACGTCGCGGCCGGTGACGTGGTCGACGAAGCGCATCTCCACCAGCGGCAGGGCCGGGCCGATGGAGGTGTCGCCGCGCGGCGTGTCCAGCCGGGTCTGCGTCACCGTCGGCGAGCATTCGGTCAGGCCGTAGCCGTTGTGCAGCGGCAGGCCGAACACCCGCTCCACCGCCAGCTTGAGCTCGAGGTCCAGCACCGAGCCGCCCGAGGACAGGTAGCGCAGGGCCGGCGCGTTGGGCGTGCGTCCGGTGACGGTCGCATGCTCCACCAGCTTGGCGTACATGGCTGGAACACCCTGGAACACGGTCACGCCATCCTGTTCCAACGCCTGCCACACCGCTGCCGGCGCGAAGCGGGGGACCGTATGCAGGCAACCGCCGGCATAGAGCGTGCCGAGGCAGGTGGAAGCCAGGCCGAAGACATGGCTGACCGGCAGCACGCCATAGGTGCGGTCGCTGGGACCCAGCCCGCGCATCCATCCCGACACCGAGGCGACGAACAGCAGGCCGCGGTGCGACAGCATCACGCCCTTGGGCTTTCCGGTGGTGCCGGAGGTGTAGATCAGCGCGCCGACCTGCCGCTGGTTGCCGGCATGGACCGGCTCCGGATCGGCGTCCAGCAGCGGCCCGACAGCCATCGGCGGCAGATCCGCGTCGCCGAGAGGTTCCGCACCATGGCGGGCGGCATGGGCGGCGGCGTCGGGGGATACCGTATCGGTATAGAAGATCCGGCGCGGCCGGCAATGATCACGGATGCTGTCGATCTCACGGTCGGACAGGCGGGCATTGACGATGACGGGCCAGGCATCGCGCTCGCTCGCCGCCAGGATCAGCGTGACGGCGGCGAGGCCGTTCTCGCAGACGATCATCACCCGGTCGCCGCCGACCACACCCAGCCGCCGGAGATGAGCGGCGGCGCACCCGACCGCCTCCTTGAGCCGGCGATAGCTCCACTCCTGCACCCCGTCGAACAGGGCGGGGGCGTCCGGCGTACGCTCCGCCCAGGCGAGTGCGGCGTGGCTGATGCGCGGCGGCAGAGCCGCCACCATGCGAGCGAAATCGGGAACCGGCCGCCCCACAGTCATGCCGCCTCCCGGATCATGTTGCGGGCGATGACGAGTTGCTGGATCTGGGTGGTGCCCTCATAGATGCGGAACAGGCGGACGTCGCGGTAGAAGCGCTCGACCCCGTAATCGGCGATGTAGCCGGCCCCGCCATGGATCTGCACCGCCCGGTCGGCGACGCGCCCCACCATTTCCGTCGAGAACAGCTTGCAGCAGGCGGCGTCGGTGTTGACGTTCTGTCCGGCGTCGCGGCGCCGCGCCGTCTCCAGCACCATGCAGCGGGCGGCATAGGCCTCCGCCCGGCTGTCGGCCAGCATCGCCTGGATCAGCTGGAATTCGGCGATCGGCTGGCCGAACTGCTTGCGTTCCATCGCGTAGGACAGGCTGTCGCGGATCAGCCGCTCCGCCAGCCCGACGCAGACGGCGCCGATGTGCAGCCGGCCGCGGTCCAGCACCTTCATCGCCGTCTTGAAGCCCTGCCCTTCCCGCTCGCCCAGGATGGCGCTGGCCGGAACGCGGCAGTCCTCGAAGATCACGTCGCAGGTGTGGGCGCCCTTCTGCCCCATCTTCTTGTCGATGGGGCCGAGCGACAGGCCGGGCGTCCCGGCTTCCACCAGGAAGGCCGACACGCCGCGGGCGTCGCGGCTGTCCAGATCGGTGCGGGCGAAGACGGTGAAGAGGCCGGCCTGCGGCGCGTTGGTGATGTAGCGCTTGGTGCCGTTCAGGATGAAATGGTCGCCGTCGCGCCGCGCGGTGGTGCGCAAGCTGCCGGCGTCCGATCCCGATTCCGGCTCGGTCAAGGCGAAGGCGCCGACGATCTCGCCCGCGGCCAGACGCGGCAGATAGGTGCGCTTCTGCTCCTCCGTCCCGTCGATGACGATGCCCTGGGAACCGATGCCGTTGTTGGTGCCGATCAGCGAACGGAAGGCCGGCGAGGTCTGGCCCAACTGGAAGGCAACCTGCACCTCGTCAGCCATCGACAAGCCAAGCCCGCCATATTCCTCCGGGATCGACAGGCCGAACAGGCCCATCTCGCGCATCGCGGCGATCACCTCGGCCGGGATGGCGTCGTCCTCCGCCACCTTATGCTCCAGCGGGACCAGCTTTTCGCGGACGAAGCGCCCCAGCGTGTCCAGCAGTTGATCCAAAACGTCCTTGTCCAAGGCCATGCGTGCTCTCCGTCCGGGGAGAATGATTTCAAGGGAAACCAAGGATTGAGGGGGCGCCGCCTCGTCTGTTCGTTGGCCAAGCTGACAGAAGCAGCGAGGACTGTCAACAAAATGAAATTGTATTTCGTTATACGAAATAACTTGGTTGGACCGAAGGGCTGCTCCGCGTCGGAGCGGGCTTGCCAGCCGGAACGAAGCGGTTAACCTTTTCCGCAAATCACTGGAGGGTTTGGGATGATCGACCTTTATTTCTGGCCGACGCCGAACGGCCACAAGATCACGATCTTTCTGGAGGAAGCCGGGCTGGACTACCGGTTCGAGCCGGTGAACATCTCCACCGGCGACCAGTTCAAGCCGGAATTCCTGGCCTTCTCGCCCAACAACCGCATGCCGGCGATCATCGACAACGCCCCGGCCGACGGCGGCGAGCCGATCACCGTCTTCGAATCCGGCGCCATCCTGATCTATCTGGCCGAGAAGACCGGCAAGTTCCTGCCCACCGACCTGCGTGGCCGCAAGACGGTGCTGGAATGGCTGTTCTGGCAGGTGGGCGGCCTGGGCCCGATGGCCGGCCAGAACCACCATTTCGTCCAATACGCGCCGGAACGCATCCCCTACGCTATGGAACGCTACGTCAAGGAAACCGGGCGCCTCTACGGCGTGATGGACAAGCGGCTTGCCACCAACGAGTTCCTGGGCGGGGCGGAGCTGTCCATCGCCGACATGGCCAGCTATCCCTGGATCGTGCCGCATGAACGCCAGCAGCAGGATCTGAACAACTTCCCCAACCTGAAGCGCTGGTTCAACGCGATCAAAGAGCGGCCGGCGGTGGTGCGCGCCTATGAGAAGGGGCAGGCGGTCAACCCCAACCGCACGCCCACGGTGAACGACGAGAGCAAGAAGATCCTGTTCGGCCAGTCCGCCGACACGGTCAAGCGCTGATCCGCCCTACCGCCGGCCCGGTTCCATCCGCCGGGCCGGCGTTTCCGTATAGGTGCGCAATCTTTTGTGGCATCCTTTCGCGCCGCACAAGATTTCGGGTGCCCCCGGTGTAGACAGGACCGTTTGCAGGACGAGCGTGTTGTTTTCGGTAGGGAATATCTTCCGGAGACGCCGCGCCGATGAGCATCTGGCCCCGCACCGACTCCGACGGCATCGCCAGCGATACGGCGACCGGCACGGCAACCCAATCCACTCCCCATACCGCTGCCCCCGGCACCATCGACATCGCCCTGCATCCGCTGCCTCCCCTGCCCAAGCTGGCGCAGGTCTGGGCGGATTTGGAGGCGCGCGCCGACTCTTCCTTCTTTCTGTCCTGGTCGTGGATCGGCCCCTGGCTGGCGCAGATGCCGGCCGGGATCGAGGCCGGGCTGCTGCTTGCCCGGCGGGAGGGCGAGTTGGTCGGGCTGGCCGTGCTCTGCCCGCGCAAGCGGCGGCGTCTCGGCCTGCTGCCCGGCCGGTGCTGGATGCTCCACGAAACGGGCGACCGCGGCTATGACCGGCTGTTCATGGAATACAACGGCATCCTTGCCGACCGCCGCTTTGCCGACGAGGTGACGGACGCCGCCCTGCACTGGCTGGGCGCCCGGCTGTCCGCCAACGACGAGTTGGTGCTGGGCGGCCTGACCCCGGCGGCGGAGCGAGCTGCCCGGCGCGTTGCGGCGCGGACGGGCCACTCTCTGCAGCTGCGCATCGCCGATTCCGCGCAATGGGTGGATTTGGCGCCGGTCAGGGCAGCGGGCGGCGATTTCCGCGCGGGGCTTGGCCGCAACACGCGGGCGGCGGTCAACCGCAGCGAACGGCTCTACCGTGCCCGCGGCGGGCTGGATTACCGCGTCGCCACCACCGTCGAGGAGGCGCTTGAGGATTTCGCGGCGCTGGAGGTGCTGCATCAGGCCGGCTGGAAGGCCCGCGGGCAGGCCGGAGCCTTCGCCAATCCCGCCTTCCGCCCCTTTCACGAGCAGCTGATCACCCAGGGCGTGCCGAGCGGTGCGGTACGCCTGTGCCGGGTCAGCGCCGGAGGCCAGCCCGTCGGTTACCTCTACAACTTCGTCCACCGCAACCGGGTCCTGAATTACCAGGGCGGCTTCGCATTCGAGGCGGACAACCGGCTGAAGCCCGGATTGCTCAGCCATGTGCTGGCGGTCGAGGACACGCTGGCCCGCGGCGAGGATTGCTATGACTTCATGTCGACCCCGGCTGGACACAAGCCGCTGCTGTCCAATGCCGAACAGCCGATGAACTGGCTGACGCTCGGTCCCGACCGGGTCAGCCGGCGGGTGGAGGCGTATTGCCGACGGGCGCGCGGGCTGATGATCGATACGGCCAAACGGTCGCTGCGCGGCTGGACCGCGCCGGCAAAAAGCATCTGAGGGGGGAGGCGTGCGAATGACCAAGAGGAAGACCGGGGCACTGGCCTGCGTGCTGGGCGACATGGATCTGGTGCGCCCGCTGGGGCTGGCGGGCGTCCGCTGCGCCGTGGTCGGGCCGCCCGGCGGCGCCACCGCCCATTCCCGCTTCACCGAACGGCCGATCCCATGGGAGGGCGGCTGTGACGAGGCTCTGGTGGATCGGCTGCTGCGTTTCGGCGCAGCCCAGCCCGACAAGCCGGTGCTCTATATGGAGGAGGATGCCCAGCTGTTGATGGTGTCGCGGCATCGCGACCGGCTGGCCGCGGTCTTCCGCTTCGCACTCGCCGACGGCGATCTGGTGGAGACGCTGGTCGACAAGAGCCGTTTCCAGGCGCTTGCGGAACGGTTGGATCTGCCGGTTCCGCGCACCCGGCGGCTGCGCCCTCTGCCGGGCAGCGAGGCGCCCGAGCTGGACCTGCGCTATCCCGTCATCGTCAAGCCGCTGACCCGCCGGCCGCCCTGGGACGAGATCGAGGGGCTCGGCAAGGCGATCCGGCTGGAGGGGCCGGAGGAACTGCGCGCGCTCTGGCTGCGGCTGATCCCGGTCGGAATCGACCTGCTGGCGCAGGAACTGATCCCCGGACCGGAAACGCGGATCGAAAGCCACCATGTCTATATCGATGCCGACGGCGCCGTGGTAGGCGAGTTCACCGGGCGCAAGATCAGGACCTACCCGGTCGATTTCGGCCACAGCACCGCGCTGACCATCACCGACATCGACGGCGAGGGGGCCGACGTTGCCGCGCTGGGACGGGAGATCGCGACCCGCATCGGTCTTACCGGCGTTGCCAAGTTCGATTTCAAGCGCGATCCGCAGGGCCGCCTGCACCTGCTGGAGATCAACCCGCGCTTCAACCTGTGGCACCATCTGGGCGCCGTCGCCGGGGTGAACCTGCCGGCCATCGTCCATGCCGACCTGACCGGCCGCCCCCGCCCTGCCCCGGCCAAGGCGCGGCCCGGCGCCTGCTGGTGCCACATCAGCAAGGACCGGCTGGCGGCGCGCGACAGCGGCGTTCCGACGGCACACTGGCTCGCCTGGGTCGCGCGGTGCGAGGCGAAGGCGATCACCCCCGACGACCCGATGCCCTTCCTGCGCCCGAAGCTGGACCGGCTGTTCGCCCGCTTCTCCGGCGCCACCCGCCTGCCCCGCCTCGCCAAGTCGTGACCGAGACTCATGAAGATCGCCCTGATCTCCGACATCCACGCCAATCTGGAAGCCCTGCAGGCGACGCTGGACGCCATAGGGGCTGAGGGGGTGGAGCGCATCGTCTGCCTGGGTGACATCGTCGGCTACAACACCGATGCCTCCGCCTGCATCGCCCTGCTGCGGCAGGCGGGGGCGGTCTGCATCGCCGGCAACCATGACCGGGCGGTGACCGGCGCCATCGGGACCGAAGGGTTCAGCGGTCCGGCGGCGCGCGCCGTCGACTGGACCCGGCGAAGGCTGGACGAGGAGAGCCGCGCCTTCCTGTCCGGCCTGCCGCTGACCACCGTGGTCGATGGCGCGCTGATCGCCGTCCACGGCGCCCTGCACCCGGACGAGGGGAAGGAGTTGGTGCGGTTGGACGACGACGCCAAGCGCGCCTTGAGCCTTCAGGCGCTCGCCGGCCACTCATCCGGAGCGCGGGTCTGCGCCTTCGGCCATACGCACCGCGCCGGGCTGTGGGAGTGGCGCGACGGCTCGGTGCGGTCGATCCCGCTGGACGGCGGTGCGACGCTGCAACCCGATGCGGTCTATCTGCTGAACCCCGGCACGGTGGGGGAGCCACGCGGGACGGACCAACGCGCCTGCTTCGCCTGTTTCGACAGCGATGCCGGGCACGTCACCCTGCACCGCGTCGCCTATGCGCGCCGGGCGGCACTCGCCAAGACGCGGCGGGCCGGGCTGGCGCCACGTTTTGCCGCAGTCCCGGCACCATTGCGCATGAAGTTGATTGGAATTCTAAGGACTCTCGGAGTGTATGAGTGGGTAAAACGGACACTTCCTTCCCGCGTGTCATCTATATGACAGTCCCGTAACGCGGCTTTGCTTCTACAGCGGCACCGAATTGCGCATAATCCGGCACGGGGGGCCAATGGTGACGCCGGGCTATGGACAACATCGGTTTTGGAAGCGGCGCTGCCGGCGGGTTTCGGTCCCGGCCCGGCAGGACATTGTCATCCCTGATTGCCCCGCTCGCGCTGGGTCTTTCCCTGTGCCTTGCGTTCGGCGCCACGCCGTCGCGCGCCCAGCAGGCTAATCCCGCGGCGACACCGCCGGCCGCGGAAAGCGCCACGGCCAAGCTGACCATCCTTTACGCCCAGGGCACCACCGATCTGGAGGAGACCGGCGGACGCGGCGGCATGGCCCGTCTGGCTGGAGCGATCCGGCAGGAACGGAGCTCCCACCGTCATGTGCTGGCCCTGCATGGCGGCCAGACGCTGGCGCCGTCGGTGCTGGCCTTCTACGATCAGGGCGCGCACATCATCGACCTGCTGAACGGCATGACCATCGATGCGATGGCCGCGCTGAATCGCGAATTCCACCATGGCGACGACCAGCTGAGCGCCCGCGCCTTCGAGGCCGGGTTCCCGATCGTGACCACCAACACCGTCGACCGCTCGACCGGCCGCACGCCGGACGGACTGGAAGAGGCGGTGGTGCTGACCGCCGGACCCCTGCGCATCGGCGTTCTGGCCGCAACTCCCGTGCTGACTCGGGAGACCACCCGGACCCAGCGCACGGAATTCCGCGATCCCGTCGCCGCACTGGCCGCCAAGGCCGCGGCGCTGCGGGCCGAGGGGGTGGATCTGGTGGTGGCGATGACCGGCTATGCCGGCGACACCCACCGCAGCATCCTGGCCGCCCGCCCCGCCGACATCGTGCTGTACCAGGACCGCAGCCGCCCCTTCGCCGTCGACTATGACGGCCGGTTTCTGTCCGCCACCGTGGGTCCGCAGGCGGGATGGGTGCTGGCGCTCGACCTGACGGTGGAGCGGACGGCGCAGGCGGACGGCAAGACGCGGGTGACCTGGGCCCCCTCCCCCCGCCTGATCGACACCGCCGCCGTGGCGCCCGACCCCGCCGTCGACATCCAGGCCAAGGCCTATGCGGCGCGGCTGGACACCATGCTGAGGATGGAGGTGGGACGTCTCACCGGGCCGATCGACACCCGCAAGGAAGCGGTGCGCACCGGCGAGAATGCCTTCGCCAACGCAGTCGTCGACATGCTGCGCGCGGCGCTGGACGCCGATGTGGCGCTGATCAACGGCGGCGGCATCCGCGGCGACCGCAGCTATCCGGCCGGCGCCCTGCTGACCCGCCGCGACATCTATGCCGAGCTTCCCTATCACGATGTCGGCGTGGTGCTGGACGTCACCGGGCAGCAGCTGTGGGACGCGGTGGAAAGCGGCGTTTCGGCGGTGGAGCAGCTTCAGGGCCGCTTCCCGCACCTGTCCAACGCCCGCGCCGAGATCGACCTGAGCCGCCCGCCCGGCCAGAGGCTGCGCAGCCTGTCGGTCGGCGGCAAGCCGGTCGGCCTCTCCACCCATTACCGGCTGGCGACCAGCAGCTTCCTCGCGGCCGGCGGCGACGGCTATGGCATGCTGGCCGGGGCGCCGCGGCTGGTGGAGGACCGCAACACGGATTTCGTCTCCACCCAGTTGATCAGCCAGATCACCCGCGACGGGGAATTCGTTCCGCGGCTGGACGGCCGGATGACGGTGAGGCGATGATGGACGGCATGGCTTCCTCGATCGCCGAGAGCCCACCGCGGCCCGGCGCATTGATCCAACCCGGAACCCAGCCGCAGGTGCGGCCGGCGCCACAGTTCCCGCCGCCGAACCGGCCGCGCCGCTTCGGCATCGCCGTGCGCATCACGCTTGGGCTGTCGGTGATGGCCCTGCTGGTGGTGCTGATCGGCGGCGTGTCGATGTCCTCCTTCCGCCTGTTTCGGGCGGAGGTGACGGCGCTGTCGACCACCACCCTGCCGGAGGTCATCGCCAGCGCCGATCTGCATGGTTCCCTGCAGAAGCTGGTGGCGCAGCTGCCTCAGCTCGCCGCCGCCACCTCGACCCCGCAGCGCCGCTCCATCTATGACGGGCTGGTGACGGAACTGGATTCGATGCAACTCCTCGTCGCCCGCATGCGCGGGCTGATGAAGGAGAGCGGCACTGAGGACGGCGAGCGCGACGGCAATGTCCGCCTGCTGGAACAGACCCGCTCCACCCTGCTGATTCTGGCCGCCACCGTTGCCGACCTGAACGCCGAGGTCACGCGCCAGATCGACTATGGCGACCGTCAGGCCGAAGCGGCGCGGGGGTTGAGCCGGCTAGCCGCCTCCATCGAGAGCATGCCCGACACCGGCGCCTGGGCCGTCCGCATCGGCGCGCTGATGGCGCGGGCGGCGGGCGCCACGCAGCTGGACCATCTCAGCCGCCTGAAGGGCGAGGCGCGGGCGGCCGAACGCACGCTGGCTGATCTGGCGCGTCTGTCCGCCGATGCGCCGGACACGACCGGACAGATGATGTCGACCGTGCAGGAGGAGCTGTTCTCGCTGCTGGTCGCGCCGGGCGGGGTATTCCACAGCGCCATCGACCGGCTGCAGGCGCGCAACCGCGCCCAGGCCCTGACCGGTCAGGCCCGTGTGCTGGTGGAGACGGTCGAACGGTCCACCCGCACATTGTACGATTCCATTCGCGACCAGTCGGCACAACGCACCGACGCCTTGGCCGAACTGATCGCCGAGCGGTCGCGCACGGTGATGATGCTGGCCGGTGCATCGATCATCCTGGCGGTCTGCGTCTACTTCATCTTTCGGCATTTCCTGTCCTCGCGGCTGGTGGCGATGAACCGGGCGGTGCTGGCCCGGCTGTCGGCGGGCCACGCGGATGCTGGCCGGCCGCGGACCGACGGATCGGTACCGGCCAGCCCGGCGACGAAGGTTCCGGTTCCGGTGGATGGCGACGACGAGATCACCGACATCGGCGCCTCCATCCGCTATTTCATCGACGAGATCGACCGGCGCCAGCGGGCGCTGGCCGACAACGAGCGGCGGTTCCGCGATCTGGTCGAGGGATCGATCCAGGGCATCATCATCCACCGCGACTTCCACCCGCTCTATGCCAACGACAGCTTCGCCGCCATGCTGGGGCTGACGGTGGCCGAGGTGATGGCCCTGCCGTCCCTGCTGGCGCTGGTGCCGGTGGAGGAACGCAACGGGCTGATCGACAATTACGACCGGCTGCTGGACGGCGGGTCCACGCCACGCCGCCGCATCCGCGCCTGCCGTCCCGACGGCGGCAGCCTGTGGGTGGAGCTGACCGGGCGGCGGGTCGACTGGATGGACGGTCCGGCGATCCAGGCGGTGGTGGTCGACGTCACCCGCGAGGTGGAGGCGGAGAATGCGCTGCGCCAGTCGCGCGACGCCGCCGAACGCGCGCTCTGCGAACTGAAGGCGACACAGGCCAGCCTGATCCAGGCGGAAAAGATGGCCTCGCTGGGCCAGCTGGTCGCCGGCGTGGCGCATGAGGTCAACACCCCCATCGGCATCACCATCACCGGCGCCTCCCAGTTGCAGGCGCTGATCGGGGAGCTGTCGGACCGCCATGCCGCCAGCGCGCTGAAGAAGTCCGACTTCCAGCGCTTCCTCAGCGACGGCATGGAAATGGCGAACCTGATCCTGTCCAACAGCACCCGCGCCGCCAATCTGGTGCAGAGCTTCAAGCTGGTCGCCGTCGACCAGTCCAGCGACGAACGCCGCGCCTTCCTGCTGCGCGACTATATCGACGAGCTAATGCGCAGCCTGCATCCGACCTACAAGGCGCGGTCGGCCCTGACCATTTCCGTCGACTGCCCGGTCGACCTGGAATTGGACGGCTATCCGGGCGCGCTGTCGCAGATCCTGACCAACCTGATCATGAACGCGCTGATCCATGCGCTGGACCCGGAACAGCCCGGCCGCATCGCGATATCCGCCCGCCCTTGCGACGGCGACATGGTGGAGCTGTCGGTGGCCGACGACGGCAACGGCATCGCGCCGGAGGTTCTGCCGAAGATCTTCGATCCCTTCTTCACCACCCGCCGCGGCAGCGGCGGCAGCGGGCTTGGGCTGCACATCGTCTACAATCTGGTGACCGGCCGTCTGCACGGCACCATCGGGGTGGAGAGCCACCCGGGCCAGGGCACCCGCTTCACCCTGCGATTCCCCCGGGTCATCGACGCCGCCTGAGGTCGGCCCCCAGGCCGACGAACGGTCAGCGCACCGGCCCTTCGAACCAGTGGCGGCCCTGGCGGTCCTCGACCTCCACCACCCAGACGTCGGGGTCGTAGCGGGTCTGGCGGGCAATGTAGGCGTCGGCATCGGCCTCCGGTACCGGATCCGGGCCGGTGCCGCGCGCCCAGAACAGGCGGTCGCCATCGCCCTCGCGGGTCTGAACCAGCACCGTGAAGCTGCGGTCGAGCCGGTTCAGCTTCAGGATCACCGTTCCGCGGCTGGGGTCGCCCTTGCGGACCACGGTCATCGCCACCCCCTGGGCATCGGCGGCGCGGATATGGGCCGAAACCCAGAGATGCGTCGGAAGACGGTCGTCCATTACCGTATGCGGCTCCTGTTTTGAGGCTGCGGCCCCAGTTCGGCAGTGACGTCGCCCCTCGCCCTGACCGGCGCGCCGGTGTAGAGAAGAAGCCATGACGACACTCGTGGACGCTCTCAACGCCGCCGTCAACCACCACATGGCCGGTCACGCCGATGCGGCGGCCGCCGGCTACGCCCGCATCCTTGCGGCGGAGCCGGCGCAGCCCGACGCGCTGCACCTCTCCGGCGTGCTGTCGGCGCAGACCGGCAACCTCGCCGCCGCCATCCGGTCGATCGGCCGGGCCATCCACGTCCGTCCGGCGGCGGCCTCTCCCTGGGGGCATCTGGGGGCTGCCCTGCGCGCGGCCGAATTGCCGGAGCAGGCGGAGCGGGCACTCCGGCGCGCCCTGGCGCTCGACCCGGCCAATGGTGACGCACTGGAGGCGCAGGGCGCGTCGCTGCATGCGCTGGCCCGCTATGCGGAGTCCCGGCACTGGCTCGATCGGGCGGCCCGGCTGCGGCCCGGCCATGCGGAGACTCTGCTCAACCTCGGCACCGTCCTGCGCGACCTTCGCCGTTTCGACGAGGCGGACTCCTGTTTCGATGCCGTGCTGGCCCGCAACCCGGCCCGTTCCGACGCCCATCTCGCCCGTGCGGTGGGACGGCTGGTGCGCGGCGACCTGCGCGCCGGCTGGGAGGGGTTCGAGCATCGCTGGCGCCGCTTTGCCACCCCGCCCTGGGACGGACGGCCGCCGGGTGCCGCCACCATCCTGCTGCACATGGACCAGGGGTTCGGCGACGCCATGCAGTTCGTCCGCTACGCTCCGCTGGTCGCACAGATCGCCGCACGCGAAGGCGGACGGGTGATCCTGGAGACGCACCTGCTGCTCTTCCGCCTGTTCAACCGGGCCTTCGGCCAGTCGGTCCAGGTCTTGGTGCGGGGGGAGGAGCCGCCGCCGCACGACCTCCACTGCCCGCTGATGAGCCTGCCCTACGCCTTCGGCACCGATCTGGCGACCATCCCCGCCAGCGTCCCCTATCTAGCCCCGGATCCCGCCGACGTTTCCCGCTGGCGCAACCGGCTGGCGGAGCAGGACGGGGACAGGAACGACGACGGCGATCGTAGTGGCACGGCGGGCCTGCGCGTCGGACTGGTCTGGGCCGGCAACCCGCGCCACCGCAACGACCGCAACCGCTCGATCCCGGTCGCGGCACTGCGTCCGCTGCTGGCGGTGCCGGGGGTGCGGTTCGTCAGCCTGCAGACGGGCGACGCCCGCGCCGACCTGCCGCGACTGCCCGGCGAGGGGGTGCGGGACGCGGTGGAGCGGGTGCGCGACTTCGCCGACACCGCCGCCATCCTCGCCAACATCGACCTGCTGATCACGGTCGACACCGCCATGGTCCATCTGGCCGGGGCGATGGGCGTGCCGTCCTGGCTCCTTCTTCCCCATGTGCCGGACTGGCGCTGGCTGCTCGACCGCGCCGACAGCCCCTGGTACCCGTCGCTCCGGCTGTTCCGCCAGCCGCGGCCCGGCGACTGGACCACGGTGGTCGGCACCGCCGCCGCCGTGCTGAAGGCCCAGGCCCTGCGCGCCGCCAGGGCAGCAGGACGATAAGGACTGAACGATGACGGCGGGCGGCGACTTCGGCGGGAGCTTTCTGCCCGCCCGCCCCCGCCGGCACTAGGCGAAACTTTCCCACCTCCCGGCAAATTCGGGCGCCGCCGCACCGCCCGCGCAGGAAAATTAGTTATTTCAATGAGTTGACGAGACCATCGCAGTTGGCACTCCGCTTGCTAGGTAGGGCGCAGAAGACCTTTGCCCTATTCTTTCGGAGACCCCGGCCATGAGCATCTTCGGTTCGATGACAACCGCCGTTCTCGGCCTGAATGCCCAGTCGAAGGCGCTCGGACATATCTCGGACAACATCGCGAACAGCTCGACCATCGGCTACAAGCGGGTCGATTCAGCGTTCGAGACGATGGTCCTGCAGTCCAGCCAGCGCCTGCACGAGCCGGGCGGGGTCACGGCGCAGCCGGTCTTCATGAACAACATCCAGGGCGCCCTGACCCAGGTGCAGAGCCCGACCAACATCGCCATTCAGGGCCAGGGCTTCTTCAGCGTCACCAAGGTGGCGACCCAGGGATCCAGCACGCTGGTGCAGACGCAGACGGGTACGGTGTCGTCGTCGGCCGCCTTCTACACCCGCGCCGGCGACTTCGAACTGGACAAGAGCCGCTATCTGGTCAACAGCGCCGGCTACGCCCTGAACGGCTGGCTGGTCGATCCGGTGACGGGCGTCCTGCACAAGGATCAGGTGGCGCCGATCCAGGTGAACAGCCTGATCGACAAGCCGGTGGCGACCAGCACCATCGACCTGGCCGCCAACCTGCCGGCGACCCCGAAGCCCGGTGAAAAGGTCCCCGACAGCAGCATCCAGATCTTCGACAGCCAGGGCAATCCGCGCACCGTGAACTTCAAGTGGCGGCAGCAGGCGGACAGCAGCTGGCGCATGGTCCTGGACGCGCCGGGCTCCAACACCAAGCCCGTCGACGGCACCTTCACCGGCAACCCCGCCACCGTGTCCTTCGGCCAGAACATCGCCGGCCAGACGGCGGTCGCACAGGTGAACGTCATCACGATCTCCGGCAACAACACCAATGGGCAGGACAACCTGCGCATCGGCGACGTCTATTCTGTCAAGGTCAACGGCACCAACTACAGCCTGAAGATCACGGCCGACAATATCGGCTCGATCCGCACCTATTCGGGGCTGGCCGGCGCACTGGCCAACCAGATCAACTCCGCGTCCCCGGCGGCATCGGTGCTCGCCACCTCGTCCGGCCAGACGATCCGCGTGACCGCCCGCGATGCCGGCACGCCGTTCAAGCTGAACACGGAGGTGCAGTCCGGCACCCGAACCGACAACACGATCGTTACCCAGACCTCGACGGCGGCGACCGGCAGTGCCGGCGAAATCGACAAGTACCAGTTCCCGCAGACCCAGGTCGAGGTCGGCGACTCCTTCACCATCAGGGTGAACGGCCAGCCGGTCAGCTACACGGTGACGGCCGCGACCTATCAGAGCTATTCGACGGTGAGCGACGTCGTCTCTCAGTTGGCCGGCAAGATCAATCAGCAGTTTGGCTCCACCTACACGGCCTCGGCCGCAGGCAACATCCTGTCGATCCAGGCGAACACCGCTGGCGACCCTGTCAACTCCACCGCTGACGTACCTCTTAACTCCGCGCCAGCCGTCAACACGATGAGCTCGCTGCCATCGGTCGCCAGCGTGGCCGGCGTGCGCCAGAGCCGCACGGTGACCCTGACCGGCACGCCGGGCGACATCGGCACGCAGTACACGCTGAGCATCAACGGTACGGCGGTGACCTACAGCACCACCGGCGAAGAAATGACGATGGAGGACATCACCGCGGCGCTGGCGAACAAGATCAACGCCAATACCTCGCTGCCGGTGACCGCCAGCGCGCAGGGCGGCGTCATCACCGTCACCGCCAAGACTGCAGCCAGCCCGGCCTATGCCAACACGATGACTGACAACGGCGCAGGCACTATCACGTTGGGCGGATCGACGGTCGACGTTGGCGACACCTACTCAATTACGACTGATATCGGCGGCACTTCCCGCACCTTCTCGCTTGCCTTGGATAATGCAAATATCGGTCTTTACAACACACCGACCAAAGTCATGACGCGGCTCGGCGAATTGATCACAGCCGCTGGCGGGACCGTGACCCAGACAGGAGCCGCACTGACGGTCACCAGTGACGCAACCGCCACCGGAGCCTGGACAGACGCGACCCCCGCCCAGTTCACCCTCGACCAGAGCGCCGTCGCCGGCCAGACGCCGGCCCATATCGGCCTGACCTTCGGCAAGACGCCGGAGACGGTCGGCACGCTGACCAACATCTCCACCGCCCTGGTCGGCACCGGCACGTCGGTCAGCTCCGCCAACCAGTCCGCCGGTGCCGACGCCACCGTGACCTTCACGGTCGACTACGGCTTCGGCCCGCAGCAGGTCACGCTGAACCTCGGCAAGTACCAGAAGCCCGGCGGCCTGACCCAATATGCCGGCGAGGAGATCAACGTCACCCAGCTGGTTCAGAACGGCGCACCGCGCGGACAGTTCAAGGACGTGGTCTTCGGCGACAACGGCACCGTGATGGTCAACTATGACAACGGGCGGTCGAAGATGGTCGCCAAGGTGCCGATCATCACCTTCAACAACCCGAACGCCCTGCAGCGCGAATCCGGCGGCGTCTTCGTCGAGAGCGAGGAGGCCGGCAAGCCGAACTTCAACGATCCGGAGACGAACGGCGCCGGTGCGGTGGTGGCGAACAGCGTGGAAAGCTCCAACGTCGACATCGCCGACGAGTTCACCAAGATGATCGTCACCCAGCGGAGCTATTCCGCCAACGCGAAGATCGTCACCACCTCCGACGAAATGCTGCAGGAAGTGCTGGGTCTGAAGCGTTAAGCCGCGGCCCTGACCTCCTGATTTCCCGAACGTGCATCCCATCGCCCGTTTCCCTGATCGCCAGAGGGGGGCGGCGGCCATCCCGGCCACGCCCCGATCCTCCCGATCCGCGAAAGGTCCCCTGCCATGTCCCTCTTCGCAGCCTTGAACAGCGCCACGGCCGGGCTGCGCACGGTCCAGTCCAGCGTCAAGCTGGTTTCGGACAACATCGCGCAGGCCAACGATCCCACCCGCACGCGCCATACCGCCCAACAGTCGGTGGACGCCAGCGGCCAGGTCATCAGCACGACCTATCGCCGGGAAGTCGACAAGGCCCTGATGGCGCAGGTGATGGACCTGACCGCGCGCGACGGCGGATCGCAGGCGACGGCGACCTACATGCAGCAGCTGGGCGACCTGCTGCGGACGACCAACGGCACGCCTCTGCTGAACGACTATGCCGACAAGTTCCAGGCCGCGGTGAAGACGCTCGCCACCTCGCCGGAGGACGAGACCGCGCAGTACCAGCTGGTCCAGGCCGCCGACAACTTCTCGCGCGAGATCCGCCGCGTCTCCGAAGGCGTGGAACAGCTCGACCGCGACATGAAGACGGACATCACCAAGTCGGTCGAAACGGTCAACGACCTGCTGAAGCAGATCAACACGATCAACAACGACACGGTGTCGCTGCTGGGCCAGGGGTCGGCCGCCAACGCCGTCGCCGACAAGCGCGACGGCCTGATCCGCGAGCTGAGCACCTACATGCCCGTGCGCACCGTGGAGCGGCCGGACGGCCGTCTGGCGATCTTCACCCCGTCGGGTCTGGCGCTGGTCGATGCCCAGCCGGCAAATCTTTCCTATGACGGCGGCAACATCAACCTACAGGTCGGCAATCAAGTCACCTCGATCAACAACCACCTGACCGCCGGCAAGCTGGGCTCGCTGATCCAGATGCGCAAGGACGGCTCGACGACCGAGCCGCCGACGCCGGCCAGCGGCGACCCGGCGGCGGAAATCGTCCGCAAGCTGCGCTCCCAGCTGGACGAATTCGCCAAGGCCTTCACCGGCCCGACCCGGCCCGGTGAGCCGACCAGCTTCGCCGACGCCTACGACGAATCCGCCCCGGCCGCCGACGGCGAGCAGATCAACCAGTTCTTCACCGGGAACGACCGTTTCACCATCGCCGTGAACGCCAAGCTCGTGGACAACACCGCGAAGATCAAGCGGGCCGCCATCGACGACATGGTCACGGCCATCAATGCGTCCGGCCGCAACTTCAGCGCCGATGGCCTGCAGTTGAAGGACACCAGCTACAGCGCCATGGGCAGCGCCATCACCGGCACCTGGATGGCCGCGGCCAAGACCGCCAACACCGCCAGCGAGTCCAACAAGGCGTCGATGCAGCTGCTGTCCGAGCGCTACCAGTCCCAGACCGGCGTCAACATCGACGAGGAAATCGCCCAGCTGCAGCAGCTCCAGACCTCCTACCAGGCTTCGGCACGGGTCATGCAAGTGGCCAATGCAATGTTTGATGCGCTGGAGGCGGTGGTCCGATGAGCTCGATAACGGGAGTCAGCAGCTACTCGAAATATCTGAGCCTTGTCCGGAACCTGTCCGGCGGCCAGAACGACATCAACCGGCTGTCCGAACAGCTGACCACGGGCAAGAAGTCGGTCGATCTCAACGCCTATGGGCCGGAGGTGCAGAAGCTTCTGGACCTGCGGGCGGAGATGGCGAAGAAGGACAACTACATCCAGAGCATCAACACCGCGGCCCCGCGCGTGCAGGCGACGGACAAGGTTCTGACCTCCCTGGAATCGATCGTGTCGAGCTGGACCTCCAGCACGACCTTCCCCTTCCAGCCCGGCCCCGCCAGCGTCACCTCGGCGATCAACACCAATCCCGAGGGGATGAAGGTGGCGATCGATCCCGCCAAGTCGAAATTGACGGTGGGCGCCAAATACACGGTCACCGCCGTGCCCTCGCAGCAGGGCGGCAACGGCACCTTCGACGTGACGGTGACGGACGGGCTCGGCGGCAAGACCACCCGCGCCATCAACCTGGGCACCACCCCGCCCAACGACGGCAAGGGCTACAACTTCAACATCTCCGGCGGCCCGGGCGAGGGCGCCATGCTGAACCTCAGCTTCGACACGCTGAAGGCGGCGTCCAGCAGCAGCTTCAACGTCTCCTTCCCGCAGGCCGATCAGGTGAAGGACCGCGCCGAGGGCGCCATGCGCGACATCCAGGCGCTGCTGAACCAGCGCTTCGGCGACCGCTACCTGTTCGCCGGCTCGCGCTATGGCACGGAACCGGTCACCGACCTGCTGGCGACCAAGCAGACCAGCAAGATCACGCTGAACGGCGCCGTGGTGAACACCGACGATTATTTCGAGGTGACCATCAACGGCCAGACCTTCAGCCATCAGAATCTGGCGGCCAACCCGAAGTCGCTGACCTTCGTCGCCCAGGCCCTGACCGCCCAGATCAACGCCGCCAACCCGGCGCTGCCGATGACGGTTTCGACCTCCAACGGAATCATCACGCTGGTCGGCAACGATCCGGGGCAGAAGTTCGACCTGTCGGCGCGCGTCGTGAACTCCGCCACGGTGGAGAACAGCGTCGATACGCCATCCACCACCCAGGCGCCGACGGCCGCCCTGCCGCAGATCGACCGCTTCACCCTGAATGGCGCCGCGGTCGACATCGGCGACACGTTCGAATTCACGGTCGCGGTCGGCGATCCGGACGATCCCTACAACCAGAACTACTACACCCGGAACCCGACCGCGCCGCATGACCTGCCGCCATACCAGACCTACAAGGTGAGCTACACCGTCAGCGACACCGATTACGCCGCCGGCGTCAACAATGTCGGACAGGTCGCCGACAAGCTGCGCCAGCAGTTCGCCACGCTGAACCCCGCTCCGCCGGTGACCATCGACGCGGTGGGCAACGGGCCCGGTATCGCGCTGACCAGCACGGGCTTCGCCGATCCCACCAATCACCCCAACCGCACGTCGCTGTTCTCCACCTCCGCCAAGGTGACGAACGGGTCGCTGGAGAACACCATCACGGTCGGAACCCTGCCGCCGGAGCAGGACAGCCTGATCAACGTTCCCTATGCCGATCCGCCCGACCTGCCCTTCTACGACGCCGAATATCTGACCAAGGGCAAGAACGCCGAGGCGTACCGCAAGTCCCAGGTGACCATCGACGACAACCTGAACGTCACCTACGGCGTCAGCGCCGACGACAAGGCGTTCCAGACGCTGGTCAAGGCGATGCAGCTGGTGCGCACGGCGGCGGCGAACCCCGGCAAATGGACCGAGTACAGCACCCAGGCGCGCGAGATGCTGACCCAGGCCACCGATCAGATCCGGTCGATCCACGCCAAGGTCGCGTCCGACGGCGCGACGCTGGAGACCATCAAGACCTCCCACAACGAGTCCGTCGCCACCCTGACCGAGCGCATCGCCAAGATCGAGGGGATCGACCAGAACGAGGTCGCGGCACGGCTGAGCAGCGCGATGAACGTGCAGCAGGCGACCTACGCCGTCGCCGGCCAGACGCAGAAGCTGTCGCTGCTGAACTATCTCGCCTGACGGAATAGGGGCGGCCGATCCGGCCGCCCCCATTTTCTTCAGTCCTTTCAGACCTGCGGGACCGTCACTTCGAGCGGCCGGCCGACTGCACGAAGTTGTCGTAGGGCAGCTCCGCCACGCGGAACCACAGCTGCACCTCGTCCAGGAACGGCTTCCAGCTGTCGTAGACCGTCTTGAAGTCCGGATTGGTCTTGGCGATGTCGTCGTACATCTCGAAGGCGATCTTGTGGGCGGCCTCCATCAGGTCGCGCGGATAGGGACGCAGCAGCGCGCCCTTGGCGACCAGACGCTTCAGCGCCTTGGCGTTCTCCGCATCGTAACGGGCGGTCATCGCGCTGTTCGCCTCGGCGCAGGCGGCGGTCAGGATCGCCTGATAGGACTTGGGCAGCGCCTCCCATTCCTTCTGGTTGATGTAGAGCGAGACCTGCGGCCCGCCTTCCCACCAGCCCGGATAATAGTAGTACTTGGCGACCTGGACGAAGCCCAGCTTCTCGTCGTCGTAGGGGCCGACGAACTCGACGGCGTCGATGGTGCCCTTTTCCAGCGCCGGGTAGATGTCGCTGCCGGCGATCTGGGTCGGCGCGGCGCCCAGCTTGGCCATGATCTGGCCGGTGATGCCGGCGATGCGGATCTTCAGGCCGTTGAAGTCGGCAAGCGACTTGATTTCCTTGCGGTACCAGCCGCCCATCTGGGCACCGGTGTTGCCGGCCGGGAACTGAACGATGCCATGCTTGGCGAAGAAGGCGCGCATCACCTCCTGACCGCCGCCATACTGGTACCAGGCGTTCTGCTGGCGGGCGTTCGGACCGAAGGGAATCGCGGTGTCGAAGGCAAAGGTCGGATCCTTGCCGACATAGTAATAGCCGCAGGTGTGGCCACACTGGACGGTGCCGTTCTGCACGGCGTCCAGCACCTGCAGGCCGGGCACGATCTCACCGGCGGCGTGCACGCGGATCTGGAACTTGCCGTCGGTCGCTTCCGACACGCGCTTGGAGATCAGTTCGGACGTGCCGAGCAGGATGTCGGTGCTCTTCGGGAAGCTCGACGCCAGACGCCACTGGATGGTCGGCTGGGTCTGCGCGATGGCCGGGGCCGCGAGGGTCGAGGCGGCAACGGTCGAAACGGCACCGACACCGGCCTTGGTGAGAAACGCTCTTCTTTCCACTCCCGCTACTCCGCAAGATTATTGCTATTGCTGACAATTTCCGTGACCCGCGGTGAATCAGGGAATTACAGCGGCTTAGGCGAGAGTGTAACAAATCATCCGAAGCGGCGCCCTGCATCGCATAAATGTGCATGCCTGCCTTTCGAGGGTATCGGCGACACCCCCGAACCGCGTATGCGGCCAAGTGAGGACGGCAGGATCAGGACGGCAGGCGCAGACGCCCCAGGTAGACCGACAGCGGCGGCATCACCAGCGTCCGGCCGTCGGCCGTCGGCTCCGGCGGCAGGGCGCCCGGCGCACGCGGCACCGGCAGGGCTTCCGGTTCGCCGCGCCCGCGAAGGGCGAATTCGGCCGGGCGGTCGGCCATGTTGAAGACCGCGAGCAGACGCTCCTCCCCGAAGACGCGCTCGAAGGACAGCACGTCGCCATGCTCCTCCACCGCCGCCACCGCACCGGAGCGCAGCGCCTCCAGGTCACGGCGCAGGGAGAGCGCGGCACGCCACACCGCCAGCCGGCTGCCGGCGGTCCGTTCCTGCCGGTCGACCGCCAGCTCCAGATGGGCGTCCGGCACCGGCAGCCAGGGTTCGCCGATGGTGAAGGCGGCGTTGGGCTCGTCGGCGCGCCAGGGCATCGGGGTGCGGCTGCCGTCGCGTCCCTGGAAATCGGGCCAGTAGGTGATCCCGAAGGGATCGCGCAGCTGATGCTGTTCCAACATCGCGTTGGGAAGGCCCAGTTCCTCGCCCTGGTACAGGCAGACGGTGCCGGGCAGTGACGCCGCCAGCATCGCCAACAGTGCGTTGAAGGATTGCGGGTCGGCGCCGGCCGGCAGCCAGCGGCTGGCGGCGCGCTCCACATCGTGGTTGGAAAGGCTCCAGCAGATCGACTCCGGCCGCGGCACCGCGGTCAGGGCCTGGGCGAAGCCCTTGGCGCTGAAGGGCTGCTTGGCCAGCGACAGGCTGTAGGCGGCGTGAAGCCCCTGCGGCGAGCAGTAGGCCGCGATACGCTGGCTGGCGCCGGGCTGGCTTGACAATTCGCCCAGCAGGACCCGGCCGGGATAGCGCTCCACCGTCTCACGCAGGCGGGCCAGGATGCCGCCGATGGCCGGATGCATCATGTCATGGACATGCTGCTGCAGGGCGAAGGGCTTCAACGGCGGTTGTGGCTCGCGCCAGAGAGCGGCGGGGTTCGAGCGCAGCTGCGGGTCGTGGGCGAAGAAATCGACGGCATCGATGCGGAAGCCGTCGACGCCGCGCTCCATCCAGAATTCCGCCGTCTCGCACAGGGCGTCCATCACCGCGGGGTGGTGCAGGTTCAGCGCCGGCTGGCTGGACAGGAAATGGTGCAGGTAATATTGCCGCCGCCGCGGTTCCCAGGTCCAGGCCGCTCCGCCGAACACCGACAGCCAGTTGTTGGGCGCGGTGCCGTCGGGCTTGGCGTCGGCCCAGACATACCAGTCGGCCATCTCGCCCTCACGCGACCGCCGGCTGTCCACGAACCAGGGATGGGCGTTGGAGGTGTGGCCGCAGACCAGATCGACCAGCACCTTCAGCCCCAGCCCATGGGCGCGCTCGATCAACCGGTCGAAGACGGTAAGGTTGCCCATGCGGGGATCGACCGCGCGATGGTCGGCGACGTCATAGCCGAAGTCGGTGCGCGGCGACGGGTAGAAGGGGCTGATCCACACCCCGTCCACACCCAGCGACGCCACATGGTCCAGCCCCTCGATCACGCCGTCGAGGTCGCCCCAGCCGTCGCCGCCGCGGTCGCGGAAGCTGAGCGGATAGATCTGGTACAGCGCCGCCCCGTTCAGCCAGGAGATGTTCGGGCCGGACGACTGGGACAGGGTGATGGAGTTGGTCAAGGCAGCAGGCTCCGCGCCGGGGTTGGCGATTCCGGCGCAGCGCTGCCGGTTCACCACCCAAGCTTCCCCCGCCATGGCTAACGAAAGGTTAGCGGCCGAACGTGGTCACAGGCCTTCCCCTTTCGCACAGGTCGGCTAGATGGACAGGATCTTGCGGCCGGGTGCCTGGAGACTTGGCCGCTCCGCCACGCTGCGGCTATACCAGCGCTCACCAAGAGGGAGCGGGAATGCAGCGCGGCAGCGGGATGGCGGCGGCCAAGATGGGGACGGCCGACTCGGAGCGGCGGCTCGGCCGCTTCCGGCTGCGCGAGTTGATCGGCCGGGACGGCGAGGCCCGGCTGCACCGCGCGCTGGATGCGAATGGGCAGGCGGTGGCGCTGTGGACCATCCCGCTGGCGCGGCTGTGTGCCGATGCCATGTCGCTGGAGCGGTTCCGCCGCACCGCCGGCGCCACCGCCCAACTGTCCCATCCCGCCATTCCCGCGATCCTGGCCTCCGGCGAGCATGCCGGCACCGCCTTCGTCGCCACCGCGCTGGTCGAGGGGCCGACGCTGGCCGACCGGCTCGCCGATGGCGCCTTGAGTTTGGACGACAGCGTCGCAACGCTCGACCGCGTGCTGGGCGCGCTGGATGCCGCGCACCGGGCCGGAATCGTCCATGGTGCGCTTGGGGCGGAGACCATCCGCCACAGCGGAAGCACCGCCATGGTCACCGGGTTCGGACGGACGGCGCTGACCGCGGCGCAAGCGAGCCGCAGCGACGATCTTGCCGCCGCCGCCCGGTTGATCGAGCGGCTGCTGTCCGGCCATAACGGTCACCCGGCGGTGGCGTCGCTGCTGGAGCGGGTTCGGGTGAGCGGTGGCGACGCCTTCCCGGATGCCGCATCGCTTCGGCATGCGGTCGCCGCCCTGACCGGAACGCCCCTCCCCGCTTCAGAGGCGACACCGCAGCGCGCGCGCCGGTGGCCGCTGTGGCTTGGCGGAATGACGCTGGCGGGAGGGCTGGCGGCAGGCGCGGTGCTGATGAACCGGCCGATGCCGACCATGCCCTCGGCCCTTTCCTCACAGCCCGCGACCGCGACAACCGCTCCAGCCACTGCGCCGGCTGCAGCGGTCTCGTCTCCCCCGGAGCCCGCTTCCGCGCCCGAAGTGCCGGTTGCGCCGCGACGACCTCCGGTTGCGGCGGTGACCCAGGCGTTGCGGGCGATTCCTTGCGCGCTGGTGGCGGTGGAGGAAGCCGGCGGACGGCTGCTCGTTTCGGGGACGGCAATGGGGGCACAGGCGGAGACCGCGGTGCGCGAGGCGGTGGAAGCGGCGGCAGGCGGCTGGGAGCATGGCTTCGACCTCGCCACCGCCGATGCACAGTTCTGCGGGCCGCTCGCCAGCGTCGCCGCGGCGCTGGACGCCAACCGGGGATTGGCGGAACCGCTGACGGCCAGTTTGGCAACAGCGGAGGCGGCAACAGCGGAGGGAAGCGGGCCGCAACTGAATGCGGGCGATCCGCTGATCCTGGAGATCGGGGCCCCGGCGCGGCCGGTACGGATACAGTCCGATTACTTTACGGTCGACGGCATCGTCATCCATCTGCTGCCCAACCCTTCGGACAGCGGCACGACGTTGGCGGCGGGGGCATCGCGGCGGCTGGGCGACCGGGACGACGGCGGGCGTTACTGGACCATCGGCCCGCCCTATGGCACCGAACTGCTGCTGACCATCGCCACGGCGGAGCCCCTGTTCCCAACCCCGCGGCCGGAGCAGGAATCGGCGGCCGACTATCTGGCCGCGCTGGTGGAAGCGCTGGCGACCTTGCCGGACGACGCGCCGGCTCCGCTGGCCGCCGCCCGTTTCATCACCACCGGCCCCTGATCTCCCCCCTCAGCATGCCCGTCAGGCGCTGGCGGTGAAGCGCCCGACCACCACCGTCACATTGTCCTGGCCGCCGGCCGTGTTGGCGGCATCGACCAGGGCGGCGGCGGCGCGGGCCGGGTCGCGCTCCTCCGTCAGGATGCGGGCGATGGCGCTGTCCGTGACCATGCCGTTCAAGCCGTCGGAACAGATCATGACGACATCGTCGGGAAGCAAGGAGTGGACGGCCACCTCCGGCTCCACATCCTCGCCGGTGCCGAGCGCCCGCACGATGATGTTCCGCTGCGGCGGCGTTCCGCGCCCGCCATTGTCGAGCCAGATCTGGTACAGGCTGTGGTCGCGGGTCAGCGTGCGCAGGTCCCCGTCGCGCAGGCGGTAGACCCGGCTGTCGCCGGCATGGAAGGTCACCATCTGGGCCGTGCCCGGAACCCGCCAGAGGCCGGCGACCGTCGTGCCCATGCCCCGCCCCTGGGCGAAGCCGCGGGCGAGATTCAGGTCGTGGATCGCCCGGTTGGCCTTCTGCACGGCCGACCGCGCGACCGACAGCGCGCGGCCCACCGCCGGCTCCGTCGCCGACGGGTCGGTCTGGGTCCGGTCGATGTCGTCGCGGTCGACCACGGTGATCGGCTCCGACGGCGCGGAATCCTTCAGGAAGCCGGAAATCTCCTCCACCGCCTTGCGGCTGGCGATGTCGCCGCCGGCGTGGCCGCCCATCCCGTCGCAGACGATCGCGAATTCACCGTTCGTATCGACGTGGAAATCGTCCTCGTTGCGGGACCGGGTACGCCCGACGTCGGTCAGCCCGGCGGCGGTCAGGACAAAGGCGGTGTTGGACATGCAGGCGGCGGCTCCCGTCTCGCGAACGTCTGGATCCATGGAGGCTGGACCGATTTTCTTGGACCGGCTCCATCGGGACCGGAGCCTCGGTCTTTCGCCCGATAATGGCGCAAGCCTATGAAAAGATACAGCGGGGATTGCCGGCAGTGGACGATTGCGCCGGGAGATAGTCCGCTTGTGGAACTTGTGCGGCCGAACAGCCGGTTTTCCCCGGACTTGTCATACCGGACTTGCCGGTCTGGTTTTGAAGGGTGGATGTGGTAGTGTGACGCAAGACACCCGTCGTACGGAGGATGGCCCGCCATGGTCGGCAGCATCGGCATCGCGCTCAGCGGCTTGACCGCACAGACGCGCCGGCTCGACGCATCAGCCTCCAATGTGGCCAATGTCCGCTCCACCGGCACCATGCCGGCGGCGGACGGTATGACGTCGAACGGCACGGCGGGAGACCGGCGCGCGGCCTACCAGCTGCTGGCGGTGGCCCAGACCGATGCCAACCCGGGCACGCGGGCGACCTTCACACCGATCACTCCGGCCTATCTGCAGGAATACGCGCCGGACGACAGCGCCGCCAATGCCGACGGCATGGTCGCCGCACCGAACGTCGATCTGGCGAAGGAGCGCGTCAATCAGATGGCGGCCAACCGGGCCTATGGCGCCAACATCGCCGTGGTCCGGACACAGGACGAGATGCTGACGTCCCTGCTGAACGCGAAAGTTTGAGGACCGGAATCCGCCTGTCCCGACCGTATCGATCAGACGGTGATGTTCAGGCGGTGATGTTCAGGCTCTGCCCGCGCGTCGGCGTCACGTTGCCGCCGCCGCTCCCGCCCTCCACGAGTGCCGCGACTGCCGCCTGCTGCTGCTCGGCATTCTGGTTCAGCGCCTTGACGCCGAAATCGATCTGGCCCTGCGCCTGCTTCAAGGCGATTGCCGCACCGGCGGTCGAGGAGGCGATGTCCATGCCCATGACGGAACCCTTGGGAGAGGAAGCTCTCAGATCACCACATTGACCCGCGCGGCGGATGTGCCGGTGGAAACGGCAGTGGTCGTCGCCGACTGTGACACAGACGCCGCCGCGGCGGAAGCATCAACACCGCCCGCCGAACCGGCAGCACCGCTGAGCCATCTGCCGCTGCCGATCGAGCTGCCGGCGGTCCCAGGGCCGGAAGCAGCCGCCCCGGCCGCCGCATTGCGGCCGTAGGCCGCCGACCCGGCACCGTCGGCCCGGCCATTCTCCGGACCACCGCCCTGCGATCCGCCGCCTTGAGCCCCGCCAACCGTCAGTTTCAGCAGGGCGGCGCGTTCCGCGTTCTTTTCCTGCTGCTGGGCTTCCTTGTACTGCTTCAAGGCCGCTTCGGTCGGGATCTGCGAGACGGTCTTTCCATTCGCCGGATCGCGGTACAGCATCACCAGACGCGAGGCATCGGTGTCGTAGCTGTAGGCGATGGTCGGGAAACGGTTGACGAGAGGTTCCGCCTCCTCCGCACCGGTGTTCCTGCCGGTGGTGGTGGCCGGAATCCGGGTGCCTGCCCCACCATCGACGGCATCGCTGCCGCGGGGCGTCATGAAAGCGATCGGCCGTGAGGCCGTCGATGTGGCGGATGCCACGTTCATGACCGGCTTACCCGAATCTGTGATAATCGGACATTAAATTACCGTAATACCGGCACGCCGTAAAGGCTTTCTTTACTCTTATTTGAGTTTGCGAAACTAACCCGTATGGCGAAAGGGGAATACTCGATACGGGAGTATTCCTGCCTGAATCCGGGGCTGCCGTTGCGCGGACTTGCGGCCATGCCGTCGGGCGTCCTAAAGCGTTGCCCCATGGCCACGATCCTCGAAGCCCTGACACTCGCGCTCGACCTGCACCTCGCCGGCCGCTTCGGCGAAGCACAGGAGCTGTATGCCCGCATCCTCGACGCCGAGCCGGATCAGCCCGACGCGCTGCATTACCTGGGTGTCCTGGCCGGGCAGATCGGCCATGGCGACTTCGGCCTGACCCTGATCGACAAGGCCATCGCCCTGCGGCCGGAGGCGGCCGACATCCGCGCGAACCGGGCGAACCTGCTGCGCGGCCTGAACCGGCTGGACGAGGCGGAGGCCGGCTATCGCCGCGCGCTGGCGCTGCGCCCGGACTTTGCGGAGGCCTGGACCGACCGCGCTTTCGCCCGCCATGGCCGCGGCGATACCGGCGCCGTCGATGTCGCGGCGGACCTGCTGGAACGCGCCCTGCGGATCGAGCCGTCGCTGGATCCGGCACGGGAGAAGCTGGTCGCCCTGCTGCACGCTCGCGGACGGCTGCGGCTGGAGACCGGACAGGTGATGCCGGCCCTGGTCGATCTGATCCGCGCGGCATCCCTGGAACCGCAGGACGTCGACATCGCCTTCCTGCTGGGCAACGCCCTGTTCGCGGCGGGGCTCCGGGCGGATTCGGTGATCGCCTTCCGCAACGCCCTGGCGCTGGTGCCCGATTTCCTGTCGGCGGCGTTGAACCTGGGCATCGCACTGGCCGCCACCAACCGCCCCGACGACGCCCTGGTGCCGTTGCGGCACGCCGTACGCATCGATCCGGCCCATCCCGCCGCACGCGACACGCTGGCCCTGGCGCTGCGGTCGCTTGGACGCGCCGCAGAGGCCGACGCCCTGACGATGCCCACCGCGGAGCCGGCGCCGATGCCCAGGCCGGCCGGCAAGCGACCCTCTCCCCGCCGGTCGCGGAAGATCTGAGCGGCGACGCTACACGGCCGGCCGTATGGCCAGAACCACCAGCCCCATCACCGGCTCCCCGCTTTCGAAACGCAATCGCTCATGGTCGCAGCGCAGCACCTCCAGCCCCGCCCCCGCCAGCGCGCCGCGCACATAGGCTTCGGCATGGGCATAGCGCCCGTGGGTGGCGACGCGGTACGGACGTCCGTCATCCGCCGCCAGTTCCTCGACCGTGAAGGCCAGCCGGCCGCCGGGGCGCAGCGCCGCGCGGGCCGCCGCGAATGCCTCGTCCAGCACACCGAAATAGCAGAACACGTCGGCCGCCATCACCAGGTCGAAGGCTCCCGGCGCAGCGGCAAGAAAGCCGACCAGCTCCGCCGCGTGCAGCTCGTCGTAGAGGCCGCGGGCACGGGCGCGCTCCAGCATGCCGTCCGACAGATCGACACCGATCAGCCGCCGGGCGAGTGGCCGCAGCGAGGCCGCGCACAGCCCGGTGCCGCAGCCGGCATCCAGCACGTCCAGACTGCCATCCACCCTCTCGCCCGCCAGCAGCCCGGCCAGCAGGGCGGGCGCGCGGTAGTCCAGCTCCGCCAGCTTGCGGTCGAACTCCTCCGCGAACAGATCGAAGGTCTGGCGCACATAGTCGTCGGGCGCCCGCTGGTCGGCCTCCTCGCCGGCGATGGCGGCGCCGATATGGCGGGCCAGCGGGTTGCAGGGGTGGTCGCGCCGCCAGCGCCGGGCAAGCTCCGCCGCTTCCTCCGTACCGCCCTGTTCGTGCAGCAGGTAGAGCACCGCGCCGAAATTGTCGTGGGCGTCCGCCCAGTCCGGCCGCAGCGCCAGCGCCAGCCGGTAGCACGCCGCCGCCTCGCCGAAGCGGTCGAGGTCGCGCCACAGGTTGCCGCGGTTGTTCCACGCCTCCGCGTGGTCCGGCCGCAGGGCCAATGCCTGCTTGAACGCGTCCTCCGCCTCCGTCCGCCGTTCGGCCTGCCGCAGGACGGAGCCGAGATTGTAGTGGGCCATCCCCTCGTCCAGGCCATGCGCGATGGCGGCGCGGTAGGCGGCGGCGGCCTCGTCGAGCCGACCCAGCGCGCGCAGGGCATTGCCGTGGTTGTTGTGGGTTCCGGCCAGCGTCGGGTCGGCGGCGAGCGCGCGGGCGTAGAGCGGCTCCGCCCCCGCCGGATCGCAGGCGGCGGCCAGCGCATCGGCCTGCCGGCTGAGCCGGACCGCCGCCGGCAGTGCGCCCGCCCGCAGACTCGTCCTCAGACCGCCGCGCAAGGACAAGCGTGACCCGGCCATTGCGTCTTCCCCCGCCTTAAAACGTCGTCGATATCAATGGCATCTTTACCGTGATCCACCGATGATGGCACTCCCTTTGAGGGGCAGGCATCTAAGACGGGGCGGAACCGTGGCGAAGGACAGCAGCAGGCTTGCGCAGGCGGTGGCACACCATCAGGCCGGGCGCCTTGCCGAGGCGGAGCGCGGCTACCGCGCGGTGCTGTCCGCCGACCCGCAGCATGCCGACGCGCTGCACCTGCTGGGCGTGCTGTCCCTGCAATCCGGCCGGGCGGATGAGGCGGTTACCCTGATCGGCAAGGCGCTGGAGCGCTCCAAAGGCGTTGCCGACTATTGGGACAATCTGGGCAGCGCGCTGTGCGCATCAGGGCGCGCTGCCGACGCGATCCAGGCCCACCGCACCGCGGCGACGCTCAATCCCGGCGGGGCGCAGCGGCGGCACAATCTCGGCAACGCCCTGGCTGCCCTCGGCCGCCATGATGAGGCGGAACGGGCGTACACGCTCGCGCTCGCGCTGAAGCCGGACTATGCCAAGGCTTGGTACAATCTCGGCAACGGCCGCGCCGCCGCCCGCCGCCATGCCGACGCCGCCATCGCGCTGGATCGGGCGGTCAGGCTTTCGCCCGGCATGGCGGAGGCGCACAACAATCTGGGCGATGCGCTGGCCATGATCGGCCGGCTGGACGAAGCGGTCGCGCAGCACCGGCTGGTGACGCAGCTCAGACCCGACGACGCCACCGCGCATTACAACCTGGGCGCCGTCCTGCAGCAGAAGGGCGCCTATGAGAGTGCCGAGATCGCTTATCGGCAGGCGCTGAAGCGCAATCCGCGCCACAGCGCCGCGCTGAACAATCTGGGCAGCGTTTTGAAGCGGCTGGGCCGCCCGGATCAGGCCGAGCTGTGCCATCGGCAGGCGCTGGACCTCCATCCAGACTTTGTCGAGGCGCGCTACAATCTGGGCAATGCCCTGCAGGCGCAGGGGCGCTACGCGGAGGCGGCGGCCTGTTTCGAGGACGCGCTGGCGCAGCAGCCCGACCTTGCCACCGCCACCTACGGCCTGTCCCTGCTGGCTCTTCACCATGGCGATCTGCCACGCGGCTGGACGGGCTACGAGCGGCGTTTCGCCGCCGGGGAGGCGACGCCGGACCGCCGGATCGCGGCGCCCCGCTGGAAAGGCGAGGTGTTGCGCGGCAAGCGCCTGACGATCTGGCGGGAGCAGGGGGTGGGGCACGAGATTCTGTTCGCTTCCTGCTATCCCGACGTCATCGCCTGGGCGGGCGGACCGGTCACCATCGAATGCGATCCGCGTCTGGTGCCGCTTTTCCGCCGTTCCTTCCCCAAGGCCACCGTCCGGGCCGAAAGCTGCACCGGTGACGCTTTCGGCGCCGGTCCGCGGGAGACCATCGATCCGGCGGATTGCGACCTCCAGGCCCCGGCCGGCGACCTGCCGCACCGGCTGCGCGACAGCCTGTCCGCCTTCGAGCCGCAAGACCGCTGGCTGGTCCCCGACCCGGCGCTGGTGGAGCGCTGGCGCGCACGGCTGGCGGAGCTGGGACCGGGGCTGCGGGTCGGTATCGGCTGGCGCAGTCAGGTGATGACGACCGACCGCAAGGTCTCCTACGTGATGCTGGAGCATTGGGGACCGCTGTTCGCCGTTCCCGGCGTGGTGTTCGTCAACCTGCAATATGGCGACTGCGAAGCCGAGCTTGCGGCGGCCGAGGAGCGGTTCGGCGTGCGCATCCACCGCTGGGACGACCTGAACCTGCGGGACGACTTCGACGGTGCGGCGGCGCTGACGGCGAATTTGGATCTGGTGATCTCGCCGGCCATGTCGGCGGGGGAACTGGCTGGGGCGCTGGGGGTGCCGGTCTGGCGCTTTGGCCACCGCGATTGGACGCAGCTCGGCACCGGCGTCCGCCCCTGGTTCCCGGCCATGCGCCTGTTCCAGCCCAACCCCGGCGAGGGGCTGGAGATGACGATGCACGCCATCGCCAAGGCACTCCGCGCTGCTTTGCCGGAAGGCGCCTTGCCGCAGCCCGCTCAGTCGCTCCCCCCAACCGCACCGCATGCCGCCCAGCCCCCGCCGGCCGACTTCGACACCCTGCTGAACCACGCTGTCGCCCTGCACCGCGCCGGCCATGCGGCGGAGGCGGAGGCCGCCTATCGTGCCGCCCTCGCCGCCGATCCCGGGCACGCCAACCCCGGCCATGCCGATGCGCTCCATCTGCTGGGGCTTCTTCTGCACCAATCGGGGCACAGCTCCGACGCATTGCGCCTCATCGCCGAGGCGTTGCGCCTCGATCCCGTCTTCCCCCATGCCTGGAACCATCTGGGCCTGATCCACGAAGCCGAAAAGCGGCATGCCGAATCCTCCCGCGCCTTCGCCCGCGCGCTTGCGCTGCACCCCGCCTTCCCCGAAGCGCTGACCCATCTGGGGCTTGTCCATCAGACCGAAGGCCATCGGACAGGCGGACGGGTGGCGGAGGCCATGCGGCTGCACCGCCGCTCCATCGCGCTCCAGCCGGAGAATCCACCCGCCTTCGCCAATCTCGGCCATGCCTGCGAGTTGGAGGGACGGAGCGACGAGGCGACCGCCCATTACCGGCGCGCGCTGACCCTCCAGCCGGACTCCGCCGATGCGCACAACAACCTTGCCACCCTGGCGATGTACGCCGGGCGACAGCAGGAGACGAGGCACCATCTGCAACACGCCTTGCGGATCGACCCTGGCTTCGCGCTCGCCGCCTGGAATCTGGGGCTGGTCGACCTGACCGACGGCAACCTCGCCCGCGGCTGGGAAGGCTATGCCCGCCGCTTCTCCGCCCGGCAATTGCAGCGCGCCCGCAGGATCGACCGTCCAGTGTGGAGTGGGGAGAGCTTGCACGGACGCCGGCTGCTGGTCTGGTCGGAACAGGGGGTGGGCGACGAGATCCTGTTCGCCTCTTGCTTCGACGCGCTGCAGGGACTGGACGGGCCGGTGACGGTCGAATGCGACAGGCGGCTGGTCGGCCTGTTCGCCCGCTCCTTCCCCGGAGTCTCGGTGCGGGCCATAACTGCCGACGCGGCCGGACGGGAGACGGTGGATCCACCCGATTGCGACCTGCAGATGCCGGCCGGCAGCCTGCCCGCCCTGATCCGCGACCGGCTGGACCGCTTCCCGCCCCGCACCGCTTATCTGCGCCCCGATCCGGAACTCGTCGCCCTGTGGCGGGACCGGGTCGCCGCCCTGCCCGGCCTGAGGGTGGGACTGGCCTGGCGCAGCCAGATCGTCACGGCACAGCGCGCCGCCGCTTATACGGGCCTGGCCGATTGGCTGCCTCTGCTCGACCTGTCCAATGTCAGCGTCGTCACGCTGCAATATGGCGACTGCGCTGCCGAACTGGCACGGGTGGAAACGGCGACGCGCCGGCTGCATCGCTGGGACGACCTGAACCTGAAGGACGATTTCGAAGGGGTTTCCGCCCTCATCGCCAATCTGGACCTGGTGATCGCGCCGGCGACCGCGGTGGGCGAACTGGCCGGTGCGCTGGGCGTTCCGGTCTGGCGGCTGGGCACCCGCGACTGGACGCAGCTGGGCTCCGACGTGCGGCCCTGGTACCCGTCGATGCGACTGATCCAGCCCGCTCCGGGCGAAGGGCTGGCCGCCGCAGCCGTGCAGGCGGTGCGCACGCTGACTGCGCTGGCGCCGGCCTGATGCCCGCCATCGGCACGCTGCTGGCGCGCGCCTTCGACCACCACCAGACCGGCGGCTTCGAGCAGGCCGAATCGCTTTACCGCCATGTTCTGGAGAGCGATCCGGCCAGCACGGAAGCGCTGCACCGCTACGGACTTCTGATTGCCCAACTCGGCCGGCTGGAAGACTCCGATGCGCTGCTCGCCCGCACCCTGGTGCTGGAGCCCGCCGATGCGGAGGCTGCGGTCAACCATGCCAAGATCCTGCGCGCGCTGCGGCGCCCCGACAGGGCGGCTCGTCGTTTCCGCCATGCCCTGGTCCTCTCCCCCGCCCTGCTTGCCGCACAGGAGGGGCTCGGCCATGCGGAGCGGGATCGCGGGGACGCCCCGGCGGCGGCAGGCGCCTATGCCCGGGCAGCACTGCTCGGCGCCGGGGCGGCGCTGCTGCATCAATGGGGAATCTCTCTCGACGGTCTCGGCCGCCCTCAGGACGCGGTGACGGCGCTGCGCCGGTCGGCCCTCCTCGACCCGACCGTTCCATCGGTCGCCGCGCGACTGGCTGCGATCCTGTACCGGCTGGGCTGCAATGACGAGGCCGCATGGTGGTATCGCCGCATGCTGGTCCTTCAGCCCGGCCATGCGGATGCCCGGCGCGCACTGGACGTCATCGCCGGCCGTGTCGTCGGCCACGGCGTTGGACCAACGCGGGCATAACCCTTCGGGTCAAAGGGTGTGATGGCCTCCGGTTGGTGTTGCGCAAAGTGATTTCAAGATCCCACCCCTGCGACCCACTGTCATACACCCGAACGGTTGAGGCACTTTTTCGCATGGTTTGGCCGCATAAAACGCAAGATTAGGGTTGTTCTGCGGTTCGGATGGGTGAACACTCATGTCACCGCCCCGTCACATTGCGGCGGGACACGGACTGATCCTATGGAGAGCGACTCATGCACACTGAAGCTCGCCTTTCGTCTCTGCAAGAAAAGCACATGCGCCTTGATCGCGCGATCCTCGACGAGGAAAAGCGGTCCTGGCCGGATGACAGCGCGGTAAAGCGCCTCAAGCTCGAAAAGCTGCACGTCAAGGAAGAGATCGATCGCCTGACGCGCTCCGGCACGATAAATTAATCCCCCCAATCACAGCATCGCCCCTGAACGGGGTTACGAAAGCCGGGTTGAGGCGATTGCCCTCACCCGGCTTTTTAAATGGCGACTTTTCAACGGCGGCTTTTACGGGGCTCCGTTCAGCCAGCCGGGTTTTTGAGGCGCGACAGCTCCGACGCCACCGCAGGCAGCAGATCGGCAACCTGCTGCCCCGGACGGGTCCGGAACAGCCGCATCGACGGGAACCAGGGCCGCACGGCCGTTCCCAATGCCGTCCAGTCTCCCGCCCGCGCCAGCCGCCAGACCGGGACGCCCAGCGCCGCCGCCAGTTCGCCTGTCGAGGTGGCAGGCGCGATCACCAAATCCAGCGCCGACATCAGCGCGGCGGTACCGTCCAAATCGTTGCGCAGGTCTAGGTCGGGGAGCAGCCGCGGCGCTTGGCCGAAGGCCTTGGCCGCCACCGCCAGTTCCACCCCGCAGTCGCCATATTGCAGGGTGATCGCCACGAGGCCGGGCAGGGTCAGCACCGGCCCCCAATCCTCGATCCGCGTGTAATCGGGCATGCGGTCCGGATCCAGCTGACCGCTGCGCCAGGCGATGCCGACCCGCAAGCCGTCGTCCAGCGCGGCCAGCCGCCGCCGCCATTCCCGCACCGCCGCCGGATCCGCCCGCAGAACCGGTCCGACTTCGGCGAAATCGGCCAGCGTGCCCCCGAGGTGGCGCGACAACGAGCCGATCGCAGCATGGCAATCGACATCCGCGGCGGGTTCGTTCGACGATGCCGGACGGGGACGGACCGTCGTCTGCGGAAAGGACCGGGCGAACAGCGGGACGAAGCGCGGATCGCATTCCACCACCACATGCCCGGCACGGGCGATCAACTCCGGCAGGCGCTGCGCGAACATCAACTCGTCGCCGATGCCCTGCTCGCGCCAGACCAGGATCCGCTTGCCCGCCAAATCCTCTCCGCCCCAGGCCGGCACGCCGGGGCGGCGGGCCGCCGTCACGAGATCGCGCGTGTCGAAGCGGCGGTCGTAGCCGCCCCACCCCTGCGCCAGCCGCCCCGCGGCCAGATGCAGCACCCCGCCGTTGAAGGCGGCGGAAGCGTGGCCGGGCTCCACCGCCAGGGCGCGGGCGCAGGAGAGGCCGGCCGCCGCATCCTCCCCCAGTTCACGCAGAAGCCTGCCGCGGTTCGCCAGCCCGTCGGCCAAAGCCGGCTGCAGCGTCAGCGCCAGACGCCCGGCGCGGTCCGCCGCACCCCCACGCCCGAGGCGCCGCAGAGCCACCGACAGGTTGATCCAGCCGGCCACCAATTGCGGCGCCCGGCGCAACGCCTGGACATGCGCCTGCTCCGCTTCGCCCCAGCGGCCGAGCCGGGCCAGCATAGCGCCAAGATTGTCATACGCCTCCGCCAGTTCAGGGTCGGCGGCGACCGCCCAACCCTGCACCCGCAGAGCGTCCCTGCTCCGCCCCTGCCCGTCCAGGGCGTTGCCGAGATTGGTCAACGCCACAGCATCGGCCGGCTGGAGGGCGAGTGCCGCCCGGAAGCTCGACGACGCCTCCGCGGCCCGGCCGAGCGCCAGACGGACATTGCCGAGGCTGATATGCGCCGTCGCATATCCGGGAACGGCGGCCACTGCGGCGGCGATGCGCGGCTCGGCCCTTTCCGATGCACCCAACTGGTGGTCGAGCAGGCCGGACAGGTGCAAGGCCACCGGGTCCCGTGGTCGGCGGGCGAGCACACGCCCATAGAGGGCGGCGGCCCCGGCCGCGTCACCGCCGCGGTGGGCGGCGACCGCCTGCTCCAACAGATGGTCGGTGTCGCCATCGAGAACCGGGGCAGTGTCGGCGGCTTCGCCGTCTCCTGCCTCCACGCCGGCCGACGGCCCGCCCCCGTCCGGACCAACCTTGTCCTGTGGCGAAGCGCAATCGCGCAGAGCCTTGGCGATCCGCCCGAGCGCCGCCTCCAGCCCTTCGCCGGGGTTGGGCTGGAACAGGCGCATGGCCGGGAACCAGGGACGGACGCCGGTGCCGAGCTGCGTCCAATCGCGGTGGCCAAAGCGCCAGACCGGCACCCCCAGCGCCCCAGCCAGTTCCCCCGCCGACATGGCCGGCGAGATCACCAGATCCAAATTCGCCGTCAGCGCCGCCGCACCGTCGAAGTCGTCCCGCAGGTTCAGGTCGTCCCAGCGGTGGATGCGCACGCCGAACCGCTCCTCGGCCGCCGCAAGCTCGGCTTCGCAGTCGCCATATTGCAGGTTGACGAACACCACGCCGGGAACGGCGAACAGCGGTCCCCAATGCTCCAGCATCACGTAGGAGACCTTGCGGTCGGTCGTCATCACCTGACTGCGCCAGCCGATACCGACCCGCAGCCCCGGTCCCAGCGCCGCCAGCCGCGCGCGCCAGCGTTCCGCCAGCGCCGGGTCGGGGACCAGCCAGTGGCCTTGCGGTCCGAAGGCGGACAGGCTGTTGCGCAGCAGTCCCGGCAGGTCGCCAGCCGCCACATGGGCATCGACGTCCGGCGGCTCGATCAGTTCCCGGCCAGCCGCGTCGACCGACTGCTCCCGCACCGTCGCCGTTGGAAAGGAACGCGCGAAAAGCGGCACCAGACGGCGATCGCACTCGATCACCACATGGCCGGCACGCGCGATGAGCGACGGAAAGCAGGAAGCGAACAGGATTTCGTCACCCACCCCCTGCTCCCGCCAGACCAGCAGGCGCCGGCCGGCCGGCGCCTCGCCGCGCCAGGGCGGAACGGCGATCCGCCGGCTCACATACCCTTTCGCCCGGAAGCGCCAGCGGTAGTCATCCCAGCCGCCGGCAAGATCCCCACCGGCGAGCCGCAGCAGGCCGCGGTTCAGATGCGCGCTGCCCAGTGCCGGATTGATCGAGAGGGCCAGCGACATCCAGGGTTCGGCGGCATCCGCATCCTGGCGGTACTGCCAGATCAGCATGCCGAGATTGCCGGCGGCATCCGCACTGCGGGCGTCGATCGCCAACGCCCGTCGGTGGGCCGACTCCGCCTCTTCGATACGGCCGCGCATCTGCAGTGCCAGACCATAACCGGTCAGCGTCTCCGGTCGCCTGGGGTTGATCGCCAGCGCACGCCGGTACAGCCGCTCTGCCTCGACCAGATCATCGCGGTCCAACCGCCGGCCGGCCATATTGGCATAGGCCTCTGCATTCCTCGGTTCGGCCGCCACCGCACGGCGATAGAGGTCCTCGGCCGCGTCGGCCTGCCGCATGGCGCCGTGGACGCCGGCAAGATTGATCAAGGCCTTCCCATAATCGGGACGCAGCCGAAGGGCGCGGCGGTACCATCGCGCCGACGGCTCCGGATCGGCGTCGGGGTCGTACCGGTTCTCCAGCGCGGTGCCGTGGTTGTTGACCACCATCGCGTCGTCCGGGCTGAGCGCCATCGCCCGGCGCAGGACCGGCGCCGCCGCATCGGGATCCCCCAGGTCGAGCAGCGCCACGCCCAGGTTGTTGCAGGCGCCCTGCATCGTCGGCTCGCGCCCCAGTGCATGGCGGAGCCGGGCGACGGCCTCCGGCAGGCGGCCCAAGCCCTGCAACGCGGTGCCGAGCGTGAAATGCAGCAGCGCGTTGCCGCCATGGGCCTCCGCCGCAGGCGCCAGAACATCGCGGGCTTCCCCATAGCGCCCCTGGGCATTCAGCATCACGCCCAGTTCGACCGACAGTTCCTCGTCCGCCGGCGCATCGACAAGCGCGCGCCGCAGGCAATCCTCGGCGTCCGGATGGCCCAGCCCGCGCAGGCAGATCGCCAGATGACGCCATGCATCGGGATAGGATGAGTTGGCCTGCACCACTGCGTAGAATGCATTGGCCGCCGGCGCGATCCGGCCCAGTTCCCGTTGCAGGATGCCGTAACTGAAGCGGGCCGTGATGTTGTCCGGCCCGTGGGTCAGGGCGCGGACATAGTCCTCGGCAGCCTCCTCCCGGCGGCCGAGCCGCCGGAGAACCGATCCGCGATTGTTGTAGGCTTCGACATAATGGTCGTCCTGCCCGATCGCCTGCGCATAGGCGTCCAGCGAATCGCTCAACCGGTCCATATCCGCCAGGATATTGCCGAGACTGTTCCAGGCCACCGGGAAATTGGGCTGCGCCGTCAGCGCAGCCCGCAAGCGCTTCAACGCCGCGGCAGGCAGCCCGGCCTGGTGGATGATCAAAGCCGACAGGTGCAACGCATCGGCGTTCGCCGGATCGCCGACCAGGATCCGGCGATAGAAGGCCAGCGCCTCGGCAAGCCGGCCGGCCCGATGAAGCGGCAATGCGGCGTCGAGAAGTTCGGCGGTGGTCACGGCATCCGATCGTTCGCCGGTGCATCGTCGTCGTCGCTCGCCCCGCCGTCAGCGGTTCCGCCGTCGCCGGACTTGAACATCTTGCGGCAGAGTTTCAGCGCCCGGTAGTAGTTGCGGGCTTCTACGAGGCGTTCGATCTCGTCCAGCGTCTTGGCGGCATCGGGCCGTGCCTGGCGCGTTTCGTCAAGGATCGATGCGAAGCGCTGGAGGTTTAGCGTCGCATCTTCCGGAAAGATGTAGACGAGCTGGATGACAAAATAGAGCTTCTTCTCGATGCAGTCGATCTGCTCTTCCTTCAGGACTTCGCGCCCTCTCAGGAAATTCGCGGTGTTGTAGAGAAAGAATGAGCCCGGACGGTCGCCGGCACCGATGACGGCGCCGTTGATGATGACCTTCTCATTGGGACGAAGAACGAACTTGAGCGGCATGAGTGCGGAACCCGGGGCTTGCGGACCCTTGCCGTCCGGCCTTTGCCGACCCGGTCGGGCCCAAAAAAGAAACGGGCGGCGGCCTGATGCCGCCGCCCGCCGGGCGTGATCCTACCCGAACTCCCTACCCGAACTCTACGCCTTAGAACAGACGCAGGATCGACTGCTGCGACTGGTTGGCCAGCGAGAGGGCGATGGTGCCGAGCTGCTGACGGGTCTGCAGCATCAGCAGGCCGGCGCCTTCCTCGTTCTGGTCGGCCAGCGTCAGCTTGCTGGCGCCTTCCGACAGCACGTCGCTGAACTCCTTGGTGAAGTTCTCGCGGGTCGTGATGATGTTCAGGTTGGTCGACAGCGACTGCGACGCGGAACGGATCGTCGACTTGGCGTTGTCCAGGCCGGCAACCGCCTTGTCGATGTCCGCGCGGTCGGTCCAGTCGTTCTGCGCCTCGTCGAGCTTCAGTCCCTGGCCGCCTGTGGTCAGGTTCACGGCGTTCACGGTGATCGAGTTGGTGTTCGTCTCGTTCAGCTGGACCGTGATGTCGTTCGACGAGTTGGCATCCGAGATCTGCTTGGTGACGATGTTGGCCGAGCAGTTGGCCGTCGCCGCCTGCTGGATCGTCGCAGCATCGACGTTCACGCGAACGGTGCCGCTGTCGAAGGCGAACGCCTGGTCGCCGCCGGCCAGCTTGCCGTCGCCCTGCTCGTTCATGCCGTCGCGGGTGATCTGGGCGCCGTTGGAGTTGGTCACCTGGATCTGCAGGTCGACCTTCTTCTCGATGGTCGAGATGCCGTTGCCCTGGT
>NZ_VTTO01000022.1 GCF_008364825.1 Azospirillum sp. B21
TGCCGCTCCCGCCGCCGCCCCGGCCGCTGCTCCGGCCGCCGCCCCGACCCCGGCCCCGGCCCCGGCCGCCGCCACTGCTCCGGGGGGCAACCTGGCCGCTTCCGGCCCGGCCGCCCGCAAGCTGGCCGACGAGAAGGGCATCGACGGCTCGTCCATCGCCGGTTCGGGCAAGGATGGCCGCGTGACCAAGGGTGACGTGCTGGCCGCCCCCGCCCCGGCCGCCAAGCCGGCCGCTCCGGCCGCGGCCCCGGCGCCGAAGATGGTGTGGGCCGCCGGCACCCAGGGCGACCGTCCGCGGGCCGCGCAGGAAGAGCGCGTCCGCATGACCCGCCTGCGCCAGCGCATCGCCGAGCGTCTGAAGGAGGCCCAGAACTCCGCCGCCATGCTGACCACCTTCAACGAGGTGGACATGTCGGCGGCGATCGCTCTGCGCGCCGAGTACAAGGATTATTTCGAGAAGCGCCACAAGGTGCGGCTCGGCTTCATGTCCTTCTTCGTCAAGGCCGCCGTCCAGGCTCTGAAGGAGATCCCGGCCGTCAACGCCGAGATCGACGGCACCGACATCGTCTACAAGAACTACTATGACATCGGCGTCGCCGTCGGCACGCCGCAGGGTCTGGTGGTTCCGGTCGTCCGCGACGCCGACAAGCTGGACTTCGCCGGCGTCGAGGGCACCATCGCCGCTCTCGGCAAGAAGGGCCGCGACGGCAAGCTGTCGATGGACGAGCTCACGGGGGGCACCTTCACCATCTCCAACGGTGGTGTCTACGGCTCGCTGATGTCGACCCCGATCATCAACCCGCCGCAGTCCGCCATCCTCGGCATGCACAAGACGATGGACCGCGCGGTCGTCGTCGGTGGCAAGATCGAGGTCCGCCCGATGATGTATCTGGCGCTGTCCTACGACCACCGCATCATCGACGGCAAGGAAGCGGTCACCTTCCTCGTCCGCATCAAGGAGCTGATCGAGGATCCGCGCCGCCTGCTGCTGGACGTCTGATCTGAAAGAGGCAAGGGAGGGTTTCGGTCCTCCCTTGACCCACCCGCCAAGGGCGACGGCCCTTGGAACCCTGAAGGGGCGCCGCGAGGCGCCCTTTTCTTTTTCGGCGATACAACCGGACTGAAAAATCTTTCACCGATAACAATCGTTCCGGTCTGTTGACAGTCCTTGCGTGCCAGTATTGTCTCGAAAACCCAATTACCACTTAAGAGCGCCGCCATGCCGGTCAATATCCTCGATCTGGCCGTTGCCTCGAACACCGTCTATAACTTCCAGAAGGGCCGGGGCAACGACGCGGCTGCCTTCAACAAGGCGGAAGGGGCGCGGCGCTCCCCACCCGGATTCCAGGTGATCTTCACCCATGAGGACACCGACGTCGGATTCTTCGGCGCCGTCTATCAGGAAAAGCACTCCGACCAGTACATCATCGCCTATCGCGGCACGGCGGTCGGCAGCAGCACCTCCGGCCAGATGGCCGGCGGCAAGAACCTGAAGACCGACATCGCCCTCTACACCATCGAAAGCCTGCCGGCCGGCATCCGCGCCGCCAAGCTTCTGCTGGAACAGGCGAAGGTCCTCATCAAGAAGGCGAGCCCCATCCTTTGCGGCCATTCGCTGGGCGGCGCCATCGCCACCATCGTCGCGGTGGAGGAAGGGCTGCCCTGCTGCGCCTTCAACGCGCCGACCGTGTCGAAGATGGTGCGCGGCGGCATCATTCACGGCCCCTATGTCCGCGTGCATCAGGAAAACCTGCCGGCCGTAGAGAAGCAGATCGTCAACTTCAACCTGCAATGGGACCCGATCAGCAAGTCGTCCAAGGCGGTCGGCAAGGTGATCAAGCTGCCGGCGACTCTGGCCGGCGGCGGCCATTCGCAGGACAAGGTGGTCGCCAACATCAAGACCAGCAAATACGCCTCGATGCCCTTCTTCGATCTGGTCGGCTGATCCGCCGTCTCTCCTGTGGTTGCGCGTCCGTGACCGTGGCTCCACGCAGAGCATTCCGGCCCCGTCGGGCACGGGAGATGCTCTGCGCCACGAAGTCCCGGCCCCGCCGGTCGATAGTCTTTCCCTCCCGCTTCCCGGTATAGCGGCACCGGTCGGACCGCCCGGCCTTTCCCATCCCATTTCCATCAGCGGAACGGCGCCCCTCCCGGTGGGCGCCGTCGCCGCGATTCCATGCCTTTGACCCTGCGTGAAAGAGCGGCTGCGCCGCGGCCATGCGCAGTCGATTCCCTCCCCAAACCTCCCCTCCCGGAACGGTTATCTGTTCGCCACAAGGACAGTTCGCACCGCGCTCAAATCCTCTTGCATGGTCGGTGGCATCTGGTATACCGTATCGATAATGTCAGTGCGGCACGGCTTTCCGGCCATGACGCACCGGCTCCCCCGGCGCCCAATCCAAGAGGGGGCGAGCGCCAAGGAGATCGACATGGAACAGACGGCAGCAGCGGGTACGCCCGCGGTTGTTGCAGCAGCGGGTTCTCCCGCGGTTGTTGATTGCGAGCAACTGGTGTCGGTGATCGGGGATGCGGTCATCGTGTCCGATCCGGCCGGCGCCATCACCCTGTGGAATGCGGCGGCGGAGCGGATGTTCGGCTTCACGCCTGACGAAGCGATGGGCAAGTCGCTCGACATCATCATTCCGGAACGCCAGCGGCAGCGCCATTGGGACGGCTACGGGAAGACCATGGCCACGGGCGAAACCCGTTACGGGCACGATCTTCTGCGGGTCCCGGCGGTCCACAAGGACGGGCACAGCCTGTCGATCGCCTTCACCGTCGCGCTGTTGCGCGGAACCGACGGTGCGGTGACCGGCATCGTCGCCGTGGTGCGGGACGAAACCGACCGCTGGACCGAAGAGCGGAAGCTGCGCCGCCGCCTTGCCGAACTCGAGGCGGTCGCGACCGCGGCCGGCTGATCCGGTCCATCGATCCAGCCCCCCAACCAGACACGCCGGATTTCGGCCATTGGATTTCGGCCATTGGATTTCGGCGGACATCGAACACCGGCCGGCCACCAGCCTTGGCGCCTCCATTCTTCGGGCGTCGGCCGGCCGGACAGCAGAGCAAGCAGAAACACGTCCACGGGACAAACGTAAACAACGCGAATAAAGGGAGTGTTGCAGTCATGACCAAGCCGCTCGAAGGCATCAAGATCATCGACTTCACCCATGTGCAGGCCGGCCCCGCCTGCACGCAGCTTCTGGCCTGGTACGGCGCGGACGTGATCAAGGTCGAACGTCCGGGCGCCGGCGACGTCACCCGCAGCCAGCTGCGCGACATCCCCGATGCCGATGCGCTCTATTTCACCATGCTGAACAGCAACAAGCGCTCCCTCACCCTGGACACCAAGACCGCCGAGGGCAAGGAAGTCCTGGAGCGTCTGATCAAGGAATCCGATGTTCTGGTGGAGAATTTCGGCCCCGGCGCGCTCGACCGCATGGGCTTCAGCTGGGACCGCATCAAGGAACTGAATCCCGGCATGATCGTCGCCTCGGTCAAGGGCTTCAGCGATGGCCACCATTACCAGGACCTGAAGGTCTATGAGAACGTCGCCCAGTGCGCCGGCGGTGCGGCCTCCACCACCGGTTTCTGGGACGGCCCGCCGACCGTGTCCGCCGCCGCGCTCGGCGACAGCAACACCGGCATGCATCTGGCCATCGGCATCCTGACCGCGCTCATGGCCCGCACCAAGACCGGCAAGGGCCAGAAGGTCGCCGTGTCGATGCAGGACAGCGTGCTGAACCTCTGCCGCGTCAAGCTGCGCGACCAGCAGCGCCTGGACCGCGTCGGCTATCTGGAGGAGTATCCGCAGTACCCGCACGGCAAGTTCACCGACGTCGTTCCGCGCGGCGGCAATGCCGGCGGCGGCGGCCAGCCGGGCTGGGTGCTGAAGTGCAAGGGCTGGGAGACCGATCCCAACGCCTACATCTACTTCACCATCCAGGGCCATGCCTGGGCTCCGATCTGCAAGGCGCTGGGTCGTGAGGAGTGGATCGACGATCCGGCCTACAACACGGCGCTGGCCCGTCAGGACAAGATCTTCGACATCTTCGCGATCATCGAGGATTGGCTGAAGGACAAGACCAAGTTCGAGGCGGTCGACATCCTGCGCAAGTACGACATCCCGTGCGCGCCGGTGCTGTCGATGAAGGAGATCGCCAACGACCCGTCGCTGCGCGCCAGCGGCACGGTGGTGGAGGTCGACCACAAGCAGCGCGGCAAGTACCTGACGGTCGGCAGCCCGATCAAGTTCTCCGACATGACGGTGGAGGTCACCGGCTCCCCGCTGCTCGGCGAGCACACCGACGAGGTGCTGGCCCAGCTCGGCTACAGCAAGGACCAGATTGCCGCCATGCACCAGGCCAAGGTGGTCTGAGGCACTTTGCCCCCACCCTAACCTTCCCCCGCTTCGCAGAGGACCTCTGGTCCGCTGAGAGCGGGGAAGGGTCGGGATGGGAGCAAGCGACACGACCACTCCCCACAAATAAAAACGGCGCCCCATCCGGGCGCCGTTTTCTTTTTCACAACTCCTGCCCCTGACCTCAAGCCTTCCCGGCGCGGTCCAGATCATCCAGAATCTCGCCGGCGCGGTTGGTCAGGGTACGGGCCAGCCGGGCATAATGGCCGTTGCCGGTCGCACGGGCACGGTTGGCAGCTTCCGCGCCCAGCTGCGCCAGTTCATGCGCGATCTTCCTGTAATCGGGCTTCCTGTAGTCAGGCTTCCGGAATTCGGACTTGCGATGGCCGGGCACCTCGCCCCACGCCAAATCCGCTACGGCACGAGCCTTCGGAGGATCCTTCGAAGCCACAACCGCCTCACCCGCTGATTGCATCGCGAAGGTGCGATCCTGACACGGGAAGAGGCGGGGTCCAACTGACGCTTACGGCAGGGCAGGCACAGCCTTTGGGTGTGTCATGCCCGGCCGAAGCGGATAGGCCGCCGCCGGTGGCTTGCCCCGCCGATCAGTCGCCGGTCAGTCGTCGATCAGCAAGTCCAGCGTGGAGCGCACCACCTGCACGATCTCGCCGCCATGGGGCGCAGCACCCAGGCCGCGGGCGTTCATGATGATCGACAGCTCATGTTCGGTCGTCGGGGCGAAGCGGGCGATCTCCGACACCAGATCGTCCGGCAGCACGACATCGCGCGTCACCCCGGCCTGGACCGCGGCCTTGTCGCGCCAGCCGTTCAGCGCGGCGGCGATGGCCGCCTCGATCTGCTGCGATTCCTCCTTGCGGCGAAGGTCGGTGAACAGCACCAGCACGCGCCACGCGCCGTCGGCGTAGGCGGTCTCGATGCGCTGGACCTCGACCGTCCGCAGGAAGGCGGAGAGCTGCGTCTGCGCCTCCTCGGCGGTGGCGTCGGGAATGGTGAAGGTGCGGATTTCGGTGCTCATCGCCAATCCTGCTGTGAGGCCGTCCTATCGGGCTCGGATCCTACACAGGATTGGCGCGTTCGGCAAACTGCGACCCTGCCGCAGGGGTGTTCCGGCCCCTTGGGGATACCCCCAATTTCCGCATGCCGATTCTCCTCCCCCGCGCGTTGTGGGAGAAGCCAGGCACTCACCCGACGCGCCAGGCATCCGATGCAAGCGCCCGCCGCATGATCGTTGTGCCCCGAACACCGTGTCATGACCGCCGTGGAGTCCACCGATGACCGATCCGGAACCGCAAGCCACCCAATCCATTGCCGAACAGCCCGCCGCCACGAAATCCCGCCCCAGCCGCTGGCGGACGCTGGGTGCCGGGCTGCTGCTGGCACCGCTGGCCTTGGGGGGATTGGCGGTGCTGGCGGTTCTGTGGACCGGCACCCTGCTCTACGACCAGCCCTTCGCCTGGTACAACCTGAACCGCATCGATGCGCAGGCCGACCGGGCGGCGCGGAACCCCGACTCGATATCGGTCATCGCACTGGGCGACACCGCGCTGCGCGACGCCACCCTGGACGAGAGCGGCATGGCGGAGCTTGCCGCCAAGCGCGGCGTGCCGAACCTGGAATTCCTGCGCATCGTCCACCGGCAGGCCCAGTTCGCCGATTTCGAACCGCTGCTCGACCGGCTGATCGCCGTGAAGCCGACGCTGATCCTGATCGACCGCAGCCTGCTGACCGCCAGCCGCGGTCCGATCGACGAGTTGGAGCGCTATGGCCACGGGCTGATGCGCCTTTACCGCGGTCAGACCCATGTACAGGATCAGGTGGCGCTGCAGTACCGGCGCGGCTGCGGCCCCACCCCGTCGGCATGGCTGACCGGCGGCACGCCCGACTCCGTCACCGGCAGCTCCGCCACGGCGCGGCAGGTGCGCGCCTTCATCGACCGAGCCTGGGCCGCCGGCATCCGCGTCGCCCTGATCGAGGTGCACAGCCGCCCCGCCCCGCGCTCCACCGGCCTGATCGCCACGGCCTCCGCCGCCGAGCCCGCCGCCACCCTGCCGCTGTGGAACTATGCCGCCGGGCAGGACGATGACGGGATGGACGCCGCCCCCGCCTGCGCCGACCGCGGGACCGGCGCCGATGGCCGCAGTGCCTTCTCGGCCTGGCTGACTGGCGGCATCGCCGGGGCGGTAGCCGGCGCCCAGCCCGACCGCATGCCCGGCCGCGCCCCCGGCCATGCCAAGGTGACGGAGGCCGCGGCACTCCCCTGACGCCCCGATACTCTATGCCGCACTGCAACCGCCCCCGTTCTTTCCGCCTTCCGATTAAACCACTTTTTGTTTATGGTTTTCCGGTCGGGCGAGTCGCAACAGGAGACGGATGCATGGCTTCCATCATGATCAAGAAGGCCGGCGAAGGGCTGGTCTCGCAGGCCCACCGCAACGCCGACGTCGGCCCGACCAGCGGCAGCTCGGTCGTCTATGAAATCCAGAACGTGCCGGGCGAGGTCAGCGTCGACGACGTGATCGCCGCCTTCAAGACCTACAAGCCGGTCGACAAGGTGTACGAGATCGACTGGTCCGCCCTGTCAAAGTGATCAGGGAAGGGGGCAGCCAGCGCCCCCTTCCTCACCCCCCTATCCCTGCAGTGCCGGATAGCGCTTGGCCCACACCTCCAGCTGGGCGACATGCTCGGCCTCTTCGGCGGCGAACTCCTCGGCCATCATGCGGACTTCCGAATCGGTGGTGGTCTTCGCCACCTCGGCGTAGAAGGCCTGTCCGCGGCGCTCGCTCTCCAGCGCCAGTTCCAGCGCATATTCCACCGTCATCAGATAGTGCGAGCCTTCCATGGAGGCCGCTTCCGGGCTGTCGCCGTCCGGCCATTGGAAGTCTTCCGGCTTCAGATCCGGGATTTGGCGGAAGCCTGACCGTTCCCGCGCCTCGGCCAGATGCATGCGCGAGAATTTCGCCATCTGGCCGAAGAAGGCCGCGACCTCCTGGTTGCCATAGGTCTTCATCGTCTCCGACAGGTCGGCGAAGCGGTTGGCGGCGTCCTCCTCCAGCGCGCAGGCGTGGGCGAGGAACAGGGCGGCATCGTGGATATCGGTCATGGATCCCTTTGATGAGCGAATAAACCCGACGACCCCAAAACCATACAGTTTTTGCGGTCATCGGTCGTGCGTCCCCGCTCCCCGCTCCGCCCCTGCGACCTTTTGGCGCGCGCCGCCCCGTCCTCCTCGCGAAATCCATTGCCTTTCGCCCCGGTTCGCGGCAGCAGACTCCCCCTCATGAGCAAGCCCGCCTTCCCCGCCCTGCCAATCGATCCCGTCCTGCCCGCCCTCTTGGAGGCGCTGGACCGCCGCGGCACCGCCGTGCTGCAGGCCCCGCCCGGCGCCGGCAAGACCACCCGGGTGCCGTTGGCCCTGCTGGAGGCCGGTTGGCTGAAGGGCCGCAAGATCCTGGTGCTGGAGCCCCGCCGCCTCGCCGCCCGCGCCGCCGCCCGCCGGATGGCGTCGATGCTGGGGGAGGCGGTGGGCGAGACCGTCGGCTACCGCGTTCGCCTGGACACGAAGGTCGGCCCGAAGACGCGGATCGAAGTGGTGACCGACGGCCTGTTCCTGCGCCAACTGCAAGAGGATCCGGAGCTTCCCGCCGTCGGCGCCGTCCTGTTCGACGAGTTCCACGAACGCGGCATCGACAGCGACCTTGCCCTTGCCCTGGTGCAGGAGGCGCGCGGTGCGCTGCGCGACGACCTGCGCCTTGTCGTCATGTCGGCGACGCTCGACGCCGCCCCGGTCGCCACCCTGCTGACCGACTCCCACGGCCCCGCCGCCATGGTGACCAGCGAGGGCCGCGCCTATCCCGTCGAGACCCGCCACCTCGATGCCCCATCGCAAGGCACCCGCATCGAGGACGCCGTTGCCGCCGCCGTCCGCCGCGCCCTGCGCGAGGAGCCCGGCAACGCCCTGGTCTTCCTGCCCGGCGTCGGCGAGATCCGCCGCGTCCAGTCCCTGCTCGACCAGTCCGACCTCGGCCCCAACACCATCATCGCCCCGCTCTATGGCGACCTGTCGGCCGAGGCGCAGGACCGCGCCATCGCCCCCACCCCGCCCGGCCAGCGCAAGATCGTGCTGGCGACCTCCATCGCCGAGACCAGCCTGACCATCGAGGGCATCCGCATCGTGGTGGACAGCGGCCTGATGCGGGTTCCGCGTTTCGACCCGCGCGGCGGCATGACCCGTCTGGCGACGGTGAAGGTCAGCCAGGCCTCGGCCGAGCAGCGCCGCGGCCGCGCCGGCCGTCTGGAGCCCGGCGTCTGCTACCGCCTGTGGCCGGAGGCGACGCACAAGGCGCTGGCCCCCTTCACCACGCCGGAGATCGAGGACGCCGACCTTGCCCCGCTGGCGCTGGAGCTTGCAGTCTGGGGCGTCTCCGACCCCGCCAGCCTGTCCTGGCTCGACCAGCCGCCGGCCGCGGCGATGGCCCAGGCGCGCGAGCTGCTGACCGGCCTCGGCGCGCTCGACAAGTCCGGAGCCATCACCCCGCACGGCCGCCGCATGGCCGGCTTCGGCGTGCATCCGCGTCTGGCCCACATGATGCTGGCCGGCAAGGCGATGGGCCAGGGCGCACTCGCCTGTCTGGTCGCGGCCCTGCTGGGCGAGCGCGACATCGTGCGTTCCCAACCTGGGTTCCGCGACGCCGACCTGCGCCTGCGCGTCGATTTGCTGCGCGGCGAGGAGCGCGGCGGCCAGGGCGCGGCGCGCGGCCTCAGCGTCGACCGCGGCGGCGCCCAGCAGGCGGTGAAGCAGGCGCGGCAGTGGCGCCGCCAGCTCGGCGTGCGCGACGACGACGCGATGGATTCGAACGCCGTCGGCATTCTGGTGGCGCTGGCCTATCCCGACCGCATCGGCCAACGCCGTCCCGGAGGCCAGCCCGGCGGGGTGGCGGCGCAGTATCGCCTGTCGGGCGGTCGCGGCGCCTATTTCCAGGATGCCGAGCCGCTGTCGGCCGAGGAGTGGCTCGCCATCGCCGACCTCGACGGCGCCGCCCGCGAATCGCGCATCTTCCTGGCCGCCCCGGTCACGCTGGCCGATCTGGAGGAGAGCTTCGCCGACGACATCCGCAGCGAGACCATCGTCGCCTGGGACGCGCGCGAGCAGATGGTTCTGGCGCGCCGCCGCCGCATGCTGTTCGCCCTGATCCTGAAGGACGAGAAGCTGGCCAAGCCGCCGGCCGACGCGATGTCCGCCGCGATGATCGAGGGCATCCGCGCGCTCGGCCCCGCCTGCCTGCCCTGGACCGACGAGCTGCGCAAATGGCGCACCCGCGTGATGTTCCTGCGCGCGCGGGAGGGCGACGCCCACGACTGGCCCGACCTGTCCGACCCGGCCCTGATGGACGGCCTGGAGGAGTGGCTGGCCCCCTTCCTCGACGGCGTGTCGCGCCGCGCCCATCTGGAGCGCATCGACCTGTCGAGCGCCTTGCGCGCCCTGCTGCCCTGGGAGTTGCGGACCCGCCTGGACGCCGAGGCCCCGACCCATGTCGAGGTGCCGAGCGGCTCCCGCATCCCCATCGACTATGACGGCGAGGAGCCGGTGCTGGCGGTGCGCCTGCAGGAGATGTTCGGCCTTGCCGAGACCCCGCGCATTGCCGGCGGCCGGGTTCCGCTTCTGCTGCACCTGCTGTCCCCCGCCCGCCGCCCGGTGCAGGTCACCCGCGACCTCGCGAGCTTCTGGGCCAACGCCTACAAGGCGGTGAAGGCGGATTTGAAGGGCCAGTACCCGAAACACTACTGGCCCGACAACCCGCTGGAAGCCGAGCCGACCGCCAGGGCGAAGCCGAGGGGGCGGTGAGCAGTTATGCAGATGTACTAAGAGCGCCCATCAAAACCTCCCTTCGGCATGCTGAAGCCGTTGGTTTGCCTCAGGCCGGTTTGGGTTTTGATGGGCGCTCTAAGAGTGCCTATCAAAACCCGGTTCTGATGCGCTGAAGCCGTTGATTCCCCTCAACCCCAGACCGATTCTGATCCGCACTCTTAAGCGGTTTTTATGCTGGTCGCTTCACTTTCCATTCCGTTGACGAGATTAGATTTTAGATATATCAACCTTGTCTAACTCGGCGCCGCTTTTCTTAACTAGGAGGTTGAATATGAAGTTAGTCTCATTCTCTGCAAAGAAGGTTCATGGGTATCTAAATTTTGATGTCAACTTTCTCGATGATGTAACGTTTTTAATAGGTATCAATGGATCGGGGAAAACCACACTTGTTCGAACGATTTATTCTTTGCTTTCACCCGTTTTCCTTAATCTTTCTTTCACTCCTCATGAAAGTGCCCTGCTCGTCGTAAAGCACAATGATGAGATAATCGAAATTAGTAGTGAGAGCATTGAAGGTAAGGTTAAAATCAGAACAAGTTCAACTAAATCCGATCTAATTATACCGCCGTTTGTAATGCCTTCGACAGAGACATCCGCTAGATTTACTGACGTTGCTAATGGTTATTATAGAGATTTTAGAATGAAGCATGGCAATCATGAGGTTCTAAAGCTTCTAAATTCTCTTCCAACACCTATGTTTTTAGGACTTGAACGCAAATCATCTGTAAATCGTCAGGGATACTCTACCATTGCGCGCAAGATGATTAACCCAGCAAAGTACAAAAAGAATGTATTTGCTGGAACTCTATCTGACAGCCTGGATGATGCCGCAGAACTTGCTTGGCAGAAATATAGAGAGATACAGGCTGAGCAAGACAAATTACGTGATAAACTTAGAAACTCATTAATCATGAGAGCATTTGATTTTATTGATACGAAACCGTACGAGATTAGCACGTCGTATCCATCGAATAAAGAAAGAGATCGAATTGAAAAGCAAAGAAATTCCGTAAGAAGTACGTTGCTTTCTCTAGGGCTCTCTGAAGAAGAGGTCGGAAAGGGAATAGATCCATTTTTTAGAAGAGTGAACAGTATAATCCAAAGCCTACCGGCAAAGCCAATAGATGTTAATGAGATAATTATCAAAAAGGACTCTGCAGTGTCGAGGAAGGAAAGAGAGGCGACGTTAAATTGGATTGTGAACAAATGGCAATTTGATAGAATTGGAGCTTTGGCTGATGTAATTGACGAATTCGTTTCGGCATCCAGAGATCTCTATAGCCCAATCGAAGATTTTCTTGAAACTATTAATCCATTTTTCGAAGAGAGCGGGAAAAATATTATAATTGATAGATTTGGCATGCGTGTAGCGATTGGAGAGATGGAACCGAGAGATCTGGAAACTCTTTCCTCTGGTGAGCAACAACTCGTGGTTTTGCTCACGCATCTTGCATTTAATCCAGCAGCTCGGCGTGCTAATGTTCTTATTATAGATGAGCCAGAAATCTCTCTCCATATTGCTTGGCAGGAAATGTTCGTTGACGCTCTATTAAAATCTAGCCCTGAGACTCAATTTATTCTCGCCACTCACTCTCCATCTATCATTTTGGAGAGAGACGATAATTGCCGTGACCTTATTTGATCGGGTGGAAATATGCTAAAGTATTCACCGCGCGCGGTGCCCGGACTTGTCAGAATATTAAAAAGGTACAACGAGATCACTATATTTGTTGAAGATGCGACATATAAGAACATGTATCAAATATACTTTGAGCGAATGTTGAAAGGTAGAATAAATGTAAGAAGTATATTTCCGCTAAACGGCAGGGAAAAAGTGATAGAAGCCGCAAAGAGCGGTAGATACAAAAGGTATGATCCGTGCTTTTTTCTAATTGATGGAGATCTCGATATTTTGCGGGGGATTGACTGCCCTCCACACGAAGGTTTAATCAGGCTATCTGTATATTGTTCAGAGAATTTGTTGTTTTGTGAGCAGGCGGCTATTGAATTAGCGTTTGAAAGTTCGCCAGATATGTCAAAGAGCGAAATATCGAAAAAAATTAACTTCAAAACTTGGAGAAAGGAGATTATCAGAAAACTGAAGCCTCTTTTCATATCTTATGCTGCGGCTCAGCATTTTAAGGTGACCGTCCAAACTGTTAGCTTGAACGCGCATGTTTTTCTAGAAGGGTCAGGTAGTGAGAGAGTTCTTTCTGAGAGAAAAATTAGCGAGAAAATAAGACAGGTTGAAGCTGAAATTCTCAAAAAAACAACATTGCCTGAGCTCAATAGATTTAAGAAATCTATTGATGGAAAGATATCTACTAACAATCTAGGTTCAACAAATTATTTTTCAGGGAAAACATATTTGATGCCATTACTATACAATCACTTGAGAGGAAAAACCGATTTTTCGGATAAGGAAGCCGCAATGAAGCTTCGACTCGCAAGATATGCCAGTTTCGAAATAGATGGAAATCTAACAAGAAGAGTTGAAGAAGTAGTGTCGAATATTGAGAAGAAGAGATCGGCGGCAAGATGTGAATAATTACCTGATGAGGCGCTAAATTCAACGCGGTTAATACTCTTGCGCATACATTGAAGTGCAACCTAAGAGTTCCTAACAGAACCATCTCTGAACGAAGCGCCAGCAGATGAGGCTGGCGGCGATGTGGTGGAACGCGGTGAAGATGTCAGCACGGCGTTCATAACGGACGGCGATGCGGCGGAAGCGTGCAAACCAGGCCAGGGTTCGCTCGACCACCCATCGGTGCCTGCCGAGGCGCTCGCTGCTCTCGATGCTACGTCGGGCGATGCGCGGGATGATCGCTCGCTGGCGCAGCGCTTGGCGGCAGTGGGCGAAGTCGTATCCCTTGTCGGCGTGCAGCTTGGCCGGTCGCCGTCGTGGCCGGCCCGCACATTGGCGGATTGCCGGCACGGCATCGACCACCGGTTCCAGCAACTTGCTGTCGTGCCGGTTGGCGGGAGAGATTTTCAGGGCGAGCGGGAAGCCATTGGCATCGAAGAGGATATGCCGCTTGGAGCCCGGCTTGCCGCGGTCCGTCGGGTTCGGGCCGGTCTCCTCACCCCCCCCTTTTTGCTGGGACGGCGGCGCTGTCCACCGCAGCCCGTTCCCAGTTGATGGCGTTGGCATAGCCGAGCCGGTCGAGCAGCACACGGTGCAACCGCTTCCAGACGCCAGCTTGGTGCCATTCGTGCAGTCGGCGCCAACAGGTCATGCCCGAACCGCAGCCCATCTCCACCGGCAGCAGCTCCCAGGGAATACCAGAGCGCAACACGAACAGGATGCCAGTCAGCGCCGCGCGGTTGTCCAGCCAAGGCCGCCCGCCCTTCGGCTTGGGCGGCTCAGGCGGGAGCAAAGGCTCAATCAGTGCCCAAAGGGCGTCGGAGACGAGAGGTGCAGCCATGCCCCTCTCAACAGCCCAAACGCCGTTTTGTTAGGCGCTCTTACCACCAGCCACCATCCATGATAGGACTATAAGCCTCAATCTCCCGAAAAGTGTCCTGCATGCATCGCCACTGGTGCCACGCCCCCTTGCGCCCGTCCTCCCGCGCACCCGCCCCGCCGGATGGAACAGTGAACAGCCCCCGGAAAACCGTTCCAACCTGTTCCAAACGTTCCATCCGACCGCCGCAGGCCGGGTCGAACGCCCCGGATGGAACAGTGAACACTCCGCCGAAATCCGTTCCACGATGCTCCACCCACCCGACCCCGCCCCCAAAACGAAACGGCCCCCTTCCCTTGCGGGAAGAGGGCCGAAATCGTTTCAGCTACCCGAACCGGCTCAGTCGCGCTTGACCGTGTCGCTGTTCAGCGCGGCCTGGGCGGCGGCGAGGCGGGCGATCGGCACGCGGTAGGGCGAGCAGGAGACATAGGTCAGCCCGACCTTCTCGCAGAAGGAGATCGAGGCCGGGTCGCCGCCATGCTCGCCGCAGATGCCCAGCTTGATGTCCGGACGGACCTTGCGGCCACGCTCGGTGGCGATCTCCACCAGTTCGCCGACGCCGGTGACGTCCAGCGACTGGAACGGGTCCTGCTCCAGGATGCCCTGGCGCTGGTACTCCGGCAGGAAGCTGCCGGCGTCGTCGCGCGACAGGCCCAGCGTGGTCTGGGTCAGGTCGTTGGTGCCGTAGCTGAAGAACTCGGCCGACTCGGCGATCTCGCCGGCCTTCAGGGCCGCGCGCGGGATCTCGATCATCGTGCCGGTCAGATACTCCACCGTCACGCCGGTCTCGGCCTTCACCTGCTCGGCGGCGCGGTCGATCACCGCCTTGAGGATGTCGAACTCCTTCTTCGTGATGATCAGCGGGATCATCACTTCGGGAATGACGGCCTCGCCGGTGGTCATGGCGACCTCGGCGGCGGCGGCGAAGATGGCGCGGGCCTGCATCTCGTAGATCTCGGGGTACGAGATGCCCAGACGGCAGCCGCGATGGCCCAGCATCGGGTTCGCTTCATGCAGCTGGATGGTGCGGTGGCGCACCCGCAGCGGATCGGTGCCGGTGGCCTGGGCGACCTCCGCCATGTCCTCTTCGGTGTTCGGCAGGAACTCGTGCAGCGGCGGGTCGAGCAGGCGGATCGTCACCGGCAGGCCGGCCATGATCGTGAACAGATCGACGAAGTCCTTCTTCTGGAAGGGCTCCAGCTTGGCGAGCGCCTTGCGGCGGCCGGCCTCGTCCTCCGCCAGGATCATCTCGCGGACGGCCAGGATGCGCTCCGGGTCGAAGAACATGTGCTCGGTGCGCGACAGGCCGATGCCCTCGGCGCCGAACTTCCGCGCGGTGCGGGCGTCCAGCGGGGTTTCGGCGTTGGCGCGGATCTTCATCCGGCGGATGCTGTCGGCCCAGCCCATCAGGGTGGCGAAGTCGCCCGACAGTTCCGGCTGGATCGTCGGCACCTCGCCCAGCATCACCTCGCCGGTGGAGCCGTCGATGGTGACGATGTCGCCTTCCTTCACGGTGACGCCGCGCACGCCCATCTGCTTGGTCTTGTAGTCGATGCGCAGGTCGCCGGCGCCCGACACGCAGGCACGGCCCATGCCGCGGGCAACCACCGCCGCGTGGCTGGTCATGCCGCCGCGGCTGGTCAGGATGCCGCGGGCGGCGTGCATGCCGTGGATGTCCTCGGGCGAGGTCTCGATGCGGCAGAGGATCACCGACTCGCCCTTGCCGGCCATCTGCTCGGCCTCGTCGGCGGTGAACACCACCTTGCCGGACGCGGCGCCGGGGGAGGCCGGCAGGCCCTTGGCGATGACCTTGCGGTCGGCCTTGGGGTCCAGCGTCGGGTGCAGCAGCTGGTCGAGCGAGGCCGGATCGATGCGTCGGACCGCCTCGTTCTGGTCGATGACGCCTTCGTTCGCCAGATCGACGGCGATCTTCAGCGCGGCCGGGGCGGTGCGCTTGCCGTTGCGGGTCTGCAGCATGAACAGCTTGTTCTGCTGGACCGTGAACTCGATGTCCTGCATGTCGCGGTAGTGCTGTTCCAGCTTGAGGCGGACCTCGTTCAGCTGGTTGAACACCTCCGGCATCACCTCCTCCATGGCGGGGAGGTCGGACTTGTTGGCGATCTTGCCGGCGATGGTCAGGTGCTGCGGCGTGCGGATGCCGGCGACGACGTCCTCGCCCTGGGCGTTGACCAGATACTCGCCGTAGAAGGCGTTCTCGCCGGTCGACGGGTTGCGGGTGAAGGCCACGCCGGTGGCGCAGTCATTGCCCATGTTGCCGAAGACCATGCACTGCACGTTGACCGCGGTGCCCCAATTGGCCGGGATGTCGTGCAGCTTGCGGTAGGTGATGGCGCGGGCGTTCATCCAGGACCCGAAGACGGCGCCGATGGCGCCCCACAGCTGCTCCTGCACATCCTGCGGGAAGGGCTTGCCCAGCTCGCGCTCGACCGCCTTCTTGTAGTCCTCGATCACCGCCTGCCAATCCTCGGCCGACAGGTCGGTGTCGAGGTTGTAGGACTTGTCGCGCTTGTGGCCGTCGAGGATGTCCTCGAAATGGTGATGCTCAACGTCGAGAACGACGTTGGAATACATCTGGATGAAGCGGCGATAGCTGTCGTAGGCGAAGCGGGAGTCGCCCGACCGCTTGGCGAGGCCGGCGGCGGTCGCGTCGTTCAGGCCCAGGTTCAGGACGGTGTCCATCATGCCGGGCATCGACGCACGGGCGCCGGAGCGGACCGACACCAGCAGCGGGTTGGCCGGGTCGCCGAACTTGGCGTCCATCGCCGTTTCCAGCCGCTCGACCGCGGCCTTGACCTGCGTCGTCAGCTCCGGCGGATAGGAGCGGCCGTTGGCGTAGAAATAGGTGCACAGCTCGGTGGTGATCGTGAAGCCCGGCGGAACGGGCAGGCCAAGATTGGCCATCTCGGCCAGATTGGCGCCCTTGCCGCCCAGCAGGTTCTTCATATCGGCCCGTCCTTCGGTGGCACCGGCCCCGAAGCTGTAGACCCACTTGGATTCACCCTGGCTCGCCATCGCGGAATTCCTCTCGCCCCATGGTCGTCCGGCGTGCGGGTGCTCCCCTTGTGCTCCACGGGCGGTCCGCCGGGCGGGTCTGATCCGCTCAGCGGGACACCGTGGTCAGTTTGCTTGACCGCACATGCCGCTGAGTGGACCTTCTATCGCCCCAAACGTTGGGACACAAGACAGTCGCGTGGTCTAGAACGGGATGACCTGCGCTTCACCGGCAAAGGAGCGTTGCGACTATATCGTATTGGCCGGATCCCCATTACTCCGGCGGATCCGCATAAGCACCGATTCGAATGGTGAAATGCGGCCGAAGTACCCCGTAAATCCAAAGAAAAACGGGATCATTTCCTCCGCAAATGTTTCAGATGCTGAAGCAGGCGTCGGCCGGACACTCCACCCAGTGCTTGCCCTCCCCCGCCAGCCAGCGCACCAGCGCGTCAGCCGGCATCGGCCGGGCAAAGCGGTATCCCTGGCCGATGGCGCAGCCTTCCGCCTCCAGCATGCGGTGCTGGGCCTCGCGCTCCACCCCTTCGGCCACGACGGTCAGGCCCAGCGCCTCGCCGATCTGGATGATGGCACGCACCAGCGGCCGGTTGGCGGCGTCGATGTCCAGTTCCTTGACGAAGCTGCGGTCGATCTTGAGTTCGCCGACGGGGAAGCGCTTCAGGTAGCTCAGGGACGAATAGCCGGTGCCGAAATCATCGATCGACAGGGTGACGCCCAGCGCATGCAGGGCATCCAGCGCGTCATGGGCCCCGACCTCCTCCGTCATCATCAGCCGTTCGGTGATCTCGAGCGTCAGGTCGGTCGCCGGGATGCCGTTGGCGGCGAGCACCGAGCGGACCTGGTCCGGCAGATCGCCGCGGGCGAAGCGGACGGCCGAGACGTTGACCGCCAGCCCCGGCACCGGCACCCCGGCGGCGCGCCAGCGGCCGAGCTGCGCGACCGAAGTCTCCAGCACCCAGCTGTCCAGCCGGTCGATCAACCCGCATTCCTCGGCAAGCGGCACGAACTCCATCGGCGATACCGCTCCCCAGCGCGGGTGGGTCCAGCGGATCAGCGCCTCCACCCGGTGCAGGCAGTAGGGCTTCAGCCGGACCTGCGGCTGGTAATGCAGCTCGAACGGCGCCTCTCCTGCCGCGCCATTCTCCTGCCGGTCCAGCGCCTCGCGCAGCGCCGCCTCCATCTCCAGCCGGCGCACCGCCTGTTCGTTCATGTCGCGGCGGAAGAAATGGCAGCGGTTGCGGCCGGCCTGCTTGGCCCGGTACATCGCCGCGTCGGCCTGACGCAGCAGCGTGTCGAAATCCATGCCGTCGTCGGGATGGACGGCGATGCCGATGCTGGCGGTGGGGGTCAGCGTCAGGTCGGCCACCGTCAGCGGGACCGACAGGCAGGCGAGCACCCGCTCCGCCAGCAGGGAGGCATGGGCGGCGTCGCAGCCCGGCAGCAATGCCACGAACTCGTCCCCGCCCAGCCGGGCCAGCGTGTCGCCTTCGATGAACAGGCGCCGCAGCCGGTTCGCCACCTCCACCAGCAGCTGGTCGCCGACCGCATGGCCCAGCGAATCGTTGATGGTCTTGAAGCGGTCGACGTCCAGGAACATCAGCGTCACCGGCTGGCGCGTGCGTCCGGCCAGCGCCAGCGCCGCGGTGGCACGGTCGGCCAGAAGCTGGCGGTTGGGCAGCCCGGTCAGCGTGTCGAAATAGGCCAGCCGGTTGATCTCCGCCCGCGCCCGGTCATGCTCGATTGCCAGCGCGCACAGATGCACGCAGGCCTCCACCAGCCGCCGGTGGAAGGGGGCGGCGGGACGCGGCTCGCGGTAATAGAGCGCGAAGCTGCCCAGCATCCGGGCATTGCGCCCCTTGATCGGATTGGACCAGCAGGCGGCCAGCCCATGGGCCAGCGGGACTTGGCGGTAGGGCGCCCAGCGCGGGTCCTCGGCGATGTCGGTGGACATCACCGCCTCGCCCCGGCTCATCGCGCTGCCGCAGCTGCCGACGTCCGGCCCGATGGCCAGCCCGTCGATGGCGGCGGCATAGACGCCGGGCAGCGACGGAGCGGCGGCGACCCGCATGCGGTTCTCGTCGTCGCGCAGCATCACCGAACAGGTGACCTCCGGCGCGCAGGCCTCCACCTGCCGGCACAGGAAATCCAGAACCTGCTTCAGCGACCGGCCGGCGGCCACCAGTTCCAGCACGTCCTGCTGCAGGCGGGCCACCGCTTCCGCCCGCTCGCGTTCGTCGAAACAGCGCATCTCGCACAAAAGCAGGGCGTCCGCACCGTCGGCCAGATGCTGCCAGTGCAGATCGACCGGAACCGGATCGCGGCGTGGTAGGCAGAGCGTGCCGCTGCCGGGCGGCGGATGCTCGCCCTGCGCCCTATCCCACACCGTCTGCCAATCGCGTCCGCCGATGTCGAGCAGGGCGGGCAGCGACCGACCGATCATGCCGTCGAGCGGACAGCCGGCAAGGCCGGCGAAAGCCGGATTGGCGCCGACGATGGTTCCGTCGGGCGCGGTCCAAACCAGCGCCGCGCTCCATTGCGCAGCGGTCACCCGCAAAAGGCGATCGGACGGCAGACGGTCGTCCAGCGCGGCCCCGGCCGAATCCATGACCCCTGATCCCCCCGGACATCCTTCGGGGAACGCCGCGCCGGCGCTCCCGGGAGAATCAGCTAACATGAACACACGCTGCGCGGTCAAGCGCTCGTCGCATTCGGACCCTGCTGGTACAAGCGCACGAGACCGGTTCCAATCGGCACGCACGGAAACCTGTCGTGCACAAGCAAAAGGGAGGAAGCGGTCTCCCGCTCCCTCCCCTTCGTCTTTCCTCACCCTATGGCACCCCGATGGAGCGCCGTCCGGGGAAGGCTCAGCTGCAGCCGGTGGTCGACCCGCAGCTGTCGCACTTCAGGCAGGTGCCGTTGCGGACCAGGGTCATGTTGCCGCACTCGCCGCAGGGATCACCCTCGTAACCGCGGGCGCGGGCCTCACGGATGCGATCGAAGCGCTGCTCGCTGGTGCTGCCGCCATAGGCCGTGCCGGTGGCCGCGGTCGAGGCGACATGGCCCTGGGCGGTGGCGGCGGCAACCGCGGGGCTGGCCGACATCGCGGCCTGGGCCGACGCCTGGGTGCCGGCCGACGCGGTGGCGCTGACGGCAGCGGTGTCGGTGCCGGTGGCGGCGAAGGCCGCCGCGGCGCTGGCCCGCTGGGTCTGCCCGCCATGCAGGACGCGCAGGTTGTTGCGGACATAGCCGGTCGACGCGATGCGGCGGACGATGTCGGACGGCTGCACCTGGGTGTCCGGCAGGTCGCCCTGCTTGTCGCCGCTGCCCACCGTGAAGGGCACCAGATCCTCCGGCGTGGCGTGCGCCAGATCGGTGCGGTTCAGGTAGGAGATGGCGATCTCGCGGAAGATGTAGTCGATGACCGAGGTCGCCATCTTGATGGTGTCGTTGCCGGTCACCATGCCCGACGGCTCGAAGCGCGTGAAGGTGAAGGCCTCCACGAATTCCTCCAGCGGCACGCCGTATTGCAGGCCGATCGACACCGCGATGGCGAAATTGTTCATCAGCGACCGGAAGGCGGCGCCTTCCTTGTGCATGTCGATGAAGATCTCGCCCAGGCGGCCGTCCTCATACTCGCCGGTGCGCAGGTACACCTTGTGGCCGCCGACATTGGCCTTCTGGGTGTAGCCCTTGCGGCGGTGCGGCAGACGCTCGCGCGAGCTGCTCTTCCGCTCCACCACCCGCTCGATCACCTTCTCGACGATGCGCTCGGTGACCATCTGGGCGCGGACCGCGGCCGGCGCCTCGATCATCGCCTCGACCGCCTCGCCATCCTCCTCATCGTCGAGCAGGGCGGCCTGCAGCGGCTGGCTCAGCTTGGAGCCATCGCGGTACAGCGCGTTCGCCTTCAGGCCCAGGCGCCAGGACATCAGGTAGGCGTCCTTGCACTCGTCGACCGTCGCCGTGTTCGGCATGTTGATGGTCTTGGAGATGGCGCCGGAGATGAAGGGCTGCGCCGCCGCCATCATCGTGATGTGCGATTCCCAGGACAGGAAGCGCTTGCCGATGCGGCCGCAGGGGTTGGCGCAGTCGAACACCGAGAGATGTTCGTCCTTCAGGAAGGGCGCGCCTTCCAGCGTCATGGCACCGCAGCAGAAGGTGTTGGCCGCCTCGATCTGCGCCTTGGTGAATCCGATGTGGCTCAGCAGGTCGAAGCCCGGGGCGTCCAGCGTCTCGGCCGGGATGCCCAGAGTCTGGGTGCAGAAGTCGGCGCCGATGGTCCAGCGGTTGAAGACGAACTTGATGTCGAAGGCGGTGGCGAGGTTGCCCTCCAGCCGCTCCAGCAGCTCGTCGGTGAACCCCTTGGCCTTCAGCGACTCGTGGTTCACGCCCGGGGCGGTCTTCAGCGTGCCGTGGCCGACCGCGTAGAGCGCGATCTCCTCGATCTGGTCCGGGGTGTAGCCGAGCGTCTTCAGCGCTTCCGGCACCAGCCGGTTGACGATCTTGAAATAGCCGCCGCCGGCCAGCTTCTTGAACTTCACCAGGGCGAAGTCGGGCTCGATGCCGGTGGTGTCGCAGTCCATCACCAGGCCGATGGTGCCGGTCGGGGCGACCACGGTGGCCTGGGCGTTGCGGTAGCCGTGGGCCTCGCCCAGTTCCAGCGCCTCGTCCCACACGCGGACGGCGGCCAGAGCCAGCTCCTGGTCCGGGCAGAGGTCGGCGACGAAGGGCACCGGCTCGACCGCCAGACCTTCATAGCCGTTCATCTCGCCGTTGGCGGCGCGGCGATGGTTGCGGATGACCCGCAGCATGTGGTCGCGGTTGGCCTCGAAGCCCGGGAAGGTGCCCAGTTCCTGCGCCATCTCGGCCGAGGTGGCATAGGCCACGCCGGTCATGACGGCGGAGATGCCGGCGCAATAGGCGCGGCCTTCGTCACTGTCGTAGGACAGGCCCGACGCCATCAGCAGGCCGCCGAGGTTGGCGAAGCCCAGGCCCAGCGTGCGGAACTCGTAGGAGAGCTGGGCGATTTCCTTCGACGGGAACTGCGCCATCAGCACGGAGATTTCCAGCACGATGGTCCACAGCCGGCAGGCATGCTCGAACGCCTCGACGTCGAAGGAACCGTCCTTCAGACGGAACGACATCAGGTTCAGCGACGCCAGATTGCAGGCGGTGTCGTCGAGGAACATGTACTCCGAGCACGGGTTCGAGGCGTTGATGCGCCCCGAGGCCGGACAGGTGTGCCACTCGTTGATGGTGCTGTCGAACTGAACGCCCGGATCGGCGCAGGCCCAGGCGGCGTAGCCGACCTTGTCCCACAGGTCGCGGGCACGGACGGTCTTCACCACCTTGCCGTTGGTGCGGCCGATCAGGTTCCAGTCGGCGTCGTCCAGCACCGCCTGCACGAACTCGTTGGAGATGCGCACGGAGTTGTTGGAGTTCTGGCCGGAGACCGTCAGGTAGGCTTCCGAATCCCAGTCGGTATTGTAGGTCTTGAACTCGATGGAGGTGAAGCCCTGGCCGGCGAACTGGATCACGCGCTGGATGTAGTTCTCCGACACCTGATCCTTGCGGGCGGCGAGGATCGCCTTCTTGAGCTCCTTGTTCTCCTTCGGGTCCAGGCCCGACTGGGCGGCGGCCATCACTGCCGTCAGGTGCTTCTGGCAGATCTTGGAGCCGGTCACCAGCGCCGCGACCTTCTGCTCCTCGTTCACCTTCCAGTCGATGTAGCCTTCGATGTCCGGGTGGTCCATGTCCACCGTGACCATCTTGGCCGCACGCCGCGTGGTGCCGCCCGACTTGATGGCGCCGGCCGCGCGGTCGCCGATCTTCAGGAAGCTCATCAGGCCCGACGACTTGCCGCCGCCGGCCAGCTTCTCGCCCTCGCCGCGCAGCTTGGAGAAGTTGGAGCCGGTGCCCGAACCGTACTTGAACAGGCGGGCCTCACGCACCCACAGGTCCATGATGCCGCCCTCGTTCACCAGGTCGTCGGCGACGGACTGGATGAAGCAGGCGTGCGGCTGCGGATGCTCGTAGGCCGAGGCGGAGGAGGTCAGCAGGCCGGTCTTGAAATCGACGTAGAAGTGGCCCTGGCTCGGACCGTCGATGCCGTAGGCCCAGTGCAGGCCGGTGTTGAACCACTGCGGGCTGTTCGGTGCCGCCATCTGGGCGGCCAGCATGAAGCGCATCTCGTCGAAGAAGGTGCGGGCGTCGGCTTCGGTGTCGAAATAGCCGCCCTTCCAGCCCCAATAGGTCCAGGTGCCGGCCAGACGGTCGAAGACCTGCTTGGCCGAATGCTCGCCGACGAAACGCTTCTCCTTCGGCAGGGCGGCCAGCTTTTCCTGATCCGCTTCCTTGCGCCACAGCCAGGACGGGACGGTGTTCTCTTCCACGGCGCGGAGCGCGGCCGGGACGCCGGCCTTGCGGAAATACTTCTGGGCCAGGATGTCGCTGGCGACCTGCGAGAAGTTGTCCGGCACCTCGATGCCGGTCTGCTGGAAGACGATCGTGCCATCCGGGTTGCGGATCTCGCTGGTCGCCTGGCGGAAGCCGAGGCTGGCGTAGGCGTCCTGACCTTCGTGCGTGAAACGACGCTCGATCCGCATGATGAGACTGTCCCCTGCTTGGAGCCCGCCGCGGCGGACTCGAATGGAAATATGGTGCGACCCGTCCTGATCGGAGCGGCCGGCGGTCCTGTCCGCCGTCCGGCCCGGCAATGCAGATGGCGCCGTACAAACAGGGGCCCGATGCCCGACTGTCCGTCGTCGCCGCTGTGTTGCCGGGACCGGGGCCGCCGCTCGGGGCCGGCCGGGTCACGTGGGCGGCATCCTAGCCAGCGCGACCGGGGCAAGCAAGCCCCACTCTTCTAGATATTGTGGTTGACATCACCGAACCCCTCAAAACCTTGATCTCGTGGTGTTCAACCCGTGACCGGGGATCCTGTTCCCGCCTGCCAAGAATTTTTTAAGGCGGTGGTGGTGGGCCGCATCGCGACCGCGAGGCACAAACTGTAGGCACTCGAATCGCCGTCTCCATTGGACCGGACGGCGCCACCCCATGATTAGAGCGCAAAACACCGCCGTCCGCCAGTGCTTCGTTGCGGTGGAAATCAACATATTGTTGCCTGTGGCCTGTTCGACCCACCACCGATTCGCTGTGTCGCGACTCGAGGCAAAGCGGCGGAATCCTTGGAGCGACTCGAAAAGCCGGCCGCGTTAGGCCCCGAGTCGCCGCTGTCGGCCCAGGGTCGAGACACGGAAGAGGGGCAGAAGCGGCCACCCCGCAACTATTTCCTGCACGCCCGGTTGAAGGCCCTGGAGCCAAGGTGACTCCATCGTGGGTCTGGGGGAGGAGAGGCACCCATGCGGAAGATCAGGCACAAGATGTGGTTGGGGCGGACCGCGCTGACGCTATCCGGGCTGACATTGCTGGCCGGGATGGCGACTCCGCCGCAGGCTGCCGCGCAGACCATGATCATCAACGGCTCTACTCCGGTCGTCGGCGCCGCGGTGGAGCGCAAGACCGGTCCCAGCGTCGACCAACTGATGAACCGCAACGTCGTCGGCGCCGACGGGTCGAAGATCGGCACCGTCACCGACGTGATCCTCGACGACAAGGGCGAGGCCCAATACATCGTCATCCACTCCGGCGGCATCCTGGGCTTCGGCGGCAAGGACATTGCCGCCGACCTGACCCTGGCCGACATCCGTAGCGGGACCGAGGCGATCCAGCTGCGCGACGTCACCGCCGCCAGCGTCCGCGACATGCCCGAATTCCGCTACGACGACAGCATCACCTCCCTGACCCGCAGCCCGGAGCCGCGGCGGTAGGCGGCTGGAGGAGTAGATCATGAGCACACAAGATTTGACACGGATTTTGCGGATTTAGGCACGGATTACACGGATTTTTCTTGGGCTTGGGAAACGCGTGTCCGCCGACCGGCGACCGCGATGCAAGCCCGATCCTGATGCATGGATGATACCGCTGCTTGGTCGGCGACGACCCGGCAACGCCACATCCGTGAAATCCGTGCTGAAATCCGTGTAATCCGTGTCGATCTTGCCCGACACCGCAGCACCTGACCGTCCATCGGCCGCCCACAACGAAAAAGGCCGCGCCCCAATCGGGACGCGGCCTTTCTCCTACCCTTCCGGGAGATCGCGAGCCCCCTCCCCCCCTCGGCGGACCAAAGGTCCGTCCGATTGGAGGGAGAACGGCGTCAGGCGATCACTCGTCGTTCTGCTGCTTGCGCTTCAGAGCGGCGCCCAGGATGTCGCCCAGCGAGGCGCCCGAGTCGGACGAACCGAACTCGGCCATCGCCTGCTTCTCTTCCTCCATCTCGCGGGCCTTGATGGACAGCGAGATGCGGCGGGAAGCGCGGTCGATCTGGGTGACCTTGGCGTCGACCTTTTCGCCGACGGCGAAACGGTCCGGGCGCTGTTCGGAACGCTCGCGGGACAGGTCCGACTTGCGGATGAAGCCGGTGTAGCCCTCGCCGACAGCCACTTCGATGCCGCCGTCCGTCACCTGCGTCACGGTGCAGGTCACGACCTCGTTCTTCTTCAGACCGGCGGTGGCAGCCTCGAACGGGTCGTTCGCCAGCTGCTTGATGCCCAGGCTGATGCGCTCCTTCTCGACGTCGACGTCGAGAACCTTGACCTTGACGCGGTCGCCCTTCTTGTACTCGGCGATCGCCTCTTCACCCGACTTGTTCCAGTCGAGATCGGACATGTGGACCATGCCGTCGATGTCGCCCGGCAGGCCGACGAACAGACCGAATTCGGTGATGTTCTTGACTTCGCCTTCCAGCTCGGTGCCAGGACCGAACTTGTCGGTGAAGGTCTCCCACGGGTTGTCCAGGCACTGCTTCAGGCCGAGGCTGATGCGGCGCTTCTGCGGATCGACGTCCAGGACCATGACCTCGACTTCCTGCGAAGTCGACACGATCTTGCCCGGATGGACGTTCTTCTTGGTCCAGGACATTTCCGAAACGTGGACCAGGCCCTCGATCCCCGGCTCCAGCTCCACGAAGGCGCCGTAGTCGGTGATGTTGGTGACGCGGCCCTTGAACTTCGCGCCGACCGGATACTTCGCCTCGACGCCTTCCCACGGGTCGGCCTCGAGCTGCTTCATGCCCAGGCTGATGCGCTGGGTTTCCGGGTTGAAGCGGATGACCTGGACCGTGACGGTCTGGCCGATCTGCAGGGCTTCCGACGGATGGTTGATGCGGCGCCACGCGATGTCGGTGACGTGCAGCAGGCCATCGACGCCGCCCAGGTCGACGAACGCACCGTAGTCGGTGATGTTCTTGACGACGCCCTGGAGGATCTGGCCTTCCTTGAGGTTGGCCACCAACTCCGAACGGGCCTCGGCGCGGCTTTCTTCGAGCACGGCGCGGCGAGACACGACGATGTTGCCGCGCGAGCGGTCCATCTTCAGGATCTGGAACGGCTGCGGGGTGCCCAGCAGCGGGGAGATGTCGCGGACCGGACGGATGTCGACCTGCGAACCGGGCAGGAAGGCCACGGCGCCCGACAGGTCGACCGTGAAGCCGCCCTTGACGCGGCCGAAGATGACGCCGGTGACGCGGGTCTGGTCGTTGAACGACTTCTCCAGCAGGGCCCAGGCCTCTTCGCGCTTCGCCTTCTCACGGCTCAGCATCGCTTCGCCGTTCTTGTCTTCCATCCGCTCGAGGTAGACCTCGACGGTGTCGCCCGCCTTCAGCTCGGGCGGCTGGCCGGCAACGGCGAATTCCTTCAGCGCGACGCGGCCTTCCGACTTCAGACCGACGTCGATGGTGACCATGTCGTTCTCGACGGCGACGACGCGTCCCTTGACGACCGTGCCTTCGAGCGACTCGGCCGCGCCCAGCGACTCTTCGAGAAGAGACGCGAAGCTTTCCTTTTCGACCGTGCGGGCCAGTGACTGTGCCATTGAAACTCCTAAAGGTGGCGCGAAAGCAGCCCCGTTCCGGTCCCTCCCGCGGCAAAACGGGTGGGGCCTCGACCGAACCGCCGCGCCGGGCACCACGCCCGGCGACTTGGTTGATGGTTTTCCGTGGAGGGTGTCGGACCCGCCCGCGCCGCTTCCGACCGCCCTAACCGCGGCGTCACGCCGCTGGCTTCAGACCGGTCTTCGAGCCGATGTGAGCGACCGCCATCGAGAACACCTGATCGGCATCGAGAGCGGAGGTATCAAGCACAAAAGCGTCGACAGCCGGACGGAGCGGGGCTACCGCTCTCTGGCTGTCACGCGCATCACGAGCCTTCATGTCCTCCAGGACATCGGAGGATATAGCCGGAATCCCCCGTCTCTGCAACTCCTTGAGTCGCCGTTCGGCCCGGACCTCCACCGAAGCGGTAACGAACAGTTTGGCCTGGGCATCGGGGCAGACCACCGTTCCGATGTCGCGCCCGTCCAGAACCGCCCCCGGCGCGCCGCCCGGCGGATGGGCCGCGAAGCGCCGCTGGAAATCGAGCAGCGCCGCCCGCACCTCCGGCACCGCCGCCACTTTGCTGGCCGCCTGCGCCGCCTCGTCGGTGCGCAGCGCCACCTCCTGCAGGATGGGGTGTTCGGGGTGCAGCTCATAGGCCGCCCGCGCCGCCGCGGCGTTGTCGGCCGGATCGCCGCCGGCCCGCAGGACCGACACGCCGACCGCGCGGTACAGCACGCCGGTGTCGAGATGAGCGAAGCCGAAGGCGTCGGCGATGCGCTGCGACAGGGTGCCCTTGCCGCTGGCGGCCGGGCCGTCGATGGCGACGACGACGGCCTTGGCCGTCGCCGACTGGTTGGAAAGCGGCGGCGTCATCGCCTCACGCCTCGCCGATCTTCGTGCCGAGCCCGTTCATCAACCCGACGAAGCCGGGGAAGCTGGTGTCGATGAAGGCGCCGTCGTCGACCGAAATCGGCTGCTCCGACGCCATGCCCAGCACCAGGAAGCTCATGGCGATGCGGTGGTCCATGGCGGTGAGGACGGTGGCGCCGCCCTTCGGCCCTTTGCCCGTGCCCCCGGTGCCGTGCACCGTCAGGCTGTCGTCGGCGCCGACCTCCACCGACACGCCGCAGCGGGTCAGCCCTTCCGCCACCATGGCGAGGCGGTCGCTCTCCTTCACCCGCAGTTCCTTCAGGCCCAGCATGACCGTGGTGCCCTCGGCACAGGCGGCGGCGGCGGCCAGGACCGGATATTCGTCGATCATGCTCGGCGCGCGGTCGGCCGGCACCACCACGCCCTTAAGGGCGCTGTGCTTCACCCGCAGGTCGGCCACCGGCTCGCCCGCCTGGTCGCGGCGGTTCTCGAAGGCGATATCGGCGCCCATCTCCACCAACGTGTCATAGAGGCCGGTGCGGCGCGGGTTCATGCCGACGTCGTTCAGCAGCAGTTCCGAGCCCGGACGCAGCAGGGCGGCGACCGCCGGGAAGGCGGCGCTGCTGGGATCGGCCGGCACATGGATGGTGCGGCCGGTCAGCTCCGGCTGGCCGACGACGGTGACGGCCAGTGCGCCGTCCTCCAGCCGCTCGGTCGTCACGGTGGCGCCGAAATGGCGCAGCATCAGTTCGGTGTGGTCGCGCGTCGGCTCCGCCTCGATCACCGTGGTGGCGCCGGCGGTGTTGAGCCCGGCCAGCAGGATCGCCGACTTCACCTGGGCCGACGCCACCGGTAGCCGGTAGGTGATCGGGACCAGATCGCCGCTGCCGACCACGGTCAGCGGCAGCCGGCCGCCGGACCGCCCGACGAAGCGGGCGCCCATCTCCTCCAGCGGCTTGGTGACGCGGGCCATCGGCCGCTTGTTCAGCGAGGCGTCGCCGGTGAAGACGCAGGTGATCGGGTGGGCGGCGACCAGCCCCATCAGCAGGCGGGCGGCGGTGCCGCTGTTGCCCATGTCGAGAACCTGCGCCGGCTCCTGCAGCGCGCCCAGCCCGACGCCGCGCACGCGCCAGACGCCCGCGGCATCGCGCTCCGCCTGGGCGCCCAGCAGGCGCATGGCCGCCGCGGTGTGCAGGACGTCCTCTCCCTCCAGCAGGCCGTGGATCACCGTCTCGCCCACGGCGATGGCGCCCAGCATCAGCGACCGGTGCGAGATCGACTTGTCGCCGGGCACGCGGATGCTGCCCTGGATCGCGCCGGTGGCGGCGGAGCGTAGCGGCTTCACCTGCGTGACGGGGGGCTGGGTGACGGGGGCCTGCGTCATGGGACGGGTCCTTCGGATCGGAGCGGGAAGCGGTTGTGGCCGCGTTCCTATCACAGCCCCCGTCGTGATGCGAGAGGGCCGGACTCCCCCCTCCTCCCCTCCCGATGCCGGCCGGGCACAAATGAAAAGAGGCCGCCCGAAGGCGGCCCCGAGTTCAAGGAGGAAACCAAATGGAGGAGTTGCACGATGTGCAGGTCCGTTCTAGCCAGTTATGGTTAACGCCCTGTAAAGGCAACCCCTGTCCGACCGGGATACCTCTTTCCCGCGTTCCCTGCGCACCGGCGGCATCCGGCCGCGCCGCCGTTCCGGCATCTTTTTTTTGACAAGCGCCTCTGGCCGTGGCAAAGGGCGCCTCTTGAGAACACCCCTGATTTTTGTGACGGAGGACACTGGCGTGGCCAAACCCGAATGGGGCGTCAAGCGCATCTGCCCGAGCTGTGGCGCTCGCTATTACGACATGCGCAAGGACCCGCCGGTCTGCCCGAGCTGCGGTGCGCAATTCGATCCCGAAGCCCTGCTGAAGTCCCGCAAGGCCCGCCCGGCCCCGGCCGACGACACCAAGAAGGTGGCGGTGGTGGCCGAAGACGAGGAGGAGGCCGAGACCGAGGCCGAGACTCCGGAACTCGAGGATGTCGAGGACGACATGTCCGTCGAGGACATCGAGGAGACCGACGACACTGCCGACGATGAGGACGATGTCCTGATCGAGGACACGTCGGAGCTGGGCGAGGACGACATGGACGAGGTCGTCGACGTCGAGGGCGAGGACGAGGAGGAGCGCTGACCGGCGCCCTTCCCGGTGGGACGGGAGCGTTGTCGGGAGCGGCGGGGGTGCCGGTGAAAAAAAGCGCGAAACGGTCGATTTTCCGCTTGCATCACTCCGCCGCCTGACTATTATCCCGCTCCACCAAGGCCGGACGGAAACGACCGGCCCCCAGAGTTAAGGGGCCATAGCTCAGCTGGGAGAGCGCTACAATGGCATTGTAGAGGTCAGGAGTTCGATCCTCCTTGGCTCCACCAATACACCGAAGGCTCGGCAGGCGACTGCCGGGCCTTTGTTGTTTTGGGCGTTCGCTTAACCGCTTTGCCTGGATGCCGGCCCGCCGCGCTTTGCAAATCGCCGAACGTCTCCGGCGTCACACCGTCAGCTTGAGCCGGTAGGTATAGACGTCGCCGCGGAACAGCCCTTCCACATATTCGATCATGCGCTCGGCGGCGGTGTAGCTGCGCCGCTTGATCAGCAGGCAGGCGACCGGCTCGGTAAAACCGAAGACCGCGCATTCCTGCGGCTGCGGCAGCGTCGCCTCGATCGTCTGGTCGCAGTGGGTCAGGGGGACGCCGCAATGCTCGCTGAGACAGGCATAGACCGACCGCGACAGGTCGCAGTCGGCCAGGGCCGGGGCGGCATCCAGATCGTACCAGGCGGTTTCGCGCGACATCGGAATACCGTCGCCACGGCGGACCCGCACCAGCTTCAGAAACCGGGCGGTGGAGGGCAGCCCGAAGATCGAGGCGATGGACCGGTCGGTGACGGCCCGACAGTCCAGGATGTCCGACGACGGGGTCCGTCCCAGTTCGCGCATCTCCTCGGTGAAGCCTTTCAACCGGTCCATGCCGGAGTGGAGCCGCGGACCGTCACCCTGCACGATGAAGCCCAGCCGGCCATGGGCGCTGATCAGCTTGCGGTGGCGCAGCATCTGATAGGCACGTTGCACCGTCGCCCGGCTGACGCCGAGACTTTCGGCCAATTGACGCTCCGCAGGCAGAGTCGTACCTGCAGGCACGCTCCCGTTCCCGATCAGCGCAAGCAGCTGCTCCTCGAGCTGCTGGTACAGCGGTCGCGCGGTGTCGTCGCGCAGCCTGAGCAGCGAATGCAGGGACGGCCTTGCTTCTGCGATTCCTTCCACGGTCACGTCGTTGGCCTCTTGTGGAGAGATGACCCGGTTCGGCACAGCGAAACCCCATCTGACGGAGGCCAACATGGCGGCAGCCCGACTGGATGAGAACATGTTTCTCTTCGTTCTGGGGAGCTTCGTGATTGCCTGTTCCGCAAAGGTTGACCGCTTCCCGCAGCCCGGCGAGTCGCTGCGCGCGAACGCCTTCACGGCTGAGGCCGGCGGCAAGGGGCTGAACCTCGCCCTCGGCGCCCATCGGCTGGGTGTTGCGGTGGATGGCCTGTTCGCCGTCGGCGAGGATCCGTTCGGCCAGCTTGCCGCCCAGGCCTTGGCCGACGCCGGGCTGTCGCCGGCCATGATCCGCCGCTGTCCGGGGGCGACCGGCGCCGGGATCGGCTTCACCGACGGCGCGGGCGAGAACTGCCTTGCCGTCTTTCCCGGCGCCAACCGGCTGTTGACGGCGGAGCATGTCCGCAATGCCGCCGCATTGCCGCACGCGTCCCTGGTTCTGGCCCAGTTCGAAATCGATGACCCGCCCATCGCCGAAGCCTTCGCGCTCGCCCGTGCGGCCGGAGTCCGGACCTTGCTCAATCCCTCGCCATTCCGCGCCCTGCCCGCAAACCTGCTGTCGCACACCGACATCCTGGTGGTGAATGCGGTGGAGGCCGTTCAGCTGGCGCAGTCCCTTGGCCTGCGGCCCGGCTCCGACACCGATCCGGTGCCGGACGCGGCTGCGCTGGCCAACCCGCTGCTGGAGCACGGTCCCGGATTGGTCGTGGTCACGCTGGGCGGACGCGGCGCGGTCGCCTGCCGGCCGGAGCATCCACCGCTGCACCAGCCGGCTTTCGCGGTCGATGCCGTCGACACGCTGGGTGCCGGCGACGCGTTCACCGCCGGGCTGGCCGCCGGGCTGGTGCAGGGCCGGCCGTTGGAGAAATGTCTTGAGCGCGCCGCCGCCTGCGGGGCGATCGTCGCCGGGCGGATCGGCGTCTTCGATGCGCTGCCCACCGCCGGCGAGCTCGACAGATTCCTGGCCGGCGCAAGTCGGAAAACGCCGGGCACGCAAGGGTGACGCCATCACCGAATCCGGTCGGCTCATACCACCCACGACCATTTGTTTTTGGACTGTTTTTGGACCTACCATAAACAATCCAAATACGCGCCGGCCCATGTCCTTTCTTCGCGGGCCGGAGGGAGGTCCGCCAATGATCGGTCTCGCCGCTCACTCCGCGTCCAATTCACCGGCGGCCATGTCTGCGGTTCCGGCTTCCCGCTCCTTTCACGGCATCGCTGGCTCGCCGATGTTCGCCTGGCTGGTCGACCGGTTCGACCTTGCCGTCCTGCTGGTCGATGCCGAAACCCGACTGCTTTTCGCCAACCGCGCGGCAGAGGAACTGCTTCAGGCCGGACAGGTTCTGCGGCTGCGCAACGGCATCGTGGAAGTCGCCTGCCGGTCCGAGAACCGGGCCTTTCGCGATGCCATCGCAACCTGCCTCCGGCGGGTGGGGGACGGCATCGAGCAAGGCGATACTGCCTTGCCGATCATACTCGGTCGCGGACCGGCGCCGCTGTCCGGCTGCGTGGCGGCCCTGCCGGCCGACCTGTGCGGGATCGGACAGGGAAAGGCCGTGGCCTCGCTGTTTCTAGTCGATCCGCAGGGTTGGCACCGCCCGTCCATGACGCAGCTTCAGGCTTGCTTCGGACTGACGCCAGCCGAAGCGGCCCTGGCCCTGGAGATCCTCGTCGGCGACGGGCTGCAGGCCTGCGCCGGACGGCTTGGGATTTCCCAGACGACCGCCCGCACCCATCTGGGCCACGTATTCGAGAAGACCGGCACCAGACGCCAGGCCGAACTGGTGCGCCTGCTGTTGGGCACCCGCCTGCCGCTCCGGCTCGCTCCGCTCCGATAGGCACCGGCCGACGGCACCGATATCCGATCGGATGCCCGATCCTCCAGAAGGTCATGCCTCCTGCGTTCGTACGATGCACCGCCGCCATTGCCTTGCAACGCTTGGTCCCGGCGATCCCGAAAGGACCGCAGAATGTTGGGAGGCAGACATGGACGCGAACTGGTCGGCTATCGCCCGCTCGGCACTGGTCGGACTTCTGCTGCCGGTTGCCATCGGGCTGGCGGGAGGGGCCGCCGCGGACGAGACGGCGGCAGGCGCGCAGATGGCGGCCACGCCGCCGGCAGAAAGGCCCCTCGCCCTCGACCCGGAAAAGGACACCATCGCATTGGAGCCCCGCCAGGGCGTTACCCCCACCGCCAATGGACTGGCGGTCCGGCGGGATGACGCTTCCTTGGCCGGCTCGGTGCGCGTCGGCCAGGGGCTGCGCCCCGACGGTACCGAACTGGTACCGAGCGAGGTGTCCCGTCCCTGGCTGATCCGGCAGTAGTGCAAAGGCGGAGGACCGGGCGCGGACCCAGGCCATGGACGGGCTGCTCACCGGGATGATCCTGGGATTGACCATCGCGGCACCGATCGGCCCGATGGGACTGCTGTGCATCGAGCGGACGCTGACGGAAGGTGCGCGCAACGGCTTTGCCGCCGGGCTGGGTGCGGCGACCGTCCACATGGTCTATGCCGGTCTGACCACCGTGGGAATTGTCCGGCTGCTGCCGCCGAACAGCGTCTGGCCCCTGTATGGACGGGTTGCCGCCGCCGGTTTCCTGTTGTGGCTCGGCTGGCGCCTGCTGTCGCGCGGAATGGGGCGGACGGTGGATGTTGCCGCCGGCCCGCGCGGTGCCTTCGGCAGCTATGCCGCGGCCGTCGCCTTGACCATGAGCAACCCGGTCACCCTGTCCTTCTTCCTGGTGCTGACCCCCTCCGTGACCGGGGAGGCACGGCTGCAACCCGGCTGGACGGAGTCCCTGCCCTTGCCGCTCGGCGTGTTCATCGGATCGTCGCTGTGGTGGCTGCTGCTGAGCGGTGCGGTCGGGCTGGTGCGTGCCCGCGTCACTGCACGGACCGTCAGCCGGTTCAACCAGACCTGCGGCCTCGCCATCGTGGTCATGGCGCTGGTCATTGCCGTCATGCCGGCCACCTGACCCCAAAACGGCACCCAAAACGGCGAAGGCCGCGAACCCGTTCCGGTTCGCGGCCTTCAGAATGGTGGGCGGTACTGGGATTGAACCAGTGACCCCTACGATGTCAACGTAGTGCTCTCCCGCTGAGCTAACCGCCCACTGTATCGACCGGCGGAGAAGCGCGTGGCGTCGTTCCGTCCGGCGTGGGCGGGTGTATACCGACCTCGACGCGGACGCGCAAGCCCTTTCATGAGCCCTCGCGCTTTTTTTGTCGGACGGCGGCAGGGCGGCGGGGGTTCCCGTGACAAAAGGCCCCGGTGTCCATTACATCATTGAACCATGGACGCCTCCTTCGACGCGCAACGCGACGCCGGTGCCGGTGCCGGTGCCGGTCCGGCCATTCCGGCGGCGGACGCCCCGGCCTTCGAGATTCTGGCCCCGCAGAGCCAGAGGCTGCCGCTCGTCCTGGCGTCGCCGCACAGCGGAAACGCCTATTCCGCAGCCTTCCTCGCCTCGTCCCGGCTGGATGCCCGCGCGCTGCGCAAGTCCGAGGACTGTTTCGTCGACGAGATCTTCGCCTTCGCCCCTGGCTTCGGCGTGCCGCTGATCCGCGCCCTGTTCCCGCGCGCCTATCTGGACGTCAACCGCGAAGCCTACGAACTGGACCCGGAGATGTTCGCCGATCCGCTGCCGGCCTACGTCAACACCCGCTCGCCCAGGGTGGCGGCAGGGCTGGGCACCATCGCCCGCGTGGTCGCCAACGGCGAGGACATCTACCGGGGCAAGCTACGCTTCGCCGAGGCGCTGGACCGCGTCAGCCGCTGCTACACCCCCTACCACAATGCCCTGCGCCGGCTGGTGGACGACACCCGCGACGCCTTCGGCCACGCCCTGCTGATCGATTGCCATTCGATGCCGTCGGCCGGCACCGCCACCACCGGGAAAGGCAGCGGTCGGGGCGGCAACCATCCCGAGATCGTGCTGGGCGACTGTTACGGCAACGCCTGCGCGCCTGCGGTGATCGACGCGGCGGAGGAGTTCCTGCGCGGGCTCGGCTATGCCGTCAGCCGCAACAACCCCTATGCCGGCGGCTACACCACCCGCCATTACGGCCGGCCGCGCCAGGGCATCCACGCCCTGCAGATCGAGATCGCCCGCGACCTCTACATGGACGAGGCGGCCCTGACCCGCCTGCCCTACCTGAACGTGCTGGCCCGCCACATGACCGAACTGGTCGACACGCTGGGCCTGCTGCCGCCCAACGGCCTGGGACCGCGCTGACACCGCCGGTCCCGCATCCACAATTTTGGAGCCGCTTTAGGGCCATTGCCCCGCCCCTGCCACAGTTTCCCGCTATCACGTCAATGGCCAAGCTTCCGCTTGCGAACGGTCCGCAGCCCTGGCTTCGCGCAAAAAAAGGGCCGCGGGCGAACCCGCGGCCTTCAGTCTAGGGAGGAAACGCCCAAGAAGTGCGTTACGCCAACGTCCACGCCGAGGCGCGACCGTTGCCGCACTGCACAATATGAACGCGCCCCCGGCCGGCTTCAAGAGCAAAAAGAATTTCTCATGCATTACATCATGTTAACCTGCGAGAGAGGTATCGCGAAGCGGATAGCGCACAGGACCGTTCGCTGCATTGCAGCATGACCCTTCGTGCAAGGGCATGACCGAAGGGGCAGGAGGCAGCGGGACCTTTGGACCGGTGTCTTGAGCTTGACGGCCGGCGCCCGGAACCAAGCCCGCCGACGGTCGTTTCAGAGTGGTCCAATGCCGGGTATCTGCCAAAGACGGTCCGGTTTGCGGGCTGCGGAACGCCCTGCCGGCGGCCAATAAGGAGAAGAAGATCGTGAGCAGGCTCGTCGTCGTATCCAACCGGGTGGCCCTGATGGAAGAGGGCAAACAGGCGGCCGGCGGTCTCGCCGTCGCCATCCTGGCGGCCCTGAAGAAGACCGGAGGCATCTGGTTCGGCTGGAGCGGAAATGTCGTCGACGGCGAGTCCCAGGCCGAACCGACCCGGACCGATGCCGGGAAGCTGACCTACGCCACGCTCGATCTCGGCCGCCGCGACCATGAGGAATATTACAACGGCTTCGCCAACCAGACCTTATGGCCGCTGTTCCATTACCGGCTGGGCCTGATCTCGGTGAACCGGCGGACGCGCGAGGGGTATGAGCGGGTCAACGCCTATTTCGCCGACAAGCTGGAGCCGCTGCTGCGCCCGGACGACATGATCTGGGTCCATGACTATCACCTGATCCCCTTCGGCGACGAGTTGCGCCGCCGCGGCTGTTCGCAGCGCATGGGCTTCTTCCTGCACACGCCCTTCCCGCCGCCGGAACTGCTGACCGCCCTGCCCAACCACCGCGACCTGATCCGCGAGTTGTGCGCCTATGATCTGGTCGGCTTCCACACCGCCACCGACCTGCGCGGCTTCTGCGACTACATCCGCACCGAGACCGACGGCACGGTGGAGCAGCGCGGCGCCTATGGCAGCGCCATGATCCGCGCCTTCGGCCGCACCCTGATGGCGAAGGTTTTCCCCATCAGCATCGACACCGAGGCGCTGGAAAGCCTCGCCCGCACCGCCGGACGTTCGCGCCAGGCCGAACGGCTGCGCGAAAGCCTGGTCGGCCGCCGGCTGATCATCGGCGTCGACCGTCTCGACTACTCCAAAGGCCTGCCTCAGCGCTTCGCCGCCTTCGAACAGCTTCTGGAAAGCTATCCGGAGCATTGCAACCGCGTGTCCTTCCTGCAGGTCGCCCCGCCAAGCCGAGAGGACGTGCCGGAATACATCGCCATCCGCCGCGAGCTGTCGGAGATGGCCGGCCGCATCAACGGCCGCTTTGCCGAGTTCGACTGGCAGCCGATCCGCTACCTGAACCGCAGCTTCGGCCAGCGCGTGCTGGCGGGCTTCTACCGGCTGGCGAATGTGGGGCTGGTGACGCCGCTGCGCGACGGCATGAATCTGGTCGCCAAGGAGTATGTCGCCTGCCAGGACGGCGACAATCCGGGCGTTCTGGTGCTGTCGCAGTTCGCCGGCGCCGCCCACGAGATGGGCGAGGCGCTGATCGTCAACCCTTTCGACATCGAGGGCGTCGGCGACGCGCTGCAGCGGGCGCTGACCATGCCGCTGGGCGAGCGCAAGGAGCGCCACGCCGCCCTGATGCGGACTCTGCGACGCCACGACATCAGCTGGTGGCGTGAAAGCTATGTGGACGCGCTGACCCGCGCACCGTATGACTTTCCGGTCACCTGAGCATCCGCTCGGCCCACCAGCAGCGCAGGTCCGGACCCATGGCCGCCTCTCCCATCCTCGTCGCCGACATCGGTGCCACCAACGCGCGCTTCGGCCTGATCGACGGCCGGATGGTGCGCGAGGCGCGGGTGCTGCGCTGTGCCGATTATGGTTCGATCGAGGACGCGGCCACCGCCTACCTTGCGGCGGTCGGGCTGGCGGCCCCGGGCACGCCGGGCCGGCCGCGGCGCGGCGCCTTCGCGGTGGCCGGGCCGGTCACCGGCGACCACATCGCCATGACCAATCTGGTCTGGCAGTTCTCCGTTGGCCGGGTGCGCGACGCTTTGGGGCTGGAGGGGCTGGCCGTCATCAACGACTTCACCGCCGTCGCCCTGTCGGTGCCGCGTCTGGCCGAGGAGGACCGCCGGCAGGTCGGCGACGGCGCGCCGCAGCCGGGGGCCGTCGTCGCCGTGCTGGGGCCGGGCAGCGGGCTGGGCGTGTCGGGGCTGGTGCCGGGGGCGAACGGCCGCTGGACGGCACTGTCGGGCGAGGGCGGCCACGTCACCATGGCGCCGATCAGCGACCGTGAGAGCGCCGTGCTGGCCCAGCTGCGCAAGGGCTTCGACCATGTCTCGGCCGAGCGGGTGCTGTCGGGGCCAGGCCTCGTCAACCTCTACAACGCCCTGTCGATCCTGGACGGGCGCGAACCGGCCGCCCTCACCCCCGCCCAGATCACCGACAACGCGCTGGCCGGGACCGAGCCCCATTGCGTGGAGGCGGTGGAGATGTTCTGCGCCATGCTGGGCACCGTCGCCGGCAACCTCGCTTTGACGCTTGGCGCGCGGGGCGGCGTCTACATCGCCGGCGGCATCGTGCCCAGGCTGGGAACGCTGTTCGCCCATTCCCGCTTCCGCAAACGCTTCGCCGAGAAGGGCCGCATGCGCGACTTCCTGGCCCCGATCCCCACCTATGTCGTCACCCACGAGCTGCCCGCCTTCCTGGGCCTCGCCGAGGCCGCCGGGGCGGAATAGGCACCGGACAAGGATACGCCGGGGGGTGCGACCAATCGCGCGCCCATCGGCGGTTGCCCCTGTTGCGCCACTTGTCGCTTGAACCGGTGGGATCGTCCCCACATGGTTGTTCCGATCCTTGTTCGGATCCCATCGGAACGCCATCCCACCGGAAAGCCCCCGACAAACGCCATGTCCACCGACCTTCGCGTCCGCTTCATGCACCCGTCGGGCGCCATCGGCCCCGGCAAGATCGCGTTGCTGGAGGCCATCGACCGCACCGGCTCCATCTCCGCCGCGGCGCGGTCCCTGGACATGACCTTCCGGCGGGCCTGGTTCCTGGTGGAGACGATGAACACGGCCTTCCGCGAGCCGGTGATCCGCACCAGCGTCGGTGGCCGCGAGGGTGGCGGCGCCGGCCTGACTCCGCTGGGGCAGGAGGTGGTCGCCCGCTACCGCCGCATGCAGGAGGAGGCCCGCAAGGCCGCCGAACCGCACCTGCGCTGGCTGGACGAGATGCTGAAGGAAGAACAACCCGAGGACGGGCAACCCACGGACGAGGGCGGGACGCCGCCGGCCGGCTGACCGCTTGATTTGCCAGTCAAGTCATCGGCTTGGCCGCTTCAAGTTATCGTCGAAGCTCCGCCAAGTGCTGATGTCCGCTTTTTCTTCCATGCACGCGGCGCAGCCCTGGGCAACGGGAAGCCCGGTGGTGCGGCGGGGCGACGCACCGTACATATGGTTCCGTTGCAGCTTGGACCCAGCGTGGCCGATCGGCAACAAACGCATTTCCTGACACGCCACCCACCCCACCATCCGAACGGGCCGTCTCCGCGGCGCCGCACGGCACCGGTGCGCCCTTCAGCCCCCGCCCTCCCCTCAAGGCCCCAGCCGCCATGCTGTCCCTCCCCCTGCCCGTCACCGCCGCCGATGCCTTTGGTGCTGCGGCCTTCGCCGGTTCGTGCCTGTGGCCGCTGATGAAGAAGCGCCGCGCCCTGCTGGCCGGGCAGGCGGCGACCAACCTGATGTTCATCATCCACTATGTGCTGCTGGGCGCCCACACCGCGGCGGCGCTGTGCCTGCTGGTGGTGACGCAGGCCCTGGTGGCAATGCCGGAGGGGCGCAACCGCTGGCAGACCGCGGCCTTCGCCGCCACGGTGCCGGCCATCGCGACGATCGCCGTCTTCACCTGGTCGGGCCTGCCATCGGCGCTGTCCAGCCTGGGCATCACCTTCTCCACCCTGGCGCGCTGGCAGTCGGACGCGGTGCGCATGCGCCTGTTGCTGCTGGTGGCCGGCGCCTTCTGGATCAGCCACAACGCGCTGGTGATGTCGCCCTTCGCCATGGCCTCGGACGCCTTCAGCGCCGCCGCCAACCTGCTGCGCCTGCGCGGCGAGCGCCGCAAGGCCGCTCCGGCAGCGGTCGCTACGGCGAACGCCAATGCGACGCCGAAGGGTCTTGCCGCCGCCTGACGATACCGGCCTGAAGCCGCCTCGCATGACCGGGCTAACGCCTCCGGATGGGTCCTGCCTGTCCGGGGGCGATCGAATTGGGCACTGGCGCACCGGCACGCTCCCGCCTAATAAGGAGCCTCATGCGCCGCGAGGTGCATTGCAACAGGCGCCTTACGGCGCACCGCAACGGCAGCGACGAAGGGCAGCCCATTCATGCTGAAGCGTCTTTACGACTGGACCATGGCCAAGGCCGCGTCGAAGGATTCGACCAAATGGCTGGCCGGGGTGTCCTTCGCCGAAAGCTCCTTCTTCCCGCTGCCGCCGGACCTGCTGCTGGTGCCGATGGTCATCGCCAACCGCAAGTCGGCCTTCAAACTGGCGACGATCTGCACGCTGGCCTCGGTGGTCGGCGGCATCGCCGGCTACATGATCGGCTATTTCCTATACGAGACCATCGGCCGCTGGGTGATCGAGTTCTACCACCTGACCGACAAGTTCGAGCAGCTGCGCCACACCTTCGTCGAGTACGGGGCGGAGATCCTGATCATCAAGGGCATGACGCCCATCCCCTACAAGCTGCTGACCATCACCGCCGGCGTGGCCCATCTGCCGCTGTGGGTGTTCATCGGCGCCTCGATCATATCGCGGTCGATGCGCTTCTATCTGGTCGCGGCCCTGCTGTACTTCTTTGGCCCGCCGATCCGCGCCTTCATCGAGAAGCGGCTGACGCTCGTCACCAGCGTGTTCGCGGTGGCGCTGATCGGCGGCTTCCTGGTGGTGAAGCTGCTGTAACCCGCCACCCTATTTCAGACAGACAGGACCTCCATGCCTCCGCGCGGGCGCCCGCCCCATCCCAGCCGCTCCCGCTCCCACCCCCACGCCAGGCCCGCCGCCCCGTCCGCTCCGCCCACCCCGGAGCCCACCGAGTCGCGCAAGCTGTTCCGCGTCGCCGGGCTGGCCGCCGTCTCCGCGCTCTTCGCCCATGAGCCGGAGCGGGTCGAGCGCCTGTTCTTCGACGAGCGGCTGAAACCGGCGGTGGGGGCCTTCTGCAAGGCGATGGCGGCCGCCCGCAAGCCCTACCGCATGGTGGAGGGCGAGGAGTTGGCGAAGGTCGCCGGCACCGTCCTGCATGGCGGGGTGGTGGCGCTGATGGCGCCGCGCAGCGTGCCGCTGTTCGATCCGGAGGTCGCACGCCGCACGGGCGAGCCGCTGCTGATCCTCGACGGTGTCGGCAATCCGCACAATCTGGGCGCCATCCTGCGCACTGCTGCCTTCTTCGGCCTGCCGCGCGTGCTGGTCTCCGACCATCCCGGCCAGGCCCTGCCGTCGGAAGCCGCCTATCGCGTGGCGGAGGGCGGGTTCGAGTGGGTGACGCTGGAACGCGCCCCAGCATTGCCCGCCCTGCTGAAGCGGCTGCGCTCCAGCCACCGGGTCTTCGGCACGGCGCTGGACCAGACCCGTCCGACCGTCGATGCCGGCGCGCTGACCGGCTGGCGCGGCAAGCAGACCGCCAAACCGCCCGCCGTGATCCTGGGCAACGAGGAGGATGGCATCCCGCCGGCCACGCTGGCGGCCTGCGAGGCGGTGCTGACCATCCCCGGCAGCGGGCGCGTCCAGTCGCTGAACGTCGCCGCCACCGCCGCCATCCTCATCCACGCCCTGGCGACGGGCTGAAGGCGCTCCAGCGTTACCCGAGCATCAGGATCAGCACCAGCGCGACCACGGCGACCGACGCCAGCGGCAGCAGTTCCACCCCGTTGCGCGTCCAGGTCGGCGCGGCGCCATGGTGATGGCCCGCATGGCCGGTCCCGATGTCGTCGGCCCAGCCATGGCGCGACGGCACGGCACCCGGTGCCGAGACCGCCGGCGCGGCCGGGCTCGCCATGTCCACCACGCCGTCGCCGCGGCGGTACTCGCCGGTCTGCCGGGCCAGCGCCGGATTGGGACGGCCCTGCATCAGGCGCGAATCGTCCAATTCGACCTCGACACCGGCCGCCTCGACCCGCTCGATCACCGCGGCGGTTTCCTCCGGCGTCATCGTGTCCACGGGCAGGACGCTGCCCAGCGCCTCGGCGCTCAGGCGGTTGCCGTTGCGGCGGCCGTGGTCGATCAGCGATTCGACGAGGCGATCGTCGGTGGTGCTCGCCATAGTGACTCTCCTTTCTCAAGTTCCTCCTGGCTCACAGGGTCAAACACAGGGAAACGCCCGAAGGTCCCGGCATGGGCAGCCAGTCCTGCGCCATCTTGCCGCGGCCGGGCCGCGACCCGACATAAGGGGTCCCTCCAACGGATCGCTACTGATGGGAGACCCGACCATGCTGGGGCATTTCATGCGCAAGCCGCCGACGCTGCCGACGCCGGAGGAGGCGCTGCCCGGCCGCAGCCAACCCGTTCCGGTGCCCGACCAGCATCACGTCAACGGCCACCGCCTCGCCCCGCCCTACCCGCCCGGACTGGAGGTCATCGACCTCGGGCTCGGCTGCTTCTGGGGGGCGGAGCGCAAGTTCTGGCAGGTTCCCGGCGTCTGGGTGACCGCCGTCGGCTACCAGGGCGGCCACACCCCGAACCCGACCTATGAAGAGGTCTGCTCCGGCCGCACCGGCCACACCGAGGCGGTGCGCGTCGTCTACGATCCGGCCATGGTGACGGCCGAGGATCTGCTGCGCGTCTTCTGGGAATCGCACGACCCGACCCAGGGCATGCGCCAGGGCAACGATGTCGGCACCCAGTACCGCTCCGCCGTCTACACCCACAGCCCCGCCCAGAAAGCGGCGGCGGAGGCGACGCTGGCGGCCTATCAGGACCGGCTGGCCCAGGCGGGTTACGGCCCGATCACCACCGAGATCCGCGAAGCCCCGCCCTTCTACTTCGCGGAAGGCTACCACCAGCAGTATCTTGCCAAGAACCCCAACGGCTATTGCGGGCTTGGCGGCACCGGCGTCACCTGCGCGGCCTGATGAAGCGCAGGTAAGAGCCGGCCGGTAAAAGCCGGGATTGCGGCACACCCGCCGGGCTTGGCCCTCGCGGTTGCGCCGCACCGGCCCTTGCGGGTATGGTTCCGGCGGCTCTTGAAAGCTCCGGCGGCGTTACCCCCGCGGGAGCGCCGCCCGTCCAGCTGCGATTGTCATGACCAAGGAAAGAACCGAGCTGGCGACGCCGTCCCTCAGCGGCCTGCTCGAATTCTGGCTCACCAAATCCGTCGCCGGCCGGCCGCCGGTCCCCAGCAGCATCTCCCCGGCCGATCTGCGGCCGTGGAAGGACAACATCGTCGTGTTCGAGGTGATCGGGGAGGAATCCGGCACCTTCGTCTATTCCTATTACGGCAAGGCGCTGGTCGCGGCCTTCGGCCAGTCGCGCCTGGGCGCCACGCTGGACGATCTGCCGCCGGAACAGCGCGCCGTGCTGCAGCCGGAATACGAGACGGTGCGCCGCGAACGGCTGCCCGTCGCCCGTGTCCACACCGCGGTCTTCGGCGGCCGCAGCCGCAGCTTCGAGCGGCTGGTCCTGCCGATGTCCAGCGACGGGGTCGGCATCGACAAGCTGCTGGTCGCCGCCTACGAGATGACGCCGCGCGAACTGGCGGCGCGCCAACCTCTGCCGGGCGGCTCCTCCTCCGGTCCAGTCCCCCTCACCGTTCAGAAGCCGGGAGCCTCGGCATGACCCCGCGTATGCCGCATCTCGCCGCCCCGCCCACCCAGGCGGGCGTGGTGACCGCCGACGAGTTCAATCTGTGGTGCGCGCTGAACGGCCGCCCCTTCAACCTCGTCCCCAACCCGCGCCCCGACGGCCGCGTGATGTGGGATGTCGAGGTTCTGCCCGGCACCCCGCGCGCCGGCACCGTCTATTCCACCAACCTGTCGGACGAGGCGCTGGCGGTGGTCGCCGGCTTCGCCTTCCTGTCGGGCGTCGAGTGGGCCTATGAGGCGCGTGACCCGGCCGAGGCCGAGGCGCCCGCCGCGCCCCCCTGCGAGGCCGCGCCGGCGCCGGAAGCGGCAAGCCCCTGCGCGCCCGCCCCGGACGCGCCGCCGCCCGCCACGGCCACCCCGACCGCTCCGGCGGAGCCGGCGGACTATCCCGCCGTCTATTCGCTGCCCGCCGTCGCGCTGCTGCAGAACCCGCCGCCGCGCCCGGTCCAGCAGCATGACGAATCGGTGCTGGCCCGCAATGCGCGGATGCTGGAAACCGTCCTGAAGAACTTCCGCGTCCGCGGCGAGATCATGGACGTGCGTCCCGGCCCGGTGGTGACGCTCTACGAGTTCGAGCCGGCCCCCGGTACCAAGTCCGCCACCGTCATCAACCTGACCGACGACATCGCCCGCTCCATGAGCGTGGTGACCGCCCGCATCGCCATCGTCCCCGGCCGCAGCGTCATCGGCGTCGAGCTGCCGAACCCGGTGCGCGAGATGGTCTACCTGCGCGAAAGCTTCGACCACGACGCCTTCCGCAACACCACGGCGCAACTGGCCATCGCTCTCGGCAAGGACATCAGCGGCGAGCCGGTGGTGGCCGACCTCGCCCGCATGCCGCACCTGCTGGTTGCCGGCACCACCGGCTCGGGCAAGTCGGTGGCGATCAACACGATGATCCTGTCGCTGCTCTACCGGCTGCCGCCGGAGCGCTGCCGCTTCATTATGGTCGATCCCAAGATGCTGGAGCTGTCGGTCTATGACGGCATCCCGCATCTGCTGACCCCCGTCGTCACCGACCCCAAGAAGGCGGTGGTGGCGCTCCGCTGGGCCGTGCGCGAGATGGAAAGCCGCTACGAGGCGATGTCCAAGCTCGGCGTGCGCAACATCGAAGGCTACAACGCCCGCATGGCGGAGATGATCGCCGCCGGCGAGAAGATGCCGCGCCGCGCCCCGGCGCCGGGCGAGCCGGAAAACGTCTTCGACCTGACACCGTCGGAGCCGACTCCGCTGCCCTACATCGTCGTCATCGTCGACGAGATGGCCGACCTGATGCTGGTCGCCGGCAAGGAGATCGAAGCGGCGATCCAGCGCCTCGCCCAGATGGCGCGCGCCGCCGGCATCCACCTGATCATGGCGACGCAGCGTCCCTCGGTCGACGTCATCACCGGCACCATCAAGGCCAATTTCCCGACCCGCATCAGCTTCCAGGTCACCAGCAAGATCGACAGCCGCACCATCCTGGGCGAGGCCGGGGCGGAACAGCTGCTGGGCCAGGGCGACATGCTCTACATGCAGGGCGGTGGCCGCATCACCCGCGTCCATGGTCCCTTCGTCTCCGATTCGGAGGTCGAGGAGATCGTCCAGTACGTCAAGGCGCAGGGTGCTCCCAACTACGTCACCGCCATCACCGAGGAGGAGGAGGAAGCCGCCGCGGTGGAGGACGAGGAGGGCGGTTCGGCTGCGACCGGCGACGACCTCTACATGCAGGCCGTCAACCTCGTGGTGCGCGAGGGCAAGGTGTCGGTCAGCTTCATCCAGCGCCAGCTGCAGATCGGCTACAACCGCGCCGCCCGCCTGGTCGAGCGGATGGAGACCGAACGGGTGGTCGGCCCCGCCAATCACCAGGGCAAGCGCGAGGTCCTGCTGTCCCACGCCGGCCTGTCGGCCAAGCGCGCGGGGGTGTGATCCCCTCTCTCCCGCAGTGAGACTCCCCATGGACCCCAAGCCGTATTTCGAGACCCTCGCCCGCTACAACCGCTGGGCCAACCGCCGCCTGTACGACGCCGCGGCCCGGCTGTCCGACGCGCAGTTCCGCGAGGACCGCGGCGCCTTCTTCCGGTCGATGCGCGGCACGCTGAACCACATCCTGGTAGCCGACCGGGTTTGGCTGGAGCGGATCGAGGGCGCCGGGCCGAAGCCCTCGGCGCTCGACGAGATCCTGTGCGACGATTTCGCCACCCTCCGCGCCGCCCGCGAGGCGGAGGACGAACGTATCCTGCGCGTGCTGGCGGCCACCCCGGATGAGCGGTTCGAGTCGGTCCTCTCCTACCGCAGCATGGCGGGTACAGCCCATGAGCTTCCTTTCGCCCAGGTGCTGACCCACGTCTTCAACCACCAGACCCACCATCGCGGACAGGCCCACGGCCTGCTGAGCCAGTTCGGCTTGGAAGCCCCGTCCATCGACTTCGTTTATTTCCTGCTGGAGGCGAAATGAGCCGCCCCATCACCGACCTCGCCGCGCTGGAAGCCCTCTATGGCGAACCGGTCGCCGCCTCCATCGCCAAGGAGGTGCCGGCGCTGACCTCCGGCTACCGCGCGCTGATAGAAGCGTCGCCCTTCTTCGTTCTCGCCACCAGCGGGCCGGGCGGGCTGGACGCCTCGCCGCGCGGCGACGAGCCGGGCTTCGTCCGGGTGGCGGACGACCGCACCCTGCTGATCCCCGACCGCCGCGGCAACAACCGCATCGACAGCCTGCGCAACATCCTGGCCGATCCGCGAGTCGGGCTGCTGTTCCTGGTGCCGGGGCTGAACGAGACCCTGCGCGTCAACGGCCGCGCGGTGATCGACACCGACCAAGTGCTGTGCGAAAGCTTCGCCGTCGACGGCAAGGCGCCGAAATCGGTGCTGGTGGTGACCATCGAGACGGTGTTCTTCCAGTGCTCCCGCGCCCTGCTCCGTTCCCACCTGTGGGACCCGGCGGCGCAGGTGCCGCGCGCCAGCCTGCCATCGGTGGGGTCGCTGCTGGCGGAGGCCAGCGCCGGGCGCGAGGGCGGCGACGCCTATGACCGTTCTCTGGCGGAGCGGATCCCCAAGACGCTTTACTGAGCCGCGAGACGGGCGGCGGCGGACGCCTGCCCGCCGTCATCCGGCAACCGGATGGTGAAGACGGAGCCTTCCTCGCGCGTGCTCTCCACTGTCAGGGTGCCGCCATGGGCGGCAACGATCTTCTTTGTCATATAGAGCCCCAGCCCGGTGCCCTTCGTGCCCTTCGAGGAGGAAGCACGGAAATAGATGGAGCCGATCCGCTCCACCTCTTCGGGACTCATGCCGCGCCCGCTGTCAGCGACACGGATGACGATCTCCCCTCGATCCCCGGCCGCCTCATGGCCGGCCGTCACCCGCACCGGCGCTTCCGGCGGGGAATAGCGTAGCGCGTTCTGCACGAGGTTGCCGATCGCCACCCCCAGGAAGGGCGCATCGACCAGCAGCGGGTGGTCCGGCGTCTCCACCGTCATCTCCAGCCGGTCCTCCGCCTCGGTTCCCGCCAGGCCGCCCAGCGCCTCCTCCATCAACTGGCCCAGCGCCACCGGTTCCGGCTTCAGCGCCAGCGCCCCCTGGTCCAGCGCGTCGGAGGACAGGAACAGCTCCACCAGCTCGACCATCTTGCGGGTGGTGTTGCGGATGCGCTCCAGCCGGGTCAGCGCCGCCGGCGCCGTGACCGCCCCGGACAGCTCGATCATCTGCGCCGCACTGTCGATGGAGGCGAGCGGGGTGCGGAACTCGTGCGACAGCATGGCGACGAAGGTGCGCTGCTCCTCCGCCCGCTTGGTGGCGAAGGCCGATTCCTCGCGGGCGCGCAGCCGTTCGGACTGCAGGCGGCCGATGCGCAGGGCCAGACCGACGCCCAGCACCAGAACCGCCAGCATGGACGAGATCTGGTAAGGATCGGCGACGGCGAAATCGGCCGGCAGCACGCCGCGCAGCGACATCTGCGTCAGCAGCAGGCCGGCGAGCGAGACCAGCGTGCTCGCCAGATAGAAGCGCGGGCTGGGATCGTCGGGGTTCAGCCACGCCATGCGCGCGGTCAGCACCAGCGCGATCACCACCACGACCAGCGCCGACAGCGTCACCACCGGGTTGGTCAGGGCGTAGAGCGGCGACACGGTCGTCGGCAGCATCAGCAGGGACAGCAGCGCCAGCCCCTGGTAACAGCGGCGCAGCCACGGCGCACGGCTCCGCAGGTCGAGGATATAGACCCACATGATCAGCGCCGCGGCGAAGCCCAGGAAGCCGCTGCTGCCCACCATCATGTTGATGGCCCAGCCCGGCATGTCCGGCAGCAGGGCGACGGCGATGCCGTTGGCGAACAGGTAATAGCAGAAGACGGTGGCGACATAGCCGGTGTAGGCCAGCAGCGCCCCGTCGCGCAGAAGCAGCCCCAACGCGACGTATCCCAGCGTCAGGATGCCCAGCACGCCGAGGAACAGGCCCTGGAACAGCAGGTCGGGCGTCTGGTGGTCGGCATAGGCCGCCGGTGTCCACATCCGGGCCGACAGACGGATGGCGCTGATCGAATCGACGCGCAGATAGAGCGAGACAGGCCGCCCTTCCGGCAGGGTCAGCGGAACGGCGTGCAGCCGCGTCTTCATCGGCCGCTGGCTGAAGGGCACGAAATCCCCCAGCCGGACCAGCCGGTAGGCGTCCGGATTTTGCGGCCGTCCGTCCGCCGCCATCGATGCCGCCGCCATCGATTTCGGAACGAACAGGTCGAGATGGTCGATGTAGGCCTCGCCCATCTCCAGGATCCAGTCCGCGGGAGCGCCCGGCGCGCGCAGCAAATCAAACCGGTACCAATGGATGTCGCGGGTCTGGCCGGCGCCGCGGAAATCGCTGCGCGGCTCCATGCCTCCGGCAGCGTCGGCCTTCAGGATGTCAGCGAAGTCCAGCTTGCGCTCAGGATCGACCAGCCGGGCGAAATGGCCGGCCAGCGAGGCGCCGGCGGTGGACGATTCCAGCCGCAGCGGCTCCACTGGCGCCGCCGCGGATGCTGCGCCCGATGCGCAGAGCCAAAGCAGGGCCGCGCCAAGAAGCAGACGCAAAAAACCGGGTAGAAGACAGGACGGCCCGCGTCCCGCCAGGGTGCGACTGCGGATGGTCGGCAGGCTGCCGCACCGGCTTTCCATCCACCGGCCGCTCACGCCGCCGTTCATCGCATCCTTGGTCATCGTACAGCTTCGATAAAGCTAAAGTTTTAGGAAAAGATTAAGCACATATGCATTCCATCCCCACCTTTCCCCGACCCTTGTCAGATGCGCGAGGGCGAAAGCTTGAACTCCACCAGGGCGTCTGTGGCGGCGAGCGCCGCGACCAGTATCATCGGGTCGAGGTCGCCCTTGCCCTGCAGAACCAGCTGGCATTCGAACTGGCCGCTGCCATTGGCGAGGTGGAAGGCCCAGTCGACCACTTCGAACCCATGGCGGGCCACCTGTGCCCGCAACTCGTCCGGCGGCGGCGCCTTGTCGCGGGGAAAGACCAGCGTCAGATGGACCACCGAGCGGTGCGGCAGCAGCCGCTCGATCGGCCGCAGCAGGCTCATCACCAGGATGGTCAGCAGCGCGGCGGCGATGGCGACGGCGTAGAAGCCAAGCCCGATGATGATGCCGATGGCTGAGGTCGCCCAGATCGACGCTGCGGTGGACAGGCCGCGAATCGACAGCCCCTCGCGCATGATCACGCCTGCGCCGAGGAATCCGATGCCGGTGACGATGCCCTGGATCACCCGCGTCGGGTCGCCGGCCCCGGCAACGCTCTGCGGCCCGCCCTGAAACCCCATGCCCCCGTACCACATGGCGGGATAGGCGTTGACCACCGTCAGCGCGGCCGACGCCAGGCAGACCAGCCCATAGGTCCGCATCCCCGCCGCCCGCCCGTGATAGCTGCGCTCGTACCCCAGCAGCAGCCCGACCGCCAGCGCTCCCAACAGATGCAGAAGAATCAGTCCGTTGGTCACCAGCTCCGCCGGCGACCAGTAGGAGCGCAGCAAATCCATGGCCATCCCATCTCAAAGCAAAGCCTTGGGCCCTTCCTGCAAGGCCCGGCTCCACTCTACCGCGCTCCGCATCGGAACGCCTGCGCGGCGCAAGCCGCCGCCGGCGCGCGCCATTCCGTCACAGGCGTGAATAGCCCCGCTTGACCTGTGTCAATTCCAGACCGCCCGAAAGTATCGATACTAAGGGCCGAAAACCGGTACCTAAGGACCATCCCTTGGTATCGGTCGATCCGTTCCCGCACCGACCGAGAGTGCAGCCATGAGGCCCACCAGTTCCCCCGTCCTGTCCCATCCGTCCGATCGGATCGCGACCGAATCCGATCCGGCTCCGACCCGCCGGGCCGAGGGACTGATGTTCCTGTGGCTCGCCTTCCTGGTCTGGCCGCTGATCGCCATCGGCTCCGTGTCGGCCTACGGCTTCTCGATCTGGATGTACCAGCTCCTCACCCACTGAGTCTTCCGACATGCCCCGCGCCCCCGAAGTCCACATCTCCAGCCTCGTCATCCAGCACAGCCCCGACCGCACCGAGGCGGTGCGCGAGGCGGCGAACGCCGTCGCCGGGCTGGAGTGGTGCGCATCGGAGAACGGCAAGGCCGTCGTGACGCTGGTCACCTCCAGCGCCGCCGAGGTGGTGGACCGCATCGCCCAGTTGAACGCCGTGCCCGGCGTGCACACCACGACCATGGTCTACCACCACTACGAACCCGCGGACGCGATCGACGCAGCCTGACGGCCACAGCCGTCCAGGCGCGCCGCATCCGCCCATTCCGAACGAAATTCCTCCAAGACTGGAGTCCATCGCATGTTCCTGTCCCGCCGCGATTACCTGAAGGCGCAAGCCGCCGCTGCCGCCGCCGCGGCGGCCGGAATCTCAATGCCTGCATCGGCCGCAAACATCCTCACCGGCGAGGGCGCCAAGCTGAACTGGTCCAAGGCCCCCTGCCGGTTCTGCGGCACCGGCTGCGGCGTGATGGTCGGCGTCAAGGACGGCCGCGTGGTCGCCACCCACGGCGACGTGAAGGCCGAGGTGAACCGCGGCCTGAACTGCGTGAAGGGCTATTTCCTGTCCAAGATCATGTATGGCGAGGATCGGCTGAACCAGCCCCTGCTGCGCATGAAGGACGGCAACTACGACAAGGACGGCGAGTTCCAGCCGATCACCTGGGACGCCGCCTTCGACATCATGGCGCAGAAGTGGAAGGAGACCCTGAAGAAGAAGGGTCCGACCGCCGTCGGCATGTTCGGCTCCGGCCAGTGGACCATCTACGAGGGCTATGCCGCCTCCAAGCTGATGAAGGCAGGCCTGCGCTCCAACAACCTGGACCCGAACGCCCGCCACTGCATGGCGTCGGCGGTGGCCGGCTTCATGCGCACCTTCGGCATGGACGAGCCGATGGGCTGCTACGACGACATGGAGCAGGCCGACGCCTTCGTGCTGTGGGGCTCCAACATGGCGGAGATGCACCCCATCCTGTGGACGCGCGTCACCGACCGCCGTCTCAGCCATCCCGACTGCAAGGTTGCCGTCCTCTCCACCTTCGAGCACCGCAGCTTCGACCTCGCCGACATCGGCCTGGTCTTCACCCCCGGTTCCGATCTGGCGATCCTCAACTACATCGCCAACCACATCATCAAGACCGGCCGGGTGAACAAGGAGTTCATCGAGAAGCACTGCAACTTCAAGCGCGGCCGCGACGACATCGGCTATGGCCTGCGTCCGGAACATGCGCTGGAGCAGAAGGCGAAGAACGCCGCCAAGGCCAACGACTCCGACCCGATCAGCTTCGACGAGTTCGCCAAGTTCGTCGAGCCCTACACGCTGGACAAGGCGCACGAGCTGTCGGGCGTGCCGAAGAACCGGCTGGAGGCGCTGGCCGAGCTGTATGCCGACCCGAAGGTGAAGGTCGTGTCCTTCTGGACCATGGGCTTCAACCAGCATGTCCGCGGCGTCTGGGCCAACAACCTCGTCTACAACATCCACCTGCTGACCGGCAAAATCTCCCAGCCCGGCAACGGTCCCTTCTCGCTGACCGGCCAGCCGTCCGCCTGCGGCACCGCGCGCGAGGTCGGCACCTTCGCCCACCGGCTGCCCGCCGACATGGTGGTGACCAACCCCGAGCACCGCAAACACGCCGAGGAGATCTGGAAGCTGCCGGAGGGGACCATCCCCGACAAGATCGGCTACCACGCCGTTCTGCAGGACCGCATGCTCAAGGACGGCAAGCTCAACGCCTACTGGGTCATGTGCAACAACAACATGCAGACGGCCCCGAACACGGCGAAGGAGACCTTCCCCGGCTACCGCAACCCGGAGAACTTCGTCGTCGTTTCCGATCCCTACCCCACCGTGACGGCGTTGGCCGCCGACCTGATCCTGCCCACCGCCATGTGGGTGGAGAAGGAGGGCGGCTACGGCAACGCCGAACGCCGCACGCAGCTGTGGCGCCAGCTGGTCGACGCGCCGGACGGTGCCAAGTCCGACCTGTGGCAGATCATGGAGTTCTCCAAGCGCTTCCGCATCGAGGAGGTGTGGCCGGAAGAACTCCTGAACAAGAAGCCGGAATACCGCGGCAAGAGCCTCTACGACGTGCTGTTCCGCAACGGCCAGGTCGACCGCTTCCCGCTGTCCGACCTCGACCCGAACTACGGGAACCACGAGGCCAAGGATGCCGGCTTCTACGTCCAGAAGGGCCTGTTCGAGGAATATGCCGCCTTCGGCCGCGGCCACGGCCATGATCTGGCGCCCTTCGACCTGTACCACCAGGAGCGCGGCCTGCGCTGGCCGGTGGTGGACGGCAAGGAGACCAAGTGGCGCTACCGCGAGGGCTCCGACCCCTACGTGAAGGCCGGTGAAGGCATGCGCTTCTACGGCAACAAGGACGGCAAGGCGAATGTCTTCGCCCTGCCCTACGAGCCGCCCGCCGAGGCGCCCGACGCCGACTACCCGTTCTGGCTGTCGACCGGCCGCGTGATCGAGCACTGGCACAGCGGATCGATGACGCTGCGCGTGCCGGAGCTGCGCAAGGCCTTCCCCAACGCCGTGGTGTTCATGCACCCCGACGACGCCAAGGACCTGAACGTCCGGCGCGGGCAGGAGGTGCGCATCACCTCGCGGCGCGGCGAGGTGCGGGTGCGGGTCGAGACGCGCGGACGCAACAAGCCGCCGCGCGGCCTGGTCTTCGTCCCCTTCTTCGACCACACGGTCCTCATCAACAAGGTGACGCTCGACGCCACCGATCCCATCAGCAAACAGACCGACTTCAAGAAATGCGCGGTCAAGATCACGCCCGTCGTGAACGCCTGAGGAGTGCCGGCATCATGAAGACCCGTTTCCTGATCGCCGCGCTGGCCCTGCTGGCCGGCGTCCCGGCCCTGACCATCGGCGTCACCTCCGGTGTGGTCGCCGCCGACAAGCCCGTCGTGATGGCCCAGGCCGCAGCCAACGCTACCGGCACCGTGGGGGGGATCAAGGTCCCCTCCGCCAACCATCCGATCACCACGGATGTCCCGGCCGAGGCGACCCACCGCGAGATCACCGACGACCAGAAGCGCGTGCGCAACTACGCCGACCAGCCGCCGCTGATCCCGCATGCCATCCGCGACTACCAGATCGACCTGAACATCAACAAGTGCCTGACCTGCCACGACCGCCGCAACACGGCCGGCTCGCAGGCGCCGATGCTGTCGGTCACCCATTTCCAGGACCGTGACGGCCAGACGCTGGGCACGGTGGCGGCGCGCCGCTACTTCTGCACCCAGTGCCACGTCCAGCAGACCGACGCGCAGCCCATCGTTCCCAACAGCTTCCGCGACTTCGACTCGGTCCTGGGCCATGCCCAAGGCGGCCAGAAATGACGATCCGATCCGCCTTTACGTGCCTGTGGCGGCTGTTCGCCCGCCCCAGCGTCCACTTCAGCCTGGGCTTCCTGACGCTGGGCGGCTTCATCGCCGGCGTCCTCTTCTGGGGCGGCTTCAACACCGCGCTGGAGGCGACCAACAAGGAGGCCTTCTGCATCAGCTGCCACGAGATGCGCGACAATCCCTATGAGGAGCTGAAGCAGACCATCCACTTCACCAACCGGTCGGGCGTGCGCGCCAGCTGCCCCGACTGCCACGTCCCCCACGAATGGACCGACAAGATCGCCCGCAAGATGCAGGCATCGAAGGAGGTCTGGGGCAAGATCTTCGGCACCATCGACACCCGCGAGAAGTTCCTGGACAAGCGCCGCGAGCTGGCCGAGCACGAATGGGCGCGGCTGAAGTCCAACAACTCGCTGGAATGCCGCAACTGCCACAGTGCGGACTCGATGGACATCACCAAGCAGAACCCGCGCGCCGCGACCATGCACGAGACCTACCTGTTCACCGGCCAGAACACCTGCATCGACTGCCACAAGGGCATCGCCCACCGCCTGCCCGACATGCACGGCGTGGAACCCGGCTGGACCATGAAGACCAGCCAGAAGTGAGCGCCTGGTTGCTGGAACAGCCCCGTCTCCGCAAGGAGCGGGGCTGTTTGCGTTTAACGGGAAACCTTTCAGGCTATCGAACCGCCGCCCACCGCACCGTCGGCCTCCTGTCGACACCAACGGCGTCATCGATAGGAAATGACGACTCCATTCATGGAGTTTTCTCTCTGAACGATGTTTCCCTCGCCGAAAGCAGCGGCGGCATCGGCGGCAGTGATTTCAACGGTTGCCGCATCGATCCATCTGACATGGAAGTCATGCTGTCCCCGCACATACAGGAACTGCTTGCTGCCATCCGGATCGAACTTCCGATTTGCCGGGGCAAAGGTTGCCCGCGTGTTGAAGCCTGTTGTTGCACCACAATCGACTGAATAGATGACCACTGACACCCTTCCATCTGGCGAAGGCGTCTCGCCAAGATTATCAACTCGGCACATATCAAAGAAAAAAGCGATATAGATGAAAAATATTGTGTATATCAATATCGGCACACCTAGCAACGCACCAACCACAACCAACATTGATCTCTTTATTTGCAATTTTTTAATCATGATTTTCTATTTCCACTCGGTATTATGTTTTATCCAAATATTTAGCTCAGAATCAGAAAAATTTTGCCAGCATCTTTGCAAGTATTTATCCCCTTTACTTTCCGGCATGGCATGCACCTATCGACACAGAAAGTGTCACCGATAGGAAATGGCGACTCCATCCATGGCGCTTTCTCTCTGAACGATGTTTCCCTCGCCGAAGGCAGCGGCGGCATCGGAGGCGGTGATTTCAACGGTTGCCGCATCGATCCATCTGACATGGAAGTCGTGCTCACCCCGTACATGAAGGAATTGCTTGCCGATCTTTGGATCAAAGTCCCTGTTCGCTGGAGCCAAGCTTGCCCGTCTGTTAAACTTAGTTGCCGCACCACAGTCGATTGAATAGATGACTACAGACATTTTCCCGTTTGGCGATGGTATTTTGCTAAATTCCTCAACCTCGCATAAATTAAAAAAATATTCTACATACACATACCCCACCACAAAAACAATAATCGGAGCCGAAATCAGCAATATCAATAGAGCAGATATCCAACGCCATATTTTTCCAATTCTAATGAACATCACTTTCCCCATCGATGCTTTATTATGTAATATTCATATCCTCTCGCCACATCATTATAATCGACAGGATCATCTCCAAATGGCGCACGTCCTCCGATCCCAAGATAGGCTTCAAATATACTGGGCGCCCTCCCCCATGACGGGTCACTTTTCCCATGTGTCACTTGATACCAGCCAGCCATCCTTTGAAGGGTATCCAATGAATATCCCGTCGCAGCGCCAACGGCACCATAATGGAAGTTCCCAAACTCCTCGTACTCTCTCGATATCCTTTTATAATCCCATGGACCATAACTTTTGACCTGATCATAAAACCATAAATCACCCACGACAGTATGCGCCCAATGATTCTCCGCCTCTTTTATGTTCTTATCGATATCCACACCCGGCGGAGCTTTCGGCACGCCATTCCCGGGAGTGTAACCCTGGGATTGAGCGTGACCGCTGCCGGACGGCCAACCGCGCTCATGTTCTGAAACGAGCACATCCTCACCGCTTACAGTTCGGATGTATTCGTTGACATGAACCGTAACGCCATGCTCCGCCTTATCGTTCAGACGTCCGGCAAAGTCACGGCGGGAATTATCAGGATATAGCGCGTCAAACCCGCGCGTCACCTTCGCAATCCATCGCTCACGCTCCGGATCCGCAGCATTCCAATAACGCGGATCCCGCATCATCGCGTGCAGAGCATCCAATGCCGATGCCTTTGTCCGTTGACTGGACATAACGCCCGCCCCCATCACAACACACCTGGAATAGGAATATTTGCTCAACACCTCTTCGTCCAGACATAAATTCAAATCTCAACATCTGAAGAACTGCCTGTTCGCCTGATCGAAGTTAGGAATTTCCGCCCATCACCCCAGCAGCGCCACCGCCCACAGCGCCAGCAGCGTCACCAGCACCGCCTCGCCCAGTCCGATCAGCCCGCGCAGCCCCAGCGCCACCCACCAACTCGCCCAATCGCGGCGGTGGCGAACCTCCTTAAGCAACCGTTCCTGGATGCCGGCGACGGTGCGGCGGGCCGACAGGCTGGCGATGCCGCCGACCAGCGCCACCACGCCGGTGCCCAGCACGAAGTACAGCGCCCCCTTCCAGCCGGCGAAATGGTCGGGATCGTTCAGGTAATGCCCGGCGCCGACGACGATCCACACCGCAGCCGGCCAGACGCCGACGATTTCCGGCCCCGGCCCATTCTGCGGTGCTCCGTCCTTCTGCCCGTCGCTCATCGCAGCCTCCCTCATCCGCCCGGCACATGGCGGTAGGCCAGCACCCGCGTCGCCGGCCCGCCCTCGACGTCGGCGAGCGGCAGCAGCAACTCGACGAACTTCGCCCCCGGCAGCATCGGGTCGTCACGCACCAGCAGGCAACGCGGCTCGCCGCTCTCCAGGCAAAGGCGCAGGTCGGACAGCCAGCGCTGCGCCGCCTGTTCGGGATGGCACTCCGTCACCCGCCGCGTGGTCGGCCGCCCGTCCAGCCGGCGCTGCAGCGCCCGGCCGCAGGATTTGTAGACGAAATCGCTGCCGTCGGCGGTCGGCTCCATCAGGGCGATGCGCGGCACGCTCTCGCGCACCTGGGCGGTGTCGATCTCGACCGCCAGCGGCATGCGGCGCTTGCGCTTCAGCCGGAGCCAGTGCGTGTAGAGCACACGGACCTGCGGCGACTGCTCCACGTCGATCGGGTCGGCGCGGCAGGGCGGCGGCGGAACGTCGAGCACCGGTGTGGCGACCGGCGCGTCGGCGAAGGCGGCGGCGGCCGGCACCGGCTGGGAGACCGGCGGCATCGGCCGCGACGCCGCGGCGGTGACCAGTGCATGCGCCTGGCCCGCCGCCGTGTGCCCGATCCGCCCGCCATGCTTCTTCAGCATCGGCAGCGGCGCCCAGGCCGTGCAGGTGTGATAGCCCTTGGTGACGCGGCGGTAGTCCTGGCTGCTGGCGGTGCGGCATTCGCCCTCAACGCCGTGGCGGGCGACGTAGACCAGCGTGTTGTCCTCCGACAGCGCGCGTTCCCCGCCCCACGAGACGCAGGCGGCGCAGGCGCGGCTGTCCTTGGCGAATGCGTGGCTCATTAGGGCGTATCTCCAAAGGGTATGCGAAACGGGAGAAGGGGAATTGATGCGTCCCTTTCCCGCCCGGTTCAAGACCCGCATGGGGCGGCAGTGCCGTGCCCGAGATTCAGTCATGCGAGGGTGACATCCATGCCACCCCTTCCCCCCCGGCCCGGAACCCCCTATAAGGGGGCCTTGCACGACATGCCCATCCCCGCTCTCCGTCTCCGGTCCTCCGGCGCCGGGGGGTTTTCGGCTGACCACACTTCAGAGAAGCGGACCCATGCCCAAACGCACCGACATCAAATCCATCTGCATCATCGGCGCGGGTCCGATCGTTATCGGACAGGCATGCGAGTTCGATTATTCCGGCGTCCAGGCGTGCAAGGCGCTGCGCGAGGAAGGCTACCGGGTCATCCTCGTCAATTCCAACCCGGCCACCATCATGACCGATCCCGGTCTGGCCGACGCCACCTACATCGAGCCGATCACCCCGGCCGTCGTCGCCAAGATCCTGGAGAAGGAGCGTCCCGACGCCCTCTTGCCGACCATGGGCGGCCAGACCGCGCTGAACACGGCGATGGCGCTGTCCGACGACGGCACGCTGGAGCGTCTCGGCGTGGAGATGATCGGCGCCAAGCGCGACGTCATCGCCAAGGCCGAGGACCGCATCCTGTTCCGTGACGCCATGGACAAGCTGGGCCTCGAATCGCCCAAGTCGCGCATGGTCCGCACCCTGGCCGAGGCGATGGACGCGCTGGAGTTCGTCGGCCTGCCCGCCATCATCCGTCCCAGCTTCACCCTGGCCGGCACCGGCGGCGGCATCGCCTACAACCGGGCGGAGTTCGAGGACATCGTCCGCGGCGGCCTGCGCGCCAGCCCGGTCGGCGAGGTGCTGATCGAGGAGTCGGTGCTGGGCTGGAAGGAGTACGAGATGGAGGTCGTGCGCGACGGCGCCGACAACTGCATCATCGTCTGCTCCATCGAGAACATCGATCCGATGGGCGTCCACACCGGCGACTCGATCACCGTCGCCCCGGCGCTGACGCTGACGGACAAGGAATACCAGATCATGCGCAACGCCTCGATCGCGGTGCTGCGCGAGATCGGGGTGGACACCGGCGGCTCGAACGTGCAGTTCGCGGTCAACCCGGCCAACGGCCGCCTGATCGTGATCGAGATGAACCCGCGCGTGTCGCGCTCCTCGGCGCTGGCGTCGAAGGCCACCGGATTCCCCATCGCCAAGATCGCCGCCAAGCTGGCCGTCGGCTACCGCCTGGACGAACTGACCAACGACATCACCGGCACCACGCCCGCGAGCTTCGAGCCGACGATCGATTACGTCGTCACCAAGATGCCGCGCTTCACCTTCGAGAAGTTCAAGGGGTCGGAGCCGCTGCTGACCACCTCGATGAAGTCGGTGGGTGAGGCGATGTCGATCGGCCGCACCTTCCAGGAGTCGGTGCAGAAGGCCCTGCGCTCGATGGAGACCGGCCTGACCGGCTTCAACGAGCAGAAGATCGGCGGGGAGGACAACCCGGACCGCACCGCCATCCGCGGCGCGCTCGCCACCCCCACCCCCGACCGTCTGCTGGTGATCGCCCAGGCCTTCCGCCATGGCTTCACCGTGGACGAGGTGCAGGCCGTCTCCAAGTACGACCCGTGGTTCCTTGAGCAGATCAAGGAGATCACCGACCGCGAGGCGGCGATCCGCGACGGCGGCCTGCCGACCGACAAGGCCGGCTGGCTGAAGCTGAAGCAGATGGGCTTCTCCGACGCCCGTCTGGCCGAGTTGGCGAAGACCAGCGAGGCGGCGGTCGCCGCGGCGCGCCGCATGGCCGGCGTCACCCCGGTCTACAAGCGCATCGACACCTGCGCCGCCGAATTCGCCTCGGCCACCCCTTACATGTACTCGACCTACGAGACCGACGGGACCGGCGAGGCGGAGTGCGAGTCCGAGCCGACCGACAAGCGCAAGGTCGTCATCCTCGGCGGCGGTCCGAACCGCATCGGCCAGGGCATCGAATTCGACTATTGCTGCGTCCATGCCGTCTACGCCCTGCAGGAGGCCGGCATCGAGACCATCATGGTCAACTGCAACCCGGAGACCGTCTCCACCGACTACGACACCGCCGACCGCCTGTATTTCGAGCCGCTGACGGCCGAGGACGTGGTGGAGCTGGTGCGGGTGGAGCAGCGCAACGGCACTGTCCTGGGCTGCATCGTGCAGTTCGGCGGCCAGACCCCGCTGAAGCTCGCCGCCGCGCTGGAAGCCGCCGGCATCCCGATCCTCGGCACCTCGCCCGACGCCATCGATCTGGCCGAGGACCGCGAGCGCTTCCAGAAGCTTCTGCATGAGCTGAACCTGAAGCAGCCGGCCAACGGCCTCGCCCGCTCGCTGGAAGAGGCTGAGGCGGTCGCCACCCGCATCGGCTTCCCGGTCGTCATCCGTCCGTCCTACGTGCTGGGCGGCCGGGCGATGGAGATCGTCCACGACATGGCCGGGCTCCAGCGCTACATGGGCACCGCGGTGCAGGTGTCGGGCAAGAACCCGGTGCTGATCGACAGCTACCTGCAGGACGCCATCGAGGTCGACGTGGACGTCGTCTGCGACGGCACCGACGTGTATGTCGCCGGCGTGATGGAGCATATCGAGGAGGCCGGCATCCATTCCGGCGACAGCGCCTGCGCCCTGCCGCCCTACACGCTGCCAGCCGACATCATCGCCGAGATCAACCGCCAGTCCGACGCGCTCGCCCATGCGCTGAAGGTGGTCGGCCTGATGAACGTGCAGTTCGCGGTCAAGGACGGCACCGTCTACATCCTGGAGGTCAACCCGCGCGCCAGCCGCACGGTGCCCTTCGTCGCCAAGGCCACCGGCACCGCCATCGCCAAGATCGCCGCCCGCGTCATGGCCGGCGAGAAGCTGTCCGCCTTCACCCTGAACGGCCCGACGCCGCCGCACACCGCGGTCAAGGAAGCGGTCTTCCCCTTCGCCCGCTTCCCCGGCGTCGACATCGTGCTGGGTCCGGAGATGAAGTCGACGGGCGAGGTCATGGGCCTCGACCACAACTTCGCGCTCGCCTTCGCCAAGGCGCAGCTCGGCGCCGGCGTCACCCTGCCGGTCAAGGGCAGCGTCTTCGTCTCGGTCAAGGACCGCGACAAGCCGGCGCTGGCGGTGATCTCCAAGAAGCTGCACGACATGGGCTTCCGCATCCTCGCCACGTCCGGCACCGCCAAGGTGCTGAGCGATGCCGGCGTGCCGGCGGAGACCATCAACAAGGTGGTCGAAGGCCAGCCGCACATCGTCGACGCCATGATCAACGGCGACGTGCATCTGGTCATCAACACCACGGAAGGCGCCCAGGCGCTGTCCGACAGCTTCAGCCTGCGCCGCACTGCGCTGACCTACAACATTCCGTATTACACCACCGTGGCGGGCGCACGCGCGGCAGTGGAAGCGATTGCCGCACTTCGGAACGGCAGCCTTGAAGTCGCTCCGTTGCAGTCGTACCTTAGCGGATCGTATTAAGGACGGACGACGGCGCGGCGGACCTCCTCCGCGCCGTCTTCGTCCTTGATGTCGCTTTGGACAGGTCGAACGACTGCAAGCGGTGATGGACCGAACATGGAAAAAGTTCCGATGACAGCGGCGGGCTTCAACCGCCTCCAGGAGGAATTGAAGCACCTTAAGATCACCGAACGCCCGGCGGTCATCAAAGCCATCGCGGAAGCCCGCGAACATGGCGACCTTTCGGAAAACGCCGAGTATCACGCGGCGCGCGAACGTCAGAGCTTCATCGAAGGCCGCGTGCTGGAGCTTGAGGACAAGATCAGCCGCGCCGAGGTCATCGACCCGGCCAAGCTGACGGGCAACACCGTGAAGTTCGGTGCGACCGTGACCCTGGCCGACCAGGACACGGACGAGGAGACGACCTACCAGATCGTCGGCCAGGACGAGAGCGACATCAAGAACCGCCTGCTGTCGATCCAGGCGCCGCTGGCCCGCGCCCTGATCAACAAGTCCGTCGGCGACAGCGTGGAAGTCTCCACCCCCGGCGGCTCCAAGCTGTACGAGATTGTTTCGGTCGAGTTCCGCTGAGACTTCGGCCCTTCCCCCGGAAGCCCCCCTCTCCCCCCCGGGGAGAGGGTCGGGGTGAGGGGGATGCACCGCGTGACGCCACTTGGCGCGCTACGCCTTTGCGACTCATATAATCCTCGCCACGCGTCCCCCTCACCCTAACCCTCTCCCCGGGGGGGAGAGGGGACGTTCAGCGCCCCCTCACCCCCGCAGCTTGTCCCTGAAGAACTCCGTCACCCGCCGGATCGCGTCCGAGCGGGCGTCTTCGTTCGTGCCGACATGGGCCGTTCCATCAGGTGCGGTGGCGAGATCCCCGCGCTTGCGCACCGGGGCGTCGGGGGCGTCGAAACCGTGGTAGGTGTCGGGATAGACCACCAGTTCCATCCTGTCCTTCACGCCCTCGCGCCCCGCCAGTTCAGCGCAGGCCTCCGGCGGCGTCCAGTCGTCCTTGTCGCCGACCAGCAGCAGCAGCGGGCCGTCGGGCCGCCAGTCCTCGTTGCTCAGCGACGCACGGCAGCCGGGGTAGAAGGCCACGGCGGCGCGGAAACCGCCCTCCTCCGATCCCGCCGGCCCGTCTTCCCCGGCGCCATAGGCGGCCAGCACGGTACCCGCCCCCTGCGACCAGCCGATCAGGCCGATGCGGGCATGATCCACCTCCGGCCGCTTGCGCAGAAAGGCCAGCGCCGCCCAGGCGTCGCGCTTGCGCTCCACCGTGGCGCGGACGGTGCGGTCCTTCAGCGCGGTGGTGCAGACCTCCTCCACCTCGCGCGGACCGAAGCTGTCGACCATCAGCACCTCATAGCCCTGGCGCTGCAGGTGGGTTGCCCACCAGACATGGCGCGGCGACACCCGGCCGTTGCGGGCATAGAGGCCGCCGCAGCCATGCAGCATGACCACCGCCGGGTGCGGACCGGCGCCCGAGGGACGCAGCAGCCGTCCGCTCAGCATCGTCGGCGCCCCGCCGGTCAGGTCGCCATCGGTGGACGGAAAGCGGACGATCTCCTCGGCATGGACGCCGACCGCGGCCTGGGCCGTTCCCACATAGGTCGACGTCCCGGCGGCGAACACCGCGATACCGGCACACAGCGCCGCACCCAACACAGCCGCGCGACCGCGGGCGGAAGCCTTCATTCTCCAGCGTCCCCGATACCCGGCGCCGGCCACGACGGCGGCGCTCGCGGTTGCAACATTAAACCCCGGCGCTGCGGAAGGCCATGGCCGCCCCTCAATTGTCCCCGGCGGCTGCCCTGCCCGATGGTGGACGCTGCCTTGCAGCCCTGTTTGCGCTAGGCTGTGCTCCCATGACCGACGCCCCCCTCCCGCCCCCGCCCGCTCCGCCGCCCTCCGCTACGATCCCTGCATTCGGCGTCTTCTGCCTCTACTGGCTGCGGCTGGGGCTGACCAGCTTCGGCGGGCCGGCCGGGCAGATCGCCATGATGCAGAGCGAACTGGTCGACCGGCGCCGCTGGATCGACCAGACGCGGTTCCTGCACGCGCTGAACTTCTGCATGCTGCTGCCGGGGCCGGAGGCGCAGCAGCTCGCCACCTATATCGGTTGGCGGCTGCACGGTGTGCGCGGCGGGCTGGTGGCCGGCGGGCTGTTCGTGCTGCCGGGCGCCCTGGTCCTGCTCGCCCTGTCCTGGATCGCCGCCGCCCATGGCGACACCGGGCTGGTCGGTGCGCTGTTCGACGGCATCAAACCGGCGGTGGTGGCGATCATCGTCGCCGCGGTTTGGCGGATGGGCCGCCGCACGCTGAAGGGACCGGCGGCGGTGGCGATGGCCGGTGCCGCCTTCCTGGCGCTGTTCGCGCTGCATCTGCCCTTCCCGCTGGTCATCGGCGCCGCGGCGGTGGTCGGCGGCGTCGCGGCGCGGATGGGCCGCCACTGGTTCGCCCACCCGCATCCGGTGGCCGACGGCGACTCCGCAGCCGACGCCCCGGCGGAGCCGGCGCCCAGGCCCGGCCGACTGCTGGTCCTGGCGGCACTGTTCGTTCTGCTGTGGGCGGTGCCGGTGGGAGCGGTGCTGCTGGCCTTCGGGACAGACCCCTGGCGCGGCATCGCGGCGCTGTTCACCAAGGCGGCCTTCGTCACCTTCGGCGGCGCCTATGCCGTTCTGCCCTATATCGCCGGGCAGGCGGTGGACGCCTATGGCTGGCTCGGCCCGCGCGAGATGGTCGACGGGCTGGCATTGGCCGAGACGACGCCGGGGCCGCTGATCCTGGTCACGCAGTATGTCGGCTTCTTCGCCGGCTGGAACCGGCCGGGTGTGCTGTCGCCGGGGGTGGCGGGAACGCTGGGGGCGGTGCTGACGACCTACGTCACCTTCCTGCCCTGCTTCCTGTTCATCTTCGCCGGAGCCCCCTATGTGGAGCGGCTGATCCACAACCGTCTGGCCGCCGGGGCACTGGCCGCCATCGCCGCGGCGGTGGTGGGGGTGATCCTGAACCTAGGTGTCTATCTGGGGATGGCGGTGCTGCTGCCGGACGGGCAGTCTGCCGGACGCATGATCTGGACCTGGGCGATCATGCTGGCCGCGCTCTACGCCCTGACCCGGCGCGGCGTGGCAATCCACTGGGTGGTTCTGGGGGGAGCCGCGGCGGGCCTGCTCCAGGCGCTCGCCGCATCTTCCCTGTAGAAGGCCGCTAGGCCTTGCCCGTTCAGCGCCGGGTGGCGCGGGCGGGCGGCGTCTCGGCCTCGTCCTCGACGAAATCCTCGTCCTCGTCGTCCTCGGTCCCTTCCGGGATGTCGGGCGAATCGACGTCGATGGGAACGCCGGGGGTGTGCTTGCTGGTGCGGATCGACAGGGCCGACTTCACATGGGCGACGTTGGGCGCCGACGTCAGCTTGGTCGTCAGGAAGCGCTGGTAGTCGTCCCAGTCCTCCGCCACGATCTTCAGCACGAAATCATATTCACCGGCCAGCATGTTGCACTCACGCACGAGCGGCCAGCTGTTGACGAGCTCCTCGAATTTCTTTAGGTCCGCTTCGGCCTGGCTGCTGAGGCCGACCTGGGCGAACACCGTGACGCCAAACCCCAGTGCATCGGGGTTGACGTCGGCGTGGTAGCCACGGATGAATCCCGCCTCCTCCAGCGCGCGGACGCGGCGCAGGCAGGGCGGAGCGGAGATGCCGGCACGTCGGGCAAGCTCCACGTTGGTCATCCGGCCGTCGTTCTGCAGATCGCGCAGAATCCGACGGTCAATTCGGTCGAGTTTGACCCGCCGCATGGTTGTACTCGGTCGCTCCGGGGATGATTTGGAGAAAGGATATTACACGGGCATGGTGTCTACGCCAAGACCGAAACCCCCGCAAGGGCGAGCAACCCGGATAGCGGTCATTTCGCCGCAATCCCCTCCGCAGCCCCAACGATCCGAGTTCTCATGCAACCTTTGACGTGTTGGGTGGTGTCGGACGGCAAGGCCGGCATGGAAAACCAGTGCATCGGGCTGGCCGAGGCGCTGGGCCTGACGCCGGTGATCAAGCGTGTCCGCCTGCGCACCCCCTGGCGCCAGCTGACCCCCTACTGGCGCATCGGCAACCGCTTCGCCGCCGGCCCCGAGGGCGATCCGGTGGAGCCACCCTGGCCCGACCTCCTGATCGGCACCGGCCGGCAGTCCATCGCCGTCTCGCTGGCGGTGCGCCGTCAGTCGCGCGGGCGGACCTTCACCGTCCAGATCCAGGATCCGGTGATGAACCCGCGGCATTTCGATCTGGTCGTCGTGCCGCGCCACGACAAGCTGCGCGCCGACAACGTGCTGGTGACGCGCGGCGCGCTGCACCGGGTGACGCCAGCCATACTGGCCGATGCGGCCGAACGCTTCGCCCCGCGGCTGGCCCATCTGCCGCACCCGCGCATCGCCGTGCTGATCGGCGGTGACAACGGCGTCTACCGCCTGACGCCCACCATCATGGGCGACGTGGCCGAACGGCTGGCCAACCTGACGCGCACCCATGGCGCCGGGCTGATGGTCACGCCGTCGCGCCGCACCGGCGCCGACAACGAGGCGATCCTGCGCGCCCGCCTGTCCGGCCTGCCGGCGGAGGTGTGGGACGGCACCGGCGAGAACCCCTATTTCGCCTATCTCGGTCTCGCCGACGCGGTGGTGGTGACCTGCGACAGCGTGTCGATGACGTCGGAGGCCTGTTCCACCGGCAAGCCGGTCTATGTGATCGAGCTGGATGGCGGGTCGCCCAAGTTCCGCGCCTTCCATGACGGACTGTACCAGGACGGCATCACCCGGCCCTTCGACGGCTCGCTCGACCATTGGACCTATCAGCCGATGGACGAGACGCGGATCGTCGCCGAGGAGGTGATGCGCCGCCTGCCCGCGCACCGGAAGCGGCACGGTCTGGCGTAACGGGCCGGCGGGGTATGGCGGTAAGATGGGGCGGCGCGACCAATGCGCGCACCCCTTCGGCGCGATCCTTTGTCTGCGGAGTTCGGGGACGGACCATGCCATAAGCGCTGGCAAACCGACCGCCCTCCGTCAGGCCGGTCGGGGGCCGTCCTTCCTTCCGGATCAATCGCCGCCATGACCGCCGCAATGACCGTCGCCGACACGCTCGCCACGACCTCCACCGCCGACCCCGTTTCCGCCTCCTTCCTGCGCTGCCTGGAGCGCAGCCGGCTGTCCGAGGCGCCGTACAGGCATTGGCTGCTGTCCGAAGCCCTGCCGGAGGAGGACGCCGACGCCATCGCCGCCTTACCCTGGGGGCCGCCGCGGGTGTCCGACACCTACGGCAAGCGCGAGACCAACAACGCGTCGCGCACCTACTTCGGCGAGGAGAACCGGGCGAAATACGCGGTGTGCGAGACGGTCGCCCAGGCTTTCCAGGGCCGTCCGGTGGTGGAGGCGATCCAGCGCACCTGCAACGTCGATCTGTCCGGCACCAGCCTGCGCATCGAATATTGCCAGGACACCGACGGCTTCTGGCTGGAGCCGCACACCGACATCGGCGTCAAGAAGTTCACGATGCTGATCTATCTCTCGAAGGGTCCGAACTGCTCGCACTGGGGCACCGACGTGCTGGACGAGACGCGGACGGTGGTCGCCCGCGCTCCCTACGCCTTCAATGAAGGCCTGATCTTCATCCCCGCGAGCAATACCTGGCATGGGTTCGAGAAACGTCCGATCGACGGCGTGCGCAAGTCGATCATCGTCAACTATGTCGGCCCCGAATGGCGGGCGCGGCAGGAACTCTGCTTCCCTGACAAACCTATTGCATAAAACTTCCGTCGTGTTTAAGTGACGCCGGTTTTGGGGGGCAAAGCCACTGTCGGCACGCTCTTTGGGAGTTCAGCACCCATGTCCATGCTCGATCTGGACAAGTTCCGCGCCGCCCCTCTGCAGCATGACCCCTACGACTTCCTCTGCGTTCCGGGCTTCGTGAAGCGGGAGTTTCTCGAGGATCTGCACCGCGACTATCCCAAGGTCGACAAGCCCGGCTCCATCCCGCTGGGCGTCTTCCCCCAGGGGCCGAGCTTCGACCGGCTGATCGCCGAATTGAAGGGGCCGGAGGTCTGCAAGGCGTTTTCCGACAAGTTCGGGCTCGACCTGTCGGACTATCCGACGATGTTCACGGCGCGCGGCATGTGCCGGCCGACCGACGGCAAGATCCACCCGGATTCGGCCAGCAAGGTCGTCACGGTCCTGATCTACATGAACCCGCCCTGGGAGGCCACCGGGGGCCGCCTGCGCATCCTGCGCTCCGAGAACCTGGAGGATTACGCCGCCGAGGTCCCGCCGGAGGAAGGCACGCTGATGTGCTTCCGCCGCAGCGACACCTCCTGGCACGGCCATTACCCGTTCGAAGGCCAGCGCCGCGCGATCCAGATGAACTGGGTCAAGGGTAGCGTCTACATCTGGCACGAACAGTGGCGCCACCGCATCGGCGCCTGGGCCAAGGGCGTCTTCGGGGGGCAGGCGAAGGGGTATTGAGGGGGCGTTGATTGCGCCGGTCAGGCGCTCGCTGAAATGCCCCCACCCCAACCCTCCCCCGCTGGGCGGGGGAGGGGGTAAGTGCTCAGGCGGGAAAGTGGCGGCAGTCCCTCCCCCGCCCAGCTCTCGCACAAAGCTCCGCTTTGTGCTGCCGCGGCAGGCGGACCATAGGTCCGCTGAGAGCGGGGGAAGTTAGGTGGAGGTCTAAACCACCATCGCCGCCAGCGTCTCCAGCCTGTCCGCCTCCTGCGCCGGCTTGTCCCAGCGGATGCGGTGGACGCGCGGGAAGCGCATCGCCAGCCCGCTCTTGTGCCGGGTCGAGGGATGCACGCTGTCGAAGGCGACCTCCAGCACCAGCCCGGCCTCCACCTCGCGCACCGGTCCGTAGCGGCGGGTGGTGTGATTGCGCACCCAGCGGTCAAGTTCGATCAGTTCGGCGTCGGTGAAGCCGGAATAGGCCTTGCCGACCGGCACCAGCTCCTCGCCGCGCCAGACGCCGAAGGTGTAGTCGGAATAATAGCTCGACCGTTTGCCGTGGCCGCGCTGGGCGTACATCATCACAGTGTCGAGCGTCAGCGCCCCGCGCTTCCACTTGAACCAGGGCCCCTTCGGACGCCCGGCCAGATAGGCGCTGTCGCGCCGCTTCAGCATCAGCCCCTCGATGCCGTTCTCCCGCGCGCCCTCCCGCATCGCCACCAGTTCGTCCCAGCCGCCGAAGGGCACCAGCGGCGACAGATCCATCCGCCGCGGTCGCACCGCCTCGTACCAGCGCTCCAGCCGGGCGCGGCGCTCGACGAATGACAGGCCGCGCAAATCCTCCCCGCCGTCGAACAGGATGTCGTAGAGCCGCACCCAGGCCGGTCCGTCGCGCAGCATCTGCGCCGTCACCGTCTTGCGGTTGAGGCGCTGCTGCAGATCGTTGAAGGGCGCCACCACCCCGTCGCGCGCCACCAGCAGCTCGCCGTCCAGCACCGCATCGAAGCTCATGTGGTCGACGATGTCGGGAAAGGCCCCCGATACGTCGTCGCCGGTGCGGCTGTAGAGCCGCCGCTCTCCGCCGCGGGCCACCAGCTGCACGCGGATGCCGTCCCATTTCCATTCGGCGGCATAGGCGGCGGGATCGAGCGCGGCGCGGTCCTCCTCCTCCAGCGGATGGGATAGCATCATCGGGCGGAATCCGGCGCCGACCCCGGTAGCCGGCTGCTCCGCCCGCCCCTCCAGCCAGGCGAACAGCTCCGTATAGGGTGCGGTCAGCCCGTGCCAGACCTCCTCCACATCGTCGACGCTCACCTCCGGCCGGGCCGCCTTGCCCCATTCCGCCAGCGCCGTCTTGGCGAGCCGCGCCGACACGCCGATGCGCAGCGCCCCGGTGATCAGCTTCAGCAGGGCAAAGCGCCCCGACGAGTCGAGCGTGTCGAGCCAGCTCTCCACCAGCCCCATCACCTGACCGCGCTTGGCGGCCTGCAATCCCTCCACCACCTCGTTCAGGCTGGGCGGCAGGCTGTTCGCCCGCTCCGGCCGCTCCGGCCAGATCAGCGCCACCGTCTCCGCCAGATCGCCGACATAGTCGTAGGACAGCGCCAGCAGCTCCGGATCGACCCGCGTCGCGGCCAGCTCCCGGACCGCCGCCGGCTTGGCCTCGCGGAAGCTCAAGGCCCCGGTCAGCGCCGCCAGCGCCCAGCCGCGCTCGGGGTCGGGCGCAGTGGCGAAATGCTCGACCAGCAGGCGGATCTTGCCGTTGCGCGACGGCATGAAGACCAGCGCGTCGATCAGCGCGGCAAAGCGGTTCACGGCGCCTCTCCTTCCCCGGCCTTCTCCGAAATCCCTTCCGAATCCTCATCCTCGAAGCCGATCAGGGCCAGCGCGCGGGCGCGGATGCCGCGGCTGGTGGCGTAATGGACCAGCGCCTCCTCCCGGCCATGGGTCACCCAGACTTCCGGCGCGCCGACATCCTCCAGCGTCCGGCACAGCTCGTCCCAGTCGGCATGGTCGGAGATGACCAGCGGCAGTTCCACCCCACGCTGGCGGGCGCGCTGGCGCACCCGCATCCAGCCCGACGCCACCGCCACCACCGGATCGGCCAGCCGCCGCGCCCAGCGGTCGGCCACCGCCGCCGGCGGGGCCAGCACCAGGGCGCCCTTCAAATCCTCCTTCGCCGCCACCGTGGCCGGACGCAGCTCCCCCAACTCCACCCCCCAATCGCTGTAGAGCCGGCACAGCGGCTCCAGTGCGCCATGCAGCCAGATCGGCCGGTCATACCCCGCCGCCCGCAGCAGCGTGATCAGCCGCTGGCATTTGCCCAGCGCATAGACGCCGACCACATGGCTGCGCTCGGGGAACAGCGCCATCGAATGCAGCAGCTTCCCCACCTCGCCCAGGTCGGGCGGGTGGCGGAACACCGGCAGGCCGAAGGTCGCCTCGGTGACGAAGACGTCGCAAGGCACCGGCTCGAACGGGGCGCAGGTGCGGTCGAGCCGGCGCTTGTAGTCGCCCGACACCACCACGCGCGACCCGGCATGCTCCAGCACCACCTGGGCGCTGCCCAGCACATGGCCGGCCGGCACCAGCCGCACCCTGACGCCGCCGATGGTCAACCCCTCGCCATACTCCAGCGCTTGCAGGCTTCCCCCCACGCCTGCGCCCATCCGCTGGCGCATGATGGCGAGCGTACCCGGAGTCGCCAGCACATTGTGGTTGCCCGGCCTCGCATGGTCGGAATGGCCGTGGGTGACGACCGCGCGCTCCACCGGACGCACCGGGTCGATGTAGAAGCCTCCCGGCTCGACATAGAGCCCCTCGGGAAGGACCTTGATCCACCTGTCGGGGTGGGGACGATCTGGATTGGATTGGTGTGCAGCGGACATGCGTCCTAATATAGGGCGCTCCAACCGGCCCCCAACAGCGGAGACACAGCGCATGCACCCGATCCTGCTGCCCACCCCCGAGGTCGCCGACGCGCTTGCCGGAAAGCGCCCGGTGGTGGCGCTGGAATCGACGGTGATCTCCCACGGCATGCCCTACCCCCGCAACCTGGAGACCGCCCGCGCGCTGGAGGCGGAGGTGCGGGCCGCCGGGGCGATCCCCGCCACCATCGCGGTGATGGACGGGCGCATCCGCATCGGCCTGGACGACGAGGCGCTGGAGCGGCTGGCAACCGGCGGCCATGCCGTGCGCAAGCTGAGCCGGCGCGATCTGCCCATCGCCATCGCGACCCGGGCGCTGGGGGCGACCACGGTGGCGGCGACGATGATCGGGGCGCGGTTGGCCGGCATATCCGTCTTCGCCACCGGCGGCATCGGCGGCGTCCACCGCGGGGCGGAGTCCAGCTTCGACATCTCCGCCGACCTCGACGAGCTGGCCCGCACCTCGGTCTGCGTGGTCTGCGCCGGAGCCAAGTCGATCCTTGACCTGCCCAAGACGCTGGAGGTGCTGGAGACCCGCGGAGTCCCGGTGCTGGGCTTCGGCACCGACGAATTCCCGGCCTTCTACAGCCGCCGCAGCGGCCTGCCCGTCGATCATCGCTGTGACAACGTAACCGCGGTGGCGGACATTCTGCGCGCGAAATGGCAGCTTGGCCTGGACGGCGGCGTGCTGCTGGCCAACCCGATCCGGCCCGCCGACGAGCTGGACGCCGACGTCATGGAAACCGCCGTCGCCCAGGCGTTGGCCGACGCGGAAGCCAAGGAAATCAAGGGGAAGGACATCACTCCCCATCTGCTGGCGGCGCTGGAGCGCATCACCGGCGGGCGCAGCCTGACCGCCAACGTCGCGCTGATCCGCAACAATGCGCGGGTCGCCGCCGGGGTCGCCGCCGCCCTTGCCGCCGGCTAGGACCGATCGGATAGGCCATACCTCAGTGGGAGTAAGGCTTTGGCCCCGGTCCCGGCTTAAGACCCCGTTAACCGCCTGCGCGCAAATCTGTCGTCATCGAACGAGCGGAGGCTTTCATGCGCGCACCCAGCAGCACCTCGACCCTGGTTTCCCGGATGATCGCGATGGCCGGCCAAGGCGACGAGGCGTCGGGCATCGCGGAGATGAAGGAGCCGGCCCACGTGAAGCGCATCGTCTGGGCCTCCCAGGCGGCGAAGCTCCGGGTCTCCCTCTCCTCCCGCACCATCCACGAGATCGAGAGCGCCGTCACCGCCGACCTGGACAGCATGGAGCTGCCGGAAGTGTTCTTCACCTCGGTCGAGGTGAACGGCCATGTGGTGACCTGCGACCTCGACGCCTCCGGCACCGCCTCCATCTTCGGGCTGATCGAGGCCCACGAATATGACGATCTGGTCGAAGAGGCCGGCGACGACGCCCTGTTCGGTGTCGATTGGGACGGCGTCTACGTCACCCCGGCCCGCACCCGGCATTGATCCCGGGACACTGGTCCCACCGAGCCTCGCTTTCGAAAACGCCCTGCAGCCCGCCTGCGGGGCGATTTCGTTTGGGCATCAGTCTCGTTGAACGCTCCCCCCGATCAGCCCGGCTCGCGGCCGTTCGGCTGCCGATTCGCCCCGGCGCTGGACATGCCGACCACCACGTCGTCGTGGGAGACGATGGGCAATGACGCCCGCCGCTCCTCCCAGGCGGCCAGGAAGCCGTCGATACGGTCGGCCGGCAGCGGCCGGCTGACGAAATAGCCCTGGATCAGGTCGCAGCCCATCCGCGACAGCGCCTCCCACTGGGCCGGTTCCTCCACCCCCTCCGCCACCACGCTGCGGCTCAGGTCATGGGCGATGCGCGAGATGGACGACACCATGCTGCGCGCGTCGGACCGGCGATGGACGTCGTTGATGAAGGCCTTGTCGAGCTTCAGCGTGTTGATCGGCAAGGTCCGCAGATAGGTCAGCGACGAATAGCCGGTGCCGAAATCGTCCAGCGCGATGTGCACGCCGGCCTGCCGCAGCGCGTTCAGCTTGTCGATGGCGGCGTCCAGCGATCCGATCATCTGCGACTCGGTGATTTCCAGCTCCAGCCGGTTCGGCGGCAATCCGGTGCGCTCCAGCACCTCCAGCACCCGCGGCACGAAATCGTTCTGCGCAAGCTGCACCGCCGACATGTTGACGCTCATCGTGATGTTTCCGATGCCGCGGCAGGCCAGCCCCACCGCCTCGACGCAGGCGGTCTCCAGCACCCAGAGGCCGAGCGGGACGATCAGGCCCGAATCCTCGCACACCGGAATGAAGCGGTCGGGGGAGACCGGCCCCAGCTCCGCATCGGTCCAGCGGATCAGCGCCTCGAAGCCGTGGATCCGGCCGTCCGACGTCGCCACCTGCGGCTGGTATTGCAAGCTGAAGGACTGGCGGTCGAAGGCCAGCCGCGCCCGGCTGAGCAGCCGCACACGCTCCACCACCCGGCGGTTCATGTCGGGGGTGAAGGTGCAGATGCGCCCGCGCCCGCTGTCCTTGGCCCGGTACATGGCGGTGTCGGCGTTCTGCAGCAGATCGTCGAAGCAACGTCCGTCCCAGGGGTAGCGGGCGATGCCGACGCTGCAGGTCACGAAGAAATGCTGCCCTTCGACCAGGAAGGGGGCGGCCAGCGCCTGTTCCAGCCGCTGCGCCACGTCGGCCGGTTCGCCGGCCTCGCTGCCATGAACCACTACGACGAACTCGTCGCCGCCCAGCCTGGCGATGAACGGTCCCTCCCCCGCTCCCCGGCGGACGCGCAGGCCGAGCGCCATCAACAGCTCATCGCCCGCCTTGTGGCCGAAGCTGTCGTTGATGAACTTGAAATTGTCCATGTCGAGGAACAGCAGAGCCAGGGGCCGGGCATGGCCGGAGGCCTTGTCGTCGGCGATCAGCCGGTCGACATGCTGCTCCAGCGTCAGCCTGTTCGGCAGACCGGTCAGCGGATCGAAATGGGCCAGATGGTCCAGCCAGTCCTGCTGCCGCTTCTCCGCCGTGATGTCGGTGTAGGATCCGGCCATCACCACCGGCTTGCCCTGGTCGTCGAACAGAGCCTTGCCGGTGGCGTAGAGCCACAGATAGCTGCCGTCACGGTGGCGGACCCGGTATTCGGTCCGATATTCCGGCAGCTCGCCGGACAGGTGGCGCCGCAGCGCCTCCTCCGCCTGTTCACGGTCTTCCGCGTGGATGCGGTCGAACCAGGCCGCCATCGAATTGATGATGAGGGAGTCCACGCCCAGCAGTTCCATCACCCGGCCGGACAGAACGCGGCGGTCGGCCTCGATGTCCCAGGTCCAGATGATGTCGCGCGACGCCTCCGCCACCAGCCGCATCCGCCTTTCGCGTTCGCGCAGAGCCTCCTTGCTGGCGGTCAGTTCCTCCAGCCTCGCCTGCAGATCCCGGCGCGACTGGCTGAGCGCCAGATTGCTCTGCAGCAGGGCCGCCTCGGCCGCCCGGCGCTGGCGCAACGCGAAGGACAGGACAAGCACCATGACCGTCAGCACCACGATGACGATGCCGACCGTCACCACCAGCCAGCGGTAGGTCTCCAGGAAGGAGAAGGGCTTGTTGACCAACCGGTCGAGCGGCCCCACCCGCGACAGATCGAGTCGATGGCGCTCCACCTGCCGGTAATCCATCGCCCGGACGACGGATTCCGGCCGCTCCGCCGGCAGGGAAGCGATGGATCTGCCGGTCACGATCGCCGCTGCCACCGCACCGACCGCGCGTCCGTGCTCCAGCGCGCTCAGCAGGCTGCCGCCGGCGATGCCGCGGCCCAGCAGATACTCCTGCAGGCCGTAGATCGGCGCGCTGCTCTTCTCGCTCATCAGTTCCAGGAACTGCTCGGGCGGCAGGACCAGACCGTCGCGGTCGGTCGCGTAGGTTCCCAGCAGCACGGCGCTGTCCGGCGGCAGGGTCGCCAGCCGCTCCTCCAGCCGGGCGAAGGGCAGGTCGGGCAGAATCTGCCGCTCCAGCCCGGCGGGAAGGCGGCCGGCGGCGGCAAGGGCATCGATCTCCAGGTCCAGTGCCGTTCCCGATTCCGTGTGGTCGCGCAGGATGAACAGGCGGCGCAGTCCGGGATTGGCCGCCATCGCCATGTGCAGCGTGCCTTCGATGTCCTTGGCTTCGGTCACCCCGATCACATTCGATTCGCCCTCCGTCAGCAGGCGGGCCGAGGCGCCGATCACGCCGCCATGCACCAGCGGCACCGGTCCATGAATCTCCCGCCGCAAATCGACCGCAAAGGCCAGCGCGGCATCGTCGGTGGCGATGATGGCGTCGATTGTGCCTCTGGGGTGCCGATGGCCGATCAGTGCCCGCAACCGCTCAAGCCCGCTTGCGTCCGGAAAGCGCTTCCAATCCAGGTGATAGGGGATCGTGATCGCGTTGGGCGCCGAGGCCGCCAGTTCCTTGGCGATGCCGGCAGCCTGATGGTCGGTCCATTCATAACCCTGGTGGTATGAATGCAGCACCAGCACGGTCCGGTTCGGCGCCGTCGCCCGCCCCTCCACCGGCAAGGACGAGGCGGCCATCCCAAGCAGCATCAGCAGCAGGGTGCAGCCGCGAATCCAGGTAATGGACCAACCGGTCATGGGAACCCCTCGATCGACTCCCCGCAACGCGCTCCGTCAGCCGTGACGCCGCCGGATGGTGACGGTTCTTCGTTACCAAAGGATAGGCGCAGCCATCATCCGGGCACCACAGATCTTCGATAGAGCGAACCCGCATTGTAATGGTTAATTACTATTTTTGATTGGACTCTTATCAGACTCATCACGCACCAAGTGCGCACTGATATTTGTGATATTTATGTTTCACAGTGATTATCATTCTGAAGCCATAGAGAAAGACTCCTGCTCCGGTATCGGCGCACCGCTGCGGAACCGGAGTGGCGGAACGGGGGACGACCGCGGCTGTTCTTCCGGCTACACCCGTTCTTTCCCCATCCGGGAGACTCCGTCCGTGTCAGCCGCCACCGCCAAGCCCCAGCCCCAGCCCCAGGCGCCCCTGCCCTATACGCCGTCGGTCGAAAACCCCGCCCCCGATGAAGCCCGGCTTTTCGACGAGTTGGCGGAAACAATGCTGTCGATCAGCCGCAAGACCTACGAGGACGGCGGCCACGCCCTGCGCAGCGTCCACGCCAAGAGCCACGGGCTGCTGATCGGCCGGCTGGACGTGCTGGACGATCTGCCGGCGGAATTGGCCCAGGGCCTGTTCGCGCGGGCGGAGAGCTATCCGGCGATCCTGCGGCTGTCGACGACGCCGGGCGACATCCTGCCCGACAGCGTGTCGACTCCGCGCGGTCTGGCGGTGAAGGTGCTGGGCGTGACCGGCGAACGGCTGCCGGGATCGGAGGATCAGGCGACCCAGGATTTCGTGATGGCCAACGCCCCGGTCTTCTCTGCACCGGACGCCAAGCAGTTCCTGTCGACGCTGAAGCTGCTGGCCGCCACCACCGACCGGGCGGAGACGGCGAAGAAGGCGCTGTCCGCGACCCTGCGCGCCGCCGAACGGGTGGTGGAGGCCTTCGGCGGCGAGAGCGCCACCCTGAAGACTCTGGGCGGCCATCCCGCAACCCACATTCTGGGCGAAACCTTCTACAGCCAGGCGGCCCTGCGCCACGGCGCGCATGTCGCCAAGCTGCAGATCGTCCCCGTCTCGCCCAACCTGACGGCGCTGACCGATGCGCCGCTGACCGTCAACGGCAAGCCCGACAGCCTGCGCGAGGCGGTGGTGGAGTTCTTCCGCGACCATGAAGCGGTCTGGGAGCTGCGCGTCCAGCTGCGCACCGACGAGGAGCGCATGCCGGTGGAGGATGCCAGCGTGCTGTGGCCGGAGGAGCTGAGCCCCTACCGCGCCGTCGCCCGCATCACCGTGCCGCCGCAGACCGCCTGGAGCGAGGAGCGCTCCCGCGCCGGCGACGACCGGCTGGCCTTCAGCCCCTGGCACGGTCTGGCCGCGCACCGGCCGCTCGGCTCGATCATGCGCGCCCGCCGCATCGCCTACGACCACTCCGCCGGCTTCCGCATGGAGCACAACGGCTGCCCGATGCAGGAACCGGCGGCGGGCTACCGGCTGCCGGGGTGAGAGGGCGCGGCGCAGCCCCGCTCACTGCAGGCTGCGCTGCATCTCCTCGAAGGTGCGGGAGAAGCCGTTCAGCGGGAAATCGATGTCGCGCTTGCCCAGGCGCGGCGAGCTGACGCGGACCAGGATGGTCGAGCCGTTGCGGAACTGGTCGGCGACGCGGCCGGACACGAAGTTCGGGAACATGCACATGTTCAGCGTCGCGACATGCGATTCGATGCGCGGCTGGCGGTCGACGCGGATGGCGCAGCGGTCGACCAGCCCCTGGCTGGTGGTCAGGAACAGGTGGAAGTCGTTGCCGGTCGGGATGACGCTGAGCGCTATGAAGCCGACATCCTTCCCGTCGTCGAACAGGCGATAGATCATCAGCCGGCAGGTCTTGCTGTCGGTCATCCGGTCGATGTCGCACTGGTTGGTCCAGGCGCCCTCCGGCCCGAAATCGGCGGCGGCCTTGGAGAAGTCCACGGCGGCGGCGGGCTTGGCGGTCGACAGGCCGGCGGCCAGCGTCAGGGCCAGAACGCCGGCGGCGGCAGCCGCCCTGAACCCACCCAACAGACCCTTTGCACGCATCGCCCCGGCTCCCCGACATCGTTCGTATTAACACTGAATGCGCCATGATAACCGGGGATGGCGGGGGTGCAAGGCACGAGATGCCGCGCGCCGGCCCCGAAGGACGGGCAGGCGCGCGGCATCCGGCGGTCAGATGCACATCAGATGCGCCCTTCCTCGAAGTCGCGGAAGGCCTGCATCACCTCTTCGCGCGTGTTCATGACGAAGGGACCGCCCCAGGCGATGGGTTCGCCGATCGGTTCGCCGGCCAGCAGAAGGAAGCGCGCGCCCTCGGGCCCGGCGACCGCCTCCACCCGCTCGCCGTCGCCCAGCACGATCACCCGCGGACCCGACAGCGGTCCCTCGCCGCCGACATCCAGCGTGCCTTCGAACAGCACGAGGAAGGCGGTGTGGCCGGCCGGCAGCGGCTCGGCGAAGGAGACCGACGGCGGCAGGCTGACGTCGAAATAACGGGCGTCGGTCGCCTCGGCCCGCACCGGGCCGGCGGTGCCGCGGGCGGTGTCGCCGGCGATCACGGTGACGGTCGCGCCGTCCTCGCGCCGCTCCACCGGGATGGATGCTGGCGGGAACTCCTGATAACGCGGCTCTGTCATCTTCAGCCGGGCCGGCAGGTTGATCCACAGCTGGAAGCCGCGCATCAGCCCTTCGGTCTGCTCCGGCATCTCCGAATGGATCAGGCCGCGGCCGGCGGTCATCCACTGCACGCCGCCGGTCTCGATCACGCCCTCGTGGCCGTGGTTGTCAGCATGGCGCATGCGGCCGGCCAGCATGTAGGTGACCGTCTCGAAGCCGCGGTGGGGATGGTCGGGGAAGCCGGCGAGATAGTCGGTCGGCTGGTCGGATCCGAACAGGTCCAGCATCAGGAAGGGGTCGAGCGTGCGCAGGCGGGGCGTGCCCAGCATGCGGGTCATGCTGACCCCGGCGCCGTCGGAGGTGGCCATGCCCTCCACGGCGGCGAGGACCGGACGGACACCGGGGGTGGCGGACTGGGCGGACATGGCGGGGACTCCCGAAAAGAAGAGCGCTGACGATGGACCAGAGGTAGTCCGCCGCGGCCCCGCCGTGAAGCCGGCCCGCCCGCGCCACAGCGTTTCCGCCGGCGCAACAATCGCCGCGCAACGCTCCCGCATCGGCAAACGAAAAAGGCCGCCGGGAAGCCCGGCGGCCCTTTCGAAGAGACCCGTGGGAAAGGGAGTGTTCTTAGTGGATGCTCTCGCCGTGCAGGGCGAGGTCGAGACCGTCGCGCTCCACATCCTCGTCCACGCGCAGGCCCATCACCACGTCGATGACCTTCAGCAGGACGAAGGTGGCGACGGCGCACCAGACCATGGTGTAGAGGACGCCCTGGATCTGGATCCACACCGCGCCGGCGTTACCTTCCAGCAGGCCCAGGGTGGCGGACGGGTCGGCCTGCAGGACGGCGGCGAAGGCGCCTTCGCTGTTGGACACCGACATCTTGGCGAAGACGCCGGTCAGGACCGCGCCGATCAGGCCGCCGACGCCGTGCACGCCGAAGGCGTCCAGGCTGTCGTCATAGCCCAGCATGTGCTTCAGGCTGGTGGCCGACCAGAAGCAGATCACGCCGGCGACGATGCCGATGATGATGGCGCCCGTCGGGTCGACGAAGCCGGCGGCCGGGGTGACGGCGACCAGGCCGGCGACCGCGCCGGAGATGATGCCGAGGATCGACGGCTTGCCCTTGACGATCCACTCCGCGAACAGCCAGCCCATGGCGGCACCGGCGGTGGCGATGTGCGTGGCGGCCATGGCCATGCCGGCGCGCGGACCGGCGGTCAGGGCGGAACCGGCGTTGAAGCCGAACCAGCCAACCCACAGCAGCGAGGCGCCGATCAGCGACAGCACCAGGTTGTGCGGCATGAAGGCTTCCTTCGGGTAGCCCTTGCGCTTGCCGATCACCAGCGCGGCGACCAGACCGGCGACGCCCGCGTTGATGTGCACGACCGTGCCGCCGGCGAAGTCCAGCACGCCCAGGCCGAACAGGAAGCCCGACGGATACCAGACCCAGTGGGCGATCGGCGCATAGACCACGATCGACCACAGGGTGGTGAAGACCAGCAGCGAGGAGAACTTCATGCGGTCCGCGAAGGCGCCGGTGATCAGCGCCGGGGTGATGATCGCGAAGGTCATCTGGAACATCATGAAGACCGGCTCGGGGATCGTCGTCGGCACGCCGGCGCCGGTCGCCTCGCCCAGCACGAACGCCTTCGAGAAGTCGAGACCGTTCAGGAACAGCCGGTCCAGCCCGCCGATGTAGGCGCCGGTGCCGGTGAAGGCCAGGCTGTAGCCGATCACGTACCACAGGACGCTGATCAGGCAGGTGATGGCGAAGCTCTGCATCACCGTCGCCAGCACGTTCATCTTGCGGACCATGCCGCCGTAGAACAGCGCCAGCCCCGGAATGGTCATCATCAGCACCAGCGCCGTGGAGACCAGCATCCAGGCGGTGTCGCCGCCATTCAGCGCCGGAGCCGCCGGCGCGGCAGCAGCGGCGGCAGCCGCCGCGTCCTGGGCAAGGGCTGCGGCCGGCATGCCGACCGCGCCCAGAGCAACCGCCATCATCGGTGCGGCCAGAAGGAACAGACGGTTCATCGAGGCTCCTCTTTCTCCAAAATCGCTCCCACCCCTGCATGGCCGGCGCGGCACCGGAGGCATTCCGCGCGCAAACGCCGCACTGGGGCGACCCCGTCCCGGTCGCCCCGTCCCCGGCAAAGACGGGGCGGCGGACGGGACCGAGGACGCCTCCAGCGTTACAAGAAGCGTGCCAGTCCAAAACGGCTAGGAATCGTCAGGGTTGTCCCGGCGCAGGACCCCCGAACGGGCAGCCCCGTACGAGTCGCACCCGTTGCCTGCACAGAAAACGGGCAGATTCCGGAGGCGGCATTCTTCCGCAATTTTCGGGTTTTCGACCGATTGACAGGGCCGGACGCCGCGATCCGGCCCGGCATTTTGGCTGCCATTCCGGCAGATGGTGAAATTTTGGGCAGAGTTTGGCCTGCGCAGCGGTCACTGGCACGGCATCAGGCAGCCCCTACGCCTTCCATCCAGTCCTTTCGGCTTGCCCCGGATTCTCCACCGCTTTCCTCCTAGGACCGCGGGTTGAAGATCCGGCGGGTAAGCCGAGGCGAACCCGACGCCGGGCCTATTGGACATGGCGGCGAGATGTGGCACCGTCAACGCCTCCAATTGGATTGGCCGCTTACCCGCGGCCGCAAGAATAAGGCAAGGGAGTAACGGCCATGCTCGACAAACGCGATCTGCGCCTCGCACCGCGACGTGCGGTGGCGCTGGTGCTGGCCGGCGGACGCGGAAGCCGTCTGAAGCAGTTGACCGACCGGCGGGCGAAGCCGGCCACATATTTCGGCGGCAAATACCGCATCATCGATTTCGCGCTGTCGAACTGCGTCAATTCCGGCTTCCGCCGCATCGGCGTTCTGACGCAGTACAAGTCGCACAGCCTCCTGCGCCACCTCCAGCGCGGCTGGAACGTCTTTCGCGGCGAGATGAACGAGTTCTGCGACCTGCTGCCGGCCCAGCAGCGCGTCAGCGAGACGGAGTGGTACCAGGGCACCGCCGACGCCGTGTACCAGAACCTGGACATCCTGCGCGACCACGAGCCGGAATATGTCCTGATCCTGGCCGGCGACCACATCTACAAGATGGATTACGGCGCTCTGCTGCTCGACCACATCGACCGCAAGGCCGACGTCACCGTCCCCTGCATCGCGGTTCCGCGCGAACAGGCGACCGGCTTCGGCGTGATGCACATCGACAACGACCGCCGCATCATCGATTTCGTCGAGAAGCCGGCCGACCCGCCGCCGATGCCCGGCCGGCCCGATCTGGCGCTGGCCAGCATGGGCATCTACGTCTTCAACGCCCAGTTCCTCTATGAACAGCTGGAGCGCGACGTCGCCACCCCCGGCTCCAGCCGCGACTTCGGCAAGGACATCATCCCGCATCTGGTGAAGACCGGGGCGCGGATCATCGCCCACGACTATGCCGACAGCGCCATCATCGACGCGCCGGACGACGCCCCCTACTGGCGTGACGTCGGCACCATCGACGCCTATTGGGAAGCCAACCTGGACCTCTGCCACGTCACGCCGCAGTTGAACATGTACAACCGCGACTGGCCGATCTTCACCTACCAGGAGCAGCTGCCGCCGGCGAAGTTCGTCTTCGACGACGAGAACCGGCGCGGCACGGCGATCGACAGCTTGGTGTCGGGCGGCTGCATCATCTCCGGTTCCACCGTGCGGCGGTCGCTGCTGTTCAGCTCGGTCCGCGTCAACTCCTACAGCGAGCTGTACGAGGCGGTGGTCCTGCCGGAATGCGACATCGGCCGCCATTGCCGCCTGAAGAAGGTGGTGATCGACCGCGGCGTCAGCATCCCCAACGGCCTCGTCGTCGGCGAGGACGCGGAGTTGGACGCCAAGCGCTTCCACCGCAGCGAGGGCGGCGTCGTCCTGATCACCCGCGAGATGATCGAGAAGCTGCCGAAGGACTAAGGCGGCATATCGCCGCCCCCCGGCACGATGGCCCCGCGCCGATGCGGTCCGGCTCCCCACCGGACCCGCATCGGCGCTATACCATGCCTGCACCCTCCCGCCATTCATCCCTCCCGCCTTTCACCCGAGTGCCTTCCCGATGCGCGTCCTCTACGTCACGTCCGAATGCTACCCGATGGTCAAGACGGGGGGGCTGGCCGACGTGTCCGCCGCCCTGCCGCCGGCCCTGATCGCCGCCGGCGCCGATGTCCGCCTGCTGCTGCCGGGCTATCCCGCCGTTCTGAACAGCCTGCAGAACCTGCACGAGGTCGGCGACCTGATCACCGACCTGCCCGGCTGCGACCGCGCCCGGCTGTGCATCGGCCGCACCGCCGACGGCGTTCTCGCCTATGCGCTGGACGCGCCGTCGCTGTACGACCGCCCCGGCAACCCCTATCTCGGCCCGGACGGCAAGGACTGGAGCGACAACGCCCTGCGCTTCGCCGCACTCGCCTGGGTCGCCGCCGGCTTCGCCGCCGATAAGTCCTACGATCCCTGGTGGCGGCCCGACATCCTGCACGGCCACGACTGGCAGGCCGGGCTGATTCCCGCCTATCTGGCGCTGCGTCCCGACCGTTTCGCCGGCCCCTTCCGGCCGGGCACGGTTCTGACCATCCACAACATCGCCTATCAGGGCCTGTTCGGCCCCTGGATGATGGGCGACATCGGCCTGCCCTCCTCCAGCTTCCGCGTCGACGGCGTCGAGTATTACGGCAACATCAGCTTCCTGAAGGCGGGTTGCTTCTACGCCGACCGCCTGACCACGGTCAGCCCGACCTACGCCAACGAGATCCAGACAGCCGAGCACGGCACCGGCCTGCAAGGGCTGCTCGCCACCCGGTCCGACGTGCTGACCGGAATCCTGAACGGCGTCGATTACGCGGTGTGGGACCCGGCGACCGACCCGCATCTGCCCGCCCGCTACACCCCCGAGGATCTCGGCGGAAAGGACGCCTGCAAGGCCGACCTGCAATCCGCCTTCGGCCTGGACCGCCGCCCCGACGCCCCGCTGGCCGCCGTGGTCAGCCGCCTGACCTGGCACAAGGGCCTGGACCTCGTGCTGGAGGCGGCGGGCCAATGGGTATCCTGGGGCGGCCAGCTGGTGGTGCTGGGCAGCGGCGACGCCTCCAGCGAGGCCGGCTTCCGCCAGCTGGCGCAATGGCATCCGCAGTCCATCGGCGTCCGCATCGGCTATGACGAGCCGCTATCCCACCGCATCCAGGCCGGGTCCGACCTGTTCCTGGTGCCCTCGCGCTCCGAGCCCTGCGGCCTGACCCAGCTCTACGCGTTGAAATACGGTACCCTGCCGCTGGTCCGCCGCACCGGCGGCCTCGCCGACACGGTGATCGACGCCAACCCAGCCGCCAGCGCCGACGGCAGCGCGACGGGGTTCCAGTTCGTCAACGCGACCGGCCAGGAACTGGTGTGGGCGCTCCGCCGGGCGATGACCGTCTATCGCAAGCCCGACCGCTGGCAGGCGATGCAGCGCCGCGCCATGACGCGCGACTTCGGCTGGCACGGGCCGGCGGAGGAGTATATGGAGCTGTATCGGGGCGTCGCCGGGGGTTAAAGGGCCGGTCGCCCGCTTCTCCGGCCATGTCCCGGCGCTGGAGAAGCGGGCGTCTTTTGCCCCGACCGACCGCGCGGCGACTTATTGGCCGCGACTTATTGGCCGCGACTTATTGATAGTGCAGGCCGCCGTTGATGTTCAGCGTCGTGCCGGTGATGTAGCCCGCGATATCGGACGCGAGGTACGACACCGCGCCGCCGATCTCCTCCGGCTTGCCCAGACGCTTCATCGGAACGGTGTCGATGATGCCCTGGCGGATGTCTTCGCGGATCGCCATGACCATCTCGGTGCCGATGTAGCCCGGCGCGATCGCATTCACGGTGACGCCCTTGGTCGCCAGTTCGGCGGCCAGCGCCTTGGTGAAGCCGATGACGCCCGCCTTGGCGGCCGAATAGTTGGTCTGGCCGGCCTGCCCCTTCACGCCGTTGACCGACGAGATGTTGATGATGCGGCCCCAGCCGCGCTCAGCCATCTTGGCCGAGACCTGATGCGTGACGTTGAACAGGCTGCTGAGGTTGGTGGAGATCACCGCGTCCCACTGCGCCTTTTCCATCTTGGGGAAGAACTTGTCGCGGGTGATGCCGGCGTTGTTCACCAGGACGTCGACGGGGCCCAGATCGGCCTCGATCCGCGCCACCATGGCCTTGCAGCTCTCGAAATCGGAGACGTCGCCTTCGACCATGTAGAACTTGAAGCCGGCCGCTTCCTGCTCGCCGAGCCACGCCGCCGCCGGCTCGTAGTTGGGCAGGCAATTGGCGGCCACGAGGTAGCCGTCCTTGGCGAGCGCCCGGCAGATGGCGGTGCCGAGGCCGCCCATGGCACCGGTAACAAGCGCGATCTTCTGAGACATCCCTATTTCTCCAATCCTATTGGGTCAATTGTTCCGGGCAAGCGCCAGAGGCTGTGCGCAATGTAAAGGGCTTGGTCGCCTCCGAATCCCGTCGGTGGCTGCTGTACCGATGGGGCGGATCTCGTTCCACCCGCACGGTCATATTGCATATGCGAAAAGCTCGACTTTCGCTAGGCAGAAAGGCGAATCGCGTCAGCGTCCGATCACCTTGCGCGAAAGTGTCTCAGAAGATCGGGCGCCATTGTTATCGCAAGCGCTGCGGTTACCGCTGATTCAGCATCCGCGTCGAATGGAAATCCTGCCCGCTCGCTTTCGTCCCACTTGAACCTTCGGCATTGACGGGGAGCTGTCGTGGCGGAAGGCCTGGGGCGGCAGTACGATAACGCTCCCGCATCCGTTGGAGCGCCACCATGCCCATCCGTATCAATCGCGCCCGTCTGAAATCAGAACGCCATGATCGGGGTTGGTCACAGGATCACTTGGCAGAGGCCAGCGGGGTAAGCGTTCGCACGGTCCAACGGCTGGAAAAGGGCGAAGGGGCAGCATACGCCACCGTCATGGCGGTGGCTGCCGCCATGAGCTTGCCGATGTCAGCACTCGTCACCCCAGCCGGCCCGGCCCGCCGCGTTACTCCGCTTACCATTCTGCCCGACATCAGCCCGGCCCTTGCCCGCTATCGCGACCTCGGTTTCCTTCCCGTGGAAACGGGTGACCCCGGCTGCATGGGGCTGCGGGCGGGAAATTACCACATCATCCTCTGTACGCGCGCGTTCATGACCAGCGGCTTTCAAACTGGCAGTATCGAGCCGCTGGTGGGGCGAACGATCCCGTATGTTTGGGTCGAATCGGTTGACGCGGCGGCCGGCGCCTACGCTCGCGTTATCGAAAAGGTTGTAACGAGCGCCGGCACTCGCGAAGCCCTGGTCGAGGATGAGGGACAATGGGCGATCCTGGCCGAAGTCATGCCCTGAGCATCAGTCGCGCAAAGACACCGTGGCCAGCTCGCGCACGCCGCGCGCGGATCCGACCCTGCCAGGGCGGCCCGCGCACACCATCATTGCGCCCATCCCCCGTCCGCCCTATGTTCCCGGCAAACTCTCGCTTGTCCGGGCCCCGATGACTGACCTTTCGCACATCCGCAATTTCTCGATCATCGCCCACATCGATCATGGCAAGTCGACCCTTGCCGACCGGTTGATCCAGCAGTGCGGCGGCCTCGACGCGCGCGAGATGCGCGAACAGGTGCTCGACAGCATGGACATCGAGCGCGAGCGCGGCATCACCATCAAGGCCCAGACCGTCCGCCTGCTCTACAAGGCCGAGGACGGCAAGCAGTACACGCTGAACCTGATGGACACCCCCGGCCACGTCGACTTCGCCTATGAGGTCAGCCGGTCCTTGGCCGCCTGCGAGGGCTCGATCCTGGTGGTCGATGCCTCCCAGGGCGTCGAGGCGCAGACGCTCGCCAACGTCTATCAGGCGATCGACAACAACCACGAGATCATCCCGGTCCTCAACAAGATCGACCTGCCCGCCGCCGAGCCGGAGCGGATCAAGCAGCAGATCGAGGACGTGATCGGCCTCGACGCCTCCGACGCGGTGGAGATCTCGGCCAAGTCCGGCCTCAACATCGGCGCGGTGCTGGAGGCGGTGGTCAAGCGGCTGCCGCCGCCCAAGGGCGATGCCGATGCGCCGCTGAAGGCCCTGCTGGTCGACAGCTGGTACGATCCCTATCTCGGCGTCGTCATTCTGGTGCGCGTGGTCGACGGCGTGCTGAAGGTCGGGCAGAAGGTGCGCTTCATGGCCGCCGGCTCCGCCCATGACGTGGACCGCGTCGGCGTCTTCACGCCGAAGGCGCTGCTGACCGGCGAGCTGCGGCCGGGCGAGATGGGCTTCATCACCGCCGCGATCAAGGACATCACGCAGACCAAGGTCGGCGACACCATCACCGACGAGCGCAAGCCGGCGAGCGAGGCTCTGGCCGGCTTCAAGCCGTCCATCCCCGTGGTGTGGTGCGGCCTGTTCCCGGTCGATGCCGCCGATTTCGAGCGGCTGCGCGACAGCCTGGGCAAGCTGAAGCTGAACGACGCCAGCTTCCATTACGAGGCGGAGACCTCGGCGGCGCTGGGCTTCGGCTTCCGCTGCGGCTTCCTCGGCCTGCTGCATCTGGAGATCATCCAGGAGCGGCTGGAGCGCGAGTTCAACCTCGACCTGATCACCACCGCCCCCTCGGTGGTCTACAAGCTGACGATGACCGACGGCACGGTGCGGGACCTGCACAACCCGGCCGACATGCCCGATGTGATGCGGATCGACCACATCGACGAGCCGTGGATCAAGGCGACGATCATGCTGCCCGACGAGTATCTCGGCGGCGTCCTGCAGCTGTGCACCGAACGGCGCGGCCAGCAGATCGAACTGACCTATGCCGGCGCCCGCGCCATGCTGGTCTACCGGCTGCCGCTGAACGAGGTGGTGTTCGACTTCTACGACCGGCTGAAGTCGATCAGCCGCGGCTATGCCAGCTTCGACTACCAGATGGACAGCTATGAGGAAGGCGACCTCGTGAAGCTGTCGATCCTGGTGAATGCCGAGCCGGTGGACGCCCTGTCGATGATCGTCCACCGCAGCCAGTCCGAACGCCGCGGCCGTCAGCTGTGCGAACGGCTGAAGGAACTGATCCCGCGCCAGCTCTTCAAGATCGCCGTGCAGGCCGCCATCGGCGGCAAGATCATCGCCCGCGAGAGCATCAGCGCCATGCGCAAGGACGTGACTGCCAAGTGCTATGGCGGCGACATCAGCCGCAAGCGCAAGCTGCTGGACAAGCAGAAGGAAGGCAAAAAGCGCATGCGCCAGTTCGGCCAGGTCGAAATCCCGCAGAGCGCCTTCATCGCCGCGCTCAAGATGGGCGACGAGTAAGGAAACGGAAAGGCGGGCTGCGGCCCGCCTTTTTTGTGCAGCCCGGCAATTCCGTACAACCTGCGAAACAAACCGGCCGCTCGGGTGTCATCACGGCTGAGGACGGTGCCGCCCCTGCGCGGCGCCTCCCCTATTGTGATTCAATCCGGGAGGATGACATGCGCAAGTTTCTCGCCGCCGCCGTGCCGGCCCTGTTGCTGATGGCCGTTGCCGCGCCGGGCCATGCCCAAACCAGCGGGTCCGCCAGGGCAAACGCGGTCGCCAACGGCACGATGGACAGCGGCGCCCGCGACGTCCAGGCCAGCCGCGACATGATCGGCAAGCGGGTGGTCCACCGCCATGGCGGGCCGGTCGCCGGCACGATCCAGAACGTGACCACCGACGCCCAGGGCCAGACGATGGTCGAACTGAAGCTGGCCAAGACCGGCCAGACCATCATGCTCACCCCGTCCTCCTTCGAACGCCGCGGCCGTCAGGTCGTCATCATGCATGACCAGAACGAGCTGCAGCAGCTCGCCCAGTACGCCAGCCAAGCCAACACCGGCTACGGCAGCTCGACCGGCGGGTCGATGGGCGGTATGGGCGCCGGCTCCATGAACCAGGGCACGATGGGTCAGGGTTCGATGGGCCAGGGGTCGATGAATCAGGGTTCGATGAATCAGGGTTCGATGAACCAGGGCACCATGAACCAGGGCACCATGAACCGCGGCTCGATGGGCCAGGGCACGATGGGCCAGGGCACGATGGACGAGCGCATCATGTCGCCGAACAAGCCCGGCATGGAGTAAGCCACCGGCGGAGGCGGGAAGCCCAATGGCCCCCGCCTCCGGACAACACCTCAATCCCCGATCACCCTCAGTCGATCACCGTCAGTTCGCCGGCCAGCGGCTTCGGCATTTCCGCCTTGACCGCGCTGGCGTCCAGGCCGGCGGCGAGCAGGCAGACCAGCTTGGCGTAGCTGGCCTCCGGCGTCATGTCATAGGCGCCGACGGCACCGACGGCGCCAAGCCCGGTGGCATAGGCGCCGGGCAGTACGGCGCCGCGCTGCACCTGGGTGTTGTCCATCAGGACGACGCCGGCCTTCACCGCGGCCGCAAGGGCGTCGAGGAAATCCGGATCGGTCGGGCCGTTGCCCTCGCCGAAGGCCAGCAGCACCGCCCCCTTCGCCGCCGGGCTGGTGCCGGTCAGCATCGCCGACACCGTGCTGGCGCGGATGCCGGGATACAGCCACAGAATGACGACGGAGAACGCGGCCAGCGCCGCCGCCTGGGCCTCCAGCGCCGCCAGCCGGCGGGCCCGGTTCTCCGCATCGTCCAGCGAGACCGCGGCACCCGGCATCGGCAGCCAATAGGGCTCGTTGCGGGCGACCACGCTGCCGACGGTGGCGAGCGGCGGGAAGTTCGGCGAATCGAAGCCGGCGAAGCGGTTGGCATCGACCTTGGACGAGCGGTTGCCGCGCAGCAGCTTGGTATCGAAATAGACGCAGACCTCCGGCACCGGCAGGGTTCCCGCCACCACGATGGCGCCGACCAGATTGGCGAGCGCGTCGCTCAGCGTGAAGGTCAGCGGCACCTGCGACCCGCTGAACACCACCGGCTTCGTCAGGCCGGGCAGCAGGAAGGACAGGGCCGACGCGCTATAGGCCATGCTGTCGGTGCCATGCAGCACGACGAAGCCGTCATACTCGTCGTAAACCGACAGCAGCCGCCGGGCGATGGCGATCCAATCCGCCGGCGTCATGTTGGAGCTGTCGAGCGTGCGGTCGAACCAGCCCATGGTCCAGGTCAGATCCTTGTAGTCCCGCACCCCATGGCCGGACAGGCCGGGCATCGACAGGACCAGCCGTTCAAACTCCGACCCCGGCACCGGAGCCAACGCCCCGTCGGGATTGGTGACGCACCCGATGGTGCCCCCGGTGTACAGCACATAGACCCGCGCCATCGTCCGCTCCTCCCGCAGTCTGGTCGGCGGCAGGATAGGCGGACCCCCCACTACTTCTCAAGGCACAGCCGCCCCTGGAGCGTCAGCGGAGTCCGCACCGACGCCGGAGCCTCCTCTGCGACCAACTGCCGGCCGGGCGCTGGAGCGGCTGCCGGAACCGGGTTGTAGGCAAGGCGGAAACGCCGCGGTTCCGGCACCGCCGGCGGAGGTGCCGCGGGCGGATCGATCCGGGCGGCAGCGAGAACCACGCTGGTCCAGGCGGCGAACAGGGACATGGTCGGAAACTCCAAAGCGGTTGGAGACCGAACATGGGTCGCGGGCCATTCCCTTGGAAACGAATAGGCATTATGCCGTCATCACGATTCGTAATGACCGCAACGTTGCGGATGGGCGGACGCTCTGCTTGAATGGGAGGCAACTTCCGGTCCCCGCCATGCCCGCCAATCTCGATACCGACCTGCTGCGCGCCTTCGTGGCCGTCGCCGACAGCGCCAGCTTCACCCGAGCCGGCGAAAGGCTGGGCCGCACCCAGGCGGCGGTCAGCCAGCAGGTGCGCCGGCTGGAGGACACGGTGGGCAAGCGGGTGTTCGAACGCGACACCCATGGCGTGCGCATGACCCGCGACGGCGAGGTCCTGCTGGCCTATGCCCGGCGCATGCTGACCCTGAACGACGAGGTGATGGCGCTGATGCACCGCAGCCCGACGGTGGCCAGCGTCCGCATCGGCACGCCCGACGATTACGCCACCATGCTGCTGCCCGAGGTTCTGGCCCGCTTCAACGCCGCCTATCCCGACGTGATGGTGGAGGTGATCTGCGACAACAGCCCCGATCTGGTTGCGGAGATCGACAAGGGGCGCTACGACCTGGCGCTGGTCACCCGCAAGGCCGGCGAGGCCGGCGGCGAGCTGGTGCGGCAGGAACCGGTGTCCTGGGTCGCCCCGCCGCAGGACCCGGTATCTCCATCGGGACCGCCCCCGGGACACCGCCCGGTGGAGAGCCTCGATCCCCTGCCGCTGGCGCTGTTCCCCAAGGGCTGCGTCGTGCGCGACCTTGCGGTCGCCGCGCTCGACGGGATCGGCCGCGACTGGCGCGTCGCCTTCACCAGCAAGAGCGTCGTCGCCGTCCACGGCGCGGTGATGGGCGGGCTGGGGGTGACGGCGATGGAAAACTGCACCGTCCCGCCAAGCCTGCGCCGCATCGGCGCGGCAGAGGGGTTTCCGGAACTGCCAGACATCGACATCGCCCTGCACCGTGCCCGCGGCACGGCGCCGAAGCCGGTGCGCCTGCTGGCCGACGCCATTCACGACCTTGTCGGCCTCCAGATGCTGGGCCGCCGGGCGCCGAACCGCGATGTGCCGGTGCCTGTGAGGGAAGTCACGCCATGACCGCAGCGTCCGTCACCGCCGCCATTCTCCTCGGCCTCGCCGGCGCCCTGGCGGCCATCCCGCAGGCTTGGGCGCAGAGCCCCGTCGCCATCGGCGCCCCCCTGACCGGCGAGGTCGTGCTGAACCGCGACATCGAGGTGCGGATCGGCCCCAGCGAGGATGCCCGCATCGTCATGACGCTGAAGCAGGGCAAGGCGCTGAACGCGCTGGGCACCCCGCGCGGCACCTATTGGACGGAGATCGCCATCGGCGGCCAGCCCATCGGCTATGTCCCCGCCGATTCGCTGGACCCGGCGCTGATGGTCACCGGCCGTCCGGCGACCGGCGGCGAGGGGCCGCGGCCGCCGAAGCCGGCCGCCAGCCAGCCGGCGGACGCCCCCCTGCCCCACCGCAGCGCCGCCGTCGTGCCGCGCGCCGCCTGGGACAAGGCGGCCCAGACCCCGGCGGAAGGCTATGTCGTCGCCGCCGGCCCGATCTCCGCGACCGAGATCCTGAGCAACCGAAAGCGGCGCGGCTTTACCCTGCGTAAGGGCGACGTGGTGGCGCTGATCGGTGCCGCGAACGGCGAGGCGACGCTGGCGCTGCCGGCAGGCACCCGCGCGGTGGCACCGGTGCAGGGGCTGGTCGGGGTGGTGGCGCCCTATCCGCTGCCGGGCATGCCGCCGGTCGAGCCGGGCATGCTCTACGGCATCAAGCTCGGCGAATATGTCAGCTATGCCGAGGGCTTGCGCGCCTGGAAGGAGTTCACTGCCGGGCCGGGCAGCGCCTATCGCGACCTTCCGCCGATGGTGTGGCCGGTCTTCCGCAAGGGCCGGCTTCTATACGAGGTGGGAGTCGCTCCGTTCACGCGGTTGCAGGTCGACACCGCCTGCGGCACGTTGGCGCAACGCGGACTCGATTGTACGGTGATCGAGCTGGATACGTTTTGATGGGTTTGCACCGGACGGGCCGGCCGCGCCCTCCCTCATGACCCCTTCACGAACGAAGAGCCATGACCAACGCCGACCCGACCCGACCTGAAGACAACGCGAAGCCCGATCCGCCCCAGCCGGATCCCCGGTCCATGCCGGAGATTGCCGACGAGGATCTGGTGTTCCTCGACGATGCGGCTCCCGGCGCCGGTCCATTGGAAGAGGAGGAGGACCCCGGCAGCCGCTGGACCATGCTGATCGTCGATGACGAGCCGGAGGTCCATTCGATCACCAAGCTCGTCCTGTCGGACTTCGTCTACAAGGGGCGCAAGGCGCGTTTCCTGTCCGCCCATTCGGCGGCGGAGGCGCGGCGGATCCTGGCACGGGAAAGCGATATCGCGCTGATCCTGCTGGATGTGGTGATGGAGACCGAGGATGCCGGCCTGCGGCTGGTCCATCACATCCGCGAGGAACTGCAGAACCGCAATGTCCGCATCATCCTGCGCACCGGCCAGCCGGGACAGGCGCCGGAACGCGCGGTGATCCTCGATTACGATATCAACGACTACAAGGCGAAGACCCAGCTGACCGCCCAGCAGCTGTTCACCACCACGGTGGCGGCGCTGCGCTCCTACGAGGACATCGTGGCGATCGACGCCAACCGCCGCGGCCTGGAAAAGATCATCGAGGCCTCGTCGTCGCTGTTCCGCGCCCGCTCCATGAAGCTGTTCGCCGCCGGTGTGCTGACCCAGCTGTCGGGTCTGCTGGGGGTGGGGCCGGACGCGATCCTCTGCATGCAGCGCGGCAGCGCCGGCGGCGCTGGTGGCCAGGGTAGCTGCAACCCGGCCTTCAGCGGCGATAACGGCAACGGCAGTAGCGGCGATGGCCTTTATGTGCTGGCCGGTTCCGGCCGCTACGAGGATCTCATCAACGAACCCGCCGCCGGTCATGTCGACGCTTCGGTTCTGGCGGCGGTGACCGCCTGCCTGGAAGAGCGGGCGCATCTCTATGCCGGCGACCACTGCACGCTCTATATCCGCACGCCGAACGACCGCGAGACGGTGGTCTATCTGCGCTCCAACCGGCCGCTGTCCGACCTGGACCGCAAGCTGATCGAGGTGTTCTGCGGCAAGATCTCCGTCGGTTTCGACAATCTGCACCATTACGAACAGCTCTACCGGGCGCAGCAGGGTACGCTGGCGGCGTTGGCCGATCTGGCCGAACGCGGCCGCGGCGCACTCGGCATGGACGGGCTGGCGGTGGAGGCGGTGGAGGCGGTGGAGGACGGCCGCTTCAGCCGGTCGCTGCGCATCGCGGCGATCACCGAACGCATCGCCCGCCGCCTGCATGCCGATGGACTGTTCCCCGAGTCGCTGGACGACTCGACGCTGGAGATCATCGGGCTGGCGGCGATCCTGCACGACATCGGCAACGCCGCGGTCAATCCGGAGATCCTGTCGAAGCCTGGCCCCCTCGATCCGGCGGAACGCAGCGCCATGCAGGCCCACACGGTGGCCGGCGCCACCCTGCTGAACCAGGCGAGCCATCTGGCCGATGGCCCGACCCATCTGCATCTGGGGGCGGCGGTGGCGCGCTGGCATCATGAGAATTGGGACGGCACCGGCTATCCCGACGGCCGCACCGGGGCGGCGATTCCGCTGTGCGCCCGCATCGTTGCGGTCGCCGACGCCTATGACGCGATGACGCGTGACCGCCCCTATCGCAAGGCTTTGTCCCGGGAAGACGCGGTGGCGGAGATCAGGCGGCTCGCGGGGCTGAGATTCGACCCGGCGGTGGTCGATGCCTTCCTTGCGGTACTGCCGGACATCAACCGGATGGGTCCGGCAACGCGTTAGGGATCTGCAGTCATCGAACGGCGGCCTGCCATTCTCAAGGGCGGCAAAGCGCTTCCACCGCCTCGCGCAGCGGCCCGACCTGCACCGGCTTCAGCAACAGCTGGCAGCCCATCAGTTCGGCCTCGTCACGCCGTTCGGGGGTGCTGTCGCCGGTCAGGATGATGGCCGGGATCTGCTGCCCGGTTTCGGTGCGGACGCGCTCCACCACCTCGCGCCCGGTCCGGCCGGCCGGCAGGTAATGGTCGGCAATGATCAGGTTCGGCGTCCGGGTCAGGCCGCCGAGTTGCGCCTCCAGGGCGGCGGCGCTGACTGCGGTCACCACCTCGTATCCCCAACCGTCCAGCAGGATCGCCAGCCCTTCAACGATCGACCGATCATCGTCAACCACAACGACAAGTGGCTTAACCGATGCCGGGTTGCTTGCTTGATCGTCTTTCGGCTCAGCGATTGGTTACCCCAGCTTCGTCATCAGCATTATGATTGCCACCGAACACGCCAGGGCAATGGAAGCGTTGCCTGTGCCATAGCGGTGACATCGGTCGATTCACGGGCCTTCCGCAGACAAATTGTTCGGCAACCCGATCTTTCCACGGAGCCCCACGCTTTCGTCAAACATTGAATTGCAACGAAGAGTACCATGGTCTTCCCTTACCGAAAGCACTCAGGATTTCTCAATCAGCGATTCATCATATGCTTGTGTGATCGGGTAACCGAGTAGCGACTCCCTATGAGTTTTTCCGCTTCACAAAAAAAAGACCCCCCGGCGAAGCGGGGGGTCTTTTGTATTTCTCGACAACTCCTTCAACTGAAGGATGCCGACCCTCAGCTGCGCAAACTTCCGCCGGTGGCCTTGACCACTGCCGCGACGATCTTCTGGCCGACCGCCTCGATCGCCTCGTCGGTCAGGGTCGCGGTGGTCGGCTGGTAGGTGACCGAGACGGCGACCGACTTGCGTCCTTCGCCCACGCCGGGACCTTCATAGACGTCGAACACCGCGACATCCTTGACCAGCGCCTTGTCGGCGCCCTTGACGGCGCGGAGGATCTTGTCGGCCTCCACCTTGCGGTCGACGACGAAGGCGAAGTCGCGCTCCACCGGCTGGAAGGCGGACAGCTGGACCATCGGCTTGGCGGTGCCGCCCTTCTTCTTGGGCAGCGGCACGGCGTCCAGCATCACCTCGAAACCGACGACCGGCCCCTTGACGCCCAGCGTCTCCAGCACCGACGGATGGATCTCGCCGAAGCGGGCCATCACGGTGGGGCCGAGCCGCAGCACGCCGGACCGGCCGGGATGGTACCAGCCCGGCGCATCGGTGGTGACCTGCAGGTTGGCGGCCGGGGCGCCGACCGCCTCCAGCACCGCCAGCGCGTCGGCCTTGGCGTCGAACACGTCGACGCCCCGCGCCTTCTCCGCCCAGTGGCGCGGAACCGCCGCACCGGCGCGAATGCCGGCGGCGACCGTATCCTGCCCGTCCGGCGCGGGGGTGCGGAAGGCCGCCCCGACCTCGAACAGGCGCACGTCGGCGAAGCCGCGGTCGGCGTTGCGGCCGGCAGCCTGGATCAGGTTGGGCAGGATCGACGGACGCATGACGTCCAGGTCGCTGCTGATCGGATTGACCAGCCGCAGGCCGGGCTCGCCACCGCCGAACAGCTCGGCGACCGGGCCGGACAGGAAGGACCAGGTCACCGCCTCCGACAGCCCGCGACCGGCCAGCGTGCGCTTGGCCAGCGCCACGCGGCGCTGCTTCAGCGTCAGGGCCGGGCGGGTCAGCACCGTCTCGCGCGGCAGCGGCGTCGCCGGGATGGCGTCGAAGCCGTGGACGCGCAGCACCTCCTCCACCAGATCGGCCTCGCCATGGACGTCGGCGCGCCAGGACGGCACACCGAAGCGCAGACGGCCGTCCGCTTCCTCGCCCTCGACCGTGAAGCCCAGGTCCATCAGGATCTGCACCTGACGGTCGCGCGGCAGATCGACGCCGCCCAGCGCCGCGACCCGGCCCGGACGCAGGCTCAGGCTGCGCTTCCAGTCCGGCTCGGCCCCGGCGATCACCAGTTCCGACGGCTCGCCGCCGCACAGTTCCAGGATCAGGCGGGTGGCGCGTTCCATGCCGGCGAAGACCGCGGCCGGATCGACGCCGCGCTCGAAGCGGTAGCGGGCGTCGGAGTCGATGCCCAGCCGGCGGCCGGTCTGCGCGGTGCGCACCGGGTCGAACAGCGCCGCCTCGACGAAGACGTTGACGGTCGTCTCGGTACAGCCGGTCGGCTCGCCGCCGACGATGCCGGCCAAAGCCTCCGCCCGTTCGTCGTCGGCCACCACGGTCATGGCGCCGTCCAGCGCGTATTCCTTGCCGTTCAGCGCGGCCAGGGTCTCGCCCTCGCGCCCCAGGCGGACGGTGATGTTGCCCTTCACGGTGTCGGCGTCGAAGACGTGCAGCGGACGGGCGGCGTCGAAGGTCAGGTAGTTGGTGATGTCGACCAGCGCCGAGATCGGACGCAGGCCGATGGACACCAGCTTGTCCTGCAGCCACTTCGGTGACGGGCCGTTCTTCACGCCGCGGATATAGCGGCCGACGAACAGCGGGCAGGCCTCCGGCGCATCGATGCTGACGCCGATCGGGCTGGCGAAGCGGCCCTCCACCGGCGTGGTGTCGAGATGCCCGGCGGTCAGCGGCTTCAGCGTGCCCATGCCGGCGGCGGCGAGGTCGCGGGCGATGCCGCGCACGCCGGCGCAGTCGGCGCGGTCGGGCGTCAGATTGATGTCGATGACCGGATCGTTCAGCCCGGCATAGTCGGCGAAGCCGGCGCCGACGGGCGCGTCGTCCGGCAGCTCGATGATGCCCTCATGCTCGTCCGACAGCTTCAGCTCGCGCTTGGAGCACATCATGCCGTTCGACTCGACGCCGCGGATGACGCCCTTCTTCAGCGTGATGTCGGATCCCGGGACATAGGTGCCCTCCGGCGCGAAGACGCCCTTCATGCCGGCGCGCGCATTGGGGGCGCCGCAGACGACCTGCAGGGTGCCGGCGCCGGTATCGACCATCAGCACGCGCAGCTTGTCGGCGTCCGGGTGCTTCTCGGCCGAAACGACGTGGGCGACGCGGAAGGGCGCCAGTTCCTTCGACCGGTCATGGACGCCTTCCACCTCCAGCCCGAGGGCGGTCAGCTTTTCCGTGATCTGGTCGAGCGAGGCGTCGGTCTCCAGATGGTCCTTCAGCCAGGACAGCGTGAACTTCATGGGTCCGGCTCCTTAGCGCGTCAGGCCGTGGGCGATGTTGGGAATGTCGAGGGGCACGAAGCCGTAATGCTTCAGCCAGCGCAGGTCGGCTTCGAAGAAGGTGCGCAGGTCGGGGATGCCGTATTTCAGCATCGCCACGCGCTCCACCCCCATGCCGAAGGCGAAGCCCTGGTAGCGGGTGCTGTCGATGCCGCAGGCTTCCAACACGTTGGGGTGGACCATGCCGCAGCCGAGGATTTCCAGCCAGTCGCCGTAGTTGCCCAGCTTCAGTTCGCCGCCCTTGCGCGAGCAGCCGATATCGACCTCCGCCGATGGCTCGGTGAAGGGGAAGAAGCTGGGGCGGAAGCGCAGCGGCAGGTCGTCCACGTCGAAGAAGGCGCGGCAGAACTCGACGAGGCAGCCCTTCAGGTGCCCCATGTTGGTCGCTTCGTCGATGACCAGCCCCTCGATCTGGTGGAACATCGGGGTGTGGGTCATGTCGTAGTCGGAGCGGTATGTCCGCCCCGGCGCGATGATGCGGATCGGCGGCTTGTTGTTCAGCATGGTGCGGACCTGCACCGGGCTGGTGTGGGTGCGCAGGAGCATCTTCTTATCGCCAGAATCGGGCAGATAGAAGGTGTCGTGCATGTCGCGCGCCGGGTGGCCGGGCGGGAAGTTCAGGGCGGTGAAGTTGTGGAAATCGTCCTCGATGTCCGGCCCTTCGGCGACCGAGAAGCCCATCTCGGCGAAGATGGCGATCATCTCGTCCATCGTCTGGCTGATGGGGTGGATGCGCCCTTCGGTCTCGGGGCGGACCGGCAGGGTCACGTCGACCCGCTCGGCTTCCAGCCGCGCCTTCAGGTGGGCGGCGGCGAGGTCGGCCTTGCGCGCGTCGATGGCGGCGGCGATCTCGTCCTTCAGCGCGTTCAGCGCCTGGCCGCGCTCCTTGCGCTCGTCGGGGGTGAGGGCCCCCAGCTCCTTCATGAAGCCGGTGATGCGCCCCTTCTTGCCGAGCGCGGAGACCCGCACCTCGTCCAGCGCCGAAAGGTCGGCGGCGGCGTTGACCTGCGACAGAAGTTCGTCTTTCAGCGCGTCGAGCATGGCGGTTCCCGGCAAGCGTGGGGAAAAATCGGTGCAAAAAGAAAAAGGGAGCCGGCCCAGCGGCCCGGCTCCCTTCTCTTACAACTGACGCCGTGACGGCAAGCGTTCCCTGGAGCGGGAAGCGCGAGGCGTTACGCGGCGGCCTTGGAGGCGAGCGCGGCCTGGGCCTTGTCCACCAGGGTCTTGAAGGACTCCGGCTCGCGCGCGGCCAGATCGGACAGGACCTTGCGGTCGATCTCGATGCCGGCCAGCTTGATGCCGTTGATGAAGCGCGAGTAGGTCAGGCCGTACTGACGGACGCCGGCGTTGATGCGCTGGATCCACAGGCCGCGGAAATCGCGCTTCTTATTGCGGCGGTCGCGGTAGGCGTAACGAAGCGCCTTCTCGACCTTCTCGACCGCAATGCGGAAATTCTTGGAATTGCGACCCCGGTAGCCCTTGGCGAGCTTCAGGATCTTGCGGTGACGGGCGTGCGTCGTGACGCCGCGCTTAACACGAGCCATGGTTCAGTCCTTCCGAATTCTACAATGTGCCGAGATCAGGCGTTGCGCAGCCAGTTCTTCAGCACCGTGCGGGCGTTGGAGTCGCACAGGGTCATCATGCCGCGCGCATTGCGCTTCATGTTCGGGGACTTCTGTTCCAGGCAGTGGCGCTTGTAGGCGGCCTGAGCGCGAACCTTACCCGTGGCGGTCACCTTGAAGCGCTTCTTGGCGCCGCTCTTCGTCTTCAGCTTGGGCATTTTCGTTTCCTAGATGGAAATGAGGCGGAATTCCAACGGACGGGTGGGCATGCCCTGAGCCTTACGGCCCAGCCTCGCCGCCCGTGGAAGGATGCGCTTATACGCGCGGGAAGGGCGGGACGCAAGGAGGATGTGGCGAAAAGGCTGTCTGCTACGCAGCGGACACAAGGCTCCTCTTCGGCCGTCATTCCCGCGAAGGTCAGGCAGCGCCTGTTTTGCCGGTTCCCCTGCTGAGAACACGCTCCCTGTGCTAGGATTTGAGACCTGCCAAATGCGATGGAGAGCCAGATGGAACATCGGCGGAAAAGTGTTTCACGCTGTTCCATCCCCCACCGCGTCGCTGGCGCACCGCTTAACCGCACCCCATGGAACAGACACGCAAAACTGTTCCACGGTGTTCCATCCCTCGCCCTTTCCGTTCCTCACCCCCACCCGTCCTACACCATTCGCCGCAGCACCTTCCGCAGCGCACGCCCCCGCTGGCGCATGGCCCCTGCCCGCGCTATCTTCCCGGCCATGAGCGACCACACCCCCGATCCGCAAAAGCCCGCGTCCGGTGCCGAAGGCAACTGGTTCGGCTTCACCCCCGTAGATCCGTCCGCCAAGTCCGGGCTGGTCCGCGCCGTCTTCGACAGCGTGGCGACCAACTACGACCTGATGAACGACCTTATGTCGGGCGGCATCCATCGGCTGTGGAAGGACACGCTGATGGAGATGGTGGCGCCCAAGCCGGACATGACCCTGCTGGACGTGGCGGGCGGCACCGGCGACATCGCCTTCCGCTTCCTGAAGAAGGGCGGCGGGGCCGCTGTGGTCTGCGACATCACCGAGGCGATGGTCCGGGTCGGCCGCGACCGCGCCGTCGACCGCAACATCCTGTCCGGTGTGCAATGGACGGTCGGCGACGCGGAACGGCTGCCCATCGCCTCGCGCTCGGTCGACGCCTACACCATCGCCTTCGGCCTGCGCAACGTCACCCGCATCGACGAGGCGATCAAGGAGGCCCACCGCGTCCTGAAGCCGGGCGGCAAGTTCTACTGCCTGGAATTCAGCCACGTCGTCCTGCCGGTGCTGCGCGAGCTGTACGACGTCTATTCCTTCCAGGTGCTGCCCTTCATGGGCCGCGTCGTGGCGAAGGACGAGGCGAGCTACCGCTATCTGGCCGAGAGTATCCGCCGCTTCCCGCAGCAGGCCGATCTGGCCAAACGGATCGAGGCCGCCGGATTCGGCGCCGTGCGCGTGCGCAACCTGTCGGGCGGGATCGCCGCCATACATTCCGGCTGGCGGATCTAAGACCCCGTGTTCCGTATCCTGCGCAACCTGATCCGGATGGCCGTGATCGGCCGAACGGTCGCCCGTCACGATGCCCTGCCCGTCAGCCTGCTGGGCACCGCCCCCGGCCTGTTATGGCTGTGGCGCCGCGTCGCCCGCAAGGACGTCCCCGGCCGCGAGGGCGAGCGGCTGGCCCGTGCGCTGGCCGAACTCGGCCCGACCTACATCAAGCTGGGGCAGTTGCTCTCCACCCGCTCCGATCTGGTCGGCGAGCGGATGGCCGTCGATCTGGCGGAGTTGCAGGACAAGCTGCCGCCCTTCCCCGCCCATCAGGCCCGCGCCATTATCGAGGCCGAGTTCGGCCAGCCGGTGCAGGCGCTGTTCCAGAGCTTCGACGACAAGCCGGTCGCCGCCGCCTCCATCGCCCAGGTGCATTTCGCCGTCACCGCCGACGGGCAGGAGGTGGCGGTCAAGGTGCTGCGTCCTGGCATCGAAGAGGCGTTCGAGCGCGACATCGACCTGTTCTACCGGCTGGCGAGCCTTGCCCAATGGGTGCTGCCGCGGCTGAAGCGGCTGCGTCTGACCGAGATTGTCGACACCTTCGCCCGCACGTCCCGGCTGGAGATGGATTTGCGGATGGAGGCGGCGGCGGCCTCGGAGCTGGCGTCGAACTTCAAGGACGATCCGACCTTCAACGTGCCGAAGGTCGATTGGGAGCGCACCGGCGGCCGGGTGCTGACGCTGGAGCGCATCCGCGGCTTCAAGGTGGACGAGCCCGCCCGCATCTCCGCCGCCGGTTTCGACCGCGACGAGATCCTGGCGATGGCCTCGGCCAGCTTCTTCAATCAGGTGTTCCGCGACGGCTTCTTCCACGCCGACCTGCATCCCGGCAACCTGTTCATCAACGAACAGGGCACCATCACCGCCGTCGATTTCGGCATCATGGGCCGGCTGGACCGCGAGACGCGCTATTACCTCGCCGACATGCTGATCGGCTTCCTGACCGGCGACTACCGCCGCGTCGCCATCGTGCATTTCGAGGCCGGCTACGTCCCGCGCCACCAGTCGATCGAGATCTTCACCCAGGCCTGCCGCGCCATCGGCGAGCCGCTGCAGAACAAGCCGCTGGCCGACATCTCGGTCGGCCGGCTGCTGGCCCAGCTGTTCGCCGTCACCGAACAGTTCGAGATGGAAACCCAGCCTCAGCTGCTGCTGCTGCAAAAGAGCATGCTGACGGCGGAGGGCGTCGGGCGGCTGCTGAACCCCAACATCAACATGTGGGAACTGGCCCGTCCGCTGATCGAGGAGTGGATGCGCGAGAATCGCGGGCCGGAGGCGCAGTTCATCGACGATGCCGGCGCGCTGCTGTCCACCGTCCGCCGCATCCCCGCCTTGGTCAGCGAGGCGGAGCGGGTGACCCGCGACATCGCGGAAGGCGGCGTGCGCCTGCACCCGCAGACCGTCCGCCAGATGCTGAACGGCTGGGAGGCCCGCCGCCGTTCGGACCGCGCCGCCCTGTGGGTGATCGCGGCCCTGCTGGCGGTGATCGCGCTTCAGATGCTGTAAGGGTCAGTATCCCCGGCTGCGGTCCACCAGATTGGGCAGCGGCCGGCCCTCGCGCAGGGCCTTCACCGCATCGGCCACCTGCACGGCGCAGAGCGACGGGTGGGTGACCCCGGCGACATGCGGGGTGACGCGGACCTTCGCATGGCGCCAAAGCTGATGGTCGGCCGGCAGCGGTTCGGTGGCGAAAACGTCCAGGCTGGCGCCGCGCAGATGCCCGCTCTCCAGCGCGGCGAGCAGGTCCGACTCGACCAGATGGCCGCCGCGGGCGGCGTTGACGACCACCGCCCCCTTGGGCAGGGCGGCGAACAGCGACGCATTCATGATGCCGCGGGTCTCGTCGGTCAGCGGCAGCAGGCAGACCAGCACATCGCACTGCGGCAGCATCGCCGCCAGCCCGCCGGGGCCGGAGAAGCTCTCCACCCCGTCGATGCTCTTCGGACTGCGGCTCCAGCCCATCAGCCGGTAGTCCAGGGTCCGCAGTGTGCGGGCCGATGCCGCCCCCAACTCGCCCATGCCCAGGAAGCCGACGGTCACCTCGGAAGCCGGGCGATGGTCCAACTGCTCCCACCGCGCTTCGGCCTGGAAGGCGGCGTACTGGTCCATCAGCCGGTGCCAGTAGAGCACCTGGAAGACCACATAGCCGGCCATGTCGAGGGTCAAGCCGTCCGACACCATGCGCACCAGCGGCACGTCGGGAAGGGTCGGATCCTCCAGGATCGGCTCAACTCCGGCGCCCAGCGACACGATCAGCTTCAGGTTGGGCAGCGTCGCCAGCATGCCGGCCGGCGGCTTCCACACCACCGCCACCTCAATGTCGCCGACGTCGCCGGTCTCGGGCCAGACGCGCATCTCCAGGTCGGGAAAATGTCGGGCGATTTCCCGGCGCCAATCCTCGGCGCTGTCGCTGGCGGAGCAGAACAGAAGCGTCACGGCCGAACCCCTGCTATCTAGATTGCTGTTGGGGTGCGAACGATAGCGCCTTTCCCGAACCGCGCAAGGAAGCAAGCCCGTGCCGCGCCTGATCCTGCTGAACAAGCCCTATGGCGTGCTGCCGCAATTCACCGACGACCAGGGCCGCCCGACCCTGGCGGAGCTGGTTCCGGTGAAGGGCGTCTATGCCGCCGGCCGACTCGACCGCGACAGCGAGGGGCTGCTGGCATTGAGCGATGACGGACCGTTGATCGCCCGCATCGCCTCGCCGGCCAACAAGATGCCCAAGACTTACTGGGTGCAGGTGGAAGGCCTGCCAACCGATGAGGCGCTGGAAGCGTTGCGCCGCGGCGTCACGCTGAAGGACGGCCCCACCCTGCCGGCCGAGGTGCGGCGGATGGAGGAGCCCTTGGCGCTGTGGCCGCGCGATCCGCCGGTGCGCTACCGCGCCGCCATCCCGACCAGCTGGATCGCGCTGACCTTGCGCGAGGGGCGCAACCGGCAGGTCCGCCGCATGACCGCGGCGGTCGGCTTCCCGACCCTGCGGCTGATCCGCTGGTCGATCGGCGACTGGACATTGGATGGGCTGGCGCCGGGGCAGTGGCGGGAGGTCCCCCAACCGCCCGCGACACCCCCAGCAGGGCCAAAAGCCCCGGCACCAACCGGCAAGCGCGGCCCCGTCAAGCCGCGCCGAACAACTGCTCCTCGCTCAGCGCCATCACGCTCGCGGAACCGTTGACGACGGTCGCCCGCAGCGCCGCCGCCTTCGGCAGCACATGGGTGGCGTAGAAACGGGCGGTCAGCGGCTTGGCCGACAGGAAAGCGGTGTCGGCATCGCCCTCCGCCAGCCGCTCCGCCGCCACCTTGGCGGCACGGGCCAGCTGCCAGCCGCCGGCGACCACACCCATCAGCTCCAGCAGGGTCACCGACGCGGCGGCCGGCAGGCGCGGGTCCTGCTTCGCCACGCTCAGCACCCAGGTCACCGCCTGCTTGGCCTCCAGGACAGCGGCGGCCAATTCGGCACCGGTGACGCGCATAGCCTCATCGGAATGGCCGGACAGCTCGCCGGCCAGCGCCGCGATCTCGTCGAGCAGGCCGTTGGCCGTCGCCCCGCCGTCGCGCAGGATCTTGCGGTTGATCAGGTCGTTGGCCTGGATGGCAGTCGTGCCCTCGTAGATCGTGGTGATGCGGGCATCGCGCAGATGCTGGGCGGCACCCGTCTCCTCGATGAAGCCCATGCCGCCATGGACCTGGACACCGTCCGACGCCAGCTGCTGGCCGGTCTCGGTGCACCAGCCCTTGGCGATGGGGGTCAGCAGGTCGACCAGCAGGCCGGCCCGGCCCCGCGCCGCTTCGTCGGCATGGTGGTGCGCCACGTCCACCGCGGCGGCGGCGGTGTAGAGGATGCCGCGCATCGCCTCGATCCGCGCCTTCATGCCCATCAGCAGGCGACGGACGTCGGGATGGTTGACGATGCCCTTCGACTGCCCCTCGGTCCAGCCCAGCGGCTTGCCCTGCACGCGGTCGCGGGCATAGGCCAGCGCCTGCTGGTAGGCACGCTCGGCAATCGACAGGCCCTGCATGGCCACGTTCAGCCGGGCGTGGTTCATCATGGTGAACATGTATTCCAAGCCGCGGTTCGGCTCGCCCACCAGGAAGCCGGTCGCCCCGCCCTCGTCGCCGAAGGACAGCACGGCGGTCGGGCTGCCATGGATGCCAAGCTTGTGCTCCAGCGACACGCACTTCACCTGATTGCGGGCGCCCAGGCTGCCGTCGGCATTGACCAGGAACTTTGGCACGACGAACAGGCTGATGCCCTTCACGCCCGGAGGCGCATCGGGCAGGCGGGCCAGCACCAGATGGACGATGTTCTCCGTCAGGTCATGGTCGCCGTAGGTGATGAAGATCTTCTGCCCGGTGACGAGGTAATGGTCGCCGTTCGGCACCGCGCGCGACCGCGTGGCGGCAAGGTCCGATCCCGCCTGCGGTTCCGTGATGTTCATGGTGCCGGTCCACTCGCCCGAGATCATCTTGGGCAAATAGAGGTCCTTCAGCGCGTCGGAGCCATAGAGCTGAACCGCGTTCACCGCTCCCTGGGTCAGCATCGGGCAGAGCGCGAAGGCCATGTTGGCGGAATGCCACATCTCCTGCACCGCGGTGTTCAGCAGGTTGGGCAGCCCCATGCCGCCGCGCGCCGGATCGAAGGGCAGCCCGTTCCAGCCGCCCTCCACCAGCGCCTGCCACGCCGCCCCCCAGCCCTCCGCCGTGCGGGCGATGCCGTCGGCGCCGAGCTTCGCCCCCTGAACATCGCCGATGCGGTTCAGCGGAGCCAGGACGTTCTCGGCGATCTTCGCCGCCTCGCCCAGGATGCTGTCCACCATATCGGGGCTGGCATCCTCGAAACCCGGCAGAGCCGCCACGTCGGCCATGCCGGCGAGGTGGTCGAGGACGAAGCGGATCTCTTTCAGTGGCGGGGTATAGGGGATCGCGGCGGCGGTCATGGGGGACCTCTTCGGGTAACGGTGGGAAAGAACGGTGTCAGACGGCCTGCTGCAGCTCCGGCAGGGCCTTGAACAGGTCGGCGACGAGGCCGTAGTCGGCGACCTGGAAGATCGGCGCCTCCTCGTCCTTGT
>NZ_VTTO01000023.1 GCF_008364825.1 Azospirillum sp. B21
TGCAGGCGGCGATCGAGGACGCCATCGCCCGCATCCGCGCCTGCGGCAAGCCGGCCGGCATCCTGTCGGCGGACGAGACGCTGGCCAGGCGCTACATCGAACTCGGCTGCAGCTTCGTCGCCGTCGGCTCCGACCTCGGCATCCTCGCGCGCACCTCCGAACAGCTCGCCGCAAAGTTCAAGACGAACGCCTGACGCCTGCGACCGCGTCCCAAGGATTGGCGTGCGCGCGATTTTTCCGAACTTTCCACGCACGCACGCCCTTCCATCGATACCCTGTCGCAAAATGCTCCGGTGGAGATCGGAACCGCCGTTCAGTCAGCGCCGCTGACCTTCTTGCCGCGCCATTTTCCAGACATTCCGCGGATTTGCCGGCAGAAGGCCGAACCACCCGAATCGATTCGGCTTCCCCATGCCCGCAGGCCCCCCGCGACCACCGGGAGATGCGGCAGAAGGGCACTGTGCGCCTTTGCCGCGGTACTGGCGGCGGGAGGGGGGTGGCGGGGATGTGAACGGGCTATGGATAAATTCGGCGACTATGTCACTGGGTTGTCCGAATCTTTGGAGAAATAACCCGAAAGGAGTGCAAATCGCCGCTTGGTCAGAAATCCTGCCGTTTATTTGCCGTCGAATTGATCGGATGGGGATGGTACTACCAATCCAAAGAAAACCCGAGAGGAGACATCCACCATCATGCGGACGGCGACGAAGGATCTGGCGGGCGACTTGCGGCAACAGCTGGCCGAGCTGGTGCGCAGCCGGGTTCCGAACGCGCGGGCGGAGCGCTTCGTGAAGCGCTTCTACGCCAACGTGCCCCCCGACGACCTGCTGCGCGGCACACCGGAACAGCTTTACGGCGCGGCGCTCGCGATGTGGCAATGGGCACAGCAGCGCACGCCCGGCAAGCCCAAGGTCCGGGTCTATGCGCCGCGGCTGGACGAGCATGGCTGGCAGTCCGAGCGTTCGGTGGTGGAGATCGTCAACGACGACATGCCCTTCCTGGTCGATTCCGTCACGGCGGAGTTGAACCGGCAGGGCGTCACCGTCCACCTCGTCATCCACCCGGTCACCCGCGTCGTCCGCGACGCCGAGGGCCGCATCGTCGAGCTTCTGGAAGCCGGTGAAGAGAAGGACGGCGCGCGCGACGAATCCTTCATGCACTGCTCCATCGACCCGCTGTCGGACCCGGCCGCCCAGGCCCGTCTGCGTGAGGGGATCGAGCGGGTGCTGGCCGATGTCCGCGCCGCGGTGGAGGACTGGAACCCGATGCGCGAGCGCGTCCGCGCCGCCCGCGACGACATCGCCCACGCCCCCGACGCAGAGGAATCCAAGGAAGCCACCGACTTCCTGACCTGGGTCGACGACGGCAACATGACCCTGCTGGGCAGCCGCCTCTACACCGCCACCATCGGCGGCGACGGGCGCGAACCCTGGCTGGAGCTGGTCGAGGGCAGCGGTCTCGGCGTGCTGCGCGCTCCGGAGATCACCGTCTTCGACGAGCACGGCCACGCCGCCGTTCTGCCGGAGGAAATTCGTGCCTTCCTGCACCAGCCGCGCGCGCTGCTGGTCACCAAGGGTACCCGGCAGGCCACCGTGCACCGGTCGGTTCCGCTGGACGCCATTCTGGTCAAGCGCTTCGACGGGCAAGGCAATGTCCTCGGCGTCACGCTGGCGGTCGGCCTGTTCACCTCCGTCGCCTACAACCGCAGCCCGCGCGAGATCCCGTTCCTGCGCCGCAAGGTCGCCCGCGTCATGGGCCGCGCCGGCTTCGATCCGTCGGGCCATGACGGCAAGGCGCTGCTGAACATCCTGGAAACCTATCCGCGCGACGAGCTGTTCCAGACCCCGTCCGACGAGCTGTTCGAGACGGCGGTCGGCATCCTGCACCTGCAGGAACGCCAGCGCCTTGCCCTTTTCGTCCGCCGTGACCCGTTCGAACGCTTCGTCTCGGCGCTGGTCTTCGTGCCGCGCGACCGCTACGACACCGCACTCCGCCGCAAGATCCAGGGCGTGCTGGAAACCGCCTTCCACGGCACCTGCAGCTCCTACTTCACCCAGCTGTCGGACAGCGCGCTCGCCCGCCTGCACCTGATGGTGAAGACGGAGCCGGGGAAGATCCCGCCCGCCGACATCAGCGAGATCGAGGCGCGGCTGGTCCAGGTTTCCCGCAGCTGGGCCGACCGCCTGCGCGACGCGCTGGTCGAGGCGCATGGCGAGGAGATCGGCAACGCCCGCCTGCGCCGCTATGCCGACGCCTTCCCGGCCGGCTACCGCGAGACCTTCACGGCGGAAACCGCGGTCCACGACATCGACCGCGTCGAACGGGTGCTCTCCGAACAGCGCCTCGGCATCGTGCTATTCCACCCGCTGGAGGCTGACGGCGACGAGTTGCACGTCAAGATCTACCACCAGGGCCGGCCGGTGCCGCTGTCCGACGTGCTGCCGATGCTGGAGCACATGGACCTGAAGGTGATCACCGAGCAGCCCTACGAGGTTCGGCCGGCCGGCGGTTCCCCGTCGGTCTGGATCCACGACTTCTCCGCCCGCACCCAGACCGGCTTGCCCGTCGACTGCGTCAAGGTCAAGCAGACCTTCCAGGAGGCCTTCGCCGACATCTGGGACGGCCGGATGGAGGATGACGGCTTCAACCGTCTGGTGCTGCGCGCCGGTCTGGGGGCCCGTGAGGTCACGGTTCTGCGCGCCTATGCCAAGTACCTGAAGCAGGCCCGCTTCGCCTACGCCCAGGACACCATCGAGACGACGCTGGCCGGCCATCCGCAGATCGCGCGTCTGCTGTCGCGGCTCTTCGCCGCCCGCTTCGACCCGAAGAACCGGGCCGACGAAGCGCCCATCCTGGAGCAGATCGAAGACGCGCTGGACGCCGTCACCAACCTGGACGACGACCGCATCCTGCGCCGTTTCGTCAACCTGATCCGCGCCACCCTGCGCACCAATGCCTATCAGGCGGCTGCCGACGGCACGGCGAAGCCCCACCTGTCCTTCAAGCTGGACAGCGGCTCCATCGAAGAGCTGCCGCTGCCCCGCCCGTGGGTGGAGGTGTTCGTCTACAGCCCGCGTATGGAAGGCGTCCATCTGCGCGGCGGCAAGGTCGCCCGCGGCGGCATCCGCTGGTCTGACCGGCGCGAGGATTTCCGCACCGAGATCCTCGGGCTGATGAAGGCGCAGATGGTGAAGAACACCGTCATCGTTCCGGTGGGCTCCAAGGGCGGCTTCGTCGTCAAGCGTCCCCCGCCCGTGAGCGCCGGCCGCGAGGCGGCGCTCGCCGAAGGCATCGAGTGCTACAAGACGCTGATGCGCGGCCTGCTGGACGTCACCGACAATCTGGCCGCCGACGGCTCGGTGGTGCCGCCCAAGGATGTCGTGCGCCATGATGCCGACGACCCCTATCTGGTGGTCGCCGCCGACAAGGGCACGGCCACCTTCTCCGACATCGCCAACGGGGTGTCGGTCGACCATGGCTTCTGGCTGGGCGACGCCTTCGCCTCGGGCGGCTCGGCCGGCTACGACCACAAGGCGATGGGCATCACCGCCCGCGGCGCCTGGGAATCGGTGAAGCGCCATTTCCGCGAGATGGGCACCGACATCCAGGCCACCGATTTCACCGTGGTCGGCGTCGGCGACATGTCGGGCGACGTGTTCGGCAACGGCATGCTGCTGTCCCGCCACATCCGCCTGCTGGCCGCGTTCGACCACCGCCACATCTTCCTCGATCCCGATCCTGACGCAGCATCCAGTTGGGAGGAGCGCAACCGGCTGTTCGCCCTGCCCCGCTCCTCCTGGGCGGATTATGACCGCTCCCTGATGTCGAAGGGCGCCATGATCGTCGAGCGCAGCGCCAAGACGGTCGAGCTGACGGCGGAGGTTCGCGCCTGCTTCGGCATCGAGCAGACCCATCTGTCCCCGACCGAGCTGATGCGCCGCCTGCTGACGGCAGAGGTCGATCTTCTGTGGTTCGGCGGCATCGGCACCTACATCAAGGCGTCGACCGAAACCAACGCCGAGGCCGGCGACAAGGCCAACGACGCGCTGCGCGTCGATGGCGGCCAGATCCGCGCCAAGGTGGTCGGCGAAGGCGCCAATCTGGGCGTCACCCAGCGCGGCCGCATCGAAGCGGCGCAGAAGGGCCGCGACGGCAAGGGCGTCCGCCTGAACACCGATGCCATCGACAATTCGGCCGGCGTCGACACCTCCGACCATGAGGTGAACATCAAGATCCTGCTGGGCGACGTCATGGCGCGGGGCGACATGACGCTGAAGCAGCGCGACACCCTGCTGTCGGCGATGACCGACGAGGTGGCGGGGCTGGTGCTGGCCGACAACTACCGGCAGACCGGCGCCCTGACCATCGCCGAGGCGCAAGGCGCCACCCTGCTGGAGGCGCAGTCACGCTTCATCCGCAACCTGGAGCGCAACGGCCGCCTGAACCGCGCCATCGAGTATCTGCCGACCGACGAGGAGCTGGCCCAGCGCATGGCCGAGCGGCGCGGCCTGACCCGGCCGGAACTGGCGGTGCTGCTGGCCTACGCCAAGATCACGCTGTACGACGATCTGCTGGCGTCGGAATTGCCGGATGATCCGGCGACGGTCGAGGATCTGCTGCGCTACTTCCCGCAGCCGCTGCGCGACGGCCATCGCGAGGCGATCTTCCGCCACCGCCTGCGCCGCGAGATCATCGCCTCCGCCGTCACCAACAGCCTGGTCAACCGCGTCGGCCCGACCTTCGTCCGCGACATGGTGGAGAAGACCGGTCTCGGCCCGGCGGACGTCGCCCGCGCCTATGCCATCACCCGCGACGTGTTCCAGCTTCGCCCGCTGTGGGATGCCATCGACGGTCTGGACAATGCCGTCCCGGCCGCCCTGCAGACCACGCTGATGCTGGAAACGGTCCATCTGATGGATCGTGCGGTGGCGTGGTTCCTGGCGCACAGCCCGCACCCGCTGGATCTCGGCCGCGAATCCGCCGCCTTCCGTCCGGGGGTGGAAACCCTGGCCGCCGGGCTGGACCATTTCCTCGACGCAGAGGAATCCTCCCGCCTTGCCGCCCGCGTCGCCGACGCCACCGCCCAGGGCGTGCCGGAGGATCTGGCCCGCCGGGTCGCCGCATTGCCGGTACTGGCCGCCGCCCCGGATCTGGTGCGGATCGCCGAACGCACCGGCCGTGCGGTGGAAGGCGTCGCATCGGTCTATTTCGGGCTGGGCCGCCGCTTCGGGCTGGAATGGCTGCGCGACCGCGCCGATGGCGCCAAGGTGGACAACCACTGGCAGCGTCAGGCGGTCGCCGCAATCATCGACGACCTGTTCGCCCACCAGAGCGCGCTGACCATCCGCGTGCTGGAGAGCGAAGGTGCCGAGTCCGCCGCGGTCGATGCCTGGATCGCCAGCCGCAGTCTGGTGGTGGAACGCGTCGAGCAGCTGCTGGCCGAACTGCGCGCCCAGCCCGCGGTCGACCTCGCCATGCTGGCGGTCGCCAACCGGCAGCTGCGCGGCCTGATCGCCGGGTGATTGCGGAGTGATGACGACACAGGAATAGGAGACGCTCGGTTCGGACGGTCCGGTCTCGCTTCCTCGCGCAGCCGGGCCGCCGGAACGCTGGCGCCTTTGCAGGCACGTTCGGGCGCCGGCTTTCAGTCTCCTTGCCTCGGGCGGATCCGCTTCACCGTGGATCCGCCCATTTTCTATTTCGAAAGCAACTTATGCGGAAGACGAACCGCTCCGCGATTCAACTTCTGCCCGCAGCCGGCGGAAGGGCGATGCGGGTCGCCCGCGCTTCCCGCGGACAGCGGCCGAAGCGCCGCTTGAAGGCGGTGGCGAAGTTGGCCGGGCTGGAATAGCCGGCGAGATAGGCCGCCTCCGTCACGCTGACACCGTCGCACTCCAGCGCCGTCCGCGCCCGCTCCATCCGCCGTGCCCGCTCATACTCGAACACCGACATGCCATGACCGGCCCGGAACAGGCGGTGCAGCGTGCTGACGCTCATCCCGGCATGGCGGGCGACCTCCTCCAGCCGCAAGGGCGCTTCGTCGTCCGGGTCGCGGCTTTCCAGATACTCGCAGGCGATGCGCAGGCGGGCACGGTCCCGGCTGCTCAAGGGGTGGGTGGCGGGCAAGTCGACCATGCCCAGCGCGTCGGCGACGATCTCCAGCGCGTGGCTTTCCAGATAGAGGCTTTCCAGCATCGGCGGGCAGGCGATGGGTCCGGTCAGCCGTTCCGCCAGCGCCACCTGCCGCGGCGTCGGCCGCAGCGTCAGGCTGGCGCCATGCGTCCGGCGGAAGCGCCACAGCCCCCCCTCCCCCGCCGCAGGCGCACAGACCGGGCCGCCGTCACCGTCCAGCCAGTCCGGCGGCAGGCCCAGCGTGATCTTGCGTACCCAATTGCCGCGCATTGCGCGGCGCTGGAACCGGTCCTCCTCGGTGCGGGACAGCAGGAACAGGATGGGCTCCCGCGCCGCCGACAAGGCATAGCGGCGCTCGCCGAGCGAGATGTCGACCTCGCCCCGCAAGAACAGCGCAACCGTCAGCCCCGGCCCGGCGGCGGCGGCCGTCGTCATGTCGCGCAGATCGACCGCATCGGTGGCATGCAGCGACAAACCACTGCGCAGCATTTCCATGCGGAACCGGCCGCGCAGCACGATGTCGTCGGGATCGAGCGACGGCACTATCGCCGGCAGCGCCTCGCCCCCGCGGTTGCCGCGCGCCACCAGATCCCGCCAGCGGAGCGGGCTTTCAGCCCTCAATACGTCGCCATCCGTCATCGGCCCATTCCCGTCATCTGGCGAACCGGCAAAGGAGTTTGACCGGCACGCAAAGGCATCGTCGGCGCAGCGCGGGCTATACCAGCGTGAACAGCGTCCAGGACGCCGGAACTATATTGCGAATGCGTCGCATTCTCGGATATCACAGCAAGGGCCGATGGTCCAGCGGGCGTGATCCGGGGGTGACGCGAAAGGATGGACTGCCGACCATGACCAGCCGATTCCGTCACCGGATCACCAGCACGACCGCCCTTCTAACCTTGTCGCTGATGGCGCAGGCGGTCCCCGCCCTCGCCCAGACCGGCAGTCCGACCGACAAGGCCGTCACCCTCCCCTCCGTCGCGGTGGAGGGCGAGGCGCCCCGCCCGGTGGAGGCGGCGACCGTCATCGACCGGAAGACCATCGACCGCGAGGTGCCGCAGACCCTGCGCGACCTGTTCCAGGGCGAGCCGAGCATCACCGTCCCCGGCAGCAGCACCGCAGCGCAGAAGATCTATCTGCACGGCATCGACCAGAGCAAGCTGAACGTCACCATCGACGGTGCCGCCCAGCGCGCCGGCATCTGGCACCACAACGGCAACCTGACGCTCGACCCGACCTTCCTGAAGTCGGTCGAGGTCGACCCAGGCGTGTCGCCCGCCGATGCCGGTCCGGGCGCGCTCGGCGGTGCGGTCGCCTTCAAGACGAAGGACGCCACCGATATGCTCCTGCCGGGGCAGGATGTCGGCGCCACCGCCATCCTCGGCTACGACACCAACTCCAAAACCTGGCGGACCACCGGCGCCGGCTATGCCGCCAAGCACGGCTTCGAGATCCTCGGCATCGGCACCCTGTCGCGGGGCAGGAACTACGAGAACGGCAACGGCGTGACCGAGGCCGGCACCGGCACCGATCTGGTCAGCGGCCTGGGCAAGCTGGCCTATGAGTCCGACGGCGGCCACCGCATCTCGGTGTCGGGCGAGCATGTGCGCGACGACGCGGTGCGCCGCCTGCGCTCCAACCTCGGCATCGTCGGCGGACCGACCGGGCCGCTGATGAACAGCAACACCGCGACCCGCACCACCGCCGTCGTCAGCTACGAGACCATGCAGCCGACCGGCTGGTTCAATCCCGGCGTCACCGTCTCCTACACCCGCAACCGGCTGGAGCGGCCCAACGAGAACCGCCGCACCACCGCGCACGGCGCCTTCGACAGCGAGGTCGACACCATCGGCCTGACGGTGAAGAACAGCTTCGCCATCCCGACCGGCACCCTGACCGCCGGCTTCGACCTGTCCCGCGACGACATCCACATCGACCGCTTCCACTTTACCACCGACGCGGACGAGCGGATCACCACTGTCGGCGGCTTCCTGCAGGCCCGCCTCGCCCCGGTGGAGCGGCTGCGCCTGTCCACCGGCGTCCGCATCGACCATCAGAGCTACCGGTCGGTCGACCACAAGACCTTCGACAACACCGGCATCAGCCCCAACCTGTCGGCCGACTATGCCGTGACCGACCGGCTCACCGCCTTCGGCGGCTACAGCTACAACTGGGGCGGGCTGGAGATGGCGGAAGCCGCCCTGTTCCACGCCGCCAACTACCGCTATTCCAGCGACTTGGAGCCGGTGACCGCCCACAACATGCGCGCCGGCCTGCGCTATGCCCACCAGGGACTGCGGCTGGAGGTGGCGGCCTTCCTCACCTACATGGAGAACCCGGTCGCCTGGAACTACACCACCTACACCCGCGTCAACGGCGAGGATCTGCGCAGCCGGGGCTTCGACCTGACCGCCGGCTATGACTGGAGCAATGCCGGGATCAGCGCGAAATACACCCACACCGACGTGAAGTACGGCAACCGCATGGCGCTGTCGTCCGACTACAACACAGCCGTCCCGGTCGGCGACCTCTTCGCGTTGCGCGGCCATTACGGCTTCGAGGATCTGCGGCTGACGCTGGGCGCCTCGGCGGAGATCGCGCTGAAGGTCGAGGACGACGCGCTGCGGGCCTACGGCTTCCGCTCCATCGACGGCTATCAGGTCGTCAACCTCTTCACCGAATGGAAGCCGCTGGAGACGGCGCCCAACTGGACCCTGCGGGCCGAGGCCAACAACATCTTCGACGCCGTCTATGTCAGCCGGTCGAGCTACGGCCAGACCTCCACCGTGCAGCCGGCGCTGGCGGAGGGGCGGACCTTCTATCTCACCTCCACCGTCAAGTTCTGAGCGGGCCGGACCCCGTCACGATAGGGAGCGCATCCATGCTGACCGAAACGGCCACGATCCCGACGGCCCTTGCCAGCCGGTACCTGCAGCAGCTCTGCAAGCATTTCGCCCACAAGATCGCGGTGCGGTACGACGCCGCCAGTGGTGAGGCGGAATTCCCCTGGGGACGCTGCGCGATGACGGCCTCCGACGGCCTGCTGACCCTGCGGGCCGAGGCGGCGGACGCCGAGGCGCTGGCCCGCGTCAAGGCGGTGGTGGACGACCATCTGGTCCGCTTCGCCTGGAAGGAGGGGCTGAAGCCGGACTGGACTCCCGCCGGCTGACGCCCCCAGGTCCGACACCGGCCGGTCCGGATCCCGGCGATCCTCACCGGCCGCCGGATCCGCCAGCCGGCACCGCGCCAGTTCCCGCTGCCGCTCGGCCAGCGCCGCTTCGCGGGCACGGGCACGGCGGCGCTGCTCTTCGGTGCGGGCGCGCAATTGCTGTTCCTGCCGCAGGCGCGAGGCCAGACGCCGCAGATCGTCGGCGGCCCGGCTCTCCCCCACCGCCGGCAGGGCAGCCAGAGCGTCGCGGAAATCGCCCAGGGTCGGGAAGCGGCTCCATCCGCTGCGGAAATTCGACCAGACGGCGTCGAAGGTCGCCATCCAGCGGTCGGCCGGCCAATCGGCCATCGCCCGCACGTCGGCCTCCAGCAGCTCGGCGTCCGGCAGTTCCAGCGCGAAGCGGTCGGCCAGCTTTTCCAGCCCGATCAGCACATTCTCGATGCCTATCGGCGGCGTCAGAGTACCAATGGCCTGCTCCACCCGCTCGGCCAGCGCCCCGATCTCGTCGGGTGACAGATCCTGCGTCTCGAACCGCAGGTCGGCGACCTCAAGACTGGCCAGCGAGGCGAAGGCGCAGGGCAGCGAGGGTTTCGCGGTTGCGGATGGCAGCATTGGACCCGGCATCGGGCGCGGATCCGCTGCGGGGAAGGATGGAACGGCGGTCATGGCGGGGCTCCCGGCGATGGTTGCGAACGGCGGACGGAATGGACGGAGAGGCTTCGGCGGCGGGGTCGCGGGACACATCGGGCGGAGCGACCAGTTCCCGGAGGATCCAGCGCCGCCATGCGGCCCCCGGATCCGGCGGGCGGTAGCCGTTGCGGGTATGCGCCTTGCGGCACCACGCCACGAACTTCGCGGTCACCCGGCCGGCATCGACCTCCGGACGTTCCAGCGCCGCCCAGGCGAGATCGGCGGCATCGGGCTGCCAGTCGGCGGGCAATGCCTCATCCTGCCGCGCATCCTTCCCACCCGATTGGGAGGAGGAGGAATCAGGATTCTGGGATTCCAAGGAGAAGCCGGCCGGCGAACCGCCGATGTCAGCCGGCTGACAGGACAGGCCGGCGGTGACGCCCTCCATACCCGTCAGCCGATAGGCGAAACCGCGCAGGCCGCGCCGCGACTGGGCGCAGACCAGCGCAGCCGACGGCGCCTGCAGGCCCTTCAGCACGGCATTGAACCAGGCACGGCTTTGCCCAAGCTCCTCCGCCAGTTCACCTTGCGTGGCGGTGCAGACACCGTCGCGGTCGGCATGGGCATAGAGCGCGGACAACACCGCGATGTCGGCGGCCTGGATGCCGGGCACGGCAATCCAGCGCCTGTACATGTCGATGTATGGCTTCATTGAGACACCCGTCTGTCGGTCGATCCGTGGACGGGTGGAGACAAGGGGAGAGCGTCGACGGACTCGGGATGAATCCGCTTGGCATCACGGGGCTGCCCTGCCATCATGGAGTCGCCAAACCGCCAGATGTGGGGTGCCCGGGTTTCCCTCGGTCTCCTCCGTCCGACACGAAGGGCCCGGAGCAATCCGGGCCTTTTGTGTTTGCGGAGGTCGGTCCTCCGTTACGTCATGATGCTCTCCTTCAAGGTGCAGCAAACCGTGGCGCCGGCCAGAAACTGGCATGGACGCAGGTTGATGGCGTGAGGGCGGTTTTCGCCCGTTTTTTGAAATGTGTACGTGCCGTTGCGCGTCTGTCCACGGTCTTCGGAAAGTGGCACATCAGCGACGCTGCAATGGGCGGCGGCGGGATTCTTCGGTGGGAATCAATCGCTTATGGCGGCATGTCGTCGGCTGTCCCGTTGCGGGTGTCGCCGTTGTGCCGAAAGATTCGGGTCCGAACGTCGCCGTTCTGCCGAAAGATTCTTGAGAATGAGAGCTTTGTGTCGGCCGGATCCTGGTTCCGAACGTCGCCGTTCTGCCGAATAATGGAGCCCTCCCCTCCCCCACTCCACCACCAGCCGGCCAGAATCGGCGGAGAATCGGGCGGGAATCGGCCCTCCGGCGGATCGTCCGAACGTCGTCGTTCTGCCAGTCAGGGGCCGTTCAGGGGGCATTCCGACCCTGACCCGGGCAGTGATGCAGCATTATAACCGAGCAGAAACAATCACTTATGATGAACGCTGCCCATCCCGCCACCCTCCGGCACGGCAGAACGCAGACGTTGACGCTGTCACCGGCCGGGTGAGAGTCCTCGGACGCACGCCCGAACGCCTCTCGTCGCCTCCCGCCAGCCCCGATCGGGAAAACTGGCAGAACGGCGACGTTCGCAGGAGCAAATCGCGCCGTTGACGGGAATCTTTCGGCAGAACGGCGACGTTTGAGCCGGAGCTGTGGAACAGAGGGGCGGGCTTGTGGATTATGGCTGCAACCCATTTGAAGCCGCACAGCACCCGCGGAGAGATCGCATGTCCCAGACCACCAACGCCGAGCTGCTCGACCGGCCGCTGCAATTGGCTCTGCGGCTCGATTCACCGCTGACCGGCGATGTCCAGAACGACCGCCACATGATGGTCTACAGCCTGTTCGGCCTGTCGAAGGACAAGGCGGAATCGCTGCCGACCTATGACGACGGCAAGGTGCGGATCGAGGTGCGGGCGCCGAAGAATGTCGGCGTCGCCACCATCTGGGACAAGGCGGTGCTGCTCTACGCCATCTCTCTGCTGCGCGAGAAGATGGAATCGGGCAAGGGTCCGTCCAAGCTGGGCGAGCTTCACTTCACCACCAGCGACCTCCAGCGCATCGTCGGCAAGACCGCCGGCGGCAGCGCCTATGACAAGATCGAAGGAGCGCTGGAACGGCTGCAGGGTACGCAGATCAAGACCAACCTGGAAACCGGCGGGGAGGGCGAAAGCGGCGCCTTCTCGTGGATTTCCGACTACAAGCTGCTCTACCAGCGCAAGAAGGACGGCGAGCGCGCGGTGCGCGGGTTGAAGCTGACCTTGTCGGGCTGGGTCACGCGCGCGGCGCTGGGCCACAATCTGCTGAGCTACGACGACCAGTATTTCGCGCTGAAGCCGGTGGAGAAGCGGCTCTACGAGATCGCGCGCGCCCACCTCGCCCGCGGCCATGCCTTCTGGATGGCGTTGGAGCCGCTGCGCAAACGCGTCGGCTCCGACAACGACCTGCGCAAGTTCAAGAACGCGCTGGGTCCGGTCCTGGCCGCCGACCGCATTCCCGGCTACGGCGTGCGCATCGTCGAGACGGCGGAATACAAGGAGACGATGAAGGCGCGCGGCGCCGTTCTGGGCCGCGTGCTGAACGCCGACCTGCCGGTGCTGTTCTGGAAGAAGGACCAGGGCCAGCCCGAGAACTGGATCGACGTTCCCAAGGTGGAGTACGACGAGACGGTGTGAATCTCCCCCTCCCCATCCGGTAGACACCCGTTGCCGGAGTGGCGACGACTTGATAGGGTCGCCGCAACCGGTGCCGGGGCAGGAGGACGGGGCGTGACAGGGGAACAGTTGAAGGCGTTGCGGGAACGGCGCGGCCTGACCCAGACGCAGATGGCGGCGTTCGTCAACGAACTCACCGGCCGCAAATACGACAAGCAGCGGCTGAGCAAGTGGGAGACCGGCAAGGAGGCCCTGCCCCGCGACGTGCTGGGACGGCTTCTGCTGCTGGATCTGGAACGGCCGGAAAGCCCCCTGCCCCGCCGCGGCACCACCGTCGCCGTCGGACTGCAGAAAGGCGGCACGGCCAAGACCGCGACCTCCATCAATCTCGCTTTCATCCTGGCGCGCGCCGGCAACCGCGTGCTGCTGGTCGATGCCGATCCGCAGGGCAACGCCACCGTGCATGTCGGCGTGCCGCAGACCGACGTGGTGGCGCTGACCGAGGCCGGGAAGGTCCTCTACCACGCGCTGATGGGCAAGACCCCGCTCGATGCGGTGATCCGACCGACCAGCGTCGAAGGGTTGGACGTCGTTCCGTCCAGCATCGCGCTGGCGAGCGCCGACACCGAGCTGCCGGGCAACCTGACCAACGCCCAGACCGCGCTGGCCGAGATGCTGGACGGCGTACGCGAGCGCTATGACGTGATCGTCATCGACTGCGCCCCCAACCTCGGCGCGGTGACCATCAACGCGCTGACTGCCGCCGATTACGTGCTGGTGCCCTGCCAGGCGGAGCCGCACGCCATCCTCGGCGTCAGCGCCTTCCTCGACACCGTCGCGAAGATCCAGCGGCGGCTGAACCCGCGGCTGGAGGTGCTGGGCATCCTGCCGACCATGGTCAATCCGCGCCAGACCCAGGACAAGTCGTCGCTCGACGACATCCAGCGCCTGTGGGGCGACACCCGCCGCGTGTTCCCGCCGGTGCCGCGCGCGACCATCTACGCCCAGGCGGCCGGCGCCAACGTCATCACGCTGGATGCCGACATCGGCGCCCCCGGTGTGGAGAGCTATGCCGCCATCGCCGCCGCGCTGCTGACCGCCATGGGCCGCCTGCAGGAGACCGTCGATGCCGCCTAAGAAGCTGACCCGCCAGACCGCCGCCACCGTGCTCCAGGCCAAGGAAGCCGGCTTTGCCGCCGAAACCGACCGCATGTTCGGACTGAGCGGTGTGTTGCCCCGGCTGGTCGAGGTCGATCTGGACGCCGTGGAGACCAACCCCGGCCAGCCGCGCACGGTCTTCGATGACGAGTCCCTGCGCTCGCTGGCGGACTCCATCGACCGTCACGGGTTGCAGCAACCGGTGCTGGTCCAGGAGGGGGCGGAAAAGGGCCGCTATCGGCTGGTTGCCGGCGAGCGGCGGCTGCGCGCCCACCGGCTGCTCGGCCGCGGCACCATCGCCGCGATCATCACCAAGGGCCGTCCGGAAGAAATCGCGCTGATCGAGAATGTCCAGCGCGTGGATCTGGATGCCATCGACCTCGCCCGCGGCCTGTCCCAGCTGATCGAGGCGCATGGCTACACCCAGGCGGAGGTGGCGGCGGCCGTCGGCTGTTCGGAGGCCGAGGTGTCCAAGCGCCTGAAGGTGCTGCGCCTGCCCGAAGACATCCTGGCCGACTATCGCGCCAACCCGGACGCGGTCTCCCGCTCCGCCCTGGTCGAACTGGCCTTCGTCGAGGACGAGGCGGAGCTGCGCCGGCTTTGGCAGACGGCCCGCACCGGCGGGTTGACGGTCGGTGCCGTGCGGGCGGCCCGTCCGGCGGCATCCTCCACGGCCGAGCCGATGCGGGTGCTGGGCAAGGCGATCAACCGCATGGACAAGGATCTGGCCGCCATCGACACGGTCGCCCAATCCTTGCAGCGCGAACATCGCGAAAGGCTGCAGGCCCTGCGCGACCGCATCGATGCCCTGCTGAACGGCTGAGGGTTTCGAACGCGAAAGCACGTTTCAGTTGCTTCGGAGAGGACGCGCGACCGCCGGTTGCTTTCGAACGCGAAAGCCTCTGGCGGTCGTCCAGGGTGACCGCCTGCCCTGCCCCATGGTAAGGATTGCCGGCAAGACTACGACGCGACGGATCAGCGATGCCGGCTGTGCAGAGACGACATTTCCTTGGCGCGTTCGGAGGCTTTCTCGGAGCCGCCGCGCTGTCCGGCGCGCTGCCGCGGCCGGCGCTGGCCGCCGCCGGAGCCCTGCGCATCGGGCTGAAATCCTTGCCGGCGGCGCTCAATCCGCTGACCGTCAGCGATCTGGTCGCGCGGCAGATCCTGGGCTCGATGTATGAAAGCCTGACCAGTGTCGATACGCAGGGCCGCATCCTGCCGGGTCTTGCCACCGCCTGGGAAGCCTCGGAGGACGCGCGGCGTTGGCGGCTGACGATCCGCGACGGCGTGACCTTCCACACCGGACGCCCCTTCACCGCCGTCGCCGTCAAACGCAGTTTCGAAGCGGCTCTGGCGGGTGACGGCGCCAACTTCGCGGTGCTGGCCCTGTCCAAGGTCCGCGGCTTTCGGGAATTGCGGGCAAAGACGACCAGCGGGTTGTCGGGCGTCACCGTGATCGACGACCGGACGCTGGAGGTGGTCTGCGACGAACCCAACGCCGTCTTCCCCTTCGCCCGCATCCACATCGTCGATGTCGAGGCGGCCGAGCAGGCCGGCCCCGACTGGTTCCGCACCATGTCGGCGGGCACCGGACCCTACCGGCTGGCCCGCTCGACCGAGGGCATCCGCATCGATGTGGAGGCCAATCCCGGCTGGCGCGGCGGTGCCGTCCCATTCGAGCGGGTGTCCTTCCTCGCCACCGGCATCGGCAATGACGGCATCACGCTGTTCAACGACAGCCAGATCGATTTCACCTTCGTCGACACCGATGCGTTGCGCGGGGTGATGGACGATCCCGGCTTCAAGCGGTCGCTGACCAACGTGCAGCGGATGCAGATGCGGGTGGTGGCGCTTGATCTGCGCCGGGTGAAGGCCTTTGCCGATCTCCGGGTCCGCCGGGCGATGTCGCTGCTGATCGACCGCAACGCGGTGGCGGAGCGCTTCTTCCGCGGCGTGGCTGCCGTCCATAACGGCGTCGTTCCGCCGGCTCTGCTGTCGAACGAAAAGCTGGAGCCGCTCGTCTACGACCCGACGCTGGCGGCGCGCCTGCTGGAAGAGGCGGGCTATCCGGCGGGGCGTGGCATCGATCCCTTCACGGTCAGCGTCATTCCGGAATACCGGCGCGAGTTCGTCTATTACGTGTCGCAATGGAACAATGCCGGCATTCCGGCGAAGCTGGTCACCGCCCCGCGGCAGGAATTCATCGCCCGCTCTCGCCGGCGCGACTACGATTCCTTCCTGTTCGGCTGGACCGCCACCTACCCCGACCCGATGAACTTCCTGGACGAGCTGTTCAGCAGCCGCAGCCGCTTCAATCCCGTCGGCTGGTCCAATGCGGAGTTCGACGGCTTGGTCGAACGCGCGATGGCCATCGCGGACCCCGACCGCCGCGCCGAGGTCTACAAGGACGCCGAGTGCCTGGTGATGAAGGACATGCCGGTGATCCCGCTGGTGGTGCCGGATTACGTGGCTCTGCGCGGCAACGTGCTGAGCGACAATTTCATCACGCCGTTCGGCGGCCTCAACTTCGGCTGAACCGGCATAGGGCAGGGTGACGCGGGCAAGAAAAAAGCCCCTGTCCGGCTGACGGACAGGGGCTTTTCGCTGAAGCCGCCGGGTAGCGTCAGGCGTCCTGCGATCCCGCTTCACGCAGGCAGTCGGCGCTCTTGGCCTCACGGAGGCAATCAGCGGCCTTCGCCTCGCGGAGGCAGTCGACAGCTTTCGCTTCGCGCAGGCAGTCGGCGCTCTTGGCCTCACGGAGGCAATCAGCGCTCTTGGCCTCGCGGAGGCAATCAGCGGCCTTCGCCTCACGGAGGCAGTCCGCCGCCTTGGCTTCGCGCAGGCAATCCGCGGTGGCGAACAGGTTGGCGCTGTCGGCGCGGGCGGCGGCCATGCGGTCGGCGGGGACGGCGACGCCGTTGTGGTGGAGGTACTCGCCATACACCGCCTCGCAGAAGCGGAAGTAGGCGCGGGTGTCGGCGACGATGAACTCGTGCCACAGATCGTCGCAAGCGGCGGACTGCGGAACGATGTCGCGGTCCGGATGCTCGGCGCAGGCCAGCAGGAAGGCCTTCAACTGGTGCAGCGCGATCTCGGACGTGGCGCGGGTCATGCCCGCGGCGACCGCCCGGTCGACCACATAGCCGAAGTCGAAACCGGCGATGATGTTCCGGGCACGCGTGATGTCGGTCGTGGTGGCGCCGCGCATGGAATCCTCCGAGTTTGCTTGTTTCCAGCCCGTGAAACGGGTTGCAGGACTGGTTCCGGGCATGGCGTTAATGTTGTGCCACAGCACAGCCGGATATGTGAGTTTATTTTTGGTCCTAAGCATCCGGCGCCCGGCCGATGACTTCTGCCGACCAGGGGATCGACGAGGGTCTTATGCGGGGCGGGAGGTATCGGCGGCGACGGACAGGGCCGGCCGCGAGGCGGTCATCGCCTCCACCAGCGTCGACAGGCGGTCGGGCATGATCGGCTTGGCGGCCACGATCACGCCCATCTCCGCCGCCCGGCTGGTCACCGCCCCGTCGAGCCGGCCGGAGATCAGCACCGCCGGAATGCGCAGGCCCAGCCGCGTCCATACCTCGGCGATGAAATCCAGGCCGTTCTCGGTGGCGGACAGGTGATAGTCGGCGATCACCGCGTCGGGCCGGACGGTTCCGTCCTCCACCGCCCGCAGTCCCTGCGAGACGGTGGAGGCGCCGACGACGCGATGTCCGGCACTGGTCAGGAACATGGTGATGGCGGACAGCACGAAGCTGTCGTCGTCGATCACCAGGATCGCGATCTCCCCGTCCTTGGGGGCGTCCGCCAGCGTCGCCATCGGTGCCGCAGGGGTAGGGGCAGGGGCGGGTGGAGCGGCGGAGGCGGCCGGCCGGACCACCGGAACAGTGGCTCCAGGCTCCACCGCGGCGGTTTCCACCGCAACGTTCTCCACCGCGGCGGTCTCCACCGGGGCCAGCGGAATGGTGACGGAGAAGACCGATCCCTTGCCCAGCGTCGAGCGCACCTTCACCGGGTGGTCCAGCACCGTCGCCAGCCTCTTGACGATCGACAGCCCCAATCCGATGCCGTTGTCGCGGTTGCGCTCCGGGTTGCCGATCTGGTGGAACTCCTCGAAGATGGCGTCCAGCCGGTCTTCGGGGATGCCGATGCCGGTGTCCCGCACCTCGACGATCAGGGTGCCGCCGGACTCCAGGCAGGCGACCTGAACCTGCCCGCTGGCCGTGTAGCGGATCGCGTTGTCGATCAGATTGCCCAGCAGGCGTTGCAGCAGAATGCGGTCGGTCACCACCGGCGCGCGGTGTTGCGGCACGGCGAAGGCCAGCCCCTTGTTGCGCGCGACCGGGCCGTATTGCGAGTCCAGCGCGTCGAACAGGTCGGCGACCTCGTGCACGGCCTTGTTCGCCGTGACGCCGCCGGCGTCCAGCCGCGACACCTCCAGCAGCTCGTCCAGCAGCTGCTTCAGGGTCATGACGACCTGTTCGATCTTGCGCGCCGATTCCGCCACCTTCGGGGTGGGGGCGGTGGCGCGCAGCATCGCGGTCAGCATCAGCAGCGATTGGGCCGGCTGGCGCAGGTCGTGGCTGGCGGCGGCCATGAACTTGGCCTTCGACGCCACCGCCTGCTCGGCCCGTTCCTTGGCGACGCGCAGGTCGATGGCGTTCTGCCGGAAGGTGGCGAGCGCCTTGGCCATGCGGCCGATCTCGTCGTCGCGGTGGCGCACCGGCACGTCCACCGACACGTCGCCCGCCGCCAGATCGGCCATGGCGCGGGTCATGCCGGCGATGGGCAGGGTCATGCCGCGCGTCGCCCACACCACCCCCAGGACCACCAGCAGGAGGGTGACGGCGCCGGTCCCGCCCAGCACCAGCACATGGTGGCGGATGGCCGCGTCGGTCGGGCCGGTGTCCAGCCGGACCAGCAGTGTGCCGATGCTGCGGACGGCGCCGGTCCGGTCCAGGTGGGTCAGCGGCACGGTTGCCGCCGTTGCGGCGGCTTCGCTGAGGATGGTCACGCCCGGCTTGCGGAAGGTGGCGAAGCGTTCGCCATGGGTCCCCAGGATCACCGCCTCGGCGAAGCTGTCGATCGAGCGCAGCGGCATCAGCGCCGTCACCGCCTCTTCGGGATCGAGGTCCCACAGCGCGTTCGCCACGTCGTCCAGCACGATCCTGGTCGCCATCTCCGCCCGGATGGCCAGTTCGGCCCGCGTGTTGCGCACGTCGGCCTGGATCAGCACCACCATGGGCACGGCGATCAGCACCGACACCAGCAGCACCGCCGATGCCGTCGTCCGGGCGACCAGGCTCCGTGAAAAAACCTTGAACAGCATGCCGAAGCCCACGAAAACACGACGACCACGAACCATTCGCGCGGGTCATCCTAACCGAATCGGCAGCCGAACACGACAGCCGCGTGGTGCCGGTCCCGCCGCCGGCATTGACAGGTGAGCGGTTCGCCCGCTTTCAGCGGCAGGACTATATAAAAAGCCCATATGACTGTTTCGAATCGCTTCTTTTTCTTGTTTGATTGCCTGTGTAAAAGTTCGCTCCGGATTTCGGACTGCGGAATTGGGACGGGATCGGGATTGCCGCTGGGGGGCGGAGCATGGGAACCGGCATCATCATCGCCCTTGCGCACGGCGTCGGGCTGCTGGCGCTGGTCCTGCTCGCCTACCGCTATGTGTTGCGGCGGTTCGGGGCGCGGCGCCTGCCCTTCGCCCTGCTGTCCGGCCTGCTGTTCGGCGTGGCCGCCGCCATCTCCATGCTCGACGCCTACCCGGTCGAGGGCGGGGTGCTGGTCGACCTGCGCAACGCGATGATCGGGCTGGCCGGGCTGTTCGGCGGCTGGCCGGCCGCCCTGATCTCCGCCCTTGCTGCCGGCGGGGTGCGGCTGTGGCTGGGCGGCATGGGCTCGCTGACCGGCTTGGCCGGCATCCTGCTGACGGCGTTGGCGGCGCCGCTGCTGGCCCGGCCGATGGAGCGGTGGGCCGCCGGCAACAGCGGAGAAGGGAAGGGCGCCTACGGCTTCGCCCTGCTGGCCCTGTTCGGCCTCGCCATCACCCCGCTGACCCTGCTGGCCTTCCTGCTGCTGCCCGACCTGGGGCTCGCCCTGCGGGGGCTGGCGGAGGCGGCGCTGCCGCTGACCGCCTTCACCGCGCTCGGCATCGGCCTGCTCGGCACCATGCTGGCGCGCGAGCACCGCCGCGTCGCCGACGAGAACGCGCTGGCCGAGAACGCCGCCCTCTTCCGCGCCGTGTTCGACAGCTCCGCCGACAGCCTGGCGATCATCCGCGTTGGCGACAACGGCGGCTTCATCCTGCACAGCGCCAACGCCGCCGCCCAGCGCGCGATGGGCGACCGCGCCGCCGACGCGGCCGGCAAGCCGCTGGACAGCCTGCTGCCGCCCGATCTGGCCGCCAAGGCGATGGCCGACCTGCAATCCTGCATCGACGCCGGCGCCCCTACCCGCTTCGAGGAGCAGCACACCCACGACGGCGTCACCCGCTGGTGGGAGGTGTCGCAGGTGCCGATCCGCGACGACAGCGGCGCCATCGTCATGCTGTCGGTCGGCGCCCGCGACATCACCCGCCGGCACGAGGCCGAACGCGCGATCCGCGCCAGCGAGGCGCGCTATCGCCTGCTGGCGCGCGGCGTCACCGACATCATCGGCCGCATCGGTCTGGACGGCGTGCGCCATTTCTGTTCGGAGGCGACGCGCGACAGCCTGGGCTGCGCGCCCTCCGACCTGATCGGCCGCCCGTTGGTGGAGCGGGTCCACCCCGACGACCGCGACGCGCTGTCGGCCGGTCTGGCCCGCCTGACGCCCAACCGCCCGACCCTGAAGACCACCTACCGGCTGCGCCATGCCGATGGGCGCTGGGTGTGGATCGAGGCGGCGGTGCGGCTGGTCACCGACGACTGGGGCGCCCCGCAGGACTACGTCAGCGTCGAGCGCGACGTCACCGCCCGCAAGATCATGGAGGCGGAGCTTCAGGACGCCCGCCAGGCCGCGGAATCGGCCAGCCGCAGCAAGACCGAGTTTCTGGCCAGCCTGAGCCACGAGCTGCGCACCCCGATGAACGCCGTCATCGGCTTCGCCGACCTGATCGCGCGGGAGTCGGAAGGGCCGGTCGGCAACGCCCATTACCGCGACTTCGCCGTCAACATCCGCGACAGCGGCCAGCACCTGCTGGAGCTGATCAACGAGATCCTCGACTATGTGCGGGCGGAGGCCGGGCAGCTGGTGCTGGACGACGAGGCGGTCGACCTCGACGCCGCCGCCACCTTCGCCATCCGCCTGCTGACCCCGCGCGCCGCCCGCGCCGGCATCGTCCTGTCGGCGACGGTGGACCCCGCCGCCCGCTTCCTGCGCGGCGACGAGCGGCGCCTCCGCCAGATCCTGCTGAACCTGCTGTCCAACGCCGTCAAATACACGCCCTCCGGCGGCGCCGTCTCGCTGACCGCCGGCCCCGCTCCTGACGGCGGCCTGCTGCTGGAGGTGCGCGACACCGGCATCGGCATCCCCGAACAGGATCTGGGCCGTGTCCTGCTGGCCTACACCCGCGTCGAGAGTCCGGCCAACCGCCAGACCGAGGGCGCCGGGCTGGGCCTGCCGCTGACCCGCCGGCTGGTGGAGCTGCATGGCGGCACCATGACCCTGTCGAGCCGGGTGGGGGAGGGCACCACCGTCACCCTCCATTTCCCGCCCGACCGTCTGGCCGACGAGAGCGGCGGCACCGCCCGCCCGCCGTCGGACCGGCCCAGCCTGTCGATCCTGATGGTGGAGGACGACCACAACATCCTGGAGCACGGCTGCGCCCTGCTGCGCAGCTGGGGCCACCGGGTGATCGGCGCGTCCGGCGCCGGCGAGGCCCTGGTGGTGCTGCGCGGGGACGAGCCGCTGGACCTGCTGTTCAGCGACATCGTGATGCCGCCGGGCATGAACGGGGCGGAGCTGGCGCGCGAAGCGCGTCGCCTGCGCCCCGACCTTCCGGTTCTGCTGGCCTCGGGCTTCGCCGCCCATGCGGTGGTGGCCGACGACGTGGCGCTGGGCGGCTACGACCTGATCGCCAAGCCCTACGACCCGCTGGAGCTGCGCGACCGTCTGGCCCGCCTGCACCCGCTGGCCCCGTCTCCGCCCCTGGCCTCACCCCCGGCCCCACCCCTGTCTCCGCCGCAGCCGTCCCCCGAGCCGCCCGCCCCGCCGGTCCAGCCGGCCGCGGAAGCCCCGCCGCCGCCCATCGCCGAGCCCATCGTCAAGCCCGTGCCCGAGACCATGACCGGGGCCGCGGCCGAGCCTCCAGCCCCGCCGCCCGCCCCGCAGCCCGCGTCAACGCCCGGCCCCGCGGCATCGGCGCCGGGCTCCCTGCGCATTCTGGTGGCGGAGGATGTGGAGATGAACCGCCTGCTGGCCGTCACCCTGCTGAAGCAGGCCGGCCACAGCGTCGCGGCGGTGGAGGACGGGGCGCAGGCGGTTGCGGCGGCAGGGGCGGTGGATGGGCGCGAGCCGTTCGACGCGATCCTGATGGACGTGAACATGCCGGTGATGGACGGCCTGGAGGCGACGCGCGCCATCCGCGCCATGCCCGGCCCGGCCGGCCGCGTCGCCATCGTGGCGCTGACCGCCAACACCTTCCCCGACGACATCGCCCGCTGCTACGAGGCCGGCATGGACTGCCATGTGCCCAAGCCCATCGACCGCGTGCTGCTGCTGACCGAGATCGCCCGCTGCGTCGCGTCACGGCGGGCGGTGGAGGCTATGGGGGAGGGGTAGGGGGTGAAATGGCGTGGTCCGACCTTTGCAGATGACCGGAGAACTGCCGATTGGCGAATTGTGGATGAAGTCTGCTTCGCGTAAGGAAAGGCAGCAGTACTCGTGACGCAGTTCGGAATATAGATCCATATGCACACGGTGGTTCCCGTATCCGCTTCGCTTGCGATTATCTGTGAGCCTTGCAGAGTGAGATTCAGGGATGTGGGATCAGCTATCGCATACCGATGTATGATGGCAATGTCCGGAAAAGACTGCTGCCGGCCATCCTGTATTGTTCATACAATGTAAACTAAGTTATTGTAACCCAAGCTAGTCATGGGATATACGCCGAAACCCTTACGGTGCTGGGGAAGTGACAATGGACGTTGTAGCCCTTTTGAAGCCTTATCTGTCTGAGATCGTGTCGGGCCTCATCGGCATCCTCGCTGGAGCAACCGTCACTTACACTGTTACGAAAAGCAATCGAGCGTCTACCGGGGGGGCCATCGTGGATCTGTCTGGCTCCAGGACTGGGGGAGATATGATCAATGGCGATAAGATCGGTGGCGACAAAGTGGGTGGGAACAAGGTCCTCGCCCGAGACATAAATGTCAATCGCTAGGCTCATTTGACGCAGCCATGGCCAACGAACTCATTCCGCTCAGCCAAAACGCGAAGCTACCGCTTGGGAGCATACAAGATTATGTAGCGGGTAACAAAATTGAAGGTGATCAGTTCAACGCGACCAACGCTGTCCAGAATGTCACTGGGGCACAACCGACCGTTAACAATAAGATTGCTAAAGCAGAGATAAACCTGCCGACTAACCTTACCCCGATTCAGCGCCTCCTCCAGAAGCTGGACAATGAAGTAAAGGAGAACACCCAAATCCAGGGGAAGCTTAGTTGCTTAGAATGTTGGTATGATAATCATTCCGTTGACGGCATTGATGGGCTTGTGAAAAAGCTGAATCATGCTGGTCGCGAGGCTCAGATAACAAGAGCGCTTAGGTTTAAAGAGTCATTTGTTAAAGTTCTTGATGAATGGTCTTTATATCCTTCTGCGCAACGAATACTAGGGAGGTGCTTGGCCGACGCCGAAGGGGAATATAACGACTACATACACCCCTTAGTAGAAGAATTACCTCTCGAGACGATAGACCGACTTGTTACAGAGAGAATTGTAATTCCTATTTCTGATCAATTTGGGGGCGGCGAACTCGACATGGATCGGCGCACGACAACAGGAATGGTATATTGGCTCGCTGAACAATGTCATATCAGGTGGCATAAATGACGCAGATTTCTTATCAACCGGCATACGATGCTTACCATTCGCTTTTTCGCCTTGTGCAACTTCTTTATGCATTGGAACACAGGTCTGCTACGCTTCCATTCTCTCGCATTTGTTCGTTCTTTATTGCATTTCCCCACTTTATGACTGAGATTCGGTATCCGCGAGAGATTGCGCACTTCAGGAGAAGCTTATCTAAATTGTATCGGAAAGACTCCTACGTCCGTCTGCCAAGTAAAATAGCACTTTTTGAAAATATGCGTCCATTCCATGATGCTGCAGTGCAGACGCTCGTTGTTCAAGGGTACGTAGAGCGGGAGCAATATATAGTGGGTTATCTGACAAGAACTGCTAAGAAGATAGATAATAAACTGCTAGAAATGGTTAGGGAGCGCAACGAGCAAAATGTATTACTATTCGATGCCATGCAGAGGATTTCAGCCTATCCCCTTGATGGCGTAAATGGAATAAAACACAGAACAGGACTTATGGAGCACAGGTATGACTCTATTCACTCCAACACTTCAGGTGCGTCGTCTCGTAATTCGCTGCCGTAACGTTTCTGTTTTTGACGAGAATTTCCATTCTGGGGTTAACATTATTCGTGGAGAAAACTCTTCTGGAAAATCAACTCTTTTGAATATTCTTTTCTATGGACTTGGCGGCTTCACCCCACAGTGGAGCGATGCGGCACTACGTTGCGATGGTGTTTTTGTGGAAGTTTTAATAAATGGCAACGTTGCAACGCTTTTTCGCTCAATACAAAAGGACACGCGCCAGCCAATGGAAATTTATGGTGGAGCTTATGATGAAGCTATTATTAGTCCAGTCTCTCAATGGATAAAATATGGATACCTGCGTACAGAGAGCCGAGAAAGTTTTTCGCAGGCTCTATTTAGGCTTTTGGGTATACCGGAAGTTTATAATGAAAATTCTGGTGGACTAACTATGCATCAGCTTTTAAGAATACTCTATTCTGACCAGCTAAGCCCGATAGAAAGCCTATTCCGCATCGAGCCTTTCGATACAGCTACTATTCGTGAAGCCGTTGGAAGGTTGCTTTGCGGCGCATTTGATACCGAATTCTATGAAAACCAGATTTATCTTCGGCGGATGCAGAAGGAATATGATGAGGTCTCTGCGGAGTTGCGCAGCCTTTACTCGGTGTTAGGTCAAGTCGGTGAGAGTCTCTCACTTCATTCCGTTCGAGAAGAACGGCAAAAGATTATTAACATGATTGGACAAGCACGCTCGGATGTCGAGCAGGCCAGAAAGGCATCTCTCGTCGAACAAGAAATGCATGCACTCTCGCTTGAGCAGGCTGAGCAGGTTTATGCTGCCTTGGAGAAAGCTCAGGGCACTGTATCGAAAGTTCGGGAGGATAAAAATGCCTTGATATTGGAAATAGCTGATTCAGATGCTTTTATCAATCACCAAAAATCAAAACTCAAAAGCCTTCAAGAAGCTTCTGCTGCAAGTAATGCGTTTGGCACTGTAGAATTTATATCATGCCCAGCTTGTCTGGAACCCATAAAACATCAAGAGCATAGCCACTGCCACCTTTGCCATCAGCCTTTGAGTGAAAACGCGGGACGAAATCGTTTTATCCATATACTTAATGATGTAACTATTCAGATTAGACAATCCGAAATTCTTCAGCGCGAGCGCTTTGAAGAGCTGAAGAAAATCGAGGCTTCTGAAACTGTAGCCTTGAACGAGTGGCGTCAGTTGGCAACGGCATACGGTGAAGTGCGCGCTGCGCCAAGCTCCAAAAGCGATCAACTTATATCGGAAGCAAATCGTAGAATTGGATACCTTCAAGGTCAACTTGAGAACATTGAATCGCGAGAGAAGATTGTTAAGAAGCTCACTCAAATTTCTGATCGGAAAGAGAAGATTAATGCAAATATTAGTAGGTTGCAAGAGCGCAATTATAACCTCATGCTGGCTCAGGAATCCAGATATCAGGAAGCTAAAAACCACATCGCATCGCATATAAAGATTATTCTTAGAAAAGATCTCAGAAGGCAAGATGCATTTGAATATGCTGATGATGTGTGGTTTGACTTCGGTGGTAATCGCATAACAGTCAATGATCAAGAGTACTTTTCAGCAAGCTCTCGCGTAATATTGAAAAATACATTTTTTGCCGCCTTCCTTCTCGCTGCCATGGAAGATAAAAAATTCCGGCATCCACGCTTTTTCATCATGGACACTATCGAAGAACATGGAATCGAGCCGGTAAGGAGCCAGAATTTTCAAAACATTCTGCTCGAGTATTTCGCAGAAACGAAAGTTGACGCGCAAATAATATTCGCGACAGCTAATATTAGTCCTGATGCAGATGACGAAGCCTATACTGTCGGACGATTCTTCACGCGTGACGAGCCGACATTGCTATTCGAAGGAAGCGCATCTCATTAGATGATTTGCTTCTAGCGTATTACAGTTCTAGGCAGACATCCGCTTCCGTATTGAAGCGGATGTCTCTACATTCGGCTACGCTCAGGAATTTTCACAAAACTCCCCCAACGCCGGACCAAATTCCTATACCCTCTCCGCCCAGGTCCAACCCCTTCGCGGAGCCCCACCATGCCCCTCGATAGCCGTACCTTCCAGAACGACCGTTTCCCCGCCTGGGCCGAAGAACCGCCGGTGCCGTCCGAAGGCTCGCTGGTCCCCGGTTCGCAGTTCCATGACGAGCAGTGGATCATGGCCGCCGGCATGCTGGCGCGCGGCAACAGCTTCCTTCAGGTCTCCCGCGCCATGGGGTGCAGCCGCACCACGCTCTGGCGGGCCTATTACGGCTCCAAGGATTTCCGTCACAGGGTGTGGTGGGAGCGGCAGGCGCTGAACCGCGAGGCCGAGCTGCGCCTGTCCTCGCTGCGCATCCTGGTGGCCGAGCAGATCGAGCGGCTGGTCACCTCCGGCGATGGCACCACCGTCCGCTGGATGGCCGAACGGCTCGGCCTGTTCGACGGCCTCGACCGTCCGGCCTCCAGGCGGCAAGCCGCCGACCAGGACTCGCCGCCGGCACCCCGGCCGGCCCCCAGACCGGAGGATCCGCCCGCCGTCACAATCCCCGAACTGGACGACGACATCCCCGGCGAACTGCGCGAGCGGATGGCGCCCGATCCCGCCATGGTCGCCGCCATCCTGGCCCGTCCGGAGGGCGAGGGTCCGAAGGGCGTCTTCCCCTGGACCCTCAACGAGTACGAGCATTTCCCCAACCTCAACCCCGGCCCGGTCAGCCGCCGCGCCGCCGGCCCCTTCTCCCATCCGCGCTGACGGCTCCGCCGGCCGATGCAACATCCGCCGAATCCTGTTCCACGCCGTTCCACCCCCCTGATGAGTCCGCCGATAAGCCCACCGTGACCGGCCCCGCCGGACTGTCCGACCGGGATGCTTGATCGCGCCGCCGATCTGTCCGACCCTGCGTGTCCGTTCGAACACCCGAGGATCACGCGATGACCGCCGGCCCCGCCTTCACCCCAGGCTTCACCTGTGTGCTCGACGCCCGTGCCAAGCTGGGGGAGGGGCCGGTCTGGTCGGTGGACGAGCAGGCGCTCTATTGGGTCGACATCAAGGGCCGGGCGCTGAACCGCTTCGATCCGGCCACCGGGACCAATCATGCAATGTCTCTGCCGGAGGAGATCGGCTGCGTCGCCCCGCGCAAGGGCGGCGGCTTCATCGCCGGCCTGCGCTCCGGCCTGTGGCAGCTGGACGGGGAGGGGGGATTGGTCACCTGTCTCGCCGCCAATCCGGAGGACCAGGGCGCCAGCCGCTTCAACGACGGCAAGACCGATCCCGCCGGCCGCTATCTGGCCGGCACGCTGGACGAGCCCAAGGCCGGCGGCAAGGCGCATCTCTACCGCTACGACCGGCGCGGGCTGGCGGTGCTGGCCGGCGGGCTGCTGACCTCCAACGGTCTGGCCTTCAGCCCGGACGGGCGGACCCTGTACCATTCCGACACCCCGACCTTCACCGTCTACCGCTACCGCTACGATCCCGCCACCGGTGCCGTCTCCGACCGCGAGGTCTTCGTCCGGCTGGAGCCGAAGGACGGCGACCGCGGCCGGCCGGACGGTGCGGCGGTGGATGCCGATGGCTGCTATTGGTCGGCGCTCTACGAGGGCGGGCGGGTCGCGCGCTTCTCCCCCGCCGGCGAACTGCTGTCGGAGCATCCGGTGCCGGCGCGCTGCCCGACCATGGTGGCCTTCGGCGGTCCCGACCTGCGCACCCTCTACGTCACCACCGCCAGCGCCGGCCGCCCCGCCGACGAGCTGGAGCGCCTGCCGCAGTCCGGCGGCCTGTTCGCCATGACGGTCGATGTGCCGGGCCTGCCGGTCCCGCCCTTCGACCCGGCGGCCTGACGATGTTCCGCAAGTTCGTCTATCTGCTGGCCCTGGCGCGCGAGAAGCATTTCGGCCGCGCGGCGGAAAGCTGCCACGTCTCGCAGCCCACCCTCTCCAACGCCATCCGCCAGCTGGAGGAGGAGCTTCAGGTCCCCATCGTCGAGCGCGGCCAGAAGTTCGAAGGATTCACGCCGGAGGGGATGAAGGTCCTCGAATACGCCCGCCGCATCGTCGGCGAGCGCGACAACCTGCGCCACGAGCTGCTGGCCCTGGCCCAGGGCGTCACCGGCCATCTACGGGTGGGGGCGATTCCCTCCGCCCTGCCGGTGGTGCCCCATGTGCTGACGCCCTTCACCACCCGTTTCCCGCACATCCGCTCCACCGTCGTGTCGCTCAGTTCGCGCGAGATCCAGCGCGGCCTCGACGAATTCGAACTCGACGCCGCCATCACCTATCTCGACAACGAACCGCTGAACAACGTCCGCACCCTGCCGCTCTACACCGAGCGCTACCACCTGCTGGCCCACCGCCACGACTTGTCCGACGAGCAGATCGCCCAGGGTGCCGTGACCTGGGAAACGGCGGCCGGTCTCCGGCTCTGCCTGCTGACCCCGGACATGCAGAACCGCCGCATCGCCGACACCGCCTTCCGCATGACCGGGCGGACGGTGCAGCCGGCGATGGAGACCAACTCCATCGTCACCCTCTACACCATCGTCCGCGCCGGCAGCTGCGCCAGCATCGTTCCCGGCCAGCTGCTGACCTTCGTGCCCCCTCATCCGGATATCGTCGCCCTGCCGCTGGTCGATCCGGAGCTGAGCCACGTCGTCGGCCTCGCCTATGCCGACCGCGACCCGCCGCCGCCGCTGGCCAAGGCGCTGGCGGTGGCCGCATCCGACGCCGACATCGCCCAGCGCGTGGCGATCAGCGTCGCCGAGGCGATGATCCCCTGGCGGGTGGCGATCCGCTGACGGGCCGCTCTTGATAGCCGAAAGCTATCAGCCAATCGGAAAATACAATTTGCTGGCATTCCGTATCCTCCGCCACTCTGACGGTGCCGGGCGCTGAGAGACGTCTGGAAAAAGCCAACAGAGCCAAGCCAGAACGACGCCCACCCCAAGTGCGGCGCGGACGATCGCAAGGAGGGAAACCCGTGAACGCTAGCCATCCGTGGAGCGCTGAGCGCGCCAGGACGATTGTCGAAGACAATCGGCATCTGCGCGGCGCCCTGCTGCCGATCCTTCACGCCCTGCAGGAAGAGTTCGGCTATATCGACGAGGAAGCCATCCCCCTGCTGGCGACGGAGCTGAACCTCTCGCGCGCCGACGTGCATGGCGTCGTCTCCTTCTATCACGAATTCCGCCGCGAAAAGCCCGGCCGCCACATCATCAAGGTCTGCCGGGCCGAGGCCTGCCAGTCGATGGGCGCCAACGCGCTGGTCGACCACATCAAGAAGCGCCTGCAGGTCGATTTCCACGGCACCACCGCCGACGGCGCCTTCACGCTGGAACCGGTCTTCTGCCTGGGCAACTGCGCCCTCTCCCCCGCCGTCATGATCGACGAGAACCTGCACGGCCGGGTCTCGCCCGACCGCTTCGACGAACTGGCGGCGGAGACGCGGACCAACCCGCAGGCCCACCAACAGATCCCCCGGCAACTCCACGGGGCCCTCAGCCACTCCCACAAGGGTCACGCGCAATGAGCGGCCACCTGATCACCGTCTTCGTCCCGCGCGACTCCGCCGCTCTGTCGGTCGGCGCCGATGCGGTCGCCGCCGCCATCCGGGCCGAGGCCGCCAAGCGCGACCTGCCGGTGCGCATCGTCCGCAACGGCTCCCGCGGCATGCTCTACCTGGAACCGCTGGTCGAGGTCGAAACCCCGGAAGGCCGCGTCGCCTACGGCCCGGTCACCCCGGCCGACGTGCCCGCCCTGTTCGACGCCGGCTTCCTGACCGGCGGGGAGCATGCGCTGGGCCACGGCCTGACCGAGGAAATCCCCTATTTCAAGAAGCAGGAGCGCCTGACCTTCGCCCGCTGCGGCATCATCGATCCGCTGTCGGTCGAGGACTACCGCGCCCATGGCGGCTTCCGCGGTCTGGAGAACGCGCTGGCGATGTCCCAGGCGGAGATCGTCCAGGCGGTGACCGACAGCGGCCTGCGCGGCCGCGGCGGCGCCGGTTTCCCCACCGGCATCAAGTGGAACACGGTGATGCAGGCCAAGGCGGACGAGAAGTTCGTCTGCTGCAATGCCGACGAGGGTGACAGCGGCACCTTCGCCGACCGCATGATCATCGAAGGCGACCCCTTCTGCCTGATCGAGGGCATGACCATCGCCGCCATCGCGGTGGGCGCCACCTCCGGCTACGTCTACATGCGCTCGGAATACCCGCACGCCACGGCGACCCTGCGCCACGCCATCAAGCTGGCCTATGACGAGGGCTGGCTCGGCGACAACATCCACGGCACCAACCGCAGCTTCCATCTCGACGTTCGCGTCGGCGCCGGCGCCTACATCTGCGGCGAAGAAACCGCGATGCTGGAAAGCCTGGAGGGCAAGCGCGGCATGGTCCGCGCCAAGCCGCCGCTGCCGGCGCTGGAGGGCCTGTTCGGCAAGCCGACCGTGGTCAACAACGTGCTGTCGCTCTGCTCAGTGCCGATCATCCTCGACAAGGGCGGCGAGTATTACCGCGACTTCGGCGTCGGCCGGTCGCGCGGCACGCTGCCCTTCCAGCTCGCCGGCAACATCAAGAACGGCGGCATCGTCGAGAAGGCCTTCGGCATCACACTGCATGAACTGCTGTACGAGTATGGCGGCGGCACCATCACCGGCCGGCCGATCCGCGCGGTGCAGGTCGGCGGCCCGCTCGGCGCCTATCTGCCGCCCTCGCAGTTCGACCTGCCCAAGGATTACGAGGCCTTTGCCGCGCAGGAGGCGATGGTCGGCCATGGCGGCATCGTCGTCTTTGACGACAGCGTCGACATGGCCCAGCAGGCCCGCTTCGCCATGGAATTCTGCGTCGCCGAATCCTGCGGCAAATGCACCCCCTGCCGCATCGGCTCCACCCGCGGCATGGAGACGCTGGACAAGATCATCGCCGGCAAGAATGTCGACGCGAACCTCGAACTGCTCGCCGACCTCTGCGACGTGATGGTGGACGGCTCGCTCTGCGCCATGGGCGGCATGACGCCCTATCCGGTGCGCAGCGCGGTGAAGCACTTCCCCGAAGACTTCCGCAAAAAGACCCCGGCCGTCCGCGTCACCCACATCGCCGCCGAATAACGAGCGACCCAGGAGCACCCGAGATGACCCTCATCCACGAGACCGACTACGGCACCCCCGCCCGCGTCTCCGAGACCCTGGTGACGCTGGAGATCGACGGCCGCAGCATCACCGTTCCCGAAGGCACCTCCGTGATGCGCGCCGCGATGGACGCCGGCATCACCGTGCCGAAGCTCTGCGCGACCGACAGCCTGGAGCCCTTCGGCTCCTGCCGCCTCTGCGCCGTGGAGATCGAGGGGCGCCGCGGCACTCCGGCCTCCTGCACCACGCCCGTCGCCCCGGGCATGAAGGTCCACACCCAGACCGACAAGCTGGCCAAGCTGCGCCGCGGCGTGATGGAGCTGTACATCTCCGACCACCCGCTCGACTGCCTGACCTGCGCCGCCAACGGTGACTGCGAGTTGCAGGACATGGCCGGTGCCGTCGGCCTGCGCAACGTCCGGTACGGTTTCGACGGCGAAAACCATCGCGCTGCCGCGAAGGACGAGAGCAATCCGTACTTCACCTTCGACGCCTCCAAGTGCATCGTCTGCTCGCGCTGCGTCCGCGCCTGCCAGGAAACCCAGGGCACCTTCGCGCTGACCATCGACGGGCGCGGCTTTGCCTCCACGGTGTCGCCGGGCGCCAAGGAAAGCTTCATGGACAGCGAATGCGTGTCCTGCGGCGCCTGCGTCCAGGCCTGCCCGACCGCGACCCTGACCGAGAAGTCGATCATCGAGCACGGCCAGCCGGAGCACAGCGTCATCACCACCTGCGCCTATTGCGGCGTCGGCTGCTCCTTCAAGGCGGAGCTGCAGGGCACCACGGTGGTGCGCATGACGCCGTGGAAGAATGGCGGCGCCAACGAGGGCCATAGCTGCGTCAAGGGCCGCTTCGCCTGGGGCTACGCCACCCACAAGGACCGCATCATGAAGCCCATGGTGCGCGAGAAGATCACCGACCCGTGGCGCGAGGTGTCGTGGGAGGAGGCGATCGCCTACGCCGCGGAGCGGCTGAAGGCGGTGCAGGCCAAGTACGGCCGGGGCTCCATCGGCGGCATCACCTCGTCGCGCTGCACCAACGAGGAGGTCTATGTCGTCCAGAAGATGATCCGGGCCGCCTTCGGCACCAACAACATCGACACTTGCGCCCGCGTCTGCCATTCGCCGACCGGCTACGGCCTGTCGCAGACCTTCGGCACCTCGGCCGGCACGCAGGATTTCAAGAGCGTCGACAAGTCCGACGTCATCCTGGTCATCGGCGCCAACCCGACCGACGGCCACCCGGTGTTCGGCTCGCGCATGAAGAAGCGGCTGCGCGCCGGCGCCAAGCTGATCGTCATCGACCCGCGCCGCATCGATCTGGTGCGCAGCCCGCATGTCAAGGCCGAATACCATCTCCAGCTCCAGCCCGGCACCAACGTCGCGGTTGTGAACGCCATCGCCCATGTCATCGTCACCGAAGGGCTGGTGAACCGCTCCTTCGTCGAGGAACGCTGCGATTCCAAGGAGTTCGCGAAGTGGGAGGCGTTCATCGCCGAGCAGCGCAACTCGCCGGAATATCTGGAATCGCGCACCGGCGTCCCGGCCGATCAGGTCCGCGCCGCCGCCCGCCTCTACGCCACCGGCGGCAACGCCGCGATCTATTACGGCCTGGGCGTGACCGAGCACAGCCAGGGCTCCAGCACGGTGATGGCGATCGCCAACCTCGCGATGGCGACCGGCAACATCGGCCGCGAGGGCGTCGGCGTGAACCCGTTGCGCGGCCAGAACAACGTGCAGGGCTCCTGCGACATGGGCTCCTTCCCGCACGAGCTGCCGGGCTACCGCCATGTGTCGGACGATCTCGTCCGCCAGGAGTTCGAGGCCGCCTGGGGTGTCACGCTGGATCCGGAACCGGGCCTGCGCATCCCCAACATGTTCGACAGCGCCCATGACGGCAGCTTCCGTGGCCTGTTCGTGCAGGGCGAGGACATCGTCCAGTCCGACCCCAACACCACCCACGTCACCTCGGCGCTGGAATCGCTGGACATCGTCATCGTCCAGGACCTGTTCCTGAACGAGACGGCGGCCTTCGCCCATGTCTTCTTCCCCGGCACCTCCTTCCTGGAAAAGGACGGCACCTTCACCAACGCCGAGCGCCGCATCAACCGCGTCCGCAAGGCGATGCCGTCCAAGGTCGGCAAGGACGAGCATTGGGTCGCCTGCGCGCTGGCGACGGCGATGGGCTACCCGATGCACTACGAGACCACGTCCGAGATCATGGACGAGATCGCCCGTCTGACCCCGACCTTCCGCGGCGTCAGCTTCGAGAAGCTCGACCGCGTCGGCAGCGTCCAGTGGCCCTGCACCGGGTTGGAGGACGACGACACCGGCATGGCGATCATGCATGGCGAGAGCTTTGCCCGCGGCCTCGGCCGCTTCGTCATCACCGAATATGTGCCGACCGACGAGCGGACCACGCGGATGTACCCGCTGGTGCTGACCACCGGGCGCATCCTTGCCCACTACAATGTCGGCGCTCAGACACGCCGCACCGCCAACGTCGCCTGGCATCCGGAGGACGTGCTGGAGATCAACGCGGTGGACGCCGAGATCCGCGGCGTCAAGGACGGCGACATGGTGTCGCTCGCCAGCCGCATGGGGGCGACGACGTTGCGTGCCGTCATTTCCGACCGCATGCCGGCCGGCGTCGTCTACACCACCTTCCACCACCCGGTGACCGGCGCCAACGTCATCACCACCGAGAATTCGGATTGGGCGACCAACTGCCCAGAATACAAGGTGACGGCGGTGCAGGTCGCCCGCAGCAACCAGCCGTCGGACTGGCAGGTCGACTACGCGAAGAACGACGTCGAGCGCAAGCGCATCGCTGCCGCCAATGTCCTCGCTGCAGAATAACGTCCTGAGGAGTGGGAAGCATGACCGCGATGCCTTCGGGTTCCATCCGTCCTGACGACAGCCTCATGTGCTCCATCGCCGTCACCGGCACCGGCTTTTCCGCCGGTGTCGGGGTGGAGGAGGGCGCTGACGTCGAATGGCGGGTGCCGGAGGAAACCGCAGTCGCCTTCGAATACAACGGCCGGTCCCATGCCGTGATGATGGCGACCCCCGCCGATCTGGAGGACTTCGCGCTGGGCTTCAGCCTTGCCGAGGAGATCGTCGGGTCCGCCGCCGATATCGAGAACATCGCCGTGCGGGAAACGCCGCTGGGCTTCGTCGTCAACCTGACCGTCGACCCGCTGCGTCTCCTGCGCGGAAGCCTTCGCAGCCGCTCCATGGAGGGGCGGAGCGGCTGTGGCCTGTGCGGCGTGGACAGTCTTGTCCACGCCGTTCGGGAGCCCCGCAAGATCGAAGCCTCGCTGGAGGTGGAGCCGGCCGCCGTGGCCGCCGCCTTCCGTGCCCTGCCGGATCACCAGCCGATGAACCGGGCTAACCGCTCGGTCCATGCCGCCGCGTGGTGCGCGCCGGACGGTGCCATCCGCATGGCCCGCGAGGATGTAGGCCGCCACAACGCGCTGGACAAGTTGATCGGCGCCGTCGTCCGCTCGGGCGCCGACCCAGGCACCGGCTTCGTGGTGATGACCAGCCGCTGCAGCTTTGAACTGGTGCAGAAGACCGCCGCCGTGGGCATCCCGCTACTGGCGACCATCTCGGCCCCGACGGCGCTGGCGTTGGAACTGGCGCGCAACGCCAACCTGACGCTGGGCGCGCTGTCGCGCCGCGACACCGTCATCCTGTTCCGTTGAAATCAACCAATCCGGAGACACCGATGAGCCACACGAACCATGCCAAGGATCTGGTCCGGATGGCGAACCAGATCGCCGTCCATTTCGCCACCTACCCGCATGAGGAGGCGGTGACGGAGACTGCGACCCACATCCGCAAATTCTGGGATCCGCGCATGCGCGCCGGCCTGTTCGCCCATGTCCAAGCCGGCGGCGAAGCCGACCTGCACGAGGTTGCGCGCGGCGCGGTCGGCGTGCTGCAGGCGCGGTGAGGTAACAGACAATCCCCTCTCCCCCCCGGGGAGAGGGTTAGGGTGAGGGGGATGCATCGTGTGGCTATCCCAAAGGTCCCGCGGCGCGACCCCCCTCACCCCGACCCTCTCCCCGCTTTCGGCGGACCTATGGTCCGCCTGTCGCGTCAGCGCAAACGAAGTTTGCGCGAGAGCGGGGGAGAGGGGGATTCGCCCTTCCTTACATTCCCGTCGGTGCCGGCAGCGGCTTGGCCAGCGCCGGCGCCGAAGCGGAGGACAGCGGCGTCGGCGCATGGGCGGCCGGGACCGGCAGCGGCGCCGGCTTGGACAGCGGGCGCGGCGTCGACACCGGGGTGGCGGCAGCGCTACCCCCCGGATTGGCCGACATCGCGGGAGCGGCAGAACCCGACTGGCCGACGGGGGTGGAGAGGGTGGGCGGATCCTCGTAGATGTCGGGATGGACGCGCACCACGCCGGCGGTGTCGACCGAGGCGTTCCAGTAGACGAAGCGCACGGGGATGGCGTTCGGCAGCCGGATCGTCTTGGTCTCTCCGGTGTCGAGCTGCTGGCCGATGCTGGCCGGCGTGATCTTCGCCGCACCAAGCAGCGTTTCCGCCATCATCCGGGCATCCTCCAGCCGCACGCAGCCGGAGCTGGCGGCGCGCAGGTCGCGGCTGAACAGCCGCGGATCGTTGGTGCCGTGCAGGAAGATGCCGTCGCCGTTGGTCAGGTTGAAGCGGAAGCGGCCAAGCGCGTTGTCGTCGCCCGGCTTCTGGACGATGCGGACACGGCCGGGATCGACCCCCCACCAGTTGATCGACTGCGTGTTGACGACCTCCGTCCCGTCCAGATAGACGGCGGCGTTCTTGATGCCGGTGGTGCCCTTCTTGCGCAGGGCCGGCAGCTTGTCCTCGCTCAGCACCGTCGGCGGAACGGTCCAGGTCGGGTTGATGGTGACGCTGGTGATCTTGTCCTGCAGCAGCGGCGTCTTGCGCGACGGGCGGCCGACCACCGCGCGCATGGTGAAGCTCGGGCGGCCGTGCTCGATCAGGGTTACCGACTGGCCGGGCAGGTTGACCAGAACGGTGGTCTCGGGGATGGAGGCCTGCTGCGCCCGCATCGCCGCCGCGGCGCGGCGCAGAAGCGCGACGGTCTGGGCGGGGGTGCGGTCCATCGCCTGCCGCGTCACCTCGCCCACCTTGCCGTCGGGCTGCAGCCCTTCCGCCAGCTGGAAGGCGCGCACGGCGGTCTCGACATCGTCGTTGAAGCTGTCGGTCCACTTGTCGGCGGGCAGGAAGCCCAGCTCGATCAGGCGGCGCGACACCCGGCCGACGCGGTCGGCCAGCGGCGAGCGCACGGTGATGACCACCGGCGGTGCCGGTTCCACCGGTTCCAGGCCGGGCAGGGTGGGGGCCTGGGCCTGCTGGACCTCCGCCGGCGGCAACTCCACCGCCGGGGCGACGCTCTCGATCATGCCGCCGTCGCCCTTCTTGACGACGGCGCCATAGCCGATGCGGGTGGCCTGCACCTTGGGCGCGTTCTGGATTTCCAGCGCGCGCCGTTCCAGCGCCGCGGCCCAGCCGGCGACCAGCGGAGGCTTGGCGGCCTGCGCCGCCTCCTTCTGCGGTGCGGCCAGCGCAGGACCGCTCAGGATGACGCCGACCAGCCCGCCGACCATGCAGAGGGCGGCGGAGCGGCGGGAGATCAGGCGGCGGTGATCATGCATGGCGATGGGACCGGAACGTGAACGGATAGGATCGAGCGCTGTATCCTTCAGCGAGCCACCCGGGATCCGCAAGCGACATTTGGTGTCGTCAGCTCTGCTGTTCACACTGTTGCTCCCGTGCATCGCCGCGTCACTCGCAGGCGCCCATCATCGTTACACGCGTTCATCAGACAGGTGGACGCCGCCGCATCGGTTTTATTCCGAACCGCCGCCGGTGGTACCGCCTGAAATGCTCGGGCGTGGCCGTATGTGTCATTTGACGTAGATACGGTCTTTCGCATGCGCGGTAGCCTTTCTTCCGACGATGTGGCGAAGCCCCGGAGCAACCGGGGTGCCAAAGGAAGGGGGCAACTTCATGCGGACCAAGCAACTGACGTCGAGCTTCGGGATCAGCGCGCTGGCCGGTCTGGCCATGGGCGCGATGGCTGCGATGTCCGCGCCGGCGATGGCGCAGGACACGATCAAGGTGGGCATCCTGCATTCCCTGTCCGGCACGATGGCGATCAGCGAGACGACGCTCAAGGACGTCATGCTGATGCTGATCGACGAACAGAACAAGAAGGGCGGCCTGCTGGGCAAGAAGCTGGAGCCGGTGGTGGTCGATCCCGCCTCCAACTGGCCGCTGTTCGCCGAAAAGGCGCGCGAGCTGATCAGCAAGGACAAGGTGTCGGCCGTGTTCGGCTGCTGGACCTCGGTCAGCCGCAAGTCGGTGCTGCCGGTGTTCGAGGAGCTGAACAACATCCTCTTCTACCCGGTCCAGTATGAGGGCGAGGAGTCCTCCCGCAACGTCTTCTACACCGGCGCCGCCCCCAACCAGCAGGCGGTCCCGGCCGTCGATTACCTGATGGAGAAGGAGAAGGTCCAACGCTGGGTGCTGGCCGGCACCGACTACGTCTATCCGCGCACGACCAACAAGATCCTCGAAGCCTACCTGAAGAGCAAGGGCGTCAAGCCCGAGGACATCATGATCAACTACACGCCGTTCGGTCATTCCGATTGGCAGTCGATCGTGGCGGACATCAAGAAGTTCGGGTCGGCCGGCAAGAAGACCGCCGTCGTCTCCACCATCAACGGCGACGCCAACGTTCCCTTCTACAAGGAACTGGGCAACCAGGGCGTGAAGGCGCAGGACATCCCGGTCGTCGCCTTCTCGGTCGGCGAGGAAGAGCTGGCCGGCATCGACACCAAGCCGCTGCTGGGCCATCTGGCCGCCTGGAACTACTTCCAGTCGGTCGAGACGCCGTCGAACAGCGACTTCATCAAGGCCTGGAAGGCCTACACCAAGAACGACAAGCGCGTTACCAACGACCCGATGGAAGCCCACTACATCGGCTTCAACATGTGGGTGAAGGCGGTCGAGGCGGCCGGCACCACCGAGCCGGACAAGGTCATCGACGCCATGGTCGGCGTGTCGGTCCCCAACCTGACCGGCGGTTACTCGGCGATGCTGCCGAACCACCACATCACCAAGCCGGTCCTGATCGGCGAAGTGCAGGAGAACGGCCAGTTCGACGTCGTTTCCAAGACCCCGGGCCTGGTCCCCGGCGACGAGTGGTCGGACTATCTGCCGGACAGCAAGGACCTGATCGCCGACTGGCGCAAGCCGATGTCCTGCGGCAACTTCAACGTGAAGACCGGCAAGTGCGGCGGCAAGGGGTCGTGAGGGCTGGTGTCCGTCCTCTGATTTGAGTGGTCGCGACGCTTGCCCCACCCCGACCCTCCCCCGCTCTCGGCCGATCGAAGGTCGGTCCGACGCAAGGGAGGGAGAGATCCCCTCCCCCGCCCAGCGGGGGAGGGTTAGGGTGGGGGCAAGCGTTTCGCGTTGTTAGACACCCCCGCACCGAAGGACCCGCGATGCGACGCGCTCTCCGCTGGCTGATGGCGCTCTGTGTGGTGGTCGCCACATCAACCGCCGCCTATGCCGCCGACCCCCGAGCAATTGATTTGCGCCCGCTCGTCCAGGCCCTGGGCAGCGGCGGCTATTCCGGAACCGAAAAGGCCCTGGCGCAACTGTCGGAGGCCGGTGACCCCGCCGCCGTGCCGGTGATCGAGGCGCTCCAGGCCGGCGACCTCCATGTGCGCAAGGCCGACGGCGCCGTCGTCATCGCCCGCAAGGCCGGCGACGCCTTCACCCTGACCGACCCGCTGACCCGCGCCGCGCTCGGCGATGCGCCGGCCGCCGCGGTCGAGAAGATCCGCATCAACAATGCGCTCCGCCGCGCCATCAGCGCCTCGCTCGGTGCGCTCACCCTGATGAGCCCAGATGCCGGTGTCCGCCGCTCCGCCGCCGATGCGGTGTTCAAGAGCCGCGACGCCTCTGCGCTGGAGACGCTGAGCGCCGCCATCGCCAAGGAGCAGGACAAGGGCATCCGCGCCGCCATGGAGCAGGCGCGTGCCGCCATCCTGCTGACCGGCGAGGCCGCGTCGAAGATGACCGACGCCGAAATCCAGGCGGCGACCGACACGCTGACCGCCCGTGGCGACCGCGACGCGCTGGTCCTGCTGAACATGGTCGCCGGCTCCGGCGCGTCGGACATCACCAAGCGGTCGGCCGCCGCCGCCGTCTCCACCCTGGAACAGAAGCTGGCCTTCTGGGCTGCGCTGCAGAATCTCTGGTATGGGCTGTCGCTGGGCTCGGTGCTGCTGCTGGCCGCCATCGGGCTGGCCGTCACCTTCGGCGTGATGGGCGTCATCAACATGGCCCATGGCGAGATGGTGATGATCGGCGCCTACACCACTTTCATGGTGCAGGAGGCCTTCCGCGCCTACGCTCCCGGCCTGTTCGACCTGTCGATCCTGGTGGCGCTGCCTGCCGCCTTCCTCGTCTCCGGCGGCGTCGGCATCATCATCGAGCGCAGCGTGATCCGCTGGCTCTATGGCCGTCCGCTGGAAACGCTGCTCGCCACCTGGGGCCTGTCGCTGGCGCTCCAGCAGGCCGTCCGCTCCATCTTCGGCCCGACCAACCGCGAGGTCGGCGCGCCCAGCTGGATGTCCGGCGCCTTCGAACTGGGCGGCTTGACCATCACCTACGGCCGGCTGTGGATCGTCATCTTCGCCTTCACCGTCTTCGCGGCCCTGCTGGTGGCTCTGAAGCGCACCTGGTTCGGCCTGTCGATCCGCGCCGTGACGCAGAACCGGCCGATGGCCAACGCCATGGGCATCCGCACCGCGCGGGTCGATGCGCTGACCTTCGGGCTCGGCTCCGGCATCGCCGGGCTGGCCGGGGTGGCGCTGAGCCAGATCGACAATGTCAGCCCGAACCTGGGGCAGGGCTACATCATCGACAGCTTCATGGTCGTGGTGTTCGGCGGGGTGGGCAACCTGTGGGGCACGCTGGTCGGCGCGCTGACGCTGGGCTCCATCAACAAGTTTCTGGAGCCCTATGCCGGTGCGGTGCTGGGCAAGATCCTGGTGCTGATCTTCATCATCCTGTTCATCCAACGGCGTCCGCGCGGCCTGTTCGCGCTGAAGGGCCGCTCGGTGGAGGCCTGACCGATGTTGCTGCGCTTTTTCCTGATGGGGCTGGACCGAAAGGCCGGAATCGTCCTGACGATCCTCGCCATCCTGGCGGTGGCCGTCCCGGTGATGACGCTGTGGGTGCCGGCGGACTCGCCCTTCCACCTGTCGGTCTTCACCGTCTCGCTGCTGGGCAAATACCTGTGCTTCGCGTTGCTGGCGCTGGCGCTGGATCTGGTGTGGGGTTATTGCGGCATCCTGTCGCTCGGCCATGCAGCCTTCTTCGCGCTCGGCGGCTATGCCATGGGCATGTACCTGATGCGGCAGATCGGCCCGCGCGGCGTCTACGGCAACCCGGAACTGCCCGACTTCATGGTCTTCCTGAACTGGACGGAACTGCCCTGGTACTGGTGGGGCTTCGACCAGTTCTGGTTCGCGGCGCTGATGGTGCTGGTGGTGCCGGGCGCGCTGGCCTTCGCCTTCGGTTGGTTCGCCTTCCGCAGCCGCGTCACCGGCGTCTACCTGTCGATCATCACCCAGGCGCTGACCTTTGCCCTGCTGCTGGCCTTCTTCCGCAACGACATGGGCTTCGGCGGCAACAACGGCCTGACCGACTTCAAGGACATCCTCGGCTACGACATCCAGGCCGATACCACCCGCGTCGCGCTGTTCGTGGCGACGGTCGCTGCACTGGCGCTCTCCTACATGATCGCGTCCGGCGTCATTGCGTCCAAGCTGGGCAAGGTGCTGGTGGCCCTGCGCGACGCCGAAAGCCGCGTCCGCTTCATGGGCTACGACACCGAAAGCTACAAGCTGTTCGCCTGGAGCCTGTCTGCCTGCATGGCCGGCGTGGCTGGCGCCCTCTACGTCCCGCAGGTCGGCATCATCAACCCATCGGAATTCGCCCCGGCCAGCTCGATCGAGGCGGTGATCTGGGTCGCGGTCGGCGGGCGCGGTACGCTGGCCGGTGGCATCCTCGGCGCGGTGCTGGTCAACATGGGCAAGAGCTATTTCACCGGCGCCCTGCCGGAACTGTGGCTGTTCGCGCTCGGCGGCCTGTTCGTGGCGGTCACCCTGTTCCTGCCCAAGGGCCTGCTGGGGCTGTGGGGCCAGCTGACCGCGAAGCTTCCCCGCCGCAACAAGGCCTCGCCCCTTCCCAACGCCCAACCTGCAAACCAGACCGCTGGCCAGAAGGGAGCCTGACCCATGAGCGCGGAATCGACCCTTCTCTATCTTGACGGCGTATCGGTCAGCTTCGACGGCTTCAAGGCGCTGAACAGTCTGTCGCTGGTGATGATGCCGGGCGAGATGCGGGCGATCATCGGCCCCAACGGCGCCGGCAAGACCACCATGATGGATGTCATCACCGGCAAGACCCGCCCCGACACCGGCACCATCCTGTTCGAGGGCCAGACCGACCTGACCCGCCTGCGCGAGGCCGCCATCGCCAATCTCGGCATCGGCCGCAAGTTCCAGCGCCCCACCGTCTTCGAACCGCACACGGTGTGGGACAACCTGGAACTGGCGCTGAAGGCGCCGCGCCGGCCGCTGAAGACGCTGACCTACGCCATCAGCCGCGACGACCGCAGCCGGATCGAGGAGATCCTCGACATCACCCGCCTGTCGCCCTTGCGCAGCCGTCAGGCCGGCAGCCTGTCGCACGGGCAGAAGCAGTGGCTGGAGATCGGCATGCTGCTGGCCCAGGACCCCAAGCTGCTGCTGGTGGACGAGCCGGTGGCCGGCATGACCGATGCCGAGACCGAACAGACGGCCGAGCTGCTGTGCAGCATCGCCGGCAAGCATTCGGTGATCGTGGTGGAGCATGACATGAGTTTCGTCCGCGCTCTCGGCGTCAAGGTGACGGTGCTGGCCGAGGGCTCCGTCCTGGCCGAAGGCTCGCTGGACTCGGTCAGCGCCAACGCCCAAGTCATCGACACCTATCTCGGCCGCTGACGGGAGCCACCATGATGCTGGATATTCGTTCCCTCGATCTGCATTACGGCGCCGCACAGGCCCTGCGCGGCGTTTCCATGAAGGCCGAAATCGGCAAGGTCACCTGTCTGGTCGGCCGCAACGGTGTCGGCAAATCCAGCCTGCTGCGCGCCATCGTCGGGCTGAAGCCGGTGTCCGGCGGTTCCATCGGCTGGGACGGCGCCGACGTGACGAAGATGGCGCCGGCCGACCGGGCGCGCCGCGGCATCGCCTATGTGCCGCAAGGGCGCGAGATCTTCCCGCTGTTGACGGTGCGGGAAAACCTGCTGACCGGCTACGCTCCGCTGCCGCGGTCGCAACGCTCCATCCCCGACGAGGTGTTCGAGCTGTTCCCGGTGTTGAAATCCATGCTGGAGCGCCGCGGCGGCGACCTGTCCGGCGGTCAGCAGCAGCAGCTCGCCATCGGCCGCGCCCTGGTGACGCGCCCGCGCCTGCTGGTTCTGGACGAGCCGACCGAGGGTATCCAGCCATCCATCATCAAGGACATCGGCCGCGCCATCTCCTACCTGCGCGACAAGGGCACCATGGCGATCCTGCTGGTGGAGCAGTATTTCGACTTCGCCCGCGACCTTGCCGACGACTGGGTGGTGATGGAGCGCGGCGAGGTGATGCTGTCCGGTCCGCGCAACGGCCTGGACGAGCAGGAGGTGCGCAAGTACCTGACGGTATAATGCCGATGGCCGCGATCTTCGGCCGGTGAACTGCGGAATATTCGGCCTTCCATTGCGTCCTTGGTCCATCGGGCCTGCCGTCCGGCGGGCTTGTTTCGGGAGGAACTGCGCAATGAAGTTCGCAATCCGTGCTAGCGTCGCCGCCGTCGGCCTGGGGGCCGTCCTGTTCGCCGCCCCGGCCTTCGCTCAGGAAAAAGAACCGGCCATGATGGGGAAGACCGCGATGGGTCCCGTCCTGACCGATGCGAAGGGCATGACGCTCTACGTCTTCGACAAGGATACGGCGGGCAAGTCGGCCTGCAATGGGCCTTGCGCGACGAACTGGCCGCCGCTGATGGCTCCCGCCTCCGCCAAGCCGATGGGCAAATACACCGTCGTCACCCGCGACGACGGATCCCGGCAATGGGCCTACGACGGCAAGCCGCTCTACACCTGGGCCAAGGACGCCAAGCCCGGCGACACCACCGGTGACGGGGTGAACAACGTCTGGCACGTGGCGAAGCCGTAACGTCCGTTCCATCGCGGCGTCACGGCGACGGTCGCTCAGCGCCGGGACGCCGTGTTCGTCGGGAGCATACTTATCCGGTCGAGGTAATGCGCAAACGTCGACTTGGCGGGCAGTGCTCTTTAAAGGTCGTTAAGGATCGAAACCGCATGATGGCGTCACCGTCATCTTGCTCATGGAGCAGCAGGCCATGTCGATCTACAACGCCACCTCTTTCGAAGCCGCCCCGTCCGCCGAGCCAAAAATCCGCAAGATGCGCGGTTTGCCGCGTCTGGCCGTGTGGACGGTGATGATCGGCGCCCCGTGGGTGGTGATCGTGCAGGCGGTGCGCCTGATCTTCTGAGAGTTCATCTCAGACCGGCGCACCCCCTACCTTACGTGCTTACTGGGTCTGCGCCACCCAGGGTTCCAGCGCACCGATTTTCTTGGCCCGCTTTTCGTCGGCCGAGAGTTTGAAATTGTGACCGTAGGGCGCGCTCTCGAACGAGCCGTAGCCGGGATTGGCCAGCATCAGCCAGTCGCGTCCGAAATGCTCCTTCGCCGCCTCGTAAGCTTTCAGCCGCTCCGCGTCGCTGCCGTTGTAGGCGTCGGAGAAGTCGCCGAAATTGTCGCCGAACAGCAGGACGATCCGGTAATCCTTGGCGATGGCCGCGCGCCGCGTGCTCTTGGCCGAACCCCAGTCGGGCTTTTCCTTGGACATCAGGAAGGTATCGACGTTGCCGCCCATCGGGAAGCCCAGCGCCTGCGCGTTGCGGCGGGTCGGTTCTTCCTGGTCGGCACTGCGGTTGGTGACGTAGAAGACCTTGACGCCCTTCGACTCGGCATACTGGGTGAACTCCACCGCGCCCGGCACCGCCGTCGCCTTTTCCGCCTTCACCCAGGCGTCCCAGGTCTTGGGCGAGAAGTCGGTGCCGGTGGTCACGAGGCCGGTCTGGTAGGCGGAGTTGTCCATCGCCGTCTCGTCCAGGTCCAGCACCACGGCCGGCGGCAGATCCTGGTAATTGCCGGCCTGCTCGGTCGCCGCGGTCCAAGTCTTGTCGGCCAGCGCCTTGTCCAGCTGGATCCTGCCCAGCGCATAGACCGCCAGCGCGTTGGCCTTGTATTCGACCGACCGCTGCATCCACAGCTCGGCGTTCAGCAGGTCGTTCTGGGGCACCGGGCCCTGTGGAGCCGGATCGGCGGCAAGGGCTGGACCGGCGAGAAGGGAGAGGACAACCGCACCGGGCAGCAGCGACCAGCGCCCGGAACAGGCGGATTTGCGCATCGACACACCCATCCATCAAGTGTCATGGAACCGTCATCGAAGCACAGTTTCGGGTGCTTGGCGATGGTCCAGTGACGCTTGCGTCAGGGTGTCCCGGTACGCTCCTGTTCGCTCCAACGCAGCGGGATCGCGGCCTTCCGCCGCCACCCGCGCTCTACATGCAGGCTCCAGCTTCGCTGTGCGTGGGGGAGTTCGGGGTCGGGCTGCCAATCGATGCCGGCCGCCCCGGTCAGGTGCAGCACGTCGCCGCTGGCGACATCGACCAGCAGCAACCCGGCGCGCGGGTTCAGCACCATGTTGCCCAGCGTGTTGAAATAGCGGTTGCCGGCATAGTCCGGCACGATCAGCCGGTCGCCGTCGATGCGGATGAAGCCGGCCGGCCCACCCCGGTGCGACACGTCCAGCCGGCCATCCTTCCCCGCTGACGAGGTGGATGCGATGAAGGCGGTGTCCGCCGCACCGATCAGGCGCCGTGCCTCTCCGTCCAATCCGGACAGTGCTTCCACCGCTCCGGCGGGGGAGGGGGGTGCGGCCTCCACCCGGCGCACATGGATGTATTGCGGGCAGTTGCCGAAGCTCTCCTCCACCCCTATCGCAAAGGCCTGCCCGTCGCGCGCCGCCACCCGGCCGTTCACCCGGTTGCGGCGGCGGGTGCCGAGGTCGATTCCCAGCGCCGCCACCGGCTCCCCGACCGCCGGCCCGGCCGGCCAGGGTTGCCACGCGCCAACCTCCGGCCGCACCCACAGCGTCCGCGGATCGGCCGCGGCGACGAAGCCGGGGGCGCCGGTCAGCACGCCGGCTGACGGGTCGCCGGCCTCGTCCCGTGCGGCGACCAGCAGCCAGGGCAGCAGCGGATAGAACTCCTGGTGCTGGGGGATCAGCCGGTCGCGGATCGGCGCCGACGGCACGCGGAACCCGGCCCGCGCCTGCGCCTCCCGCTCGCCGGTATGGAAGGGATCGGGGATGCGGTCCTGGTCCATGGCCGTGCTCCTTTGTTCGGAATGGCGGGAAGGCGTTCAGGCGGATTGCGGGATGGCGCTCTGGGGCATCGGGGTCAGAGCCGGGATCGCCTCCACCCGCTCCAGCCAGCGGCGGACCGCCGGATAGGGATCGAGCGGGATGTGCCCTTCCGGGGCGCGGGCGACATAGGCGTAGCAGGCGATGTCGGCGATGGTCGGCCGCTCCGCCGCCAGCCAGTCGCGGCCGGCCAGATGACCGTCCATGAAGCGCAGGACGCGCTCCGCAATTCTCTGTGCATCGGTCAGCGAACCGGCCCCGCCCCACAGCGTCAGGATGCGCGCCAGCGCTGGCCCGAAGCGCAGGTCGCCGGATGCGATCGACAGCCAGCGCTGCACCTGCGCCGCCTCTTCCGGCGCCTTCGGTTTCCAATGGCCGGAACCGTCGTAGCGGTCGGCGAGATAGACGAGGATTGCGACGGAGTCCGGCAGGACGAGGTCGCCGTCGACCAGCACCGGGATCTGCCCGAAGGGATTCAGGGCGAGGAAGGTCTCCGATTTCCGCACCTCGGCATTCGCATCGACGTAACGGTATGGCAGGCCGAGGATGTTCAGGAATGCCTCCACCCGGTGGGCATGGCCCGACAGCGGCGTGCCGTAGAGCGTGATGGCGGGTTGGGTGCTGATGCTCATGACAGGGCTCCTCTCTCTCGGATCGCGGATGCCCATAGCCAACCACTTGCATCCCGGCGCAGGAATGCGCTTTGATCAAAAGGCACTCTTTCGGAAAACGGAATAATCGTGGACCGGCTGGACGAACTGGCGATCTTCGTCGCGATCCTGGAGGCCGGCAGCCTCGCCGGGGCGGCCAAGCGGCTGCGGCGGTCGGCGCCCGCCGTCACCCGCGCCCTGTCGGGGCTGGAGGAGCGGCTGGGCCTGCGGCTGATCGAGCGGACCACCCGCAACCTCGCCCCCACCGACGCCGGGCGTCGGCTGGCGGAGCAGGCGCGCCGGCTGCTGGCCGACTATGACGAGGCGCTGGCCGCCACCGGCACCGACCGGCCGTTGCGCGGGCGGTTGCGCGTCACCGCTCCGGTGATGTTCGGGCGCAAGCATGTGACGCCGCTGGTCCTCGACTTCATGCGAGCCTTCCCCGACATCCGGGTCGAGCTGGTGCTGTCCGACGGCAATCTCGACCTGATCGAGGAGGAGTTGGACGTCGCCATCCGCATCGGTCCGCTGCCCGACTCCGGCCTCGTCGCCCGGCGGGTGGGGCAGGTCGCGCGCTATCTGGTCGCCAGCCCCGGCTATCTGGAGCGTCGCGGCACGCTCTCGATGCCGGAGGATCTGGCCGGCCACGACATCATCCTGTCGACCGCCCGTCCCGGTCCGCCGGACTGGCGCTTTCTGGTCGACGGGCGGGAGCGGGTGGTGCGGGTCACCCCGCGGCTGGCGGTCAGCCACATCGAGCCGGCCCTGCTCGCCGCGCGGGACGGGCATGGCATCGCCCGGCCGCTGTCCTACCAGGCGGCCGACGACATCGCCGCCGGAACCCTTGTGCGCCTGATGCCGCATGCCGAACCGGCGCCACTGCCGGTCCATGTCGTGGTGCCGACGGCCCGGCTGATGCCCGGCCGGGTGCGCGCCTTCCTCGATCATGCGGTGCAAGGGCTGTCGACGCTCACCGTGCTGCGAAGCTGAGCGCAGGGCTTTGGCCGGAGGATCAAGGCTCGCGGACGACGCGGAATCCGTAGGCGGCATATCCGCTCTCCGCCCCATCCACCCGCCGCACGGCGGAGCGGACATAGCGCGGGTGGCTGTGCCATGACCCACCACGCATCGTCCGACGCGGGCAATTTCGCCCGGCCTCTTCGGAATCCGCGGATCCGTCCGCCGCGCAATCCTCCACCCATTGCCAGACATTGCCCAGCATGTCGTAAAGGCCGAAGCCGTTGGGCCGATAGCTGCCGACGGGGGCGGTGAACAGGGCGCCGTCGCGGCAGTTCGCCACCTCCCAATCGGTGAAGCGGTCCTTGGCGCTCAGGTCGGCGCCGTTTGCCGCGTCGCATCCCGTCGCAGGGTCGTCGCCCCACCAGCGGGCGGTCCGGGTGCCGGCACGGGCCGCATACTCCCATTCCTCTCCCGTCGGCAGGCGATAGGCGTGGCCGGTCCGGCGGCTGAGCCAGTCCACATAGGCCTGGGCGTCGTGCCAGCTGATGCAGACGGCCGGGTCGCGGTCCGTCTGGTCGAATCCAGGCCGGCGCCAGGAAAAATGCCAGCGCGGCAGCAGCTCGGTCTCGCCGGTGTAGCCGCGGCAAATGGTCCGTGACCGGTAACCGCTGTCTTCGACGAAGCGGGCGTACTCGCCGCGGGTGACCGGATATTTGCCGAGCGCGAACGGGTGCCGGATCGACACCGTCCGTTGCGGCGACTCCTCCGGAAAGCGTTCCGCCTCCGTCTCCGGCGCACCCTGCAGGTAGCTGCCGGCCGGCACCGTCACCAACACCGGCGCGTCGGGATGGTCCCAGATCTCGCGCGCCGGGCCGGCAGCCTGCCAGCCTTGAAAAGCAGCCAGCCGCTCGTCGCGCCATCCGGTCAGATCCTCCGGTTCGGCCCGGCGCCAGGCGGTCAGCCCGGCCAGCAGAAGGATCAAGAGGGCCACGGCGCCCAGCGAACCGGGCAGGGCGCATCTCATGGTGCGGATGTCTTTTGCAAGAGAGGTGCAGTGGGTCATCCCGTCATTTCCCCGGTGCAACCCGTTCCCGGCAACCGTGCGTCCGTGTCCTGGTCGGGGCACCTCCCGCCCGGTCCGGCAGCCGAGGGACCGTCCGCCTGTGCCATCGGGGTAGGTCGAAAGCGGTGGGGCGTCGAAAGCGTGGCCGCCCTGTTGGTGCGGGCAGACGTTCAACGGAACTTTGACACCACAGGAGCATACTCATGGCCGCCTATCCCGCGGATCTCACGCGCGCGCTGTTCGTCACCGGTCTGCGCAACGCCCATGCGGTCGAACAGCAGGCGCTTGCGCTGATGGACCGCCAGCTTGACCGTCTGGTGAATTACCCGGAAGTCTCCGACCATCTGCGCATGCACCGCGGCGAGACCGAGGCGCAGATCACCCGTCTCGACCAGATTCTGGACCAGTTGCAGGAAAGCCATTCGGGCCTGAAGGACACCGCCCTGTCGATCATGGGCAATCTGGCCGCGCTGGGCCACAGCTTCGCCGAGGACGAAATCCTCAAGAACTCCTTCGCCAACTATGCCTTCGAGAATTTCGAGGTGGCGAGCTACCGGTCGTTGCTGACGGTGGCGGATGCCGGCAACTTCGCCTTCGCCGTCCCGCTTCTGCAGACCTCGCTGCGCGAGGAGGAGGCGATGGCCTCCTGGGTGATCGAGAATGTGCCGACCCTGACCCTGAAATACCTGTCGCTGAAAGCTGCCGACCAGACCGCCGGCCGCTGACGCCGGACCCGATCCGCCCGCAATGAGGCGGCCGGGGAAGACAGGCTCTTCCCCGGCCGTTTTCCGTTGCATCCCGTCCGTGACACCGGGCGGAATTCAGACGTCGTAGATCGGGCCGGGGGTCTTCTTGTTGGCGCCGCCGGCCTGTTCCTCCGCTTTCTCGGTCAGCGTCTTGTCACGGTCCTGGTCGGTGCCCGCAGTGGACGGCTTGCCGGCCTTGGCCTGATCGCTTTCCGGTTTTTCCTGCTTGGATGCATCGTTCATCGTGGTTGCTCCCGGTTGTGACGATGCCTTCCCAACAGCGCAGGGGCGCAGCCGTTGCCGACGATCCGTCACCGGACATCGCGGCACCGCAATGCAGCCTTCCGGCCTTGTCCGGATTTTGCCCGGTGACGAGCAGGCTTGCTTTGCCGTAAGAGACAGGGCGGGTCTCAAAACGGATGGATCCCCCGTGCTCAGATCGGTTTCCCTTTGCCTGTTCGTCGCCGCGGCCGGCGCTCTTGCGGGCTGCACCTCCGACTATTCCCCCAACACCTACTCCTCCAGCGCGGTCCAGCAGGCCAACAAGGTGGAGCCGGCGGTCGTGGTCGGATTCCGTCAGGTGGCGATCAGCGCCAACGGCACGGTCGGCGCCGTCAGCGGCGGGGCGGCCGGCGGCATCCTGGGGGCGCAGGTCGGCTCCGGCGGCATGAACGCCGCGCTGGGCACCGTCGGCGGCACGGCGATCGGCGGACTGCTGGGCACGGCGATGGAGCATATCGCCGGCGACACCACCGGCTGGGAATACATCGTCCGCAAATCCAACGGCGACCTGCTGTCGCTGACCCAGAAGGAACCGCAGCCACTGCCCATCGGCCAGAAGGTTCTGGTCATCACCGGCAGCCAGGCCCGCATCGTGCCAGACTATTCGTCGCCCGCAGAGTCCGCGGCCGTCAAAGCCGATTCGGCCAAGACGGAGGCCGCGGTGGAGCCCCCGAAGCCGGAAACGCCGAAATCGGACATCAGGGCGGTGCCGCTCGCCCCGCCCCCCGCATCCGCCGCGTCCGAATCCGCCGCCGGGCCCGCGCCGTCCAGCGGCGGCGGCCCCATTCGCCTGACCGCACCCACCGACAACGCTCCTACCGACAACGCCCCTGCCGGCAATGCCCCGGCGCCTGTGGTTTCGGCCCCGCCCTCCGACCCTCTTCCGGCTCCCGTTTCGGCAGAGTCGAAGCCGGCCGAGTAGCTCCATGCTTGTAGCTCCATACTTGTCCGAATGGACGGGATGGCGCACAGTCCGGTGATCCAACCGTAAGATCACCGGCCGAGGGTCCATGTCCGCCGTCGATTCCGCACACAGCGCCGCCCCCACTCCGCCCGCCGCTCCCGCCCCCATTCCGGCAATGACCAGGGAGGAGTTGGAGGAGCTGATCCGCGAGGGGGTTCCCCTTGTCGGCAACTTCGGCATCGTCGTCGACAGCCTCGGCGCCGGCACGATCCGCCTGCGGCTGCCTTACAAGGACGATTTCGTCCGGCCCGGCGGCACCGTCACCGGCCCTGCCATGTTCGGGCTGGCCGACGTTGCGCTCTATGGCGCGGTGCTGAGCCTGATCGGGCGGGTGGAACTGGCGGTGACCACCAGCATGACCATCAACTTCCTGCGCCGCCCGCCTCCCGTCGCCATCATCGCCGAGGCGCGCGTCCTGAAGCTGGGCAAGCGGCTGGCCTATGGCGAGATCCTGCTGTTCTCCGAAGGCGATCCGGAGCCGGTCGCGCATGTCACCGGCACCTACTCCATCCCCCCGCACGATCCCGTCACCGTTGCGGTATCTCATTACCGTGTGGATGGGGCCTCATAAAAATCTGTTTGCTATCAATGGGTTTGCTGAAGCGGTATCTAATTACCGTGACGGCAACATGCTGATTTAAAAGGGAAATTTTTCGGTTGACAGAGGTATGCCGCTGCCCTTAGAAAGCCGTCCGCTTCGGCGCCCCGGATTCGGCGGCCTGCCGATCCGTATTCGAAGAAACGAGTGTGGCGATGAAGACCTTCAATCTGAAGCCGACCGATATCGAGAAGAAGTGGTACGTCGTCGACGCCGACGGCCTCGTTCTCGGCCGGCTCGCCAGCATCCTGGCGAACATCCTGCGTGGCAAGAACAAGCCGACCTACACCCCGCACATGGATTGCGGCGACCATGTCGTCGTGATCAATGCTGAGAAGGTGAAGCTGACCGGCAACAAGCGCGAAGCCGACATCTTCTACTGGCACACCGGCTATCCGGGCGGGATCAAGGGCCGTTCCAAGGGCCAGATCCTGGACGGCAAGTATCCGGAGCGTGTGATCGAGAAGGCCGTGGAGCGTATGGTTCCGCGCGGTCCGCTCGGCCGTCAGCAGATGACCCATCTCAAGGTCTACAAGGGCGCCACGCATCCGCACGATGCGCAGCAGCCGGTCGCCCTCGACATCGGCGCCCTGAACCCGAAGAATAAGCGGAGCGCGTAAGCATGGCTCAGGTCACCACCACCCTCTCCAGCCTTAAGGATCTGACGGGCGCCGCCGCCACCGCGACCGTCACCGAAGAGCTGGCCGCTCCGAAGCTGGACGCCCAGGGCCGCGCCTACGCCACCGGCAAGCGCAAGGACGCCGTCGCCCGCGTGTGGATCAAGCCGGGCACCGGCAAGGTCACCGTGAACGGCCGCGACCAGTCGGTCTACTTCGCCCGTCCGGTGCTGCGCATGATGATCGCCCAGCCGTTCGGCGTGACCGAGCGTCTGGACCAGTTCGACGTCGTCGCCACCGTCGCCGGTGGTGGTCTGTCGGGCCAGGCCGGTGCCGTCCGTCACGGCATCTCCAAGGCGCTGACCTACTTCGAGCCGGCCCTGCGCCCGCCGCTGAAGGCCGCCGGCTTCCTGACCCGCGACGCCCGTACGGTCGAGCGTAAGAAGTACGGCCGCGCCAAGGCCCGCCGCAGCTTCCAGTTCTCGAAGCGCTAATCCCTACACGGGCCCGCGGCTTTACGGTACAAGCGAGGGGCGTCCCGAAAGGGGCGCCCCTTTCTTTTTGTCCCGGTATCACCAATCAAGCGTTCCTCCCGTCAAGCGAAGGACATCGCCTCCATGGCCTCGATCAGCATTCCGGGCAGCACTCCCGGCGGTTCGAAAATCCGCGTCGGCATCCTGGGCGCTTCCGGTTACACCGGCGCCGAACTGGTGCGCATGCTGCTGCGCCACCCGAACGTCGAGATCGCCGCCCTGACCGCCGAACGACAGGCCGGCAAGCCGATGGCGGAGGTGTTCCCGCATCTGGGCGGCTATGGCCTGCCCGATCTGGTGAAGATCGAGCAGCTGAAGTGGGACGGCCTGGACTTCATCTTCTGCGCCCTGCCGCACGGCACCACGCAGGAGGTGATCGCCGGCCTGCCCAGCGGGCTGAAGGTGGTCGATCTGTCCGCCGATTTCCGTCTGAGCGACCCGGCCGAATACGCCACCTGGTACGGGCATGAGCACCGCGCCGTCGACCTGCAGAAGGAGGTCGCCTACGGCCTGACCGAATTCAACCGTCAGGGCGTGCGCAAGGCACGGGTGGTGGCGAATCCGGGCTGCTACCCGACCTGCTCGCTGCTGCCCCTGCTGCCCCTGCTGCTGGAGAACCAGATCGAGCCGGGCGGCATCATCATCGACGCCAAGTCCGGCGTGTCGGGGGCCGGCCGCGACGCCAAGCAGGCCAACCTGTTCACCGAGGTGTCGGAGGGCTTCAACGCCTATGGCGTCGGCCACCACCGCCACATGCCGGAGATCGAGCAGGAGCTGCGGCTGGCCGCCGGCCGGCCGGTCACCGTCTCCTTCACCCCGCATCTGGTGCCGATGAACCGCGGCATGATGGCGACGATCTATGTCCGCATGGCCGATGGCGTCACCGCCGACGACCTGCGCGCAACGCTGGCCGCCCGCTATGCCGACGAACCCTTCGTCGGGGTGACGCCCGCCGGCGTGGTTCCGGCGACGCGTCATGTCCGCGCGTCCAACCACAATCTGATCGGCGTGGTCGCCGACCGCACCCCGCGCGGTGCCATCATCGTGTCGGTGATCGACAATCTGGTGAAGGGCGCCTCGGGCCAGGCCATCCAGAACATGAACGTCATGATGGGTCTGGGTGAGACCACCGGCATCGATCAGGCGCCGCTTTTCCCGTAACAACTCCGCACGAGGGGGCTGTGACAGCGTTGTGGCCCCCTGTCCGCACTGTTGCACGGAGGCACCAATCGGGATTTGCTTTGCCCTGTCAATGCGAAATCAGGTGGTGCCTTAAGCCTTACGGTGTTTCAATCCCGCCCGTCATGCACGACTTCGGTACGACCTGATGACCGGCCTTGTCCGCGCCTTCAACGGCATTCTGCCCACCATCGACCCGACCGCGTTCATCGCGGAAACGGCGGCGGTGATCGGTGATGTCGTGATCGGGGCGAACAGCAGCATCTGGTACGGCTGCACCGTGCGTGGAGACGTCAACGAGGTCCGAATCGGCGCTCGCACCAACATTCAGGACGGCACCGTGATCCACGTGGCCTCTGAAGGGCAGGGCACCTACATCGGAGACGACATCACCGTCGGCCATATGGCGTTGCTGCACGCCTGCACGCTGGAAGACGGCTGCTTCATCGGCATGAAGGCCTGCATCCTGGATGGGGCCTATGTCGAGTCGCGGGCGATGGTCGCCGCCGGTGCTCTGGTGACGCCCGGAAAGCGGGTGACGTCCGGATTCTTGTGGGCCGGCAGCCCTGCTAGACCGGTTCGCGAGCTGACGGAGCGCGATCTCGCGGTTTTTCCGGTTCTCAGCCACCGTTACACGGATTTGGCGGAATCCTACCGGAAAAGCTGCTATGGAAGTGGAGCATAGGTCCAAGAACAGGTACGGTTCGGCCAATCGGCTGAGGTGTCGGAACACCACCGCACACCACATGTTGGGATGGTCGCTGCCGCGCTTGCACATGGGCGGATGCTTCGGTTGATAGGTTCATCCCCCGCAGGCACTCTGATGGGGAAGGGTTCTGGAAGGGAGTGAAGACAATGAAGACTATTGTTCGCGCGGGTCTGGCTGCCATCCCGGCCGCCATCGTCGCTTTCGGTCTGTCGGCGGCCGCCAATGCCCAGGACGCGAGCCTGGTCGGCAAGGGCACCGAGTGGTGCAACCCGGTCATCGGCTGGGGCAACGTCGCCGCCCGCACCGGTGACGGCGGCTACGTCATCCATCAGGGCAGCTATCCGTGCCCGCCGGCCGCCGCTGCTCCGGCTCCGGCCGCCGTCGCTGCGGTCCAGAGCGAATATCTGGTGTTCTTCGACTGGGATAAGTCGACCATCACCCCGGCCGCCGATCGCGTGATCGGTGACGCGGTGTCGGCCATCCTGAAGAACGGTGGCGCCAAGATCCACGTCGTCGGCCACACCGACACGTCGGGCTCGCCGGCCTACAACCAGAAGCTGTCGCTGCGTCGTGCCGACGCGGTCAAGAAGGCTCTGGTCGCCAAGGGCATCCAGACTGCCAACATCACGACCGAAGGCAAGGGCGAGAGCCAGCTGCTGGTCCAGACCGGCCCGAACGTGCGTGAGCCGTCCAACCGTCGTGCGCAGATCCTGCCGCGCCTGCTGAACGCTCCGTCGTCCTAAGGACGGATGGGAGGGGGCCGCTCCGGGGGTTTCGGAACGGCCTTTTCGCCAGCGGAAGAATCCGCAAGAAAAAGGCCGCGACGGGGTTTCCCCGTCGCGGCCTTTTTCCGTTCCAGCCTGCTCTCAGGCTCCTGTTTGGGCCGGGTCCTGTTCCGGCTCCCCGGCCGTCAGCCGCAAGGGCACCACGCCCGCCCACACCGGGTGGGCCATATCCTCCGGATCGTCGCTTGGCGGGCCGGAGCGCCGCTTGGCCGACGCCTCGGCGATCGGGAAGGCCAGCACGGATGTGGCCTTCAGCTCCTGTGCATTGGGCGCCCGCACCTTGGCGCTGCGGCCGGGTTCGATCTTCTCCATCAGGGCATCCAGGGCCGCGCGCTTCTCCGCCTCCTCCATCACCAGCCGCGGCCGGCCGAAAAGCATGACCGAGCGGTAATTGACGGAGTGATGGAAGGCCGAGCGCGCCAGCACCCAGCCGTCGATCAGCGACAGGGTGATGCAGGCCTCGCCCCCCTCCTGCAGCCGCCGGATCATCCGGCTGGAGGACGCGCCGTGGATCATCAGTTCGTCCCCCACGCGCCACGGAACCGTCGGGATCACCATGGGGGAGGGGGTGCCGTGGCCCTTGATGGCGTCGTCGACGAAGCCGACGTGGCAGATCGGCGCCTCGTCGATGATCGCGTGGATCAGGGCGACGTCATGGCTGCCCCGGTCGCCCAGCCGAATCGGCCGGGTGCGCGGGGTCTGAGCCAAAGCGGGGGAGGAATCGGCGGGAAGGCTGGTCATTGTCGTGCTCAAGGCCGGAACTGTTGCGATGGCCGAGAATGACCGGCAAAATGGTTCTGCCGAAAGGTCCGGAATGTCGATTTCATAGGGACCAATCCACTCGCCCCAGGGAAGACCGTCATGGCCAGGTCGGCAGTTCCGGTTCTGTCTAGCCTCGGGCCGGTGGCGCTCGACCGTGACGGAGCGGAGCCGTTGCACCGCCAACTCTACCGCGCGCTGCGTCAGGCGGTGCTGGATGGCCGCCTGCGTCCGGGGGAGCGACTGCCACCCAGCCGGGCGCTCGCCGCCGACTGGGGGCTGTCACGCAACACGGTGGTGACCGCCTACGACACGCTGCTGGCGGAGGGTTACGTCACCGGGCGGGTGGGGGTCGGCACCTTCGTCGCCGCCTCGCTTCCCGATGCGGCGCCCGGCAGCATTCCCGCCCGCGACGAAGTCCGCCGGGGTGTCGGCCTGTCCGTCCGCGGCCGTGTGTTGGCCGAGGCGCCGGCCATCGCGCGTGATCGGGTGGGGCGGCCCTTCGCGCTCGGCACGCCGGATCTCGGCGTCTTTCCCTTCGCCCTGTGGGCGCAGCTTCTCGGACGCTGCTGGCGCCAGGGCGGACGGGCGCTGGCGACCGAGCCGGACCCGCTGGGCCACGCTCCGCTGCGGGCGGAGATCGCCGCCTATCTGCGCGCCGTCCGCGCCGTCCGTTGCGAGCCGGAGCAGGTCGTCATCGTCTCCGGCGCGCAGCAGGGGCTTGCGCTGCTGGCGCAACTGCTTCTCGACCCCGGCGACGAGGCCTGGGTGGAGGAGCCGGGCTGGCCCGGCAACCGCGCCGCCCTGCTGGGGGCCGGGGCGCGGCTGGTCCAGGTGCCGGTGGACGGGGAGGGCATCGACGTCGCCGCCGGCATGGCCCGCGGGGCCGACGCCCGGCTGGCGCTGGTCACCCCCTCCCACCAATTCCCCTTGGGCGTGACCATGAGCCTTGCGCGGCGCCTGCGCCTGCTGGACTGGGCGGCGGCCCGCGACGCCTGGATCGTCGAGGACGATTACGACAGCGAGTTCCGCTATGCCGGCCCGCCGCTGGCCGCCCTCCAGGGGTTGGACGGTGCCGGCCGGGTCATCTATGTCGGCAGCTTCAGCAAGGTGATGTTCCCGGCGCTGCGGCTCGGCTATGTCGTGGTGCCGCCCGATCTGGTCGAGCCGGTGCGCGCCGCGCGGCGCCATTTCGACGGCGGAACCAGCGTGGTGCCGCAGGCGGCCCTGCACCGTTTCCTCGTCGACGGCCATTTCGCCTCGCATCTGCGGGCCATGCGCTCCCTCTACGCCGCCAAGCGCACCGCCATCCTGGAGTCGATCGCAGGAGCCTTCGACGGCTTCGCCACGGCCGAAGCGGGGGAGGCCGGCATGCATGTCCTGCTCCGTCTGCCGCCGGACTGCCCCGACCATGCCCTGGCCGAGCGCGCCGCCCGCATCGGCCTGACCACGCCGCCGCTGTCCAGTTACCATCGTGCCGCCGACGGCATCGCCGGCAACGGCCTGCTGCTGGGCTTCGCCGCCCACGACCCGGCGACGCTCGACCGCGCGGTGCGCGATCTGGCGCGGTTGTGCGTCGATGATTGCAAATGATTCACCGGCCGGGTTGCGGGTGCTGGATGGTATGTCAATTGGCCCGCCCGGATAACTCTTCGGCGTCAATTCATGTCCAGTCCGGATTGCCGCGCATTTGGGCTTACGGCTCGAAAACACTCCCGACCGTTGCGGCCCCTGACTTTTGCCGTCGAGCATATCCGGAAGTCAGGGGTTGCCTGATGGCTTGCCGGGTGAAACCTTCGAGCGGGTGGCTTGTTTCCGTCCCGTGTTCCCGCGACACGTGTTCCGTCAATCGCTTCTCGAAAGTGCTGGACCCATGATCGATCGGCAGGACCGGCTCTGGTACAAGGACGCCGTCATCTACCAACTGCACATCAAGGCGTTCTTCGACGCCGACAATGACGGCATCGGCGATTTCGCCGGCCTGACCCAGAAGCTGGACTATATCCAGGATCTGGGCGTAACGGCGGTGTGGCTTCTGCCCTTCTATCCGTCCCCGCTGCGCGACGACGGCTATGACATCGCCGACTATACCTCGGTCAACCCGACCTACGGGAACCTGGACGACTTCCGGCGCTTCATGGAGGAATGCCACAACCGCGGCCTCAGGGTGATCACCGAACTGGTCATCAACCACACCTCCGACCAGCATCCCTGGTTCCAGCGCGCGCGGGAGGCGCCTCCGGGCTCCAACCACCGCGACTATTATGTCTGGTCCGACAGCGACCAGAAATACCAGGGCACGCGCATCATCTTCTGCGACACGGAAAAGTCCAACTGGACCTGGGATCCGGTCGCCAACGCCTATTACTGGCACCGCTTCTATTCGCACCAGCCCGACCTGAACTTCGACAATCCCGAAGTTCTGGAGGAGGTGCTGAAGGTCATGCGCTTCTGGCTGGACATCGGGGTGGACGGGCTGCGGCTCGACGCGATCCCCTACCTGAAGGAGCGCGAGGGCACCAACAACGAGAATCTGCCGGAGACGCACGACGTCCTGAAGGCGATCCGCGCCGCACTGGATGCCGAGTATCCCGACCGCATGCTGCTGGCCGAGGCCAACCAGTGGCCGGAGGACGTGCTGCCCTATTTCGGCGATCCGGAGAAGGGCGGCGACGAATGCCACATGTCCTTCCACTTCCCGCTGATGCCGCGCATCTACATGGCGGTGGCGATGGAGGACCGGCATCCCATCGCCGATATCATGCGCCAGACCCCGGACATCCCGGCGGACTGCCAGTGGGCCATCTTCCTGCGCAACCATGATGAATTGACGCTGGAGATGGTCACCGACAGCGAGCGCGACTATCTCTGGAACTTCTACGCGGCCGACCGGCGCATGCGGATCAACCTGGGCATCCGCCGCCGCCTCGCCCCGCTGCTGGAGAACGACCGCCGCAAGATCGAGCTGCTGAACAGCCTGCTGATGTCGATGCCGGGCACGCCGGTGCTGTATTACGGCGACGAGATCGGCATGGGCGACAACATCTATCTCGGCGACCGCGACGGCGTGCGCACGCCGATGCAATGGTCGATCGACCGCAACGGCGGCTTCTCACGCGCCGACCCGGCCCGGCTCTACCTGCCGGCGGTGCTGGACCCGATCTACGGCTTCATGGCCGTCAATGTGGAGGCGCAGGCCCGCAACCCGTCCTCGCTGCTGAACTGGATGAAGCGGCTGGTCGCGGTGCGCAAGCAGCGCCAGAGCTTCGGCCGCGGCAGCTTCTCGCTGCTCTATCCCGGCAACCGCAAGGTTCTGGCCTATGTCCGCTGCATGGAGACGGAGAACGGGTCGGAGATCGCGCTGTGCGTCGCCAACCTGTCACGCTCGGCCCAGGCGGTGGAGCTGGACCTGAAAAACTGGAAGGGCCGCATTCCGGTCGAACTGCTGGGCCGGACGGTCTTCCCGCCGATCGGCGACCTTCCCTATCTGCTGACGCTGCCGGCCTATGGCTTCTACTGGTTCGCGCTGACCGCCGAGGCGGAACTGCCGACCTGGCACGAGACCCCGCCGGAACCGGTGCCGGACCTGCTGACCGTGGTGGTGCGCGACGGCTGGCACAGCCTCACCACCGGCAAGGCGGCGGACGAGCTGGGCCGCGACGTCCTGCAGGCCTTCCTGCCCAAGCAGCGCTGGTTCTCCGCCAAGGACCGCCGGATCACCCGCTCGCACGTCACCATGGCCGCCCAATTGCCCGGCCCCGGCGACGGTTTCATGCTGGTGCGCACGCAGGTGGGCCTCAGCGGAGTCGGCGTAGACGGCGATGCCGCCGAGCAGAGCTATTTCCTGCCGATGGCGATGAGTTGGGAGAATGGGGCGGGCGGCACCGGCTGGCCGCTGCTTCCCTACACGCTGGCCAAGGTGCGGCGGGGCCCCCGGACCGGCGCCATCTATGACGCGGTCCAGGCGGACAGCTTCGCGCTCGCCCTGATCGAGGCGCTGCGGCGCGGCGAGACGCTGCAGGCGATGTCCGCGCCGGGGATGGCCGGCAGCGGCAGCATCCGCTTCACCGCCACCGATGCGCTGGCCGCCATCGAGCTGTCGGACGAGACCGAGGTGCGGCGGCTGGGCGTGGAGCAGAGCAACACCTCCGTCCTGGTCGACAGCCAGATCGTGTTGAAGGTCCTGCGCCGGCTGGTGGAGGGCGAGCATCCCGAGGTCGAGATGGGCCGCTTCCTGACGGAGGTCGGCTTCGCCAACACCCCGGCCCTGCTGGGCACCGTGGAGCAGGTGGCGGCCGACGGTACGCCCACCGCGCTGGCGGTGGCGCAGGCCTTCGTCCGCAACCAGGGCGACGGCTGGGCCAGCACGGTGGAGGAGCTGGAACGCCAGCTGGAGGACATCCGCCTCGGCGTCGCCGGCACCACCGAGGACGCCTCCGAATCGGGCGAGCCTTTCGGCATGCATCTGGTGATGATGACCACGCTGGGGCAGCGCACCGCCGAACTGCACCGGGCGCTGGCGCAGTCCACCGGCAAGCCGGCCTTCGATCCGGAGCCGATCTCGGCCGAGGATGTGGCGGGTTGGGCCGCCGCCGCCCGCGCCCAGGCGGAGGCCGCCTTCGCCGCCCTGCCCGGAACGCTGGACCGTCTGCCGGCCGATGTGCGCGCCGACGCCGAACAGTTGCTGGCCCGCCGGGCCGAGGCGATGGGGCGGCTCGACGCGCTGGCGGGGATGCGGATCGACGGCGTCAAGACCCGCATCCACGGCGACTATCACCTGGGTCAGGTCGTGCGGGCGCAGAACGACTGGTACATCCTGGACTTCGAAGGCGAGCCGGCGAAGACGCTGGAGGAACGTCGCGCCAAGTCCAGCGCCCTGCGCGACGTGGCCGGCATGCTGCGGTCCTTCAACTATGCCGCCTGGGCGGCGCTGTTCCGGCTGGACAGCGCGGGCGAGGGCGCCAACAGCGGTGACAGCCCGGCGCTCGCCGCCGCCCTCGACTGGGAACGCCGCAGCATCGACTCCTTCCTCGACGGCTACCGCACGGCGATCGAGGGCTGTCCGGTCTGGCCCGCGGAGACCGGGGCGGGTGATGAGGCCGCGCGCGGCCTGCTGACCCTGTTCCTGCTGGAAAAGGCCTTCTACGAGATCGGCTACGAGGCGGCGAACCGGCCCAACTGGATCGGCATCCCGGTCAAGGGCGTGCTGGGCCTGCTCGACGATGCCAATGAGGCGGGCGCGAAGGGGTGAGAGGACAAATCCGCGGCGGGCATGGTGTGACGAAACCGCCGCGGGTATGTTCACGTCCGGAGAAGGCGACCCGGTGTCGACGCTTGCCCCCTCCCTAACCCTCCCCCGCAAACGCGGGAGAGGGGACTGCCGCCGCTTCGACGATTACTCCCTCTCCCGCGAAGCGGGGGAGGAATGGGGAGGGGGCAAAGCTTTTGCGGCGTTCCGGGCTGGACGGCGAGAGATCGACAGTCCATGAAGACGATAGGGCCTCCACGAAGAAGGGCACTTGGCCAATGGCGAGCGACATGACGACGGACACCCGCAAGGACCAGGCGCAGACCGGCGTCCCCGAAGGCCGTGACACCGAACAGCGCTCCACCGATCACCGGGCCGAGGCCCTGCGCGCGGCGGCGGACGCCATCGCGCGGGCCGACCATGGCGATCCCTTCGCCGTGCTCGGCATGCAGCAGGAGGCCCCCGGCCGCCCGGTGGAGGTCCGCGCCTTCGTGCCCGGCGCAGAAAAGCTGTGGGTGATCGACAGCGCCACTGGCGAACCGGCGGGCGAGGCCGAGCGCATCCACCAGGACGGCTTCTACCTCGCGGTGATGCCCGACCGGACGGAGCGCTTCCGCTATCGCCTGCGCGCCCAATACCCGCTGGCGACCCAGGAGTTCGAGGACGCCTACCGCTTCGGCAACATGCTGGGCGAACTGGACGTCCATCTGCTGGCCGAGGGCACCCACCTGCGCAATTACGAGAAGCTGGGCGCCCACCCGCGCGAAGTCGACGGCGTCGCCGGTGTCTCCTTCGCGGTCTGGGCGCCCAGCGCCCGCAGCGTCAGCGTCGTCGGCGACTTCAACAACTGGGATGGCCGCCGCCTGCCGATGCGCCGCCGTGTAGAGGTCGGCGTCTGGGAAATCTTCGTTCCCGGCGCCCATGCCGGCCAGCGCTACAAGTTCGAGATCCGCGGTCCCAACGGCAACCTGATGCCGGCCAAGGCCGATCCCTACGCCTTCCAGGCGGAGATGCGCCCGGCCACCGCCTCGGTCGTCCACGGCCTGCCCTCCTACGAGTGGCGGGACCAGGAGTGGCAGAGCCGCAAGCTCGCCACCTCCGACCGCACCGCGCCGATCTCGATCTACGAGGTCCATCTGGGTTCCTGGGCGCGGGTGCCGGAGGAGGACAACCGCTTCCTGACCTATCAGGAGCTGGCCGAGCGGCTGATCCCTTACGCCAAGGACATGGGCTTCACCCATATCGAGCTTCTGCCGATCACCGAGCATCCCTTCGACGGCTCCTGGGGCTACCAGCCCATCGGTCTCTATGCGCCGACCGCCCGCCACGGCTCGCCGGAGGATTTCAAGGATTTCGTCAACGCCTGCCACCGCGCCGGCCTGGGCGTGCTGCTGGACTGGGTGCCCGGCCATTTCCCGACCGACCCGCATGGGCTGGGCGATTTCGACGGCACGCATCTCTATGAGCATGCCGATCCGCGCCAGGGCTTCCACCAGGACTGGAACACCCTGATCTACAATTTCGGCCGGACGGAGGTGCAGAATTTCCTGCTGGGCAACGCGCTGTTCTGGCTCGACCATTACAAGCTGGACGGGCTTCGCGTCGATGCCGTCGCCTCCATGCTCTATCTCGACTACAGCCGCAAGGAAGGGGAGTGGGTCCCCAACAAGTTCGGCGGCCGCGAGAACCTCGAATCCATCGCCTTTCTGAAGCGCATGAACGAGCTGGTCTATGGCCAGCAGCCGGGCGCGATGACGGTGGCGGAGGAATCGACGTCATGGCCGATGGTGTCGAAGCCCACATATCTCGGCGGTCTCGGCTTCGGCTACAAATGGAACATGGGGTGGATGCACGACACGCTGCATTACATGCAGAACGACCCGATCCACCGCCGCTACCATCACCACCAGATGACCTTCGGGCTGATCTATCAGTTCTCCGAAAACTTCGTGCTGCCGCTCAGCCATGACGAGGTTGTTCACGGCAAGGGCTCGCTCATCAACAAGATGCCGGGCGACGACTGGCAGAAGTTCGCCAACCTGCGCGCCTATTACGGCTTCATGTTCGCCCATCCCGGCAAGAAGCTGCTGTTCATGGGCGGCGAGTTCGCCCAGTGGAGCGAGTGGAGCGAAGCGCGGAGCCTGGACTGGCATTTGCTGGACCAGCCCATGCACCGGGGCATGCGCGACCTCGTGCGCGACCTGAACGGCGTCTACCGTGAACTGGAGCCGCTGCACAAGACCGACTGCGACCCGTCCGGCTTCGAGTGGATCGAGTCGAACGACAACGAGAACTCAGTCTTCACCTTCCTGCGCAAGGCCGACGAGTCCGGGCACATCGTCATCGCGGTGTGCAACTTCACGCCGGTGCCGCGCCAGGGCTACCGCGTGGGCGTTCCGCTTCCCGGCCGTTACGTGGAGCGGATCAACACCGACGACGGCAAATACGGCGGCAGCGGCGTCGGCAACCCCGGCGGCGGCGTCTACGCCGAGGAAGTTCCCTGGCACGGCCGAACCCACTCGCTCGACCTGACCATCCCGCCGCTGTCCACGCTGATTTTGGAGCGGAAGGCGGAGTAGCAAATTCAACCCTCTCCCGAGACGGGAGAGGGTGGCGCACGTGACAACCCGCCATCGTTGCCAACCTTCCTTGACGGCGATGGGCGAAGGCTTTCTTATTGGATCCCTTGCGTCTTTTCAGGGAACCGGTGAGACGTGCGCTGGCTGATAGTCGATAGGAACCCCGTTCCCTCCAATGACGACGCGATGCGGACCCGCCGGTCTAACCGTGAGGCGCTGTGCCGCCAGGGCCGTGAAACAATGGAACAGTCTCTGAAAACTGTTTCATACCGTTTCAAACGTTCCATTCGTAGCCGGTCCGGCGATCAGATAACCCTCTCCCCCCTGGGGAGAGGGTGGCCCGGAGGGCCGGTGAGGGGGACGCGCGGCGACCGTCCGCGGGCGAAAGCCGGGTCCCGGTCTCCTGCAAATCTCTACCCCGGGTCCCCCTCATCCAACCCTCTCCCCGCTTTCGGCGGACCTTTGGTCCGCCTGTCGCGTCAGCGCAAACTATGTTTGCGCATGAGCGGGGGGGGGAGGGCTTGTCCGCAGTTCCTTTCCAATAGACAGGCCGCCCGCTGATGCCCCCCACCCCCGCCCGCACCCCGGTCTGGCCCGGCAAGCCCTATCCGCTCGGCGCCACCTGGGACGGGTTCGGCGTCAACTTCGCGATCTTCTCCGCCAATGCCGAGCGGGTGGAGCTTTGCCTGTTCGACAAGACCGGCCAGCGCGAGCTGGAACGGGTCACCCTGCCCGAGCACACCGACGAGGTCTGGCACGGCTACCTGCCCGATGCCCGCCCCGGCCTGCTCTACGGCTACCGCGTCCATGGACCCTACGAGCCGGAGGAGGGGCACCGCTTCAACCCCAACAAGCTGCTGATCGACCCCTATGCCAAGGCGCTGTTCGGCGGCTTCAAATGGTCGGATGCCCATTACGGCTACCGGGTCGGCTCGACCAAGGAGGACTTATCCTTCGACCGGCGCGACAATGCCCGCGGCATGCCGAAATGCCGGGTGGTGGACGGCGCCTTCACCTGGGGGCATGACCGCCACCGCCGGGTGCCCTGGACCGAGACGGTGCTGTACGAGACCCATGTCCGCGGCTTCACCATGCGCCACCCGGACGTGCCGGCCCATCTGCGCGGCACCTTCGCCGGCATGTCGACCCAGAGCGTGATCGAGTATCTGCGGGCGCTCGGCATCACCTCGGTGGAGTTCCTGCCGGTCCAGGCCATCGCCGACGAGCAGCATCTCGTCACCCGCGGCATGACCAACTACTGGGGCTACAACACCATCGGCTTCTTCGCGCCGGAGCCTCGCTACATGACCACCGGCGTCCTGTCGGAGTTCAAGACGATGGTCGCCCGCCTGCACGAGGCGGGGATCGAGGTGATCCTCGACGTCGTCTACAACCACACCGCCGAGGGCAACCATCTGGGGCCGACCCTGTCCTTCAAGGGCATCGACAATCTCAGCTATTACCGGCTGATGCCGGACAACCCGCGCTACTACATCAACGACACCGGCACCGGGAACACCCTGAACCTCAGCCACCCGCGCGTGGTGCAGATGGTGATGGACAGCCTCCGCTACTGGGTGACGGAGATGCATGTCGACGGCTTCCGCTTCGACCTCGCCACCGTGCTGGCGCGGGAGCCCTACGGCTACGACCCCGGTTCCGGTTTCCTCGACGCCGTGCGGCAGGACCCGGTGCTGGCCGACGTGAAGCTGATCGCCGAGCCTTGGGACGTCGGTCCCGGCGGCTATCAGGTCGGCAATTTCCCGCCGGGCTGGGCGGAGTGGAACGACCGCTACCGTGACACCGTGCGGCGCTATTGGCGCGGCGACGACGGCATGCTGCCGGAACTGGCCGGTCGCGTCGCCGGCTCCGCCGACCTGTTCGAGAAGCGCGGGCGCCGGCCCTGGGCCAGCGTGAACTTCATCACCGCCCATGACGGCTTCACCCTGCACGACCTCGTCGCCTACAACGACAAGCACAACTGGGCGAATGGCGAGGAGAACCGCGACGGACATTCCGCCAACTGCTCGTGGAACCACGGGGCGGAGGGCGAGACCGACGACCCCGGCATCAACGAACTGCGGGCGCGGCAGAAGCGCAACCTGCTGGCCACGCTGATGCTGTCGCAGGGCACGCCGATGATGCTGGCCGGCGACGAGCTGGAGCACAGCCAGGACGGCAACAACAACGCCTATTGCCAGGACAACGACATCACCTGGCTGGACTGGGCGAAGCGCGACGGGGCGCTGGTGTCCTTCGTCCGCCGGCTGATCGCGCTGAGGCGCGCCCACCCGGTCCTGCGCCGCCCCACCTTCCTGCATGGGCGCGAGACCGCGGCCAACGGGCTGAAGGACATCGTCTGGTACAATGCCCAGGGTGTCGAGAAGACCGCCGAGCATTGGCGCAACACCCAGGCGCGCTGCATCGTCCTGCTGCTGAACGGCCGCGCCGGCACCCATACCGGGCCGGACGGGCAGCCGCTGTCCGACGGTGTGATGCTGATCGTGCTGAACGCCCATGCCGACATCCTGACCGTCACCCTGCCGGACGTGCCGGGCGGCCGGGGCTGGCGGTGCGTGCTCGACACCCGCGTCGCCGACGGGGCGGGGGACGAACGCCTGCATCTGGCCGGCCGGTCGGTACTGGTCGACGGGCGGACGGTGCTGGTCTTCACCCTGGTGGAACAGGCGGGGATGTGAGTGGAGGCGCGGCGGCACGGCATGGGCCGCCGCCTGCGGTCCTTTGCCCACTGGTCTTTTCCCCGGTGAAGATGCTACCGCGACGGTCGGAGACAATGCGTGTTACCCTGCGGGACGTGTTGCCGTCACGATCGCAGCGGAGCTTCGGGTAGGGCGATGCCGGATTACGATTTCTCGCAGGTCGACGCCGCGATCATCGACAGCCAGCTCAACACCGCGCGCGTGTTCCGCGACGTGCTGATCCGCCTGGGCTTCCGCCGGGTGGAGCTGTTCGATTCGGTGAGGGCCGCCGCCGGGCTGCTGACCGCCGCCATGCCGGATCTGCTGCTGCTCGACGCCGACGGCGAGGATTCGGAGGCCTTCCGCTTCATCCGCGCCCTGCGCAACGAACCGGCCGTGCCGAACCCCTTCGCCTGCGTCATCGTCACCACCTGGGCGCCGACTCCGGCACTGCTGACCCGCGTCACGAATGTCGGCGGCGACGATCTGCTGATGAAGCCGGTGTCGCCCAAGCAGGTGCGCGACCGGATCGTCAGCCTGATCGAGGCGCGCAAGGGCTTCGTCGTCACCGCCGACTATACCGGCCCCGACCGCCGCAAATCCCCGCGCGATGGCGCCCAGGTGCCGGTTCTGGACGCGCCCAACACGCTCCGCCTGAAGGCAGTCGGCCAATGGACCCAGTCCGGCGCCCGCATGCAGTTGAACGAAGCGATTTCGACCGTCACCACCCAGAAGCGGCTGCGCGCCAGCATCCAGGTCGCCTTCCTGGTGGAATTCGCCCTGGACGGGCTGGCGCGACGGGCGCCGGACCGCATGGCCATCGACCATGTCGGCCGCATCGGCGGCTTCCTGGACGATCTGCTGCGCCGGCTGGGCGAGGACGGCGACCATGCCCCAGTTGAGGCGGTGGCCCGCGCCGTCAAGACACTGGCCGACAAGGTCCGCGCCGCCGCGGAGTGCGGACCGGTCCCCGTCGACGACCGGGAGCAGTTGCAGGCCCTGTCGCGCGCCCTGATGCAGGCCGTCGATCCCGACCGCCCGCTGGAGGCGATGACGCGCGAGGTGTCCGCCGCCGTCTCCGGCTACCGCAGCCGGCTGGAGCAGATCGCCCAGGCCAAGGCGGCCGCCGCTGCCCTGCCAGCGGTCCCCGCCGACGACGCTTCCGCCGCCGCCCCGCCGCCGGGTGCCGGAGGGCAGGCGGCATCCGCCCTTCCGGTCGGGTGACGTGGGAGGCGCCGATGGCATAGGCCGCCGGTCTGCATTGACGCCGCGCGCCGCACCCGCCACTCCCTTAGCCCCAACACCCATTCCGTACAATCCGCGGGGACCCTGCATGAGTGATCTCGACCGGCTGGCCGATCTGCTTGGACTAGAACCCCTCTATCACGACATCTGGGGCAACCGGCGCGAGACCTCCGCCGCCACCAAGCGGGCGCTGGTCGCCGCCATGGGGTTGGCGGCTGCCACGGACGAGGAGGTCGCCGCCAGCCTGCGCACGGTGGAGCGGCGGTCCTGGAGCCGCCTGCTGCCGCCGGTCCTGGTCACCGGGGAAGGGCAGGGGATCGGGCTAGGCATCGCCCTGCCTGCCGGTTTGGATGACGCTACGCTGGTTTGGGAACTGACACCGGAGGGCGGGGTCGCCCAGGGCGGCAGCGTCACGGTCCGCGACCTGCCGGTGGAGGAGCGTGCCACGCTGGACGGCACGGCCTATGAGCGCCGCGCACTTGGGGGGCTGCTGCCGGTGTCGCTGCCCATCGGTTATCACCGGCTGGTGGTGCATGTGGAGGCCCATGGTGGCGCCGGTCCATCCGGTGCCACCACCCTGATCGTGGCGCCCGACCGCTGTGTGACGGTGGAGGAGATGGTGCCGGCCGGCCGCTGCTGGGGCATCGGGCTGCAGGTCTATGCCCTGCGGTCCGGCCGCGATTGGGGCATGGGGGATTTCGGCGATCTTTCCGGCTTCGCCGAAGTCGCCGGCCGGCTGGGCGCCGGGCTGGTCGGGCTGAACCCGCTGCATGCCCTGTTCCCGGCCGACCCGAACCATATCGGCCCCTATTCGCCGTCCAGCCGCCAATTCCTCAACATTCTCTACATCGACCCGTCCTCCGTTCCCGAGTTGGCGGATGCCGACGACCTGCGCGCCCGGATCGCGGCCCCCGCCTTCCAGTCCTCGTTGGCCGCAGCACGGCAGGCGGAATTGGTCGATTACCCCGCGGTCGCCGCGCTGAAGCTTCCGGTTCTGGAAGGGCTGCACGCCCGATTCCGCAGCCTTCCCGACAGCCATCCCCGCAAGGCAGCCTACGCCCGCTTCCGGCAGGAGATGGGGGCGGCGCTTGATCGCCACGCCCTGTTCGATGCCCTGCACGAGCATTTCTTCCGCAAGGACCCATCGCTGTGGATGTGGCGCAGCTGGCCGGCAGCCTTCCAGGACCCGGGGAGCGCCGAGGTTGCCGCCTTTGCCGCCGACCATGCCGACCGTGTCGATTTCTTCGCCTGGGCACAGTTCGAGGCCGACTGCCAGTTGGGGGAGGCGGCTGCGCGCGGTCGTTCCGCCGGTCTTGCCATGGGCTTCTACCGCGACCTCGCCGTAGCCGCCCATCCCGGCGGCGGTTCCGCCTGGGCTGATCCGTCGATGCTGGTGCAGGGCGCCAATGTCGGCGCGCCGCCCGACCAGTTCAACCTGAAAGGCCAGAACTGGGGCTTGGCGCCGTTGTCGCCGCTGGGCCTGCGCGAGGCCGCCTACCGCCCCTTTGTCGAGCTTCTGCGCGCCAACATGCGCCATGCGGCGGCGCTTCGCATCGACCATGTGATGGCGCTGCAGCACCTGTTCTGGATCCCGGAGGACGGCAGCGACGGCGCCTATGTCGCCTATCCCTTCCACGACCTTCTGCGCATCGTGGCGCTGGAGAGCCGCCGCAACCGCTGCGTCGTGATCGGCGAGGATCTGGGCACCGTTCCGGAAGGCTTCCGGCCGGCTCTGGAGCAGGCCGGCATCCTCAGCTACCGCGTGCTGTATTTCGAACGCACCGTCGACGGCGGCTTCAAGTCTCCCGGCGAGTATCCCGCCGGGTCCATGGCGACGGTCAGCACGCATGATCTGGCACCCTTCAAGGGCTTCTGGACCGGCCGCGACCTCGATTGGCGCCAGCGTCTCAGCCTCTATCCCGATGATGCCAGCCGGGACAAGGACCGCTGGGACCGCGGTGTCGACCGCTGGCGCCTGTTGCAGGCCCTTTCCCGCGAGGGGCTGCGCCCGGACAGCTATCCCACCGACGATGGCGACCAGCCGTTCCGCGTCGAACTGTCGGCCGCTGTCCACGCCTATCTGGCACACACCCCGTCGCGTATCGTGATGGTTCAGATCGAGGACGCGCTGGCGGACGACGAACAGCCCAACCTGCCCGGCACCGTCGACCAGCATCCGAATTGGCGTCGCCGCCTTCCTCGTATGTTGGAGGAATTGGAGGCCGACGACGACCTCCGCCGGATCATCGCGCCCATGGCGGGCGCTGTTCCACGCTGAGTGAAAGGCGCCGCCGGTCCAGGGAAAAACCGGACCGGCGGTCAACGCCCCAAAAAAAAGTGCATCGGAAGCGAAAAAAGCTCTTCACAGCCCGGCACGTGGTCGCTATAAACCCGCCCACACCACGGGGCACGGCAAGCGAGCCGCCCCGGTGACGGTCTGGGGGATCGTCTAGCGGTAGGACAGCGGACTCTGACTCCGCCAGCCTAGGTTCGAATCCTAGTCCCCCAACCACCCTTTCCCGAGCAAAATCAACACGTTAGGCCCGCCCCACGGTGGGCCTTTTGCATTTGAGCGTGTTGCAACGTGTCGCAACGCTATCCCGTTGATCCGCAACGATTTCCAACCGCTACGAGGCGTTTGGGCGCAACACGGATGCAACACGGTCGGGGTGGTCTCGTTCTCTGCCTGTTCTGGACATTCCGCCCTTCATGACGGCCCGCCCAAGAGCCGAGCCTGAAGCTGTGCCATCGCTTCCCGGTCGTCGTCCGGGGAGGGGAACAGGTGACCGTAGATGTCGTAGGTCACCGTGATGCTGGAGTGGCCCATCAACGCCTGGACCTTCTTCGGCCCCCAGCCGGCTTCGATGAACAGCGAGGCGGCGGCATGGCGCAGGGAGTGGAAGGGATAGGGCGGATCGGTGGCTTCCTTCGCCATCAGTCCGCAGGCGCGCAGCAGCGGGTAGTAGCCCTGCCGCAGCAGGTTGGTATGCAGGATCACTGAACCCTGTTCAGAGGGAAACACAAGGTCCAACTCCGTGTTCGGGCAGACCAGTCGCCACTCTTTCAGGGTGTTCACCACCAGCGGCGCCAGCGGGATGTCTCGGCGGCCGGCCTTGGACTTTGGTGGCCCGAGCTTCTGATATCGGTCCGCTCGCTCCCTGACGCGGATCAGGCCGGCCTTGAGGTCGATATTCGACCACCGCAGGCCCCGCAGTTCGGATGCCCGCATGCCGGTGAAGATCGCCGTCACGATCAGGGGGCGCCAGGGGATAGGTGCAATGCGCTGCGGTCGTCCTTGCCCAGCGACCCAGCGGCCGAGCGTCACGCGGCTCAGAGGGTGCGTTTCCGGCACTTTGGCCAGCAGGGCGCGGATATCCGCCTTCGGCGGGATCGGCGCGTCCTCCTCATCCTCAATCCGCCGCTTGTCAACGCTGACAGCTTCAGCCGGGTTCTGAGCGATCAGCCCCTTGCGGCGGGCGACCTTCAGAATTCCTTTCAAGCTGGTCAGGACCGCCCGTGCCATCTGGCGGGAGCGGGTGCGGACCAGTTCGTCCTTGAACGCCTCCACCTTGGGCGTGGTGAGCTGCGACAGCTTCGTCTCGCCGATCAGCGGGACGATATGCAGGCGCATGTGCTGGTCACGTTGGGTGATCGTGCTGGCCTCCAGCCCGTCGGTCTGGCCGGCCTTGATCCATAACTCAGCTGCCGCGGCCACCGTCACCGACACTGAGTCAGGCGTGTGGATGCCGACGGCCACCTCAGCACGGGCTTTCGTTTCGAAAGCGTCGGCTTCCTTCTTCGTCCTGAATTGTCGGGACCGTCGATGTCCCGTCTGATCCTTGTAATCGACCTGCCAGACAGCCTTACCGCTGGGCAGGGTGCGCTTGCGTACGGATGCCATAAAGTCCCGTCCTCTGCTTCGGCTAAAACGCCCCGTTAACGGACATTGACAGGCGTTACGGGGTTGTAGCCCTATTTCATTGTTGCCTGCAACCAGAAAAAGGGCTACAACCCTATTACGGACGCGGCGACGCCGAACGAGAGGAAAGAAATGCCCAAGCTCCGCGCGACGATTTCGGAAATGTCGAGGATATTCGGCCCGCCAGAAAGTGCAATTGAGGAATACTGCAAACCTCTAACGAAAGAAAAGTTGATAACCACAGGAGGGCGTGGAAAAGGCGCGCCTGATATAACTATTGATGACTGTGCAAAAATATTGACCGTAATGATGGCGGGAAGTCCAAAGCATGCTCTTCAGAAATTTGAAGAATACGGATCTATAAGGACCGACTTATCCAATCCGTATATGTGCAATAAGACATCAGAATTTGTGGCTAATGAGCTTGCTCTTTCTAAAGAGCACAATTTTATTGAAATGCTTTCTGCTCTCATAAAACTATCATCTGATATAGAAAATTACTACGATATTGTTGATAATGTTAGAAAGGCTTCAGGGGTCGATCCAATATTTAGCCAGAAGCCGGAGGTCAAGCAAAAGGATAGTATGCCGCTAACGCTAACTATCCATGTGTCGCATCAGCGACCAAAGGCTCATGTATATTTCGGATCAGTAGTTGGATTTGGTGGTCCAAGGCCAGGATTTTTTTATTTTACCGAAGATTTTATATCGAACCCAAGCATGAGAAGCGCTGATATGGATCAGATCGTTGAAATAACTGGATTTGGCTTGCTTCGTCTCGCGTACTTCATGCGTGGCATGGATTTCGAGAAGATACGCTATGGAACATCAGAGTAAAGGAGTAAAGAAGTGAGTGCGCAATCCTCGCTGGATGAGATTTGGCATAAGGTGGCAAAGGCTACCATCGCGAAGCCAAGCCCGCAAAACGGGATAGCAATCGCAACGCATGTTGGGGAACACTTGGCCGACCGTCTGGCCGACGAGTTGGCAGACATGCTGGCGCAAGTGATGCCTTCCGCAATAGTAAAGACAATCGGCAATGATGTCTTGCCAGGGGCGGAGAAGATTGCAGAGTTCGTTTATGGAACTGCTGAGGACCGTCGAAAGGTCTACCATCTCGCTCAGACCAGCAAAATCCCGGTCTTTCGAATGGGTGCTCTGGTCTGCGCTCGGAAATCTACGCTGCTGCGTTGGATCGCCGACCAGGAAGCCAAGGTCGGTGGAGTCCCCTGATGAATTCGCGACCGGCCGGCATGGTCGGTAGGGCCAACCGTTGGCGCGAGACAGCCCTACCGCCGTACTTTCGGTCGCCACTGACGTAGCAATCTAACTCACCCATCGCTTAGGAGAGCGACCAATGAGCGAGCCTTTTATGGCCGCAAGGCCTTCGTGCGTCCAGAACTCATACGGGGCACAAACGGGCAACATCCCGAATATCATCGCCTTCAACGGCGTTCCGGTGATGACCACTGAACGACTGGCGCATGCGTATGGGACTGACCCGCAGCGCATCATCCAGAATTACAATCGGAACAAGGCCCGGTTCGTTCAAGACGTGCACGTTATACGCGTGACCGGCTCCGCGCTTCGTCAACTCAAAGCTTCATATCCAAATGACATCGACCCCTGCGCTCCGTCCGTCCTGCTGTGGACTGAGCGTGGCGCACTGGCTCATGCCAAGATCCTCGAAACCGATGAGGCATGGCAGGTCTATGATCGGCTCGTCGACACCTACTTCGCCGTCAAGGAAGGGCTGATCGAGCCGCCGGCCAAGAAGGTCACCACCCCGCGGCTCAGCGGCGCCCTGCTGCGCGAACTGACGTCCTTCCCCGACAAGCTGCGCGCGGCCTTCCCGTCTCTGTCTGAGACTTCGCTCCAGGCGGCCTTCAGCCGGTTAAGCGGTCAGGTGCTTGGCGAGCCGCTGATCCCGCTCCCGCGCCTGGAGGGGCGGTTCTACACGGCGGGAGACATCGCAACGGAGCATGACATCTCCATCAACCGGGTGGGACGGATCGCCAACGAGGCCGGCATTCCCCGCGACGACTCGACCGGGGAGATGCGGCTCGGCCAGTCCGAACACAGCAGCCGACAGGTAGAGCACTGGCGGTGGAACGCTCATGGCAAGTCGCTGGTGGACGCTGCCATCCTGGAATGGAAGACGCGGGGTGTTTCGGCCGACGTGAAGCGCTGACGGAGGCCGGCATGACGACGTTCAACGCCGACCGCTTCGCGAAGGTTCTCGCGCTGGCGAGCAGTGATCACGATGGGGAGGCGTTGGCGGCGCTGCGCAAGGCGCGGGACATGCTGAAGGCGGCGGGCAAGACCTTCTCCGATGTAATCGCGGAGGAGGCACCCGTCGTCGTGTATGCCCAACCGACAGCCCCGACCTTCACCGACATCTTCACCGGCTTTGAAGACCGGATGGAGGAGATGGAGCCGGGTTGGAAGGCCAAGCGGGCGGCAGAACAGGCGGAGCGCACTCGTAAGCGGGCCGCCTACCGGAAAGCCGTAATCGAGAAATACGGGTCTGCGGAGGCTGCCGTCGCTCCCTGCTGGCGGGAGCAGAAGGTGCGCGCTGCGCTCGGCTCCCTGATCACTCCCTGCGAGCAGCCGTGGGCACGCTGGACCCATCATATCGAGAACATTGGGCACTGCGGTGACTTCTTCGGCTTCAAGGAGGTGTCACAACAGGTCCGGGCGGCCATTGAAACGGCCTATACGCTTCCGACCACCATCCAGGATGCCCACGCCGAATATGAGGCATGGCGCGAACGGGAGCGTGAAATCGAAGCGGCCGAGAACTGGCAGACCGGCGACACGGCCCTTGACCTTGCCGCCTACGGTCGGATGGAGCGGGTGCGGATGCTGCTGGAGACGGAGCTGCCCGCCCGCGATCTCTCCGACCTGCTGTTCCGCTCCCGCTACTACCGCGCCTTGGAGTGCCAGGACGACCGGATCGAGGCAGCCATCCACCGTGACCTTGAGTCGCTGGTGATGCACGCCCCGCATGCGACATCCGTTGGTGCGCCACCGAGCCGCCGACCACGCAAGACGAAACCCAAGGCCGCCACTGCGCCGGCCGATCCGAGACAGCGGGACTTGTTCCCTGAAAATGGAGCGACCCCATGACCATCACTGAGACAGGGGCGCAGTGGCACGAAGCCCGCGCCACATTCATCGAGCGTATCGACGCGCTGGACGCGCATGGCGAAGCAGTCGGGCACACGGTCAAGCTGACCGATGACCGCTATGGACTGTCGTCCGGCTGGCGCGGCGTCGCCCTGGAGATCGAGCGGAACGCCAACGATGAAACCCTGACCATGAAGGTGATGGGCTGATGCACGCGCTATGGAAGAAACCAACCGATGACGGGACCTTTACGGGCGGGTCCTGGATCGACACGGGCGGGCTGTCGCTGGACAACCTGACGACACAGGACGTGATGGAGCTTGCCCGGTCGACCGACACCGCGGAAGCCTCCATCTATTGGCGGATCGACTTCGGCCGGCTGGTGCCGCTGAGTTGCTTCGCCATCCTCAACCACAACGGGACGGTACAGGCGAAGCGCCGGCACGTCGTCACCAACAGCCCCACCAACAGCGGAACGCCCGTCTACGATACCGGCATGGAGCGGATGCGGGTGGCCACCGAGATTTGGGGCGCCCGCCCGTTCGGCGCTTTCTCTTTCGACGGCATCGACACGGCGGCTTATCCCGGCGGTACCATCGACCTGCATTTCTCCCCCTCCACCGTCTACGGGCGATATCTCTTCACCTACGTGAGCGACGTCGACAACCCGGCCGGCTATTTCCAGGCGGGCCGCTTCATGGCGGGTGAGGCTTGGTCGCACCGGGTGAAGTACGGGTTTCAGGTCCGGACAGTGGACCCGAGCGAGACCCGCCGGACCCGCGGCGGCCGGCGCCTGGTTAGACGCCGTCCGTGCTACCGGACCATGACGATGACCTTCGAGGCGATGACCGAGCGGGACGCCTTCGCGACGGGCTTCGAGATTGAAAACCAACTCGGCAAGGATGGGGATTTCCTGCTGGTCTACGACCAGAACGACGACCCATCCATCCAGTTTCGCCGAACCATCTACGCCGCGCTGGTCGATACCGCCGGCATCACCACCACGTCGCACCAGCGTTATGGCTGGTCGATGAATGCGGAGGAACTGATCTGATGGCCACTTTCAACGGGAGAGACTGGACGGTGGCCGATATGCTGCCGTTCAAATACGTGGAGAATTGGGACGCCTTTTTTGACGACGTGATCGCGGAGATGGATGCGCGGTCGGAGGGGGTGGGGGAGGCGTCAGAAGCCGCCATAGCCGCCGCCGCACTGGTGGCGCCTGCTGTACCCATCGTCACCGCCGCCCGCGACCAAGCCGTAGCCGCGGCCAACACCGCCGCCGGCATCGTCCAGCACGTCCAGCCGTCCGAGATCGCCGGCATCGACCCAATCATCGACTTCCCGTTCTCCGGCCCGGCGGCCGTCCCTTCGGGCGTCATCACCGGATCAAGCGGCAAGTGGGTGATGGGGCAAAACGGCCTGCTGACCTACGTTGCCAGCGGGACAGCGCCCATCGAATACGCCCCCGTAACATCGGCATTACGCGGGCTGCGGATTGAGGAAAGCCGGGTCAACCGGGTGATGTATTCCGCCGCCTTCGACAACGCCGCCTGGACGAAGTTTGGCGCTACCGTCTCTCCCAATGTCGCCTTCGCCCCTGACGGGACATTCACCGCAGACAAACTGATCGACGATACGTCCACAGGGGTTCACGCCGCCTATCAGGCAGCTACAGTCCCGGCAGGCGTCATCTGCGGGTCCGTCCATGCGTCGGCTGCTGAGCGCAGCAAAGGCGAGGTGATGCTCTACAACGACACTGACGGTATTTTCGTCAGTGCCTATTTCGACTTGGCCACTGGCACCATTGCCATGAACTCGGGCACCGGGTCGTGCGGGATTGAGGTGGTCGGCAACTACTATCGACCGTGGGTGTCCGGCACCACCGCCGCGGCGAACAGCCGCCTCTATGTGCGTCTGCGGAATAACTCCGGCGGTACGTCCTACGCGGGGGATGGCTCCAGTGGCATGTATGTGTGGGGCACGCAGGTTGAAGCGGGTTCTTTCCCAACCTCCTACATCCCCACCACCTCATCCACCGTCACCCGCGCCGCAGACGTCAACACCCTACTGCTGTCCAATGTCAGCGGGTGGAACCCAAACGAGGGGGCGATCTATGCCAGCGGAACCGCGCCGCCCATGCTCCCATCCGGAGCGGCGCAAGTCTTGTGGCAGATCGACGGCGGGTCTCCCGCGAACCGGCTCCTTGTGCAGCGCGGGTCGGATGGCGGACTCTCTGCGTACAGCATCGTCGGCGGGTCGGTGGTGGCCGTCACGTTCCTTGGAATTCTGGCCAACAACAGCCCATTCAAGGTGTCATTTGGCTGGAAGGCGGGAAGTTTTGCCGCATCGCTGAACGGCGGAGGAGCCGTGACCGCAAGTGGCGGCGCAATCCCGACTGGGTTGACGACATTGCGCATAGGGCACGATACGGCGGGGTATCACCTGAACGGCTGGCTGTCGCGTCTAACCGGCTTCTCCCGCCGCCTGGCTGACCCGATCCATCCACTCCTGACCGCGTGAGGTCCCCATGCCTGTCCTGAGACTGCGCGCGGACACTGAGGCCGCGCTGATTGAAGCCCTACCGATGCTGCGGGCGACCGACGAGGACGGCGCTCCGTGCTGGATGACCGCCGGCCCGCTGTGCGACCTGGACCCCATCGGTCCGCTCGCTCTGACCGCCCCTGTGGTCGACCCCGAGACCGGAGAGGTGACGGAGCCTGCCGTCGTGGATGAGCGCTTCCACGCCAACATCCGCGGCCCGCGCCGTGGCTCCGATCCTGCCGAGTGGGCGGCCATCGTCGAGGCCGCTGCGCCCTACACCCTCTCCGAAGTCAACAATCCTCGCCGGAGGTTCATGCTGTGACCCTTCCCCTCGCAGGCACCTACCGCGCCGGCCTGATGGCGCCACTTGACAAGGAGCGGGTCGACGCGGTGCCGGGCATCCAAACAGCCCTGACGACGGCACAGGCTGGCGTCACCTCGTCCATTCAGCAGGGTCTCCACACGATCTGGCTCCCCGCCACCGGCATGATCGGCCGCACGACCAGCGGCCCGGTCTACAACGCCACGGAGACCAGCACCAACAAGGTGATGGTGGCCGGCTACGACTACGACCCCAACACGGCGCAGTACGGCCAATTCGCCATCGCCATGCCGAAAAGCTGGGATCGCGGGACGGTCTCCGCGCAGTTCGTGTGGACTGCGGCATCTGGCAGCGGCGCAGTCGTGTGGGGCATCCAGGGCTTGGCCGTGGGCGATGGCGATGCGCTTGATGCGGCATTCGGAATGGCCGTCACCGTGACGGACGCCTTGCTATCCGCCAACCAAGCTCACCTGACCAGCGCCACGTCGGCCATGACCATCGCCGGCAGTCCCGCCGCCCTGGATACCGTCATCCTGCAGGTCTACCGCGACGCGGCGGCCGGTGGCGATACGCTGTCCGCATCGGCCCGCCTGATCGGCGTAAGGCTGTACCTGACGATCAACGCACAGACGGACGCCTAAGCCATGCTCATAAACCCTCTCAGCATGTCTGCAACCCTGCCGACGCGGCGGGGGTGGTCGGCGTTTCGGATGGTCTTTCTCTCGCGGGCCTCCCCTACATCAGATTATGTGCTGCGTGAACTGAGGTTCTTGTCCGGCAGCGCACAACTGCCGGGCGGGAACATGGAGGGAGACAACATCCCGGCGCCGCTTGTTGCATCCGCTTCCAGCTATTCCAGCAGTAATTTTCCGTGGAAAGCGTTTGACGGCACTTACGCAAACTTCTGGTCGTCCAGTATGCCTGACAGCAACGGCCAGCCTTGGTTGCAGGTCTACCTTGGGCCGCAGCGGCTATTTGGCGTGAATGGTGTGTACATGAACGCGGAGGGGGCCGGCGCCGCTCCGACAGCATTCCAAGTGCTTGGCTCCCAGGACCTCGCTACATGGACACTGATCGGCTCAGTATCAGGGCTGTCTTGGTCTGATAACGAAGAAAAAGTCATAAAGTGGTAGCCCGCGACAAGACTCCAGAACGATCCCCCATAGGCCGCCAGAGTGCGGCCTTTTATATGCCCGGAGTTCCGACCATGACGACACAGACAAACGGCGCGCTCCAGATCGACCAGAATGGCGCCATCATTGATGCCATCCTGAAGCGCGAAGGGTGGCCACGCTACACCAACCGGCAGAGCGACCGCGGCGGCCCGACAAAGGGCGGCATCACCCTTGATACGCTGGCCTCATGGCGCAAGCGCCCGGTCACCGCGGCCGACGTTGCCGCTCTGGACGAGGCGGAGGTGCGGGCGATCTACCGCTCCCGCTACGTCGATGGGCCGGGCTTTTCCAGCATCGCGGATGCCGATCTGCGCGAACTGGTCATCGACAGTGGTGTGAACCACGGAACCGGGCGCGCCTCTGCGTGGCTCCAGGACGCCGTCAACGATGTTGCCGGTCGGCCGCTTCTGAAGGTGGACGGTGCGGTCGGACCCAAGACGCTGGCGGCGGTCAACGGCGCTGACGCGGCCGAGCTGTGGCGGTCTGTCTTCGCCAACCGCATGCGGTTCTATGGCCAGATCATCACCGGTGACGCGCGGAAGCGCGGGCGGACCGAAGACGATGCACTGAACGCCGCCGGGTGGCTCAACCGGCTGGCCGAGTTCATCGACCGGTAGGCACAACCGCCGGGATACTGAACCGGCCGGGCGATTTCGGCGGCAAAATCGGGAAACCGCCTAGGGTTTCCAACAGTTTCGGCTAGGCGACTCCACCGCCAGACAGTCGCAACCTTGAGTTATGCCCGCGTGCCCGCGCCTGACGCCAGATCAAAGCGCCCTGGAGGGCTGACAGAGTGAGAAAACTCGTTGAGACCTTACGCCTTGGGGGTAGGCCGCATGCCGCCCCCTTATCGGCCGCACGCGATGCCCTGTGCGCAAACGGCATCAGCAAGGGCGTGACGCTGATCCTGTCCGACGATTGGGCGGAACTGGAGGCGCTGAACGCCCGGCACCGTGACGGCTGGTTCCCACTCCTCCCCCGTCCGGCCGATGCTCCCGCGTTCTGGATCGGTGCCGCGGACGCGGATGGGGAGATAGTGGCCACGCATGGCGTGGTTCTGCTGGACTGCGCCGGCACCAGCATAGGGGAGCGCATCAGCGACTTATCGGCATTCCACGCCCATGTCGCAGCACCCGGCGGGGAGTGGGCTTTCTGCGCGTCCGGGGCGGCGCTGGAGACGTCCGGGGCGGTCGCTTGGATCGTGGCCGGCTGGAACCGCCCGGACTGGCGGGGCTGTGGGCTGTTCCATCTGCTGGGCGCCACGGCGCGGCTTGTGGCGATGGACCGCTGGTCGCCGCGGTGGGTGGTGGGGCTGGTCGATCCGGAGACGGTGCCTGTCTGGTCCCGCCGGTGCGCCGGCCGGGCGCTGTTAGAGCCACGGCCCGCGGTTCTCTATCACCAAGACGGCGTCGGCCGGTTGCCTCTCCACTTCATGCGGTGGAGCCGGGAAGCGGTCATCCTGGACCTGAAGGACACCGCCTCTGCATCTGCGTCCGTACGTACGTAGACACGGACGGAATTTCCCACAGCGGGAAGTTTGGGGCGTCACTCGACGGAGACGTTGAAGCCGAACCACCGCCGGGACATCTCCGCCGTGGTGCCGTCCTGTGCGGCGTCCGAGATTGCGCGGGAGAACCTGGAGGACAGGGCGTCGCCCTTCCGCACGGCAACGGCAACGCCGCTCCCAAGGGCGCCACGGATGAAGTCCGGGCCGGCGGCCTTCACGGTCGGCCCGATGGCTTCCACCGCGGACCGGGCGCCTAGCATCGCATCCACCCGCCCCGCTGCCAGATCAAGCGCGGCGTGGTCCAGGCGGTCATAGGTCCGAACCGTAGCGCCGGGGAAATACGCCTCCATCATCTTGGCGTGGATCGTGGATGTCTGGACGGCGACAACCTTCCCATTCAGCGACTTCGCCACCAGACCGACCGCGTCGGATCGGTCAGCCGACAGGTCCACCCTCCCCACCGTGGGGATGGTCAGGTCTGAACCGGGGCGGACGGCGAATACCGCGGGATCGGCCGCATAGGCGCCGCTGAAGTCCACCACCTTCGCCCGGTCGGCTGTGATGCTGACACCCGCCATGACAGCATCGTATTTGCCCTGCTGCAGGCCGGGGAGGATGCCGTCCCAATCCTGCGCCACCACTTCGCACTCCACGGCCATCCGGCGGCACAGATCGTGCGCTAGATCGACCTCAAACCCGACCAGCCGGCCGGCGGGATCGGTGGCGTTCCACGGCGCAAAGGCGCCTTCGGTGGCGATGCGCAGACGTTGCGGTTCGGGCTTGGCCAGCGACACGGAACCGAAGGCGATGGACGCGATAAGGGCAACGCCAGCGGCGATGATAGCGGGCTTGTTCATGGCGGCGGCTTTCAGTGGAGCGTTTGCAGGTCGACGGCGGAGAGGACGGCACGGCGGCCCCGGACCTCCCATCCATACAGGGCGTGGGTGTAGACGAAGGGGCGGCCGACACCCGAGACGGTCACGCGGTTGAAGATCGCCTCCCCCGCCCCGATGGTCTCGGCATACTGCGCCCCGACGCTATGGGCGAACTCGACATGCGGGTCCATTTCGTCCGGCTGATTGAGGACGGAGCGGCCCCACGCGCGCCCAAGGACGGAAAGCGTCGGAATGCCGAGATGGCGGAAGCACAGAGGCTCACCAGGTCCCGTGCTGGACAGGAAGGTGCAGCGATCCATCAGACCTTCGCGCTTGAGATAGGCGGGCAGAGACGGCGTCAGGACACGTTGCCGGCGGCATTCGGCCATGATGGTCTGTTGCCAGTCGGCCGCCTCTGCCAGCGTCAGGCGCAAGATCGTGGTCTCCGGCCGGATGGCGGGGCGCTGGGCGCCCCGGTCCGTGGTGGGGAAGGAAAGGACGGTCACGCTGCGCGCTCCAGCTTGAGGGCCTCCACCGCTGCGGCGTAGGCGGCTTGGAACTGTTCCGGGGTGATACCGGCGGCACCGGCCCCCGCGTCGATCATGCGGCCGGTCGGCTCCAGGGGCAGGGCCAGCGTGGCGGGTGCTTCCGCCTCGAATGCCATCACCGTATCGGCGAAGGCGTCGGCGTCCTGGCGCTGATCGTTCGCCGCCGCCTCCAGCAGCGCCGCGTCCGCACGCATCATCTTGGCCACGCCCGCCAACGCCTCCGGGAACTCCGCCCCGATGGCCTGCGCAATGCTCACGGCTTGCTGAATGTGGATCGTCGCGCGGGCGACCGCCACGACTGAGGCTTTGCCGACTGCATCAAGCTGGTCGTAGATAGCGCTGATCGCCTGAAGGTCTGCGCGGTTCTCCGGAGAGATATCGTCATCCCCGCGGACGATGGGGCGGATATCCGCCGGCTGCCCCGACAGCTTCCGCGCCGTCTGCCAGATGTTCCAAACGGCTTTCAGCCCGATATCGCTATCCTCCAGCGGCCCGTTCTCCTCCTCCAGCGTCGGCCCCTGCAGGTCCCACAGCGCGGCGAGCTGGACCGCCAACCCCGCAAGCGTGGTCGCCTCCGTCGCAAAGATGCGGTCCTTGAGGCTGCTGATGCGGTCGTTGAGCCGTTCCGCCTCCGCTTCCGGCCGGGCAATGGCATGGACGGCGTCGGCGTCGCGGACGGCATCCTCATGGAGACGGCCAAGGTCAAGGAGATCGGCATCGCCGCCCTTGTCGGCCATCCTGTACAGATCGCGGCGGTACTGGTCTCCCCGACCGATGCTTCCGGCAAAGGTCATGGCCATGCGATGGAAGCGGTCCTCCGCTACGCCGAACTCCAGCCAACGGATTTCGGCTTCTTTGCGCTCTTCTGGAATTCGGCACCACACGTCCGTGATCTGGCGATCCTGCTCTGCCCATTTGTCAGGGTTCCGCGTCTTGGATGCCGCAATCTCAGCCATGATCGCCGCGTCCGCTTCGGCGACCAATTCCATCATCCAGTCGGGGAAGGAGTATTGCCGCTCCGGCTCGGCCGGCAACTTGGTGGCGTCTGCCGTAGCATCGAGCATCCGTCCCAAAGCGGCGCCGTCCATCTGGCGCAGGTATGAGCGGAACCGCTCTTCACCCCGGATCGCCTCCGTCATGCGGAACGCCCGTTCCACGATCATCCGCTCTGCCTGATTGTGTGCGAAATGAGCGTGTTCAGGCTTGTAGGAGGGCGAGTAATCGGCAAGGAGATCGTCTTCGGACGGCGCGCCGTGCTGGAGGTGCAGCCACGTATAGAACTGCGCGGCGAAGCCGGCGGCGGTAGTGGGTTCCTTGGCCATCACCTCCATGGCCAGAGCGTCGCAATGATCGGAGTAGGCGCCCGATACTTCGTCGCTCCAAGCGGGGACCCACCCACATTGAGCCAACAGGAACTCCCGGAAGGCATCCAGCGTGGCGGAGTCATCGTCCAGCTTGGCCGCGTTCTCTTTTGCCTTCCACAGCCATTGGCGCTCCTCTCTGCTTTTGGGAGCTGGGCCATCTTCATATCCGTCCGCCGGGTCCAACCCGCGCCATACCACCGCCAACTGAGCGGCCAATCCGGCGCCCGTCTTCGGCTCGATGTCCATGATGCGCCTGTCCAGGCGCAGCCACTCTTTTTCCAGACGGTCGACTTCATCGTCCTCCACGCCGACATCCATGGCGTCAATGACCGCCCGGCGCTGACGGGCCAACTCTAGGATTTCGGCGTCGGGGTGGGGCGGCGTGACGGCGGTTCCCGCCAGCAAGGCGTCCCTCAAAGGCAGGGGTTTACGCTCCGCGGTCGATGCGGTGTTCTCGGTCTCGGACTGCATCGCTTGATCTCCGGACGCGAGCAGCCGTGCGAACGCCGCTGCTGCCGCAGCCGTGCCGTTCGTTGCATCGCTCGTCGTCATGGGGGCATGGGCCGCCAATGCCTCCGGAGTCTGGGCGAGTTCAGCCGACAGGGACCGGGGCATGGCGAGATGGGTATCAGGCATTGCCGTCTCCATGAATGAGCGATTTGAGAAGTATCGCGGCGACCATCACTGTTTCTGGTCAGCGGCGAATGGATCAAATCACCCGAGACGGAAACCCCTCAAGGCACTACAGGGGGTTACTTGCTGAAATCGTCCCTCCTTTATCCTGCATGATTGTTTCGTCTATTGCCGGTCAGCGGCGATTGCTCGGCTTGCCAGCCTTACGCCGTGTGGTTGGCGCAATCGTCGGCCGAAGCCGCGTGAACCGGGCCAGCCTGTTCGAGCGGGTTCTCGCGAAGGGTACGCCTGATCGTGGTCGAGATGTCCGCCAGGGCGTCCCGAACGGGCATCGGCGTGGAATGCAGGGCCTTCCGATCCGCCAGCAGCCCGTCCAGCGTGTCGGCGATGCTGGACAGCAGCATGGCGAAGCGCTCCACCGGCAACGCAGAGGTGATGGTGGACATGAGCTGTTCCTCTTCCGTGGGAATGTCGGGGTTGAGCCCCGCTTCCATAAGCGTGGCCTCCAGTTCGGCCACGTAGGGCGACGCCGTACCGTCGCGGTCACGGAGCATGGCACAGACCTTCGCCAGCGACCGAAGGACCATCGGCAGAGCCGAAATCATGACTGCAAGTTCCGCCTGCCGAGGGCCGGAGATCGAGGCGGAGCCGTACCCGTCGAAGGAGACGGTGCAGGCGTCGGACTTGTGGATGGTCAGCGACCGGGCGGGAATGGTACCGGTGGGCATGAGGGCGGAGAACATGGCGGTCATTGGTGATTGCCCCTCTTAAGCGTTGCGCTGTCTCGCTCGATAGGTACAATGTATCGACGGAAGGGGTAGCCCGTCAATACAAAATCGCTATCCGTAGATACAGGGTAACGTTTGATGATTACGGGGGATCAAATCCGCATGGCTCGCGCGGCGGTTCAGTGGGGGGTGCGCGAACTAGCGAAGGAAGCCGGAGTAACGCCAAACACCGTCAGCAGGATTGAGAGTGGCGGTGACGCCTTGGCCGGGACATTGAGCAAGCTTCAAGCCGCTTTGGAGGCGGCCGGAGTCGAGTTCATTCCAACTGGCGCCTATCACGGGGAAGGTGGTCCTGGAGTGCGACTAAAAGCTACAAGCTGAACCTCGACAGGAAAGCGTTGCTTTGCCAGTCTCCCTAGGTTGCGCATGCTTTCTGCAGATCGCGCTGGCATATGGGGGAATGAATGCTGAGGTTAACGCGAGTCGTGTCGGCTGTTGCCGTTGTCGCGCTGCTGAGCGGATGCGCTACTGTGGCCGAAAAGTACGAGGCACAACGACGTGAAGAAGCGAAAGCCTACGCCAGCAAAGGTGAGTATCTGAAGGCATATCGCGTCATACAGTCGGACCTCGCCAGCTATGGGCAGGGTGCAAAGCGGGCGGTGGAAATATTTAACGAAAATCCGCAGTTTAAGTCCGCTTTGCCCGAGATTATTCGTTCTGAGATGCGAGATGCATCCGATCCTGACCGTTTCGTTCAATTAGTTAAAAATCTAGATTACGATACGTTCTCTTCTGTTCTATCGCAGGGCGACCGTTTAGCGCTTCGCAAAGAAGCTAACGAAGTTGCTGCCGATGGCAACAGGAGCAACCGATTGCAGTGGTTGCTGACAGATGCCGTCGATCAATTTTCGTCGCTCGGTCAGCCGGACCAACAGCGCATCATTTACAACCGATCCTTGGCTTTGCTGCGTAAGCAGGGTGCCCCTGGATCGCGTACCAAGCCGTACAACCTCGCTCAGCGCGTCTTTGAGCGCGCCGAAGCTGCCGGCTCGCATTCTGATGAATTCAAGGCTCTACAGGCGGAATTGCCCAACCTGGAATTCTCGACGCAGGACCTCAAGACGATAGTTGCGAAGCTGTTCCCCCAATACGCTTCGAAGGAAATTGCTGGTCGCGAGATAACGGTCAAGATTGCGTTTGATGACAGGCTGATTGAGGAGGACGCAATGCCGAAATTGCGTCAACTATCTCCCAATCTGACCTTTATTAAAAATGGTCAGGCTGCTGTCAATGTGTCTGTCAAAAAGTTGCAATGGGACGAGAGGGCTTCTCCTCAACAAACTCAGACAGTGACCTACAGTCAAACAGACGTGAACCTTTTAGCCGCTGCACTCCTAATGCCGCGGAACGCATCTTATATTTATGAAGTGTCAAGCGGTGGCGTCCAACTCTCCTACGCCTTCGAAGTTAAAGCTACGAGCAAAGGCGCCCCTGCCTTCGATGAACTGGTACGTGATCGCGCTTCACGTGAATGGAGATCATGCTCTAACGCGCGCATTCAGAATGTGTTCGGTGGCGTTCAGAGAGCTGACTTCGTCGCGAATGACCATATGCAGACTGTCTGCGGCAACGGCGGTTCTCCGTCCTCGCCAGATGCCCTACGGTCTGAAGCGATTAGCAGGCTTGTCACCGCCATTGGCCGCATTCCCGGCATCGCGAAGGCATCCGGCAGCACATCGTCGTTCAGCGGCGGCCCTGCAACTGGAAAGGTGTCGTATGCGTCGGTGGGGGCGTTTGTCGCTGGAGACCGGGTGCGCCATCCCACATTCGGGACCGGAACCGTGTATGCGGTCACGTCAACCGATGCCCACGTGATTTTTGACGGTCGCCAGAAACCCACCCCGGTCGGTATGGAAACCCTATCGAAGCTGTAGCAGGCAAAGGGGATCGCCGCGCCAGCGAGCAAATCGCGTGCTGGCGTGGATGATGAGCGAAGAGGGGGCGGGGTGACTTGAGCGCCAACGCAATAGACGAATACCTGTCGGCTGAAAAGGTTCTAGGGGGCGTAGCGCAATGGCGCCAAGGAAACGGCCATGAGGATTATCGTATTCAATGGCCGGTGCGGTTCCTAGGTGAAGACAGAGGGGTTTTAACAATCACCTTTTTCCCCAATGGGCCGACCACACGGTTTAAGATCGTCCTTTCGGTGCCCCCTGCGATTTGGCGGGTGGACTTTGATGCTGACGACCGACATCCAAATCCCTTTTCAGAGATTGAGGGGGTGCCGCAGGGCTTGGTGCTCGGCAGCCACATGCACGCATGGGGGGACAATCGGCACCTTATGAGAGGGAATGCTCTTCCACCAAAGCTTCCGTTTGCGCGATCCCTACCGCCAAATATCAAGGGGCTGGAAGACTGTTTGCAGTGGTTTTGCGAGCAGGTTAACATATCTTTTCAAGGTACGACTATGCCGCCGCTACCATCAGCGGACAGACTGCTATGAGCTGCCCGACCACCATTCAGCAAGCTGTCGCCTCTCTTGTTGGCTGCAAGCCACACGGGGACGGCTATCTTGTTCACACGACCTGCCTCTACCCATCCAATGATGCGGTGCGAGTGCTCGTGCGCGGCGGCAAGGATCAGTTCGTCGTGTCCGACAACGGCGGAGCAATTGCGGCTTTGGAGGATGCGGGACTTGAGCAGGCCGGCGGAGACCGCTTCCTGCATAAGTACGCTCGCGCTCAAGGGCTCCGTGTCGAGCGCGGGGCCATCATCTCACCCCCTGTGAATGCCGAGAACCTACCGGTCGCCATTCTCTTGGTGGCGAATGCTTCGCAAGAGGCGGCGCACCGGGAGCTGGAGCATCGCAAAATGCGCCCAGCGCGCGACTTCAAGCAGATGCTGGAAAACATACTTTGGCAGAGGTTCCCTAATCGTACTGAGAAAGATCGACTCTTTCTTGGTGAGAGTAATAGACAGTATAAGTTTGATTACACCGTCAAAGCGGAAAGCGGTAAGCTCCTGCTCTTGGATGCTGTGACTCCTGATTACTCGTCAATTGCGTCCCGCGTTCTGGCAAACCTTGATGTTCGGAACCGGGGTGATGAAGGAATAGTGCAACGCATCGTCTATGATGATCGTTTCCCTTGGAAAGCAGAGGATATTCTCCTTCTGGAGAATGGGGCGCCTACGGTGCCGTACTCAGCTCTGTCCCAAAGCCTTGATCGATTGGCGGCATGACTGCTGCTAGCTATCGCCACGACAGCCCGCCGGCCCCCGGCCGGCGGGCTGTGACACCCAGTTGAAGCGCGATTGTTGAACCTATAAGCCCCGTACGTCAGTCAGGGAGCCCGACCTTGAACAGGAGCGAGCGACCGGCTTCACCCGAGTCACCTTCGTGAACGGCACAACCTTCCACAACATCGCCTGGGTGCAAGCCGGCATCAGAAAGCGCTTCTTTCGATCCCATAACCTCGACTTTCACGCCCTTGCTCTTGATCGTTTTTAGGAAGCTTGGCATTCCTGGCCCACGATCTGAAGCAAAATACTCGGCGGGGTAGGTGAAGGTATTCACCTTTCCAGTCGTAATGGTTTCTTGGATCTTCTCGCCGACGCTCGGGTTATCTTCCATTGTGTCCTCCGCATTGGTTCTGTAGCCGAACGAAATATTAGTTACTTTACATGAAGTTTCCACCCCTCTGTGGATTATGCGGTTGCGGGAAATCATGTGCCCCATTGTCGATTTGGTGGAGCTGAGTTGGCGACATTGAGAGAAAATGGCAGGGGAAGGGTCGTCACGATGTAGGTTTATGTAATAGATGGAAAAGGATGATAAGGGATGAACGCGACATCAATGCAACAAAAATGGCGAAGCTGTTGAAGTTAATTTTGATTTTTACTTCTCTGACTCCGCCAGCCTAGGTTCGAATCCTAGTCCCCCAACCACCCTCTCCAAACGGCCAGCACTTTCAGGAACTTACGGACGGCGCGCACTCCGGCAATGCCGTTGCTGTGTCGCACCGCTACACCAAGCTGTGACACCGCGATGGCCGACGAGGAGTCTGCCGTGTGGCCCGTCATTCGCACTTGCACCTTCGCAATGTGGCCTGGTACTGGCGTCGCCGTCCGCCGCGTGATCTTTCTTCTTCCGGACAGAAAGCCATATTAGGGCTGTCGCTGGGTACCAGTGATCGGCGCCTCGCGGTCTACCGTGGGATCGCGCTGGACTTTGCTCTGGAAGAGATTTGCGCGATGACTAACCCCCGTGGCGATCAGACAATCCGCGGGCTTTTGGCCAGGCTTCGTAATGACATGCTTCTTCAGGCGGAAACCGAACGGGCGATCGTGTCCCCGGCCGTGGTGTAGGAACGGGGTGATCTTGCCCCGGTTCGGTGGACACGGGTTCACGCAGATTTTAGCTCGGCCTGTTCGGGGGTGATGTATCCGATGGCCGAGTGAGCGCGT
>NZ_VTTO01000024.1 GCF_008364825.1 Azospirillum sp. B21
CACCGTCAAGCCTAAGCCTGACCTACTGACATTCCTACTTTGCGCAAACCACTGACATTTCTATCCGGTTGCAACATGTCCGCCCGCAAAGTGGGAATGTCAGTGTCCGGTCCGCACAACTTCCCCCGGCCGCTTCCGTCCGCTATCGTCCCGGACTTTCCCTCCCCGTATCCGGAGACCGCAAGTCATGACCCGCAACATCGACCGGCTGCTCGACGTGATGGCGCGGCTGCGGAATCCCGACGGCGGATGCCCTTGGGATCTGGAGCAGACCTACCGCTCCATCGCGCCGCACACCATCGAAGAGGCCTATGAGGTTGCCGACGCCATCGAAAAGGACGACAAGGTCGCCCTGCGCGAGGAGTTGGGCGACCTGCTGTTCCAGGTCGTCTATTACAGCCAGATGGCGCGCGAGGAAGGCCTGTTCGACTTCGACGAGGTGGCCGGCGTCATCACCGACAAGATGATCCGCCGCCATCCCCATGTCTTCGGACCGGAAGAGGTGAAGTCCTCCGACCAGCAGACCTCGCGCTGGGAGGACCACAAGGCGGCCGAACGGGCGGCGAAGGCGGCGGAGGAAGGCCGGGCGCCCTCGGCGCTGGAAGGCGTGATCGCCGGCCTGCCCGCTCTGACCCGCGCACTGAAGCTTCAGAACCGCGCGGCGCGGGTCGGCTTCGACTGGACCGACGCCCGCGACATCCTCGACAAGATCGAGGAGGAAGTGCAGGAGTTGCGGGCGGAGATGGACGCCGGGTCTGCGCAGGAACGGGTGGCCGACGAGTTGGGCGACCTGCTGTTCGCGCTGGTCAACCTCGCCCGTCGCCTGAAGGTGGAGCCGGAAACGGCGCTGCGCGGCACCAACGCCAAGTTCGAACGCCGCTTCCACCGGATCGAGGCGCTGCTTTCAGACCAGGGCCGCAAGCCGCAGGACGCCACGCTGGACGAAATGGAAGCGCTGTGGCAGCAGGCCAAGCGCGAGGAACGCGGCGGATCCTGACGCGTCAATAATCCCAGCGGTCGAAGGCGAAGGCCCACTGCCGGCGCACCGCGCGGCGGGCCTGGTCCTCCAACTCGTGCCGTGCCCGCTGATAGTCGCGCACGCCGGCCAGATAGCGCTCCATCCGCGGCTGCACCGGCTCGAAGGGCCCGAGGCCGAGCCCGTCATAGACGTGGCTGAGCGTTGCCAGCGGATCGGCGATGAAGCGGTCATAGCGGATTTCCACCAGCCGGCCGGGCGGCAGCAGCGCCCGGTCGCGGTCGAACCGCGCCATGATCGCCGGATAAAGGTCCAGAACCAGCCCGTCCACCACCCGCGGATCGTAGGATTGCAGGGAGAACTCCCGCAGCAAGGTCAGCAGCATGCGGCGGGTCGAGCTGAACACCTCGTAAGGGTCGCGGTGGATGTGGAGGAAGACCGCATCCGGGCGCAGGGCCAGCAATTCCCCTACCCTAGCGGTATGAGCCGGATTCTTGATCAGCAGGCGACGGCTGCCGGAATAGAGCTGCAGCTTGGTAAGGTAATGGTCCATCCGGCGGCGCCACAGCGCGACCGCCTCCGGACGGCAGCCCTCGAACAGCACGCCCTGGCGGAAGGCGCGGTAGAGGTGCTTGGGGAAGAAGATGCCGTGGTAGTAGGACAGCGGCTGCATCAGCGCCAATGCCAGTTCATCCTCCTGCGGAGCGGTCGGGTTGATGGGCATCGGGTCGATGATCCGGTCGGGCGGCAGCCACGCCTCCAGCCGCGAGCGCCAGAAGGAACTGAGACCCAGGAAGCCCCAGGGCAGGCCGACCGCCAGCGGGTCGGGCGCGGCGAACCGTTCGTCCTGGGCGAGCAGATTCAGCAGATGGGTGGTGCCGCTGCGCCAGTGGCCGAGGATGAACAGCGGCGGCGGTGCCACCCTGCCCTGCTCCCGACCCCGGCCGGCCAGCCGCTCCACCCGCCGCCGCTCCAGCAGGTCCAGCGGTGCGCGGATGGCGGCAGCGCCGGCTGCGGTCACCACCCGGTGCAGATGCAGCGGCCCGACCCCGCCGCCCTTGGCCAGCACCGTCGCCAGCGTCGCGGCGTCGGCGCCGGCCAGCGGGTGGAAGATGCGGTGAGCGCGACGGCGCAGCCAGGGGGTCATGATGCCCCCGGTCCGGTCGGATAGGCCCGGCCGCGCCATTCCGACGGCCGGCCATGGCGAGCGCGCAGCAGCGCCGCCCACTGGATCGCCAGCATGATAAGGATGCCGACCGGGTGCAAAAGCGCGCCGACGACGCTCTGGCGGAAACGGACCAGCAGCAGCAACCGGAACAGCAGCCCCGCCGCCGCCGCCAGCCCCGCCATGGTCACGGCGGCATCCGGCAGTGGGTTCAGCGCTGCCCAGCCCAGCAGGATCCAGGGCAGGACATGGCCGCCGAACAGCAGAAGCGTCCAGACCGGCAGGGCGGCCGGCGTGGCCATGCCCTCCGTCGCATTCTTGGTGAAGCCGGACCACACCTCCCGCCAGCCGCGATACATGCGGCAGCTGGCAAGGCCGGTTACGTCGAACAGGTCGGTCCCCTGCCCGGCCCGGCGGAAGGCGCGCGGCAGAGTCACCCCGTCATGCAGCGACGCCGATATGGCCGCATGACCCCCTGCTTTCCAATAGGCCTCCCGCCGCACCGCGATCAGCTGGCCGCAGGCGGCGCCGAACCGCGGATCGCCCGACCGCCGCATCCCCAGCATCGGCAGATAGCCAAGCAGCAGCACATGGATCAGCGGGATCACCAGCGCTTCCGCCAGCGTCCCGGTCTCCTGCCGGGGAAAGCCACTGACCAGACCATGCCGGCCGGACAGCAGGGCGCCGCAGGTCAGACGGGCGGCGTCCGGAGCAAGCCGCACGTCGGCGTCCTGGAAAAGCAGCACCGGATGCCGCGCCAGCGTGGCGAGCGCCTGACAGGCGTGCTGCTTGCCCGACCAGCCCGGCGGCAGCGGCGGCGCGCTTTCCAGCCGGACGCGCGGGTCGCGCGCGGCGATGGCGCGGACGATCTCGGCGGTGCGGTCGGTGGAGTGGTCGTCCAGCACCACGACCTCCACCTCGACGCCGCGGCTGAGCAGGGCCGCATCGACGGCGGCGGCGATGCCGGCCTCTTCGTTGCGGGCGGGGATCAGGATGCTGACGGCGCTGCCGGGCGGCGGAGCGGCCTTGGGGCGGCGGTAGAGCAGCAGGTTCACGATTCCCTGGAGCAGCGGCAACAGCGCCAGGATCAGCGACAGCGCGGCGATCAGGATGATGACGCTCATGGCCGCTTGACCTCCTGCCGTCCCGCCGCCCTCTGACCACCGCCATGTGCCGGAGAAAACGACCGTCCACCGGCCCAGGCGCGTGCCCGGCGCCACAGGTCGTAAACCCCGCCGATTCCGACCGTTCCCTCGATCAGCTTCAGGAAACGCGCCGGATCGCGGCTCTGCGCGTCGAGCGCCAGATGATCCATCACCGCCTCCAGCCGCGCCTCCAGCTCCGCCCCGATCTCGGGAATCGGCAGGCCGGCGAGGACAGCGGCGTCCATCGGCTCGCCGAAGCGCATCAGCGCCTCCGGCGTGCGCTCGTCCCAGAACGGGTATTCCACCGCCAGCGGCACCACCAGGGCGGAGGGCAGGCGGCGGACGAGATGGGCGATGCCCGGCCGCAGGGTCACAGGCCGGCAGCGGGGATCGGTGAAGGCGCCTTCCGCCGTGATCCACAGCATGGCGCGCGGATCGGCCAGGATGTGTTCGGCATTGCGCAGGAAGGAAACGGCGCCGGCGCGTCCGGGCTCCAGCCCGAACAGGCCGATGCGCCGCATGAAGCGGTAGCGGCGCAGCATCTCCGCATCGATCGGCCCATAGCCCGGCCGGTCGCGGAAGCGGGTGGTCCCCATCACGATCAGCAGCGCGGGGTCCCACCAGGAAGGATGGTTCAGATAGACGATCACCGGCCTGCCGGGCGGCAGCACCGGCCAGCCCGGCCGCGCCAGCCGCACCGCGTGGAAGCCGCGCCGCAGCCGCCGGGCCATGACGCCGCCGAAGAACCAGCAGAGCAGCCGGGACCGTAACGCGACCGGATCGTCCGTCATCACCACCCGCCTTTCTCAGGCGACGGCGCGGGCGGCACCGGCCTCGGCGCCGTCCCGCATGCCGCCGCGCATGTCGCGGTCGAGGCTGTCGGCGGCGATCCAGCCGGACATCAGCACCATCGGCATGCCCGGCCCCGGATGGGCGGCGCCGCCGGCCAGATACAGCCCCTCCACATCGCGGGAGCGGTTGCCGGGTTTGAAGGCGCCCATGAAGCGGCCATGGCTCGCCAAGCCATAGATGGCGCCGTTCAGCACATTGTAGCGGTCGTGGATGTCCTGCGGTGTCAGCACATGCTCCACCCGGATGCGGTCCTCCAGGTCGGCCATGCCGGCGGTGCGCTTCAGCTTGTCGAACACCACGCGCCGGTACTCCGGCAGCATGCGCGTCCAGTCGTGATGCGGGCGCAGGTAGGGGGTGTGGACCAGCACATACAGCGCCTCGCCCCCCGGCGGAGCGACGCCCGGTTCGGTGCGGGCGGGGGCGGCGATGTAGCAGGTCGGGTCGGGTGCCGGCTCGCCGCGGCGGTAGATCCAGTCGAATTCCTCCGCAGGGTCGCGGGAGAAGACAAAGTCATGGTGCAGCAGGTGATCGTATCCGCGGTCGAGCCCCAGGTAGAACACCACGCCCGAGCAGGCCGGCTCGTAGCTGCGGCGCTTGGCAAAGCGCTTCGCCGGCGCGCCCCCCACCAACTCCCGATAGGTGCGGACGGAGTCCATGTTGGACACCACGGCGGAGACGGCGATGCGCTCGCCCGCGTCGGTCTCCACCGCCACGGCGCGGCCGTCCTCCACCTGCAGGCGGCGGACGCCGGTGCCGGTGCGGATCTCCACGCCCAGCCGCCGCGCCACCCGCTCCAATGCCACCGGCACGGCGCGGGTGCCGCCCATCGGATACCAGACGCCGTCATTCGTCTGCATATGCGCGATGGCGCACAGCACCGCCGGGGAGCCGTAGGGAGACGACCCGACATATTGGGTGAAATGGTCCAGCATCTGCGCCGCCCGCGCGTCCGGCACATGGCCGCGGATGGTGCCGGCCACCGTGCTGCCCATGCGCAGGGCCAGCACGTCCGACAGGGTGCCGGCGTTCAGGCTGTTGCGGAAGTTCAGCGTGTCGCCGAGATCCTCCACCGACTTCCAGAAGAAGAAGCGCTCGGAGATGCCGTGCAGCCGTTCCGACAGCGCCTGGAACCGGCGGTAGCCCTCCCCCGCCCCGCGGCCGGGCGCCAGCCGGTCGAGTTCGGCCGCCATCTTGCCGATCTCCTCCGACAGGTCCAGCACGGTGCCGTCGTCGAAGAAGCAGCGCCATTGCGGCTCCAGCCGGACCATCTCCAATTCGCGGTCGAGGTCGCAACCGGCCTCTTCCAGGATGCGGCGCAGGACGCGCGGCACCGTCAGGATGGTCGGCCCCATGTCGAAGCGGAAGCCGCCCTCCTCCAGCACGGCCGCCTTGCCGCCGACCCAGGCGTTCTTTTCCAGCAGGGTCACCTTGTGCCCGCGTGCCGCCAGCACCACCGCCGACGCCAGTCCGCCGAGCCCGCCGCCGATCACCGCGATCCGATCCGTCATGCCATCCCCCCTGCAACGGCCTGCCGCAGCATGCCGGACAAACCCATGGTCTTTGTGCGCCACGGCGTCGGCAGGCCCAATTCCTGGGCCAACAGCCGCGACGTGATGCGTGCGCCTTCGAAGATGACCGGCAGGCCGCTGCCGGGATGGGTGCCGCCGCCCACCAGATAGACACCGTCCAGATCCTCGAACCGATTGCGCGGACGGCGGTGGAGCATCTGATCCAGGCTGTGCGCCAGATTGAAGGTGGCGCCGCGATGCACCGCGAACTGGCTTTCCCAATCGGCCGGAGTCACCACCCGTTCAACGCGGATGCGGCGCTCGATGTCACCCAGCCCGAAGCCGGCCAGCCGGTCGAGCACGGCGCGGCGGTAGCGCGGCGCCTCGGCCTTCCAGTCGATATGGCCGCGCTGGTGGCCGACCGGCACCAGGATGTAGAGCGTGCTGCCGCCGGGCGGCGCCAGATCCGGGTCGGTGACGCAGGCGTTCTGCACATAGATCGACGGCTCGCGCGGCAGCTCCCGGCATTCCTCGATCTCCGCGAGGTTGCGGGCATAATCCTTGGCCAGATAGACGGTGTGATGGTCCAGTCCGTCGACTTTGCCCTCGATGCCGAGGTAGAGCATGAAGGTGGAGCAGGAGAATTTCTTGGTGGCGAGCCGCGCGTCGCTCCAGCGCCGGCGCAGGTCGTCGGGCACCAGCGTCGTCATCGCCCGCGCGAAATCGGCGTTGATGACCAGCGCGTCGGCGGGATAGTCGCCGGCCTCCGTCCGCACGCCTACGGCTCGGCGGCCCTGGAACTTGATGTGGCGCACCGTCTCGTTCAGGCGAACGGTGACACCCAGGCTTTCCGCCACGCGTCGCATCGCCGCCATCACCGCATCCGTCCCGCCGCGGGGGTGGAAGATGCCGTGCTCATGCTCCAGGAATGACAGGATGGTGAACAGGCTGGGGCAGCGGAATGGCGACATGCCCAGATACTTGCTCTGGAACGAGAAGGCGAGGCGGATGCGCGGGTCCTGAAAATAGCGGGAGAGATCGCGGTCGACCGACCGGTGGGGCGACAGCTTGCCCAGCGCCTTCAGCATCGGCAGCGACGCGAGCGCCCAAGGGCTGGAGAAATCGGATTCCAGCACCGGGCGGAAGCGCTCCATCTTCGTCCGGTTGTCGGCCAGGAAACGCGGCAGCCCTTCGGCATCGCGCGGGCTGAGCCTGGCGATCTCCGCCATCAGCGCCTTCATCTGGGCGTGGACCCGCAGTTCCCCGCCGCCTTCGAACACCAGCCGGTAGAGTGGATCCAAACGGATCAGGTCGACCTCGTCCGACAACCGGCTTCCGCAGGCCTCGAAGATCTCTTCAAGGATGCGGGGATAGAGGAAGAAGGTCGGGCCGCTGTCGAAGCGGTATCCGTCCATGGAGAAGCCGGCCGACCGGCCGCCGACGCGGTCCTGCCGTTCCAGCACCGTCACCTTGGCACCGGTGAGCGCCAGGAGCATCGCGGATGCCAATCCGCCCGGTCCTGCACCGATGATCACGACTTGTCGTTCCATCCGCTTGCCAAACGCTCCTGCGCTGCCGACTTCTATCGTGACGGTTACGAAGCTGGGTCGGAAATGGATCACAACAATAACCCCACCTCTCCAGTCGTAATCCCTTGGTCCTATGAGGTATTTGCTCCCCAGCCGGAAGTCTGCGCCGCGTGGTCGGCCGCTGATATTTCATCGCGACTTTCGGTCATCCGCGGACTTCGCCGCAGAATTGCGGCGAATGCCGAGGATTTCGTGCAGGCATTGGCGACGCGTCCGGGCCGAAAGGCGGTAGAAAGCGTGAGCGCCGAGATCCTGCCGCTGGCCGAGGCCTGCCGCTTTCTGGAGCGCGAGGCCGCCCGCCTGCTGGCGCCGCAGCGTCTGGGGCGGCGTGGCAGGCCGGTCTGGCTGTTCGGCGTGGAGGCGGAGGTGCGGCGGGAACCCTTCGGCACGGTTCTGATCGTCGGGCCGTCCAACTACCCGCTGCTGCTGCCGGGGGTGCAGGCGGTGCAAGCCTTGGCGGCCGGCAATGCCGTTCTGGTCAAGCCGGCGCCGGGATGCCGTGCGCCGATGGACCTGCTGGCGGGCTGGCTGGAGGAATGCGGACTCCCCCATGGCCTGTTCCGGGTGCTGGATGAATCCGCCGAGGCGGTCGGCAGAGCCATCGAGGCCGGGATCGACAAGTTGGTCCTGACGGGATCGGCCGGCACCGGCCGGGCAGTGGCGGAACGACTCGCCCGCCATCTGGTGCCCTCGACCATGGAACTGTCGGGCAACGATGCCGTCTTCGTGCTGCCGGGCGCCGATGTGGAGGGCGTCGCTCGTGCCTTGTCCTTCGGCCTGCGACTCAACGGCTCCGCCACCTGCATCGCGCCTCGGCGGGTCTTCGTGCCGCTGGAATTGGCGGCCGGGTTTGAAAAGGCGGTGGAGCGCCATGCCGCCTCCATTCCGCCGGCCCCTGTTCCGGCACAGACCATGCGCCGGCTCTTGGCCCTGGCACGCGATGCTGTGGCGGACGGCGCCCGCCCGCTTTCCGGGCTGCCGGAAGAAAACGGGACCGGAATGGCGCCGCTGGTCCTGGCCGACGCGCGGCCGGACATGGCGCTGCTGCGCGAGGAGTTGTTCGCTCCGGTCCTGTCGCTGGTCCCCGTGCGCGACATGGAGGAGGCGCTGGCCGGCGCAGCGTTAAGCCCCTACGCGCTGGGTGCGTCGGTCTTCGGGCCGGTGGCGGAGGCGCGGGCGCTGGCCCGGCGGATTGACGCCGGGACGGTGACGATCAACGACCTGATCGTGCCCACCGCCGACCCGCGCCTGCCCTTCGGCGGACGCCATGCCAGCGGCTGGGGCGTCACCCGCGGGGCGGAAGGACTGCTGGAGATGACGCAGGTGAAGGCCGTCTGCGTCCGCACCGGGCGACAGCGCCCCCACTTCGACCCGCCCCGCGACGGCGACGAGGCGCTGATGCTGGCGGCGCTGCGCCTGCTCCATGGCGGACCCGGCACCCGCGCCGGGGCCATGCGGCGGCTGGTCCAGGCGGTGCGCGGGCGCCTTAAGTCATAACCAACAACAAATTGATGGACCGCCCTGCCGATGCTTGCCCTGATCCTCGCCTTTCTGATCGGCGCCGTCGCCGGTTCGCGCACCCTGCTCGCCCCGGCGGCGGTCAGCTGGGCCGCCTATGCCGGCTGGGTGGACGTGTCCGGCAGCTGGCTGTTCTTCCTGGGGCACCCGGTGTCGCCCTGGGTCTTCACCGCGATGGCGGTGGTCGAGCTGATCGTCGACAAGCTGCCCACCACCCCCAGCCGCAAGCTGCCCTTCCCCTTTGCCAGCCGGATCGTCGGAGGGGCCATGGCGGGTGCCGCCATTGGAGCCGATGCGGGATTCTGGATCGGCGGGCTGGTCGCCGGCGGCATCGGTGCGGTTGCGGGGACGCTTCTCGGCTATGCGGCCCGGATGCGCATGGCCGCCGCCTTCGGCCGCGACCGACCGGCCGCCCTGCTGGAGGATGCCGTCGCGCTGGCCGCCGCCGTCCTGATCGTGGCGGCGGCCTGACGCCGAGTACTTACACCCGCTCGAAGACCGCGGCGATGCCCTGGCCGCCGCCGATGCACATGGTCACCAGGGCATAACGGCCGCCGATGCGGTGCAGTTCGTGGATTGCCTTGACCGTGATGATGGCGCCGGTCGCCCCCACCGGATGGCCGAGCGAGATGCCGGAGCCGTTCGGGTTCACCTTGGCCGGGTCGAAATCAAGCTCGCGGATCACCGCGCAGGCCTGGGCGGCAAAGGCCTCGTTGGATTCGATCACGTCCATGTCGGCGACGGACAGGCCGGTGCGCTCCAGCACCTTGCGGGTCGCCGGGACCGGGCCGATGCCCATGTAGTCGGGCTCGACACCGGCATGGGCGTAGCCGACCAGACGGGCCAGCGGCTTCAGCCCCAGCGCCTGGGCGCGGCGGGCGTCGGCCAGCACCACGGCGGCGGCACCGTCGTTGAGGCCGGAAGCATTGCCGGCAGTGACGGACCCGTCCTTCTTAAAGACCGGCTTCATCTTCGCCAAACCCTCGGCGGTCACGTCGCCGCGGACATGCTCGTCGGTGTCGAAGACGATGGTGCCCTTGCGCGACGGAATCTCGACCGGGACGATCTGCTCCTTGAAGCGGCCCTCGGCGATGGCGCGGGCGGCGCGGCGCTGGCTTTCCGCAGCCAGGGCGTCCTGCGCCTCGCGGTCGATGCCATAGCGGGCGGCGACGTTCTCGGCGGTGACGCCCATGTGAATCTTCTGCCACGGGTCGTGCAGGATGCCGTTCATGTAGTCGACCAGCGCCCCGTCGCCCAGGCGGGTGCCCCAGCGGGCGCTGGGAACGAAATAGGGGCCGCGGCTCATGGATTCCGCACCGCCGCCGATGGCGATCTCACAGTCGCCGAGCGCGATGGCCTGCGCCGCAGAGACGATGGCCTGCAGGCCCGAGCCGCAGAGCCGGTTGACGTTGAAGGCCGGCACCTCGATGGGAATGCCGGCGTCGATGGCGGCGACGCGGCTGAGATAGGCGTCGTTGGTCTCGGTCGGGATGACGTTGCCCATCACCACATGGCCGATGGCGTCCGCCGCGGCGCCGGAACGCTCCAGCGCCGCCTTGACGGCGACGGTGGCGAGCTGGGTCAGCGGCACATCCTTCAGCGTGCCGCCGAATCCGCCGATGGCGGTGCGGGCGGCGCCGACGATGACGATGTCGTTCTGCATGGTTGGATCCACTTCTCGGGCGGAGGGAAGGGTCAGCGGCCGGTGAAGTCCGGCCGGCGCTTGGCGGTGAAGGCGGCGATGCCCTCGCGGAAATCGGCGGTGGCGGCGGTGGCGAGGAAGCGGTCGCGCTCGGCGTCCAGCTGTCCGTCCAGCGATTGGGTGAAGGACTGCCGCATCAGGTGGCGGATGCCGGCATATGCGGCGGTCGGCCCGGCGGCGAGCCGCTCGGCCAGCTTGGCCGTCTCCGCCGCCAGATCGGCGGCCGGCACCACCCAGTTGACCAGCCCGATGCGCAGAGCCTCCGCGGCGTCGATCACGTCCGACAGCATCGCCAGCTCCAAGGCGCGGCGCAGCCCGACCAGACGCGGCAGATGGAAGCTGCCCGACCCGTCGGGCGTTGCGCCGATGCGGGCATAGGCCATGGTGAATTTGGCGTCGTCGGCGGCGATGCAGAGGTCGGCGGCGGTGGCGAGGCTCATGCCCGCTCCCGCCACCGGCCCATGGACGGAGGCCAGCACCGGCACGTCCAGCCGGTCGAGGATGCGGACCGCCTCGTGCAGGTGGGCGATGATGGCGCCGGCCACCGCGGGGGCGGCGGTGGGATCGTCGTTGAAGCGGCCGACATCGCCGCCCGCCATGAAGCCGCGGCCGTTGCCGGCGATGACCAGCACGCGGGTCGGCCCCTGCCCGCCTTGATCCGCCCCCTCAGCTGCCACACTGCGGCAGGCCTCCAGCAGGGCGGCGGCGGTGGGCTCATCCAGCGCGTTCAGCACGGCGGGGCGGTTCAGCCGGATCCAGGACACGGCCCCCTCGCGGGTGAGAAGGACCGGCGGGGCGGTGTCGGACATGGTGGCGTCTCCCTGACATCTACTGCAAGGAAGGTATGTTACCGGACGGTATGCAATGTCAACGGTCAGCTTGCCCCAACGGTAAGCCGCGCATCACGAGGGCGAACCAAATCCGGGACTTGGCTGTTGGACATCAGGCCAAGGCCCGGCTGAAAAAGGCACGAGCCCCTTTCCGGAACAGCAGAGTGGAGTCCCGTCATGCATCATCGCCCCCTGACCGGCTTACCGGCCACCATGCGCTGACGGCGGACGGGAGATACGGCATGCCATCGGTTGCGCGTTCGGTCGCCTCGCTTCTGCTCGGCGTGGCTTTCCTGATGCTGGGGAACGGCGCCCTGTCCACCCTGATCGGGCTGCGGCTGTCGGCGACGGAGTCCGGCCCGACCGCGGTCGGGCTGATCACGGCGGCCTTCTATGCCGGGCTGACGCTGGGCTCGCTCTACGCCCACCGCATCATCACCCGCGTCGGCCATATCCGGTCCTTTTCCGCCTTCGCCTCCATCGTCTCGGTGGCGGCGCTCGCCCATGCGCTGTTCGTCGACGTGCCGCTCTGGGCCTTGCTGCGGCTGGCGCAGGGCTTCTGCATGGCCGGCCTCTACATGTGCATCGAAAGCTGGCTGAACGGCACCGCGACGAACGAAAGCCGCGGGCAGATGCTGTCGGCCTACATGGTCACGCTGTACGGCGCGTCGGGCATCGGGCAGCAGCTTCTGCGGCTGGATGACGAGGCCGGGGTGCGGATCTTCATGATCGTGTCGATCCTGATGTCGCTGGCCCTGGTGCCGGTGGCCCTGACCCGGACCACGCCGCCGCAATTGCCGAAGGTGTCCTCCTTCGGCGTCCGGCGGCTCTACGAGAGTTCGCCGCTGGGGGTGGCCGGCGTCTTCATCAGCGGGGCGATCACCGGATCGATCTATGGTCTGGCCCCGGTGTTCGGCGCGGCTTCCAGCTTCGGGGTGTCGGGAACGGCGCTGTTCATGTCGGCGCTGATCCTGGGCGGCATGGCCCTGCAATGGCCGCTCGGCAAACTGTCGGACCGGTTCGACCGGCGCACCGTGATCATCGGCCTTTCGGCCGCGCTGTCGCTGACCAGCCTTGGAATGATCGCCGCCGCCGGACTGGACCAGCCGCTGGCCCTGATGCTGGTCGCGCCGCTGTTCGGCGGCCTGTCCTTCACGCTCTATCCGGTCTGCCTCGCCCACACCAACGACCATGTGCGGCGGGAGGATCTGGTGTCGGCGAGCGGCGGCCTGATCCTCGCCAACTCCGTCGGCGCCATAATCGGGCCGCCGCTTGCGTCGGCGATGATGTCCGCTGGCGGGCCGGAGGGGTTGTTCGCCTTCATCGCAGGCGGCGCGCTCTGCGCCACGCTCTATGGCCTGTGGCGCACCCGCGTCCGCCCGCCGCTGCCGGCCGAGGCGCAGGCGGCCTTCCGCGCCCTGCCACAGACCACGCCGACGGTCGGCCCGCTGGACCCGCTCGGCCCCCTGAAGCCACCGCTGCCGCAATGAAGCGGTCCATCCATACGCCAACTATTCGCGCTGCCGGCAATCATGGGCGATGGAAGCCGTTAAGGAGTTTGGGCTAAGCTCCCGGCCGGTGGAATGCTGACTGGTGGTTGCATGTCGCTTTCTGAGAGACCGTCGCCGCAGGGCGCGGTGCCGCAGAGCCTGGCCGACGATAGCTTCGGGGATTTGGTCCGGTTGGTCGCGCAGCAGCGCGACCGCGCGGCCTTCGCCGCCCTGTTCCGCCAATTCGCTCCCCGCATCCTGCAATATTGCCGGAAGCTCGGCGCCGATCAGGGCGTGGCGGAGGAACTGGTCCAGGACGTCATGCTGACCGTGTGGCTGAAGGCCGACAGCTATGATCCGGCCCAGGCGTCGGTCGGCACCTGGATCTTCACGATCGCCCGCAACCGCCGCATCGACCGCCTGCGCAAGGAGTCTCGCCCGGTCCCCGACATGGACGATCCGGCGATGACGCCAGTGTCCCAGGCGACGCCGGAGGAGGCCGCACAGCTGGTGCAGGGCAGCCGCCGGCTGCACGGCGCGATCGGAACGCTGGCGCCCAACCAATCCGAGGTGCTGCGGCGTTCGTATTTCCTTGAACAGACCCACGAGGAGATCGCCGAGGAAACCGACGTTCCTCTTGGGACGGTGAAGACACGGCTGCGCTTGGCACTCGGCCATCTGAAGCGCAGCATGAAGGACACAGCATGAAAGGCCGGGCGTGACGTTCCCCCATCATCATCCGGACGACCAGCTTCTGATCGGCTATGCCAGCGGACAGGAGCGGGTGGGCAAGTCGCTGCTGGTGGCGACGCACCTCGCCTATTGTCCCGACTGCCGCCGCCGCGTCGCTGCCTTCGAGGCACTGTGCGGCAGCTGGTTCGAGGAACTGCCCGGCGAGGCCGCCGCCGATCTGGACGGACTGCTCGACCGGATGGACGGGCTGCTGGTCGCCCCGCCGGCAACGGCGGACAAATCCGCGGATGCGGAGGCTCCGCGCCTGTTCGACGTTGCCGGGGAGCCCGCTGGCCGGCTGGTGCCGGAACCTCTGCGCAGTTGGTTGCCGGAGGCGATCGACAGTCCGGTGGATTGCGGGTCCTGGACGGAACTGTCGCCGGGCGTCTGGCTGTCGGCGTGGCAGCGGACGCTGGCCGGCACCAACATCTGCCTGCTGCGGATGGCGCATGACGCACCGGTTCCGGCGCACCGGCACACGGCCGATGAACTCCTCCTGGTGCTGCGCGGTGCCTTCAGCGACGAATACGGCCACTATGAGCTGGGCGATGTCGCCCACTATGTCGCCCCCACCGACCACCATGCCCGCGGCGCCAGCAAGGAGGATTGCATCTGCCTGTTCCTGCTGGACGGTGATCTGATCTTCCTCGATGGCGAGGAGGAACGGCGGGCGGGCTGACCGCCGCCCGCCCGATTTCCTGCCCTACTCCACGAGGTCGGCGTAGTCGGGATGGCGCTTGATGTAGCCGTCGATGAAGGAGCAGAGCGGCAGCGCCTTCTTTCCTTGCGCGCGGACATCCTCCAGCGCGCCCTTCGCCAATGCCGACCCGACACCCTTGCCGGACATGCTTTCCGGCACGTGGGTGTGGGTGAAGACGATCTTGCCGTCCCGCAGCTCGTACTCCGCCACCGCGGTGGCACCGTCGATGGTCAGCTCGTACCGGTTGAGCTGTTCGTTGTTCCGCACGGTTTCAGTCACGCTCATGGGAGTCCCGCCCTTTCCTGACCAGTCGTTCGATGACCAACGAATGCCCGAACCTCAGCCGACCATCAAGGATTCCGCCCCGTCGATCCAGACCGGCGTGCCGCTGATGTGCTTTGCCCGGTCCGACGCCAGGAACAGGGCGAGTTCCGCCACGTCGAAGCTGTCGCCTGATTTCCCGTCGGTCAGGGGCACCTTGCCCTCGGGATACTCAATCGGCACCCGCAGGGACTCGAGGTTGCGGGGCTGGGTGTTGTCGGGGATTTCCGTATCGATGATGCCGGGACAGATGGCGTTGACGCGGATGCGGTCCTTCGCCAGTTCCAGGGCCAGCATCTTCACCATCGCCAGCTGGGCCGCCTTGGTGCAGGAGTAGGCGGTGGCGCCCGTGTTGCTGAACACCCGCGTGCCGTTGATCGACGCCGTGACGATCACCGAGCCGCCGCCAGCCTTCTTCAAATGCGGAACGGCATGGTGCAGCGTCAGGTAGGTGCCGCGCAGGTTGGTGTTGATGGTCCGGTCCCATTCCTCGGGCGTCAGTTCGTCGATGGCGGCCCAGACGCCGTTGATGCCGGCGTTGGCGAAGACGATGTCGATCCGCCCATACTCCGCCGCCAGCCGGTCCACCGCTTGCCGCATCGCCGCGTCGTCGCCGACATCGGCGGTCAGCGCCAGCGCCTTGCCGCCGGCAGCAACGATCTCCTCGGCGGTCTTGCGGATCTCGTCCTCGGTGCGGCTCAACACCCCGACGCTGGCCCCGGCCCTGGCGAACAGCACTGCGGACGCCTTGCCGATCCCCGACCCGGCACCGGTGACCAGCGCCACCTTCCCCGACAACTCCATGACCTTCGACTCCAACCAAGACTGAAGAGACGGGAAAGCCAACCGTGCATCCGGCGGTTCGGTTCCCGTCTTTCGCCCGTGTCATTGGCCGATGCAATTCCGGTTAGGATGGAGATGCGGAGCGCAGGAAGCGCGAATGATCGCTGAATCGAGACATAGGGCATGGTCCCAATGTTCATGCACACATGCGATGTCATACATCAGAGGTCTTGACTCGGACGCTCTGCTTGTTGTGCACTGCAACATAACCATGAAATGAACCCGAACGGCGGAGGTCAAACGGGGTCGCCCGCAACATTCCTGACTCTGGAGATGTCATGATCGAGTTGCTCTTCGTGGTCTGCCTCGTATCCAGCCCCGACCGCTGCACTGTCGAACGCCCGTCGTTCCAGGAGCCTTTCGCCAACGTGATGGCCTGTTCGCGCAACGGCATGTTCCGGGCTGCCGAATGGGCGGAACAGCATCCGAAATACACAGTCCGCCGCTGGAAGTGCGAACCGCGTCAGGTCTGACCCGGCGGACGCCTCTATTCCCGTACGGCGTCCTCACCCTCCCTCGCATCCACTCCAAAGGAGACCCCACTCCTTTGGGGTGGACGCGCTCAATCCGTATCGGTGATTGTTGCGTATAGCAATCATTGTGGGTGAACGGTCGCGGCTTTCCGGCTGCGATCGGCGGGCAACAGGGGGAGAATTCCGGGCATGCCAGTTCGCATCGCGCTTGTCCTCACGGCAATCGTCCTCGGCACGACTCCGCTGTCGGCGCTTCCCGCCGCTGCCGGTCCGGCCAACGACTATCCCACGGCGGCGCGGGCCGATTACGTGATCGCCTGCATGGCATCCAACGGCCAGTCGCACATCGTCATGGAGAAATGCGCCTGCAGCATCGACGCCATCGCCGACCGCATCACCTATGACGACTACACCGCCATCGAAACGGTGAAGGTGATGGCCGACATGCCGGGCGAGCGGGCCGGGATCTTCCGCAGTTCCGGCTGGGCCAAGGACCTGATGGACCGCTTCCGCCAGGCCCAGGTCGCCGCCGACCGCCAGTGCTTCTGAGGCAAGTGCTTCCGAGGCGCGCCGCCTTGCGGTTTGCCGTCAACCGCCCCCGGCCGCCAGCGGAACCGTCCGGGTGAAGGTGGCGCCCTTGGTGTCTTGGGCGGTCACCTCCAGGCTGCCGCCCTCGACGGGGATGAAGCTGAAGCGCAGGTTCGGATCCTCGCTGATGGAGATGTCGGTGTCCGCCTCCAGAACCGTCTGTCCGCCGATGCGGATGGTGATGGACTGGATGTAATGGGCGGGGATGTAGGTGCGGCTGACCTGATCGAACTGCAGGCCGCTGGCATTGGGATGGCTGATCAACAGCTGCGCGTCGGCCGCGCTGCCGGCACCGGCCGTCTCCGGCAGTTTCACCTTGATGCGGCCGAGCCGCGCCATCGCCTCCTGCGGGTCCTTGAGGGCCGGGGCCGAACAGCCGCCGGCCGCCTTTACGAAGGCCTGCGTCATCAGCAGGCGCCCGTCCTGCGTTTCGCCCACGGCGTGGAGATTGGTGTATTCGTTGACGCGCAGGCGGGTCTCGATGGTGCTGCCGGCGCTGGCCGGGCCATAGCGGAAGGTGGCGGCCAGCGGCACCGGGTTCTTGTCGACCAGCAGCGACAGCGACTTCAGGCGAAGGGATGGATCGACCTCCACCCGCACCGGCACCAGCGCCGCGTCGTGGGCGCGCGCCGGGGCGTCGATCCGCATCCGGTTGCCGGCCTCCTCGACCGGACGGTCCTTGAAATACATGTCGCGCAGCAGGTCCCAGCGTGCGGCATCCTCCGCCGCATCGCCGGCGGCGAGCGCCGGCATGGACAGCATCATCAGGAACCCGCCAAGACTCAGCTTCCGCATCGGATGTCCGGTCATCGCTTCCTCCCTCCGGTATCGCGCTCCTATTCCCATTCCAGCTCGGCGAAGGTCGCCGTCACGTTGCGCGGATTGTACTCATCGAACAACAGCCAGCGGTCCTGTTCATCCTTCGCCACATGCGCGACGGCCTCCTGGATGCTGCCGCCGGCCTTCAGCACCCGCCGCACCCCCTCCACCAGCGTGTTGAGGTAGCGCCGCTCGGGATCCAGCGCGCCGGGCCAGTCGACGGCCGGGGGGCCGTGTCCGGGAACGGCTCGCACCGCCGGAATGCGCCCGAGCGCGTCGATCACGCGCAGCCAGCCCACCGCACTGCCGTCCACCGCCGGCAGATGGTCGAGAAACAGCAGGTCACCGGCGAACAGCGTCCCGGTCTGCCGGTCGAAGACGGTCAGGTCGTTGTTGGTGTGCGCCGTCGGATGGGCGGTCAGGACGATGACGCGGTCGCCGAGGTCGATCCGCACCTCCTCCCCCACCGGCCGGTCCACCCGCACCGGCGCGATCCCGGCCGCCGCCTCGGCGCCCAGTTCGTCGGCCAGCCGGCGCTGGTAGACCTCGATGCGGGCGGCCAGCGCGTCCCGCAGGTTGGCGTGGCCGACCACCGGAACCCCGTCGAAGGCGGCGTTTCCGAACACATGGTCGGGATGCATGTGGGTGTTGATGACCACGACCGGCGGCTTGTCGGTCCGGCTGGCGATGGTCTCGCGCAGGCGGCGGCCCAAATCCGGCGTGCCGCCGGTGTCGATCACCGCCACGCCGCTGCCGCCCACGATGAAGCCGATGTTGGCGGTGTCGCCCCGGTTGTCCGGCGCCGGTTCGGCGATTACGCCCTGGTGCACGAAGATGCCGGGCGCGATCTCCGTCACCGCGAGCGGCTCCGACCATGCGGGTGCTGCTGCGGCGACGGACAGGATCGCGGCGAGGATCAGGCGGACGCCCATGCCACCCTCCCCCGCCGGGTTCCGTCCGGCGCCCGGCCGAGCGCGTTCAACAGGGCCACGGCGACCGCCGGTGCGCAGTCCGCGGCGATGGACCGCCAGCATTCCGGCAGAGTGGCCGCCTCCATCAGGAAGCGGTAGGGACGGCCGGTGCGCGCGGCCACACGCTCCACCAGGAACCGGCCGACCCCGGCGCCGACCAGGGGCGCTTCGTCCGGCACCACCCCGCGCGAGGCCACCTGGGCCAGCCCGTCCTCGATCCTGCGGACCTGATGGTCGATGAAGTGGTTGGCGAGCCGGCGCCATGTCGCGTCGCCGCCGTCCGCCGGATCGCCGGAATCGGCCCCGACCATGCGGGCAAGGCGTCGAGCGCTGGCCTCCAGACCCTTGTCGCGGCCGTCGGCGGTCGGGTGGAGGTCGGCCCCCTCCGGAAGGGTGCCGGCAAGCCGGTGGGCATCGGCCATGGTGGCGAAATACTCCGCCATCACGCCGCGCCAGACGCCGTTGACGGGAGCCTGCGGGGCGACCGCCATGATGGGGGTGCGGACGACACCGGTGTAGAGCAGTTCCCCCGTCTCCATCCGTGCGGCGTCGGTGTAGCCGGCATTCAGGACGCAGCCGGCGGCGAAGGGCACGATGTCGGTGGTGGTGCTGCCGATGTCGACGAGGATGCCCTCCGGCAGCGCCAGGGCGGCCAGCGCCGCCGTGGCATGCCAGTTGGCGGAGGCGACCTCCGTCACCCGATGGCGGGCATCGACGGCGGACAGGAATCCGGCCGGTCCGGCGAACACCTCCAGCGGCACTCCAGGCAAACCGGCGGCCAGCACGTCGAGAATCCGCCCGACCCCATCGGCGCGGTCGGCGAACAGATCGACCAGTTCCCCGGTCATGGTGACCGCCACATCCGACAGCGGCCGATGGCGTCCCGCGACCTCCGCCAGCGCCCCCTCCAGCCGGTCGAGCCCCTGCCAGAGCGGACAGGGCACCTGCACCACGTCGATCAGCTCGCCGCCGGAGAGCCATGCAGCCTTCAGGTGCGCGCCGCCGACATCAAGGCCGAGGGTGAACGTCATTCCTGTCATCCTTTGCTTCCTGTTCCCTGTCCTCCAGCCCGTGGGCAAAGAGGCTGGCGACGGTGAGGTCGGCGGAGGTGCCGGGGTTGATGCCCTGCCATTTCAGCCTTGCATCAAAGGCGAACAGATGGTCGTGCCGGACGGCATCCGATTTTTCCGCCGCCAGTTGCCGGCGCACCTCCCGCGCTTCGCTCATCAAGGCCGTCGCCACCGTCTCTCCCTGCTTGCGCAGGACGTGGCTGTCGGGGAAGGCGGTCAGGAATTCCAGATAGACCGCTTCGGCCATCGATACGGCATCCTTGCCAAAATCCTTGCCATCAACCGCCCGCGCACGGGCGACGCCGATCTCGAACACGTCGCGGTAGCCATCGGCATATTGGGCTGCGATGCGGTCGCGCGACCGTGCCGCGGCCATGGCTGTGCGCAGGTCCACCGTCGCGGGTCCGGCGACGTCATGCTCCGCTGCGCGGCCCAGTCCGCCGGGTGACGCAAGGCGGATCGCCTCATAGGCGGCTTCGGCATCCTCCACACCCAGGTCCCCCAGCACTGCATACACCCTGTCGCGGAGCGGACGGGACGGCGGCATCTCCGCGGCGCGCGCCAGCGGGGCGGCCAGAAGCAGGATGCCGAGATTGGTGTTGCAGTTCACCGCCGCCCGCGTCGCCCGCACCGCCCGCAGGATCCGCTCCCCCACCGACGCGCCGGGCCGTGCGATCTCCGGCGCCGCGACCTCCGCCGACAGCAGGAAGTCCGCCACCGTCATGCCGTGGCCGGCAGCGTGGACATGGACGTTCCCGGGCTTCAGCGCCATCACCTCCGCCCGGCAGACGGCCATGAACAGCTCCGCGACGCCGGGGGCCATCCCTGTCACCCCCCGAAGGACCGGTCGAGCATGCCCGACGCAAGACGCCCGCCATGAAAGCTGCGACCGGAGTGCAGGTCCGTCACCACCGCGCGGGCCGGCGCGAACAGCAGCGGGTCGATGGCGTAGAAGTCCTTGTTCACCGCCGCGAACACTTCCGCGAAGGGGCGCCCGTAGTCACGCGATTCCGTGCTCGGCAGCCGTTGCGCCAGATCGGCGGCGGCATCGTCGGGGCCGGTGACGAACAGTTGGACGGTGCCGCCGAACAGGATGGCGTCGTTGGTCCGCCCCATCGCCTCGACAAAGCCCTCGCCCGGCGGCGGCAGCGGTGCGACGCCGATGCCGTCGACGACGTCGTGCAGCGGAAAGCCCAGCGCATGCACCTTGTGCAGCGCGACCTCCAGCACGCGGGCGACGATTTGGACGGTGCCGGCGAGGCTCGCCGTCGGCGTCAGCACCAGGGTCAGCCGCTCCGGCGCCACCCCGCAATCGGCGGCGATCCGCTCCACCAACGGGGCCGGCGGGACGGTGCCGCTTTCCAGGACCAGGACGGCATGGTCGCCGCTGTCCCCGTAACCGAGTTCGTCGAACAGCGTCTCCTTGCGGGCCAGGGCGCGGCCGGGGCCGGAGCCGAGCGCGAAGAAGGACCCGCCCTCGTCCTTATGCGACAGGCTCCACCCCGCATATTGGCTGCCCAGGCAGGCGAGCACCGGGTCGGTGCTGTGCACTGCCACCTGGAAGGGCCAGCGGTCGGACTGGGTATCGGCCTGCAGCGTCACCCGGCCGAGACCGCCCATGCACAGTTCGGCGATGCGGCGTCCGGCCTCCAGCCCGCCGGGCCGGGCGATCCCGCCATCGACGACCGTCGCACCGGCAACCCGGTCGATGCCGATCCGCAATTGTGCCGCATCGGCGACCAGGGCGGCGGCGAGCGGGGCGGAGAGTGCCGACAGGCTGGGGCGATCCTGCATCACGATGCCTTTCCGGCGATGGTCCGTGCCGCGGCCATGGCGTCCTGGAAGTCGAAGGCGACGGCGGTGCCGCCGGTCTGCATCCGCTCCAGCAGATGGTGCTGGACCTTGAACTTGACGTTGCCGATGGCGAGCGCGCCAATGCCGACGGCACCCGATGCAGTCGGCAAGGCAACCCCGTCGTCCTGCACGCCGACGCCCTCCACACCGGCCGGCGGCACGGCGTTGATGTCGGCCGCCACCCGCAGGCGCTTGGCCGCACGCAGATCCTCGGTAGACAGCACGGTTATGCCCGCCTTGCCGCAGGCCAGAACGACCTCCGCACGCTCCAGAAGCTCCGCCTTGCCGCCGCTCGCCGTGTCGGCGCAGGACAGCGTCACGCCATAGCGGCGCCCGAACTCCTCCGCCTTGCCCTGCACGGCCGACACGCCGCGGTGGCTGACCAGGGTGACGCTGCCGCCGGCCTGGGCGGCGATCAGGCCGGCGATGCCGCCGACCACGCCGGTCGCGCCATAGACCTGGACGTCCAGCCCGGTGAGGCCGTCCCGCCCAACCCGCCGCAGGGCACGCGCCACCACCGCGACCATCGCTGCAGCGGTGGTGAAGGCGCCGGACGGATCGGCGAAGACCGAGATCTGGAAGGGCGGGAACATGGCCTTGCGCGCCACGTCGAGCATGTCCAGCGCCATCGCCGCATCGCGCCCGCCGATGAACAGGCCGGTGCGCGCCGCATTCTTCGGATCGCGGGAGAACATGGCGTCCTGGGTCAGGGCCTCGACCTGCGCGGTTTCGATACCCGTATAGGGGACCACCGTGTCGATGCCGGCATCCACCGCCATGTTGACGTCGAACGGGCTGACATTCGCCAGCGGCGTGATCATGTGCAGCACGTAAGGGGCGCTCATGCCTGCCTCCCTTCAGTTGTTCATCGGCCGCCTATTCACCGGCCGCCCGCCGGACCGCAGGCATGAAGCCCGTCCCGGCGTTCATGTTCTCCACCGTCGCGCCGACGTTCCGCCCGCGGCAGACCATGACCTCCAGCGGCGATCCGGCCCAGCGGTCGCGCATCTCGCCGGCCAGCCGTTCCGCCGACGCCGCATCGCCGACGATGGCGAAGCAGGTCGGCCCCCAGGAGCTTTGGCCGACGCCGGCGATTCCCTGCGCCTCCAGCCATGCCAGCACCTCCGCCACCAGCGGGCTGGTGAAGCGTCCGCCCTGGGCCGGGGCGAAATGGTCGCCGACCGTGCGCTGAAGCTCGCCGATGGCCCGGCCGAAAGCCTCTACGTCGCGCTCGGCCAGGGCCGGGAGCGCCACCATCAGCATCAGCCGGCAGAGATGGGCCGCCGCATCCGGCGGAAAGGGCGGCAGGCGCCGGAAGGCCTCCGCCTCCGGTGCGCCGTGCAGCCCATGGCCGCCACGGTGGAGCAGAAGCAGGATGCGCCAGTCGTCGGGAAATTCGGCCCGCGCGATCAGCGGGGGCGCCGCATCCAGCCCGCCGCGGCCACCGTCCAGCAGCACCCCGCCCTGCTCGAAGGCCGCCAGCCCGATGCCGGAGCGTGCGCCCCGTTCCAGCGCGCGGGCCAGATCGCGGGCGGCGGTGCGGCGCCCCTCCAGGCAGACCAGCGCCGCCGCAACGGCAAGGTCCGTCTGGGTGCCGGAACCGAGCCCGACATGGGCCGGGATCGCCTCCTCCACCGTTACGGCAACCCTATCGGACAGCCCGGCCTCCCGGCCCAGCCGCTCTATGCTGCGCCGGACACGCTCGGCAGACGGGCCGTCGACAGTCAACCGGTCGGCCGGACGAATGCGCAGGGTAATCGCCGGCCGGTCGATGGCGATGCCCAAGCTGCCGAAGCGGCGCCCGAGCCCGCCATTGAGGTCGACAAATCCGGCATGCAGCCGCGCGGGCGCATGGACCCGCACCTCCCCTATCCGATTGCGCTGGTGGCTCATCTGCATTCCCTTTGCGCGGGTCCCGGCACAATGTTAGCGTTACGAATAAAATTGTCCGTAGCGCGAACGAGTATCTGCGTGCAGTAACCCGAATGGGGTGCGGATTTCCGGGGAGGAAACTGGTCATGAACGGACCGAACGGCATGTCCGGGGCCGACCATGTCCAAGCATCGGGTGTTCCGTATCGGGGCCGATGCTTGGACGGTTGCCGGCGAAGACGACTGCTCATCTGAAATCCTCCGCATGGACCGCCGGGAATAGTTCCTGCGGCCTATGCGGTCGACTGCGCATCCGGGTGCATTCTCCGCGGTTCATTCTCCGCTCAGGCGATTGGGGGGCCATGACCTTCCACCCCGAAATACTCTGTCCGTTCTGCGGCCTGGGATGCGGCGACATCGGGATCGACCAGGACGATTCCGGCATCGCCCCCCGGCCCAGCGGCTGCCCGCAGGCCGACCGGCTGTTCCGCCGGCCCATGGCGGTGGCAACGGACGCCCGCATGGCCGGCACCCAGGTTCCCATGGACCAAGCGGTCGCCGAGGCGGCGCGGCTGCTGGGCGCCGCCCGTGCGCCGCTGATCGCCGGATTGGCCGCCGATGTCGACGGCGTGCTCGCCGCATTGACGCTCGCCGCACGCATCGGGGCGACGGTGGACCATGAGCGGTCCGATGCGCTCTTTCGCAACCTCGCGGTCCTGCGGCGCTTCGGCTGGTCGGTCACCACGCTGGCGGAACTGCGCAACCGCAGCGACCTCGTATTGGTCGTCGGGCCGGACCCGGCTGCCGCCTTCCCGCGCCTGTGGGAACGCTGGGTGGCACCGCCGCCGGCCTTCGTCCCCGGCGGGGGCCGGAGCGTCGTCTTCCTGGGCGGGGAACCGTTGCCAGAGACCGTGCAGTGCCTTGCCGGCCAGATCGAAACGCGGGGCATGGAGACCGACCCGCAGCCCGATCTCGCCACCCTGGTCACCCGGCTCAGGACGGCATTGGCCGGCCGGGGAGCGGCGGAGGATCCCCGAATGGCGGAACTGGCGGCCCGGTTGCGGGCGGCGCGCTATGCGGTGGTGGTGTGGGCGGCGGGGCTGTTCGACGGACCTCAGCCGGACCTGATCGTCGAAGCGCTTGTCCGGCTGGTCCGCACGGTGGACGGCACGACGCGTTGCGCCGGCCTGCCGCTGTCCGGCGCCGACAACCTGATCGGCGCCAACCAGGCCTGCACATGGCGCACCGGCTTTCCGCTGCGCACCGGCTTCGAGGCGGGCGCGCCCTTCCACGATCCCGACAGGTTTGACTGGCGGTCGCGCCTGCGCGATGCCGACGTGACGCTGTGGATTTCCGCCTTTCGGCCCGAAGAGCCAGAGTTCAGTACCGGCGGCAGCGTCATCATGCTGGCGCCGCCGGAGACGGCCATCACGGCCGAACCGGCACTGTTCATTCCGGTGGGAACACCGGGCATCGACCATGCCGGCGACGTGTTCCGCGCCGACAGCGTGGTGGCGCTGCATGCCGGCGCGCTGATCGACCGCGGCCTGCCCAGCGTCGCCGACGTGATCGGCCGGATGCTGGTGGCGCTGGAGCAATCCGCCGATGCCAGGGAGAAGGCCGGATGCTGACGAAGCTTGCCGGCGGACGGCTGTTCGACCCGACCAACGGCCGGCATGGTGAGGTCGCCGACCTCTGGTTGCGCGACGACCGCATCACCGCCGATCCGGGGCCGGGAGCCACGCCCGACGCCACATACGACCTGACAGGCAAGGTGGTGATGGCCGGCGCCATCGACATCCACAGCCACATCGCCGGCGGCAAGGTCAACCTCGCCCGCCTGCTGATGGGGGAGGAGCACGAACACCACCGCTTCGCCGGCAGTCCCTGCGGCTGCGGCGGCGGCAGCGGGCTCGCCACCCCCTCCACCCACACCACCGGCGCCCGCTATATCGAGATGGGCTTCACCGCCGCCTTCGAACCGGCGATGCTGGGCTCCAACGCCCGGCATGCGCATATGGAGATGGGCGATATTCCGTATATCGACACCGGCGGCTATCTGGTGCTGGGCAGCGACGATTTCCTGCTGGACCTGATTGCCACCAATGCCGGGCAGGCCGCGATCAATGACTATGTCGCCTGGATGCTGACGGCGACCCAGAGCCTCGCCGTCAAGGTGGTCAATCCCGGCGGCATCAACGCCTTCAAGTTCAACGCCCGCACGCTCGATCTGGACGAGCCCGGCCCCTATTACGGCGTTACCCCGCGCAGCGTCCTGACCGTGCTGGCCCGCGCGGTGTACGAGCTGGGGCTGCCCCATCCGCTGCATGTCCATGGCTGCAACCTGGGCGTTCCCGGCAATGTCGCAACGACACTGGACACCATCCAGGCGGCGTCCGGCCTGCCGATGCACATGACGCACATCCAGTTCCACAGCTACGACACGGAGGGTGACCGCAAATTCTCCTCCGGCGCCGCGGCGCTGGCGGAGGCGGTGAACCGGACCCCGACCCTTTCGGTCGACATCGGGCAGGTGATGTTCGGGCAGACGGTGACCGCATCGGCCGACACCATGGCGCAGCGCCGCACCGCGCCGCTGGCCCACCCACGCAAATGGCTGGCGATGGACATCGAATGCGATGCCGGCTGCGGCGTGGTGCCGTTCCGCTATCGCGACACCTCCTATGTCAACGCGCTGCAATGGGCGATCGGGCTGGAGCTGTTCTTGCTGCTGGACGATCCCTGGCGGGTGTTCCTGACCACCGACCACCCCAACGGCGCGCCCTTCACCTTCTATCCGGAACTGATCCGGCTGCTGATGGACCGCGATTACCGGCTGGCGAAGCTGGCGGAAATCCACCCCGACGCGCCGGCCCACACCACGCTGGGCTCGATCACCCGCGAATACACGCTGGCGGAGATCGCCGTCATGACCCGCGCAGCGCCGTCGCGCATCCTGGGCCTTGCCGACCGCGGCCATCTGGCGCCCGGCGCCTCGGCCGATGTCACCGTCTACACCGACCGGCCCGACCGCCGCGCAATGTTCGAACGACCGGATCTGGTCTTCAAGAGCGGGCGGCTGGTGGTGCGCGACGGGACGCTGGTGGCGATGGCACAGGGCTGCACCCATGTCGTCCGCCCCGGCTTCGACGACCTGATCGAGCGCCGCATCGCCCGCCATTTCGACGAGCGCCTCGGCCTGTCCCTCAAGCATTTCCGCATACGCGACGAGGAGATCCGCCACGGCGCCGGCCCCGTCCTCCACCCCTGCCGGCGGCGGGAGGTGCCGTGATGGCGGGGCTTCGGATCAACGGCGTGCGCATCGAGGACACTTTCGCCGAAGCCTTTCCGATGACCTACACGCGGCTGGTCGTCACCGCCGACACGCCCGCCTGGGTCGATGCGGCGACCTCCAGCCTGACCGGCTTCGCCACCTCGGTCATCGGCTGCGGCTGCGAGGCGGCGGTGGAACGGCTGCTGACGCCGGAGGAGACGCCGGACAGCCGCCCCGGCGCCGCGGTGATGATCTTCGGCATGTCGACCGGCGACCTTGCCAAGCATGTCGTCAACCGGGTCGGGCAATGCGTCATGACCTCGCCGGGTTCGGCCTGCTATGCCGGGCTTATCGACGGCGCAAAGCGCATCCCGCTCGGCGGCGGCCTGCGCTATTTCGGCGATGGGCACCAGATCTCCAAGAAGTTCGGCGACCGCCGATTCTGGCGCCTGCCGGTGATGGATGGCGAGTTCGTCTGCGAGGACAGCGTCGCCGTGGCGAAGGGCATCGGCGGCGGCAATTTCCTGATCCTGGCCGCCAGCCACCGCCAGTGCCTCGCCGCGGCGGAGGCGGCAGTGGCGGCGATCCGGCCGCTGCCCGGCATCATCCTGCCCTTCCCCGGCGGGGTGGTGCGGTCGGGCTCCAAGGTCGGGTCGAAATACAAGGCGCTGATCGCCTCCACCAACACGCGCTTCTGCCCGACCTTGCGGGCGGTCGAACCCGAAACCCTGCTGTCGCCCGATGTCGAGGCGGTGCTGGAACTGGTGCTGGACGGCACCGACGAGGCCGCCATCCGCACCGGCATGCGGGCCGGCATCGCGGCGGCCGTGGCCGGCGGGACGGCGGCCGGCGTGCTGGCGATCACCGCAGGGAATTACGGCGGCAAGCTCGGACCGCATCACTTCCATCTGCACGAGGTGATGGCATGAGCGGCCTGTCCCTGACCTACCGCGGCGACGCCGAAATGATGGTGGACATGTCCGCGCTGCTGCCGGAACGGCTGGCCGGACTGACGGCGGATGATGTCGCGCGGATGACGCTGCCCTGCGGCGGCGGGTCGGCCCGGTTGGGCGACCTGTTCGATCTGTCGGCCGGCGATGCGGCGGAGGGACTGCTGATCCGGCCGGGCGGCGCCATCCTGCACCGGGTCGGCGCCGGCATGACGTCGGGCCGCATCCTGGTCGCGGGCGATGCCGGCAACCATGCCGGTGCCGGAATGGCCGGCGGCCTGCTGCGCATCGACGGCAGTGCCGGCGACAGCCTGGGCGGCGTTCTGCCCGGACTGCCCCTGGGGATGCGCGGCGGGCTGATCAGCGTCGGCGGCGATGCCGGGGACCGGGCGGGCGAGCGGATGCGGCGCGGAATCGTCGTCGTCGACGGCCGGGCCGGCGCCTATGCCGCCGCCTTCATGGTCGCAGGCACACTCGCCGTCGGCGGCGGGTGCGGCCCGCATCCTGGATTCGGCATGCGGCGCGGCACGCTGCTTGTCGGGCATCCGCAGGACGCGGCGCCCGATGGCTTCGCCGACGGCGGCACGCGGGACTGGCTGTTCCTGCACCTGCTGCGCCGTGCGCTGGAGGGCACCGGAAGCTGGTTCGAGCGCGCGGGCACCACCCGCGCCCATCGCTTCATCGGCGATCTTGCGGAAGGAGGAAGAGGTGAGATTCTGGCCGTTGTCTAGGCGACGCACCGACTTATCGAAGGCCAAGGGACGAAGGCGCCTCATCGCCGCCCTGCCGGTTGCCGGGCTTCTGCTTGTGGCGCCCGTGGCGGCGGCATTGGCCCAGGATGCCGGCGGGCAGTCGATTCTGATCGGCTATCTTGGACGGCAGGAGGACCCGCGCACACCGGCCAGCTTCCTCGAACCCGTGGCGACCGACGAGGGTCTCCAGGGCGCCCGACTGGCCCTGGCCGACAACAACTCCACCGGCATGTTCCTGAACCAGAGCTTCCGGCTGGTGGAGCAGGTGCTGCCCCCCGACGGCGACATCGCCGCCGGGCTGAAGGCGCTGGCGGATGAAGGCGTGCGCTTCGTCGTCGCCGATCTGCCGGGCGATGCGCTGCTCGCCGTCGCCGATCGGCCGGAAGCGCGGTCGATGCTGCTGTTCAACGCCCGCGCGCCAGACGATGCTCTGCGCAACGAGCAGTGCCGGGCCAACATCCTGCACACCGCCGCCAGCCGGCGCATGCTGGCCGATGCCCTGGCGCAGTATCTCGCCTGGAAGAAATGGACGGGCTGGAGCCTGCTGATCGGCCGTGATCCCGGCGACGCGCTCTATGCCGACGCGGTGCGTCGCGCCGCCAAGCGCTTCGGGGGCCGGATCGTCGCCGAGAAGAGCTGGACCTTCGACACCGGCAACCGCCGCACCGATACCGGCGTCACCACCATCCAGTCCGACATCCCGCTCGCCACCCAGGGACCGGACTACGACGTGCTGGTCGTCGCCGACGAGGCGGGGAATTTCGGCGATTACCTCGACGGCCGCACCTGGCATCCCCGCCCGGTGGCCGGCACCCAGGGATTGATCGCCACCGCCTGGTCGCGGGTGAACGAGCAATGGGGCGGCACCCAGTTGCAAAGCCGGTTCGAGAAGCTGGCCGGCCGCTGGATGCTGCCGCGCGACTACGCCGCCTGGCTGGCGGTGCGCAGCGTGGGCGAGGCGGCGACCCGCACCAGCGCCACCGGCTTCGACGACCTCGTCGCCTATCTGCACAGCCCCGACTTCGAACTGGCCGGTTTCAAGGGCGAAGCCCTGTCCTTCCGCAAATGGGACGGTCAGATGCGCCAGCCCATCTTGATCGCCGGCCCGCGCATGCTGGTTTCGGTGTCGCCCCAGGAGGGGTTCCTGCACCCCGTGACACCCCTCGATACGCTCGGCGACGACGCGCCGGAAAGCAAATGCCGTTTCAACCGATGAAGAGGCGGACCACCCCATGCGTTCCTTACTGTGCACCATGCTGTTCCTCGCCGCCCCGGTCCTGATCGCCGAGCCGGTGCTGGCCGAAACCATTTTCGTGTCCAACGAGAAGGACAACCAGATCGCCGTGGTCGACGGCGACAGCCTGCAGATCACCAACAAGATTAAGGTCGGCCGCCGGCCGCGCGGCATCACGCTGAGCGGCGACGGGACGCAGCTCTATGTCTGCGCCGGCGACGACAACCGCGTCGATGTGGTGGACATCGCCAGCGGCAAAGTGGTCCATTCCCTGCCCTCCGGCCCCGATCCGGAGCTGTTCGTCCTCTCCCCCGACGGCAACCGGCTGTATGTCGCCAACGAGGACGACAACATGGTGACCATCATCGACATCCCCAGCCGCAAGGCGATCGGCAACATCCAGGTCGGGGTGGAGCCGGAAGGCATGGGCATCAGCCCCGACGGCAAGATTCTGGTCAACACCTCCGAAACCACCAACATGGCGCATTTCATCGACACCGAGAAACGCGCCGTCGTCGGCAACGTGCTGGTCGACAGCCGGCCGCGCGTCGCCCGGTTCAGCGACGACGGCAAGCATGTCTGGGTGTCCAGCGAGATCGGCGGCACGGTCAGCGTCATCGACGCAGGCACCCGCAAGGTGGTGAAGAAAATCCGCTTCGAGGTCACCGGCGTCCGGCGCGAGGCGATCCAGGCGGTCGGCATCCAGATGACCCGCGACGGCAAGCGCGCCTTCGTGGCACTCGGCCCCGCCAACCGGATCGCCGAGATCGACACCGAGAGCTTCGAGGTGAAACGGTACTTCCTGGTCGGCCAGCGCGTCTGGAACCTCGCCTTCTCGCCGGACGAAAAGCGGCTCTACACCACCAACGGGATCAGCAACGACCTGTCGGTGATCGACCTGGAGCGCAACAAGGTCATCAAGAGCATCGCGGTCGGCGGCGCACCCTGGGGGGTCGTGGTCAAGCCATGATGGGTAGGTGACGACATCGCGGAACCCGCGACCGCAGCGCCCGGTTGAGGGGGAAGGCCGGGTGCGGCGGCGGCTGTCGGCGACGGCCCGGCCCTAGGGAGGTGTAATCATGACAATGAAGCTCTCCAAAGGCCCGGTCCGTGCCCTGGCCTGTGCAGCCGTAATCGGTGCCGGCATTCTCGGCGTAGCGGCCATGGCCCCGGCGGCTTCCGCCCAGTCCGCCACCGGCACCACCACCCAGAACGCCCCGGCGGCGACCGAGGGGAAATTGCCGTCGGACTCCCTGCCCGGCCAGCGCCAGGGTGCCATCGGCGGCGCTCCGGTGCCCCAGGGCAGTTCCGGCACGTCCACCGGTTCCGCCACCGGTTCCGCCACCGGTTCGGCCACCGGTTCGGCCTCGGGAAGCGGCGCTGCGTCGCCGACCGGACAACTGCCCGACACGTCGCTGCCGCAGCAGCGTCAAGGCACCATCGGCGGCGCCCCGGTGACGCAGGGCGGGGCGGGTGGATCGACCGACAAGCAGGGACAGCAGTGACGTCATCCCGCGGACCGATCGCAGCCGCCGCAAAGATGGGGTAACAACCACCGAACGGTCATGCCTTCCCAGTCGAGACTGGTGCGGCACGAAGACGGCGGCTGCGATTTCAAGGTACTCCGGAACCCTTTTGTGAGTTTGTTATACAAACAAACAAACTGGCATAATGCCCACCGTGACCGACGCCGGAACTCACAGACAATCCAGACGCCGCGTTTCCGGCGAACCGGCCGGATTGAGCTGACAGGATCGAGTTGACCGGCGTGACCGCATGACTGCGGCGGTCCTCCAATGATTTTCAAAAACATGGGAGAAAACGGCGATGGGCATGTGGCAGGGGTCATCCCCGAAAATCAATCGCGTGCTGGTGGGTGAGTCTCTGGTCGGCGACGGGAACGAGGTGGCCCACATCGACCTGATCATGGGGCCGCGCGGCAGTGCCGCGGAGACCGCCTTCTGCAACGCGCTGACCAACAACAAGGACGGTTTCACCAGCCTGCTGGCGGTCATCGCCCCCAATCTTCAGTGCAAGCCCTCGACCATCCTGTTCAACAAGGTCACGATCAAGGGTGCGGAACAGGCGGTCCAGATGTTCGGCCCGGCCCAGCACGGCGTCGCCAAGGCGGTCGCCGACTGCGTGGCCGAGGGCACCATTCCGCAGGACGAGATCGACAACATCTTCATCTGCGTCGGCGTCTTCATCCATTGGGAGGCAAAGGACAACGCCAAGATCCAGGATTACAACTACCGCGCCACCAAGGAGGCCATCGAACGCGCGGTGTCCGGCTATCCCACCGCCAAGGATTTGATGAGCCAGAAGGACGTCGCGAAGCATCCGTTCGCCGCCTGATTTCTCACCGCGATCCGCTCTCCTTGAAAGCCCCTCTCTCGTCGCGGGAGAGGGGCTTTGCAATGGTGGACATTGGTTGCCAACCTTCAGCCTTGCTTGAGCGGAGCAGCGAAAAAGGACCGAATACCTTCTGTCATCAAACCATCATGCGATTAGCCCTGTGCGCCAAAATCAGGCTGGGCGCCGATGCCGGACTGATGGAAACATTTTTTTCAAATAAACAGCCAATACGAGATTGCGCCATATCAGCGCTTAACGCGTTGATTTACTCCAATTCCAAAGAGGGATCGTCGCGCAGTTCATTTCGCACCGCACAAAGAACTAGCCTAAATTCTCACTTCTCTATCCATTCGGGTGATGGTGGCGCCGGGACATCACCGGTACCATTTCCTAATGGGCTTCATGGCAATCATGCCGGTCTGCCCATCCCAGCGGAGGAAACGGACATGAAAACCTGGCGCAAACCGAAGACCGCCGAAATCCGGGTCGGCACGGAAATCAACGCCTACGCCTGCGCCGGCCTGTAACCGGCACGGAACGTTCCCACTCAAAAAGAAGCGTTCACTTCGGCCACTCAGGCCGGCCGCGGCTCGAAATGGGCGAAGAACTGCCCGGTGCCGTCCGGCGCGCTGGCATCGTAATGCAGCGCGCAAAGCCGCAGCCGGCCGGCATCGCCCAGTTCCGGCCCGGCCAGCATGCTGTGAAAGCTCTCACCGCCGAGGAGGCGATGGGCTGTGGTCAGGTACAAGCGGGAAAGCCTGTGGTCCCGCAGCATGGTGTCGAGCATGCGCGGCCCCGTCAGCAGATAGATGCTGCGCAGCCCCTGCCGGCCAAGTTCATCGGCCAGCGGCGCGCCTTCCACTGACGCCCCTGCCCCGACAATCAGCACCTCATGGCCGGCGGCACGCCACCGCGCGATACGCTCGGCCGGCGCCGCGGCACCGGTGGCAATGACCACACGCTGGCCATGGCGGGCCGGAGAGTCCGGCATCGGGAAATCCAGGCTGGCGCTGGCGATGACCAGGGTCGGCTGGGGCGTGAGGCCGTTGTCGGTGCGCCATCGCGCAAGATCCCGCGTCGCATCCTGCGTCCCCACCTGCAGCACATTGTCCAGCCGTCCGGCCGCCAGATCGCGCAGATAGCCGCCATGGGTGACCATGCAGTCCGCCTGCGCCTGGAGTTCCAGGAACAGCCGGAAGTCGTTGCCGCTGACCAGCCCGGCAGGCAGCCGGCTCTCTCCGCTGACGGGATCGCGCTGGGCAATGCGCCCGTCCAGGCTGGCAACGAAGCTGGCATAGACGAAGGGCGACCCGGCACTCCCCCGCTCATGCAGGCGGTGGGCGAGATAGGCCCCGTCGAGCGCCATGTCTTCCGATGGACCGGGAAACAGCCGCAGCATGCGGGCGGTCATTGCCGCCCTCGCGATGCGGCTGCCTCGACACGGACGAGGAAATCCGCCGCCAGCGCGTCGGCGATGTCGGCGTCGCTGACCGTTTGAAGCCCCTGCCATGCGGGCATCGAATTCACCTCCAGAACCAGCCATTGCCCTACGTCGTGGGGGGCGGAAATCAGATCGACCCCGGCATAGTCGGCACCGACCGCCGCCGCGGCACGCACCGCCAGTTCGGCAACCGCGCCTTCCGGCGCCAGGGCTTCACAGCGTCCCCCCTGATGGACGTTCGTGATCCAGCTGCGGCCATGGCGGATCATCGCCGCCACCGCGCGCCCTCCCACCACGAAGACCCGGCAGTCGCGCCACTCGGCCTCGCGGCGGGGCGGCACGAAGGGCTGCAGGTAATAGACGCCGGCCACGGCCTCCGATTCCGGTACGTCGTCCGGCCGCGGCAGGCGGCGCAGGCCGCGGCCCTGGGCGCCGAACAGCGGCTTCAGCACGCAGTCGGGCCAAGCCTCCACCACCGCGCAGGCTGTCGCCACATCCTGCACGGCGACCGAGGGCGGCGTCGGCAGTCCGGCTTGGGCCAGCAGGAAGCTGGTGGTGCTCTTGTCCACGCAACGCTCGATGGCGCGGGCAGTGTTGTAGACGGGCACCCCCAGCCGATTGAGCGCGTGAAGCACCCCCAAGCGCAGCGTCACCTGTTCGAAGCTGCCCTGCCCGACCACCCGCACGAAGGCCCCCGCCGGCAGCGCATCGCCGAACCCCGGCAGCAGCAGACCCGTCTCCGTCCGCCCGACGGCGAAGCCGCAGGCGCTCAGCGGCACGCGGCGGCACTCGACGCCGCGGCACGTCATCGCCTGTTCCAGCCTTGCCGCGTGCCAGTCGGCACCATCGGTGAACAGGGCGACCACGCCGCTCATGCCGCCTCCGCCAGCGCATACCGCCGGAAAAGCTCCCGCGCGCGCCAGCCGGCAAGGCGACGGGCCTCCACCGGATCGGCGGCGTCTGCGAGCACGGTGCAGATCGGCGCACCCACCGGGATATGGGCCGGTGTACAAGGACGGTCGGCGGTCCAGTCAGGCCAGCGCATGCGGCCGTCCAACTGAATCGGCGTCCGCGCGTAGACGACCATGGCGGCACGGCAGCCGGCCATGGATGGCAGAGCCTGCGGCAACTCCCCGGAGCAGGCGGCCATGTGCAGGCCCAGCAGGCCCGGCATCGGCGCACGGTCGAACAGGTCCAGCGTCGCCCCCGGCCGCGGGTTGATCTCCAACAGGCACCAGCCCCCCGGCCCGACCAGGAAATCGGCGCTGTTGAGCCCGACCAGCCCGACCTCCGCAGCGATCCGCGAAATGACATCGGTCATGGCCGCGGCGAGCCCCTCGCGCATCCACGGCACCGGCAGCGGGCCGACCGCGCCGCCATAGCGACAGGGCTGGCGGGGCGCCGGCGCCACCCATTGCCGGCTGAACCCCACCGGCAGAATGCGCCGTCCATCGGCGAGAAACAGCAGGGACACCGGACGCCCAGGCATGCGGCGCTGGAGGTAATGTCCGGCCGGCACGCGCCGCCCCAGCGGCCGGATGTGGCCGCCGCCGCTGGCACCGGCGCGCTTCATCAGCCATCCCCCGCCATCATCCGATAGCGACGAGGCGATCTCCGGATGCGGAATGCCGAGGCGGGCGAGCAGAGCGGCGAAGGCAAACGGGTCCTTCAGCCTTGCCACCGTGCCCGCGGCGTTGCCGAGAACCGGCCGATCGCGCTCCAGCGCCGCCAGCAGCGCCGGCCTGTCCTCGAAACCGGCGCCATAGACCAGCGGCACCCCGCGCAGATCGGGCGCCGCCATGGCGCGCCGCAGCGCCGGGCCGGGAATGCGCAGCCGCCTTGACGGCAGGGCGAGACAGCGGTCGGCCATGGCCGCGGTGTCCGCATCGGCGAACAGGTCGAGGGCCGCGACGCCCAGTCCGCTGCGCCGCGCGCTGGCCGCCAGCGCCCGCGCCGACAGCGCCACCACCAGGACGTCACTCTTCGGGAGTATGGTCGGGGTCAAGCTCACGTCCCGGCGCGAAAGCGCCTTGAACATTCATCCGCAATCCCAACAATCTTGCATCAAAGCCATCTTGGCAATCACCCTTCCGAACAACGGCGTATGCCGCCCTTCCGGCGCCCATTCGGGTGAAGACGGGGGTGCGGCCCATGGGAAGACAGTTGGAAAGGCCGTTGGGGAAGACAGTTGGGGAAGACAGGATGTTCGAGGCCGTGGTGCTTCCGGAGTCTCCGTCGATTTCCGCAATTCACGAACACGCCGCCCCATCAGTGGCCGCCTTGGCTGTGGAGGACCTTAGCCACAGCTTCGGCAAGCGCGTGGCACTCGACCATGTGTCTTTCACCGTGCCGCCGGCCGGCTTCACCATGCTGCTGGGGCTGAACGGCGCGGGAAAGACCACGCTGTTCTCGCTGATCACCCGGCTCTATTCCAGCCGCAGCGGCGACATCCGCATCTTCGGCTTCGACCTGCGGCGCCAGCCGACCCGCGCACTGGAGCGCATCGGCGTCGTGTTCCAGCAGCCGACGCTCGACCTCGACCTCACCGTGCGGCAGAACCTGCGCTACCATGGCGGCCTGCATGGCATGCGGCCATCGGACTGCGAAGCCCGCGCGCGGGAGGAACTGGCGCGCATCGGCCTGTCCGACCGCGCCGACGACAAGGTTCGCGCCCTGTCCGGCGGGCAGCGCCGCCGGGTGGAGATCGCCCGCGCCCTGTTGCACCGCCCGAGCCTGCTGCTTCTCGACGAGCCGACGGTCGGGCTCGACGTGGATTCCCGCCGCCACATCCTTGCCCATGTCCGCGCGCTCTGCCGCGAACAAGATCTTGCCGTGCTGTGGGCTACCCACCTGATGGACGAGGCGGCGGCGGAGGACTCCGTCGTCGTGCTGCACCAGGGCCGTCTGCGCGCTTCCGGCAGTGTCCGCGAGGTCTGCGCCGAAACCGGCACGGCCGCCTTGCCCGCCGCCTTCGCCGCCCTGACGGCGGGGGAGCGCCGGCCATGAGCGCCGCCACCTACTGGTACTGCCTGCGCAGCATCATCGTGCGCGAGGGCCTGCGCTTCCTGCACCAGCGCGAGCGCTTCTTCGCCGCACTGGTCCGGCCGCTGGTCTGGCTGGCGATCTTCGCCGTGGGCTTCCGCGCCGTTCTGGGCGTGTCGATCATCCCGCCCTACGAGACCTACATCCTCTACGACGAATATGTCGTTCCCGGACTGGTCGCGATGATCCAGCTGTTCAACGGCATGCAGAACTCCCTGTCGATGGTCTACGACCGCGAGATGGGCAGCATGCGCACGCTGCTGGTCAGTCCGCTGCCGCGCTGGTACCTGCTGGTCGCCAAGCTGCTCGCCGGCGTCGCGGTGTCGATCGCGCAGGTCTATGTCTTCCTCGGTATCGCATGGCTGTGGGGGGTGGAGCCGCCGCCGCTGGGCTATCTCGCCGTGCTGCCGGCGCTGGTGCTGAGCGGGCTGATGCTGGGGGCGCTGGGCCTGCTCCTGTCGTCCTTCGTCAAGCAGTTGGAGAATTTCGCCGGGGTGATGAACTTCGTCATCTTCCCGATGTTCTTCGCCTCCTCTGCCCTCTACCCGCTCTGGCGCATCCGCGAAGGCAGCCCGACCCTGTACCTGATCGCCGCCTACAACCCCTTCACCCAGGCGGTGGAGCTGATCCGTTTCAGCCTGTATCTCCGAGTCGACGTCACCGCCCTGCTGTGGGTGGCCGGTTGCCTCGCGCTGTTCCTCGGCGCTGCGGTGCTGGCCTATGATCCGGGCCGCGGATTGTGGGCAAGACGGGGCGGACCGGCGGAACAGGCCTGATCGCGCGAGCGCCAGCTCGACCATGTCCACCGTTCTGATTACCGCTTCTGGTTTCAACTACCCACTATTTCGCTTCGTTCAAAAACTTTCGAACGGCGGCGGAAAATAATCTTCACAGCCTATCTTTATTTGAGCAAACTGATTGTCAGCATCACCAACATAATGCTGGGCAGTTTAGAACCCCGCCAAGGGCCGTGCTCCGGCAGTTGATACCGGCACGCCTGGATGCCGGAAACATTGTGATTCGGAACTTTGGGTGCGGATGCACCCCCGACGCCGCCTGATCGACATCACGCGCCAACGATGGAGGGAGACCGCCCTCTCAAAAGACCGCTTCACCGACACCGCCGCCTGTCGTCGCACAGTCCCTGGGACCACGGACCACCCCTAAAAAAACGGGAGGAAACAGATGAACCCCTTTGTGCGCTGTCTGCTCGTCACTGCCGCGATCCAGGCGGCCACCGCCACGGTCGCCTATGCCAACGAAGACACCCTGAAGAATCAGAAGGATCCGGCCAACTGGGCGATGCAGCTCGGCAACTATGCCGGCCAGCGCTACAGCACGCTCGACCAGATCACCCGTGAGAACGTGAAGAACCTCAGGCCGGTCTGGCAGTTCTCCACCGGCGTGCTGCGCGGGCACGAGGGTGGCCCCGTGGTGATCGGCGACACGATGTACATATCGACGCCCTTCCCCAACATCGTCTATGCGCTGGACCTGAACGACAACGGCCGCATCAAGTGGAAGTACGAACCCAAGCAGGATTCGTCCGTCATCCCCGTGATGTGCTGCGACACCGTCACCCGCGGCGTCGCGGTGGCCGGCAACAAGGTCTTCCTGGGTCAGGCCGACAACACGCTGGTGGCGCTTGATGCGCAGACCGGCAAGATGCTGTGGTCGGCCAAGAACGGCGACGCCAGCAAGGGCGAGACGCTGACCGCCTCCCCGCTGGTCGTCAAGGACAAGGTCTATGTCGGCATCAGCGGCGGCGAGTTCGGCGTCCGCGGCCATCTGACGGCCTACGACATCAACACCGGCAAGATGGTGTGGCGGGCCTATTCGACCGGTGCCGACAAGGACGTGATGATTGACCCGCAGAAGACGCTGATGATGGGCAAGCCGATCGGCGAGCCCGACCTCGGCATCAAGACCTGGCCGGCCGACCAGTGGAAGATCGGCGGCGGCACCACCTGGGGCTGGTACACCTACGATCCCGAGCTGAACCTGATCTATTACGGCACCGGCAACCCCGGCACCTGGAACCCGGCGCAGCGCGCCGTCAACAAGGACCGGGCCAAGAGCGACAACAAATGGTCGATGACCATCTTCGCCCGCGATGCCGATACCGGACAGGCGAAGTGGGTGTTCCAGAAGACGCCGTTCGACGAGTGGGATTATGACGGCGTGAACGAGAACGTCCTGGCCGACATCAACATCGGCGGCCAGCAGCGCAAGGTCCTGATCAACATGGACCGCAACGGCTTCGGCTACACGCTGGACCGCAACACCGGCGAGCTTCTCGTCGCGAAGAAGTACGATCCGACCGTCAACTGGGCGACCGAGGTCGACATGACGACCGGCCGGCCCAAGGTCGTCGACAAATACAGCACCTTCGCCCAGGGCGAGGACACCAACACCACCGGCGTCTGCCCGGCGGCGCTGGGTTCGAAGGACCAGCAGCCGGCCTCCTACTCGCCGGACAGCGGCCTGCTCTATGTGCCGACGAACCACATCTGCATGGATTACGAGCCGTTCAAGGTGGAGTATTCGGCCGGCCAGCCCTATGTCGGCGCGACGCTCAGCATGTATCCGGCCCCGAACTCGCACGGCGGCATGGGCAACTTCATCGCCTGGGACCCGGCAGCCGGGAAAGTCGTCTGGTCGAAGCCGGAACGCTTCGCGGTGTGGAGCGGCGCCCTGACGACCAAGGGCGGCGTCGGCTTCTACGGGACGCTGGAAGGTTATCTGAAGGCCTTCGACCTGCGTGACGGCAAGGATCTCTACAACTTCAAGACGTCGTCCGGCATCATCGGCAACGTCAACACCTACACGCACAAGGGCAAGCAGTACATCGCCGTGCTGTCGGGTGTCGGCGGCTGGGCCGGCATCGGGCTGGCCGCCGGACTGACCGGCGAGCAGGAAGGCCTCGGCGCCGTCGGCGCGCACAAGTCGCTGGGCGAATACACCCAGCTGGGCGGCACGCTGACCGTCTTCGCGCTTCCGGACAACCAGTAGCGGCCAAGGCTTGGCGCCGCCCCGGAAGGGGGTCGGCGCCAAGCCCTTTTCCAAGCTGATGGCAAGACACGAACAAAGGCAGTGGGGAGAGACAGTGAGATGCCCAAATACCTGATCGGGCTGTGCGCCGCTGTTGGGTTCACCGCGACGGTGGCCCTCGGCAGCGCGTTCGGCCAGCAGGATGCCGCCCAGAAGCCGGGGCAAAACCAGCCGACACAAAACCAGACGACTCAGGCACCGTCGAGCGGAAGCGCACCGCAGGAAGCGAAGATCGCCGAGCCCGAGGAACTGGTGAACGACGAAGGGGTGCCGCTCTACGCCGTGCGGGACGGCAAGGTGGACCAGGGAACCTACAACGGCTATCGGCGCTATGCCTCGTCCTGCCATGTGTGCCACGGGCCGGACGGGCTTGGATCGTCCTTCGCCCCGGCCCTGACCGACTCGCTGAAGCGGATGGACTACTGGCAGTTCACCGACGTGGTCACCAATGGCCGCACCAACATGGGGGCCACCGGCGACCGGGTGATGCCCACCTTCGGCACCGATCCGAACGTGATGTCGAATCTCGCCGACATCTACCGGTATCTGAAGGCCCGCTCCGACGAGAAGGTCGGCCGCGGCCGCCCCGAGCGGTTCAAGTCGGCATCGTGAGCGCGGCATGATCCGCGGGTCCGCCCTTTCCTTGATGCTAGCCGCCGCGCTCTGTGCGTCGGCACCCGCCGGCCGCTCCGCCTCTGCTGCGGAAGGCATCCCCACGGAGGTTCTGCGCGTCTGCGCCGACGGCAACCTGCTTCCCTTCTCCAACGACCGGCAGGAGGGGTTCGAGAACCGCATCGCCAAACTTATCGCGGACGAGCTCAATGTACCGCTGGCCTTCACCTGGTGGCCACAGACCATCGGCTTCGTCCGCAACACGCTGCGCACCCGGCAATGCGATCTGGTGATGGGGACGGCGGTCGGCGAAGAGCTGATGCAGAACACCAACCCCTATTACCGGTCCACCTACGCGCTGGTCTACCGCAGGGATTCCGGGATCACGGCCAGGACGCTGGCCGATCCGTCTCTGCAGGGCGCCCGCATCGGCGTCGTCGCCCGCACGCCGCCGTCCGCGGTGATGCTGCGCCACGGGCTGACCAATCTGGAACCCTACCAACTCGACACCGACACGCGCGCCCACCACCCGGCCCAGCAGGCGGTGGAGGATGTCGCGGCGGCCCGCACCGACGCCGCCATCGTCTGGGGTCCCATCGCCGGATTCTTCGCCGCCCGGCAGTCCGTGCCGCTGGCGGTCGTGCCGCTGAAGGACGAACCGGGCGCTTCACCCTTCCAATACATGATTTCCATGGGCATCCGCCCGGACGAGCCGGACTGGCGCCACTGGCTGAACGACTTCATCGTTCGCCGCCAGGGCGACATCGACCGCATCCTCGGCGAGTACCATGTCCCGCTCGCCAACGCTGACGGGTCGATCCGGGCGACGTCCGCCAAGGCGGAAGTGTCCGAACCGGACGGCTACCGCATGGCCGACTACCGCGCTCCCACCCCGCCGACCCTGCGCGGCGCCGAGACGGTCGGACCGGAGGAGGTCGAACGGCTGGCGAAGGCCGGTGCCGTCCTGGTCGATGTCCTGCCGACGCCTCCGAAGCCCGAAGGGCTGGCACCGGGAAGCCGCTGGGTCCCGCCGCCCCATCGCAGCCTGCCGGGAGCCCACTGGCTGCCGAACGTCGGCTACGGCGCACCTTCCGCCGATCAGGAGGCCTATTTCCGCAACAGCCTGGAGGCGTTGACCGCAGGCGACCGCAAGCGTCCGCTGGTGGTGTTCTGCCAGCCGGATTGCTGGATGAGCTGGAATGCCGCCAAACGCGCGGTGGCGCTCGGATATCAGGCGGTCAAATGGTACCCGGCCGGCACCGACGGCTGGACGGCCGCAGGCCGCGAACTCGTCACGGTCGAACCCGAACCCAAGGTGGCGAACTGAGTGCTTCCCTCAGGACAGAAGCGCCGACAGCATGCGCGCGATCTGGCCCAGCCGCTGTTCGATGCGGGCCGGCTGCTCGCACACGGCGTTCTGCGCCCGGCGGCGGTCGTCGAGGATGCGGCGATCCCAGGCGATGGCGGACTTGATCTCCTGCGCGCGGGCGGGGTCGGCCGACGCGGCGTCGAGGTCGCGCAGGGCGGCGGCGATACGCTCGCGCAGGGCCCGTTGATGCTGGGCATAGCGCTCGATGGACGCGATGGCGGCGGTGCGCTGGCGGTCCAGCGTCTGGAAGGTGCCGGCGAAGACCAGCGCGAGCTTGCGATCATGCTCCTGCTCCGCCCCCTTCCGCACCGGGCCGGCCAGCGCGTTCGCTTCCGGTTCCAGGCGGGCGGGGTCGATGCTGTCGTCGGCCGCGCGCCGCACCAGGGTGGCAATGGCGGAATCGCGCTGCCACTCGTCCCCCAGCCCGTCGATCGACGGGCCGTCCCAGACCGAAGCCGGCGACAGGGCCGGGACCAGAACCTGCGGACAGGGCCAGTCGGGATTCTTCGGATCCGAAGAAGCCGGTTGGGCTGCCGCAAGAGCGGGCGAGCCTGCGATCAGTGCCGCGGCCAGAGCCGCAGCGGAGATGGAAGAAAATCGATGCATGCCGAGAATGATGGCAACACCAACGATCCGGTGCAATCGGAACCGCTGCGCAAAAGGGGAAGCCCGATGGATCATGCGGGGAGGAGGATCGCAGCCGCTATGATCGCAGGGCTCGTCCTCGGTCTGGCACCGGGCTTCACGGGCGCAGCAGCCGCATCGGCGCGGACGCTGGTGCTCGATCTGGAGCTTGAGGACAGCAGTGGCGAACCCCAGACGGCCGAACATGCGGAACGCCTGAAGCGGGTCAGCGCGGAGCTGCGCCGGGCGCTGGACGCCAAGGGCTATGACGTGATCGACGACGCGACCACGGCAAGGCTGGTGCCGCCGGGGACGCAGATCCGGACCTGCAACGGCTGCGAGGCCGACATCGCGAGTGCCGCCGGTGCCGATCTGGTCGTGTTCGGCGTGGTCCGCAAGATCAGCAGCCTGATCCTGTGGATCGCCGTGGCGGTCGAGGATGTCGGCACCGGCCGCGCGGTGACGACGGCGCGCGGCGACATCCGCGGCGACAATGCCGCCGCCTGGTCGCGCGGCGTCGCCTGGCTGGTCGAACACCGGCTGGCGGAGCATGCGCCGGCCAAGCAGTGAGTTGGGCGGCTCCAAGAAGGACAGGCGGCAAAGAGGACCCAGAAGATGCCGGACGATTCACAGAGCGGCTACCTCACCATCATGAACGTCCTGCGGCCGCCGCCCGCCAGCGCCGTCATGCGCCGCTACGACCTCGTGCTGCGCGACTATGTCGGGGAGTTCCGCATCGGCGTCTGGGACCATGAGAAGACCCGCACCCAGCGCGTACGAGTTAGCCTGACCGTCACGGTCGAGGTGCCGAACCGCCCCTTCGTCGACGATCTCGACGCGGTCGTCTCCTACGAATACCTGATCCAGGGCGTCGAGGCCTTCCAGCAAAGCCCGCACATCCAGCTGCTGGAGGTCCTGGCCGAAAAGCTGCTTGCCCTTTGCCTGTCGCCGCCGGAAGCGGTCTTCGCCCGGGTCCAGGTGGAAAAGCTGGAGATCGTGCCCCAGGCGGCCGGCGTCGGCGTGGTGCTGACCGGCGCGCGGGACCAGTCGCGATGAGTGGGATTTGGCCTGCCACTTGGGTCGTCAAGCTGGGCGGCAGCCTGTGGAACGGCCCGGCCCTGCGCCCCTGGCTCGCCGCGCTGGCGGCGGAGCGGGCGCGGCGCATCGTCATCGTTCCCGGCGGCGGCCCCTTCGCCGATGCGGTCCGCGATGCGCAGCCGGTGCTGGGCTATGGCGCATCCGCAGCGCACCGGATGGCGATCCTGGGCATGGAACAATATGCACTGGCGCTGCTCGACCTCGAGCCGGGGCTTCAGCCGGCGCGGACCATGGCCGATTTGGCGGAAGCGCAGGCAACGGCGGTTTGGCTGCCGGCGACCCTGTCGGCCGACGCGGATGTGGAGGAGAGCTGGGATGTCACCTCCGACACGTTGGCGGCATGGCTGGCCGAACGGCTCGGAGCGGAGCGGCTGGTGCTGGTGAAATCGGCGCCGCTGCCGCCGGGAACGGTGGATGCACGGGCGCTGGCGCGGGCCGGCGTGATCGACCCGGTCCTGCCCGGACGCATGGAACGGCGGTCGGCGGAGGTCCGCTGCGTCGGCCGGGACGACCTGCCGCTGTTCGTGGCGGAACTGCGCGGCGGCCCCGCGGCCGGCACCCGGCTGTGGGTGCAGCGGGAACGGGAGGCGGCATGGCCCGGCACATCCTATTCCTGACCGGCTCCCTGGCTGAGAACCGCTTGCGTCAGGTGCTGGACTCGCTCGCCCCCCTGCCCTTCGCGGCGACCATCGTCAATCTCGGCGTCAAGGTCGCGGCGCTCGCCACCACCGAGATCGTGCTGCGGCGGCTGGACTCCGCGCGTGGCGCCGACCTGATCCTGCTGCCGGGCCGGTTCCGCGGTGATCTAGCCGCCCTCGCCGCCCGTTTCGGCACGGCGGTCGAGCGTGGCCCCGACGAGTTGGAGGATCTGCCCCAATACTTCCAGCGGCAGGCCCGCCCGCTCGACCTCAGCCGGCACGACACCCGCATCTTCGCCGAGATCGTGGACGCCCCGTCGCGCGACACCGCCGCCATCCTCGCCAAGGCGGCGGAGCTTCGCGCAGATGGCGCCGACGTCATCGACCTCGGCTGCCTGCCCGACACGCCCTTTCCCCATCTGGAGGAGGCGATCGGCGCACTGCACGACGCTGGCTTCACTGTCAGCGTCGATTCCCTGAATGCCGACGAACTACGCCGCGCCAACCGGGCCGGTGCCGACTATCTGCTCAGCCTGACGGAGGAAACGGTCCACCTCGCCGACGAGGGCGATGCGGTGCCGGTGCTGATCCCGACCACCCCGCCGGATCTCGACAGCCTGGGACGCGCCGTCGACGCCATGACCCGCCGCGGACGGCGCTTCCTGGTCGATCCGATCCTGGAGCCGATCCACCACGGCTTCACCGACTCCCTGCTGCGGTACCGTACGGTGCGGGAACGTTGGCCGGACGCCGAGATCCTGATGGGCATCGGCAATGTGACGGAACTGACCGACGCCGACACGTCCGGAATCACCGCCGTGCTGATGGGGGTCGTCTCGGAACTGCGCATCGGCAATGTGCTGGCGGTGCAGGTCAGCCCGCATTGCCGGCGCGCCATCCGCGAGTTCGACGCGGCGCGGCGCCAGTTCTTCGCCGCCCGCGCGGCGCACAGCATGCCGCGCGGTTTCGGCACCGGCCTGCTGTGCCTGCGCGACCGCCGGCCCTTCGTCCGCAACGCCGAACAGATCGCCGAGACCGCGGAACAGATCCGCGACCCCAATTTCCGGGTGGAGGTCAGCGCGGAGGGCATCCATCTCTACAACCGCGACGGCCACCATCGCGCCACCGATCCGTTCGACCTTTTTACGAAGCTCGATCTTGGAACCGATACCGGCCATGCCTTTTATCTGGGAGTGGAACTGGCGCGGGCGCAGATCGCGTGGCAGCTCGGCAAGCGCTACGCCCAGGACAGCGAATTGCGCTGGGGTGTGGCGACGGACGAGCCGCAGGACGACCCGACCGGCTTCCACGCCATCGGCCCGACCAAGCGAGGCGGCTGACCCATGCCCCTGATCCGCGAAACCATCATCACCACCACCGGCGCCGACGGTCGGCCCCATGTGGCGCCGATGGGGGTGACGGTGGAGGCGACTGGCGACGGGGAACGCTTCATCCTGGCCCCGTTCCGGCCGTCACGGACGCTCGACAACCTGCTCGCCCGCCGTTGCGCCGTCGTCAACCACACCGACGACGTGCGGGTCTTCGCCGGCTGCATCAGCGGACGCCGCCGCGACTGGCCGACCGTTCCGGCGGAGCGGATCGACGCGCCCCGTCTGGCCGACTGCCTGTCGCATGAGGAGATCGTGGTGGAGGAGGTGGAGGACGACCCGGTCCGCCCACGCTTCCACTGTCTCACCGTCCATGCCGCGACCCATGCCCCTTTTCGCGGCCACAACCGGGCGCAGGCGGCGGTGATCGAGGCGGCCATTCTGGTCAGCCGGCTGCACATGCTGCCCGCCGACAAGATCGAACGGGAGGTCGAATACCTCTCCATCGCCATCGGCAAGACCGCCGGCCCGCATGAGTTGGAGGGCTGGGGCTGGCTGATGGACCGCATCGCAGCCCACCGCGGAGGGGAGAACTCATGACCGGCTGGCTGGCCAGCGTCGCCGATGCGGCGGAAATCCCCCTGATCCTGCCGGCGGCGCCCGACATCCTGGACCTGAAGGAGCCCTCCGCCGGAGCGCTTGGGGCATGGGCGGTGGACGACATCGCAGCGACGGTGCGCGACCTGACGGTCCTGCCCGGTTGCCCGCGGCTGAGCGCCACCATCGGCGACCATCCGATGCGGCCCGAGATCGTCGAGCCTGCTACCCGCCGGGTCGCCGGGACCGGCGTGGATTTCGTCAAGATCGGCTTCGCGCCCGATGGAGCGCCCGACCGCTGCATCGACGCGCTGGCTCCGCTCGCGGCGGAAGGGGTGCAACTGGTCGCCGTACTGTTCGCCGACCTCTGGCCGCCGGACCCCGGTTGCCTGCCCATCGACCGGCTGGCATCCGCCGGCTTTCGCGGGGCGATGCTGGACACCGCCGGCAAGCGCCACGGGCTGCGCCACTATTGGCACGATGCGCAACTGTCCAGCTTCGTGTGCTGCACACGGGCACACGGCCTGCTGACCGGGCTGGCCGGGTCGCTGCGCGTTGCAGACATCCCGGCCCTCTCGGCCCTGTCGCCCGATTACCTCGGCTTCCGCGGCGCGCTCTGCGGCGGGGAGCGCACCGCGGGCATCGACCCGCAGGCGGCGGCGCGGGTCGCCGCCGCCATTGCCGGTCTTCCCGGCGTTACTCCGCCGCCTCGGCCATCTCCGCCTTCTCGATCTTGATCGCGCAGTATTTGAACTCCGGGATCTTGCCGAAGGGGTCGAGCTGCGGGTTGGTCAGCACGTTCGCCGCCGCTTCCGCGTAGGCGAAGGGGATGAAGACCAGACCGACCGGCATGCGATCGTCGATGCGGGCCTTCAGCCGGATCGTGCCGCGCCGGCTCGACACCAGCATGTAATCGCCGGTCCTCATCCCGGCACGGGTCAGGTCGTGCGGGGAGACATAGGCGACCGCCTCCGGTTCCACCGCATCGAGCACGCTGGACCGCCGGGTCATCGACCCGGTGTGCCAGTGCTCGAGCTGGCGGCCGGTGGTGAGCACCAGCGGATAGTCGAGGTCGGGCGTCTCCGCCGGATTGATCGGCCGCGCCGGCACGAAGCGACCGCGGCCCGTCTTCGTCGGGAAGCCGTTGCCGAAGACGATGTCGTGGCCGGGCTGGTCCGGCCCGTCCACCGGATAGGTGACGGAGCCTTCGCGCTCCACCCGTTCCCAGGTGATGTTGGCGAGCGACGGCATGGCACCGACCATCTCCGCGAACACCTCCGACACGTGGGTGTAGTTCCAGTTCAGGCCCAGTCCGCGGGCCATGTCCTGGATGATCCACAGATCCTGGCGCGCCTCGCCCGGCAGCGGCACCGCCGCGCGGCCCATCTGGACCTGCCGGTTGGTGTTGATGACCGTGCCGTCCTTCTCCGGCCAGGCGGACGCCGGCAGCACCACGTCGGCGTATTTCGCCGTCTCGGTCAGGAAGATGTCCTGCACCACCAGATGGTCGAGCATGGCCAGCGCCTCGCGGGCGTGGGTCACGTCGGGATCGGACATCGCCGGGTTCTCGCCCTCGATGTAGAGACCCTTGATGCGGTTGTCATGGATGGCGTCCATGATCTCGACCACGGTCAGGCCGCGCTTGCCGTCCAGCTTGGTGCCCCAGTAATTCTCGTAGAAGGACTGGACCTCCGGATCCTCGACCGACTTGTAGTCGGGGTAGAACATCGGGATCAGGCCGGCGTCGGACGCGCCCTGGACGTTGTTCTGGCCGCGCAGCGGGTGCAGGCCGGTGCCGGGGCGGCCGATCTGGCCGGTGACCAGCGACAGCGCGATCAGGCAGCGGCTGTTGTCGGTGCCGTGGATGTGCTGCGACACGCCCATGCCCCAGAAGATGATCGACGCCTTGGACCGGGCGAACAGACGCGCAACCGTGCGCAAGGTGGCGGCCGGGATGCCGCAGACCTTCTCCATCTCCTCCGGCGGGTAGTCCTTCACCGTCTCGGCCAGCGCCTCGAAATCCTCGGTGTTGGCCTGAACATACTGGCGGTCGTACAGCCCCTCCGCGATGATGGTGTGGAGGATGGCGTTCAGCATCGACACGTCGCGGCCGGGCGTGAACTGCAGCATGTGCGTGGCGTGGCGCGCCATGGCGAGCCCGCGCGGATCCATGACGATCAGCTTCGCGCCGCGCTCCGCCGCGTTCTTGAAGAAGGTCGCGGCGACGGGATGATTCTCGGTCGGGTTGGCGCCGATGATGACGATGACCTCGGCATCCTCCGCCGCCATGAAAGGCGCCGACACCGCTCCCGACCCGACGCCCTCGATCAGCGCCGCCACCGAGGACGCGTGGCAGAGCCGCGTGCAGTGGTCGACGTTGTTGGTACCGAAGCCGGTGCGCACCAGCTTCTGGAACAGGTACGCCTCCTCGTTCGACCCCTTGGCCGACCCGAAGCCGGCCAGCGCGTTGCCGCCGCGCTCGTCCCGGATTTTGCGCAGGCCGCCGGCGGCGACCGCCAGAGCCTCGTCCCAGCTCGCTTCGCGGAAATGGGTGAAGGGGTTCATCGGGTCGATGTCGACGTCGTGCTTTGAAACGCCTTGCCGGCGGATCAGCGGCACGGTCAGCCGGTCACCGTGATGGGCGTAATCGAAGCCGAAGCGGCCCTTCACGCACAGGCGGTTCTGGTTCGACGGACCGTCACGGCCGTCGACGGCGACGATCTTGTTGTCCTTGATCTTGTAGGTCAACTGGCAGCCGACGCCGCAATAGGGGCAGACTGAGTCCACTTCGCGGTCGGGCGCGTTGGTGTAGACGCCCTTCTCGTCCACCAGGGCGGCCGGCATCAGCGCACCGGTCGGGCAGGCCTGCACGCATTCGCCGCAGGCGACGCAGGTGGACTGCCCCATCGGGTCGTCGAAATCGAAGACGATCTTTTCCAGATGCCCGCGCGCCGCCATGCCGATGACGTCGTTGACCTGGACCTCGCGGCAGGCGCGGACGCACAGATTGCAATGGATGCAGGCGTCGAGCTGGACCGCCATCGCCGGGTGCGACATGTCGTCGGTCTTGTTCGGCCGGTCCACGGTGGGGAAGCGGCTGCCGGCGATCTCGACCTTGTCGGTCCATTTCCAGAAGGTGGAGTTGGGGTCGTGCGCGGTCTCCCGCTCCGGCTGGTCGGCCAGCAGCAGTTCGAAGACCAGCTTGCGCGACGCCTTGGCCCGCTCCGACGCGGTGCGCACGGTCATGCCGGGCTTGGGCTTGCGGATGCAGGAGGCGGCGAGCACGCGCTCCCCCTCGATCTCCACCATGCAGGCGCGGCAGTTGCCGTCGGGGCGGTAGCCCGGCTCCGGCCGGTGGCAGAGGTGCGGGATTTCGGTGCCCAGGCGCGTGGCGACCTGCCAGATCGTCTCGCCGTTGCGTGCCTCGACCTCGGCGCCGTCCAGGGTGAAAGTGATGCCGTGGGACATGTCGGTCTCCTTACCCCTGCGATCCGGTTGCGCCCTGGGCCACACCCTGAGCCGTGCCCTGGCGCGACACGAAGTCTTCGCGGAAATGCTTCATCACCAGCTTGATCGGATTCATCGCCGCCTGCCCCAGGCCGCAGATCGACGCATCGCCCATCACGGTGGCGAGCGCGGTCAGCAACTCCTCGTCCCACTCGGGTTCACTGATCAGGCGCACGGCCTTCTCGGTGCCGACCCGGCAAGGCGTGCATTGGCCGCAGCTCTCGTCCTCGAAGAATTTCAGCAGGTTGAGCGCCACGTCGCGCATGTTGTCCTTGTCGGACAGCACGACGACGGCGGCCGAGCCGATGAAAGAGCCGTGCGGCTCCAGAGTGCCGAAATCGAGCGGGATGTTGGCCATCGACGCCGGCAGGATGCCGCCGGACGGGCCGCCCGGCAGATAGCCCTTCAGCGTGTGGCCCTCGGCCATGCCGCCGCAATACTGGTCGACCAGTTCCTGCAGGGTGATGCCGGCCGGGGCCAGCTTGACCCCCGGCTCCTTCACCCGGCCGGAGACCGAGAAGGTGCGCAGCCCCTTGCGCCCGTTCATGCCGTGGCTGGCGAACCAGGAACCGCCCTTCTCCAGGATCTCGCGGACCCAGAACACCGTCTCGATGTTGTTGATCAGGGTCGGGCGGCCGAACAGGCCGACCACTGACGGGAAGGGCGGCTTGTGGCGGGGCAGGCCGCGCTTGCCCTCGATGCTCTCCAGCATCGCCGACTCTTCGCCGCAGATGTAGGCGCCGGCGCCGCGCCGCAGATGGATGCGGGTGTGGCGGGCGAGACCAGCGGCCTCGACCTTCGGGATCTCACGCAGCAGGATTTCCCTGCACTGCGGGTATTCGTCGCGCAGGTAGATGTAGACGTCCGTCGCTTCGGCCGTCCAGGCGCCGATCAGCATCCCCTCCAGGAAGCGGTGCGGGTCGCGCTCCAGATGGAAACGGTCCTTGAAGGTGCCGGGCTCGCCCTCGTCGCCGTTGATCGCCATCATGCGCGGACCAGGCTCCGCCCGGACATAGCGCCATTTCAGGCCGGTGGGGAAGCCGGCGCCGCCCAGGCCGCGGATGCTGGAATCCTCCAGCATCTTCAGCACCTGATCGACGTCGCGCGCACCGTCCAGGCATTCGGCCAGCATCTTGTATCCGCCGCCGCGGATATACTCGTCGAAGCCGAGATAGTCGGGAATGTCCGGGTGGACATGGCCGTGGGCGACGGCGTCGAGCACGCTCTCGACGGTCGCGTTCTCGTGCGGGGCATGGCCGATCGCCACGACGGGCGCGTTATTGCAGCCGCCCATGCAGGGCGCGCGCAGGATGCGGACCTCGCGCTCGTCGACGCCGGCCTTCAGCGCCTCATGCAGCTGTTCCGCCCCGGCGAGCGCGCAGCTCAGCGAATCGCAGACGCGGATGGTGAGCTTCGGTGGTGCCGGTTCGCCGTCCATCACGATGTCGAAATGGGCGTAGAAGGACGCGACCTCGAATACCTCGACCAGCGCCAGCCGCATCTCCTTCGCCAATGCTGCGAGGTGGCGGGCATGCAGGCAGCCGTAATGGTCCTGAAGCAGGTGGAGATGCTCGATCAGCAGGTCCGCCTGACGGGAGCGGTCGCCGAGAAGCGCCCGAACCTCCTCGAGGCTGACGGGATCGACTTGGCGGCCCTTCTGCTGGTCGCGCGTCTTGCGGCGGCCGGAGCCGGGATGGATACTGCGGGCAGGAGCGCCGCCCGGCGGCTTTGCGCTGATGATCGGAGGAAATGCGGTCACGGCGTTTCTGGCCTCTGCTGGATGGTCCGCGCTTCTGGGTGTCGCGATCCGAGTTCCTGGTGTCTCGTATACCAGATGCCACGGTAACGCATCCTTTGCTGAAAGTCAGCATCCTAAATCATCATCGCCTTCCGCTGGTTGGGAATGTCGGATGGGGTGTTGGGATTGTTGGGGAATCAGGCGGCGCGGGCGGCCATGCGTTCCAGCGGAAGCGGGGCGATCCGCTCCGCCTGCGCTGCCGATCCGAAGGCTTCGAACCGCTCGCGGCAGAGCGCGCGGGCGGCCTTGGTCGCTTCGGCCAGGAACTTGCGCGGGTCGAACTCCTCCGGCCGCGTCATCATCGCGCGGCGCAGGCTACCGCTCATAGCGAGGCGGATGTCGGTGTCGATGTTGACCTTGCGCACACCGTTGCGGATGCCTTCGCGGATCTCCTCGACCGGGACGCCGTAGGTCTCGCGGATACGGCCGCCATGGGCACGGATGATCTCCAGCCATTCCTGCGGCACGCTGGAGGAGCCATGCATCACCAGATGGGTGTCGGGAATGCGGTCGTGGATGGCGCGGATGCGGCCGATGGCCAGCACCTCGCCGTCCGGGCGGCGGCTGAACTTGTAGGCGCCGTGGCTGGTGCCGATGGCGATGGCCAGCGCATCCACCCCCGTCCGCGCCACGAAATCCGCCGCCTGCTCCGGGTCGGTCAGCAGTTGGTCATGCGACAGGATGCCGGCGGCACCGGATCCGTCCTCCTCCCCCGCCCGCCCGGTTTCCAGCGAGCCGAGGCAGCCCAGTTCGCCCTCCACCGAGACGCCGACGGCGTGCGCCTGCTCCACCACCTGCCGGGTGACGCGGATGTTGTAGTCGTAGCTTGCCGGCGTCTTCATGTCGTCCAGCAGCGAGCCGTCCATCATCACGCTGGTGAAGCCGGAGCGGATGGCCTGCTGGCAGACGGCCGGGCTGGCGCCATGGTCCTGGTGCAGGCAGATGGGAATGTGCGGCCACATCTCCACAGCCGCCTGGACCATGTGGCGCAGGAACGGCTCGCCGGCATATTTGCGCGCGCCGGCGGACGCCTGCAGGATCACCGGGCTGGCGCAATCGTCCGCCGCCTGCATGATCGCCTGGATCTGCTCCATGTTGTTGATGTTGAAGGCCGGCACGCCATAGCCATGGTCGGCCGCGTGGTCGAGGAGCTGTCGGAGGGAGATCAGGGCCATCGCGTGAGGTCTCCGGTTCAGGGCACAGGATTCAGGACTGGGGGGAGCAGAGGCGCTGCGCGCGTTCCGCCACCGCCTCCGCCGTGATGCCGAAATGGCGGTAGAGATCGGCGGCCGGAGCGGACTCGCCGTAGCGGTCGAGGCCGACCACATCGCCGTCCAGCCCGACATGAGCGCGCCACAGCCCGGTCGCCCCGGCCTCCACCGCCAGCCGGGGAGTGCCGTCCGGCAGCACTCTGCTTCGCCATTCGGGGTCCTGCCGGTCGAAGACCTCGCAGCAGGGCATGGAAACGACGCGGGCGGCAACACCCCGGCCGGCGAGCAGCCGCCGCGCCTCCATGGCGATGGCGACCTCCGACCCGGTGGAGATCAGCACCACGTCAGGGCGCCCGTCATCGGCCAGCACATAGCCGCCGCGGGCGGCATCGCAGGCTCGGTCAACACCCCTCTGTGCCGGCAGGGTCTGGCGCGACAGCAGCAGCGCGGTCGGCCCGTCCGTCTGCTCCACCGCGGCGCGCCACGCGACGGCAGTCTCCAGCGCATCGCAGGGACGCCAGACGTCGAGGTTCGGCATCAGGCGCAGGCTGGCGGCATGCTCCACCGGTTGGTGGGTGGGGCCGTCCTCGCCCAGGCCTATGCCGTCATGGGTGAAGACATGGACGACGCGCAGCCCCATCAGCGCCGACAGGCGCAGACCGTTGCGGGAGTAGTCGGAGAAGGCGAGAAAGGTGCCGCCGAAGGGCAGAAAGCCGCCATGCAGAGCAAGGCCGTTCATAACCGCGGCCATGGCGAACTCCCGCACGCCGTAATGTAGGTGGCGCCCGCCGCTCCCCCGCCAGTCGGTGAGATTGGAACCGGTGAGGTCGGCCGATCCGCCCAGCAGTTCCGGCAGCAGGCCCGCCAGCGCCTGGATGGCTTGCTGGGAGGCCTTGCGGGTCGCCATCGGCTCCGCCCGCTCCGCGACGGCGGCGATCCAGGCGTCGGCGGATTCGGCGAAGCTCTCCGGCAGGTCGCCGCGCATGCGCCGTAGGAACTCGGCTGCGAGTTGCGGGTGGGCGCCGGCATAGGCATCGAAGCGCGCCTGCCAATCAGCCTGCGTCGCCGCACCACGCCGCCGGGCGTCCCAGCCGGCACGCACCTCCTCCGGCAGCTCGAAGGGCGGAGAGGTCCAGCCGAGTGCGGCCCTGGTTGCGGCGACCTCGACCGATCCCAGCGGCGCGCCATGCGCCTCGGCCGAGCCGGCCCGGTTGGGGGAGCCATGGCCGATCACCGTCCGGCAGCAGATCAGCGTCGGCTTGCCGCAGGGGGCCAGCGCCTCGTCGATTGCGGTGTCCAGCGCGTAGGCGTCGTGACCGTCGACCTCGCGGATCACCCGCCAGCCATAGGCTTCGAACCGCTGCGCCGTGTCGTCGGTGAACCAGCCGGTGACGGGCCCGTCGATGGAAATGCCGTTGTCGTCGTAGAAGACCACCAGCTTTTCCAGCCCGAGCGTACCGGCCAGCGAGCAGGACTCGTGGCTGATCCCCTCCATCAGGCAGCCGTCGCCGACGAAGCAAAAGGTCCTGTGGTCGACGATCCGGTGCCCCGGCCGGTTGAACTCCGCCCCCAGCAGCCGTTCGGCCAAGGCCATGCCGATGGCGTTGGCAAGGCCCTGCCCCAGCGGCCCCGTGGTCGTCTCCACCCCCGGCGTCAGCCCGTATTCCGGATGCCCCGGCGTGCGCGAGCCGAGCTGCCGGAAGCGCCGCAGTTCCTCCATCGGCAGGTCGTAGCCGGTCAGGTGCAGCAGCGCGTAGAGCAGCATCGAGCCGTGCCCGTTCGACAGCACGAAGCGGTCGCGGTCGGGCCAGCGCGGATCGGCCGGATTGTGGCGCAGGTGACGCCGCCACAGCGCCTCGGCGATGTCGGCCATCCCCATCGGCATGCCGGGATGGCCGGAGTTCGCGGCCTCCACCGCATCGATGGCGAGAATGCGCAGGGCGTTTGCCAGCAGGCGGCGTCCGGAGCCACGGTCGGGTGTGTCGGGTGGCAAGGCAAGCCGGTCCTGTTCGCGGACCTCGACGGCCGCGGTCATCGACGCGTTCATGGTTGGTGTCCTTCCCCTGGTGGGTGTTTTTGCTTGGCGGTACGGAGCGGCCGTCCTCTCGGCGTCATCCCCGCGAAGGCGGGGATCCAGAGCTTCCAATGCAAGGGCCTGCAAAGTTTGGATTCCCGCCTTCGCGGGAATGACGACCGAAGAGATGAGCCCCCCTCAGAACGCCTTCTTCTTGCGGTCGACCAGCTGCCAGATCATCGGCGTAAAAATCAGCTGCATCGCCAGCGCCATCTTGTCCCCCGGACAGACGATGGTGTTGGGCCGGGTCATGAAGCTGTCCTTCAGCATCGACAGCAGATAGGGGAAGTCGATGCCCTTCGGCCGGGTAAAGCGGATGACCAGCATGCTTTCGTCCGAGGTCGGGATGTCGCGGGCGATGAAGGGGTTGCTGGTGTCCACCGTGGGCACGCGCTGGAAATTCACGTCGGTGCTGCTGAACTGCGGGCAGATGTATTTCACATAGTCCGGCATCCGCCGCAGGATGGTGTCGACGATGGCTTCCTCCGAATAGCCGCGCAGGTTGCGGTCGCGGTGGATCTTCTGGATCCACTCCAGGTTCACGATGGGCACGACACCGATCTTCAGGTCGGCATGGCGGGCGAGATCGACGCGCTCGGTGCGCACGCAGCCGTGCAGCCCCTCGTAGAACAGCAGGTCGGTGCCGGGCTCGATCTGTTCCCAGGGCGTGAAGGTGCCGGGGTCCTGGCCGTAGGGTTCGGCCTCCTTCTCGTCGTGCAGATACTTGCGGGTCCGGCCGCCGCCGGTCTCGCCATAGCTGCGGAACAGGTCGTCCAGTTCCTCGAACAGATTGGCGTCGGGGCCGAAATGGCTGAAGGTCGAATGGGGCTCCTCCTGCGCCTCGGCGACCTTGGCGCGCATTTCGCGGCGGTCGTAGCGGTGGAAGCTGTCGCCCTCGACGATGGCGGCGGCGATGCCTTCGCGGCGGAAGACCTGCTGGAAGGTGCGGGTGACGGTGGTGGTCCCGGCACCGGAAGAGCCGGTGACGACGATGATCGGATGACGGGCCGACATTGTGCGTTCCTCCCTCAACCGAGCGCCGCGGATTCGGGCGCCAGGAACAGCGACCGGCTGCCGAACAGCGGCGCGTGGAAGGACAGTTCCTCCCCCCGGTCGTAGGCGGCGTGATAGGCGACCAGCCGTTCAACCTCCGCCTTCGATCCCAGGATCACCGGCACCCGCTGGTGCAGGGCCATCGGCTTGATGTCCAGAATCCGCTGTCGCCCGGTGCTGGCCGCCCCGCCCGCCTGCTCCACCAGCATGGCGATGGGGTTGGCCTCGTAGAGAAGGCGCAGCCGCCCCGGCTTGTGGGTGGGACGGGCGTCGCGCGGATAGAGGAAGACGCCGCCGCGGATCAGGATGCGGTAGACCTCCGCCACCAGCGAGGCGATCCAGCGCATGTTGAAATCGGCCTCGCGCGGGCCGGAGCTGCCCTTGATGCATTCCTCGACATACTGGCGCACCGGCGGCTCCCAGAAGCGGGCGTTGGAACTGTTGATGGCGAATTCGCAGACATGGTCGGGGATGCGCATGTCGGGGTGGGTCAGCGTGTAGGCGCCGATCTCGCGGTCCAGGGTGAAGCCGTGCACGCCCTCGCCGAAGGTGGCGATGATCATGTCGGCCGGTCCGTAGAGCGCGAAGCCCGCCGCCACCTGCTGGGTGCCGGGTTGCAGGAAATGCTCCACCTCCGGCTCGTCGACACCGTCGGGTGCCTTGAGGATGGAGAAGATGGTGCCGACCGTCAGGTTGACGTCCACGTTCGACGAGCCGTCCAGCGGATCGAAGGCGAGCAGATAGCGGCCGCGCGGATATTCGCGGGGGATGCGGTAGGGCTCCTCCATCTCCTCCGACGCCATGCCGCAGAGCTTGCCGCCATATTCGCAGGTGCGCAGCATGATCTCGTTGGCGATCAGGTCCAGCGGCTTCTGCGTCTCGCCATGGACATTCACGCCGGGTTCGGGCGCCGGTGCGGCCGGCTGGCCGGCGGACGGCGTCAGCGACCCGCGGGCGGCGGCGCTGGCGATGAATTTGCACGCGGTCTGCACGTCGTTGAGCAGCGCGGTCAGGTCGGTGTCGGCCCCGCCGCGGCGGCGCTGGTCCTCGATGATGAATTTGCTGAAGGTCGTGTGACGGTGCGGCATCGGTTCCCCCTCTCTCGTGTTTTGTCCGGCCGGCTTTTTGCGGGCCTATTGTGTGAAGACGCGGCTCCGGCGGATGTCCTCCTCGGCGATGGTCAGCAGGTCATTGGCGGCGATGGCATTGCCGCGCGCCTCGAACAGGCGGTTGGCCTGACGCAGGCGGGCGCGGTCCAGCGCGTTGCGGATGGATCGGGCGTTGGCGAAGCGCGGCTGGGCCATGCGGCGGAGGATGTAGTCGGCCATCGCCCGCTCGGCTTCCGGTGCCAGGCGGTACTGCATGCCCTCCGTCATCAGCCGGGCGATCTCCAACAGTTCCGCTGCCTCGTAGTCGGGGAAATCGACATGGTGGGCGATGCGCGACGCCATGCCGGGGTTGGAGCGGAAGAAGACCTCCATGCGGTCGCGGTAGCCGGCGAGGATCACGACCAGATCGTCGCGGTTGTCCTCCATCACCTGGAGCAGGATTTCGATGGCCTCCTGCCCGTAATCGCGCTCGTTCTCCGGCCGGTAAAGGTAATAGGCCTCATCGATGAACAGCACGCCGCCCATGGCGCGCTTCAGCACGTCCTTCGTCTTGGGCGCGGTGTGGCCGATATACTGGCCGACCAGATCGTCGCGGGTGACGCTGACCACATGGTCGCGCCGGATGTAGCCCAGACCATGGAGAAGCCCGGCCATGCGCCGCGCCACCGTCGTCTTGCCGGTGCCGGGATTGCCGGTGAAGCACATGTGCAGCGACGGCGGCTCCGCCCGAAGGCCGATGCTGCGGCGGGCGCGCTCCACCAGCAGCAGGGCGGCGATCTCGCGGATGCGGGTCTTCACCGGCAGCAGCCCGACCAGTTCATGGTCCATCCCCTCCAGCATCTCGCCGATGCCGGACTCGCGGTAGAGCGCGTCGAGATCGACGAACGGCGCGTCGGATGGTCGGTCTCGGGTTTCCGGGGTGGCTTCCGGGTCGAGAAGGTCGGCCGCGTCGCTCATGCCGCCCTCCATTCCGGTTCGGCCATCAGCGCGGCGCGCATTCGCCCGACCACGCCGCGATAGCCGCCGTCGGCGTCGGCATCGCCGAAGATGGCGGACCCGGCGACGAAGATGTCGGCGCCGGCATCGGCGATGGCGCGGATGTTGTCGGGCTTGATGCCGCCGTCCACCTCCAGCCGGATGGCGCGGCCGGTGCGCTCGCGGTGCCGGTCGATGCGCCGGCGGACCTCGGCGATCTTCTCGAAGGCGGACGGGATGAAGGACTGCCCGCCGAAGCCGGGATTGACCGACATGACGAGGATCAGGTCCAGCCGGTCCATCACATGGTCCAGATGCGCCAGCGGTGTCGCCGGGTTCAGCGCCAGCCCGGCGCGGCAGCCCTGCTCGCGGATCAGTGCCAGGGTGCGGTCGGGATGGTCGGACGCCTCGGGGTGGAAGCTGACGATGTCGGCACCGGCCTTGGCGAACAGCGGCACCAGCGCATCGACCGGCCGCACCATCAGATGGACGTCGATGACAGCGCGGGTGCGCGGACGGATGGCGGCGCAGACCAGCGGACCGATGGTCAGGTTGGGGACGTAATGGTTGTCCATCACGTCGACATGGACGACCTCGCAACCCGCCTCCGCCACCCGCTCCACCTCCTCGCCCAGCCGGGCGAAGTCGGCGGACAGGATCGACGGGGCGAGGCAGTAGCCCTCACCCAGCTCACGCTCTTCCACGTCACGCCCCATGACGCGCCTCCCCGCCGTAGCGCTCGCCCGAGGGACGGCCGGTGGCATAGCTGCGCACCGTGTAGCCGATGCGCCGCCCCGGCCCCTCCGACCGCAGCAGCTCGAAACCGGGCTCCACGGCCGGGCGGTTGATCAGGTAGGACATGCGCACCGTCTCGAACCCATAGGAACTGTCGAAGGCGAGGACCTTGACGTACTGCTCGGGATGGGCGGTGCGGCAGGCGTCGATCTCCATCATGACGCCCTTGGCGTCGCGCAGGTCGAACATGGGGTTGCCCCACATCGTCCAATAGCTGTTGCGCGGGTGCGGATCGTCGGTGAACTCCACCGCCACGGCCCAGCCCTGGTCGAGGGCGTACTGCACCTGTTTGGTGATCTCCTCGTCCGTCAAGTCCGGCAGGAAGGAGAACTGGCCCTGAGTAAGACGCATGGGAATCGCTCCTTCACATCGCCGCGGTGGGGGTGGGGACGTAGTCGACGCTGTCGGTGGAGGCATAGTCGAAGGTCACGTCCTTCCAGGTGTCGAGCGCGGCGCGCAGCGGGGCGCACCAGCGGGCGGCGTCGCGCAGGATCTCCGGCCCCTCGTTCCAGATGTCGCGGCCCTCGTTGCGGGCCTTGACCATCACTTCGAGGGCGACGCGGTTGGCGGTGGCGCCGGCCTGGATGCCGTCCGGGTGGCCGATGGTGCCGCCGCCGAACTGCAGGATCACGTCCTCGCCCAGATAGGTCAGCAACTGGTGCATCTGCCCGGCATGGATGCCGCCCGACGCCACCGGCATCACCCGCTTCAGGCCAGCCCAGGGCTGGTCGAAGAAGATGCCGTGCTGCAAGTTTTGCGGGACATGGGTCTCGCGGCAGGTGTCGTAGATGCCGCGGATGACGTTGGGATCGCCTTCCAGCTTGCCGACCACGGTGCCGGCATGGATGTGGTCGACGCCGGCCATGCGCATCCACTTGGCGATCACGCGGAAGGACACGCCGTGGCTCTTCTGCCGGGTGTAGGTGGAATGGCCGGCCCGGTGCAGGTGCAGGATCATGTCGTTGCGCCGCGCCCATTTCGCCATCGACTGGATGGCGGTGTAGCCGATCACCAGATCGATCATGATGATGACGCTGCCCAGTTCCTTGGCGAACTCGGCGCGCTCGTACATGTCCTCCATGGTGGCGGCGGTGACGTTCAGATAGGTGCCCTTGATCTCCCCGGTCTCGGCGATGGCGCGGTTGACCCCCTCCATGCAGTAGAGGAAGCGGTCGCGCCAATGCATGAAGGGCTGCGAGTTGATGTTCTCGTCGTCCTTTGTGAAGTCGAGCCCGCCCTTCAGCGCCTCGTACACCACGCGGCCATAGTTGCGGCCGGACAGTCCCAGCTTCGGCTTCATCGTCGCGCCCAGCAGCGGCCGGCCGAAATTGCTCAGCCGCTCGCGCTCCACCACGATGCCGGTCGCCGGCCCCTGGAAGGTCTTCAGATAGGCGACCGGGATCCGCATGTCCTCCAGCCGCAGCCCCTTCAGCGGCTTGAAGCCGAAGACGTTGCCGATGATCGACGCGGTGAGGTTGGCGATCGACCCTTCCTCGAACAGGTCGAGTTCATAGGCGATGTAGGCGAAATACTGCCCCGGCGTGCCGGGCACCGGATCGACGCGGAAGGCCTTGGCGCGATAACGCTCGCAGTCGGTCAGGCGGTCGGTCCACACCACGGTCCATGTGGCGGTGGAGCTTTCGCCGGCGACCGCCGCCGCCGCTTCCTCCGGATCGACGCCGTCCTGCGGCGTGATGCGGAAGACGGCGAGAACGTCGGTGTCCTTCGGCTGATAGTCCGGCTCCCAATAGCCCATCTGGCGGTATTTCAGCACGCCCGGCCGGTAGCGGGCCTTCGGGTCGCTGACCACCCCATCGGCGGCCGTCCGATCCGTAGGAAGAGTCGTCGATACGTAGTTCATCGTCTTCACCTCGACGGTGGCGTTCGGTTCGTTCCGATGAAAACGTTAGCCCCACGTACTATTGAGGAAAATTCAAATACACAGCACAGTATGGATAGGGATTCCTGATGAATTGGGCGGCCGATGACCATCCAGCACGCCACGCTGCGCCAGCTCCAGATCTTCACCGCCGCCGCCCGCAGCCTGTCCTTCGCCCGCGTGGCGGAGCGGTTCGGCCTGACGCCCGGCGCGGTTTCGTTCCAGATCAAGCAGGTGGAGGGTCATTGCGGATTCCCGCTGTTCGAGCGGGTCGGCCGCGGCGTCGTGCTGACGGAGGCCGGGCGCGACCTGCTGGACCATGCGACACTGATCCTCCAGGCGCTGGAGAACGCCGACCGTCGGATGCAGGCGCTGAAGGGGGTGACCGGCGGCAACGTCACCATCGGGCTGGTCAGCACCGCCAAATACATCGCCCCGCATATGGTCTCCCGTTTCCAGGCGGAGCGGCCGGGCGTGTCGATCCATCTCCAGGACGGCAACCGGCGGGAGGTCAACGCGATGGTCGCCAAGGGCGAGGTCGACCTCGCCATCATGGGCCGTCCGCTGGACGCGGAGGAACTGCTGGCCGAACCCTTCGCCCGCCACCCCAGCATCATCATCTGCGCGCCGACCCATCCGCTGGCCGACGCCCCGTCCCTGCGCCTGTCCGATCTGGCCGACAGCGGCTTCATCGCGCGGGAGGAAGGCGCCGGCACGCGGGCGCTGACCGACGCCTATTTCCACGGCCAGGGCTTTTCGCCGCGCATCGTCATGACTTCCAGCAGCAACGAGACGATCAAGCAGGCGGTCATGGCCGGCATCGGCCTCGCCCTGCTGTCGCGCCACACCGTGGATCTGGAGCTGGCGCTGGGCATGCTGCGCGAGCTGAAGGTGGAAGGGCTGCCGCTGATGCGCTCCTGGTACATCGCCCATCGCCGCAGCCTGCCGCTGCTGCCGGTGCATGCGCAGCTGCGCGGCTACCTTCTGGAACGCGGGCAGTCGATCATCGACAGCATCCAGGCCGGCCACCGGGCGCTTGCGTCCGGCAGCTGACGTGGCTTTCCGTCCGCACCGTCACGCGTCATCGGACAGCCGCCGGTCCCGCTGGAAAGCAAGGACGGACGCACCGCCCTCCGTTACGGAAGCCGCGCCCCTCGCCTGCCCGCCGGCCTCGGAAACAGTGCCGGGAGCCATGGTCAGATAGCGCACGCAGCTGACACGCAGGAAGGAGGCGAGGTTCTGGATCGTGCCGTGGACCTCCACGACCTCGTCATGCAGGGTGACGATCAGGCGGTTGGTCGTGATCCCCTGCTCCGCCGCGATGTCGGCGAGGACGTTCCAGAACAGGTTCTCCAACCGGATGCTGGTCACCATCCCGTGGATGCGGACCGAACGGGACCGCGCCTCGTACAGGATAGGGTCGGTTTTGACGAAGATCTGGCACATGCACCGGCCCTCCCTGGAGCGGTTACGCTGTCCTGCGGCAAGCGGGGTCAGGCACGGGCAGCACCCATCCCCTTGCCGATGGCCTCGCGCCGGATGCCGTGCTGGCTCAGCTTGCGGTACAGGGTGCTGCGGGAAATGCCCAGCACCGCGGCGGCGTCCGACAGGTTCCCGCCGGTGGCGGCGATCACGTCCTCGATGGTCCGCTGCTCCGTCACCGTCAGGGACATGGCTGGCGGGGACATGGCTGGCGGGCCGGCAGACGCAGGCATCGCCATCGGCGGACCCGGCAGGGGCCAACCCTCCGCGTCCACGCCGCCGCAGGCGTCCCGCAATTCTTCGGGAAGATCGCCGACGTCCACCATTCCGCCGGTGGACAGCAGGACCGCGCGCTCCACCAGATTCCTCAGCTCCCGGACATTGCCCGGCCAGTCATAGCGATGCAGCCGGTCCAGCGCCGCCGCCGTGAACCGAACCGGATCCCGCCCGTGCCGGTCGGCCAGCAGATCGTTGAAATGGGCGATCAGGCGCGGCACGTCTCCCTGCCGTTCCCGCAACGGCGGCACCCGCAGCGCGGTGACGGCGAGGCGGTGATACAGGTCCCGGCGGAAGCGACCGGCGGCCACCTCATGGCGCAGATTCCGGTTGGTCATGGCGAGCAGCCGGACCGAGACCCGGCGCGGCGTGCTGTCGCCGATGCGGTACAGAACCCCCTCCTCCAGCACCCGCAGCAGATAGGGTTGGAGGTCGAGCGGCAGTTCGCCCACCTCGTCCAGGCACAGAGTGCCGCCATCGGCCAGTTCGAAACGGCCGGTCCGCCCCTCCGCCGCCGCTCCGGTGAAGGCGCCGCGGACATAGCCGAACAGCTCGCTGCCCAGCATCTCGCGCGACACGGCACCGCAATTGAAGGGTATGAACGGTCCGGAGGCCACGGCGCTGTGCCCGTGGATGGCCCGCGCGAACAGTTCCTTGCCGACGCCGGTCTCGCCCTCGATCAGGATGGGGACCGGCAGCGGCGCCAGCCGTTCTCCCTGGCCGATCACCGCGCGCAGGCTGTCGCTGCCCCCGACGATCTCGGCAAAGCGGGACCGCGCATGATCGGTCTCGTCGGACGCCGTGCGGCGGCCGGCAGGCAGGCGGCAGGAGGCCGCGCGGGGAATGACCAGCAGCGTGCCCCGCCGTTCGCCGTCGAGCATCAGGGGCCGGACCCAGTCGGCGGGCACGGGCAGTTGGCCATCCGCCGGATTGCCAGCCGCCATGCCGGCGATCCCGACGATGGGCAGCTTCGTTCCGCGGCTGAGCTGAGGCAGGTCGGACCCGAGATTAACCTTCAGCAGATGCGCCGCCTTGCGGCTGGCGTAGAGCAGGCGGCCCCGCGCATCCAGAGCGATCAGTCCCTCTCCGGCATATTTCTGGCTGTCCTCCAGGCAGGCTTCCAGCAGCCGGACATGTTCCGCCTCGGTCTGGCGGGCGAGGTTCCATTCCACCTGCCGGGCGGCCACCACCGCCAGTGCCAGCGCCTGGGCGCTGAATCCCTGCTTCAGTCCGGAGATGTCGAGCAGCCCGACGACCGACCCGTCCAGCGGATCATGGATCGGTGCCCCGGCGCAGCTCCACCCCTTGATGCCGGCGCAGTAATGCTCGGCCGCCTGGACCAGCACCGGCGTCTTGGACGCCAGCGCCGTGCCGATGCCGTTGGTCCCGGCGCTGCTCTCGCTCCAATGGCCGCCGCAGCCCAGGCTGATGTCGCGTGCCGCGTTCAGCGTCGCCCGGTCGCCCGCCGCCTCCAGCACCACGCCGTTGGCATCGGTGATCAGCATCACCGTCCGCGTCCCGGCCAGAAGATCCGCCGCCTCCGCCAGCGTGGTGGCTGCGGCCTGCAGGAGTTCGCGATTCTCCCGTCTCAGGGCTTCGACATGGTCGGCGCCGACAACCGGAGCCGCGTCCGCCCGCGCATCGACCAGAAAGCTCTGGCACCGCGCCCAGGACCGGATGACCACGTCGCGGACCGGCAGGTTTTCCTGCCGCGATCCGGAAACGAAGTCCTCCCACGCCTTCATCGTCGCCCGTTCGCCGTCACGTTCGCTCTTGGCCAGCGCATGGAACGCCGGACCGGATGACGCAACGGCCGAACGGCCGATGGCGACCTCTTCATTGGCCAACACTGTCCCCTCCCTGCTTCCCGGCGTCTTTTGCTGTTTTATTGCCCGTGCGCCGATTGTCCTTCGGTCCGAAAGCGGAGGCCTGCCCCGATCCGCCGCTCGTCAGATTGTTCGTATAAGAAACCATAAGCCGAACCGAAGCGGGAGCGGTAGTAGCGGAATACTCTATGGCTTTTTTCCCTGCCCCTTTCCCCGAAGGTGGAGGTTTCCGGCCGCCGGATCCGGATCAGGCCCGCCCATAGCGCTCCATTCCGCCGCCACGGGCCGGGCCTGCCGTGGGATCGACGTCGTCGGGAATGTCGGCGATCAGGGTGTGGGTGGTCAGGACCAGCTTGGCGACCGACACCGCGTTCAGCAGGGCCAGCGTGGTGACCTTAGCCGGGTCGATGATCCCCGCGGCGAACAGGTCGCCGAACCGGCCGGTGCGCGCATCGAACCCGGCGCCGTCGGGAAGCTCGGCGAGGCGCGCGGCGATGCCTGCCCCGTCCAGTCCGCCATTCTCCGCGATGCAGACCAGCGGCTGCAGCATCGCCCGCTGCACCAGCCTTATCCCTGCGCGCTCGCCCTCTCCCACATCCGCGGCCAGCCGGTCGAGCAGCGGGGCGATGCGGGCCAGCGCGGTGCCGCCGCCGGGCAGCACCCCCTCCGCCAGCGCGGCGCGGGCGGCGGCGAGCGAATCCTCCAGAAGCTGGGCGGTGCGCTTCTGCTCAACCGGGGTGGCGCCGCCGACCTCGATCAGGGCGGTGCCGTGCGTCAGCTTCGCCAGCCGCTGGGACAGCTTGTCGCGTTCGATGTTGGGCGGCGCCTCCTCCCACTGGCGCTGGACCAGGGCGCGGCGGGCGGCCAGCGCGTCCGGATCACCGTGGCCGCGCAGGATGGTGGTGCGGCCGGCGGACACCTCGATGCGGTCGGCGCCCCCCAGATCCTCCGCCGTCACGCTGTCGAGGCGCCCGCCCAAATCGCGGGCGATCACGCGCCCGCCGGTCAGGATCGCGATGTCCTCCATCGTCGCCGTGCGCCAATGGCCGAATTCCGGCGGATTGATCGCCACCACAGTGGCGCGGCCGTCGCGGCGCAGTTCCATCAGCGCCGCTACCACCTCCGGCGCTACGCTGTCTGCCATGATCAGCAGCGGGCGATGCCCGGCGGCGATGCGGTCGACCAAGCGCAGGACCGGCTCCGGATCGGTGATCTTGTGGTCGGTCATCAGGATGCAGGGCCGCTCCAGCACCGCGGTCTGGCCGGTGGGCTCGGTCGCCATGTGGTGCGACAGGAATCCGCGGTCCAGCACCATGCCCTCCAGCACATGCAGCGCGGTCGGCACGCCCGGCTGGCCATATTCGATGTCGATCACCCCCTCAACCCCCACCCGACGCAGGGCGTCCGCCACCAGCCGGCCGAGCGCCGGATCGGTCGCCGCGACCGTCGCCACCTGTTCCAGCTGCGCATCGCCCTCCAACGGCCGGGCCATGCCGCGCAGCCGGTCGACGACGAAGCCGCAGGCCCGTTCCATTCCCTCCACCAGCTCGACCGAACCATGGCCGTCAGCCAGCACGGCGACGCCGTCCTGGATCAGCGCGTCGGCCAGAACGGTGGCGGTGGTGGTGCCGTCGCCGGCCACGTCGTTGGTCTGCTTCGACACCTCGCGCACCACCTGTGCGCCCATGTTCTCGAAGCGACAGGGCAACTCGATCTCGGCGGCGATGCTGACGCCGTCGCGGGAGATCATCGGCGTGCCGATGGGGCGGTCGATGATCGCGTTCGTCCCCTTCGGCCCCAGCGTGCCGCGCACCGCCAGCGCCAGCTTGCCCACCCCACGGGCAAGCGCGGCCCGCGCTTCGGCACGGTGCAGCATCATCTTCGGCATGGTCTCGTTCCCTCCCATTCTTGATTTTGCGGATTTGAAAAAGAGGCGGAGCCCGCTGGACCTGATGCGGACCCCGCCTGCCCACTCACTCGTAGGCCAGCGCGTCATCCATGTTGCCGAAGAGGACGACCGTGTCCTCGTCGATCATGACCATGCGGCCATAGTGGGTGGAGGTGGAGATCTCGAAGATGTGCGGGGTCATCTCGCGGCCCAGCGCTTCACCGATCTCGCTCATCTTGAACTCGATCTTGCCCTCGCCGTCGATGCGGATCATCGCCGGCAGGTAGGTGACGGTGATTCCGGGCTTGCTCTCCATCACCTCGGCAATGCAGCGCGCCTCGACGCTGTCGTTCATCGTCACGCCGCACTGGTGCGAGATGGAGCCGTCCTGGGTGATGTCCTTCAGCGGCTTGAAAAGCTGCTGCACGGTGGTGACGCTCATGGTTTTCGTCCTCTTGTGGCGGAGATGTGGGAAGGATCACTCGGCCGCGGCATCAGAAACCGCGGCCGGGGCGGCGGGCTGCCCAACCTCGACCGGCGGCAAGGCCGGCAGGTCGGCGTCGATGCCGATCTCGCGCCCGATGGCGGCGACGCGGTTGCGCGCCCGCTCGAAGGCATCGGCGAAGCTCGCCGCCTTGACCCTGGGCAGCGACCACAGCGGCTGAAGCTGCAGCGCCGCCTTCACCGCCAGCCCGGCATGATGGGTGAACCAGCTCTGCAGCATGGTCCGGTTGTCCTGCCCGTGCGCCGCGTCGTGCAGCAGCAGGGCGAACAGCTCCACCGCGTTGGCGAGGTTCCGTTCATAGTCGGCCTCCGCCGCCGAAATGACCGACGGGGTCGAGAAGTCGTTCTGCGCCGCCGCCACCTGCATGACGAAGCCGCTGCGGAACAGCTCGCCGACCAGCGGTTCGAAGACGAGGTTGACGGCGAAATACTGCTCCAGGAAGTCGGTGGCGGCGCGGATATGCTCCACCGCCTCGCGGCAGGGCTGCCAGATCGGATCGTCCAGCCAGTGCGCCTTGCCGGCATCGAGGTCAAAGCCGCCGATATCGCTGCCGACCTCGGCCAGATAGAGCGTCAGGTCCTGGGCGAAGCGCAGCTTGTAGGAGGCGTTGGTCAAGATGGCGTTGTTGACCATCTGGGTGTAGCCGTAGCGCTGCGCCCGCATCAGCGCGGTGCCCAAGCCATATTCGGCATGCTTGAAGGCACCGACATGGTTCTGCAGTACGGCGACCCAGGCCTTGTCGAAGCGCTGGGGCGCACCGGCGCGGCGCGCATTCTCCACCACGTTCTGGATCATGCCGACGATGGTGGACTGGCGCTGGTAATGGGTGCGTTCCCATTCCTGGTCGGGCGCGCGGAAGCCGTGCCAGTCCGTGCATTTCAGCGCGGTCCAGTCCTTGGAATAGGTCGGCGTGCCGTCGCCGAAGGAGATGATCCAGTTCTGGAGCAGATAGCGCTCCGGATCGGGCTGGACGTCGACCGTCACGTCCTCGTAATGGGTGGCTTTGCGCCCCTTCGGCTCGAAGTAGTTGTAGCGGCGGCTGTCCGATCCCGGAAAGACCTTGGCTCCGGCGGCGGCGGATGCGGCTGTGGTATCGGCTTCCTGCATGGTCATCGTCTTTCCTCCCGTATTTGCAAAAGCCCGGCTCAGCGGGTGGCGGGGGTGAATTTGTCGAAATAGACGCGCGCGGAATCGACGCCGGCCATCTGCAGGACCGGCAGCACCGCGTCGATCATCGGCGGCGGCCCGCAGGAGAAGACGTCCGCCTCCTCCACCTCCGCCATTTCGGATAGGTGCCGGCGCAGCACCTCGTGGATGAAGCCGGTCTCGCCGGTCCAGCCGTCGCCCTCCTCGGCATGGGACAGGGCCGGGATGAAGGCGAAGTCCGGCAGGCTGCGGGCGAATTCCTCGAACAGGTCGAGGTGGAACAGGTCCCTGCGGCTGCGGGCGCCGTAGAAGAGACGCACCGGCCGCGTCTCGCCGCTGGCGGCCTGATCGCGCAGGATCGACAGCAGCGGCGCCATGCCCGACCCGCCGCCGACCAGGATCATCGGCCCGTCCCGCCCCTCGCGGCGGAAACAGGTGCCGTAGGGACCGCGGACGCTCACCCGGTCGCCGACCGACAGGCCGCCGTCGAGCTGGCGGGAAAAGGCGCCGTCCGGATATTTTTTGATGATGAACTCCAGCCGGTTGCCGTCGGCCGGCGGATTGCCCATCGAGAAGGACCGGGTGAGGCCGATACCGGGCAGCGTGATGTCGGCATATTGCCCGGCCCAGAACTTCATCGGCTGGTCCAGTTCCAGCGCGATGGCGACGATGTCGTGGGTCAGCGGCTCCACCGCCGCCAGCCGCGCATTGAAGTCCTTCACCGGGATGGAGCGGGACAGCAGATCCTCGTCGTAATTCAGCAGTTCCACCGCCACGTCGCTGTAGGCCAGCGAGCGGCAGAGCAGGATGTGGTTGCTGTCGCGCTCCGGATCGGAGAGCGCGAAGGTGGAGTATTTCAGCATCTCCACGTCGCCGTCGATCAGCAGGCATTTGCAGGCGGAGCATTGCCCCTCCTTGCAGCCATGCATCAGCGAGACGCCCTGGCGGAAGGCCGCGTCGAGGATGGTTTCCCCCTCCGCGACCTCCATTTCGATGCCGACCGGCTCCAGCCGCACCGTGTGGACGGCCGGACTGTTGTGCAGCGCTTGTGCGGTCATGGTCTGTCGATCTCCGCGGTGATGTCCGCCTGTGATGTCCGCAGGGGATCCCGTTCCCCCCTTCCGGTTGGAAAGGGGGTCGGGCCCGAGTGAATGGGCGGGGGATCAGACCCGACGGATCGTGAAGCCCTTGCGGTATTCCTCGACATGGGCCTGACGCTGTTGCGGCGTCATTTCGCGGAGCGCCAGCAGCGGGCTGCGGATGGTGTGGCCGCGCACATGGTCGAGCGTCCACATGTCCTTCTCCTCGAAGGACAGATGCGGCTGGGCGACCAGCGTCTTCCCGTCGGGGCGGACGAAGCCCATGTCCTGGATGGCGTCGGCGAGGTCCCAGCCGTCATAGACCTCCTCCCACTGGCGCCGGCCGGAGAAGCGGCCCATCGCCGGGGTCGGGCGACCCTGGTATTCGCCGGCGAAGGCCTCCTTGTGGGTCCAGCGGTCGACCTCGGAAGCGTAGGTGAAGAGTTCGCCATTCACCTCGTCGACCTGGAAGTCCTCGCGAATCACGCAGGGTACCAGGCTCGACCAGCAGCGGTGCGGATAGACGTAGCCGGTGTCGGCGAAGGTGATCGGCACGCTGCCGGGCTTGCTGAGCTTGGCGTAATTCTCCCACCAGATGCCGAACTCGTCGTACCAGCCCGGATACTTGCTCTCGAACCATTCGAAGTCGCGCTCGGTCATCGCCTCGATGCGCCAGAAATTGGCCCACCAGCCGGCCGAGAAGAACTGGGCGATCTTGTGGACGTAGTTCTTCTTGACGATGCTGTCGAAGGCTTCATGAACGTCGTCGTGGTGGATCTTGATGCCGTACTTCTCCAGCGGCAGCATGTAGGTGCGGTAGTAATCCTCGAAGATCCAGCGGTGCCACAGCTCGGCGTAGGATTCCTTGTTCTTGTCACGATTCTTGGTGCCGTATTCGATGATCGTGCCGATTGCGGCATCGACGATCATGTGGTTCTGCCAGAAGGAATAGCGGATGTCGCGTTCCAGCAGCAGATGGTTGTCCGGCTCCTTCAGCACCGACATCAGCATGGAATGGCCGTTGCCGATGTGGCGGGATTCGTCACTCTGCACCGACAGGAAGACGGTGGGCAGGGCATAGTCGCCGTTGCGCGCCGCTTCCGACGGCATGGCGACGAACAGCGTGTTGGTGAAGGCGGTCTCCGCCACGACCTGGAGGTAGATGTTCGACGCGGTGATGGCGTCGCCGGTCAGGAACGCCTCACCGAACTGCCGGCCGATGGTGGTGGCGTAGCATTTGCCGAACGCCTTCTCGGTGATGTCGAAGCCGGCCGGGTCGATGTAGTTCTCCATGTACCATTTCTTGAGGTTCATCTGGATCGTCGAGTGGCGGAACTCGTCGATCATCTGCATGGTGAAGCCGGTGCGCAGATCGTCGCCCGGCGCCAGCTGGCCCAGCGTCGCCATCGACCGCGCCGCCGAGATCTCCGGGAAGGGGATGATCGCCAGGAACAGCTTCATCCATTCGATCCAGCGCGGCTCGACATTGCGGAACATGTCGCCGCGCAGTGCTGCGTCCAGCGCGCCATAGACGCGGTTGTCCTTCTCCTCCTGCATCGGAAAGTAGGAGCGCAGGACCTGCTTCATCGGGTCGCGCGGCGCCTTGGAGATCTTGTAGTCAGTCGGAAAGGCCATCGCCTCCTTGACATAGGAGGGCGTCCAGCCGAGATCGGCGACACGGCGCGCCGCCTCGCTGATGCCAATGCCTTTCTGGCTGGTGATCTTGTTCAGCGTCAATCCATCCGGCATGTCGTCTCTCCCCATGATTTTGATGATGGTGTTCCGATGGTCTGGCTAAAGGATCGGGCCTGAAGGATCGCGTCGTTCGCCGGTGCCGGGCGAATCGCTGCCGGGCAAAGTCGTGCCGGCCTATGGGATGCCGGCGGCGTGATATCCGAGATCGTCCGGTTTCAGGCCGATTGCGTCCGCCTAACGGGGGCGGCTGCACCGTCGACCCTGTAAAGCAACGGCCATGCCAAGCCGGCAATCGGCGGCGGCAAACCGATTTTAAAGAACGTTCGCATCACCCACTGTCCCATCATGAGACGATCTGTCGCGGGCGGGTGTCTCAAAACGAAACAGTCGGGACACTCGATACCGGCGACACCCCAGGAAAACGTCCCGCCACCAAGCTCCCGGCAACCGCCCGCAAGATGGCATGACGCTTGCTGTTCCCAGTCAACGGCGCCGCCTCTGCCACCTGCCCGGCTGATCCGGCAAAGAATAGCGCAGGCGCCGCCCCACGTATCGGGAGGGATTTTGAAAGATGAGGCATGCGATGCACGCGAAACTGTCGCCGCACCGCTGGGTGATGCTGCTGCTCCTGCTCTCCATACCGTTCTCGCCTTTCACGCGGAAATCCGCGGCGGCGGAAGGCGAGACGCTGTTCCGGCAGCAATGCGGAGCCTGCCATACGGTGAAGAAGGACGATGGCCCGCGCGCCGGACCGCCGCTGTTTGGCGTCATCGGCCGCAAGGCCGGCTCGGCGTCCGGTTTCGAATATTCCGACGCGTTGCGAGGCGCCGGCTTCGCCTGGGACGCCGGCCATCTGGAGCGCTGGCTGGCGAACTCGAACGAGTTCCTCCCCGGCAGCTACATGAATTACCGGCAGGACGACGGCAGCGTCCGCAAGAGCATCGTCAATTTCCTGGAAACCAGCGCAACCCGCTGACCCGGCCCTACAACGACATCGCAGGAAGCATCATGGCCAAGATCATCCACATGATGGTGCGCGTCCTCGACGAACAGCGGTCGCTTGACTTCTACGCGAAGGCCTTCGGGCTTGAGCCGGCCGAGCGGCTGGCCTTCGACGGCTTCACGCTGATCTACCTGCGCAATGCGGAGAACGATTTCGAACTGGAATTGACCGTCAACCACGACCGCAGCACCCCATACACCCATGGCGACGGCTACGGCCACATGGCGGTCGCGGTGGACGATCTGGAGCGGGAGCACGCCCGGCTGTCGGCCTTGGGCTTCCCGGTAACGCCGGTGAAGGAGTTCGCCCCCGGCGGCGCGCTGCTGGCCCGCTTTTTCTTCGTCACCGATCCGGACGGCTACAAGACCGAGGTCCTGCAACGCCACGGCCGCTACTGCTGAGTTTTGACGACAAGAACAAACCCCTTGGGAAGGAGACGTCGATCATGCGCGTTCTCGACAAACGGACACGGTTCAACAGGCGGAATTTCCTCAAAACCTCGGCCGCTTCGGTGGCGGCGGCGGGCGCGGTCTCCAGCGGTGTCGTGTCCATCGCGGCAGCGCCGGCCTGGGCCGATGCGCTCACGGCGATCAAGCCCGACGCTGCCAAAACACTTCTGGTGATGGTGCGCGACCTCTATCCGCACGATCGGCTGGGCGACGCCTATTACGAGAAGGCGCTTGCCTCCATGGACCAGGAAGCCGCCAAGGACGCGACGCTGGCCGGCCAGCTCAATGAAGGCGCCGTGGCACTCGATACCGCAGCGCGCAAGCTGCGCAATGCTCCCTACGCCGCCATTCCAGCCGAGGCGGACCGCGTCGCAGTACTGAAATCTATCGAAACCACCCCGTTCTTCAGCAAGGTCCGCGGCGACATGGTGGTCGCGCTCTACAACCAGCCGGAGGTGTGGGCGAAGCTCGGCTACGAAGGGGCGTCGGCCGAATATGGCGGCTACATCCACCGCGGGTTCGACGATCTCGATTGGATCAAGGACGCCTGACGCGACCAGCCTCAATGAACGCCCACAAAAGCCCGCAACGGGGAGGAACGAGACATGGCTGCGAAATTCTCATTGGACGACGACGGCGTCGTGGTGGTGATCGGATCGGGGGCCGGCGGCGGCACCCTGTCGAACGAACTGGCCCAGAAGGGGATCAAGGTCGTCTGCCTGGAAGCCGGCGGGCGCCACGAGATCCAGGATTTCGTGAACGACGAGTGGAAGAGCTTTTCGCAAATCTCCTGGCTCGACAAGCGCACCACCTCGGGTGCCTGGCGGGTGGCGAAGGACTTTCCCAACCTGCCGGCCTGGATCGTCAAGGCGGTCGGCGGGTCCACCGTCCATTGGGCCGGCGCCTCGCTCCGCTTCCAGGAGCATGAGTTCAAGGCGCGCACGACCTATGGCGAGGTGGAGGGGGCCAATTTGCTTGACTGGCCGGTGACGCTGGCGGAGATGGAGCCCTACTACGCCAAGGCCGAATTCAAGATGGGCACAACCGGTACCAACGGCATCCCGCGTCTGCCCGGCAACAACAATTACAAGGTGCTGGCGGCCGGCGCCAAGAAGCTGGGCTACACCGATTTCCACACCGGCAACATGTCGATCAACAGCAAGCCGCGCGATGGCCGCGGACCCTGCCAGCAGATCGGCTTCTGTTTCCAGGGCTGCAAATCGGGTGCGAAATGGTCCACCCTCTACACCGAGATCCCCAAGGGCGAGGCCACCGGCAATCTGGAGGTCCGGCCGAACGCCCAGGTCCTGAAGGTGGAGCATGACGCCAAGGGCCGGGTCAACGCCGTGCTCTATGCCGACGGCACCGGCGCCATCCAGCGGCAGAAGGCCCGCATCGTCGCGGTGGCCGGCAACTCTATCGAAAGCCCGCGCCTGCTGCTGAATTCGGCCTCGACGATGTTCCCGGACGGGCTGGCGAATTCCTCGGGTCAGGTCGGGCGCAACTATATGCGGCACATGACCGGTTCCGTCTATGCGGTGTTCGATCGGCCGGTCCACATGTACCGCGGCACCACCATGGCCGGCATCATCAAGGACGAGTCCCGCTTCGACCCGCGGCGCGGTTTCGTCGGCGGCTACGAGATGGAAACGCTGTCGCTTGGCGTGCCCTTCATGGCCGCCTTCCTCGATCCCGGCGCCTGGGGCCGCGATTTCAGCTCGGCGATGGATGCCTACGACCATATCGCCGGTATGTGGCTGGTGGGGGAGGACATGCCGCGCGAGACCAACCGCGTCAGCCTGCACGCCACTGAGAAGGACAAGTTCGGCCTGCCCATTCCCAACGTGCATTTCGACGACCACCCCAACGACATCGCCATGCGCACCCACGCCTATGGGCGCGGCTCGGCGGTCTATGACGCGGTGGGTGCTGTCCGCACCATCCACACCCCGCCCTACCCGTCCACCCACAACCTCGGCACCAATCGGATGAGCGCCAACGCCCGCGACGGTGTCGTCAACAAATGGGGACAGGCGCACGACATCAAGAACCTGTTCGTGTCGGACGGCAGCCAGTTCACCAGCGGAGCATCTGAGAACCCGACCCTCACCATCGTCGCGCTGGCGATCCGGCAGGCGGAGTATATCGCCGACCAGATGACGAAGCGGGAGATCTAAGAAGACGGTCCAAACACGAAAAACGCCCCGGCTCATGCGAGCCGGGGCGTTTCTGGTGGGGTGTGCGAAGATGTCAGCGTTTATGCTTCGTGATTGAGCGTCTCTTGAGCCTGAGTGACCTGGCGGCGACCTACTCTCCCACGTCTTAAGACGCAGTACCATTGGCGCGGAGGCTTTTCACGGCCGAGTTCGGGATGGGATCGGGTGTTTGACACCTCGCCATGACCACCAGGTCACCAAGGCTCAAGACCGACGCTCTTCCCAAAGCGTATCGCTGTTCAGTGCAAGTGAGGGTGAGGATGTATCGAACTGCGGTGTGTGCGTCAAGCAGGCTTGCTGCTGCGCATGGCGCGGTTTGTGTGGGGTGAGATCAAGCCGATCGAGCGATTAGTAAGGCTTAGC
>NZ_VTTO01000025.1:0-37059 GCF_008364825.1 Azospirillum sp. B21
GAACTCGGCCGTGAAAAGCCTCCGCGCCAATGGTACTGCGTCTTAAGACGTGGGAGAGTAGGTCGCCGCCAGGTCACCAGGGCTCAAGAGACGCGCAATCACGAAGCAACATCGCTGACATCTTCGCACACCCTACCAGAAACGCCCCGGTTCATATGAGCCGGGGCGTTTTTCGCGTTTGCGGGGCCGAGCATACGACGCCACGCATTTTTTGATCGCTTCACCGGGTATTAATTTGTTTTTGGTCGATTGGTCGCAGTGGTCCGCCGGATGGCGGAGGCGTGGGGACGGCGATGGGCGATCCGGACGATCTTTTCGATATCTACCGCAAGGACCACGCCGCCGCGGCCTTGACCGGTCCAACGCTTGCGGCCGCACTCAGCGATACGGTGCGGCGCAGCCTGGCGCTGATCGAGGAACTGTGTGCCGACGTGACGCGGGCGCTTGTCCAGGCGCGCTATACCACCCGGCTGGCATCGGCCGTCACCGATCGCTCCAGCTATGTGCGGCTCGACCGCCAGTCGGAAGGTTTCCGCGACTATCTGCGGAACTGGAGCCACCAGCGGGCCGACCGCGGCACCGGCGGCATGCATTGGGAGGCTCAGATCCTCGTCACCGACCATCGGCGGACGACGAAAGAGATCGGCATCGGCATCGCTTTCGAATGGCCGGGCCAGAGCGGGGAAGGCCAAAGCGGGGAGGGCAGCCTTGCCTTCGTCGAGTTCTGGCCGACGGGCGCCGGAGTGGCGCTGCCGTCGGACACCCGCGGCTTTCAGCGTGCGCTGGTCGCCTGCATCATCAAGTTGGAGCAGGCCGGCGAACTTGCGAGCGTGAAGAGCCGCGGTTGACGTTACAAGGTCGCGTTCAGGCCGGACGCCGAAAGCTCCACCGGCCGGCGCGCCTGTCCGTCGCGGGCATAGGTGCCGTCGCTGGCCGCCTTTTCCAGCGCGACCAGCAGGTTGCGGTTGATGGTCAGCACCGCCTTGCGCAGGGCGACAAGGCCGGAAGCGTTGGTGGACACCGCCCGTTCCAGCCGGTCGATGCGGTCCAGGGTCATTGCGCGCAGCTCATCGGGCAAGCGGATGCCCTCGTCGCGGGCCCGCAGGACGGCGCCTTCCAGCTGTTCGGCCATCGCCGCCTTGCGGTGGGCGAAGGCCTCCAGCCGGTCGAGCATTCCGGCGGCGATGCAGGCGGATTCCTCTTCCAGGACGGCGGAGAGAGCCTCCACAGCGTCGAGGAAGTCGCGGACCAGCAGCGCCGTGGCACCGTCATAGCCGGGATCGGAAGCGGCCGGTCCCTCGGCCGGCGCCGGTTCGGCGCTGCGGTCGGGGGCAAATTCGTGGATCAGATCCTTGAAGGTGACGCTCATGACGGCTGCTCCGCTTGGGATGCATAGAGGCGGGCGATCTCGTTATGCGTCATCCTGCCGATGCCGAGCGTGCCGGACTCGGCGATGGCCTTGCCGTATTCCTGCAACATCATGCTGCGCCACGGCTTTTCCGCCGGGCCGCCGCCGCCGAACAGCGGGCTTTCACGCATGCCCGCGAACATGCTCTCCATCAACTGGCTTACCAGCATCGCCTCGAACTCCTTGGCGACCTTGTCGGCGGCGGCGGGGTCGGGGAGGTTTGGTATCGAGGCTGCGGGGGTAGTCGGGGCTGTGGCGCGGAAGGTGGCTGCGGCGATGTCCATCGTCGATTCTCGCGGTCAGATGATTTCCAGATCGGCGTGCAGGGCGCCGGCGGCCTTGATCGCCTGGAGGATGGCCACCATGTCGCGCGGTCCCACGCCCAGAGCGTTCAGGCCGTTGACCAGCTGCTGCAGGCTGACATTGCCGCCGACGGTCACGAACTGGCGGCCGTTGCCCTCCTGCACCTGCACGTCGGTGCGCGGCACGACGACGGTGGAACCGTTGCTGAAGGGTTGCGGCTGCGACACCTGCGGCGTCTCCACCACGCGGACGGTCAGGTTGCCCTGGGTGATAGCGACGCGGCTGACCCGCACGTCGTCGCCGATGACGATGGTGCCGCTGCGCTCATCCACCACCACGCGGGCGATGGCGTCGGGGCGGACCGGCAGCTGTTCGATCTCGCCGATCAGGCGGGGGACGTTGCCCACGTAAGACCCGGTGATCCGGACATCGACGGTGGTCAGGTCGACCACGCGAGCGTTGCCGGCGCCGAGCCGGCCGTTCACCGCATCGGCGATGCGGATCGCCGTCGTGAAATCCGGGTTGCGCAGGGCCATCCGCACCGCGCCGATATCGTTGAGGGCGAATTTCAGCTCGCGCTCCACAGTGGCGCCATTGGCGATGCGGGCGGTGGTGGGTACGCCCTTGGTCACCGTCGCCGCCGAGCCGCCGGCGGTGAAGCCGCTGACCGACAGCGGTCCCTGGGCGACGGCATAGGCCTCGCCATCCGCACCCAGCAGTGGCGTCACCACCAGCGTGCCGCCCAGCAGGCTGGTGGCGTCGCCGAGCGCGGAGACCGTCACATCGACCGTGGTGCCCTGGCGCGGGAAGGGCGGCAGGCTGGCCGTCACCATCACCGCCGCGGCGTTGCGGGTGCGCAGGGTCTCGCCGCGGGTGTTGATGCCCAGCCGCTCCATCATTCCCTTCAGGCTCTGCTCGGTGAAGGGGGTGTTGATCAGCCGGTCGCCGGTGCCGTTCAACCCGACCACCAGCCCATAGCCGACCAGCTGGTTGCGGCGGACCCCGTCGAACGTGACCAGATCCTTCACCCGCGTCTGGGACGCCGCCGGGGCGGGCAGGGCCGACAGCATGCCGAGCGCCAGCAGCAGCCCGCCAGCCAAAGCGACTGCATGGCGGAAGGCGGGCCGGGGCCGGCGCGGAACGGGGAGCTGGATGCTGCCGGGGCTCATGGCGATGGGACCTAGAGGTAGTTGGTCAGGCGGAGCTTGGCGATGCGCGCGGTGGCGTTGGCGGTGGCGTCGATCTGCGCCTCCAGCTGGCTGATCCGCGTGCTCGCCTCGTAGGGGTCGACGCCTTCCAGATTGTCGATCTGCAGGCTGAGGATCGACTTCTGCGTCTTGTGCTGTTCGGCCAGGGTGGCGATCTGGGCGCGCTGGACGCCGAGCTGCGCCGTCGCCTCCCGCAGGTTGCCGAGGCCGCTGGACAACTTGTCGACCGCCGTCTTGATGTAGTCGGGATAGGCGTCGACATCCATTTTCGAGGTGTCGACCGCCGCCAGCATGTAGATGCCTTCCAGCAGCTCCCGCATCATCGGGTCGTTGGCCTGGACGCCATAGGCGATGGTGCTGGAATCGGCCGGACGGCCGGCGACGCGGGGGGAGGCGGCGCCGCCGGGCTGGACCGAGGTGGTGCCGGTGTAGAGCCCGCCCTCGAAGGTATCGGTCAGCGGCGCGGGAGCCGGCGTGGTCGGGTCGCGCACGGCGAACAGATCGTCCAGCCGGGCAATGACCGCCGCGGTTTCCGCCGCGGTCACCGGCATCTCGGCACCGCCGGTGGCGGACTGGATGGCATCGCGGACGATCTGCATCGGCGAGCGCAGGCCCGACTTGTCGCCGTCGACATTGCGCATCGGCGGCTGGTCGAGCGCGGTGCCGGCGAACAGATAGGCGTTGCCGGCCGACGCGTTCAGCAGCCCGACCACCTGATCCAGCACGCCGCGCGCCCGCACCTGCAGCGAGGTGCCGGTCGGCGACTGCTGCCCCAGGCCGGTGGAGGCGGCGGCCAGCAGGTCGGTGCCCGACGCGATGATGCTGGTCATCGCGCTGTCCATCATCTTCATCCGGCCGTCGAGCAGGTCGGTGGTCTTCACATACTCGTCGGTGCGGTCGAACAGGTTGCGCAGCGCGATGTCGCGGCCGGTGCTGGCGCCGATGGTCGCGGCGACGTCGGCATGGACGCCGGTCGCAACCTCCTCGTTGGCGCGGACCAGCTCCATCTGCTGCCGGGTCATGGTGCTTTGCAGCTTCCGGCTCATCCCCAGCGTGGACAGGGCATTGTACAGCATCGGATCTTACCCCTTGATCTGCAGCAGGATGTCGATCATGCGGCCGGCGACCTGCACCACCTGGGCACTGGCGCCGTAGCTCTGCTCGATCATCAGGAGCTTCTGCATCTCGTCGTCGATGTTGACGCCGTCGCGGTTGATGCGGGCGGTTTCCAACGTATCCGCGCTGATCTTGCGGGCGTTCATCTCCGATTCCGCCCCGGTGCGGTAGCCCTGCTGGGCCGACACCATGGCGGTGGCGTAGCTGCCGAGCGTCGTGGAGGCCGGCATGTCGGTGGCGGCGAAGCTGCGGGCGGTGGTGAAGACGGTCAGGAACCTGTCGATCTGCGTCTGGTCGCCGGGCTGGAGCGGGGCCGCCGCCTGGATGCCGCTGCGCACCCGCCAGCTTTCCGTCCGCACGGAGTCGTTTACCGTGATGCGCGACGCCAGCCCGGCGGTGGCGCCATAGGCGGCGCCGGCGTCGGTGAACAGGCCGGGCTGGGTTGGGTCGGTCTCGGCCCCCTGGAAGGCTTGGACGAGTCCGGCGGCCAGTTCGTCGAGCTGGGCCAGCGCGCGGGGCATGTCCTGCTTGATGGTCTGGACATAGCCCATGATGCGGCCGCTCTGGATCTCGCTGTCGGGGTTGGCGGACAGCGAGACGCCGTTGGCCATCACATCGTCCCCCAACAGCGTCAGCGGCTGATCGCCGGGCGCCAGCGGGTGGTCGAGCAGGGTCTGGCCGTTGCGGGTCATCACCACCACCTGGCCGTCCTCGCGGCTGTAGGTGCGGATGCCGATCTCCTGCGAGACCTGGTCGAGCAGGCGGTCGCGGTCGTCGCGCAGGTCGCCGGTGTCGCCGCCGCGCGCTTCCAGCCCGGCGATCCTGCCGTTCAGGTCGCTGATCCGCTGCAGGGCGGTGTTCACCGAGTCGACCGAGGTCTGCAGGCGATCGCGGGCGTCGGACTGCACCGTCTGCGCCGCTTCCGCCGCACGGTTCAGGCTGTCGGTGAGCGTGATCGCCTGCGACACCACCGCATTCTGGGCGGCATCGTCCTGCGGCATGCCGTGCAGGCGGGAGAAGGCCTGCTGCAGCTTCGACAGCTGGGTGGAGACCGACTTCTCGTCCTGCGGCTGCCCCAGCACCAGGGCGTAGTCGGCCAGTGCCGACGCCCGCGCTTCCTGCCCGGTGTAGCGGCTGGTCTCGAACCGCGCGTCGCGGATCAGCAGCTCGTCCACCTTGCGGGCGATGGCGTCGACCTGCACCCCGGCGCCGCGGCCGGCGGTGTTGGCCGACGACAGGGCGAGGTCGCGGCGCACATAGCCGGCCGTGGTGGCGTTGGCGAGGTTGTGGGAAGTCATCGCCGCCTGCTGCTGCGTCGTGCGCAGGCCGGACAGGGCGGCGGTGAGGGCGAGTTGGACGCTCATGGCCGGGGCTCCGTCGCGACTGGGCTCAACGCTTCAGGCGGGTGGTTTCTTCGACCATCTCGTCGGCCGTGCGCACCAGGGTGGCATTGGACGAGTAGGCCCGTTGGGTCTCGATCAGCGACACCAGCTCGGTCGCGATGTCGACGTTGGACTGCTCCAGCGCGCTGCCGATGACGGTGCCGGCGGCGCCCTTCTTGCCGGCGCCCAGCGTCAGCGTGCCGGTCTCGGCACCCAGCGTGTAGGTGTTGCCGTCCTGGGCGACCAGACCGTCCGGGTTGGTGACGGTGGCGATCGGGATCTGGTACAGCGCCTGACGGGCGCCGTTGTCGTACATCACCCACAGCTTGCCGCTGTCGTCGATGTTGACCGAGGTGACCTGACCGACCTTGGCGCCGTCGCCGGTGACGGTCGGCACATAGTCGCCGTTCAGCTGCGTGACGTTGCCGAGCGACATGGTGAAGCTGTCGGCGGTCGGCGTGGCCGGCGAGGTGACGGTGATACCGGGCATCGGGTCCAGCGGCAGGCCGGCGCCGTCCACCGGCTTTCCGGCATAGGGGCCGGTGGCGGCGAAATTGAGCGTCACCGGCGCGCCGCCGACCGTGTAGCCGGCCGGTCCGGTCGCGGTCAGCGTCCACTGGTTGGGGGTGGCGCCCTTGGTCCAGGTCAGCGACAGGTCCAGCGGGTTGCCGAGCCCGTCATAGAAGGTCGGGCTGGTGGTGAAGCTGTCGCCGGCCGCCGCCTGGGCCGGCAGGTTGCCGGAGAAGTCCATCAGCGTCGTCCGGCTGCCGCCATAGACGAGATTGCCGATGTTGACCGACTGCAGGTCGTCGAAGCGGGCGGTGCTGACATTGGGCAGCGTGCCGTCGGGATTCAGCTTCCACGCTTCCAGATACTGGCCGGCATTGTTGCGCAGGAAACCGCTTTCGTCGGGCAGGAAGCTGCCGGCGCGGGTCAGCGAATATTGGGGCGTGCCGGATGCGGTGCTGCCGACGACGAAGAAGCCGGCGCCGCTGATCGCCATGTCGGTCGTCGAGGTGCTGCCGAGGATGGTGCCGTCCTGCTGCACCTGATAATGCGTGGCGGACTGCACGCCGCTGGCCGTGTAGGTGCTGCGCGCGCCGGGTGCGGTGACCAGAGTGGAGAAATCCACGGTGGAGCGCTTGTAGCCGACCGTCTGGGAATTGCTGATGTTGTCCGAAATGGCAGCGAGGCGCGAGCTTTGCGCGGCCATGCCACTGACACCGGAACGCATTGCGCTGTACAGGCTCATCCTTGGGATCCTCTGGTCAACCGTCGAACGGGCCGTCGAACGGGCCGTCGCAGTGGCGACAAACGGAAGGGGAGTGGCGCGTCCCGGGATTCTCCACGAAGGACCGATGGGGTTAACGGTAGCGAAGGGGTTTTAAAGGGGCTTTAAAGGAAAAGGCGGGCGGTTTTGTTAAAATATTTGGGGGTTTTTATTTTGAAAGCATGACGCCGAGCGGGGCAAGATCCCCTCTCCCCCCCGGGGAGAGGGAGAATTCAAGGTGGGGGCAACACCACGCCTCCTCACCCCGGCCGCCGCAGCAACGTGATGCTGATCCGCCGGTTGCTGGGGTCGAGCGGGTCGCTGCTGCCGAAATGGTCGAGGTCGGCGCGGCCTTCGACGCGGACGATCCGGTTGCCGGGAATGCCGCTGGCCAGCAGTTCGCGGCGGGCGGCGTTGGCACGGTCGCTGGAGAGTTCCCAGTTGCCGTATTTGGCGTCGGGAGCATAGCCGAGAGCGTCGGTATGGCCGGTGATGCCGATCGGGTTGGGAACGGAGGCGAGTGCGGAAGCGACCATCCGCATCAGCCGGCGGCCCTGCTCGTTCATCTGGGCCGAGCCGACCTTGAACATTGAGAAGCGCGCCTGATCAGTCAGCTGGACGCGCAGGCCCTCCGGCACCTGCTGGATCACCAGACTGCCCTGCAGGGCGTTGAGGTCGGGCGACGCGGCGATGCGCTGGCGCAGGTCGCGTTCCAGCGTTTCCAGTGCCACCCGTTCGGTCAGTTCGGCGGACTGTCGGTCGAGCAGGGCCTCCAATTCAGCCCGCGTCGCGGTGGCGCCGTTGGCCGGCGGCTCGGCTGCTGCGGCCTGCGCCGGATCGGCGGCGGGGCGCAGCAGGTCGACCGGCGGCACCGGGCTGCCGGCCGGATGCGGCATCGGATCCTTGCGGCCTGCCGGCTGGCGGTCGCTGTCGCCGACGGAAGCGACGACGGGCGGGGAGGCCACCGGGCTCGCCTGATCGCCGGCGGCGTTCGGGGTGGTCAGCGATCCGGTGCTGTCGACCGAGCGGCCGGCCAGCATGCCATCGGCGCCGGAGTTGCTCTGCGACACCGCGACCGGGTTGAAGTAATCGGCGATGCCCTTGCGTTGCTCGGTGGTGGTGATGTTCATCAGCCACATCACCAGGAAGAAGGTCATCATCGCCGTCACGAAGTCGGCATAGGCCAGCTTCCAGGCGCTGTTGTGCTCTTCTTCATCATGGCCGCCGAGATGGCGCTTGACGATGATCGGGGGGAGGGCGGTCTTGCGCGGCATGGCCGGTTACGCCGGCTGGCGGCCGTCGCGGCCCTTGGCCTGCGACGACAGGGTGGTGGCGACCTCGACCTCCGCCAGACTTGGCTGGATGTCGGTGTAGAGCACCTTGCGGGCATATTCGGCGCAGACCTGCGGCGGGCTGCCGCGCAGGTAGGCGCAGAGCGCCGCCTTGATGCAGAAATACATGTTCAGTTCCGATTCACGGCGCTGGCGGGCGGCGCTGGCGATCGGGCCGACCATGCCGTAGGACAGCAGCACGCCCAGGAAGGTGCCGGTCAGAGCACCGCCGATCATCCGGCCCAGCACCTCCGGCGCTTCGCTGATCGCGCCCATGGCGTTGATGACGCCCAGCACCGCGGCGACGATGCCCAGCGCCGGCAGGGCGTCCGCGAGGTTCTGCAACGCCTTCGGCACTTGGTTCAGCTCGCGGCCCAGCGTGTCCAGCTCCTCCGTCATCAGCGATTCGAGATCGTGCGGGTTGTCCTGCCCCAGGGCGATCAGGCGCAGATAATCGCAGAGGAATGTCATGCAGCGCTCATAACGCAGGACATTGGGATACTGGGTGAACAGCGGGCTTTCGGTGGGCTTGTCGATGTCGGCCTCGATCTGCGACATGCCCTTGGACTTGGCGACGCGCAGCAGGCCGTAGACCAGCGCGATCATGTCGAGATAGTCGTTCTTGGGGGTGCTCCGGCCGCGGGCGATGGCGCCGACGGCGCGCAGCGTGTCGCGCAGGACCGCCGGGCTGTTGGCGATGGCGAAGCCGCCGATCCCGGCGCCGACGATGATGACGATCTCGACCGGCTGCCACAGCACGGCCATCCGCCCGCCCATCGCATAGAATCCGCCCAGCACGCTGGCGAACACCGCGATCAACCCGAACATCAAGCGCATGGTTCTCTTCTCCGGAAGTGCACAGGCCGTCGCGACGGATGTTGCCCCCTCCCTAACCCTCCCCCGCCTTTGGCGGTGGAGGGGACTGCCGCTGCTTCGCATAAGGCACCCTCTCCCGCATAGCGGGGGAGGGTTGGGGAGGGGGCAACGCGCCGACGACGCTACAGGCCGCCGTTTAAAGCGGCTTTACGGATCCCGGCATGGGCATCAGGGCTTGCCGCGCCAGTCGCGCGACAGCCGGTCGAGCGCGGCGGCGGCGGCGAGGTCGCGCTCGACCGACTCGGCGCGCAAAGGGCCGTCGGGGGGCGGCGGGGCCAGCGCGTCGAGCAGTCCGGCCCAGCGGGTGCCGGCCAGCCGGCCGCGCTGCTGGTCGTCGAGACCGCGCAAGGCATCGCCGTCGCCGGCCAGATAGGCCGACAAACCCTGCAGGGCGACATCCTCCGCCGTCGGCTCGGCGCCGGTCGCGGCCAGTTCGGCGAAGGCCTTGCGGGCGGCTGACCACTCGCCGGCGGCGAACAGCCCCTGGGCGCGCAGCCGCACCGCCTCCGCCCCGCTCAGTCCGCGCAACGCGTCGAGCGCCCGCACGGTATCGCCGTCGCCGAGCAGCGCGTCGGCACGCAGCAGTGCGCGGCGTTCGGCCAGGGCGGGCTCCAGCGTCGGGCTGCCGGTGCTGGCCAGCACGTCCAGCGCCTCTGCCTCCCGTCCGCTGTCGATCAGGGCGCGGGCGAGGGTGGCGCCCAGCTCCGCCCGCTGGAGGCCACTGGCGGTCTCGGTCAGCGCGTGCAGGATGCGGGTGGCTTCCAGCGTGTAGCCGTCGCGCAGCAGCAGTGCGGCGAGGCGCTGGCGCAGCCCGCCATTCGGCCGGTCGGCCAGTGCGACCAGCCGGCCGTGCCGGGCCTGCAGCGCCAGCGCGTAGAGCCCGCCCGGCGGCGAGCGGTCGAGGCGGTCGAGCACGGCGGCCAGCAGATCGCGCCCGGCCGCCAGGGCATCGCGCCCGCGTGCCGTGGCGCCGAAGCGGCGGCCCAGCAGTCCGAAGATGTCGAGCGCCGCATCGGTCTTGCCGCTGCGGGCATAGGCGCTGCCGAGGGCGGCCAGCGCGTCGGTCTCGATCTCGTCGCCGCGCCAAGCGAAGCGCAGGGCCTCCAGCGCGGCGATGGCTCCGTCCTCGTCCAGCCGGCCCAGGCTGCGGCGCAGCTCGATGGCGCGCACCTCGGCCATGCTGGCGAAGGGACCGCGGCGCAGACCGGCGGCGGCGTCGTAGCGGTCGAGCGCGGCGTCGGGAGTCGCCTTCAGTTCCGCCAGCCGGCCGCGGAAATAATCGAGCCGCCCGTCGGCCATGCCCTTGGAATCGACGGTGATCATTCCCAGCACGATCAGGTTCAGGGCGGCGCTGTCCCCGGCCTCGTCCGACGCGGCGGCGAGCGTGGTCAGCAGGCGGCTCCGCAGGTCGGCCGGATAGTCGAGCAGACGGCGCAGGGCGATCGGCAGCCCCTCCTTCGCCGCGGCCCAGCGGTCTGGGGCCAGAGCGACGCTGCGCCAGACATTGTGGTCGGCCATGACGCCGGCCGGCAGCTGGACGAACAGATTGTCGTCCGGCGCGCCCTCGCGGTCGAGCGCGCGGAAGGCGTCGCCGAGGATGCGCAGGGTATAGCGTTGGTCGGGCGCCGGCGACAGGCTGGCCGCCGCCTCCAGCGCCGCGCGCCCTTCCTCATCCATGGCGCGGGCGAGCAGGAAGCGGACCAGCGCGATCTGCGCATCGACCTGTGCCCGGCCCTGCGCCGCGCCGACCGCGCGCTGCAACGCCTCGCGCGTGCGGTTGAAGTCGTCGCCGGCCCAGGCGGCGAGGTCCATCGCACCGATGGGCGGCGGGGCGGGGGGCCTGGGCGGTTCGGCCGCCTGCGGGGCGGGTTTCGAACTGCGGTCCGGCATGCGCTCCAACTGGCGCAGCGTGTCTTCGATGCTGGAGCGGACCTCGCCTTCCAGGCTGGCGGATTCTCGTAGTTCCGAACCCGGAAGTCTCCCCCTCTCCCCCCCGGGGTGAGGGTCGGGGTGAGGGGGATGCATCGCATGGCTATCCCGAGAATCCTCGCCGGGCTCCCCCCTCACCCTAACCCTCTCCCCGGGGGGGAGAGGGGATTCCGCCGGGTTCGAGAGATCGATTGGCGCCGCGTTAGCAGTGCCGATGGGGTTCAGCGCTTCAACGACCTCCGCAACACCGATGGTGCCAACCTGCGGCCCCGCGGCAACCACCGCCTCCGGCGTCACCTTCACCGCCCCGCCCTCCGGCGCACCCGGCTTGACACCCGGCACCGGCGGGCCGCCGACATCGACGATCAGCATCCGGCGCTCGATCAGGCTGGCGACCCGTGCGCCGCAGGGGATCGCCGCGGTCAGGCTGCGCCCGCCGTCGGCGGTCACGAAGTCCGACAGGCGGCGGGAGAAGCTGTCGCGCAGGCTGGCGAGCGGCCAGCGCACCGGATCGGGCGTGCCGATGCGCAGTACGCAGCCGTCGACGACCGCCACCGGCTCCAGCCCTTTGGGCATGGTCAGCACCAGCCGCGAATAGTCGCCATGGTCGCCCAGTTGCGCGCGGACCGACGCGGCCTGTGCCGGACCGGACACCGCCAGCAGGGCAAGGACCAGCGTCGAACCAAGGACCGATGCGTTATCCGGGCGCCGTTTCATCACAGTCGTCTCGCATTTTATCGAAATGATCGCCAAACCTTACCCAAGACCGGAAAGGTGCCGGCCCGGACGGTCCAGGTTGAAACCCGGCTTTAAACTGCATCGTCCAGATTAAGGCGGAGTTCAAAACCGGAGTGTTCGGCGATGGAGAACCAGCTTTACATCGGACTGTCGCGCCAGATGGCGCTGCGGCGGCAGCTGGACGTCGTGGCGAACAATGTCGCCAACATGAATACCGCCGGCTTCCGCGGCGAGCGCACTCTGTTCGAGGCGGCGATGGAGGCCGGCGGGCGCAAGCCGACCGACCGCATCGCCTTCACCATCGACCGGTCCACCTACACCGACCTGCGCGCCGGCGCCTTCACCGAGACCGGCAACCCCTATGACGTGGCGCTGGACGGCGACGGCTTCCTCTCCGTGCAGTCGCCGGACGGCGTGCGCTACACCCGCGACGGCCGGCTGCGCCGCGATGCCGACGGCACGCTGGTCGGCACCAACGGCTATCCCGTGCTGGACGACGGCCGCCGCCCCATCGTCATCCCGTCGGACAGCAGCGTCATCAGCATCGGGTCGGACGGGCTGCTGTCGGCAGACGGCAACGTGATCGCCCGCATCGCCGTGTCGCGCTTCGACAATCCGCAGATGCTGAAGCAGACAGGCGACCTGCTGTTCGAGCCGGCAGACGGCATGGAGGCGCGTCCCGCCCCCGATACCCGTCTGGTGGAGGGCAAGGTCGAACGGTCCAACGTGCAGGGCATCGTCGAGATCGGCCGCATGATGGACCTGACCCGCGATTATCAGGCGGTGACCAAGATGGTGGACGACGGGCAGGACCTGTTGCGCTCCGCCATCAACCGCCTCGGCAAATCCTCTTAATCTCCGAAGGAGAGTCCGTCCATGCGCGTGCTCAGCATCGCGTCCACCGGCATGATGGCCCAGCAGATGAACGTCGAGGTCATCTCCAACAACATCGCCAACATCAACACCACGGCGTTCAAGCGCTCGCGCGCCGAATTCCAGGACCTGATGTATCAGGCGGAGCGCCGGCAGGGCAGCCAGTCGACCGATTCGGGCACCATCGTGCCGACCGGCGTCGAGGTGGGGCTGGGCGTGCGGCCGACCTCGGTCAACCGCATCAACACCACCGGCAACCTGACCTCCACCGGCAACGAGCTGGATCTGGCGATCGAGGGGCGCGGCTACTTCAACGTGACCCAACCCGGCGGCGAGACCGTCTACACCCGCGCCGGCAGCTTCAAGCTGTCGCCGGAGGGCACCATCGTCACCGCCGACGGCTTCACCGTCGCCCCCGGCATCACCGTGCCGCAGGGCACGCGCGAGGTGGTGATCAACCGCTCCGGCGAGGTGCTGGCCTATGTCGACGGCCAGAACCAGCCGGTCAACCAGGGCCAGTTGGCAATGACGGTGTTCGTCAACGACTCCGGCCTGGAAGCGTTGGGAGACAACCTGTTCCGCGCCACCCCGGCGTCGGGCGAGCCGCAGGACGGGCTGGCCGGTCAGGCCGGCTTCGGCACCATCCGCCAGAAGTACCTGGAATCCTCCAACGTCAACGTCGTGCAGGAGATCACCGAACTGATCTCGGCCCAGCGCGCCTACGAGATGAACGCCAAGGTGATCGAGGCCGGCGACCAGATGGCCTCCACCATGACCAACATGCGGTGACGACCGTGCTGCGATCCTTCCGCCGGCCCCTTGCCGTTCTGCTGTTTGGGACCGTCCTGGCGCTGCCGTTGCATGCCGCCGCGGGACCGGTCGAGACCCGGCTGGCGGAGGAGCTTCTGGCCTCGCTCGGCCCGTCGGTGCCGGCCGACGCGCAGGTGGCGGTCACCCTCGGCCGGCCGTTCGACGGCAGGCTGGACGCCGTGCGCGACATCAACCTCGATCCCCGCACCGGGACCTTCCAGGCCCGTATCCTCAGCGACGGCCGGATCGTGGAGTTGAACGGCAGGGCCGAGGTCGAGGTGGCGATGCCGGTTCCGGTCCGCCGCATCCGGCCCGGCGAGATCATCGAGGCGGCCGACCTGACCACCGTCCGCCTGTCGCTGGACCGCGCCGGCTCGGGATTCATCTCGTCGGTCGATGCGCTGATCGGACTGTCGCCGCGCCGCCAGATGCCGGCCGGACGGCTGATCCAGGTCGGATCGGTGGGGGCGCCCATCGTCGTCCAGCGCAACCGGCCGGTGACGCTGGTCTACGAGGACGGAGCCCTGGTTCTGGCGGCGCGCGGCCGCGCCCTGCAGGAGGGCGGCGTCGGCGACATCGTCCGCGTCATGAACATCGCCAGCAGCACCATCGTCACCGGGACCGTCACCGGCGCGGAAACCGTTTCGGTGAACGGCCCGCGCATTCCTCAGCGACCTTGAACATGGGCCGCGCGGCCCTGATCGACCCACAAAAGGGAGCTTCCGTCATGCGCACCGCGCTCGTCCCCATCCTGCTGCTCTCGGTTGCGACCGGCGGCTGCGCGCGGCTGTCCGACATCGGCAGCGCTCCCACCCTGTCGGAGATCTCCAATCCGGCGATGCAGCCGGAGGCGCGCGTGATCTCGCTGCCGATGCCGCAGCCGACGACGGCCGAGCAGATCCCCAGCTCCCTGTGGCGCACCGGATCGCGCGACTTCTTCCGCGACCCGCGCGCCAAGGCGGTGGGCGACCTGCTGACCGTCGTCATCGACATCTCCGATCAGGCGCAGCTGCGCAACAGCACCCAGCGCGGACGCACCAACAACGAGAAGGCCGGTCTGCCCAACTTCTTCGGGCTGGAAAGCCGCCTTCCCGCCATCCTGCCCGACGCGGTCGACCCGTCGAGCCTCGTCGATCTCGACAGCTCCAGCACGTCGAGCGGCAACGGCACCATCCAGCGCAACGAGCGGATCGCCATGCGCGTCGCCGCCGTGGTGACGCAGGTGCTGCCCAACGGCAATTTCGTGATCGCCGGCCGGCAGGAGGTGCGGGTGAACTACGAACTGCGCGAGATGCGCATCGCCGGCGTCATCCGTCCCGAAGACATCAGCAACGCCAACACCATCGAATACGACAAGATCGCCGAGGCGCGCATCACCTATGGCGGCCGGGGCCAGATCACCGACGTGCAGCAGCCGCGCTACGGCCAGCAGGTGCTGGACGTGATCCTGCCCTTCTGACATCCGGCTTCACTGGGGAATCCGCACCATGAAAGCCGTCCTGCTGTTCGCCGTGGCCGCCGCGCTCGCCTTTGCCGGCGGCTACGGCTTCGGCCGTCTCAAAGCCCCACAGGACACCGCGGCCACCGGCTGGCCCGATGCCGGGGCGTCCGTTGCCGGCGGCCCGTACTATGTCGAGGCCGGGCAGCTGGTCGTGCCGATGCTGGAGCGCGGCCGCACCATCGCCTTCATCCTGACCCAGGTGACGCTGGAGGCGTCCAGTGCCGACGATGCGCTGCTGGTGCGCCGCCGCCTGCCGCATGCGCGCAGCGCCATGCTCGAGGCCCTGTTCGACCTCGCCGGCCATGGCCGCTTCAACGGCCCGGCGGTCGATCCGCAAGGCGTTGCGACCGCTCTGCTTGCCGGTGCCAACGGCACCCTGACCAGCCGCGAGAGCACCCAGCCGGTCCGTGCGGTGCTGATCGACCGCCTGCTGCGCCAGGACAATACAAGACTGTGAGGACCGGAGAGACACCCTCTCCCGCCCCGGGAGAGGGAAGGGGCCCATGCGCAGCATGGGAAGGGTGAGGGGGAGTGCAAGGAACCATGCGCTTCCGGTTCCTTGGATCACCCCTCACCCTCCCCACGCTTTCGGCGCGGGTCCCCTCCCTCTCCCGGGGCGGGAGAGGGCGTTTTCGCTCACGACGCCGACAGCACCGCTCCCGAATCCACCGTGGCGCCGTTCTTCAGCACGAACTTCGTGGCGCCGTCGACGCTGCGCACCTCGGCCACCGTGTCGGTGACGACGGTGGCGGTGTTCAACGCCTTGCCGTCCTTGTCCTTTGCCGTCACCCGCAACGTGTAGAGGCCATCCGGGGCGGTGCCGCCGCCGGCGGTCTTGCCGGTCCAGCTGAAGACCTGACGGCCGGTCTGCAAGGCGCCGGGGGCGCTGTGGACGACGTTGCCGGCGCTGTTCAGCACCTCCAGCTTCACGGAAGCCGGCTGGCCGTCCACCGTGTAGGCGGCCTCCGCCTTGCCGCCGGTCAGCGACAGCTGGTTCGACTCGACCTCCACCTTGCGGCCGAGCAGGGCCATGTCCATCCGCATGCCGCTGCTCTTCAGCGTGTCCAGAACCTTGCCGAGCGTGTCGTTGGAGCGCATCGACTGCTCCACCGTCGACAGCTGCGCCAGCTGGGTCATGAACTGCGAGGCGTCCATCGGCGCCAGCGGGTCCTGGTTGCGCAGCTGCGCGGTCAGCAGCTTGAGGAAGGATTCGTAATCGACCGTGGCCTTCTTCGCCTCCTCGGCGGAGGCAGCGGCGGACTTCGCGATCGCGGTGGTGACGCTGGCGCTGGGGGTGGTGCTCATGACGGGAGGGGCTTTCCTGTTCAGACGGTGACGTCGACCAGCCCGTCGATCGGGCGCATCGGTCTTTCCGCCACGGGTTCGGGATTGGCTTCGGATTGGGCCTGGGCGCGCCAGCCGGCGGCGGCACCCCCCTGGTCGGGAGCGGCGAAGCCGCGCGACTGGCCGTCGTCCTGCAGCGAGAACTGGAGGCTGGCATTGTCGAGCGACAGGCCGGCGTCGCCGAGCGCGCGTTCCAGCTGTTGCAGGTCTCTCCGCAGCAATGCCAGCGTGTCGGCCTGTTCAGCCTGGACGGCCAGCGAGACCTTGCCGTCGCTGATGTCGGCAACGACGCGGATGCGGCCGAGTTCCGCCGGGGCGAGGTCGATGTGGAACTCGCCGCCACCGGTTTCGAGCACGCGGACGAGCGGAGCGGCCAGCTGCGCCATTGCCGGACTGTGCGCCGTGGTGGCCCGGCCCGATGCCGCGGCGGCGGCATATTGCGTGGCGGCCTGGGCGGGAAGGGTGGGCAGCGCTTCGAAGCCGGTCGCGGCGGTGCCGCTGCCGCTGCCGCTGCTGGGCGATGCGCCGAAGGCTGGAGCCGGCTCGGAAGCGACGGGGGCAGCGGTGGCATCGGCGGCGGGCTGGGCTGTCCGGGGAGCCGCCGGAATGGCGGCGGACTGGCCTGCCTTCTCGGTCACATTCGGATGGCCGGTTCCGCGGGTGGCGCGGACCGCGGTCCGGGGATCGCTGCTCTCGTCGCGGCGGCCGGCGCGCCCGTCCGGATCTGCGTCGGCGGCTGCTGTTGGAACGGCCAGGGCTGCGGTCGGGGCGGGCGTTTCCGCGGGGGCTTGCGTGGTTTGCGGAAGTGCGGGCTCGCTTGCGCCCTGGTCCGTGCCGCCCTGATCGGCAGCGTCGACGGAGGTCCCGCCCTGTCCCGTGCCCGCAGCCGCGGGGCTGTCGGCCGCGGACGGTTCGGCAGTCAAGGGAATTCCTGCCGTCTGGTCGCCGTTCCGCGCGGCGGAAAGAGCCTGTTGCCCTGCCAGCGGGCCAGCCGCTCCCTGATTGGGCGCCGGAGCAGTGGGCACGGTCTGCGGCGAGGCGGCCGGCGGCGCGGCCGGGGCGGCGGCGACCATCCAGGGCATCAGCGGGGCGTCGGTGCTGCCACCGGCCTGGATTGCCGGCTGGACGACCGCCTGGGTGATCGCCTGGGTGATCGCGGCCTGGGCGGCGGTGGGGCTGTCGAGCCTCGTCTCCCGGCGCTTGCGTAGACGGTCGGGGCGCGTCGCGGCCTCGTCCTCCGCTGCATCGTCCACCAAGCTGGAAAAGTCGCTGTCGCGCGCGTCGTCGCCGGCGTAGCCGCCGCGCTGGGACGGGGTCGGCCGGGGCGGGGCCGCGACGGCATCGGGCATGCTGGTCATGGCGCTCAATTGGTCAGGGTGGGGCGCTGAACGGTCGTCACGGGCACCGAGGCTCCGACGACGGTGGGAGCGGCCTTGCGGTCGCCGGGCAGGGCGCGGCGCTGCAGGATCAGCCGCGTCACTTCGCGGGCCTTGGCGTCGGCCATCTCGGCAAGGATCGGGGCGGCGCGCCGTTCGGTGATGCGGTCCAGCACGTCGACCACCATGTCGGTTTCCATGTCCGTCAGGATGCGCGCGGCGTCGCGGGGCTTCATCGCCTCGTAGATCGCGACCATGCGCTTCAGGTCTTCCTGCTGCAGGGTGGAGCGCTGGGTCATCAGCGCCTCGACCTCGCGCTTCACGCCGTTCAGCCGCTGGATCTGCGTGCCGACGCGCGCTTCCGTGGCGGCGAGCACCGCTTCGGCCTCGCGCAGGCGGTTCTGGCGGCCGGAACTGTCGGCCTTCTGCTCGTCGATGGCCGCGCGCAGAAGCGGGTCGGTGCAGCTGGGCGGAGCCAGCGCCACCGGCGGCGGGGCCTCCGCGACCGGCGTGGAGACCGGCAGGGAAGCGGGGACCGGTGCCGCAGCCGTTTCGGCGGCCTTGGGATCGGTTGCTTTCAGGTCGGTCGCCCACGGGCGTTCATGGGCGCCGAATTCGCGGTCGAACTGCTGGGCGATTACCGGAAACCCGTCGACCAGGGCGCCGAGCTTCAGCGGCAGGACCATCAGGACAGCGACCAGCGTGATGGGGAGGATGCGCGGAATCATGCCGACGCCTCCGACCCGACGGTGCGCAGCCGCGCGTAGAAGGCATTGGCCGCGGCCTTGGCCGTGCCGGTGGGGGCCGTGCCGGTAGGGGCGGTGGCGGGGGCGTCGTCAGTCTGGCCGGCGACGGCGCGCAGAGCCGTTTCGAGCGCCCGGAACTCGCCTTTGTCGATCTCCGCCGCCCTCAAGGCCGACATCAGCGGCGCTGCTGGTGACCCAGCGTCTTCCGCTTTCGCGGCGGCTTCGACGGTGTCGGGCATTTCGGTCCGGGCAAGTTTGCGGCCGGCGCGCGCGGCGCTCCCCATGGCGCCCTCATCAAGGCGGCGCAGCAGGGCGCGGGCGTGCTGGACCGATTCCTCCATGCGGGCGGTGGTGCGCTCGCAGGAGCCCAGGATCAGCGACATGTCCTCCTTCATGCCCTTGGCCCGATCAAGGTCGTCGGACAGCCGGGCGGCGATCTCCGTCGCCGAGGCCACCATGCGCTTCATCGAAGCGTCGGTGTCGTCGATCGACTTGGAGAAGGTCGACACCAGGGCGTTGATCTCGGACTGGCCGGTGCGCAGCAGTTTCAGCCGCTTGTTGACGATGACCAGATAGGCGGTCGCCGTGACCAGCATCACCGCCAGGGCCGCGTCAATGAGAAAGGAGACCATCGATCAGCTCCTGCTTGGTATCGAGATCGGTGTCGATCTTCACCGCGATGTTGTCGTTGCGCTGCCCCATGTGTCCGGCGAACAGCGGGATGGTCTTGCTGAAGACCAGGACGGTGGAATCGGGGCTGATGCGCAGTTTCAGCGACTGGCCCTTCTGCCAGGCCAGAACCTCGCCCAGCGGAACCTTGGTCTCCGCCAGAACGGCGACCAGCTCCAGCTTGGAGCGCATCAGCTCGTTCTTCAGGTGGCTTTCCCACACCGTGTCATGGCCGAACTTTTCGCCCATGAACATCTGCACCAGCTTGCCCCGGACCGGCTCCAGCGTGGCGTAGGGGATGACGATGTCGATGTGGCCGGTCCGCCGCTCCACCTCCACGGCGATGCGCACGCGGATGATGGCGTTGGTGGCGCGGGTGATGGTGGCGAATTGCGGATTCACCTCCAGCCGGTCGAAGACGAAATCGACCTGGGCCAGCGGGTCGAAGGACTGCCCTAGATCCTGCAGCACCACCTTCATCATCCGCTCGGTCATCTTGCGTTCGATGGAGGTGTAGGCGCGCCCGTCGATCCGCCCCGGCCGCGACCGCCGACCGCCCAGCAGCACGTCCATCATGCAATAGATCAGCGCGCTGTCGATCGACACCAGCATCTGGTTGTCCCACGGCTCGGCGCGGGCGACGCCGATCAGGGCCGGCAGTTCGATGGTGTCCTGGAAATCTGTGTAGCGCAGCCATTCGATCTTCGACAGCGACGCCTCCACGTTGGTGGACGCGAACTGGCGCAGCGAGGTGTTCAGCATCCGCACCATGCGGTCGAACACCACGTCCAGCATCGGCAGCCGGTCCTTGTTGACCGTGGTCGAGCTGACCAGCCGCTGGATGGCGCTCATCTCCGGCCCGCCGCCTTCCGGGGCGCCGAAATTCAGCAGCCGGTCGATCTCCTCCTGGCTCAGCGTCTTGGTCTCGCCGGACAGGTTGGCCAGTGCCTCGCTCATCGCTTCCGCTTCCGCCGCCGGTGCGGCGGGCGGGGCGGGCGGATCGGTCTGCTGTGCGGCGGCCAGTTCCCACGCGGCGTCGGACCAGTCCGCGGCCTCATCGGGAACGGGCTGGGGAGCGGCCATGGATGGGGCGGTCGGGGCGGGGGTGTCGGTCATCCGGTGCCTCTGGAGGTCGCTATTGCGTGAGCAGGCTGCGCAGCAGGACGTCGGTGACGACCTCCTGCCGGCCGGCGGGATCGGACAGGATCAGGTTGAAGCGGCGCTTGATCTCGCTGCGCAGCCGGTGCAGCCCGGCCGACCCGTCTAGGTCATCCTGGTCCAGGTTGCGCAGGAACTCCTGCAGGCTGTCGGTGAGCTGCGGCATCGCGCGTTCCAGCGCTTCGCGGTCGTGGTGGGCCGCGGTCAGCGACAGGCCGATCTTCAGGAAGCGGGAGGGCGTGTCGCGCCGCAGGTTGACGACCAGTTCCGGCATGTCGACCACGCCGTCGGCCGGCAGTGCCTCCGTCGCCGCGGGCCACAGCCGGTCCAGCGCCTGCGGGCCGGCGGCCATCCAGTATCCGGCGATCCCGGCGGCCGCCACGCCCCCAACCGCCACCAGGGCGGCGGCGAGGCGGGCGAGCGGAAGGGCGATCACCAGGATGCGTCCAGATCCGCGCAGGCGGTTCAGGACTTCGTCCCGGACTGCTGCCGTCCCCGCCATGCCAAATCGTGTAATCATCGATCCATCCCGCCGGCGATTGCCGAAAATTTTAGTAAAGCTGGCATTCGGTAAGATTTGAGGCGCTTTGTCTTGGGAGGCTGCGCCGTTTTTTACTCCGCTTAAAAGTCGCCCCGTTAGCGTGAGGGGGTGCGCAGGGCGAAGACTAGGCCCGCCGATTTTCAGAAACTTTAAAGGTGCGGGGAACCGTGGACAGTCTGATCGACACGTTGCGGTCGTTGGGGCGCGGTCGGCTGCTCGTGCTGGCGGGGACCGGGCTCGGCATCGTCCTGGCCGTCGCCGGCATGGCGCTTCTGCTGTCGCAGCCGCACATGACGCCGCTCTACAGCGGCCTGGAACCGGTGGAGGCCGGCCGCATCGCCAAGGCGGTGCAGGAGATGGGCGTGCCGGTGAATGCCGGATTCGACGGCACGACGATCAGCGTGCCGCAGTCCGAGGTCTCCCGCGTCCGCATGGCGCTGGCGGAAAAGGGCCTGCCCGCGCAGGGCGGCGTCGGCTACGAACTGTTCGACACCGACAAGCCGCTCGGCATCACCAGCTTCATGCAGCGCATCAACCGTCTGCGCGCCATGGAAGGGGAACTCGGCCGCACCATCGAGACGCTGGCCGGCGTCGAGGCCGCGCGTGTCCACATCGTCCTGCCGGAGCGCGAGGAGTTCTCGCGCAGCGCGCCCAAGCCGACCGCGTCGGTGGTGGTGCGCATGCGCGGGCGGGCGGCGATGGACCGCAAACAGGCCTTGTCGATCCGCCACCTCGTCTCCGCCGCCGTGCCGAACCTGAAGCCCAGCGCCGTGACGGTGATGGATTCCTCCGGCGAGCTTCTGCTGACCGAGGATGACGGGCCGGGACTGGCGTCGGCGCGCACCGACGGCATGCGCGTGGCGGCCGAAACCCGCGTCGCCCGCGCGGTGGAGCAGATGCTGGTCGCCCGGCTCGGCGCCGGCAACGTGCGCGTCCAGGTCGCCGCAGAGGTGGAGACCAAGCGCGAGGTGGTGCGCAGCCAGACCTTCGATCCCAACAGCCAGGTCGTCCGCTCCACCCAGACCGTGCAGGAGCAGGACCGCAGCCAGGACAGCAACGGCGAACCGCCGGTCACCGCCGAGCAGAACCTGCCGCAGCGCGACGTGCGCGCCCAGCCGCAGGGGCCGCAATCCTCGAACGATAGCAAGCGGCAGGAGGAGACCGTCAACTACGAGATCTCCAACGTCAGCCGCGAGACGGTGATCGAGCCGGGCGACGTCCGCCGCCTCAGCGTCGCCGTGCTGGTCAACGGCACTTGGAAGTCCGCCGCCGACGGCACCCGCCAGTACGAACCGCGCAGCGCGGAAGAACTGCAGCGCCTGACCGAGCTGGTCCGCTCCGCCATGGGCTTCAGCGAGGCGCGCGGCGACCGGGTGACGGTGGACAATCTCGAATTCGTCGATCTGGCGCCCGACCTGACGCCGCGCCCGCTGGGCGACGAGATCGCCGAGACGCTGAGCCGCAACGTCATGACGCTGATCCAGTGGGTGATCCTGCTGGTGCTGTCCGCCCTGGTCATCCTGGTCGGCCTGCGTCCGCTGATCCGCCGCGTCTTCCCGGCGCCGGAACCGGTGGTAGCGGAGGCGCCCGCTCCGGCGCTGGCCGCGCCCGCAGCCGGCGCGATGCCGCAGCTGACCGGCCCGGCCATGGCCACGGCCACGGCGGCCGGCGGCGGTGCGGCGCTGGGTGATGGCGGGGAAGGCGATGCCGCCCTTGCCGCCGGGTCGATGGCGCCGCAGCTGGGCATCGAGGAGACCATGGACCAGCTGATCGAGCTGCGCACGGTGGAGGGCCGCGTCCGCGCCTCCTCCATCCGGCGGCTGGGCGAGCTGGTCGACCAGTATCCCGACGAAGCCATCGATATCCTGCGCTCCTGGCTCTATGAGGAGGTGGCGTGATGGCCGCCTACCCGCGCTACCGCTTCGACCATGGCTTCGGCGCCCCCGCCCCGGCGGCGGAGCCGGAAATGGGGGAGACGGCCGATCCGCTCGACCTTCCCCGCCTGTCGGAGCGCGAGCATCTGGCCGCCCTGGCTGCTGCCCGCGAGAGCGCGCTGGCCGAGGGGCTCGCCCAAGGCCGGGCCGAGGGCGAGCGCGCCGCCTGCGGGCGATTCGAGGCGGAGCTTGCCGCCACCCTGGACCAGCTGGCGCAGCGGATGGCGGCGCTCGATGCCGACCATGCCGCCTTGATGGAACGGCTGGAGGCCCAGGGCGCCTTCGTGCTGGTGGCGCTGGTTCGCCGAATGGTGCCGCAGCTGCTCGATCAGGTGGCGCGCGAGGAGGTGGAGCGGCTAGCCGCCGACGCCCTGCGCGCCGCCGGCCAGTCCCCGGTCCTCACCCTGTGCCTGCACCCGTCGCTCTGCCCTCCGCTGGAAGAACGGCTGGTCGGGCAGGGCGTATTCCGCGGCCGCATCGACATCCAGGGCGACCCGTCGCTCGCCGTCGGCGCTTTGGAAGCGAACTGGGGCGCCGGCTCGGTCCGCCGCGATCCCGTCGCCTTCGAGGCCGCCGTCGCCGCACTCGCCGACCGTGCCGTCGCCGCCCTGATGCCGGCGCTGTCCCCCGACCTGACCTGAACGATCCGAAGCGAGAACCCTCATGCCCCCTTTGAACCTCGACATCCTCGACGATGAATCCAAGCAGGCTGAAAAGGCCGCCGAGAAGTTCGGCGAGAAGAGTTTCGATGGCCCGATGAACGCCATCTACAACGTGCCGGTCGACGTGCAGGTCGTGCTTGGCCGCACCAGCATGCTGGTGGCGCAGCTTCTGAAGCTCGGCCGCGGCGCGGTGCTGGAGCTTGAACGCAAGGTGGACGAGCCGGTGGAAGTGCTGGTGAACCACCGCCTCGTCGCGCGCGGCGAGGTGGTGATCGTCGAGGACCAGCGGCTGGGCGTCACGCTAACGGAGATCGTGCGGACGGAGTTGGAGATCGACTGAGGGGGGAGTCAGCACCGGTGCCCCCTCCCTAACCCTCCCCCGCTGCGCGGGAGAGGGGACTGTTGTCGCTTTGGCAGTCAAATCAAGTTGACAAGCGTCCTGCCCCCTCTCCCGCGCAGCGGGGGAGGGATGGGGAGGGGGCAACCGCGGCAACCACTTCACCCATCATCCCCCCGAAAGCCCCCATGCGCACCTTCGCCCTCCTCCTCGCCCTGACCCTCGCCGCCGATCCAGCCACGGCGGCGCCGCTCGACCTCGATCTCGGTGCGCTGGGGTCGATGGCGGACGGGGCGAGCCTGTCGGGGCGGATCGTCCAGGGCATCGTGCTGCTGACGGTGCTCAGCGTGGCGCCGGGGCTGCTGATCATGGTGACCTGCTTCACCCGGATCATCGTCGTGCTGTCGCTGCTGCGCTCCGCCCTCGGCCTGCAGCAGTCGCCGCCGAACATGGTGCTGGTCAGCCTCGCCATGTTCCTGACCTTCCACATCATGGGGCCGACGATCGACAGCGCCTGGCAGGAGGGGCTGCGCCCGCTGCTGAACGAGCAGGTGACGCAGGAGCAGGGGCTTGAGCGGATGATCGAGCCGTTCCGCGGCTTCATGGCCTCCCATGTCCGCGAACGCGACCTTGCCGCCTTCGCCGCCTTCACCGCCAAGCCGAAGCCGGCCGGCGAGGACGGGGCCGCAAAGGACGAGCGGCCGGTGACGGCGGAGAGCGTCGATCTCAGGCTGCTGATGCCGGCCTTCCTGCTGTCGGAGCTGCGCCGCGCCTTCGAGATCGGCTTCCTGCTGTTCCTGCCCTTCCTGGTGATCGACATGGTGGTGGCGGCGATCCTGATGGCGATGGGCATGATGATGCTGCCGCCGGTGATGATCGCGCTGCCCTTCAAGATCATCTTCTTCGTGCTGACCGACGGCTGGTTCCTGATCGCCGGCAGCCTGATCCGCTCCTACGGGGTGTGAGGATGGGCGAGGCTTCAGACATCCCCGCCGGACCGCCGGCCAGTCTCGCCGACAGCCTTCTGGCGCTGGCCCGCCGCCGCGGTGCTGCCGTGCCGGAGGACGGATCGATCGCCGGGCTGCTCGGAGCCATCGATCCCAACCCGCTGATCCCGCATCCGCTGCTGCTGGTGGCGGGCGCGGTGATGGCGGTCGCCTTCCGCCACGACCGCGCGCTTGCCCTGCCGCCGGCCGACGGACCCGAGGCATCGTCATCTTCCGCACCGTCCGCCGATATTTCCTTCTGAGGTGCCGCCATGGGAACGCCGATCAAGATTCGTGAGAATTACAAGAGCCTGAGCGGCGTCGAGAAGAGCGCCGTCATCTTCCTGGCGCTGGGCGAGGAGCGCGGCTCGCGCCTGATGGAGCGGCTGGATGAGGATGAAATCCGCCTCGTCAGCCGGTCGATGGCCACGCTCGGCAACGTCACCTCCAATCTGGTGGAGACGCTGATGCGCATCTTCACCGAACGTTTCGCCAATGCCGGATCGGTCGTCGGCTCCTACGACAGCACGGAGCGGATGCTGAACCGCTTCCTGCCGGCCGACCGCGTGACGGAGATCATGGGCGAGATCCGTGGTCCGGCCGGACGCACCATGTGGGAGAAGATGTCCAACGTGAACGAGGGGGTGCTCGCCAGCTATCTGGCCGGCGAATATCCCCAGACGGCCGCGGTCATCCTGTCCAAGATGCGCCCCGACCATGCCGCCAAGGTGCTGGTGCTGTTGCCTCCGGCCATCCGCACCGAGGTGATCGAGCGCATGATCCAGATCGAATCGGTTCAGCGCGAGGTGCTGCTCGACATCGAATCGATCCTGCACAACGAGTTCATGGCGAACTACGCCCGCACCCACGGCAACGATTCGCTGGAGCGGATGGCCGACATCTTCAACCGCATCGACCGCGAGACGCTGACCGAGATCTTCGACGACCTGGAAACGGTGATGCCGGAGCCGACCCAGCGCATCAAGCAGCTGATGTTCACCTTCGAGGATTTGATGCGGCTGGACCGCGTCTCGCTGCAGGCGGTGATCCGCCGCTGCGACACCGGCCAGCTCGCCATCGCGCTGAAGGGCGCGCCCGTGGCGCAGCGCGACCATTTCCTGTCGGTCCTGTCGGAACGCGCGCGCCTGATCCTGCTGGACGAGATCGAGAACATGGGTCCCTTGCGGATGCGCGACGTCAACGACGCCCAGGCCGAGATCGTCCGCACCGCCAAGGCGATGGCCGACGACGGCACCATCATCATCCCGCAATCCGACGACGTCGACACGGTGGTCTATTGAGCGGAGCGCGCCGGATGGGAAGTTCCTGAATGGCCGGGCGCGACCTCGTTCCCCGGCAGGTGCCGCCGCCCGACCTGCTGGCGGCGCGCTTCGCCGCGATGCCCGCCGCGTCGGGCGATGCGGGCGACGGGTTCGGAGACGGCTCCGATGCCGGGCCGCTGGTGCGGCGGCTGCTCGACCTGCTGGACACGCTGGCACCGGCCGACGCGGCTTTGGCGCGGGGATGCCTGCCGCGCTGCGATTCAACCTTCGGCGCCGGGCTCGCCCTGTTCCTTGCGGCGACGGCTGGCGGCTGCCGCGACTGGATCGGTACCGATGCCGCGGACGAGCTGTCCGGCCTCGACGGCGGATTGCTGATCGACGAGTGCGAGCGGGCGCTGGCCGCGCGATTCCAACCCGTCGAGGGGCGGGTGTGGCGGTTGTCGCGCGTGCCGCTGCTGGACGGCGACGACGGGCTGCTGTGCGCGGTCGGGATCGAGGATGGGCCGTCCGACCGCGTCACCCTGGTGCTTCAGGCCCGGCCGCAGCGGCTGGGACCGGTGCAGCTGATGGCGACGCTGGGCGGGCGCCGGCTGGACGTGACCCTGCGGCTGGCGGCCGGCCTGCCGTCGTCGGCGCTGGCCGATCTGCATGAGACCTTCAGCGCCGCCCTGGCCGATTGCCGGATCGACGGCGCGCTGACCGTCGGCCCGCTGGCCGATGCCTGGCTGGGGTTGGACCGGCCGCTTTCGTCCGACATCGCCCTTTGATCGAATCCCCTCTCCCCGCTGTCAAATCTCCGCAGGCGGCCTGACCAGAGCCGGTCCGGCCGGGACCGGCGCCGGAGTCGTCCCCGGAGCGGGGAGTGGCGGCGGCAGGGTTTGCAGCGAGGCGCGGGCGGCCTCGCGCAGCGGGACGAATCCGTCCTCCGGGAAGCGGCGAATCAGCGTCCGGTAGGACGCGCGCGCGACCTCCGGGCAGCCCAGGATGCGGAACTGGTCGCCCTGGCGCAGCAATGCCACGGCCTCGTCGGTCTTCGGATGGCCGGCGATGGAGGACGCCACCGCATACCACCGGTCGTAGGCCGACCACAGATCACGCACGGAATCGCCGTCGCACCTGCCGGCGGTGATCGCTTTTTCAAGGGCTTGCCGGTAATCGCTGTCGGGAGCCTGCGACAATTGCGCACAGCCTGCCAGGACGAACAGGCAAGCAGCGACCGCGGCCGCCGGAATGACGGACGCCTTCGTTCCGGACATGGAACCTCCTCAAACGCGGATGCCCGGCGACCGTAGGGCATCAGGGTTAAACCAGCGTTCATGTTTGTAAGCGCCGGCTTTCGCCTTCTTCACTGCCGTTAACCATAGATGTCGAACGAATTAATGGTTGCTTGTGGTGATCACTGCTGAATCAACTCGGGTTTCGAAGTAAAACCGCAGATGAATAAAAATTTATCCGGTATTTAGTCGTATGAAACCCTTAAAACGGCGTAAAACCTCACCCTCGGCTATGTCTATGTGGGTAGCTCATTTTGTTGACACATAGCCTTTCGATGGGTTCTTTTGGGGCTGTGATAAGCATGTGACATGAACGCAATTGCGTAAAAATCAATGCTTTATCTGCGCTTGCTCGACCATGGAGAATCCAATGCAGGCTTTGCTGATTGAGCCAGCCGATCTGATTGCCGACGCCATCGGCAAACAACTTGCCCTGTGCAAGGTTAACCATGACCGCGTGGACCTGAACGGCCTGCGCGAACTGGTGGACGGGCATGGCTCCGTCGAGATCGGACATGACGCCATCATCATCGGCGATGTCGGCGATACCGAAGCCTGCGTGGCGATGCTCCGCGCCCGCAACGTCACCGCCGCGATCATCTGCCTGATCGAGCGCCGCTGCGCCAACACCACGGCCGGCATCCTGCGGGCCGGTGCGGACGACGTGCTGGTGAAGCCGATCGTCAGCACCGAGATCCGTGCCCGCCTGGAGGCGATCCGCCGCCGGTCCTACGGGCTGACCAGCAATGCGGTATCGGTCGGCCGGCTGACCGTCTTCCTCGACGGCCGCGACCCGGAGGTGGACGGCGAGCGCCTGCGCCTCAGCCAGCGCGAACATGCGATCCTGTCCGTGCTCGCCCTCAACCACCGCCGCGTGGTGTCGAAGGAGCATATCTACGAGGAGGTCTACGGCCTGTCCGGCTCCGACCCGCTCGACAAGGTGATCGACGTGTATATCTGCAAGCTGCGCAAGAAGATCGACTTGGCGACCGGCGGCGGCCGCTACATCGAGACGGTCTACGGACGCGGCTACAAGTTCGAGGCGCCGCCCGACCATGTCGCTCCCGACCGGGCCAAGCTGATGCTGGATCGCTGGTCGAGTGCCGGCGGACTTGCCGGCCCCCGCGTGCCCTTCATCCCGCCGGTGGCGCCGCGCGCCGCGGCCCGCGCAGTGGGGCGCTGATCGGGAGGCTGATCCCGTTTCTTTCGTTCCGGCTTTCCGTCCGTTCCAAAGCGTCCGATTTTTTACCCCGGCTTAAACCGGCTCCGTCATCCTGATTTTGCCGCTCGCGCCCCCGCACAACAGATCGGGAAGGCCGGCGCGAATGGCCCCGGCGTCAGAAAGGCGCCATGCATCTCGCGAATGGAGATACCCATGGCCTCGATTATGACGAACACCTCCGCCATGACCGCGCTGCAGACCCTGCGTCGCGTGACCGGGGATCTGGAGACCACGCAGGACCGCATCTCGACCGGCCTGAAGGTCAACAACGCCAAGGACAACGCCGCCTACTGGTCGATCGCCACGACCATGAAGGCCGACGTCGCCGGCTTCAAGGCGGTCAAGGAGTCGCTGGAACTGGGCTCCGGCACCACCAACACCGCGTCGGTGGCCTCCAAGAACATCGTCGAGAACCTGCAGACGCTGAAGGCCCGCGTCATCGCCGGCCAGACCAACGGCGTCGACAAGACCCTGATCCAGAACGACGTCGACCAGCTGGTGAAGCTGATCAAGGGTGCCGCCGCCGACGCCTCCTTCAACGGCGACAACCTGCTGCGCGTCACCTACTCCAACGACGGCACGGCCAAGGACAAGAACGTCTCGATCCTGGCCTCGCTGAGCCGCAGCGACAGCACGGTCGACCCGAGCTACATCGAATTCCAGCGCCAGGACATGCGCGTGGAGTCGATCGTCGGCAAGGCCACCATCGAGCAGCAGGTCGACTCGACCAATGACCTGAAGGCGTCGGTCGGCATCAAGCTGGGCGCGCCGGACACCACCTTCATCGACGGCCAGAATCTGGGCCTCGGCGCCCTGACGCTGACGGTCACCAAGGAAGACGGCAGCAAGGTCGACGTGTCGGTGGACCTGTCGGCGCAGACCTACGACACCGACCTCGCCACCACCCAGGGCAACATCGAGACGGCCGTCAACGCCGCGCTGACGACTGCCGGCGCCGACTTCCAGGTCGCCTTCAACGGCGACACTCTGGAATTCACCGACCAGGACGTGAACACCGACGGCAACTTCACCGCCCAGATCTCCGGTCTGTGGGTCGGTTCGAAGGAAAGCGACGCCTTCGGCGGCCTCGCCGATCTGACGCAGATCGACGTGGTCAACAACTCCAAGAAGTCGCTGGAAGTCATCAACTCGCTGCTCGACAGCGCCATCGGCAAGGCGTCGGTGATCGGCTCGATCGAGAACCGCGTGTCGGTGCAGAACGACTTCGTGTCGAAGCTGACCGATTCGATGAACAAGGGCATCGGCGCGCTGGTCGACGCCGACATGAACGAGGAATCGAGCCGCCTGCAGGCCCTCCAGGTCCAGCAGCAGCTCGCCATCCAGGCTCTGTCGATCGCCAACCAGGGCCCGCAGAACATCCTGTCGCTGTTCCGCTAAGTCCCTTCGTGGGTGGCGTCATCGTCCGAGTGCCCGGACGGTGGCGCCGCCCCGTCGGCCATGCCCGTTCACGCCCCCGCCGCATCGGCGGAGCGGGCATCGCCGACGGCCGGCTTCCCATCGCCGGATTTCCACCCGTCCCCCAAGACCCACCGCAACCGGTCCGGCTTACCGCCGCCAAGGACCCCACCGCAGGGGTGCGCCCATGAGCATCGCCGCCTACCACCAGACCATCGCCGAGTGCGACGATCCGCGAAAGATCGAATACCGGGTGTTCCTGCGGATCACCCTGGCGCTGGAGAACCACCGCCATGCCGACTGGCGCTGTGCCGAGCTGAAGGACGCGCTGTGGCGGAACCTGGAGCTGTGGAACGCGCTGCGTGCCGACCTGCTGGAGGACGGCAACGCCCTGCCGGAAGCGTTGCGCGCCGGGCTGGTCTCGCTGTCCTTCGCGGTGAACCGCAACACCCAGCGCGTCCTGCGCGGGGAGGGCGGCATCGATCTGCTGATCCACATCAACCGGTCGGTCATGCAGGGCCTGCAGGGTGCCGCCCAGCAGCCGGCGCGGGAGCTGGCCACGGAGGAACTGTCCTATGGCACTTAAGCTCCGCCTCAAGCCGTGCGAGCGGGTGGTCATCAACGGCTGCGTCGTGCAGAACGAGAATCGCCGCTACACCCTGACGATCTCCAATTTCGCGCAGATCATCCGCGGCAGCGACATCCTGCAGGAGGAGGATGCGGTGACCCCGGTGCGCCGCGCCTATTTCCTGATCCAGAGCATGCTGCTGGACCCGGCCACGGCCGCCGCCGGCACCGGTGCTGTGGCGGAGATGATGGCGCAGCTCTACACCACCTTCACCCGGCCCGACATCCAGGACCGCATCGCCGGCGCCATGGGCCATGTGGGAGAGCGCGACTACTACAAGGCGCTCTCCGCCCTGCGTCCGGTGATGGAATATGAGGGGACGCTGCTGTCGGCGGCCAATGCGGCCCCGGCGGTGTCCATCCAGGCGGCCCAGGCGGTGCAGATCGACCGTCACGCGGGAGGATGAGGCCATGACCACCCCCGTCGCCGGCGTGGCCGGCCCGAGCGGCGAACGCTCCCCCGCCAGTGCCGACATCATCGCCGAGGCCCGCCAGCGGCAGGCCGACCGTCTCCGCGCCGCCCAGGCCGAGACGGCCAAGCCGGCGGAGGTGGTGGAGCGCAGCGCGAAGACGGACGCTGCGGAGGCGGAGCCCAAGCATGCGGCCCGGCCCTACCGGGTCAACCTCGACCCCGGCACGAGCCGGCTCTACACCGAGGTGCTCGACACCGCGACGGGGGACGTGATCATGCGCATCCCCGCCAGCTACGGCGCGGAAACCGACGCCGCCGACGAGCAGCCGGCCATTCCGCGCGACGGCAGCGAGATCGGGGCCGGGATCAGGGAGGTGAAGGCATGACCACCCTCGTCGACCTCCGCGTCGTCAGCCGCAACCACGACCGCTACGAACAGGCGGTGCGCAGCCGGCCGGCGGTGCAGCGGGCCATCTCCTATTTCCAGGAGAATATCGGCAAGATCTCCAGCACCGAAGACTTCATGAAGGACGACAAGCTCTATCGCTTCGTCCTGGAGGCGTTCGACCTGGGCAGCCAAGCCAAGTCGCGCGGTCTGATCCGCAAGGTGCTGGAGGAGGGGGTGAGCGACCAGTACTCCACCGCCAACCGGATGAGCGACACCAAGTTCAAGGAGATGGCGACGATCCTGGGGTTCGCCGAGAACGGCGGCGCTAACCTGAAGCAGCCGGCCGTCGTCCAGGCGATCATCGACCGCTACGTCAATGTGACGCTGGAGGTCGAGTCCGAGAACACCAACCCGGCGGTCCGTCTGGGTCTCTATTTCCAGCGGCGGTCCGGCAACATCTCCAACTGGTATCAGGTGATGGCCGACAACGCCCTGCGCAAGGTGGTCTACACCGCGCTCGGCCTGCCGGACCAGACGGCGCTGCTCGACGTGGACAAGCAGAAGGCGCTGCTGGAGAAGCGGATGGACATCGCGGATCTGAAGAATCCGCAGAAGGTCGCCAAGTTCCTCGACCGTTTCGCCGCGATGTACGACATGCAGAACGGCGGCGCCGCCGCAGCCGCGGCCATGCCGTCGATCGGACCGATCTCCCGCAGCGGGCGCGCGTCGGTCATCTCCATCGATCCGTCCATCACCATGACGCTGATGAGATTCCCGCGCTTCTGACAAGCCCGCGGGGCTCGGCAGAGGGGAGAACCCAGCCTTGCCGCCAGCCGGCACCCCACAGGACAGACCGGGACGGGAGCGCATCCGGCCGCCGGCCACCACCGGAGCGGCGGCGGTGCGGCTGAAGCCGCCGGCCTCCTCGGAAGAGGACGATGCGCGCGATGCGCTGCACATCCTGCCGCTGTCGATCCTGCCGCTGGAAACGCCCGGCCTGCGCCGCGCGCGGCTGATCAAGAATGTCCGGCTGGAGACGGTGGCGGAGCTGTTCAACGACGCCCAGACCGGCAGCGGCCAGATCGGCATCAACCAGCTGCCCAAATGCTTCGGCATCGACGACCCGGAATTCCGCCGCGACCTGCGCAAGATCGCGCAGATCGCCGAAGCCGCCAGCTTCGACGTCTACAGCCTGCGGCTGGAGCTGCGCCGGCTGAACATCGACGTGGAGGATTCCGACGCCCTGCGGCTGTCGCAGGCCAAGCGGGCGGAACTGACCAGCTACATGCGCGTCTTCACCCGGCCATTGATCGAGCATGTCTATGGCATCCAGTGCTCCGAAATCGCCAGCATGGACGAGCTGATCCGCCTGTTCGCTCAGCCCGACGTGGAGGAGGCGCGGCGCCGGCTGCAGATGACCGCCGACCGGCTCGACATTCCGCTGCAGGAAATCCCGGCCTTCCTGGAGGAATACGCCGACATCTTCCTGTCGCTGGCCTATTTCAAGCGCTGCCTGGACGATATCGTGCCCGACGTGCAGGGCTTCCTCGGCTGGATGGCGGAGCTGTATCAGGTCAGCGAGGTGCGCCGCGACACCCGGCAGAGCCGGATGCTGAACGAGATCGGCCACGACCTGACCGACATCGCCACCTCCATCACCGGGCGTTTCGAAAGCTTCGACAACCGTTCCCGCGATTTCTGGCGCGACATCAACCCGCACAGCTTCCGCAGCATCCGCGACCTGATCGTCACCCACCACCTGACCATCGGCGGGGTGCTGTGCGGTCTGGCGGTGAAGATGAATCTGTGGAAGCACCGCTTCGCCCGCGGTGGCGGCCCGGTGCGCCGGCTGGAATTCATCCGGTCTGAAATCCTGCCCGGTCTGGCCCACATCAAGACCATCGAACAGGCGTCGCGCAACAATCTCGGCGGGTGAGGGGCGGGCTCAGGCCTTGTCGTCGGCGGAGGGTGCCGGCCGCGACACCACGTAGGTGCCCGCCGCCACCATGACCAGCCCGACGCCGCCGAGCACCAGATGCCCCGGTGAAGACAGGGCGAGCACGGTGAAGCCGGACGACATGCCAGCGACGGCGAAGACCTTCGCCTTGACCGGGATGGCGCCGCGGTCCTGCCAGTTCCGCACGGCATGGCCGAAGCGTGGATCGTTGCGCAGGCGCTCGCGCAGGGCCGGATTGCTGCGGGCATAGGCCCAGCCGGCCACAAGCAGGAACGGGACGGTGGGCAGAACCGGCAGGACCGCGCCGGCCGTGGCGAGACCGACCGCGGAATGGCCGATCAGCAGCCAGAGCCACCGCCGACTGCGCGGCGTGCCGGCGTTGTCGCTCTTGCTGTCGTTGTCACCTTCCTCCGCCACCTGGCCACCCACGCGATTGAAATCCGGCGGAAATCCTAGCATGGGCGTGCATCGGCGCTCCAGGGCGTCCGGCAGCATTTCAGGAGCTGTTTCAATACCGGGGAATATCCCCTCTCCCCCCCGGGGAGAGGGTTAGGGTGAGGGGGACGCGTCGAAAGAACTTTTCTAGAGAGCAGCGCGTCGCGCATCCCAACATCCACGCCTTGCATCCCCCTCACCCCGACCCTCTCCCCGGGGGGGAGAGGGAGAGTCACCCCGCCTTGCGGACCACGCCCGGCGCGCCGGCATTGGCGGTCGCTTCCAGGCTGTAGAGCTTCGCCAGCAGTTGTGGCGCCGGACGGTCGTCGGCCGGGACGGTGAGCGCCGCCGCAGCGGCTTCGGTGGCGGGAGACTTGCGCCGCAGGGCTTCCGCCAGCGCCTGGGGGGAGGGAAGGGCCGGATCGGCACCATCGCCGGCACCGGCGTTCATCCAGGGCAGCGCCCCAACCGCCTTGCCGCCCGCCACGGCGGTCGCGCCGCCGGCGTCATCCTCCAGCAGGCTGCCGATATGGCCCAGCACCGTGTCGCCCGTGACCTCCTCGAACGCCACCACGGCGGCGCTGCCGATCAGGCCGGGCAGGCCACCGAACAGGAAGCCGCCGGCCAGCCGGGCGGGGATCGAGATGCTCTCTCCCGTCGCCTCGCGGTAGACCGACGACACCACCGGCAACTGCTGCAGCGGGTTGACCGCGTCCACCAGATCGTCGAAGCCGAGGCTCATCCTGTCGTCGAGGCTTTCCGCCTTTTCCTTGTGGGTCGGCTGTGCCGTGGGCGGGGTGACGGCCTGGGCGGCCAGTCTGGTGTTGACGCTCATGATTGGGCTCCGATGGCGGCGAGCAGCGCGTCGAGATGCGCGAAGCTTTCGGCGGATGGGGAAGGGTCGTCCTTGCCCTGGCGCAGGAACTCCTCCAGCCGCGGGTGCAGGTCGATGGCGGCGTCGGTTTCCGGATCGGTGCCGCGCTTGTAGGCGCCGAGCCGGATCATCTCCTTCATGCCGTCATAGGTGGCGGCCAGCGCGCGGGCACGGCCGACGATGCGATTCTCCCGCGCGTCGTGGCAGCCGGGCAGGGTGCGCGATACGCTGCGCAGCAGGTTGACGGCGGGATAGCGCCCCTGTTCGGCGATCTTGCGGTCGAGCACCAGATGCCCGTCCAGGATGCCGCGCACCGCGTCGGCGATGGGTTCGTCATGGTCGTCGCCGTCGACCAGGACGGTGAAGATGGCGGTGATGTCTCCCTCTCCACCGCCTTCCGGGCCGGGTCCGGCTCGCTCCAGCAGGCGGGGCAACTCGGCGAAGACGCTGGGCGGATAGCTCTTGGCGGTCGGCGGTTCCCCGGCGGCCAGCCCGATCTCGCGCTGGGCCATTGCGAAGCGGGTGACGCTGTCCATCAGGCAAAGGACATGCTTGCCCTGATCGCGCATTTCTTCCGCCACCGTCATGCAGAGAAGGGCGGCTTGCCGGCGCATCAGCGGCGGCTCGTCGGAGGTGGCGACGATGACGACGGAGCGGGCAAGCCCCTCCGGTCCCAGATCGTCCTGAATGAATTCACGCACCTCGCGGCCGCGCTCGCCTATCAGGCCGATGACGATGGCGTCGGCCTCCGCATGACGGGCGACCATCGCCAGCAGGGTCGATTTGCCGACGCCGGACCCGGCGAAGACGCCCAACCGCTGGCCGCGGCACAGCGGCACGAAGCTGTCGATCACCCGGATGCCGCTGTCGATCCGCTTCCCCACCCGGCGCCGGGCGCAGGCGGCCGGCGGCGGCTGGCGCAAGGGCCGCGGGTGCTCGCCATTGACCAGGGGGCCCTTGCCGTCGATGGGCTCGCCCAGCGCATTGACCACCCGGCCGAGCCAGCCGGGGCCGGGGCGCAGTGTGAAGGCTGTGTCGTCGGTGACGGCGGCGCAGCCTTCCGCCACGCCGTCCAGAGTGTCGAAGGCCATCAACAGCGAGCGGCCGTTGCGGAAGCCGACGGTCTCGCACAGCACGCGTCCGCCGCGCAGGGTTTCCGCATGGCATTTGTCGCCGACCGACAGCACGCGCTGCAGCCCGTCGACCTCCAGCGTCATGCCGGCGGCGGAGCGGATCTCCCCGCGCCAGTGGCGCGTCGGCAGCCGTTCGAGTTCCGCCGCCAGTGTGGCGAGTGCCGGCATCGGCGCTGTCTCCATCATGTCCGTCGATGAAGGCAGCCTAGAGCAGGGAATTTAAATCCGGTTTTAAACGGGCGCGTTCATCGTCCGGCCCAGTGTTCCGGCCAGATGAGATGGAACGAGGTCGCAATGGATTTAGGTAAAATCGGTTTCTTTCAGCTTGCTGGCACGCGCATGGACTATCTGGCGCAGCGGCAGAAGCTGGTCGCCGAGAATGTCGTGAACGCCAACACGCCCGACTACCAGGCGCGCGACCTGAAATCCTTCGACAGCGTGATGGAAGGCATCCGGCCGGTTGAGACCGCCCGCACCTCCGGCCTGCATCTGGCGAGCAGCCGCTCGACCGCCGGCTTCCGCGAGGCGGGCAAGGCCGGCCTGTGGGAAACGACGCCCTCGGGCAACGCGGTGTCGCTGGAGCAGGAGATGATCAAGGGCAGCGAGACCCGCGACGCCTTCGCGCTGACCACCAGCCTGTTCCAGCGCAATGTGCAGATGCTGCGCATGGCCTGGAGAAATGGCTGACGAGCTTAGGACGGAGACGAGCCATGATGAACGATGTCCTCGGCACCACGCTGAAGATCGCCGGCGCCGGCCTTCAGGCGCAATCGACCCGGCTGCGCGTGGTGGCGGAAAACCTCGCCAACGCCGATTCCACCGCCACCGTCAAGGGCGGCGATCCCTACCGCCGTAAGACGGTGTCCTTCGACAGCGTGATGGACCGCGGGGTGGGGGCGGAGCTGGTGCAGGTCAAGCAGATCGGCCGCGACCGCAGCGACTTTCAGCTCGCCTACGATCCCTCGCATCCGGCGGCCGACGACAAGGGCTATGTCAAGAAGCCCAACGTCCAGCCGCTGGTCGAGATGATGGACATGCGCGAGGCTGGCCGCGCCTTCGAGGCCAGCATGAACGTCATCGAACAATCGCGCGCGATGATGACCCGCGTCGTCGACCTGCTGCGCAGCTGAGGAGCCGTTCCATGATCGAGATGTCCGTCGGCCGCGTCGCCGCCGCCTACGCCGCCAACCGCAGCCCCTTCGTCGCCGGCCTCGCCGAAACGCAGGCGACGGCCTCGCCGTTGTCCACCACCGGCCAGACCGATGCGGTGGCGGCCAGCGCCGAAAGCGACTTCGGCGGCTTCCTCGACAAATCGATCTCGCAGGCGATCGACACGCTGAAGGAAAGCGAGCGCGTGTCGCTGGCCGCCGTATCGGGCAAGGCCAGCGCGCAGGACGTGGTGCGCTCGGTCCTCGCCGCGGAGATGACGGTGCAGAGCGTCGTCGCCATCCGCGACAAGATGGTGCAGGCGTATCAGGAGATCATGCGGATCGCGGTTTGAGCGACGGCGTACGGGTTCGGATACGGAATGCCCCCTCCC
>NZ_VTTO01000025.1:37159-70742 GCF_008364825.1 Azospirillum sp. B21
CCTCCCCACGAACGAAGGATCTCCCCATGAACCAAGCCGACGTGCTGGAGGTGTTGCGCAGCGGCATCTGGACGACCCTGCTGATCGCCGCGCCGCCGCTGATCGTGGCGGTGGTGGTGGGCGTGACGATCTCGCTGGTGCAGGCGCTGACCCAGGTGCAGGAGATGACGCTGACCTTCGTGCCGAAGATCGTCGCGATCCTGGTGGTGACGGTGCTGGCGCTGCCCTTCATGTATGGCGCGCTCGCCACCTACGCCGACCGGTTGAGCGACCTGATCGTCGCCATCGACTGATGCCGTGGCGATGCGGCGCCCCCTGTTGCGAGCGGTCATCCCCCTTCTCGGGCTGCTCGTAAGTCCGGCCGGCGGTGCGGCGGCGCCGCCGGTCAACCTCTCGCAGATCGGGGTGTGGAGCACCGCGCTCTACGCCGCGCCGAAGCTGCCCGCCCAGCCCGCCCCCCAAGCGTCGCGCAAGGCCCTGCCGCCGGAAGCGCAATGCATCGCCGCCATCCTGGATGCGGAGAAGGCGGCCGGCATCACCGACCATCTGCTGCTGGCGATGGGCTTCACCGAGTCCGGCCGGCGGACGGAGGACCGGCTGTTCACCGCCTGGCCCTGGACCGTCAACACCGAAGGGCGGTCCCACTATTTCCCGACGCGCGACGACGCCATCGCCTTCGTGCGGGAAACGCAGGCGCGCGGCGTGCGCTCCATCGACGTCGGATGCTTGCAAGTCAACCTGCGCTGGCACCCCGAGGCCTTCCCCGATCTCGTCACCGCCTTCGATCCGGTCGCCAATGCCCGTTATGCCGCGTCCTTCCTGTCGGCGCTGCGGCGCGACCACGGCTCGCTGGAGAGCGCCATCGCCCGCTACCACTCGTCCCAGTCCGAACGCGGTGAGGCCTATCGCCAGCGGGTGACCGGCAATTTGCGCTGGGTCGCGGGGGCGTTGGGCTACCTGGAGACGCTGGCGGCGGGTCCGGGCGGAGGCGCGGCTTCCTTCACCCCGGCGGAGCGCGGGCGGCTGAGCTTCCTGTCCGGCCTGTTCGCCGACGGCCCGGCCCGGCCGCTGCTGCCGACGCAGTGACAGCTTAAATCCCGGTTTTACCGCACCCCCCTATCGTTGGCGAAACGCCCTTCCTTCACAAACCCGTCGGGACCCCATGACCTTCACGGATCACGTCCGCAGCCGGTTCGGCCTGATCGGCGACATCGGCTTGGCGAACCGCGACGTGCTGTTCGCGGTCGGCATCCTGCTGGTGCTGGCGGTGCTGTTCCTGCCGGTGCCGTCCTGGTTCCTCGATCTCGGGCTGGCGCTGTCCTTCTCGGTCGCGGTGCTGGTGCTGATGGTGTCGCTGTGGATCCCGCGGCCGCTGGACTTCTCGTCCTTCCCCACCGTGCTGCTGGTGGTGACGATGCTGCGGCTGGCGCTGAACATCGCGTCCACCCGCCTGATCCTCAGCGAGGGGCACAACGGCCACGCCGCCGCCGGCCACGTCATCCAGGGCTTCAGCCAGTTCGTGATGGGCGGCAACTTCGTCATCGGCGTGGTGATCTTCTGCATCCTGGTGGTGATCAACTTCGTGGTCATCACCAAGGGTGCCACCCGCATCGCCGAGGTGGGCGCGCGCTTCACGCTGGACGCCATTCCCGGCAAGCAGATGGCAATCGACGCGGATCTCTCCGCCGGCATGATCGACGAGGTCGAGGCGCGCCGCCGCCGCAAGGAACTGGAGGACGAAAGCACCTTCTACGGCGCGATGGACGGTGCATCGAAATTCGTGCGCGGCGACGCGGTGGCCGGGCTGGTCATCACCGTCATCAACGTTCTCGGCGGCATGGCCATCGGCATCGCCCAGAAGGGGATGAGCTTCGAGCACGCCGCCTCCATCTACACCACCCTGACGGTGGGCGATGGGCTGGCGACGCAGATCCCGGCACTGGTGGTGTCGCTGGCCGCCGGCCTGCTGGTGACCAAGGGCGGCAACATCGGCTCCGCCGAAAAGGCGGTGATCGACCAGCTCGGCGCTTACCCGAAGGCGCTTATGGTGGCGTCCGGCCTGCTGGTGGTGCTGGCGATCACGCCCGGCCTGCCGATGGCGCCCTTCCTCGCCATGGGGTCGGCCTTCGCCGTGCTGGGCTGGTACGCGCCGCGCCGCAAGGCCCGCGCCGCGGCGCTCGCCAAGCTGGAGGAAAGCCGCAAGGCGCCGCCCGCCGCGCCGGAAGAGGCGGTGGAGGACATGCTGAAGGTCGACGAGGTGAAGGTGGAGGTCGGCAACCACCTCGTCCCGCTGATCCTGAACAAGAACGGGCCGCTGACCACCAAGGTGAAGACGCTGCGCAAGCGCTTCGCCACGGAATTCGGCTTCGTTCTGCCGTCGGTGCGCATCAAGGATTCCAGCTTCCTGCCGCCCAAGAGCTACGTCATCAGCATCATGGGGGTGGAGGCGGCGAAGGGGGAGGTGCGGCCCAAGCATCTGCTGGCCATCGACCCCACCGGCGGCGCCGTTCCCGACATCGCCGGCGACGCGACGCGCGAGCCGACCTTCGGCCTGCAGGCCAAATGGATCGACCCCTCCCGCCATGAGGAGGCGGTGGCGAAGGGCTACACCGTCGTCGATCCGGAAAGCGTCATCACCACCCACCTGACCGAGGTCATCAAGGACAACCTGTCCACCCTGCTGACCTTCGCCGCGTTGCAGAAGCTGATCGACGGCCTGGGCCGCGAGTACCAGAAGCTGATCAACGACATGGTGCCGAGCCAGATTTCGCTGGTCGTGCTCCAGCGCGTGCTGCAGCAGCTTCTGTCGGAACGGGTGTCGATCCGCAACCTGCCGGCCATCGTCGAGGCGGTGGCGGAGGCCGTCGGCTGGACCCGCCACATCACGCTGATCACCGAGCATGTGCGGATGCGGCTGGGCCAGCAGATCCACCAGGGTCTGGCCGGGCCGGATGGCTTCGTGTCGGTCATCGCGCTTAGCCCGCGCTGGGAGCAGGCCCTGCTCGACCACATCGTGGTGGAGGGCGACGACCGCCGCTTCGTCATGCCGCCCAGCCAGGTGCAGGAATTCCTGACAGCGGTGCGGCTGAAGATCCAGAAGCACGCGACCTCGCAAATCTGGCCCGCCCTGCTGGTGGGGGCGGAGGTGCGTCCCTTCGTCCGTTCCCTGCTGGAGCGGGTCAGCCCGATGACCCCGGTTCTGAGCCATGCCGAGCTGCACCGCAAGGCGTCGCTCAAGACCATCGATCAGGTGTAGGCGCGGATGGACGGGCTCAGCCAGCTCCTCACCCTGGAGATCTACCGCGGCCTGATCGTGCTGGCGCGGGTGGCGGCGGCCATCGGGCTGCTGCCGGGATTCGGGGAGGCGGCGGTGCCGATGCGGATACGGGCGGCGCTGGCGATCATCGTCACGCTGGTGCTGCTGCCGGGGGGCGACGGGCTGCCCGACCGCATGCCGGACCAGCCGGTGGAAATGCTGCGCGCGTTGGCGGGGGAGTCGCTGGTCGGCGCCTATCTCGGGATCGGCGCACGGCTGTTCATGGCCGCCCTGCAGACCACCGGCGCGCTGGTGGCGCAGGTCGTCGGGCTCAGCAACCCGTTCTCGATGGAGGCGGCGGGGTTCGAGGGCGGATCGGTGCTGTCGGGAGTGCTGCTGATCGGCGGGCTGGCGCTGCTGTTCGCATCGGACGTGCATTACCTGATGATCGGGGCGCTGGCGCGCTCCTACGGTTCATGGCCGGCGGGGGTGTTCCCGGACCTCGGCATGGTCGCCCAGCGCTTCGCCGAGCTGTTGGCGGCGACCTTCCGGCTGGGGGTGGGACTGGCGGCCCCCTTCATCCTCTACGGGCTGGTGATGAATGTGGCGCTGGGGCTGGTCAACCGGGTGATGCCGGCGATGCCCGTCTATTTCGTCGCGACGCCGGGCGTGCTGATGGTGGGCATGGGCCTGTTCATGGCGACCGCCGGCGCGATGCTGACCGCCTTCGTCGCCGCGCTCGGCGGCTGGCTCTCGGGGTCCTGACGGATGGCGGAGCAGGACGACGAGCAGAAGACAGAGGAACCGACAGAGAAGCGCCTGCGCGAGGCGGCGGAGAAGGGCGACGTCCCCCGCGCCCGCGACGTCGGCCTGCTGTCCGCCATGGTCGCCGCCTGGATGATCGTGCTGATGGCGGCGCCCGGCGTCTCCTCGCAGCTGTCGGGCCTGTTGCTGCCGCTGATCGAGAATCCCGACGACATCCGCATCGACGGAAGCGCCGTCGACGTCATCCACAGCCTGCATTGGCTGATCGTCGGCGCCGCGGCGGCTCTGCTGCCGGTGCTGGGCATCCTGCTGGGCGGGGTGGTGCTGTCGGCGCTGGGGCAGGGGCCCTTTCTGGTCGCCTCCGACCGCATTCGGCCGAAATGGTCGCACCTGTCGCCCGCCTCGGGCTGGAAGCGGATGGCCGGGCGGCCGGCGCTGGTCGAATTCGTCAAGAGTCTGGTCAAGCTCGCCATCATCAGCGCTGCCGCCTGGCATGCACTGGCGCCCTACATCGCATGGACGGAGGATACTGTGGGCATGGACGTCGCCGGATTGCCCGTGCTGCTGCGGGACGTGACCTTGCGGCTGCTGCTGGCGGTGCTGCTGGCGACCGTCCTGATGGCGGCGGTGGACGTGCTGTGGAACCGCCTGGAATGGCGCCGCCGCCTGCGCATGAGCCACCAGGAGATCAAGGACGAATTCAAGCAGATCGAGGGCGATCCCCACGCCAAGGCCCGCCTGCGCGACATCCGCCGCTCGCGCTCCAAGAAGCGGATGATGGCGAACGTCCCGCGGGCGACGGTGGTCATCACCAACCCCACCCATTTCGCCGTGGCGCTGGAGTATGAGCGCGGCCGCACCGCCGCCCCGATCTGCCTCGCCAAGGGCGCCGACCTGATCGCGCTGCGCATCCGCGCGCTGGCGCAGGAACACGGCATCCCCATCGTCGAGAACCCGCCGCTGGCCCGCGCCCTCCACGCCTCGGCGGAGGTCGATGCCGCCATCCCGCTCCAGCATTATCAGGCGGTGGCGGAGGTCATCACCTATGTGCTGAAGCTGAAAGGCGGTCTGGCGCGTCGGGGGTGAGAATGTATGAGTAAACGCCCTCCACCCCGCAGGAGAGCGTTGCCATCGCAGTAGCACTTTTTGGCGGGGGGCTGGATCGATCGCTGGGCCATGCCGACAGAATCGCACGGCGCGGCCTCCATGAATCCTGTGTCTGGGGCAGTGCACTTGAGACCAAGGTGAGGGTTCCTTGAGGATGTCTCGTCAAAATCCGCCGTCGACGACACAGAGATTCTGGCTTTACGTCAGCGGGAACTGTTGGGTTCCTCCAGGAATCTGGCGCCTTCAAGCGATGGATTTGCCATACTGAAGCAATTGTCTTGGCAGTGCACATAAAGAAGGCTTTTGATTTTATTCATAAGATCAATGGGCCTTAAAGGCATGGAAACCAATGCGCAGATTCCTGCATCTGCAGCTTTCTCCACCATTTTAGGCGTCACCGCAGAGCTGGTGATTACGAAGGGAGTTATAGATATATACTTCAATTTTCTATCTGGAAATGAGTATTTTTTCCGGCGAAATCTTACCATTTCTAAGAGCTGAAGCGCTTTCTCATGGATTGTATCTGCGTTTATGATGACAATGCCGATATCGATCTCTGAAAGAAGCGAGAGAGCGTCTTCGGTGGAGAGCGAGCGATAGATGTGTTTCAGTTTAAGGCCAGAAAGGGTTCTTTCCATCAATTCGCTGGACGACGCATTGCCGTCGACAATCAAGGCAGTAGCAGATTTAAAATTACATGTCTTGGTACAAATGTTACCCTCGATACCCATTGTTGCAAGAACCTGGATGTAAAGTTGCCCTACTGGAATTTGGTAATCGGTTGTTAAGATGTGATTAAAGAATGTCAGGGAGAACTCCTATCTTCCTCAGCCGAATCAATGAGAAACTGCCGCAGGCGCCATTTGTGATCCATCTCGGCAACTCTCCGATAGCCGTCGGAAGGACCATTCGCCGAAAGCTGTTCCACGCTGTTCCATCTTCCGGCGATCACCGCCCTCTCACAGTGCGAGGGAGGGAGCTGTCCGCTATGGTACCCTTGCCATCCCGCCTATCGCGTGCCAGGAACGGGACAGCCTACCCGTGACGTGAAGGGGACCCCGATGCCGCCGCTTTCCGCAAAGCCCGCCGCCAAGGCTGCAGCACCCAAATCGGCCGCCGGGTCGCTGGCCGGCTTCTGCCCCTGGGCGGGGGAGGAGGGGGTGCGGGTCTATCTGCGGCCTGTCGGCTTGATGCCCATCGCCGCCTGGGCCAAGGGGGCGGCGGTGCCGCTGGCCGGCGGGCGCTTCGCCTTTTCGACCGCTGAACTGATCGTCCGCGACCAAGCCGCCCGCATCGACCGCGCCTTCGCGCCGCTGTCCGAGATCATGGCCTGGGGCTGGGAACGCTCGCGCACTGTGGCGGAGGCGCTGGACCGCCAGCTTGGCGCCCTGACCCGCGCCCGTGCGCCCTTCGCCGGGTTGGCGCTCGACCGGCCGCTCATCATGGGCATCGTCAACGTGACGCCGGACAGCTTTTCCGACGGCGGCGACTTCCTCGACCCTGCCGCCGCCATCGCCCATGGCGAGGCGATGCTGGCCGCCGGCGCCGACATTTTGGACATCGGCGGCGAATCCACCCGCCCTGGCGCCGCCCCGGTCCCGCCGGAGGAGGAGGAGCGGCGTGTTCTGCCGGTCATCCGCCATTTCGCCGAGAAGGGGGCCACGGTCTCGGTCGACACCCGCCACGCCAGCGTGATGGAGTCCGCCGCCGCATCCGGCGCCCGGATCGTCAACGACATCGCCGGGCTGGGCGACCCGCAGGCCTTGCCGGTCGTCGCGCGCACCGGCACCCCGGTGGTGGTGATGCACATGCAGGGCGATCCCGGCACCATGCAGGCCAATCCGACATACCGCGACGCGGCGCTCGATGTGTTCGACTGGCTGGAGGATCGGGTTGCCCGCTGCGCCGCGGCCGGCGTGGCCCCGGAGCGCATCGCCGTCGATCCCGGCATCGGCTTCGGTAAGAGGACGGAACACAATCTGGAGATCCTGCGCCACACCACGCTGTACCATGCGCTGGGCTGCACGGTGCTGATCGGGCTGTCGCGCAAGGGCTTCATCGGCCGCCTGTCGCGCGAGGAGCCGCCGAAGGAGCGGCTGGCCGGCTCGCTTGCCGCCGGGCTGGAGACGCTGAACCAGGGCGCCCAGATCCTGCGCGTCCACGACGTGGCCGAAACGGCGCAGGCCCGTGCCCTTTGGGAGGGGCTGCATCCCCGCTGATCCAGGCCATACCCCTTTCGCGCAGTCGCCTAAGGGAACTTGACCCGGCCGGGCTGCCGCGCGAAGAAACATCCTTCGCTTGCGCTTCCGGCCCCGAACCCCGACATCCGGGCCTGAAGACGGTTCCTGCACGAGGTTTTCATGACGCGACACCTGTTCGGCACCGACGGCATCCGTGGCACCGCAAACATCGACCCGATGACCGCCGAAACGGCCCTGCGCGTGGCGATGGCGACCGCGCTGCAGTTCCGCCGCGGCGACCACCGGCACCGGGTGGTGATCGGCAAGGACACCCGCCTGTCCGGCTATCTGCTGGAACCGGCGCTGACCGCCGGCTTCATCTCCATGGGGATGGACGTGGTGCTGGTCGGGCCGCTGCCGACCCCGGCGGTCGCCATGCTGACCCGCTCGCTCCGTGCCGACATGGGCGTGGTGATCTCCGCGTCGCACAACCCCTATCAGGACAACGGGATCAAGCTGTTCGGCCCCGACGGCTACAAGCTGTCGGACGAGGTCGAGGCGGCGATCGAGCGGCGCATGGCGCTGCCCTTCGCCCCTGACCTCGCCGGCCCCGCCGATCTCGGCCGCGCCAGCCGGCTGGACGACGCCACCGGCCGCTACATCGAATATGTGAAGAACACCTTCCCGCGCGGCCTGCGGCTGGACGGGCTGAAGATCGTCGTCGATTGCGCCAACGGCGCCGCCTACAAGGTCGCGCCCAAGGTGCTGTACGAGCTGGGGGCCGACGTGATCCCGGTCGGCGTCAGCCCTGACGGCACCAACATCAACAAGGGCTGCGGCGCCACCGCCACCCAGACCCTGCAGGAGCAGGTGGTCGCCCACGGCGCCCATCTGGGCGTCGCGCTGGACGGCGATGCCGACCGGCTGATCATGGTGGATGAGTCCGGGCGCCCGATCGACGGCGACCAGCTGATGAGCCTGATCGCCACCTCCTGGGCGCGGTCGCAGACCTTGCGCGGCGGCGGCGTGGTTGCCACCGTCATGTCCAACCTGGGCATGGAGCGCCATCTTGGCGGACTCGGCCTGCATCTGGCCCGCACGCCCGTGGGCGACCGCTATGTCGTCGAGATGATGCGCGAGCGCGGCTACAATGTCGGCGGCGAGCAGTCGGGCCATGTGGTGCTGTCCGACTATTCCACCACCGGTGACGGGCTGATCGCGGCGCTGCAGGTGCTGGCGGTACTGATCCAGGCCGACGGCCGTTCGGCGAGCGAGGTCTGCCGCGTCTTCGATCCGGTGCCGCAGAAGCTGACCAATGTCCGTTTCGCCGCCGGGACCAAGCCGCTGGAGGATGCCGTCGTCCAGCAGGCGATCAAGGACGGCGAGGCGCGGCTGGCATCCAGTGGCCGCATCCTGATCCGCAAGTCGGGCACCGAGCCGGTCATCCGCGTGATGGCGGAGGGCGACGACGAGGCGCTGGTCCATGGCGTGGTCGGCGACATCGCCGATGCCATCCGCGCCAGCGCCACCCGCAGCCTGGAGGCTGCGCAATGACCGGCTCGGTGAGAGGCCGCGTCCTGATCGTCGCCGGGTCGGATTCCGGCGGCGGTGCCGGCATTCAGGCCGACATCAAGGCGGTCAGCGCGCTCGGCGCCTATGCCGCGACCGCCATCGCCGCGCTGACGGCGCAGAACACCACCGGCGTCTATGGCGTGGTGCCGGTCGATCCGGCCTTCGTCGCCTTGCAGATGAAGGTGGTGCTGGAAGACATCGGCGCCGACGCAGTGAAGATCGGCATGCTCGCCAACGCCCCCGTCATCGAGGCGGTGGCGGCGGAGTATGAGGCCCGCGCGGTCAATGTGCCGCTGGTGCTCGATCCCGTCATGATCGCCAAGAGCGGCCACCACCTGCTCAATCCCGACGCCGTGGTGACCCTGCGCAAGCGCCTGCTGCCGCTGGCCGAGGTGGTGACGCCCAACCTGCCGGAGGCGGAGGCGCTGACCGACCTGCCGATCCGCGACCTGGACGACATGCGCCGCGCCGCGGAACTGATGCTGAGCTTCGGGCCGAAATCGGTGCTGCTGAAGGGCGGGCACCTGGAGGACGACAGCCTCTACGACCTGCTTCTGACGGAAGAGGGCGAGACGGTCTTCGAGGGCCGCCGCGTTCACACGCCCCACACCCACGGCACCGGCTGCACCCTGTCCTCGGCGATCGCCGCGGGTCTGGCGCAGGGGCTGGGCACGCGCGACGCGGTGGCGCGGGCGCGGCGGTATGTGGAGACGGCGATCTTGAGTGCGCCGGGGCTGGGCCACGGGCATGGGCCGCTGAACCACCTGCATACGGTGCGGGAGTTTTCGTGAGGAGTTAGACCCCCCCAACCCTCCCCCGCTGGGCGGGGGAGGGGGCAAGTGCTGATGCGGGAGAGTAGCGGCAGTCCCTCCCCCGCCCAGCGGGGGAGGATAGGTGGGGGTCTAACTCCCCCAAACCTCACTTGCTGTAGTCGTAGAACCCGCGGCCGGTCTTGCGGCCGAGATAGCCGGCGTCGACCATTTCCTTCAGCAGCGGGGCCGGGCGGTACTTCGGGTCGTTGAAGCCTTCATAGAAGACCTCCATCACCGACAGCATGGTGTCCAGACCGATCAGGTCGGCGAGCGCCAACGGGCCGATCGGGTGGTTGCAGCCGGCCTTCATGCCGGCGTCGATGTCCTCGGCGGTGGCGATGCCTTCCTGCAGCGCGAAGATAGCCTCGTTGATCATCGGGCACAGGATGCGGTTGACGGCGAAGCCGGGGCTGTTCTTGGCGGTGATCGGCGACTTGCCGACGCGCTTGGCGAAGGCCATTGCCTTGGCATGCGTGTCGTCGCTGGTCTGGATGCCGCGGATGATCTCCAGGAGCGCCATCAGCGGCACCGGGTTGAAGAAATGCAGGCCGATGAAGCGGTCGGGACGGTCGGTGGCCGTCGCCAGCTTGGTGATGGAGATCGACGAGGTGTTGGTGGCGACCAGCGCTTCCGGCTTCAGGGTCGCGCAAAGCTCCTTCAGGATCTTGACCTTCAGATCCTCGTTCTCGGTCGCGGCCTCGATCACCAGATCGCAGGACGCCAGCTTCGACTTGTCGGTGGTGGCGGTGATGCGCGCCAGGGCCGCCTCGCGGTCGGCGGCGGTCATCTTCTCCTTCTTGACCAGACGGTCCAGGCTGCTGCCGACGGTCGACAGGCCCCGCTGCACCGCTTCCTCGGAGATGTCGGTCATCACCACCGTCAGGCCGGCGACGGCGCAGACCTGGGCGATGCCGTTGCCCATCTGTCCGGCGCCGATGACGCCGATGGTCTCGATTCCCATGCTCTCGGCCATTGTTCCTTGTCCCTATTGGTTGGCGGTTGCGTTGGTTCGCAGGTGCAGCAAGTTCTACACGTTTTTTCGTTGCGCTGCGATGACTTGTCGTATGCGGCATGGGGACCTTCCGGCCGGCGCGTCGACCTGCCGCAGCCCCGTCCCGATCGCTGATCGGCGGAAATCCGCCGATGCCGTCGGGTGCGCAGGCGGAAATCCGCCGATCATGGGCTTGGTCCGAATGGCCGGGTCCAGGCATTTCAAATGTTTGCGCGGCGAACTGACTATGGCACGCCCTTTGCTCTTCTCTGAGGCAACCGCGGCGACGGGCCGCGGACCAAGCCCCAGGGGAGAGAATCGATGTTCCGGAAGAGCCTGCTTGCCGCCGCCGCTTTCGCCGCCGCCGCACTCGCCACCCAGGCCGCCTCGGCCGCCGATCTGGTCCGACTCGGCAACCTGAAATTCGCCCATTACGGCGCCGTCTCCTACATGAAGGAGATCGCCGGCAAGTACGACCTGAAGATCGAAGAGCGGGTCTTCCCCAAGGGCATCGATATCCTGCCGGCCATCGTCGCCGGCGAGATCGACGTCGCCGCCAGCGCGGTGGACGCCGCCATCGCCGGCCGTGCGTCGGGCGTGCCGATCTATGCGGTGGCCGGTTTCGCCAAGGGCGGGGCGCGCATCGTCGCCAAGCCGGACGCCGGCATCAAGTCCATCGCCGACCTGAAGGGCAAGAAGGTCGCCACCCCGCGCGGCGGCGCGCAGGAGCTGATCCTGCTGGCCGAACTGGCGAAGCATGGGCTGAGCTGGTCCGACCGTCCGGGCAAGGACGTGCAGATCGTCTACATGGCCTATGCCGACATGAATCAGGCTCTGCTGGCCGGCAGCATCGACGCCATGTCGCAGTCCGAGCCGCAGTCGAGCCAAGCCATCAACAAGGGCTTCGGCGTCGAAGTCATCAAGCCCTACGACACCGAACTGGGCGAACCGGTGCGCTCGCTGGTCATCACCGAGGACTTCTACAAGAAGAAGCCCGAGGTGGCCGAGCGCCTGGTCCGCTGCTTCGTCGAGGCGACGGCGACCTTCATCGCCAACCCCGATCTGGCGGAGAAGTATGTTCGCGAGCAGATGTTCAAGGGCCAGATCAGCAGCCAGGACTTCCGCGACGCGATCGGCAACTCTCCCTACAGCTACGACTTGTCGGTCCATCATGTGCAGGTCACGACCGATATGATGCAGAAGTTCGGCGTCGGCCGCATGGACAACCCGCCGAAGGCCGCCGACTGGGTGAAGCTGGACCTGCTGGAAAAGGCGAAGGCTTCCGTCAAGACCGGTGAAGTCAAGACCAACTGAGCCGACACCCAGCGGAAGGAGGACGCCCCATGTCCCAAGCCAAGACCCGTTTCTCGCCCGCCGCCCTGCTGCGCGGCTCCCTGGTTCCCGTCCTGGTCATCGTGCTGTGGCAGGTCCTGTCCACGTCCGGCCTGATCAACCCGGTGGTCCTGCCCTCTCCCGTCGCGGTGGTGGAGCGCTGGTGGGCCTATCTGCTGCCGACCGAGGCCTATGATCCGGCGCAGTCCAGCTGGATTCTGTGGGCGCTGTCGGGCGAGATGCTGTTCGACGCTTGGTCCAGCCTGTACCGCGTGGTGCTGGGCTTCGCCGTCGGCGCCGGGCTGGCGCTTCCGCTGGGCCTCGCCATGGGCGGCAACCCGCGCGTCTATGCGCTGTTCGACCCGCTGATGCAGGTGCTGCGGCCGATCCCGCCCATCGCCTACATCCCGCTGGCCATCCTGTGGTTCGGGCTGGGCAACGCGCCGGCCGTGTTCCTGATCGCCATCGGCGCCTTCTTCCCGGTGCTGATGAACACCATCGCCGGGGTGCGCCATGTCGACGGCATCTATCTGCGCGCCGCCCGCAACCTGGGTGCCGGCAAGCTGACCATGTTCCTGCGCGTTATCCTGCCGGCGGCCACCCCCTATATCCTGGCCGGCGCGCGGATCGGCATCGGCACCGCCTTCATCGTCGTGATCGTGTCGGAGATGATCGCCGTCAACTCTGGCCTCGGCTTCCGCATCCTGGAGGCGCGCGAGTTCATGTGGTCCGACAAGATCATCGCCGGGATGTTCACCATTGGCTTCCTGGGCCTCGCCATCGACATCGGCATGAACCGTCTGAACAACCACCTGCTGCGCTGGCACCGCGGCCTTGAGAATTGATGGGGAGGGGATGGAGATGACGCCCATGCTGAAGACCGTTGCCGACACCACGCCCGTTGCCGAGGCGGCCCCCGTCCAGATCCAGGTGCGGGGGGTGGAGAAGACCTTCTCGGTCGGCCCGCAGAAGATCGTCGCCTTGCAGAACATCGACCTCGACATCCGCAAGGGCGAGTTCGTCTGCCTGCTCGGTCCGTCGGGCTGCGGCAAGTCCACGCTGCTGAACGCGGTGGCGGGGTTCCAGCCGCCGACGAAGGGGACCGTCACCGTCGATGGCCGCACCATCACCGAGCCCGGCCCCGACCGCGGCATGGTGTTCCAGGAATATGCCCTATTCCCCTGGATGACGGTGGCGCAGAACGTCGCCTTCGGCCTGGAGATCAAGGGCATGTCCAAGGCGGAGATCGCGGAGCGGGTGGAGTGGCTGCTGCAGAAGCTGCATCTGCAGGACTTCCGCAACCGCTTCCCCAAGGATCTGTCGGGCGGCATGCGCCAGCGCGTCGCCATCGCCCGCGTCCTGGCGCTCGACAGTCCGATCCTGCTGATGGACGAGCCGTTCGGCGCGCTCGACGCCCTGACCCGCCGCACCCTGCAGGACGAGCTGCTGCGCATCTGGGAGGAGGTCGGCAAGACCATCCTGTTCGTCACCCACTCCATCGAGGAGAGCATCTATCTGGCCGACCGCATCATCGTGATGACCTACCGGCCGGGCACCATCAAGCGTGACGTCATTGTCGACATGCCTCGCCCGCGCGACGGCTCCGCCCCGGAGTTCAACCGCCTGAAGCGGGAGCTGTCGCAGATGGTGATGGAGGAGCAGCAGCGCTTCAGCCAGGACGAAATCCGCTCCGTCACCGCCGACTGACCGGAGGATCCGAGCGAACAGGAAGGGGCGCCCCGCAATGGGCGCCCTTTTCGCGTCAGAGCTTCGCCGCTTCCTCGCCGATGCGCTGGCGCAACCAGCTGTGGGAAGGGGAGCCGGTGTTGCGGCGGTGCCAGATCATCGACATCTCGTAGTCGCCGACATCGAAGGGCAAGGGGCTGGTGGCGAGCCCCAGCGCGTCGGCACACAGCCGGGCCAGCCGGGCCGGCAGCGAGGTCAGCATCGGCGCACGCATCAGGATCATCGGAATCGCCAGGAACTGGGTGGTGGAGGCAGCGACGCGCCGGCTCGTGCCGAGAGCGGCCAACTCGTCGTCGATGAAGCTGGTCAGGCCGCCGCGCAGGGACGGCATCAGGTGCGGATAGCGGGTGTAATCCTCCAGCCCGATCGGCGGGGTGACCGGCACGAGATCCGGGTTGTACAGGCAGACATGGGTCTCCCGGTACAGGACCTGACGGTCATGCCAGCGCCGTACTTCCGGTAAATAGCCGATCGCCAGATCGAGGGTGCCGTCGTCCAGGGCATCCAGCATGGCGTCTGGATCGAGGCTGCGCAGGGCGACCGACACGCGCAGGTCGCCTTCCGCCGCGTCGCGCAGGATGCCGGTCAGCAGGACCGCCTGCATGGAATCGGGGGTGGAGATGCTGAAGCTCCGCTCCTCCCGCTGCGGGTCGAAATCCTCTTCCGCCGACAGGGCGCGGGCGGCGCCGACCAGCAGGTCGCGCAGAGGCTCCGCCAGCCGCTGGGCGCGCGGCGTCGGCTCCATCCGGTTGCCGGTGCGCACGAACAGGGGGTCGCCGACCAGCGTGCGCAGCCGACCCAGCGCGTGGCTGACCGCCGACTGGCTGACGCCCAGCGCCTCGGCCGCGCGGGAGACGTTGCGGGTCTCCAGCAACGCGTCGAACACCTTGATCAGGTTCAGGTCGAGCGCCGGGTTATGAATTGCTTTCATGACGATATGAACCAAAGCCGCCTACTTCATTGTGCACTAGACGGTGTATTCTGTCGAGGCAGAGCTGATCCAGCAGCCAACAATCAAAAAATTTCCCAATCCGTAGCCAAGGCCCGCAACCGGGCAGCGGACTCGTCGTCACTCCGATCCGGCGGTTCCGTTCAGGGAGAAAGAGGCAAGAGCCATGATTAGCATCAACGTCAACGGCGAGAACCGTCAGGTCGACGTGCCCGAGGACATGCCGCTCCTGTGGGTTCTGCGGGACGAGTTGAACATGACCGGCACCAAATTCGGCTGCGGCGTCGCCCAGTGCGGCGCCTGCACCGTCCATGTCGACGGCACGTCGACCCGCGCCTGCCAGACCCCGGTCGGCATGCTGGGGCCGGACAGCAAGGTCACCACCATCGAGGGCGTGAAGGGCAAGGCGGCGCAGGCCGTCCAGGCGGCTTGGCAGAAGCTGGACGTCGTCCAGTGCGGCTATTGCCAGTCGGGCCAGATCATGAGCGCGGTCGCGCTGCTGACCGACAACCAGAACCCGACCGACCAGGACATCGACGCGGCGATGGACGGCAATGTCTGCCGCTGCGCCACCTATGTCCGCATCCGCGCGGCGATCAAGGATGCCGCCCAGACGATGAGGGCCTGATCCATGCTGCATCATCTGATCCGTCAGGCCGCCCGGAATGGGTTCGCTGCCGATCTTTCGCTTGCGCCGCTGTCCGCCCCCTCGCGCCGCGGTTTCCTGAAAGCCATCGGCGCCGGGGCCGGCGCGCTGGTCATCGGCGCGCATGTGCCGCTGCCGGCGCTGGCCGCCGAAGCCGCGGCGAAGACGGTCGGCCCGGCCGACCCGCGCCCGCAGCTGTTCGTCATCGTGGCGCCGGACAACACGGTCACCGTGCTGGCCAAGCATCTGGACAAGGGCCAGGGCATCGTCACCGGCCTCGCCACCATCGTGGCGGAGGAGTTGGACGCCGACTGGGCCCAGGTGCGCGGCGCCTTCGCCCCGGCCGACAACAAGCTGTACGCCAACCATTTCTTCGGTATCCAGGGCACCGGCGGCTCCACCGCCATCGCCAACAGCTGGGACGAGCTGCGGATGGCCGGCGCCGCCGCCCGTGCCATGCTGGTCGCCGCCGCGGCCGCCCGCTGGAACGTGCCGGCCGGCGAGGTGACGGTGTCGAAGGGCGTCGTCCGCCATGCCGCAAGCAACCGCAGCCTCACCTTCGGCGAGCTGGCGGAGGAGGCGGCGAAGCTGCCGGTGCCGCAGCAGGTCAAGCTGAAGGACCCCAAGGACTATGTGCTGATCGGCAAGCCGGACTTGCACCGGCTGGACCACATCAGCAAGACCAACGGCACCGCCATCTTCGCGATGGACATCCGCCGCCCCGATCAGGTGACGGCGGTTCTGGCCCGCAGCCCCCGCTTCGGCGGCACGGTAAAGAGCGTCGACGACGCGGCGGCCCGCAAGGTGCCGGGCGTGATCGAGGTGGTGAACCTGCCGGTCGGCGTCGCGGTGATCGCCAAGAACACCTGGGCCGCCATGAAGGGCCGCGAAGCTCTGACCGTCACCTGGGACGATGCCAAGGCCGAGATGCGCGGCACCGACGCCATGCTGGCCGACTACCGCAAGCTGGCCGACCAGCCGGGCGCGGTCGCAGCCGGCAAGGGCGACGCCGACAAGGCCTTCGCCGAGGCCGCCGCCAAGGGCGGTCATGTGGTGGAGGGCGACTTCGTCTTCCCCTATCTCGCCCATGCGCCGATGGAGCCGCTGAACGCCGTGGTGGCGCTGACCCCGGAGGGGGGCTGCACCATCTGGGCCGGCTCCCAGTTCCAGGGCGTCGAGCAGATGGTCGCCGCCCACATCCTGGGCTGCAAGCCGGAACAGGTGAAGATCGAGACCCAGTGGGCCGGCGGCAGCTTCGGCCGGCGCGCCACTACCAACGCCGACTACATCGCCGAGGCGGTGATGATCGCCAAGGCCTATCCCAAGGCCCCGGTGCATCTGGTCTGGACGCGCGAGGACGACATCAAGGGCGGCCGCTACCGTCCGCTGTTCCTGCACCGGATCAAGGCGGCGGTGGATGCCAAGGGTGCCCTGGTCGCCTGGAAGCAGCGCATCGTCGGCCAGAGCTTCATGGCCGGCACGCCGTTCGAGGCGGTGATGGTCAAGAACGGCGTCGATGCGACGATGGTCGAGGGTGCCTCGGACATGGCCTATGCCGTGCCGAATCTGGCGGTCGACGCGCACACCGTCGCCTCGCCGGTCACCACCCTGTGGTGGCGGTCGGTCGGGCACACCCACACCGCCTATTCCAAGGAGGTGATGATCGACCGGCTCGCCAAGGCGGCCGGCAAGGATCCGGTGGCCTTCCGGCTGGAGATGCTGAAGGACCATCCGCGTCTGGCCGGCGTGCTGAAGCTGGCGGCGGAGAAGGCCGGCTGGGGCCAGCCCATGCCTCAGGGCAAGGGCCGCGGCGTTGCCGTGCATGAGAGCTTCAACACCTATGTCGCCCATGTCGCCGACGTGACGGTCGACGCCAAGGGTCAGGTCAAGGTCGACCGGGTCGTCGTCGCCATCGACTGCGGCCAGGTGATCAACCCGGACATCGTCAAGGCGCAGATGGAGGGCGGCACCGGCTGGGGGATCGGCCATGCGCTGCGCGGCGAGATCACCATGACCGACGGCGTGGTGGATCAGGCCAACTTCGACAGCTATCTGCCGATGCGGATGTCGGACATGCCGGCGGTGGAGGTCCACATCGTGCCGTCCGGCGAACGGCCGACAGGCGCCGGCGAGCCCGGCGTCCCGACCGCCGCGCCCGCGGTGGCCAACGCCGTCTTCTCGGTGACCGGCCAGCCGCAGCAGACGCTGCCCTTCAGCCGCGGCGGGATCGTCAGCTGAGAGGGACCCGCTAAGGCGAAGCCGTCTTGGTCCCCGCCTTTGATTGGGCGGGGGCCGGCTGAGCTGAGGTCAGCTGCGGGGACGGGACGATGCTGACCGTCTTGGTGGCGGCGGGAATCGCCGTAAGCCGGCGGCCGGGCCAGCCCTGGTCCACCAGCAGCTTTACCGCGGGATCGACCCGCAATGGGCCGGCGGGGACGGAGGTTTCCGCCGGTTCTTTTCCGCGTGGTGGTTCGATGCGCAGAAGCCGGGCGAGCCGCTGGGACCGGACGGCCGCAAGGGACGGCCTGGGGAGGCGTGGTCCCCAGGGGTCCGCTGCTGCGACCGTCGTAGCGGTCGCCGTCATGGCAGGCGTCGTCAACACCGTGAGGTGGCAGGCGGCGCCCAGAATCCCGGCCAGCAGCAGGACGGCCAGCGCCAGCACCGTCCAAAGGCGGCGCCGCAGCCGCCGGGCGACCATAACGGTCTCCGGGGCAGGCAATGGGTCGTGAGGGAAGCTGTGTCGGTCGATGGCGGTCATGTGGCGCACAGCATGGCTCAAGGCCGTTTCCGCATCCTCGCCTTTCCCGGAGAATCGCCGGGGCAGGGGGATTGCCCCCCGCAGCCCCCTGCTCCCGGCTGGGACTCCCCGTCCGGACAGTTATCTCTACCGACTAGCCAGGAATTGCGGACGCGGCGGGCCGCCGCCGGTCGATCTCCGCCCGCACTTCGCGGAACCAGCGCAGCTTTTCCTCGAAGGGCAGGCGGGCGAGGCCGCTCGGCGACGGCACCACCACGTCGGCGACGCCATCGAACAGCCCGCGCTCCTGCACGCCCCAGGGTGCGTCCGGCAGGCCGGTGGCCGCCAGATAGACCCCCTTGCCGGTATAGGCCAGCACCCGTGGCCGGACGAAGGCGACGATCCGCGCCAGCCGTGGCACCCCGCCGCGCAGTTCCGCCCGCGACAGTTCGGCGGCGCTGGCGGTGGCGCGGGCGACGAGGTTGGTGGAGCCCAGACCGATGGCCGGCAGGGCGGCGTCCTCCTCTGGCCGGTAGAGGCGCGGGGTCAGCCCGGCCTCATGCAGCAGGCGCCAGAATTGGTTGCCGCGCCCGGCATAATGGTGGCCGAGCGCGCCCGACCGCAGGCCGGGGTTGAAGCCCACGAACATGCAGTCGAGCCCCGGCGCCACGATGTCGGGCAACGGACCGGCGGCAGGCGGCATCCCTTCCGGGAAAGGGGCCGGAACATCGTCGAACAGGTCCATCGGTCGGTTCCTCTCCGCAGGGAGAGGAAATATAGGACTTCGCCGCCCCGCTCAAAGCGAGGCGGCGACCGCGGGGGCAGGCGGACTGCTCCGTTCGTCCTGCAGCATGGCGAGGATGCGGTCGGTCATTCTCAGGGCCAGCGCCACGATGGTCATGGTCGGGTGGTCGGCGCCCATGGTGGGGAAGACGGAACTGCCGGCGATGTAGAGGTTTCCGACGCCATGCACGCGGCCTTCCGCATCGACCACGCCGTGACGCGGCGATTCGTGCATGCGAGTCGTGCCCATGTGGTGCCAGCACCAGCCGACATCCGCCATCGTCGCTTCTGCGGGCTCGTCCTGCGGCCCGTCCGTTTTGATCAGGCCGCGGCGCAGCAGATCCTCGCGCAGCAGGCGCTGGGTCTCGGCCGCGCCCCGTCGGTCCTGCTCGGTCAGCCGCCAGTCCACCCGCGGCAGGTTGCAGCCGAACGGGTCGGTGGCATGGTCCAGCGTCACCCGGCTATCGGGGTTGGGGACGGGCTCCAGCACCGTTTCCAGGGTGAAGCGCCGGGACAGCCATCCCGGATCGACCATGCTGTCGAACAGGGCGTGGGCGAGCTGCGGCATGCTGCGCAGGATGCGCGGACCGGCATTGCGCAGCAGGCTCACCGCCTCGTCCTCCGACACGCCGAAGCGCCGGCAGCTGTGGCGCGAGGGCAGGAGCCGCAGGTCGCGCATCGCCTTGAAGGCGTCCAGCGCCCCCGAATGGTAGGAGGCGACCAGATATGTGCGGGAATTGGGCAGCGCGTGGCGTTCCTGCAGCTCCGCGGTCGGCGACAGCGCCAGCGCCACCGACGGGTGCGGACGGCGCAGCCGCCGCCGCGCCAGGCACAGGCTGACGTCGTAGAGCGTGCGGTGCCGCCCCTGCTGGGTCAGGCGGATCGGCGGTGTCTTGAAGCGCGGATGGTCGGCGAAGTAGCGGCCGACAAGATCGTTGCCGTTGCCCAGCCCCGCCGCCTGCACCTTGTTGGACAGCAGCAGGATGCGCGCATTCTCGATGCCGCCGCAGCCCAGCACGAACAGCCGGGCGCCGACGGTGAAGCTCGGGCCGTCCAGCGTGCGGACCTGCACCCGTTCCACCGCGGTGGCGGTCGGGTTGGTGTCCAGGCCGGTGACGTTGGCGTTGAGGAAGGCGGTGATGTTGGCGGCGCGCCCGATCTCCGCGCGGTAGGCCTCGCCCATGCGGATCGGCGGGCTGAGTTGCGCGACGCGGTTCTCGAAGCCGTCTCCGTCCTGGTCTTCCACCGGGAACAGCGCCGCCTTCGGCCCGCCGACCCGCTCCATCCAGAAATCATTGTCGTAGTCGAACGGACCCAGGCCCAGCACGCTCTGAGAACGCTCGTAATAGGGCATCATGGTTTCGCGCGGGATGGGCCATCCGCTGTCGGGAATCCAGGGCCGTTCGGCGAAATCGCCCGGCTCCAGCGGGCGGGAGAATCCGCCCCAGCAGTTGGTGCTGCCGCCCAGATAGCGGCTGCGCGCGGTGGTCAGACGCTCATACGGCAGGCCGACGTTGCGGCCGGCATACAGCGCCTGGGAGATGCCCTCGACCTCCAGTCCGCCGCCTTCGAGCAGGACGACGCTGCAGGAACTGCCGGCCAGCTCGCGCGCTATGGTCAGGCCGGCGGCGCCCCCACCGATCACGCACAGGTCGCAATCGATATGGGTGCCGTTCAGGACATGGCGGGCGTCACGAAGCAAACTGGCCTCCGTACCAGGGACATAAGCCGTCCCTTCTTGCCCCGGACACGTGGCTTAGGCCGAGCGCGCATTCGGCTATACCCCCGGCGCGTCGCACTACTCCGGTACTCAACGCAAGCGCGGCACCCCGGACGATCTGGAGAGCCTGTCCGCATCGCCCCGGCGGCTGGGAGTGATGGCGGGAATGATGGCGGGAACGACGGCCGCAGTCGGCGGTTGAAATGGGGAAGAACGGTGCCTCGGCCCGGACGGAAGGCTCCCGGCCCAACGCTCACCGGCAACCATGCAATCGCAATCGCAGGAACCGCCGCCATGAAACGTCATCATCTTCTCGCCACCGCCGCCCTGATCCTGTTCTCCGCGCCCACGCTGTCGCTGGCCCAGACGCCGACGCCGCAGAAGACCGTGACCGAGAAGGGGCAGATGTCGCAACAGGACATGACCTTCGCCGAGAAGGCGGCGATCAGCGACATGTTCGAGATCCAGGCCGGCAAGCTGGCGCAGGACCATGCCAAGGACAATGGCGTCAAGCAGTTCGGCAACCACATGGTGGCCGACCACACCAAGACGTCGGAAGCCATGAAGGCGATGGCCCAGCAGAAATCGATGACACTGCCGACCAAGCTCGATTCCGAACACCAGCAGAAGCTGGACAAGCTGCGTGGTCAACAGGGCGAACAGTTCGACGCCGCCTATCTGCAGGGCCAGATCGACGCCCACCAGACCGCCGTCACCCTGTTCCGCACCCAGGCTGAGAAAGGCCAGGACGCCGACCTGAAGCGCTTCGCCGAGCAGACCCTGCCGACCCTGGAGCAGCATCTGCGCCAGGTCCGCGACCTGCGCCCGAACGTCGCCTCCACCAGCGGCGCCGCCCAGCAGAGCACCAGCTTCGAAAACATGATGGGCAAGGCCGTCTATGGCGAGGACGGAGGCAAGCTGGGCGACGTGGCCGACATCATCCTCGACGCACAGTCGGGCAAGGCCACCCAGGTGATCCTGGACCGCGGCGGCATTCTGGGCATCGGCGCCAAGCAGGTGGCCCTGGACTACACCCTGCTGAACGCCGACGGCGACCGCATCGTCGCCCGGCAGGTGACCGAGGATCAGGTCAAGCAGATGGCCGAGTTCAAATACGACGACAACACCGTCTCTCTGGGCCAGCGCAACGACCGCAACAGCGGCGGCAGCAACGCCGATCACGGCACCATGAACAAGGGCGGCGATATGAAGAACGACGCAGCCCACGGCACCGCCAACAGCCTGGACAGCACCCAGCCGCGCAACCCGCAGTAGGGGCCGCAGTAGGGGCCGCAGTAAGGCTTGCGGCTGCTCTGAACCGACACCCAGCCGTCCGGAGCCGGGAATCGCCTTCCCGGCGCCCCCGGGCGGCCAACCGACGGAGAAAGCAAGGATGGCGAACGCCAGCAAGAAGCACATGAGCCCCAGCGGACAGGGCAAGGGCACCGGCACCGGCGCCACCACCGACCTGCCGGCCGGCTCCATCGGCGACAACGCGGTGCTGTCGAACCGCGACAAGTCCCGCCATTCCGATGCCCGCGGGCTGGACAGCAAGACCGTGCAGACCGAACAGATGCAGGATCACGCGGCCAACCGCGATCCTGGCGAATAAGCGCGGAAAGGGGCCGGTCCCGGCCGGCCCCTTACGTTCGGCCCCTCAGCCCCGCCAGAACTGGGGCATGAACAGCACAAGCACGGTGAACAGCTCCAACCGGCCCAGCAGCATAGCCAGCGACAGCAGCCATTTCGCAGAATCCGGCAGGGACGAGAAGGTGCCGGCCGGACCGATGATGTCGCCAAGCCCCGGCCCCACATTCGCCAGCGCGGTCACCGCGGCGCTGGCGCTGGTGATGAAGTCCAGCCCCAGGGCCATCAGCGCGATGGTGATCACGCTGTAGGCGGTGAAGAACAGCGCGAAGAAGACGATCACCGATCCCAGCACGTCATCGTCCAGCTGCCGGTTGCCGTACTGGCGCGGAAAGACGCCGCGGGGATAGATCAGGTGGAGGAAATGGGTGCGCAGTACCGTCACCATCACCTCGAACCGGAAGATCTTGATGCCGCCGGCGGTCGAGCCGGTGCAGCCGCCGATGAAGGTCAGTCCGAAGAAGACGCCGACCGCAAGATTTCCCCATTGGCTGTAATCGGTATAGGCATAGCCGGTGGTGGTGACGACCGACACCACGTTGAAGGCCACCAGCCGCAGGGCGTCGTGGAAGTCGTGCCCGTGCTTCAGCGCCAGCCAGATGCTGAGCGGCAGGATCACCGCGGCCAGGAAGCCCAGATATGTGCGTACCTGGCTGTCCTTCCACAGCGCGTCGCGCTGGCCGGTCAGGGTGCGGACGTAAAGCACGAAGGGCAGGCTGCCCAGCAGCATGAACAGCGTCACCAGCCAATGCAGGACCGGGTTTTCGAAATGGCCGATTGAGCTGTCGGAGGTGGAGAAGCCGCCGGTCGACAGGCTGCTCAGCGCATGCACCACCGCCTCGAAGGGCGTCATCCCGGCCATCCAGTAGCAGACCCCGCAGATCGCCGTCAGCCCGGCATAGACCGCGACGATCGCCTTGGCGATCTGCTGGGCGCGCGGCAGCACCTTCTGCGACCGGTCGGAGGATTCGGTGCGGAACAGCTGCATGCCGCCCACCCGCAGCGCCGGCAGAACCGCGATGGCGACGCCGATGATGCCGATGCCGCCCATCCATTGCAGCAGCGCCCGCCACAGCAGGATGCCCTCCGTCGTCCGGTCCAGCCCGACCAGAACCGTCGATCCGGTGGTGGTCAGCCCCGACATGGTTTCGAAGAAGGCGTTGGCGTAGTTCAGCGACAGGTCGGGAAAATGGCCGAACTGGAAGGGCAGGGCGGCGAAGGCCGCGGTGCTGGTCCAGGTCAGCGGCGTCAGCAGGAAGGCCTGTCTCAGCGACAATCCGCCATGCAGGTGGCATCGGGTGCCGAGCGCCCCCGCGCCGCCGCAGGCGCCGGTGAAGGCGGCCGAATAAAGAAAGACCCTGGCGTCCGGGTTGCCATAGGCGAAATCGACCGCGGCCGGGATCAGCATCGTCGCGGCGAGCGCCAGCAGCACGATGGAGACGATGAACAGGATCGGCCTGAAATTCGGCATGATGTCTCTGGTCAAGGGAGTGGGCGGCGGGAAGGCAATGACGTGTCCGGCAGGGCCGTACGGCCGGTCAGAAGAATTCCAGCCCGACCGCGAACAGCTTTTCGACCTTGCGCACCAGATCGGCGGTGGCCATCACGATGACGCGGTCATGCGGTTCGATCACCGTCTGGCTGGTTGGGATGATGACCTCCCCGCCGCGGACCAGCGCGCCGATCATCATGCCGGCCGGCAGAGCGATGGACCCGATGGGGCCGCTGACCGCGCGCGAGGTCTCCAGCGCCTCGGCCTCCACCACCTCGCCGAAATTGTCGCCGATGGTCTGCACCGCCGCGACCCGGCCGCGCCGGACATGGCGCAGGATCGAGGACACGGTAACCGCCGCCGGATTGACCACCACGTCCATCCCCAGCCCGGCGACGATCGGCGCGTAGGACGTCTTGTTCAGCAGCGTGATCGCCCGCCCGCAACCGGCGCGCTTGGCCAGCAGCGAGGTGAAGACGTTGGTTTCGTCGTCGTTGGTGACGGCGACGATGGTCTCGGCCCGGCCGACCTGCGCCTCCTCCAGGATCTCGTGGTCCAGCGCATCGCCGTTCAGCACCACCGTGCTGGAGCGCAGCGAGCGCGAGATCAGCTCCGCCCGGTCCGCGTTGCCCTCGATCATCTTGATGGAGATGCCGCGCATGTGCCGTTCGACGATCTGCGCCAGGTTGAAGCCGACATTGCCGCCGCCGGCGATGACCAGACGGCGGGCCGGCGCCTCGCTGTGGCCGAACAGGGCGACGACGCGGACGATGTCGGCGGTGCGGCACACCAGATGCACGTCGTCGCCCAGCCGCAGCTGGTCGTTCCCCTTTGGCACGAAGCCGGCGCCGTCGCGGAAGACGGCCAGCACGGCCGCGCGCACGTCCGGAAACATCTCGGTCAGGCGGCGCAGCGGCGTGTTGAGCAGGGGCGAGCTGTTGGTGCAGTGGACGCCGATCAGGTGCACCTTGCCGTCGGCGAGCGGCACCATCTCGAACGCGCCGGGGGAACGCAGGCGCCGCGCGATGCTGTGGGCGATCTCCACCTCCGGCGAGATGACGACGCTGATCGCCAGATGCTGTGCGGAGAACATCGCCGACCATTCCGGCTGCAGATAGGCCTGCTTGCGGATGCGGGCGATGCGCAGCGGGATGTTGAACACCGAATGGGCGACCTCGCAGGCCACCATGTTGACCTCGTCGGAATGGGTGACGGCGATCAGCATGTCGGCATCCCGCGCCCCCGCCTGGGCCAGCACATCCGGGTGCGAGGCATAGCCGACCATCCCGCGCACGTCGTGGCTCTCGTCCATCCGCTGCGCCAGCTCGGTCGAGGTGTCGATCACCGTGATGTCGTTGTCTTCCAGCGCGAGGTGCCGCGCGATGCTGGCCCCGACCTGCCCCGCTCCACAGATGATCACCTTCATGCGCCTGCCCCCGGCCTGTCCACGCTGCACCCCGGCCCAACCGGCCGATGTCAGCAAATGACGGCAAAGGCGAAGCGTTGCAAGCCAAAGCGGATCCGACAGGACCGAGGCGGCCGGGAGCGGGACGCAAAACCTTCCCACGGCTCTGTCCATCGAGTGCTCCCCCGGCGGGCGGTTCGGTGGCAGGATGCGGGGCGGAGCCTCCGTAAACCGACACCACCGAAGGAACGTCCATGTTGAAGCTGCGCTGGAGCCCCACCTCGCCCTATGTGCGCAAGGTGATGATGGTCGTCATCGAACGCGGGCTGGAGGATCGGGTGGAGCGGGTGGCGACCGATCCGTGGTCGGCCGAGACCGACCTGCCCAAGGAGAACCCGCTGGGCAAGGTTCCCGCCCTGACGCTGGAGGAGGGTACCACCCTGTTCGACAGCCCGGTCATCGTCGAGTATCTCGATTCGCTCGGCGACCGGGCGCCGCTGTTCCCGCCGGCAGGGCCGGCACGCTGGACCGCACTTCGGTTCCAGGCGATCGCCGACGGCATCTGCGACGCCGCCATCCTCCGCCGGCTGGAGTCCATGCGCCCGGACGGCGAGAAATCGGAAGGCTGGATGGAACGCCAGCGCAAGGCGGTCGCCCGTGCGCTCGACCTTCTGGAGACAGATGCGGCGGCGCTGGCCGGAGAAACAACCATCGGCACGCTCGCCGTGCTGGCGGCGCTCGGCTATCTCGATTTCCGTTTCGGTCATGAGGACTGGCGTGACGGCCGCCCGGCGCTTGCGTCATGGTTCGACAAGGCGGCGGACCGCGACAGCCTGCGGCGCACCGCACCGCCGGTGTAACACCCGCAATAAGACGAATGTCATGCCCTGAAGACGCGTAATAAAGCGGCGCCTGACCCCGGCGGGCGCCGCTTTTGCTTCGCAGCGCTGTTTACGTTCGATTCACCATGGCTGGCCAATGGTCGGCCATCGACCATCGTCGGAGCCGGTGATTTCGCGAGCGCAGCGATATTTCGATTGTGCGTCGCGAAAACTTCATCGAAGCGTCACCCAAACAGACAAAGAGAGGGGCTACCCATGGCGTCGGCCGGCCTGCGGAGAACCGCGGGTCCGGTGCGGACAACCTCCAGACCACGGGTGGCCCACATGGCAGATCGCGCCGACCAGCGCCGGCGATCCGGCATCAAGTCGAAAATGCTGATCGCATTCGGCACCGTGGCGGCACTGCCCTGCCTCGCGGCGGTCGTCGGCTGGATGTCCTACGGCGCGGTCCGGGGACATGTCGCCGACATCACGGGAACCCAGGTGCCGGTGCTGAGCGCCGCGCATGGCCTCGCCACCACCACGGCGCGGGTGCTGGCGCTGGGACCGCTGATCGACGCCGCATCGTCGGAGGAGGATTTGACCCGGCTGCGCAGTGCCATGGCGGCGCAGCGCGCGGAGTTGGACGGTCAGCTCGCCCGGCTGGCCGACGGGCATGGCGACATCGGCCGCATGGGCGAGCTGGCGGCCACCGCCCGTTCGCTTTTGGGCACCATCGACGCGCTGGGCGCGGCGACCGGCCGCCGGCTGAGCCTGCAGGAACAGCGCAGCGCCCGGCTGGCGGAGTTGAGCGACGCCCATGCCCGGCTGCTGGCGGCGCTGAAGCCGGACATGCAGGCCTCGCGCGAACAGCTCGCCCAGGCGATCGCCGCGATGGTGGAGGCGACCTCGCAATCCTCCGAGGCGATCGGCGGCGAACTGGGGCAGACGGTGATCCCGCTGTTCCAGCTGCGCGGCGCGGAGGCGGCGCTGACCAAGGCGCTGCTGATCGGCGCCTTCGAGACCGACCGGTCCAAGGTGATGTCGCTGTCCACCGACTTCGATTCGGCGCTGTCCGACCTGCAAGGCGCCCTGCGCCCGCTGGCGAAGAGCGAGGCGGCCGCTCCCGTCGTCGCGACGATCAACGAGCTGTCGGCCTACGGCGACGGCGACAAGAGCGTCTACACCCGCCGTGTCCGCCAGCTGACCCCCGGCATCGGGGAGGCGGAAGCGCACAAGCTGGCTGAGTCCCAGGCCGCCGCGGTCGATGAGATCGTCCGGCTGGACCGCGACGCCAACAGCCGCATGCTGCCGCTGATGCTGAACTCCCGCGGGCGCATCGCCGAGGCCGGGAATGCCATCGCGGAGCGGATGCAGGATCTCTCCACCAACGTCGTGCCGGAGGCCCAGCACCGCTACACCGTGCTGAGCGGCCTGATGGCGGACGCCAACCTGCTGGCCGGCAAGCTGGCCGAGGCCGGCAATGCGGAGACGCCGGCCCGGCTGGCAGCTGCGCGCCGCACGCTGGACCCGCTGGCCGCGACCATCCGCAAGTCGTTGCAGGAGTCGCAAGGCGATCTGGGGGCAGAGGTCCGCCGGCTGGCCGAATGGCTGTTGGTGCTGGGCTTCGGCGACGACGGCATCCTGGCGCTGCGCGGCGGCGAACTGGCGGCCTATGCCGAGAATGCCGCACTGATCGACAGCAACCGCAGCACCGGCGCCGCCCTGACCGGGATGGTCGACGGGCTGGTCCAGTCGGCAGAGCAGGCGACCGCCGCCGGCGCGTCCGCCGCCCATGACGCGCTGGAGCGCACCAACCAGGTGCAGATCCTGCTGGCGACCGCCGGCGTGCTGCTGGCCGGGCTGATCGTCTCCCTCTATGTCGGGCGCCACGTCGTCGGCCGGATGGAAGCGCTTGCCGACGCCATGCGCCGGGTCGCTGCCGGCGACCTGACGGTGGAGCAGAAGGCCGACGGCAACGACGAGATCACCGACATGGCCCGCGCTCTGTTCGTCTTCATCGCCAACGCCCGCGCCATGGAAGAGGCGCATGAGAAGGTGGAGATCGAGCGCCGCAACGCCGCCTCGGCCCGCCGGACCAGCATGCTGGAGATCGCCGACCAGTTCGAACGCAATGTTCTGAGCAGCGTGGAGACCCTGGCCGAGGCCGCCCGCGTGATGGCCGCCCGCGCCCGCTCGCTGACCGACATCGCCGCCAATGCCAACGATCGGGCGGATGCCGCGATGCAGCTGTCCGGCGAGATGGCGGCGGGAATCCAGCAGGTGGCGACCGCCGCATCCGAAATCTCGCAGTCCATCGCCGAGATCAGCAAGCGCACCGGCGAATCGGCCCGCATCATCGGTGACACCGCCGCCGGGGCGGAGCAGGTGAAGGCCACCGTTGCCGACCTGTCGAGCACGGCGGGGGAGATCGGCACCGTGGTCGGACTGATCGACGAGATCGCCGGCCAGACCAACCTGCTGGCGCTGAACGCCACCATCGAAGCGGCGAGGGCAGGGGAGATGGGCCGCGGTTTCGCGGTGGTCGCGGGCGAGGTGAAGGCGCTGGCCGGCCAGACGGCCCAGGCCACCGCCGAGATCGCCCGCCAGATCGCCGCAACCCAGGCGGCCAGCCGCCAGACGGCGGAGGTGGTGGCGACCATGACCGGCAGCGTCCAGCGCATCGAATCCAACGCCTCCGCCATCGCCTCGGCGGTGGAGGAGCAGGCGACCATCACGTCGAGCATCGTCGACAGTTCCCACCGGGTCGCGGTAGGGACGCAGGCGGCGTCGGACCATGTCGCCGGCCTATCGGAAGCCGCGGCCAAGGTGCGCGCCCAGGCCGGCGACGTGCTGCAGGTTGCGGAAAGCCTGTCGCACGAGGCGACCAGCCTCGGCTCCGCCGTGCATCTGTTCCTTCAGGAAATCCGGGCGGCGCGATGACCGTCGCGAAGCCGGCAAGAACGGGTCGGTTTCATAAAACTGACACGTAAACAAAACAAACCCGTCACCAGCGGTGGCTATGGTCACCGCGACGAAGAAGGCGGGTTACGACCTCCGGCGAAGGCCGGGATTTTCCCAGACCCAACGACACCGTCCAAACCTATCGGGAGTTTTGCCGTGAAAACCATGACCTCGGCGTTCGTTCGCTGCGCCGCCTTCGGTGCCCTGGCCGTTCTGTCCGTGTCGGTCGCCCCGCTGTCGGTCGCCTCGGCCGCCGACATCTCCGGCGCCGGCGCCACCTTCCCGTACCCGATCTATGCCAAGTGGGCCGACGCCTACAAGAAGGAGACGGGCACGGGCCTGAACTACCAGTCGATCGGTTCGGGCGGCGGCATCAAGCAGATCAAGGCCAAGACGGTCACCTTCGGCGCGTCGGACATGCCGCTGAAGCCGGAAGAGCTGGAGCAGGCCGGCCTGATCCAGTTCCCGATGATCATGGGCGGCGTCGTTCCGGTCGTGAACCTGAAGGGTCTGAAGTCCGGCGAGGTCAAGCTGTCGGGCACGGTTCTCGCCAACATCTACATGGGCGAGATCACCAAGTGGAACGATCCGCAGATCAAGGCCCTGAACCCGAACGTCAACCTGCCGAACACCGCCATCGCGCCGGTGTACCGTTCCGACGGGTCGGGCACCAACTTCCTGTTCACCGACTACCTGTCGAAGACCAGCCCGAAGTTCAAGACCCAGATCGGCGCCAACTCTTCCGTCCAGTGGCCGGCCGGCATCGGCGCCAAGGGCAATGAAGGCGTGGCCAACATGGTCAAGCAGACGGACGGCTCGATCGGCTACGTCGAATACGCCTACGCCAAGCAGAACAACATCACGTATGTCGGCCTGCAGAACAAGGACGGCAAGACCGTCGTTCCGAAGATCGAGGCCTTCCAGGCCGCCGCGGCGAACGCCGACTGGGCCAACGCCAAGGGCTACTACGTCATCCTGACCGACGAGCCGGGTGCGGAGAGCTGGCCGATCACCGGCGCCAGCTTCATCCTGATGTACAAGAACCCGCAGGATGTCGCGGTCTCGGCCGAAGCGCTGAAGTTCTTCGACTGGGCGTACAAGAACGGCGCCAAGATGGCCACCGATCTGGACTATGTCCCGATGCCGGAGGCGGTCGTCTCCTTGGTCCAGAAGACCTGGTCGCAGTCGATCCAGGCCGACGGCAAGCCGATCTGGACCGCGTCGGCCAAGTAACCACGGCCAACCCGACCCCGGGTTGCGCCGGCAGACGGCGCACTCCGGGGGCATGATCCGCCGGTGGGGACGGAAATTTCGCCGCCCCCACCGCACGCCTCACGGAGCGGCCATGACCGAGATCGCGCTGACCTTGACCGACGCACACGCTTCCACCGCCCGACGGGCCCGCCGCCAGCGCCTGCAGGATGCGGCTTTCCGCAACGCCACGCTCTTTTTCGCGCTGCTCGTCCTGTTCATTCTGGGCGGCGTCACGGTTTCTCTCATCGACGGCGCGCTTCCGGCACTGCGCGCGTTCGGCTTCGGGTTCGTCACGACCGAAGTCTGGAACCCGGTGTCGGAGGAATTCGGCGCGCTCGCCCCCATTTACGGCACGCTGATCACGTCGGTCATCGCCATGGCTGTCGGCATTCCGGTCAGCTTCGGCATCGCGCTGTTCATCACCGAGATGTGCCCGGCCTGGCTCAAGCGACCGCTCGGCGTCGCCATCGAGCTGCTGGCCGGCATTCCCAGCATCATCTACGGCATCTGGGGCCTGTTCGTCTTCGCCCCCTTCATGCAGTCGACCATCCAGCCCTTCCTGATCAACACGCTGGGTCAGGTCCCGGGCATCGGCAACCTGTTCATGGGTCCGCCCTATGGCATTGGCATCCTAACCGCCGGGCTGATCCTGGGCATCATGGTGCTGCCCTTCATCACCTCCATCACCCGCGACGTCTTCGAGACGGTGCCGCCGATGGTGCGCGAATCCGCCTACGGGCTGGGCGCCACCACCTGGGAAGTGGTGTGGAACGTGGTGCTGCCCTACACCCGCACCGGCGTGGTCGGCGGCGTCATGCTGGGGCTGGGCCGCGCGCTGGGCGAGACGATGGCCGTCACCTTCGTCATCGGCAACGCGCACCGCATCAGCTCCTCCATCATGGCGCCGGGCACGACGATCTCGGCCTCCATCGCCAACGAATTCACCGAGGCGGTCGGCGACGTCTATACCGCCTCGCTGGTGGCGCTGGGCCTGATCCTGTTCCTGATCACCTTCGCCGTTCTGTCGATCGCCAAGCTGATGCTGCTGCGCCTGCAGCGCCAGGCCGGAGTCTGAGGCCATGAGCATGTCAAGTTCCGCGGCGCTCGCCGCTCCGGCCGGCGGCCTGTACAACCGCCGCCGCATCGTCAACAAGGTGGCGCTGACCCTGGCGCTGGGCGCCGCAGGCTTCGGCCTGTTCTGGCTGGTCGCCATCCTGTGGACGCTGCTCTACAACGGGCTGTCGGCGATCAACATCGCCCTGTTCACCGAGAACACGCCGCCGCCGGGCGGGGAGGGCGGCCTGCTGAACGCCATCTTCGGCAGCGTCATCATGACCACGGTCGCCACCCTTGTCGGCACGCCGATCGGCATCATGGCCGGCACCTACCTTGCCGAGTTCGGTCGCGACGGCAAGCTGGCCGAGGTGGTCCGCTTCATCAACGACGTGCTGCTGAGCGCGCCGTCGATCATGGTCGGCCTGTTCGTATACGAGGTGATGGTCATCCGCATGGGCCATTTCTCGGCCTGGGCGGGGGCCATGGCCCTGGCGGTCATCGTCATCCCCGTCGTGGTCCGCACGACCGAGGACATGCTGAAGCTGGTGCCCAACAGCCTGCGCGAGGCCGCGGCGGCCCTTGGTGCGCCGCAGTGGAAGGTCATCACCTTCGTCGCCTACCGCGCCGCTCGCAACGGCATGATCACCGGCGTCCTGCTGGCCATCGCCCGCATCAGCGGCGAGACGGCCCCTCTGCTCTTCACCGCCCTGAACAACCAGTTCTGGAGCGCGGACATGAACGCGCCGATGGCCAACCTGCCGGTGGTCATCTTCCAGTACGCGATGTCTCCCTACGAGGACTGGCGCCAGCTGGCCTGGGGCGGCGCGCTGCTGATCACGGTCGCCATCCTGCTCCTCAACATCGGCGCCCGGCTGCTGGCCGGTCTCGGCTCGACGAGAAAGTAACCATGACGATGACCCACATGGACGCCAACAGCCCCGCCCACGGCAGCCCCGCCCACGGAAGCCACGGGATGCCCCCCGGCATGATCCCCGGCGCCGGTGCCGATCGGCCGATCGCCGGTGCCGGCCTGCCCGAGAAGATCAGCATCCGCAACCTGGACTTCTTCTATGACGGCTACCGTGCCCTGAAGGACGTCTCGCTGCCGCTCTACGACCGTCAGGTCACCGCCTTCATCGGTCCGTCGGGCTGCGGCAAGTCGACCCTGCTGCGCATCCTGAACCGGATGTACGACCTCTATCCCAAGCAGGTCGCGACCGGCGAGGTCATGCTGGACGGCGTCAACATCCTGTCGCCCAAGCAGGACCTGAACCTGCTGCGCGCCCGCGTCGGCATGGTGTTCCAGAAGCCGACGCCCTTCCCGATGTCGATCTACGACAACATCGCCTTCGGCGTGAAGCTGTACGAGAAGCTGTCCCGCGCCGAGATGGACGAGCGGGTGGAGTTCTCGCTGCGCCGCGCCGCGCTGTGGGACGAGGTAAAGGACAAGCTGCGCCAGAACGGCATGAGCCTGTCCGGCGGCCAGCAGCAGCGCCTGTGCATCGCCCGCGCCATCGCGGTCAAGCCGTCGGTCCTGCTGCTGGACGAGCCGACCTCGGCGCTCGACCCCATCTCCACCGCCAAGTGCGAGGAGCTGGTGGACGAGCTGCGCTCCGACTACTGCATCGCCATCGTCACCCACAACATGCAGCAGGCGGCCCGCATCTCCAACTTCACCGCCTTCATGTATCTGGGCGAGCTGATCGAGTTCGGGAACACGGAAGAGATCTTCACCAATCCGACCAAGGAAAAGACCTCCGAATACATCACCGGCCGTTTCGGCTGACGTCCATGCTCCGCCGATCCTCCCCACCACGGGGAGGATCGGCGGAGAATTGTCGTTGGGCTACATATTGTAGGTTGTCCATGGGTGGCGGTTCATTCAACCTCTGCCTTTCGTACGATTCTCAAGTGGGGTAGGATCGGGCCACTCGCTGTGATGCCCAGGCACATGATCTCGGCATGGAAATCGCCGGACATGCAATGCTGGCTGTGATCATGGCGCAGCATCAGTCCAGCCGCGACGCCGGAGCTAATGGGCCGAAGCGGCGCAGCACGCCTTTGATCTTGCCCTGGTTGGGTGGGGCAAGATCAGAGCCAGCCTGGATCTGTTCCGGAGACGAACCCTTCTGGCGGCGTGATCCAGGCAAAGTGCGCAAGAACCACCAAACCAGGGCAAGATCATTTTGCGATAGGACCGACAAGCGAGACGGCATGCGACGTCGTATGAAGAGCGTATATTTCCATAAGTATTCTTATGTGCCTCTTTGTTGTAGGCGCAAAGCTAAAATGTCAGTCCAGCGCAACATAGAAGCGTCAGTCTTCCATCCCGTTTTCGACGGCTGGGA
>NZ_VTTO01000026.1 GCF_008364825.1 Azospirillum sp. B21
CACCGTCAAGCCTAAGCCTGACCTACTGACATTCCTACTTTGCGCAAACCACTGACATTTCTATCCGGTTGCAACATTTGTTGTAGGCGCATGTAGGCGCAATGTCAGAATGTCAGTCCCTCGCAACATAGAAGTGTCGGCATCCTGATCGGCGGCGCCGCCACCCCGGCAATATGTGCAGAATTTTCCAAGCCGGCCTTGAACCGACAAGACCGCCATCGCGGCGATGTCCGATGCTGCCGTTTCTCCCACCGGCAACAATGGGAAAGCGACAGCCATGTCCGCACCGGCCGCAACCGGCAACTCCCCCCTGCCCTGGCTTCTGCTTCTTCTGTCGGTGACGACGGGGCTGGTCGATGCCATCAGCGTTCTCGGCCTGGGCAAGGTCTTCACCGCCAACATGACCGGCAACGTCGTCTTCCTCGGTTTCGCCGCCGCCGGTACGCCCGGCTTCCTGGTCATGCCGGCGGTTACGGCACTGGCGTCCTTCCTTGCCGGCGCCCTGATCGCTGGCCGAGTCGGCAGGATGCTGGCGGGACGGCCGATGCGGCATTGGCTGCTGGCTGCGGCCCTGTTCGAGACGTCGCTGTTCTGGATCGCCGCGATGGTCGCCGCCGGTTTCGATGTCGGCACGCAGGCTCCCGCGTCCGGCTTGTATGCGATCATCGCCCTGACCGGTTTCGCCATGGGCTTCCGCAACGCCACGGTCCGGCAGTTGAAGGTACCCGACCTCACCACGACGGTCCTCACCCTGACCCTGACCGGGCTGGCGGCGGATTCCAGCCTTGCCGGCGGCGCCAACACCAATGCGGCACGCCGGATGGCCAGCGTCGCAGCGATCTTCCTCGGTGCCGTGATCGGCGCTGTCATGGTGACGCAGAGCGGTCTGGTGCTTCCCCTGGTCGTCGTCGGCGCGCTGGTGCTGGCGGGGACCGCGGTTTGCGCGCTTCATCCGGTGGCGGCCGCGCCGGCCGCGGCCTGACGCCGGAGATCGGATCCATGAAGGCCGGCCGGCTGGAGGCGTTCACCGACGGGGTGGTGGCGATCGTCATCACCATCATGGTGCTGGAATTGAAGGTGCCGGCGGACGGCAGCCTCGCCGCCCTGGCGGAGCGCATTCCCATCCTGCTGGCCTATGTGCTGTCCTTCATCAATGTCGGGCTCTACTGGAACAACCATCACCATCTGTGGCAGGCGACCGCGCGCATCGACGGGCGGGTGCTGTGGGCGAATCTTTTCCTGCTGTTCTGGCTGTCGCTGGTGCCCTTCGTCATCCGCTGGCTCGATGAAAGCGCCTTCTCGCCGGTGGCGACGGCGGCCTATGGCGTCGTCCTCGGCATGGCGGCGGTCGGCTACAACCTGACCGAACGGGCGATCATCGCCTGCGGCGGGCGGGATTCGGCGGTGGCGCGAGCCGTCGGCTCCGACCGGAAGGGCAAGATCAGCATGGCGTTCTACGCCATTGCCATTCCCTTGGCCTTCGTCCTGCAGTCGTTGTCCATCCTGCTCTACGTGTCGGTGATCCTGCTGTGGCTGGTGCCGGACCGGCGGATCGAGCGCGCCCTGGAGGAATGACGGACGATCACCGCATTTCGAAAAGCTCCTGGTGGAAGCGCCGCTCCACCTGCAGGCCCTGGGCCGCGAAATCCTGCCGCAGCGCCTGCCCGAAGCCTGTCGGGCCGCAGAACCAGATGCTGGCATTGCGCCAGTCAGGCACCGCCGCGCGAATGCGCTCGCCGTCCAGACGGCCGTTGTGGCCATCGACCAGAATGTGGAGGGTTATCCCCGCAGCCGCTGCATCGGCCGTGAGCTTGGCGATTGCGTCCTCGTCATAGTCGCGCGTGGTGTGGAAGAAGTGGATGGTTTGCGGCGGTCGCTCCGGATGCATCCCGAGATACTTCATGCGGGCGATGAAGGGCGTCACGCCGATCCCGCCGCCCACCCAGATCTGGTGAGGGCGGTCGTCATCGAAGGTGAAGCAGCCGTATGGTCCCTCGACCATCACTGCTTGACCGATCCGCAGATTTTCCCGCAGGCGCCGCGTATGGTCGCCCAACGCCTTGATCACGAAGGTGATGCGCTGCTCGGCCTCGTTCCAGGCCGAGGCGATGGTATAGGGATGCGCGCCCTCCGCAGCGTCCGACGTGGCGAAAGCGAACTGGCCCGCCTTGTGCCCCGGCCATCCCTGCGGCACGTCGATCTCGGCCTCGAGCACGCGCAGGGCCGGATAGTAATGGAGAGTGCGAATGCTGCCCGGAACCCGGCGGTCGATTCCGACTCGGCCCAGCAGAGCCACGACGGCGGCCCATGTGCCGCCGGCAAGCAGCACCCCCAGGAGCCAGCCGATGGGCGCAGTCCAGTAAGCGAAGTCGGTGAGCACGACGGTGTGGAACACCAGCACCAGATAGGTGATCGCCAGCAGCCGGTGCATCTTGAAGAACATCCGGTAGGGCACGTTCTTGATCAGCGCGAGCGCGATCAGCACCAGGGCGGCATAGAACGCCCATTCGCCGATCGCCTCCGCCGTGCCGCGAAGGTCCATGAGCGACTGAGCGACAGGGTTCTCCAACGGGGCACGCGGGCCACGCCGCGGCCGGTCCAGCCAGCCCCAGCCCACTGCCCATTTCGTTCCCTGCGCCCAAAGCCAGTGGGCGATTGCGAAGACGAGAGCGCCGATGCCCAGCCATTTGTGCAGGCGGTACATCTTGTCGAGGCCGCCGAACCACCTCTCGGGCCAGCGGGGGCGCAGCGCCAGGATCATGGCGACGCTCATGCAGCCGATGGCAATCACACCGCTATACTGGACCATGCTGGAGCGGAATGGGAAATAGCCGGTCCACTGGAACACCGAGGCATCGGCAGAGAGCCACAGCACGGTCAACAGCGCCAGCAGGCCCCAAAAGGAAAGTTTGACCCTCTGCATGGCGAGTGTCCTCCTTCTGTGCCGCCGGGTAAGCGGCACTGCGCAAATATGATTTTGCTAATGGTGGCGCCTGGCAAGCCCATTCCATGAAACGCAGCCATACGTACCTTGAACAGGTTCGCATCACATAAAATCCGGTGGCAAAGCAGGTCATCTGCGCACCCCCCCCCGAAATACATCCGCAGTCGGATATATTTCACTTCACAACCGGCCGCTTGCCGCCTATGATCCCGCTTCTCTGCGCAACGTCGTTCCGGCTGCCGATTTGGCCGGCGTCGCGTACTCCGCCCGGTTCGGGCGTTTTGATCCGTCGTGTTTTGCAAGGCTGTTCCATGTCTTCCGTTCTTCGGCCGCGCAAGGCCGCAATCGCTTTCATTCTGGTCACCGCAGCGCTCGACATCGTGGCAATGGGCATCGTCATTCCGGTGCTGCCGGCTCTGATCGAGGAGTTCGCCGGGCCCGATGCGCAGGCCGGCACCATCAACGGTGCGCTGGTGGCACTGTGGGCGCTGATGCAGTTCTTCTGCTCTCCGGTGATCGGTTCGCTTTCGGACCGGTTCGGGCGGCGGCCGGTGATCCTGCTGTCGGCCCTGGGACTGGCGGTGGATTACGTGCTGATCGCGGTGGCGCCGAACCTGTGGTGGCTGGTGGTCGGCCGGGCAATTGCCGGCATCACCTCCTCCAGCTTCACCACCGTATTCGCCTATATGGCCGACGTGACGCCGCCGGAGCAGCGGGCGCGGGCCTATGGCCTGATCGGCGCCGCGTTCAGCGCCGGATTCATTGCCGGCCCCCTCCTGGGCGGGGTGTTGGGAGAGCTGTCGCCGCGCGCGCCCTTCTGGGCGGCCGGGGCGCTCAGCGGGCTGGCCTTCCTCTATGGTCTGGCCGTTCTGCCGGAATCGCTGGCGGTGGAACACCGGATGGCTTTTTCCTGGCGCCGGGCCAATCCGTTTGGCGCGCTGCGTCTGCTGCGGTCCCACTCCGAGTTGTCGGGGCTGGCCCTGGTCAATTTCATGCTCCATTTCTCCCACAACGTCTTCCCTGCGGTCTTCGTGCTCTATGCCGCGCATCGGTACGGCTGGAGCGCTTGGGACGTCGGGCTTCTTCTGGCGGTGGTCGGCGCGTTGGACATGGTCATGCAGGGGCTGGTCGTGTCGCGCATGGTGAAGTGGCTGGGCGACCGCGGCACGATGGTGGTCGGCTTGTTCGGCGGGGCCGGCGGGCTGACCTGCATGGGGCTGGCGCCGGACGGCGGCTGGTTCGCGCTGGCCATCCTGCCGAACGCGTTGTGGGGTCTGGCAATGCCGACCATCCAGTCGCTGATGACGCAGCGGGTCTCCCCCTCCGAACAGGGCCAGTTGCAGGGCGCCAACATGAGCGTGGCGAGTGTTGCCGGCATCGTGGCGCCGGTCTTCTTCGGAGCGGTCTATTCCGCCTCCGTCGGGGCCGAGCCGCTGTTTCCCCATTCGGGCGCGGCCTTCGTCAGCGCGGCACTGGTGCTGCTGGTGGGAGCGGTGATCGGCTGGGTGGTGGCGCGGCGCAACGGCCGGGCGGAAGAGGCGGGCGGCGCCGCGGCCTGAGCGGTGCCCCTTCCCTGCCCCCCTAACCTACGGGTGGCCCTTGCACCGGCTGTGGGGCGTCCCACATAGCTGCCGGCAATCCCGCACAATGTCCCATTGCTCCGCTGCGTTATCAGCGGTGGGAATTTGCGGGCCGACAAGGTATGACTGTCGGCTTCCATCCGCATTGACAGCTGAGACCCGGAGAACGCGATGCTCGCGGCCCCCAACCTGTTCGCCCACCGCCCGGACCGGAGCGTGCGCCCCAAGGCGGCGCCCTTCCTGCCGATGTCGCGTGCGGAAATGGACCGGCTGGGCTGGGACCAGTGCGACGTCATCGTCGTCACCGGCGACGCCTATGTCGACCATCCCAGCTTCGGCATGGCGATCATCGGCCGGCTGCTGGAAGCACAGGGCTTGCGCGTCGGCATCATCGCCCAGCCAGACTGGAGCAGTGCGGAGCCGTTCAAGATCCTGGGCAAGCCGCGGCTGTTCTGGGGCGTGACCGGCGGCAACATGGATTCGATGGTCAACCACTACACGGCCGACCGCCGCCTGCGCCACAACGACAGCTACACGCCGAACGACGAGGGCGGCAAGCGGCCCGACCGCGCGGTCATCGTCTATTCCCAGCGCTGCCGCGAAGCCTTCAAGGACGTGCCCATCGTCCTGGGCGGCATCGAGGCGTCCTTGCGCCGCATCGCCCAGTACGATCATTGGAGCGAGAAGATCCGCCGCTCCGTTCTGGTCGATTCCAAGGCGGACATGCTGGTCTACGGCAACGCCGAACGCGCCATCATCGAGATCGCCCAGCGTGCGCTGAAGGGGGAGTCGCCCAAGGCGATGACCGACATCCGCGGCACCGCGATCATGCGCTCGTCCCTGCCGGAAGGCTGGACGGTGGTCGACAGCAGCTCCATCGACGATCCGTCGGCCCCGGTGTCGCCGCGCGCCGCCGGCGCCGACCGCATGGCGGTGCGCCTGCCCAGCTACGAGCAGGTGACGGCCGATAAGGTGCTCTACGCCCATGCCAGCCGCGTGCTGCACCAGGAGAGCAACCCCGGCAACGCCCGCGCACTGGTCCAGCGCCACGGCGACCGCGACGTGTGGCTGAACCCGCCGCCGATCCCGCTGGAAACCAACGAGATGGACGGCGTCTACGATCTTCCCTACGCCCGTGCGCCGCATCCGTCCTACGGCGATGCGCGCATTCCGGCCTGGGAGATGATCCGCTTCTCGGTGAACATCATGCGCGGCTGTTTCGGCGGCTGTTCCTTCTGTTCGATCACCGAGCATGAGGGGCGCATCATCCAGAGCCGGTCCGAAGGGTCAATCCTGCGCGAGATCGAGCATATCCGCGACAAGACCAAGGGCTTCACCGGCGTCATCTCCGACATGGGCGGGCCGACCGCCAACATGTATCGCCTTGCCTGCAAGGACAAGGAGACGGAATCCGTCTGCCGGCGTCCGTCCTGCGTCTTCCCGGACATCTGCAAGAACCTGAACACCGACCACTCGTCGCTGGTGCAACTCTACCGCAAGGCCCGTGCGGTGCCGGGGGTGAAGAAGATCCACATCGCGTCCGGCCTGCGCTACGACCTCGCCGTCCGCAATCCGGAATATGTCAAGGAGCTGGTGACCCACCATGTCGGCGGCTACCTGAAGATTGCGCCGGAACACACCGAGCCGGGTCCGCTGGCGAAGATGATGAAGCCCGGCATGGGCGCCTATGACGAATTCAAGCGGATGTTCGACAAGGCGGCGAAGGAGGCGGGGAAGAAGCTCTACCTGATCCCCTACTTCATCGCCGCCCATCCCGGCACCACGGACGAGGACATGATGAACCTCGCCCTGTGGCTGAAGCGGAACGGCTTCAAGGCGGATCAGGTGCAAACCTTCCTGCCCTCGCCGATGTCGCTGGCGACCGCCATGTACCACAGCGAGCGCAATCCCCTGCGCCCGGTGCGCCGCGTCGGGTCGGAGATGGTGTCGTCGGCGAAGGGGCTGAAGCAGCGCCGGCTGCACAAGGCCTTCCTGCGCTACCACGATCCGGAGAACTGGCCGATCCTGCGCGAGGCGCTGAAGCGCATGGGCCGCGAGGATTTGATCGGACCGGGCGAGGAGCATCTGATCCCCGCTTGGCAGCCGGTCGGCGCTACCGCCAAGCCGCGGGAGAAGGGGCCGAAAGGCAAGACCTTCCTCACCCAGCAGGCCGGCCAGGGCCGCCGCGTGGTGCCGCCGGTGGGCAAGGCGGCGGGGGCGAAGCCGGCTGGGGGCAAACCGGTTGGCACGAACCCGACCGGCATGAAGCCGCGCCAGACGAACCTGAAGGGACGCTGATCCGCAGGCGGCGCCTCCACCGAAGAGGTAATGGCGCCTGCGCAGCAACTTTGTTATACCGTCTTGTCGTTTCATTTCCTGCCGAACGGGAGGCCGCATGCGTACCAAGTGCCTGCTGAACACTCCCGCGCCGGCCAGCCGCGTCCTTTCGGACCGCCACTCCTAGGTCCGGCGCAAGGCGGCATCAGCGCAGGCTGTCCCAAGCCCCGCACCGCTTCCATTCCGCTCTTTCCCGAACGGCGTCGCCGACCCCGGCCCCAGCTTGGCAATGTGCCGGCTCAGGGCCGGTGGCCTGCCCGCCGTGGAGCCGGCGCTTCGCCGCCGGCCCTGCCTCGGTTGGACTCCCATGTCTCTGTCGAAACGCACCCCGCGCCCGAACGCGATCCGCAGCGTTCTAGCCTTCACCTTCCGTCACTGGCGGCGCCAGACCCCGCTGGCCGTCGGCATTGCCGGATCCATCGCCCTGGCGACGCTGGCCGACGTCTTCATGCCGCTGTTCGCCGGCCGGCTGGTCGACGCGCTGACCCTGCTGCCGGGCGACCGCGACGCAGCCCTCCACGAAGCGCTGACCGCCTTCGGTGCCATGGTGGCGCTGGGCGTCGGCATGGTGGTGATGCGCCACGTCGCGTGGAGCGGCGTCATCCCCTTTACCCTGCGCATCATGGCCGATGTCGGGCAGGACAGCTTCCATCGCATCCAGCGCTTCTCCACCGACTGGCACGCCAACAGCTTCGCCGGGTCGGTGGTGCGCAAGATCACCCGCGGCATGTGGGCGCTCGACACGCTGGACGACACGCTGCTGCTGGCGCTGTGGCCGTCGCTGGTCGTGCTGATCGGCACGATGGTGACGCTGGGGCTGCATTGGCCGGCGATGGGGCTGGTCATCGCGTTCGGTACCGCCGTCTACATCGCGATGACGGTGATGTTCTCTACCCTCTACATCGCGCCGGCCGCCCGGCTGTCCAACGCCTGGGACACCAAGCTGGGCGGAACACTGGCCGACGCCATCGGTTGCAACGCCGTGGTCAAGGCCTTCGGCGCCGAGCCGCGCGAGGATGATCGGTTGGCCGGCGTCGTCGACAAGTGGAGCCGCCGCACCCATCGCACCTGGACCCGCCATACCCGCCACAGCACCGTGCAGCTGGTGGTTCTGTTGTTGATCCGCAGCAGCGTAGTGGCGACCGCGCTGTGGCTGTGGTGGCGCGGGCAGGCGACGCCGGGCGACGTGGCCTATGTGCTGACCACCTATTTCGTCGTCCATGGCTATTTGCGCGACATCGGCATGCACATCAACCATCTCCAGCGCTCCGTCAACGAGATGGAAGAACTGGTGGCGATCCATGCCGAGCCGCTTGGGGTGGAGGACCGGCCCGGTGCCGTCCCGATCAGCATTCAGGCTGGCGAGGTGCGCTTCGACCACGTCACCTTCCGCTATGGCGGCCACACCACGCCGCTCTACCGCGACCTGTCCCTGACCATCAAGGCGGGGGAGCGAGTCGGGCTGGTCGGGCCGTCGGGGTCGGGCAAGACCACCTTCGTCAAGCTGATCCAGCGCCTGTACGATGTGACCGATGGCCGGGTGCTGATCGACGGGCAGGATGTGGCGGGGGCGACGCAGCACTCGCTGCGCTCGCAGATCGCCATCGTCCCGCAGGAGCCGATTCTGTTCCACCGGACCCTGGCGGAGAACATCGCGTATGGCCGCCCCGGCGCGTCGATGGCGGAGATCGAGCGGGCGGCCAAGCTCGCCAACGCCCATGACTTCATCGCACGCCTGCCAAAGGGCTATGCGACGCTGGTCGGTGAGCGCGGCGTCAAGCTGTCGGGGGGCGAGCGTCAGCGGGTGGCGCTGGCCCGCGCCTTCCTGGCCGATGCGCCGATCCTGATCCTGGACGAGGCGACCTCCAGCCTGGATTCGGAATCGGAGGCACTGATCCAGGAGGCGATCGAACGGCTGATGCAGGGCCGCACCGCCATCATCATTGCCCACCGGCTGTCCACGGTGCGCACGCTGGACCGCATCCTGGTCTTCAACCAGGGCCGGGTGGTGGAGGAAGGCAGCCATGCCGCCCTGCTCCACCGGCAGGCCGGGCTCTACCGCCGCCTGTTCGAACAGCAGTCGGCGCCGGAGCGGGTCCGCAAGATCGGAGGGTGAGGGAGGTTAGACCCCCACCTATCCTCCCCCGCTGGGCGGGGGAGGGACTGCCGCTGCCTTTCCGAACAAGCACTTGTCCCCTCCCCCGCCCAGCGGGGGAGGGTTAGGGAGGGGGCAACGGCATCCGACACCCCCTCAGACGAACAGCTCCATCGTCTGCGGCACGTTGCGCGGCGTCTCCCCCGCCAGGATGGCGCGGGCGACGTCGACGGCGGCGAGCAGGCCGCTTTCGGTGAAGGGTTTGGGCAGGCAACCGATGCCGGTGAGCGGTCCGTCCTTCTTCAACTCGTCGCGGAACGACGTGATGAACAGGCAGGGCACGCCGAGCGCGTTCAAGCCGCGTGCGGCGTCTATGCCGTTGGTGCCCATGCCCAGATGCACGTCGACCAGCGCCAGGTCCGGCTTGTCGGCCTCGGCCATCTCCACCGCCTCGATCGCCGTGACGGCGGGGCCGATGACGCTGTGACCGACGGATTCAAGGTAGAGCTGCTGCTCCAGCGCGATCAGCACCTCGTCCTCCACCAGCAGGATCTTCATCCGTCGATCTCCTCGGCGGAGGAAGCTTCCAGCAGCGGCACCGCGTCCGGCACCGGAAGTTCGATCCGGAAGGTGGTCCCCTGCGGGGTGGTGTCGATGTCCACGCTGGCCCGGATCTGGCCGGCGAGGCTGGAAATCAGGCGCATGCCCAGGCTGCGGCTCTTGCGGATGTCGAAGTTGGACGGCAGCCCGGGACCGCGGTCGGATACGGTCAGCACCAAGCTTTCCGCCTCGCGCCTGAAGATCACCGTCACCTGCGCCGGCCCATCACCGCGATGTTTCACCGCGTTGGTGATCAGCTCGTTCGCGATCAGTCCCAGCGGTGCGGCATGGTCGATCGGCAGATCGATGACCTCCGACCGCACGTTGATCTCGCACATGCTCTCGCCGCCCGACGCACGGGCGAGATCGTCGCACAACTCGTTCAGGTAGGTGCCGAACTCGATGGTCTGGAACTGGTCGGCCTGATAAAGGCGGTTGTGGACGCGGGCGATCGCCTCGATGCGGCTGCGGGCATCCTGGAAATGCACCCGCACCGCCTCGTCCGGCAGGCTCAAGGTCTGCAGGGTCAGGAGGCTGGACACCAGTTGCAGGCTATTCTTGACGCGGTGGTTGACCTCGCGCAGCAGGGTCGATTTCTGGCCGACCAGCTTGCGCAGCGCCGCCTCCATCGACTTGATCTCCGTCACGTCGATGTGCATCAGCACCGTGCCACCGAAGGGACCGGCCGGCATGGGGGCGGCGAGACAGCGGAACCAGTGCTGGTTGGCGGTGACATATTCCGCCGACACCGGCGGTCCGCCGTCGCTCAGCAGCCTGCTCAAGCCCTCCATCACGTCGTCCGCCCGCGGGTCGGCGGTCTGGCCCCTGCCGCAATGGTGGAGGTAATCGTCGCCGACGATGCAGCCCTGGCCGAGGAAGGTCGTCTCCGGTCCAGCTTCCGCCCAGGCGCGGTTGACCGAGACGATGTGCCCTGACCGGTCCAGCACGGCGATGAAGGCGGGCAGCGCATCCAGCGTCGCCTTGGTCTGTTCGGCCAGCTGCCGCATGGCGAGCGCGCTGGCCCGCAGCTCCTCGCGGGTGCGGCGGCGTTCGGTGATGTCGCGCAGGATGCCGGTGATGAAGCTGCGCCCTTCCGATTCCCAGCGGGCCATCGACAGTTCCAGGTCGATGTGGCTGCCGTCGCGGCGCCGTCCGGACAGTTCCACCGGCTGGGTGACGGCGTCCAGGCTGCCGGAACTTCCCGGTCCGCTGTGCTCGGCCATGGCGATCCAGTCGGGCGCGTCGTCGCCCAGCAGCACCGCCACGCTCTGCCCGATCAGCTCCTCCGGTCGATAGTCGAACTGCCGGGTGGCGGTTCCGTTCATCCACTGCACCATGCCGCGGGTGTCGGTGGTTATGATGGCATCGGGTGCGGTATCGACGATGGCGCGGTAGCGGGCGTCGCGCTGCTCGCGCAGGACGCGCTCGCGGTTGACCGACGCGGTGACGTCGGTCACCTGGATCAGGCAGCGCGCCTCGCCTCCGGCCACCACTCCGGTCGTCCCTCCCGTGGTCTGGGCGTGGACCGGGAGCGGACGGATCACCACATTGTGGACCATCCGCCGCCCGTCCGGCAGGCGCAGCGGGAACAGCATCGGGTTCAGCGTGTGGGACAGCACGCCGGGCGCTCCGGTGGCCAGCGTATCGCGCACCGCGATGTGCAGGCGCGACTCGCGCAGGTTCGGCAGCGCATCGAACAGGTCATGCCCAAGGATCTCCCGGGCGGTAAGGGTGGAGGCCTGCTCCATCCAGCCGTTCCAGTACAGGACCCGGCAATGGCGGTCGAGAAGCAGGATACCTGCATCCAGCGCCCCCAGGACATCCAGGGCCCACATCGGTTGTTCAGGCAATCTGGGGACCATGCGACGTTCCGGCGGATGTGGGATCTTCGGAGGCGATGCCTTCGATGAAGGCGTGGATCAACAGCTGCAGCGACTCCAGCGAGGAGACCCCCATCAGCAAGGCGATGTAGCCGCGGATGCTGCGGCTGCGGATCGTGAAATCGATGTAGAGGAACAGCACCAGTTCGTCGGCGTCCCCCGCCTTGTCCTTCAGGATGTTGGCGCCGTCGCCGCGCAGCACCGCCGGCAGCGAGATGGTCAGCCGGTCCTTCAGGGCGTTGGCGACCACGACAAGGCAGCCGTTCAGGATGATGTTGCCGATCTCCGCCAGGGCGTCCTGTTCCAGATCGACGATTTCCGCCAGGGTCAGGTCGCCGCCCAGCACCGCGCGGGCCAATTCCAGGCTGTTGGCTTCCGGGAAGATCAGCATGGCGCGCCCGTCGAAGGAGCCGTGGAACTGCTGCTCCACCGCCACAAGTCCGCTGCGCTCGCGCGCGCTCAGGAAATCGGACGCTTCCTGCCGGCTGACGATGTCCACGGTCGGGACGGACAGCAGAACCTGGTCGTTGACCATGCGGCTGAGATGGGTGGCGGCGCGGCCGACCCCCATGTTCACCAACTCGGTCAGCGCATCGCGCTCCAGGTCGGTCAGTTCCACCATCTCTCGGCGCCTGTTCATTCTTGGTCTCGGCTTCACAACCGGCGCCGCCCGGCGGTCGCACCCCGAATGTGGCCTATCGACCGGAAAAAGGGCACCCCCGTCAATGTCATATGTTAAGCCGACAACGCCATAGCCGATATAGCCGCCCCTCTTCCCACAATGGTCAGCCCAACGATCCACCAACTCATGCGCCAAGTTCGGAACGTTCGGCAACATATCGGCACTCTAACGCAATATTGCTTTAGAGACGCAATGAAATGGCTTGGCCATTGTTCGGGGTGAGGACAGGACGCTCGAAAGGCGTCTCCCCCAGGGGACTTGTCCGCCGGGGGATGGCGACTCCACATCATGCATAGCGCCTGCGCGATGAACGCCGCCCGAGGAGATGGCGCGAGGAGATGGCGATGACCCCTGAGGAACGCACACTTCTGTCCGACCTGTTCCGCCGCCTGCGCGAGGTGGAAGCACAGCCGCGCGACGGCGAAGCGGAGGACTTCATCCGCCGATCTGTCCAGGACCAGCCGCTGTCCGCCTATTACATGGCGCAGACCGTCCTGGTTCAGCAGCAGGCGCTGACTGCAGCGCAGACCCGGATCGAGGAGCTTGAACGGCAGTTGCGCGACCGACCGGCCCAGCCGGCGCCGTCCGGCGGCAGTTTCCTGTCGAATGCGCTCGGCATCGGCCGCAGCCCGTGGAGCCGGGGTGCGGAGCCGCCCTCCGCCCCTGCTCCGCAGCCGCCTGCCGGCCGCAGCCCGTGGGGAGGCGGACCCGGCGCCGCCTACCCGCAGCAACCCTACGCTCCGCCGCCTTTCCCGCAAGCCGGAACGGCTCCCGGATTTGCGCCGCGCGGCGGCTTCTTCGCCGGAGCGGCGCAGACGGCGGCAGGTGTGGCCGGCGGCATGCTGGCGGCGAGCGCCATCTCCTCTCTCCTGCACCATTCCCCCGGCCCCTTCGGTGAGGCTGCGGCGCAGATCCCCGCGGGCGAGACGATCAACGAGACGGTGATCAACAACAACTACGGCGACGGTCAGGGGCCGCAGGCCGACGCGGTGCAGGATGCCTCCTACGATCCTGGCCCGCCGCCGGCAGACGATGCGTCGTTCGACGATGCGCCCTTCGATGACGGCGGCAGCGGCGACGGTGGCGATTCCTGGATCTGACCGTAGCCAGCCGGCTCACCCCTCATCGCTGTAGCGGTCGGCGATGTCCCTGAACTCGTCCTCCAGGGCGGTGAAGGCGGCGACGACGGCGGGGTCGAAATGGCTGCCGCTGCCCTCGCGGATGATCGCCGCCGCTTTCTCGTGCGGGAAGGGCGGCTTGTAGCAGCGCCGGCTGATCAGGGCGTCGTAGACGTCGGCGACCGCCATCAGGCGGGCCGACAGCGGAATCGCCTCTCCCGCCAGCCCCTGGGGATAGCCGGCGCCGTCCCAGCGTTCGTGATGGCCGTGCGCGATCTCCCGCGCGATGCGCAGGAAGGAGCTTTCGCCGGCAGCCATATCCGCCTGCCCTTCGGCGGCGAAGATGGCGTCGTGACCCAGCGCGGCGTGGGTCTTCATGATGTGGAATTCGTCGTCGGTCAGCTTCCCCGGCTTCAGCAGGATCGAATCCGGGATGCCCACCTTGCCGACATCGTGCAGCGGTGCCGACTTGTACAGCAGTTCGATGGTTTCCTCGTCCAGCTGTCCGGCATGGCGCGGGTCGCGGCTGAGATGGAGGGCGAGCGCCAGCACGTAGTTCTGGGTGCGGCGGATATGGTTGCCGGTCTCGTTGTCGCGGGTCTCCGCCAGCGAGGCCATGGCGCGGATGGTGGCGTCCTGGGCGCGCAGCAGGTCGCGCGTGCGCTCCGCCACCCGGTCTTCCAACTGCCGGTTCTGATCGGCGAGCGCACGGCGGGCCTCGCGCAGGGCGATGTGGGTGCGGACCCGCGCCAGCACCACCGGCGGGGAGATCGGCTTGGTGATGTAGTCGACGGCGCCCACTTCGAACCCGCGGGTCTCGTCGTGGACCTGCCCCATCGCGGTGATGAAGATCACCGGCAGGTCGCGGGTGCGGGCGTCTTCCTTCAGCCGCCTGCACACCTCCACCCCGTCCATGCCCGGCATCATCACGTCCAGCAGGATCAGGTCCGGCAGCGGGTCGCCGGCCAGCCGGGCGAGCGCCTGCGGCCCGTCCTTCGCCACGATCAGCCCATAGCTGTCGCGCAGCATGTCGGCCATGACCTTAAGGTTGATCGGCTCGTCGTCGACAATCAGGATCCGCGGCTTGTCGCCGTTCTGAAGCGGCATGCTCATGTCGCAGTCTCCCTCAGGTCGCGAAGCCGGTCGCGCAGCTCGGCAAGCGCGGTGGCGGCATCCTCGAAATCGAAGGCGCCGGCGTGGCGGTTCACCCGGTCAGCCGCCGCGGCGACCGGACTGCCGACCAGCAGCCGGGCAAGCCCGTCGGCCATGTCGCCGGCCTCCGGGTCGCCGGCGATCAGCAGGCCACCCAGTTGATCGGCGAGCGACAGCGCCGCCCGCAGGGTATCGCGCGGCAAGGTGGCGGATGGCAGGGTGGCGGAAGACTGAGCGGCGGGCGCATCCGCCGCTGCAGCGGCCTCCACCGCCGGCCGGCCGAGGGTGCCGATCCCGTCCACCACCAGTGCGAGCGCGTCGGCAAGCCGGTCGAGCACCCCATCCTCCAGAACGGGCGGCGAGGTCATCGCCCCCCGCTCCACCGCACCCGCCAGGGCCGACAGGTCCATGGCCCCGACGGTGGCGGCGGTGCCCTTCAGCGTATGGGACAGGCGCAACACATCCTTCCACCGCTCCTCCCGCACCGCGGTGGTCAGTCGCACCGCCTCCCCGGCATGGGTGGTGGCGAAATCGATCAGGATCCGGCGCAACAGGGCAAGATTGCCGTTCACGTTGCGCCGGGCGACGGCAAGGTCGAGCGCCGGCAGGCTTTCGGGCAGCGCCGGAGCGGCCGAGACGGCGGCCGCCACTGGCGCCGAAACCGTTCCGGCAGGAGCCCCGCCACCCAGACCGGAGCCCAACCCGCGCACCGGCTTCAGCCAGCGGGCGAGCGCCGCATAGAGCGCCTCCGGGTCGATCGGCTTGGAGACATGGTCGTTCATGCCCGCGTCCAGGCAGCGCTCACGGTCGCCGGCCATGGCGTGGGCGGTCATGGCGACGATGGGCAGGGCCGACAGCTCCAGCTCGCGCCGGATCAGCCGGGTGGTCTCGTAGCCGTCCAGCCCCGGCATCTGCACGTCCATCAGCACCAGGTCGAACTTGACCTCGCGCAGGCATTGCAAGGCCTCCTCGCCGCTGCCGACCACCATCGCCTCGATGCCGACCAGCTCCAGAAGGCCGCAGGCGACCTGCTGGTTGACCAGATTGTCCTCCACCAGCAGGACGGTGCGCCCGACCAGCGCCGACAGCTCCGTCGATTGGGCAGGGTCGTGGATGCGGCGGACGGCGTCCGCCATGCGGGGACCGGCACCGCCGAGCGCCATCATCACCGAATCGAACATGGCCGACGGCGTCACCGGCTTCTCCAGCACGGCGGTGACCGGCCCGCCGCCGGGCAGCGTTTCCTCAAGGGCGCCCTGCACGCCGTCGGCTCCATAGGCCGTGGTCATCACCACCGGCGGCTGGACGCCCGGCAAGGCGCGCAGGCGGCGCAGCGTCTCCACCCCGTCCAGGTCGGGCATGCGCCAGTCGAGCACCACCAGCTCCACCGGCGGCTGGCTGCCTGCCTGCCCATCCTCCAGCCGGCGGAGCGCCGACAGGCCGTCCGCCACCGCTTCCACGGTCAGGCCGAAGCGCTCCAGCATGTCGGTCAGGATGGAGCGTACGGCGTCGCTGTCGTCGACCACCAGGACCCGCCGGTCCATCAGGTGACGCGGCAGCCGTTCGGCGGCCGTCTCTCCTGCCGCGACGCGGCAGCGGACGGAGAAGCGGAAGATGCTGCCCTCCCCTTGCCGGCTTTCCACCGAAACGCGGCCGCCCATCAGTTCCACCAGCTGCCGGCAGATCGCCAGCCCCAGCCCGGTTCCGCCGAAGCGCCGCGTGGTGGAGCTGTCGGCCTGGGTGAAGGGGCGGAACAGCGCCGCCGTCTGGTCCGGCGACATGCCGATCCCGCTGTCGCAGACCTCGACCTCCAGCCGGTAATCGTCGCCGGTGCCGATGCGGCCGCCCACCGTCACCACCACCTCGCCCCGCTCCGTGAACTTCACTGCGTTGGAGACGAGGTTCAGGATCACCTGCCCCAGCCGCAGCGGATCGCCCACCAGCGTGCCCGGCACGTCGCCGTTGAGGTCGACGATCAGCTCCAGCCCCTTTTCCCGCAGCTTGGGCAGGACGACGGTCGCCACCTCCTGCAGGACGTCGCCGACATGGAAGGGGATCGCCTCGATGGTCAGCTTGCCGGCCTCGACCTTGGAGAAGTCGAGGATGTCGTTGATGATACCGAGCAGGCTGCGCGAGGACGCGTGGATCTTGTCCAGGTAATCGCGCTGCCGCGGCGTCAGATCGGTCTTCATCATCAAGTGGCTGAGACCGATCACCGCATTCATCGGCGTGCGGATCTCGTGGCTCATGTTGGCGAGGAAATCGCTCTTCTGCCGGTTGGCGCGGTCGGCCTCCTCCTTGGCGCGCGCCAGTTCGTCCTCGGTGCGCTTGCGGTCGGTCACGTCCTTGTGGATGCCGGTGATGCGGGTGGGCCGGCCCGCCGCGTCGCGGTCCGTCACCTTGCCGGCCGACAGGATCCAGACCCAGGCGCCGGATTTGTGGCGCATGCGGAACTCGACCTCATAGACCGCGACGCGCCCGGCGACATGCTCCTCCAGGATGGCGAGAACCCGGTCCCGGTCGTCCTCGTGCAGCAGCCCCAGCCAGGTGGCGCCGCAGGGCGGAAGCTCGCCGGGGGCGTAGCCCAGCATCCCGAGCCAGCGGTCGGAGAAATAAGCGTGATCGCTCACCGGGTTCCAGTCCCACAGCCCGGTGTTGGAGGCGTCCAGCGCCACGGTCAGCCGCTCCTCGCTCTCCTGCAGGGCGGTCAGCATGCGCTGGCGTTCGGTGATGTCCTGGAAGACGGTGACGGAGCCGACGATGCGCCCTTCCTCGCGCAGTGGCACCGCCGTGATGGCGATCGGGAAGACGGTGCCGTCGCGCCGGACGAAATGGTCGGTTTCGGACCGATAGGCGTCACCGCGGCGGACGCTGTTCAGGACGGCACAGTTCGTCCGGTCGACCGGCTGCCCTTGCGCATCCTTGTAGTGCACCGCGTCATGCAGGGTCAGCCCGCGCAGATCCTCCAGCGACCAGCCGAGCAGCCGTTCCGCTTCCGGGTTCAGGAAGGTGCAGAAGCCGTTGCGGTCCAGCGAGAAGACGCCCTCGCCCATGCTGTCGGTGATGCTCTGCAGGAAGCGGCGGCTTTCCTCCAGTTCCGCTTCCATCCGCTTGCGTTCGGTGATGTCGGTGCGGATTGCGATGTACTGGTGCGGCTGTCCGTCGGCGGTCAGCAGCGGCACGATGGTGGCGGCCACCCAATAATCTTCGCCCGCCTTGGTCCGGTTGCAGATCTCGCCGTGCCAGACCTGCCCGTCCATGATGGTGTGCCACATCTCCGCGAAGAAGCCGGACGGGTGACGGCCCGAATTCACGATGCGGTGCGAACGGCCCAGCAGTTCCTCGCGGGGAAAGCCGCTGATCTGGCAAAACTTGTCGTTGGCGTAGGTGATGATGCCGCGGTGGTCGGTGATGCTGACGATGGCATGCTGGTCCAGCGCGAATTTCTGCTGTTCCAGCGCCCGCTGCGCAGCGGAGCGTTCCTCCACCAGCCCTGCCATCAGCTGGCTCAGCCGCTCCAGGCTGTCGGTCGGGCTGCTGTCGGCGGAATCCGGCAGCTCCGGGCGACCGTCGGCGCGCAGCAGGCTGTTGGCGACGCCGCGCAGGCGGCGGATCGCATGGGCTTGGGTCGCCGCCTCCCGCCGCAGCCGCTCGTTGGCGTCGGCCAATTCCTCCGAACTCAGTTGAAGACTGCGCGCCCGCAGGGTCAAATCGCGGTCGGCCTGCTCATAGCTCTGGCCGATCCGGCCGAACAGGGCCGGCAGTTCCGCCAGCATTCGCGCCGCCTCCGGCGACAGGCCGTCTTGGCCGGCGAACGCCTTCAGCTCCGCCAGGACGGACTCCGCCGCCTCCGCGCTTTGCAGGCCCAGCACGCGCTTGAACTGGCTTTGCAGCAGGCGGTGCATGCGCTCAACGTTCCGTCAGCAAGGCGACCGTCATCGTCTGGTTGTGCAGCCGGCAGTCGACCAGATCACGCATCGGCCCGATCTCGCCATAGGAGTAGAAGCCGGTCAGCAAGGTGCCGGCCCCCAGCCGGTCGGCCACCGCCTGCACCTCCTCCTCCACCCGGTCGCCAAGCACCAGCTTGCGCCCGACGCAGCTGACCAGCAGGGCGAGCCGGTCCCCCTCTGCTGCCTTTCCGGCGCCCGCCTTCCCGGTGTCCGACTCCGTGCTGGCGGCGGCGATGGCGCCCGCCTGCTCCGCCCCGTCTACCAGCCCGTCCGTGCTGGCATGCATCAGCCGGAGATAGAAGCCCTCCTCCACCGTGCCGGCCAGGATCAGGCCGCCCGCTGCCTCGTCAATGCCCAGGATGGTGCGGATCAGCCCGACCGAATCATGGTTTCCGTTCAGAAGCTCGAACGGGAACAGCAGCCCCGACGCCGGCAGGTCGCTGGCATAGTCGCCGAGATAGCGCTTGTAGACGTTCAGCGCCGGTTCCCCGTCCAGCTGCAGCAGCAGGTTGCCGACGGCCCGCGTAACCTTGCGCGCCGGCCCGAACGGTTCCCACCCGCCGACGGAGCCGAGCCCGAGATGCGGCCCGTCTCCATAAAGGCCGACCGCCACCGCGCGGGCGTCCGATACGCCGGACGGCGACAGCACCAGCGTGCGGACGAAGGCGCCGCCATCGCCAGCCAGCCCGCCCGACACCGGCACCCCGGCCGGCAGGCGCGACATCAGCCCATCGATCAACGCGCTGCCGTTCACCGCCACGCCGCGGGCGAACAGAAGCACCCCCGCCAGCCCCGGTCGGGCGGCAAGCGCCTCTCCCAACGCCTCCCCCGCCGGCTGGCTGTCGTCGATGGCCGCGATACCGGCCTCTGCCGCGATGACGGCGCCGCGGTCGAAGCGGATGGCGGTGACGGTGCAGGAGTCGTCGAGCACGCCGTCGCCGACGATCTCGCCCGCGGTGCTGCATCCGGCGAGCACGGCACCGGGAAAGGCATCGGCGAGCCTCGTCGTGAAGTCCGGCGCGTCGAAATGGGCAACCGAGCCGAAGACCAGCACCAGATCGGCCTGTTGCGGGACGGGCTGCGGAGACACCTCCGCCGCCGAGGGCGCGAACACCGTCTGCCAGACCCGCATGCGTCTCCCCATCCCCGATGTCTCACGCGAAAGACTAACACGGCGGTTGCGGGGGAGAAGAGCCTCTATAACGTTCGTCCCAGGCTGATGGTCATAATGACGCATGCCGCTCCGCCGGTCCGCCGGCGTATCGCCGAAAGCGACTATGCCGATGAATGGCAAAAAATGAGAGTTCCCCCGTAAGGATCTGTCAACCACACTGCAGTATGGTTGGTCTGCCAAGCAGTGCAGGTCCGGATCGAATCGCGCAAGCGGGGGCTGCCGGCCGCAGAGGCAGGAACGAACAAGACGGGCGCCAAGCCCGGCCAGTCACATCATTCCGGGGGAGCAGGGACGAAACATGACGATCGATGTCCGCGACGACACCATGATGCCGGACCGCAAGGACGGCGAGTCACGCGCCCGCCGCCTGGGCGTCCGCGGCAAGCTTCTGCTCGCCTTCGCCGGCATGGCCGGCATGACGGTCGCCGCCAGCATCGTCGGGCTGACCTCCTTCTCCGCGGTGGAAGCGCCGCTGACGCGGATCGTCGGCACCGGGCTGCCGGAAATGGAATTGGCCAAGCGCCTGTCCGGCGAAAGCAGCGGCATCGCCGCCGCCGCCCCGGTGCTTGCCGCCGCGGAAAGCCAGAGCGAGCGCGAACGCGTCTATGGCGAAATCATGGGCAACGGCAAGGCGCTGGGCGCCCTGGTGGAGGAGTTGGCGACCCGCCGCTCCGGCGATCCGCGGATCGCGGAACTGCGCGGCAAGACCCAGGGCCTGATCGCCACGCTGGAGCGCGGCAACGCCGCCGCCAATCTGCGCCTGTCCGTCCGCGGCACGCGCGAGACGATGTCGGTCGAGCTGGCCAAGTCCTACGACGCCTTCCTCGCCAGCCTCGCCCCGCTGACCGACCGGGCGGGCGCCACCCTGCGTGACAAGGGCGAAACGCTGGACAACAGCACCGAACGCGACATGAACGCCATGGGCGACGCCGTCCGCTCGCTGATCACCATGTATGAGGTGCGCGGCGACCTGAGCGTCTCGTCGGAAGCGCTGACCCGAGCCGGCAGCGCCGAGACCGCCTTCGCCGTCACCCAGCATCAGCAGTCCTATCTGGAGGCCGCCGCCCGCATGGTCAGCGCCACCGCGCAGATCGGCGGCCGGCTGAGCAAGGAGACATCCGACGGGCTGGACGCCTTCTTCCTGCTGGGCGACGGCGCCACCGGTGTCTTCGACTTGCGCCGAAAGGCGCTGGAACTGCCGGCCGGCAGCGCGGAGCGCGACGGCCTGCGCCAGAAGGTGGCCGACGTGCTGGCCGACGCCGCGCGCCGTCAGGCCGCCCTGCTGGAGCAGATGGAATCGCCGCTGATGCGGCTGAAGGCCGAGATCAAGCTGTCCAGCGTCAACGTGCGCTCGCAGACCCGCGACTCCATGCAGGATCTGCTGGGCGACGGTCTGGCCCGCTTCCGCACATATCTGGAGTTGTCGACCTACGCCGCCGCCACCGTCGGCGCGCTGAACGAGGCGGCCCAGGCGCCCAGCACCGACCGGCTGGCAATGCTGGAAACCCGCTATGCCGCCGCCGCCAAGGCGATGGACGAGCGGCTGAAGGCGCTGCAGAAGGCGGGGGATGACGGCCTGCCGAAGCTGGTCAAGAGTGCGGAGGTCCTGGCCGGCTTCGGCAAGGGGGAGAACAGCCTGTTCAAGCTGCGCCGCTCCGAACTGGATGCCGCGGCGGAGAACGAGAAGGTTCTGGCGGAGAACCGGCTGATCGCCCGGCAATTCGCCGGCACCGTCGACGAACAGATCGCGGCGATGAAGCAGGAGGCGGATTCCGCCGCCGCCGGCGCCACCGACGCGCTGTCCGCCGGCCGCATGATGCTGATCCTGTTCGCCGCCGCCAGCCTGATCGGCGCCGCGGCGCTGGCCTGGTTCGTGGTCGGCCGGAACATCGTGGCCCGCCTCAGCGCCCTGTCGGATGCCATGCGGGCCATTGCAGCCGGCAACCTGAACGCTCCGATCCCCGCCGCCGGCACCGACGAGATCGGCGACATGACGCGCGCGCTGATGGTCTTCCGCGACACCGCCAACGAGGCCAATGCGGCCAATGCCCGCGCCGAAACCGAACGCAGCCGGGCCGCCGGCGAGCGCCGCCGGGCGATGGTCGAGATGGCGGAGAATTTCGAAAGCAGCGTCCGCGGCGTGCTGGATCGCGTCGCCCGTGCGGCCGGCGAGATGCAGGACATGGCTCAGCGCATGAGCCGCAACGCCGAGGCCACCACCGGAGAGGCCGCGACCGCCGCCAGCACCTCGCAGCAGGCCGAAGGCAGCGTCAAGGCGGTTGCCGCCGCGACGGAGGAACTGTCGGCCTCCATTCAGGAGATCGGCAGCCAGGTTCACGCCTCCAGCCAGATCGCCCGCAAGGCGGCCGGCGAGGCCGAGCGCACCGACCGCACGGTGGAGGGGCTGTCGCAGTCCGCCAACAAGATCGGCGAGGTGGTGCAACTGATCAACGACATCGCCAGCCAAACCAACCTGCTGGCCTTGAACGCGACCATCGAAGCGGCGCGCGCGGGCGAGGCCGGCAAGGGCTTCGCGGTGGTGGCCTCTGAGGTGAAGAGCCTCGCCACCCAGACCGGCAAGGCGACGGAGGAGATCTCCAGCCAGATCCAGGCGATGCAGTCGGTGACGCAGGATGCGGTGGACGCCATCCGCTCCATCGCCGGCACCATCCGCGAGATCAACGAGATCGCCGCGACCGTCGCGGCGGCGGTCGAGCAGCAGAGTGCGGCCACCCGCGAGATCGCCCGCAATGTGGGCGAGGCGGCCGACGGCACCCAGCATGTCCGCCGCAACATCGATTCCGTGGCCCGGGCCGCCGCGGAATCGGGTGAATCCGCCACCCGCGTGCTGACGGCGTCCTCCACCGTGGCGGACGAGGTGCGCTCGCTCGGCTCGCAGGTCGACAGTTTGGTCAACCGGATGCGGGCGGGCTGAAGAAAGGCCCCGCTGGTAAAGGGGACAGGAAGCCGGCTGGCTCTACCCCGTCGTGCGCAAGGCGCGGCGGCGGGGTAGAGCCAGGATCTCGACCATCCCGGAACCGGTCACCGCCGATTGCTTCCCTGGACGGTGATCGGCTGCCACAGGATCGCCGCCCCGGCACCGGCGCCGCAGGCACCGCCCCAGACAAGACGCTCTTCCTGTTCGCCGGCGGCGGTGGCGCCCGGCTGGATGCCGGCAGCGCCGGCCGTCCCTTGCGCCCGAACCTCTCCCGGCTGGGCCATCTGCTGCTGTTGCGACTGAGTGGTCATACCAATCCTCCTGGTGAGGCCGCGACAGCTATCAAACTATTCGTCTGCCTTCAATTCGGATTTTTGAAAGAACCCATGACTTTTTGCGGCTCAGCCATTCGAATATGCCTGCGTCATTTTGCAGCGGCGAAGACTTGAACGGCACTGCACAAGAACAGGGAAAGATCGCTGACCAAATTGATTTTGCACTTGCTCACAAACAAAGCGAGCCCCTCTTCCGCAGGGAAGAGGGGCTCGTTTCGAATGGTCCTGCCGGTGGGAAAATGCCGGCGGATCAGCCGCTGTTGCGCAGGCCGGCGGCGATGCCGTTGATGGTCAGATGGATGCCGCGGGCGATCTGCTCACCGCTGTCGCTGGTGCGGTGGCGCTTCAGCAGCTCGACCTGGACGTGGTTGAGCGGGTCCAGATAGGGGAAGCGGTTGCGGATCGACCGTGCCAGCAGCGGGTTCTTCTCCAGCAGGGCCGACTGCTCGGTGATCGCCAGCAGCACTTCGATGCAGTCCTGCCACTCCGCCCGGATGCGGGAGAAGATGGCGTCGCGAAGCTCCGGGTCGGACACCAGCCCGGCATAGCGGGACGCAATGGCGATGTTCGACTTGGACAGCACCATGTCCATGTTGGACAGCAGCGTGCGGAAGAAGCCCCAGTCGCGGTGCATGGCGCGCAGCCGCTCCATGCCGTCGGGATTCTGGGCCAGATAGGCCTTCACCGCCGAGCCGAAGCCGTACCAGCCCGGCAGCATCAGGCGGCATTGCGCCCAGCTGAACACCCAGGGAATGGCCCGCAGATCCTCGATGCTGGTCGACTTCTTGCGCGAGGCCGGACGGCTGCCGATGTTGAGGTTGGCGATCTCGCCGATCACCGTCGATTCCCAGAAATACTTCTCGAAACCCTTGGTCTCGTAGACCAGCCCGCGATAGGCCTTGAAGGCGTGCTCCGACAGCTCTTCCATGGTCTGGAGGAACACGTCGGTGCAGGGCTCCGCCGATTCAGGGTGCAGCAGGGTCGCTTCCAGCGTCGCCGCCGCCAGCGTTTCCAGGTTGCGCCGGCCGACCTCCGGGTTGGAATACTTGCCGGCGATGACCTCGCCCTGCTCGGTGATGCGGATGGCGCCCTGCACCGCGCCGGCCGGCTGGGCCAGGATCGCCTGATAGCTGGGGCCGCCGCCGCGGCCGACCGAGCCGCCGCGGCCGTGGAACAGGCGAAGCCGCACGCCATGCTTGGCGAACACCTCCACCAGCGCGATCTCCGCCTTGTACAGCTCCCAGCCGGAGGTGAGGAACCCGCCGTCCTTGTTGCTGTCCGAATAGCCGAGCATCACCTCCTGCAGGTTGCCGCGGCTTTCCAGGAAGCGCCGGTATGTCGGGATCGACAGCAGCCGGTCCATGGTGGCGGCGCAGTTGCGCAGGTCGCCGATGGTCTCGAACAGCGGCGCGATGTTCAGGTCCAGCGCCTTGTCCTTTGGCCGCAGCAGCCCGGCTTCCTTCAGCAGGACGGCGACCTCCAGGATGTCCGACACGCCGTCGGTCTTGGAGATGACGCAGTTCACCACCGCGTCCGACCCGAAGCGGGCGCGGGCATCGGCGGCGGTGCGCAGGATGTCGAGTTCCGACGCCGTTTCTTCCGAGTAATCGGCATAACGCGAGGCCAGCGGCCGGTTGGTCTCCAGTTCGCGGACCAGCAGCTCGATCCGCTCGTCCTCCGACAGCGCCGTGTAGTCGACGCCGGCATCGGCGAAGGACAGCAGTTCCGCCACCGAACGCTCATGCACGTCGGAGTTCTGGCGCAGGTCGATGCTGGCCAGATGGAAGCCGAACAGGTCGACCGCGCGGCGCAGGTGGCGCAGCCGGCCCTTGGCGAGCGCGGCCGAGCCGTTGACGGTCAGCGACCGGTCGATGATGTCGAGATCGGCGCGGAACTCGGCCGGCGTCAGGTAGGGCGGCGCATCGCCCACGGCGTGGCGCGGCGCCTCCAGCCCGTCCAGAGTCCGCAACGTCGCGGCGACCCGCGCATAGAGGCCGGAGATGGCCCGGCGGTACGGCTCCATCTTGCGGTGCGGCGACGGGTCGGGGGAGCGTTCGGCCAGCTGGCGCAGCGGTTCCGACACGTCGATGACGCGGGTGCTGAGCGACAGCTCCGACCCCAGCGTGTGCAGTTCGTCCAGATAGAATTGCAGGGCGCGGGTGCTCTGCATCCGCATCGCCTGACGCAGCACGGGGGCGGTGACGAAGGGGTTGCCGTCGCGGTCGCCGCCGATCCAGCTGCCCATGCGCAGGAAAGACGGCAGTTCCGTCGTCGCCCAGGACGGATCCATCCGCCGCAGATGGTCTTCCAGCTGGGCGTAGAAGCGCGGCATCTCGCGCAGGAAGGTGTAGTCGTAGAAGGTCAGGCCGTTCGACACCTCGTCCGTCACCGCCAGCTTGGTGGCGCGCAGGATCGCGGTCTGCCACAGCGTCAGCACGGCGCGCTGCAAGGATTCGAGGTTGGTTTCCTCCTCCTCCGGGGTCATCGGGCCGTGGTCGCGCTCCGCCAGCAGCTTGGCGACGGCCATCTGCACGGTCAGGATGCTCTTGCGCTGCACCTCGGTCGGGTGGGCGGTCAGCACCGGGCTGACCAGCGCGCCGTCGAAGAACTCCTTCAGCTGCTGGGTGGTGATGCCGGCCTTGGTCGCCTCGTCCAGCGCATGGGCCATGGTGCCGTCGCGCGGCGCCGACCCGGCGAGCGCATGGGCGCGGGTGCGGCGGATGTGGTGCTGATCCTCGGCGATGTTGGCGAGGTGCGAGAAGAAGCTGTAGGCCCGCACCACCCGCGCCGTCTGCGGCGGCGACAGGCTGTTCAGGATGGCTTCCAGCTCCTTGCGGGCGCCCTGGTCCTCTTCACGGTGGAACCGCAGGGAGGTCTGGCGGATGCGCTCGACGATGTCGAACACCGCCTCCCCTTCTTGGCTGCGGACGGTATCGCCCAGGATGCGCCCCAGCAGGCGGATGTCTTCGCGGAGCGGCTGGTCCTTCGTCTCGGAACTTTCCTGCAGCAGGATGGCGGACATGGGCGACGGTTTCCTGGTCGAGGATGGACGGATACGGGTCGATGCGCGAGCGCCGGATACATGAATTTGGATGATCAAATTCCGGGCAGGAGCATGCCCCTGCGCGCGAAGTGGTCAGACCATCGGCGACAGCATGCCGATTCCTCAGGAAGTTTCAACCGTCCGTGTGCTGGTGCGAAATGATTTCCATAAGTCGCAGCGCTGTGAAATGCGACGTCGCATAAGGGCGCCGCGCAGCGCGAGGCTTGCTTCCCAACTAGTATGGTAGTATGCTTGACTGATTGTTTCCTCCTGCCCATGCTCCGTATGACGAAGCGGGCGGGGAGAAGGGCGGACTGACAGGATGGCGAAGCGATGCTGAACAAGATCGACGTGGACTCCGGGGAGCCGATCGCTCGGCGCGTGTACCGGGTGCTGCGCCAAGCCATCGTGACGATGCAGTTCCGCCCCGGTCAAGCCCTGTCCGAGCAGGAGATCGCCGACCAGCTCGGCGTCAGCCGCCAGCCGGTGCGCGAGGCCTTCATCAAGCTGAGCGAGTCCGGCCTGCTGACCATCCGGCCGCAGCGCGGCACCTTCGTCGTCAAGATCTCGGTCAAGCAGGTGCTCGATGCCCGCTTCGTCCGCGAGGCGGTGGAGACCGCGGTCGTCCGCAAGGCTTGCGAGACCATCACGCCGGCCGGCCTCGCCGAATTGCGCGACAACCTGAAGGCCCAGTGGGACATCGCCGACGAACCGGTGCCGGTGCGCTTTCTGGAACTGGACGAGGCCTTCCACCGCACCATCGCCATCGGGGCGGAGTGCGATTACGCCTGGCGCATCGTGGAGGAGACGAAGGCCCAGATGGACCGCGTGCGCTACCTCAGCGTGCCCTACGCCACGCCGATCCGCCGTCTGATCTCGCAGCATCAGGCGGTGCTGGAGGCGATCGTGGCCCGCGACCCCGCCAAGGCCGAAGCGGCGATGGGCATGCACCTGCGAGAGATCCTGACGTCTCTGCCGGAACTGGAAGGCAAGTTCCCCGACCTGTTCACGCTGGAGGATGGGGGGACGCCTCCCGCTCCCAAGGCGTCCTCGCGGTCCGCCGGCCGCTCGAAGGTTGCCGGATTGCGCTGACCGCCGCAGCATCGGCCTGTTTCCTTATCAGGACGCCATACCATTTTACTGCGGAACAATCCGGGTTGCCCCCGCCCGCAGTCTTTGACATACTACCATACAAGAATGCGAGCCAACGCCTCGCGCAATCGCTCCGCCGGGAAGGAAACCAACCCACATGCAATCCCCTGCGACCTCTTCCCTGCCCCGTCTCGGTGCCACCAGCCTGTCTACCCTGCCGGCGGCGGTGGCGCGGCCGGCCTACGACCGCAAGGCGTTGGAACTCGGGGTCGTCCATCTCGGCGTCGGCGCTTTCCAGCGCGCCCATCAGGCAGCCTACACCGACGCCTTGCTGGAAAAGCGGTTCGGACCCTGGGGCATCGCCGGCGTCAGCCTGCGCAGCCCCGACACCCGCGACGCGCTGGAGCCGCAGGACGGGCTCTATACCGTCGCGGTGCGCGATGCGGAGGGGGAGCGGCTGCGGGTGATCGGCTGCCTGCTGGAACTGCTGGTGGCACATGAGGACCCGCAGGCGGTGCTGGAGCGGATGTGCCTCCCTTCGGTGCGCATCGTCACCCTGACGGTGACGGAGAAGGGCTATTGCCACGATCCGGCCACCGGTGCGCTGAACGAGGATCATCCCGACATCCGCCACGACCTGGACAATCCGGCCAAGCCGCGCACCGCCATCGGCTTCATCGCGGAGGCGCTGGCCCGCCGCCGTGCCGCCGGGCTGCCGCCCTTCACCGTGCTGAGCTGTGACAACCTGCCGAGCAACGGCGACACGGTCGCCCGAATCCTGCGCCGCTTCGCCGAACTGCGCGATCCGGACTTCGGTGCCTGGGTCGGGGAAACCGTCGCCTGCCCGAACAGCATGGTCGACCGCATCGTCCCCGCCACCACGGAGGCGGACCGCGCCCGCGTGTCCCAATCGCTCGGCCTGCAGGATGCTTGGCCGGTGGTGACGGAACCCTTCACCCAATGGGTGGTCGAGGACCGCTTCCCCGCCGGCCGCCCGGCCTGGGAGGAGGTGGGGGTCGAGCTGGTCGCCGACGTCCATCCCTATGAGACGATGAAGCTGCGGCTGCTGAACGGCAGCCACTCCACCATCGCCTATCTGGGCTATCTGGCGGGCTACGAGACGGTGTCGGACACCATGGCCGATCCCGCCTTCGCCACTCTGGTCCGCAACCTGATGGACCGGGAGACCGGCCCGACGCTGCACATGCCGCCCGGCGCGGATCTGGAGCAGTACAAGGACGCGCTGATTGCCCGCTTCCGCAATCCGGCGCTGCGCCACCGCACCTGGCAGATCGCCATGGACGGCACGCAGAAGCTGCCGCAGCGCCTGCTGAATCCGATCCGCGAGCGCCTCGCCGCCGGGGAGTCCATCGACCGGCTGGCCTTGGCCGTCGCCGCCTGGATGCGCTACGTCGCCGGCATCGACGAGAAGGGCCAGCCCATCGATGTGCGCGATCCGCTGTCCGCCCGGCTTGCGGAGATCGCCGCATCCACCGCCGGCAACCCGGACCGGCTGGCCGAGGCGCTGTTCGGCCTGACCGCCGTGTTCGGCGACGATCTGCCGCGCGACCCGCGATTCACCGGACCGGTTACCGCCGCGCTCAAGCGCCTGTTCGCCGAGGGTGCCCGCGCCGTGGTCGCCGCCACCGCCTGACCCCGCTTTCACAGCATCACCTTATCCTGGGGAGTGTTCCCGTGGTTGCCTTGACCGTCGAAAAGCCGCATGTGCTGGCCCTTCGCCCCGAAAACGCTCCGGATGCCGGGCCGGTCAAAGCCGGCGAGGTGCTGGTCCGCGTCCAACGCGCCGGCATCTGTGGGTCGGACCTGCACATCTACCACGGCTCCAACCCCTTCGCGGTCTATCCCCGCGTGATCGGACACGAGTTCGCCGGCACGGTCGAGGCGGTCGGCGACGGCGTGGGCGACGTCGCGGTCGGCGACCATGTGGTGGTCGATCCGGTGGTGTCCTGCGGACGCTGTTATGCCTGCCGGGCCGGCCGCAGCAACGTCTGCGCCAACCTGGAGGTGTTCGGCGTCCACCGCGACGGCGGCTTCCGCAATCATGTGGTGGTGCCTGCCGCCAATGCGGTGAAGGTGCGTTCCGACCTGCCGATTTCGATCGCAGCATTGGCGGAGCCGCTGTCGATCGCCGCGAACGTGCTGTCGCGCACCGGCATCGGCGCCGACGACACGGTGCTGGTCTATGGCGCCGGGACGGTCGGGCTGACGGTGGTGCAGGTCGCCAAGCTGCACGGCGCCCGCTGCATCGTCGCCGACCTCGACGACAAGAGGCTGGAGCGCGCGAAGGAGTTCGGCGCCGATGTCGTGCTCAACTCCTCGCGCGTGTCGGTTCCCGATGCCGTGCGCGACGAAAATGACGGGCTCGGCCCGACGGTGGTGATCGACGGGGCGGGCGTGCCGGCCCTGCTGGAGGAGGCCTGCCGCCTCGCCAGCCCGGCCGCGCGCATCGGCCTGCTGGGCTTCTCGCCGGCCCCCTGCAACATCAGCCAGCAGGAGATCGTGAAGAAGGAACTGACGCTGGTCGGCTCCCGCCTGAACCGCCGCCTGCTGCCGCAGGTGATCGAGTGGCTGGAGAGTGGCAAGCTGCAGCCGGCGGCGATGATCACCCAGGTCTTCCCGATCACCGACGCGGCGAGCGCCTTCTCCCTGATCGAGACCGACCCGTCCAGCACGATCAAGGTGCAGCTCGACTTCGAAAGCTGATCGACGGCCAAAGGGCATCCATCAGCAAACAATGGCGGACTGGATCCGCCGAAAACGGAGGAACACCAGGATGAACAGCAAGACCCCGATCTCGCGCCGCACGCTGGCCAAAAGCATCGGTCTCGGTGCCGGCATCGCCGCCGGCGCGACGCTGCTGGGCGGCATCGCCGCACCCGCCATCGTCCGCGCCCAGGCCAAGACGACGCTGAAGCTCGGCCACCTCGCCAACGAGGAGAATGTCTGGCACAAGGCCTCGCTGGTCTTCGCCGAGGAAGTTGCCAAGCGCACGAACGGCGCGGTCGAGGTCAAGGTGTTCCCCAACGAGCAGCTTGGCAAGGAAACCGACCTGATCAAGGGCATCCAGCTCGGCACCATCGACTTCACCATCACCGGCGAATCCCTGCAGAACTGGGCGCCGGCCGCGGCATTGCTGGCGGTCCCCTACGGCATCCGCGACCTCGACCATCTGGACAAGGTCGTCACCGGCGAGCCGGGCCGCAAGATCGCCGAATCCATCGAGCAGAAGACCCAGCTGGTCCCGCTGACCTACTTCGCCCGCGGCCCGCGCAACCTGACCAGCAAGCGCCCGATCAAGTCGCCGGACGAGTTGAACGGCCTGAAGATGCGCGTGCCGAACGTGCCGCTGTTCGTGTCCTTCTGGCAGGGGCTGGGCGCCAAGCCGACGCCGATGGCCTTCTCGGAAGTGTTCACCGGCTTGCAGAACGACACCATCGAGGCGCAGGAGAACCCGCTGGCCCTGATCAAGTCGGCCAGCTTCTACGAGGTCCAGAAATACGTGAATCAGACGGAGCACGTCATCAGCTGGATCTATCTGGTCGGCGGATCGAAGAAGATGGGCCGCCTGCCGGCGGAGCAGCGCACCGCCATCATGGAAGCAGCCAAGGCGGCGCAGGCCGCCGAGCGCAAGCTGTTCATCGAGGACGAGGCCAAGCTCGCCGCCGACCTGAAGGCCAAGGGCATGGAGTTCGTCACGGTCGACAAGGCGGCCTTCGCAGAGAAGGGCCGCGCCGCCGTGGTCGCCGCCCTGTCGCCGGAGATCAAGCCGATCTACGACGAAATCCTCGCGGTGAAGTGAGGGGGATTGACCCAGGCCCTCTCCCGCCTTGGGAGTGTCCCCTCTCCCCCCCGGGGAGAGGGTTAGGGTGAGGGTGGCGAGGATTCTCGCGATAGCCACGCCATGCATCCCCCTCACCCCGACCCTCTCCCCGGGGGGGAGAGGGGGATCTCCTCGGGTGCGCTTTCCCCAACCGCAAGAGCCTTCTCCATGCGCACAGCCTTTGCCGCCGCGGTGTCGGCCGTATCCGCCCTTTGCCGTTGGGGTACCCTGGCGGCGATCGGCGTCCTCATCGTCGTCGTGACCATCCAGGTGCTGGGGCGCGTCCCCGGCTTTCCTTCCCCGGCCTGGACGGAGGAGGTGGCCCGTTTCGCGCTAGTCCATCTCGTCGCCTTCTCCTGCGGTCTGGCGCTGCTGCGCGGCGAGCTGGTGAACGTGGACATGTTCATCCTGCTGTTGCCCAAGCCGGCGCAATGGGCGGTCGCCCGGCTGGTCGACGTGGCGATCCTGGTCTTCGCCGTCGCCATCATCCCCGGCGCCTGGGACTACGTCGTCGGCAGCATCGGTGAGCGCGCGCGCTCCATCAACGTCCCGATGATCTGGGTCTATGTGGTGACGCTGATCATCCCGGTCTCGCTCGCCTTCTTCTCCATCGCCCGCCTTGCCGGGTTCGGACGCGACTCCGCGCCGCCCAGCCATGGGGAAACCGTCTGATGGTCACCGCACTGTTCCTTACCTTCGCCATCCTGCTGATCCTGGGCGCGCCGGTCGGCATCGCGCTGGGCGGCGCCTCGGCGGTCTATCTCGTCGGCAGCGATATCGATCTCGCGGTGGTTCCGCAGTTCATGTATGCGGGTATGGACAGCTTCGTGCTGCTCTGCATCCCCGGATTCGTGCTGGCCGGCAACCTGATGAACGGCGGCGGCATCACCGACCAGATCGTTCTGTTCAGCAACCGGCTGGTCGGCCATATCCGCGGCGGCCTCGGCCTTGCCAACGTCACGGGCTCGATGGTGTTCGCCGGCATTTCCGGCACCGCGGTGGCGGAGACCGCCTCCATCGGGTCTGTGATGATCCCGGCGATGCGCAAGTCCGGCTACGATGCGCCCTTCGCCGCCGCGGTGACCGCCGCCGCCTCCACCGTCGGGCCGATCATCCCGCCCAGCGTCCCGATGATCATCGTCGGCACCCTGACCGGCCTATCGGTCGGCAAGATGTTCATGGCCGGCGCCATTCCGGGCCTGCTGCTGGGTCTCGGCATGATGCTGACGGTCTGGATCCTGGCCCGCGTCCGCAATTACCCGCGGGAGCCGTGGCAGGGCTTCGGCGCCCTGCTGCGGGCCAGCCGCGGCGCCTTCTGGGCGCTGCTGATGACGGCGATCATCCTGTTCGGCATCGTCGGCGGCTATTTCACCCCGACCGAGGCGTCCATCGTTGCGGCGCTCTATGCCTTCGTCATCGGGCTGTTCGTCTACAAGGGCTTCACCCTGCGCCAGCTGCCGGCGATCCTGCTGGAAAGCGCCATCGGGTCGGGCGGGCTGATCCTGCTGGTGGGCCTCGCCAACGTCTTCGGCTGGATCCTGACAAGCGAGCAGATCCCGCAGGCCATCGCCGCCTCCATGCTGGCGCTGACCACCAACAAGTACCTGATCATCCTGATGATCAATATCCTGCTGCTGATCGTCGGCACCTTCATGGAGACGATCGCGGCGCTGATCATCCTGTTCCCGCCGCTGCTGGCGGTGGCGACCCAGGTCGGCATCGATCCGATCCATTTCGCCACCTTCGCCGTACTGAACCTGATGATCGGCCTGACCACCCCGCCGGTCGGCGTCTGCCTGTTCGTCGCGGCCAACATCGCGAAGATCTCGCTGGGTGCGATCACCAAGGCGATCTGGCCCTTCCTGCTCTGCAACATCGTGATCCTGTTCCTGGTGTCCTACGTGCCGGCATTGTCGCTCTGGCTGCCGAGCCTGCTTTTCCGCTGATTTTCCAAATTCCAAAGCCCCTCTCTTTCCAAGGAGTTCGAAGCCATGGAACAATCCTGGCGCTGGTTCGGCCCCGAAGACGCCATCAAGCTGAACCACATCCGCCAAGCCGGCGCCACCGGCGTGGTCACCGCCCTGCACCACATCCCCTACGGCGTCGTCTGGTCGGTTGAGGAGATCCAGAAGCGCAAGGCGATGATCGAGTCCGACGAGGAGCTCGGCCTCAGCTGGACCGTCACCGAAAGCCTGCCGGTGCACGAGGCGATCAAGATCGGCGAAGGCGACCTGACGGAGCTGTTCGACAACTACCGCCAGTCGATGCGCAACCTCGCCGCCTGCGGCGTGACCACCATCTGCTACAACTTCATGCCGGTGCTGGACTGGACGCGGACGGAGCTGGCCGCGGCGCTGCCGGGCGGCGGCACCTCGCTGCGCTTCAACGCCCATGAGCATGCGGCCTTCGACGTCTACATGCTGGAGCGTCCGGGTGCGGAGGACGATCACTCCCCGGAGGTGATGGCCAAGGCGAAGGAGTGGTTCGACCGCTCCTCCGAAAGCGACCGGGCGAAGCTGCTGTCGAACATCATGGCCGGCCTGCCGGGCGCCTACGACCGTTACGACATCCCCGGCCTGCGCAAGATGATCGCGCGCTTCAACGGCATGACCGCCGACGGCCTGCGCGAGACGCTGGCCCGCTTCCTGCGCGAGGTGATCCCGACGGCGGAAGAGGTCGGCATCCGCATGGCGATCCATCCCGACGACCCGCCCCGCCCGCTGTTCGGCCTGCCCCGCGTCGTCAGCACCGAGGACGACCTCGCCCACCTCATTGGCGCGGTGAAGTCGCCCAACAACGGCCTGACCTTCTGCACCGGCTCGCTGGGAGCGGGGCAGACCAACGACGTACCGGCGATGGCCAAGCGCTTCGTCGAGGACATCCACTTCGTCCACCTGCGCAACGTCGCCAAGGAGCCGGACGGGTCCTTCGAGGAAGCCGACCATCTCGGCGGCGACGTCGACATGGTGTTGGTCGTCACCACCCTGCTGGAGGAGCAGAAGCGCCGCCGGGACGCCGGCAACGACAACTGGCGCCTGCCCTTCCGCCCCGACCATGGCCATGAGCTGCTGGACGACATCGGCAAGCCGACCCACCCCGGCTACCCGATGATCGGCCGCCTGCGCGGTCTGGCCGAGATCCGCGGCGTGATGACCGCCGTCGCGGCGATGAAGCAGCTGCCGGTGTGAGGACGTCGCGCCGGCCTCACCCGCCGGCGCGCATCCCCAGCCGGGCGAGCTTCTTGTAGAAGGCGGCGCGGGAGATGCCGAGCGCCCGTGCCGCCTCCGTCGCCCGGCCACCGCTGGCGGCGAGCGCACGACCCAGCAGCCCACGCTCGAACTCGTCGAACGCCGCGTCGTAGCCCGGCAGGGGCTGCGATTCCGCTTGGACCAACTGCTGGACCGGCGCCGGACGAGCCGTCTCGGCCAGTTCAACGTCCCCCAAATCCGGCAGCGCCTCCGCAAGGTCGGCGGCGGTAAGGCGGCGGTTGTCGGTCAGCAGGCAGGCGCGTTCCAGCACGTTGCGCAGCTCGCGCACGTTGCCCGGCCAGCGGTGGCGGCCCAGCGCCTCCACCGCCTCCGGGGTCAGGCCGCGCAGGGGAAGCCCGGTGCGGGCGGCGATCTCCTGAAGGATGGATTCGGCGATGGCCTCCAGTCCGCCACCCATCTCGGCCAGAGCCGGCAGGCGGATCGGCAGCACGTTCAGCCGGTAATAGAGGTCGGAGCGGAAACGGCCGTCGCGGATCCGCTGCTCCAGATCGACGTTCGTCGCCGCGATCACCCGCACATCCACCTTCACCGGCCGGTCGGAGCCGAGCGGTTCGATCTCCTGCTCCTGCAATGCCCGCAGCAGTTTGGCCTGCAGCCCCAGCGGCATGTCGCCGATCTCGTCAAGGAACAGGGTGCCGCCGTTGGCGGTCTTGAAGCGCCCTTCCCGCCCGCGGCGGTCGAGCCCGGTATAGGCGCCGGGCACCGCGCCGAAGAATTCCGCCTCCAGCAGCGTTTCCGGGATTGCCGCCACATTGACGCCGACGAAGGACCGGCCGCTGCGGGCCGACAAGCCATGGATTGCCTGGGCGATCAGTTCCTTGCCGGTGCCGGTCTCGCCCAGCAGCAGGATCGGCGCATCGGTGCGGGCGGCGAGACGGGCCTTGCGCTTGACCTCAAGGCACACCGGGCTGTCGCCGACATAGCTCTGCAGCGTGTAGCGCGGCTGCCGCCCCTCGTCGAGCCGGCGTTTGGTCGCCGCCAGTTCCGCCTCCAGCCGCGACAGTTCGGCCAGCAGCGGCTTCAGCCGGTGCAGGCTGTCATACAGGACGAAGCCGACGGCGCCGATTACCGCGCCGTCGTCGTCGGTCAGGGGGAAGCGGGTCACCACCAGCCGCTGGGTGCCGAACAGCATCAGGTCGAGCAGGATCGGCTGGCCGGTCGCCAGGACCTGGCGCATCTGCGAATGGGGGATGATCTCCTCCACCTCGCGGCCGATGGCCTCGGCGGGGTCGGCGATGCCCAGCATGCGGGCGTATTTGGCGTTGATCCACACCACGCGGGCGTCGCGGTCGACCGCCACGGTGCCTTCGGACTGGGTCTCCAGCGCCTCGAAAAGCGACGGGATGGCGCGGCGATGCAGCAGAGCGGCGCCGCCTTCGAAGGCATCGCCGTCGAAGGGACGGGCGTCCAGCCCATCGCCTGACAACCTGTCGCTGTCCGTTCCCTGCGTCACCCCGGCCGCTCCCCTGTGTCCGTCCGTGCCATCCCCCGTGTTATCGGGACCGCGCGCTGAATCCGCAATGGCGGAACGGGCCGCCGGCCTACTCCGACCATGGTGCCGCACCCCCTTGCGGAGTTGCGGCGGGCCGGTCCATGCTGCGCCCGCGCCATGGTCCGGACCCGTCGCGGCCCGGCAGCAGCTGTCCACCGGAGCCGTCTTGCCCTTGCCGTCCGCCCCGTCATGCTGAGCCTGCCTGCCATCCTCCTGCTGGCCGCGGTGCTGGCGACGCTGTGGACGGCGTGGCGCAGCTGGGTCCTGCCGCCCTTCCCCGGCCGGTTCAACTTCGTGGCGATGCAGCTTTCGGCCTCCTGGTGGGCGACCGCCGCCGCCATCGAGACCATCGTCCCGGCACCGGCGGACAAGCTGTTCTGGGCGGAGATGGCCTGGCTCGGCATCGTCGGCGCGCCGAGCTTCTGGGCGCTGTTCCTGTGGTCCTACACGCGGGAGGAGCTGCCGTCGCGCTGGCGGCTGGTGCCGGCCGTGGTGGGGACGGCGACCTGGGCGGCGGCGTTGACCAACGACAGCCACCGGCTGATGTACACCACGGTCCACCCCGTCAGCGACGCGCCGGGTGCCGCCCTGGTCTACGGCCACGGGCTGCTGTTCTTCGTCGTCACCATCTATCTCTACGCCTTCATGGTGATGAGCATCGTCGTCACCGCCAACGGCGTCCACCGGGCCACGCCGGCCTACCGCACCCACTATCTGGGATTTCTGGTGGCGATGGCGGTGCCGTGGGTGGCGAATGTCGGCTATGTCACCGGCAACCTGACCCTGTTCGACCTGGACCCGACCCCTTTCAGCTTTCTTCTCATGGGAGCGGTCTTTTATTGGTTGATCACCCGGCGGCGTCTGTTCGACCTGCTGCCGGTCGCCCGCGACGCCCTGCTGGACGCGGTGCCGGATCCGGTGTTGGTCCTGGACGCCGACGGCACGGTGGTGGAGGCGAACCCCGCCGCTCGGGCGCTGGTGTGCGACCGCCAGCCGCTCGGCCGCCGGCTGGCCGAGCTTCCCGGCCTGTCGGTCCTGTCGTTCGGCACCTCCGCCACGCTGCCGGTTCCTCTGACGCTGGAGTGCGACGGCGGCCAGCGCAGCTTCGAGGCGACGCGGGTGCCGCTGACCTCCGGCAGCCGCGGCGGCGGACGGTCGGGACCGCGGGAGGTCGGCTGTCTGCTCATGCTGCGCGACGTCACTCACCGCCGCCGGGCGGAGGCGCGGCTGGAGGACACCGTCCGCCGCCTGGACCTTGCCCGGCTGGAGGCGGAGGAACGGCTTGTCGCGGAGCAGGAGGCCAAGCGGGCGCTGAAGGGTTTCCTCTCGATGACCGCGCACGAGTTCAAGACGCCGCTCGCCATCATCGACGGCGCCGCCCAGATCCTGCTGCTGGATGCGGAGATGAAGGCTCCCGGCATGCTTCCGCGGCTGGAAAAGATCCGCCGTGCAGTGCGCCGGCAGGTCAACATCCTGGAGACCTGCCTTGCCGACGACCGGCTGAGCGACCCTGCCTTCGCTCTGCGCCGCGATCCGCTGGACCTGCCGGCCCTGCTGCGCGCTGCGGCGGCGGCCCAGGGCGACGCCGCTCCCGGCCGGCGGATCGAGCTTGACCTGAAGGACTGCCCGGCGGGCATGACCGGTGACGGTCCGATGCTGGAGCTGTGCGTCCACAACCTGCTGAACAACGCGCTGAAGTACTCGCCGGCCGGCTCGCCGGTGCGGCTGCGCGCGTGGATCGAGGTGGGGCCGGGCGGGCAGTCGGAACTGGCGCTGTCCGTGGCCGACCAGGGCATCGGCATTCCGGCCGACGAGGTGGAACGGGTGTTCGACCGCTTTTTCCGCGCCACCAACACCGGGACGGCGGCGGGAAGCGGCGTCGGGCTGAACATGGTCCGCCGCATCGCCGCGCTGCATGGCGGAACGGTGACGGTGGACAGCCGGCTGGGCGAGGGCAGCGTCTTCACGCTGCGCATCCCGCTCCGCCAGGAGGCGCTCTGCGAGGAAGGGATGGCGGGCATGCCGGCGGAGTAATCCGCTGGGGAGATCGTTTCTTGCATTGATTGCCCGGTGAAGGGAATAATCCCGCTCCCTCCATCTGGACCCTGGCAATATGAGCGATCACGACCCCACCGTCGTCCGGCCGGTGCCGAAACCCCGCGTCCCCCTTGGCATCGAAGAGGTGCTGGTCGCCGTCACCATGGCGGTGGTGGCGCTGATCACCTTCGCCAATGTCGTGGTGCGCTACCTGACCGACGTGTCCTTCGCCTTCACCGAGGAATATTCGATCGCCCTGATGGTGATCCTGACCTTCCTTGGCGCCTCGGCCGCGGTGGTGAAGGACCGCCACATCCGCATCACCTTCGTCACCGACAAGATGTCGCCCGCCAACCGTCGCAGGGCGGAACAGTTCGCCATGGCCTGCGTGGCGGTGATGTACGGGCTGCTGGTGGTCTACGGCGCCTGGACGACCTGGGACGACTACCGGTTCGAAGTGACGTCGCCGGCGCTGGGGCTGCCGCAGTGGATCTACACGATCTGGCTGCCGGTGCTGTCGCTGGTGGTGCTGGCCCGCACGGTCGGCCGGATGATCCGCATCCACAAGGGCACCGAGCCGCTGGAAACCGGCCATATCCCGGAGGGCGAGCCGTGATCACCACCCTGCTTTTCGGGTCCTTCCTGGTCATGATGGTGCTGGGCGTGCCGATCGCCGCCGCTCTGGGGCTGGCGGGTACCGCCGCCATCGCCTTCGCCCATCTCGGCGTCATTTCGGTCCCGACCAGCGTCTATACCGGCATCGCCAAGTACCCGCTGCTGACCATCCCGATGTTCGTGCTGGCCGGCACCATCTTCGACCGGTCGGGGGTGGCGCAGAAGCTGGTGCGCTTCGCCACCGCCATCGTCGGCCAGGGCAAGGGCGCGCTGGCGGTCATCGCGGTGGTGGTGGCGATGATGATGGGCGGCATCTCCGGTTCGGGTCCCGCCATCGCCGCCGCGGTCTGCGGCGTGATGGCGCCCAGCATGATCCGCGCCGGCTATCCCCGCCCCTACATCGCCAGCGTCATCGCAGCGGCGGCGGCCACCGACATCCTGATCCCGCCGTCGGTGGCGCTGATCATCTACAGCGTGCTGGTGCCCGCCGCCCCGACCACCTCGATGTTCGCCGCCGGCATCATTCCCGGCACGCTGGCCGGCCTTGCCCTGATCGTTCCGGTCTATTGGCTGGCGCGGAAGCACAACCTGGGCGCCAAGCTGTCGCACGAGCCGCGTCCGCCCTTCTGGCGCAGCCTGTGGGATGCCGCGCTCGGCCTGTTCGCCAAGGTCATCATCCTGGGCGGCCTGCGCTTCGGCATCTTCACCCCGACCGAGGCGGCGGTGATCGCGGTGGCTTACGGCCTGCTGCTGGGCATGGTGGTCTACCGCACCATCCGCTTCCGCGACCTCTATTCCATGCTGGTGGACGCGGCGGAGATTTCGGCCATCATTCTGACGGTGATCGCGCTTGCGAGCGTGTTCGGCTGGGCGCTCAGCACCCTGTCGGTGATCGATCCAATCGCCGATGCCATCATCCATTCCGGCCTCGGCGAGTATGGCGTGCTGGCGCTGTTGGTGGTGATGCTGACGGTCATCGGCACCTTCCTGGACGGCATCTCGATCTTCATCATCCTGCTGCCGCTGCTGATCCCCATCGCCCAGGCCTACAACTGGGACCTGACCTGGTTCGGCGTCATCCTGACCCTGATGATCGCCGTCGGCCAGTTCACCCCGCCGATGGCGGTCAACCTGATGGTCGCCTGCCGGATGACCGGTTGCAGGATGGAAGACACAGTGCGTTGGGTGCTGTGGCCGCTCGTCACCCTGCTGCTGGTGGTGGTCGCGGTGATCGTCTGGCCCGATCTGGCGCTGTGGATGCCGCGGCAGATGGGGTTCTAAAGAGTGCGGGCGACGTCGCGGCTGGTCAGATGCAGGCTGGCCGCGGCGTCGTAGCCGCGCCTTGCGATCTTGCCAGCCGCTGCCGCCTCGAACGCCGCGCGATGGGCGGCGGCATGAGCGAGGCAATCAGCCGGCGTCGGCTCCCGCAGGCCGAGCAGGGCGCGGAAGGCCAGCCGATGGACGGCGCACCAGCCGCCATGCCCCGCCGGTCGGAAGACCAGCGCGTCGATGTCGTTCCGCCAGGTCAGGCCCTCCGCGGTCATTCGCGCAGACCCAGCCGCTTGGCGAGCCGGAACAGGTTGCTGCGGTCGAGCCCGAGCGACCCGGCCGCCTTCGCCCAGTTTCCGCCGTGGCGGTTCAACTGGTCCTGGATCATGCGCCGCTGAAGCTCCTCCACCGCATCCCGCAATGGGAGATTCTCCGCCGGCAGATGGGCCGGCGAATCCGGCAGGCGGGGCTGCGGCATGGCTGCCGTCGGCGCTGCGATCCCCTCCCCCACCTCCTCCAGTCCGAGATCAGCCGGGGTCAGGGTCAGAACGCCGCCATCCGGCGGGCGGGCGGCGCGGGCGCGGATGGCGCCGCGGCCGATGGCATGTTCCAGTTCCCGCACGTTCCCAGGCCAGGGGTAGGACAACATGCGCCGCTCCGCCGCCGCCGACAGGCGCAGGTTGCGCAGGCCCAGCCGCGCCCGGTTGCGCTCCAGGAACAGGCCGGCCAGCCGCAGGACGTCGGTGCCGCGGTCGCGCAGCGGCGGCACCCGCAGCGGATAGACGCTGAGCCGGTGATAGACGTCGGCGCGGAAGCGGCCTTCCCGCACTTCCGCCGCCAGATCGCGGTTGGTGGCGGCGATCACCCGCACGTCCACGGTGATGTGGCGGTCGGAGCCGACGCGCTGGATTTCGCCGTTCTGCAGCGCCCGCAGCATCTTCGCCTGTGCCGCAAGCGGCAGCTCGCCGACCTCGTCGAGGAACAGGGTGCCGCCGTCGGCCAGTTCGAACTTGCCGCGCCGGTCGCTCACCGCACCGGAGAAGGCGCCGCGCACATGGCCGAACAGCTCGCTTTCCACCAGCGCGTCCGGCAGCGCCGCACAGTTCACATGAACCAGCGGGCCGGCCACACGGCTGGAGCGGGCGTGCAGACGGCGGGCCACCAGTTCCTTGCCCACCCCGGTCTCACCCAGCACCAGGACGACGAGGTCGCTGGCCGCCACCGTGTCGATTTCCGTCAGCAGGGCCGCCATCGCCGGGCTGGTGCCGACCGTGCCGGATTCGAGGTCCGCCGGCGGATCGTCGATCTCCCTGATACCCGGGCTGCCGCCATTTGTGAGAGCCGCGCGCCGTTCCACCGCGGTGGCGAGGTCGGCGGCCAGCCGCGCCCAGGCTGCGATCGCCCCCTCCCAGCCGTCGAAGCGTCCTTCGTTCAGCGCATCCAGGGTCAGCATGCCCCACCGACGTCCATCCACGTTCAGCGGTGCTCCGACGCAGTCATGAACATGCAGCCGCTGCTTCAGGTCGGGGATCAGCCCGTCATAGGGGTCGGGAAGCTCGCAGTCGGGGGGAAAGCGCAACGGCCCGCCGCCCGTTTCGGCGATCGCCCGCAATCGGGGATGATCATCCAACGCGAAGCGCCGGCCAAGCGTGTCCGGGCTGAGCCCGCGCGTGGCGAGCGGAACCAGCAATGCATCGCTTGAGCGACCGTCATGGCGCAACAGCGCACAGGCATCGCAGGGCAGGTGCCGCGCCATCAGATCCAGCAGCAGCGGCCACAGCCGCACAGGATCATCCAGCATGCGCAGCAGCGCGCCGGCTTCGTCCAGCGTGAGAAATGTTGTCGGAATGACCGCGCCGTTGTCCATCAGACATCATAGCCGACGTGGTCGCTTTGACAACATTCCTCCCGCACCGCACGGAATTCCGCCCCTGCGTCGCTTTGGCACAGGGATTGCCAGTCAGTTGCGACATCGTGACGCGCAAAAGGATTGCTCACTCTCATGCTGACGCCTGCCCAGATCGCCGTCATCAAGGCCACCGCCCCGGTGGTCGCCGCCAACGCCAACCGGATCACCGGCACCTTCTATCCCCTGATGTTCGAGCGCTTCCCCGAGGTGCGCGCCGTCTTCAACCAGAGCCACCAGCGCAACAGCGCCCAGCCGGAAGCGCTGGCCAACGCCATCATCGCCTATGCCTCCAACATCGACCGGCTGGAGGTTCTGGATCCGGCGGTCGAAGGCATCGTGCAGAAGCACGTCTCGCTGAACATCACACCCGACCAGTACAAGATCGTCGGCACCTGCCTGATGGAAGCCATCGGCAAGGTCCTGGGCGATGCCGTGACGGCGGAGGTCGCCGATGCCTGGGGCGCGGCCTACTGGCAACTCGCCGACCTGCTGATCGCGGCGGAAGAGAAGGAATATGCCCGCAAGGCTGCGCTCACCGGCGGTTGGCGCGGTGCGCGCCGTTTCAGGATCGTGGAGAAGACGCCGGAAAGCGCCGTCATCACCTCCTTCCGGCTGGCGCCGGTGGATGGCGGGCGGGTGATGGATTTCCAGCCCGGTCAGTATCTCGGCCTGCGGCTGGCCGTCGACGGAGAGACCGTCCACCGCAACTACAGCCTGTCGGCCTCGCCCAACGGCCGCGATTACCGCATTTCGGTGAAGCGGGAGCCGCAGGGGGTGGTCTCCGGATTCCTGCATGACCGCGCGCAGGTCGGCGACGAGATCGACGTCTACCCGCCGGCCGGCGAATTCGTGCTGCGCGAGGGGACCGGCCCGCTGTTGCTGATCACCGGCGGCGTGGGGCAGACCCCCGCGCTGCCGCTGGCCGAACAGGCACTGGCGGCCGGCCGCAAGGTGATCTACGTGCATGCGGCGCTCAACGGCTCGGTCCACGCATTCCGCGAGCAGATCGACCGTCTGGCCGAACTGCACGACAGCCTGAAGCCGGTCTATTGCTATGCCGATCCGCAGCCGGGCGACCGGCCGCACATGGTTGGCCTGCTCGACCAGGATCGCTTGGGCGGCCTGCTGCCGAAGGATGCAGGGGTTGCTGCCTATGTCGTCGGCCCGAAGCCCTTCATGGCCGCGGTGGTGAAGGCGCTGACCGCGCTGGGCCTTCCGGAGTCGGCGATCGTCCACGAGTTCTTCGGCCCCCGGGAAGCGCTCGCCTGAAGCTCGCCTTACCGGCGGCACCTGATCATTGTCTCCACTCTGGCGGTTCGGCCCTTCCACCTTGGGCCGGCCCGTCCTTGCCTCTGCCTCGCGGATGTCACGCCCGCGCTCGCCGGTTGTGAGTAAAACTGTTATATCACTACGAATACGCGACCATCAGACGGACATGCGCCATTACAAGCGGCATGAATAAGCCATCGCTGCGCCTATTCGCTGAAGCCGTTCTATGACCACGACAAACCGCCATCGCAGCGCAGCAACTTTCATCCCGGTTGGCGGAAAGATCGTGGATTCTCCTTATTTATTTCTTAGCGAATTTGGCGCTTTCCTAGTCACGTAACTGTCAAATTATTTACAAAGTGTTCCCTTCCTGTGACATCGCCACCAACAGTCCGGCGAAGGGGGCGGATGCAACGACCAATGCGGCGAGAGCCGGAACGGCCGGCCGCAGAAGAGACCTGAATGTGCCTGTGCGCGAGCGCCAGGGGGGAGGACGGGATGTCGAACGATAGTCACCGGAACAAGCCCGCGAAGGGCAATGCCTGGTATTCCGGCCTGCGTGGAAAGCTGATGATCGCCATCGGCGTCGTGCTGTCCGGCACGCTGGTGGCTGCAGCCGTGGCGCTGATCGGCTACGCCAACGTGCGCACCACCATCGACGCCATTGTTGGCGAGGCGGTGCCGGCGATGACCGAAGGCATGGGCGTGGCACAGCAGGCCGAACGGCTGGTCGCGCTGGCGCCGGAACTGACCTCCGCCGACAAGGCCGCCGCGCGCGAGGCGGTGTCCGCCCGCATCGCCGCGGCGAAGGAGGAGTTCAACGCGCGCCTCGACCGGCTGCGGGCCACCGGTTCCGCCGGTGCCCAGCTGACCGCCATCGAAGACTCTTCGAAGGGGCTGCTCGGCAACCTCGCGCAGCTCGATCAGGCGGCGGCGGATCGGGTCGCGCTTGCCGCGGCGCGGGAGGTGATGCTGCCCAAGGTTACGGCTGCGGAAGCGGAAATCCAGAAGTTCACCGCGCCCTGGACCTCCGTCCTGAACAATGAGGAGGAGCAGGCGCGCTCGACCCTGGCCGAGCCCGACGCCGAGCCCGCCATCCTGCGCGAGGCGGCGACCACCCTGAACCGGGTCATGGCCCAGAAGAAGCCGTTGGCCACGGTCACCGCCGAAGCCGCCAACGTCCGCAACATGCTGATGGAAGCGGCGAGCACCCGCGACGACCAGCGGCTTGCGATCATCGAGACGCGCGTCGGCGTGTCGCTGGCCGGACTCGCGAATGCCGCGCAGGCCTTGCCTGAACGTTTGGCCACCGTCGCCACCAAGCAGGCGGAGCTTCTGACCGGATATTCCGTCGGCGAGGAGTCGATGGTCACCCTGCGCCAGAAGGAGCTGGCGATCGAGGGCTATTTCGCCCAGCTGCTGGAGAGCAACCACGCGCTGGCCGGCACCCTGTCCAAGGGCATCGCCACGCTGGTCGACGCCCAGAAGCAGGGCATCTCGGAGGCCAGCGGCGCCACCACCCGCATGCTGGACAACAGCCGCCTGACCCAGATCGCGGTGGCGGCCGTCAGCATCCTGGTGTCGATCCTGGTCGTCTGGCTCTATATCGGCCGGGTCATCATCGGCCGGATGCTGGCACTGAAGGCCGGAATGGGCCGTATCGCCGCCGGCGACTTGGATGCGGAGATCGCGCTGCATGGTCATGACGAGATCGCTGAGATGGGGGCGGCACTGCTGATCTTCCGCGACACCGCGCGCGAGGTGGAAACCACCCGCGCCGCTGCGGAGGCCGAACGCCAGCGGGCGGCCGGCGAACGCCGCGACGCCATGCTGTCGCTGGCCGACCAGTTCGAGAACGGCGTGAAGGTGGTGGTGGAGACGGTGTCCGCCGCCGCGACCCAGATGCACCAGACCGCCGCCGGCATGGTGGCGACCGCCGACGACACGTCCCGCCAGGCCGGCAGCGCCGCCGAGGCGGCGGAGACCGCATCGGTCAACGTCGACGGTGCGGCCTCCGCCGCCCATGAGCTGTCGCAGTCGATCAGCGAGATCGCCCGGCAGGTGACCGAATCGGCGGCGATCGCCGCCAAGGCTGCCAGCGAGGCGGAGCGCACCGACGGCACGATGCGCGAGCTGAACGAGGCGGCCAGCCGGATCGGCGCCGTCCTGGACCTGATCTCCGACATCGCCGGCCAGACCAACCTGCTGGCGCTCAACGCGACGATCGAGGCCGCCCGCGCCGGTGAGGCTGGCAAGGGCTTCGCCGTCGTAGCGCAGGAGGTCAAGCAACTGGCCAGCCAGACGGCCAAGGCCACCGACCAGATCGCCGGCCAGATCGGCGCCATGCAGCAGGCGACCGGCGAGGCGGTGAACGCCATCCGCAGCATCGGCACGACCATCGGCCGGCTGAACGACATCGCCGCCAGCATCGCCGCGGCGGTGGAGCAGCAGGGTGCGGCCACCTCGGAAATCGCCCGCAATGTCCAGCAGGCGGCGGGCGGCACCGCCCAGGCCTCGCAGAACATCGGCGAGGTCCGCACCGCCGCCGGCCAGACCGGCCAGTCGGCGCAGGAGGTCCTGTCGGTCGCCCAGGAGGTCACGAACCAGACCAGCCACCTGCAGCAGCAGATCGACCGCTTCCTGCGTCAGGTGCGGTCGGCGTGAACTTCATCTGGTAAAGCCCCTCTCCCCTTGTGGGAGAGGGGGATCGTCCAAATCAGCCCTGGACGACCGTCTGGCGCTGGGTGCCGAGACCCTCGATACCCAGTTCCACCACGTCGCCGGCCTTCAGGAAGACCTGCGGCTTCTGGCCCATGCCGACGCCCGGCGGGGTGCCGGTGGAGATGATGTCGCCCGGCTGCAGGCTCATGAAGCGCGACAGGTAGGACACCAGATAGCGCACGCCATAGACCATGGTGGCGCTGCTGCCGTCCTGATAGCGGTGGCCGTTGACCTCCAGCCACATCTTCAGCTTCTGCGGGTCCTCGACTTCGTCACGCGTCACCAGCCAGGGACCGGTCGGGCCGAAGCTGTCGCAGCTCTTGCCCTTGGTCCACTGCCCCTGCTTTTCGATCTGGAAGGCGCGCTCGGACACGTCATTGACGATGCAATAGCCGGCGACATGGTCCATCGCCTCGTCCTCCGAGACGTATTTGGCCGTCTTGCCGATCACGAAGGCCAGTTCGACCTCCCAATCGGTCTTCTCCGACCCGCGCGGCAGTTCGATCGGATCGTTCGGACCGACGATGGCGCTGGTCGCCTTCATGAAGATGATCGGCTCCGGCGGCACCGCCATCCCGGTCTCCGCCGCGTGGTCGGAGAAGTTCAGGCCGATGCAGACCATCTTGCCGACACGCCCGACGCAGGGGCCGAGGCGCGGGGTGCCCTCCACCAGCGGCAGCGTCACCGGGTCGATCGCCCGCAGGCGGTCCAGCCCGTCCGGCAGCAGCGCCGCACCGGCGATATCGTCCACATGGGCGGACAGGTCGCGGATGCGGCCTTCGGCGTCGAGCAATCCCGGCTTTTCCTGGCCCGGCGGGCCGTAGCGCAGCAGTTTCATGAACACTCTTCCCTGATAGGAGTTCGGCGCCCGCCGATCCTGACCGGACGGCGCGGAAAGTAAAGGGGGTGAACGAACGAAATGTAGCGTTACTTCACAGATCGGTCGACAACGCCGCAAGTCTGTAGTAAAACTACATCAGGTTCGCAGGCAGCCGGAACGGCCGCCGCACCTCCCCAGGTGGACTCCCGCATGCTGGACACGATCGCATCCTCACTCGACAGGCTCCGCCGGGCGGAAGCCGCGGTGGCGCGTACCGTGCTGGCGGCACCCCATGCCGCCGTGCGCGCCAGTCTGGCCCAGCTCGCGGGCAAGGCCGGGGTCAGCGAACCGTCCGTCCTGCGCTTCTGCCGCACCGCCGGCTTTGGCGGCTTCCATGAATTCAAGATCGCGCTGGCCCAGCATCTGGCGGCATCCGCCGCACGGGAAGAGGCCGGCGACCGCCCGACCCCGCTGGTGCGCGACCTCTCCCCCGGCGACAGCGTCGCCAGTGCGACGGAAAAGGTGCTGAACCGCTCCATCGACGCGCTGGTCCGCCTGCGCAGCCGTCTGGACACCGTGGCCCTGGAGCGCGCGGCCGGCGTGCTGGCCTGTGCGCAGCGGGTGCAGATCGTCGGCGTCGGCGCGTCCGGCACCGTGGCGCTCGACGCCCACCACAAGCTGTTCCGCCTGCTGCCGCAGGTGACCGCCAGTGCCGACGCCCATTTCCAGGCAATGGCGGCCGCGACGCTTGGCCCCGGCGATGCGTTGCTGGCGATCTCCAAGACCGGCACCAGCGACGAGATCTTCGACGTCGCCGCGATCGCGCGCGACGGCGGTGCGACGGTGATCGCCATCACCGCATCGGCCACGCCGCTCGCCGAACGCGCCGACATCCGCCTGACCGTCGATGTGGACGAGGACACCGCGGTCCACACCCCGATGGCCTCCCGTCTTGCCCAACTGGCTCTGATCGACGCCCTGACCGTCGCCGTCGGCCTGCAGGCTCCTCCCGGTCTGGACCGACGCCTTGCCCGCATCAAGGCCGTGCTGGCCGGGCATCACCGCGTGCCGGACCGTCCGGCCTCCGCCGCTCCGTCACTTTCCCTGTCCCCCCAGAAGAGTCCCGAGGAATCCTGATGTCCACCATCCCGACCGCTTCCGAGATCCTGGACCAGCTCGCCGCCTACGGTGTCGTGCCGGTCATCCGCAACAGCTCCGCCGATCTGGCGCGCACCGCCGTCAGCTGGCTGCGCGAGGCCGGCTACGGCACCTTCGAAATCACGATGACCACCCCCGGCGCCGTCGGCCTGATCGAGGAGCTGTCGGCGGAGGGCGGCGCCCTGATCGGCGCCGGCACCGTCCTGACCCCGGCGGCGGTCGCCGACGTGGTGAAGGCCGGCGCCAAGTATGTCGTGTCGCCCTGCGTCGTGCCGAAGGTGGCCGCCGCCTGCCGCGACCATGGCGTGGCCTGCCTGATGGGCGCCCTGACCCCGACCGAGGTGCATGCCGCCATCTCCGCCGGTGCCGACGCCATCAAGATCTTCCCGGCCTCCACCGTCGGCCCGGCGCACATCAAAGCGCTGAAGTCGGTCTTCCCCGGCGTCCGCTTCGTCCCCACCGGCGGCATCGACGCCACCACCGTGGCCTCCTATGTCGCGGCCGGCGTGGCCTGCGTCGGGGCCGGCGGCAAGCTGGTCGACGAGGGTCTGGTCAAGAAGGGCGACCGCGAGGCCATCATGGCCGCCGGCCGCCAGTTGATGGACGCCTATCGGGCCGCCAAGGGCGCCTGATACCCGCTGGGAAAATCCTGCCGCCCGGCCGGGGCAAAGCTGCCGGGCGGCAGGATAGGCGCATATGATTTCCATTTACTATCAATAGCTTACGCTTGGCCTGCATCCTGCAAAGCCCTGGTCGACATCCCTTCAGGGGATGCGGAACGAGGGAGAGCACGCCATGGTCAGCCTGTCCAGCTACGCCGATGTCGGCAGCATGGCGCAGAGCCTGCAGCAGTCGATCGATGCCGCGGTCAAGCGCGTGCAGCAGCAGGCGGCCGGCAATGGCGGCGCGACCGGCAAGGTCCAGGAGTACGAGCAGACCGTCAACAAGTCGGCGCTGAACGCCGCGCCCTTCGCGACCAGCATCGGCACGCTGGTGAAGGACACGAGCAGACTGAACGTCTTCAGCTCGCTGGCTTCCAACGATCCCGCCGACTTCTATAAATTCACCGTCACCAGCTCCGGCACCCCGACGCTGGGGACGGTGGGGGATGCCGGGGTGCGGCTGCAGCTGATGGACCGTGGCGGCAAGGTCATCGCCGACAGCAACAAGGATGCCGGCGCCACGTATGACGCCTTCCAGAAGCTGAAATCCGGCCAGCTCACGCTGGACAAGGGTGACTACACGCTGCGCATCGCCCGCGACAAGGACGTGCCGGTCAAGGATGCCAAGAGCTACGGCGTCCAACTGCGCATGGGAAATTACAGCAAGGACTACGACACCATCGCCAAGCAGCCGGCCAAGGGCGACAACCCCTTCGGCAACAACACCAAGCTACAGGGGCTGGCCGCGATCCTGGGCGCCGGCAGCGCCTCCATCAATCCCGCCTCGATGATGCTGGGGGGATCCGGTGGCAGCTATGGCGGCCGCGGGTCGCTGCTGAACGCGCTGCTTTAAAAGCGACGCCCAGCCCCGAAGCCGGCCTCAAACCAGCCGGTCGCGCCCCGATTCCTTGACCAGCAGGACCGCCTGGGTGCGGCTGCCGACGCCGAGCGCCTTCAGAACGCCGGTGACGTGGGTCTTCACCGTGGACAGGTTCAGGCCCAGCCTCTCGCCGATCTCCTGGTTCGACAGGCCTTGGGCCAGCAGATCCAGAACCTCCAGCTGCCGGCGGGTCAGCCCGTCGAACACGCTGGGTGCGCCGCCCCGTGCAGGCGCGGCCCCGGCCGCCGCGGGCGCTCCCGGCATGCCCAGAACCGGCGGGACATAGGATCCGCCCGCCATCACCAGCCGCAGGATGTTGACCACCAGCACGTCGTCGGTCGATTTCGGGATGAAGGCGCGCACGCCGCGCGACAGCACCGCGCGCATCTCGTCCGGCGAGTCGATCATGGAGAAGACGGCGACGGGGACCGGCGCCACACGCTTCACCAGCGCCTCGACGTCGTCCAGCCCGCCCAGGCCGGGCATGCGCAAATCCATCACGATCAGGTCGAATGCGATACCGCCCTCGAGCATCGACGCGTCGAGGATGGCGTTCAACTGGCTGAAGCTGGTCGCGGCCACCACGGTGGCCTGTTCGTCCAGTTCACCCACCAGATGGGTCAAGCCGCTGCGGACGATGGAATGATCGTCGGCGATCAGAACCTGCATGTAACGTCTCGGACCGAAGATGCCTCGCGTGCAGCATCGTCATACGCTGACGCAACGGTCAGCGCTACCTCCTTCGCACGTCCGGGCACGGCAATGCCGGGAGGAACCGTAAAGAAAAACGCGGAGGAGGTCATCCGCCCCCTCCCCCGCGTGCAGGTTCGCTGCGATCAGGAGATCTTGATGAGGATCTGGGCGCGCCGGTTCGACGGCTCGCGCACGTTCGGACCGGTGGGGACCATCAGCTGGTTCTCGCCCACGCCTTCGATCGAGATCATGTTGGCCGGCGTGCCGCGCGCGACCAGCGCCTGGCGCACCGCCTCGGCCCGGCGGAGCGAAAGCCGCTGGTTGTAGGTCGGCGAGCCCGAAGTGTCGGTGTGGCCGATCACCTGGATGCGGACGGCACGGGCACGGCTGGCCGCGTCGGCGGCATCGCCGATGATGCTTGCGGAATTCGGCGTGATGGTCGCCTTGTCCCAATCGAAGAACACCTGATACTCGCTCTGCGGCTGGGCGGCCATCGGCGGGGCGGCAGGCGCCGGGGCCGCGACCGGCGTGACGCGCGACGGTCCGCCGAAGGTATAGCGCAGGCCGGCCAGGATGGTGTGGTTGCGGTATTCGCTCTTCGAGGTCACCGGACCCAGTTCGAACTCCGGATCGACGGTGGCGAAGTAACGGTAATCCAGCGTCAGCGCCACATTGTCGTTGATCGCATAGGACGCGCCGACGATGCCCTGATAGGCGAAGACCCAGTCGCGGTCGCTGGCGCCGTTCAGCGTCTTCTTTACCCCGGCGATACCGGCACCGGCGCCGATATAGGGCGTGATCGGCAGGCCGATGTTGAAATCATACAGCAGGTTGCCCATGAAGGCGACCGAACTCGTCTTGCCGCCCAGGCCGTTCAGGCCCGGAGTGGCACTGCTGGTGTCGTCCACGCTGTTGCGCCAACGCCAGGCGGCCTCCAGTTCGGCGCGCAGGCCCATCGCGGTGGCATAGCCGACCGAAATGTCGCCGATGCCGCCGAGCTTGAACTCCTCCTTCAGACCCAGGCCCGGGGCCGGATAGCTGCTGAGGTCGGCATCCTCGGTCCAGTTCACGCCGGCCCCCGCGCCGACGTAGAAGCCTTCCGGCGCGGCAAAGGCGGCAGTCGGAATGGCCAGGGAAGGAACGGCGACGGCCAGTGCCGTGCCCAGCAAAATCCCACGCATCGTCATGTTCTTGTTCCCATCGTTGACGGCGTTGGCGGATCGGGACATCCCGGCCTGCGGCGAAACGCGTGACAGAACGGGCTCCGGCCCCGACAATGGAATCAGCACGCGCGGCTTCCAATCCCGCCCACGCACGGCCGCTTTTTCTGTTGCAGATTTGCCGCAGCGCTCCTGCTGGCATTTCCTTTTGTGATAACAATGAGTTGGATACCCACCCCGATGCCCTCTACCCCGGACGATGCGATCGACTACCCCATCTGCACCACCCCGGATCCCGGGGGCTGGCAGGAGGTGGCGCCGGGCGTGTTGTGGATCCGGCTGTCCCTGCCATTCCAACTCGACCACATCAACACCTGGGCGCTGGACGGCGGAGCGGACGGCTGGACGCTGATCGATTGCGGGCTGGGTGACCGGCACACGCTGGCCCTGTGGGAGGGGTTGCTGCGTGACGCGCTCGGCGGCCGGCCGGTACAGCGGGTGGTCGCCACCCATTTCCATCCCGACCATATCGGTGCCGCCAACTGGCTGGTCGAACGGACCGGTGCGGCCTTCGCCACCTCGCTGACGGAATGGCTGTTCGCCCGCATGCTGTCGGCCGGCAACGATGCCGGCACCGACGCCGCGGTGGAGCGTTTCTACCGCCGGTGCGGGTTGGCGCCGGAGACGCTGGACGCCGTGCTCGCCCGCAAGGGTGCCTACAGCCGCGGTGTCCCCGGCGTGCCGGCGACGCTGACCCGTCTGCGGGCCGGCGACAGACTGCCGGTGGGCGACCGTCTCTGGACCGTGATCGGCGGCAGCGGCCATACGGCCGAGCCGATCAGCCTCTACCGGCCGGGTGATGGCGACGACAATGGCAACGGCTTGGCCCTGGTGATCTCCGGCGACCAGATTCTGCCGCGGATCAGCCCGAACATCAGCGTCTGGCCGACCGAACCGGACGCCGATCCTCTCACCGACTATCTCGCCAGCTTGAAGGATTGGGCCGCTCTGCCGGCCGACACGCTGGTTCTACCCTCACACGGCCGCCCATTCCGCGGCCTGCACCGGCGTGCTGACGATCTGGCCCTCCATCATGCCGAACGGCTGGCAGAGATCGAATCGCTCTGCGCGTCGTCCCGGACGGCGGCGGAGGTGACGCAGGCGCTGTTCCCGCGCCCGCTCGACCCGCACCAGACCGTCTTCGCCGTGGGCGAAGCCGTTGCACACCTCAACCATCTGATCCGCAAGGGGCGACTGGAGCGTGTGTCCGGCGGCAGGACGGTTGGGCCGGACATCGACCTTTACCGGCGGCCTGTCACCGGCTAGCCCTGACGACCCGAGGTGCTTGTCGGACAGGTCGCTACTCGGTGACGATCTCGAACTGCTGGGGGTCGAGCAGGGTCGACACCGACAGGGTCTTCAGTGTCTTCGGGTCGTCGGTTCGCTTCATCTGAGCATGCTGAGTGCCCATGCCGTCCTTGCGGATAGCGACCACTTCCCAATAGCCGCCGCTGGGGGACAGCTTGCGATAAATCTGGCCCTCGATCACCTCGCGCTTCCTGCGCATTGTCGTTCTCCAAAACCCATCCCATACCGGTTGCCGTCACGGCCGCCGCGAAGGGCGCCATTGAACCACAAAACACCCCCGTCGTGGCGAGTGTCCGTTCGGTGACCGTTCACCGATGCCGCAGATGCGCTGTTGCAGTGCAGCACGTCCGGGGCACCCCCGATGACCCTTTGCCGCAGTGCGGTTTCCAGCTGGAACAAAAGTCCCGGTTGTGGGTTCATAGCGGTCATGAACACCGATCTCGACGTGCTTGTCTTCGCGACCCGCCTGGTTGATGAACTGGGCGAAACCGCGATTCGAATGAGCCGCGTTCGTCTTGTCGAACTCACGGCCGCCAACCACACCCGTGCCGCCGCCTTCTGGCGGGAGGTGATGCGGACTTCCGAACGACTGCTGAACGAGCGGTCGGTTCGCCGGGTTGCATCCGGCCTCTCCTCGCCGGCGATTGCCGCGGGGCAACCGTCCGTGTCCCAATCCGTCGCCTATGTTCCCCGACCTATTCCCTGACCCGGCACCAAGGCGGGTCGAATAAAAAAGGGCCGGCATGGAAGTGCCGGCCCCATTCAGCGGAACGCTGATGCGCTTCGCTTACTTCACTTCGGCGTACTGGCCGTTCTGCCACTTGTACCAGACATAGGCCGGGCTGGTGACGTCGCCCTTCGGGTCGAACCCGATCTTGCCGATGACGGTGTTGTAGTTGCCCTTGCGCATGACGTCGGCAACCTTGGCGGCGTCTGTCGAGTTCGCCTGCTTCACTGCGTCGGCCCAGATCTGGAGCGCAGCGTAGGTGTACAGGGTGTAGCCTTCCGGCTCGTAGCCCGCCTTGCGGAACTTCTCCACGACGGCCTTGGCGTCCGGCTTCTCGCGCGGATCCGGACCGAAGGTCATCATGGTGTTCTCGCCGGCGTCGCCGGTGATGGCCCAGTACTCGTTGGTCACCAGCGCGTCACCCGACACGATGATGGCCTTCATGCCCTGGTCCTTCATCTGGCGGGCGATCAGGCCGGCTTCGGTGTGGTAGCCACCGATGTAGACGGCGTCGACGTTCGCCTGCTTCAGCTTCGAGACCAGAGCGGAATAGTCCTTCTCACCGGCCGTGTAGGCTTCGTAGATGGTTTCCTTCTGGCCGCCGGCGTTCAGCGCCTTCTGCGTCTCGTCGGCCAGACCCTTGCCGTAGGCCGACTTGTCGTGAAGGATGGCGACGTTCTTGCCCTTGTACTTGTCCAGCAGATACTTGCCGGCGATCAGGCCCTGCTGGTCGTCACGGCCGCAGACGCGGAAGACGTTCTTCAGGCCCTGCTCGGTCAGCTTCGGGTTGGTCGAAGCCGGGGAGATCTGCAGCATCCCTTCCTCGGCATAGACCTGGCTGGCCGGGATCGACGAACCCGAGCAGAAGTGGCCGGCCACGAACTTCACACCGGCCTTGGCCAGCTGGTTGGCGACGGCGACGGCCTGCTTCGGATCGCAGGCGTCGTCGCCGACTTCCAGCTTCAGCTTCTGGCCCAGGACACCGCCGGCGGCGTTGATGTCCGCGACGGCCTGCTCCATGCCCTTCTTCATCTGCTCGCCGAAGGTGGCGTACTGGCCGGTGATCGGACCGGCGGTGGCCACCGCGATATCGGCCTGGGCGGCCGTGGCGGAGAGCGCGGTCGCCGCGATCGCGGCGAGAAGGGACAGCTTGAATTTCATGGGTGTGCTTCCCTGTTCTGTGAATGGTCCCTGTTGCAACATACCCCCGGCCCTTGCGGGCCTTGCCGCCGGGTCCCCTCCGGCGGTTTCCAGATTACCATACCCCAAGTGGTGCGGTGTGCGACAGTTTCACGGGCACCAATCAGCCGTACGGCTTATTCCTAATGAACTATTTTTTCCTCGGCCATACCCGTCTTCTCCCGCCAGCCGAACGGCCCGGCAGTCTCGTAGAGCCACGGATACTGGTTGACCATGCGGCGGGCGATGGCGATGC
>NZ_VTTO01000027.1 GCF_008364825.1 Azospirillum sp. B21
ACTGACGCTTCTATGTTGCGCTGGACTGACATTTTAGCTTTGCGCCTACACGGGGCAGGCACATAAAATCAGTTATGAAAATAACGTGCATTATGCGATATCGCATAACTGGTTGGCCTTGCGGTCCCAGCTCAGGCACCAGCAAACCCGCTCCGGGAACAGAGCGACGGGGATCAGGCAGACGGCGTCAGCCGCCCTTGCCGGGATCCTGCACTGCGGCGACCATGTCGAACTCGACGTTGAACAGCTCATCGTCTTGCCGTTCGACATCCGCGGATGTAGGTGTCGTGCACGATGTCGCGCGTATCGACATCGATGGTGACCGGGCCGCGCGGGCTGGTGCAGCTCATGCCCCTGGCGGCGACGACGAAGCTGTCGCCGTCGGCCTTCTTCAGCACCTCATAGACCAGATGCATACCGTCCCAGCCGCCGACCGACATGAAGTTGGGGCGCAGGCCGCCGTTCGCCTTGCGGAACGCCTCGACATAGGCCTTGTTCTCCGGCGACGGGTGGGCGGCGGAATAGTAATGCGCCGTCACCGTGCCGATCGCGGCGTCGCCCATCGACGGCAGGATGTCGTCGTTCGTCACGTTCCCGGTGGCGAGCAGCCGCCCCCCGGCCTTGGCCAGACCGCGATTGGCGAACCCTTTCATGAAGGACGCCCCCTCGCCCGACGGCACAAAGGCGAAGATCGCGTCGGGGGCGGTGTCCTTGGCGCGCTGCACGAAGGGGCCGTAGTCGGGGTTCTTCAGCGGGATGCGGACATCCCCGACCACGGTGCCGCCGGACGCGGCGAAGCGCTGCCCAAAGATGGTTTCCATTAAGAATACATCTTGGCGGCGCCATTCTTCGCTGCCCATTGGGCGATGGTGGCGGCCGACTGCGGCAGGGTGCCGGACGTGCGCAGGATGTAGGGCCATTTGGTGGTGATGACGGAGGCCGCCGCCGCCATAACGATCATCGGCGTCTTCTCCTGCTCCGACACCGGGGCGGCCACAGTGCCAGCGGGGTCAGCCCGAAGCCGGTGAGGACGGACACCTTCTCCTTCACCACCAGTTTCTGGGCCAAGCGCTTGGTCATGTCGGGCGTCGAGCTGGTGTCGTCCTTGACGATCACCTCCACCTTGCGGCCGGCGACGCTGTCGCCGTCGAGCTGCAAAGCCTTAAAGGCAAAGGCCGGCCTTTGCTGCGTTCGGTAATGGTGATTGAGGGGGCAGGATTTGGTTTTTACCGAACGATGATTCGCTTTTGAACGCGGTTAGGATTGACGCCCCACTTCTCTCCTTCCTTCTCAATAAGGCCGGTCGCCCAGCACAGTGGCGCGGTGCATAATGCGCTGGTGCGGCGCATAGTCGTTCACCGCGTAATGCTGGGTCGATCTATTGTCCCACAGCACCAGATCGTCGGCTTTCCAGCTCCAGCGCACCGTGTATTCCGGCCGGCTGATATGATCGTACAGGAAATCGAGGATCGCCGCGCTCTCCCGGTCGCTGAGCCCGACGATGCGCGCGGTGAAGTTCTCGTTCACGAACAGGGCTTTGGCTCCACTGACCGGATGGGTGCGGATGACGGGATGGACCACCGCCGGGTGCTTGTCCCGAGCCGCCTTCCAGCGGGCATGGGTCTCAGGGTCGCCGTTGTGCCGCCATTCAGGAAAGGAACGGGTGAAGTCGTGCAGGGCCTTCAGCGGCTCCAGCAGGCGGCGGATCGGTTCGGACAAGCCGTCGTAGGCAGCGATGTTGCTGGCCCACACGGTGTCGCCGCCGACCGGCGGGATCAGCTTTCCCGACAGGGCGACGATGGCCGGCGGCGTTTCGATGCAGGTGACGTCGGTATGCCAGACATCGTTGTCGCTGGGATTGTGCGGCCCGGTGTCCAGCACCATGATCTCCGGCTGTTCCGCTACCTTCGGGTAGATCGGGTGGATGTGCAACTGACCGAAGCGGGCGGCGAAGTCTCGTTGCGCCTTGGGGGTCAGGGGCTGGTTTTCGAAGAACAGAACCTGATGGGCGACCAGAGCCCGTTCCAGTGCCGCCGCTTCACTGTCGGATAGCGAACGGGAAAGGTCGATTCCCTCCACCCGCGCGCCGATGGCGGGGCTGACGGGCGTGACGGTCAGGGTGGGCAAGGCGATGTCTGGCATGGCGGTTCCCCAATCTTTTTGTACGGCGGTTGTTAGAATTCCGGCGGTCGGCTGCCCTCAGGACTTGCCTTTCCACGGCACCAGCCACGCTTCCAGCAGGCGCATTCCGTAGGAAAAGGCGAAGGCGAAGACGGCGATGATGCCGATGCCGACGAAGACCACGTCGGTGGCAAGGAAATGCGAAGCGGACATGATCATGAAGCCGATGCCGCGGGTGGCGGCGATCAGTTCCGCCGCGACCAGCGTGCTCCAGCCGACGCCGATGCCGATGCGCAGGCCGGTCAGGATCTCCGGCAGGGCGCTGGGCAGCACGATGGCGCGGAACAGCTGCCAGCGGCTGGCGCCCAGCGACAGGGCGGCGTTCACCCGTTCAATGGGGAGCGACCGCACGCCCGCTTGGGCCGACAGGCAGACCGGCGCGAACATCGCCAGCGTCAGCAGGACGATCTTCGACACCTCGCCAATACCGAGCCAGATGATCATCAGCGGCAGATAGGCGAGCGGCGGCAGCGGCCAGTAGAACTCGATGGGCGTGTCGAAGACGCCCTTGGCCCAGCGGTTCAGACCCATTGCCAGCCCCAGCGGGATGCCGAGCGAGGCGGCGATGACCGCGGCGGAGAAGATGCGGAAGAGGCTGGCCGACACATGTTCCCACAGGGTGGCGCCGGCATAGCCGTCCTCGACGACCGCCAGGAACTGGGTCGCCACCTCCTGCGGGGTCGGCAGGAACAGCGGCGGCACCAGCCGGTAATGTGTCACCAGGAACCACGCGGCCAGCAGCAGCGCGGCAGTGGCGAAGCTGATCGGGCCGGTGCGCGCGCCATCCAGGCCGAAGGGGTGGAGCCGGACGATCTTCGGCCGGTCCGCGGGGCCGATAACGCGGTCGGCGGGGCGAGCGATATCGGTCATTGCAGCACCGTCCGGCGGGAGGCCGTCTCGGCATGCGGCCGATGCACCAGGGAACGGATCTCGTCGTAGAACTCGGCGAACTCCGGTGCCGACAAAATGGCCCGCACGTCGCGCTCGGCGACGAAGCGGCGGACGAAATCCAGATCGAAACGGGCGACAATCCGGCCGGGGCGCGGTGACATCACCACCACCGTAGTGCCGAGGAACAGCGCTTCCTCGATGGAATGGGTAATGAAGAAGATGCGCTTGCCGGTACGGGCCCAGACGTCGATCAGCAATTCCTGCATCTGTTCGCGCGTCAGGCTGTCGAGTGCGCCGAACGGCTCGTCCATCAGCAGGATCTTGGGGTCGGTCGCGAGCGCGCGGGCGATGCCGACGCGCTGGCGCATGCCGCCCGACAGTTCGTGCGGGGCGGCATCGGCGAAGCTTTCCAGCCCGACCAGCCCCAGCAGTTCCTCCGCCCGCTCCCGCCGCTCCCTGGCGGCAACCCCGGCGAAGCGCAGGCCAAGCGCCACATTGTCGGCGACGCTGCTCCAGGGCAGCAGGGTATCCTTCTGGAACACCACGCCGCGGTCGGCACCGGGGCTGGCGACCGGCTGGCCGTCCAGCGTGATCGATCCCTCCGACAGCGGCAGGAAGCCGGCGATGGCGTTCAGCAGCGTCGACTTCCCGCAGCCCGATGCCCCCAGCGCCACCACGATGCTGTTGGCGTCGATATCGAGCGACGCGCGGTCCAGCGCATGCACCACCCGGCCGTCGCGTGCGGAGAAGAAGACGCTGGCGTTGCGGACCTGGAGCATGGGCGCTCTCCCGTCTGCCGTTGGCTCAGCGGATGTCCTTGACGTAGTCGGCGGTGACGAAGCCGCCGTAGCTGGGCAGCACGGTGGTGATCTTCTTCTGCTCCTTCAGGAACTCCGCCGTATCCTTCAGGATCTTACCGGCACCACTCGCCTCGCCGCCGCCCAGCCAGGCAGTGGAGGCCTGCACCTCCGCCGGGACCAGCGACAGATTGGTCAGCGCCGACGCTTGATCGGTCGGCGTGCCGCCCAGCAGCTTCGCCAGCGTCTTCGCATTCTCCGAATCCGGCCCCCAGGCCGCCTTGTCGTTGCGGAATGAGGCGCTGTAGCGCTCGATGGTGCCGGCGAAGCTCTTCAGGAAGGCGGGATTGTCCTTGGCGAAGGCGGCGGTCGCCACCCAGGCGCTGAAGGTCGGAGCGCCGCGGTCGGCCACCTCGCGCGAGGTCAGCAGCACCTTGCCGGTCTTCTTCAGTTCGGTCAGCGCCGGATCCCAGACGAAGGCGCCGTCCAGGTCGTCGCGGTTCCACGCGGCGACGATATCCGGCTGCGGGATGGCGAAGACCTGCGCGTCACGCTCCGTCAGCTTCTCCTGCTTCAGGACGGCGAGCAGCTGGTAATGGTCGGTGGAGACCGGGGCGGCGGCCAGCTTCTTGCCCTTCAGGTCCGACGGCTTTTCGATGCCGGAGCCGTTGCGCACCACCAGCGCCTCGTCGGTACCGGAGATGGTTGCGAGGTGGAACGCCTTCACGTCCAGCCCGCGGCTGACCGCGGCGGCGAACGGGCTGGAGCCGACATAGCCGACCTGCACGTCGCCCGACGCGATGGCGGCAAAGATCTCGGCTCCCGAATTGAACTTGCGGAAGTCGATCTCAGTGCTGGTCGCCTTGACGAAATCGCCGTTGGCGATGGCGACCGAGGAGGGCAGCGCGTCGGTCTGATAGCCGACCACGACCTTGCCGGACGCGGCTTCGGCGATGGTGGAGGCGGCAAAGGGGGCGACCGCCGCCAGCGCGGCAGAAAGGAGGGTGGGCAGAATGGGCTTCATCGTCGTTTCCCCGTCACGGTGTGAATGCCGGCCTGCGAACGCCGGAAAAACGAATGTCCGTAAACTCTAAAGCGACGCTCGCGCCGTTGTCATCATAAAATCTACTAAGGAACAAGGAAAAAGAATATAGTTACGTAAATTTAATGTATAATTGCACCGCCGGTGGATTGCCGAACGAATTTGAAAGCGAGCCCTCCGCCTCCGGCTGGCCGAGCGAGGTACCGATTCCGTCAAAAACATCGACCAACACGAAGCAGGCGCTTGACCTTGTCAGTTTTTCCTATTTTCCTATAGACAATAGAGAGATTAAACATTAGCCTTTCGTTAAACCCGGCAACAGACGGGAAGCGCTACGGACCCACCACCTGACAAGGGGTTCTGCCATGCAGGGTTTGAATGATCTCGACCGGATGGTGATGGCGTCGCTCTGCCCCTCCGGCACGCCCATGCTGCCGGGTCTGCCGCCCGATGGGCCGGCGGCAGACCCGACAGACGAGTTCGGCGGCGACGATCTTTCGGATCGCGGCCTGCTTCCACTCGGGCTCGGCATCGTCTCGGCCATTCTCCTGGCAACGCTGGCCTGATCGGGCCGGCAGCCGCTGCCAAACTCTCGAAGGACAAGAAAAAGTGGCGGTTCAGGACCACGACGCATACTGGCACCCCGGTCTGGAAACCCAGAGCCGAGCCGACTGGCGGAAGCTGCAGCTCGACCTGCTGAAGGACCATCTGCGGCACGCCTACGAAGGCTCGCCCTACTACCGCGCCGCCTTCGACGCACAGAGGGTGTCGCCGGGCGATCTGCACACGCTGGACGACCTGCGGCGTTTTCCCTTCCTGGACAAGGCGACCATCCGCGACCGGCAGGTCGCGGTGCCGCCCTTCGGCGATCTGGTCGCCGTACCGGAACGGGAGATCGTCTACATCTCCGCCTCCAGCGGCTCGACCGGGGTGCCGACCGCTTCGCCCTTCACCGCCAAGGACTTCGAGGAATGGATCGACTATGAGGCGCGGCAGTTCTGGTCAAGCGGCCTGCGCCCGACCGACCGCTATGCCCATGCGCTGAACTTCTCGCTGTTTGTCGGCGGCCCCTGCGTGCTGGGCGCGCAGAAGCTGGGCGCGCTCAGCATCCATGCCGGAACCCTGCCGTCGGAACGGCTGCTGGCGATTCTAAACCAGTTCAAGGCGACGGCGCTGTGGACGACGCCGTCCTACGCTTGGCATCTCGGCGAGACCGCCCAGAGCGAGGGCATCGACCCCGCCCGCGATCTCGGCGTCCGCCGCTTGTTCGTGGCGGGCGAGCCCGGCGGCTCGATCCCCGAGACGCGCGAACGGATCGAGGCGCTGTGGGGGGCGGAGGTCTACGACTATTACGGCCTTTCCGACATCTTCGGCTCCTGCGCCGGCATGTGCGTGGAGAAGGACGGGCTGCACTGGGCCGAGGACCATATCCTGGTCGAGGTGCTCGATCCCGAAACCCTCGAACCGGTGGCGGAGGGCGCGCGCGGCGAGCTGGTGCTGACCACCCTGCGCAAGCGCGCCCGCCCGATCATCCGCTTCCGCACCGGCGACGTGGTGTCGGTGACGACGGAGCCCTGCCGCTGCGGCCGCACCTCCCTACGGCTGAAGGGCGTGCATGGACGACTCGACGACATGCTGATCGTCAAGGGCGTCAATCTGTTCCCCGGCGACGTGGAGGCAGTGGTGCGCCAGGACCCGGCGCTGACTGGCGAATACCGGCTGGTGCTGGACCGGGTCGAGCGGCTGGACCGCCTGACGGTCGAGGCGGAACACACCCAGGGCTTCAACGGCGATCTGGAAGACCTACGAGGCCGACTTCGCCGCCAGCTGAAAGCGGCCACCGGTGTCGGAGCGGAGGTCGCCCTGCTCGCCCCCGGCACCCTGCCCCGGGCCGTCCACAAGGCAAAGCGAATCGACGACCGCCGCCAGCATGTGTGGTCGTGACCCAATCCCCTGACGGAGCCCGCTCACATGCCGGACACCCCTCTTCCCGTCACCGAACAGCGGCCCGACAACATTGCCCAGGCAGCGGCTGACCGCCTGTTCCTCAACGCCCGCACGCCGCAATCCTGGTCCGACCGGCCGCTCCCGGTGGAGACCCTGCATCGCCTCTACGATCTGGTCCGGCTGGCGCCGACCGCCTTCAACGGCAGCCCGGCGCGCTTCGTCTTCTTGACCACGCCGGAGGCGAAGGAGCGGCTGCGCCCGGCGCTGAGCCGTGGCAACCAATCCAAACTGACGGCCGGCGCCATCGCCATCGTCGCCTATGACCGCCGCTTCTTCGAACATCTGCCGCTGCTGAGCCCGCATTACGACCCCTCGCCGATGTTCGTCGACGAGCCGTCGCTGGCCGAGACCACGGCCTTCCGCAACGGCTCGCTCCAGGCCGGTTACCTGATCCTGGCTGCCCGGCTGCTGGGGCTGGATGCCGGGCCGATGTCCGGCTTCGACGCCGAAGCGGTGGATGCAGAATTCTTCGCCGACGGCCGGCTGCGCACGAACCTGCTGGTGGCGCTGGGCCATGCCGACGGCCCGCCATCGCGCCCGCGCGCACCGAGGCTGGACGCGTCGAAGGCGGTGGTGATCCTTTGAGCCCAACGCCGTAGCGGCCGGCAAATCCCGGCCGAACGGGAGATCGATCATGAGCGTGAACGACACGGCCGCCGCCCTGCCGGCGGCCAACGGCGGAGCCTTGCCAATCGGCGGCGGCCTCCCGTCCAACCTCCTCCTGCGTTTTTCCGCCGCCGCCCTGCTATGGTTCGCCGCCTCCGGGGTGACGGCTCTGTGGCCCGACGCCGCCGATGCCCAGGAGTGGGAACGGACCGGCGAGTTCGCCAGCCTGCTGGTGGTCGCCGCCGGTCTTCTGGTGCTGGCCGCCCTGCTGGCCGCGGCGATCCGCCCGGCGCCGCGCAGCCGGCTGGAATCCGCTATTGCCAGCCTGTCGGCGTCCGTTCCCTGGCTGATCGCCCTGGCACTGGGCGTCACCGGTTGGGAAATCCTGACCGCCAAGCTCAATCTGCTGCCGCGGCCCTTCTTCGTCCCGCCGCAGGCGCTGCTGGAGGTCTATCTCGACGACTGGCCGCGGCTGCTCGACTGCTTCGCCGCTTCGCTGAGGCTGCTGGTCACCGGCTATGCGGTCGGTTCGGTACTGGGTGTGGTGACCGGTGTCGCCATCGGCTGGTCGCGCGCGGTCGGCTATTGGGTGCACCCGGTTCTACGGCTGATCGGCCCGCTGCCGGCCACCGCTTGGCTGCCCATCGCCTTCTTCGCCTTTCCGACCAGCTGGAGCGCCAGCGTCTTCCTGATCGCGCTCGCCAGCGGCGTGCCGGTGACCGTCCTCACCTGGTCCGGCGTGGCCGGGGTCAACAGCGCCTATTACGACATCGCCCGCACGCTGGGAGCCTCCCCGCGCTTCCTGGTGCTGAAGGTCGCCGTTCCGGCGGCGATGCCCCATGTCTTCGTCGGGCTGTTCATGGGGCTGGGCGCCTCCTTCGCCGTTCTGGTGGTGGCGGAGATGCTGGGCGTGAAGTCCGGGGTCGGCTGGTACCTGCAATGGGCCCAGGGCTGGGCCGCCTACGGCAACATGTACGCGGCCCTGCTGGTGATGGCGCTGCTCTGCTCCGGTCTGGTGACGCTGCTGTTCCGCGTCCGCGACCGCCTGCTCGCCTGGCAGAAGGGAATGCTCAAATGGTAGCGCTCGAAAACACCGACACCCGAGCTGTGGTGGCCGGCATGACCATCGACGTGCAGGCGGTCAGCCACAGCTTCGAACTGGATGGCGCGCCGCTGCTCGTGCTGGACGAGGTGGAACTTCGGGTGGAGCCGGGCGAACTGGTCGCTCTGCTGGGGCCGAGCGGCTGCGGCAAGTCCACCCTGTTGCGGTTGGTCGCCGGGCTGGAACCGCCCAGCCGCGGCAGCATCATGGCCGACGGTCGTCCCATCGACGGCCCGGACCCGTCGCGCGTCGTCGTCTTTCAGGATCCGACGCTCTATCCCTGGCGAACCGTGCGCGACAATGTCGCCCTCGGGCTGGAGGCGCGCGGCCTGCAGCGCTCCCAGGGCCATCGGATCGACAAGGCCCTGGCGCTGGTCGGGCTGGCCGGCTTCGAGAAGGCCTATCCGCACCAGCTCTCGGGCGGCATGGCCCAGCGCGCGGCGCTGGCCCGTGCCCTGGTCAACGACCCCCGCCTGCTGATCCTCGACGAACCGCTGGGCAAGCTAGACAGCCTGACCCGCCTCGCCATGCAGAGCGAGCTGGTCGATCTGTGGCGCAGTTCGGGCTTCACCGGCCTGCTGGTCACCCACGACATCGAAGAGGCGCTGTTCATGGCGACCCGCGTGATCGTGTTCAGCGGCCGCCCGGCCCGCATCAAGGCCGACCTACCCATCGACCGTCCCTATCCCCGCCACCGCGGCGATCCCGTTCTGACCGAGCTTCGCCACCGCATTCTCGAACTGCTCGGCCTTGCCGAGACCTGGTGAGGACACCCGACTATGCCCGACAGCCTCCCACCCGATACCGCCATCCCGAACCTCCCCCGCCTGCGCGGTTTCATCGCCGACTTCACCCGGCTGGTGGAGCGGCATGGCGACGACGAGGCGGCCGTGCTCGATGCTGGCCGCGTCCTGCTGGCCGGGTTGATCGCCGACGACGACTGGCTGCCCGACGCCTATGCCCAGCCCGACCCGGTGCATTACCGCCAGTATCTGCTGCATTGCGACCCGTACGAGCGATTCTCCGTCGTCAGCTTCGTCTGGGGGCCGGGGCAGCGCACGCCGATCCACGACCACACGGTCTGGGGCCTGGTCGGCATCCTGCGTGGGATGGAGCGGTCGCAACGTTTCGACCTCCAGCCCCAGGGTGGTCCGCCCGTGGCCCATCCGCCCGAAATCCTGAAGGCCGGGTCGGTGGAGGCGGTGTCGCCCCGCATCGGCGACGTCCATGCCATCTCGAACGCCCTGCCCGACCGGCCGTCCATCAGCATCCATGTCTATGGCGGCAACATCGGCGCCGTCCGGCGGACGGTGTTCGACCCGCTGACCGGCCAGCGCAAGCCCTTCATCTCCGGCTACGCCAACAGCGCCCTGCCCAACCTATGGGACCGCTCGCAGCCCGTCCCCCACGCCGCCTGAGGATCCATCACCGCCATGACCGCAGCCGTTACCAAAGCCGCACCGTTTGCTACCCGCCGCCCCGCCGACATCCGCCGCGCCTGGATCGAACGTGACGAAGTCGCCTTGCTCGACGCACGGGAGGAAGGCCCCTATTCGCTGGCCCATCCGCTGTTCTCCGTGTCGGTGCCGCTCAGCCGGGTGGAACTGCTGGTCTACAACCTGCTGCCGCGGCACGACGTGCCGATTACCGTCTACGACGACGGAGAGGGCTACGCCGAGCCGGCCGCTCGCCGGCTCCAGGCACTCGGCTACAGCGACGTGACGCTGCTGGAGGGCGGGTTGGCCGGCTGGATCGCCGCTGGCTTCGAGGTCTACCGGGACGTGAATGTGCCCAGCAAGGCTTTCGGCGAATGGGTGGAGCATCACCGCCACACCCCGTCCCTGTCGGCAGCCGAGGTCAAGGCGCTGATCGACGCCAGGGCCGACTTGGTCATCCTCGACGCCCGCCGCTTCGAGGAGTACCGCACCATGTCGATCCCCGGCGGCATCAGCGTGCCGGGGGCGGAGCTGGTCAAGCGCGTCCACGACATCGCGCCCAACTCGGACACGCTGGTGGTGGTCAATTGCGCTGGCCGCACGCGCTCGATCATCGGCACCCAGTCCCTGGTGAACGCCGGCATCCCCAACCGGGTGGCGGCGCTGCGCAACGGCACCATCGGCTGGACGCTGGCGGGGCTGACGCTGGACAGCGGCAACGAGGGACGCTTTCCGGATGTCTCGGCCGAGGGCGACGCTCAGGGCCGCCGAGCAGCACGCGCGGTGGCCGACCGGGCCGGCGTCGGCAGGATCGATGCGACGACGCTCGACCGTTTCCGCCGCGATGAGCGCCGCACGCTCCATCTCTTCGACGTGCGCACCCCGGAGGAATACGAGGCCGGCCATTTGCCGGGCTTCCGCCATGCCGCCGGCGGCCAGCTGGTCCAGGCGACAGACGAATATGTGGCGGTGCGGGGTGCCCGCATCGTGCTGGCCGACGATCCGGCCGGCGGCGGCGGTCCGCGCGCCGACATGACCGCCTCCTGGCTCGCCCAGCTCGGCTGGGAGGTGCATGTGCTGGAGGGTGACGTGTCGGCCCTGGGCAGCGAGAGCGGTCCCGACCGCCGCCGCCTGCCCCCGGAACCGGATGTGGGGGCTCAGACCGTCGCACCGCGCGACCTGCTGGCCCTGCTGGAGAATGGCGAGGCCGCGGTGATCGACATCACCCGCAGCCCGCGCTACCGCGCCGGACACATTCCGGGAGCGTATTTCTCCACCCGTGCCCGGCTGGCCGAGACCATCGCCCGCCTGCCCAAGGGGGTGCGGCCGGTGCTGACCTGCGGCGACGGCACGCTGACCCGATATGCCGTCGCCGACTTCCCCCTTTCCGGTTTTTCTGGCGGACAACGCCCGCTGCTGCTGGAGGGCGGGACCAAGGGCTGGGTCGCTGCCGGGTTGCCGCTCAGCACCGATCTCGACCGGCTGGGGGGGGAACCCGACGACGTCTACAAGCGCCCCTACGAGGGCACCGACAACAGCGCCGCCGCCATGCAGGGCTACATCGACTGGGAACTTGAACTGGTCGACCAGCTCAAGCGCGACGGCGCCCACAATTTCCACGTCATCTGATGACTTCGGTGAGATCCGCCATGACCGCGCCCTCTCCCATCCCGCGCCGAACCCTTCTGGGGGCGGCACTGCTGCTCGCTGCCGGGCTCCCTTGCCTAATGCCAACCCCGGCGCGGGCGGAGGCGACGGAGGTCCGCTTTGCCCGCAACCTCGGCCTCGGCTACCTGCCGCTCTACGTCATGCAGGACAAGGGGCTGGTGGAGAAGCAGGCGCGCGCCGCCGGCCTGGGAGAGGTGAAAGCCAGCTACACCCCGCTCGGCAATCCAACGACGATCACCGAGGCGACGTTGTCCGGCAATGCCGACTTCGGCGCGGCCGGCGTGCCGGCCTTCATCATCGCCTGGGACAAGACGAAGGGGAACGCCAACCTGCGCGGGCTGGCGGCGCTGAACGCTCAGCCGGCCTATCTCAACACCAACCGGCCGGATGTGAAGAGCCTGAAGGACTTCACCGGCAAGGACCGCATCGTCGTGCCGTCGGTCCGCGCCTCTTATCAGGCCATCGTCCTGCAGATCGCGGCGGAGCAGACCTTCGGCCCCGGCCAGCATGCGAAGCTGGACGCCCAGACCGTCTCGCTGGCCCACCCCGACGGCACCGCCGCCCTGCTGTCCGGCAAGACCGAGATCACCGCCCATTTCACCAGCCCCCCCTTCCAAGACCAGCAGCTGCGCGATCCGAAGATCCACAAGGTGCTGAGCAGCTACGACGTGCTGGGCGGCCCGGCCTCCTTCAGCGCGCTGTGGACGTCCGCCGCTTTCCACGACGCCAACCCGAAGCTGACCAAGGCGGTGCTGGCGGCGCTGGAGGAGGCCGTGGTGCAGATCAAGGCCGACCCTCAGGAAGCCGCTCGCGCCTACATCCGCATCGAGAACTCCAAGCTCGGCGTGGAGGAGGTGGCGGCGATGATTGCGCATCCGGAGATCTCTTACGACCTCGCCCCGCGCGGCATCGGCACCTTCACCGACTTCATGGCGCGCATCGGCTCCATCCGCAACCGGCCGGCGGATTGGCGCGACCTGTTCTTCGCCGACATCCACGACCGCGCCGGCAGCTGAGGTTCCGCCATGCCCGACACCGATTTCACCATCCATCCGGTCACGCCCACGCTGGGTGCCGAGATCGGCGGCCTCGACCTGTCCCGGCCGCTCGGACCCGCCACGGCGTCGGCCCTGGTCGAAGCGCTCGACCACCATCTGGTGCTGGTTTTCCGCGAACAGACTCTTTCGGACGCCGACCTCGTCCGCATCTCCGGCCATTTCGGTCCGCTCGACAAGGCGCCGATCACCGAGAACGGCCGGCTGCACGCGCCGGGCTACGAGGAGGTCTACGTCATCTCCAACATCACGGAGAATGGCCGGCCCATCGGCGCGCTGGGGGCGGGAGAGTCGGTGTGGCACGCCGACATGACCTATCTAGAGACGCCGCCCTACGCCAGCAGCCTCTATGCGCTGGAGGTGCCGGCCGAGGGCGGCGACACCGGCTTCCTCAGCATGTTCGCCGCCTATGACGCCCTACCCGAACCGCTGAAGCGGCGGGTGGAGGGGCTTTCGATCAAGCATGACAGCACCACCAACAGCGGCGGCTATCTGCGTCAGGGTTTCTCCCCGCCGGCCGATGTCGCCACCTCGCCCGGCACGGTGCATCCGCTGGTCATCGCCCACCCGGTGACGGGCGCCAAGGCATTGCTGCTGGGCCGCCGTCCCCATGCCCACATCCCCAGTCTGTCGGTGGCGGCGAGCGAGGCGCTGCTGGATGAAATCTGGGCGGCGGCGGTGCGCCCGGAGCTTGCGTGGCACCACCGCTGGCGGGTCGGCGATCTGGTGATGTGGGACAACCGCTGGACCATGCATCGCCGCGACCCCTTCCCCGCCGATCAGCGCCGCCGCATGCACCGCACCCAGATCGCCGTGCCCGCGGACCGTCGGCAGGACCCGCGGCGGACGGTGGCCGCATGACCATCATCGCCGCCCTGCGTCCGCTGGCGAAGGCACCGGCGGAGGCCCTGGCCCGCGTGCGTTTTGTCCTGACCGACATGGACGACACCCTCACCCACCGGGGCCGCCTGTCCGCCTGCACCTATGACGCGCTGGAGCGGCTGCGCGATGCCGGAATTCCGGTCCTGCCGGTCACCGCCGCCCCGGCGGGCTGGGCCGACCAGATGGCGCGCATGTGGCCAGTGGACGGGGTGATCGCCGAGAATGGCGGCCTGTTCCTGCGCCGTACCGCCGATGGCGATGTCGAGCGCCGCTATTGGCACGGGGAGGAGGAGCGGACGCTGGCCGCAAGGCGGCTGGAGCAGTTGCGGCAGGCTATCCACGCCGTTTTGCCCGAGGCGGAATTGGCGAGCGACCAGTCCTTCCGCCTGTGCAGCCTCGCCTTCCGCTTGCCCTCCGATCCCGCCTTGCGAACGGCGCTGGTCCGCCACTTCCGCAACGCCGGAGCGGAGGTGACGGTCAATTCCCTATGGGTGCTCGGCTGGTTCGGCGGCTACGACAAGCTCGGCATGGCGCGCCGGGTGATGCGCGAGGTTCATGGCCTCGACATCGACGCCGCACCGGAGACCGTCGCCTATGCCGGCGATTCGGTCAACGACGCGCCGATGTTCGCCCATTTCCCGACCTCCGTCGGCGTCAGCACGGTCATCGCCTTCCTGTCCGACATTCCCCGCCCGCCGGCCTGGATCACGCGTGGCCCTGGCGGCGACGGCTTCGTCGAACTGGCCGACGCGCTGCTGGCCGCACGGACCCCGTCCCCCTTTTTCCCGGAGCCCCGCTCCGCAGGAGACCATCATGAGCCTTGATCGACCCTTTTTCCTGTCGCGCCGCCATGCTCTCGGCCTCGGTGTCGGCGCGCTCGCCGCCGGGCTCGCGCCCCTGCGGCCGGCCCGGGCGGCCATTCCCGCCGGCACCGTGCTGAAGGTCGGCGACCAGAAGGGCGGCGTACAATCGGTGATCGAGGCCGCCGGGCTTCTGGCCGACTTGCCCTACCGCATCGAATGGAGCCAGTTCCCGGCCGCCGCCCCCCTGCTGGAGGCGCTGAACGCCGGCGCCATCGAGGTCGGCTATGCCGGCGACGCGCCGACCACCTTCGCTCTGGCGGCCGGTACCTCGGCCAAGATCATCGTCGCCGTCCGTTCCAACCCGCAGAGCACCACCATCCTGGTGCCGGGCGCCTCCCCCATCCGCAACGTCGCCGACCTGAAGGGCAAGACCATCGGCACCGGGCGCGGCTCCATCGGCCATTACCTCGTGCTGGCGGCGCTGAAGGCGAACGGGCTGAAACCGGACGACGTGAAGATCGCCTTCCTGCTGCCGTCCGACGCCAAATCGGCGCTGGCCGCCGGCTCCATCGACGCCTGGTCAACTTGGGGCATCTATGTCTCACAGGCGCTGCTGGTGGACGGCGCCCGCGCGGTCGTCACCGGCACCGGCCTGATGAGCGGCCTGTCCTATCAGTCCGCGACGCTGGAGGCGATATCCACCAAGCGCGAGGCGTTGGCCGACCTGATCCGCCGCTTCTCCACCGCCCGGCTGTGGGCCCTGGAGAACAGCGACGCCTATGCCGGCATCTGGGCCAGGACGGTCGGGGTTGATCCCGCCATCGCCCGCCACACTTTCGGCGTCGAGCGGGCACGGCCGGTTGCTATCGACGCCTCGGTTATCGCCGACCAGCAGGCGACGTCCGATGTCTGGCGGGAGTTCGGCATCATTCCCAAGCGGCTGGACGCGGCGGCGATCTTCGATCCCGGTTTCAACAGCGCGCTGCCGGCCTGACGGCGGCGAACCGCAGGAAGGCGATGCGGAATGGCGATGCTTCCAACCAACCTCGACATGGATGTGCTGCGGGCGCTGGTGATCGCCATGGAGCATGGCGGCTTCGCCCGCGCCGCCGAACGGCTGGGGCGGACCCAATCGGCGATCAGCCTGCAAATGAAAAAGCTGGAGGAGCAGGTCGGCCAGCCGCTGTTCCGCAAGGCCGGGCGCACGGTGACGCCGACCGATGCCGGCGACCTGCTGCTGGGCTATGCCCGACGCATCGTCGCCCTGAACGACGAGGCCCTGTCGGCCGCCCGCGGCCGGGCGATGGACGGCACCGTGCGGGTCGGCTTTCCCCAGGATCTGGCAGAACGCTGGCTGCCATCCGTGCTCGGCTCCTTCCACCGTGCGCATCCCCGGATCCATGTCGAGGCCCAGGTCGGCCGCGGGCGCGAACTGCGCGAGCGGGTGGCGCAGGGTGCGCTCGATCTTGCCCTGGCCTTCGGCGAGATCGGTGGCGATTCCGCAAAGACGACGACCGGAGCGGCCACTCTGGCCCATCTGCCGGTTGCCTGGGTCGCGCCGGACGGCTTCCGTGCAGACCCGGAGACCCCCCTGCCGCTGGCCCTGCTCGACGCGCCCTGCATGTTCCGCCAGCACGGCATCGACCGGCTGGATGGCGGTGGGCGCCCTTGGCGCATCACCTTCACCAGCCCCAGCCTGTCCGGCCTGTGGGCGGCGGTGGAGGCCGGGCTGGGCGTCACGATCCGCACGCCGCTCGGCCTGCCCGACACGCTGGTGCCCCTTGAGCCGCATCATGACCTGCCGGAACTGGGATCGGTCCCGCTGGAACTGCATCGCGCGCCGTCCGCCGCCAACCCTGCGGTCGAGCGCCTGCATGGGATCCTGGCCGACTCGCTGAGCGCGGTCCTGCGCGACGCGGGCGACCAATAATCACATAACAAATTAGTTACTTAAATTTTTCTCAACAGTCTGCTTTGTGTTTTTTGTTTTTCCTATTCACGCAATAGAGATACGATTTCTCCCGTAGCCACTGCAACCGGACGGCCTCGGGAGGAATCATGACGGCAGCCGCCGCAACCCAAACGCCGGGACGCCGATCCCGCGCATTGATTCTTCCGGCGGGTCTCCGCCGCTGCGTGGTGCCGCTGGCTCTGCTGGTGCTGTGGCAGGCCAGCGTCGGGTTCGGCTGGATTTCCACCCGCTCCATTCCTTCGCCGAGCCAGATCCTGACCGCCTTTTGGGATCTGACGGTTAGCGGCGAGTTGGCGGTACATTTGCTGGTCTCGCTCGGCCGGGTCAGTGCCGGGCTCGCCATTGGCGTGTCTGCCGGCACCGTCTGCGCGCTGATCGCCGGCCTGTCGCGGCGGGGGGAGGATGCGCTGGACGCGCTGCTTCAGATGCTGCGCACCTTGCCCCATCTGGCCCTGGTACCGCTGTTCATCCTGTGGTTTGGCATCGGCGAGACGCCGAAGATCGCGCTCGTGGCGCTCGGCACCGCCTTCCCGATCTACCTGAACCTGTTCGCCGGCATCCGCACCGTCGACGCCAAGGTGGTGGAGGCCGTCTCCACCCTCGGCTTGACCCGGCGCGAGCTGATCGCCCAGGTCATCCTACCAGGCGCCCTGCCGGCCTTCCTGACCGGCCTGCGCTATGCGCTCGGCGTCGCCTGGCTCAGCCTGGTGGTGGGGGAGCAGATCAACGCCTCCAGCGGCATCGGTTATCTGGCGATGACGGCGCGGGAGTTCCTGCGCACCGACGTGATCATCGTCGCCCTGATCGTCTACGCCATCCTCGGCCTGCTCGCCGACCTGATCGTCCGCCTCATTGAACGCAGGGCGCTGGTCTGGCGCCCGGCCTTCATCAAGGAGTGACCCTCCATGAGCCACGCCCTTTCCCCGATCCCCGTCTCCCCGTACACAACCGGCAAGCCCGTCGTCAGCGTCCGCGGCCTCGTCCGCAATTTCGGCAACGGCAATGTGTTGGACGGCCTGTCGCTCGACCTTCAGCCGGGCACCTTCACCGCCCTTCTCGGCCGCTCTGGCTGCGGCAAGTCCACGCTGCTGCGCACCCTGGCCAAGCTGGACCCGGCGCCGGAAGGCGACGTGCAGCTGCCAGAGGAGCGCGCCGTGGTGTTCCAAGAGCCGCGGCTGGTGCCCTGGATGCGGGTGCTGCGCAACGTCACGCTGGGCTTGCGCCATCCGGATGCCGAAGTCCGCGGCCTTGCAGCATTGGCGGAGGTCGGGCTGTCCCACCGCGCCCGTGCTTGGCCGCTGACCCTGTCGGGCGGCGAGGCGCAGCGGGCGGCGCTGGCCCGCGCCCTGGTCCGCGAACCGCGCCTGCTGCTGCTCGACGAGCCCTTCGCGGCGCTGGACGCCCTGACCCGGATGCGCATGCAGGGTCTGGTGGAGACGCTGTGGCGCACCCATGCCCCCGCCATCCTGCTGGTGACCCATGACGTGGACGAGGCTCTGCTGCTGGCCGACCGCGCCGTGGTGATGGCGGACGGCAAGATCGCCGCCGACATCCCGATCCCGCTCGCCCGCCCACGCCGCCACGGCGACCCCGGCTTCATCGCACTACGCTCCCGCCTGCTGGCCGAGCTTGGTGTCGACGAGGAGCATCTGGCCGCACGGGAACCGCAGCGCATCGACGCCAAGGGAACTGACACCAGGGCAGCTGGCGCGAAGCCCGGCAGCTACGGCCTTCCCGCCGGTGCCGCCGCCGCGCCCAGCCTCTGACTCTCGAAGCCGACGGACCCGCCGCCATGACGACCGATATTGTCCGCCTCCCCTCCACCCCGTTCGGCCGCCGCAGCCTGTTGCGCGGAGCCTGCGGCGCCCTGGCACTGGGCACCCTGCCCGGCCTTTCGCAGGCCGCCTCCGGCCCAGCATCCGAAACCGTCCTGCGCATCGCCGACTACAAGGCTTTGGACGGGCTGACGCTGGAGGCGTCCGGCAACGCCGGGTCCAGTTTCCGGTCGCAGTTCGCCGAGTTCGCGTCGGGCAACCTGATCGTCGAGGCGATCAATTCCGGTTCCATCGATGTCGGCTCCAGCAGCGAAATCCCGCCCGCCTTCGGCATCGCCGCCGGTGCCCGGCTGTCCATCGTCGCCGTGGTCAAGGACGACGTGAACTGGCAGGTGGTTCTGGTGCCGTCCGGCAGCCCGATCCAGTCGGTCGCCGACCTGAAGGGAAAGCGCGTCGGCTATGTCCGCGCCACCACCACGCAGTACTATCTCGCCAAGATGCTGGGCAAGGCCGGACTGCGTTTTACCGACATACAGGCGATCAGCCTGACGCCGTCGGAAGGACAGGCCGCCTTCGAGCAGGGCGCGCTCGAAGCCTGGGCGATCTACGGCTACTCGGTGCCCTTCGCCATCAAGAAGGGCGCGCGAGTCCTCGTCACCTCCAACGGCTACCTGTCGGGCAATTACCTGTATCTCGCCTCGCCCGACGCACTGACCGATCCGGGCAAGTCGGCCGCCCTCGGCGATTATTTCCTGCGGCTGCGCCGCGCCTTCGCCTGGCGCGCCGCCAATTTGGAGCGCTGGGCCCAGGTCCATTCCGCCGCCATCGGCGTGCCGGTCGAAACCGACCTGGAAATCCTGCGCAAGAATTCCCGCCAGCGCGATCTGGCACCGATCACCGATGCCGACATCGCTTCGGCTCAGAACGTCGCCGATACCTTCCACCAGCTGAGCGTGCTGCCAAAGCGCATCGACATCGCCCCGGCCTTCGACCGCCGCTTCACCGACATCCTGTCGCGTCCGCTCGGCTGAGCCCTATCGGCCCGTTGACGCCATCCCGATCCCTCGCCAGCCATAAATAAGGGGACCACCGCCATGACCGCCTCCCACAGCACGTCGGCCCACCCGCTCCGCTTCGTCGGCTTCGTCGGCAACCACAATGCGTCGGAGATCATCCCGCGCCAGGGTCCGGTGGTGGACCGCGACTATATCGAGACGGTCGCCAAGGCACATGAACTGGGCGGCTTCGATTCCGTGCTCCAGGCCTTCCATGCCGATGCGCCCGACAGCCTGCAGGTCAGCCAACACATCACCAGCGTCACCGACCGGCTGGGTGTGCTGATCGCCCACCGCCCCGGCTTCCAGGCGCCGACCATCCTGGCCCGCCAACTTGCGACCCTCGACCAGCTGAGCCGCGGCCGCGTCGCCATCAACGTCATCACCGGCGCCGAGCGCAGCGAGCTTGCCCGCGACGGCAACACGGTGGACGACAAGGACGACCGCTACGCTCGCACGTCCGAGTTCCTCGACATTGTCCGGGCCGAATGGACCAGCGACACGCCCTTCGACTATCAGGGCCGATTCTATCAGGTCGAGAAGGCCTTCTCGCAGGTGAAGCCCTACAACCCGTCGGGCATTCCGGTGTGGATCGCCGGCGCGTCGGCGTCGGCGGTTGAGGTGGCCGGGCGCCATGCCGACACCTATGCGGTGTGGGGCGAAACCCATGATCAGGTGCGCGAGCTGCTGGCCCGCGTGCGCGCCGCCGTCGCCAAGGGGGGCCGTCCGCAGCCGGCCTTCAGCCTGTCGTTGCGCCCGATCCTGGCCGAGACGGAGGACGCCGCCTGGGCCAAGGCCGAGGCCATCTATGAGAAGGCCAAGGCGCTGCTGGAGAAGACCGGCTTCACCCGCGGCGACCTGCCGAACAACGAGGGCGCCCGCCGCCTGCTGGCCATCGCCGATAAGGGCCACCGCCACGACAAGCGCCTGTGGACCGCCATCGCCGCCCTGACCGGGGCGAAGGGCAACTCCACCTCGCTGGTCGGCACCCCGGATCAAGTGGCCGACGCCCTGCTCGACTATTACGACCTCGGAGTCACCACCTTCCTGATCCGCGGCTTCGACCCGCTGCCCGACGCCATCGCCTACGGACGCGACCTGCTGCCGCGCGTCCGCCAACTGGTGGCCGACCGCCGGCGCGCCCAGGCCGTCGCGGCGGAGTGACGGCGCCATGGCGGGCCGGTCCGCGGTCATCCTCAACCAGCTTGGCCCCGCCGTGGGGGAGCGCATCGCCGCCCACCCTTCCCGGCCCATTGTGCTGGCGCATGAGGTCGGCCGCGCCCCTTGGGAGGTCCCGGCCGGCGTCGAAGTCCTGTTGACCCGTCCACTGATCGGGTGGGAGGAGGCCCCCGCCACCCGTCCCGCCGGCTGGGGAGATGGCCTGCGCTGGATCCAGTCGGCCTCTACAGGCATGGATTTCTACCCGCCCTGGCTACTCGATGGTGCGCCGGTCGTCACCTGCGCCCGCGGCGTATCGGCGGTCGCCATCGCCGACTACGTGATGACGGCGATCCTGACCTTCGAGAAGCAATGGGACGCCATCCGCCTGCAAGGGCCGGAAGATTGGCGGCGCAAGACGCTCGGCAGCCTGTCCGGCAAACGGCTGGGGCTGGCCGGGTTCGGCGCCATCGGCCGGGCGATCACCGAGCGAGCGCTCGCTTTTGGAATGAGCGTGGGGGCGCCGCGCCGCTCCCGCTGGGACGAACCGGAAGCGGGCGTTGAGCCGTTCGGCCGGCTGGAAGATCTGGCGGCTGCCAGCGACCATCTGGTACTGGCCCTGCCGCTGACGGCGGCGACGCGCGGGCTGGTCGGGGCACACCTGCTGGCCCAGGCCAAACCGGGGCTGCATCTGGTCAATGTCGCCCGCGGCGCGCTGGTCGATCAGCACGTACTGCTCGCCGCCATCGACAGCGGCCGGATCGCCGGTGCCACGCTGGACGTCACCGACCCCGAACCGCTGCCCGCCGGCCATCCCTTCTATCGCTATCCGTCGATCCGGCTGACGCCGCACGTCTCCTGGTCCGCCCCGGATTTCGAGCAGCGGCTGGCCGACCGCATCCTCGCCAACCTCGATGCCTACGCACGCGGCGCCCCGCTGCGCGACGTGGTGGACACCGCCACCGGCTACTGACCCCTTTCCCGACGGAGCCCCCGCCCGATGACCCACATCCAGCCCCGCCCGCGCAAATTCTGGCCGCCGGTCGATCCGGTCAGTTACACCAGCGTCGAGGAGGAGCGGCAGCACCGCAAGCAGCGGCTTGCCGCCACCTTCCGCCTGTTCGGCCGCTACGGCTTCGACCAGGGGCTGGCCGGCCACGTCACCGCCCGTGACCCGGAACATCCCGACCGCTTCTGGATCAACCCGCTGGGCCAGCATTTCCGCACCATCCGGGTATCGGACCTGCATCTGGTCGATGGGGACGGCACCATCCTGCAAGGCGACCGCGCCATCAACCAAGCCGGCTTCACCATCCATTCCGCCATCCACCGGGCGCGTCCGGACGTGGTGGCCGCCGCCCACGCCCATTCGACCTACGGCAAGGCATGGTCGGCGCTCGGCCGGCCGCTCGCCCCGCTGAGCCAGGATTCGGCCGCCTTCTACGAGGATCAGGCCATCTTCGATCCTTATTCAGGCGTCGTCCTGACCGAAGGCGAAGGCAAACGGCTGGTGGAGGCGCTGGGCGACCGGAAGCTGGCGATCCTCAAGAACCACGGCCTGCTGACCGTCGGCCCGACGGTGGAAGCCGCCGCTTGGTGGTTCATCAGCGCCGACAACGCCGCCCACACCCAGCTGCTGGCGGAGGCCGCCGGCCGCCCCCAACCCATCGACCATGAGACCGCGCTGCTGACCCGCACCCAGGTCGGCACCCACCAGGGCAGCGCCTACAACTTCCACCCGCTGTGGGAGTGGATCGTCGCGACTGAACCCGACCTGCTCGACTGACCCTGTCCCTTCCCATCCTTCGCCAAGGCAAAAAACGATGACCGCGAAACCGGCCCTTTCCCACTCCCTGTCACGTCGCGGCCTGATCGCCGCGGGCGCCGTCGCCCTCGCCGCCCCCTTCGTCCTGCGCCGACGCGCTGTGGCGGCGGAGCCGCTGCGCCTGTCCTGGAATGCCGGCGCCGTCTGCTTCTCCGCCGTGCCGCTGGCCTTCCAGCTCGACCTGTTCAAGAAGCACGGGCTGGAGGTGGAGCTGGTCAACTTCACCGGCTCCACCGACCAGCTACTGGAGGCCATCGCCACCGGCAAGGCCGACGCCGGCGTCGGCATGGCGCTGCGCTGGCTGAAACCGCTGGAACAGGGCTTCGACGTGAAAATCTCTGCCGGCCTGCATGGCGGCTGCATGCGGCTGTTCGGGGCGAAGGCGGCAGGGGTGAAGACCGTGCTGGACCTGCCGGGCAAGGTGATCGGCGTCAGCGACATGGCCAGCCCGTCGAAGAACTTCTTCTCGGTCGTGCTGACCAAGTTCGGCATCGACCCCAACAAGGACGTCGAATGGCGCCAGTTCCCCGCCGACCTGCTGGGGCTGGCGGTAGAGAAGGGCGAAATCCACGCCATCGCCGACGGCGATCCGCTGGTGTGGAGCCAGACCAAGAACCCGCAGATGGTGGAGATCACCAACAACGTCTGCGGCGAGTTCGCCACCCGCACCTGCTGCCTCGTCGGCGTGCGTGGCAGCCTGCTGCGCGACAACCGCCCGGCGGCCAAGGCGCTGACCACGGCTCTGATCGAGGCGCAGCACGCCGCCTATGCCGACCTGCGCGCTGCAGCCGCCGCCTATGCCCCATTCGCCCCGAAATTTCCGGTGGAGGAGCTGGAAGCGATGCTGCGCAGCCATGCCCACAACGTCACACCCATTGGCGACGAGCTGCGCCAGCAGCTGGCGCTCTACACCGACGAACTGAAGAGCGTGTCGGTCATCAAGCGCTCCACCGACAGCCAGCGCTTCGCCGGGCGCATCACGGTCGACCTCGCCTGATCCATCTCCACTGAAGCGGAGCCGCCTGCCATGCCCTTCGACGACCTGCCCCTCGCTGCTTCCTTCGGCGAGACCACCCCTGCCCCGGCGGTCAATTCATCGCTCATCACCGCGCTGGCGGCGGAGTTCGCCCTGCGTGCTGCGGAGCATGACGCCGCCGCCAGCTTCCCCTTCGAAAATTTCCACCGATTGGTGGCGGCGGGGCTTCCGGCGCTGGTCACACCGAAAGCGTCGGGCGGCAAGGGGGGTGGGCTTGCTGACGCGCTGGCGGTGGTGAACGGGATCGCACAGGGCGAGCCGTCCACCGCGCTGGTTCTGGTGCTGCAATACGTCATCCATAACCAACTCTGGCGCGAGTCCGCTTGGCCGGAGGCTCTGCGCGACCGCATCGCCCGCACCGCGGCGACCGACGGCGCCCTGGTCAACATCCTGCGGGTGGAGCCGGAACTGGGCTCGCCCCATCGCGGCGGGCTGCCGGCGACGGTGGCGCGCAAGGTGCCGGGCGGCTGGCGCCTCTCCGGCACCAAGATCTACTCCACCGGCATTCCGGCACTGTCCTGGCTCGGCGTCTGGGCGCGCACCGACGATGCCGAACCGCTGGTGGGCACCTGGGTGGTTCCGCGCGGCGCCGATTTGGCGGAACAGGGGATCGAGGTACGGGAGACCTGGAACCACATCGGCATGCGTGCCAGCGGCAGTCACGAGGTGGTGTTCCGCGACGTCTTTGTCCCCGACGACCATGCCGGCGAACTGCGCCCGCCGGCCGGTTGGGCGGCACCCGACGCGGTCGCCACCGCCTGGATGTCCACCCTGTTCAGCGGCGTCTATGACGGCATCGCCCGCTCCGCCCGCGACTGGCTGGTCGGATTCCTGCACGCCCGTAAGCCGACGGGGCTGAATGGCGCGTCGCTCGCCACGGTGCCGCGCCTTCAGGAGGCTTTGGGCGGGATCGAGGCGCTGCTGCTGACGAACCGCATCCTCCTGCGCTCCCTGTCGACGGCGGTCGACCACGGGTCGCCGCCCTCCTCCACCGACAGCCTGCTGGTGAAATACACGGTGACCAACAACGCCATCGACGCGGTGGCGCGGGCGCTGGAGGTCACCGGCAATCCCGGCCTGTCGCGCGACAACCCGCTGGAACGCCATCACCGCGACGTGCTGTGCGCCCGCGTTCACGCCCCGCAGAACGACATGATCCTGACCGGTGCAGGGCGCGCCGCTCTCGCACGGTGAGCATCCGGCGGAAAAGCGCGCAGGATTGTGTGAAATTTGTTCGGTGGCCTTTCACATTCTACAGTGTTGACGGCCATGAAGAATCGTGTTCCCCTTAAATCTACTAGATTTATGGAATTAAGGGGAGCACCACTATGCGCCAGCCAGGACGCCCCAGCCGCCGCGCCTTCGCGGTCCTCTCCGCGTCGGTGATGGGGCTGCTGTTGACGTCTGCCATCACGACGCCGGCGGCTGCCGAGGGGCGGATCCGCATCGCCGAGCAATATGGCCTCGGCTATCTGCCGCTGCATGTGCTGCGCTACAACCAGTTGATCGAGAAACACGGCAAGGTATTGGGCCTCGACATCGCCGTTGACTGGGTCCAGTTGTCCGGCGGGGCGGCGATGAACGATGCGCTGCTGTCCGGCAGCATCGATCTGGGGTCGGCCGGGGTCGGACCGCTGCTGACCATCTGGGACCGCACCAAGGGCAGCGCCAACGTGAAGGCGATCGCGTCGCTCAACGACATGCCGCTGTTCCTGACCACCGCCAATCCCAAGGTCAAATCGCTGAAGGACTTCACCGACGCCGACAAGATCGCGCTGCCGGCGGTGAAGGTCGGCGTCCAGGCCCGCATCCTGCAGATGGCGGCCGAGAAAGAGCTGGGCGCCGGAAAATTCGACGCCCTCGACAAGCTGACGGTGTCGATGCCGCATCCCGACGCCACCGCCGCCCTGCTGTCGGGCAGCGGCGGCATCACCGCCCACCTCTCCAGCCCGCCCTTCCAGTACCAGCAGTTGGACGACCCGAAGATCCACAAGGTCGTCAGCTCCTACGAAGTGCTGGGCGGTCCGCACAGCTTCAACCTGATCTGGAGCAAGCAATCCTTCCGCGACGAGAACCCGAAGACCTACAGGGCCTTCCTCGACGCGCTCCGGGAAGCGATGGACTATATCAACGCCAACCATGACGGCGCGGCGGACGCCTATCTGGCACAGAACAAGGGCAACCTCGACAAGGCCTATATCCTGCGCCTGCTGAACGACCCCGACATCCGCTTCACCGTCACGCCCAACCGGACGGAGGCCTTCGCCGATTTCATGCACAAGGTCGGCGCGATCAAGAACAAGCCGGCCTCGTGGAGGGATTATTTCTTTGACGACCTGCATGACGGCGCCGGGAGCTGAGGCGATGAACGCGCTGACCTACCCGCAGAGCATCGACAACGACGGCCTGTCCGAACGCCCGCTGCTCGACGTCTCCGGAGTCACCCTGCAATACAAGACGCGCCGGCACCTCGTCACCGCAACCTACCGCGTCGATTTCCAGGTGTTCCAGGCCGAGCGCTACGTCCTGCTGGGACCGTCGGGCTGCGGCAAATCCTCCCTGCTGAAGGCGGTCGGCGGCTTCCTCCAGCCGGTCGAGGGAGCAATCCGCCTGAATGGCCGTACGGTGACCAAACCCGGTCCCGACCGCATGATGGTCTTTCAGGAGTTCGACCAGCTTCCGCCCTGGAAGACGGTCAAGGAGAACGTCATGTTCCCGCTGCTCGCCAGCGGCAAGGCCAAGCGGCGCGAGGCGGAGGAAAAGGCGCTCGACTGCATCGCGCGGGTCAACCTGACCAAGTTCGCCGACGTTCACCCGCACATGCTGTCCGGCGGCATGAAGCAGCGCGTCGCCATCGCCCGCGCCATGGCAATGGAGCCCGACATCCTGCTGATGGACGAGCCCTTCGCCGCGCTCGACGCGCTGACCCGCCGCAAGATGCAGGAGGAACTGCTGCAGCTGTGGGACGACCTGCGCTTCACCGTGCTGTTCGTCACCCACTCCATCGAGGAAGCGCTGGTCGTCGGCTCACGCATCCTGGTGCTGTCGCCCCACCCCGGACAGGTGAAGGCGGAGGTCAACTGCGACGGCTACGACCATGGCGCGGTCGGCGGAGCGGAGTTCCAGGCGCTCACCAACCGCATCCACACCATGCTGTTCGCCGAGGACGTCGAAGGCGTCGGTCAGGCTGCCGTGAAAGGGGCCCACGCATGACCGACCTGTCCTTCTCTCCCCGACGTCCCGTGTCTTCCGGCGGACGGCGTGAGCCGCCGCTTCGCCCGGAATACGAGCGTACCGTCACCGCGACCGGCCCCATCGGCGACGTCGCCCGCCCGCTGTCGCTCTGGGAGCGGCTGAGCAACGTCACGGCGTTGCGCCGGCTGCTGGTTCTGGCCGCGGTCGCGGCGCTGTGGCAGGCGGCGGCGGTCTGGCAGAACAACCCGCTGATGTTCCCGACCTTCACCGACACCATGGCGGCGCTGTGGGACGGCATCCGGCGCGACGGCCTGCTGCCGATGGCCTGGACCTCGCTGTCGGTGCTGCTGAAGGGCTATGCGGTGGCGGTGGTGCTGGCCGTGCTGCTGACCACGGTCGCCGTCTCGACCCGGATCGGCAACGACCTGCTGTCGACGCTGACCTCCATGTTCAACCCGCTGCCGGCCATCGCCATGCTGCCCATCGCCATGCTGTGGTTCGGGCTGGGCGAGGTCAGCCTGATCTTCGTGCTGGTCCATGCCGTGCTGTGGCCGCTGGCGCTGAACACCCATGCCGGCTTCACCTCGGTGTCGGAGACGCTGCGGATGGCCGGGCGCAATTACGGGCTGGGCGGCCTGCGCTATGTCGTGACGCTGCTGATCCCCGCCGCCTTCCCGGCGATCCTGACCGGGCTGAAGGTCGGCTGGGCCTTCGCCTGGCGCACGCTGATCGCGGCGGAGCTGGTGTTCGGCGTGTCGTCCGGCAAGGGCGGGCTCGGCTGGTTCATCTTCCAGAACCGCAACGAACTTTACATCGACAAGGTCTTCGCCGGCCTCGTCACCGTCATCCTGATCGGCCTGCTGGTCGAGAACGTCGTCTTCCGCTGGATCGAGGTCCACACGGTCCGCAAATGGGGCATGGTCCGCTAAATGGCTTTCCAAGACATCAATCCCGTGCGCTTCGATTCCAACCTGACGGTCGAGCGCCCCACCTTCGTCACCCATCTGGAATGCGCCTACACCGGCGAACGGTACGAGGCGGACACCGTCCACAACCTGTCGCCCGCCGGCAAGCCTCTGCTGGTCCGTTACGACCTGAACGGCGTGAAGCAGGCCCTGACCAAGAGCTCGCTGTCCGAACGCCCGCAGGATCTGTGGCGCTACCGCGAGCTTCTGCCCGTCCGCAAGGTTGAGGACATCGTCAGCCTCGGCGAGGCGGTGACCCCGCTGGTCCCGCTGCCGCGTCTGGGGAGGAAGCTGGGCGCCGCCGAGTTGCTGGTGAAGGACGAGGGGCGGCTGCCCACAGGATCCTTCAAGGCGCGCGGTCTGGTGATGGCGGTATCGATGGCGAAATCCTTCGGCATCAAGCACATGGCGATGCCGACCAACGGCAATGCCGGGGCGGCACTGGCCGCCTACGCCACCCGTGCCGGCATCCGCACCACCATCTTCTGCCCGGCAGACACGCCGGAAGTGAACGTTTCGGAGATCGAGCTGCAGGGCGCCACCGTTTACCGCGTCAACGGCCTGATCGACGATTGCGGGAAGATCGTCGGCGAGGGCAAGGCGAAGGTTGGCTGGTTCGACGTCTCCACTCTGAAGGAGCCCTACCGGATCGAGGGCAAGAAGACCATGGGCCTGGAGCTTGCCGAACAGCTGGGCTGGGAGGTGCCGGACGTCATCTTCTATCCCACCGGCGGCGGCACCGGCCTGATCGGCATGTGGAAGGCCTTCGACGAGCTGGAGGCCATCGGCTTCATCGGCTCCAGGCGCCCACGCATGGTGGCGGTGCAGGCCGCCGGCTGCGCTCCCATGGTCCGCGCCTGGGAACAGGGGGAGGAGCATGCCCCGCGCTGGGAGGACGCCCACACCATCGCGTCTGGCATCCGCGTGCCGCAGGCGGTCGGCGATTTCCTGATCCTGCGCGCCGTGCGCGCGAGCGGCGGCTTCGCCATCGCCGTGCCGGACGACGCCATCCAGGCCGCCCTGAACGAGGTGGCGCGGGAGGAAGGCTTCCTGCTCTGCCCGGAAGGAGCCGCAACCTACGCCGCCTACCGCCAAGCGCTGACCGACGGCCGGGTCGGCAAGGAGGAACGCGCCGTCCTGTTCAACTGCGCCACCGGCCTGAAATACCCGCTGCCGCCGATCCACCGGACCCTGGACCGCACCCAGCCCATCGACTACTCGCTCTTTGAGGAAAGCGGACGATGAGCGAGGTCCGGTACCGCCCAGATCGGCTGGTCGCGACGCTCGACGCGATCCTCCGGCGCAGCGGCAGCTCGGCGGAGGAGGCGGCCATCGTCGCCGCCAATCTGGTGGAGGCCGACGCCCGTGGCCATGCCAGCCACGGCGTCTGCCAGATCGCCGTCTATGCCCGCAGCCTTGAGCTGGGCCATCTCCAGCCCAACCGCCATGCCCGCATCGTCCGCGACGAGGCCCCCTTCCTGGTGGTGGACGGCGATGTCGGCTACGGGCAGGTGATCGCGCGGGAGGCGACCGACCTCGCCATCGAACGGGCCAAGGCCGGCGGGGCCTGCATCCTGGCCCTGCGCAACGCCCACCATATCGGCCGCGTCGGGTCCTATGGCGAGCAGTGCATCGACGCCGGGTTGATTGGGCTGTTCTTCGTCAATGTGGTCAGCCGTCCGCTGGCGGCGCCCCATGGCGGCGGCCGGCCGCGGCTGGGGACCAACCCGATCTGCATCGCCGTTCCCGGCACGCCCGGTTATGCGCCATTTCTGCTGGATTTCGCGACCAGCGCCATCGCCGCCAACAAGTGCCGCGTCGCCGCCTCGCTGGGCAAGGAGGTGGAGGACGGCCTGCTGCTGGACCCAGAGGGCCAGCCGACGCGCGATCCCGGCGTGATGTTCAGCGAGCCGACCGGCGCTATCCTGCCCTTCGGCGGGCATAAGGGCTACGGCTTGGCACTGGCCTGCGAAATCCTGGCCGGTGCGCTGGCCGGGGGATTGCCGGCCCTGCCGGAGAATCTGCGGTCGGGGCGGGTGGTAAACAACGCCCTGGCCTTCGTCGTCAACCCCAACCGGGTGGCCAGCCCGGAATGGCAGACGCTGACGGATGCGGTCCTCGATCATGTCGCCGATACGCCCCCAGCCGCCGGAAGCGGCGGCGTCAGCATCCCCGGCGAGCCGGAGGCACTGCACCGCATGACCGCCATAGACCGGGGCATCGCACTGGATCCCGACACGGTTGTGGCGCTCCACCGCATCGGCGGCGGGCTCGGTCTGGACGTCAAGGGCCTGCTGGAGGGATAGCGGGGACCAGCATTTGCCCCCGCGCAAGATCGCTCAAGCCCGGATTCTGTTTCGCAACGTCCCACCCTCCAGGAACATGCGCACCGTTTCCGCCGCGTTGCGCCGCATCTCCACAGCCGCCTGATCGGAGTGGAAGGCGTTGTGCGGGGTCACCACCAGCCGTCCGGCCAACCAGCCCTCCCCTGCCCGCCAGGCGTCGAGCAGCGGATGGGGAGCCGGCGGCTCGACCGGCAGCACGTCGGTCCCGACGGCGGCGAGCCGGCCGCTGCGTAGGGCGGCTTCCAACGGGTCCAGGCCAGCAAACAGTTCGCCGCGCGCGGTGTTGACCAGGATGGCTCCCGGCTTCATCGCCGCCAGTGTCGCGTCGTTCAGCAAGTCGCGGGTCTCGCTGTTCAACGGACAATGGAAGGTGACGATGTCGGAGTCTGCCAGCAGGTCCTCCAGCCGCCGGACCCGGCGGTAGCCGACTGCCTTCTCATGCCCGGCTGGCTGCAGCGGATCGTAGCCCAGGATGCGGTAGCCGAAGCCCTTCAGCCGGTTGACCACCGCGGTGCCGATCCGCCCGACCCCGACCACGCCCACCGTCGCAGCGCTGGAGCGGTGCAGCGGCGTCAGCGTGTTGGCCTGCCATGTGGTCGTATAGCTGCGGGCCCGGGCATCATGCTCCCACAGGCGCCGCTGCAGCGACAGGATCATGGCGACCGCGTGGTCGGCGACCTCCTCTGTCCCGTAATCCGGGTTGTTGCAGAACGGGATCCCGGCAGCCTCCAGCGCCGCGACATCGACGCGGTCGTATCCGACGCCGAAGCGTACGACGATCCGGCAGCGCTTCAACCGCTTGACCGTGGCGGGACCGACGCGCGTGCTCCACACCAGAAGGCCGTCCAGGCGGGCGAGGCGCTCCGGATCAAGGTCCTCCTCCCGCCGGCAATCGAGAAAATCGACGTCGGCGACACCTTCCAACACGCCGGCTTCCAAATCCGGGGGCGGTATCATGTGATCGGTGATTCCGACGATGAACCGTCCTGATTTCGGCTTCATACTCTGGCGCTCCTCCCGCTGCTTCAGTCGATGAGCTCCATTTGCGCAAAGGGCCATAGAGTTTTCAAGAAAATGTCGATTGCTATTATAGGGAAATACGCGTGCACGTGAATAGCCGCCTGAGCCTTCTCTGAATCAGATGCTTCTGTCAGTGCCGGTTGGATACTGGTTCTTCGAAGTTTCACGTGCATAAATCCGAGAGGATTTAGACCCGGGGATTCTCCTACGCCTCAGCCAGAACACGGGCACGCAGAAGAGCGAAGCCCGCCCGGCTGTCTCCGAAGCGTGAGAACGGTGGCGGAGTATCTGGATCGCCCAGTAGCACCGGTCAAACTCGCGCCTCATCGTCTCCTACCCCACCGGTCCTGAAGTCCCAGTCGCGGCGGGTGGCATCGCGCCGTATGCGCCGGTCGGTCGGCGTTGGGCTCTTGGCGGTCCGTCGTTCGGTCGGGTTGTGCGACCAGCGCTCGGCGTGGTGAACGTTGCGGGGCGTCTGTTTCACGGCGGGCGGTCCGCCCCGATTCTCGTGCTCGGCGCCGCGGCCCCGGTGATGCCGACGGCGAAGCCGCCGCGTCATCTCAGACCGCCAAGGAAGGCTGCTGGCAGATCCTCGAGGTTCTGGTGCGCGGGTGGCTTGAGGAGCACAATACGTTTGCCGAACCCCTACCCACCTGCGAGATCGCCGCTCTCGCGCGATCCGTCGCGAAATTCTGTCGCTACAAGCTTCAGCCACGCGCGGATCGGGCGGCTCGGCCTCATTGCGGCACCATGAACGCAGATCGCTCGCTTCCGCCGGCTGACCGGATGACGGCGGGTGGGCGGTATGCCGCGGCGCGGCGGCAGCAGGCGACGCGCGACGCAATCATGACCTGCATATCGGAGCGACGCGCAGCGGACCTGCCGATTTCTGTCAACACCATCGCGGCAGCGCTGCACATCCATCAGAGCACCGGCCAGCGGCATCTCAAGAGCGTGGTAACGGCTCTACCCCGGAAGGTCTAGGCGTTCAGGCCCATCAGATAGTCCCCTGGCGTCGCGCCTCGGGAGAGGAGCCGGCGTGCGGCATGGGGGGGCCGACAGGCCGTAGTCGCGGGGGAAGTGGCGGGTCACTGCGCCGCGCGCATGGCTGCTCTGCGCCGGACGGGATTGCCTGCCGTGGCGCATCGCCAAATCGGGACATGGCGGCGCGCGGCGCTCGCCCCGGTCCCGAGGACCGGTCCTTCCGACTAGGAAAGCTCCGCCCCAGCATGCACCTCTCGCTGTCGCTCCCTGCGACGCCGCTCGTCTACAGCGCGTCCACTCACCGGCCCGTCCAACGCCGCGTCGGCGGGACCGACGCTTGGTTCAGCAAGACCGCATGAGCACCGCCATGAAGCAGCCCTATGCCCACCATCTCTGCGATGCCCTGCGTCAGGCGTCGAAGCGGATCATCAACGCCTCCAAGTTGGACGATCAGGGCTTCCTGCTCAGGAGCATGCTCCTGGGATTCACCTTCTGGGAGAAGCCTCTGTTCGTCATGCAGGAAGACATCATCACCTTTTACGACGACGCGCTGATCGAGACGGCGAAGGAGATGCAGAAGGCCAGCTGCTTGCGGCTGCCTTATCCATCGATGCTTATCGAAGTCACCGACTCCGTCATGATCGATCCGTCCACCAGTGAGACGGACACCATCCACGTCTACATCATCCACGCGACGCAGGCGTCCGACACGGGTGACATCCGGTTTACCCTTTTCACGACCAGCACGGCCGAACTCGGCGAATGGATCGGTGGCTTCGGCGTTGGCGAAATCCCGATGGGCGAGCGCGGGCTTGCTCTCTGGGGCCCGCCGCCGGATGACGCGGACAGGAGCAATGGTTGCCACGAAGTGCTCTCAACGGCCGGCTATTTCCTGTCTGGGCTGCTGGCCGTGATCAACTCACCGGCCGTCGAGCGCGAAACCGTCGCAGCGCCCAAAGCGTTGAACAGGGCACGGGTGAGCCGCGGCGCGGCGCCCATCCCCGCCTTCGAGACGGTCCGGCTGCGGCTGCCGAAGACGGTGGCCCTGCCCACCGGTGGCGCTGGTGATGAGCCGACCGGCACCGGCGGGCGTGAACGTCGGACGCCGAAGCCGCATTGGCGCCGCGGCCACCCGCGGCGCTACCGGTCTGGCAAGGTAACGGCGATCCCCGCCACCGTCGTTGCCTGGTCGGGCGAGGGCGCGCCGCCGGCTCCGGTCGTCCAGGTGACGGTTGGAGGCAACGTTGTAGCGCTGCGTCGCGATTGAGCGTCAGCCGATTTGCGCGTGGTCGGGCGAGGTCAACGGCATTAGTCCCATTACGCCGGCCGAGTCCGGGGCCGGCTGTCTGGCCAATGCTCGAAAGTTCCTGCAAGAACTCGCCGCGCGACTGAGGCAGGACGAAGATCCGATTTTTCTGTAAGAGCAGGCTCTGTGCCACATGCACGCTCGCGCCTGCCATGTTGCTCTTGCTGCCCGACCCGCGTGCTGATAACACACGGTTAAGGTACAGCTTGGAAGGGAGAGCCTCCGTTGGATGACCTGCGCGAGGTTTCTGCGAGAGAGGATCAACCTCCCCGTGTTCGCAGCTACGCACTGGCAGGCCTGACGTTCGACCAAGCGGTCCAGGTGCTCGTCGCCGGAGGCTGCCTGGAACTCTCCGGCAGGCACACCGTCACGCTGGGGGAAGCAGCGCGCAAGGCCCTGCACTTCTATTTCGATGCCAAGCGTCTGGACCTGTGGAAGAACCAGGTCCGGAATCTGCGCCCAAGTGAAGGCGAGGAGCTGATCGCCGCGCTCGAAGCGGACCTGCCGGATGTCCCGATGCCGGAGGCCGGACAGTCGGAGGCGGTGCTGTGGGACGTCGTGGCGCTGGAGATCGAGCAGTTCGGTGGGCTGCACGCGCATTGTGTGGAGGGGGGCAAGCCGCCCCCCACGATCACGTTGCTGCTCAAGGAACCGCGCACGCTTCTCCAAGGCCGCAACGGCGTGGGCAAAAGCCAGCTCGCGAGGGCGGTGACGTGGTGCCTGACCGGAAAGATCCCACGTTCGCTGGCCGAACCCTGTGAGCCCAAGGTCAACGACTATGCAGTCGAACCGGACACCCCGGAGGCCGAATCGCCCGATGAGGAGAATGGTGACGCCGCCGAACGGACCATCGGCTTGCCCGTGATCGTTCCGGTCCCCGGACGCAAGGAATTGCAATGGCTCGGCGGCAAGGCGCCGCTCGTCTCCACTGCCGTCACGCTCGACCTCGTGCGCCGCGACGGCACCGAGCGGTGCCGCATCCGCCGCCGCCTCGTCCCACAGCGGGGAACCTACGTCCCACGCGTGGAGCGCATCGATCCCGACACGGGTTCCGTGCAGGCGGTCGAGTCCGTTGGGCAAGCGTTGGAAGTGTCGGCGGCCTCCCTGGAGGCGACCGGGCTGATGATGGCGCGCTTGCCCTTCCTGCGGCTCGACGGGCCCAACGCCCTGGTGGACGCGGTGAAGGTCCTCACCGGCCTGCAGCCCTTCGAGAACCTTGGCCGGCGCTGCCAGCGTTCGGTGTTGCCGCGGCTGGAGAAAGCCATTCCAGACGCCGCGCGCAAGGAGATGGCCAGGACCGTCACCGCATTCACGGAGGAAGCGGCCAAACTGCCGGGCTACTTCAGCCTCGGCACGCCGCTGCCGGCCGACGCGCTTCCACCGGTACCGGACGATGCCGACGAGGGAAAGGCCTGCGATAGCGCACTGGCGGCGCTGGATGCCGAATTGAACCGCCGGGATGCCGAGTTGCGGGCCACCATCCGCACCGCCACCGGCCTGGATGTCGCCGAGGCCGATCTGTCCGCGCTCAGGAAGGCGGTGCTGGCGGCGCGGACGGCGCTCGCGACCGGGGCGATCGAGGCCTGGGCGGACTTCAAGGCGCTGAAGACGTTGAGCGCCGTCGACGCATCCATGATCGAAGCCGCCCGCGAACTCGTCGCCGAGGCCGTGCTGGATGCCGTTGCCTTCGCCGACTTGGCGACGCGCCCTGACGAGGCGGCCCGTCGCCGCCTGTACGTGGTCATCGAAGAATGGCGCCAAGCCAATCCCTCCAAGGACGGCTGGCCGCCCTGCGCCTGCCCGGTGTGCCGGGCTGACCTCGACGGCAGGACCGACGAAACGCTCGGCCTGCCGGTCCGGGATGCGTTGGCGCGGGCGGAGCACGACACGGCGGCCGGTCACCTGGATGCGGAGACCTGCGGCAGAGCGCTCGCGAACAGACTCCGGGCCGGCCTTGCACCGGTACTGGGCGCTGCGCTGGACGTCCATGTCCGACCCTGGGAGGCATTGCGCCGCGGCTGCACGAAGTCTGCGCAGGCGCACCTGTCCGGCGACCTTGTGCCTTTGCAGGCGGATCTGGCGGCGGAGTTCGTCCGCTTGGCCGCCGGCCTGCCGGAAGCCGGGACGGCCGACACCGTGGAGCTGCCAGAGTCGTTGCGGGACGGAGCGCTCGGCAAGACGGTCCGTCAGATCCTCGCCACGCTGGCAGATGCCGCCTGGTGCCTGGAGGCCGGCGCGCAGCTGGACGGGATCCGCACCGCCTTGTTCGGCAGCGGGGCCGGCGAGGGGCAGCAGGTGGGCTACCTGCCTACCCGTTTCGATGCGCTCGACAAGGCCCTAGGAGAGGACGGGCCGGTAGACAGCGCGCGGCGGACGCTGAAGACGCTGCGGAACCACAGAACGGAGTGGGGTACGCAGCGGGCCTGGATCGCCCGTGCTGCCGCCGCGGTGCCGGCGGTTCGCGAACTGGTGGATTTCGGCGAGCGGATCGAAACCCAGGTGACGACACTCGTCGACGAACTCGACGCGCAGACCCAGGCCTGGACCGAGAGACTGTACCTTCCGGTCAATGCCACGGCGCCGGCCCTGGCGGGAACGCGTCTCGATGGCGAAGGCATGCGGGTGCAGGTCCGGCGCGACGGCGTCACCGGCGACGGCCGGGATCTGGTCAACAGCTCGGGCCTGCGCACCCACCTGTTCGCCTTCACCCTCGCGCTGATCAAGCGCATCCGGGACGACGACGGCGGCGTGTCGCTCCTGCTGCTCGACGACCCGCAGACGCTGTTCGACGAACACAACCAGCGCCGCGTCGCCAGAGCCCTGGGCACCCTGCCCGAGCACGACTTCCGGCCGCTCATCACCACCTACGACCAGCACTTCGCCGGCAGCCTGTTCCGGCAGGCGAAGGGTAAGGGAATCGAGTTCCTTCAGATCCTGCCCCGCTCCACGGGCGAAGGGTGCGCACGCATCCGCCGTCACCAGCTGCACATCGAGTTGGTCCACGAAGACTGGCAGCGCAGCGATCATGATCCCACTCGCATCCGGGCCTTCTGCGACGAGGCGCGCATCATGATCGAGCAGGGGTTGCGGGACCTAATCTGGCCGAGCCCCGCCGTCGTCGCCGGCAGCGAGACCATGCAGCCGCTGATGCTCAAGCTGCAAAGACTGATCGGGCGCGGCGGCCCGTACTCCAACCCTGCGTTCTCGGCGCTCATGAAGCATCAGGCGCTGAAGGATCAGGTCTTCAGCGAAGCCGTCCGCTGGGCTCACCACTACCCCGCCGAGGACCTCGGCCATACGCATGCCAAGCAAGTGGGCAAGTACCTCGATCCCCTTCTGCACAGTTTCGAGCAATGCCGCGGCGTGCTCGACGAGGCGCTGTCCCAGGGACCGCTGTCACTCCAGCTCGCTCCTGCCGCGCCGGATGCCGACATCGTGCCGTTCCCGGAGCGGCCCTGCCGGCCGCTGAGGCTGTACCAGATCGGCCGCGCCGCCGCCGAGGGCGGCGCCGAGGTCGACGACGGCGATGGTGTCGGCTCCGACATCGGGGTGTCGCTCGTCAATGGGCAGCATCAGCTGTTCGGGGTCGGCAAGGCGCTCACTTGGATGCCGCGGCTGTTTCAGGCCGGTGACGTGCTGATCGTCGACTGCAAGGCCTTGGCGTCCGGAGGACTTGCGCTGGTGTGGGACGGAGCGCGCAAACAGGCAGAGGCCGGCTGGCTGAAGCCGGTGCAGGGGCGGCCGGGGACCGTAATCCTCGTCGGCGATCACGACACCGGATACGCTCGCGAGTTCGACACCGATGTCAACGAATGCCACCCGGTCGTCGGCATCCTATTCCGCGGTGCCCGTGCCAACGCCGGAAAGGCGCTGGAGCCGCTGGACGCGTGTCCGCGCTTCGCCGACGTCGAGGGGACGGTGGTGATCGACCAGGGCGACAGCGCCGAACCGCTGCTGCACAAGGGCGACAGCGTTCTGGTCGGTGCCAGAGTGGGCGATCCCGCCGGCGTATCTGCGCTGGCCAGCAGCCCGGTGGCCGTTCGCCTGGAGGGCGGCCGACGCCTCGTCAAGCGGCTGGGCGAAAAGCCGTTGGACGCGAAGGGGCGCGTCTGGGTGCTGGACAATCTGGGTATCCAGGGGAACGGTGCGGTGATCCGGTTCGGCGAGGACATTCCCGACGGCTTTGCCGCCGTTCCCCGCGCCGACTCGATCCGGCCGATCCTCGGCTACTGGTTTTCCCGCCAGACCTGATCCGGCCTGAAGCCGGTCAGTGTCCCCCGAGGTTCTGGTGCAGCACGTTGTCTCCGGCGGCGTGCTTCGCCGTATGGGCGTCGAGATCGCCCTTCCAGAAGGTGACGAGGCCCGCTGCGGAGCTCACCACCAGCAGCACCCAGCGGGCCCACTCCGTATGATCGAAATGGAGCGCCTCGAGCAGCAGCTTGCCAAAGGTCACCAGCGTGATGACGACCAACGCGGCGGACACCAAGCGTGGGATCCATCGCCAAGGGCGGGCGTTCCGCTGCGCCGCATTCGCAGCAATGCTTGCGGCACGCTCCTCTAAGTAGGCGCCGATCTCCAGGGCATCCTGGTTCACATCAGCGAGCAGGGGCTCCAGGCCGAAGGCGTCACCCAGGGCCTCGTGGAAGGCGTTGTGCATGCCGATCGGGCTGACGCGCGACAGGCGGCAGCCCAACCGGAAGGCCAGGATGTCCTCGCGCAGCCGGTGCAGACGCTCAACGTCCTTGGTGGCGGGTTGCGCCATGTTCGGCCAGAAGCCGCTGCTGTGGGTGAGCGCCAGCAGTGCCTCGCGGGCGTGCAGATTGATTGCGGCGATCGGCAGGTAACGCCGTTCGAGAGCTTCGCTGCGGAAAGTCGACAGGAAGCTGGGGGGCTCCTTCGCCCCCTCGGCGGGGATGCGTTCGACGAGCGTGACGCATCCCTCCACAGAAGCGGCATGGGTCACCGTGTCGAAGACCCGCACCTCGTGCAGCCCTGCACGTGGATCGGCCAGCCGGTAATCGTCGGTGAACTTGCGGGCAAGCCGCGCCAGCAACATCTGCCGCTCGGCGTCGGCAAGCCGCTGGTCGAACGCCGCATACGTGTAGCTGAACAGGCGCCGACCCTGGAGCGGTTCGGCAGCGACGTCACCGATCAAGTCGGTCAGCTGCTCGGCAAGGCGGAAGGTAGGATTGCCGGCGCGCGTGGAAACCTCCTTGCCGTCCTTCAGCCGCCAGCGCAGGCCGCGGTCGTGACACAGCGCGGTGATCGCTTCGACCAGCAGAGGCGCCGGAAGCTCCTGCCCGCCCGCCAGACGGATCTCGACGATCAGCAGTCCCTGTCCGGTGCGGAAGGGCACGAGGCGAACACTGCCGAATGTTATCGACAACGCATCGGTCGGTTGCAGGCCACAACGCTGCAGCCGTCCCTGTGCGGCCACAGACAGCGGCAGTTGCAGAACCAGCGTCGATCCCGATGGACCGCTCAGCCATTGCTGGACGTGCCGCTGGGAGTCGAGGGTCCAGACGCCGTCCGGTTCGTCTCCCGCGCCCAACTGCTGGCTGGCCTTGTGGTAGAGATCGCCGAGCGACCAGTTCTTGCGCAGCCAAAGCGGCCGGCTCTCGGTTTCCCGCAGGCACTCACCGACTGCAGGGAGCCATCCTGCTCCCGCCAGGGAGCCGAGTGTGGCGGCTGGTGTCACCGGCCAATCCCGTTTGCGGCACTGGAACGGGTACAACAGGAAAACTGCGTGCTCGGCAACCGGGGTGATGGGGTGCGTGGTTCCGTGCGCCACCGGATCACGCTCGATCACGTTCATGCTAGTCATCGTGTTTTGTCGTCCGTCGCGAAACCGCGGCGCACTTTACCCGGCATTGGTTGCAGAGTCGATATGTGCTCGCCAATAACGGATATACCATCCGCGGACCGATGTACCCCCGGGCGCGGCGCCGCATATGGGTCCTGGGTGCGTGAGCGGTCGCGATCTTTACCCTAGCGTCCCGGTGCCGATGCCGCGGACTGCTCCCGCTGATAGATCCTTCTGATTGGCGGCACCGGCGGCACCGATCCGGACCAGGCGCATACCATCGCGACCGCGAACAGCGCCTTCGATACCCTGGCTGGGGCCCGCCAACCCGCTCGGCGCGCCAGACCGGACCGATCTGCGGAAAATTTTCGGATCAGCCCCTTCCCGGCTTCCAACCGATCCATATCCCAGCGCGACGCCGGCCCCAACCCCCGGCCGACCCTAGGAGATGCCATGAACTTTGCCCCGAAGGACCACTGGTTCGGCGAGCCCCCGCCGACCGAAACGCCGATCCGCGGCGCTTTTGGCGCGCGCGCCATCCTGGAGAGCCGCTACGGCCGCCAGGCGCTGGAGTTCTTCCCCGACCGCAAGTCGTTCTTCCCGGCCGACGCCCCGTTCAGCCCCGACTTCCAGGCGTTCCTGGACAACGAGGTGACCGCCTGGCTGAAGACCCTGTGCGGCCAGACCTGGATCAACCCCAACGGCGGCCAGCGGTACACCTTGGAGCACCCGGTCAACCCGTGTCTGCGCGCGATGGCCAGGGCCCAGGGCGGCTACCTGTATGTGGGCGCCTACGAGATGGCGTGACACCAAGGCAGGCCCCGCTCGCTCCTGAGCGGGGCCACGTTCCTGGTGCCGGGCGCGGCCAATCCGCGTCCGGCTTGCGGAAGACACACTCCGTGGAGTTGTCGCGCCAGCGGTCGACGAAGCGGATGTGGCGCAGCCGAATATGTTTGTTGAACAGCGCCGCTGACGCCTTTGTCCCCTTCAAGGGGACATCTATGATCAACGCATGAACAACGCGGCCATCGACCGCCAACCAGATGAAGGAAGATCACGCGATGCTGTACCAGACCCACAAGAACGGCACCGACCTCCCCAAGTACTTGGCCGACCGCGGCTTCGAATTCGACGTCACCGACGGTGCTGAAGACCGCTACTGGACGGCCGATGGCGAGACCGGCTTGGTTGTTGAAGAGGACGTTGCCGGCGACCTGCGCTGCACCCTGCTCGACCGCGACGGCAACCCGGTGGACCGTAACCTGCGGCTGGAGGACATCCGGCCGCAGCCGTAAGGCAGACAGTCAATCGTCACGCTCACCAGAGAGAAGTGGATGACGCCCGAGCAGGTCACGGAGCAGCGCCGGTGTGGTGGCGCTGCTCTTGGCGTCGTCCGCGAGGTCAACAACATGGCCATGGCGGCGTTACCGGCCGGCTTGAAAGCCGACGTCGGCACCACCTGCGACCGCTGCAAGATCGCCGATTGGGTGGCTGGGTCGCGCCCGATTCCGCTCGCCGTGCTGCGGCACCTAGTCTCCGCGTTCAAGCCTGAGGTCGGTAATTCCCGTCAGAACAAACGTGTGTTTTCAACGGAAAATCTAGCCGTCCATCGCTCCACGTTCTGCAGCTTCTCACGGTCAGTCCGCGTCTGGCTTGCGGCGGAACAGGCGTTCGGTCGGGTTGTCGCGCCAGCGGTCGGCGTGGCGGATGTAGCGTAGCGCGACGTCGCTGCTCTGGTGCCCGGTCTGCTCTATGATCTTTTTCAGGCTCGCCTCCTCCTCGGCGGCGGCAGTGGCGAAGCCGCTGCGCAGCGAGTGGGCGGAGAAGCGGCTGCCCGGGCGCTGCGCCACCTCCGGCTCCTGGGTCCAGCGGATCAGATCGGCGTCGGTTTCGCCGATGGCCTGGCTGGTCTCGCGCACCACCCGATCCGCGCCGCGATCCGCTCCGCCACCAGATAGGAGACGGCAGACAGCAGGCCGGTCCAGAAGAAGATCACCCCGGTCGTCGCCAGCGACAGCCCGAAGCGCTCGAACAGCCAGAGTGCCAGCAGCGATTGGACGACCAGCCCGCCGGCGAAGGCGTCGAGGGAGAACAGCGCGGCCAAGCGCAACAGGATGCCGCGAGACCGTCGCAGCGGCTCGGCCGGAACGCTCAGGGCGTCCGCCTGGGTATCCGGCAGGCGCCGGTAGAGCAGCAGCGATGCCAAGCCCAGCAGCGCGTAGAGCAGGAACGCACCGTCGATCGCCATGCCCGGGTCGATGCCGGTCGCGCCGGCGAGCAGCTCGGGCACGCCGGCGCACAGGGAGCCGACGGCGGCGGCCAGCGAGCCGATCAGGCTGTAGCGGGCGAACAGGGCGGTGCGCCCTCGGTTCGGAACCGTTTCGCTCAGCCGGGCCTGCTCGAGCGGCAGGAAGACGCTGACGTCGCCCGACGACGGGTTGATCGTCCCGACGAACGCGATCAGCATCAGCGGCCAGAACTGCGACGCCAGAGGGAACGCGAGGCCGGTCGCGACCATCAGCACGGCGGCGCCGAGCAACGGTGTACGCCCCTTGGGCAAACGATGGGCGGCGAGGCCGACCGTCAAGGTCAAGGCCGCCGAGCCGGCGAGGGTCGCCGTCGCCAGGGCGCCGATCGCGACCGGACCGAAGCCGAGCCGGGCGAGGTGAACCGGCAGCAGCAGGCTGATCAGCCCGTCGCCGAAGGCCCGCAGCGCCCGCGCGCCCAGCAGCAGAGCCGCCTCGGGCACGGTGCCGGCCGGCAGCAGCGCAAACCGTCCGGTGCGGGCGCCGGCCGTCATCGCGCTAGCCCGCCACGCCGGCGACGTGCAGGAGGAGACCGGCCGCCGAACAGGCGAGGAGCACCGGGATCATTCCGACCTTGAAGCGGAACACCGCCAGCATGGCGCCGGCGGTCAGGACCAGCGAGGGGAGGTTCACGGTGCTCGGCACCGGGATCTCGAGCGTGGCTCCGAGGAGGCGCACCGGTTCCAGCCGCCCGAACAGCACGTGCAGGGCGAACCAGACCGCCAGGTTCAGCACGACCCCGACCACCGCGGCGGTGATTGCCGACAAGGCGCCGCCGAGCGCCTTGTTGCCGCGTAGCGCTTCCACGAAGGGCGCGCCGAGAAAGATCCACAGGAAGCAGGGCACGAAGGTGACCCAGGTCGTCAGCAGCCCGCCCAGCGTGCCGGCCAACAGCGGCGGCAGCGTGCCCGGCGCGCGGAAGGCGCTCATGAAGCCGACGAACTGGGTGACCATGATCAGTGGCCCGGGAGTGGTTTCGGCCATGCCGAGTCCATCCAGCATCTCGCCGGGCTGCAGCCAGCCATAATGGTCCACCGCCTGCTGCGCCACGTAGGCGAGGACGGCATAGGCGCCGCCGAAGGTGACCATCGCCATCTTCGAGAAGAAGACCGCGATCTGGCTGAACACACTGTCGGGCCCGGCCGCCAGGAGCAACGCCACCACCGGCCCGAGCCACAGCGCCAGGCAGAAACCGCTCACCCGCAGCGACCAGCCGAGCGTCGGGCGCGCGTGGGCCGGCGTGCCGTCGCCCAGCAGACTGTCGGCATCCGCCAGGGTCTTCCCCTTGGACGCTCCGTGTCCGCCCCCGACCATGAACGCCTGGCGTCCCAAACGCCCGCCGACGAAGCCGATCAGGCCCGCCGCCAGGATGATGATCGGAAATGGCACGTCGAAGGCGAAGATCGCCACGAAGGACGCCGCGGCGATCCCGAGCATCACCCGGTTCTTCAGGGCGCGCTTGCCGATGCGCACCACCGCCTCGAGCACGATGGCGAGCACCGCCGCCTTCAGGCCGAAGAACAGCCCCTGCACCAGCCCGACGTTGCCGAAGGCGGCGTAGATCAGGCTCAGCGCCATGATGGCGACCATGCCCGGCAGCACGAACAGGATGCCGGCGATCAGGCCGCCGACCGTCCGGTGCATCAGCCAGCCGATGTAGATGGCCAGCTGCTGCGCCTCCGGTCCCGGCAGCAGCATGCAGTAGTTCAGCGCGTGCAAAAACCGCGTTTCGCCGATCCAGCGCTTCTCCTCGACGAGGATGCGGTGCATGACCGCGATCTGCCCGGCCGGGCCGCCGAAGCTGAGCGCGGCGATGCGTGCCCACACCCGGGTAGCCTCGCCAAGGCTCACCCCGTGCGTGCCGTCCTTCATCGTGGATACGGGTGTATCCACGGCGGCGTCCGCCTCCGTCATCGGTCTTCCCCTCAGTCGCGCTTTTTGCGGAAGTATTCGTAGAGGTCCTCGAACACCGCCGATCCGCGCTCCAGCCGGCGTCTGTCGTCGTCCGTCGCCGCGGCGATGCCGGCGAGCAGCGTCCGGATGCCGGCCGCCTCCTCGCGCTGGAACTTGGCGTCCTTCAGGTCGATGTCGTGGACGATCTCGGCGATCGCCTGGAGCGCCCGGTCGGGCGGCACGAGCTTCGCCAGCAGCACCTCGAAGGTGCAATGGTCGCCTTCGTGGGTGAACTCGGCCTCGAACATGTCGAAGCGCAGTTCACCGGGCTCCGGGACGTACCCCTTGTCGGGGACGAACTTGAAGCGAGCCTCGGGGTCGATGAAGCGCTGGATCAACCAGGCCGAGGCGATGCGGTCGACCTGCACGCCCCGGCGCGTCACCCAGGTCCGGCCTTTCACGTCAGTGATGTTTTTGGTCTCCATGGTCGTCTCCTCTTGGTCCGAGCTGCGCTCGGCCTTGGCGAGCCGGGCCTCGATCCCTGTGAGCAGCCCCTCCACCGGCTCCCGGCCACCCGCGCCGAAGAAGTCGATGGCGACGATCTCCGCCAAGCGCCGGCGCAGGCGGGTGACCTGACCCCGGATCTCGCTGCCGCGCGCACACCACAGCTCCGGCTCGCCGGCAACCACCTCCGCCACCCCCCGGGCATCGATGGCGAGGCCCTCGTAATCGGCGTCACGGGCCTTGTCGAACAGCGCCCGGACCTCCTGATCCGTCAGGCCGTCGACGAAGCGCGCTTCGAAGATCGCCGCCTCGCCGCCGCCTTCGGTGATCTCGCGCAGCAGCCATTGGAAGTCCTCCTGGGCCTGCTCGCCGGCGGGCAGCGCGTAGAGCGAGTTCTTGATCGCCACCGCCCCCAAGCCCTGGAGGCGGCGCCAGACCTTGACGCGGAAGTAGGCGGGCTTCGGCGGAAGCTGGTGGGCCAGCAGCAGCCAGGCGTATCGAGACTCCGAGGTGGTGCGCATGTCGCTCATTGGTCACCTGTATCTCAGACATACCAACAACGCAACACTTGTATCATTGGCCTTCTGGGCGTACGGTTCGATTTGAAGCCGAACAGTCCGGCTATCGAACAGAAGGTGTGCCATGCCCCATGAGGTCGCACCGCTGCCGTTCAAGCCGCCTCGGCTGACCGGCCTCTCCGAGCGCCTGCTCGCCAGCCACTACGAGAACAACTATGGCGGCGCCGTCCGCCGCCTGAATGCCATCGAGGCCGACCTCGCCCGGCTCGATTGGAGCGCGGCACCGACCTTCGTCATCAACGGCCTCAAGCGCGAGGAGCTGATCGCCGCCAACTCGATGATCCTGCACGAGGCGTATTTCGACAGTCTGGGCGGCTCCGGCGACGCCGGCGGAGAACTCGCCGCCGCGTTGGAGCGGGACTTCGGGTCGGTGGCCCGCTGGCGCCGGGAGTTCACCGCGATGGGCAAGGCGCTCGGAGGCGGTTCCGGCTGGGTGCTGCTGACCTTGTCCGAGCGGGATGGCAGGCTGCGAAACGTCTGGGCGGCCGACCATGGCCACACGCCGGCCGACGGCCGGGTGGTGCTGGCGCTCGACATGTACGAGCACGCCTACCACCTCGACTTCGGCGCCAAGGCGGGCGCCTATGTCAACGCCTTCATGGCCAACATTGCCTGGGAGCGCGTCGCGGACCGTCACCGGCGTGCCGCCGAAGGGTTTCGCACAGCGTCGCAGCCTGCTGACGCCGTCCCGGAGATGAGCGTCGGCGAAGCGCGGCGGGCGATCGAGAGTGGCGAACTCCTCGTGCTCGACGTCTGCTGGGCGGAGGATCTGGCGAAGTCCTCCGACATGCTGCCGACCGCCGTTCACCATGACGCTCGGCGCATCGAGGAGTGGGCCGATGGTGTGCCGAAGGATCGCGAGGTGCTGGCCTACTGCGTCTACGGCTTCCAGGTCAGCCGGGACGCGGTCACCGAACTGCGGCGCCGGGGCGTCTCCGCCCGCACGCTGGCCGGCGGCATCGCGGCATGGCGCGCCATGGCAGCGCCAACGGTGCCGAAGGCCTGATCCCCTCGTCCACGGAGTGTTGCCATGAAGTGGGTCACCCGCGAACGTCCGAAGATCGACCGCATCGCCTGTCCGTGGCTGATCGCCCGATTCATCGATGAGCAGCCCGAGTTCCTGTACGTACCCGGCGACCGCGTGCTGGAGGTGGCCAAGGAGACCGGCGCCGTTCCCTACGACGTCCCCGGCGTCGAACTCGGCCATGTGGGCGACCTCTGCAGTTTCGACGCCTTCCTGAGCAAGTACCGCCTGGACGATCCGGCGCTCCATCAGCTGGCGTCCGTCGTGCGCGGCGCCGACACCTCGCGCCTTGATCTGACCTCGCAGTCGGCCGGACTGTATGCCGTCTCACTCGGCCTCTCCGCCATCTTCCCCGACGACCACGAGATGCTGCGCCACGGCATGATCGTCTATGACGCGCTTTACGCCTGGTGCCGGGACTGCCAGGGCGAGGCGCACAACTGGCCGCCTGCAGGATGGGCGGTGATCGCCTGACAGACGGAGGGATGCCATGAAGCGACACCTAGGAGCTCTGGTCGTCGGTATCGCGGCCATCGGGCTGTCGGACGCCGCGCCCGCGGCCGATGGCGCGTGGACGGCCGTCGATGAGGCGATGGGACGCCCTGGGGCACTGCAGCCGGGCGACGTCCACAAGTTCAGCTTCCCGCGGTCGGACCTGAAGGTGACGGTGGACGGCGTCGCGGTCAAACCGGCGTTGGCGCTCGGCTCCTGGGTCGCCTTCAAGGGCGAGAGCGGGCACGCGATGGCGATGGGCGATCTGGTGCTGACCGAGGATGAAATCGCGCCGGTGATGAAGAGCCTGGTCGAGAACGGAATCCAGGTCACCGCCGTGCACAACCACATTCTGCGCGCCTCCCCGGCGACGTTGTACATGCACATCGCCGGGATGGGAGAACCGGTGAGGTTGGCACAGGCGATCCACGCTGCCCTGGGCAAGAGCAAGACCCCGATGGAAGCCGCCCCGGCATCCGATCAGGCGCTCGACCTCGACGCGGCGGCGCTGGAGGCGGCGATCGGCCAGAAGGGCAAGGCCGCAGGCGGCACCTACCAGTTCAGCATCCCGCGGGCCGAGGCGGTGCAGGACATGGGCATGGCGGTGCCGCCCGCCATGGGAACGGCGATCGCGATCAACGTCCAGGCGGCCGGAGGAGGCAAGGCCGCGACGACCGGCGACTTCGTGCTGACCGCCGAGGAGGTCAACCCGGTGGTTCAGACGCTGGTGGCGAACGGCATCGAGGTGACGGCGTTGCACACCCACATGCTCGCCGAGGAGCCCCGGCTGTATTTCATGCACTTCTGGGGCGTCGACGATCCGGCGAAGCTGGGGTCCGGTCTGCACGCCGCCCTCGACAAGGTCAACATCGCCCGCAGCCAAACCTCGGAAGTGCCGGGCGCGACAAAGCAGTAAGGCGATGACCCTGCGCGTCAACACAGTGGCCGTGCTCACGGCCTTGGCTGTCAACCTTGTTGGGTGGCTATCGCACGCCGCGTCCGCAGCGGACCCCGAGGCTTTGACCCTGGAGCGGAAGATTCCCCTGGGCGAGGTGTCCGGCCGCATCGATCACTTCGCGGTCGACCTCGCCCGACAGCGCCTTTTCGTGGCCGAACTGGGCAACGGTACGGTCGGCGTGCTCGACCTCGCCCAGGGCCAGATCATCCATCGGATCACCGGCCTGGAGGAGCCCCAGGGTGTCGGGTACCTGCCGGGTGTCGACGTGATCTACGTGGCGAATGGAGGCGATGGCTCCGTCCGCCGGTTCCGCGCAGCGGACTTTGCCGTGCTGGACACGGTGAAGCTTGGGGACGATGCCGACAACATCCGCTTCGACGCGGCGGCCAATCAGGTGATCGTCGGATACGGAAGCGGCGCCCTGGCGGTGCTGGAGTCCGCGTCCGGGAAGAGGCTCCGTGACATTCCGCTCGCTGCCCACCCGGAGTCGTTCCGCCTGGAAGCGACGGGCGCCCGCATTTTCGTGAATGTCCCCGACGCACGGCAGATCGCCGTCGTCGACCGCCGCAGCGGACGCCAAGTGGCCACGTGGACGGTGAACGGTGCCGGAGCGAACTTTCCGATGGCGCTCGACGATGCCGCCGGACATCTCGCCGTCGTCTACCGCAAGCCCGCGACCTTGGCGGTCTTCGACACCACGCGGGGCGAGGTCGTGGCGCGGGCACCGACCTGCGGGGACGCTGACGACGTGTTCTTCGATACGAAGCGCCAACGCCTCTACATCAGCTGTGGCGAAGGCGCGCTCGATGTCTTTCAGCGGCAAGGTGACGGCTATCGGGAGATCGGGCGGACACCGACGGTGTCCGGCGCGCGGACGTCCCTGTGGGTTCCGGAGTTGGACCGCCTCTTCCTTGGCGTGAGGGCGAGTGGACGGGAGCCAGCCGCGGTATGGGTTTATCGACCAACGCAATAGACACTCGTTCCACGACTTTCCCACACCGCGTCAGGACTACGATGCCGATCCTGAAGCGACGACCGGGGCGGTGGAGATCAGCCCCTGGGCGCGAGCACGGTCCAGCAGGTTCTTGACTGATGCCGCCGCCCAGTTGCGCCCACCTCGCGGCGTGGTCTCCCGCATCGCCTCCAACTGAGCCCCAATCGCTCGAAGCGACAGCTTCGGGTTCGCCCGTGCAATGCCGGCCACCAGCACCACGAGACGGTCATCTCCGCGCACCGCAGGCGCCTTGTCGAGCAATGCCCTTTCCGCCAGCCCTTCCTCGACGAAGGCGCGGACGGCGCGGCGCAGCCGCTCGGCGGTCCAATGGCGGCCCGGCGGCAGCCTGGCGTTCACCGCCCGCGTCACCGCCGCCCAAGAGCGGGCCGGGGAGTGGGCCAGCCGGAGCCGCCGCACGGTGGGCAGCCATTCCTCCGCGGTGCGGGTCAACTCCAACAGGTAAAGCTGGCGCTGCCGCTCGGCCAAACGCTGCGCCATCGCCGTGTCGCCCTGCTTCAGCTTGGGATTGCCGCCGACCCGGCCCCGCGCCTTGGCCGCCTTCAGCCCGGCCTTCGTCCGTTCGCGGATCAGCGAGCGTTCATACTCGGCCACCGCGCCCAGCATCTGCAGCACCAGCGTGCCGTGCGGGCTTGCGGTGTCGATCGGGCTGGTGAGGCAGCGGAAATGGCAGCCGCGGCCACGCAGATCCTCGATCACCTCCAGCAGGTGCGACAGCGAGCGGCCGAGCCGGTCGAGCTTCCAGATCACCAGCGTGTCGCCCCTGGTCAGGCTGGCCAGGGCCCGCGCCAACTCGGGCCGCGCCCTTGAGGCGCCGGAGGCGGTCTCCTCGAAGATCGTGGCGCAGCCGGCGGCGCGCAGCGCGTCGATCTGGGCGGCGGTGGTCTGATCGTCGGTCGAAACGCGGGCGTAGCCGATGAGCGCCATGGCGGAGTCCAGGCAGGAGGAGGGGCGGGCACGCCTTTGTAAAATTATTGGAGATATTAGTAAACGACCGTTTGGTAAAATATCTATGCGCCGCGGCCCGGCTTGCGCTCCGTTGATCGCTTGAGGCCGTCAGCCGGCGCGA
>NZ_VTTO01000028.1 GCF_008364825.1 Azospirillum sp. B21
AAGATGGCCTGATGGGCGTTGGCGGGCTGCTGCAGCCGCCTTCTTGGTCTCGATCAAGTTAATGTGACGATGCCGGCGGGGGGCATCTGGCTGCTCTGGTACTTGGGCTTCAACCTGTCGGTCGCGGTGGGCGTCGGCTTCATCGCGCTGGCGGGCGTGGCCGTGGAGACGGCCATCGTCATGCTCGTGTACCTGAACCTCGCGCTGAGGCGGCGCCGGACCGAGGCCGCGGCCGCGGGGCGGCCGATGACGGCCCGCGACATCGAGGACGCCGTCGTCGAGGGCGCCCTGCTGCGGCTGCGGCCCAAGGTGATGACGGTGGCGACCATCTTCGCGGGCCTGTTCCCGATCATGGTCGGCGAGGGCACCGGCTCCGAGGTCATGCGACGCATCGCCACCCCGATGGTCGGCGGCATGGCGAGCACGACGGCCCTGACGCTCATCGTCATCCCGGCCGTCTACCTGGTTTGGCAACGGTTCCTCCTGCGGAACCAGGCCGTTGCCACGGCGGACGACGTCCGCGCGTTGGGTTCCGCACATCCCGCAGAGTGAAGGAAAGCATCATGAAGACATTCCACCCCGTCATCGCCGCGGCCGTCGCGATGCTCCTGGCCGGACCGGCCCTGGCGCAGATGGACATGTCCGGCCAGGGCAAGCCGCAGGGCGGCGGCATGGACCACGGCTCCATGTCCATGGCCAAGCCCGCCGACAAGGGCGCTATGGGCTCGGGCACCGTCAAGAAGGTCGACGCGGCCAAGCGCACGGTGAACCTGAGCCACGGCCCCATCCCGGCCATCAACTGGCCCGCCATGACCATGGACTTCCCGGTCGCGCCCGAGGTCGACCTCAGCGGCGTGAAGGCGGGCCAATCCGTCGAGTTCACCTTGGCCGGGGCCGGGGGCAACTACACGGTCACGAGCCTCAGGCCCAGCAAGTGAAGCTCGGCTGGCCCAGGCGGCCGCTCCCGGCCCTCCGGTCCTTCGGGAGACCAGGGCAGCCGCCTGGGCTAGGGTAGGGATGAATGGGGGGTGGTCAGCGGTTGGGCTCCGGCCGCCGACGCGGCGTCCGCTCCGGCAACCGTCGCGGCCCCCTCGGCAGGCGAACCCAATCGTCACCTGGACCGGCCGTCGGCCTCTGGCGCGGCTTGGTCGTGACGGAGGACACCGTGAAGGCATTCGTTCCCGTGCGCCGCCTCCCAGCCCGCTCGGCCCTGGACGCCGAGCCGCGGATGGGGATCACGGAGGCAGTCGACCAAGGCGCCTCCGACCACGCCTCACATGCCGGATGGCTGGCGGCCCTCCGGCGCTACCTGGCCATCGTCGCCATCGGGAACCTGGCGTGGGAGCTCCTCCATATGCCGCTCTACACGCTCTGGGAGACCGGGACGGCGGGCGAGATCGTGTTCGCCGCCGTCCATTGCACCGGCGGCGACGTCCTGATCGCACTGGCCTCCCTGGTGGCGGCCCTGCTCCTGGCGGGGAGCCGTCGCTGGCCCCGGCGGCGGTTCTCGGTCGTGGCCGCCCTGACCGTCGCGTTCGGGCTCGGCTACACCGCCTTCAGCGAGTGGCTGAACATCGGGGTCCGGGGGACCTGGGCCTATTCCGACCTGATGCCGGCGCTGCCCTGGCTGGAAACCGGCTTGTCGCCGGTGGCGCAGTGGATGGTCATCCCGGCCCTGGCGTTCCGGTCGATCCGGCCGCCCCGGGCGTCGGAACCCTTGGACGAAAATCTTTGACCTTCCAACCACTGGAGGGTGGAGCCTGGAACCAATCGACCCGGAGTCCCACCGGGCAGGCGTTCGCCCCGGGGGCCGAAGACGCTGCCGGACGGCGCGAGCGCAAGGAAATGGAGGACGACCATGGCTGACCTGCATCGCGGCCACGCGCATCACCGCCACGATCCTCACGGACACGGTGACGGCCCGAAGGTGACGGATCCCGTCTGCGGGATGGCCGTCGATCCGACGAGGTCCACGCACCGCGCCGTCCACGACGGGCAGACCTTCCACTTCTGCTCGGCCCGCTGCCACGACCGATTCGTCGCCGATCCCGAGCGCTACCTGGCCCCGGCCGCCAAGCCAGCGGCCCCCGGGCATGCGGACCGGGAGTCGCCGCAGAAGGGCGTCATCTACACCTGCCCGATGCACCCCGAGATCCGGCAGGAGGGGCCGGGCACCTGCCCGATCTGCGGCATGGCGCTCGAGCCGGTGACCGCAGGCGTCGAGGGCGAGCCGAACCCCGAGCTCGCGGACATGACCCGCCGGTTCTGGATCGGCACGGCCCTCGCCGTGCCCCTCGTCATCCTCGAGATGGCCGCCCACATCCCCGGCCTCGGACTGCACGGCGTCCTCTCGCCCCGCACCTCCGTGTGGGCCCAGTTCCTGCTGGCCACCCCGGTGGTGCTGTGGGCGGGCTGGCCGCTGCTCGAGCGCGGCTGGCGGTCCTTCGTCACCCGCCGCCTGAACATGTTCTCGCTGATCGCGCTCGGCGTCGGCGCCGCCTACCTGTTCAGCCTCGTGGCCACCGTCCTGCCGGGCCTCTTCCCGGCCGGGTTCCGCGACGCGGAGGGGCTGGTCGCCGTCTACTACGAGGCGGCCGCGGTCATCACCGTGCTGGTCCTGCTCGGGCAGGTCCTGGAGCTCCGGGCCCGTGAGCGCACCGGCGGCGCCATCAAGGCGTTGCTGAACCTGACGCCCAAGACCGCCCGGCGCGTCCGCGACGGCGCCGACGACGAAGAGATCGCGTTGGACCGGGTCCAGGTGGGCGACCGGCTCCGCGTCAGGCCCGGCGAGGGTGTGCCGGTCGACGGGCGGGTTCTGGAGGGCCGTAGCGCCGTCGACGAGTCCATGGTCACCGGCGAGTCCCTGCCCGTCGAGAAGGAACCCGGCGCCACGGTGATCGGGGGCACCATCAACCAGACCGGTGCGCTGATCGTGGTTGCGGAGAAGGTTGGCTCGGACACCATGCTGTCGCGCATCGTGACCATGGTGGCCGAGGCGCAGCGGTCGAGGGCGCCGATCCAGCGACTCGCCGACCTCGTGTCGGCGTGGTTCGTCCCCTCCGTCATCGTCGTCGCCGTGCTGGCGTTCGTCGGCTGGATGATCTGGGGGCCGTCGCCGGGCTTCGCCTACGCGCTCATCGCGGCCGTGTCGGTCCTCATCATCGCGTGCCCCTGCGCCCTGGGTCTGGCGACGCCGATGTCGATCATGGTGGGCGTCGGCAAGGGGGCGACCGCGGGTGTGCTGATCAAGAACGCCGAGGCGCTGGAGCGCTTCGAGACGGTCGACACCCTGGTCGTCGACAAGACCGGCACCCTCACCGAGGGCAAGCCCCGCGTGGTCGGCGTGACCCCCGCGCCCGGTTTCGATGAGGCGACCGTCCTGTCGCTGGCGGCGAGCCTGGAGCGGTCGAGCGAGCATCCCCTGGCGGCCGCCATCGTCGCCTCCGCACGCGAGCGCGGTCTGTCGGTCGAGGATGTGGCCGAGTTCGGCTCGGTGACCGGCAAGGGCGTGGCGGGCAGGGTGAACGGGCGCACGGTGGTCCTCGGCAACGCCGCCATGATGCGGGAGCGGGGGATCGCCCTGGGCAGCCTGGAAGCCCAGGCGGACGACCTCCGGCGCGACGGCGCCACGGCCCTGTTCGCCGCCCTGGACGGCAAGCCCGGCGGTGTCATCGCGGTCGCGGACCCGATCAAGGCCAGCACCCCGGATGCGCTCAAGACGCTCCGCGAGCATGGCATCCACATCGTGATGCTGACCGGCGACAACCGGACCACGGCCGAGGCCGTCGCGCGGAAGCTGGGCATCGACGCGGTCGAGGCCGAGGTCCTGCCCGAGGACAAGAACCGGGTGGTCAAGCGCCTGAGGGCCGAGGGCCGGGTGGTGGCGATGGCAGGCGACGGGGTCAACGACGCCCCGGCCCTGGCCGAGGCGGACATCGGTGTCGCCATGGGAACGGGCACGGACGTCGCCATCCAGAGCGCGGGGGTCACCCTGGTCAAGGGCGATCTCGCGGGCATCGCGCGGGCGCGCGCGCTGAGCCGGGCGACGATGCGCAACATCCGGCAGAACCTGTTCCTCGCCTTCGTCTACAACGCGATCGGCGTCCCGATCGCCGCGGGCGTGCTCTACCCGCTGTTCGGCTGGACGTTGAGCCCCATCATCGCTGCCGCCGCGATGGCCCTGAGCTCGGTCAGCGTGATCGGGAATGCGCTTCGCCTTCGGACCCTTCGGCTGTGAGCGGCGGGCCGCCGCTCACGCCCCTCGTCGGATTGCAGCAACCAGGACGGATGCCATGATGCACAATATGGAAGGGATGGGATGGATGATGGGAGCCATGGGAATCGTCTGGCTCCTGGTCCTTGTCTTCCTGATCCTCGGAATTGCCGCTTTCGTGAAATACTTGCGGTCGGGGCGATGAGACGCCCTTCTCCGTCGCACCACGTGCAACGGCAGCGCCCTTGGCCGAACCTGAACATCGAGCTATATTAGACCCGTCATGCAGGTCGTTCGCCGCATCCTCTCCGTCGTGTTCATCCTGGTCTTCGCGCTCGGGACGACGGCGCTGGCCGCCCAGGTGCCGATGAGGGGCACGATGGGAAGTCCGGTGGCGACCCTGGGCATGGGCGTCGCCAGTTCCCCCGCCTGCCCGGACTGCGGCGACAACGACCAGGGCATGATGACCATGGCGGCGTGCCACGGCGGCGTCTGCGTCATCCCCTCCATGCTGCCTCCCGAGGCGCCGCACCCGCCTTCGATGCCCGTGGCCTCCCCGGTCCCCCATGACCCGGCGCTCGGGTGGGGCGAGACCCCGCATCCGGAGCCGTACCCTCCGAAGTCCACCCTGCGCATCTGATCCGCGCCCGCCAACCGTCGGCGGCGCCGCGGTGATCGCCTGATCGGGTCGCGACCACGCGGCCAATCCGGCTGACCCAGACGCCCGGAGTTGGTCCGGGCGCGTCGGGAAGGCCACCGATGCGAGGGCAACCATGCCCCTGATTTCCCTGCCCCGGCCCGCGCCGGGGCACCTTGCCACCCGCGGGAACGAGCTCGGCCGCCTCCCGCCCGCTGCGTCTGCGCGACCTTTCCCCGGCCCGCGCCGGGAGCTTGCCCCGCTGGATGACGGCGGGCGTGGGCGGCGGCTGAGCCGACCACGGCCCGTCTCAGATCAGCTTTCCGGATCCATGGAGAAAACGATGAAATTCATGTCCCGCACCCTTCTGCCGGTCGTGGCCCTCGCGGCGTCGGTCTCGCTCGCCCAGGCCCAGACCCAACCGGATCACCAGGCCCACCACGTGGCGGGCCAAGGCGCAACCCAAGCCGCTCCAACGGCTTCGTCTGACCAGTCCCACGGCAGCATGCAGGGCATGACGGGTCCGGGCGACACGATGCGCATGATGCCCATGATGCAAGGGATGATGGGACAGCGGAACGCGCAGTCCGACACCGACGCGATCTCCTGTCCGATGATGGCCACGGGCGGCATGGGGTCGATGGGCAGCATGGGCATGCCCTTCGAGCACGTTGAGGGCCGGATCGCCTTCCTCAAGGCCGAGCTCGGCATCACCGACGCCCAGACCAAGGAATGGAAGGCTTTCGCCGACGCCCTGCGGACGAACGCCGAGGTCCACCGCTCCATGCACGGGCAGATGATGAAGGGTGAGACGTCAGCATCCCTGACCGAGCGCCTCGCGCAACGGGAAAGGGCGCTGTCGGTCCGGTTGGAGGCCACGAAGAGGCTCAACGCCGCCGCGACCCCGCTCTTCGCCGCGCTGTCGGAGGAGCAGAGGAAGGCCGCCGAAGACCTGCTCGGCGGCTCGCTGGGCATGATGTGATCCACACCGGATGGAGAACGGATGGAGAAAGGAACCCAACATGGATGGACAAACTCGGCGGATGCCTTGGTGGCGCAGCTGGCCTGTTCTCGGCGGCCTCGGCCTCCTCGCCCTTGCAGCCGTATCCCTGTCGGTGACCTATCCGGGTCACTTGGCCGCGGCCCTGCCTTATCTGGGCCTTCTGGCCTGCCCGCTGATGCACCTGGTCATGTGCTCCGGCATGAAAAAGGGAAGCTCCTGCGACAAACCGGGCGACCAGAAGCAGTGTGATGGCGTCTCGGGGCGCCCATGCCGGGCGCCCCACCCGAGCGGCCGAGGAGGTTGTCGCGGCAAGTCGCCCGAGGCCAGGAGCCGCGGACGGTTTCCGCCTGCACCGATGCCGAACAGCGGAGGCGAAGAATGCGGAGCCGGAGCCTGGAAAGGCAGATCCTCAATGCGTTCAAGAGGGCCATGGATGAGGGCCAACACGATGCTGCCGAACATCTCCTGCGCGCCCTCGAGGCTCTCGCGTCGGATGGGGTGCTCGGTTCACCCTTGGGCGAGGCATACGCATGCCTTGCTCGACATGGCTCTCGTCCCGGTCCTCGGCGCCAAAATCATTGAGAACGCCGGAGTTGCGAACACGGGGCGACAAACCTGTTGGCCTGCCCCCCTGACGAGCTCATATTGAAACCATGGCCTGCCTGCGCCGTATCCTGTCCGTCCTGCTGATCCTGGGCCTCGCGCTCGGGACGACGGCGCAGGCTGCCCAGGTGGGCATGATGGCGGGCACACAGGAGACGGCCGCGGCCGCCATGGACGGCGGCATGGCGGGCTGCGAGGGCTGCGCTTCCGGCCAGGAGACCGGCAAGGGCATGGACATGGCGGGCTGCCACGGAGGCATCTGCATCGTCCTGCCCGGTCTTCTGCCGGACTCTCCCGACAGCCCCTCCGTCGCGCCTGGCGCCTTCGCCGCCGCGTCGCCGACGGTCGCGGACGGCTTGTCGCCGCCGCCTGACCACCGGCCTCCGATACCCTCATCCCTTGCCTGAGACGCGCGCCGACGCACGTCGTGCGCCCGATGTACCTGCCTAACCGGCGGGGCCAAGCTGGCTACCCGCCGTCAGGCCCAGTTCGAGGGATTGAATGCTACCGAACCCGTTTGCCCGGCCGATCGATCGACGGCAGCTGCTGCTCCTTGCAGGCGGCGCCATCGCCGCGGCGGGCTTCGCCCCCGCCATCCTCCGCCCGGCACAGGCCGCGGAGCCGACCCACACGCTGACTCCCGGTCCCGGGCGGGCCCGGATGGTCGGCGCCGAGTACCCCGAGACGACGGTCTGGGCCTACGACGGCCGGGTGCCCGGCCCTGAGATCCGCGTCCGCCAGGGCGACCGGCTGCGGGTCGCCGTGACCAACCGGCTGGCCGAGGAGACCACCGTCCACTGGCACGGCGTCCGCGTGCCGAACGCCATGGACGGTGTGCCGCACATGCCGCGGCCGCCCATCGCCCCCGGCGAGACCTTCACCTACGAGTTCGACGCCGTGGATGCGGGCACCTTCTGGTACCACCCGCACATCCGCAGCCACGAGCAGGTCGGCCGCGGCTTGGCCGGGGCGCTCATCGTGGAGGAGCGCGAGCCGATCCGGGTCGATCGCGACGTCACTTGGATGCTCGGCGACTGGCGGCTGAAGAACGATGCCTCCATCAGCGACGACTTCGGCAACATGATGGACCTGAGCCACAACGGCCGGGTCGGCAACACCGTCACCATCAACGGCCGCGTGCTCGACGAGGTGCCGGTGCGGGCGGGCGAGCGGATCCGGCTGCGCCTCGTCAACGCCGCCAACGCCCGCATCTTCGGCCTCCGGCTCCAGGGCCTTCGGCCGCAGGTCGTCGCCATCGACGGGCACCCGGTCGAGCCGCATGAGCCCGCCGATGGCCGCGTGGTACTGGCCCCCGCCATGCGCATCGACCTCGTCATCGACATGATCGGCGCTCCCAGTGACCGGGTCACCGTCGTCGACGACTTCTACAGGGGTCTTGCCTATCGGCTCGTCGACTTGGCCTACGGGGCCGAGCGGCTTCGCGACCGGCCGCTCGAGGCCCCCATCGGCCTTCCGGCCAACCCGGTGCCCGAGCCGGACCTCTCCGGGGCTGTCCGTCACGAGGTAACCCTGGGCGGCGGCATGATGGGCATGATGGCCGGGGCCATGGTGGACGGGAAAATGACCGACATGCGCACGATGATGCGCAGCGGCATGGCCTGGGCCATCAACGGTGTCGCCGCCAGCGGTCCCGACGGCCACGGAGGAGGCCACGTCATGGATCCCATCTTCACGCTCGAGCGAGGCCGGACCTGCGTCATCGCCATGGCCAACGACACGGCGTGGCATCATCCCATGCACCTGCACGGGCACACCTTCCGGGTGCTGTCCAGGAACAGTCAGCCGACCCGCTTCCGCGAGTGGCAGGACACCGTCCTGCTGGCGCCCAGGGAGCGCGTCGAGGTCGCCTTCGTCGCCGACAACCCCGGCGACTGGATGTTCCATTGCCACATCCTCGAGCACCAGGTCGCCGGGATGATGAGCACCATCCGCGTCACCTGACCCGAGCCCGATTCCGAGGAACACGACCATGCGCATCCTCAAGACCATCGCCCTGTCGCTGGTGCTGCTGACCCCGGCGACCGCCTTCGCCGAGCAGGCCATCCTGTACAAGAACCCTCAGTGTGGCTGCTGCGAGGGCCACGCGGAGCACTTGCGCGCCAACGGCATCGACGGGACGTCCGTCGCCACCCACGACCTTGCGTTCAAGCGCCAGGAGCAGGGCGTGCCGATGGAACTCGTTGGCTGCCACATGATGCTGATTGACGGCTACGTGGTCGAGGGTCACGTCTCCGCGGCGATCATCAAGCGGCTGCTGGCCGAGCGCCCGGCCGTCAAGGGCATCTCGCTGCCCGGCATGCCGATCGGTTCGCCGGGGATGGAGGGCCCGCGGACCGAGCCGCTCGTCGTCTACACCTTCGGCGGCCGGGGCGAGCCGCAGGTGTTCGCGGTCGAATGACGCGCCGCCGGACAATCGCCTGGACGGGGGGCGCCGCGCTGGCGCTCCTCGTCGCCGGGGGCGTGGCAGCCTGGACCCTGACGTCCAAGGGCAGCCGGGCCGACCCGACCGACGCCACCCAGGTGGCGCTCGGCAAGGCCGTTTACGCCGAGAACTGCGCGTCCTGCCACGGCGTCAACCTCAAGGGCCAGCCGGACTGGCAGAGCCGCAAGCCGGACGGTCGCATGCCAGCACCGCCGCACGACGTTTCGGGGCACACGTGGCATCACCCCGACGAGGTGCTCTTCAGCATCATCAAGGAGGGCATCGAGAAGCACGCCCCGCCCAGGTACGAGAGCGACATGCCCGCGTTCGGGGGCACGCTCACCGATGATGAGATCTGGGCCGTTCTGGCCTACATCGCGAGCCGCTGGCCCGAGGACATCCGGGCCCGGTGGTCGATGATGGCGCAGTAATCCAAGAAGTGACCAAGGGTCGATGTCGATCCCGCCATGAGAACGAAAGCACCATGAACAAGCACTTCGCCGCCGCGACGGCAGCACTCCTTATCCTCGGCACCGGCAGCGTTGCCCATACCCACTCCCTGTCCGAGGTCGAACACAACATCTCGAGCAAGGACAAGTACGTCGAGGTCGTGAACCGCCCAGCCCCCGACTTCAGGTTGATCGACACCGAGGGACGCACAGTGTCCTTGGATGATCTCAAGGGTAAGGTCGTGGTCCTGTGGTTCGTCTACACCAGCTGCCCTGACGTCTGCCCGCTGCACACCAAGGCCGTGGCAGCCGTGCAGGAGCAGGTCAACGCGACCCCGATGAAGGACAGGGTGAAGTTCGTCACGATCTCCACGGACCCCGCACGGGACACCGCCAAGGTCCGCAGGGATTTCGCTGCGGCGCATGGCCTTGACCCGATGAACTCGATGTTCCTGAGCAGCGGCGCCGAGGGGTCCATGGCCACCCGGGAACTTGCGGAACAGTACGGCCTGAAGTTCACATCGATGCCGGACGGGATGCAGATGCACGGTGCTGTTATGCACCTTATTGACCGCGAGGGCAACCTGCGCGCCCGGTACCACGGTATGAAGTTCGACCCGACCAATGCCATCATCCACATAAATGCGTTGACCAACGATGGCTTAATCAAAGAACATTCCCATCAAAGTCCCAGTCACCGGCGCGACTTAACCGTCTGGGAGCGTATTAGGTCCATGTTCTGGTCGGATCAGGTGACGTCGTCTAATGAGTAGGCGCTCACCAACAGAGATGAAATAGCTACTTTTTCTCTGTCGGTGAGCTGAGCGGGGTGGAGGTGCAGGAATAACGCAGCAGGCACAGGCGGCCGAGCCGCTGCTCGGGACAGGCAAGCGTCTCAAATGATAGGAGCCCTTGCCTCCGATCTCAGGTCTGTCTCAAAGAATACGGTCCCAGTCTCAGCTAAACTGGACCGGCCTCCATCGTATGTCTCAGAGAGTTTGGTCTCAAAATTGGTTAGTATCTCGGGTCCGACTATCGATGATCTCGGGCCACTACAGCTATGCACCGCGAACTCAAACGCCCGGGCGTCACGCTGATGATCCTGTGGGAGGAGTACCGTGCCGCTCATCCCGACGGCTACGGCTACAGCCGCTTCTGCGAGTTGTACCGGGAGTTCGAGGCGCGGCTCGCCCCCAGCATGCGTCAGCCCCACCTGGCCGGCGACAAGGTCTTCGTCGACTACTCCGGCAAGACGCTGCCCATCCGCGATCCCGCCACCGGCGCCGTGCGGCCCGCCCAGCTCTTCATCGCCGTGCTGGGCGCCTCCAACTACACCTACGCCGAGGCGACCTGGACCCAGACCCTGCCCGATTGGATCGGGGCGCATGTCCGCATGTTCGAGGACCTCGGCGGTTGCCCGCGCCTGATCGTGCCGGACAACCTGAAAAGCGGCGTCCTCAAGGCTTCCTTTTACGACCCGGAGCTCAACCGCAGTTACGCCCACATGGCGCACGCCTACAGCGTCGGCATCCTGCCGGCGCGTCCGCGTCGTCCACGTGACAAGGCCAAGGTGGAAGCCGGTGTGCGCATCGCCCAGTACTTCATCCTCGGCCGGCTGCGCAATCTGCCGTTCTTCTCCCTGGCCGAAGCCAATGGCGCGATAGACCGGGTGCTGGAGGACCTCAACACACGGCCCCAGCGCCGCCTCGGGCTCAGCCGCAGGGAGTTGTTCGAACAGCTTGATCGGCCGGCGCTGCGGCCGCTGCCCGACACGCCCTACGAATACGCGGAGTGGAAGCTCGTGCGCGTCGGCCCCGACTACCATGTCGAGGTCGCCGGCTTCTATTACTCGGTACCGGCGACGCTGATCCGCCAACAGATCGACGCACGCCTCACCGCCACCACGGTGGAGTTCTTTCACCGCGGCCAACGGATCGCCGCCCATGCCCGCCGGCACGGCGGCGAGCGCCACAGCACCGTGCCCGAGCACATGCCGGCAGCACACCGCCGCTACGCCGAGTGGAGCCCCGAGCGTTTCGAGCGGGACGCCGGCGACCTTGGCCCCAATACTGTGGCGTTGATCCGCGCCATCCTCGCCAGCCGGCCGCACCCGGAACAGGGCTTCCGCACCTGCCGTGGCGTGCTGAAGCTGTTTCGCGGCCCCAACCGGGCCCGCGCTGAGGCGGTGAGTGCCCGGGCGCTGGAGATCGGCGCCACCACTGCCGACAGCATCGCCTCGATCCTACGCAACAACCTGGACCGGGTTCGCTCCACCGCCCGCCCTGAGGCGCCGGCGCTGGACCACGCCAACATCCGCGGCTCGCGGTACTTTCATTAGGAGCCCACCATGCTTTCCCATCCCACCTTCGACCAGCTCAGCGACCTGGGGCTGCACGGCATGGCCAAGGCGCTGCGCGAGATGCAGGCCAACCGCGAGGCCGGCACGCTCAGCCATGAGGAATGGCTGGGTGTGCTGCTCGATCACGAGGTGACGCTGCGGCGGCAGAAACGTTTCGAAGCACGCGCCAAGAGCGCCCGGCTGCGCCATCCCGCTGTGATCGAGGATGTTGATTTCCGGGCGCCGCGTGGGCTGGACCGCGCGCTGTTCCAGAAGCTGGCGACCTGCCGATGGATCCACGACCACCAGAACGTGATCATCACCGGGCCGACCGGCATCGGCAAATCCTGGCTGGCCTGCGCGCTTGGCCACCGTGCCTGCCGCGAAAACCTATCAGTACTCTACCAGCGGATGCCCCGGCTGTTCGAGACCCTGGCCCTGGCACATGGCGACGGCCGTTACGCCCGCCTGATGCGTGGCTTCGCCCGCGTGCGACTTCTCATCTTGGACGACTGGGGACCAGAGCCGCTGAACGCAGAGCAGCGCCGCGACCTGCTCGAGATCGTAGAGGACCGCTACAACGCCGGCTCTCTGCTGATCACCAGCCAAATCCCCACGGACCGCTGGCACGAACTCATTGGGGATCCGACTCTCGGGGACGCGATCTTGGACCGCATTCTTCACAACGCCTACCGCATCGACCTCACCGGAGACTCAATGCGCAAGCCGCGACGCCAGCCAGCCCTGGCCGACGGAGAGTGACGAGACCGCCGGGCGCCCCCGGAGCTCCACAGGCACCTCCCAGGCAAGCCGGCCGCTCTCCAGCGTGATGAGGCGCGCTCGCGACCGGCTTGCCCGGGGCCCTCCTATGGATTCCGGGGACGCCCTCCACCTCGACATGATCATGGCGGCTTGACCCGACGCCATGCTCATGCGACACGAAAAACGCCTCGCGGGGATACGCCACCCCGGCCGCTTTCCTTCGGAACGCTGGCCGGCTTCAGTTCGGAACGGTGGCCGCCTTCAAATCGGAATACCCGGCCGGCTTCATCGGAATCTGCAGAGGGGTCCCGGTTCATCGCCGACGAGATCGGCGACGAACTGGACCGGGGTGACGGCCGGCCCAACCTGACATTCAACGTCGATTACCTGGCGACCACGACACCTACGGTGATCGTGGGCGAGCGGGAGATGCAGGAGACCCAGGCGTCGGTGCAGGCATTCCTGTCCGCACCCTGAGCCTCCAGACGGCCCTTCATCACCCCTCCCGGTGGGGAGGGGCCGTCCTTCCGCGAAGCCACACCGTCCAACTGAGACCGTGGCGCAAGGAATGCCCTCAGCGCCGGACGGTCCACGGCGGAAGGCGGTGGAACAGCGCAGTGCACGCGAGCGCGAGAGTGAGCGGGTATACGACCGGTTTGCCGTCGCCGCGGCGGCCGGAGCGATAATGCTTGATGGACTCGACAGACAATCTCAGCGCCGCCGCGGCCTCCTCGCGCGTTTCGAAGCCCATGGCGTCCATCCAGTCATTGAATGCCTCGGGCGTCATGGCGCCCCAGTCATGGCCGGCGTCGGGGCGGGAATCCGGCGGCGTGCTGCTCATAACGTCCTGATCCTCGATCTGCCCGGCTGCGCGCCGGTCTGCGCAACAGGTTTACGCCGCTGCTTTGAGATCGACAACGCGCGAACGCAGTTCCGCTTTCGTCGGCCGCACCGCACGGCTGATGTGGAGCGCATAGACCGCCACAGCTCTCCAGTACACGGCTAGGGGGCCTTTCTTGCTGGTCCAAGACTTCTCGGCGCGCACCTTCGCGTCCAGATACAGGTCGCGGAGGACATCGGCGAGGGCAAGCCGGAGTTCGGGCTGCAGCGTGAGCAGCCTGGCGACAGCCGGCAGGGCGAGAACAGGATTTCGAACTTCGGGGCGCGAGCTACGGTCCATGGTCAGGTCCTTGTTCGTGTTCGACGGAGAGGGAGGTGGTGGCAGCGCACAGCGTTCTTTAGGCGGCGATCTGCAGCCGGCGGCGCGGCGGCGAGTTTGCCGTTACCAGCACTCGGGCCATTTCCGGGCACACGCTGTTGCCAATCCGGGCGATCTGCTGTTCCTGGGTCAGCCTGCGACCGTCGGAAGTGCGGTCAATGACGTACTCCGGGGGGAAGCCCTGGATGAGCTTCAGCTCTTGCGGCACCAGCATCCTCATCGACAAGTCGACGATCTGGAACCACTCGCCCTTCACGCGGCAGAGGCCCAAAAGGTGCGGCAGTTCGGTCGCGGGGCCTACATAGCCAAGTTGGGCAGCGAGCGCGGTCAAGAAGGCGTCTGGTTCCGCCGGCGGTAGTTTGCGCAGGCCGCGCGTGCTCTTCCAATCGACGCGCTCCAGGAACCGCCGCACGGCCCGAATTTGCTCATGCAGTCGCTTGGGGAAAGCAGTCAGGAGAGCGTCCTCGAAAGGAACGCTTACGTCGTCTAAGGCCGTGCCAACTGGCTCCAGTCTGGTCTGGACGAGGCCCTGGTGCATTCCGGACGCCAGAACAGCCGGAGCCGACCTATCAAGGGCCCGGCCGTCCTTGCACGTACCCTTGAGCACCACAAGGTGAGCGCCCTGCCGCCCGTGCGGATCGCGGGTTGCGGGGGTCGCGGCGGCCCCCTCCCGCCCCTGTCCGACACTCGGGGCATGGAGCTTGTGGATGGTCGCGGTCACCGGCTGCTGGTGGCTGCCCGTTGTGGTGATGGTGGAGGCGGGGGCCAGCAAGCTGTGCCCAATCTCGCCCGTGTTGTGCTGGGCCAGATAGGCGACGCTGCCAGTGTCTGCGCCCGACAGTGGGTGCGCGTGGCTGGTGAGAAGAGCACTTTCGTTCTTGGTGACGATTGTCGGGTGCGGCACACGTGGATCCCGAACCTTGATGGAGCGGCTGCCGCGCTGGGTGATCTGCGTTGTGGCCGCAAGCACAAGCCCATGGGCATCGCGGGCTGCGGTGATGGTCTTGGCCGGCTCGGTCGAAGCGAAACCCCGGAACCCCTTGCCTGCATGGTTGAGCGTGGCGACGAACGGCTCGTAACCCTCGCGCATCGACGATGCGATCATGAAGCGGTGCGCACCATGGGCCAAGCGGTCCAAGGTGGCGGGCGCGAGCGGCTTCGTCCGACCGAAGATGCTCTTGGAGGGCAAGGAGAAGTCAATGCAGGTGGACACCGGGGTGTAGGGCTTCAACAAGCCCGTGCGAACCTCGTCAGAACGTGGGTCGCCATGGGTCGGCGTCGGCCAAGCGACTGGGACGCCATCGCGGCGTGCGACGATAAACAGGCGGGTCCTAATGGTCGGGACACCAAAGTGATGGGCGGCCAGGCAGCGGAACTCGAGATGGTACCCGAGCCGCTCCAACTCCGTCCGCCATTGTCGGAAGTAGAGCCCTTTCAGTGCTTCAGCCGGCGCGCTTTGGCTGTCCGGTGGAACCCCGGAGCCGTCAGGGAACGGATAGAGGATCGGCTCGTCCTCGGTGGGGCCTGCGGTTAGCATCTCCGGAACATTCTCAACGTAAATAACTTTCGGACGTTGCCAACCCGGAAGGCGCGCCCATCTAATAACAACCCACATCAATCCCCTGATTTTTGGACTTCTCAGAGCCTTGCCTGAGGCTCTCGACCAATGGCGACAGTCCGGCGATGCCCAGAGATTTCGTATGCTGCGGCCTCTACATGCGATTACTGGATCGACCTCAAACACGTCGCTATGAAAATGTTCGGTGCGAGGATGATTGACTTCGTGCATGGCGATTGCAGCGGCATCATGATTCACCGCCAGATCGACGGGCTTGCCAAGGGCCTGCTCCATTCCCTCCGATGCGCCGCCGCCACCGGCAAACAGGTCAACGTCCAACTCATCGTCCGCCGTCGACTTCAAGGACAACGAAAACTGCGCGGCAGGACTCTCCGCCCGTCCCATTGAGCGACGCGCCTCATTACGGCGGCGCGCGCGGGAACGAGCTGGCATGTGCGGAACGGAAATGGGACGGGGGTGAACGGACATCGCCATGGACATGACCTCAGCACTATGGGCGAAGCGGGTAATTTTTACCCTCCTGCTCCCATATAGCTGTTGCCTCTCTCCTCTGGCAAGGGTAATTTGTACCCACGCCGAGCAGGCCGGAAAGGCTGGCTCGAACACAAAGAGGCAAGAAAGATGGCCGCTTCCTCTCAGATCGCTTCCAAGACCGCATCTCCCACTGCCGGGGAAAAATTACCCGCAACCGTCATCCAGGTTCGTGGCGTGCCGCTGCGTGTTGCTGACCAAGCACTGCACGCCGTCCGCTTCGGCTATTGCCCGGTCTCATCGACTGGCTACCGGTCGCACTATTGCCAGCCGCTACCGTCGCCCACCGCGCTGGAGGAAATCGCCCAGGAGGCGGACAGGCAGCGTGCTTCGGCACTCCGGCGGCTTCGGGAAGCAAAGGCGGGATCGCCGAAAGGACGCACCCCGGACCAGCGGTTTTCGGATTTCATCATGTTTGAGGGCGCGATCTCAGCTGCCGTCAACCAAGCCTACCTCGCGCCGCCGTCGGACCAGGACAAGCTGTTGCGGGAGATTGCAACCACGACCGAGGCTTTGGCGCCTTTCATGGTAACGGGCCATGCCAAGCCGCTCAATCCCGGTTCGCACTGGACCCCCGAGCTGCTGATCGAACGCGCGCAGGCTTACCACCGCCTTTGTGCTTTGACGTGCCGCCTACTTGCCCGCCTGTGCCAGCGTGGAAGGGCCATCGACATCGCCGCCTGGGGCGCCTTCGTCGATGCGCTTCCTCGCGGCCCTGGCTTCTCGATGCTCCCTCCGACCGTGCTGTTGAAGCTGCTGGGCCGGGACGGCTCCGAGAAGGCAGGAACCAGTGGCAACGCGGTTGAGGTGTGTGGCGCATCCGCTCCGCATGCGGTCGATGACATCGAGGAGCAGCACTGTGAACCGGAGCCCCGCGTCGCGCCTGCAGAGCTGGTGGCCGCCAATGCGGCGCCGGTTTGGACGGTCGACAAGCGTGGTCAGCTGTCCATGTTCTGAGAAACCGTGCGAAGTGCCGGAACACGAGCGGAGGGGCGGGTAGATCGAACGGCGGCGGTGTCGGGTGCGACTGAGCCGACGGCTGGCGCGGCGATCGTCACCAACCACACCAGGGCCGCATAGCCTTTGATGGGCGAGAGATGATCCATCTCGGTCGAGAACTCGCATTGGAACGTGGTCGGCGGAGGCGCCGATTGGGTCGAGGCAATCAAGGTGCGCACCAAGCGCCCTCATTGTCTGGCCGTGACAATGCTTATACTTAAGCGATCAACTGTGTCTCATAATTTGCAATCATGATCGAGATGCAGATTTTCTTTCTTGTGCGCTCTGTACGATATGGTAGGATCGTCTCATCAAACCACTGACTGATGCCGCCGCCATGACTGCGCTCTTCTCAACAGACAAGCTGCTGGATGCCAAGTTCTCCTCTGAGACCGTCGAGAAGATCGCCGCAGCTTATCGTGCGGTGCGCGATCTCATCGAAAAGGATGTTCCTCTCGCCGTTGCGGTCAGCTTCGGGAAGGACAGCACGGCAATGCGCACCATCGCGCTGCTGGCCCACCATGATGCGGTGCGCGAGAACCCGCTGCGCCACCCCTTGACCGTTCAGACCGCAGACACCGGCATCGAGAACCCTGTCATTCATCAGCACGTCCAGAGCCAGATTTCGTTGCTGGAACGCTACGCCCGTCGACACGCGATCCCTCTGCGGATACGCGTTGGGCGTCCCACCCTGGCCTCGTCGTGGATGACTGCCGTGATCGGGATGCGCAAAGTGCCCACGTTTTCGAATTCGGCAAGCCGAGACTGCAGAGTAGAGCTAAAGGCCCGCCCGAACCTGCGCGAACTGCGCAAGCTGGTGCCTGAGCTGAAGGCTGAATACGAGGCGATGCTTCGGACTGCGGAGCCGGGCGACTTCTTCCGCATCTCCGAGCTTGCTGCGTCCCTGGACCGGGAGAGCGTGGTGACCCTCTTGGGCACCCGCTTCTCAGAGTCTACCAGCCGAGCCGGCCGGATGGATCGCAGGGGCGACGCGGCCCGCGCCATTACCGTCACCGCGGACGGTCAGCGGACGCTGCCACTGATCGCCGACTTCGACACGGATGAGGTATGGGAATGCCTTGCCCTGGCTGGGGAGGGGCGGGCGCTGGAAGCCTATGCACCGAACTTCGACCAGACCCGTGACCTCTATCGCGCGGCCACCGGCGAATGCCCGGTGGTCTCATCCGGTAAGTCTGCCGCCTCCGCCTGTGGAAGCCGATTTGGCTGCGCGCTTTGCACCGTATCGGGCAGCAGCGACAAGAGCATGACCATCATGCTCCGAGACCCGAAGTATGCCTGGATGCAGCCGCTCAATGATCTGCGCGACTTCCTCGTGGAGACCCAGTACGACCTCGACCGTCGGCGTTGGACGGCCAGAACCACGGACCCGGTTACCGGCCACGTTCGGATCCAAGCCGACGTTTACTCCCCAGCCATGGTCCAGGAGCTGCTGGGTATCTGCCTGACGATCGACGCCCGCGAGAAGGAACGGGCCGCCGCCTTGGACGAGGACCTCTGGGCCTATTACGCTGGTGAGGCCGTGTCGTGGTCCGACCCCTATATGCGCGCGACGGCAGCCGCTGGGACGCCTGACATCGCCTGGGCGACGCGTATGGCAAAGCCGCAGTTCCAACTCGTAAACCCTGAGCAGGTGCTGGCAATCGACTTCATGTGGGCACGTTACGGCGCCTCCGTCCCCTTTGAGGCTCTGCACATCTGGCGCGACGTGACCAAGCGGGGGGTTCGCTTTGAGATCCCCAAGATCGAGGTTCAGCCGAACCGGCGCGATCTCCGTATGCCGGAGCCGCGCTGGGTCGCGCTTCCCGCGAATGAACGGATGTTGCACCCGCTCTACGACCCGCTGACCACGTTCTACTATGAGCGCCCAGGCCGGGACGTGCCTGCGGTCACCGCGCAAACGTGTGTCGAACACCAGGAGGAGGAGACCTTCTCGGTTGACGGCGAATCCGCTCATATGATTTTCGAGTTCGAGGCTGACCGCCTGCTCGATGTCTACTACAACGGACGCTTCGAGCCGACGGTGGCGGTACAGTTCTACCTACGCTTCGGCACCATTGCACTCGCCGCCGGACGGCTGCAGGAACTGGCGAACACGGTGGACCACGCCCAGCGTCTTACTGACGCAGGCCTCGGCCCAGGCACGCCGGCCGCGGAGTTGCTCGCCCGCTCGATTTCCGATGGTGAGCACAATCGGCTGAAGGCTGCCACCATGATCCCTGCGAGGGTGGTGCCGGCGCCACGGCGGCAAGCCAATATGCCGATCGGGCAAGGCGACCTCTTCGCCTCCCTAGCCGCCTGAGGTACAACTATCGAAGGTCGAACGGCACAGCCACACCAGCGAAAGGCGGCGGAAATCGCCGTCTTTCAAGGTCGCGGGCAACGCCGAAAATCGGCTAACCAGATGCCATTGCACGTTGGAGTATCCGACCGTGACCAGACTGCCCACCACCGCCCTGCGCTCCATTGCCGTCGCCACGGTTGCTATATCCCTGACTGCCTGCACAACGACTTCTCGGCCCCGTCCAGTGGACGGATGGCAGCAGGCGCGCGACGCCCAACGACAGCTGTTATCCGGCGCTGGCCTCGAGAACCACTTCAAGCAGCCCCTGGTCAATGGGAAGCCGACCGTGACGACGGGCCGCGACGCTAAGTTTGACACACTCAACATCAGCTACGATCCGCGCTACGTCACCTCGGAGGAAGTCACCGAAGCCGGCAGCACCTTCTGCGAGAAGCAGAAGCAGGGTCGGCAGCCTATTCTCCTGGAGATGATTGCCGGGCAGTTGGATGAAAGTAACCGGGCTGCCCGTGAGCGGGTCCAGATGACGAGCTCGGCAACAATTTTCTGCACCAATGGCTCTGCGGCCGATGAGGCCCTGCTGGCCGCATATAAGGGCTCCCGGACAACGGCGCTCCAGCAGGAGGCGCAGCGCTCGGCGATGCAACGTTCGGCACAGCTCCGGGCCAGGATCGAGGAATCTCAGGAGAACCGTGCCCGATGGGACGCCATTAAGCGCCGCGACGAACAGCGGGTGAATGGATCGACCGGCTACACCTACGTCCCGACGCACTGACCATCGTCCACCCACGACATCAGAACCGCCATCCCTTCGGAGAAGCAACCGCCATGAGCACCCCCGTCACGAATGACCGCGTTTCTCTGGATATCCCCGATTTCGTCGGCCACACGAAGGGCTGGGATGGCGGCGTGTCGTTCGGGAACCTGGAGATCTTCCAGTTCTGCTCGGTCATGAAGCAGATCGATCCAAACGGGCAGCTGCGCCAGCAGATCACAGACGCGCTGAACGCTGCGCCCGGCCTGCGCGTGGCGATGATGCACGGGACATTCAGCCGTGCTCCGGTGGTTGCCACTGCGGCTGAGTAAGAAAACCCAGTCGTAAGCCGCGTTCCCTCCCGGCGTTGCACCGCGACGCCGGACACCGCCGGTCGAACCCGCGAAGCGGTGCGAGAGGGAGCTGAGCGGCGACCCTGGCAGTCCGCAAAATGTGCATCGAAGATGTCTTTGGCTTGGGACGCCACAACCGCGGCGGCTGTCTGGTTCTCCGGCACGGCGCGGAATAGCTTGGGCTCCTTGACCGGCCGCGCGATGCCTTGCCGGTTCGCCAGAGCCGCGATAGCGATGGCGTCTGACTGGTTTAACCTCATTCATGAAGGGTCCAATCCCCCGTGCCGATCAGCCTGCCCTACAACACAGCTGTTCGTGAGCGGCGTCGGTCAGCCCCGGAGGCACTGGACTTTCTCCCCACTCAACCGTGGGCGGTTCGGGCGCTGGTGCACCAGATCCTTGGTGTCGACGCGCTGTCCGGAAGCGTCGTCTGTGAGCCTGCGGCCGGTGCCGGGGATATCGCCCGCACGATGCTGGAGTTCACTCCGCATGTGCGTGTCGCAGATGTGGCGGATTACGGAACCAGGAACATCTACGAGCAGCCGATCAGCATTCGCGATTTTCTGACTTGGACGCCCGATGAAGCGGAAGCTCCGGATTGGGTCTGCACGAACCCACCCTTCACCTTGGGAGAGGCCTTTATACACCACGCCCGCCGCTTCGCCCGACGCGGCGTGGCGGTGATCGTCCGAACCGCATTCCTGGAAGGGCAGGGCCGTTACGAGCGGCTGTTCAGCCAGTGTCCGCCTGACATTATTGCCGTTCACGCCGAGCGCGTCCCGATGTTCGTGGGGCGGCTGGATCCCAAGAGGAGCAGCGCAACCTCGTATTCATGGTTGATCTGGTTCCGGGACGGAGCTGGCGACGCGCGAACACGCTGGATTGCACCGTGCCGCGACATCTACGAACGGGCATCGGATTATCACGGGTGGCGCTGGTGCATGCATGCCGGCCGTCCGTTGCCGCACCTGTCAATCACAGGCGTAGCGCATCTCGAAGACGACATTGCCCAAGCGCTGCCGATCCTGCGCGATCCAGTCCGCACCGTGATCCATCCTGGTCGCCTCCGCGTGGTGTCCAGCCTGATCGAGGCCACACCGGACTGTCGCGAACGGGTGCTGGCCCGGATCAGCGTTTGGCACGCAGATGCCGTTCCGACCGAGGCAAGGGCGAAGCTGGAGCAAGCCCTCGTCCATCATGGACTTCGGATTGACCCTGCCAATCTCGGCACCAAGCTCGCGGCGTGACGTGAGAAGGTTCAACGACGTGCTGACGTCTCGATGCGGTACCGAGCGATGACCAAGCTGACTCCGGCCCAGATCGCCCAGCTGATGCGGATCGACGCCGGCGGAATAGACGGGATGCCCGCCGCTGGCTTCACAGCGTCTGCACCGGAGAAACGACTGCTGACGCGCGGGCTGATTCAGACCTGGACAACCAGCATTCCGGCCGGGATCGGCGCCTTGACCATTAAGCTGAGCCTGGCGGCTTTAACCAACGACGGTCACCGGCAGTTCGCTGAACTCGGTCTGCCCCCATCTGCCGACATGGCTAGGTTCATCGGGCGGCGGCAGGGATGGTGCAGCACCAATTACGAGTTGCTGCGGATCGCCCACCTGAGGGGCTATGTGGAAGTCGTCGAACGGAGCGGTGTCGGCGGCTGCACAACGCGCTGGCGCCGCACAGAATCCGGGAAGGCCGCGCTGATCCTGTTCCATGAGCATGAGCGACTGGTGGCTGAGGAGATGGCCAAGCTAGAGGCCGCACACCTGACCCGGAGCAAGACGCAAGACATCGCGAGGCCGCGGACGCGGGGCTTGGGTTCGTCAGCCCATTGCCCCATGGCCGCCAATATCTGAGCTGGACGGCAGAACGTACCTGCGGGTGTCGCCTATCTTGCCAAGGAACGGATTTCACAGGTGATGGCGCTTGCCGACAACAGGCCGTTGGCGTAGAATGCCAACATGAATGCCGAACTCGTCATCCGCCGCCGCGTCGCTTACGGCAACCGCGACTTTGCCGAAATGGTGGTGTGGCGGGTGCCCGAGCCCGTTCCGCCAACCACCCACGGATTCAAGTACCGTCTGGTCTATATCGTTGACGGGCGGCGGGTGCTGGGGTTCGACAACGAACGCGGCAAGGGTGACCATCGGCATCAGGACGACGCCGAGCATCCCTACGAGTTTGTCAACGTCGACCGGCTGCTCGCCGATTTCGTGGCGGCGGTGAGGCAATGGAGGACCGACCATGATCGAACGTGACATCCGCGTCGATACTGACGCCCTGGACCAGGCGGCCGCTGAGGTTGCCGCTGCTTGGAAGGCGGCTGAAGCGGGCCATCCCGCCGCGGCCACCGATCGCCTCTACTTCGCAAGCTGGGAGGCCCTATGCACCGTTCTGACGCCCAAGCGCTACGAGCTGCTGCGGCACCTACGGCGTGCTCCTGCGGATGGTATTCGGGCGCTCGCGCGTGATCTCGGGAGGGACGTCAAGCGGGTCCACGAGGATGTTACCGCGCTCGAAGAACTGGGACTGATCGAGCGCGGCGCCGACGGTAGGCTAACCATGCCCGTCGACGAGATAGCCTCGTCGATCCGCTTCGCAGCCTGAATGTCCAGAAAAGGAGCCGAAGGTGGCATCGTGCATGAGTCTTTCCGTCCGGACGTTCGTTGAGGCTGTGCGCCTCGCCAGCAGCGTACCATTTTCCGAAGGAGCCGTGTTCGGCGTAGGGGGCGGCCCTGGGAATTGCGAACGGCATCCGGCAATGCGCCTCCTGGCCGATGCATGGAATTCCGCCGCGCCGGAGGATCTCCGCAGCGCCGCCTTCGCGCTCAGCTTCGTCAGGCAGGATGGCGAGTATCGGTGCGCGTCGGCCGACGTGCTTGCGCCGTCGTTGCATGATCGGGCCGTGCCGGCTAGCTGCGCACTCGTCGGAGACGACGTATTGCTCCAGTTCGTCCGGAGCTTCGCTGCTGGCCGCCGCAATGGCCACGGCTGGGAATTCCTCCAGGTAGACGGTGGGTTGTGGCTTGACGTTGCGGTGGCCGACGAAGAGCGCGATGAAGCCTACTGGGGCTTGGTGACGCTGGAATCGTTCCCGAGCGCCTTTCCGGCAGTCTGGGCGCGCTTGACCTCACGGTCGGCCACCAATCTGTGAATAGAGCGACGGGAAGCCCATGCGAACCCTGCACCAAGAGGTCATGCGCGAGGCCGCCTCGTCCGGGCAGCCGAGGTTTCGACCGACGCAATCCCAGATCGCTGCCATTCGGATGGCGGCGAAGCGAGACTGGCCTGCCGGCGAGCCTCGCATTGACTGGTTCAACAAGGCGACCGCACGGGTCCTGCTGCGCGAGGGCGTCATCGTCGAGCGGCCGGATAGCGCGGCTGGAAGCCGCGGGAACATCATCGATCTGACGCCGGCAGGCGAAGCGCTGCTGGCGTCTATCTAAGGAGCGCCATAATGCAAACGCTGGTGAAAGGCATGCGCGTCCGTGCCGAATGGTTCGAGGCACGTCCTTTTGATGCCGTGTCGCTGGCTGGCGTCCAGTTGAAGGTTGCTGCCAACCCAAAGGTTGTTGAGGGTACTGTCGCGCATATCCGCGGCGACCATCCCACCTCGCCGAGATCCGTTGGGGTCTGGATCTCCACCGACGCCGGCGATGAGGTTGTCGTCGATGCCCGCCACATAATCAGCGCCAGCGCGCCTGCCGATCCAGCATAGGAGGGCCGACGGCGCCGGCCAGCAGCAGGATCGCCGCCGTCCCGGCCGGTCAGCCGCCGCGGTGGAACTGGCCGCGCGCCCAGCGCGCCGCCCCCGTCAGCAAGTAACGCGAGCCGAGGGCGCCGACCTGCAGGACCGCCAGCTGCCTTAAGTTGTCGATTAACGAGTTTGCGGCTAGGGTGCCGCACTAGAACCGGCACCGTACAAACCCGCCGTCCACCTGCGACGGCGGCGTTATCTGAGGAATACCATGACGCGAAATGAACGACTTGCGACTGCTTTTACTTCCATGAATGAGGCATTCGAAGTGTTGCGCCCTCTCGCGATCGGGGGCAGCGAAAAAGGTCCTGCGAGTGAGATCGTCGCGCAAATATTGGAAAGACTGTACCACGACATGGACACGCTTGTTGAGGTCATGGCCAACTCGGCAAACGAAGAGCAAGCGATCAATAGGCCGAGCTGACCCGCAGCCGCCCGACCCAAGCCTCGGCCGTCGTCTTCGGTCTGGTGATGAGGGCTGGCAGTCTCCTCCGTAGTTTCCCCGCCGCCTGATAAACGCCCGATGTGGTCTGGCTGTTGACCAATCGCACCTGAGGCCCTGATGCACCAGTCCCCGGTTTGGTCCGTTCGTCACATTGTCACCCGCATTCACGGGTGCGATCTCGCTGTAACCTGGCGCCCTGAATGCTGGGTATGGAACGTAACCGTTGCCGGCGAGCAAGTTGCCAGCGGGAGATCGCGCAGCCAAGAGGGCGCCCAGAATGCCGCTGTGCAGGCAGCACGGCGCCACGCGGACGATGGCGGCAAGGTGCAACTCCCATTGTTCTGAGATCAACGGCTACCGGAAGCCGGCCCGATCTGGCGTTCGACGGGGAGGTGAAACTGACGAAGCGCCCGTACCCTCTTGGAGCCGGAAGGCGTTCCCATAACGGTCAGGCTGCTTTTGCGAGAAGCCACTCCTTCAGCTTCGACCACCGACGCCCCTCCTGCCGTGCCCGCACCGCCATCCCGAGCGCCTTCCGCTGGCCCACGACGACGACCAGTCGCTTCCCGCGGGTGACGCCGGTGTAGACGAGATTGCGCCTGAGCATGCTCCAGTGCTGCATCGCCAGCGGGATGACGACGGCCGGGTATTCCGAGCCCTGACTCTTGTGGATCGTCGTCGCGTAGGCCAGCGATACCCTGTCCAGTTCGCCGAAGTCGTAAGCGACCTCACGGCCGTCGAAGTCGATCAGCAGTTCGCTGTTCTCCGGGTCCATGGCGGTGATGACGCCCAGGTCTCCATTGTAGACCTCCTTCTCGTAATCGTTCTCGGTCTGCATCACCTTGTCGCCGACACAGTAAGTCCAGCCGAAGCGCTCGACCCTGGCATCGCCCGGTGGGTTCAGGACCGCCTGGAGTTCCACGTTCAGCGACCGGGCGCCGAGGCCCCCTCGGTTCATCGGGCAGAGCACCTGGATATCGCGTACGGGATCGAGGCCGAAGCGTTTCGGGATCCTGTTCCTGACGACCTCGATGAGCTTGCGAACACCAATCTCCGGTTCCGCCGCCTCGACGAAGTAGAAGTCCGAACCTTCGACCGGCGCCAAGTCCGGCATCTGGCCCTGGTTGATGCGGTGGGCATTGACGATGATGCGGCTCGCAGCCGCCTGCCGGAACACCTCGGTCAGGCGCACCACGGGCACGGCGCCGGATGCGATCACGTCGGCCAGCACCTGCCCCGGCCCCACCGACGGCAACTGGTCGACATCGCCGACCAGGATCAGGGCCGCCCTGTCGGGGGTCGCCTTCAGCAGCGCGTTCATCAGGGGCACGTCGACCATGGATGTCTCATCGACGACGAGCAGATCGCATTCCAGCCGGTTCTCCTCATTGTGCTTGAAGCCTCCGGCAGCCGGGTCGAAGGCGAGCATCCGGTGGATGGTCCTGGCCTCCAACCCGGTGCTCTCGGAGAGCCGCTTGGCCGCCCGGCCGGTCGGGGCGCACAGCAGGATGCGGATGTGCTTGGCGGCCAGGATCTTCAGAATGGAATTGACCAGGGTCGTCTTGCCGACGCCGGGGCCGCCGGTGATGACCATGACCTTGGAAGCCAGGGCAAGTCGGACAGCCTCCCGCTGGCTCGGCGCCAGCGTCAGTCCCGTCCTTCCCTCCACCCACTCCAGCGCCTTCTCCATGTCGATGGCGGGCCAGGGCAGCGTCCCGCCCGCGAGCCCCCGCAGCCGGGCGGCGATGGCCTGCTCGGCCCGGTACAGCCCAGCCAGGAAGACGCAGTCCCTGCCCTCCAGCTGATCGGCGATGACGGCGCCGTCACGAAGCTCGTCCGCCAGCGCCTCGGCCACCAGATCGGTGCCGACCTCCAGGAGGTCGCTAGCCAGCTTCTCCAGTTCCTCCACCGGCAGGCCGCAATGCCCCTCGTCCATAGCCTCGGCCAGCGCGTAGCCGATACCCGCCCGGACGCGGACCATGGCCGTCTTCTCGATGCCCAGCTTGGCGGCGATGGCATCAGCGGTCTTGAAGCCGATGCCGCGGATGTCCCGGGCCAGCCGGTATGGGTTCTCGGTGATGAGTTGGATCGCCTCCTGTCCGTAGGTCTTGTAGATGCGGACGGCCCGGGAGGTCCCGACGCCGTTGGCGTGCAGGAACAGCATGATCTCCCGGATCGCCCGCTGGTCGGCCCATCCCTTGACGATGCGGTCGGCCCGCCTGGGCCCGATGCCCGTGACCTCGCGCAGGCGACTGGGTTCGGCTTCGATGAGGTCGAACACGGCCTCGCCGAATGCCTTGACGAGCTTCTTCGCGTAGACCGGGCCGATGCCTTTGATCATCCCGGAGCCCAGGTACTTCTCGATGCCCTCCAGCGTGGTGGGCTGCGTCGCCTTCAAGAAGGTGGTCTTGAACTGGAGACCGTGGGTGCGATCGTTGACCCAGCTGCCGCTCGCCTGGATCCATTCCCCGGCCGAGATCATCGCCGCATGTCCGACGACGACAACCAAGTCCCGATGTCCGCGGACCTTCACCCGGAGCACGCAAAAGCCGGTCTCGGCGCTGTGGAAGGTCACGCGCTCCACCAGCCCGGCCAGGGACTCCGTCGATGACGCGATGGCTTGCCCGCTCATGCTGTGAGTGTGCTGGATTCCCGATCGTGAGGCCAGAATTGTCAGCTCCGCCGTGGTTGTCCCGTCATCCAGGTCTTCCAAGACGCTGGTTTGTTCGAAGGGACCGGGATCACCAGCACCCTCCAGGCGACGGCGGTCATCTGGTCGCTCCCCAGTATCACCTCGACCTCAGGGGGCCGCCTTGCCACGACCACGGCCACGCCTTGTCGGCTTTTCCGGTGCCACTGGCGCAGGTGTCTGAGCGCGACGCCCAAGCCCCATGCCCTTTGCCAGCTCCGATCGAGCCGCCGCGTAGGTGGGGGCCGTCATCGGGTACTCCGGTGCCAGGCCCCATTTCGCTCGGTATTCGTCGGGCGCCAGGTCGTGCTCGACGCGCAGGTGACGCTTGAGAAGCTTGTTCTTCTGCCCGCACTCCAGGCAGGTGATCGTGTCTGGCGCCACCGAACGCTTGATTGGGACGGCCGGCTGCTGGACCTCAGCTTGCACCGATGAGGAGCTGATCGCGGTGGAGAGTGCCCCGTAGATCCCGCGCAGCACCGCAGGGATCTCAGCCACTGCCAGGGTATGGTTGCTCAGGTACGCGGACGCAATCTTGGCGGTGATCTGCACCAGGCCCGCTTGGTCAAAGCGATCTTCATGGTTCTGCTCGGACATTCAAAGTGTCTCCACTGTCGGTGCAAGACGGTGATGAGATCCGTCAAAAATCACGAAGAACGATATCCATCACAGCACCAGTGCCGCAAAGAAAAAATCCAGAGTTACAATTTTTCTTCTTGAGCTATGCGCTCTGTACGATATTATCAGTTTCATCAGCGCCACTCCCCCACAATTCCGGAGCCCACCCATGTTCCAGTACACGCTGGACATCTTCTCCGACACCGCCTCAGCTCCGGCCTCGGCGTTTGGACCCGTCTCGGTTCCATTCTTCGAACCGGACTTGGCAAGCTATGACCATTTCCTTATAGCATTCAGCGGGGGCAAAGATAGCGTGGCAATGGTTCTTGACCTGCTGGAGCGTGGTGTTGATCCTGCAAAAATTGAACAGTGGCACCATGATGTTGACGGCCGTGAGGACGAAGGCAATTTCATGGACTGGCCGGTGACGGCAGATTATTGCCGGAAGTTCGCTGCAGCTTTTGGTTTGCGCATATACTTCTCATGGCGGATCGGCGGCTTCAAGCGTGAACTCTTGAAGAGTAATGCCATGATCGCGCCCGTGGCCTTCGAAACACCCGATGGCGTGAAGGTGGCCGGCGGGGAGCGCGGCGAAATCGCGACCCGGCGGCGCTGGCCAGCGCTATCGCCCAATCTGCGCATTCGCTGGTGCAGTGGTGGTTTGAAAGTGGATGTCATGTCCATAGCGATCAACAACCAAAAGAGGTTCCGAGGCACGCGGGTCCTGGTGATGACAGGGGAGCGGGCAGCGGAAAGCGCTAACAGGGCCAAGTACCTGCCATTTGAGAATCACCGCTGCAACGCACCTGGAAGACGGGCCAACCGCACAGTCCACGTCTGGCGATCCGTGCACGCCTGGAGTGACGAGGAGGTCTGGGCAATCGTCAGGCGACATGGGGTTGTAGCTCATCCCTGCTACCACCTGGGTTGGGGGCGGGCATCTTGCGCCGGCTGCATCTATGGCTCGCCGTCGCAATGGGCCAGTCTGCGCGTTGCGGCGCCTGAGATGTTCGGCGTGATCTCTGGGATGGAGGGGCGACTGGGGCACACCATCCAGCGGGACGAGACGGTCACCCAGCGTGCCGACCGCGGCCGCGCCTATGACATGGATCCGGAGATCGTCCGCATTGCCATGTCCCGCACCTACGAAGGGCCGATCCGCGTGGCTACCGCGGACTGGCACCTGCCGAAGGGCGCATACGGCGAGAACGCCGGCCCCTGCTGACCGCCCAGGGGCCACTTTCTGGTGAGCCCCACTTCGCCCTGTCGGATGGCCTCCTCTCCGGGTATGCTCCCGGCGAGAGGTGCAGCCCGATGTCCTACCGTAACAACCACCGCAACCGTTTGGCACTGAGTGTCATCGCCATCGGCATGTGCGCTCTGGTCGTGTCGAGCCAGCTACTCCCCTGGCTGCACACAGCGACCCTGATCTCGGGCGCGGTCATCGCGGCCGTCCTGCTGGCATGGCTGGGTTTCCGCTATACGGCGTTCTGGCGCGACATCTGGATGATGCGTCGTGCATTCAACCAGGCGGTCGACGAGGCGAACGAGCGCCGGAGCATGGAGCCCTTGTCTCGCTCGGACACCAAGGGAATCGACTAAGGCCGCACTCCGCCAGTTCCAACCCGACGCGTTGGGGTTCGCCTCTTAAGCCACAGCCGCTGAGCCCTATGAGTTTGGGCTATCGAATGGCTGTGAACCGACACCCATCCCACAGGTAGCCGGCGTTCCTTTTTCCGTCCCCTAGCAGGCTCTCGAATTGGAAGCCCGCCCCACGAATGACCCCGTTCAGCGCGTCCGTGACGCGGCACGTCGTCATGAGCAAGCGCCGCTCCTGACCGAATTTCGGCGCCGTGTAGGGTCTAGCCGCAATGCCGGGATCATCGGCATCAAGGTTGTGGGCGATGTAACGATCCCGAAAGTCACGGATGGACAGCAAACGCTTGGACTCCATCACCGCCCGGCCAACCCCCATTCCAATCCGGAGTTGCTTACGGTATGACCGCCGGGCAGCTTCTATAGCGCCAACTCGGATTACATGGCAGTGCTGTTGTAGTTCTTCGAAGGCGAACTCCTCGCGGTGATTGCGCCGGAACACTCGCTCCAGCTCCAACCGCTCGAAAAGCCGGCGGCGGTAAAGAATGCGCAGCACTTTCGGCTCATCAATCAGTGCGATCACAGTCGGTATACTGAACTTTCCTAGGTCAGGGCGATCCCATAGGGCTGTCAACTTCGCCAGCTCCATATAGAGGATGGCCTGTTGGAAATCGAAGAAGGCGTGTCCGGCATACGAACGCCCAATTTGACTGGATAGCCGGTTCGTTGCGTTGACGATTTGATTGTTGCCGTGGGTCTGGGCTAGACTCCCGATGAAGCGCCAGAGTTCGGACGCCTTCTTCTCGGCGAGCGACACACGCTCCGCCGGGCTCATCCCTGCAATCTTCTTCCTAGTGACGTCGCCTCTAGCCACTGTTTTCTCCTACCGGATGGGATGCTGGACCGGGGCCTGATCCTGGCCGGCGGAGGCAGGCACTTGACGCTTCACTTCTGCCGGCGGCCGGTCTGACGACCGCAGGCCAGGCGGCGGTGACGGCGTCATTAGGACCACGAGCGGCGTGCATCCCGCAAGCGTCAGTAGGGCGATGGCGGGCAAGGCGAGGTTCTTGAGCTTCATTGTCCGGGTAGGAAATCGGAAGGGCAGGGAGCGCTATTCTACCGTTTTACTCGGACGGAGAGCAATATTTCTCGCAGTCGTTGCTTTCGCGCCTTGCGGAAAATCCCGTAACGGGCTTAAATTCATTGAGTCGTTACGGAGCCCCTACCATGCTCTCCTTGGTCAAACGAATGGCCGCCGCGATGATCCCGCAAAACACTTACGATGAGACCTCGCCCAGCGACGAACAGTTCGGTGCGATCCGTGCGATTGAAGGCTGGTACAGCGACAAGCGTGCTCCCCAGGTTTACTTTCTCGGCGGTGGCGCTGGAACCGGCAAGTCGTACACGGCCAACAAGGTGATCGAACGCCTCAAAGAGCGGAACAAGGTCAAGAAGGTAGCCTCCGGTGCCTACACCGGGAAGGCTGCGCACATCTTGCGCAAGAAGGGGGTCAAGGACGCGACGACCATCCACCAGATGATCTACGAACCCCGCGAGGACGAGGAGACGGGGGAAATCTACTTCGTTTCCCGTATCGACGGGCCGGCCGCAGAGGCGGACCTGATCGTGCTGGACGAATGCTCGATGATCGACGAGCGGCTGGCCAATGACATCCTGATGTTCGGGAAGAAGGTGTTGGTCCTCGGCGATCCGTACCAGCTTCCGCCCGTAAGCGGCGCCGGCGCATTTACGAAGACCGCCCCCGATTTCCTCCTGCGCGAGATCCACCGGCAGGCCAAGGAAAGCCCGATCATCCGGCTGGCGACCATGATCCGCAATGGCGAGCTGCCGCGCCGTTTCGGGTCCGCCGGCTCGGCCCACGTTCTCCCGCTCACTCCCCAGACCCAGCGCCTCGTCGCCCGCCGTACAACGCAGACGCTGTGCGGGGTTCACAAAGTCCGCTTTGCCTACACGAGCCGCCTGCGTGCGCTGCACGGGTTCTCCGGCCCGATGCCAATGCGGGGGGAGCCCGTCATGTGCTGCAAGAACAACCGCGACGCAGCGCTATTCAACGGCATGATGGGCATCATGACGGCCGACGCCGAGCAGGGCTTTGAGAAAGGGGAGGGCGTCTTCAACCTTTCGGTCCTGATTGAGGATGAGGCGAAAAGGCGCAAAGACCTACCCACGTCACCATGGATGTTCCAACAGCACTTTAATCACAGCATCACCCGCCCTAAGGTTAGAAAAGGTATTGAGGAATTCGACTTTGGCTATGTCCTAACTGTCCACAAAGCACAGGGCAGTGAATGGGACAGCGTGACGGTCATTGATGACTCGCGCGTCTTTCGCGATGACCGCTGGCGTTGGCTTTATACCGCGGTCACTCGCGCCAGCGACGAACTGGTGCTCCTCCTGAGAGAAGACCTTGGCGGCCGGTGGAATATGCCGGTGTTCGATGACTGCGAATTGCAGCTCGCTGCCTGATCTACACGAACCCGCGCCGCTCCTCGTCCTACCAGCACAGCGAAAACGCCAAGGCTTGTACCAGCTTCGGCCCGCAAAATCTATCGTACAGGGCGCATTATTTCGTTGCGGTCATGCGCTGTGTACGATATCGTTGCTGTGTTCCCCAAACACGTCCGAGGCTCCAATGCCTACTATTCATCCGCCGCCCGGCTCTCAATCCGACCTTTTCGGCCCGCAGAAGCTCCCGCTTTGGCAAACCACGAACATTCGCTGGATCATTGAGGAAGGCCAACACAAAGGGCGGCGCTGCATTCTGAAAAGCAGCTTCGACACCAAAGACGGTATGAGGTTTGGCCGCGTGGTTTTGGAAGACACGCGCGAGGAGATCGTCCTGCCGGTGGCGGACTTCCGCCTTGTGATGGATACCGTTGTGCCGCCCGGCCTTGAACCTTTCAGCGTCCGTCGCCGACCCCACTCGGGCCTCGCCTTGACCGGCGCTCCCGCCTCGGTCCGGCTTAAGTCCTTCGAAAATTCCTCTCTTCGCCCGGTGTAAGAGCCGGTTGGCGGCTGCCCGTTTTCCCATCCCGAACGCCAGCCGCCGACCGCATCCCACCGCTCCCCACACCGCCCAACAGCCCCTCATCCCTGGAAAGAACCGCACCATGCCACACAGCAAGGGCGACCGCGTTTGCCTGACCCACCCGAAGACCAAGAAGACGGTAAACGCCATTGTGTTCAAGGTCGCGGCCAAGGTTTCCGTCGTCACCGACGATCTGGAAGTTTTCACCGGCGGTCCCGCCGTCTTCACCCCGTCCAAGGTGCCCATCCCGTCCAAGCTGCACGATTTCATGGCGAACCTGACGCTCGAGAAGGGAGCCCGTGTCGAATACGAACATGAGGGGGCGATGGTGTACGGCGTCGTCAGCAAGGGCGGAGAGAACGTCGTCGTCGTCCTGGATGGGGGGCGTCAGGAAAGCCGTGGTCCGGCCTACCTCTACCACCGGTCCAACCACCCCCTGCCGGTTGATCCGCCCTCGGACATGGACAGATGGGCCGTCACGAACTACCGCGAGGTCAAGGCTCTGAGCGAGGAGACGCCGTGCTTTACGGCGACGATCACCTATGACGGCAAGCCGGTTCTACTCGCCGACAATCGCGGTCAGGGCGGTCCCAATGGCTACGCCACCCACCCGAAGGCTCCCAAGGGCACCAAGTGGGAAACGAAGCTGCTCGACGATGCAAAGGCCTGGGCCGAGCAGTTCGGCTGCGCGCACCCGGTTCCCGGCGAGACGGATGACTGGCTGGACTGGCATGTGACGGAGCGGCCCTTCGGTGTCACCGCGGCTGCGCACTTCGCGAACTGGAACGCCATGACGGCCAGACTGCGCAAAGCGGAGGACTGATGGCGATGCAGAGCCCCTCATCCCCTGTCTGGTACCTTCCAGGCGACGACATGCCGATGGTCGAGCCGATGGCTACGCGGGCCGCACTGGCGTCATGGATAGCGGCACCCGACGCCCTTGTTGAAGGCCGCTGGCTCGTAGCCGTCGTCGTCACCCGACGCCGGGTGTACGACGGGGCGCTTGGCCGGCGCGTGACGCGGGACTGGCGGATCGGCCACTTCCTTATCTGGCGCGATGGCCAAGCCGCTCCGACGCTGGATCGGCAGATCTACCGAGAGGTTCTGCAGGAGGCTCGTGCTTACGGTGTCGACCAGAGCGTGGTGCATGGGCGGCTCTGCACCATCGGCGGAACGCGCATGAGCTTCGAGCAATTCGGTGTGCGGTCACGGAGCCAGCGCGAGGGGCTGGCCGAATGACCGGCTCCCGTTTTGCCCGTCACCAGCCGCCTGATGCAGTGGATTATTGCTTCGACGGCCGCTGCAAGACTGGCACTTGCCTCGGGTTCTACACGAAGGACCGTAAAGCCCGTTACGCGGAAGCGGCCAACTGGTTTCGGGAGGGTAGCTGCGTCGTCTGCACCTACGATAGCCGAGTCATGGGAGACAATATGACCGGCCGCGCTGGGACGATCCGGCGTCTCTGCGGATCACCCTTCGATGACCACTGCTATGTCGAGTTCCCTCCCATCGGGCGTGAGCGCAAACCGCGCGAGCGCATGATGGAATTGCGCCAGCTGGAGCCGTTTGATCCCAATGCTCCGTGGCGACCGGTGCTGGACGCTGAGCAGCTCCGCACCCTGGCCGCGATCCAGGCTGATCCCTCGGCACCGCTTGTCTGGGGCCGGGAGCGGAACAGCCGTTGGCGTCTGGCCCGGACCCTCGCTGCATTGGGCGTCGTCCGGCACTCGCCGGGCAAGAGAGCGTGGCTTGAACCGTGGGCACTCACAGAAAGAGGGGAGGGAGCACTTGCGCTGCTCGCCCAACCGTCGACGGGCTAGAACCCGGTAATCGCGGGCGAAAGGCGAAATTACATCGGCCACGTCTTCCAAGGCGTGGCCGCTGGTGTTTGTTGTTCGTTGTCCCACATAGACAATTGGAACCACAGATTTCACTCTGCGTCAGAGCCAGACTTCGTAGAGATCCAGAATAACGGTAAATAATCCCGGCGCGCGCTGCTTTTTTTGGGTTGTTTTATGCGCTGTGTACGATACATTTGCCTCGTTCCCCAATATACAAGGCGACCGCAGCTATGCCTGCACCCGAAATTTTGGCCACCGCCATGACCGCTCCGATTGCGGCCACCTCTATCGACAAGCGCCTGTTCGCGACGTTCCGACCGCAGGCCTGGGTCAATGATCACGCCGTGGACATCGACGGCGCGAGCCGGATCGACGTGACCAACAAGGTGCTGGAACTGAGCGCCGATGAAATTCGGGCTCTTCCCGACAGTCCGGATAACGACTTCCTGGCCGAAGGCACCGCCGAACTGAACGCCCACAGCGGCCCCTATGAGGTGGATGTGGACGCGGCCGACCTGCAGAGCTTTTTCGGACTCGCAGACCTCGACGATCTGACCGAGGAACTGGTTGCCGGGGCGCGGGCTACTCGCACGGTATCGCTCTCCGTGGAGTATGCCATGACCATGCAGGCCTATGGCCGCTCGACGGTGGCCCTTGTGGTGCCGGCGGACACGGACGAGGAGGCTCTGGCCGCGTTGGCGCGCAAAGCCGCCGAACAGGCTTTCAAGGACGGCACGTTGATCGATGGCTGGAAGGTGGATGCCAGCAGCGCCGACGGTTATCGCGTCGTGTCCATGTCCGACGGCCAGGAGAGGGACGTTGATCCCGATGGCTTCTCGTTGGAGGACAACGGCATGCGCTTCCTCACCGAGGCCGAGCGCGCGGTGTTCGACAGCGCGGACGGCCGCGCCATGCTGGTTCACCTGCCGCATATGCTCGCTCTGCTGACGGACGCGCTACCCACCATCGCCGCCATGGCCGGCTACAAGACACCGACCCCACAGGTCGACGACTTCATTGGGCTGGAGCGGGACATCACGAGGCTGCTCGCAAAGGTGAGCGGCAACAAGGAAGCCGCGTGATGCCGCGCGTCAGCTTCGTGACCCACATCGATGCGCCGGACACCGCGACGGCCGCGGCGCTGCACAAGGCGCTCAGGGCACGGTCCGACACGGACGGCCCGAACATTGTCGGCACTGCGATCACCGGCACCGACCTCAGCGCACCGCAGCCAGAGCAGACGAACTGCACCATCGCCGGCGGGCCGCCCCCCAGGGACGACGATGAGGATGAAGACGTCTGCCGCACCTGCCATGGCCGCGGCGCGTCCAGCGATGACGCCTACGATGGCGAGTGCCCATCCTGCGCGGACAAGTCCGACGAGGCCCTCCAGGCCGAGCTGAGCAAGGGAGACCCGGTATGAGCGCCGCCGCACGGTCGCGCTACACCCGGACTCTGCCATGAACATGCTGTGCAAGGGTGATCGGCAGCTCGCCATCGACTTCGACCGCGACTACACCATCCCGACGTGCATCCATTGCGGCGAGCCGCAGGTCGTGGAACTGGCCGAAATCTGGTCGGATCACTCCTTCATGATCTCCACCTGCTGCCACCTGCTCTATGAGGAACTGGTTTATGAGATGGCCGATCCGGACTTCCGCACGGCCCTGCTGCAGAACCTGCAAGCGGCGGAGCACTTGGGCGCTGAGCGGCTGCGTCGGGTGGCCGATCAGGACGGGCAGCTGCTCTTGGATTGCGAGTTGGAAGTCGCGCCCATCGCCTTTTCCAGGATGAAAGCCTTCGTCCAGCGCCACCACGATCACTGCCCACCTCCGGTCTGTTGGCGTTATGGGGCTGGCGTCTGGAATGGACACACGCTGGTGGGCGTCGTTTCCGTTGGGCGCCCGGTAGCTCGGATGCTGCCGCAGACGACCTGGGTGGAGGTTAACCGGCTGTGCGTTGATAGGAGCCTGCCGGACACGCTTCGGTACAAGGCCTGCTCGACCCTTTATGCCTGGGCGGCCTCTGAGGCTGCTCGGAGGGGGTTCGACCGCATAATCACATACACGCTCTCGACGGAATCCGGCATGAGCCTCCGCTACGCCCGCTGGAAACCCGAGCATGTAACCCGACCGAAGAGTTGGAACAGCCGGAGCCGCCAGAGGGTCGACAAGACGCCCCTGGTACCGAAGGTCCGCTGGGCACGCGACCTCAAGGCGGCACGTCCGGCACTCCAAGACTGAGGGAGCGGCGCATGCATACTCTGCACGCCGGGCTCGCCGCGGCTCCTCTGCGTCGAAGCACGACACGGAGAGACCGACCGTGCAGAGCGCATATCGTCCGTCACGAACGGGCAGCCGGGGCGAGCTTCGCCAAGTCCAACTCGCCCTCGGCGCCCCAGCCGGCGGTGCCAGCCTTCACGTCGGGCCGGAACGCCTCATACATCCGGAACGCCTGCCGTGCGAGGTCCGCCGGTGGCAATGAGTGGGCCAGCACCGTCATGGCCTGACGCACATCCTCCAGGTCGTCCCCAAACTTCCCGGCCAAGTACCGGTTCACGCTCGCCGGCGTGATCAGCTTGCCTTGACGGACCGCACGCAAGCCGTCCTTGGTGTGCACGGTGGGGATCGACCGTCCCATGAGGTGGAGGTGGATCTCGTCGCCATCCTGGAGCGCCTTGCGCTGATCGCTCACCGTCTCTGGGGTCGGCTCGAAAATTCCCAGCCGGACGCCCTTGGCATGCGCTGTGAGGCCCGATAGCGCCTTGCCCATGGTGAGAGCTTCATCATGGTCCAGACCAAGCCGTTCCGCGACCACTGTAGCCCACAGCGTCAACACCGGTGCCCTGTTGATCATGATCTTGCGATGCGAAGACGACATAGTTCCATCCTGGGGTTAACGCCCTCATCTGAACGGAGGCTCAGACAAGCGGTTCCATGAGAGGCGATTTCCAGAGCACGCGATGGAGAGTTGCGGAGATTGCCGCAGTCGCCGCGGCGGTTCTCTGGGCTGCAGACGACTAGCTGCCGCTGCCGCTGGGTGATGCTCTTCCGCCTTCGCCCGTGCGTGACCTGCGCCAGATCTGACGCAGCTTGCACTTTGGCGCTACCAGCAGCTTCCCAACCAGGAATAACCGGGCAAGCCAGCGTCTAACTGGGACATCAAGTGTTTCGAGAGACATACTTCCTGCTTCCTTTCAACCTGAGAGGCTTTACACTGGCTCATCGTCCAACCGCGACATTGGATGAACCTTAAGTTCACAGACATCATCTATTAAAGTGCAGCGTTACGCTTCATTTATTGTTGCGCCCCTGCGCTGTGTACGATATAACGGCGCTGTGTTCCCCACACTCCGCCCGCAGAGGCTCCCGCATGCAATCCGCTCCCGACTTTTCGCTTGTCATGAACCGCTACCGTTCCAGCGTTGGCGCCGCCGTCCAGGCTGGCACGCTGCCTCGCGGCTTCGGCATCGAGGTTCGCTGCACGCCCGCCGGCATGTTCACGGCTCTCAACGTCGAGGTCATTCGGTGTGAGGTTCTTGTTGTTGACCCCGCCCATGCTGCCTCGCCAATGCCCGTTCTGAACACCGCCGGCGAATACCTGCGTAAGGTGCTGCTCAAGCTCGCAAATGAGAATGCCGGCATCGTGGGCGTGGTGAAGTACCGTCGCGATCTTCTGGCGCAACAGGCGTCCACCGTGCGCACGCTGGATGCCTCGGCGCTGGCCGCAATGGCGTGGAACCCCCCGGCCAACGACAGCGCTCCGGACGAGCCTCCGCCGCCCGCATCGGCGGCTTCCGACGAAGCGATGGTGAGCGGCTACGCGCTGCTTGCCGATCGCCTCCTGGAACGGATCACCGCCGGGGCGGCCATGTCGTCGGCGGAGCTTTTCAAGCTGGCCGACGAAGCGTTCGGCGGAACCATGGGCGCTGGCGCTTACGTCGCCAAGGACGCCTATGAGGCGTCGGAGCTGGCGATGAACCGCCACATTCGCGCCAACTCTGCCGTCTGGACCCTGGACGTTGACGCGGACAGCGCTGTTCGCATCGCATCGGAAATCGAGACGGCGGCGGCTCTGCTCCCCACCCAGACCCGCCGCGATGGCGAAATGCTGGCGCTGCAACAGTTCTCGACGCCTCCCGCCTACGCATACGCTTTGGCTTGGGCTGCGGGCATTACCGCGGGCGACGTTGTGTTTGAGCCCAGCGCCGGGAACGGGGGGCTTGCGGTGCACGCCTCCAATGCCGGAGCCAAGGTCCACGTCAACGAGATCGCCAACCGTCGCAAGCTGGTTCTGCGGGCGCTCGGCTACGAGCCCACCGGGGAGAATGCCGAACAGGTCCACAACATCTTTGCGGGCAAGCTGACGCCTACCGTGGTTCTCATGAACCCGCCCTTTAGCCGGTCGATCCGCACGGGCGACAAAAAGGACCTCTCGGTGGCCGGCGAACACGTCGAGGCCGCGCTAAAGCTGCTCCCGGACGGTGGCCGCCTCGTCTGCATCACCGGCAAGAACACCGGAGCCGCCAGCAATCGGGGCTCCTGGATCACGCGCATCCGCTCCAAATACGCCGTGCGGGCCAACCTGCTTGTGGGGGGTGCGCTCTACAAGGCTCACGGAACAAGCATCGAAACCCGCGTCGTGGTGATCGACAAGGTTCCGGCGAACAACACCGCGCCGGTCATCGGGCAGGCGGACACCCTGGAACAGCTTATCCGCCTCCTGGCCCCGGTGCGCCGCACGTCCAAGGTGGACGACGACGGTGACGGCGCGGATAGCCGCTTTGCCGCTTATCGTCCGGCCCGCCTGGACACTGCCAAGCTGGGCCTGCCCACGCCGGCCCCGCATCCGGGAAAGCTCGTGGAAAGCTGGGCCATGTCGGCGGTCACGCCGCCGGAAATCTGGTATGTGCCCAGCTTCCCGGAAGACGTGATCGCGGAAGGAAAAATCTCGGCTGCACAGCTGGAAGTCGTTTGCTACGCAGGTCAAGCGCACGCCCAATGGCTGGAAGCACATACGGATGGCGTCCCGTGGCGCCGTGCTTATTACATCGGCGATGGAACAGGGGTGGGCAAAGGGCGCGAAATAGCCGCAGTTATTTTGGATAACTGGCACAAGGGCATTCAACGCCATGTCTGGCTGACGAAGGACAGCACCAAACTCTTGAAGGCTGCCAAGCGCGACTTCAAGGCTCTGGGCGGCGATCCGGCCCTGGTGTTCCCCTTGCGCGCCACCCCGGCGGGGGAGCCGGTGAAGGCGCCGCATGGCGTGATGCTCGTTTCGTTCGGAGAACTGCGGTCGAACCGCCCCGGTAAATCCCGGGTTCAGCAGATCGTCGACTGGCTGGGCTCCGATTTTGAGGGCGTTCTTGCAATGGACGAGTCCCACAAAATGGGCAACGCCATGGACGAAAAGGGTGAGAGGGGCCGTACGAAAGCGTCTCAAACGGCCTTGGCGGGAATCGACATTCAACGTCTGCTCCCAAAGGCGCGTGTTGTTTATATCTCCGCCACCGCGGCATCCGAGGTGCGCAATTTCTGCTTCGCTGATCGCCTCGGAATCTATGGGCCGGGCACCCCGTTTCCAACCAAAGAGGCTTTCGTATCCCGCATCGAGGCTGGCGGCGTAGCCTCAATGGAGATTGTCGCGCGCGATTTGAAGGCCATGGGCTTGTTCTCGGCTCGCTCGCTGTCGTACGCCGACGTGAAGTTCGAGCGCCTGGTTCACGAACTGGCTCCGGCTCAATTGGAAACCTACGATACCTTGGCTGATGCCTGGCAAGTCGTGCTTTCCAACCTCGATGCCGCCATGGATTCAGCGGGTTCCAAGTCAGACGCCGGCGCCCGGAGCGCCGCCCTGTCGGCATTCTGGGGGTCCAACCAGCGCTTCTGGAACCAAGTCCTGACGTCTATGCAGTTGCCGACGGCCGTCCGCGAAATGGAGCGCGACATTGCCGCCGGTCATGCCGTGGTCGTCCAGTTGGTGAATACCCTGGAAGCCCAGCAGGAACGCGCCCTGTCCAAGGAGGGCGCCATGGAAGCTCTCGATGATCTGGACCTGACGCCTCGTGACATTCTGATGCAGTATTTGGAGGCGTCGTTCCCCGTCCACGCCTACGAGGAATACACCGACGAAGAGGGCAACACGCGGACCCGCCCTGTGATCGACGAAGCCGGGAACCGCGTCGTGTGTGCCGAAGCGGTCAAGATGCGTGACGACATGCTGGCCCGCGTCGGCTTCCTCAAGGTGCCGCACGGGCCGCTGGAAGCCATCATCGACCATTTCGGCGTGGAGACAGTGGCCGAGATTACGGGCCGGTCCCGCCGGGTCGTAACGCTGGCCGATCCGGAAACGGGTCTGCCGACGCGCCAGATCCAATCCCGGAGCGAGGGCGCCCGCCTCGCCGACATGGAAGCGTTCGCCAACGACAATAAGCGCATTCTGATTTTCAGCAATGCCGCCAACACGGGCGTGGATTTTCACGCGTCCAATCAAATCCCGAACCGTCGTCTGCGCCGTCATTACGTGCTGCAGGCGGGGTGGAATGCGAAAGAATGCACCCAGGCCCTGGGTCGCACCCACCGCTCCGATCAAGCGCAGGCCCCGGAATACATCTTGGTCACGACCAATCTTCGCGGCCAACTGCGCTTTATTACGTCCATCGCCCGCCGGCTGGGAGCGCTTGGCGCTCTCACGAAGGGGCAGCGCGACACCGGCAGCCAAGGGCTGATGTCGGAGCGGGACAATCTGGAAGGCGAATACGGCACGGCGGCAATCAATCAGATCATCCTCGAACTGCACATTGGCGGCACGATTGCCGGACTCACCATGGCCGAGTTTGAGCGCAAACTGGGGCTGCGGCTGACCGATAGGGAAGGGAACCTCACTCGCAACAGCTTCCCTCCGGTGCGCCAATTCCTTAACCGCCTGCTGGCGTTGAAGGTGGCCGACCAGAACGCGCTTTTCGATGAATTCCAAGATCGCCTTGATGAGCACGTTCAGGCGGCGATTGATGCCGGGATCTATAACCAGGGTGTCGAGGAATACCGGGCGGATCGCATCGAAGTGGTGAGCCCGCCGCGGACTGTGTACGTCGAGCCGTCGTCCAAGGCGGAAACCTACTACGTTCACCTCCGGGCATGGCACCGCCGCACGCCCCGGTCCTTCCATGCCGTTGCCGACGGACGGATGGGTGGCAAGCGGCGGGAGGTTACCGGCTTCGTCCGCGAGATCGCCACGGGGGCGGTGTTCGCGGTCGCCACGGCCCGCGCTCGGACCGATGAATCGGGCAACGTGATAGCGCAAGTCCGGCTTATCGGCCCCTACTCGGAACGCTTCGAGGAAGCTCGTAACCTGTCATCAGCTAAGGCCTTCGCCATCCTGTCCAGCAGCGAAGCCGAAAGCCTGTGGCTGGAACAGGCAAGGGCGACGAAGGAGCTGCAAGGCTACGATCTGAACCTCATTTGCGGCGTTCTGCTCCCTGTCTGGGACCGCCTGGATGCCGGGGGCCGGGTCTTCCGCGTGATCGACGAAACGGGCGCTCAGTACCTTGGTCGCCTGATCCATCCCGGACGCGTGCGTTCCACCCTGGCGAAGCTGGGCGCCGATCTGAACACGGCCTGGACCCCGGAAGAGGCCATTGACGCGGTTCTTACCGATGTGCGGCTGGATCTGGTGAACGGGTGGAAGCTCAAGCGCGCCCGCGTCAACGGCGAGTATCGGATCGAGGTCGTTGGGTTCCAGCCGTCGGATATCAAGCGTCTGGCCGACCTTGGCTGCCGGCGCGAAATTGTCCAGTACGCGACGCGCCTTTTCGTCCCGACCGCCGATGCGTCGGTGATGACCGCGCTTCTCCGGGTAGCGCCGGTGGCTGAGGACGACGCCGACGCAGCGGAAGCGGCCTAAGTCAGGAAAGGAACCTGTCCGGCACTTCGGGCAGGTTCCGCCGGCTCCCCGAAGGAGCAGGGGAGGGAATCAACTCGCCCCCTCTCCGCCACCTCCGTCCCTCGAATGTCGCGGTCGAACGCCAGTGCGGCGGGAAGGCGAGGAGGGCAGGGGAGCCGGCCAGGATCGCACCCCGACCCTGGATAGGAATGGATACGAAACATGGCGACGAACTACGGCCTGGGGCAGGCCAGCGGGCCTGAGCTACGAGCCCTGCGCAAGGCACTTGGGATCGAATCCCAGCTTGGCATGGCGGCGCTGTTGCACTTCCTGGGCGGCACACCGGTAGCGCGGTCCACGATCAGCCGTCAGGAGAGGCTTGCCGCCGCGTCATCGACAGAGCTGGTCGCGTTCCTACGCTTCCTCGCCCTGGTCAGGCCCAAGCCTCCGGCAGAGGGGGTGAGGTCAACCGAGCCGCCGCTTCCAACTCTCGACGGCTTCCTCGAATGCCGGCTGGGGGCCTCCCGGTCGGACACCGACGCCGGAACCATCGAACAGGCCGCAGCGGACTGGCGCGAACTCCTGCTTTCGCATCTGCGCTTGGGACGCGCTCTGCCGGTGGAGTTGCTGGATGGGCAGGAAGACCACGATTTCATCGTGCGGCTCATCCAGGCCGCGCCCGGCGTCGCGGCACAACACCTTCTCCGGCTGGGGTACGGGCCGGAACCGTCATCACACCCGAGGTTCAACCATGCTCACGAGCAACTTGATCTGTCCTCAGTGCCGGCGTCCGTACAAGACGGAGGACGGATTGCGCCGGCACCTGGAGGAGCGGCACCGGGCTCTGGTGCTGGACGAGGACATCCCCGAGATCACCGGCCGCAGCTTCATCTTCGAGGATCAGATCTACGATGTTGAGGGCTTGCTGGCGCTGGTGCGCTCCGCACCGTCCAAGTTCCCCCCTGAGCTGGTCCCATTGGATCAGGCGCTGCTGACCCATGTCGCCCTCTTCGAGCGCGATGAACGCCGGATCGCCACCATGACACCCGCCGAAGCTGAGGTGCCGATCCTCACCGTCGGCATGGCAGGCGGCACCACGCAGGTCATCGACGGCCTGCATCGCATTCACCGACGGCACCGCGACGGAAAGAGGGACATAGCGATGGTGTTCGTTCCTCACGCGGTCGCCCAACCCTTCATCCACCCGCGCCCCCGCCGTGGCGCGTGAGCATCAAGGAGATCTGTCGTTGTCCAGCTTAAACACCGAGAACGCCATGCGCCCGTTCGAAGACGATCTGGCCGCCCTGCTGGCCGCACTGTCCGGTTACGGCAGCTTCGTGCACGAGATGATCGGGGATGCAGGGGAGGGACTCTGGGCCGGCACCGAACGCCCTGGCCCTGAGAAGCTGTTCGCCTTCGAGGTCCACAATGCCGCCGGCGACCGCTGGCTCGCTCTGCTGGTCTGGAAGGATCACGCCGACGGCGGCATCACCGGCGCCCTGGTGCGCTCCGCAGACGTGCCGATCCAATACGAGGACGAGGAGGTGACACTGGGCCAGCTGGCCGTCCGACATCGCCTGTCCAAATCGACAAGGCCCCAGTGGGATGACGTCCTCGACCTTGCCGACGAGCTGATCGCGCCGCCTGACGCCAAAACCCCCTGAACGATGACCGACCGGAAAGGCGATGATTTCCGCTGCCTTTCTCCGGCGCGCAGGCGAAGCCTTCTACCGTATCGTCGTGGCTCGACACTCGGGAGCGCGCCGATGAGGAAATCCCTCGCCAACCCAATCAGCGAAGCCCACGCCCGTGGCCAAGTCACAGCACTTCTGAAGGGCACCTTTCACCGGGAGCGCCCCGCTGATGCCGAGTTGGTCCAGTACCTGTCGGCCGAGATCGCTGGGTCAATCTGGCGCCAGTACGAGATCGGCCCCTTTCAGTGGCAGGCGAAGCATCTGCGCTGGTTTCTGCGCGATGGGACGGCAGAGCTGAGCATGGATGATCGGCACACGTACTACCTGACCGTCGAACGGGTGTCCCAGGCCCTTGGCAAATGGGGTCGCTGGGAGGATGACCTCGCCTCCGGGCCTTGGGCAATCCCGCCCGCTGCGCTCGTCCAGCCGGCGTTATCGCAGCCTGCTGTATAGAATTCCACGCCGTCCTCGTTAGACTTGGGCCGCTGACTTCATGCAGCGGCCCATTTTTTATCGCATGGCGAAGCTACATCTGGAATAGTGTCGGTTCATTATGCGATGTCGCATGAGTGGCGTTTATTTCCATAACAAAAGTTATGTGTGTTCTATTTCCACGTTGGAGGTGATGGTGGCATTGCGGCTCTTTGTGTTACCGGCTCTGCTAATCGCAGCGAGTATTCCTCACGCGCTCGCCGACGGATACGCAAAGGAGTATTTGCAGCGTGTGCGCCCTGGAATGTCGGAAGCGGATGTTCGCAGAGTACTTTCGGAAATTCCTTGTGATGAAGTTATAGAGCGGCTGCATCAAGACAGCGTGAATGGCAAGACACAAGACCGCCTTAGTTTACGATGTGTCGTGCGTTACCTATACTCTCCTTACAGCGTCGATTTCTCCCCATTGTCAAAGGGGCGGAAGGCTCAGTCGATCAGGTATTTTTGGATAGATGTTAGAGACGAAGATATGATTGCCGCTGAGGTCGCAGAGACCATTGGCCTGCCGATGGTAAAAAAGGAATGGCAGAATACGTTAGGTAAAATATACCCGTGCTGGTTCTTTGAGAATAATGCCATCAGAGCGCCTCTATGTCATAACAGCGAAGATCAAGGGTATCGGGTATGGCACTTGGGTTACATAGCAAAGCGCTAGACCGGTGGCGCATGACCAAAAACAAGACCTTTGTGCGCATCGATCGGCAGACCTAGCTACAGTATAGTCGCATCAGCAACCAATCTATGATGGAGCACTTGATGCGCCTGTTTGGGGTTAAGGGTTTTCCAGCGGGCTCAGAGATCCCCACCGTCGTCTGGCACGTTCGAGCCATGTCGGCCGATCGAGCGATTCAACTGGTGGAGGGGCTGCCAGACGCTGCCGGCCTGCGCCTCGTGGCCGTCGATACCGGCTGTGGCCTGCCGGTCGAAAGCGTTAGCCAAACCATGCCATGGCCGTGGCCCGACAAAGCAGCCTGAACCTTGGTGACGCTACACCCGTGCAGGCCTGCCGGCAGGCTGCGTCGGCATCTCCCTACTTCCAACCGACCGCAGTAGGTCCGTTTGATCGACCAGTTGCTCCGCGATCAGGTGGATGACCTCGCCCTCGATCTGCACGCGGCCCTTCACCGCTAGCATGCTGGCTCCGAGGATAATGCGCCGCCGCTGCTCGAAGAGCTTCTTCCAAACAACGATGTTCGCGACGCCGGTTTCATCTTCGAGCGTCAGGAACAACACCCCGTTGGCCGATCCCGGCCGCTGCCGGACCAGCACCAGTCCAGACACCGTCACTCTGCGTCCATCCCGCGTGCGAGCGAGATCGGCGCAGGGGATGATGCCCTGCCCTCTCAGGTCCTGGCGCAGGAGAGCGACGGGATGGCTGCGCAGGCTCAAGCCCGTCATCGTGTAGTCCTCGACCACCTCCCTGCCCTCGCTCATCGGCCTGAGGGTGACCTCCGGCTCCACCACCTCTTGCGCATCCCCGGCGGCCGCGAAGAGCGGCAGGGCCTCATCCCGGAGCGCCCGGATGGCCCAAGCAGCCTCTCGACGCGTAAGCCCCATACCGGCGAAGCCATCGGCGGCCGCCAGTTGGCGTAGTGCCGCGACCGGCACACCCGCCCGGCGCCATAGGTCCTCAACGTCGCCATAGGGACGGTCCTCGCGGGCGGCGACGATCCCAGCGCCGGCGGCGTTGGCCAACCCTCTCACCAGCCGGAGTCCGAGGCGGACGGCCAACCTGCCCTGCCCCGCTGGCTCCAACGTGCAGTCCCAACGCGAGGAGTTGACGTCGACCGGCCGGACCTCGACGCCGTGGTCGTGCGCGTCCCGAACGATCTGCGCCGGCGCATAGAAGCCCATGGGCTGAGCGTTCAGCAGGGCGCAGGTGAAGATTTCGGGATGGTGGCACTTCATCCAGCTGCTGGCATAGGCGATCAGCGCGAAGCTCGCTGCGTGGCTTTCCGGGAAACCATAGGACCCGAACCCCTCCAACTGCTTGAAGGTACCCTCGGCAAACTCCCGGCTGTAGCCGCGCGCCACCATGCCGTCGACCAGCTTGCTCGAAAATTTGCTGACACCACCCGTGAGCTTAAAGGTCGCCATAGCCCGCCGCAGCTGGTCAGCCTCGCCGGGCGTGAAGCCGGCGCATTCGATGGCCACCCGCATCGCCTGCTCCTGGAAGAGCGGAACGCCAAGCGTCGATCCCAGGACCGCTTTGAGCTCGGGCGTGGGATAGTCCACCGGCTCCAGCCCCTCGCGGCGGCGCAGGTAGGGGTGCACCATGTCGCCCTGGATCGGACCGGGCCGGACGATCGCCACCTGGATGACCAAGTCGTAGAAGGTCCGCGGCTTGATCCGCGGCAGCATGGCCATCTGGGCGCGGCTTTCGATCTGGAAGACGCCCAGTGTGTCGGCCTTCCTGATCATCGCGTAGGTCGACGGGTCCTCAGCTGGAATGCCCGCCAAGTCCATGCGGATGCCCTTGTGCTCCTCCAGCAGCTCGAAGGCCCAGCGCATGCAGCCGAGCATCCCCAGCGGCATCGTCACATTAACTTGATCGAGACCAAGAAGGCGGCTGCAGCAGCCCGCCAACGCCCATCAGGCCATCTTGC
>NZ_VTTO01000029.1 GCF_008364825.1 Azospirillum sp. B21
ATCTCCTGAAACGTCGATACTGATACAGTTTCTCTGCTCAAAAGATGCACAGACGATCCTCATTGTGCCGATCCCCGCAGGAACCAACACCCCAAGGCCGCAACGGCTACCAACTGCCGCCGCCTGCGCATCCCTTCTCACAACACGGTATAAACTTGTCAAAGAACCCGCCCGATGCAGAAACCGAGAGCTCCACCGAACCTCTGGGGTTCGGATCGTAAGCGCCGGTTTGTCGGGCTTCCCCGTCGCGTGTCGGTCGCTGCCGTGTCGGCGGCGCCGGCGTCGTTCGCGTCGGGAGGCGTCTTATATGCGGGACACACCGAACCGCGCAAGCACTTTTTTCACCACCATGACGATTTTCTGACCATACGGCGTCAGCGGCGCCATTCGCCCGGTCCGTTGCAAATGTTGAAACGTCTGACCTTCTGACCATAGAGTTGTTCGAAACCAGCAGCGAGCGCACATGCCGGTCGAGTTCGAGAGCGTCGTCACCGTCAGCGCAGCCAAGCAGATCGCCGATAGCCTGCGTGCCGCCATCATGGACGGGCGGCTGAAGGTGGACGAGCGGCTGCCGACGGAAGAGGAACTGGCGCTGCGCTTCAAGGTCTCGCGCCCGACCGTGCGGGAAGCCCTGAAACGTCTGGCGGCCCAGCACCTGATCCGCTCCCGCCGCGGCCCGACCGGCGGAAATTTCGTCGCCAGCCCGGCACCGGAGGACGCGGCGCGGTCTCTGGCCAACGCCACCACCCTGATGGTCGCGGTGGGCGACATCGGGCTGGACGACATGGCGACGGCGCGCCTGGAGCTGGAAGGTGTCTGCTGCCGGCTGGCGGCCGCGCGGGACGATGCGGAATTGGCCGTTCCGCTGGCGACGATGCGGAATGAATTGGCGCGGCAGGGCGACGCTGCACTGACCGACGAGGAATTCTGCGCCTCGGACGTGCGCTTCCACCGCGCCTTGGTGGATGCCGCCGGCAATGCCCTGCTGTCCTACCTGATGCATGCCGTGGTCGAGGCGCTGCAGCCGGTCAGCAACATGATCATCTATCGGGTGCGGGAACGCGAGGCCATCGTCGGCTTCCACGCCCGCCTGCTGGAGGCGCTGGAAAGGCGGGATGCCGAGGCCGCGATGGCGGCGCTCGGCACGCTGGTCGACTACACCCGCGACCGCTACCGCGAGGCGCTCGAAAAGCGGGCCGAGCGCGCCGGCTGAAAATCGATCAGCCGACGCATTCAACCGATTGCGCGCAAGTGGCGGACCGGCCGGCCGGGAGAGGCCGCTTCCGCCGCCGCGACGATGCCGTGGGCGTCGATGCCGTGGTGGCGGTAGAGATCGGCGATGGTGCCGGTCTGGCCGAAATGCTCCACCCCCAGCGCCCGCGTGCGGTGACCGGCGACGGAGCCGAGCCAGCCCAGCGTCGTCGGATGGCCGTCCACCACGGTGACCAGGGCGCAATGGGGCGGCACCCCCTCCAGCAGCCGCTCGATATGGCCGCGGGCATGGGTCAGGCCGCGCTCGCGCGCCCGCTGAGCGGCGCTCCAGCCGGCAGTCAGCCGGTCGGCGGAAGTCACCGCCAGCAGGCCCACATCGCGCCGGTCCTCGCCCAGCATGCCGACCGCCGCGATGGCCTCGGGAGCGACGGCGCCGGTGTAGGCGATCACCACCTGGGCGTTCGGCCCCGGCTTGCGCAGCCAATAGGCACCGTCGACGATGTCGCGGGCGAGATCCTCGTCCATCGTCCGGGTCGGCTGCTCCAGCGCGCGGGAGGACAGGCGCAGATAAACCGAGCCGCCGGTCTCGTCGCGCAGCCAGTTGCGCTCGTCCGGTGTCCCCTCCCCGTCCCGCTGCATGTAGTCGAAGGTCCAGCGCATCACCACCGCAAGTTCGTCGGCGAAGGCGGGCTCGAAATAGGCCAAGCCATCCTGCGCCATGCCGACCAGCGGGGTGGCGATGGACTGGTGCGCCCCGCCCTCCGGCGCCAGCGTGACGCCGGACGGCGTCGCCACCAGCATGAAGCGGGCATCCTGGTAGCAGGCGTAGTTCAGCTGGTCGGCGCCGCGCATGATGAAGGGATCGTAGACCGTGCCGATCGGCAGCAGCCGCTCCCCGAACAGGCTGTGCGACAGGCCCAGCGCCGACAGCAGGATGAACAGGTTGGACTCGGCGATGCCCAGCTCCAGATGCTGGCCCTTCGGCGAGAAATCCCAGCTGTAGGTGGAGGGGATGCGTTCCTTCTTGAACAGGTCGGCCATTTCGCTCTTGGCGAACAGGCCGCGCCGGTTCACCCAGGCGCCCAGGTTGGTGGAGACGGTGACGTCCGGCGCGGTGGTGACGATGCGTTCGGCCAGCGCCGAGCGTTCGCGCCCGATCTCGTTCAGGATCAGACCGAAGGCGGCCTGGGTCGACAGGCTCTTCTGCGTCGGGGTCTGCAGGACGGCCGGCACGGTCACCGCCGGCGCCTCGTAGCGGCGGCGGCCCTTCCGGGCGAAGGGGACGCGACGCAGGAGGTCGTCCAGTGCGGCTTCCGGCAGGGAGAGGCCCTCGAACCGGTCCCATTCATGGCCCGGACGGACCTTGTTGGCGGCGCGGAAGCCGTCCATCTGCTCGCGCGTCAGCAGGCCGGAATGATTATCCTTGTGACCGGCCAGCGGCAGGCCGAAGCCCTTCACCGTGTAGGCGATGAAGCAGACCGGCCGGTCATGGGTGCGAGCCTCGGCGAAGGCCTCCAGCAGCGACGGCAGGTCATGGCCGCCGAGATTGCCCATCAGACGGGCCAGTTCCTCGTCGCTGCGGCGCTCGATCAGGCGGGTGACGTCGCCCTGGTCGCCCAAATCGTCCATCAGGCGGCGGCGCCACGCGGCACCGCCCTGGTAGGTCAGGGCCGAATAGAGCTGGTTGGGACAGCTGTCGATCCAGTGGCGCAGGCGCTCGCCGCCCGGCTCCTTGAACGCCTCCTGCATCAAGGTGCCGTATTTCAGGATCACCACGTCCCAGCCGAAGGCGCGGAAGATGTTCTCCAGCCGCTCCCACAGCCCTTCGCGGATCACCGCGTCCAGGCTCTGGCGGTTGTAGTCGACGATCCACCAGGTGTTGCGCAGGCCGTGCTTCCACCCCTCCTGCAGGGCTTCGAAGATGTTGCCCTCGTCCATCTCGGCATCGCCGACCAGCGAGACCATGCGCCCCTCCGGCAGGCCGGGCGCCCAGCCCTTGGCCTTCAGGTAATCCTGAACCAGCGAGGCGAAGAGGGTCTGCGCCACCCCCAGCCCGACCGAGCCGGTGGAGAAATCGACGTCGTCCACGTCCTTGGTGCGGGACGGGTAGGACTGGGCGCCCTTGTAGCCGCGGAAATTCTCCAGCTTCTCCCGCGTCTGGTTGCCCAGCAGATATTGGATGGCGTGGAAGATCGGGCTGGCATGGGGCTTCACCGCCACCCGGTCCTCCGGCCGGAGGGCCGAGAAATAGAGCGCCGTCAGGATGGTCGACATCGAGGCGCTGGAAGCCTGATGGCCGCCGATCTTCAGCCCGTCCAGGTTGGGGCGGACATGGTTGGCGTTGTGGATGGTCCAGGAGGCGAGCCAGAGGACCTTGCGCTCCAGCTCGGCCAGGCAGGCGAGATCGGCGGAGGACGGCTGGATCGCGGTCATGGGGAGGCTCCCGGATGGAGGTTATGGTTGGACAAGCCTATCATTTGTGATCGGGCAGATGCTTGCAAAGTGGCGCCAGCCGCGGCTCCGCTTTAGCATTGAATGCCAATCCAGCGCGGGGCGCAGCATTCGATGCCAAAACAAACTCTCGACCGCATAGACCGGAAGATCCTGGCCGCCCTTCAGGAGGATGGCCGCCTGCCCAACAACGAACTTGCGGAGCGGGTCGGCCTGTCGCCCTCCCCCTGCCTCAGGCGGGTCAAGGTGCTGGAGGACGCCGGGGTGATCGCCCGCTATGTGGCGCTGGTCGACCCGGCCTCGGTCGATCTGCCGGTCAACATCTTCGTCAGCGTCAGCCTGGAACGGCAGGTGGAAGACCGGCTCGACGGATTCGAGGCGGCGGTGATGGCGCGGCCGGAGGTGCTGGAATGCTATCTGATGACCGGCGACGCAGACTACCTGCTGCGGGTCGTGGTGCCGGACCTCGCCAGCTACGAGCGCTTCCTGAAGGAACACCTGACCCGCATCCCCGGCGTCGCCAGCATCCGCTCCAGCTTCGCGCTGAAACAGGTGCGCTACCGCACCGCCCTGCCGCTGGAACATCTGGGGGAATAGGGCCTTCCCGAAGGACCGGCAACCAGAGCCAAGAGCTGAATTCCCCATGACTGCATCATGAAAAACGAGCGGAGAAGGCCGTTCCAGGCAAGCGGCAGCCATGCAAATGCCGGATGATGCGGACACTGCCGGCGAACCCACATCAGCGAAGGGCCGGCATGTGGTGGCGCCGACGCATGCCCTGACGCATCGGCAGGCATACATAAGGACACCCTTGACCATGGCGCCGCAACGGATCATGAAAGCGCCGTCCGCACGTTCATGTATACGCATGTATCCGGTGTCGGCAGGTCTTATTCTTTCTTTTGGTTGGGGCGAATGTTGCTTGCGCAGCGCTTGGAAAGCCCAAGACTTGCCATCTCCCATCGGTACGGGTGCCGCCATGCCGGACGGCAAGCATTCGTTAACCATAAAGCGCCACAACATGCGAGCGGCCCATCGCCGCGTTCAGCCGACCGCCGGGACCAGCCGATGAACGGGTCCCTCCGGCGCCACCGCGCTGATTCCCTTTGGAAGGCTGACACAGCGTGACTCTGCTGACTGCGCGGGCCGACGGCCCGACCGACGTTTCCCCGGCCGGTCGATCGACGACGTTCCCTTCCCAGACCGCCATTCCAGTGGCGCCGACGCTGAGCGGAACCATCGACCCGTCCCTGCTGCGGGACGAGCTGCTGCCCGACATTCCGCAAGCGACCGCAACGGCGCATCCGGACCGCACGGCCATCATTTATGAAGGCCGGCGCATCAGCTATGCCGAGCTGGAGGCGCGCGCCAACCGAGTCGCCCGCGGCCTGCGGGCGCGTGGGATCGGCCCCGGCTGCTTCGTCGGGCTGTGGATGGCCCGGTCGCTGGACCTTCATGTGGCGCTGCTGGGCATCCTGAAGGCGGGCGCCGCCTATCTGCCCTTCGATGCCGATGCCCCGGCCGAGCGTGTGGCCGTCAGCCTGACCGACTGCGCCGCCCCTGCGATCCTGATCGATCTCGTCACCGGCACCAAGGCGGCGACGCTGGCCGACGCCGGCGCAGACGTCCAGGTCCTGCGCATCGGCGACGTTCTGGGCGACGACGACCGTCCGCTCGACCTGCGCGCCGACGGGGTGACGCCGGACAGCCCGGCCTACGCCATCTACACCTCGGGCTCGACCGGCAAGCCCAAGGGCATCGTCATCAGCCACCGCAACATCTGCCATTACCTGCGCGCCGCCAACAGCGTCTACGGCATCACCGCCGACGACGTGGCGTTCCAGGGCGCCTCGGTCGCCTTCGACCTGTCGCTGGAGGAGATCTTCGTCCCCTATCTGGCCGGTGCCACCCTGTGGGTCGCCAGCCGCCAGGTGCTGGACGAGGCCGACCGGCTGGCCGACGTGCTGAACGAGGCCGGCGTCACCGTTCTGGACACCGTGCCGACCCTGCTGGCGATGCTGCCGAAGGACGTGCCGTCGCTGCGCGTGGTGATCCTGGGCGGCGAGGCCTGTCCGCCGGCCATCGCCGCGCGCTGGTGCCGTCCGGGCCGGCGCCTGTTCAACAGCTACGGCCCGACCGAGGCGACCGTCGTCGCCACGGTGGCCGAGGTGCTGCCCGACACCCCCGTCACCATCGGCCGCCCGATCCCCAACTACACCTGCTATGTGGTGGACGAGGCGCTGCAGCCGGTCGCCGCCGGCAGCCAGGGCGAGCTGCTGATCGGCGGCCCTGGCGTGGCGCAGGGCTATCTCGGCCGGCCGGAGCTGACGGCGGAGAAGTTCATCGCCAATCCGTTCCGCTCCGGCGGAAACGATCCGCTGCTCTACCGCTCCGGCGATGCGGTCAGCCTGGATGCCGACGGCAACCTGCGCTTCCACGGCCGCATCGACGATCAGGTGAAGATCCGCGGCTTCCGGCTGGAGCTGGGCGAGATCGAGGCGAAGCTGACCGACCTGCCGGGCATCGCCCAGGCCACGGTGGTGCTGCGCACCGACAACGGGCTGGACCGTCTGGTCGCCTTCCTGGTCGCCCAGCCCGGCGCCTCCCTCGACAAGACCGCGCTCCGCGACGCGTTGCGCGCCCAGCTGCCCGCCTACATGGTGCCCGCGCATTACGAACAGGTGGCGGAGCTGCCGCGCCTGACTTCCGGCAAGGCCGACCGCAAGACCCTGCAGGCGATGGCCCTGACCGAGGATGCCGGCTCGGGCGAGCAGGAGGAGCCGCGCAGCCCGACCGAGGCCGCGCTGCTGGAGGCTGCCCGCCGCGTCTTCCCCGGCCAGTCGATCCCGCTTGAGGCCGACTTCTTCCTCGACCTCGGCGGCCATTCGCTGCTGGCGGCACGCTTCGTGTCGGCGGTGCGCGAGAGCGCCGGGCTGGCCAGCCTGACCCTGCAGGACGTCTACGGCGCCCGCACGCTACGAGCCATGGCCGAACGGCAGGATGCCAAGGCGCCGGCCGGTCACGGCGCCGAGCCGGCCGACCTGTCCTTCGAGCCGCCGCCGCTGCGCCGCCGCCTGCTGTGCGGTCTGGCCCAGGCTGCGGCGCTGCCGGTCATCCTGGCGCTGATGACGGTGCAGTGGCTGGGCGTGTTCGTCAGCTACATGCTGCTGTCGGGCGAGGATGCCGGCCTGCTGGGCGAGGTCACGACGCTGTTCGGCGTCTATGTCGTCATCAACATCGCCACCGTCGCCATCGCCATCGCGGCGAAATGGCTGATCATCGGTAGGACCAAGCCGGGCCGCTATCCGCTGTGGGGCGTCTATTACTATCGCTGGTGGCTGGCCCAGCGCTTCATCGCGCTGGTCCACCTGAAATGGTTCCAGGGATCGCCGCTGATGCGGCTGCTCCTGCGCGCGCTCGGCGCCCGGATCGGCGCCGACGCGATGATCGGCGAGTTCGAATCCGGCGCCATCGATCTGGTCAGCATCGGCCGCGGCGCCTGTACCGGCGGCAAGGTCAAGCTGGCGAATGCCGAGGTGATCGGCAACGAGCTGGTGATCGGCACCATCGAGATCGGCGACGACGCTTATATCGGCACCTCCTGCGTCATCGGGCATGACGCCGTCGTCGCCCCTGGCACCGAGCTGGCCGACCTGACCGCGCTCGCCGCCGGCACCCGCACTGGCGCCTACGAATCCTGGGACGGCTCGCCCGCCCGCAAGGTGGGCATGGTCGACCGCGCCGCCCTGCCCCAGGCTCCGCGTGCCGGCGCCCTCAGGCGGGCGACCCAGGCTCTTGTCTATCTGGTTGCGGTGGTCGGCCTGCCGCCAGTGGCGCTGATCCCGATCTTCCCGGCCTTCTACCTGTTCGACCGGCTCGACGCCTGGATGGGCGGGCTGTTCAAGGTCAACTATCTGATCTATGTCCCCGCCATCGCCTGGCCGACCGCCATGTTCCTGGTGGCGGTCACCGTCCTGCTGATCGCCGCCGCGCGCTGGATCGTGCTGCCGAAGGTGGAAGCGGGATCCTATTCGGTCCACAGCTGGTTCTACGTCCGCAAATGGATCGTGGCGCTGGCGACCGAGGTGATGCTGGAGACCCTCAGCTCGCTCTACGCCACCGTCTACATGCGGGCCTGGTACCGCCTGATGGGCGCCAAGATCGGCCGCGACGCCGAGATCTCGACCAACCTCGCCGGCCGCTACGATCTGGTGGAGATCGGCGAGAAGTGCTTCATCGCCGACGAGGTGGTGCTGGGCGACGAGGACATCCGCCGCGGCTGGATGCATCTGCAGCCGGTGAAGACCGAGGCCCGCGTGTTCGTCGGCAACGACGCCGTGGTGCCGCCGGGCGCCTCGATCCCCACCGGCACGCTGATCGGCATCAAGTCCAAGCCGCCTGCCAATGCCGAGATGCAGGCCGGCGACACCTGGTTCGGCAGCCCGCCGATCAGGCTGCCGGTCCGGCAGAAGTTCGACACCGTGTCGGCCAACTGGACCTTCGAGCCGTCGCGCGCCCGCCGTCTGGGACGCGCCGTGTTCGAGGCGTTCAGCCTGTCGATGCCGACGATGCTGTTCATCACCTTCGGCACCTTCGCGGTGGAGTTCTTCGCCCCCGCCATCCTCGACGGGCGCTGGGGCACCTTCCTTTGGCAGTTCCTGGCGGTCAGCGTCGCCATTCCCTCGGCGATGGTGCTGGTGGTGGCGCTGGTGAAGTGGCTGCTGATGGGCCGTTACGCCCCCACTATGAAGCCGATGTGGTCCTGGTGGGCCATGCGGACGGAGGCGGTGGCCGTGCTCTACTGGGGTCTGGCCGGCAAGGTCCTGCTCGACCATCTGCGCGGCACGCCGATGCTGCCCTGGGTGCTGCGCATCTTCGGCACGAAGTTCGGCAAGGGCGTCTATATGGACACCACCGACATCACCGAGTTCGACTGCGTGTCGGTCGGCGACCATTGCGCCATCAACGCCCTGTCGGCCCTGCAGACCCACCTGTACGAGGACCGCGTGATGAAGGTCGGCCGGGTGAGCGTGGGCACCGGCGTCACCATCGGCGCCGGCGCCACCGTGCTGTACGACACCCATGTCGGCGACTTCGCCCGCCTGGGTCCGCTGACCCTGGTGATGAAGGGCGAGGAAATCCCCGCCCACGGCGAATGGGTCGGCGCCCCGGCCGAGCCGGCCGTCCACGGCCATGAGGCGGTGGACGGGCATGTGAAGGCGGCGGCGTAAGTACAGTTTTGCCCCCACCCTGACCCTCCCCCGCTGGGCGGGGGAGGGGACAAGTGCTTGTGTGGGAGAGCGGCGGCAGTCCCTCCCCCGCCCAGCGGGGGAGGATAGGTGGGGGTCTAACCCTGCACCGGTACGACCACTTCCCCACCATCTCCCCCACGACAAACCGCCGCGCCGCCTTCCGTCCTGCCGATGGTTGTCTCCGCCCCGCAGCGGTGTATAAGGGGGGCCGAGCGCGGCCTGCCCCCTTCGCGCGCCCGGCCGGGCGCGGTTTCGCGGAGGCCGTTGGATCGTCACGAAGGAACGCCCCAATGCCCGACGACATCGCCTCAGCCCGCGGCCTGTTTCCGCTCGCCAAGGACGACACGACCTACCGCAAGCTGACCTCGGATCATGTCTCGGTCGTCGAGTTCGACGGCGAGCAGATCCTGAAGATCGAGCCGGAGGGTCTGCGCCTGCTGGCCGAGGCTGCCTTCTCCGACATCAACCATCTGCTGCGTCCGGGCCATCTCGCCCAACTCGCCAAGATCCTGGACGATGCGGAGGCGTCGGCCAACGACCGCTTCGTGGCGCTCGACCTGCTGAAGAACGCCAACATCGCCGCCGCCGGCACCCTGCCGATGTGCCAGGACACCGGCACCGCCATCATCATGGGCAAGAAGGGCCGCCGCGTCTGGACCAAGGGCGGCGACGAGACCGCCCTGTCCGAAGGTGCGCGCGACGCCTATCTGAAGCGCAACCTGCGCTACAGCCAGCTGGCGCCGATCTCCATGTATGAGGAGAAGAACACCCGCAACAACCTGCCGGCGCAGATCGACATCTATTCCGAGGGCGAGGACTACTACAAGTTCCTGTTCATGGCCAAGGGCGGCGGGTCGGCCAACAAGACCTTCCTGCATCAGGCCACGCCGTCGGTGCTGGCGCCCGACCGGCTGCTGAAGTTCCTGGAAGACAAGATCCGCTATCTCGGCACCTCGGCTTGCCCGCCCTACCACCTCGCCATCGTCATCGGCGGCCTGTCGGCCGAGCAGAACCTGAAGACGGTCAAGCTGGCCTCCGCCCGTTATCTCGACAACCTGCCGACCGAGGGCGGCGAGGACGCGCACGCCTTCCGCGATCTGGCGATGGAGGCCGAGGTCCACAAGCTGACCCAGAACATGGGCATCGGCGCCCAGTTCGGCGGCAAGTATTTCTGCCACGACGTCCGCGTCATCCGCCTGCCGCGCCACGGCGCCTCCATGCCGATCGGCATCGGCGTGTCCTGCTCGGCCGACCGTCAGGCGGTGGGCAAGATCACCAAGGACGGCATCTTCCTGGAGCAGCTGGAGACCGATCCGGCCCAGTATCTGCCGGAGATCGGCGGCGAGCATCTGTCGGACGAGGTCGTGAAGATCGATCTGAACCAGCCGATGGAGCAGATCCGCGCCACGCTCTCCCAGTACCCGATCCGCACCCGCCTGTCGCTGACCGGCCCGCTGATCGTCGCCCGCGATCTGGCCCACGCCAAGCTGCGCGCCCGCCTGGACGCCGGCGAGCCGCTGCCGGACTATTTCAAGAACCACCCGATCTACTATGCCGGCCCGGCCAAGACGCCGGAAGGCTACGCCTCGGGCTCCTTCGGGCCGACCACGGCGGGCCGCATGGACAGCTTCGTCGACCAGTTCCAGGCGGCCGGCGGCTCCATGGTCATGCTGGCCAAGGGCAACCGCAGCCCCGAGGTGACGGCGGCCTGCAAGCAGCATGGCGGCTTCTATCTCGGCTCGATCGGCGGCGCCGCCGCCCGTCTGGCCCAGGACTGCATCAAGAAGGTGGAGTGCGTCGAGTATCCCGAACTCGGCATGGAAGCCATCTGGCGCATCGAGGTCGAGGACTTCCCGGCCTTCATCATCGTCGATGACAAGGGCAACGACTTCTTCAAGGAGTTGAAGCTCGCCTGATTCGGGCCTGTGAGAGGGGGCGCGGTGCCTTGCGGTGGCCGCGCCTTTTTTTGCTGCCTGCTTGCCGGACGGCACCGGGGGCGCCTATCTTCAATGCATCAGTATCGGGGGGAGGGCTTTCCAATGGACGGTGTCTATGACCGGCGCGCACCGAAGCGGGACGTCACCCTGTCGCTGGACGAGGACATCCTTCAGCGCGCGCAGTCCCTCCCCGGCGACCTGTCCGAGCGGGTCGAGAAGCTGCTGGCCGACGAGGTGGCGAAAGCGGACCGCGAACGTCGCCTGGATGCCACGATTGCGGCGCTGAACGACTTCGACGCCAAGTATGGCTCTTTCGCCGACGAACATCTCGATCACCTGTGATGGCTCAATTCGATGTCCATCGGAACCGAACGGCGGCACGCTCGGGCATTCCGTATCTGGTGATCGTGCAATCACAACGTTTCGACGCATCGGCGCGCAGGGTGATCGCACCGCTGCTGCCCGCTGACAAGCTCCCGAGCACGGAACCTTCCTTGACCCCGAGATTCGTGGTTGAAGGCCGTAACGTCATTCTGAATCCACTTCAGCTCGCCTCTGTTCCGACGGACCAAATCGGCGAAAAAGTCTGCTCCCTCGCCGACGACAGCGACCGCATCATCGCCGCCATCGACCTCCTGATTTCCCGTGCCTGGGGATGAGTAGCCCGTGACACCCGCCCAAATCCAAGACCGCATCCTGTACCGCGACGGGCTGATGCTGATCCTCGACAAGCCCGCCGGGCTGCCGGTCCATGCCGGCCCCGCCGGCGGGCCGAACCTGGAGCGGCATTTCGACGCGCTGCGCTTCGGCTTTCCCAAGCCGCCGTCCCTCGCCCACCGGCTGGACCGCGACACGTCGGGTTGCCTGATCCTCGGCCGCCATGCCAAGGCGCTGCGCAAGATCGGCATCCTGTTCCAGAACGGCAAGGTCGACAAAACCTATTGGGCGGTGGTCGCCGGGACGCCGCCGCAGGAGTCCGGGCGGATCGAGCTGCCGCTCGCCAAGGTTTCCAACAAGACCGGCGGCTGGCGCATCGTCGGCTCGCCCGATGGGCAGACCGCGGTGACCGACTATGTCGTGCGCGGGCAGGCAGACGGGCTGACCTGGCTGGAGCTGACGCCGCACACCGGCCGCACCCACCAGATCCGCGTCCATTGCGCCTCCATCGGCTGCCCGTTGGTCGGCGACCCGCAATATGGCGGGCCGGAGGGCAAGCCCCTGCACCTGCACTCCCGCGCCATCTCGCTGCCGCTCTATCCGAAGCGCGACCCGGTGGGTGCGGTGGCGCCGGTCCCACCGCACATGCGGGAGGCGCTGGAGGCTTGCGGATTTACCGAGGCTTCATAGCCTCGACGCTACCCTCGGCCATTGCCGCAATGCGGCAGATGACCCAATGTTGCTGCCTGAAAATGGCGATGGGCGTCACGGCCGAAGGGAAAATCGCATGATACCGACCGGCACCACCACGGCCCGCTGGATGACCGTGCGCTATGCCCTGGCGCTGACGCTGATCGCGCTCGGCACGCTGGCCGGCTTCGTGATGACCGAAGGGGTGATCGGCCAGCATGAACGCATGCTGGAGGTCGTCAACGTCTCCGGCCGCCAGCGCATGCTGTCGCAGCGGACAGCCCTTCTGGTCGAGCGGTTGAAGACCGCCACTGATCCGGCGGTGCGCACCGACCTCGCCCGCCAGCTGGCCGAGACCACCGACATGTTCGAAGCCGCCCACCGCCGGCTGAGCGGCCGGGCCGGGCCGGAGGAAGGCCCGCCGCTGGGGCCGCCCCCCAACGACCTTTTCCATGGCGGCGCCGACCCGCTGGACCCGCTGGTGACCGGGCACATCGCCGCCCTGCGCCGGGTGATCGCCGCCGCAGCCGCCGGCCAGCCCCCCGATCCGGCCGAAGCCGACCGCATCACCTCACAGGCGCTCGGCCCGCTGCTGGATCGGCTGGAGGAGATGGTCGCCCTCTACCAGGAGGAGGGCGAGGCCGGATTCCACACCCTGCATCAACTGGGGTTGGCCGCTCTGCTGGTCACCCTACTGATCCTGGCGGTGGAGGCGCTGGCGATCTTCCGGCCGATGACCCGGCAGGTGCGCCGCCAGTTCACCGAAATCCTGCGCATGGCCGAGACGATCGAGCGGGCCAACGCCACTTTGGAACAGCAGGTTCGCGAACGCACGGCCGAACTGCATGCCGCCAAATCCGCGGCGGAGCAGGCCCACCGCGCCAAATCCCGCTTCCTGGCCCATGCCAGCCACGACCTGCAGCAGCCGCTCCAGGCCATCGGCATGTTCACCGGCATGCTGGAACGCCAGCCGCAAAGCGCCAAGGCGGCGGCCCTGTTGACCGACCTGAAGGCGGCGCAGCGGTCGATGCGCGACCTGCTGAACGCGATCCTCGACATCTCGAAGCTGGAATCCGGCGCGGTGACGCCGAAGCCGGCCGACCTGCCGCTCTCTCCGCTGCTCGACCAGCTGGAGGCGGAGTTCGCCGGGCTGGCGGAGGCCAAGGGCCTGCGGCTGCGCGCCGTCCCGACCAATGCCGTGGTGTGCAGCGACCCGGCGCTGCTGGAGCGCATCGTCCGCAACCTGATCGCCAATGCAATCCGTTACACCGAGACCGGCGGCGTGCTGATCGGCTGCCGCACCCGCGGCGACAGGCTGTGGATCGAGGTCTACGACACCGGACGTGGCATCGCCGAACCCGACCGGCAACGCATCTTCGAGGAATTCGTCCAGCTCGACCGCCCCGACCGCGACCGCAGCGAGGGCATCGGCCTGGGGCTCGCCATCGTCGAACGGCTGGCGCGGCTGCTGGAACATCCGGTGACGGTGCGCTCGGTGGAAGGGCGCGGCACGGTGTTCGCGGTCGGAGTGCCGTTGGCGGGGTGAGATTGTAGCTTCAGTCGCAACGATCTGGTGCGAACCCGCCAGATTGTTCCCCAAGCCGTCCGGTGCCAAATTCCCCTCCAGACAACGGCACACACCCCAACGAGCACGGAGGGTTCCATGATCACCATTCGCCATCGCGACGAGCGCGGGGTTGCCAACATGGGTTGGCTGAACAGCAACCACAGCTTTTCGTTCGGCCATTACTTCGACCCCGGCCATATGGGCTTCCGCGCCCTGCGGGTCATCAACGAGGACCGCGTGATCCCCGGCGCCGGCTTTCCCACCCATGGGCACGCCAACATGGAGATCGTCTCCTACGTGCTGAACGGCGCGCTGGAGCACAAGGACTCCATCGGCACCGGGTCGGTGATCCGTCCGGGCGAGGTCCAGGTGATGAGCGCCGGCCGCGGCATCCGCCACAGCGAGTACAATGCGTCCGACACCGAGCCGGTGCATTTCCTCCAGATCTGGATCCTGCCGGAAGCCAACAACCTGGCCCCCGGCTACCAGCAGGCGGATTTCCCGGCTGCGGAGAAGCAGGGCAAGCTGAAGCTGGTCGGTTCGCGTGACGGGCGCGACGGCAGCGTCACCATCCACCAGGATGTGGATCTGTACGCCGCCCTGCTGGACGGGGAGGAGAGCGCCACCCTGCCCCTGCGCCCCGGCCGCCATGCCTGGGTCCAGGTCGCCCGCGGCCGGGTCCATCTGAACGGCACCCTGCTGAAGGCCGGCGACGGCGCCGCGCTGACGGATGAGGAGGCGGTGACGCTCGACCGCGCCGACGACGCCGAAGTGCTGGTCTTCGACCTCGCCTGACGCGTCACAGCACCTGCTTGGGCACCGACAGCAGTTCCTTCCTGATGCGGTTCAGGCTGGGGCGGTTGTCGGTGCCGAAGGCGATGGGGCGGCACAGATGCATGGCGGTCAGCCCGACCCGCGCGGTCAGCAGGCCGTTGATCACCCCCTGCCCCATCCGGGTGGAGATCGCGGCGGCGAGCGAACCGCCCAAAGCCTCCACCGCCACGTGATGGGCGCTTTCGGTCACCCCGGCAACGGCGATGTTGGCGAGCATCCGGCGCAGCAGCCGCAGCGAGCCGACATAGCCGGGCCGGGCGCCGTAGAGCGATGCGATCTCCCGCACCAGCTTCAGGTTCCGCCAAAGCACCACCGCGAAATCCAAGAGCGCCGCCGGGCTCAGCGCGGTGGCGACGGCGGTGTCGCGCGACGCCAGCAGGACCCGCTGATAGGCGGCGCGGTCCAGCGGGGCCAGTACCTCGCGGTCCAGCAGCCGCACCACCTCATGCTCGTCATGGGCATCGGTGACATGGTCGCGCACACGGGCCAGCGCCGGGGCCAATTCCCGCCGGTCGGCATAGAGCGCCACCAGCGACCCGGCGAAGCGGTCGGCCCGGCCGCCCGGCGCCTCGATTTCCAGTCGCCCGGCCTCCGCCCGCAATTCCTCGATCCGCCGCAGGCGGCGCAGCGACAGCAGTTCGTTCACCAGCATCGCCACGGCGGCGATGCCCGCCGTCGCCGCCAGCAGCGCCACCAGCACGCCCAGCACAAGGCTGGTGGCGAAGGCGCGGTTCAGCAGGTCGGCAGTGTCGAACCCCAGCGCCACCACCACCAGCGCCGCCAGCGCCCCGAACAGCCAGCGTCCCAGCCGGCGGGTCGTCCGCACCGGGGCAGCCGGGGCGGGCAATAGTTCCGCCGGGTCGCCCGATCCGGTCAGCAGCGCCGTCTCCTCCTCCGCCGAGACCGGAGCGGCGCGGTCAAGCTCCAGCTCCATCGGCGGTACCCAGCCCTTCGCGGCCTTGCGGGTGTCGCTGTCGCGCTCCGTCACAGCAGGTAATCCCCCAGCAGGAATTGCAGGGCCTGATCAACGCGGATGTGCGGCAGGCCGCGCGGGTCGCGGCCGAGATCGTCGGGCGGACGGAAGGCCAGGAAATTGTAGGGGCGGTCGCGGCCGGGCGGAAAGGCTTCGGCATCCTCCGGGATCTCGCCGGGGAACAGCACGGTCGGACGGTCGCGCCCCACGGGCACGCCGCGCACACAGCGCAGCTGCCGCCCCTCATGCTCCGTCACCACGCTGTCGGTGCATTTCAGCGCGGCGATGGCCATCGTATCGACCTGGGCGCCCTCGAACCGGATGGCGTTGCGGGCATCGCCGACCAGCCGGTCGAGCAGCGCGCGCAGCTGGGCATGCTGGTGTGCGGCGATGTGATCGGCCTTGGTCGCGGCGAACAGCACCCGGTCGATCTTCGTGCCCAGCAACCAGTCGAGCCAGCCCGACGAGCCGTGGCGGAAGGGCTCCAGGCTCAACTCCAGCGCCCGCTTCATGTCGGCCATCCCGGCCGGCCCGGCGTTCAGCGCCCCCAGCACGTCGATCAGCACGATCTGGCGGTCGAGCTTGGCGAAATGCTCGGAGAAGAAGCGGCGGACGACGTTGGTCTTGTAGGCCTCGTAGCGCTCCTCCATCAGCGCCCACAAGCTGCCGCGCCCCCGCGCCCCGCCGGCCTGGGGCGGGGGCAGCGGACAGAAGGTCAGCAGCGGCGCGTCCTTCATGTCGCCCGGCTCCACGAAGCGGCCCGGCTGGATCAGGCTGAGCAGCGTGTCGGCCCGCCGGCAGGCGTGGAGATAGTCGGTGTAGAGCGCCGCACCCCGCCGCGCCGTCTCCTCCTCCGCCGCTGCCATCGGGTCGATGGTGGCGAGCCAGCCGCGCCAGGAGGCGGACAGCTCGTCGCGCGGCGGCCGGGCGGCAAGCTCCAGCGTCAGCGCGCTCCATTCCGCGAAGCTCTGGCGCAGCAGCGGCAGGTCGAGCAGCCATTCGCCGGGATAATCGACGAGGTCGAGGTTCAGCGTCGCCACCGGCTGCACCGCCCGCTTCAGCGCAGACTCCGGGCGGTAGCGCAGGGAGACGCGCATCTGGCCGATGCCGCGCGTCGGCTCCGGCCAATGGGGATCGGGACCGGTCAAGGCAGCGAGATGGCCTTCGAAATCGAAGCGCGGCACGTCCGGATCGGGCTGCGGCCGCAGCCGTGCCGCCTGGAAGCGGCCCGACGACATGACGTCGAGGAAGGGAAGCCGCCCGGCCTTCAGCAGATTGTCGACGAGCGCGGTGACGAAGACGGTCTTGCCCGCCCGCCGCAGCCCGGTGACGCCGACGCGCACCGTCGATTCCAAAAGAAGCCGGCTGCCGGCATCGTACAGGTCGTTCAGGTGAGGGATACGCACGGGCGGTCGTTCACGTCTGGCCGATGACCGCCCCTATATGGGGTGGACCGCGCAAGATGCGAAGGGGCCATTCCCCCGGATACGAAAGGGCCGCACCCCCTTCCGGAGGCGCGGCCCTTCGTTGCCGAAGAGTCCCTCACGCACAACCACGAGCGCGGGCCACCTTCGATGCGGTCGGGCGGCCGATGGCGTCGCTGATGAACGCCCCCGCCGCGATCAGCTTGTCCAGATCCACCCCGGTCTCGATGCCGAGGCCGTTCAGCATGTACAGCACGTCCTCGCTCGCCACGTTTCCGCTGGCCCCCTTGGCATAGGGGCAGCCGCCGAGGCCCGCGACCGAGCTGTCCACCACCGCCACCCCCATCTGCAACGCCGCCAGAATGTTGGCGAGCGCCTGCCCATAGGTGTCGTGGAAATGGACGGCGATCTTCTCCACCGGCACCCGCTCCGCCACCGCGGCGATCATCAGCTGCGCCTTGGTCGGCGTGCCGGTGCCGATGGTGTCGCCCAGCGAGATCTCGTAGCAGCCCATGGCGAACAGCCGTTCCGCCACCTCCGCCACCGCCCGTGGCGCGATCTCCCCCTCATAAGGGCAACCGAGCACGCAGGAGACATAGCCCCGCACCGGCACGCCCGCCGCCTTGGCCTGCTCCATCACGGGGGCGAAGCGGTCCAGACTTTCGGCGATGGAGCAGTTGATGTTCTTCCGGCTGAAGCTTTCCGAGGCGGCACCAAACACCGCTACCTCGTCGGCCTTGGCCGCCAGCGCGCCCTCCAGCCCCTTCAGGTTGGGGGTGAGGGCGGCGTAGCGCACGCCGGGCTTGCGGGCGATGCCGGCCAGCACCTCGGCGCTGTCGCCCATCTGCGGCACCCATTTGGGCGAGACGAAGCTGGCCGCCTCCACCACGCTCAACCCGGCGTCGGACAGGCGGTCGACCAGATCCACCTTGACCGCCGTCGGCACCATGGACTTTTCGTTCTGGAGGCCGTCGCGCGGGCCGACCTCCACCATGCGGACGAATTTCGGCAGTTGCATCGTCAGGCCTCCGCGATGTCGAGAACCAGCAGGTCGACGCCTTCCGACACCTGATCGCCCGCCGCGAAATTCACGGCGCTGACGGTGCCCGCCGCCGGGGCCTTGATGGTGTGCTCCATCTTCATGGCCTCCAGCAGCATCAGCGGCGCGCCGGCCTCGACGCTCTGGCCCGCTTCGACCAGCACGCGGACCACGGTGCCCGGCATCGGCGCGGTCAGACGGCCGGAGCCGCCCTCCTGCTCCGCCGCGCGGGCGCTGGGATCGTCCAGCGTCAGGCGGGACACCGCGCCGTCGATCAGCACGGTGATGTCGAGCCCTTGCTGCACCACGGTGGCGCGGGTTCGCATGCCGCCCAGTGTCGCGGTCAGCAGGCCGTCTGTCAGGCTGACGCCGGTCACCGGCATCGGCTTGCCGCCATCCACCGCAACCTCATAGCCATCGGCGCGGAAGTGCAGCGTCACCTCGCGCGCCGTGTCGCCGTCCATCAGGCGCAGGTCGTAATGGTTCTCCTCGTTCAGCCGCCAGCCATTGGCGAGCAGCCAGGGCGAGTAGCGGTCCGACCGGGCGCGCAATGCCGCCTGGGCCTCCTCCCGGCGCTTCAGCAGCACCGACAGGGATGCCGCGGCCAGCGCCCTGTCCGGCACCGGGGCCGGCGGCGGCAGCAGGTCGGCGCGGTGGCGCTCGATGAAGCCGGTGTCGATCTCCACCGCCTTGAAGGCCGGATGGCCGGCGATGGCGCCGAGGAAGCCGACATTGGTGGTGACGCCGACCACCTCATACTCGGCCAGAGCCACCCGCAGGCGGCGCAGCGCAGAATCGCGGTCCTCGTCCCAGACGATCAGCTTGGCGATCATCGGGTCGTAATACATCGTCACCGAATCGCCTTCGCGCACACCGGTGTCGACGCGGACGTGATCGTTCTCGGCCGGCGGGCGCAACCGCACCAGCTTGCCGATGGCCGGCAGGAAGTCGCGTTGCGGATCCTCGGCATAGAGCCGCGCCTCGAAGGCGTGGCCGCGGCGGGTCAACTGCTCCTGGCGCAGCGGCAGCTCCGCCCCGGCCGCCACGCGCAGTTGCCACTCGACCAGATCCAGGCCGGTGATCTTCTCCGTCACCGGATGTTCCACCTGCAGGCGGGTGTTCATCTCGATGAAGTAGAAGCCGCCATCCTCATAGAGGAACTCGACGGTGCCGGCACCGACATAGTTCACCGCCTTGGCGGCGGCGACCGCGGCCTCGCCCATGCGGCGGCGGATGTCGTCGGGAAGGTTGGGGGCCGGCGCCTCCTCGATCACCTTCTGGTGGCGGCGCTGGACCGAGCAGTCGCGCTCGAACAGATAGACGCCGTTGCCGTGGGTGTCGCAGAAGACCTGGATTTCGACATGGCGCGGCCGGCCGAGATACTTCTCCAGCAGCAGGCTGTCGTCGCCGAAGGCCGCCTTGGCTTCACGCTGGGCGCCGGCCACCGCATCGGCCAGCTCCCCAGCGGCGCGCACCACGCGCATGCCCTTGCCGCCGCCGCCGGCCGACGCCTTGACCAGCACCGGATAGCCGATGCGCTCGGCCTCTGCCGACAGGGTGGCGAAGTCCTGGTCGGTGCCGTGATAGCCCGGCACCAGCGGCACGTCGGCATTCGCCATCAGCCGCTTGGATTCCGCCTTGGAGCCCATGACGCGGATCGCCTCGATCGGCGGGCCGATGAAGACGACGCCGGCCTCCGCACAGGCCGCCGCGAAGCCGGCATTCTCCGACAGGAAGCCGTAACCGGGATGGATGGCCTGGGCGCCCGTGCGCTTCGCCACGTCGAGGATGACGTCGCCGCGCAGATAGCTTTCGCCGACCGGGGCCGGGCCGATGCAGACGGCCTCGTCGGCCATCTGGACATGCATGGCCTTGGCGTCCGCCTCCGAATGGACGGCGACGGTCTTGATGCCGAGGCGGCGGGCGGTGCGGATGACCCGGCAGGCGATTTCGCCACGGTTGGCGATGAGGATCTTGTCGAACATGTGGATCAGCTCCGCCAGGACGGGGTGCGTTTGTCGAGGAAGGCGCCGACGCCCTCCTTGCCTTCGGCGCTGGCGCGCTGGCGGGCAATGCGCTCCGCCGTGTCGCGCATCACCTCTTCGGTCAGCGGCCGGCGGGCGACGGCGCGGATCAGCTCCTTGGCGGCGGTGACCGCCGTCGGCGCGCTGTCCATCAGGTTTCTGACCGTCTTCGCCACCGTCTCCTCCAGCGCGTCGGCGCTGGTCAGCTCATGCAGCAGGCCGATGCGGTGGGCCTCCGCCGCGCTGAAGCGCTCGCCGGTCAGGAAATAGCGGCGGCAGGCGCGCTCGCCGATGGCGGCGATGACATAGGGGCTGATGGCGGCGGGGATGATGCCCAGCCGCACCTCCGACAGGGCGAAGGTCGCCGTCTCGACGCCGATGGCGATGTCGCAGGCCGAGACGAGGCCCACGCCGCCGCCGAAGGCCGGACCCTGCACCACGGCGACCGTCGACTTCGGGCATTCGTCCAGCGTGCGCAGCATGGTGGCGAGGCCCATGGCGTCGGCCAGATTCTCCTGATGGGAGTAGCCGGCCATCTTCTTCATCCAGGACAGATCGGCCCCGGCCGAGAAGCTCTTGCCCACCCCGCGCAACAGGACGACGCGCACCGCCGGATCCTCGCCCACCTGCCGGAAGGCCGATGTGAGGTCGGCGATGACCTGTTCGTTGAAGGCGTTGTGGACGTCGCCGCGGTTCATGGTGACGGTGGCGACGCCGGTGTCGGCGATGTCGATCAGAATGTCGCTCATGCCCGTCTCCATCACATCCGGAAGACGCCGAAGGGCGTCTTCGGCACCGGGGCGTTCAGCGAGGCCGACAGGCCGAGGCCCAGCACCATGCGGGTGTCGGCCGGGTCGATGATGCCGTCGTCCCACAGCCGGGCACTGGCGTAATAGGCATGGCTCTCGCGCTCGAACTGGGCGCGGATCGGCGCCTTCAGCGCCTCCTCGTCCTCGGCCGACCACGGCTTGCCCTGGGCTTCCATGGCGTCGCGCTTGACCTGGGCTAGCACGCCGGCCGCCTGCTCGCCGCCCATGACGGAGATGCGGGCGTTCGGCCACATCCACATGAAGCGCGGGCTGTAGGCGCGGCCGCACATGCCGTAATTGCCGGCGCCATAGCTGCCGCCGATGATGACAGTGAATTTCGGCACCTTGGCGCAGGCGACCGCGGTGACCAGCTTGGCGCCGTCCTTGGCGATGCCGCCGGCCTCGTACTTGCGGCCCACCATGAAGCCGGTGATGTTCTGCAGGAACACCAGTGGGATGCGGCGCTGGCAGCACAGCTCGACGAAATGGGCGCCCTTCAGGGCGGATTCGCTGAACAGGATTCCGTTGTTGGCGATGATGCCGACCGGATAGCCGAAGATGTGGGCGAAGCCGGTCACCAGCGTCGTGCCGTAGAGCGGCTTGAACTCGTCGAAGCGCGACCCGTCGACCACCCTCGCGATCACCTCGCGCACGTCGAAGGGCTTGCGGGCGTCGCTGGGGATGACGCCGTAGAGCTCGCGCGGGTCGAAAGCCGGTTCCTCCGGCTCGCGGAGATCCAGGTCGATGTGCTTGGCGCGGTTCAGGTTCGACACCACGCGGCGCGCCATCGCCAGAGCGTGGGCGTCGTTCATCGCGTAATGGTCGGTGACGCCGGACGTGCGGGAATGGACGTCGGCGCCGCCGAGATCCTCGGCCGACACCACCTCGCCGGTCGCGGCCTTCACCAGCGGCGGGCCGCCCAGGAAGATGGTGCCCTGGTTGCGGACGATGATCGCCTCGTCCGACATTGCCGGGACATAGGCGCCGCCGGCGGTGCAGCTGCCCATCACCACGGCGATCTGCGGGATGCCCTCGGCCGACATGTTGGCCTGGTTGTAGAAGATGCGGCCGAAATGGTCGCGGTCGGGGAAGACCTCGTCCTGGTTCGGCAGGTTGGCGCCGCCGCTGTCGACCAGATAGATGCAGGGCAGGTTGTTCTGCTGGGCGATCTCCTGCGCGCGCAGGTGCTTCTTGACCGTCAGCGGGTAATAGGTGCCGCCCTTCACCGTCGCGTCATTGGCGACGATCATGCACTCCTGCCCGGCGACGCTGCCGATGCCGGCGATGATGCCGGCGGACGGGATGTCCTCGGCATAGACGCCGTCGGCAGCCAGCTGCGACAGCTCCAGAAACGGCGAGCCGACGTCGAGCAACTGGCGGATGCGCTCGCGCGGCAGCAGCTTGCCGCGGGCGAGGTGCTTTTCACGCGCCTTGGCGCCGCCGCCCTGCTGGATGGCGGCGACCTTCCGGCGCAGATCGTCGACCAGCGCCTGCATGGCGTCGGCGTTGGCCTGGAACTCGGCGGAGCGCGCGTTCAGGGCGCTCTTCAGGACGGTCATGCCGTCTTCCTCCCGGTTTGGCGGTCTTGGTTATTGGGTGAGAGCGCGGCTGATGACCAACCGCTGAATGTCGCTGGTGCCCTCATAGATCTGGCAGACCCGGACGTCGCGGTAGATGCGCTCGACCGGGAAATCGTTGAGATAGCCATAGCCGCCATGGATCTGGATGGCGTCGGAACAGACCTTCTCGGCGATCTCGGAGGCGAACAGCTTGGCCATCGCCGCTTCCTTCATGCAGGGCACCCCGGCATCGCGCAAGGATGCCGCATGCAGCACCATCTGGCGCGCGGCTTCCACGCGGGTCGCCATGTCGGCGAGGCGGAAGGCGACAGCCTGATGCTGGATGATCGGCACGCCCATGCTCTGGCGCTCCTGGGCGTAACGGATGGCATGGTCCAGCGCCGAACGGGCCATGCCGACCGACTGCGAGGCGATGCCGATGCGCCCGCCCTCCAGGTTCGCCAGCGCCACCTTGTAGCCGGCGCCTTCGGCCCCGAGCATCAGGTCGGCGGGAACCCGGCACTCCTCGAAGACGATCTGGCAGGTGTCGGAGCAGTGCTGGCCCAGCTTCTCCTCCGTCCGCGCGACCTGATAGCCCGGCGTGTCGGTCGGCACGATGAAGGCGCTGAGCCCCTTCTTCCCTGCCGCCGGATCGGTCACGGCGAAGACGATGGCGACATCCGCCTGCGAGCCGGAGGTGATGAACTGCTTGGTGCCGTTCAGCACCCAATGCTCGCCGTCGCGCCGGGCGCGGGTCTTGATCGCCGAGGCGTCGGACCCCGCCTGGGGTTCGGTCAGGCAGAAGGCGCCCAGCATCTCGCCGCGCGCCATCGGCTTCAGGAAACGGTCCTTCTGAGCGTCCGTTCCGAATTTCAGGATCGGCATGCAGCCGACCGAGTTGTGCACGCTCATGATGGTGGACACCGCCCCGTCGCCGGCGGCGATCTCCTCGATGGCGAGCGCGTAGGCGACATGGTCGGTGGCGGCCCCGCCATATTCCTCCGGCACCAGCATGCCCATCAGGCCGAGTTCGCCCATCTCGGCGAGTTCCGCCTTGGGAAAGGCGCCGCTGCGGTCGCGCTCGGCGGCGGTCGGGGCGAGCCGGTCCTGCGCGAAGGCGCGGGCCATGTCGCGGACCATGGTCTGTTCTTCGGTCAGGTGCATCGGGCGTTTCCTCGGGCGATGGTTCTTTGTTGGTGGCGTTTACCCCCACCCTAACCCTCCCCCGCTGGGCGGGGGAGGGGACTGGTGCTGATGCGGGAGAGGGGTGGCAGTCCCTCCCCCGCCCAGCGGGGGAGGGTTAGGGTGGGGGTCTAACTGCCCCTTACACCCGCTCCACCGCAATCGCCGTAGCCTCACCGCCACCGATACACAGCGACGCCACGCCCCGCTTCAGGTCGTACTTCTCCAGCGCCGCCAGCAGCGTCACGATGATCCGCGCCCCCGACGCCCCGATGGGATGCCCCAGCGCGCAGGCGCCGCCATGGACGTTCACCTTGTCGTGCGGCAGGTCCAGATCCCGCATCGCCGCCATGGTCACCACGGCGAACGCCTCGTTGATCTCGAACAGGTCGACATCGCGGGCCGACCAACCCACTTTCTCGAACAGCTTCTGCATCGCACCAACCGGAGCGGTGGTGAACAGCGCCGGCTGCTGGGCGTGGTTGGAATGGCCCTTGATCTCGGCGATCACGCGCAGGCCGCGGCGGTCCGCCTCGCTGCGGGTGGTGACGACCAGCGCAGCACCACCGTCGGAAATCGACGACGCGTTCGCCGCCGTCACCGTGCCGTCCTTGGCGAAGGCGGGCTTCAGCGTCGGGATCTTCTTCGGATCGCCCTTGCCCGGCTGCTCGTCGGTGTCGACCAGCGTATCGCCCTTGCGGCCCTTGACCAGCACCGGCGCGATCTCCGCCTTGAAGGAGCCGTCCTCCACCGCCTTGCGGGCGCGGGTCAGGCTTTCGATGGCGTAGTTGTCCTGCGCCTCGCGGGTGAAGTTGTAACTGCTGGCGCATTCCTCGGCGAAGGTGCCCATCAGGCGGCCCTTCTCGTAGGCGTCCTCCAGACCGTCGAAGAACATGTGGTCCAGCACCTTGCCGTGACCCATGCGGTAGCCGGCGCGGGCGCGGTCCAGCAGGTAGGGGGCGTTCGACATGCTCTCCATGCCGCCGGCGACCACCACCTTGGCCGAGCCGGCCTTGATGACGTCATGGGCGAACATCACCGCCCGCATGCCCGACCCGCAGACCTTGGAGATGGTGGTGCAGCCGACGCCCTTCGGCAGCCCGGCGCCCAGCGCCGCCTGACGTGCCGGGGCCTGGCCCAGACCGGCCGACAGCACGTTGCCCATGAACACCTCGTCCACCGCGTCCGCGGCAAGGCCCGAGCGTTCGAGCGCCGCCTGGATGGCGACGGCACCAAGCTGCGGCCCGGTCAGGCCCATGAGGTCGCCCTGGAAGCCGCCCATCGGCGTGCGGACGGCGGCGGCGATGACGATGCTGTCGGTCATGGTGGTCGGTCCCTTTCCCTCTGTGCCTTGTAGCCGATCCGCTTTACGCGGTTTCCTTGAACAGTTCGCGCCCGATCAGCATGCGGCGGATCTCGCTGGTCCCGGCGCCGATCTCGTAGAGCTTGGCGTCGCGCAGCAGGCGGCCGGTCGGGTATTCATTGATGTAGCCGTTGCCCCCCAGGGTTTGAATGGCCTCCAACGCCATCCAGGTCGCCTTTTCGGCGGAGAACAGGATGGCGGCGGCGGCGTCCTTGCGGGTGGTCTCGCCGCGGTCGCACGCCTTGCACACGGCGTACACATAGGCCTTGGCGGCGTTCATGATCGTGTACATGTCGGCCAGCTTGCCCTGCATCAGCTGGAACTCGCCGATGGACTGGCCGAACTGCTTGCGGTCGTGGACATAGGGGATCACCACGTCCATGCAGGCCTGCATGATGCCGAGCGGACCACCGGACAGCACCGCGCGCTCGTAGTCCAGGCCGGACATCAGCACGTTCACGCCGCGGCCGACGCCGCCCAGGATGTTCTCCTCCGGCACCTCGCAGTCCTCGAACACCAGCTCGCCGGTGTTGGAGCCGCGCATGCCCAGCTTGTCCAGCTTCTGCGCCACCGAGAAGCCCTTGAAGCCCTTTTCCACCAGGAAGGCGGTGATGCCGCGCGGGCCGGCGTTGATGTCGGTCTTGGCGTAGATCACCAGCGCGTCGGCGTCGGGGCCGTTGGTGATCCACATCTTGGTGCCGTTCAGGACGTAACGGTCGCCCTTCTTCTCGGCCCGCAGCTTCATCGACACCACGTCGGACCCGGCGTTCGGTTCCGACATCGCCAGCGCGCCGATATGCTCGCCGGAGATCAGCTTGGGTAGGTAGCGGCGCTTCTGCTCCTCGGTGCCGTTCTTGCGGATCTGGTTGACGCAGAGGTTCGAATGGGCGCCGTAGCTGAGCCCCACCGAGGCCGAGGCGCGGGACACCTCCTCCATCGCCACGACATGCTCCAGATAGCCCATGCCGGCGCCGCCATATTCCTCCTCGACCGTCACGCCGAGGATGCCGAGGTCGCCCATCTTGCGCCACAGCTCGTTCGGGAACTCGTTGGTATGGTCGATCTCGGCAGCGCGGGGGGCGATCTCGTTGGCGGCGAAGCTGCGCACCGAATCGCGCAGCATGTCGGCCGATTCACCGAGGTCGAAATTCAGGCTGGGGTACTGGTTGGACAGCATGGCGTATCGCTCCCCTGGGAAATCATCCGTTCTTTGACCATACGTTACCGTATGGCGCGGCGGGTGGCAAGGGGTAGCTGAAGGCTGTGAAAACCAGCATTTCCTCAAGGGATTAAGGCCCATCCGCCGCTGCGTATACACTGCCGCATCGTGGAAACACGGCGAAAAAGGCAATCGTTTCAAGGCTGCCATGCGCGCCTCCGGACTGGGTGCGGCGTGGTCGCGCTTTCATATTGCTGCGGTGCGGGGGTAGTTTGGATACCGTATACCTGGGACGCTGCATTAGGGGGAGCCTGCAACGATGATCCGCGTACCGCGCCCGAACATGGACGGCTTCACCATCGCCCTGGTGGCGACCGTCGGTCTGGCGACCGTGTTGCCGGTGCAGGGCCAGATCGCCCAGGGGGTGCATTATCTGGCGGAGGCGGCCATCGCGCTGCTGTTCTTCCTGCACGGCGCCCGTCTGCCGCGGGAAGAGGTGGTGGCGGGCATGTCGCACTGGCGCCTGCACCTGCTGATCTTCAGCCTGACCTTCGTCGCCTTCCCGCTGATCGGCTGGGCGGTGGTGGCGACGCTGCCGCACAGCCTGCTGCCGCCGGCCCTGGCGGTAGGGGTGCAGTTCCTCTGCCTGCTGCCGTCCACCGTCCAGTCCTCCATCGCCTTCACGTCAATGGCGCGGGGCAACGTCGCGGCGGCGGTGTGCAGTTCCACCCTGTCCAACATCTCCGGCATCCTGATGACGCCGCTGCTGGTGGCGCTGTTCCTGAAGGTGCAGGGGGGTGCGCTGTCGCTGGACACGCTGCAGACCATCGCGGCACAGCTTCTGCTGCCCTTCGTCGCCGGACAGCTGCTGCGGCGCTGGGTCGGCGCCTGGGCGGCCCGGCACAAGGAGATGCTGAAGTTCACCGACCGCGGATCGATCCTGCTGGTCGTCTACATCGCCTTCAGCGAGGCGGTGGTGAACGGGCTGTGGCATCAGGTGCCCCCGGCGGCGCTGGGCATGGTGGTGCTGATCGACTGCGCGATCCTGGCGCTTTTCCTGGTCGGCACGACTCTGCTCAGCCGCCGCCTGGGCTTCTCCCGCGCCGACGAGGCGGTGATCGTCTTCTGCGGATCGAAGAAGTCGCTGGTCAGCGGCGTGCCGATGGCCGGCGTGCTGTTCGCCCCGGCCACCGCCGGTCTGGTGCTGCTGCCGGTGATGGTGTTCCACCAGATCCAGCTGATGGTCGGCGCCGTGCTGGCCCGCCGCTACGCCGAGGAAGAGGAAGCACGCGACGCCCTGCCGGCGACGTCGTGAGGGTGTGTCCTCTCCCGGACAGAGTCCCCTCTCCCCCCGGGGAGAGGAGGAAGCAGGCACCCCTACTCCTCTCCGAACTCTCCCGTAGCCGCCATGATGGCGGTGCGGAGCCGGTCAGCCTTGGCGGGGCCGGCAACCATTTCCAGCAGGCGCAGGGCATAGAACAGGTTCATCTCCGCCGTCTCCGCATCGTCGGGGTCGCCGGCGGCCTTGGGATACTGCGCCAGCAGGGCCTGAGCCCGCTCCAGCAGGCCCTTTTCCATCGACGCCATGGCGTCTTTCAGCGGCTGGTGCAGGCCGAGCGCGTCGGCCAGCCCCTCGCACCGGCGCAAGGCGCGGGCATGATCCTCCGCCGCGGTCTGGGCGTCGTCGTCCACGGCAACCGGCCGGCCACTGGCAGCGGGGGCCGCCACCACGGTCAGGATGCCCTGGGGCGCGGTGTCGAGAACGCTGCCGGTCACCATGGTCCGCACCGCCGCCTTCACCGCGTCCAGCCGCTCGCGATAGACCGGCTCGGCCAGGAAATCCATGACGGCAGAGGTGGTGTTGACGCTGGCGACCAGCCGTTCGGCGATGGCGATGGCCTCCTCCGGAGCGATGGCGACGGCAGCCCCGCCGGCCCCGTCCCGCTTCCCGTCCAGGCGGGCGCTCCGCTCCTCCAGGTTGGTGACGACCAGCCCGCTCAGTTGGGCGAAGATCACCGGCTGCTCCCGCCGCGCCTTGCCGAGGTCGATGTCGTTCAGCACGGCCAGCAGGTCGGCCGGGTTCGCCATGCGGGAGGCGGCGACCAGCAGCAGGTAATAGACCAGCGTCGGTGATTGGCGCGCCGCCGCCTGGGCCGCCTGCTCGATGGCCTCGACATGGTGGTCGTCCAGCGCCGGCAGCGGCTTGGGCGCCAGCGCGTCCTTCAGCGCCTCCACCGTCAGCCCGATGTCCAGGAAGGCGGCGACGTCCAGAACCTGCCGCCGCAGCTCCTCGTCGCCGTGAAGCAGCCGCCACACCATCTGGCGCGATCCGTCCTGCTCCACCGCCCCCCGAATGGCTTGCGCCGCCATCGGCCACAGCCGGCGCCCGATGTTGCGCAGCGCGTTGAGATTGCCGGGCGCCGTCTCCTGCACCTGCCGGTCGAGCTGGTCGATCAGGGCGGTGTCGCCGCACTCCGTCACCAGCCGCCAGACCGGTTCGATCACCCGCCGCTCGATGCGGCCCAGCGGCACGTCGACGCCGCTGAGGCTCTCCAGCACATCCTCGAATGGCATGCACAGGACGCGCTTCATCGTCGGCCGGCGATCGGGCCGCACCTGGACCAGCCGCGGGCGGATGGCGGCGAAGGTCTGGCGCACGTCGGGATGGTCGCGCACCCGCTCCAGCAGGCGGACGACCTCGATGAACTTGTCCTCGGGGATGTCGAACAGCCGGCTTTCCAGCCCCGGCAGGTGGTCGATCTTGCCCCGTCCCGATCCGTCCGCCGCTTCAGTCATGGCGCGCGCGCTTTCACCGCCTCGATCCGGCGGATGGCGTCCATGTCCATCTGGCCCGTGCGCCAATCCTCCAGCATGCGGACGGAACGGCGCTGGGCCTGCCTCACCTGCTTGGCATCCTCCACGAAGTCACGGCTGGACTCCTTCCTCGGCAGCAGGGGCAGGATGCGGAACAGATCGTTGACGGTCGCGGCCTGCTGGTGGTGGTCCTCGGTCTGCACCACCTCCCAGGCCCCGGTGATGTGGCTCCAGCCGTCGAGCAGCCACGCCATCCGCGCCGCCTGGGCGCGCACGCGGACGATCTCGACGTCCCAGTCGCGCATCAGCGGGCCGATCGCTTCGATGCGGCGATGAAAGTCGCCCAGAACCTTGTCGCCGATGGCGATGGTGTGCTGCGCCACCTCCGCGCAGAAGGCGGCGACCGGGGCGGCCTCGCTCGGCACCTCGCGCGCCCAGTCGGTCAGGCTGTCGCGGAAGCCCTTCAAATCCATCAGTCCGCGCACCAGCCGGCCGGGCTTGGGCGAGCGCGCCAGCCCGACCGGGGCGGCGACCGCGGCGACGTCGGCCAGCCGGGAATAGAGCAGCGTCGCGTCCATCCGCAGGCTTTCCGCCGCGCGGGTCATCAGTTGGCGGGTCAGCCGCTGGCCTTCGTCGGTGTCGATGCCGGCCTTCAGCATCTCCGGCGATTCCAGCCCGACCGCCTTCAGGATCGCCAGGATCAGCAGGTAATGGGTGAGGGTGCTCTGCTCCTCGTCCTCCTCCAGCGCGTGGCGGGCGGCCTGCGCCGCCTTCGGCCCGGCCAGCCCGCGCCGCGCCGCCTTCAGCGTCGCCCGGCGGATCTCATGGGGGGAACAGGCGTCCTCCTTCACGATCAGGTCATGGAGATAGCGGTCGTGCATGGTCATCGACACCATGTCGGGAACCGATTTCCAGGCGACCACATAGATGCCCATCCCCTGCGACAGGCTGGGGATCAGCACCTCCAGCTTGGACCGTTCGCCGCGGCGCACGCGGGTCTGCGACAGCAGCGGCGTGGTGAAGGCCACCGCGGCCCCCCGTTCCTCGAAGGTCGACGGCGCGTATTCGATCGCACCCTTCAACATGATTGCCGTTCCGGATTCGCCTGACCGATCTGTTACGGCCGCGCCGCCCTTCAGGCCAGGACCGGCGCGCGCCATACCCACCCATTACTACATGGTCGCAACACAAGCGGCGGCGAGCAATTTGTACCGATTTGTAGCACGCTGCGACGGCCTGCCGCAGTTGGGAGCGAACCGTATGCTAAGCCAGACCTTGACCGCGAACGGTTATCCTTCGCCGAAGCCTTGATGCAGTGCGGCGGAAGGCGGGCCGCCCATGAAAATGGGGCGCGAAACCTTTGAAGGGTCGGCAGAAATTTTCGAACAAGTGACGGCCCTTGCGCTTTGCGCGGCGACGCGACAGTTTGGGCGCAGGTTCAGACCGTGACACTTCAGACCGCCGGACTTCGGGCCGCCAATCAGGGGAGAGACAGAGGGTGAGCAACATCGGCATCGTGCTCGGACGGTTCCACCGCAAGGAGGGGGAAGAGATGCTGGACGAGGCGCGCGCGGTCGCCGCCCGCCGCGGCCTCGGCATCGTCGCGGAGGTTTGGGTTCCCGGCTCGATGGAAAAGCCCTTGGCGATCAAGCGCCTGCTGATGCGCGACGACGTGGCCGGCGCGGTGGCGCTGGGCATCATCGAGCGGGGCGAGACCGAACATGGCAACGTCATGGGCCATGCGGTGATCCGCAGCCTGATCGACCTGCAGCTTCAGTTCATGAAGCCGGTCGGCGTCGGCATCCTCGGGCCGGGCATCAACCCGTCTCAGATCCCGCCACGCATCCGCCCCTACGCCGCCGCCGCGGTGAACGCCTGCGCCGACCTGATCGAGCAGGGCTGACGCCCTTGCGTTCCGGCGGGGCTTCACCGGTGCACAACACGCATCGCCCCGCCGAACGGCAGGCCGCCCCCGGCCGTCGGGGCGCCCGCACCTAACGCGACCGCCGCGACGCTCCCAAAGCACTTCCAAGAACGACCAGCCCCAGCCCAAGCAGCGCCAGCAGTGCACCGGGCGTAGCGATCAGCAGCGTCAGGGTGCTCTCCGGCGCGTCCAGGCCCATGAACACCACCGCCAGCAATGCCCAGGCTCCTCCGCAGAGCATGGCGAGCCATCCGAGAATATTCACGATCCCTCCCGCGATCCCGCCCATGCCGGCCGGCGGTCCAGCTTAGGGCCGCGCCGCGGTCGAACAAAGTCCGGGCCGGAGCCCGAGCCGCGACATTTGCGCCTTTCTTCCGGATGGCGAGGCAGGGCGCAGGCCCGGTCACTGCAACCCCAGCAGTTCGCCGAGCGCATGGCTGAGCTGGCGCGGGGTCACCGGCTTGTGGATGATGCCCAGCCCATGGGCGGAGGCGTCGCGTTCGCACTCGGGGCCGGTCTCGCCGGTCAGGATCAGGCCCGGAACCGGTGGTCCGCCCGCCTCTTCGAACAGCGCGCGGATGCTGGCGACGGCGTCCGTCCCGAAGCGGCCTTCGCGCAGGCGGTAGTCGGCGACGATCAGATCGGGACGGCGGCCGCTGCGGCGCAGCGCCTCCACCGCCTTTTCGGCGGAACCGGCGACCAGCACCTCATAGCCCCATTCGCGGAAGATCGTCTCCAGCCCCAGAAGCACGATGGCGTCGTCATCCACCACCACGGCGAAGCGGCCGTGGCCGGTCGTCGCCGCTTCCGCCGGACCGAGCGGACGCTCGATGGTCCGGCCGAGCGGCAGGGCGATGACGAAGCTGGTCCCCTCCCCCGGCTTCGACTGGACGTCCACGGGATGGTTCAGCAGCTGCGACAGCCGCCGCACGATGGCAAGTCCGAGGCCGAGGCCGCGGTTGCGGTCGCGTTCCGAATTGCCGACCTGATGGAATTCCTCCCAGATGCGTTCCAGATGGTCGGGCGGGATGCCGATGCCGGTGTCGCGCACCTCGATCAGCAGGCGGCCGCCGGTCTGCCGGCATTCGATGTCGATCCGGCCGTTCTCTGTGTAACGCAGCGCGTTCTCCACCAGATTGCGCACCATGCGGGTCAGCAGCGTGCGGTCGGTGCAGGCGGCGGCGTTGCAGGACAGGACATGCAGCTCCAGCCCCTTGGCCGCCGCGACCGGCCGGTAGGAGGCGGCGATGTGGTCGAACAGCGGGACCATGGGCACGATCTCGATGTTCGGCTGCACCACCCCGGCATCCAGCCGCGACATGTCCAAAAGGCTGTCGAGCAGCTCCTTCAGCGCGTCCAGCCCGCGGCCGAGATGCATCAGCGCGTTGGCGCCCTGGCTGCCCTGCACATGGGGCTTCAGCACGTCGACGAACAGCAGCAGCGCCTGCAGCGGCTGGCGCAGGTCGTGGCTGGCGGCGGCCAGGAACTTGCCCTTGGCCTGGTCGGCCGCCTCCGCCGTCTCCTTCGCCTGCATCAGCGCCTGCTGCGCCTGCCGCCGGGCGGTGATGTCGCGGAAATAGACCGACAGCCCGTCCGGGCTGGGATACATGCTGATCTCGATCCAGTCGCCGAGGATGGGCGACTTCACCTCGACGGTCATCTCCCGCCCTTCGCGCACCGCCTGCTTCTGCGCCTCGAACGCTTCGCTGCCCAGCACATTGGGGAAGGCGTCCCAAAAGTGCCGGCCAAGCAGGGTATCGCGTGACCGGCCCCACAGCTGTTCCGCCTTGCGGTTGATGTAGGTGAAGCGCCAGTCGTGATCGACGGCATAGAAGGCGTCGCTGATGCTCTCCAGGATCAAGACCGCCCGCTCGTGCGAGGCGCGCGCCTCCTCCTCCGCCCGCTTGCGCATGGTGATGTCGCGGGAGAAGCAGCCGACCCCCTCCGCCGTCGGCAGGATGCGGATCTCCAGCCACAACGTGGTGTCCTCGCCGTCCAGGCGTTTCTCCATGCTGGTCGGCACCCGCTCCGTCATGGTCTTGCGGCACAGCACCTCCAGATCGGAGCCGGCGAGCTGCGGCCAGATCTCCCACAGGCGGCGCCCACGGATCGCCGACAGGGGCTGATGGTCGAGCTGCTCGGCCCGCCGGTTCTGGTAGATCACCCGGTAATCGCGGTCGAGCGCCACCAGCGCCTCGTCGATGCTATCCAGGATGTCGCTGGCACGCTTGCGCGCGTCGGCGATGGCCTCTTCCATCCGCCGCTCGTCGGTGCGGTCGTGCAGGATCCACAGGAACCCCTCCTCGTCGCCCTGCAGCGGCAGGATGGTCAGCGCCCCCCAGACCACGGAGCCGTCGCGCCGGCGGAAGGCCCGTTCCTCCTGCATGCGACCTTCGGCCAGCGCCCGCAGCCTCAGCGCATCGGGCACGCCGGCCACGACATCCTCCGGCGGAAAGAGAAAGGCGACCGGGCGGCCCTGCGCCTCTTCCTCCGTCCAGCCCAGGATGCGGACGGATCCGGGATTCCAGCTGGTCACCCGGCCGTCCGGCGATAAGGTCAGGATGGCGTGGCCGACGGCGCTGTCCAGGATGGCGCGCAGCCGCCTTTCGCTGTCGGCATGGGCGGCGCGGCTGTGCTCCAGGGCATCGAAGGCGGTGCGCAGATCCTCGTTGAGCGCATTGACCGTCAGCAGGTCGTCGCAGCCGGTGCAGGCGGTGGCGAGGGCGGCGCTCAGCCGCGCGTTTTCCCGCTCCAGCTCTTCCACCCGCGCCGCCAGCTGCGCATCGGGAGCGGTACCCGGTTGGGCGGTCGGCCGAGTGTTCGGGGAAGCGTTCGGTTGGGCATCCGGACCCGCCCCGCCCCCCATCCGGCTGGTCGCGGGCTCATCCGGGAGAGACTGCGGCTTGGTCATAGGCGCTCAAGAAAAACGAAAGTCTCAGTAGACGAGAGTGCGCAAGACCGAAAGCCCCTGTAAACCCTCCAAAGGAAATAGGACTGATGATTACAGAAACAGAGGATTTATGTTTATCAATACCGCATATCTTTGATCGCCCTCACCATTGCCCGCACTCCGGGTTCAGGCACTTTGTCACGCCGCAAAACCAACCCTAGCGTGCGAACCAGCGGTGGAGACAGAGATTGGACTGCGAAGCGGTCGCAATCGCTTGGTCCCTGGACGGTGACCGACGGCAGGATCGACCGGCCGAGCCCGGCGGCGACGAGGTTCTTGATCGCCTCGACATTGCCCAGTTCCATCGACGGACGCGGCTGCACGCCGCCGGCCATAAACCAGCCGTCGATCACCGCCCGCATGGTGCCGCCGCGCTCGTAGAGGATCAGCGCCCCGTCCGCCAGCGCCGCCGGGGCGATGCCGTCCGGCCCCGGCCCATCCCCGATCCGCGGCCCGACGCAGACCAGCTCCTCGCTGCACACCGGTTCGATGGACAGGCCGGCGCGGACGGCCGGCAGCGTGACCAGCGCGAGGTCAAGCGCCCCGGCTTCCACCGCGTCCAGGATGTCGGGCGTATTGCCGGTGACGACGATGATCTCCAGCCCCGGATGGGCGGCACGCAGTGCGGTCAGGATCGGCGGCAGGCGGTAGATGCAGGCGGTGGCGCCGGTGCCGATGCGCACGCGCCCCGCCTGTCCGGCGCGGTGACGTCCCATGGCGGCGGATGCCGCCTCCACCTCGTCGCGCATGCGGCGGATGAAGGGCAGCAAATCGCGGCCGGCCGCCGTCGGCAGGGCGCGCTTGCCGACCCGCTCAACCAGACGCACGCCGAAGCGTTCCTCCAGATTGCGGATCTGCATGCTGACCGCCGGCTGGGTCAGGCCGAGCCGGCTTGCCGCCTCGGTGAAGCCGCCATGTTCGACGACGGTGGCGAAGGTGATGAGTTGGTCGAGATTCAGGCCGCGCATACCCACAGCCTTCCTTATGATTCCGATCAAATCAATAAATTTGCCTTTTCAACGGCGGTCCGCGACGGTGGGGCCATGACGACCGCAGCCATTCCCTCCTCCGCCCCCTCCTCCACATGGCTCGTGCTGCTGTGCGCCAGCCGCTTCGCCACGTCGTTGTCCTTCATGGTCTATGCCGGCGCGCTCGTGCCCGCGATGCAGGCCTGGGGCATGTCGGCGGGGGAAGCCGGGTCGATCCAGACCGCCTTCAACATCGGCTACGCCCTGTCGCTGGTGGGCTCCTCCTGGTTCGCCGACAGCCTGGGCGCCAAGCGCGTCTTCCTGTGGGCGAGTTGGGCGACGGCCCTGACCGGCCTTGCCTTCGCCTTCTTCGCCCGCTCGGCGGAAAGCGGCCTGCTGCTGTTCTCGCTGATGGGGCTGACGCAGGGCGGAACCTACGCCCCCTCCATCATGCTGGTGGCGCAGGGGGTGCCGACGGCGCGGCGGGGTGCGGCGGTCGGCTGGCTGCTGGGGGCGGGGTCGCTCGGCTATTTCGCCTCCATCGCTCTCGCAGCATGGCTGGCGGAGCGGTTCGGCTACGAGGCCGCCTTCATCGCCTGCGGGTTGGGACCGCTGCTGGCGGCGCTGCTCGCCACGCCGGGACTGCGCGGGCGCGCCAATCTGGTTGCCGGCGGCGCGTCACGGCGGCTGCGCGGCGCCTTCCGCTTCCTGGCCGACCGCCGGTCCTTCCTGCTGACCGCCGGCTACACCACCCATTGCTGGGAACTGCTGGGCATGTGGGCTTGGCTTCCGGCCTTCCTGACGGCCAGCCTCGCCAACTCGGGCGGGGCCGGCGTTCGCGGCCTGTGGATCGCCGCAGCCATCCATCTCTCGGGCTTCCTGTCGTCGCTGCTGATGGGCCGGGCGTCGGACCGGCTGGGCCGGCGGGCCGTTCTGGTGGCGATGGGGCTGCTGGGTGCGGCCTGTTCCTTCACCATCGGCTGGATGGACGGGATGCCGCTGGTCCTGGTGCTGGCGGTGGCCGCCCTCTACGGCTTCTCGGCGCTGGGCGACTCTCCCGTCCTGTCCACGGCGATGACGGAATCGGTCGAGCCCGGCAGCCTGGGGGCGGCGCTGGCCGTGCGCTCCATCCTCGGCTTCGGCGCCGGCGGCGCCGCACCGCTGGCGGTAGGGCTGGTGCTGGACCAGACTGGCGGAATGGCTGGCACGATGGGGGGCTCCCCCTGGGGCTGGGGTTTCGCGCTTCTCGGCGTCGGCGGCGGGTTGGCGACCGTCTGCGCCCTTCTTCTTCCCGCCGACCGTCCTCACCGGAGTTGATCCTTATGCCTGCCATCACCGTGCGGGCGTCCACCGACGCCGACATCCCCGCCATCGCCGCGATCTATGCCCGTCATGTCCTGCACGGCACCGCGTCGTTCGAGGAGGTTCCGCCGGACGAGGCGGAAATGGCGCGGCGCCGCGCCGACATCCTGGCCCGCGGCCTGCCCTATCTGGTGGCGGAGTGCGAGGGGCGGCTTGCCGGCTACGCCTATGCCGGGCTCTACCGCACGCGCAGCGCCTACCGCTTCACGCTGGAGAACTCCGTCTACGTCGCCGACGGCATGGGCCGGCGCGGCATCGGCCGGGCGCTGATGGAGCCGCTGATCGAGATCTGCGAGGCGGCGGGATACCGCCGGATGATCGCGGTGATCGGCGACAGCGCCAACCACGGTTCCATCGGCCTGCATGCCGCCTGCGGCTTCCGTCCCGTCGGAGTGCTGCCGGCGGTCGGCTTCAAGTTCGGCCGCTGGCTGGACAGCGTTCTGATGGAACGCCCGCTGGGCGAGGGGAGCGACGGGCTGCCGGTCGGCTGACCCGGCTCAATCCGCCCCGATCAATCCGCCCCCAGCAGCTCATCCCGGCGCGGGCCGGGCGCCTTCGCCATCGGCACCGTCAGCGGCAGCTCCACCGTGGGCAGCCGCCAATCGACCGGCGGTGCCGATCCCGGCGTCGGCCGATACCGGTCCAGCACCGCCAGCACGGTCAGCAGCGCCAGGGCCAGCGCCGCCACCAGCAGCCGGCGGTCCACCCCGGCCAGCGGGCCTTTCCCTTCGGCGGGTTCGGTGTCGTCGCGATCCGGCAGGGCCATGCTGCGTCCTCCCCTTCCCATCGGGCCTCTATCGACAGGCCTCATGTCCGGGGATCAGCTTGAACCATGCGGCCGATCGTCACAACAGGCGCCGCTCACGGAAAGCACGCCGCGGTCTCGCGCTGCATCGTGGAGCCCTGTGACGGCCGATCGACCCACGCGATCCGCAGGATGTTGGTGTTGCCCGGAACGCCGAAGGGCACGCCGGCGGTGATGACGACGCGCTGGCCTTCCTGGGCAAGCCCGCTGGCATGGGCATAGCGGACGGCCTTCTGCACCATCTCGGAGAAGCTGCCGATGTCGCGCGTGTGGAGGCTGTGCACGCCATAGGCAAGCTGCAGGCGGCGCGCCGTGGCCATGCTCGACGTCAGGCAAAGGACCGGCACGTCCGGCCGTTCCCGGCTGGCGCGCAAGGTCGTCGAGCCGGAGGTGGTGTAGGTCACGATCGCCGCCGCATGGATCGTCCTGGCAACCTGCCCGGCTGCCGCGGTGATGGCGTCGGCGGAGGTTTCCTGCAGGCTCGGGTGCTGGGATTCGACGATCTTGCGGTAAAGCGGGTCGGCTTCGACGCGCTGCGCGATGCGGTCCATGATGGACACCGCTTCCACCGGATACTCGCCCGACGCCGTTTCGGCCGACAGCATGACGGCGTCGGCTCCGTCATAGACGGCCGTCGCGACGTCCGACGCTTCGGCACGCGTCGGCGCCGGGGCGGTCACCATCGATTCCAGCATCTGGGTGGCGACGATCACCGGCTTGCCGGCCAGACGGGCCTCGCGCACGATCCGCTTCTGAAGCGCCGGGACATCCTCCGGCGGCAGCTCGACACCGAGATCGCCGCGCGCGACCATCACGCCGTCCGACAGTTCGACGATCAGTTCGAGATGCTCGATCGCCTGCGGCTTCTCCATCTTCGACAGCAGCGCGGCACGCCCGCCGATCAGCCGGCGCGCCTCCGCCACGTCCTCGGGCCGCTGCACGAAGCTGAGCGCGACCCAATCCACGCGCTGCTCCAGCGCGAAATTCAGATCCAGGCGGTCCTTGGCGGTCAGCGGCGACAGCGGCAGCACGACGCCCGGCACGTTCACGCCCTTGCGGTCCGACAGGCGGGTGCCGCTGACCACGACCGTATCGGCATGGTCCGACCCGCAGGCGGTGACGCTGAGCCGGACCCGTCCGTCGTCGAGCAGAAGCTCGGCCCCCGGCTGAAGGGCCGCGAAGATTTCCGGATGCGGCATGCCGACGCGCGTCCCGTCACCCGGTTCGGACGACAGGTCCAGCCGCAGCATCTGCCCCTGGCTGAGGGAGATCGACCCGTCGCGGAAGGTGGCGAGCCGCAGCTTCGGTCCCTGCAAATCGGCCATGATCGCGATGGGGCGGCCGAATTCCTGCTCCATCTCGCGGATCGCCCGCAGCCGCTCGCCATGGTCGGCGTGGCTGCCGTGGCTGAAATTCAGGCGAAAGACGTCGACCCCGGCGACGAACAGCTCGCGGATCCGCTCCGGCGTCGAACTGGATGGTCCGATGGTCGCCACGATCTTGGTCTTGCGCTGGCGCGGCGGAAGACCTGACGGACTGCTGCGGAGAAGGGCCATGGGCTGGTTACTCCTGAAGATGAGGCGCGGCGGAATGCGGCACGGCGTGTGGGCTGCGGCATTGCCGGGACGGCGGAGCACCGGCGCCGCCCGGAACCGGGGCTGGCGCAGCGGGCAGAGGATTGGGGACCGCGCTCCCGGCCGGCGGCGGATCGCATCCGATCCCGGCCACGCCGGTTTATGACAGCGCTGTCATCGGGCACCGTATCGCTGCGCCCATAGCTTGAGAAGGATTTTCTTCGTCGTTTCCTGCGACAAGTCGCCCATCCTCTCGTTCATCTTGCCGAAGGGGCCTGGAACGGAACCTCCGGAACTTGGCAAACGGCGTTCGACAGCCCTATGTTGTCCTGAACTCTTGAACCGGCTTACCGAAGGGACACTCGTGTCTGATCCCCTGCCCACCCATAGCAAACGGAAGCCGGGCAAGAAGGCGCCCCAGCCGGATCAAAAAAAAGCGGCACCCCGTACTTCAAGCCGGTCTTCCGGCAGCGTCACGCTCGAAGAAGTGGCGCGGATGGCCGGGGTGGCGCCGATCACCGTTTCACGGGCGATCAACCGGCCGGAACTGGTGACCAAGGACACGCTGGACCATGTGCGGGAGGTGATCGCCCGCAGCGGCTATGTTCCGAACCTGCTGGCCGGCGGCCTCGCCTCCAAGCGCAGCCGGCTGGTGGCGGCGATCGTCCCGACCATCGGCAACTCGATCTTCGCCGAAGCGGTCGAATGCCTGACCGATCGGCTGGGCGAGGCCGGCTACAAGGTGCTGCTGGGCCTGTCGGGCTATCCGGCCTCGCGGGAGGACGAACTGCTCGCCACGGTGCTGAGCCGCCGCCCCGACGCGGTGTTCCTCACCGGCATCACCCATTCGCCCCAGAGCCGGCAGCGGCTTCTGGCCGCGAAGATTCCGGTCGTGGAGACCTGGGATCTCACGCCGACTCCCATCGACATGCTCGTCGGCTTCTCGCATGAGAAGCTCGGGCGCGCGGTGGCCGCCTATCTGATCGGCAAGGGATACCGCCGCCTCGGGCTGGTCTGGGCAAGCGACGAACGCGCCGCCGTCCGCCGCCGGGGCTTCGAGGAAGCCGCGGCCGAACGCGGCGTCACCGACATCCAGGTCGCGATCCTGCCGGCGCCCGGCAACCTGAAGCTCGGGCGTGAAGGGCTGGCGAAGCTGCTGGAGGGGCCGCAGCGTCCGGATGCCGTCTTCTGCAGCTCCGATGCGCTTGCGCAAGGCGTCCTGACGGAAGCCCAGGCCCGTGGCCTGTCGGTGCCGGGCGATCTCGCGATCATGGGCTTCGGCGACCTGGAATTCGCCCCCTATACCTATCCCGCCCTCTCCACCGTGCGGATCGACCGGCAGGCGATCGGCCGGCTGTCGGCCGAAGCGATGCTCGCGCGGTTCGAAGACAAGCCCGTCGAGAAGATCGTCGACATCGGCTTCGAGATCGTGGAGCGGGAAAGCACCTGAGCCCGGTCTGCCCCCCCGATCAGGTGAAGGGAAGGTCAATGCCGAGCACCGGAACATTCCGGACCCACTCCGCATGACCGGCTTCGGCCTCGCCTGAATCGAACCCGTGCAGCACGGCGAGCTCCACCGCCGCCGCGAGTATCGCCATGACCATGAACTTCAAGGCGAAACGTTGAAATTCCGCCGACTGTTCTGACATTCTAATCTCCTGATCACGATGCGCAGGCATCGGGTGAAAGAGTGGCAGGGCCTTCCCCGCCGATGCCCGACATTATTGACAGCGCTGTCACTTGACACAATCGCCTGCGCCGCATGACTGGCTTTACGATGCCGCAGCGCAGCGCAGCGCTATTATGAGTCCCGGCCCCTCCGCTCCTTGCCGGTCGCAGCGCTATTATTTAGCCATGACTTGCGGACTTCATAGAAGAACCCGGACCATGATCATGAATATGCCCTCTCCCCTGAAGTATAGCCTGACCTAGGCAAACGATGCGGCGCCCTGCCGCAGGTCGTGAGAAGAGCTTTTTGTTTTCAGTGCGTTAGGCGGATCACATCCTTTTTCCTCTGACAGCGTTGTCATAGAGGCCGCGCGAGAGGCGAAATTTCTCCTTGGATCTCCGGAATGGCAGCGCTATCAATTTGTCACTGATAGCGCTGCGAAACCAAGGGCCGCCCAGTGGCGGGACCCGCAGAAGCGCCAAACCGTGACCTTCCGCAAGGCACACGCCAAAGCCCCCCCAAAAAGCAAGAATCGGGCTGGAGCCGGGCGGTATCATAGGGAGCAATGTCCATGTCCGCTGAAGCCTCCATACCAACCGACGCGGTGGTTGACGGAATGGCCACGCCGCCAACAGCAACACAGGCAGCAGCCGCCCAGGCGAAACCGACGCATGTGCGCTACCTGATCGTGCTCATGCTGTTCATCCTGACCGCCGTGAACTATGCCGACCGCGCCACGCTGTCGATTGCCGGTCCCGCCGCCGCCAAGCAGCTCGGTCTCGACGCCGTGGCGATGGGGTACGTCTTCTCCGCTTTCGGCTGGGCCTATGTGATGGCCCAGCTTCCCGGCGGCTGGCTGCTCGACCGGTTCGGCTCCAAGACCATCTATTTCTTCAGCCTGATCACCTGGTCGTTCTTCACCCTGATGCAGGGCTTCGTCGGATTTCTCGGCGCCGGCACGGCGATCCTCACGCTGTTCGCCCTGCGCTTCATGGTCGGCCTGACGGAAGCGCCGTCCTTCCCAGCCAACTCGCGCATCGTTTCCGCCTGGTTCCCGACGGCGGAACGCGGCACCGCCTCGGCCGTCTTCAATTCGGCGCAGTATTTCGCCACCGTGATCTTCGCCCCGCTGATGGCGTGGATCACTGCGACCTACGGCTGGCAGTACGTCTTCTACGTCATGGGCGGGCTGGGCATCGTGCTCGGCTTCGTCTGGATGAAGGTGCTGTACAGCCCGAAGGAACACCCGCTCATCAACAAGGCCGAGCTCGACCACATCGAGCAGGGCGGCGGTCTGGTCGACATGGACAATGCCAAGAAGGCCAAGACCGGCGGCGGTCCGAAGCTCGGCTACCTGAAGCAGCTGCTGTCCAACCGCATGCTGCTGGGCATCTACATCGGCCAATACGCCATCACCACGCTGACCTACTTCTTCCTGACCTGGTTCCCGGTCTACCTCGTCCAGGGCCGCGGCATGACCATCCTGAAGGCCGGCCTGATCGCCTCGGTTCCAGCCATCGCCGGCTTCATCGGCGGCGTGCTGGGCGGCGTGATCTCCGACTGGCTGATCAAGAAGGGCTACTCGCTGTCCGTTGCCCGCAAGACGCCGATCGTGCTCGGCATGCTGATGTCGATGAGCATGATCGCCTGCAACTACGTCGATGCCGAATGGCTGGTCGTCGCCATCATGGCGCTCGCCTTCTTCGGCAAGGGCGTCGGGGCGCTGGGCTGGGCCGTCGTGGCCGACACCTCGCCGAAGGAGATCGGCGGCCTGTCGGGCGGCCTGTTCAACACCTTCGGCAACACCGCCGGCATCACCACCCCGATCGTCATCGGCTATCTGGTCGCCGGTTCCGGGTCCTTCGACGGCGCGCTGATCTTCGTCGCCGCCAATGCCGCAGTCGCAATCCTCAGCTACCTGTTCATCGTCGGCGAGATCAAGCGCGTGGAACTGAAGACGCTCTGACCCGTCCGCGCCGCACCCCGATCCGCCCCCCTCGTCACACGATCATCCGAAAGCGGAGCGCGGCTCCAATCCCGCGCCCCTTCCCTGGAGTTCCCGCCATGGCCACCCAATCCTCCCCCAAAGTCACCGAAATGCTGGTCGTGCCGGTCGCCGGCCATGACTCGATGCTGCTGAACCTGTCGGGCGCCCACGCCCCCTTCTTCACCCGCAACGTGGTCATCCTGAAGGACAGCGCCGGTCACACCGGCGTCGGCGAGGTCCCCGGCGGCGAGAAGATCCGCCAGACCCTGGAGGATGCCCGCGCCCTGGTGGTCGGCCAGCCCATCGGCGCCTTCAACAACATCCTGAATGCCGCCCGCAAGGCCTTCGCCGACCGTGACTCCGGTGGCCGCGGTCTGCAGACCTTCGACCTGCGCATCGCCATCCATGCCGTCACCGCCCTGGAAGCGGCCCTGCTCGACCTGCTCGGCCAGTTCCTGGAGGTTCCGGTCGCGGCCCTGCTCGGCGAGGGCCAGCAGCGCGACGCGGTGGAGATGCTGGGCTACCTGTTCTATGTCGGCGACCGCAACAAGACCGACCTGCCCTATCGCTGCGAACCCGATGCCAGGAACGACTGGTTCCGCCTGCGCCACGAGGAGGCCCTGACGGCCGATGCGGTGGTCCGCTTGGCAGAAGCCGCCCACGACCGCTACGGTTTCAACGACTTCAAGCTGAAGGGCGGCGTGCTGCCCGGCGAGCAGGAGATCGAGGCGGTGACCGCGCTCGCCAGGCGCTTCCCCCAGGCGCGCATCACGCTCGACCCCAACGGCGCTTGGTCGCTGGAGGAGGCGATCCGCCTGTGCAAGGGCAAGGGCGACGTGCTGGCCTATGCCGAGGATCCCTGCGGCGCCGAGAAGGGCTATTCGGGCCGCGAGGTGATGGCGGAGTTCCGCCGCGCCACCGGGCTGCCGACGGCGACCAACATGATCGCCACCGACTGGCGCCAGATGGGCCATGCCATCCAGCTGCAGTCGGTCGACATCCCGCTGGCCGACCCGCATTTCTGGACCATGCAGGGCTCCGTCCGCGTCGCCCAGATGTGCCATGACTGGGGCCTGACCTGGGGTTCGCACTCCAACAACCACTTCGACATCTCGCTGGCGATGTTCACCCACGTCGCCGCCGCGGCGCCGGGCAAGATCACCGCGATCGACACCCACTGGATCTGGCAGGACGGCCAGCGCCTGACCAAGGAGCCGTTCCAGATCAAGGGCGGTCTGGTCGCCGTCCCGCAGAAGCCGGGCCTGGGCGTCGAGATCGACATGGACCAACTGGCCAAGGCGCATGAGCTCTACAAGGAACACGGCCTGGGTGCCCGCGACGACGCCATCGCCATGCAATACCTGATCTCCGGCTGGACCTTCGACAACAAGCGCCCCTGCCTCGTGCGCTGACTCCCGCCCCGCGACGACAAGATTGCTTTGGAAGGAAAAGAGATGAGCAAGATCGGCTTTATCGGTTTGGGAATCATGGGCGCGCCGATGGCGGGCCACCTTCAGGCGGCGGGCCACGCGCTGTTCGTCCACACCGTCGGCCCGGTGCCCGACGCCCTGACCGCCGGCGGTGCCGTGACCTGCGGCTCCGGCAAGGAGGTGGCGGAACAGGCCGAGATCGTCTTCATCATGGTCCCCGACACCCCCGACGTCGAAAAGGTCCTGTTCGGCGCCGGCGGCGTCGCCGAGGGGCTCAGCGCCGGCAAGATCGTGGTGGACATGTCCTCCATCTCCCCGGTCGCCACCAAGGACTTCGCCCGCCGCGTCAACGAACTCGGCTGCGACTATCTAGACGCGCCGGTGTCGGGCGGCGAGGTCGGCGCCAAGGCCGCCTCGCTCACCATCATGGTCGGCGGCCCGGAAAAGGCCTTCGGCACCGTCCGCCCGCTGTTCGAGCTGATGGGCAAGAACATCACCCTGGTCGGCGGCAACGGCGACGGCCAGACCACCAAGGTCGCCAACCAGATCATCGTCGCGCTCACCATCGAGGCGGTCGGCGAGGCCCTGCTGCTCGCCGCCAAGGCCGGCGCCGATCCCGCCAAGGTCCGCCAGGCCCTGATGGGCGGCTTCGCCAACTCCCGCATCCTGGAGGTCCATGGCGACCGCATGGTCAAGCGGACCTTCGATCCCGGCTTCCGCATCGAACTGCACCAGAAGGACCTCAACCTCGCGCTCGCCACCGCCCGCTCGCTCGGCGTCAGCCTGCCCAACACCGCCACCGCTCAGGAGCTGTTCAACGCCTGCGCCGCCAACGGCGGCAAGGCCTGGGACCATTCCGGCATGGTCCGCGCCCTGGAGATGCTCGCGAACTTCGAGATCGGCCAAAAAGCGTAAAGGGAGGCTCCGCCCATGTCGACCGCTCCGCGCGACCTGCTGCGCCAGATGTTCGATGCCGCAATCGCCGCCGCCCAGCCGGCGCTGTGCGTGCCGGCCAACCTGCCGGACCCGCCGAAAGGCCGGCTGGTGGTGATCGGCGCCGGCAAGGCCTCGGCGGCGATGGCGCGGGCGGTCGAGGAGCATTGGCCGGGAGAGCTCTCCGGGCTGGTGGTCACCCGCTACGCCTACGCCGTGCCGTGCCGGCGCATCGAGATCGTCGAGGCCGCCCACCCGGTGCCCGACGCCGCCGGGCTGGCCGCCGCCGAGCGCATCCGGGCGCTGGTCTCCGGCCTCGGGGCGGACGATCTGGTGCTGTGCCTGATCTCCGGCGGCGGCTCGGCGCTGCTGGCACTGCCGCTGGACGGCGTGACGCTGGCGGACAAGCAGGCGGTCAACCGCGCCCTGCTCGCCTCCGGCGCCACGATCGCCGAGATGAACTGCGTGCGCCGCCACCTCTCCGCGGTGAAGGGCGGACGGCTCGCCGCCGCCTGCGCCCCGGCCCGGGTGCTGACCCTGCTGCTGTCCGACGTGCCCGGCGACAACCCGATGGACATCGCGTCGGGCCCCACCGTCGGCGATCCCACCGGCTGCGCCGACGCGCTTGCCATCCTCCGCCGCTACGGCATCACGGTGCCGCCCGCGGTGCGCGACGTGCTGGAAAGCGGGCGCGGCGAAAGCGTCAAGCCGGACGACCCGCGGCTGGCGGGCTGCGAAACCCGCCTGATCGCCACCCCGCAGATGGCGCTGGAAGCCGCCGCGGCGGTAGGGCGCGAGGCCGGCTACCCGGTCCACATCCTGAGCGACCGCATCGAAGGCGAGGCGCGCGACGTCGGCAGGGTGCTGGGCGGGCTCGCCCTGCAGGTGGCCGACCGCGCCCAGCCCTTCACCGCCCCGTGCATCCTGCTGTCGGGCGGCGAGACCACGGTGACGGTGCGCGGCTCGGGCCGCGGCGGCCGCAATGTCGAGTTCCTGCTGTCGCTCGCCATCGCGCTGGACGGCCATCCCGCCATCCACGCCATCGCCGGCGACACCGACGGGGTGGACGGGCAGGAGGAGATCGCCGGCGCCATCATCACCCCCGACACGCTGGCGCGGGCCTGGAGCCTGGGGCTGAAGCCGCGCGACAGCCTGGCCGACAACGACGGCCACGGCTTCTTCGAGGCGTTGGGCGACGGCGTGGTGACCGGCCCGACCCTGACCAACGTCAACGATTTCCGCGCGATCCTGATCGGCGCGCCCGATCGACGCATGTAGAGCCACGAGGTAAAGCCATGACCATTCCCCAGAATTCCTTCAAGCGCGCGCTGGACGCCGGCCGCCTGCAGATCGGCCTGTGGTCGATCCTGTCGAGCCATGTGACGGTGGAGATCATCGCCGGCTCCGGCTTCGACTGGCTGGTGCTCGACACCGAGCATTCGCCCAACGAGCTGCCGATGGTCTACAGCCAGCTGCAGGCGGCGGCCGCCGGCGGGCGGGCGCATCCGGTGGTGCGGGTGCCGTGGAACGACATGGTGACGCTGAAGCGCTACCTGGACATCGGGGTGCAGTCCTTCCTGATCCCTTATGTGGAGAGCGCGGAGGAGGCGGCCAACGCGGTGTCCTACACCCGCTATCCGCCGCATGGGGTGCGCGGCTATTCGGCGGCGCCGCGGGCGAGCGGCTTCGGCCGGATCAAGGACTATCCGCAGCTGTGCGAGGCGGAGCTTGCGGTGCTGGTTCAGGTGGAAAGCCGCAAGGGCCTGGACAACATCGAGGCGATCGCGGCGGTCGACGGCGTGACGGGCGTGTTCATCGGCCCCGGCGACCTCGCGGCGGCGCTGGGCCATGTCGGCAACCCGAAGCACCCGGAGGTGCAGGCGGCGATCGAGGACGCCATCGCCCGCATCCGCGCCTGCGGCAAGCCGGCCGGCATCCTGTCGGCGGACGAG